>NZ_CP069250.1:0-4161985 GCF_051027695.1 Pseudomonas sp. JZ134 | reverse complement strand
CGGTTGGAACATCGGCCGCAGCAGTATTGCCTGTTGGCGTGTCAGTCGGCAGCGCCGCAGCGGAGGATTGTGCTGAAGAAGGCGTTTCGGGCTGGCCGTAATCCTTATTCCATTGCAACACCGCTGTGTAAGACACAATCGCTAGAGCGGCGATGAGAAACGTGCGCTTTATATCCATGATTACTCGGCCATCTAAGAGGTCGGTGCTTGGGATGGGTCTGCTGGTACCGGATCATATCCATCAGCGAGCCTGAAATGGCAAAGACGCCATTGGCGCATTGCCATCCAGCCATCGTGCAAGAAATTGCACAGCGCAATCACTTGGGACGTATGGTTTGAACAACTGGGATAGAAACGGCAATGAGATGCCATCATCGGTGTGATGACATAACGGTAGAAGCGGATAAGCAGCAGAGCCGGCTTACGCATAAGAACCGTTTGCCTGTTTCGAATGTTCGGAAGGATCGGTCTTTTGTAGCTGTTTACGTGCCAGACGATTCCAGAGTTTGCCCAAGTGCTGATGCAAGTCGGGATTCTCAATATCACCGAAGCCCTTACGTGCAATCACAACGATATCCAGACCTTCAAGCATGTGCTGATGGTGGCGAAAGGAATCTCGAAGGACACGCTTGAGCCGGTTACGCTCGACTGACAGCTTGACGCTCTTCTTACCTATCACCAGCCCGAGGCGGGCATGCGACAAGCCATTCTGACGTACAAGCAGAAGAACACTATTACCAGGAACCTTGATAGTGGGAGAGTCGAAGACATTTTGAAACTGTCTTGAAGTCAGAAGCCGTTTTTCGCGGCTGAAGTCTCGACTCACCACCTGTACCGGGACTATCAGACTGCCAGACGCTTACGGCCTTTGGCACGGCGACGGGACAGAACCTGACGGCCATTCTTGGTAGCCATACGAGCACGGAAACCGTGAGTACGGGCGCGCTTCAGAGTACTGGGTTGGAAAGTGCGTTTCATGGTCATTTACCTAGGTGTGAACGAAGCGAGGCGAAATCACCCCGTTTAAATAGACCGGCGATTCTAGAGAAAGCCAGTGAATAGGTCAATTTCCATACAGCACCGGTTGTCAATAAAAATTCAGCAAAAAACAACAAAAGAACGAATTAAAAAGAAGATAGATACAGTGTTAATGTATGTAGGAGCCCTTTCCTGTGGATAAGAGCGTGAAGGCTTCATTCTTGCTCACATCTGTCATTGTATAACTATGCGGTAAAGCCGTCGAACTGCTGTGCTGCGCCTGGATACTGGTTGTGGATATCTAATGCACTTAGCCACAACTGAGTTATCAACAGGCAGTTACCCTACAAACAAACCGCTTTCTACCTGCGCTTATCCACAGCGAAAATTTTTTGATTTTTCGCTCTCTATTTAACTGATTGAATGGTTGATGTGGATAAGTGACAGGGGCAACGGTACAATGTCATGCTGCATTCACCTTTGCCTGAACACGTTGCTTCTTTATATACAGAGGCAATAACAGGGTGACTTTCTTTCTGGAGTGACTGTGTCAGTTGAACTTTGGCAGCGCTGTGTCGATGTACTGCGCGATGAGCTGCCTTCTCAGCAATTCAATACTTGGATCCGCCCTCTGCAAATAGAAGCAGAAGGAGCCGAGCTACGCGTTTATGCGCCGAATCGGTTCGTACTGGATTGGGTAAATGAAAAGTACGTTAGCCGGTTGCTTGAGCTGCTTGAGGAGCAGTCCGATGATGGGTTGGTACCCGAGCTGACTCTGCTGATTGGAAGTCGCAAGAGCAGCAAACCTACGCGAGCGCCTTCCATAACGGCGCCGCCTGCTCCTGTCGCATCCACTACACCTTCATTACCTGAGTCTACGGGTCGAGATTCGGTTGCCGAGCCTGAGACATCAGTGCAGCAGATCGAGATGCCGATCGCTGATGATGCTGATCCGCAGCCAGCGCCTCTGGTCGCCAACAAGACCGAGCGCAACGTTCAGGTAGAAGGGGCGCTCAAGCATACGAGCTACCTCAATCGTACTTTTACTTTCGAGAATTTTGTCGAGGGTAAGTCCAACCAGCTGGCTCGTGCTGCAGCCTGGCAGGTTGCGGACAACCCCAAGCATGGATACAACCCTCTCTTCCTTTATGGAGGGGTTGGCTTGGGCAAGACGCACCTCATGCATGCAGTGGGAAACCATCTGCTCAAGCGTAATCCCAATGCCAAGATTGTGTATCTGCATTCGGAGCGTTTCGTGGCTGACATGGTGAAAGCCCTGCAGTTGAACGCCATCAATGAATTCAAGCGTTTTTATCGCTCCGTTGATGCCCTGCTGATCGACGATATCCAGTTCTTCGCACGCAAGGAGCGTTCACAGGAAGAATTCTTCCATACGTTCAACGCCCTGCTTGAAGGCGGACAGCAGGTTATTCTGACAAGTGATCGTTACCCCAAGGAAATCGATGGGCTTGAAGAACGCCTCAAGTCCCGTTTCGGCTGGGGGCTGACAGTGGCTGTCGAACCGCCTGAGCTGGAAACGCGAGTGGCCATTCTCATGAAGAAGGCAGACCAGGCGAAGGTAGACCTTCCCCATGACGCTGCCTTCTTTATCGCCCAGCGGATTCGCTCGAACGTTCGAGAGCTTGAGGGTGCACTCAAGCGTGTCATCGCCCATGCTCATTTCATGGGGCGAGAAATTACGATCGAGCTGATTCGCGAGTCGCTCAAGGATCTGCTGGCGCTTCAGGACAAACTGGTCAGCATTGAAAATATCCAGCGAACGGCTGCTGAATATTACAAGATCAAGATCGCCGATCTGTTGTCGAAGCGACGTTCTCGTTCCGTTGCTCGTCCTCGCCAAGTGGCGATGGCCCTGTCGAAGGAATTGACCAATCACAGCCTGCCAGAAATAGGTGATGCCTTTGGCGGGCGCGATCACACGACAGTGCTGCACGCTTGTCGTAAGATTGCCGAACTCAGAGAGTCCGACGCTGATATTCGCGAGGACTACAAAAATCTATTGCGCACACTGACGACCTGATCAGAAGCACTTGGCAAGGGACAAGACCATGCATTTCACTATTCAACGCGAAGCCTTGTTGAAACCATTGCAGCTCGTGGCTGGTGTCGTGGAGCGTCGGCAGACATTACCGGTGCTGTCCAACGTGCTGCTGGTGGTCCAGGGCCAGGAACTGTCCTTGACAGGTACTGACCTTGAGGTTGAGCTGATCGGCCGTGTAACGCTCGAAGACAAAGCTGAGCCTGGCGAGATTACCGTACCGGCTCGCAAACTCATGGATATTTGCAAGAGTTTGCCAAGCGATGCCCTGATCGATATCCGGACCGATGAGCAGAAGCTGCTCGTCAAAGCTGGCCGCAGTCGCTTTACATTATCCACATTGCCGGCCAATGACTTCCCTACCGTTGAGGAAGGTCCCGGATCGATGAGCTTCAGCCTGCCGCAAAGCAAGTTGCGCCGTCTTATCGACCGCACTGGATTTGCCATGGCTCAGCAGGATGTCCGTTACTATCTGAACGGTATGCTGCTTGAGGTCAGCGAAGGCCATTTGCGCGCAGTTGCGACCGATGGGCACCGTCTTGCCATGTGCGTACAGGAAGCGGGAATCCAGTACGAAGGTCGTCATCAGGTAATTGTGCCGCGTAAAGGTATCCTGGAGTTGTCACGGTTGCTGCTCGAGCCTGAGGAGCCGGTCAATGTTACGTTGGGCCAGCACCACATTCGAGCGACGACCGCTGACTTTACCTTTACTTCAAAGCTGGTCGATGGGAAATTCCCTGACTACGAGCGTGTACTGCCACGCAACGGTGACAAGATTCTGACTGGTGAGCGTCAGCTGTTACGGGAGGCGTTCAGCCGTACGGCTATCCTTTCTAATGAAAAGTACCGTGGTATTCGCCTCCAGCTGGTAACCGATCAGCTGAAGATCCAGGCTAACAACCCTGAACAGGAAGAAGCTGAAGAAGAGTTGCAGGTGGATTATGCTGGTGCCGAGCTGGAAATCGGATTCAACGTAAGCTATTTGCTCGACGTACTGGGCGTCATGACGACGGACCAGGTACGCATCACCCTTTCCGATTCCAATAGCAGTGCGTTGGTTCAGGAAGCCGGCAATGACGAGTCCTCTTACGTCATTATGCCGATGCGTCTGTAATTTCGAGGCGCGATGTCCCTTATCCGCCTGACCGTCACCGCTGTGCGTAACCTGCACACGGTGACGCTGACGCCCTCCCCGCGGATCAATATCCTCTACGGTGACAACGGTAGCGGCAAGACCAGTGTATTGGAGAGTATCCATCTGCTAGGACTTGCTCGCTCGTTTCGTAGCACCCGTCTATCACCCGTTATCCAGAACGAGCAAGCCGCCTGTACGGTCTTTGGCCAGGTCAGCTTGCCTAGTGATGGCGTCAGTAGTCTGGGCGTCCAGCGTGAGCGTAATGGTGATTTCACTATTCGTATCGATGGGCAGAATGCTCGAAGTACAGCCCAACTTGCTGAAACTCTGCCGATTCAGTTGATCAATCCCGACAGTTTTCGATTGCTTGAAGGAAGCCCAAAGATCAGGCGGCAGTTTATAGATTGGGGTGTGTTCCACGTGGAACCGCGTTTTCTACAAGTGTGGCAAAGGCTTCAGAAAGCGCTAAGACAGCGGAACTCATGGCTACGACATGGTAAAATGGATCCTGCCTCGCAACAGGCGTGGGACAGAGAACTGACGCAAGCCAGCAACGAAATCGATGCGTTTCGGCGAGCCTATATTACAGAGCTCAAACCTGAGTTTCAGGCTGCTCTGGAAGAGCTGGTCGATATTGAAAACCTGACGTTCAGTTATTACCGCGGCTGGGACAAAGACCGCGAGCTGCAGGATGTGTTGACGGCGTCCTTGACCCGAGACATGCAGCTTGGACATACGCAGGCCGGTCCGCAGAGAGCCGATCTACGAATTAGGCTAGGTAGCCACAACGCGGCAGATATCCTGTCGCGTGGCCAGCAAAAACTGGTGGTCTGTGCATTGAGAATTGCACAGGGAAGATTAATCAATCGAGTCAAGCGCGGCCAGTGTGTCTATCTGGTAGATGATTTGCCTTCCGAATTGGATGAACAGCACCGCAAGGCATTATGCCGTTTGCTGGAAGGCCTTAACTGCCAGATCTTCATCACGTGTGTCGAGAAAGAATCATTGGAATCCAACTGGCAAGACGACACGCCAGTGGCCCTGTTCCATGTTGAACAGGGATCCATTACGCAGACCCCAAGCGTTGGGAGTAAAGCATGAGCGAGAACCAGACTTACGATTCCTCCAGTATTAAGGTACTGAAGGGACTGGATGCAGTTCGCAAGCGTCCGGGAATGTACATCGGCGATACCGATGACGGTACCGGCTTGCATCACATGGTATTCGAAGTTGTCGATAACTCTATCGACGAAGCCCTGGCGGGGCATTGTGATGAAATTACCATTACTATCCACACGGACGAGTCCATAACCGTCCGCGACAATGGACGTGGAATTCCGGTCGATATCCACAAGGAAGAAGGCGTTTCGGCAGCAGAAGTCATCATGACGGTGCTGCACGCAGGCGGTAAGTTCGACGATAACACTTACAAAGTATCCGGCGGCTTGCACGGTGTAGGTGTGTCCGTTGTAAACGCTTTGTCTGAAGAGCTGCGCCTGACGATCCGTCGACTCGGTCAGGTTTGGGAACAGGTCTATGTCCACGGCGTTCCGCAGGAGCCTCTCAAGGCGATTGGTGAAACGGACGGGACCGGCACTCAAATCCATTTCAAGCCGTCAGCCGAGACCTTCAGTAACATCCATTTCAGCTGGGATATTCTGGCCAAGCGTTTGCGCGAACTGTCCTTTCTGAACTCGGGCGTGGGCATTCTGCTGCGAGACGAGCGCTCGGGCAAGGAGGAGATGTTCAAATACGAAGGCGGACTGCGTGCATTCGTTGATTATCTCAACACTAACAAAACGCCTGTCAATCAGGTGTTCCACTTCAACGTAGGTGACCGCGAAGACGGTATCGGCGTGGAAGTGGCGTTGCAGTGGAATGACAGTTTCAACGAAAACATTCTCTGCTTTACCAACAACATTCCTCAGCGTGATGGCGGTACTCACCTTGCCGGTTTCCGTTCAGCGCTGACCCGTAACCTGAACACCTATATCGAGGCGGAAGGACTGGCCAAGAAGTTCAAGGTTGCGACTACAGGTGACGATGCGCGTGAAGGCTTGACGGCAATTATTTCCGTTAAGGTTCCGGATCCCAAGTTCTCTTCCCAGACGAAGGATAAATTGGTTTCTTCTGAAGTGAAGACTGCAGTAGAACAGGAAATGGGTAAGCAATTCGCTGATTTCCTGCTCGAAAATCCCGGTGAAGCCAAAGCGGTTGTCGGCAAGATGATCGATGCGGCACGCGCTCGTGAAGCGGCGCGCAAGGCACGCGAAATGACCCGCCGTAAGGGCGCTCTGGATATAGCAGGTCTGCCCGGTAAGCTGGCGGACTGTCAGGAAAAGGACCCTGCCCTGTCAGAACTGTACATCGTGGAGGGTGACTCCGCAGGCGGTTCGGCGAAGCAAGGCCGTAACCGCCGTACGCAAGCCATTCTTCCACTAAAGGGCAAGATCCTGAACGTGGAGAAGGCGCGCTTTGACAAGATGCTGTCTTCTGCTGAAGTCGGTACGCTGATTACAGCGCTGGGCTGCGGCATTGGCCGTGAAGAATTCAACATCGATAAGCTGCGTTATCACAACATCATCATCATGACCGATGCTGACGTTGACGGCTCGCACATCCGTACGCTGCTCTTGACGTTCTTCTTCCGTCAGATGCCCCTGTTGATTGAGCGTGGTTATATCTATATCGCTCAGCCTCCGCTGTATAAGGTCAAGCGTGGCAAGCAGGAGCAATACATCAAGGACGACGAGGCGATGGAGGAATACCTCACGCAGACCGCCCTTGAAGATGCCAGCCTGCACGTGAATGAGCATGCTCCAGGACTTTCCGGCGTTGAGCTGGAGAAAATGGTGAACAGCTATCGTACGGTGATGAAGTCCCTCAAGCGGCTGTCCCGCCTGTATCCGTCGGATATCAGCGAGCACATGCTTTACCTGCCTCGTGTTGAATTGGAGCAACTGGCTGACCAAGCGGCGATGAACGCATGGATCGACATGCTGCGTACGCGTCTGAAGACCAATGAGCGCTCCGGTCTTGCCTACGAGGTCAACTTGCGTGAAGACCGCGAACGTCATCTTTGGCTGCCAGAGGTTGAGACCAAAGCGCACGGGCTCTCAAGTTATGTCACCTTCAACCGGGATTTCTTCGGTAGCAATGACTATCGTCAGATCACGACGCTGGGCGCTCAGATCAACAACCTGCTTGAAGACAGCGCTTATGTGAAGCGTGGCGAGCGCCGCAAGGCAGTCTCTACTTTCCGTGAGGCTCTTGAGTGGCTAATGGGCGAGACAGCGAAACGCTACAGCATCCAGCGCTATAAGGGCTTGGGCGAGATGAATCCGGATCAGTTGTGGGAAACCACAATGGACCCGAATGTACGTCGCATGTTGCGTGTCACGATTGAAGACGCTATTGCTGCTGACCAGATCTTCAATACCCTGATGGGCGATCAGGTAGAGCCGCGTCGCGACTTTATTGAAAGCAATGCTTTGGCAGTATCGAACCTGGACGTCTGACCGCTACGTAATAAACAAAAGGCCAACGGAAACGTTGGCCTTTTTTATTGTGGTTAACTTTAACAGCACCAATACCATGCGTTGATTTTCCACAGCTGTGTTGGAAATCTGCTGGTAACACAGCTTGTGTATATCTCAAAGTTATACACAGTCGAGTTAACACATGTCTTCTCTTCCCTTGTTGAAAACACATCGTTTGCAGCTAAGGCCGTATGTCCCTGCCGATGCGCCTTTTCATTATCTGCTGGCTGACAATCCCGATATTGCTTCCATGACAGGGACGCTGCCCTCGCCTTATACCCTTGAACTGGCAGAGCACTGGATCTCCAATCATGAACGTTGGTTTATGGAAGGACGAAGCCTTAATCTGGCCGTTGTGCTTCAAGAACATGCTGCATTGATTGGAACGATAAGCCTGAGCGGTTTCGGCTCTCCTCATCGAAAAGCTGGCTTGGCTTACTGGATAGGCAAAGCCTACTGGAATCAGGGCTACTGCAGTGAGGCAGCGAGGGCGGTGATCGAATATGGTTTTACTGCGCTTGAACTCAATCGGATCTTCGGCGAGTGCTTCAAGCGAAACCGCGCATCTATCAGAGTGCTGGAAAAGCTAGGCATGAGCTATGAAGGGTGCCGGCGCGAAGATATGCACAAGGCAGAGCAATTCGAGGATGTGATGATGTATGGCTTGCTTCGAAAGGAATGGAAACAGACCTCTGTATAGTTTTCATCTGTGCATAAAAAACCCGGTTATCCCGGGTTTTGTTTTTTGACCTGATCAACTATTAGTGGCGGGCCTGACTGGAGGCTCAGTTAACGCTGAGTTATGCACAGGTGATATAGAGGCCAGCGCTTGATCGATAAAGGACTGACTACGGGTATTGAGGTCTACAATCGCACGGGGATCAGAACCATTGGGCGATAGGGCCGGACCAATAATCACTTTGATGGTGCCGGGACGCTTGACCCAGCTCTTGTTTGGCCAGTATTCACCGGCGTTGTGAGCGATAGGCAGTACCGGCACGTTCAACGCACAAGCCAGCGCAGCGCCACCGCGAGAAAACTTGCCAGTCTCTCCCGGCGATACACGAGTACCTTGGGGAAAAATCAGTACCCAGCAGCCTTGCTTGATGTAACGTCCGCCTTGTTCGGTAATCTGCTGAAGGGCAACCTTGCCATTGTTTCTATCGATAGCGATTGGCTTGAGCAAAGCAAAAGCCCAGCCGAAGAACGGTACCTTGAGCAACTCGCGCTTGATTACCTGTGAGGTGGGTTCAAACAGGGCAGACAGGAAAAAGGTTTCCCAGGTGCTCTGGTGGTTGGCAATGATGATGCAGGGTGTCTTGGGAATATTCTCAAGCCCTGAAATCTCATAACGGATACCGCAAACCACCTTGGCCAGCCAAACGGCAAAACCCGTCCAGGCCTTGACGATAAAGCGATAGCGCGCTCGATAGGAAAGCAGCGGAGCGACCAGCAGGGATACACACGACCAGATGATGCCGCTGGTGCCAAGGAGAATATAGAAGATCACAGTACGCAGGACGCGCATGGATTAGTCCTGTAGGAGATGTTGTACAACAGCCGCCAGATCGGGAAAGACCTGTGTTCCTTCCGGGAGCGGCTTCTGCAAGGTTCGCTCACCCTTCCCTGTTTTCACAAGGTAAGGCGTACAGCCCACGGCAATACCAGCGGTCAGATCACGCAGGCTGTCGCCGACCACAGGAACCCCGGTCAGGTCGGTCATGCCGTAATGCTGTGCCACCTGGCGGAACATACCCGGGCTTGGCTTGCGACAGTCACAGCCGTCATCCGGGCCGTGGGCGCAGTGAACGATCAGATCGACATGGCCGCCCTGCCCGCTCACCAGCTGCCTGAGCTTTTCGTGCATGGCCTCCAGTGTCTCGCCATCGAACAGCCCGCGCGAAATACCGGACTGGTTGGTGGCAATCGCCACCTTCCAGCCGGCTTGGCTCAATCGGGCCATGGCTTCGATACTGCCCGAGATCGGAATCCATTCCTCGACCGATTTAACAAACGCGTCGGAATCCTGATTGATGACGCCATCCCGGTCCAGCACGATCAGCTTCATATCGATCAACCCAGCAACGAGATATCGGCAATGCCCAGGAACAGCGCCCGTAGACGTGCCAGGAGCGCGTAGCGGTTTGCGCGGATATGCTCGTCTTCAGCGTTTACCAGTACCTGATCAAAGAAGCTATCGACCGGTTCACGCAGACTTGCCAGGCGGTTGAGTGCTTCGCGGTAGTTACGTGCCAGTGACAGCGGCTCGACGTTCTGCTCGGCATCAGTGATTGCTTCGAGCAATACCCGCTCGGCATCGTGTTCGAAGAGCTTGGCATCGACCTGGGCCAGTACCATGCCTTCGGCCTTGCCCAGAAGGTTGGATACACGCTTGTTGGCTGCTGCCAGCGAAGCGGCTTCCGGCAAGCCACGGAAAGCCTGAACGGCCTGCACTCGCTGATCAAAGTCCAGTGCCGAGTTGGGTTTCAGGGCGCGTACAGACAGATAGACTTCAGCGGCAACGCCTTCATCCTCATAGCGCGCGCGCAGGCGGTCAAAGATGAAATCCTGTACCTGCTGAGCCAGATCGCCCGCCTTGACCTTGTCACCGTACAGTTCGATGGCCTTGTCGATCGCAGCCGGAATACTGAGGTCCAGCTGTTTTTCGATCAGGATGCGCAGCACACCCAGGGCCTGACGGCGCAGGGCGAATGGGTCCTTGCTACCGGTGGGCAGCATGCCAATGCCGAAGATACCAACCAGGGTATCGAGCTTGTCTGCCAATGCAACAGCGGCGCCTGTAGCGGTACGAGGCAATTCAGCTCCTGCACCGCGGGGCATGTATTGTTCGTTCAACGCGTGCGCAACGTCTTCGGCTTCACCGCCATGCAGTGCATAGTAATAGCCGGCAACGCCCTGCATTTCAGGGAATTCACCTACCATTTCGGTAGCCAGATCGCACTTGGCCAGGATGCCTGCACGTGCTGCTTTTTCTACGTCGCTGCCCAGTTGTTCGGCGATGTATGCCGCCAGCTGGGAAACACGCTCGGACTTCTCATAGACAGTGCCAAGTTGAGCCTGGAAGACCACATTCTTCAATCGCTCGTTGAAGTGCTCCAGCGGCTGCTTCTTATCCTGTTTGAAAAAGAATTCGGCATCGGTCAGACGCGGGCGAACAACCTTCTCATTTCCAGAAACGATCTGGATTGGGTCCTTGCTTTCGACGTTTGCCACCGTGATGAAGCGCGGCAGAAGCTTGCCGTTGGCGTCCAGCAGGCAGAAGTACTTCTGGTTGTCCTGCATGGTGGCGATGAGGGCTTCCTGGGGAACCTCGAGGAAACGTTCCTCAAACGAGCACACCAGTGGTACCGGCCATTCGACCAGCGCGGTCACTTCGTCCAGCAGATCCGCCGGCACAACGGCATTGCCCTGCTGTTCGGCGGCCAGCTCATTGACGCGGTGCTCGATCAACACGCGACGTTCGGCAAAATCGGCCAGCACATAAGCTGCGCGAAGGTCTTCAGCATAGTTGGCGGGAGCCGTGATGTTTACGCTGCCTGGGCTATGGAAGCGGTGACCGCGAGATTCGCGGCCGGCTTTCTGGGCCAGGATTTCGCAATCCAGTACGTCATTGCCAAAGAGCATGACGAGCCACTGGGTCGGACGAACAAATTCTTCACGACGGGCGGCCCAGCGCATGCGCTTGGGAATAGGCAGTTCGCCCAAGGAGGCTTCGACAATCCCTGGCAACAGGGTGCCGGCTGGTTGACCCTGAATTGTCTGGGAGAAACGAAGCTTCGGACCGCTACGGTCGATTTCGCTGATATCCACGCCGCACTTGCGGGCGAAACCCAGCGCCGCCTGTGTAGGGTTGCCGTCGGCATCAAAGGCTGCCTTGACCGGCGGGCCGTCCAGATTGACGCTGCGATCGGGTTGCTGCTCATCCAGCTGATTGACCAGTACGGCCAAACGGCGCGGTGCAGCGTAATAGCGGGCGCCGGTGTAGTTCAGTCCGGCCGCCTTGAGCCCTTTCTCGATACCGGCCAGGAAGGCTTCGCCCAGGCTCTTCAAGGCCTTGGGTGGCAGCTCTTCGGTGCCAAGTTCGACGAGGAAATCCTGGGCGCTCATTGTTCGGCCTCCTTGAGTTTGGCGAGTACTTCGTCACGCAGTTCGGGCGTGGCCATGGGGAAGCCAAGGCGTGCACGGGCCTTGAGGTAGCTGTGTGCCACGGCGCGGGCCAGGGTACGGACGCGCAGGATATAGCGCTGGCGCTCGGTTACGGAGATAGCGCGACGGGCGTCCAGCAGGTTGAAGGTATGCGAGGCCTTCAGCACCATTTCATAGGTCGGCAACGGCAATTCGAGCTCAAGCAGGCGGTTGGCTTCCGACTCGTAAAAGTCGAACAGCTCGAACAGCTTGGGCACATTGGCATGCTCGAAGTTATAGGTAGACTGCTCTACTTCGTTCTGATGGAACACGTCGCCATAGGTCACAGTACCGAATGGACCATTAGTCCAGATCAGGTCATAGACGGAGTCGACGCCCTGCAGGTACATGGCTAGGCGTTCCAGGCCATAGGTGATCTCGCCGGTCACCGGATAGCACTCGATGCCGCCGGCCTGCTGGAAGTACGTGAACTGGGTAACTTCCATGCCGTTCAGCCAGACTTCCCAACCCAGACCCCAGGCACCCAGGGTAGGCGATTCCCAGTTGTCTTCCACGAAGCGGATGTCATGGACGAGCGGGTCAAGGCCGATGGCCTTCAGGGAGCCGAGGTAAAGCTCCTGGAAGTTTTCCGGGTTGGGCTTCAGGACTACTTGGAATTGGTAGTAATGCTGCAGGCGGTTGGGGTTTTCGCCGTAGCGACCGTCGGTTGGACGGCGGCTGGGTTGTACGTAGGCGGCGTTCCAGGTTTCCGGGCCGATGGCGCGAAGGAACGTGGCGGTATGGAACGTACCGGCGCCGACTTCCATGTCATAGGGCTGCAAAACAACGCAGCCCTGCTCCGCCCAGTAGTTTTGCAGGGCGAGGATCAGATCCTGGAAGGTGCGCACGGCGGGTGGAGTCGAAGTCACGGCGTTCACCTGTGCTGAAGACGGTAAAAGTCAGGCAGTATAACCGATTAGACTCGGATGATATTTAGGTGAACGGCCTGTTCTGACCATTAGGGAGCCCTCATGCCGCGTTGCTACTGGTGTACTGACGATCCGCTGTATATCGCCTACCACGATCAGGAGTGGGGAATACCACTGAAAGATCCGCAGCGGCTGTTCGAGTTGCTGGTGCTGGAAGGCTTCCAGGCGGGATTATCGTGGATCACGATTCTGAAAAAACGCGCCCGCTATCGCGAGGTGCTGTTCGGTTTCGACCCTGGGCGACTGGCGGCCATGACCGATGAGGAGATTGAGATACGCATGCAGGATGCAGGCATCATTCGCAACCGGATGAAGCTCAAGGCTGCCCGGCAAAACGCACAGGCGTGGCTGCGCCTGGAGGATCCGGTGACGTTTCTCTGGTCGTTCGTCGGTGGTGAGCCAAAGATCAACCATTTCCGCGATCGCAGCGAGGTCCCTGCCATCACGCCTGAGGCCGAGGCCATGAGCAAGGCGCTTAGGAAGGCAGGCTTCACGTTTGTCGGCCCGACCATCTGTTATGCCTATATGCAGGCCGCCGGGCTAGTGATGGATCACACGACGGACTGCGACCGTTACGCCGTGTTGTGTGGTCATCAGATGCCGAAAGGCTGATCAGCCCCGGCGTGCGGCAGTACAATAGTGGATTTTATGCTTGTGGGAGTTGCTCTTGGAAAAGCTCAAAGGCGCGCTGATTGTCGGCTTCTTGCGTCTGTTGGCCCTATTGCCCTGGTCCATGGTACAGCGGCTGGGTTCCTTCATTGGCTGGTGCATGTGGAAACTGCCGACACGTGCTGGCAAGGTGACCCGGATCAATCTGGCCCATTGTTATCCAGAGCTTGAGGGCGAAGCGCTGGAGCAATTCTCCAAGGAGTGCCTGGCTGGTATCGGCAAGACCCTGACCGAAAGCGCCTGTGCCTGGATCTGGCCAGCAGAGCGCTCGCTCAAGCTGATTCGTGAAGTGGAAGGCATGGACGTGCTGCAGGAGGCATTGGCTTCAGGCGATGGCCTGGTGGGCATTACCAGCCATCTGGGTAACTGGGAGTTGCTCAACCACTTTTATTGCTCCCATGCCAAGCCGATCATTTTCTACCGTCCGCCCAAGCTGAAAGCAGTGGATGAGCTCCTGAAGAAACAGCGGGTTCAACTGGGCAACCGTGTGGCACCTTCTACCCCGGAAGGCATCATCAGTGTGATCAAGGAGGTGCGTCGGGGCGGCGCCGTGGGTATTCCGGCCGATCCCGAGCCTAGCCGAAGTGCGGGGCTGTTCGTGCCCTTCCTCGGCACTACGGCGCTGACCAGCAAATTTGTGCCGTCACTGTTGGCCAAGGGTAAGGCGCGGGGGGTGTTCTTCCATGCGGTGCGCCTGCCGGATGGCAGTGGCTACAAGGTGATTCTCGAGGCTGCCCCACCGGAAATGTATGACAAGGACCCGGAAGTGTCCGTGGCCGCCATGAGCAAGGCGCTGGAGCGTTACGTCAGTACCTACCCTACGCAATACATGTGGAGCATGAAGCGCTTCAAAAACCGCCCGGATGGCGAGCCTCGCTGGTACTGAGCGTATTCCATGCACTTGTGTGGTCAACCATTCATATCCAGCCAAGTGTGATGCCTGGTCTGTTCGGGTTCAGACCAGGCCTTGATACAGGCAAACCGTCTTACTGATCGAGAGCAGCAGGTGAAATTCTCAATTCCCAAAATTGCTACAGCACCCTTCTGTCCCTCCGAGGTCAGTGGGTCGGTGCCTGTCACGCCCGGTGCGCCCTTCTGGCGCAAGGCTTTCCAGTTTGCAGGTCCGGGCCTTCTGGTCTCGATCGGTTACATGGATCCTGGCAACTGGGCGACCGCCATCGAGGCAGGCTCCCGCTTTGGCTACAGCCTCTTGTTTGTGGTGTTGCTGGCCAGCCTGGCCGGCATGGTGGTTCAGTGCCTATGCGCGCGTCTGGGGCTTGCCACTGGCCGCGATCTGGCGCAGCTCTCTCGCGAGCGATACAGCCCGCGGACAGCCAAGACGCACTGGGCATTGGCACAGATATCCATCATCGCCACCGATCTGGCGGAGGTGCTGGGATGCGCGTTGGCATTTCACCTGCTGCTTGGGTGCTCGCTAACCACGGGGATCATCCTGACGGCCTTCGATACCTTGTTGATCCTGAGCTTGCAGCGTCGGGGGTTCCGTCAGTTGGAAGCCATCATGCTGGGGCTGGCCGCCACGATCGGTATCTGCTTCTTTATCGAGCTGATGCTGGTCAATCCATTCTGGCCCGACGTGGCGAAAGGCTTCGTACCGTCCTGGGAGGCGATCGCTCATCAGGAGCCCTTGTATCTGGCGATCGGCATCCTGGGCGCGACCGTCATGCCGCACAATCTTTACCTGCATTCTTCTGTGGTGCAGACACGTCTGGTGGCCAAGGATCAGGCCAGCCGGCTGGAGGCCATTCGGCTGGCGCGTTTCGATACCATCGGCTCGCTGGCGCTGGCCTTGCTGATCAATGCGGCGATCCTGATTCTGGCCGCTTCGGCATTCCATCGTACCGGCCATACGGATGTGGTCGAGATTCAGGATGCGTACCACCTGCTCGATCCGCTGGTTGGCGGTGCGCTCGCCAGCATTCTGTTTGGTGTGGCGCTGTTGGCTTCGGGACAAAGCTCGACCTTTACCGGGACGGTAGCCGGACAGGTCATCCTGGAAGGGTATCTGCAACTCAAGATTCCCTGCTGGCAGCAGCGATTGGCCACACGCGCCATGGCCCTGGTCCCGGCGCTGATTGGCGTGTGGTGGTTGGGTGAGGGTTCCGTGGGCAAGCTATTGGTGCTGAGTCAGGTTGTCCTGAGTCTGCAGCTTCCCTTTGCGCTCTACCCGCTCATTCGCATGACGAGCGATACGAAACTCATGGGCCCTTTTGCTAATCGCACCTATACCAAGCTGCTGGCCTGGTTTCTGTTCGGTATCATCAGTCTCGCCAACCTGTGGCTTCTGGTGCAGTGGTTATTCTGATGACAGACGGAAAAGCAGTAAGTAGGAGAGCCTGATGGGTATCAATCAGAGACGCCATCCCCGTGTAGCCATGAAGTGCCGGTTGCGCATTACGCACCCGGAGTTTGGCGAGCTGATCTGCCAGACGCGTGACCTTTCCGACGGTGGCGTCTATGTGCAGCACGAGACGCTGACGGAGTGGCCTGTAGGGACACGGGTGCAGGGACAGGTGCTGGACCTGCCCATCGAGGCACCTGTTGTCGACATGGAGTTGATGCGTGTGGATGCGCTCGGTGCAGGCTTTCGCTTTCTACGAGGGTAAGCCTGGCGTTGGCTTAGCCCTTCTTCTTGTCCAGGCGCTTCAGGAAAACCGTCATTTCCTTTTCCGACTGCTTATCGCCTTTGGTCTGCGCAGCAGTCAGGCCTGACTGCCAGGCCGCGCGGGCACCTTCACTGTCTCCCTGCTGTTCCAGGGCCTTGCCGAGCAGCTTCCAGGCGGCCGAATAAGTGGCATCCTGCTCTACGCAGCGTTGAAGGTGTATAGCGGCTTGCGCGGCATTTCCGGCATCCAGATAGCCCTTGCCCAGCCCGAAACGCAACATGGGGTTATCCATGCCTTTGGCTAGCATGTTTTCCAATGATTCGAGCATGGGCATTTCCTCTTATTTGGCGATCTTGATCAGCTTGGCGTAGTAGAACCCGTCGTGGCCATTTTCCTGAGGAAGTAGCTGCCGCCCGTGGGGCTGTTTGATTCCCCAGGGGGCTGGAATATCCAGCTCCCGAGCACCCGGTGTTCGGGCCAGAAACGCGCCGATGTTGTCGGTATTTTCGACCGGCATTACCGAGCATGTGGCGTACAGCAGAATGCCTCCCACCTCCAGCGTAGGCCAGAGTGCATCCAGGAGTTCGGCCTGCAGTTGGGCTAGGGCTGGGATGTCTTCGGGCTTGCGGGTGAGCTTGATGTCGGGATGACGACGGATAACTCCGGTGGCTGAACAGGGTGCATCCAGCAGGATGCGCTGAAACGGTTTGCCGTCCCACCAGCTGTCCACCGCACGGCCATCGGCAGCGATCAGGTTGGCAGAGAGATTGAGGCGGCTGAGGTTTTCACTCACACGCACCAGGCGCGACGCTTCTGCGTCGATCGCTACAACTTCAGTCAGCCGCTCTTCCCGCTCAAGGATATGGCACGTCTTGCCGCCCGGTGCGCAGCAGGCATCCAGGACACGTTGACCCGGGGCCAGCTCCAGCAGCAGGGCTGACAGCTGCGCAGCTTCATCCTGAACGCTGACGCGTCCCTCGGCAAAGCCCGGCAGGGTTTTAACGTCCTGAGCGACCGCCAAGCGAATACCGTCCTCGCTGTAGGTACAGGCTTCGGCCTCAACACCTGCGGCGACCAGTTCAGCCAGGTAGGCATCGCGCGTTCCCAGGCGATGGTTTACCCGCAGCATAAGCGGCGGATGCAAGTTGTTGGCGTGGCAGATCGCTTCCCACTGCTCCGGCCAGCGGGCCTTGAGTTCTTTCTGCAGCCAGCGCGGATGCGACAGCCGGGCCGCCGGGTCACGCTCGAGACCTGCCAGCAGCTCTTCGCCTTCGCGCTGGGCACGGCGCAGCACTGCATTGAGCAGGCTTTTTGCCCAAGGCTTTTTAAGCTTGTCCGCGCAGCCTACGGTTTCACCTAAAGCTGCATGGGCAGGCACGCGGGTGTAAAAAAGCTGATACAGACCAACCAGCAGCAGCGCTTCCACGTCGCGATCCGCTGCCTTGAATGGTTTTTGTAACAGCTTCTCGGCCAACAGAGCCAACCGGGGTTGCCAGCGAGCGGTGCCAAAAGCCAGCTCCTGCACCAGCGCCCGATCTCGTGGATCAACCTTGTCCTGTTGGGCTGGCAGGCTGCTACCCAGCGAGGCGCGGCCTGCCAGTACGGCAGCCAGTGCCCGAGCCGCAGCAAGACGGGGATTAAGACTCATAAGCCAAGTACCTGACCTGCGGCAAAGCGCTCACGGCGGGCATTGAACAAGTCAGCAAACGCGAGCGGTTTACCGCCAGGAAACTGAATACGCGTTAACAGCAATGCGCCTTCACCACAGGCAACCCGTAAGCCTTCACGGCTGGCCTCCAGAATCTCACCTGGCTGTCCGTTACCGTCTACTACTGTTGCTGCGTAGATTTTCACGCCCTCTCCCGCCAAGGTGCTGTGGCACAACGGCCATGGATTGAAGGCACGAATCAGCCGTTCCAGATCGACAGCAGGACGACTCCAGTCCAGCTTGGCTTCTTCCTTATTAAGCTTATGAGCGTAGGTTGCCAAGGCATCATCTTGCAGCTTGTCTGGCAACGTACCGGCTGCCAGCGCAGGAATGGCTTCGACAACCGCTTCTGCGCCGAGTAAGGCGAGACGATCATGTAAGCTGCCACCAGTGTCCTCGGCAGTAATCGGTGTGCTTACCTTGCTCAGCATGGGACCGGTATCCAGGCCCGCTTCCATCCGCATGACCGTGACGCCCGTTTCGGTATCGCCCGCTTCGATGGCACGTTGAATTGGCGCAGCCCCTCGCCAGCGAGGCAACAGCGAGGCATGGCTGTTAATGCAGCCCAGGCGCGGAATATCCAGGACAGCTTGAGGCAGAATCAACCCATAGGCTACGACGATCAGAAGATCAGGCTTAAGGGCTGCAAGCTCTGCCTGTGCATCAGCGTTGCGTAGCGTCTGAGGTTGATACACCGGAATATTGTGAGATTCCGCCAGCTGCTTGACGGGACTCATCGCCAGTTTCTGCCCTCGTCCGGCTGGACGATCAGGTTGTGTATACACGGCGGCTATCGAGTAGCCTACCCTTAACAAGGCATGCAGATGGCGGGCGGCAAATTCTGGTGTACCAGCAAAGACAATACGCAACGGTTGAGTCATGGGGCTCTCATGGATCAGTACAAGGCAGCAACTGCTCGCTACTATAAAGACGAGTCTTGCATAGGATAGAGGTCTTGGCACCAGAATGAAAAAGGCCTGCTGCTGCAGGCCTTTTCAGCGCAATCAGGCGTTCTGCTGGATACGGTGCTGCTTTTCCAGCTTTTTCTTGATGCGGTCACGCTTGAGCGAGGACAGATAGTCCACAAACAGCTTACCGTTGAGGTGGTCGACCTCATGCTGGATGCACACAGCCAGCAGACCTTCACAGATCATCTCGAACGGCTCGCCGTTACGATCAAGGGCATTCACCTTGACGCGCTCGGGCCGCTCTACTTTCTCGTAGAAGCCCGGCACGGACAGGCAGCCTTCCTGGTACTCGCCCAGATCCTGGGTCAGGGGTTCCAGTTTGGGGTTGATGAACACGAGCGGCTGACTCTTGTCTTCACTGATATCGATGACGATCAGCTGCTTGTGAACATTGACTTGGGTAGCGGCCAATCCTATGCCAGGTGCTTCGTACATGGTTTCGAACATGTCATCGATCACCTGACGAAGGGCATCGTCCACCTCCGCAACCGGCTTGGCGATAGTACGCAAGCGGGGATCAGGGAATTCTAGGATATTTAAAAGGGCCATGATGTGTGTGAAGCACGTGTGGAATAAATTCGAAAGGCACTGCTAAGATGCAGCAGCGTTGATTTAACAGCCCCGCCAGGGAGTGATTGGGGCATTCCCTCAGGGTTTTTTTGCATATTGCACATAGTAAAGGGATTCACCGGATGAGGAAATCGTTGTTCGCCCTGTTGCTGGTGGCGGCTAGCAGTTGGGTGCAGGCCGACGTACAGCTGCGCCAGGGGCATCCAGACAGTTACACGGTGGTGCGCGGCGATACCCTTTGGGATATTTCCGGCAAATTTTTGAGCAAGCCCTGGCAGTGGCCAGAAATATGGCATGCCAACCCACAGGTCGAAAACCCGCATTTGATCTATCCCGGCGATAGACTGAGTCTTGTCTACGTGGACGGGCAGCCTCGGCTGATGCTCAACCGTGGCGAGTCCCGTGGCACGATCAAACTGTCGCCTACCATCCGGTCGACACCGATTGCCGAAGCGATACCGACGATTCCGCTGGAGGCCATCAACAGCTTCCTGCTGTCGAACCGTGTGATCGATGATGCCAATCAATTCAGGAACGCCCCCTATATCGTGGCCGGCAATGCCGAGCGTGTTGTCAGTGGCGCCGGTGATCGAGTCTACGCACGTGGTCACTTCACTGAGGACCAGCCTGCCTACAGTATTTATCGGCAGGGAAAAGCGTATAAAGATCCCCAGACTGAAGAATTTCTGGGCATCAACGCCGATTATATCGGTAGCGGCGACAAGGTGACCTCTGAAGGCGACATGACCACGCTGGTGCTCAGCCGCTCCAATGAAGAGGTTCGCCTGGGCGATCGCCTGTTCCCCACCGAGCAGCGTGTCGTCAACTCGACCTTTATGCCCAGTGCACCCGACAGGGACATCAACGGAATCATTCTTGATGTTCCGCGTGGTGTTACCCAGATCGGCCAGTTCGATGTGGTCATCATCAACAAGGGTATGCGTGACGGGCTGGTCGAAGGCAACGTACTGGCTGTCTACAAGACCGGCGAAACCGTACGCGACCGGGTAACGGGTGATAACGTCAAGGTGCCCGACGAGCGCTCTGGTCTACTGATGATCTTTCGCACCTATGACAAGCTCAGCTATGGCCTGGTCCTGAATGCGACTCGTCAGCTCTCGGTTCTGGACAAGGTCCGTAATCCCTAAATAGTCACACTGGCGCAGCCTTTCAAGGGGTGCGCCACGATCAAGGATGATCGTATGTCGTTTTCTTCCCCGGCGGAGCTTGAAGCCCGCCTGCGTCTGCATAACCTCCCTGAAATTGGTCCGCGCCGCTTTCACCATCTGATTCATGCCTTTGGCAGTGCTTCGGCAGCGCTCAGTGCGCCGGCTTCCGCCTGGCAGGCATTGGGTATTCCGGGCGTCTGCGCAGACGCCCGCCGTACCGTTGAAACCCGTGAACGTGCAGCCCATGCTCTCGCCTGGCTGGAAAGTGAACATCACCACTTGGTGTGTTGGGATGATCCTCGCTATTCCGCATTACTGGCCGAAACCAAAGGGGCGCCACCTCTGCTCTATGTAGCGGGAGCCGTGGAACTGCTGGAGCGGCCCCAGCTCGCCCTGGTCGGCAGCCGCCAGGCGAGTGCCTATGGGCTTGATAACGCTCGCCGGTTTTCCAAGAGCCTTGCGGCGGCAGGTTTCTGCGTAACCAGCGGCCTTGCGCTCGGCGTCGATGGTGCAGCTCACGAAGGTGCGCTGGAAGCCAGCGGTGCTACGATTGCCGTATTGGGCACAGGGCTTGAGCGACTCTATCCTCGTCGCCATATCAGCTTGGCTCGTCGTATCGTCGAGCACGGTGGCGCGCTGGTGTCAGAGTTACCCTTGGATGCAGCACCCAACGCCGCCAACTTTCCGCGGCGTAACCGTATTATCAGCGGGTTATCACTCGGTGTACTGGTGGTCGAGGCGAGTCCTTCGAGTGGCTCCCTGATCACAGCGCGGCTGGCAGCAGAGCAAGGACGCGAAGTGTTTGCCATTCCCGGCTCGATTCATCATCCCGGCGCACGTGGCTGCCATCAGCTGGTCCGTGAGGGGGCGCAACTGGTCGAGAGTATCGAACATATTCTGGAATCGCTCAGAGGCTGGCAGGCACCGTTTGGACAGTCGTCCCTGCCCTTGATGGATGAACCGGAACCAGCAGATGTTCCACGTGAAACGCATCCTTTGCTGGACGTGCTGAGGGCTTCCCCCCAGAACAGCGAGACGCTTGCCCAGCTCAGCGGTTACGAGGTTTCTCATTTGCTGGCCGAGCTGACGGAGCTTGAGCTGGACGGCCGTGTGGCCCGTGAAAATGGACTTTGGGTCTATCGAGCGTGACGGGTCAGTCTCGGTTAAACTCGTGATCTTTTTATGGACAGGAGTGAACCGATGCTCAGCTGCTGGCGCGTTCAATATGCTGCTCACGTCATACGTCACGGCGGTGTAATCGCCTACCCGACCGAGGCAGTCTGGGGCCTGGGATGTGATCCCTGGGATGCGGCTGCGGTCTATCGGTTGCTGCGTATCAAGCAGCGCCCGCTGGAAAAGGGTTTGATTGTAGTGGCCGACAACATCAGGCAGTTCGATTTCCTGCTGCATGATCTGCCCAAGGAATGGAAGGACAAACTGTCGAGCACATGGCCGGGGCCCAATACCTGGCTGGTACCGCACCAGAACCGCTTGCCGGGCTGGGTGACGGGTGTGCATCAAACGGTAGCGTTGCGTGTGACTGACCACCCTCTGGTGCGTGAACTGTGTGCCTTGAGCGGCCCGATCATTTCTACCTCCGCCAACCCGGCGGGACGTCCGGCCGCCCGTTCACGGCTTAAGGTTGAGCAGTATTTTTCCGGAGAGCTGGACGCCGTGCTGGGCGGTGCGCTGGGTGGTCGCAGAAGCCCCAGCGTTATCCGCGATCTGGAAACAGGTCAGGTCTTTCGTCCCTGATAGTAGAGCTGACCTCTATGGCTAAATAGTCAGCTCTGGGGTTCGTCAACAAGCATATGACGGACCCGGTTGGCCAGCTCATCGATCAGGAAAGGCTTGCCGATTATGTCGGTACCTTCGGTCAGACTACCCTTGGGCTGGACGGCTTCGCCCGCATAGCCGGTCATGAAGAGAATCTTCAATGTCGGACGTGACGCTCGTGCCCGCTCGGCCAGTTGCGTACCGCTCATGCCGGGTAGCCCTACATCGGTAATCAGTAGATCCACCGGCGCGTCGGATTCCAGAATAGCCAGGGCCTCATGTGCATGGTGAGTATCCTGGGCCGCGTACCCCAACTCATTGAGTACTTCGACCACGAGCAGGCGAACGGCCGAGTCATCACCCACGACCAGAATGGATTCGCCGTTTCCTGGCGCTACGACTGCTTCGACTTCCTCTTGATCCAGAGACTCGGCTTGAAGTGCACGGGGGAAATACAGGGTAATCGTTGTGCCTTGCCCTACTTCGCTTTGCAAGGTGACATGGCCGCCGGACTGTTTGACGAAACCATAGATCATCGACAGACCCAGGCCTGTGCCCTGCCCGATGGGCTTGGTGGTAAAGAACGGGTCGAAGGCCTTGGCTACGACCTCCGGACTCATACCGGTACCGCTGTCCCGTACTGTTAGCGTGACGTAGTGACCTGGATTCAGATCTTCCAGCGGATGGGTTGCCTCATTGAAAAAATGACCTGTCTTGAGTACCAGGGTACCCCCGTCAGGCATTGCGTCGCGCGCGTTGATGACCAGGTTCAACAGGGCGTTTTCCAGCTGGTTGGTATCCGATAGGGCATGCCAGAGATGGGGATGCAGTTGGGTGATGATTTCGATGTGCTCGCCGAGGGTTCGCCGGACCAGATCTTCCAGTGAAGTGACGAGGGCATTCAGATCGATGGGTTGAGGATCGAGTGTCTGACGACGAGCAAAGGCCAGCAGGCGCTGCGTCAATGTGGCAGCACGATGAGCCGAGACACTGGCGGCCTCCATGTAGCGCTCCAGCCCTTGAAGCTGCTGGCTGCCAATTCGGCGCTTCATGATTTCAAGCGAACCAATGATGCCGGTCAGCAGGTTATTAAAGTCATGGGCAATACCGCCGGTGAGTTGCCCGACTGCTTCCATCTTCTGCGACTGGCGTAGGGCTTCCTCGGTCTGCTTGAGCATGACCGCCGCCTCCACTTCAGCCGTGACATCCCGCGCAAAGACATAAACCTGTCCATCCTTGTCGGCCGTGGCCTTCCAATCGATCCAATGCCATTCGCCTGAGCGGGCTCGGTAGCGGCTGCGAAGGCCATTGATCGTCTCGCCGATCGGGAGCTGTCTAAAATGCTGTGTGGGCGATGGATCGTCGGGATACTCGAGACGGGAAGGCTCAAATGCCAGCAGCTCCGATTGGGACCAGCCCAGCTGGCGCGTCCAGGCCGGGTTCAGGCTTTGCCAGCGCTCACGCGCGAACACACCCAAGAGATCGTCAGACAGTGCCCAGGTGCGGTCGCGCTCGGCGGTTCGTTCGGCAACCCGTTGCTCCAGGGTTTCGTTCAGCTGGCGCAAACGCTGCTCGACCTGGCGAATCTCGGTGATGTCTGTGTGTACGCCTACCCATTCGACAATAACGCCCTCTTCGATGACCGGAATTGCCCGGACCGAAAAGATCCGCCACTTGCCGTTCTGGCAACGCACGCGCTGTTCGTCGTGAAAGGTCTTGCGTCCACGTAGAGCAGCACGCCACCGCTTGAGCGAGCGAGGCGCATCTTCGGGATGCAGCGCGCGGGTCCAGCCCGTGCCCTGATATTCCTCATACGTCTGGCCCGTCAGAGCACTCCAGGCTGGCTGTTCTCCAATCATGCGGCCCTTGGCGTTGTTGGTCCACAGCACCCCCTGAACCGCATCGACCGCGGCGCGGAACCGCTGGTTGGACAGGTGCAGCGACGCTTCGGCCTGCTTGCGCTGGGTAATGTCCACAACCACGGCACTGACATACTGAGGCATGCCCTCCGCATCGTGGGCCAGCGAGACATGCAGGCTGGTCCAGACATGGGAGCCATCCGGCCGCATATAGCGCTTGTCGACCAGATAGGACTCCCCCGTCTTGAACATCTGTTGGGTCAGCACCTTGCTGGTCTGGCGATCTGACGGATGCGTCAGTGCATCGACATTGCTGCCGATCAACTCTTCTTCGGAGCGCCCGAGAATATCGCAATAGCGTGCATTGACGAGCACGATCGTGCCATTGAGGTCCGTCTGGCAGATACCGACCGCAGCCTGGTTGATCAACGTGAACAGGCGGTTGGTACGGTCCTGCAGGGTGGCTTCAGCCTGAAGCCGATCTTCGATATCGATGGAAACAGTCACCGAGGCGATGACCTCGCCTTCGGAATTACGCACGGGCGCGCTGGAAACTTCAAATGTGCGAACGGTCCCGTCCGCGCGCCGATAGATCATGGGCTCCGGTGGGATGGGATTTCCAGAGGAAAGCGCTCGTACCGTCGGGTAGTCCTCAATGGCGTAGGGTCGGCCATCAGAATGAACCGCTCCCAGATGCTTGTAGCGATGCAGACTCTCCCCGCCCGGTGTAATGCCAAGTTGGTTCTGAATCTGCTTGTTCAGCATCAATGAGCGCCCGGTGCCCGCTTCGGAGATAGAAATACCCAGAGGGGCCTGCTCCAGGACGCTGGTCAGCAAGCCACTTTCGAGCTGTAGCCGGGCTTGGCTTTGGTGAAGTTGATCCTGTGCCCTGGCCTTTTCGATGGCGACCGACGCGAACTGCGCCAACTGCACCACAATGGCTTCGTCCGCCTCATCGAACTCACCCGTGAACTTATCCGAAAGCTGGATCAGGCCCAGATTGGTGCCCTGATGGCTGATCAACGGGACCGCCAGCCAACCGCGCATGGGTGGATGTTCATTGACATAGGTGCCAAAGTTCTTCCAGCGCGTATGCGCTTCCAACTCGGCCTGGGTCATGCGCACGGGCTGATTGGTCTCGCAGACCATGGCATAGATGCCGCCGCCACTGGGCAGGGCGTCGAGATGGCGCCACTTTGCGTATTTCTCGGAAAGCGACACGCTGGTGATGGATTGGCTCCAGTCTTCACCCTGGGTCATGCTGACTACGGATTGGTGAGCCCCTACGATCAGGCGGGCCTGCTCGGTAATGGCGTCCACGGTGGTTTTCATGTCGGGTGCCGAGGTAATCGCTCGCGTTGCTTCGGCCAATGCCTTGAGCTGGGTCACGCGGCGGCTGAGCGTGTCAGTCAGATGATCGCGGTCGCGCTCGGTATGCAGGGATTGGGTTCGATCCCGCAGGGTCAGCAGAAAGCCGAGATGAAGGTCGTCTTTCATGAGCGGTACGGTTCGCGCACTTCCCCAGAACTGCGTGCCGTCGCGGCGTACATACCAGCGCTGGCTGTTCACATGACCTTTCGCTCGGGCCGTTTGCCGTTCCTGATGAAGAATGGGACCGATGAGGTCTTCGGCGTTGAGCAGGAACTCGACGGTCTTCCCGACCGCCTCGGCCTCGCTCCAGCCGAACAGCGTCTGGGCACCGGCATTCCAGCTGGTCAGTCGCCCGTCCAGGTCCGTGGTAATGATGGCGTAATCCGTAGCGCTGTCGAGGATCGCAGCGAGAAGGGCTTGATGAGGCATACGATCGACACAGGCTCCAAATCAGCGGTACTACGGAGGAGGCAAGCTAGGCTTGCCTCCTTTCCTGCAATTATGACCGTTCCAGGATCAGAACGGTTGACCCCGTTGTTTCACGGCCTGCCAGGGCACGTTGCGCCTGGGCGGCTTCGGATAACGGGTAGCGTTGGTTGATCTCGATCTTGAGCGTACCGTTGGCGACCAGGCCAAATAGTTCGTCTGCCATGGATTGCAGCCGTTCTGGCGTATCGGCATAGCCTGCCAGGGACGGACGTGTGACAAACAGCGAGCCTTTCTGGTTCAAGATCGCCAGGTTGACCCCTGTCACAGCGCCAGACGAATTTCCAAAACTGACCATCAGGCCACGCGGTGAGATGCAGTCCAGCGACGCCTCCCAGGTATCCTTGCCGACACTGTCATAAACGACCGGACACTTCCTGCCATTGGTCAGCTCAAGGACTCGCTTGGCGATATCCTCTTCCTTGTAATTGATTGTCTCCCAGGCGCCCAGGCGACGGGCATGTTCGGCCTTGGCCGCAGAGCCCACAGTGCCGATCACGCGCACGCCCAGCGATTTTGCCCACTGACAGGCCAGGGAGCCGACGCCGCCCGCAGCGGCATGAAACAGGATGGTTTCGCCCGCTTCGACACGATAGGTCTGGCGCAGCAGGTACTGGACGGTCAGCCCCTTGAGCATGACCGCTGCCGCCTGCTCAAAGCTGACGCTTGCAGGCAGGTGAACCAGATTACGCTCCGGCAGGGAATGGACCTCGGCATAGGCGCCCAGCGGGCCGGTGGCATAGGCAACCCGATCTCCAACCTTGAACCGCGTTACGCCACTGCCGATGGATTCGACAATCCCTGCGCCTTCACTGCCCAGCCCGGATGGCAAAGTACCAAGGGGATACAGGCCGCCCCGGTAGTAGGTATCGATAAAGTTGAGCCCGATGGCCTCATTGCGGACACGTACCTCGTTCGACCCTGGTTCGGCAGGTGTGAAATCGACATATTCGAGCACTTCCGGGCCGCCGGTGCGGCTGAACTGGATACGTTTTGCCATGGGGATTTCCTTGTAAGAATAGTGGCTGAACCTTAATCCAATCCCTTGCAGAGGCCTGCGTCAACCGGCAAAGCACCCTCCGGTGGTATGATTCAGGACTTTCTTTACCCTGCCCTACTCCAGGTGATGACCGTGAAAGACCGAATCGAAGCCGTAAAGGCATACCTGCTCGATCTACAGGATCGCATCTGCCAGTCCTTGGAAGCGGAGGATGGTCATGCCCGGTTCATGGAGGAGGCATGGACACGCCCTACCGGCGGCGGTGGTCGTACGCGTGTGATTGGTGAAGGTGCCGTCATCGAAAAAGGCGGTGTGAACTTTTCTCATGTCCACGGCGACAGCATGCCGCCTTCGGCCAGCGCCCATCGTCCTGAGCTGGCAGGCCGTAGTTTCGAGGCCATGGGCGTCTCGCTGGTGATCCACCCTGAAAACCCGAATGTACCCACCTCCCACGCCAATGTGCGTTTCTTCATCGCTGAAAAAGACGGTGAAGAACCGGTCTGGTGGTTTGGTGGCGGTTTGGATCTGACGCCTTATTATGGTAACGAGGAAGACTGTATCCACTGGCACCGGGTGGCACGGGATGCCTGTGCACCATTCGGTGAAGACGTCTACCCGCGTTACAAAGCCTGGTGTGATCGTTACTTCCAGATCAAGCATCGAAACGAGCCGCGTGGAATCGGTGGCCTGTTCTTCGATGATCTGAACGAGTGGGACTTCGAGACCAGCTTTGCCTTTCTGCGGGCTATTGGCGATGCCTACCTGAACGCCTACCTGCCGATTGTACAG
Source organism: Pseudomonas sp. JZ134 (assembly GCF_051027695.1). Classification (NCBI taxonomy): domain Bacteria; kingdom Pseudomonadati; phylum Pseudomonadota; class Gammaproteobacteria; order Pseudomonadales; family Pseudomonadaceae; genus Pseudomonas; species Pseudomonas sp. JZ134. Next base: position 4,134,147 of record NZ_CP069250.1, on the reverse strand, counting down.
CGTCGTCGGAACGAGCCTTTTACCGAAGCACAGCGCGAGTTCCAGGCCTATCGTCGCGGCCGCTACGTGGAGTTCAACCTGGTCTATGACCGCGGCACCCTGTTCGGTCTGCAATCGGGCGGCCGTACCGAGTCGATCCTGATGTCCCTGCCACCCATCGTGCGTTGGGGATATGACTGGAAGCCGGCGCCCGGTAGCGAAGAGGCTCGTTTGACCGAGTACTTCCTGACCGACCGTGACTGGTTGGCTGATACCTGATACCGACCCATTGATCTTTGCTTCAAGGACATTCCATGGACCGTTATGCCGTCATTGGCAACCCTGTCGCCCATAGCAAGTCGCCTGCCATTCATAGCCGCTTTGCCGAGCAGACAGGACAGGCCATGCGCTACGACACCTGGCTTGCGCCGCTTGGCGAGTTCGAGCGCAGCGCGCGTGAGTTTTTTGCCAATGCAGCAGGCGCTAATGTGACGGTCCCGTTCAAAGAGGATGCCTTTCGATTTGCCGATGAGCTGACCGAGCGTGCCCGACGTGCCGGTGCGGTCAATACGCTAAAGAAGCGGGAAGACGGGACCTTTCTGGGCGACAACACTGACGGTGCCGGACTGGTTCGTGATCTGACGGTCAATGCAGGCCTGTCCCTGACTGGCAAGCGTATCCTCATCCTGGGCGCTGGTGGCGCCGTACGTGGCGTGTTGGAGCCCATTCTGGCGGAGCGGCCTGCGGCCCTGGTCATTGCCAATCGGACCGAGAGCAAGGCCATACAGCTGGCGCGTGAATTTTCAGCGCTGGGAATGATCGAGGCGGCAGCGTTCAGCCTTGAAGCGGAGCCGTTTGACCTGATCATCAATGGCACTGCTGCCAGCCTCTCCGGCGATGTTCCCCCTATCACCCCTGCCCTGGTCCGCGTTGGTGTAACTGTTACCTACGACATGATGTACAGCAAGGAGCCAACGCCCTTCTGTTGTTGGTCAACCACACACGGCGCAGTACAAGCCCTGGATGGTCTGGGTATGCTGGTTGAGCAGGCTGCCGAAGCATTTTACCTCTGGCGCGGCATACGGCCGGAGAGCAGCCCGGTATTGCATGAACTCAGACAGCAGCTGGCGGCGTCCTGATTAGAGCATTGCGTCCTCTGGATAGCTTTATTAGGAGACCTGCTACTGACGCATGTGGATAAGTAATGCCTGTACAAAAAGATTCGAATATTGTCCACGCTGAAAATGGATATTGCAGTAGGCCTGTTTTGACTAACAGAATTTATGGCTTGAAGGCAAAAGACAGGCGTATTAAGACGAAGTAGCAATGGAGTTTGCTATAGCGCATGTGGATAAGATTCAGCTCCTGTGCATAATTAGGGAGATATCCACAGGCTTCATGTTGTCTTTATCTACGCTTGAAGAAGGACGCTGGAAGGTATTTGCGGCAAACAGTGCCCGGCAGCGTAGCCAGGCACTGAGTTGAATATCAGTTCAGCAAGGTGGCATCCAGGCTGATCTTGGCGTTCAGTACCTTGGAGACTGGGCAGCCTTCCTTCGCCTTGTTGGCGATGGCCTGGAATTGGTCGTTGTCGATGCCTGGGATCTTGGCCGACATGGTCAAATCAATCGTCGTGATTTCGAAGCCTTCGCCTACCTTATCGAGCGTAACCACTGCCTTGGTTTCGATACGCTCGGCTGTGAAGTTCTCCATCCCCAGCATCATGGAAAAGGCCATGGAGAAGCAGCCCGCATGCGCTGCGCCAATCAGCTCCTCGGGGTTAGTGCCGGGCTGGTCTTCGAAGCGAGTGTTGAAACCGTAGGGATTTTCCTTCAGCGCGCCGCTGCCTGTGGAAATCGTACCTTTACCGTCCTTCAAACCACCTTGCCATACAGCAGATGCTGTCTTTTTCATGGTTCCTCTCCTGTGGATGACTCGAGTTATATGTGAAATCGGATGCTGGGCAAAGTTCGTTGGAGGGTGCGGCGAAACGTAAGGCGTACAGGTGGTGTTCATCAGGGTAAGGTAAAAAGGCCGGAGCAAATGGCCAGGGTTGTGGTCAGCCTATGACCTGCCTTTTCTCCGGTCCGATTTATTTCAAGGAGTCGTCATGGACTATAAGAACCTCGGGTCTACGGGCCTGAAAATTTCTCCGCTGTGCCTGGGCTGTATGACCTACGGTGTGCCTGAACGTGGTAATCATCCATGGACGATGGGCGAAGAAGAGAGTCGCCCGCTACTCAAGAAAGCCCTCGACATGGGCATTAACTTCTTTGATACCGCCAACGCCTATTCCGATGGTACCAGTGAGGAAATCGTCGGTCGGGCGCTGAAGGATTTTGCCCAGCGTGACGAGATTGTGCTGGCCACCAAGGTCTATTTTCCGATGCGCAACAAGCCCAACGTGGGCGGCCTGTCACGTAAGGCGATCTTTGCCAGTATCAATGCCAGCCTCAAGCGCTTGGGCACTGACTACGTGGACCTGTACCAGATCCACCGCTGGGATTATGAAACGCCTATCGAAGAAACCATGGATGCGCTGCACGATGTGGTGAAGGCGGGTAAAGCGCTGCATATCGGTGCGTCCAGCATGTACGCCTGGCAATTTGCCAAGGCTCTGCACGTGGCAGATCAAAATGGTTGGACCCGTTTCGTCACCATGCAGAATTATGTGAACCTGCTGTATCGCGAAGAAGAGCGCGAAATGCTGCCGCTCTGCCGTGACGAAGGCATAGGGGTCATTCCCTGGAGCCCCATGGCACGTGGAAGGCTGACCCGAGATTGGGATACCAGCAGCGCACGCGTTGAGAGTGACGAGTTTGGCAAGAGCCTGTATGCCAATACGGCCGATGCCGACCGCCGTGTGGTTGAGCGTGTGGCCGAAATTGCCAACGAGCGTGGCGTACCGCGCGCGCAGGTGGCACTGGCCTGGGTTGTGCAAAAACCGGGCATCAGTGCACCTATCATTGGTGCGTCCAAACCGCAGCACCTCGAAGACGCTGTGGCCGCCCTCTCGCTCAACCTGACCGCCGAAGAGATCGCCCGCCTTGAGGAACCTTACGTCCCTCATGGTGTGGTCGGTTTTGCCTGATCACGGTTTTTCCGGTACGACACCTGTCGTACCGGACCTACCGCGTCATTACCTCACCCTATCGGTTTCATAGTCACTAAAAAGAGCCAGGTTACTTTTAATAACTGCCTTAAAGGCGTAGAGTGAGTTTCTTGATGTAATCACGCTCAGCGAGGTTGCCATGGACGATTCTAACAAGTCCGCTACCGGGCGCCGCCGACTGAAAAACCACGACTGCCCTATCCGTGATGTGCTGGACCGTGTAGGCGATGCCTGGTCGGCACTGGCTGTTTTCAAGCTGGACAGCGGACCACTGCGTTTCAATGAACTCAAGCGTCAGATCGATGGCATTTCCCAACGAATGCTGACCGTCACGTTGCGCAACCTGGAGCGCGATGGATTGATTACCCGAACGGTCATTCCCTCAACGCCGCCCCAGGTGGAATACGCCCTGACCGGGATCGGGCAAAGCCTGGTCATTCCCATCAGAGCCTTGGCCGATTGGGCCGCTCAATCGCAGCCGATCATTCAGCAGGCGCGCGATACCTACGATCTGGCCGTGCGGCAGCGGCAAATTGAAGAGCCTGCCGCGGCTAACGAGGAGACTTCTGCATGACTCAACTCAAAGACACTGCCATTTCCGTTCTGGACTTGGCGCCGGTACGGGACGATGGCAACGCCGCCCAGGCTCTGCACAACTCACTCGACCTTGCTCGCCATGCGGAGCGGCTGGGCTATAACCGATTCTGGGTCGCTGAGCATCACAACATGGACGGTATCGCCAGCTCGGCCACGGCCGTTCTGCTCGGATACCTGGCGGGTGGTACATCCACGATCCGCATCGGCTCCGGTGGCATCATGCTGCCTAACCATGCCCCTCTTGTTGTGGCCGAGCAGTTCGGCACGCTGGATGCCCTGTATCCGGGCCGTATCGATCTGGGGCTTGGCCGTGCGCCCGGGTCCGATCAGATGACCGCCCATGCGCTGCGTCGCGATCGTTTGGGAAGTGCCGATGACTTCCCTTCCGACGTAGAGGAGCTGCAGTACTTCCTGGGTCCACGACAGGAAGAACAGCGGGTAATCGCCGTGCCGGGTGTCGATAGCAACATACCGATCTGGCTGTTGGGATCGAGCCTGTTCAGTGCTCAGCTAGCGGCTGCCAAAGGTTTACCGTATGCCTTTGCATCCCATTTTGCGCCACGCTATATGCATGAAGCGATTCGTCTGTACCGTGAAAACTTCCGCCCTTCCGAGGTGCTGGACAAGCCCTATGTCATGCTGGGTGTTCCGCTGGTTGCAGCAGACAGCGACGAGGAAGCCAATTACCTGGCCAGCACGGTTTATCAGCGCGTCCTGGCATTGATGCGTGGCCAAAGCCTGGTGCTTCGCCCGCCGGTTCGAAACATGAGTCCTGAATGGTTGCCCCATGAAAAAGACGCTGTGCTGAACATGCTGGGCATGGCGATCATTGGAGGACCAGACAAGGTACGCGAGCGGGTCGATTTGCTGCTTGAGAAGACCGACGCCGATGAATTGATTTTCACCTGCGATGTGTATGAACATGCTGATCGACTCAGGTCGTATCAGATTCTGGCCGAACTTAAAGGCTGATATAAAAAGGGCGCTACGGCGCCCTTTTTATAACGTTAAACTAATAATGCTGATATCAGCGCATTCTAAAGAGATATCAATCAGCTATTAAATTAATATTAATTTATTGGCGGGCTATTTATCTGCAAAGTTCTGTTGCCAGAATTGTTCGAAGGCTTCTTTCCACTCGGGTAATTGCACGCCCCAGTTGGTCTGAATACGTGAGCAATCCATTCGTGAATTAGCTGGACGTTTCGCTGGAGTGGGATACTCATACGTGGCAATAGGATAAAGCCGGGCACGTAAACGGCCTTGCTCTTCAAGTTTTTGAGCGATCGTTTCGGTAAAGCCAAACCAGGATGTCTTGCCTGTCGAGGTAAGGTGGTAAATACCCCAGGGGCCTGGGTTGCCCATGGTAATGCGATCTACGATGTGGCTAGTGGCTGAGGCAATCGTATCGGACCAAGTCGGTATGCCGATCTGATCATCTACAACGCGCAATTCGTCTTTTTCCTGCAGCAGGCGATGCATGGTACGAACAAAGTTGTGACCATCCTGGGAGTAAACCCAACTGGTTCGCAGAATCAGATACTGTCCGCCTACGGCCTGAACCGCCTGTTCGCCAGCCAGCTTGCTTTTGCCATACACGCTGGTGGGGTGGGTGGCATCCTCTTCACTGTAGGGCTCGTTCTTGTCACCATCAAACACATAGTCGGTCGAATAGTGGATGAACGGAATGGCCCGTGCCACGGCCTCCTCCGCCAGAATCCGCGGTGCCTCTGCGTTTACCTTGAAAGCCATCTCGGCGTCGGTCTCGGCCTTGTCCACAGCCGTATACGCAGCAGCATTGATAATCAGGTCTGGCTGCACACGTCGAACGGTTTCACGAATGGCCTCTTCATTTGCAAGATCCATGGCATCACGACCCAGAACAACAAGTTCATGATCGGTTTTAAGGCTTCTTTGCAGCGCTTGAGAGACCTGACCGCTTCGACCTGTAATTAAAATTTTCATATTTCTCCAGCCTGATCGAGCGGCATTAACCAAAAAGCAGTGAGCTAGTTGATTAAGAACCCGATAGTGGTTGGTTTAATAATGAGCGACTGATGCTCAATCATTACCCAACAGTAAATCAATGTGATGGTCGCTATGTTGAACGCGTTTAAAAGTTAAGCAAACTTTAAATAAAGCGAAAAACACAGAGCACCGCAGTTTATAAAAAACCAGGGCGATAGTGTGCCTGCCTGTACGGGCAAGGCCAGAGGCGGGGCGGAGCGCTATGGCGGCGTGGGCAGCCAGAAAAGGAGATTGGTCATAAAACGTGCCAATAACAGCGTGCTTAGTCGGCGAACACTAACACACCTTTGTGACGGTTTGTCAGCAAAGTTGTTTCAAGACAGACAAACCTTTACAGAGGCTGTTGAAAGGCCATGAAGTTGGCAGAAGAAGCGGGCCTAGTACCTTGAGGCTTGTGAGTTCCATGGCAAGGCCGCTCTTCTTTGATAGGGGTCAAACCGGCTTTTGTACCAGTGCAAGGCCAGTCATTTCCTGAAGACTTTCAAGTGTGAGGCCTTCGACAAGTTCGCTGGCATACACGCGGCCGTTAGCAATATCGAAAATAGCCAGATCGGTATACACACGAGATACGCAGCCTACGCCCGTCAGCGGGTAGGTACAGTGCTCGACCAGCTTGCTTTGCCCGGCTTTGGTCATGAGATCCATCATGACAAAGACCTGCTTGGCACCTATTGCAAGGTCCATAGCACCCCCTACGGCAGGAATCGCATCAGGCTCGCCGGTGTGCCAGTTGGCCAGATCGCCTGTGACGGATACCTGGAAAGCGCCGAGCACGCAGATATCCAAATGGCCGCCGCGCATCATTGCAAACGAATCCGCATGGTGAAAAAACGCACCGCCTGGCAGCAGGGTAACAGGCTGCTTGCCAGCGTTGATCAGATCAGAATCTTCCTTACCCTCCTCTGGCGCCGGACCCATGCCCAGTATGCCGTTCTCGCTGTGCAGAAAAATTTCGCGGTCAGCCGGCAGGTGGTTGGCCACTAGCGTCGGCAGTCCAATCCCCAGATTGACGTAGGCCCCTTCTGGGATGTCCTGGGCGACTCGGGCAGCGATCTGGTTGCGGTTGAGTCTGTTCATTCCTGATCTCCTGAAACACGAACGACACGTTGCACAAAAATGCCTGGCGTAACGATGATTTCCGGATCGATCTCGCCCAGCTCCACAATTTCACGGGTTTGCACGATGGTAGTCTTTGCAGCCGTCGCCATGATGGGACCAAAATTGCGGGCAGCCTTGCGGTAGGTCAGGTTGCCCCAACGGTCGGCACGGTCCGCGCGAATCAGAGCAAAGTCGGCATGAATGGGATATTGGATAACGTAGTGCTTGCCGTTGATTTCACGTGTTTCCACGCCTTCGGCCAGAATCGTGCCGTAGCTGGTCGGCGTGAAAAAGGCGCCGATACCGGCACCCGCAGCGCGGATGCGCTCGGCCAAATTGCCTTGCGGCACTAACTCCAGTTCAATTTTGCCGGCACGGTAAAGCTCGTCGAATACATAGGAGTCGGTCTGGCGTGGAAATGAACAGATGATTTTGCGAACCTGACCTGCCTTGAGCAGGGCTGCCAGGCCTATATCGCCATTGCCCGCATTGTTGTTAATGATGGTGAGATCTTTCGCACCGTGCGCTATCAACGCATCAATCAGCTCAGAAGGCTGTCCGGATGGGCCGAAGCCGCCAATCATTACGGTGGCACCATCGTGGATGTCTTCCACCGCCTGGCTCAGGCTCTCGACAATCTTGTTGATCATTGTATGTCCTCATTCAAGGGTCTCGCTGTTGCTCATGCACCAGCCGAGGAGGTAAGCCGCATGCACCGAGCATATGCGATTGCATCCCTTGAAAAAGGTGGTTGTGTCCGATAATCGGACACAAAACGCTTCATATGTGCGTTTATCGATCGGCACCCGTATTAGTACGCCGTTGTAAGGCAAGTAGACCATCTCAGCATTTCAATACGGCCTTTGGAGAATTAACCGGCACAGCGCTGGTCATTTTAATGACTTACACAAATGCGATGATGGCAAAAGGCTCTAGGTCAAGCATTGGCGATTAGGTTAACCAAATATTTGTGTGCACTAACTCACGGTATTGTAGGGAAATCTGAATCATTCCTGAACATGGGAGAATCGGTTAAGCAAAAAGCATTGTGATCCTAAAGTTTCCTTTTACTGTGTCGACTTATTAAAGAGGCCACAGGAAATTCGGCTTTCGCGCTAACGCTATCAACACAAGGGATTTGAATGAATATTCTTCAGGAAACACTGAATGAGCTATCTTCACTCCGCGCCCAGTATTGGACGTTTTGTACCCAAAGAGCAGCATGTCTTTTGGGGTGAGCGAGTCAGCGAGCTGCTGCAGATCGTTGCGATCAGTCACGGCTTTGATTTAATGCGCCTTGGCGCAAGCGAGGCATACCGCCTCAAGGGCTTTCTGGATACGCTCGAACAGAATGACTATCCGGAACTGGCCGACTGGAATGACCGAGTTTTTGCCTGCACCCGCCTTACGTGCCGGGTCGAGCTTGAGAAGTACATGCTGGAAGGCATGCCCAAGTCCTGACGTACCCCTCTCCTTTCTGGGCTGCCCGCCTGATGTGGCAGCCGGACGCTCATGGTGAAACCGCCTCTTCTTCAGCCGATGCAGGTTTGGTCAGGCGCATTGAGGTCAGATATAGCGAAAATACCAGGACGAAGGCACCCAGAAGAAAGCCGACATAGGGAATCCTGAAGGCAATCAACAGGGCGGCGGCGGCACCGCTGGCTGCTGCTGGGATAGCTCTGAACACATCAAGCTTCAAGGTAAAAGGTTTGTGGCATTCGGGACATAATCGGCTTCCATCCGATTCAGGAGGACCGAAGACTGCAGCGTGGAAGGCGCTGATGCTTTGTTTGCAGTGGGGGCATTTCATGCTGAATTCCTTTTCAAGCAGTCAGGCAGGTTAACTGCATCCTGAAATCCTACGCGCGCTCCGAAGAAAATGGGGAGCTGCCGTGCAGAGCTGTGAGCAGGTTCATGTAAATAAGCATGGGTTTGTGCTAAAGCCACAGGCCGTTAGCTCAAGTGCCTGGACTGTCTTTTCGAACGGATAGGTCCCTCCGGGCTGCCGATCGTTTCTGGTCTTATCACATCTTGTGGCCCTGGCTGGAGCAGCCCTGCGTCAGAATGTCAGTCACGGTATTGTTCGTCCCTGCCGTACGCCAGGATATGCTGGCATAGCCTTTCGTCTAAAAACATATAAGGTGACTCAACGCTTACGGGTGCGTTCCGAAACGAGCCTTCTTCTCCCTGCCCATCGAAGCGGTTTCGCTGGAATGGTTTCAGTAGAGGCACTCCAGCGCAGCGGCTCAAAGTGACTCCGTCAGTGAGGTTATTTGGATCTGTCCAGTCCTAGTCGTATTGCTTCCCATCGGCATGTGCCGGGCGGACGAAATGCTCTCACCCACCTTTTTTACCTTGTTGCAGAATCCCCTGGCAGGCAGATGAGCCCTTTCCCTTCAGGTGGCGCTGTCTGCCTTTAGCGACAGGCCCGGCTAAGCGGGCTGTGAACACAATAACTAAAAAGGGTGGTAGCGATGGAGCACATTCTCAAAGCAGCCTTCGGCTGCCTAAGCGAAGCCGAGCATGTCCGACATGAGTTGATCGCAAAAGGTGTAGCCGGTCGGCATATCTCACTTTCAGCCTCTCGAAATGAGACGGCAGGTTCTTCTACAGGTTCGTTGGGTGAACGAATCAGCCATTTCTTCTGTTCGCTTTTCGACTTGGCCGATGATGAGCCCGCGCGCGAGGCCATTACCCAGCACTCGACTGTCCTGACGGTCACGCTTACCGAGTATCAGCAGCAGGCCGTAGTCGAGGCCGTGCTTGCGCAGAACGGTGCAATGAGTGCCCATGCCCTGACGGATGACTATGCCATCTCCAGTCACTATCCAAGTTCGGCCTGTACGCTCGGCATGGGCTCCTTCGCCTTGGCCGGTCAGGTGCCACAAGAGGCGACAGGAGGCCGGTTCGTGCCGACCCAGGCGGAAGAGGAGGCCTGGTTGACCAAGCCTCCACTGGAGCTGCCCTCGCTGTCTCTCTCATTTGCCAAGCCCTGATCACAGAATCAGGGCTTGCAGGGCTAGGTGCGCAGTGCTGCCATGGCCTGACCGAGATAGCGTTGGATATCGTCTGTCATCCAGGTGCCCTCAGCCAGCTGCGGCTCGCAGGCATGGGCCTGACGCAGTTTATGGTGGGTCTCGGGATTTGTGCCTGCATAGGCGGTAAACAATGCGGTCCAGCGTTGCGCCAGCTGCAGCGCCTCTGGAGAGTGGGGAGGCAGTCCGTTATCCATAATGCGGCGTAGATCGGCCAGAAGCGGTAGCCATTTCGGGACCTGCTCGCCATAGTTTGCCTGCATGAAGGCGAACTCTTCGGGTGTGAGATACCGTTCATAGATCGCAAGCTTGCCGGCCGTGAAGGCCTTCAGGATAAAGCGGGTCATCTCGGTGGTGACACCCGTCTGCTCCTGTAGCGGGGCCTCCTGGCGGAACAGCTCGTTGAGCCGTACGGCCAGGGCCGGGTTGGTTGATGTATTGCGCTCCAGGAGCGTCATCCAGCGCCGTGCCAGCGACTGTGCTTGAACGGACTCAGGGGGGAGTCCTTGTTGGAGGAGCTGATGGGCTTCCTGTACCAGTGCGCGCCAAGCCTGCTGGTTGGCGGGAGTGTAGAAAGGCAGATCATTCAGGTCTTCAGGGGCGAAATGCTGTTCGTACATGGTCATCAATTCCAAGGTTTTTAACCAATCGGCCAGGTCAGGCTCCTCTCCTTCACTGAGTTGGCGATGCAGGTCTGCCAGGCGATTACGCAGATTGGTTTGCTGAGTAATCTGTCGGTCCAGCCGGCGGATCTGCTGCTCGGTGATGGTCAGGAGCGCAACGTCTGGCCGCGCCAGACGGGCTCCGATCTCGGCCAGCGACAGGCCCATGCCACGCAGGGCCTGGATCTGGTGCAGCCGGGCAATATCGGCCCGGTTGTACAGTCGGTAGCCGGCATCGGAACGCGCGGAGGGTGTGAGCAGGCCGATGCTGTCGTAATGGTGAAGAGCCCGAATCGTAAGACCCGACTGCTTAGCCAGTTCGCCCACTTTCAATAGCATCGAATTGCTCCTTTCTTCCACGTGCGGAATTGATCCTGAGGCCTCACGTTACGATAGGGTCAAGGGGGCTGTGAACAAAGACGCGGGCTGGCTATTTAAATGGCCAGCCCGGAAAGACATTACCGCGTTGAGGCGGGCTCGGCCGATGAGGAAAGACGCGTGACCAGCGCCCAACCCAAGCCACTTACCACGACTCCAATGGACAGGGCCACGGCCAGGCGGAAGGCGCTGCCGTACACCAGCGGTGCAAGCCAGCCGCTGACGATGGAAAAGAAGATCATCTGGACAAACCCCAGGACTGACGCGGCGGTGCCGGACAGCTCCGGTACGCGTTCGAGGATGCGTAGCGTCATGGTAGGAATGCCCAGCGACAGGCCGAAGACGAACAGCCCGTGCGGGGATAACGGCCGCATAGACATTCAGGTCGGTAGCCAGACCTGTATAGGTCAGGTTGATCAGGCAGCTCAGACCAAGCATGGCGTAGGCAAAGCCGATCAGTCGACCGGAAGGCAATTGTGAGGAAAGCCGTGCTGCCAGGAAGGACCCGCTGGTCAATCCGATCACGATGGGGATGAACAGATAGCCAAAGTCGGTTTCGGCCAGCCCCAGTACCTGGGTGACAAAATCCGGGGCGGCGCCGATCAGGAAGGCGAAGCCGCCAAACAGGGCGCCGAAGACCACGGCGCGTGCCATGAACTGCCCGTCCCGCATGACTCGTCCGTAATTGCGCGACAGGACGCTCAGATCGAAGGCTTGCCTGCGTTCTGGCGCCAGGGTTTCGGGCATCAGGAACGCGCAGAGCGAGGCGCTGAAAACGGCAAGCGCCGCCAGGAAAAAGAACACGCCGCGCCAACCGGTGTGTTCTGACAGGTAGCCGCCAATAATCGGCGCAAAGGCTGGGGACACGCTGAAGACCATGATGATGTAGGACATGGTTTTCTGGGCCACCGGACCCTTGTAACAGTCCGTCACGATGGCCTGTCCCACTACCATTCCTGCACCAGCGGACAGGCCCTGGCAGACACGGCCTGCCAGCAGCCAGTCGAAGCTCGGGCCGAGCGCCGCGATCAGCGAGCCGGCGATGTACACCGCCAGGGCCGAAAGAATAACCCGCCGGCGGCCGAACGAGTCGGACAGGGTGCCATGCAGAAGCGTCATGAATGCGAACGCCAGCATATACAGGCCGAGCGTCAGTTGGGTCTTTTCAGGTGTCAGCTGAAAATCTCGGCCGATGGCGCCAAAGGCCGGCAGGTAGGCATCAATCGACATGGGACCGATACAGGCCAGGGCGCCGAGGATCAGCACCATCACGGGATAGCGAGGAATAGAGGTGGTGGTCGTTTGCAAGGGGAATAACCTGTCACGGGCCACAGTGGCCCGCGTCAAACAAGGGAAACGCCTACCCCTCAGGGCAGGATGATCAGCCGGTCCGGTAGCTCGTTACGCGTATGGGTTGCCGGCAGGTGTTGCTTCAGGTGCTCACCGCATGCGTCGATACAGGTCAGAAAGCCCTGCAAGGTTTCGCCACGACGAACCTGCTGTGTAAAGGTTGCGATGATCGACTGCCAGGTTTCGTCACTCAGCTTTTGCGAAATACCTCGGTCTACGAGGATTTCCACATAGCGTTCGGCTTCCGATACAAAGATCAGCATGCCAGTTTCCGCCTGTGTGTGGTGAAGGTTGTGCTCGAGAAACTGACGGCGTGCCAGGTTGGACGCGCGCCAGCAACGCACCTGGCGTGGAATCAGACGCGTCGTGATGGCTGGAATGCGGAAGATCAAACTCAGCGCAATCAACGTGCCCCACTGGACTAGCAGGAGTTCATGGGGGCTCAACCAACCTGGGTAGTAATTGATCGCGCCTGGAACGATCAATGCAATGAGGCTCGCCCAGAGTAACGGGATATAGGTGTAATCATCGGCCCGTGCGGCCAGCACCGTGACCAGCTCTGCATCGGTATCGCGTTCAACGCGAGAGATGGCTTCAGCGACCTGTCGCTGCTCGTGCTCGTTGAGTAATGTCATAGAGGTCCGCTCTCCTTACCAATCACCTGAAGCCCCGCCGCCGCCAAAGCTGCCGCCGCCCCCACCAAAACCACCTCCTCCAAGGCCACCTCCTCCCGAGCGGCCACCACCGCCGAGAACACTGCCAAGGATTGCGCCGGTTAGCACCGAGTTGCCTCGCCCGCCACGTCCACCACGCCCGCCTCCGCCACCTTTCATCATGAACAGGATGATGACGAACAGGACGATGAACAGAATCGGGGTAGGACGATCTTCACTGCCGTGATATGTATCATCCTGTGCCGGGCGTGCCAGCGGATCGCCGCCCAGCACCTTGAGCATGGCACTGGCTCCCTCGCTGATGCCTTGGGCAAACTGACCCTGCCGGAACGCGGGAACGATCACCTGATTGATGATCAGGAAGGACTGTGCATCCGTCAGACGATCCTCCAGACCATAGCCGACTTCGATTCGCACCTTGCGGTCGTCACGCGAGACAAGAAGTAACGCACCATTGTCTTTGCCTTTCTGCCCGATCCCCCAATGGCGACCGAGCTGATAGCCATACTCCTCAATGGAACGGCCTTGCAGGCTGGGAATGGTAGCGACCACTACCTGTTCGCTCGTCGCCTGCTCATGGGCCTTGAGCATCTGTTCCAGCCGAGCCTTGGTCTGAGCGTCCAGCATTCCGGCCTGATCAACGACCCGTCCGGTCAAGGGTGGGAAACCAGGAGCCTGCTGGGCCTGTGCCACTGCTGCACAAGCCCAGAACAGGACCCATAGTGCAAAGGCGCGAAACACCGGGCGATCAATCATTGATTGAAGTTGACCTTGGGTGCCTGATCAGCGTTGGGCGTCGTGGCTTTGAAGTTCTCGCGAACCGGCAGGTCGCTATAGAAGATCTTGTGCCAGATGCTGCCCGGGAAAGTGCGGATTTCGGTGTTATAGCGCTCGACCGAGGCGATGAAGTCACGGCGGGCCACGGCGATACGGTTTTCAGTACCTTCCAGCTGGGATTGCAGGGCCATGAAGTTTTGATTGGACTTCAGATCCGGATAACGCTCGGACACCACCATCAACCGGCTCAGGGCACCACTCAGCTGCTGCTGGGCCTGATCGAACTGCTGGAGTTTCTGGGGATCGTTAAGCGTGCTCGCGTCGACCTGAATGGAGGTTGCCTTGGCGCGGGCCTCGATCACGGCGGTGAGGGTGTCCTGCTCCTGCTTGGCGTAACCCTTTACGGTCTCAACCAGATTCGGGATGAGATCGGCACGGCGCTGATACTGGTTTTCCACCTGCGCCCAGGCCGACTTCACTTGCTCGTCATAGGTAGGAATAGTGTTGATGCCGCAGCCGCTCAAGAGCGAAGCCAGCACGGCGAAGACCGCAATCTTCCAGCTCAAGCGTAGTCCCTGGGTCATATGCATTGCGTGTAACTCTCCGTTTGTATACCTGAATATGGGTGGCAGTCATGGCTTCGTGATGACGAAGCGTGCGTATAAATACGGATAGCGCGACCCCGCAAGAGTTCAGGCCAATCGCCTCCGATGTTGTCACGAAAATCGCAACCACTGCCCATTGAGGTAAGGCTGAGCGAGGCTCATTATCTAGCAGACGGAACTGCCCGGAACAGGCGTTAGGTTTTTGTTGCAGATGGGATAACGAGAGGGGAAATGCAGAGGAATGGGATTACGGAGCTGCGCGGGGGTTGATAGCGGATCGGCGCAAAGGCCGCTGCGCTATCACCTGCCGGGCAGCTCTAGGAAGTTCTCGCAGCAATAGAGCGTTTCGCCGCTTATTGGTTCACTGCGAAATCTCTTTTATCAGATCAGCTGTTTTCGATACGAAAACCGATTTTTAGCGTTACCTGATAGTGCGCCACCTTGCCGTCTTGAATATGACCGCGGGTCTCGGCGACTTCAAACCACTCCATGTTCTTGATGGACTTGCTGGTCTCCGCCAGGGCGTTGTTGATGGCATCTTCGACGCTGGTGGTGGAGGAGCCGACAATTTCCAGCTTCTTGTACGTGTGATGATCAGACATGTAAACCTCCTGGTTGTAGTTGGCCAATCATCTGGCCAAGGAAAAAACCGCTTGTTTAATGAGTCTCATCAAAACGAGGATTAGTTCAGTGTGTACAAGTGTTGATCAAGTTTGTGTCGCACTTTCGCTGCCGGGTGAAGTCAGACCCGGAACACCCAATGAAACAGGAGGTTCACGCCATGGCTCGTAACAGTTCCTATCAGGCAACCCTTGAAAATCTTGAAGACCAGATTCAGACACTGAAAGATTCTCTCTCCTCCTTGAAGCGCAGTGCTTCGGCGGAGTCCCGTCATTCGTTGAAGTCGTTCAAGGACAACACCAGCCACGCGCTGCACCGCTCGGGTGAGAGCCTGGAAGATTTTTATGACGAAGCACGTGTACTGGCACTAGAAGCCAGCAAAATAGCCGGTACAAGTGTGCGCAAGCACCCTTGGGCTACTGTAGGCGTGGTGGCCGGTCTGACTGTACTGGCAGGCTGGTGGCTGTTGCGCGACGAATAATAATGTCGCCTTTTTCGCCGCTCGCCTTGCCGGGCGGCGATGATCCTTCCTAGTCTTCTGCCAGCGCTGCTCGCAGCCACTGTGCAAGCCGCTGTGCTCGCTGGTCCGCCAGCCGCCCCGGCACCCATAATGCCAAAACCGCTTCGGTCTCAACGAATCCCCACGGTGCTATCAGCCGTCCTGCCGCCAGATCTCCTGCCACTAGGGGTTTAGGCGCAATGGCGACCCCTAACCCGGCCACTGCCGCTTCCAATAGGTAATACAGGTGCTCGAAGCCTGCGCCAACCGTCAGGCTGTCAGCTGGCAGACCATGGCGTTGCGCCCACGCAGGCCAGGCCTGCGGGCGGGAAGCCGTATGCAATAGTGGCTCGCCCAGTAATGCCGTAGGTGGTGCGTTCTGAAACAGGGACGCATTGGCATACCGGGGACTGACGACCGGGCCGATACATTCAGGGGCCAGTACGTGTACGTGCATGTCCGGCGGTGCAGTTGGCTCGGCAAACAAAAGTGTGGCGTTGAGGCCGGGACGGCGGGGATCGAGCTCTCCCTCGCTGGTGGACAGGCTCAGCCGTAGTTCAGGCAATTCACGGTTGAGTCGATCCAGCCGCGGAATGAACCAGCGAGCCAGAAGGCTGCCCGAACACCCCAGAACAAAGGGGGCATCGCTGGCGCCGCGTTTGAGATCGGCGCAGACGCTGCGCAGCCGCTCGAACGCTTCGGCACTGGCGTCCCGCAGTCGAAGACCCGCTTCGGTTAGCGCAAGGCCCCGCCCTTCCCTGACGAACAGCACCACGCCCAGCTGTTCCTCCAATGCACGAATCTGACGGCTTACCGCGCCATGGGTAACGAACAGCTCCGCTCCTGCCTTGCTGACGCTTCCCAGGCGTGCCGCTGCCTCAAAGGCACGCAGAGCATTTAAAGGAGGAAGATCGTTCATTATCCGACCTGTGAGTTTTCCTGACAGATACAGGCGATCTTATCGATTTATTCCTGTCCAGCAACCGGTTAGTGTAAAACCATATTCACAGGGAGCTCTCCCATGACAGACATGACCTACAGCCAAGGCCCTGATGCTCAGGGCATGTTCGGCCAGTTTGGTGGCCGCTACGTGGCCGAAACCCTGATGCCGCTGATTCTGGATCTCGAGCGTGAGTACACCGCCGCGATGAAGGATCAGGCGTTTCTGGATGAGCTGGCCTATTTCCAGCGCGACTACATTGGCCGCCCCAATCCGCTGTATTTCGCCGAGCGCCTGACCGAGCATTTTGGTGGCGCCAAGATCTATCTGAAGCGCGAAGAGCTAAACCACACCGGCGCGCACAAGATCAACAACTGCATCGGCCAGATTCTCCTGGCCAAGCGTATGGGCAAGACCCGCATCATTGCGGAGACTGGCGCCGGCATGCACGGCGTGGCCACTGCCACCGTAGCGGCCCGCTTCGGCCTGCCCTGTGTGATCTACATGGGCACCACCGATATCGACCGGCAACAGGCCAACGTCTTTCGCATGAAGCTCCTGGGGGCGACGGTGATCCCGGTCACTGCCGGTACGGGCACACTCAAGGATGCGATGAACGAGGCACTACGTGATTGGGTGACCAATGTCGCCGATACCTTCTACCTGATTGGCACCGTTGCCGGTCCACACCCCTACCCGGCCATGGTTCGTGATTTCCAGGCCGTAATCGGTCGTGAGGCCAAGGCGCAGATTCTTGAGAAAGAGGGTCGTCTACCTGACAGCCTGATCGCCTGTGTGGGCGGTGGATCAAACGCCATGGGGCTGTTCCATGAATTCGTGGACGACAAGGACGTGGCGATCATTGGCGTTGAAGCCGGTGGCCACGGTGTCAGTACCGACAAGCACGCCGCCAGCCTGAACGGTGGCGTTCCTGGCGTCCTGCATGGCAATCGTACGTTTCTTCTACAGGACGACGACGGCCAGATCATCGACGCGCATTCCATCTCCGCCGGCCTGGACTATCCTGGCATCGGCCCGGAGCACGCCTGGTTGCATGATGTGAAGCGCGTGGAGTATGTGCCGATCAATGACGACGAGGCGCTGGCGGCTTTCCACCAGACCTGCCGTCTGGAAGGCATCATTCCAGCGCTGGAATCCGCCCACGCTCTGGCTGAAGCCTACAAGCGCGCGCCTACGCTGCCCAAGGATCACATCATGATCGTCTGCCTCTCCGGCCGCGGCGATAAGGACATGCAAACCGTGATGAGCCATCTGGGAGACAAGCTATGAGTCGTCTGGAAACCCGTTTCGCCCAGTTAAAGCAAGAGGGTCGCGCCGCGCTCGTGACCTATACCACCGGGGGTGATCCGGATTACGCTACGTCGCTGGCAATCCTCAAGGGCCTGCCCAAGGCGGGTGCCGATGTGATCGAGCTAGGCATGCCCTTCACCGATCCCATGGCGGATGGCCCGGCCATCCAGGCTGCGGCCCTGCGTGCGTTGAAGAACGGGCAGACCCTGGCAAAAACGCTGGAGATGGTGCGTGAGTTTCGCCAGGAAGAAGCCGAAACACCCCTGGTGCTGATGGGTTACTACAATCCGATTCACCGTTATGGCGTTGAACGCTTCCTGACCGAAGCCAGGGATGCCGGTGTAGACGGCCTGATCGTGGTGGATCTGCCGCCCGAGCACGACGCCGAGCTGTGTGACCCGGCTCAGGCCGTAGGCATCGACTTTATCCGGCTGACGACACCTACTACAGACAATAACCGCCTGCCGCGTGTGCTGAACAGCAGCTCAGGCTTTGTATATTACGTCTCGGTGGCGGGTGTGACAGGGGCGGGTTCGGCCACGAACGAACACATCGAGCATGCGGTCGAGCGGCTGCGGCAGTTCACTCAGCTTCCGTTGTGCGTAGGCTTTGGTATCCGGACGCCCGAGCAGGCCAGAGTGGTTGCTCAGCTGGCGGATGGGGTGGTAGTGGGCTCCGCCTTGGTCGACCAGATCGCCAAGGCGCAAAGCAGCACCGAGGCCGTCGAGGGTGTATTGAGCCTGTGTGGCAGTCTGGCGGAAGCGGTACGCAGCGCGAGGCGATGATAGATAAGTGGCCTGAGTGATGGATATCGCTTCGCTCAATCTATCCTATGGGCTAATACCCTGCCGGTACTGCGCGTAACGCACTCGCCTCAAACAAAAGCCGCTGCATTTGCAGCGGCTTTTGTTTTGCAGGATGGGTTGAGCTTGGCGATACCCATCATTCCCGTACATACCGCGTCTTACTGCGCGGCAACCGCCTGGCGAGCGGCCATATGGCGCTGCTGCTTGTAGGCCTTGGCCACTTCCGGGATAGGCGTGACCTGGCCGGTTTCTATCCACTTGCGCAGGCGACTCGCATCAGCCATGTGGGTGTATTTGCCAAAGGCATCCAGTACTACGAACGCAACCGGGCGGTTATTCATGACCGTACGCATGACCAGACAATGACCCGCTGCGTTGGTAAAGCCGGTCTTGGTGACCTGAATATTCCAGTCGCTCTTGCCCACGAGGTGATTGGTGTTGTGGAAGCCCAGGGTGTAGTTGGGCTTGCGGAACGCCACAGTCTTCTCTTGCGTGGTGCTCAGCTGGCCAATCAGCGGGTAATTGCGGGTGGCCTGGAGCAGCTTGACCAGGTCACGGGCGGTCGAGACGTTGTTCAGGGACAGACCTGTCGGCTCGGTATAGTGGGTATTGGTCATGCCCAGCGCACGCGCCTTGGCGTTCATGGCGGCCACAAAAGCCTTTACACCGCCCGGGTAATGCTCGGCCAGACTTGTGGCAGCACGGTTTTCCGAGGACATCAGCGCCAGCAACAGCATGTCATGACGGCTGATCTCGCTGCCCAGACGCACACGCGAATACACACCGCGCATTTCCGGCACATCGTCAATCTTGACGGTCAGCATTTCATCCATGGGTTGCTTGGCATCCAGGGTGACCATGGCAGTCATAAGCTTAGTGACGGATGCAATGGGAGCCACGACGTCGGGGTTGCTGGAATACAAGGGCTGGCCCGTTTGCATGTCGACCAGCAGGGCGCTGCCCGATGCCAGTTCTTGCCGCATCGGTACAGTGGCCTTGGCCTCGGCTGCACTGACATTTGCAGCCCCCAGGCTGCCCCCGATCAATACAGCACTCAATACGAGAGAAAGATATTTCACGTGAATATCGTCCGGCTGAAGAGGTAAATAGCAGACTCGACCTGTCTGGCGTCTCGAAAGGCACTCTGGCAGGTCCCGAGTCCGGCGCAGCGGCAGTATAAAGGGCATCCTCCCGGGCGATGGAACCCCCTTACTCAAGTTTTTTCGTGGCGCGAAGGTAAAGGTTTGCTGACATAGCGCTCTGACGACGCGGATGACGATAGACTGAAAACAGCCCATACCGTAGGTAACGGGTTGTTTTGAATCAGGATCCTCTGGATCGCCATGTGGGAGACCACCATGAATCGCATGAAAAAAGCCATCGCCAGCGTATGCGTTACGTTGTGTGTGGGATCGCCACTTGCGTTGGCTGCGCCGCCGGATCAAATGAACGGGCCGCAGGGCGGCAGCAAGGGACACGGTCAGGGCGCGCAAATGCCGCATGGCCAGGACCATAAAGGCGGTTCTGCCCAGTCGAAGGGTAACCAGGGCAATCAAGGACATGGCGGTCCGCAGGCCAGCCAGGGTCATGGCAAGCGGTTACCTCCGCAGGATTTCAGCCCGGTACGTGAAACCATACGGGCCCACAAGGGCGAGATCGGCCGCGGCTCACCGCTTCCGCCGGGGCTGGTGATCGCCAAGGGCAAGCCGCTACCCCATGGGTATGGCAAGCCGCTGCCACCCGGCATCGCCAAGCAGCTGCCCCGCTATGACGGTTATGAATGGCGCCGCTTGGGCACAGACATGGTGCTGATCGCTATCACGACCGGCATCGTGTATGAGGTCCTGCACAACGTGCTGGATTGATTGGTCAATTCTTTGGGTGGTGGCGCAGTAACCCTGCGTTAGTGCGCCTTTGCCTAGACTGAGGCAGCCCATGGCGCCGTACAGTGCGTCATCATGGGCTTACTGAAAGTCGTATTGCACGGGTTCTTCGGGTAGCACGGACAGGTCAAGCGGCCTTACCGCACCCATCCAGAGGGCATGGTCGCGGTGATCGGCACGATCATGGCCGGTCACGGGATGGAGAAAGATCACCAGCCCGTTCCGGTTGAGCGCCAGCCAGGGCACCACGTCCGCAAATACCTCTGGACGAAACGACAGCTGACAACTCCAGTCCGGGTGAGGGCCGACCGGTCGCTGGTGAACCCGGCCCATCGTCACGGCAAAGCGGCGCGCGGCCTCTTCGCACAGTGCCCTGGCCTGCTCCAATGTCGTGGCGTCAAAATAGACATGGGCATGGTAGCCCTGGATAGCCGCTGTCATGTCTTACCCTTCAAAGCGAATGACGACTTTGCCCACATGGCTCTGTCCGTCCATGTAGCGATACGCCGCTTCGGCCTCGTCGAAACTGAAGACTTTGTCGATCACCGGCTCGATGCGATGCAGGGCGATGGCACGGTTCATGGCATCGAACATCTCGCGTGAGCCGACATAGATACCCTCCAGTACGACAGAGCGCTGGATCAGCGCTGCCGGGTTGATCTCTCCGCCCGTCAGCACACCGATCAGGTGGGTGGCACCACCCGGACGAGTCGAGCGCAGCGAGCGAGGCAGCGTACCGGCGCCGCCGACTTCTACCACATGGTCAACGCCGAGCCCTTCAGTCAGGCCTAGCACCTGCTCCTGCCACTCCGGATACTGCTTGTAATTCACGGTCTCGTGAGCGCCCAAGGCCTTGGCCTTTTGCAGCTTCTCATCGCTGGATGAAGTAATGATGGTACGCGCCCCGGCCGCACGGGCGAACTGGAGGCCAAAGATGGACACACCGCCTGTACCCAGCAGCAGCACGGTCTGACCAGCCACCAATGGCTGAACACTGCCAAACAGTGCATGCCAGGCGGTTACACCGGCGCAGGGCAAGGTAGCGCCAGCCTCATAAGACAGGTGCTCCGGCAGCGTAACCACGCCGTTCTGGTCGAACAGTACGTATTCGGACAGCACCCCGTCGATGGCGCCACCGAGGGCGGAGGCGCCGTGGGTGGGGTCCAGATGGCCGCCAATCCAGGTCTGCATGAAGATACCGGCTACGCGATCGCCTACTTTCACACGGTCGACATCATCCCCAATCTCCACCACTTCGCCTGCACCGTCGGACAGGGGTACCAGATCCTTGGGCAGACCGCCACGTGCGTAACGGCCGGTTGCGACCATGAGGTCGCGGTAGTTCAGCGAGGCGGCCTTCATCTTGACCAGAACCTGGCCGCGTCCCGGCTTGGGTGTATCACGCTCGCGCAGGGTCAGGTCTGCATAGGATTCGGCTTTAGGCAGGCAATAGAAACGCATCGTACTCTCCTGTTTGAGAAATGAGCGGGCTCAGGGCCGCCACAGAAAAAGGTTCAAACCGTTACACTTGGGTCGGACCGCATGGAAACGATGAAGCTCAACAGAATGTGTCACAAAGCGAACTGATATCACCGGTTCAGGTCTGTTAGCTAACTTTTTTGCCCGTGCCTCACTGATCAGAATGAGTAAACGCCATGAAGCTGCCCTCTTTGCTACCACTGTTCCTGCTCGCGCCACTGACCGGCATCGCGACCACCGCCAGCGCTGAGCCGGGACTGTATAACCTGCTGGTAGGGACCTACACCAACGGCAGTAGCCAGGGGCTTTATGTCTACCGATTCGATAGCCGCGCCGGGCAGGTCACCGGACCGCTGCGCGTTGTCAAAGCCCACAACCCGTCCTATCTGACACTGGCGCGCGACGGCCGTACCGTATTTGTCGTCAATGAAAACGGTCGTGGCAGCCAGGGCGATGACATTGGCCGCGCCACGTCTTATCGCTTCGATCCAGAAAGCGGCCGGCTGCAACAAATCAGCCAGGTCAAGACCCTGGGGGATCATCCAACCCACTCGACGCTCAGCCCTGACGGACAGTTCCTGTTTGTCGCCAACTATTCCGTCGAGCCCGAAGGCTCTCTGGCCGCGCTGCCGGTGCAAAGCAACGGTGTGCTGAGCCCGGTTGCCCAGATCGAATTCTTCCAGGCCAGTAATAATCACCCGGAGCGGCAGACGTCCGGCCATGTACATGGGGTGACGTTTACGCCAGACGGCCAGTATCTGTTCTCGCCAGACCTCGGCGCTGACAAGATTTTTGCCTATCGCTACAACCCTGCACGACAGGAGCGCCCGCTGTCTCCGGCTGAAACCCCCTACACGCCCGTTCCATCAGGCAGCGGCCCGCGCCATATCGTCTTTAGCGGTGACGGCCGTTTCGCCTACCTGACCCTTGAGCTGACCGGACAGGTCATGGTGTTCGCCCACGAAAACGGTGCACTGCGACAGTTACAGGTCTACACCTTGGCGCCGGAAGGTTTCAGCGGCAAGGTAGGAGCAGGCGCCATCCATCTCTCCAACGATGGCCGCTTCCTCTACGCTGCCAACCGAGGCGATGACAACCACATCGATGTGTTTGCCATCGATCCGGTGGAAGGCACGCTGACCTTTGTCGACCGCCGCTCCGTGAACGGCCGCGAGCCCCGCGAGTTCAGCATTGATCCGACGGGACGCTACATGCTGGTCGCCAACCAGGGCAGCAGCCAGCTGAAGGTGTTCGCGCGCGATCCGCAAACCGGCAAGCTGGGCGAAGAGCTGCAGAGTATCGACGTAGCCATGCCGTCCGACCTGAAGTTCGTGGCGGTGCCCTGATGTTCGACCGTTTGCACCATGTGGCGCTGATCTGCTCCGACTACCCCACGTCCAAGCGTTTTTATACCGAGGTACTAGGACTCAGGGTGATAGCCGAGACCTTTCGTGAGGCGCGCCAGTCCTGGAAGCTGGATCTGGCTGTTGGTGATCACGCCCAGCTCGAGCTGTTCTCCTTCCCGGACGCGCCACCGCGCCCTTCCCGGCCGGAAGCGCAAGGCCTGCGCCATCTGTCCTTTGCCGTGGAAGATTTGGACGCTACCGTTGCTCATCTCAAGCAGCATGACGTTGCTGTAGAGCCTATCCGGGTAGACGAGCTGACGCAGAAACGCTTCACTTTTTTCAGCGATCCGGACGACCTGCCCCTTGAGCTCTACGAGCGCTAAGGACAATACCCGGCGGTAATAAAAAAGGCAGCTCTAGGAGCTGCCTTTTTCGTAGGCGTCAGCGTTAGATCTCGAAACGTTTCACCAGACCGTTCAGGTCCACCGCCAGGCGAGACAGTTCCGCACTGGCAGCATTGCATTGGGCCGCACCGGTTGCGGACTGGGAAGCCAGGTCACGGATATTGACGAGGTTACGGTCCACTTCACGAGACACCTGCGCCTGCTCTTCCGACGCGCTGGCAATCACGATGTTGCGCTCGTTGATCTCGGCAATGAGCTGGGTGATTTCTTCAAGCGCCGCACCGGCAGACTGGGCAATCGCCAACGTGTTTTGCGCTTGGCTGGCGCTGCTCTGCATGGATGTTACGGCTTCCTGCGTACCGCCCTGGATGGCGCTGATCATCTGTTCGATTTCACGGGTGGACTCCTGGGTGCGGTGGGCCAGGGCACGCACCTCATCCGCGACCACGGCAAAACCGCGCCCCGCCTCACCGGCCCGTGCTGCCTCGATGGCCGCGTTCAGGGCCAGCAGATTGGTCTGCTCGGCAATGGCCCGAATTACATCCAGCACCTTGCCAATATCGTGGGCCTGTTCGGCCAGTCCGCTGACCAGTGTGGACGTCTTGTCCACCTCGCCGGCCATGTGCTCAATGGCTGTAACTGTGTTGTCGACCTTAGTGCGGCCTTCGTGAGCGGCCTGCGCCGAGCGCTTGGACGACTCGGAGGTGGACACGGCGTTACGGGCCACTTCCTCGACAGCGGTGCTCATCTGGGTCACGGCAGTTGCAGCCTGCTCGATCTCGTGGTTCTGCTGGGTCAGGTTCATGGATGAGCTTTCCGTAACCAGATTCAGCTCCTCTGCCGCAGAGGCCAGTTGTGTGGAGGACGAGGAGATCTGTTCGATCGCATCGCGCAGGTTACCTTGCATGACGGCGAGGGATTCGAGCAGCTGCCCTACTTCATCCCTGCCTTCTACCTGAACCGGCACGCTCAGGTTGCCGGATGCTACGGCGCGTGCACTGCTCACAGCCTGGCCCAGCGGACGTACGATGCTGCGACTCATGATCCAGGCCAGCAATACGGTGATTGCAAACGCCAGGGCGATGGCAAGGCCGACGCCCAGCTTGCCGGCGTTATAAGCTGCCTCCGCCTTGTCGGCGGCCTTGCCGGATTCGTCTGCGCTGAGCGCTGCCAGCTTCTTGAGCTGGGTAGCCATCTGGTTGGCGTATTCGTTCAGACTCTTGTTGAGTATGGCCGAGGCTGATTGCATGTCGCCCGCCAGCGCCAAGCGTGTCACTTCAGCCTGATCGGTAAAATATTTGTCCTGCCACTGCTTGAAGTGAGCGTAAGCCTCTTTTTCAGAGTCCAGTATCAGGAGCGTTTCATAGCGGGCCTGAGTATCGCGAAGACTCGCCTTGATATCGCTTGCCTTCTGGCTATCTTCCTGGCGACGCTGCGCCGTATCCGCGGTAAACAGGCGCAAGGTAAAGACACGGATACGCATCATGTCCATGTTGATCTCACCCAGCGCATTGATAGCCGGCAACCAATGCGTATCCACCTGCCGTGACTGCTCCCGCATATTGCTCATCTGGCTCATTGAAAACAGGCCGAGCCCTAGAACGATGAGTGCCATAAGGCCAAAGCCTACGGCTAGGCGGGGAGCGATTTTCAGAGTGCGTAACGCCATGAGTCCATCCTCAGGAACAATAGGCAAAAAGCCTTTGCTTGTCCTATCGGTCCGGGCGCTATTAGCTTGATAGGCTTTTTACATATCGC
Source organism: Pseudomonas sp. JZ134 (assembly GCF_051027695.1). Lineage (NCBI taxonomy): Bacteria > Pseudomonadati > Pseudomonadota > Gammaproteobacteria > Pseudomonadales > Pseudomonadaceae > Pseudomonas > Pseudomonas sp. JZ134. The sequence goes on along the minus strand of NZ_CP069250.1, from coordinate 4,108,805 downwards.
AATACAAGGGTTTTCATACACTAAGGCGAAAGCGGTCTAGCACAAGGGTTTCGCCGTTGATCTCATTATGCAGCCATCCGACGAACTGCTCGACCAACCTGCCCCGCCGCTTCCGCTCGGGAATCAGCGCGTGATAGCCATAGGCAGACGTGGCGCATTCGACAATCGGGCGGCATAGCAAACCTTGCTCGACCAGATTGTCCACCAGATGCCGCCAGCCAATCGCAACGCCTTGGCCGGCGATAGCGGCTTGAATGACCAGAGTGTAGTTATCAAAGCTCAACACCGCCGGAATAGGCGGTGCCTGAATATCCAACGCCTGGAAGAGCCCTTTCCAGTCGAACCACTTGCTCGACAGCTCCGGCTTCAAATGCAGCATGGGCAGGCCGGCCAGCGTCTGTTTGGGGAGGGGGAGCGCCATGCCCTGAACCAGGCGGGGGCTACAGACGGGGAATACTTCTTCCCGAAACAATGCCAGCGATTCACCGTGCTTGAAGCGGCCATCGCCAAATGTCAGGGCAACATCGATATTTTGCAGATTAGGCCCTGGCATGCGGTCGCTGGTAATAAGGCTGACGTCCAATTCAGGATGCAATGCGTGAAAGCGCGGCAAGCGAGGCATTAGCCAATAGGCCGCAAAGGCAAAGTCAGTGGCTACGTTCAACATTTCATGGGGCGCCCGGTGAGTGATGGCCGCAATGCCTGTGTCGATACTGTCCAGCCCTGCCTGCACATGCTCCAGGAGTAGTGCGCCAGCGGCAGTCAGCGTGATGCCTCGGTAAACACGATCGAACAGGCGCACTGCCAGTTGTTGCTCCAGCCGCTTGATCTGCTGGCTGATGGCAGGCTGTGTCATGCCCAGCTCAGCCGCAGCCGCCGTGAAACTCAAGTGCCGGGCCGCCGCCTCGAAGAGTCGCAAGCAGTCGAGCGATAACGGCTCATCCGCTACTGCCATAAGCCCTCCTTATCCAACCTATGCGTTTCCATGTGGTTTACCCATCAATCTCGTAGGGTTGACTATGGTTTTACGCACTATCGCATAACTTTCCAGCATAGGACGCGCCGCAATGAAGCAACCCAATATTCTTTTCATCATGGCGGACCAGATGGCTGCGCCGCTGCTGCCGCTCCACCGTGCCGACTCGCCCATCAAGGTTCCCAATCTTGAGCGTCTGGCACAGCAGGCCGTGGTGTTCGATTCGGCATACTGCAACAGCCCATTGTGTGCGCCCTCTCGCTTTGTTCTGATGAGTGGGCAATTGCCTTCCAGAATCGGGGCCTACGACAACGCCGCTGACTTTCCTGCGGACGTTCCGACCTATGCCCATTACCTGCGCCGCCTGGGCTATCGCACTGCCCTCTCCGGCAAGATGCATTTCTGCGGACCGGACCAGCTCCACGGTTTCGAGGAGCGTCTGACCAGCGACATCTACCCTGCCGATTATGGCTGGGCGGTGAACTGGGACGAGCCGGATGTGCGTGCAAGCTGGTATCACAACATGTCATCCGTGCTGCAGGCCGGGCCTTCCATCCGCACCAATCAGCTGGACTTCGATGAGGAAGTGGTCTTCAAGGCCAGGCAATACCTCTACGACCATGTCCGCCGGGGGGATGACCAGCCCTTCTGCCTGACTGTCTCCATGACCCACCCGCATGACCCCTATACGATTACCAAGGAATTTTGGGATCTGTATGAGGAAACGGACATCGAATTGCCACAGGTGACGTTGTCCCAAGATGAGCAGGACCCTCACAGCCAGCGCCTGCTCAAGGTCATCGACCTGTGGGATAAGCCGTTACCGGAGCAAAAGATTCGGGATGCGCGCCGCGCCTACTACGGGGCATGCAGCTATGTGGATGCCAATATCGGCAAGCTGCTCAAGACTCTGGAAGAATGCGGACTTGCAGAGGATACGATCATTGTCTTCTCGGGCGATCATGGCGACATGCTGGGTGAGCGCGGCCTCTGGTATAAGATGCACTGGTTCGAGATGTCTGCCCGTGTACCCCTGCTTATCCACGCCCCCAAACAGTTTGCTGCGCGGCACGTCAGTGCGTCGGTTTCCACCATGGACCTCTTGCCGACCCTCGTGGAGCTGGCCGGAGGCTGTGTGCAGGACGGCCTGCCCCTGGATGGTCGATCACTGCTGCCGCACCTGGAAAACCGTGAGGGCCACGATGAAGTGATCGGCGAATACATGGCCGAAGGTACTCATAGCCCGCTGATGATGATTCGGCGTGGCCGCTACAAGTTCATCTACTCCGAGCAGGACCCGCTGCTTCTGTTTGATCTCGCCAATGATCCCCAGGAGCTGGAGAACCTTGCAACCAGCAGTGAATACCAGAGCGTGTTGGATACCTTTGTACAGGAGGCCCGTACCCGATGGTCCATACCCCATATCCATGCCGATGTGCTGGCCAGCCAGCGGCGTCGCCGCTTTGTCGCCGAGGCGCTGAATAAAGGCGTACGTACAGCATGGGATCACCAGCCGTTCGTGGATGCGAGCCAGCAATACATGCGCAACCACATCGACCTGGATGATCTGGAGCGGCGTGCCCGTTATCCACAGCCGCTGTAATCAACCCTTGCCCGAAGGATGCTGACGGGCCACTGTAGACCCGATAACACACGCTGAAGGACGCACGGATGAAACCAATACCCACGCTTTTGATGGTTGGCGCCGCCCTGTTTGGTACGCAGGTTCACGCTGAAGATGCCGCTTGCGGCACTGTTCGTATGGCTGATCCGGGTTGGAGCGATATATCCACTACCAACGCCGTTGCCGGCTTTCTGCTCGAATCGCTGGGCTACCAGAGCACGGTCGACACGCTTTCCGTCCCCATCGTGTTTGGCGGCTTGAAGGATGGCAAGATCGACGCCTTCCTGGGCAACTGGATGCCTGCGCAGCAAGGGTACTACGACCAATTCGTTACAAGCGGCCAGGTGACCGATCTCAGGGAAAACCTGAACGGGACCGAATTCACCCTGGCCGTACCCAAGTATGTCTGGGACGCCGGTGTGAAAGACTTCAGCGATCTGGCCAAGCATGCTGGCAAGTTCAACAAGAAGGTCTACGGCATCGGCTCGGGTGCCCCGGGTAACCAGTCGATCCAGAAGATGATCGACGGTAACGAGTTCGATCTGGGCGGCTGGCAACTGGTGGAATCGAGCGAGCAGGCCATGCTGGCGCAGGTAGGCCGCTCTGTGAAGCGCAACCAGTGGGTGGTCTTCCTGGGCTGGACGCCCCACCCCATGAACATCAATTACGAGATGAAGTACCTCACCGGCGGTGAGAAATACTTTGGCGAGGCGGGCACGGTTCATACGCTGACACGTAAAGGGTATGCCGAGCAGTGCCCGAACGTAGGCAAGCTGCTCTCCAACCTTGCGTTCACGCTGGATATGGAAAACGCCATCATGAACGACGTGGTGGAGAAAAAGATCAGTTATGCCGACTCTGTACAGAACTGGCTCAAGGCTAATCCACAGGCCATTGAGCCCTGGCTGCAGGGTGTGAAAACCAAGGACGGCAACGACGGTCTGGACGCGGTCAAGGCAAAGTTGTAGAACATGATTGCGTAGGGAAAACGGGATGTATCACTAACCCGTTTTCCCTGCGGCTACAGGCTGAACCCGCCTCTATCGATAGCCATATTCACCAGGCTGTCACAACACGGCGATAGCCTTTATCGCACCGTGTGCAGCGGGCAAAAAATGTCCCTTATCGGCTACACCCCCCTTATTTCCTGTATTCCATGAGCTTATGAAACGTCATACGTCAGACATCGTATGAGTTAAAAGGCTATGCAAAATCACCAGATAAATAGTCATACCTATTGCTAACGAAGTGGGGCTGTTATGAGTAACTTCACCGGGTCATGTAGCGAGCTTTGGAGCGCGCTACACATGATTTCGCGGCCTACAGTGGAGGGAATATCGGCGGTTAAGGAACATATTGAGCGAAGCGATTTGCTGCTTTTCTCTGCATTCAGTGGGCATGAATGTTTTGATGATGGGTATCGCGCAGCTCAACCCATCCTGCTCATCACACCAGCGCTTCTTTCAACGCCTCCAGTGTCTCAAACACAAACCGCGGCCCTTCCGCTTCCAGCTCTGCACGGCCTCCATAACCGTAGCTCACACCGGCTGCATCTACACCATTGCGTCGAGCACCTATGAGGTCGTGTTTGCGGTCCCCAATCATCAGGCAAGTCTCGGGCTGCAGCTTTTCCGTCTCCAGCACATGTTTGATCAGCTCGCCCTTATCCGTACGCGTGCCATCCAGCTCGCTGCCATAAATGGCCTTGAAATACCCCGTCAGCTCAAAGTGGCGCGCGATTTCATTAGCAAACACCCAAGGCTTGGACGTCACCACATACAGGCTGTACCCCTTCTCTTTGAGCACTGCCAACGTCTCGCGGATGCCTGGGTAGGGCGTGTTTTCATACAGGCCCTTCTCTTTAAAGCGCACCCGATAGTGCTCCACGGCTTGCCAGGCCTGGGCATCTTCGAATCCATAAGATGCCATAAAGGCGCTGTGCAGCGGCGGGCCGATAAAATGAGTGAGCGTGTCTGGATCCGGCTCATTGATACCCATCTGAGCCAGTGCATATTGGATGGACAGTGTGATGCCGAGCTTGGGATCGGTCAGTGTGCCGTCCAGATCGAACAGGAGATTGGCATAAGGCATAAAGTCTTCTCATCAAGGCTGTGGATAACAGAGCCTACCCTAACCGCGCGGGCTGGTTTAGGCTCAGGCCTTACCTAATAAGAAGAAGGATTCACGCATGAACGCAGCCGGTAAAGTCGCGCTTGTCACCGGGGCCTCCCAAGGAATCGGCAAGGCCGTTGCCCAGGCGCTATTGAATGATGGGTATCGCGTCGTAGTCGCTGCCCGTCGCGAAGCGCCGTTGCAGGCGTTTATGGAAGAAGCCAAGGCTGCAGGTCAGGAGGCCCTGGCCGTTGTGTGCGATGTGACGGACGAGCAAAGCGTAGACGCCCTGTTCGAGCGCATTAACGCAACTTATGGCCGGCTCGACGTCCTATTCAACAATGCGGGTATCGGTGCCCAGGCCGTACCTATTGATGAGCTGGACGTCAGTGCCTGGCGTGCTACGGTCGACACCAACCTGACCGGCGTCTTTCTGTGCAGCCGCGCCGCCTTCCGCCTCATGCGCCACCAGACACCCCGCGGCGGTCGGATCATCAATAATGGCTCCATCTCCGCCCACGCCCCACGGCCTTTCAGCGTAGCCTATACCGCGACCAAACATGCCATTACCGGCCTGACCAAATCCCTCTCCCTCGATGGCCGCGCTTATGACATCGCGTGCAGCCAGATCGACATCGGCAATGCCGCTACCGAAATGACCGAGCGCATGAGCACAGGCATCTTGCAAGCCAACGGCGAAAAAGCCATCGAGCCACGAATGGACGTGCAGCATGTAGCGGACGCCGTGCGTTATATGGCCGGTTTGCCGCTGGAGGCAAATGTGCAGTTTATGACGGTGATGGCAACGAAGATGCCGTATGTGGGACGGGGGTGAAATACCGTAAGTCAGCTAAAAATTAACGTTTGTTAGATAAATTTTCTTATGAAAGTAGCCATACGTTTTAATGGTATAGAGTTTTAACGTTTACAAGGGGAAATTTAAATGAAAAGGATTTTTTTAGTTTTTGCACTGGCTTTATTTAGTTGTGTTGCCTTTGCTGGTGAGCAACCTGACGCTACAGAAGATTTTGCAAATTTAATTGCGCAAAAAAAATATAATGAAGCGATTGATCTAAGCTTAGGTAGTAGTAGATGGGCTGGTGAGAAAAAAGAAGGCCTGCAAGATTTCAAAAACAAGTTAGTTAATCAGATTGAGTTCGTAGGTAGCTATAAATATCACGAGTTAATTGAAACTCAGAGGGTAGGTGAAAGATTCAAGAGGGTTTCCTATTTGATTGGTTTTGAAAGGCAGCCTATAGCCTTTATTTTTACTTTATATAAGCCGGATAAGGAGTGGGTTGTTAACGATATTTCTTTTAATACAGATTTTAATTTTAACAATGGGCATTTAATATTGGGTCGATGATTCGCTAGTGGTAATTATTGAGTTTGTCATGATTGGAATAATTAATTCTTTAGAAATAAATATATGTAAACATTATCTTGAATTATCTGATGATTCCACAGGAAAACACAAGTTTTATGAGCTTGAGTTGGATTTAGATAGTTTTCTTAAAAGTATAAGGTATGGACGCATTGGAACAAATGGCCAGTCTCAAAAAATTAGCTTTAAAACAGCTGAAGAAGCTAAAAAATAATTGAGAAGAAATTAAGCGAAAAGTTGGGGAAGGGTTATCAACCAGCTGAGCCAGGTAAAGCTGAGAAGCGTGAGCCTCGTTATCTTAAAGCACTTCGAGACGTAAAAAGCTTATACAGGCTAATTTCTATTGATGATGAGGTTTTAGCAGAAGAGTGCTATCAGTTTTTCAAGTCCTCTCTACATGACGAAGATGTAAAAGAAGAGTTTGAGGGCGATTTTGAATCGCTGCTCAATTATTGCATAGTCCTTGGGGCGGAATACAGTTTATTGTACAAGGTCGATTGGAAAGATACTGAAACCATAGTGAGTATGTTTGATGCAATCATTGAAAATCTAGGCTGTAATTTTGAGCTTAATTGGCCGGATAAGGGGAGCATAGAGGAAAACTCCGTCTCAATGCTGATAGGTATAGCCAATAACCAGCTAAAGTATCATGGGTTGCAGGTATGGTCTTGGGATACGGATGAAGATAGCTATCAAGGTTGGATATCAAAAATAGAAGACTCTCAGGCAATGTTTAAAGTGGCAAATGATTTAAATTTAAGTATTTCTTGCTCTCCATAATTTAGTTTGAAATTTTAATATTTGTGGTTTTTGAAAAATTGAAATAATAATAAACCCTTGTGCTCATCGTTGCGGGTGGAGAAAAAGTTTAAAAAATTAGTTATTTGTGTAAATCATTATTTGGAATTTTGTTAATTTCAAGGAGTTTGGCTAAAAAGTGATTCAATAGATGCGTTTCTCAAGCTGCTCTAGGTAGCCATATCAAGCATGCATCAAATACCACCGCCAATCCTGCTCCCCTACCTCCCCCATGAACTGGCGGTACTCGGCCCATTTAATGGCAAGATAGACCTTCAAGAACTCCTCACCTAAAACATCCTGTGCCCAAGTTGAAGTTTCCAGACTACGCAGCGCCGTGAGCCAATCGGTGGGCAGGGTTTCGCGGGCTTGTTGGTAGCCATTGCCGGTGATGGGCTCGCCGGGATCGATTTCTTCACGAATCCCTTTATGCATACCGGAGAGGATCGCGGCGGCGGCGAGGTACGGGTTGGCGTCGGCGCCGCAGATGCGGTGTTCGATATGGCGGCTGTGTGCCGGGCAGCCAGGAACACGGAAAGACACGGTGCGGTTGTTTACACCCCAGCTCTTGGCCAGCGGGGCGTAGCTGTTGGCCTGGAAACGACGGAACGAGTTGGCGTTGGGGCAGAAGATCGCCAAGGCGTCATTCAGCGTCGCCATCATGCCGCCAATACTGTGGCGCAGTAACGGCGTACCGTGTGGGTCTTCGCTGGCCATAAGGTTGTTACCGTTGGCATCGGCCAGGCTCACGTGCAAATGCAGGCCGCTGCCCGCCAGATCACCAAAAGGTTTGGCCATAAAGCAGGCCTGCAAGCCGTGCCGGTTGGCTACGCCACGGACCAGCCGCTTGTAACGTACGCCCTCATCTACCGCCTGCAGCGCATCGAAGCGGTGCTCCAGGGTCAGTTCAATCTGGGATGGAGCGTATTCGGAGATGGCTGTGCGTACCGGAAGCCCTTGCACCTGGCAGGCGGCGTACAGGTCATCCAGGAACGGCTGTAGCTGCTCCAGCTCATACACTCCGTATACCTGCGGGGCCTGTGGGCGGATGCCATTCATTTGCACGGCAGGCTGCGGGCGACCCTGGGCGTCGCGCTGCTTGTCCAACAGATAGAACTCAAGCTCCACCGCCATGACCGGGTGATAACCGTCCGCCTTGAGTCGATCCACGGCGCGCACCAGCACATGCCGAGGGTCTGCCGGAGCGGCAGGCAGGCCCTTCTCCGGGTGCATGCTGACCTGCATCTGCCCGGTGGGCACGGTGCGCCAGGGTTGCAGCGTCAGGCTGCCGGGCAGTGGGTATGTCCAACAGTCGGCATCCGCCACGTCCCAGACGAGCCCGGTCTCGTCAACGTCCTCCCCCTGGATGGTCAGCGCCAGGATAGAGCTGGGCAGCGGGCGACCATTTTCATAAATGGCCAGTAGTTCGTCGCGATGCAGGAGCTTGCCGCGTGGGACACCGTTGGCGTCGATCAATATCAGCTCGATGCTACGCACGTCAGGGTGCTGGGCAAGAAAATCGCGGGCTTCCTGGGGATCGGCAAAGGTCATGATCAGGGCTCTTGTTGTTGGGTTATTCGCGGGCGTTGGGCAGGGCCAGCAGATCGATCAGGGCATTATCCAGCGTGGCGATGAGACGATCCACGTCTGCCTCGGTGGTGTCGGGGCAGCACAACGTCATGTTGTGAAACGGCGTGATCAGGATGCCGCGATTGATCAGATACAGGTGCAGCGCCATCTGTAATTCATCATGAAAGGCTGCCTCGGCTTCGGCACCTGTCTTGGGCGGGACTGGGCAGAACTGAAACTCGCACCGTGCGCCCAGCTCGGTCACAGACCACTTCAAGTCATGTCCGGCGATCAACCGGCGGAAGCCATCAGCGAGGCGCTTGGCTAGCGGCAGCATGTGGGCATAGGCAGCGGGTGTCATCACCTGCTCCAGGTTGGCGCGCATGCAGTGCATGGCCAGGGCGTTGGCGGAAAGTGTGGTGCCCATGCCGCTGTGGCCGTGTCCGTGGCTATGTGCCTGCGCCTGTTCGCGCGCTGTGTGCATGCGTTCGGCCATTTCCGCACTGCAACCAAACACGCCGCAGGGTACGCCGCCAGCGATGGGTTTGCCCATCACAAAAAAATCTGGCTCAAGGTTCCACAGGCGGGTGCAGCCGCCAACGTCGGTGGAGATGGTATGGGTTTCGTCGATGATCAGCAGCGCGCCATACTGGCGGGTCAGCTCTCGACACTGTTGTAGAAAGCCCGCCTCTGGTAGGACCATGCCAATATTAGTCATGGCGGGCTCGCATAACAGCGCGCAGACATCCCCTTCGGCCAGGGCCGCTTCCAGGGCTGCCACATCGTTGAAGGGAATAGCGCGGCTGTATTCGGTCAGGTCATACGCTTGGCCAATCAGGCCGGAACGAGGCACCGTCCGACCGTTGCGGTGGCGCACCATCACATCGTCCACCGTGCCATGGTAGCAGCCATCGAATACCAGAAGCGTCTTGCGCCCGGTTACGGCACGCGCCCAGCGCAGCACGTAGCGATTGGCATCGGTTGCCGTGGCGGTGACCTGCCAATACGGCAAGCCGAAGCGTTCGGCCAGCAACTCGCCGCACACGACCGCATCCTTGCCCGGTAACATGGTGGTAAGGCCGTTGGGCGCCTGTTCGACCAATGCCTTGGCAATGGGGTCCGGTGAGTGACCAAACATGGTGCCGGTATCGCCCAGGCAGAAGTCGATGTATTGATGGCCATCCACGTCGTAAAAACGTGCGCCCCTGGCGCGTTCGACGAACAGGGGCACCGGTGTCGACCAGTCGGCCATCCAGTGCATGGGAACGCCTCCGTAAAGCGACTTTCGGGCGCGTTCGGCCAGTGCCACGGAATTCGGATTGTTGGCGAGAAAACGCTCGCGCTCTTGAGCGGTAAAGGTTTCTACAGCAGATGGGTGGATGCCACTGGCGGTCATGCCGATCACCTCGCTTGGACGTCTCCTCATGCTATGAGTAACCGCGTAAAACGCAAGGTGTTGGCGAGAGGCCGTTTTCTATTAGAAGGGCCTTACAACGTGTTCATGTCCCGGACATTGTAAGATGACGTTTTTGCTGCCGTGCGGCCTGACTCCTGTATGAGGTTACAGCCTTGATTCTCTACGATCTGGAACGATCCGGTAATTGCTACAAGATCCGTCTGCTACTGTCCGTGCTGGAGTTGAACTATCAGCGGGTCAAGGTCGATCTCAATGCCGGCGAGAACCGGCAACCGGAGTTTCTGGCCATCAACCCTCGGGGGCAGATTCCGGTTCTGGTGGATGACAGCGTGACGCTCTGGGATTCCACCTCGATCCTGGTGTATCTGGCTCGCCAGTACGGGCGTGGCTTGTGGCTGCCTACCGATCCCGTGACCATGGCCAAGGTGATGCAGTGGCTGGCCTTCGAACAGAACGAAGGTCGCTATGGACTAGGCCGTGCCCGGTCGATCAGTCTTAACAACACGTCGGTCTTTGCGCGTACAGGCAACCTGACGGATTGTCAGGCCTTGGGTCTGGCTGGACTAGAGGTTCTGGAGAAACAGCTGACTGGCGAAGAGTGGCTGGTGCCGGAGGCCGGCGGCCCGACGATTGCCGATATCGCCTGCTACCCATACACCGCCATGGCGCCGGAAGGCGGCATTGACCTTGCCCCCTTTGTAGCCGTTCAGAAATGGCTACGTCGTGTGCAGGCGTTGAAGGGTTATGTAGAGCTGCCAACGGCTACCCCTGCCTGAGCTTGATCTTAGGAAAGGTCCTGCTCAGTCGGGGCCTTAAGGGCCGACGCTTTTATGAGCGCTGTGTCCTGGGTGATTTGGGTGGCAGCTGACTCATGGAAGTGAGCCCGGCCTTTACCGGCGCGCTTGGCGCTATACAGCGCTTGGTCAGCCAAGGTTATAGCCTCTTCGATGTCCATCGCATCCTGTGGCCACAGGGCTACGCCTATGCTGCACCCTACCTTGATTTTTTCGTTGGCCAAGAAGAAAGGGTTATCAAGGGAACGGATGATACGCAGGGCAATGGCATCGATAACCTCTTTCGTATCGGTGATAGCGAACGGTACAAGCATCAGAAATTCGTCACCGCCTAGCCGTACAACTAGATCATTCTCTCGAAAACATGTGAGCAATCGTTGTGCAACGCCTTGCAGAAGCAGGTCTCCCGTACCATGGCCGAAACGGTCATTGACGGGCTTGAACCCATCAAGGTCCAGGCATAGCAAAGCAAGGCTACCGCCCTGCTGTTGGATATGTTGTTGAACCTGCGGTAGATAGCGTTCAAGCGCAGCTCTATTGGCTAAACCAGTCAATGTGTCCTGGTAGGCAATGCTTTCCATTGCATCCAGTTGGTCTCCCTGATGGCTCAGGCTCTGAACGAGTTGGCGAATGGCCTGGCTCAAGCTGTGCACTTCGACAGTTCCCTTCAATTCGGGAATCTCAACGTTTTCACCGGCTGAGAGACGCTTGGCGGCCGTTACGATTTGATTGAGCGGTTTGGTAATGAACCCCGCCAGCAGCCAGCCGATGACGGCAAATATCACAGCCAGCACAATGCCCCCTGTGAGTATTTCTGTCTGTAGTTCATGGGCAGAGGCATATGCAGCGTCCAGTGGTTGGCGTGCTACAACAGTCCAGCCCAGGCCGGGATAGTCACCGTGCCCATCACTCATTGCGAAGCCGGTAAGGTAAACCTGTCCATCCGGCCAACGTTGAAGCGACCAAGACTGTTGCTCAATAGCGTCCCATTTGAAGTTCAGCTGTTGGCCAATCATCTCCTTCGGGCCTAAGAGGATGGTGTGGTCTTTGCTGACCACCATGAACTCAAGCCCTGGCAAGCGTTGCTGAATGGGCTTGAGCAAAGACTGCCTCACCTCATCAGCCCAGCCCCAGGAGAGATGCGACGCCAATACCCCAATCAATTTTCCATTGTCGTCCTTGATGGGCAGGCTTATATCCACAAATTTCATTGCCTCACCAGTAGGGTTAGGCAAAAGTTTGGCCAGCAGTACAGCTTCGTGCACGTCTCCTATAAAAGGCTCTTGCAGCGCGTTCAAGTAAACCGGACGCTTGGCGATGCTGGCGCCTTCCAGAATACCGTCATTGGATGCCATGACGTTTCCTTGGGCATCTGTGAGCCCAATCCAGGCAATGCTGGGGAACTGCTCCTGCAAGTGATTAAGTAGCCGCTTCGCCTCTTTGTTGTGACTAGGATCGCGCAGTGCCTGGAGCTGGCTCAATACAGTCAGCTCTCGGGCGCGGCCATCCATGTCCCGGTCGAGATGATCGACCATGTCGAGCGCCGATTCGGCCAGTTCGCGTCCGATCTGATCCCTCAAGCGGTTGACCGAGGCGGTTCCGATGAGCGCGCCAAAGATCCAGCTTAGAGAAATAATGAGAAGCGCCACAATTAACGCGAATCGAGTACGTAAACTGGAGAAAATGAGCATTTGTTCAGGACTGCATGTGCAAGAGCAACAAGAAGCGCTGCGGCTTGTTAAGGGGAGGAAGTGTGAGACTTATCGGCCATTAGTGGCAAAGCTGTAGGCCATCAAAAAAGTGCTGGAGGCCTACAATTATCTGGTATGAAGCGAAACGGCCAATAGACGTTAACCGTTTCGTGGGCGGTTCGCTTAGGCAGACTAACTGTTACAACGCGCGGAACATCACGTAGCAGTCCACAAGCCCCTGGGTGCGGTGGCGGTAGGCCTTGGGCAGCGTGCCGACGATCTCAAAGCCATGCTTTTTCCACAGCGCAACCGCCACCTGATTGGTGGAGACCACCGAGTTGAACTGCATCGCCAGAAAGCCCAGCTCGCGGCCTGTTTCCAGCGAATGGGCGCACAAGGCACTGGCAACGCCCTGCCCACGTGCAGCTTCGGCAGTCATATAGCCGCAGTTGCACACATGGCTGCCTGGCCCGGCGGCATTAGGCTTGATGTAATAAGTACCCAGAATCTGCCCGTCTCGCTCAGCGACAAAGGTGGCCTTGGGCAGCTCAACCCAGAGCTTCCAGGCGGCGTCACGGTCCATGGCCGGATCAAGCGCATAGGTTTCCTGGCTTTGGACGACTGCCTGGATGATCGGCCAGACCTGATCGAAGTCAGCGGCGGTAATGGGACGAATATTCATAAGAGTACTCCTGCGTTCGTTCTGGCTTTGATAATGCCAGCTCACGCCTGAAAACGTTACGTTTGTCGCTTCGCGAAACGTTCTGTTTCATCTCCACACTTTGCACACAATCCCTCGACAGGCCAGCAAGGTTGCCTTTGCACAATGCAGGGCAGTTGTCATCGCGCGTCTGCTGTAGACCACGGTGATCCTCACCCAATCGCAGTCTGGAGCAATCCATGAACAACGAAGCCTTGCTGGCTGACGAAGCCAAATACTGTTCTTTTGGCGACACCGTCCACTACGTTAATCCGCCCAAGATTTTTACTGGCTGCGAAGGCAGCTACATGTATGACGCCGAGGGCACACCCTACCTCGACCTGCAGATGTGGTACTCGGCCGTCAACTTCGGCTACAAGAATCCGCGTCTCGACGCCGTGATGCGCAAGCAGCTGGATGTCCTGCCCCAGGTTGCCAGCCAGTATCTACACCCCACCAAGATCGAGTTGGCCAAGACCATCGCTCAGGACGCCGAGCGCAAGTTTGGTTTGCCGGGCCGCGTGCATTTCAACGTTGGCGGTTCGCAGTCCGTTGAGGATTCGCTCAAGATCGTCCGTAACGCTACCGGCGGCAAGAGCCTGATGTTTGCCTTCGAAGGCGGCTACCATGGCCGTACGCTGGGCGCATCGAGCATTACCTCCAGCTACCGCTACCGTCGCCGTTACGGCCACTTTGGCGAGCGCGCCAACTTCGTGCCGTTCCCCTATCCCTTCCGCCGCCCGAAAGGCATGACGGCCGAAGAGTACGGCGAGCACCTGGTGAAGGACTTTGCCCGTAAGTTCGAGAACGAATACCACGCAGTGTGGGATCCCAAGGCCAAGGAGTCGGAATATGCGGCCTTCTACGTCGAGGCTATCCAGGGCACCGGTGGCTATATCGTTCCACCGAAAAACTACTACACCGGCCTGAAAAAGGTCTTGGACGACCACGGTATTCTGATGGTGGTCGACGAGATCCAGATGGGCTTCTACCGTACCGGCAAGCTGTGGTCGATTGAGCATTTCGGTGTGAAGCCGGACATCATCGTCTTCGGCAAGGCGCTCACCAACGGCATGAACCCGCTAGGTGGTGTGTGGGCCCGCGAAGAGCTGATCAACCCCGATGTATTCCCGCCGGGCTCCACGCACTCCACTTTCGCGTCCAACCCTTTGGGTACGGCGCTGGGCCTCGAAACCCTGCGCATGACCTCGGAAGTGGACTACGAGAAGCACGTGATGGATCGTGGTGCGTACTTCCTCGAAGGTCTGAAGGACCTGCAGAAGCGTCACAAGGAAATCGGTGATGTTGACGGTCTGGGTCTGGCCCTGCGCGCCGAGATCTGCACCGAGGATGGCTTTACCCCGAACCGCGAGCTGCTAGACAAGATGGTCGACATCGGTCTGGCTGGCGATCTGGAATACAAGGGTAAGAAGACCGGTCTGGTGCTGGACGTGGGCGGCTACTACAAGAACGTCATCACGTTTGCACCGTCGCTGGAAATCTCCTTCGCCGAGATCGATCAGGCGATGGTACTGCTTGACCAGTTGATCACTCGCGCCAAGCAGGCCTGACGCGGTGGGGCTCGAACAAAGGCCCGGCTCTGCCGGGCCGCTGTACGGCAATCAGCTCGAGCCTGGGGCGCTGATCGATAAGTTCAGCGCCCATCCGCCCGAAGGGTTTCAGGTGCTGCGCCTGCCCCAGGCAACACCGGGCTTCGAGGCGGAGTTCGATCTGCTGACTACAGTAGACGGATCGCTCAAGCGCAGGATTGAATCACTTCCCCTTTATCGCCATTGGTCCAAATGGCTGCGTATCCGTACGGCCTTCATCGGCACGACGGTTTCCGAATATGCCCTCTTCCCGGCAGCCTGGTCGGCCCGCTCGCTGGTCAAGCGTCTGCGTAAGGCGCTGGGGTGGTGCTATCCGATGATGATCATCAAGGATATTCCCCAACACTCCCCCCTGCTGGACGACTCGGCCAACCTGTATGCGGAGCGGCTGCTTGAGGCCTGCAAGGCAGAGAGTTTCGTTCTGGTTGAAGGTCAGGCGCTGGCCTATGTACCCATCGATTTCGCCTCTGTGGAGGAATACCTGGGCCGTCTTTCGTCGAGCCGCCGCAAGGATATTCGCCGTAAATGGCGCAAGCGCGAGGCGTTGACGATTCGTGAGGTGCCGACAGGCGATGCGCAGTTCCTGTGTGACGAGCTGATCGACGAGTATTACCGGCTATACCTGAATGTGTACGACCAGAGCGAGATTCACTTCGATCGTCTGTCTCGAGGGTTTTTCGAGCAGATGCTGCGAGATGCAGGCAGCGGTGGAATGGTATTCGAGTATCGCCATGAAGATCGTCTGATCGGCTATAACGTGTGCTTCGTGCATGACGGCAAGCTGATCGACAAGTACATCGGGCTGCAATATCCCGAAGCCCGATCGTTCAACCTGTACTTCATCAGTTGGCTCATCAATCTGGACTATGCCCTCAGCCACGGCCTGACCCATTACGTGGCCGGCTGGACAGACCCGGAAATCAAATCCTACCTGGGTGCTTCCTTTACTTTCACCTGTCACGCCGTCTATGTGCGCAACGCCCTGTTGCGTGGCCTGGCGCGACGCTTTTCCCGGTACTTTGAAAGTGACCGCCAATGGAGTGACAGCCGTGAACCAGCCTATCGTTCTGGATCTTGATGGCTCTATCGGTGCAGTAGACAACGCCCTGCGCCTGGACCTGCGTGACTGGCAGGCGCAGGTGCGGTTTGGCTGCCGCGTCTCGACTCTCGATGCCTTCGGTCGTGATGTGGTGGCCCGCCTACCCGTCAACCACGGCCCTGTACTAATGGGTAGTGGTGATTTTCATCATTTGAGCTGGCCGCTCATTGCCCGGCAGACGTCCCGTACACGGGGCGTTCGGGTCGTAGTGTTCGATAATCACCCGGACAACATGCGTTATCTGTTTGGTATCCATTGCGGTTCCTGGGTGCGTCGTGTCGCCCTGTTGCCGCAGGTCAGCCACGTTCATGTGGTGGGTATCACCTCGCCAGACATCGGCCGTGGGCATGCCTGGGAGAATTACCTGACGCCACTGCGCAGCGGTAAGCTGAGCTACTGGAGCCTGGGCGTAGACACGGGGTGGGCGCGTTGGCTGGGTGTGCAGTCGGCCTTTCGCAACTTTACCGATGCCGACACCCTGGCTGATACCCTGAGTGAGCTCCTGATTCGTGAGCAGCACCCCACGTACCTATCCATCGACAAGGATGTTTTCAGTCCTTCGGTCGTCCGCACCAACTGGGATCAGGGTGTCATGCTTGAGCATCATGTCATGCAGGCGATTGAGGCCTTGAAGGGGCAGCTCTTGGGCAGTGATATCACCGGTGATGTCTCGGTCTATCGGCACCCCAGCGCCTGGAAGCGCTGGCTAAGCGCCGGCGATGGCCAGACGCTGGAAATACCTGATTTGACCTTACAATCCTGGCAGGTGGAGCAGCATGTGCTCAATCAGCGTTTGGTTAGCCGGCTGAACACGGCGCAGGGCTATGAGCGCGTCATGCGCTCGGCGTGACAAGCCTCTTCAATCACCCCATAGACCACATCAAAATCAGCCTCGCTTAACCAGGGGCTATTACTGATAGCCAGGATTCGACCCGCCAGCCGGCGGGCTTCCTGGCATTCAACGGGCGACTTGTAGGTAAGCGTCGTGTTCAGATAGTGGTAATCCGGCAAGGCATGCACGAAGGGAATGCTCAGACCATAGCCATTTCCCCAGAGTGCTTCCAGTACCGAGTCACGGGCCTCGCGGCTGGGCATGAGCACTAATAAAACGGGCCAGCTCCCCTCGCCCTCATGACCTTCAAGGGGAACCAGCCCAGAAAGGGTGCGCAGGCGCTTGAGCCTGCATTCGGCCTGCATGCGCTGTTGTGTGAGGAAGTCGGGAAGGCGCTTCAGGGCGCGAACCCCAACGGCCTGCCGCCAAGACCCAACCTGATGCAACGTAATGGGCAGAGAAAAATATTCATCGGCAGCGGCCACCCAATCCCCTTTCTTCAGCGCACGCCGCAGTGGCAGGCCGTAAGCGAGCCGCAGACCCGCAGGCCGATAGAGGGCGGCATAGCCCAATAGCTCAACACTGCGCTTGAATTCCAGCCAGGGTTTTGGCTGCGCCAGCGCCTGACTGGCATGACGCAAGGCCTGACGAATCGTCTCCTCGCGGGCGATAAGGGCGCCGCCTTCAAAAATCGTAAGCCCCTTGCCCACTGCCAGGCTGAAAAAGGCAATGTCGCTGCGTATGCCGATGCTATGACCACCGACACGGCTGCCCAAGCCCTGGGCGGCATCCTCGATCACCCAGGCGCCTACCGCCCGGGCGCATTCAAGCGCTGGGTCGATATCGCTGATCCGGCCGCACAGGTGGGTTGGGACGACGGCCAGGGTCTGCTCGTTGCACAAAGCCTCGAGCATTAATGGATCAAGGTCGAGGCTGTCCGGCTTGAGGTCACAGAGTTGCAGCTCAAGCCCACACTGGACAACCGCCAGCGCCACCAGCGGGCAGGTATAGGCCGGAACGATAACGGTCGTACGCGCAGGTGACAGCCTTTTCAGCGCTGTAAGCGCAATGACCATTGCCGCGGTGCCAGAGCTTTCCAGCTGAACATGCTCCACGCCTAGAAAACGCGCCAGGGCGGTGCTCAGGTTACGCTCGCCGCCGGGCAGCAGGTCGCGCAACCGCAAGGGCAGGCCCGCTGTGGGCGGTGCGTCGAAGTAGGCTTTACGAGGAAGCGGCTTCACGGTGTTCACTCAGGGCCAGGCAAACGATGCCCAGGATGATCAAACCGGCAGCCAGCAGTTGTGGCCAGCCCAGATGCTCGTTGAACAGCCACACGGACAGCAGCATCACGGAGACGATCTCCAGGTGCGAGGCCGCAAAGGCCGGGCCGACCGGCACGTGCTTGAGCAGGGTCATCCAGCAGAAAAAGGCGCCGATGTAGCCTACGAACGCACCGTAGATCCATGGATGGCCGAATACCCGCCACAGCCACTCGGTGGTCATCGACAGGGGTTCGGCCTGCATGGCGGCGTATTTGAAGCTCAGCTGCGCCAGCGTATCGAACGCCATGAGTAGCAGAAAACCAATCAGGTAGAAACGCTTCATGCCTGTATCCCCACTACGGCAACGCCAATGGAAATGAGGCTGATGCCCAGCACCCGCAATGGCGTGAGCTTTTCAGCGAAGAAAAAGCGCCCCGCCAGCATGATGGCCACAATATTGATCGAGCCCAGCAGTACACCCTGGGACAGCGGCACCAACGACAGAAACGCCAGCCACACGACAAACTCCATCACGTAGCAGCCGATTCCCAGCCACAGCCACGGGCGACGGCTCATCTCTATCCAGTGCGCAATTCCGTCCTTGTCCGCCGACTCGGTCGCTGCAGCCTTGAACGCCAGCTGGCCGACACTGTCGATCACCACATTGGCGATCCACAGCACGATGACGAGCCCCGGAAAGGTTTCGGCCGTCATGCCGTGACCCTGTCCGCCACAGGCGATACTGCCTGCTCGCCCAGCGCGCTCTTGATGAACGCAACCGTTTCGGAGGCCACCTTGCGCCGCTCACGGTCCACTGTGATCATGTGATAGCTGTCTTCCAGCCAGACCGTTGTCACCGGTCCCTTGACCGAGCGCTCTACCAGTCGCGCGTTATAGTCGAGGCTGGCAATGTCGTCCTGGGTCGCGTGCATCACGAGACAGGGTGAGGCGATGTCGCCGAGCTGTTTGCGTACCTGGGTAGCCAGGGCATACATCTCTGCCACGGCCCACCAGGGATTGCCCGGCAAGCCTGCTGCGGCGCTGTCGCCGGAATTCATCTGGTCGACGATATAGGTGCGCAGCATTTCATCCTTGATGCCATAGGGCGGCTGCTCGATGAACATGGTCTTGCGACCGATGCCCAGCGCCTTGCAGATCGGAAGGATGAAGCAGAAACGGGTGTAGAACGGCATGCTCCAGCCGTCGTGGCGGAACATGGTCGCCAGCGCGGCTACGCCGGCAATCCGGTCCGGCTGATCGGCTGCCAGCTTGAGTGCCAGTAGCGCGCCCATAGACAGGCCCGCCACGAAGACATGATCGACCTGCTCGCGCAGCTTGTCCGCTGCAGCGCAAACACTGGCATACCAGTCCTGCCAGCGTGTTTCGACCAGATCATCGGCTGTGCCGCAGTGGCCGGCCAGTTGAACACCATAGACCGTGAAGCCAGCCTTGTTCAACCCGCGGCCGAACAGGCGCATTTCATTAGGGGTCCCGGTCAAGCCGTGGATCAGAAGGACGCCGGTGCGGCCGCCTTCCAGAAGAAATTCATGTTCAGTCATCGAGAGGGTTGCTCTTGAGGAACGAGCTCGTCCAGCCAGGACAGGGCGTCGTTGAAAGTGGAAATCGGGGCGAAGGGGTAGCCGCGCTGGCGGCAATGATCGATCAGCTTGTACTTGGCCAGCACAAAGTCGGCACGGCCCGAGACACAGAAGTCCGAAGTGCTGTCGCCAATGAATAACACGCGTTGCTGGCGCTGGTGCTGAAGGGCAAGCCGCTCGCACTTGCAGGTGCCGCTGTCGCGAAGGCAGTGCGGGCTGGCAAAGGGAGAGGCAAGTTCCCAGCTGCGCTCGCCGGTCTGGGTCAGGTAGTTGGCCTGCACGGGCAGCCCGCCCAGGCCGTGGCGACGCAGGATATAGCGGATCGCATAATCCAGCCCGTCACTGATGACTTGAATCAACAGGCCCCGCTCACCGGCCGCCTCAACGAAGGCCTGAAAGCCCGGATCGATGGCGATACCGTCAAGATGTGCGTGAAACTCTTCCTGCGACATGTCCAGCAGTGCCACCTGGCCCTGCATGCAGTCACGGGAGCCGATCCGACCGGCCTCCCAATCGTCTTCCAGCTCTTGCCAGCCGGGGCGGCCAAAGCGTTCGAGCAGGGAGTCGATCACATCGACCTGGCTGATGGTGCCGTCGAAATCGCACTGGATCATCCAGGGCTGCGAAGGGTTCGGCAAAACCTCGCGAACGACAGGCGTATAGGGCCTGAGCGATTCGTCGAGCACGGAGTGTGAAAGATTATTCATGGAAATTCACCCGTACATTCTGGCCGATACGAAGCGTCGGCGGCTGATCGAACGCGAGCAGGCAGTCGACCACTCGCACGTTGGGATGTCCCTGGCTGTCGTCGTCCAGGTGGCTGCTGCCAAAGAGATCGCCCAGGCGCGTGACGTGCGCCTTCAGGGGCGGCTGGCCGGGCTCGGCTTCCAGCACAACATCTGCCGTCATGCCCGGCTTCACACGATGCACAAAGCTTTCATTAAGCTCGGCGCGAATTTGCAGCGGGCGCTCCGGCAGAATTACCAGCAGCGGCCTGGCATCCTCTGGCGAAACGAGCGAACCCTGGGTGGCGTTGACGCGCACTACCGTCCCGGCCTGCGGTGCGTGCAATACGCGCTCGGCCAGTCGATCCTTGGCCAGCGCGACATGCTGGCGGGCAATCTCGACCCCTGCCTTGGCAACGGCCTGTGCCGACTCCAGCTGCTGAACCTGTTGCCGGGCCTCGGTTGCCTGTTGCGGGTCCACTGCACCCTGACGGGCGGCCTTCTGCAATTGCTGCGCGCGCTGGCGTGCTGGCGGCAGACGCTGCTCCGCCGCTTTCTGCCGGGCCTGCGCCTGCGCCAGCTCTGCTTCATAGGCCTTGAGTTCGGTACGGGCGCTTCGGTCGTCCAGCGCTACCAGTTCGGCGCCGCGCTGGACCGTGTCGCCTTCGGCCACGGTAAGGCGTGCAAGTCGGCCGGCCTGCAGGGATTTAAGCTCCAGCAGTCCATCCTGCACCTCTACCTTGCCCCTCGCCATGGCTACATATTTTGCGGCTTCGGTCGCAGCCGGTTTCGCCGGTCGCGGAGGTTTCTTGTCCGAGCAGCCTACGACCGACGCGATCATCAAGGCGGCCAGCAGAGTGTGGGTAATACGCATGTTCATCAGGCAAACTCCCTGCGGGCGTGGCTGCCCTGTTCGGAGGGTCGCCAGTCACGTTGAATCTGTCCGTCCTCCATCTCCAGTACCCGGTCGGCATGACGGATCAGGCGCGGATCGTGGCTGACGCACAACACGGTGGAGCCTTGCTCATGGGCGATGCGTTGCAGCATCCGGGCGACGTTTTGTCCGTTTTCGGCATCCAGGGCACTGGTAGGCTCATCGGCAAACAGCAGTTGGGGGCGCTTGGCCAAGGCGCGGGCAAGTGCCACACGCTGCCGCTCGCCGCCAGACAGCGAAGCCGGGCGCAGGTCGAGCCGGTGAGCCAGCCCCACTTCCTTGAGCACCTGCCGGGCGCGCTCCAGGGCGTCCTGGTTGGAAAAGCCCAGATAGCCCAGCGGCAATGCCACCTGCTCGGTAGCGGTCAGCGCCGGAAACAGATTGAAGCCCTGAAAGACAAAGCCGGTGTGCTTGAGACGAAAGCGCTCAAGGGCACGCTTGGCCAGTCCACCTAGCTTCTGGCCCAGAGCGCGGGTCTCACCTTCGTCCGGCGCCTGCAACCCACTGAGCAGCGACAGCAAGGTGCTCTTCCCACAGCCCGAAGGCCCTGAAATCAGGGTCAGCTCACCCGGATAGATGGAGACGGACAGCCGTTGCAATACGTGCAGGCGAACCATGCCCATGAGGAAGGATTTGCTGACCTCATCGGCTTCCAGGCTGGGAGCGGGACGCTTCACAGGAGTCATGTCATTACCTCAACAGCAGTGCAGGGTCAGCGCGCAGCAGGCCGCGCATGGCAATGAGCCCGGACACGAGCGCAAGGCCCAGGACCAGGGCAGCGCAAATCAACGCGATCGGGGTGTTCATGGCCACGGGGACGTCATGGCGGGCGGCGACGCTTAGCAGGACCGTGCTGGTAAGCCCGGTAACAAGCAAGCCGAGCCCGCCAACCCAGCAGGACTGTTCAAGCACCACCTGACACAGTGATCGGAAGCTGGCGCCCAAGGCGTTGAGCACCGCATATTCGCGGGCAGAGGCGGCTACCATGGCCATCAGCGACTGGCTGGTGATCACCCCGCCGACCAGGCAGACAATGCCTGCCATGAACAGTACGGCTACCCCCGCGCCGGTATCGAACATCCAGTAAAGCTGGGAGCGCCAGGCAAACTGCTTGGCTGTCCAGACCTCGAAGGGACCGAAAGATGGGTTGGCGACCAGGCGGGCCTGGGCCGCCTCGACATGGCTGGGCTTGCGCACCTTGGCAACGTAATAGGTCGGTCCGCTGCCAGGATTGTCATCCCCCTGCAGCAGGCGGGCTGTGTCCAGTGAGGCCAGCACGTTGACGCCACCCAGGCCGCGCAGACCGGCAATGGCCGCGACGACATGAACGCGATGGCCATTGATCCATGCGGATTGATCCAGGCTGACGCCCAGCTGATTCAGTTCCGAGCGGTCGACGATGACGGCGTTGGGCTCTTCCAGGCGATGGCGCAGTCCTGAGGAGAGCAGGCTGGAAAACATCATGCCCTGGCGGCCCGGATTGATCCCCGATACAAAGACCGAGACTCCACCGCTTTTCTCATGGGTGCCATGCCAGTCGCCTTCCACCCAGATATAGGGTTCTACATCGGTAACATCCGGGTCCATGCGCAGGCGCATTTCCACGTCAGGACTGATCGTCCGACCAAAGTTGACGCTCTGGGTACCTGGATAGCCCGCCCATAAATCGGCGGATGAGGACGAGACATACACCGCCGCGCTGCCAAAGATACCCAGCACCAGTGCAGCCTGCACCGTCAGCAGCACACCGGAAAAGCCAATGGCCAGAATGGCTGGCAGAAAGCGGCGCCACTCGTGGAACAGTGTCTTACGGGCCAGGGCAATCATGTGTGCTTCTCCCCGGCTCCGGCAGGAAGCGGTGCGCCGCCCAGCGCCTTATAGAGCGCCACGAATGCCAGGCTTCGACGAGCCTGGGCCGTGGTAAGTTGAAGCGAGGCCTGCAACTGGTCACGCTGGGCGTCTAGCTGCTCCCATTGGCTGGTCAGGCCTAGTTGAGTCAGGGTCAGGCCGTGTTGCGCCCGTTCGTCCAGTGCCGCTTCTGCCTGCTGCAGGTGCTCGACCCGCTCCTGCTCCTGGCCAAAGGCCGCCAGGGCCGCTTCGGTCTGGGCAACGCTATCGAGCAAGACCTGGCGGTAACCCTGCAAGGCGGCCTTCATAGCGTACTTCTGGGCTTTCTCTGCGGCTTTGCGCTGGCCCCAATTGAAGATAGGCAGGTCGATAATCGGACCTACCATGGGAACGCTGTTTGAGCGGACCTTTTCGTGCATTGTCATGTTGTAGGCATACAGATAGGAAGTGCCCAGCGCGACGTGAGGATAGAGATTGGCATGGGCCAGGCCCAGCTCACCGGCTGCCTGCAGGACGTCGGCTTCTGCCCTTTGGATATCGGGGCGCGTACGCAGGAGGTCACTGGGCACCTGCTGCACCGAGACCTGCTTGATGCGCGGCAGCGGCTGTACCGTATTCCAAGAGGCATCTGGTGAGGTCTGCCCCAGCAGGGCGGCCAGGGATTGCAGGGCTCGTGCCTGGACCTGGCGGGGTTGCGCCAGGCGTGCCAGGGTCTCGGCCTGTTGGGCCTGGAGTTGCAGGCGCTGATCGGGCGACGCCAGATGGCTGGGAATACGGATATCCAGCAGGGCCAGGGCCTTCTGATCCAGCGCCGCCAGGGCTTCAAGCGTCTGGATCTGTTGCTGGGCGGCGCGCAGTTCGAGGTACTGGCGCACCACTTCCGAAACTACAGTGACCTGGGCGGCCTGCTGCTCGGCTTTGGCCTGCTTTATCCTGGCTTTGGCCTGCTTTTCAGCACCTTCACGCGCGCCAAACAATCCCAGGTCCCAGACCGCGTCCAGGCTGATCTGGAAAAAGGTATCCGTGGCTGAGACTTCCTCGCTGCTGCGGGTTGCCAATGACAGTTGGGGCAGATAATCGGCGTCAGTCTGGCGTGTCAGCGCGCGGGCCTGCTTCAGACGGCTCGAGGCTTGGGCCAGCGTCAGGTTATCGGATACCGCACGTGCCAACAGCTTATCCAGTACGGGGTCGTTGAAGGACTTCCACCAGCCGTGCAGATCAACGGTCGGCGCTGCCGATGCAGGCTGGGCAACCTGTTGCTGCCACTGGCCCGGCAGCGTCTGGGGCAGCGCCGGTGCATCGATCTGCGAGCAACCCGCCAGCACCGTAAGTGCCAGGCTGCAGGTAGAGCAAAAACTGACCGGAAAGCGAACCATACGACAGCGAACCCTGGACAGCGAGTATCCAATCGAAAGAGGTTTGTGTAGCCCGAGGCTACGGCGTGAGGAAATTGTGCAAAGTCAAACTTGCGTGGCTTTGCAGGTTTTGTGGAGGAACGATGGAGACGCGAACGTCCGGTGCGGATGAATGAACGCGCAGGCATGAAGTCCAAGTCGATACGCTTGGTTTGCGCTAGTTTGGTAGTCCGCGGGCTACCCTCGTAGAGGTGTGAGCAGGTCCGTATACTGCTTCGGATTGAACTCAGAGGCGCTATGTATGAGTAACGACCCCCGGCCATCAGGTCCTCTCGTCTTGTTCGTGGAGGATGAGCCGAGCATCTCGGATATTCTGGTGGCCTATCTGCAACGTGACGGCTTGCGTACCGTGCATACGGCGGACGGGCTCGAAGCCCTCCAGCTGTTCCGTCGGCTGCGTCCGGATATCGTACTGCTTGATATCCGTCTGCCCGGCATGGATGGCGTAGACATCCTCAAGACCATCCGCAACGAAAGCGAGACGCCGGTCATCATGGTCAGCGCCCTGGCCGACGATCTCGACAAGATGCTCAGCCTCCGCCTGGGGGCCGACGACTATGTGGTCAAGCCGTATAACCCGGCCGAAGTCGTGGCACGGGTACGGGCAGTGCTGCGCCGTACCAGTGTCGTCCAGGCACAGTCGCACACCTCTGCACCGCTGCGGGTGGGCCGTCTGGAGATCGACCAACAGGCCTACATGGCTCGAGCGTACAGCGAGGACGATGAACCCCAGGTCCTACCCTTGACGCTGACGGAGTTTCGTCTGCTGAGTACCTTAGCCAACCAACCACGGCGATGTTTCTCACGTAGCGAGCTTATCGAAGCCTGCCTGCCGGAAAGCGACGCGCTGGACCGGGTTATCGACTCGCACCTGAGCAAGCTGCGGCGCAAGCTTCAGGATGCCGGTTGTGATGATCTGATCGAAACTGTACGCGGCATTGGGTATCGACTATGGCCCGAGTCCTAGACCGCATATGGGTCCGCTTCGGGCTGAATATTGTTGCCACGGTCTTTGTGACCATCGGCCTGCTCTGGGCCACCATCTTCATCTACACACAGTACGAGTACGACCGCTTCTACAACAACCTACCCGTCAACGTCCGGCAGGAGATGGATCAGCTCGAGGCGCAGGATCAGGACAACAGTCCTCGGATGATTGAGATCTACAGCCAGTACTGGCGGGGCGATCCCTGGGACGGCGAGCAGCTGGCGCTTGTCCTGGGGCTGGTGTTCTGTCTGCCGTTCGGTCTGATCGCCGGGCTCTGGACGTCGCGACTCGTGACCTTGCCGGTGGGGTCCATTGCCGAGGCGGCCAACCGGATCGCCCTGGGCGATTTCAGCGTGCGGGCGCACAGCAAGAGCCAGCGTGGCGAGCTGGCGGATCTAGTACGCGATTTCAACCACATGACCGATTCCCTGGAATCTTTAGAGCATGAGCGCAAGGCCACTGCGGCTGCTATCTCCCATGAGCTGCGCACACCTATCGCTATCCTGCAGGCTCGGTTACATGCCTTGTGCGATGGCGTTATTCCGGCTGAGCCGCTGGAATTTCAAAAGCTACTCGAACAGGCTGAACACCTGGGGCGGCTGGTGGATGATCTGCATACCCTGTCGGTAGCCGATGCCGGGCGTTTGTCGCTCCATATGGTCACGGTGGATCTGGCTGAAGTGGCGCGGGACACCCTGGGCAAATATGCCAGCCGTCTGGACAGTTATGGGATTGAGGCCGAGCTGGCGGTGGAGGTCCCGGACCTCACGGTCAAGGCCGACGAGGATCGGCTGCGACAGATCCTTAACAACCTGATCGAAAATGCGCTGCGCTATGCACGTGAAGGCGGCTGGCTGGAGCTTCGCCTGAGTACCCATGCCGAACAGGCCGTTATTGTGCTGAGCGACGCCGGCCCCGGCCTGCCCGATGTCATCAAGGCCAATCTGTTCAAGCGCTTTCAACGCGCGGATGCCTCGCGCAACCGGGCCAGTGGCGGAACTGGCCTGGGCCTTGCCATCGTCAAGACGCTCACGGTGCTACAGGGTGGTCGCATTGAGGCCGGTGAGTCGGCGCGTGGCGGCGCACAGTTTCGTATCTATCTGCCGTTGAGCCGTGCCTGATCGCGTATCAACATAGCCGATACCCAAGGCGATTGGCATAATCGCGCCGGCTTGCAGGCCTGAAGCCGCAAGCCGGACCTTTCGACTGGCCGCGCCGCTGGCGCTCGACCGGCTGAAAATGGATTTTCACCCCTTATACGAGTTCTCTCATGAAAAAAGCAGCTGGAATTGCTGTCGGTGTTGCCCTGGTCGTTGGAGCGGTTGCTGTGGGCGGTGCCTGGTATACAAGTACCCAACTGGAAGGCGCGTTGAACCAGGCCATTGACCAGACCAATGCACAATGGGCCAAGACGCTACCTGATCAATCGGCGCATATGGAACTGGTCAGCCTGGACAAGGGACTCTTCAAGAGTACCGCCCATTACCGCATCGTTCTGCCGGGTAGCGACTTGGGATTGGACACGCCGATTGAAGTGCTCATGGTCGACCACCTGGAGCACGGCCCTTTCCCTGCGTCCCGTCTGGCCTCCTTCAAGCTGGCGCCGGTCATGGCCAGCAGCCATTTTGCGCTGGAATCCAGCCCCAGCCTGCAGGCTTGGTTCACGGCTGCCAACAATGCGGTACCCGCGTACGGCACAGCGGTAATTGGTTACGACCAGCAGGTGAATGGCACGCTGACGCTGCAGCCCTTCGAGCTTAATGAGGATGAGCGACACGTAGCCTTCGCTGGGGCAACGCTTGGGTTCAAGACCGATCTGGAGCTGAAACGCTATCAGCTCGACCTGTCGGCGGACAGCCTGGTGCTGACCTCGCCGACCAAAAACGGAGCGATGGTCAGCACAACGTTGAAAGGCATGCGTGTTACCGCCGATCGCAGCCTGGGACAGAGCGGGCTGTATACGGGCCGCTCGGACCTGGGCCTCCAGTCGATGCAGATCCAGGGGGACACCCTTCCACCGGTGGTCATGCGCGATATTACCGCCCAGGACAATCTGCAGGAGCACGGCCTGCGGCTCGCCGATACCATCCACTATACACTGGGCGGCATGACGGTTGACGGTAAGGAGGTAGGAAGTGGCCGTATGTCCCTGAGCTTCAGGGATATCGATGCGGCAGCCTTGCAAGGCATGGCGACCACCTATTCGCAGTATGCCGAGCGTGTCCAAATCGATCCGGAAACCCAGCAGATGCCCGCAATGCTGCCGGAAGAGCGGGCCCGTATGCAGTCCTTTGGCAGTACGTTGCTGGCGGCCAATCCCGTGGTCACGCTGGACGAGTTGTCCTTCAAGACCGCCCACGGCGAGAGCCGCTTCAACATGGCGGTCAATCTGACGCGTCCGGCGGAATATGATCATCTGTCGCCCGCCGAGGTGTACCAGCAGATGATCAGCCGGCTGGATATGCAGCTTCGCCTTTCCAAGCCGATGATCGCTGACCTGCTTGCGCTCAAGAATGACCCGTCCCAGGATGTTGCCGACGCTGCCCAGGATGCCAAGGCGGCAGGTGAGGCGATAGGCGACATGGCGGCGTCGTCGCAGATGGCTCGGGTGGAAGGCGATGACATTGTCGCTACGCTCAACTATGCCGACCAGATGGTCGACTTCAACGGCCAGAAAATGACCCCGGAGCAGTTCGCCATGCTAATGCAGAACACCGCGCTGGCGGCTATCACCATGTCAGCACTGGCGCCCCAAGCACAGTGATTCTGGTGCACGCGGTGGCTGGCTGATGCCGCCGCGTTTCATCGGTCTCGGCAAATAGCACTCCCCGCTCCCGGACAATGGCGCTATAACTGACCCACCTTAGTCAGGGAGCGGTCGCCATGTTGTGGAGTCAGTTCGCCGAAACGCACGAGGTGTTCAATCAGGTCCCGCCGTTGGAAGGAGTCAACCTCTATCGGCTGGATACGCCACTTCAGGAGTGGATACACCGCTACCGCGGTGGTTGGGCGGATGACCGTCTCGGCGTCTATGGGGCGCTGGCGGGAGGACCTCTGATGGCGGCCGGTTTTCTGGCGAACCGGTATCCCCCCGAATTTCACAGCCATGACCGGTACGGTCATCGTATCGACCAGGTCGAGTTTCACCCTGCCTATCACGAGTTGATGCGTACCGCCGTCGAGCACGGTATCCCTTCCCTACCATGGACCGATCCGCAGCCTGGCGCTCACGTGGCACGGGCAGGCCTCATGTACCTGCATAATCAGGCCGAAGCCGGTACGAGCTGCCCGCTGACCATGACCTTTGCCAGCGTACCGGCCCTGTTGCACCAGCCGGAGCTGGCTGCGCGCTGGCTTCCCAAGGTCACGGCGCGTGTCTACGATCCGTCCCATGCACCGATGGAGACCAAGGGCGGTGTGACACTTGGCATGGCCATGACCGAGAAGCAAGGCGGCACTGATGTGCGCGCCAACACTACTCAGGCTCACCCTGTGGGCTCCCCTGGCCCGGGCGAGGCCTATGAACTGGTTGGCCACAAGTGGTTCTGCTCGGCGCCCATGTGTGATGCCTTCCTGACGCTGGCACAGACCGCCCAAGGGCTTTCGTGCTTCCTGCTGCCGCGCTTCCGGCCGGACGGCAGCCGCAATCAATTCTACATCCAGCGGCTCAAGGACAAGCTGGGTAACCGCTCTAATGCGTCCAGCGAGGTGGAGTACCGCGGTGCGCTGGCCTGGCTGATCGGCGAGGAAGGCCGTGGTGTGGCGAATATTCTGACCATGGTGGGGATGACCCGCTTCGACTGCATGATTGGCTCTAGCTCGCTCATGCGGCAGGCGCTTACGCAAGCCATGCACCATTGCGCCCATCGGCAGGTCAGTGGCAAACGGCTGATTGAGCAGCCGCTCATGCAAAATGTTCTGGCTGACCTGGCCCTGGAAAGCGAGGCCGCCCTGGCACTTACGCTGCGTCTGGCGCAAGCGCTGGATCAGCCGGACGATACGGGCGAACGGGCCTTCGCGCGGCTGGCCACAGCGGTGGGCAAATACTGGATCTGCAAGCGGGCTCCCGCCTTTATCAACGAGGCGCAGGAGTGCCTGGGCGGGGCGGGCTATATCGAGGACAGCCTCCTGCCACGGTTATATCGAGAGGCGCCGGTGAACTCCATCTGGGAGGGCTCCGGCAATGTGCAGTGTCTGGATGTGCTTCGTACGCTGTCGCGCGATCCGGATGTAGCGGCCGTCCTGTTCCAACATCTGGATGAAGGCCGTGGAGATGTGCGGTTGCAAACCCATGTAGCGCGGCTGAAGGCCGCCTTGGCTGAGCAGGATGATCTGCCGTACCGCGCCCGACAGGTCACGGAGAGCATCGCCCTGGCCCTCCAGGCGCGTCTGTTGCTGGATGCGGGTAACCATGAGGTAAGCGATGCCTTTCTGGCCAGCCGGTTGGGTGAGCGCCACGGTTATGTCTATGGCACGCTGCCTCTGGGCGTGGCGCATGAGGCAATCCTGCGCCGCAGCGCACCCTTGATGGTATAGCGCCAGCTTTCCTGCCCAGGGATGAAACCTTGGGCGGCTCCTGCGGTTCATACCTGTATCGTGTACAAGCAGGTGACGACAGGCATGGGTATGCGCGCCTCCTTTCTGGTGCTGTTGCTGGGCTTCTTCCTTGGAAGTGGCTACGCCCAGGCATGCCGTGCGCCCGGATCTCCGTGCCCCTTCATGCAGGCCGAACAGATTGACGTTCGCCACTCGTCGCCCTCTCCTGCCTCTCAGAATACCCTGATGGTCAAGGCATGCTGCTGCGTTCCGGCACAGGCTGCTGCGGTACGACTAACATTTGCCCGTGCCCCCCTTCCTTCGGACCCTTACGCGCCGTCCTTCTACCACTCCGTATACCCCTCCCTGCCTGATCCACCTCCCAAGGCCGTGCCCGTTTGAGCCCATCGATTAACCCTTATTTCAAACGGAGAACGATCATGACGACTTCTGCTTACGACGCCTGCATCAAAGCCTGCTCCAACTGTGCCCTCGTCTGCGAAATGTGCGCATCGGCGTGCCTACGGGAAGAGGACGTGAAAATGATGGCGCGCTGTATCCAGCTTGACCGGGACTGCGCCGACCTGTGCGCCCTGGCAGCGGTGCTGATGCAGCGCGAGAGCCCTTTGGCCAAGGAGTTTTGTGCGCTGTGCGCCAAGGCCTGCCGTGCTTGCGGTGAAGAGTGTGCCAAGCATGACATGGACCACTGCCAGGCCTGTGCCAAGGCTTGCCTGAGCTGCGCGGAAGAATGCGAGCGCATGGCGGCCTGATCCATCCGTACCCCGGCGCTCCGGCGCCGGGCCCTTTCGCTTTGGAATGTGGCCAACCGTGAGCTGACAAGGTCAGCGGCCATCTGCCTGCAAGGAGCTACGCGTGAACAAACCTCGTTTCAAGCCTTATAAGTCAGCCTCTGGTGGCTGGGGTTCGGCTTTCTCAGTCGCGAATATCCTGATCCGTGAAAAGTCGCCTGTCGGCTCCGGCCTTCTTCTACTCAAGCAAAACAAGCCGATCGAAGGCTTTGCCTGCGTCAGCTGCGCCTGGGCCAAACCCCACCCGGCCCGCCCTTTTGAGTTCTGCGAAAACGGGGCCAAGGCCACCGCCTGGGAAAACACCAGCAACCGCTGCGGACCTGATTTTTTCGCGCAGCATACCGTGACGGAATTACTCAACTGGCGTGACTACGACCTAGAGCAACAGGGTCGACTTACTCATCCGCTGCGCTGGAACGCCGAGACGGACAAATACGAGCCGATTCGCTGGGACGTTGCCTTTCGCGAGATTGGCGATGAGCTGAGGGCCATGGCCGATCCGAACGACGTGGTGTTCTACACCTCGGGCCGAGCGGCGCTGGAAACCTCCTACATGTTCCAGCTGTTTGCCCGTATGTATGGGACAAACAACCTGCCCGACAGCTCCAACATGTGTCACGAGAGCACCTCCATCGCCCTTCCGGAAAGCATTGGTGTGCCGGTGGCCACTGTGACGCTTAACGACATGGAGAAAACCGACGGCCTGTTTTTCTTCGGTCAGAACGTCGGCACCAGCAGTCCGCGCATGCTTCACCAGCTTGAAGAGGCGCGTCAGCGCGGCGCGCCTATCGTTACCTTTAACCCGATCCGTGAGCGCGGGCTGGAGAAATTTACTAACCCGCAGTCCCCGACCGAGATGGCGACCGGCAAGGAAATCACCATCAGCACCCATTACAATCAGGTCGCCATCGGGGGTGATATTGCGGCCATGGCCGGGATGTGCAAAAAGCTGTTCGAGATGGACGACCAGGCGCGTGCCGCCGGGAAACCACGCGTGTTGGATGTGGACTTTATCGAACAACATACCCATGGCCTGGAGGCTTTCGAAGCGAAGATTCGCAGCTATACCTGGGAAGAGCTGGAGCGTCGTTCCGGCCTTACCCGCAGTGCCATGGAGCTGGCGGCAATGGTCTATGCCCGCTGCGAGCGCGTCATTGGCGTATATGGCATGGGGCTTACCCAGCACCGCCAGGGCGTGATGAACATCCAGATGCTTGTCAATTTGCTGCTGCTGCGCGGCAACATGGGCAAGGAAGGCGCCGGTATCCTGCCCGTTCGTGGTCATTCGAACGTGCAAGGGCAGCGTACCGTCGGAATCACCGAGAAGGCCAGCCACGTCCCGGCGGAAAACCTCAAGAAGCAGTTCGGCTTCCAAGCGCCCCAGGATGACGGCGTGAACACCGTCGAGGCGTGCGAAGGCATTGTCAGCGGTAAGGTAAAGGCCTTTATCGGTTTGGGCGGCAACTTTGTACGGGCCGTTCCGGAAACACTGCTGATGGAGCCGGCTTGGCGCAAGCTCAGGCTTACCGTGCAGATTTCCACCAAGCTCAACCGTAACCATCTGGTGCACGGTGAGAAATCCTACATCCTGCCATGCCTGGGCCGTACGGAAATCGATGTGCAGGCCACCGGTGAACAGCGCCATACCACCGAAGACAGCACAGGGTGCATCCGGGCCTGGCGCGGCGTTGCCAAGCCGGCGGCGCCTAATCTGTTATCGGAGCCCGCCATCGTGGCGGCACTGGCCAAGGCGACACTAGAACCCAATCCCCGGCTCGACTGGGATGCCTGGGTCGCTGACTACAGTCTGATCCGTGACGCCATCGCCGAGAGCTATCCCGATATCTTCCATGACTTCAACGTGCGGATGCTGGAGCCCGGCGGTTTCCATCGTCCACTCGGTGCCTCCGAGCGCAAGTGGGCCACCGAGACCGGCAAGGCCAACTTCATCACTCCCGACAAGCTCACGCCCGATGATGACATCGAGCCTGATCTCAAAAAGCAGGGCGTGCTGCAGCTGATGACGCTGCGCAGTAACGACCAGTTCAACACCACCGTTTATGGCTACAGCGACCGCTTCCGCGGCGTCTATGGGACGCGGGCGGTCATCCTCATGAACCGTCGTGACATGGCCCGCCACGGGCTGGCCGAAGGCGACATGATCCAGGCTATTACTGCGGTGGACGATGGCGTACACCGGGAAGTCGGCCCACTCCGGGTGACGCCGTACGACATCCCCAAGGGCTGTTGCGGTGGCTACTATCCCGAATGTAATCCGCTGATTCCGCTCTGGCATTACGCGGAGCGCAGCAAAGTGCCTGCCGCCAAGTCCATTCCGATTCGGCTGCGCAAGGTCATCGCCGTGGTGAAGGATCGCAACGTCCCGTCCGAGCCGGCCTCACCGGCCGGAGTGGGCGCGGTGTAAGTGAACTGAGCCCTGGCGGTCCGGCCAGGGCTCAGCGATTGATCAGCCACAGCACAACGGATACCACCGCACTGATCAGAATCATGGTGGTGATAGGGAAAAAGAACGAGACGTTCTCCCGTTTGATCACGATATCGCCCGGTAAATGACCCAGCGGTAGGCGTCCGATCCAGGGCCATAACAGGCCGACGGCAACTATCAGCAGTCCTATGACGATCAGGGTACGAGACATATCATCATCCGATTCGAGAGCCATGCCTAAACAGATTTCGCGAGTGTGCCTTGCGTTCCTTTTAATCCTTTCTCTAGGCCACGCCCTGGCGGCCGATCAATCCGCCACGGGTGATGAAACCATTTCTCCAGGCGATGCTCGCCGCGCCGTTAGCGTACTGCAGGATGAACAGCAGCGCGCCGAGGCGGTGCGGGCCCTCAAGGCGATTGCCGACACGGCCCCAGCCAAGGACGCCGATGCAGCGAAGTCCGATGATCAATCAACGGACGATACTGCTGCCGATACCGCGGCCCCTGCCGAAGCACCTGCTGCCGTGGCGATCGAAGCGAACGGTTTGATTGCCAGAACGCTCCGTCAGGTCAGTCGGTGGGGTGATGGGCTGGAAGATCAGCTTCACCAGATCAAACAGGCCGCCCTGGCGTTCCCGGTGTGGTTACGAACCCATTCCGCCAGTGGCCAGGGCAAGCATATCCTGAGCGAGGCGCTGGTCGATCTAACCATTGTTTTCGGCGTAGGCCTCGCTCTTGAATGGGGGTTGCGCTACCTGTTGGGCAGACCCCGCCGCGCCTTGATCCAGCATGCTGAGGAAGCAGACGAACGCGCCCGACGCGAGCAGGCCGAGCGGGATGAAAGGCAACGACTGGCTCAGGCCCAGGCCAGGGCGCGGGCCGAGCGGGAACAGGCCGAGCAGGCAGCTGCCGTTAATGCTGCCGAGGTGGGCGGCATTCGCCCGGCCAGCGAAGAAGTGGCGCTGGTACAGACGACGCGTGATGGTGTCGAGCAGATCGAG
The DNA here is from genome assembly GCF_051027695.1 of Pseudomonas sp. JZ134. Taxonomy (NCBI): domain Bacteria; kingdom Pseudomonadati; phylum Pseudomonadota; class Gammaproteobacteria; order Pseudomonadales; family Pseudomonadaceae; genus Pseudomonas; species Pseudomonas sp. JZ134. The sequence goes on along the minus strand of NZ_CP069250.1, from coordinate 4,074,637 downwards.
GCCGTACCGGTCGGTGCGACAAATGCCGCCAAGGGTGGCCCCGCCAGTACCGCCTCCGGCTCTACAACCCAATCCCAACAGCAGGCGACTGCTGATGCCGCTACGCATGAGACAGCTGCTTCACCCCGGCATACCGCCATGCCGGGCGAGCATTGGAGTACCCTGCGTCACCTGCCCTATGCACTGGGCTCGCTAATTTTTGATCTGTTACCGCTGGCGTTATTCTTTGGTGCAGCGGCGCTGATCATGCGGGCGCTGTCGGGTGATGAACAGAGCGTCATGACGGTTGTTCAGGGCTTCGTGGGCGCCTACGTTACAGTGCGCGTCTGCATGGCCGTGGTTCGCCTGCTGATCTCGCCGATAGGCCACGGGATGCGCATCATCCGCGTCAGAACCGATATCGCCCGGACTCTGGAAACCTGGATACGGTTCACCGTTGTGCTGGCGGCGTTCGGTATCGCCCTGGCTGAGGCAGTCGAGGCGCTGGGCGCAGGCCGGGCGGGCCATCTGGCAATCGTCAAACTGTTCTCGCTGCTGGTTCACCTCTGCCTGGTCGTGCTTATCTTCAAGGTTCGCAAGCCGGTCGGTGCGTTGATCGAAGCACCTGCCGAGGCAACCGGGCCGGTGGCCGCCTTGCGTAACTGGCTAGCGCTCGTCTGGGCCTTTTTTGCCGCAGCATTCGTCATCGGGCTGTGGGTGGTGTGGGCGCTGGGTGTCGAGAACGGCTTTCCCAAACTGATCAACTTTATTGCCCTATCGGGGGCGGTGGTCATTGCAGCGCGGCTGCTGGCGATCCTCGTCCTGGGCGCAGTAGGGCGTGCTTTTCAACCCAAGACCGACGCGCCTTCAGATGAGAGCAATACGCCTGCCTCGTCTGTACGCAGCCGCTTGGCTGATCGTTATTACCCGCTTGCCCGCCGGTTGATCACCGCGGCCATCACCGTGTGCACCGTCATTGTCCTGTTTCAGCTCTGGGGCCTTGACGCGCTGAGCTGGTTTGCCAGTGGCACCATCGGGCGCAGTCTGCTTTCTGCCGTATTGACGATCCTGGTGGCGGCTCTTGTGGCGATTGTTGTCTGGGAGTCGGCCAACGCCTCGGTGCAGCGACGTCTGACGCGGTGGACAAACGAGGGGGATCTGGTCCGGGCTGCGCGCCTGCGTACGCTCCTGCCCATGCTACGCAGCTTCCTGCTCATCATTATCGTACTGGTGGTCGGCCTTACAGCACTCAGCCAGATCGGTATCAACACCACGCCGCTGCTGGCCGGTGCCAGTATTATCGGTGTGGCTGTCGGTTTCGGCTCGCAGAAACTGGTGCAGGACTTCATTACCGGTATCTTCCTGCTGATGGAAAACGCCATGCAGGTGGGGGACTGGGTCACCGTGGCAGGCGTCTCCGGTACGGTAGAGTACCTGTCGATTCGGACGGTACGTATCCGGGCCGGTGACGGTTCGCTGCATATCGTGCCGTTCAGCTCAGTCTCCACGGTCAACAATATCAACCGTGGAATCGGCAATGCGTCCATTCGTATCAACGTGGGCTACAACACCGACATCGATCGGGTCTTCGACGAGTTGAAAGCCATCGGTGCGGAAATGCGACAGGACCCGGCCTTCAAGGATCTGATCATCAATGATCTGGAGGTCTGGGGGGTGGACGCGGTCGACGGCTCCATGGTGACAGTACTGGGTCAGATGCGGTGTATCGACAAGGGCCGCTGGGGTGTGCAGCGCGAAACCAACCGCCGCATCCTCAAGCGCTTCCGGGAGCTGGGTATCACCATTGCCGACCCACGTACCTATCTGGTCATGCCAAGCGAAACTGCTGCCACGGATCGGTCACCCCTGCCACACGCTAACCATCTGCCCAGCAACCAGCCAAGCCCTGACGCCTGAGGGCTTGGCTGATAGGAGGAGGAGCGCTGTGCTCCGGCAAAGCGCTCTTCTTCCCAACCGTAAATCCGTTGCCGCCGTGGCTCAGGCGTCGTCTTGGTCGTAGCCCTCGGCGAGGTGTTGATCCTTCAACTTCACGTAGTTGGCTGCGCTGTACTCAAAGAAGCTACGCTCCTTTTCCGTGAGCGGGCGCGCCTGCTTGACCGGGCTGCCTACATACAAGAACCCGCTTTCCAGTGTCTTGCCCGGCGGCACCAGACTACCGGCACCGATGATCACCTGACTCTCCACCACGGCCCCGTCCATGACGATGCTGCCCATCCCCACCAGGACCTGATTGCCGATGGTGCAGCCATGCAGGGTGACCTTGTGGCCGACCGTCACATCATCGCCTACGATCAGAGGATAGCCGTCCGGGTTGTATGGGCCGGCGTGGGTGATGTGCAGCACGCTGCCGTCCTGAATGCTGGTACGGGCACCGATGCGGACACGGTGCATGTCGCCGCGAATCACGGTCAGCGGCCAGACGGAGCTGTCTGCGCCCAGCTCCACGTCACCGATGACCACGGCGGTGGCGTCCACAAAAGCGCGTTCGCCCAGGACGGGCGTTTTATTCTGGTAAGTGCGAATGGTCACGATAGATACCTTTTCTAATCAGGCGAGCCTTGAGTCTGGTTAAGATGGGCTCCATATAGTCTTCTTTGAGAGCCTTTCGTTGACTGGGCAGAGCCGGCCAATGCGTCCTTTGAGGCAGCATAGCCGTATCCCGGTCGGCGTGGGGCTCAAGCTACCCGTATATATCCTTGAGGGGAACACCGTGAGCGCCAGCAATCCTCTGTTACAGCCCTACGATCTGCCGCCCTACTCCGCGATCAAGCCTGAATTTGTCGAGCCGGCCATTGATCAGATCCTGGCAGACAACCGCGCCGCCATTGCCGAGCTGCTGAAGACCCAAAAGGAAAACCCGACCTGGCAGGGGCTGGTCGTGGCGTTCGACGAGCTGAACGACCGTTTGGGCCAGGCATGGAGCCCGGTTACTCATCTGAATGCCGTGTGTAACAATCCTGAGCTGCGTACGGCCTATGAGGCCTGCCTGCCCAAGCTTTCTGCTTACTCCACGGAGATCGGGCAGAACAAGGACCTTTTTGAGGCCTACCGGAAACTGTCTGAAAGCGAAGAGGCCAAGGGCTTCGATGCTGCTCAGAAGAAGATTCTTGACAACGCCCTGCGTGATTTCCGCTTATCGGGTATCGATCTGCCGCCTGAACAGCAGAAGCGCTACGGCGAGATCCAGTCGCGCAAGTCGGAGCTGTCCAGCAAGTTTTCCAACCAATTGTTGGACGCTACCCAGGCGTGGACCAAGCATGTGACTGACGAATCTGCTTTGGCGGGTCTACCAGATTCCGCCAAGGCCCAGATGGCCGCTGCCGCCCAGGCCAAAGGGCTCGACGGCTGGCTGATCAATCTGGAATTTCCCAGCTACTACGCCGTGATGACCTACGCCGACGACCGTGCCCTGCGTGAGGAAGTCTATGCGGCTTACTGCACCCGTGCCTCCGACCAAGGCCCCAATGCCGGCCAGTTCAACAACGGCCCAGTGATGGAAGAGATTCTTGACCTGCGTCAGGAGCTGGCGCGCCTGCTGGGCTATGCCAACTACGCCGAACTGTCCCTGGCGACCAAGATGGCCGAGTCCAGCGAACAGGTCCTGAGCTTCCTGCGTGATCTGGCCCAGCGCAGCAAACCTTTTGCCCAGCGCGATCTGGATCAGCTTAAGGCCTTTGCTGCTGAGCAGGGCGTAACTGATCTCAAGAGCTGGGACACCGGCTACTTCGCCGAGAAGCTGCGTCAGGCTCGCTATTCGCTTTCCCAGGAAGAGCTACGCGCCTACTTCCCGGTTGATAAGGTACTGTCCGGTCTCTTCGCTGTGGTGCAAAAGCTCTACGGTATTGAGATCAGCGAAATCAAGGAGGGTTTTGATAAGTGGCATCCCGATGTTCGTCTGTTCGAGATTACCGAGAACGGCAAGCACGTTGGCCGCTTCTTCTTCGACCTTTATGCCCGTGCCAACAAGCGTGGCGGCGCATGGATGGACGGTGCCCGTGACAAGCGCCGCAATGCTCAGGGCGAGCTGATCAACCCGATTGCTTACCTGGTCTGCAACTTCACCCCGGCCAGCGGTGGCAAGCCTGCCCTGCTGACCCATGATGAAGTGACCACCCTGTTCCACGAGTTCGGTCATGGCCTGCATCATCTGTTGACCCGCATTGAGCATGCAGGTGTTTCCGGCATCAACGGTGTGGCATGGGATGCGGTCGAGCTGCCGAGCCAGTTCATGGAAAACTGGTGCTGGGAGCCAGAAGGTCTGGCATTGATCTCCGGCCATTACGAGACCGGCGAGCCACTGCCCCAGGAACTCCTGGACAAAATGCTGGCTGCGAAAAACTTCCAGTCCGGACTGATGATGGTGCGTCAGCTGGAGTTCTCGCTCTTCGACTTCGAGCTGCATGCCACCCACGGCGATGGCCGTAGCGTACTCGACGTGCTGGAATCCATCCGCGATGAAGTTTCGGTTATGCGTCCGCCAGCCTACAACCGCTTCGCCAACAGCTTTGCTCACATCTTCGCCGGTGGTTACGCCGCGGGGTACTACAGCTACAAGTGGGCGGAAGTCCTATCAGCCGATGCCTTCTCCAAGTTCGAGGAAGAAGGCGTGTTCAATGCTGAAACCGGCCGCGCCTTCCGTGAGGCCGTCCTGGCTCGTGGTGGTTCGCTTGAGCCGATGGTGCTGTTCGTGGACTTCCGCGGCCGTGAGCCCAGCATCGACGCGCTGCTACGCCACTCCGGTCTTACCGAGGAGGCTGCATGAGCGGACCGGTAAAACGCTTCATCGCCGGGGCCGTGTGCCCCGCCTGCCAATCGGTAGACACGATGAAGATGTGGAACGAGGATGGCGTACCGCATCGCGAGTGCGCCTCCTGTGGCTATGGGGATACGCTGGACGAGCGCGGCAATTCGGTTCCCAAGGAATTGCCTACGCGCGTCAATGCGCCCAAGCAGCCAAAGCCTGCCACGGCTCAGGTCAAGGTGGCTCAGTTCTTTCCGAATCCCAAGCTCAAGAAGGACAAGCCTGACTGATGTGGCACGTTGTCTGTGGTGATGTCGCGGCTGAAGGTGTCCGTCAGGTGATTGATACCGAGGCCACTTCATCGCTACGGATAATGCGTGACGATCTGGCCGTAGGGCCGCTGGTGGATGTACATCAGCCGCCCTGTCCGGTTCGGTCGGCATTCTGGGAGGCCGTCTGGGCAGATGATGTTCCCGCTCCCGACTTTTCCCGCCAACTAGCGGACGATGCCACCTGGCTTGAGCATGCAGCACAAGGCAATCGCCCCATTACTGTCTGGCACGGCGACAGTGCCTCTGAGCAGCTTCTGCTCTGTCGTATCGCTGCCGCTCTGCATGATTCTTCTGTTTCGCTATACAGTGTTCCATGTGGAACACATCGTAGCGATGTACAGACTCGCCGTGCGGTCGGCCAATGCTCACCTGAGTTGTTGAAGCAACTGTATAGCCCTGTCCTCATCCTGCCCGAGCAGCAACAGGAGCTGGCCAGAGCCTGGCATGAGGCAGTCGAAGCCATGGCCGGTATCAGACGATGGTTAGACGGTAGTTTTTGGTACAGCGACTACGAAACGGTCGACACTATCCTCCTCCAGCATTGCACGCCAGAATGGCAACCGCTCGCACGAGTGATAGCCGAAGTCATGGTACGCAGCGAAGGATTTTTCGCGACAGATACTTTTCTAGGCTGGCGTGCCCGCGATTTGGCTCATAGAGGCCTCCTTGTCCTGCAAGGGCCTGAAAAGGGGCATTACTCCCAGCAAATGGTCTGCCTGCCAACGGTCTGAACAATGACAGGCACAGGCCGGTCTTATCATGGCCTTCTGCCCTGATCTTCTGAATTTAACCGCAACGCAAGCGTCGAAGGGATACGCATTCGACCTGGAGGGAATCTGTGTACGCCCGTTTATTACTGCTGTCCTTCGTCCTGTTGACGGGTTGCGCTCAGGTCCAGACACCAACTCCCTCCTCCATGCTCGCGCCAGCCGGCACGTACCTCAACAGTGTGCTTCAACGGCAGGCTGTCAAGCATCCCGGACAATCAGGGTTTCGCCTTCTGGAGTCCAGCACCGACGCCTTTACCGCTCGCGCCGAGCTGATCCGCATGGCCCAGCGCAGTCTGGATATTCAGTACTACATTGTTCACGATGGGGTGACCACGCGCATGCTGGTCAATGAGCTGCTGGCCGCTGCTGACCGTGGTGTGCGGATTCGCTTCCTGCTTGACGACACCAGCAGCGATGGTAATGACTATGCCCTGGCGGCACTGGCAGCCCATCCCAACATCGACGTTCGCGTCTTCAACCCGCTGCATATCGGTCGCAGTACCGGCGTTACGCGTTACATGGGGCGCTTCCTGCACTTGTCGCAGCAGCATCGCCGCATGCATAACAAGCTATTGCTTGCCGATAACAGCGTAGCCATTGTAGGCGGTCGCAACCTGGGGGATGAGTATTTCGATGCCAAGCCCGAAATGAATTTCACGGACCTCGACCTGCTTGGAGCGGGTCCTGTCGCCCATCAGCTCGGTGTAAGCTTCGACCAATACTGGAACAGCGAGATCAGCCAGCCCATTACAGGTTTTCTGCGCCGCCCGCCCACGGCTCACGCGCTGACTCGAATGCGCACGGGGCTCAAGCGCTACCTGGACAGCGAGCGGGTAAAGGATTCGGCGCTTTACAACCGGTTGCGCCGTTACGACACTGCACCGCAAATGGAGGGTTGGCTTCATGAGCTGACCTGGGCCAATGGCAAGGCGCTCTGGGACGCGCCACGTAAAGTGTTGGCAGAGGGCGAGCCGGACCGAAATCTGTTACTGACGACTCAGTTGATGCCCAGCCTTGACGACGTTCACAAGGAGCTTTTCCTGGTCTCTGCCTATTTCGTTCCAACCCAGACAGGAGTGGAATACTTGGGTGAGAAAGCCCACGAGGGGGTAGATATTCGCGTGCTGACCAACTCGCTGGAGGCAACGGACGTTCCCGCTGTTCATGGCGGATACGCGCCGTACCGCGACGAACTGCTCAAGCAGGGCATCAAGCTCTATGAAATGCGCAACCGCCCGGAAAAGGGCCTGCATGCCTCGCCTTATAGCTTTGGTCAGTCGGCTTCCAGCCTGCACAGCAAAGCCATGGTGATTGACCGTGAGCATACCTTTGTCGGGTCCTTCAACTTCGACCCGCGTTCTATCCTGTGGAATACCGAGGTTGGCATCATGGTAGACAGCCCTGCCCTTGCCGGCCGGGTCCGTCAGCTGATTCTCGATGGTATGGCCTTGGGTGTCAGCTATCAGGTGAAGCGGGTCGACCGCGACGGAACAACCAAGCTGATCTGGCTGGAAGAACGCGACGGCAAACTGTATGAGCTGGACCATGAGCCTGGCGGATTGTGGCGCCGATTCAACGCCTGGATCGTGCGTGCAGTAGGCCTTGAGCGTATGCTCTGATCAGCCTTTTGCCGCCTTTACGCATTCCAGAAAGAACGACAGCGCCGCTTGCTTGCGCAGCCCCCGGCGGCAAATGGCGACCAGCTCGCGGTGAAACGTGAGCGGCCCTAGGGAAAGCGTGCGCACGCGCGCCTGAGCCAGCTGCAGACCAGCCTGAGGAATCAACGCCACCCCCAGGCCACACTCGACCATTCTGACGATAGCTTCCAGCTCATCAAGCTCTAGCGCTTCGCGAACGGTAATCCGGTGCTCCTGAAGGAACCGGCTCACCTGTCGGCCACCAAAGGAGCCTCGGTCATAACGAACGAAGGGTTGTGTTGCCAATAAGGCCAGCGGATCGTCGCCTGGCAACGTGGCGGGCGTGATGAGCACGAATGGCTCCTGGGCCAACGGAATTTCATCCAGCTCCTTGGGTAAGGCAAATGGCGGTTTGATCAGTAGCGCCAGATCGATCTCGCCAGCGTCCACACGGCCCAGGAGCTGCAGCGAGACGCCAGGAATCAGCTTGAGGTCTACCTGGGGGGCGTCCTGGCGAAAGCGCATCAGCGCCTCGGGCAGCACGCCGGTTTGAACCGTGGCGATAGCGCCGATCTTTAGTTCGCCCTGCCAGTGGGTGACATCTGTGGGAGCGGCCATCTGCTCGTACAGCGAGAGGATCTGCTCCGCCAGCGGAAGCGCTTGCTGGCCGGAAGCATTAAGCAGCGCCGCGCGGCCGGTCCGGTCAAAGAGCCGTACGCCCAGGTCGCGTTCCAACTGGCGCATTTGTGCACTGACTGCCGACTGCGTCAGGCCAACCTGTTGCCCAGCCGCTGAAAAGGTGCCATGTCGTGCAACTGCAATAAAGGTCTTCAATTCCCGAAGCACTGTCAGCCTCAAAATAGTTGCTGCTCGGCAGCAAGAATATTCGTTTTTCCATCGAAACGCTTGTGGCTGACAATAGGGTCTTGCCCAAACTGATGAGGTTTCTCATGGCGCTCTCCCCTTTCCACCTGGCTATCCCTGTTTACGACCTGGCAGCCGCCCGGCATTTTTATGGTGACGTTTTTGGCTGCCCTGAAGGTCGCAGCAGCAAGCAATGGGTCGATTTTGACTTTTTTGGCCATCAGTTGGTGATTCACGAGCACCCGCCTACCGCTGCGCAGGAACATGCCCATACCAATCCGGTGGATGGCCATGATGTGCCTGTGCCGCACTTTGGTGTCGTATTGGGTTGGGCCGAGTGGGAAGCGTTAGCGGATCGCCTGAAGGCACGTGAAACGGCGTTTGTAATCGAGCCCTACGTGCGCTTCAAGGGACAAGTAGGTGAACAGGCCACCATGTTCCTGCTGGACCCGTGCGGTAACGCACTGGAGTTCAAGGCGTTCAAGGACATTGGTCAACTATTCGCCAAGTGAGGCTATTAGCCGTCGCTATAGGGTTCGCCATAAAAGCGCAGCAGGCAGAAGCCATGGCCAAAAGGATCACGAAGCACGGCCATGTCTCGAAATGCCGAGCGCCGGACGTCACCTTCCAATATAGCCCCGGCGGCTAACACCCTTGCCAGGGCAGCATCAAGATTATCGACTACAACGTCGAGATGTACAGGTGTCCAGTGCTGGCCGTACTGGCGCACCTGTCCTGCGGTTTCGCTACCCGCTGGCTTTTGTAGCAGATAGATCGGAACATCTGCTCCGGCTAGCTCAACGACGTGTTCATCATAGAGCTTACGCTGCACCGTCAGATCCAGCGCCTGCGTATAAAACTGGATGCCGCGCTCCAGTTCGTCGACATCCAGATTGATCAGCAAGCGTATAGTCATTAGCGCTTGGCTTCCATCAGACGTGGCAATTGCTGGGCCAACAGATCCAGCTGCATGGGCTGGCGTACATAACCGACAGCACGGCCGTTCGGGTCGATCAGAACCAGATTGGCGCCATGGTCCACGGTGTAGCTCTGCTGGGTGGTATCGGCCGGAATGAAGGGAATCCCGACAGTATTGGCCAGCGTCTGGGTGTCGGCCATGTCACCTGCCAGAGCCTTGAAGCTGTGGTTGAAAAACTCTACGTATTGTTTCAGCCGCTCCGGTGTATCCCGGGCAGGATCGACGGTTACAAACGTTACGCCCAGCGCATTGCGATCCTTTTCAGGCAGTTTGGTGAACAGCTGCTTGAGCTGCGCCAGGGTCGCCGGACAGACGTCCGGGCAGAAGGTATAGCCGAAGAACATCAATCGCCACTGCCCTTTCAGCGAGTCGAGCGTAATCGCTTCCTTGTCCTGATTCGTAAAGTTGAGTGCAGGAAGTGCCTTGCCTTGAGGCAGCATGACGATGCCCGCGTCCATCAGCTCGGCAGGTGTTGGCGCCGCATCGGTTCGATAGGCACGGTAGCCGAGGGCTGCCACCGCGATCACGGCAAGAAAGATGGCAAGAATAAGAACGAGACGGCGAGCATTGGTCATGACGGACAACCTTGAGCAACGGAATGTGCATCAGGGTACTGGATGTAGGCCCGCCTCGCACCGTCAGCAGGCCGGATCGACCCGCGAAGCGTTTCAAGACGCTTCGCGAGCCTGTAACAGCATCAGGTGGTAGGTTCGGTGGTATTGATGTAGTCCGGCACCTTGGCGAGCGGCAGTGTACGCACCTGCGCCTGAGTAGGACCCTGGCGGGGCGGCAATGGCTCCAGCGTCTGGGGCTGTCCGGTTTCCAGCGCCCGCTCGATGGCAGCCAACACCCGAATGTCCCGCCAGCCTTCATCACCGTCCATCTCAGGTACCCGATCATTCAGGATGCAGTCGGAAAAATATTCGGTCTCGCCACCGAACTGGTCGACGACAGGATGCGCATGTTCCTGTGTCTCACCTCCGATGGTCGCACGATAGGTAATGGCTACACCTTCGCCAAAGCCGAAACAGGGCGACGCCTCGATTTCGCCTTTCGAGCCGACTACCTGAAAGCGCTCGGTATTGGGTGCGCTGTAGCTGACGTTAAACTGCGCCAAGCGCTCCTGGGGAAAGCGTAGGGTGACGGACACTGCGTCGTAGGTCGTGATGTCACGCCCGGGTGTATTGACCCCCACGGCATGCACTTCGATCGGCTCGTCACCAAACAGGTTGCGAACGGCATTGAGTGGATATGGCCCCATGTCCGGAACTGGTCCTGCCCAGTAACCATTCAGGGCGCGATGATTCTGCGGGTCTAAAGGCTGGGCGAACGTGGAAGTGAAGATACGCGGGTCGCCAATATCGCCGTTGCGAATGCGCTCGACCATCTCGACCGTCCCCGGCTCGCAGTGCAGCCTGTAAGCGATCATGAGCTTGGCACCCGACTTCTTGGACGCCTCGATAATGGCCTTGCAGTCTTCCTCGCTGGTGGCCATGGGCTTTTCCAGCAGCACGTGAATACCTGCCTCAAGTGCCGGTACGGCAAATTCGCGGTGGCGGAAGTTGGGTGTAGCCAGGTAAATGGCGTCGATCTCACCGGAGGACAGCAGTGCCGGAAAGTCCTCGTAGCGATAGCTCTTGAGGTTGTACCGTTTGGCCAGTTCGTCAGCCTTGACCGGATCGCCTGTCACCAACGCCGTCATGACCGAATTGCTGGTCTGGCCGACACCCGGCATAAACGCACCCTGGGAAATCCAGCCACCCGCGACAACCGCATAACGGATCTTGCCCTCTGCACTTGGCATGTTGCTTGTCCTCCATTCGATGGGCAGGCGAAAAGCCTGACCCTTATTTCTGTCGGCAAGCAAGCGAGGGGTGAAGTTCCTCAGGCTGGACGACTGTTCATGAAGAAAGCCGTCTAGCCTGCAGTTTTTACTGAGGCAGTTGAGACGCCAGTTCGCGCAGGGCCGCCTCGGCACCCATGATGCGGCTCAGGCATTCCTGCGCCTTTTCAGGAGTTAGCCCCAGGCGCTCATACAGCTCAGGCGGAATGGGGCGTGCCGGGCCGCTGCCAATGCCTTCAGCGCGCAGCAGTTGCACGGCCATGAAGGTCAGGTTGGCATAGATGGCGTTGGGCCCGTCATAGGCGGGATAGGCCTGGAAGCGAAGTGCGGCTACCAGCTCTTCCGGCATTTCCCAGTTACGCATCAGCCAGGCGCCGATCTGCTCACGGGTGATGCCGATCAGGTGGCGCTCAATCAGGCTGCTGTCCAGATGCGGGTTGGCTTCCACGTGACGGCAGATCAGTGAGAAATGCGGCGGGAACACATGAGCCAGCACCAGATAGCCAAAGTTATGCAACAGCCCGCACAGGTAGGCAATGCCCATCTCAGGACGAACCTTGCGTGGCATGGCGCGCGCCAGCCCTTCGATGACGGCGGCGGTAAAGATGGACTGCTTCCAGTACGGCGTTGCGCTTTGCGGCTTGTCTTTGGGCAATGTGATCGTCTTGCCCAGTGTCAGGCCCAGCGCCAGGTTGATGACCAGGTCGAAACCCAAAACCCGGACGATTGCATCTTCCACGGAGCGAATCTTGCCGGGCGCCGCGTAATATGGAGAAGACGCCCAGCTGATGACCTGGGCGGCTAGCGCCGGGTCGGTTTCCACCACACCGGCCAGATCATCGACCGTTGCTTCGGGATTGACGCGCAGCTTAATGATTTTCTCGGCTGTCTTGGACAGCGGCGGAATTTCCAACGTCTCATCGAGGCGCTGCTTGATACGGCGTGCCGTGAAATGCGTGACGGCGCGGGTAATTTCCGCATCGTCCGCTTCCGGGCGCGTCTGATTGGGCTGAATGTCCAGCAGCGGTTCGCCGAAACGGCCCGGGTTGGCCTCGGCCAGCAGGCGACGGAAATCATCCACGGAGACTTCCAGCAAGACATCTTCCTCGCCAGACTCCAACAGCAGGTTGGGCTCCTTGAGCAGGCGTTCGTCATACAGGCAGGGCGAACTACTCAACGTAGGCAGGCCCGGCAGCACTTTGAGTTCGTGCTTGTGCAGCGCCTGGGACAGCCGTTCAGGCTTCATGACGGTCAGCGTGCGGCCGGTTAATTCCGATAGACGGTTAAGGTCGAGCAGCTGGTTCTGCGGAAACAGAACCATCAGAACTCCAGTCGAGTCATCCAGCAGGACGGCCTGTACGCGTTGGGCATTGGAAGAGAGGCCCATCGTGGAATTCACTTCACGATAGGACACCCCCAGCTTATCCAGCATCTCCTTGATGGGCGCTGGTGCATGAGGGGTTGGCTCGGAGGTGTGGGCTACGTCAGTCATGGTATTTCCGCTAGGCCAGATGTAGCCAGTATAACTACCTCGCGCCGCACTGGAATGCCTCTGACCAAAGGTCGCAAACTTTTATTTAGACCTGACCGTATTGCTGACCATGGCGTAGCCAACGTTCCAACAGTGGACTGACATGGGCGGGCCATTTTGCCAGCAGTTCCTGAGCAGCATCCCGTACAGCCGGGAGCAGATCGGCATCGCGCATCAGATCAGCGACCTTGAACTGCAATAGACCGGTTTGCCGGGTACCCAGCATTTCACCCGGGCCACGCAATTCCAGATCCCGTTCGGCAATCACGAAGCCGTCGTTCGTCTCCCGCATGATCGCCAGCCGCTCACGGCCAATATGCGACAGCGGAGGATGGAACAGCAGCACACAGTGGCTGACCGCACTGCCCCGCCCTACCCGGCCGCGCAACTGGTGCAACTGGGCAAGGCCCAGCCGCTCGGGGTTCTCGATGATCATGAGGCTCGCGTTGGGTACGTCCACGCCAACCTCGATCACTGTGGTGGCTACCAGCAGCTGCAACTCGCCCGCCTTGAACTGCGCCATGATCTCGGCTTTCTCGGCGGGCTTCATCCGGCCATGGATCAAGCCGACCCGCAGCTCGCCCAGGGCCAGCGACAATTCCTCGAAGGTGGTTTCCGCGGCCTGACAGGTCAGCTCCTCTGACTCTTCGATCAGCGTACACACCCAATAGGCCTGTCGGCCTTCCAGGCAGGCGGCGCGCACACGCTCCACGACTTCTTCGCGACGGGTATCGGTAATGGTGACGGTATTGACCGGCGTACGGCCTGGGGGCAATTCGTCCAGCACCGAGGTATCCAGATCCGCATAGGCGCTCATGGCTAGTGTGCGCGGAATGGGCGTCGCGGTCATGATGAGCTGATGAGGGCTCAGGCGCCCTTCTACACCTTTCTGCCTCAAGGCCAGCCGCTGCTGAACACCGAAGCGGTGCTGCTCATCAATGATGACAAGGGCCAGCCGCGCAAAGTGGACTTCACTTTGAAAAAGAGCATGCGTGCCGACAACCATGGGCGTTCCGGCCGCAATGCGCTCCAGTGACGCGGCGCGCGCCTTGCCCTTGAGCTTGCCAGCCAGCCAGGCAACCTCTAGCCCCAAAGGCTCAAACCAGCGTTGAAAATTCAGGTAATGCTGCTCGGCCAGGATTTCTGTCGGCGCCATCAGGGCGACCTGATACCCAGCCTCAATGGCCTGCAGTGCAGCCATGGCCGCGACCACGGTCTTGCCTGCCCCTACGTCACCCTGTACCAGACGCAGCATGGGTTCATGCTGGGCCAGATCATGGGCAATTTCTGCACCGACCCGCTGCTGGGCACCGGTGGGCTTGAAGCCCAGGTTGGCCAGGTATTGTTTGGGTAGTTTTTTAGCAGGTGGCAATGGCGGTGCCTGCTGCGCGCGCATGGTTTCACGCAGGCGTTGAAGGGAGAGCTGATGGGTCAACAGCTCCTCGAAAACCAGCCGGCGCTGTGCCCAATGATGACCTATTGCCAATTCCTCGACATCGGCGTCCGGCGGCGGGCGGTGGAGATAGCGCAAGGCCTCGGCCAGAGGGCCAAGCTTGTACTGTTTTGCCATTTCCGGCGGCAACCAGTCTGGCAGGCTATGCGGCCCCAGTCGCTCCAGTGCCTGTTCGGTCAACTGTCGCAGGCGCAGCTGGGTCAGCCCTTCGGTGGTCGGATAGATCGGCGTCAGTGTCTGTTCGACAGGCGCTGGCGTGTCATCCTTCAGGGCCCGGTATTCCGGATGATAGATTTCAAGCCCCGATGCACCGGGCCTTACTTCACCGTAGCAGCGCAGGTGCGTGCCACGCTTCATGCCATCCTTCTGGGCCTGGCTGAAATGAAAGAAGCGCAGGCTCAATGTGCCACTGCCGTCCTGCAGGCGAACCAGCAGGCTGCGGCGGCGACCCATGATGACATCAGCGGTGGCTACGACGCCTTCTACAACAGCGTCCTGCCCAGGGCGTAAGGCCCCTATCGGGACGACCCGGGTACGGTCCTGGTAGCGCAAAGGCAGATGGAACAGGACGTCCTGCAGATTCTCGAGCCCTACCCTGGCCAACTTCTCTGCCATGGCCGCGCCGATGCCTTTCAGGGCGGTGACCGGGATCGCAGACAGTTCGGTCATGCCGGTTGTACGACTCCTGCCGCTTCAGGTCGGGCCACGGAGCACAGGCGTACCGAGTCGGCCAGCACCTCGATGGCGCGTGGACGCGGGAAGCTGGCTCGCCAGGCAATGGCGACCGTACGATAAGGCACCGGCGCGGTGAACGGGCGAACCTCGATCACGCCCGGCGCATAATGATGGCTTTCCACTGCCGAGAACGGCAGAACAGACACGCCTAGCCCGGAGGCCACCATGTGGCGGATGGTTTCCAGCGACGAGGACTCGACCTGGGTATGCTTGGCTTCGTCCCCATGCTTGCGTACCGTCGGACAGGCCTCAAGCACCTGATCGCGGAAGCAGTGCCCTTCACCCAGCAGCAACAGGCTCTTGTCGCTGAGCTGGGAGTTGTCGATCGACTTGAGCTCCGTCCAGGGATGGCGTGCCGGCATCATGACGTAGAAGGGCTCGTCATAGAGGGGCTTGGTCAGAACGTCCGGCTCGCTGAACGGCAACGCGATGATGATGGCGTCGAGTTCACCGGTGCGCAGCTTGTCCCGCAGGACGTGCGTGAAATTCTCTTCGATATACAGCGGCATTTCCGGCGCCACACGGTTCAGCTGGGGAACCAGGTGGGGAAACAGATAAGGGCCAATCGTATAGATGGCGCCGATCTTCAGCGGAGCGCTGAGCTGGTTCTTGCCCGCCTGGGCCAGCTCGCGGATACCCTGGGCCTGTTCCAGCACCTTCTGGGCCTGGGCCACAATGCTTTCACCCGTGGGGGTCAGGCGAACCGCACTCTTGCTGCGTTCAAAGATCAGGATGCCCAATTCGTCCTCAAGCTTTTTCACCCCGACCGACAGGGTCGGCTGGCTGACATGGCAACGTTCGGCGGCACGGCCGAAATGCTGCTCTTGGGCAAGAGTCACGATATAGCGCAGTTCAGTGAGGGTCATGATTGAATCAATCCTTAGAGCCTTTCCATACACAGCGGCGCACGAGGCTCGGCGAGGTGTCAGGCAAGGCGCCATTCCGAAATGACGGCGACGCTTGAAGGTCGTCCGTTCCGAGTCGTTCGCCAGACGGGTCAGCTAATGACCAATTAACAAATACTATCACCTGCAAGCATAACGGCTGCTCTTTTTTGAACCAAGCTGTGTTGCAAGGCTTGAGGCTTAAAACGTGACTCGGCAAGCTACTCCATTCGATCGCTATTGATGCAGGTATTCCTATGTCCGTCTCCCCTCGTGTTCTGATTGCCGGCTGTGGCGACGTTGGCAGCCGCCTGGGTATACGCCTGCAGGCAGCTGGCTGGACGGTGCATGGGCTGCGCCGCTCGGTGGAGCAACTGCCCAAGGCTATTCTACCGGTCGCAGGCGACCTGACCGCCGCGGAGGCGCCAGCGCAATGGCCAACCGAGCCGCTGGATTATGTCGTATACGCCGCTGCGGCGACGCAGCACGATGAGGTCGGTTACCGCACTGCCTACATCGAGGGCCTTCAGCATGTGCTGGCGTGGCTTGAACAGCACCAGCAAACGCCGCGTCGGCTGGTCTTTATTTCCAGCTCTGGCGTATACGGGCAGAAAAACGGCGAGTGGGTGGACGAGACCTCAGCGACCGAGCCCGAAGGTTATTCCGGAAAGATCCTGCTGGAGGCCGAGCAGGTGGCACAGGCAAGCGGCCTGCCTGCTACAGCTGTACGCTTGAGCGGTATTTACGGCCCTGGTCGCGAATGGCTGCTCAATCAGGTTCGCCAGGGGTATCGCGCCGCCAGTGAGCCACCGCTGTATGGCAATCGTATTCACGTTGACGATGCTGCCGCGCTGCTCGCTCATCTGTTGAGTGCAGATCAACAGGGCGTTGCGCTGGAGTCTGTTTACCTGGGGGTGGATGATGAGCCCGCTCCGCTCCACGATGTCGTCATGTGGTTGCGTGAGCAACTGGGCGTTACCCATTGGGCGGAGGAATCTGCCGTACGCCGGGCCGGTAGCAAGCGCTGCCGCAATACGCGCGCCCGTGAATTAGGATGGACGCCGCAATACCCCAGCTTTCGCGAAGGCTATTCCGCTATCCTGAATGTCTAGGACAAGCAGGCGCAGCCGTAGGGCTGCGCCCTGTCGTGCTTATTCCAGAACCAGGATACCGTCCATTTCAACCTGGGCACCCTTGGGCAGCGCTGCTACGCCAATGGCGGCACGCGCCGGATAGGGCTGCTGGAAGTAACGACCCATGATCTCGTTCACTTTGGCAAAGTGGCTGAGGTCAGTCAGGAAGATGTTCAGCTTGGCGATATCGGCCAGCGAACCGCCCGCGGCTTCCGCAACGGCTTTCAGGTTCTCGAATACCTGTACGGTCTGCGCCTCGAAGCCTTCTACCAGCTCCATGGTCTTGGGATCCAGCGGGATCTGCCCGGACAGGTAAACCGTATTCCCGACCTTGATCGCCTGGGAGTAGGTGCCGATGGCGGCCGGTGCATTCTCGGTATGGATCACGGTCTTGCTCATGGAGTCGCTCCTTTATCCAGATGACAAAAAGCCTGTCGATAGAACCGACAGGCTAGCAGGCATCAGGGACAGGTGGAAAGGCTCGTTAACTGCGAACGCGTGTGATGCTGGCGACGCCGGAAAGCGTACGCAGTTTTCGAATGACCCGAGCCAGGTGTACACGGTCATGCACGCTGACCACCAGCTGAACCACGCTGATGCGGCCGTCGCGCTCGTTCATGCTGATCTTTTCAACGTTGGCATCCACTGCCGTTACGCTGGTCGCCAGCATGGCGATCAGGCCGCGCTGATGCTCCAGTTGAACGCGTAGCTCCACATTGAATTCGCCAACCACATCCTTTGCCCAGGTGAGCGGGATGCATTTCTCGGGATTCTGGCGAATCTCGGCGATGTTCTTGCAGGTGTCCAGATGGACGACCATGCCCTTGCCCGCCGACAGATGCCCAACGATCGGGTCGCCTGGAATCGGCGTACAGCACTTGGCATAGCTGAGGACTAGCCCTTCGGTACCCCGAATCGCGAGCGGGCCTTCGGTCTGCGCCTTGTCTTCCTGGCTTTCGGCATCGGCCGATACCAGGCGACGGGCGACCACGTAGGCCATCTGGTTGCCCAGGCCGATCTCTTCCAGCAGGTCTTCGAGTACCACTACCTTGTATTCCGCCAGAACCGGTAGGATACGCGGCAGGGAAATCCTGGAGAGCTGGGTATTGAAGTTGGCCAGCGCCTTGTTGAGCAGACGCTCGCCCAGGCTGATCGATTCGGATCGGCGCTGCTGCTTGAGTGCATGGCGGATATTCGTCCGCGCTTTGCCGGTCACGACAAAATTCAGCCAGGCCGGATTAGGCCGTGTGCCAGGTGCAGTAATGATCTCTACCGTCTCGCCACTATTGAGCGGCTGTGACAGCGGTGCCAGACGGCGGTTGATGCGGCAGGCAATGCAGCTGTTGCCCACATCGGTATGTACCGCATAGGCAAAGTCGACCGGCGTGGAGCCCTTGGGCAGCTCCATGATCCGACCTTTTGGCGTGAAGACATAGACCTCGTCCGGGAACAGGTCAATCTTCACGTTCTCGATGAATTCAAGGGAGTTGCCGGCGCGCTGCTGGAGTTCAAGGATGCCCTTTACCCACTGGCGAGCACGGGCGTGGGAGCCCTTTGGCTCCTCTTCACCTGACTTGTAGAGCCAGTGCGCTGCAATGCCGTTGTTAGCCATGTCTTCCATTTCGCGGGTGCGAATCTGGATTTCAATCGGTACGCCATGCATGCCGAACAGGGTCGTATGCAGGGATTGGTAACCGTTGGCCTTGGGAATGGCGATGTAATCCTTGAAGCGGCCCGGAATCGGCTTGTACAGGCTGTGCACCGCACCCAGGACGCGGTAGCAGGTGTCGACCTTGTCGACGATGAGGCGGAAGGCATAGACGTCCATGATTTCATTGAACGACTTACGCTTGCCCCGCATCTTCTGGTAGATGCTGTAAAGGTGCTTTTCGCGACCGATCACCTCGCCCGGCAGCCCTTCACGCTGCAGACAGCTGGTCAGTGACTCCTGGATCTTGCTGACGATCTCGCGGCGATTGCCCCGGGCGGCCTTGACTGCACGCCGGATACGCTCGGCGCGCATGGGATGCATGGCCCGAAAACCCAGATCCTCGAATTCGGCATACATGTTATGCATGCCCAGTCGGTTGGCGATCGGTGCATAAATTTCCAGGGTTTCCTTGGCGATGCGGCGGCTCTTGTCCGGCGGCATGGCATCAAGGGTGCGCATGTTATGCAGCCGGTCGGCCAGCTTGACCAGAATGACGCGAATGTCACGCGCCATGGCCATGGCCATTTTCTGGAAGTTTTCCGCCTGAGCCTCGGCCTTGGTCTCGAATTGCATCTGGGTCAGTTTGCTGACCCCGTCCACCAGCTCGGCCACAGTTTCGCCGAACTGCGCCATGAGCGCCTCTTTGGCAATGCCGGTATCCTCGATGACGTCGTGCAGCATGGCGGCCATCAGGCTCTGATGGTCCATGTGCATATCGGCCAGGATATTGGCGACCGCAAGCGGGTGGGTCACGTAGGGCTCGCCGCTGCGGCGGCGCTGCCCATCGTGAGCTTGCTCGGCGTAGTAATAGGCGCGGCGGACCAGGTTGACCTGATCAGGGCTCAAATAGGACGCGAGCCGTTCGGAGAACGTGTCTATGGCTGGCATGGATGGCTTATCTCCTGCCGGCCCACGTGACGGCTCGTCGGTCCGGCATCTTACAGCGCCTCGCTATCGGCCTCGTTGTTTTCTTCGAAAGCAGCGAACAGCGGCTCTTCTTCAACGATATCTTCCTGACGAACCACTTCGTCATCGACCAGGCCTTCAGCGATTTCACGCAGGGCCACTACGGTCGGCTTGTCATTATCCCACGGTACTTTGGGCTCTTTGCCGCCGGTTGCGAGCTGACGCGAGCGCTTGGTGGCGAGCATGACCAGTTCGAAACGGTTATCGACGTTATCCAGGCAGTCTTCAACGGTGACGCGGGCCATGGTGTTCCTCGGTGGTAATGTGATCCCGAAGCGGGAGGACTGTGTAGTCTAAAAAATCGGCAGTGCTAAGGGAAGTGCCGTTTGGCTCATGACCGCTGGATCAGGAGCTTTTCGAGCAATTCGTTGTGTCGGCGTTGCTGGCGGTCCAGACGCAGTTGCCTGGCTCGGAAGACGGACTTCAGATCTTCCAGTGCCGAGGCGAAGTCATCATTGATGATCAGGTAGTCATATTCGACATAGTGGCTCATCTCGCTGACCGCTTCGTGCATGCGTCGCTCGATCACCTCATGGCTATCCTGCCCGCGGTTGTTCAGTCGCTGGCGCAGGGCTTCCTGGCTGGGCGGCAGGATAAAGATGGACTGAGCATGAGGCATCTTGCGACGTACCTGTTGGGCACCCTGCCAATCGATCTCGAGGATCAGGTCGTGACCTTCGGCGAGGGTCTGCTCCAGCTGGCGCTGGGACGTACCGTAGTAGTTGCCGAACACTTCGGCATGCTCCAGGAAATCGCCATGCTCCAGCAGGCCCTGGAAGGTCGAGACATCCACGAAGTGATAGTTGACCCCGTCGACCTCGCCCGGGCGCATGGTGCGCGTGGTGTGGGAGACGGATACACGGACTTCAGGCAGGGCATCGAGCAGGGCCTTGACCAGGCTGGTCTTGCCTGCACCCGAAGGCGCCGAAACGATGTAAAGGGTGCCAGGGAGGGCTGTCATAGTGAATGGCCTATTCGATGTTCTGCACTTGTTCGCGCATTTGTTCTATCAATACTTTGAGATTGACCGCCGCCTGGGTGGAGCGCGGGTCAAAGGCTTTTGAGCCTAGGGTGTTGGCTTCGCGGTTGAGTTCCTGCATGAGGAAGTCCAGGCGACGGCCGGCGGCGCCTCCAGCCTTGAGCACACGGCTCACCTCGCCTACGTGCGTCGTCAGACGGTCCAGCTCTTCTGCCACGTCGCTTTTCTGGGCCAGCATGACCAGCTCCTGTTCGAGCCGCTGTGGATCGGCCTCAAGGCTTAGCTCGGCAAAGCGGTCGAGAATCTTCTGGCGCTGGGCGGCGAGCATCTCGGGAATCAGCTCACGAAGCGCGGCCACTTCTACCAGAATGGCCTGCAGGCGCTCCTCGATCAGGCGGGCCAGCTCCGCTCCCTCACGGTTGCGGCCGGCCTTGAGTTCATCCAGTGCGGCTGCAAACAGGGCTTTTGCCTCGGCATTCAGGGCCTGTGGGTCGGCGCTCTGGGAGATCAGTACACCCGGCCAGCTCAGGACGGTCATCGGATCGATCAGGGCGGGCTGTTGGATCATCGACGCCAGGCGTTCGGCTGCTGCAATCAGCTGGCCGGCGCGCTGTTCATCAATCTGTAGGCTGGGTGCGGCATTCTCTTCGCTGAAACGCAGGGTGCATTCCACCTTGCCACGTGACAGACCCTGGCGCAGTGCCTCGCGGACACTGCTTTCAAGGTCGCGAAACGCTT
This sequence comes from Pseudomonas sp. JZ134, assembly GCF_051027695.1. Taxonomy (NCBI): domain Bacteria; kingdom Pseudomonadati; phylum Pseudomonadota; class Gammaproteobacteria; order Pseudomonadales; family Pseudomonadaceae; genus Pseudomonas; species Pseudomonas sp. JZ134. Next base: position 4,053,341 of record NZ_CP069250.1, on the reverse strand, counting down.
CAGGCAAACGCAGGTGCGGCTCCAGATAGCGATGATTGACCGAGCGCAACTCCCAGCTCAGCGTACCGTACACACCCGCGCGTTCAACGCGGGCGAAGGCCGTCATGCTATGCACCATGGAATGTCCTCGCTTAAGCAGTGCGGGAATACCCGGCAACGATCACGGAAGCGTTTTCGCTGCAGAGCGGTCCGCAAAAAAGAGGTAAGTCTACCCCAGCCTGACGGTGGGCCCAACGTAGTGATGTCGCATGATCCTCTATGGGGCCTATAATGACGACCAGTTTTCTCCTGCAACAGGTATCCCTACATGAATCGTCCGAGTGGTCGCGCTGCCGACCAGTTACGCGAGATCCGCATCACCCGTCACTACACCAAGCATGCCGAAGGTTCGGTTCTGGTGGAGTTCGGTGACACCAAAGTGATCTGCACGGTCAGCGTCGAGGCCGGAGTGCCACGCTTCCTGAAGGGCAAGGGTCAAGGTTGGCTGACGGCCGAATACGGCATGCTGCCACGTGCGACCGGCGAACGTACCCAGCGTGAAGCCTCCCGTGGCAAGCAGGGTGGCCGTACCCTGGAAATCCAGCGCCTGATTGGTCGCTCGCTGCGTGCGGCGGTAGATCTGACCAAGCTGGGCGAGAACACCCTGTACATCGACTGCGACGTGATCCAGGCCGATGGCGGTACCCGTACGGCCTCTGTGACCGGAGCCTGTGTGGCGCTGGTCGATGCGCTGGCGGCGCTCAAGAAGCGTAGCGGGCTCAAGGGCAACCCGCTCAAGCAGATGGTTGCAGCCGTCTCTGTGGGTATCTATCAGGGCGCACCGGTACTGGATCTGGACTATCTTGAAGATTCCACTGCCGAGACCGATCTGAATGTGATCATGACCGATGCTGGCGGCTTCATCGAAGTCCAGGGCACGGCGGAAGGTGCACCCTTCCAGCCTGAAGAGTTCAACGCCATGCTGGCGCTGGCTCAGAAAGGCATCAAGGATCTGTTCGAGATACAAAAGGCCGCCTTGGCCGAATGACCTGACGAGGGCGTATGAACGAACTACAGCAAGTCCCCAGTGCGGATGCACGCCGTTGGGCCATGCTCTGCCATTATTCAGCGTTTCTGTGGTTCGTGGCGCCCATGATCGGCAATGTCATCGGACCGCTCGTCGTCTGGCAGTTCAAGCGGGAGGCTGATCCCTTCATTGATGATCAGGGCAAGGAAGCACTCAACTTCCAGCTCACCATCACGGTGGCCACCCTGCTCTGCTGGCTGCTCGCCTGGGTACTGATCGGGTTTCCCCTGATGGTTCTCGTAGGCGTGTGGGCCTTTGTGCTGACCGTTATCGCGGGCCTCAAGGCCAACAAGGGCCGCCCTTATCGGTATCCCTTCTGCTGGCGACCGGTGGACTGAGCGTCAGACAATAAAAAACCGGCCCTGGGCCGGTTTTTTATTTATTACCAACAACTCTCAGATGCTGAGCGCCCAATCGTAATCGATCATCAGCGGAGCATGCTGTGAGAAGCGCGGCTGCCGAGGCAGACGTGCCGAACGCACGAAACGGCGCAGACCCGGTGTCAGGATCTGATAGTCGAAGCGCCAGCCAAGGTTCAGGTGCTCGGCCTGCTCACTGTCCGGCCACCAGCTGAACTGGTCGCCATCACGGCTGATCTCGCGCAGGGCATCCACATAGCCCATATTGCCGATCACTTCGTCCATCCAGGCCCGCTCAGGTGCCAGGAAGCCCGGCATCTGCTGGCATTCGCGCCAGTTCTTCACATCGATCTTCTGATGTGCGACGTAGAGCGAGCCGCAATAGATGTACTCGCGGCGCTTGCGGCGCTGCTTGTTCAGGTAATTGGTGAAGTCGTCCATGAACTTGAACTTGTGGTTCAGTTCATCATCACCGCCCATGCCAGAAGGCAAAAGCAGTGTGGCAATACTCACCTTGTCAAAATCAGCTTGCAGGTAGCGTCCGTAACGATCTGCAGTCTCAAAACCCAGGCCGCTGATGACCGCTTTGGGCTGGAGCTTGCTATACAGCGCAACACCGCCCTGGCTGGGTACCTCGGCGTCGCAGGCATAGAGGAAGTAGCCATCCAGTTGGTAGGCAGGATCTTCCAGATCGAAGGCGGAGGCGCGGGTGTCCTGCAAGCAGATCACGTCGGCATTCTGGCCTTGAAGCCAATTGAGCAACCCTCGCTCAACGGCAGCCTGAATACCATTCACGTTCATACTAATGATCCGCATAAATGGCCCCCAAAAAATCGTGGATGTATGATACCCGAGCTCAAACGCTTTAGCTAAATTCATGCCGCCCGGGATTTTCGTAATGCAGGCGTATCAACGCAATTTCATTCGTTTTGCTATCGAGCGCGGAGTTCTGCGCTTCGGTGAATTCACATTGAAGTCCGGACGTGTTAGTCCGTATTTCTTCAATGCCGGTTTGTTCAACAGCGGAAACGCCTTGGCTCAGCTAGGACGTTTCTACGCCGCTGCGGTCACAGACTCAGGCCTTAATTTCGACGTATTGTTCGGTCCGGCCTATAAAGGGATTCCGCTGGCTGCCGCTACAGCCGTTGCGCTGGCCGAAGAACATGGTCGTGACCTGCCTTGGTGCTTCAACCGAAAAGAGGCCAAGGATCACGGTGAAGGCGGCATGTTGGTGGGGGCTCCGCTGGCGGGTCGCGTCCTGATTATCGACGATGTCATCACGGCCGGTACTGCAATCCGCGAGGTCATGCAGATCATCCAGGCACAAGGTGCCACGCCTGCTGGCGTATTGATTGCATTGAATCGCCAGGAGCGTGGTAAAGGCGAGCTGTCGGCCATTCAAGAGGTCGAGCGGGACTTTGGAATGCCAGTCGTCAGTATCGTGGCCCTGGATCAGGTACTGGAGTATCTGGCCGGTGACACTGAGCTGAAGCAGCATCTGCCGGCTGTTGAAGCCTACCGCGCGAATTACGGTATCTGAACTGACGCATGAGGCGAGATGGCGGTGGCGAGAAGAAAAAAGGCGGTGCTTGGGAGCGCCCTGATTTTACTGACAAGTAGTGTTCTGGCTGCTGAGTCCACCCCCATCCAGCTGTATCGCTATGTGGATCGCAACGGTGTGACCGTGATCGATCGGCAGGGCGTGCCGGCCGAATATGCAGGCAAGGGATACGATATTCTTAACGAGCAGGGGCGCGTCATGAAGGTCGTGCCCCCTGCCCCGCCTGCTGAAGAAATTCTCCGACGGGCGGCAGCCAAGCAGCAGGCCCAGGCGGACGCAAATCTGCTCAGGCTGTACAGCAGTGTGGCGGATGTCGACCGTGCCAAGGTGCGTAAACTGAACGAGCTGGACGGCTTGGCGGCCGTCAAGCGCGGGAATCTTCAGGCGCTCAACCAGCAGCGCGACACGCTCATGAGCCAGGCGGCCAGTTATCAGCGTGGTGGTCAGGCTGTGCCGGACGATCTGCTTCAGCGGATCGAGGCGCTCAAGGGGGAAGAGCATCGCCTGCAGAGCGAGCTGGACCGGTATATCAAGGATCGCCAGACGGCAGAGGCCAACTTCAATGCGGATCGCGCCCGGATCGTACAGCTTCTGGGTGAGTAAGCGATTCCACTGAAAACGGGGCCTGAGCCCCGTTTTTATGCTTACAGCTGCTGATTGGTAATCAATGTGCCCACACCGATATCGGTGAAGATCTCCAGCAGTACAGCATTAGGGACGCGGCCATCAATAATGTGGGCGCTTTGTACTCCGCCCTGTACCGCTTCCAAGGCACAGCGAATCTTGGGCAGCATGCCCCCGTAAATGGTGCCGTCGGCAATCAGGCCGTTTACCTGCTCAGTGGTCAATCCGGTCAGAACCTGCCCTTCTTTGTCCATCAAACCGGCGATATTTGTGAGAAGCATCAACTTTTCAGCCTTGAGGGCTTCGGCTACCTTCCCTGCCACCAGGTCCGCGTTGATGTTGTAGGACTCCCCGTTTGCGCCCACGCCGATGGGTGCAATGACGGGAATGAAATCACCCGATACCAGCATATTCAGAAGTTCGGTGTTTACACCGCTGACCTCTCCGACCTGACCGATATCGATGATTTCCGGCTTGGTCATCTCCGGTGTCTGACGGCTGACAGTGAGCTTGGTCGCTCGAATCAGGTTGGCGTCCTTGCCGGTCAGGCCAATGGCACGACCGCCATGACGGTTGATCAGGTTGACGATGTCCTTGTTCACCTGACCGCCCAGTACCATTTCCACGACGTCCATGGTCTGACTGTCGGTGACGCGCATGCCGTCGATGAAATTACTTTCGATGCTCAGGCGCTTGAGCAGATCACCGATCTGGGGGCCGCCACCATGAACCACGACCGGGTTGATCCCCACGGCCTTCATCAACACGATGTCACGGGCGAAGCCGGCCTTGAGCTCATCGCTTTCCATGGCGTTGCCGCCGTACTTGATTACCAGCGTCTTGCCGACGAAACGGCGAATATAGGGCAGCGCTTCGGAAAGCACTTGGGCGACATGCGAGGCATCATCGCGGCTCAGGGTCATGGCGTACTCCTCAGGTCGATAAAAATAAAGGGCGCCTGGGCGCCCTTTATTCTGCGGTTCGAATGTTAGAACGGCAGGTTCAGGTCAGGCTGAACGGCAAGCAGCTGCTTGCGGAAGACATCCTTGATACGGTCCAGCTCTTCTTGGGTTTCAGCCTCGAAGCGCAGCACCAGTACCGGCGTGGTGTTGGACGCACGGACCAGACCCCAGCCTTCTTGATAGTCGACACGCACGCCGTCCAATGTGGTGATCTGTGCATCACCCCATTTGGCATCGCGCTGCAGGGCATCGATGATGCCGAACTTGCCTTCTTCGGTCACCTGGATATTGATCTCGGGTGTGGAAATATCCACCGGGAAGGTATCAAATACTTGCTGGGCGGTGCCCTTCTCCTGGCTCAGGATCTCGAGCAGACGCACGGCGCTGTAGATGCCATCGTCAAAGCCATACCAGCGCTCTTTGAAGAACACATGACCGCTCATCTCGCCCGCCAGCAGAGCACCGGTTTCCTTCATCTTCTTCTTGATGAGGGAGTGACCGGTCTTCCACATGATCGGACGACCGCCGTAGCCGGCGATGAGGTTGTTCAGGCGGCGGGTGCACTTGACGTCAAAGATGATATCGGCGCCCGGGTTGCGGGATACCACATCCTTGGCGAACAGCATTAGCAGCTGGTCTGGATAAATGATGTTGCCTTCGTTGGTCACGACGCCTACGCGGTCGCCGTCGCCGTCAAAGGCCAGGCCGAGGTCGGCGCCGGTTTCCTTGACCTTGGCGATCAGGTCTTCCAGGTTCTCGGGCTTGCCCGGATCCGGATGGTGGTTCGGGAAGTTGCCGTCAACGTCGCAGAACAGCGGAATAACCGTGCAGCCCAGGGCTTCGATCAGCTGGGGTGCAACCACACCGGCCACACCGTTGCCGCAGTCGACCACGACTTTCAGCTTCTTGGCCAGGACGATGTCGTTCTTGATCTGGTCGAAATAGCGATCCAGTACGTTGATCTTTTCAACGGTACCCTGACCGGTTGCAACGTCGCCGGTCTCGATGCGCTCGCGTAGGCGCTGAATGCTTTCGTTGGCCAGGGTCTCGCCGGCGATCACGATCTTGAAACCGTTGTAATCTGGCGGATTGTGGCTACCTGTGAGCATCACACCGGACTTGCCAGCCAGAACGTTGGCTGCGTAGTACAGAACGGGTGTTGGCACCATGCCGATGTCGCTGACGGTTGCGCCGGTATCAGCGATCCCCTTGATCAGCTGCTCGACCAGTTCCGGGCCGGACAAGCGGCCATCACGGCCTACGGCCACGTTGGGCTCGTTACGGGCCAGACTTTCGGAGCCGATGGCGCGACCGATCCAGTACGCGGTTTCCGGCGTCAGGGAGTCGCCCACTACGCCACGGATGTCGTAGGCGCGGAAAATGCTGGTATTGAGTTTCGGGGCTTGAACGGTGTTGCTCATTAGGGGTTTCTCCAATCCCAGGAGATCCTGGTCTTCGTCGAGGATATCGATATCAAGTATGTCGTCACTGCTTGGAAACATCGGGTCTGTATACGACGCGCTGCCTTGCTTGGCCAATGCCGTTACGGTTGCCTCTACAGGCGCCGTGACCGAAGCGGCTGCTTCGGTGGATTTCGGCGGTGGCCCGACCAGTGCCTGTGTCAGGGGTTCGAGTTGTGAGAACCGCAAAACAGGCCGTTGGGCCACAAGACCGCTAACAAGTTCCTGATGAAAACGGGAGAGACTGCACACATCGTCAACGAGACGCCGTTGCAGGTGCCTGCGCAGCAGCAAAAGCCCGGCCCCGGCCCCAGCCAGCGACAGGATGAGCGCCGCTGGCAACGTCCATAACGGCCAGCCAGCACTGAACGAGGTGGCCGGTATTACTTCCAGCGTCCAGAGAGGGTTATTGGTCTTGAAGGTATGCGTATCGGCAGTGACCGGTATGCCGCCCTCTGCCAACCGTTGAGGCGCAGCCTGGTTGAAGCGCTGGGTCAGCTGCCAGTGGCCCGCCTCGATGGGCATGCCTTTCAGGCCGCTTAGCAGGACGCGCAGGTCCTGTACCAGCAGGACGGTGCCAACGACCCGGCTGTCGCTTGCAGTAACGGGGGCTGCGGTATAAACCAGCCATTTCTGGCCGACCCGGTAGGCTTCTGATCCGGCAGGCTGCCCTGAGCTGACACGACGTGCCAGATCCAGAGCGGCGAAGTTCAAGGGCCCCGGCCTTGTCTCGTTGGGCTGGCTGGTGTTCTGACGAACCAGATGGGCATCGATCAGGCCGCCGTGCTGAAGAATCTGCTCAGCTGATGAGCGCAAGTCCTCGTTGGACTGGGTCAGTGCCTGGACCACCATGGGCTCGGCAGCAGTCATGCGGGCGCGATTTTCCAGCTGGCTCAGCGCCTGGCTCACAGCGGCGGCCTGCCCTTGTCCCCAGGCCTGGGTCAATTGTGTCTGGGAGTCCCGCTGCAGCGGCTCGATGGCGAGACCCCAAAGCAGGCCCAGTCCCAGGAGGGAGCCCGCCAGGGCAGGTAGAAGACCGGGTAGCAGAGAGACGTTCTTGTTCTTTTCTTGAGCGGGGCCTTTGGGCGTGGCCTTGCGCTTGGTGTTTTTCAATGCAGCACCTCGTTTCTGTCCCTGGGAGGCAGGCTCGACGGTCAGCGGGTACCGGAGTGTCCGAAACCACCTGCGCCTCGCTCGGTTTGCTCGAACTCGTCCACCAGTTTGAAATGCGCCTGAACGACCGGTACCAGCATGAGCTGGGCGATGCGTTCACCCACAGTAATGGTGAAAGTGGTTTGACCACGGTTCCAGCATGAGACCATCAGTTCGCCCTGATAGTCCGAGTCGATCAGACCAACCAGATTGCCCAGCACGATGCCGTGCTTATGGCCCAGGCCCGAGCGCGGCAGAACAAGCGCCGCCAGACCCGGATCGGCAATGTAGATGGACAGGCCGGTTGGAATCAGAACCGTCTGGCCCGGCTCCAGGGTTATGTCTTCCTTGAGCATGGCACGTAAGTCGAGCCCGGCAGAGCCGGACGTTGCGTAGGCTGGCAACGGAAAATCAGTACCGAGGCGGGGATCGAGAATCTTGGCTTGAAGGCTATGCATGAGTCTGTGTTTGTCTGAGTCGGTTGGCGATAAAGTCGATCAGCTGGCGGGCGATCTTGCCCTTGCTGGTCTGGGCGAAGCGGGTTTCGTGCAGGTCGCGGTCAATGACGCTGACGGCATTGTCTTCGCTGTTGAAGCCAATGGCCGGGTTGGCTACGTCGTTGGCGACGATGAGGTCGAGATTCTTGTCCACCAGCTTGCGCGAGGCGTAATCGAGCAGGTGCTCCGTCTCGGCGGCAAAACCTACGCTGAACGGCCGATCCGGGCGGCGCGCCAGGGTGGCCAGGATATCTGGGTTGCGCACCATCTGAAGCAGCATGCCCTCGCCGCTGGCGGGATCTTTCTTGAGCTTGTGTGGCGCGACGACTTCTGGGCGGAAGTCAGCCACGGCGGCTGCGGCGATCAACACATCACATGGCATGGCCGCCTCACAGGCGGCCAGCATGTCGCGGGCACTGATGACATCCACGCGGCTGACGCGATCGGGCGTCGGCAGGTGGACGGGGCCCGTCACCAGGGTGACGCGAGCCCCTGCTTCCACGGCTGCCTCGGCCAGGGCAAAGCCCATTTTCCCAGAGCTGTGATTGGTGATGTAGCGCACCGGGTCGATGTTTTCCTGCGTGGGGCCTGCAGTGATCAGCATGTGCTGACCCGTCAGGCTCTGCCGGGCGAAACAGTCAGCGGCAAGTTGCGCCAGATCATCCGGTTCGAGCATGCGACCCATGCCCACATCTCCGCAGGCCTGGCTGCCCGAGGCGGGGCCGAAGAGCTTGAAGCCACGGCTCTTCAGCAGTTCGGTGTTGGCCAGGGTCGCCGGGTCACGCCACATGGCCTGGTTCATGGCCGGGGCCAGCGCCACAGGCGCATCGGTTGCCAGCACGACTGTGGTCAACAGGTCATTGGCGATGCCCTGGCTCAGGCGGGCCATCAGATCGGCTGTAGCCGGCGCGATCAGGACAAGGTCCGCCCAGCGGGCCAGCTCGATATGTCCCATTGCCGCTTCGGCTGCCGGATCGAGCAGGTCAAGGTGCACCGGGTGGCCCGATAGGGCCTGAAGGGTCAGGGGAGTGATGAATTCACGGCCGCCCTGAGTCATGACGACCCGGACTTCCGCGCCACAGGTGCGCAAGCGACGCACCAGCTCGGCACTCTTGTATGCGGCGATTCCGCCGCCGACGCCAAGCACGATGCGTTTACGATAAAGCCGTTGCATGAGCCTGCCTTATGTTGAGCCTGACTGGCCCGGAGGCCGGTTACAGGAGCTTTTTATGACGGATATCGCGTCTGCACGAACGGCGGTCGATAAGCCGTTCGCCAGGCAAAAAGTGCGGCTAAGATAGCACAGCGCCCGCCATGGAGTAGCGGGCCGATATCGACAAGGAGCGTTCGATGAGTATTCGTGACTGGCCTGCCAACGAGCGGCCCCGTGAGAAGTTGCTGGAACAGGGCGCAGTTGCCCTGACCGATGCCGAGCTGCTGGCTATTTTTCTGCGTACCGGTGTGACCGGAAAGAGCGCGGTAGACCTGGCGCGCCACCTGTTGCAGGAATTCGGCAGCCTGCGGGCGCTTCTGGAGGCTGATCTGCCCTCGTTCAGCGCGCATCTGGGACTGGGACCGGCCAAGTTCACCCAGCTGCAGGCCGTCCTGGAAATGGGCCGCCGCCACTTGGCAGAGCGTCTGCGGCGTGATTCCGCGCTAGAAAGTCCGCAAGCCGTCAAGGACTACCTGAAGGCCCGCCTGCGTCATGAGCCCCATGAGATCTTCGGCTGCCTGTTCCTGGACGCCAAACACCGTGTTCTGGCGTTCGAAGCGCTGTTTCACGGCACCATCGATGGCGCTAGCGTCTACCCACGACAAGTCGTTAAGCGCGCCCTGGCCCATAACGCGGCAGCCCTGATCCTCACCCATAACCACCCTTCCGGCATCGCAGAGCCCAGCCAGTCGGATCGCATCCTCACCCAGCGGCTCAAGGAAGCGCTTTCGCTGATCGATGTGCGGGTGCTCGATCACTTCATCGTGGGCGAAGGCGTGCCGTTGTCCATGGCTGAATATGGTTGGCTGTAAGAGCAGTCGGGCGACAGGCCATTGCGCAAGCCTGCCGCCCTCGCCTCATCGATTGACGCTGACCTTGGAGAAGTCCTGGCGACCGAAGGGGTTGGCCTGATAACCCTCTACACCCTGGCGGGTCAGAACCGAGACGGTGGGATGAGCCAGCGGTAGCCACAAGGCCTGATCGTGAATGATCTGCTGAGCCGTATGATAACGCTTGGTGCGTTCCGCCTGATTGGACACCGCCTTGCCCTCGCGTATGGCCGTGTCGAGCGTCTGATCGCAATAACGGGCGAAGTTAAGGCCGGATTTGACCGAAGCACAGGAGAACTGCGGTGTCAGGTAGTTATCCGGATCGCCGTTATCGCCTGCCCAACCCATGAACAGGAGGTCGTGCTCGCCATTCTTGGCGCGGCGGATCAGCTCACCCCACTCAATCACGCGGATGTCTGCTTTGACGCCGATCTTGGCCAGATCCGCCTGCAGCATCTGCGCGCCCAGGCTGGGATTGGGGTTCAACAGACTGCCGCTGGGGCGTGTCCAGATGGTGGTACTGAAACCCTCTTTCTGCCCTGCGTCGGCCAGCAGCGCCTTGGCTTTTTCCGGATCGTAGGCATACGGCGTGATGTCCTTGGCATAGCCCCAGGTAGTGGGTGGGTAGATACCGTCAGCCGGAGTGGCGCTGTTTTCAAATACAGCCTTCACATAGTTTTTCTTGTCGAACGCCAGGTTGATGGCCTGCCGGACCTTGGGATTATCAAGGGGAGCATGCTGGGTATTGATCCCTACGAACGCGGTCATAAATGCTGGCGTCTGGACAACCTTCAGGGTCGAATCCTTCTGAGCATCGGTGACATCCTGTGGTTTGGGGGAAAGTGCAACCTGGCACTCGCCACGCTTGAGACGCTGCATGCGCACAGCGGCATCGGGAGTGATGGCATAGATCAGGTTATCGACCTTGGGCTTGCCGCCAAAATAATTGGCATTGGCCTCATAACGGATGGCTGCATCTTTCTGAAAGCGGTGAAACACAAACGGGCCGGTGCCGATGGGCTCGCTGTTGAGCTGTTCGGGCTTGCCTGCCTTGAGCAGCTGATCGGCGTACTCGGCGGAATAGATCGAGGCGAACCCCATGCTCAGCGTGGGCAGGAATGTGGCATCCGGACGGTTCAGGACGATACGCACCTGATGGTCGCCAACCTTTTCCACTGACTTGATCAGGTCAGGCCACTGCATGGATTGCGCGTGGGGATAGCCACCCTTGGCGACCCCATGCCAGGGATGCTTGGAGACGAGCATACGCTCGAAGCTGAACACCACATCGTCCGCATTGAGGTCCCGACTGGGCTTGAAGTAGTCGGTCTGGTGAAATTTCACATCCGGGCGCAGCGTGAAATCATAGGTTAGACCGTCCTGGGAGACCTGCCACCGCTCGGCAAGGCTCGGGACCAGCTCTCCACGCGTCGGATCGAACTCCACCAGTCGGTTCATCAACACATCTGCTGAAGCATTCGTCGTGGTCAGCGAGTTATACTGCACCACATCAAAGCCGTCGGGGCTTGCTTCGGTACAGACGCTCAATGTGGCGGCCTGGGCCAGCAGCGGCGCGAACAGCAGTGGCAAAGCGGCAAAGCGCATGGGGTGCTCCTTTTGAATAGGTAGGTGGCCGTCCATGGAGCTCATGGTGCCAAGGGTCTACGCTAGACCACTGCACCGTTCATCTCAATTCAATTTCACGACGAATGGTCAAATTGTTTTGGGAAGTCCTTCTGCAACGCAGTATCCATGCGGGTCTCACCTGGTCGGCCCAATAGGTTATGTCCTTGATGTATCAAGGCTCTTCTGGTATAAAACAGCGCTCTTTTTTCGGGGCATGGCTCTGTGAGTGTTGCAGAAAAGCCGACACCGCCCCGACTAAACGGAATTTTCAAACGATTCAAGCGGCCAACCCATGCCGGGTTTGGCATGTGGTTTATGAGGGCTGAGGCATGTCTAGAGTCTGTCAAGTGACCGGTAAGGGTCCGGTTACTGGGAACAATGTTTCCCACGCTAACAACAAAACCCGTCGTCGTTTCCTGCCGAATCTGCACTACCATCGTTTCTGGGTTGAGTCCGAGAAGCGTTTCGTGCGTCTGCGCGTTTCTGCCAAGGGCATGCGTATCATCGACAAGCGCGGTATTGATACCGTACTGTCCGAGCTGCGCACTCGCGGCGAAAAATTCTAAGGAGCTTCATCATGCGTGAATTGATCCGTTTGGTGTCCAGTGCCGGTACCGGTCACTTCTACACCACCGACAAGAACAAGCGCACCAAGCCCGAAAAGATCGAAATCAAAAAGTTCGATCCGGTTGTGCGTAAGCACGTGATGTACAAGGAAGCCAAGATCAAGTAATTGATCCTGTCTTTCGTGACCGCTTCGGCGGAATCACGGCACACAAAAAACCCAGCCTAACCGCTGGGTTTTTTGCTTTCTGATATCGAAAAATGGTGTGCTGAAGCCTTAGCCCTTGGGCTTGTAGGCGCAATAGCCCGGACGCGGCCCAATCTGCGGGTGGTTGCGGCACGTATCGGGGCGCTTGTCGTAGATGGTGCACAGGCGGCTCTTGCGATCCAGATAGAGGCAGTCGTTATTAGCCAGGCGGGTCAGGGTAAAGATGCCGCTTTTCTGGTTGAAGCGTTCGACAATGCCTTCCTTCATGAGGCGCTTGGCGACGTTCTTGGGCGGCTCGCCCGCTTCGAACTCATCCACTACACCAATCCGGATCAGGTCCTTGATGCGGACCTCTACGGGAAGCGTGCAGCAGGTAGCCATGCAATCACGGCACAGCCCTTTGTAGTATTTGGCCCAGGTATCAAGACGGTCGAGTTCGGCCGCGGCGACCAGTTGCGGTTTTTTCATGGATCAATCAGCAGGAGAAGCGGGGCGCGGATCATACCGGGCCTGACGAGCGTTTGCTCGCCGATTGATCGATCACATACGGCGATCCGTCGCTTTTATCGCGCGGTGCAAGCCCTGCCTGCGCGGTGTTAAGCGGCAGGCAGGGTAGGCAGCGTCAGTGTCGGCGTCCTTTTACCAGCGCACCAATGACGAGACCGCCCAGGACAGCCAGGGCTGTGCTGGCAATCGGATGCTGGGAGGCCTGGGTGTACAGGCTGTGCTGCATCTTGGGACCGGGATTGCGGCCGCTGGCCTGACCGTAATTGCCTGGGGTGTAATCGGCCGAATACATCTCGCCCTCACGGTTATTGTCGGGGCGTCCGCTGGGAATGACATTAGCCAAGAGCTTCTCGCTGATGAGGTCATACAGCTGCGGGAAGTTTTGAGCGATCTTGGTCATGGTCTTGGCGGGGCTACCGACAAACACATCGCGTTGCGGGTGGACGGCTGCCTTCAGGATGGCTCTGGCGACGGTTTCCGGGGTATAGATGGGTGGGGGAAGCACAGGCGCACTGGACAGGTAGTTCTTGGCGTGGTCGTTGAACAGCGTGTCGATGGAGGCTGGACGGACCAGCGTCACCGATACAGGTGCCTTCTCCTTGCGCAGTTCGACCCGCAATACATCCGTCATCGCCTTGATAGCGTGTTTGCTGGCGCTGTACATGGAGTGGTAGGGAAGCGGTGCGGCGGACTCGAGGCTACCGATGTTAATGATCGAACCGCCACGCTCACGCAGGTGGGCTGCCGCGATTTTTGAGCCATATACGGTACCCCAGAAATTGGTCTCGAACAGTTGGCGGCAGTCCTCGTCGCTGACCTCCTCAACCGTGCCCCAGACGGAGGTCGCCGCGTTGTTGATCCACGTATCGAAGCCACCAAAGCGCTCCAGTGCCTTGTCGGCCACCTTCTGCAGCTCGTCACGCTGGCCAACATCGGCAACAACCGTCACTACCGTATCGCCGCCTCCAAGGCTGCGCTCGATCTCCTGCAGCGCTTCTTCATTGCGTGCCGTCAGAACCAGACGGGCACCCTGCTGCGCAGCCATTCGGGCCGTCGCAAGACCGATACCACTGGAGGCACCGGTAATAACGATCACTTGCTCGTTGAGCGGTTTAAGCCTGACGTTCATGTGTCCTCCTTTCTGTGAGGAAAAGAAACCGAGCACAACCGCTGGCTGTGTCGGGCATTCACATCAGTAGAAGGTCAGGCATTCAGCGAGGTTCCTTGTTTCCGGGAACCGACTGTCGATCAATCGTGAAGGATCGCAACCGTTTATGGCAAAAGACGGCTGTTTTCGTGCTAACGGCTTCGCGCGTCGCTATCGAGGCCAGGATTACTCGACGAACGTGACCTGTCCGCCTTCCAGCGATTTCACCCGAGCCAAGGACTCGACACGGTACCCTTGTTTCTCAAGCTCCTGACGGCCGACCTGGAAGGACTTCTCGATCACGATGCCCAGTCCGGCGATGCTGGCGCCAGCCTGCTGGATAATGGAGATCAGTGCCTGGGCCGCCTTACCGTTGGCCAGGAAGTCATCAATGATCAGGACGTGGTCGTTGCTGGACAGATGCGTCATGGAGATCGCGATGGTGCTCTCGACACGCTTGGTGAACGAGTAGACCGTGGAGGTCAGCAGGTTGTCGGTAAGCGTCAGGGACTGATGCTTGCGAGCGAAAATCACCGGCACACCCATCTTCAGACCAGTCATGATGGCGGGCGCGATGCCGGAGGCCTCGATCGTAACGATCTTGGTCACGCCTGCACCGGCGAACCGGCGGGCAAACTCGTCGCCAATTTCACCCATCAGGCTCGGATCGATCTGATGGTTTAGAAAAGCATCGACTTTCAGTACTTGGTCGGAAAGAACTTGGCCTTCAGCCTGGATCTTGCTTTTAAGGGTGTCCACACAGGTGTCCTTCAAAGGCGATCAGAGACGGTAAAAAAATACTGTCAACGCCCTGGTAAGAGGCGCTGCTGATCGAAATCGTTTAAGGGGAAAAGACAATTTTGCCGGATATTAAGACGTATCGACATACCACTAATAAAAAACAGCAGTAATTTTGTTTCATCTCATCGTTTTTTGGCGTTACTACGCCTGGAGATAACCTCTGAATTGACTCTGTGCATGGATTGTTTACAGCACACCGCCCATGTTGAGCGCCAGCGTGATACAACCGCTTTATCGAAAAGGCGCGTACCGCTTCGATGGCCTAAAGACTTCTTGCATGACAGCACCGGCTTGCTCACTCTTTAGCGATTACACCCATTTCCTGGAAGCGCTGTGATCGAGCAAACTCTGGCCGATGTGTTCGGCTATACCTCTTTTCGTCCTGGTCAGGGTCAGGTAGTTCGTACCGTCATGGCTGGCCGTTCGGCTGCTGCTATCTTTCCAACCGGCTCGGGTAAGTCGCTGTGCTATCAATTGCCCGCCTTGCTTCTGCCACACCTCACCCTGGTCATTTCGCCTCTGCTGGCCCTGATGCAGGACCAACTTGCGTTTCTGAAGGCCCGCGGGATCGCTGCTGCCAGTATCGATTCGGCGCAGCGCCGTGAAGATATCCAAGCCACTATGGCCAGGGCCCGCTCCGGTGAACTGAAGATTCTGATGATCTCGGTAGAGCGGCTTAAGAATGAGCGCTTTCGCCAGTTTATCGCCCAGGTACCTATCTCTCTGTTGGTAATCGACGAAGCCCACTGCCTATCCGAGTGGGGCCATAATTTTCGTCCTGACTACCTTAAGCTCCCTGATTATCAACGTGATTTCAGGATCCCTCAGGTCTTGCTGCTAACTGCGACGGCAACGCCTCGGGTTATTGCAGACATGCAGGCCCGCTTTGGAATCGCTCATGACGATGTGGTGACGACCGGCTTCTATCGCTCCAATCTGGACCTGCAGGTCGAACCTGTCAGCGGGGAGGACAAACGACGTTATTTGCTGGATTGGATTGCGCCGCGGGCCAGTCAGCCCGGCATTGTTTATGTCACGCAGCAGAAAACAGCCGAGCAGCTGGCGGATGAGTTGGTACGTGCCGGGATTCGTGCCGGGGCTTACCACGCTGGCCTGCCTCATGACCGGCGCGACAGCATTCAGCAGCAGTTCATGGCCGGCACACTGACCTGCATTGTGGCCACCATTGCCTTTGGCATGGGAATCGACAAGCGCGATATCCGTTACGTAGTGCATTACGACCTGCCCAAATCAATCGAGAGCTATAGCCAGGAAATCGGTCGCGCCGGACGTGACGGTGAGCGCTCCGAGTGCCTTGTACTGGCTAACCGCGATGCCTTGAATGTGCTGGAAAATTTTGTTTATGGTGACACACCGGAGCTGAGTGGTATCCGCAGCGTTCTTGAGGACCTGCAGGCGGCGCCGAAAGGCGAATGGGTGTTGCAGCTCAACAGCCTGTCCGATCAAAGTGACATTCGCCTGTTGCCGCTCAAGACCTTGCTCGTACAACTGGAGCTTCAGGGCCTGATTGCGCCGCAATATAGTTATTTCGCTGATTATCGTTTCAAATACCTTCGTGAACCTGAAGTCTTGATTGAACGATTTGAAGGTGAGCGTCGGCAATTTGTTGAGGCTATTGTCGAAACCTCTGTTCGGGCGCGTACCTGGTGCACGGTCAATTTTGATCAGTTGCACCGTGAGTATCGCGCTGAACGTAGCCGGGTAATCACTGCGCTGGAGTGGCTTCACGAGCAAGGCTGGATTGAATTGGAAAGTAAGCAGATGACCGAGGTGTATCGTCGCTTACAGGCTGCAATCGACGTCGAGACACTAGGCACTACGTTGCATCGGTACTTCCAGGAAAAAGAGCAGGCCGAGGTTGCGCGAACCCACGCCATGCTTGATCTATTCGCCAGTGACCGTTGTCTGAGCCACCGTCTGGCTGAGTGGTTTGGTGATACGCAGGCGCCTGAGCAATGCGGGCATTGTTCCGTCTGCCGCGGCACGGTGGCAGTCCTTCCAGCCCCGGCCGCCTTACCGCCTTTGGATAGGCAGAACCCTGAAACGCTATGTGGCGCCTTTCGGGAGCACTATATGGTCTCCCGCGGAGGCGTACCCAGTGTTGAGTCCATGACACGGTTCCTATGTGGCCTCAACACACCCGCCTTCACTCGACTCAAAGCCAGAAGCTTGCCTGGTTTTGCTGCGCTGGAGGCTTATCCCTATGCGGAAGTAAGAGCCTGGCTGGCCCAGGCCGGCTTCAACGTCAAATGATGACGTGCCCGTGATGAGATCACTGCGTCTGCCCATAACAGACGCAACTGTGCCACGGCTGCCCTGTCATGAGGCTTGAGGGCTCGTTGCCAGGCTAGTCACGCCCCTCCAGCGGGGTGAGAGTCGATAGGGTGTGCCTGAATCAACGGCTTACGCGGTCCGGCAGCCTATGGGCATCACTCTGTGGTGCAGGGCAGCTTGATGCAGGTGTGATCCATCCTGTTTTGCGCCGCCATAAGGGGTCAGTACTTGCATCGCTGACGAAGGCCGTATAGAACGCAGCTTTTGCTGCTGAATAACCCTCTGATGATCACTTCTGCTGCATCCTCCAGACCTGAGGCCCACGTCCCGCTGGTGTTTCTTCCCGGACTTCTGTGCGATGCCGCCTTGTGGCGTTTGCAAGCCGAAGCGCTGGCCGACGTGGCCGATACGCACATTGCCGACCTGACCCGTGACGGAAGCATTCAAGGCATGGCGAGACGGGTACTGGCCGAGGCACCGGCCCGGTTTGCGCTGGCGGGGTTGTCCATGGGGGGATACGTGGCGTTCGAGATCATGCGACAGGCGCCGGAGCGGGTCATGCGGCTGGCGCTTGTCGACACCATGGCCAGCCTCGATGCCCCTGAGCGTACCCGCCAGCGGGTCGGCATGAAGGCCCTGGCCGAGCGTGGACGCTTCTTGGGAATCAGCCCTCAGTTGTTGCCAAATCTGATCCATCCAAGCCGGATCGGTACGCCGGTTGCCGATGAGGTGATCGCCATGGGCAAGCGGGTAGGGCGCGATGCGTTTCTACGCCAGCAGCAGGCCATTATCGATCGTCCGGATTCGATTCCGACCCTGGCATCCATTACTGTGCCGACGCTGATTGCCGTAGGTGAAAACGACAAGCTCACGCCTGTGGCTGAGGCGCAGAAGATGCATGCCGGCATCCCGGGCTCATGCCTGGAGATACTGCCCGAATGTGGTCATCTGCCGCCGTTGGAATGGCCGGAGCGAACTACCGAGCTGCTGAGGAGCTGGCTGCACGGCCTGTGAAACTTCCCACCCGAATAGCCCTTCGAATCTGTTATACCTATCGGGGGAATAGCTATGGGTTCCACACGCTCTACCTACAATGCGGTGCTGTTTGCCTTGAGTCTTGCGCCCGCGGTGTCGGCGCTAAGTATGCCCGCCCAGGCGGGCGAGCCGGATCGGTTGTTCTTCAAGGATGATGGACGTATTCCCAACAGCCCATTCCCGGTGCTGGTCTATCGTGCCGTACCGCTTGAGGGTAAGGACAACGCCGCGGCCTTCGAAAAGCTGTTCGCTGCGAACGGCTGGCCACCGCAATGGCGGGCAGGCATCTTCGACTATCACCATTACCACTCGACTGCTCACGAGGTGCTAGGTGTGGCATCCGGACACGCGCGGATCATTCTGGGAGGCGAGTCCGGCCAGGAGCTGACGGTGGAGGCAGGGGATGTGCTGGTGTTGCCCGCCGGAACCGGGCACTGCCGCATCGAGGAAAGCGATGACTTCGTGGTCGTTGGGGCCTATCCGCGCGGGCAGGAGGACTATGATATCCAGCGTGCCAATGCCGCCACTCATGATGCCTCGGTTACTCGTATTGCTCACGTGCCCATGCCAGAGGCCGATCCGGTCACAGGCAAGGACGGCGTACTGCTTGAGGCATGGCGTCTACAGCAGTGATCAGAGCAAGGCTTCGACTTGCAGGCAACGAAAACACACTTCATCGCCATGGTGCTGAAGGATGATATGCCCCTCTGTGAGACCAAAATCAGGATTGTGTTTGAACTTACTCTGGCTGATGGCCTCACGCAGGGCAGTATCGTATAGGTCGTAGCGTAATACACATCGTCCAGCGAGCCAGTGTTCAACGTGGTTTTCGCGAACGATGAGTTGGCCGCTCATGAATTCGCCGGGCTGAATCGGAGTGGGCTCGGTAGGTGCCAATAGCTGATAAAGCGCGCCATGGGTGGTAAGCGGATTCTGCCCGTCCGGGTGGCTGGCATTGTCCAGGAGCTGCATCTCTGGGCCGCCCTGCCAGGATTCGGGCCAGGATTCGGCAACCCGGTACAGCACCCCGGCATTTCCACCCGCCGCCAGGCTGAATTCAAACGTCAGGGAAAAGTTTCGATACGATTGCCGTGAGATCAGATCGACTCGCGCGGCAGCAGGATCGGCACGCAGGATTCCGTTGTCGTCTTTCCAGCTGCCAAGCGGGAAGTCTTCACCTTGATAAGCCCGCCACTGATGGGCATCGAGTACCTCGATCATGGTGTTGCGCCTCCTGTAAAGCGATACGCCTGACCATAAGACTGGCATCCCGTCTGCCCGGTTCAGAGCCGTAAACCCGATGGGCGTCATCGCAGCGGAGTGAACTGGCTTCCTGACAGGGCAGTCCGTTGAAGACACCTCCAACAATGTCGGGGCATCAACATGGCGCATGAATCACCTGTAGTCGTCATCACGGGCGGCACGGCCGGTATCGGTCGCGCAACCGCCCACTATTTTGCTCAAGCGGGTTACAAGGTCGCAGTCATCGCCCGAGGCGAGCAGGGGCTGACCGAGACGGTCGCCGAGCTGGAGGCCTTGGGTACCCAGGCGTTGGGCTGCAAGGCTGATGTGGCTGATGCCGCCCAGGTCGAGCAGGCCGCGGAGCGTGTGGAAACAGAACTCGGACCGATCAACGTCTGGGTCAATGCCGCCATGACTACGGTTCTTGGGGCTTTTGGCTCGATGACGCCGGAGGAATACCGCCGCGTGACAGATGTTACCTACCTGGGCTGCACGTACGGCACCATGGCTGCCCTCAAGCGCATGAAGGTGCGGGACCGTGGCACTATCGTGCAGGTCGGCTCAGCGGTGGCGTACCGGTCGATCCCTTTGCAATCGGCCTATTGTGGTGCCAAGGCAGCCATTCGTGGATTTACTGATTCCCTGCGCAGTGAGCTGATCCATGACAAGAGTCGTGTCCGGCTTACCATGGTTCACCTGCCAGCCCTCAACACGCCGCAATTCGACTGGGCCCGCAACAAGTTGGGCAAGCGCGGCCAGCCCCTGCCTCCCATCTATCAGCCGGAAGTCGCAGCACGGGCCATCTTTGATGCCGCCATGCGTGCGCCCCGCGAGATCTGGCTGGGCAAGACCACGATCCAGGCCATCCTGGGCAATATGGTGGCGCCAGGCCTTTTGGATACGGTCATGGCCAAGCAGGCCTATAGCGGTCAGATGACCAACGAGCCGGAAAACCCCGAGCGGGCGGATTATCTGTTCGAGCCGGTCGAAGGGTTGCACCGCACCCACGGGCGCTTCAACCAAAAGGCCAGCAACAAGGCCGTTTCGGTGGATTCGGATATCGTCAGCATGGTGGCCCTTGTGGCTGCGGGTGCCGGACTAATGGCGTTGGCCAAGCTGCGTCGCCTGAAGCCCTTCTAAATGCCTGTGCGGGAGGCATAAGGCTCCTGCAGACGCAGAGGCTCACGGACGAGTCGGCCATCTATTTTCAGATATTGAGGACCTTCTCGCCGAGTGAGCCTGTCTAGGTCAGTAAGCACCCATTCCGCTTACAGCCGATCTAGGGAGGTTCTCATGGCGATGACCGTCGGTGATTTCATAGTCGAACGCTTGTACCAGTGGGGCGTACGCCGCATCTATGGCTACCCGGGTGACGGGATCAATGGTGTCTTTGGCGCACTGAACCGTTCGAACGAGAAGATCAAGTTCATCCAGGCCCGCCATGAGGAAATGGCCGCCTTCATGGCGGCAGCCGATGCGAAATTCACTGGCGAACTGGGCGTCTGCATCTCTACCTCAGGCCCTGGTGCCTCGCATTTGCTGACCGGCCTTTACGATGCCCGCATGGACCACGTACCGGTGCTGGCCATCTGCGGACAGCAGGCCCGTACTGCCCTGGGCGGCCATTACCAGCAGGAGCTGGATCTGGTCTCCATGTTCAAGGACGTAGCGGGTGCGTTCGTACAACAGGCTTCGGCGCCGTCCCAGGTTCGTCATCTGGTGGATCGTGCGATTCGTACGGCGGTAGGTGAGCGGCGTGTCACGGCCATCATCCTGCCCAATGACATTCAGGAGCTTGAGTACTCCGATCCGCCCCACAAGCACGGCACCATCCACTCCGGTGTGGGCTACAGCAAGCCCAAGGTCGTACCCTACGAGGCGGATCTGCAACGCGCCGCCGACGTCCTCAATGCGGGCGAGAAGGTTGCCATCCTGGTGGGCGCCGGCGCGCTGGGCGCAACGGACGAGGTGATTGCGGTAGCCGAAAAACTGGGTGCCGGCGTAGCCAAGGCACTGTTGGGCAAAGCCGCGCTTCCCGATGCGCTGCCTTGGGTGACCGGCTCCATCGGCCTGCTTGGCACCGAGGCGAGCTACAAACTGATGAGCGAATGCGACACGCTTCTAATGATCGGTTCCGGTTTTCCTTATTCCGAATTCCTGCCTGAAGAAGGCAAGGCCCGCGGCGTGCAAATCGATCTGAAGGCCGACATGCTCAGCCTGCGCTATCCCATGGAAGTGAACCTTGAAGGTGACTCGGCCGAGACTCTGCGTGCGCTATTACCGCTGTTGCACGAGAAAACGGATCGCTCCTGGCGTACCTCTATCGAAAAGTGGCGCAAGAGTTCGGACGAGACGCTCAAGGCCCGTGCACTCACGGATGCCAAACCGATCAATCCACAGCGGGTGGCTTACGAGCTGTCGCCGCGCCTACCGGATCGCGCCATCGTGACGAGTGACTCGGGCTCCTGCGCCAACTGGTTTGCCCGCGATGTCCAGATGCGCCGTGGCATGATGTGCTCATTGTCCGGTGGCCTTGCCTCCATGGGCGCGGCAGTGCCATACGCCATCGCCGCCAAGTTTGCCCACCCGGACCGCCCGGTGGTGGCCCTGGTGGGTGACGGTGCGATGCAGATGAACAACATGGCCGAGCTGATCACGGTCGCCAAATACTGGCGCGAGTGGGGCAACGGCAAGTGGATCTGCGCCGTTTTCAACAATGAAGACCTGAACCAGGTGACCTGGGAGCAACGGGTCATGAATGGCGATCCTAAGTTCGAAGCCTCGCAAAACATTCCGGATGTGCCCTATCACCAGTTCGCCGAGTCCATCGGTCTCAAGGGTATCTATGTCGACAACGCCGACCGGGTAGCTTCCGCCTGGGAAGAGGCACTCGCCTCCGAGCGTCCAGTCGTTATCACCTTCAAGACCGACCCGGATGTACCACCGCTGCCGCCACATTTCACTATCGAGCAGGCCAAGAGCTTTGCCTCCTCGCTTCTGCATGGTGACCCGAACGAAGGCGGCATCATCAAGGAAACGGCCAAGCAGGTACTTAATTCAGTGCTGCCCGGACGCAAGAACAAGGACAAGTAGGACCGCCGTTTCGGCGCTGCCAATAGACCGGGGCGTGTAGCGAATGCAGCGCCCCGATCTATCCATGTACTCACCCTTGGCAAGATGGGTAGAGCAGGGCGATACCCATCGCTTGATCAGCAGGGCACAGTCCTTGCGTAAGGAAATACGTGGTCACAGCCACGTTTTCCCGGTTCACAGTAAGGACATTGCATGCCTGTTCGTTTTGCCCCTGCGTTTCTGAGCGTCGCCCTTGCGCTCTCTACAGCCTCCCTGTTTGCCGCAGACGCCAAGCCCGGCGTCGTCATCTACGCCACTGGCGGCACCATTGCCGGCAGCTCGGCCTCCAGCACCGATACCACTGACTACGACGCCGGTAAGCTGGGTATCGAAACCCTGATCAAGGCTGTGCCGGAGCTGAATCAAGTGGCTACGGTAACAGGCGAGCAACTCGCTAACATGCCCAGCCAGGACATGGACCAGAAGACACTGCTGAAGCTGTCAAAAACGATCAGCCAAAAACTGGAAGACCCGGCAGTACATGGCGTGGTCGTAACCCATGGTACCGATACGCTGGAAGAAACGGCTTTCTTCCTCGACCTGACCGTCAAAAGCGAAAAGCCCGTGGTAGTGGTGGGAGCGATGCGCCCTGCCACGGCTGTAGGGGCCGACGGGCCCATGAACCTGCTCGAAGCGGTCAGTCTGGCAGCCAATGACAAGGCCAACGGACGTGGCACCCTGGTCGTTCTGAACGACCGCATCGGCTCGGCCTTCTATACCACCAAGACCAACTCCACCACGCCCGACACCTTCCGAGCGGTCGAGCAGGGCTACTTGGGCAGTTTTGTCGGCATTACGCCCCGGTTCTACTATTCTCCTGCCACACCGACCGGCAAGAGGCATTTCGATGTCTCCAAGCAGGAAAGCCTGCCCAAGGTCGTAATTCTCTACAGCTACCAAGACCAAGACAGTGCACTAATCGATGCAGCGATCAAGGATGGTGCAAAAGGCATTGTGATCGCCGGTACGGGTAACGGCTCCATCCCCACGCGCACCAAAGAGACAGTCAAACGGCTCATGGAGCAGGGCATTCCCGTGATCCGCTCCACCCGTACCGGCTCTGGGTTCGTCAGCAGGAAGGAAGAGGGCATTGGCAGCGGCTTTTTCAATCCTCAGAAGTCACGCATTCTCCTGTCGCTGGCCCTCGCAACCGGGGCGGACATGGCCACTATCGAGCGGTATTTCAGCGCGGCGGAATAGGGCGCGGTTGGGGCTGATGTGGCTAGTCAGGTTGGCATATGTGGGAGGGGTATCGCTTCGCCTATCCTCTGTATGTGCCACTTACCGGCCTCGTCACAAACCGCTTCGTAGGACGGGTTGAGCAGAGCCATACCCATCATTTCATTCTCATAAGACACCCGTCGAGCTAGGCATTCCGCCAGGCTAAACCCTCTCCGGGCTGTCCTTCATACCGAACGCTTCGCCATCGCGTTCGGTCTACCGCTTTCCCGACCACCTCCGGTCGGGCTGTTCAAATAATGATCAATACGCCTAGGAGCAAGCATGCCTGCGAGTGCTTCACATCCCCGTCGCGCCTTTATTTGGGTGGCCTGTGCCTTTCTGATCACGATGATGGGTACCACACTGCCCACACCGCTGTATGTGTTTTATCAACAGGAGATGGGCTTTGGCGAGACGTGGGTGACGTTGATCTTTTCCATTTATGCGGCAGGCGTGATTGCGGCGCTGCTGGTGGCGGGGAGCTGGTCCGATCAGCTGGGACGGCGACCGATGCTGTTGGCCGGTATCGCGTTGTCGGCCATCAGTACGGTGATATTTCTTTTCAGCCACAGCATTAGCGGATTAATGCTGGCACGGTTGTTCTCCGGCTTTTCCGCCGGGATTTATACCGGTACGGCCACTGTGGCCGTCTTGGAGCTGGCGCCTGAGCCGTGGCGCAATGTCTCGACCCTGGTGGCTACGGCTTCCAACATGCTCGGGCTGGGGTTGGGCCCTCTGGTGGCAGGCCTCCTATCGACGTATCTGCCCTATCCGACGCATCTGGTGTTCAGCCTGTACCTGATCTTATTGGTTGTTGCAGCAGTGGGTGTGCTGTTGGCACACGAGACGGTCCAGCGCCCGGCTAAGCCGAGGTTGCGAATACAGAAGCCTCATCTGCCGCGGGAGGTGCGAGCCCTGTTTATCCCAGCCGCCCTCTCGGGGATGGCGGGTTTTAGCGTGGCGGGGCTGTTTACAGCGGTTGTGCCGGCCATTATGGGCCAAGTCATGGGGCATACCCATGGCGTTACCATTGGCGCGGTTATCTGCCTGCTGTTTGTCTCATCCATCATCGGGCAGGCATTGCTGAAAAAGCTGCCTGCACACTTACACATGACGATTGGCTGCATTGCCCTATCACTGGGCACGGCCACTATTGGTGTCAGCATTGCCACTGCACAGGTCGGGTTTCTGCTCTTGGGAACGGTAATCGCAGGAGCGGGCCAGGGCATCGTGTTTAGAGCCGGTATGAACGCCGTGACAGGTGCCAGCCCACGTGAGCACAAGGCAGCTGTAACCTCAACGCTTTTTGTCACGTATTACGTGGCGATGTCGGTGCCGGTGATTGGCGTAGGGGTATCGGCGGAGGCATTCGGGCTACGGCAGACAGGGGAATTCTTTGCCGCCGTGGTGACGCTGGTGCCGCTTCTGGCGATGGTAATCATGTGGATCGTGCAGTCCCGCCAGCGCGAGACTGGCAGGGCGTAGGGGGAAACGGCCCAACCTCATGCGGTTGGGCCATGCCATGCAGCGTCAGTGGTCGTGGCGCTGCTGGTAAGGGTAGAAGCGATGCTCGCGCAGCTCGTGCTCGATCTTCTCCAGGCTCTTGCCACGGGTTTCAGGCACGAAGCGCCAGATGAAGACCAGAGCCAGCAACGAGATTCCGGCATAAACCCAGAACGTATGGGCAGCGCCCAGCCACGTTACTAGGCTCAGCGTAGTCAGCGTGACGACCAGATCGAAGAACCAGTGGCTGAAGGCCCCAACGCTGGCACCTTTGCCGCGCACGAACAGCGGGTAGACTTCTGAGTTGATCAGCCAGATGCACACACCGAAGCCGCCGCAGTTGAACATCAGGTAGGCCGCCAGACAACCCACGACCAGCCAGCGCTGCACGTCAGTGGTGGGGCCTGCACCCTGGAACAGGTAGCCCATGATGGCCAGCGCAATGATCGAGCCGGGGATCAGGATCAGCAGGTAGCGACGGCGGCCGATGCGGTCCACCAGGAGGCTGCCGATCACGGTCATGATCACCACCAGGATGGTGCTGCAGCCAGTGGCCAGAACCGCCGTCTGATCGGAAAAGCCCGCCTGAGTCAGAATAGTCGGTGCGTAGTAGACGAGTGCGTTATTGCCGGTGATCTGCGAAAACATAGAGATACAAGCGCCCACCAACAGCGCCGGGCGAACCCAGGGCTGGAGCAGGTCCCGCCAGGTACCTTCCGGTGCATCGCTCACAGTCTTGATCTCGGTCAGCTCCCGGCGGGCAGCCGCCTCATCACCACGGACGCGCTCCAGGACCGCCAGTGCGTCCTGCTCGCGTCCACGGGACAGGAGCCAGCGTGGACTTTCAGGCAGTACCGACATGCCGGCCAGCAAAATCACGGCCGGAACCACGCCCAGCGCAAACATCCAGCGCCAGTGCTCGTCCAGCGCAAAGCCGGTGAAATAGGCGACGGTAATGCCGCTGACCACCATGAACTGGAACAGTACCACCAGCTTTCCGCGATGTTGTGGCGGGGCTACTTCGGCAATGTAGACCGGAATGATCTGCGTCGAGCTGCCGGCACTCAGGCCAAGCAGAAAGCGCGACAGGATCAGCAGCGTCACGTTGGGCGAGACGGCCGATAGAATCGACCCGAGCGCGAATACTATGCCCACCAGGATGATGGTTCGGCGTCGGCCGAGTCGATCGGAGATCGGGCCGGTGCCCAGGCAGCCAAACAGCGCACCAAAGATGATGGCGCCCGTGACGAGCTGCTTGAGGGTGTCATTCAGCGCAAACTCACGGCCAAGGCCGAGCAGGGCGACGCCAATAATCCCAGTGTCGTAACCGAAGAGAAGGCCACCCAGGGCGGCAATGATGGCGATGAGAAGGACGAGGCCTTTACGCGCCGGAGCGGCAGGGGCCGAGAGGGTGAGCGTGGGAGATTCCATGTAATGCTGCCTGCTTTTATTGTATCCAGACGCGCCTGCCAGAGCAGGCGAACCGCTAAAAGACTGCTCTGACGCCACAGGGTTCAGAAACAAATTGTCATCAAACGGGATTCGATCACCTTTTTGCGCAATCGTTTCAGCAAAAACAGCTAGCGAAGCGGTATTGGCGATATCGATGGAATGAATCAGTACGCTTGATTGGATAAATACGCAGCTATCCTTTACGTTCTGCACCACGATTTCCAAACGGCCGTTGCGGCTCCAAACGCTTGTGCTGGCCTGACTTTTATTTAAAGGAACGCAGTATGAATATCCTTGAAACCATCAATGCACGTCGCGCCATCCGTCATTACGATGCTTCTCACCGGATGACCGATGACGAGCAACGCCAACTGCTGAGTCATGCCCTGCTGGCGCCGACGTCGTTCAACCTGCAGCATGTGCGTCTGGTGGCAGTGACAGATCCGGCGCTGCGTCAGCAGATTCGTGCGGTAGGTTGGGATCAGGCCCAGATCACCGATTCCTCGTTGCTCGTCATCGTGTGTGCCGATGTTGCCAGCTGGGAAAAGAATGCCGCCCGTATCTGGAGCGAAGCTCCCCAGGCTGTGCAGGACTTCATGGTGCCGGCCATCGATGCGTACTACCGTGACAAGCCACAGACCCAGCGTGACGAGGCCATGCGCAGCACCGGCCTGGTGGCCCAGACGCTGATGCTGGCTGCCAAGGGCATGGGCTATGACAGCTGCCCCATGGTCGGCTTTGATTTTGAGGCCGTTGGCCAGCTGATCAATCTGCCGGACGACCATGTCGTCAGCCTGATGATTTCCGTCGGTAAGGCCGCCGAGCCGGCGCATGCGCGCACTGGCAAGCTGCCCTACGACGAAGTGGTCATTCGCGACCGCTTCTAAGCTGTCCGTTATCAGGTGCCTGGTCTTCGAGGTCAGGCGCCTGTGATGAGAGCCGCTGCGTTTAACCCATCCTGTGTATGAAAGTCGGATAGCCATCCGCCTCTTCAGCAAGACATCCTTCGCCACACCAACCGATGATCGGTTGCAACCTCCCGCTGCGATTACCGGACTAAGCTAAAACAGCATTCATCGGTATTTCCTGGGAGGGACTCAAGATGATTACCGGTATTCCTGCACACACCTGCCGCCTGGCCAACTACAGCACCCTGCTTGCGGCCAATGAGCTCTGGTGCGCGGATCAGGCTCCTCTTAATGACCTGGACGAAGCCGATGGCGAGCTGGAGGATCTCGATCCCGAGACTCGCAGCCTGCCGGTAGAAGATCGCAAGAAGTTAATGGACGAATGATTTACCGCCCCTCTGGCGTCCTGCCACGGGTGTCAATCGACTAACGGTCACGTTCTTCATGAGCTGTACGTGACCCTACAGTTGACCTCATAACCCCTCGCAACACACTATCCCGTCCTCCGGTGCGAAGCCTTCTCTTCGTATAGCCCATTAAAACTATAAGGACGTCTCTATGTATCTCTCTGCGCCTTGCCTGTTTGCTCCGTCCTGTATGACGTACGAGTAATCGGCCACCCCTGCGCCTGTTTCACACCTTCCCGTCTGCTTTCCCTCCTGTACCTGCAGTATGAGCATGCCGGCGGGCGGATTTTTGAGCCACTTCTGACGGCTCGCCTCCTGTTATCAGTACCCAAGCCATGACCGCAATGACCCATGCAACCGACGCATCGCCCCCGGGGCGCTCCGATTCACAGGCCCGCAAGGCCGCCCTTGGCAGTTTTGTCGGGGCGGTTGTGGACTGGTACGACTTTCTGCTCTACGGCATCGTGGCGGCGCTGATTTTCAACAAGGAGTTCTTTCCCAACGTAAGCCCGGCCATGGGGACATTGGCTGCCTTCGCCACCTTTGGCGTGGGCTTTCTGTTCCGTCCGTTGGGCGGTTTCGTATTTGGGCACTACGGCGACAAACTCGGCCGCAAGCGCATGCTGGTGCTGACGGTCATGCTCATGGGCATTTCGACTGCCCTGATTGGCCTGTTGCCGACTTATGCGAGCATTGGCTGGTGGGCACCCGTTCTGTTGGTTATTTTGCGTGCTATCCAGGGGTTTGCCGTAGGCGGCGAGTGGGGCGGCGCGGCCCTGATGGCCGTGGAGAGTGCACCACCGCTTAAGCGTGCCTTCTACAGCAGCGGCGTGCAGGTAGGCTTTGGCGTAGGGTTGATCCTGGCCACGGGCAGCGTATCGCTACTTGATCGTTTTTTGAGCGACGAGGCCTTTCACAGCTGGGGCTGGCGCCTTCCGTTCCTGTTTAGCATCGTGCTTGTGCTGATTGCCTTATGGGTGCGCTCCAGCATGGAAGAATCCCGCGAGTTCGTGCGTGAGGTCAAACAGGCTCACAAAGCCGTCAAGCTACCCATCGTGGAAGCGCTACGTCGCCATCCACGCGCGTTCCTCCTGATCGTCGCGTTGCGTATGGCCGAATTGTTCACCATGTACATCGTGACGACCTTTGCGCTCAGTTATTCGACTGCCAACCTGGGCCTTTCCCGCGAGCTGTTCCTGAATATCGGCCTGCTGGTGGGTGCCATCAGCTGCGTAACCATTCCCTGCTTCGCCTGGCTGGCGGAGCGCTATGGGTTACGCCGTATCTACCTGATCGGCGCCACGATTGGTGTGCTCTCAGCTGTGCCCTTCTTCCTGGCCCTGGAAGCACGCTCGATTGGCTGGATCGTGTTCTTTGCCGTCATGCTTGCCAACATGGCTCATGACATGATCGTCAGCGTGCAACAGCCGCTGTTCACGGAAGCCTTTGGCACCGAGTATCGCTACAGCGGGGCCGGTGTCGGTTATCAGGTTGCCAGCGTGGTGGGCGGCGGCTTTACACCGTTCATTGCCGCCTCGCTGGTCAGTGCCAACAACGGGTCCTGGCATCTGGTTGCGGCGTATCTGGCTGGCGGCTGTCTTGTTTCCTTGCTCGTAGCGGCACGGATGCGTCATCGGTAAACGGTTGCAACCTATTCTCGGGTGGCTGGACTAAACAAAAGAGCCCAGCCATGAGGATATGCCGATGCTGACGCACCCAAGTCCTTCAGCGTTCACGCCTGATCCGGCCGTTATAGGCCTCTATTGTGCTGATCAGGCGCCTTTGAACGATCTTGACGAAGCCGATAGTGAGCTGGAAAGCGAACTCGATCCCGAGACCCGCCCGGAAGACCTGCCTGAAGAAGCGCGCGAAAACCTGGAAGAGCCAGCCAAGATTCCTGGCCCGATTCCGGACCCCGGCCCGCTGTAGGAAAACCTAACCGACGGCGAGGCTCAGTGTGGCCTCGTCCCGATGAAAATGCAGGAATGACCCTTTATAGGCTTCGCCGGTACTCAGTACACAGTCTGCTCGCGTACTCCGATACGAGTATTCCAGCTCCTCCATCTCACGGCAGAAGCTGGAACGCTGGCGGCGGTCCGGGTCGACAATGATGATGTCCACTTCATCTGCCGAGTGCCGGTCAATGAAGTCGGCCAGGATGGCAGGCTGGTCGCGCTCGTAGATCAGGTCACTGCCGATGATGAGATCAAACTGGCCCAGGTCCAGGTCGGTTCTGCCCCAATCTGCCGCCTGGTATTTGATCGGCCCCAGGTTGTTGAGCCGCAGATTCTCGTTCAGAAAGGTTGGGATCAACGGATGGTAATCACTCACCGTCATGTTGCCGCCTCGGCTATGCACCACAAGGCTGGCCAAGGCAAGACCTGCCCCCAACTCCAGGATACGTTTGCCCTTGAGATCAATGGTCTGCATGGCTGTGGCCAGTACATAGCTTGAAGGCCAGACCTGACCAAACAGCGGCCAGCTTTCGGGCGAGATGCCCAGCAGCTCCGCTTCGCCGTTGGGATCATAGTATTGCTGATGGTCTTTTAGGGATTGGATGTGAAAATCCACATCACCAACGGTGACGGTTTGATATTTGACTCGATAACCGGACATGCTGATCCATTAGGTTGGATGATGTTGGCGTCAAGACAGGGCTTGATCGAACAGGCACCACTCTGAAAGAGCAGCAGTACAGGACGAAGGGCTTGCCATTGAGGCGATAGCGGCGAACAGCCGACTTTAAAAAACGCAGGCAATAAAAAAGCCCCGCTAGGCGGGGCTTTTTGGATCAGGCGTCTTAGACGACTTGAACCTGATCAGCCTGCATGCCTTTCTGGCCCTTGACGGCCACGAAAGAAACGCGCTGACCTTCGCTCAGGCTCTTGAAGCCGGCGCTTTCGATCGAACGGTAATGAACGAACAGGTCAGGACCGCTCTCAGGCGTGATGAAGCCGAAACCTTTCTCATCGTTGAACCACTTGACGGTACCCGTTTGGCGAGTAGACATGATGTATCTCCAAGGTAAAAGTAAGACTGCGGCGCTGAACCGTTCAGGCCGAGACTGAGATGCGAAAGTAAAACGAGCCAAGGAGATGAAACGTGAAGCAGTACATCAAGCCAGGGTATCGAAGTGACAATTGCAGAGCAGTGACGTCACCATACGCGCTTTTGAGCCGTTGTATACCTTTATTTTCCGGCAAGCAGCGGCAGTAGGCACAATTCTCTTATTTATCAACGCTCTGCCTGTTTAATTATTTTTGTACTCCTCGCCTTCTTTTACCGGGCCCTCGTTCAGAGTTCAACCGTTACCTGTGTAATGCCATAGCCAAGCCGTTCTGCAAACTCTTCAAGAAAGGTGGGCTGAAAGACGGCTTTTGCCCAGCCGTTGAAAATAAAGCCCAGATTAGAAAAGCCACAGGGCTGCAGGAACAGGAACCCGTTGATGTCATCTTCGTGTCCACATTCGGGGCAACGGAAATTGTCGGTATGGCCGGGCATCCAGTCTTCCAGGCTGTCGAACAGCGCCTCGCCGATCTCCCGGCGGCACTCAGGGCAACCCGCCTCCTCCTTGAATCCCTTGTCCGGCGTAAAGATGCAGCGGCGAGTGATGATTTCCAGTCCGTTGACAGGATGACCGAACGGCAGATGTTCGGGGTATCTGACCACCCGTTCGGCACCTGGAGCAATGCCATAGGCCATGCCCCGCGAGCCGCGGCCGCAGGTCGTTACCTGTTCCTGCACGATGCCCCTGCGTATCAGCCAGCGCAGCGCGCTTAATGCCTTGGCTTCATGGCCTGGCAGGGTGGAAATGGATGGAACGAGGATAAGCTGGTTATCGTACATACGTGCAATCTGTATAAGGGTTTGAAAGACGCGAACTGAACAGGCGACATTCACGTCCGCGTCTGAAAACAACAAACCGTTATTTTCGCTCAGATCGACCCGTTGTGCAGAAGATGTTATGCAGGTGCCGAAGCAGCACGATTCATGACAGTTGCCACGCTGTATGTAAACAGCAGGCATAAAAAATCCGGAACCCCGCAGGATTCCGGATTGATCGAATTCGGCAGTGTTCAGGCATCTCTACAAAAGAGAGCCAAAGCCTGCCAATAATACTTACTTACCGACAGTCTTGCCCAGGAACCAGGCGCGCTCTTCAGCTTGGTCGATCCACTCTTCCAGCAGGCTGGTGGTCGCCACATCGTTACCATCACTGGTCAGGGTGTGGGTAGTGCGCATGAACGCAGCCAGCGCCTGGTTATCGGCATGCAGCTCTTCCAGCATCTGCTCAGCGGTCAGGTCTTCAGCTTCGCTGCTGGCCAGACGCTTTTGCTGCACCATCTGCTCCAAGGAGCGAATGGTAGGCTGACCAATCTTGCGTGCACGCTCGGCCATGGGGTCAGTCATGGCGAACAACTGGGTTGCCTGCTCTTCCAGCAACAAGTGATAGTCGCGGAAGTGGGTGCCGTGCATGTGCCAGTGGTAATTCTTGGTCTTGATATACAGGGCGAAAACGTCAGACAGCAGTACGCTCAACGCCTTGCCAATTTCAACCTGTTGGGACAGAGTGGCGTCCTGACCGGTGGACGCGCGGGCATTAATGGTTTCAACGGATTTCAGTTCTTGCTTGGCATTTGCAGTAGCCATATCTAGACCTCTCTGTTGAATATCGAAAAAGACCGTTAGAGATAAACGGTCATACAAAACCGATATTCAATTGACCCTAGAAACCCTCAATTTGCTCATGGCTTTTTTCCATTAGGCTGATTACTGGTCGTTTTGGCCTTGAAGTGTGAACAAAGCGGCAAGCCTGAAAATAGGGGTGAACGTTCCCTGCAAAGGGTAGGTCGAGGGGCGCGCTTTAGGTGTGTGAATCAATGGGAAAGGCCAAAGGCCGGGGCGTTAGCTTTGGCGCCTTATGGGTATCGCTTCGCTCAACCCATCGCGCTTAACCTTTCTCATCGTTCCACAAGCAAATCTACCGCTTGAGCATCGCCCGCATCGCGGCCAGCGCATCATTGCCCCGTGCTGCCTTGACCTCTACCGGCGCATCCTCCTGACCCTCCCACTCCAGATCCTCCGGTGGCAGCTCATCCAGGAAGCGACTTGGCGTGCAGTCGATCACTTCGCCGTATTGCTTTCGCTTGGCGGCAAAGGTAAAGGCCAGCGTCTGGCGAGCGCGGGTAATGCCTACATAGGCCAGGCGGCGTTCTTCTTCCACGCTGTCCGTCTCGATGCTGGAGCGGTGCGGAAGAATTTCCTCCTCCATGCCCATGATGAACACGTAGGGAAACTCCAGACCCTTGGAGGCGTGCAGCGTCATCATCTGCACACCATCGGCGCCTTCCTCTTCTTCCTGCTGGCGTTCAAGCATGTCCCGCAGGACCAGCTTGGCGATGGCCTCTTCGATGGTCATGTCGCCGTCTTCGTCCTTTTCGAGCGTGTTCTTCAGCGCGTCGATCAGGAACCAGACGTTGCCCATGCGGAATTCGGCCACCTTGTCGCTGGAGGCGTTCTGGCGAATCCAATTCTCGTAGTCGATGTCCATGACCATGCTGCGCAACGCCATGATCGGATCGCTCTGCGCACACTGCTGACGCACGGCATCAATGAAGCGCTTGAAGCGGGCAAGGCGCTCGGTATAACGGGCATCCAAGTGCTCGGAAAGGCCCATCTCGTCAGAAGCGGCATACATGGAAATCTGCCGCTGTGTAGCGTAGTTGCCAAGCTTTTCCAGTGTGGTCGAACCAATCTCCCGGCGCGGTACGTTGATCACGCGCAGGAAGGCGTTGTCATCATCCGGGTTTACCAGGAGGCGGAAGTAGGACATCAGGTCCTTCACCTCCTGGCGGGAGAAAAAGCTGGTACCGCCTGACAGCCGATACGGAATCTGATGGTGCTGTAACTTGAGCTCCATCAGCTTGGCCTGATGGTTGCCTCGGTAGAGGATGGCAAACTCCGAATACGGCCGCTGCGTTTTCAGGTGTAGGGTAAGGATTTCCAGCGCGATACGTTCGGCCTCGGCGTCCTCATTACGGCAGCGGATCACGCGGATTGGGTCACCATGACCCATCTCGCTCCACAGCTGCTTTTCGAACACGTGCGGGTTGTTAGCGATCAGGATGTTCGCGCACTTGAGAATACGGCTGGTGGAGCGATAATTCTGCTCCAGCATCACGACCTTGAGCGAAGGAAAGTCATCCTTGAGCTGCATGAGGTTTTCCGGCCGTGCCCCGCGCCACGCATAAATGGACTGGTCATCATCGCCCACCACAGTGAACTGCGCGCGATCCTGCACCAGAAGTTTGACCAGCAGGTACTGGCTCGCGTTGGTGTCCTGGTATTCGTCCACCAGCATGTAACGGATGCGGTTGCGCCACTTTTCCAGCACGTCGGGGTTGTCCTGGAAGAGCTTGACCGGCAGCAGGATCAGGTCGTCAAAGTCTACAGCGTTATAGGCCTTGAGCGTGCGCTGATAATGCAGGTACACCACGGCGGCCGTCTGCTCCTTGGGCGTACGGGCCTTAGCCAGCGCTTCCTCAGGCAGCACGAGGTCATTCTTCCAGTTGCCGATGTAGTTCTTGATCTCATCGGCGCCGTCGTCTCCGGAATACTCCTTCTGCATGATGTCCGCGAGCAGCGCCTTGATGTCGCCCTCATCGAAGATGGAGAAGCCCGGCTTGTAACCCAGCTTGGCGTATTCCTTGCGGATAATGTTCAGGCCCAGGTTGTGGAAGGTCGATACGGTCAGACCCTTGCCTTCCCCTCCACGCAACAGGCTGCTGACCCGCTCCTTCATCTCCCGGGCGGCCTTGTTGGTAAAGGTCACGGCACAAATGTACTGGGCGCGAATACCGCACTGCTGGATCAGGTAGGCGATCTTGCGGGTGATCACGCTGGTCTTGCCGGAACCGGCACCGGCCAGCACCAGGAGCGGCCCGCTGATGTAATTTACGGCTTCCTGTTGACGAGGATTCAATCGGGACATGGAGACATCGAGGGCTGGTGGAACAGGCGGCGCATTCTACCAGCGGTGATGGCACGATAGGGCACCGGTTGGCTGACGGTAGTCATATAGCGCCGCAGCCTGGATCGGAGCACCTGACCCGTAGGCAAGGCGATATCCATCAAGGGAGAGGCATCCGGCACGGCCGTACCAAACGCCTCCTTTCGGTCACGCCTGTACTATCAAGGTGCGGGCGCTATGAACCTCAGCCTTTTCGGATATCCCACCAGGTCTGGATTCAATACGGGACTGTCCAGAAACACCGCCATGCTTGTCCCCACTACCTGGGCGGATTTCACCAGCAGCTCTTGCCCATCTCCCAGGCGTACGGTTGCGCCGGGCTTGAAGCCCTTGCGGTTCATGGCGGTAACGGGAATGGAAAAACCAGCTGCCTTTCGATACACGCCTTTGAGCCAGTCCTCGTTCGTAAGGTTATTGATACGCGTGCTGAACTCTTCCTGCGGCACGACCTTGGGCGGGACGGGATCGCCGCCATTGAGCCCAACCGTCAGCCGACGCGGATAACCTACAGCGCTGCCATCCAGCAGCGGACCCTCTACCCACACGGCCATGTTCTTGTCGCCAACCTGCACCTGCTTGACCGCCACAACCGCGCCCGTTGCCAGGAGCACCTTTGCTCCAGGCTTGAACGCATTCTGGTTAGTCTGCGTGGCCGGAATTGAAAAGCCTGCGGCCTTGCGATAGACCCCGTTCTGCCAGTCCTCATTAGTGAAGTCATTGATGGAGCTGGTAACGGAGGTGTTCACCTGACTGACGGCTACCGGCGTTGCGGTAGACGGCTCGGCAGCCAGCGCCGCATGGCTCCCCAAGGCTAAGGTCGTGAAGGCCAGCACGTTCAGTAAGGGGCGGGAAAGGAGAGTAGGTAGTCTCATATTGTTTTAGGGTATGAGTGACGGAGCCCCTTTGAGTGCAAAAATGTGAAATAAATCGCTCTTGGCAAAAAAATAATGGCCGTTTGCCAACGATGGGTAAACCAAGGTGTCGGCCATCTTTTGGGTACCGGCTCTTTATCAACGGGGCCGCTAATCGGTACACCGGATAAACCCGACCTCAGCCTGGAGCGCCTACCCATGTTCTCTGGTTTTCAAAAAGCGCAGTGCCATGTCAACGGTGTCGATATTGCCTACCGGATCGGAGGTAGTGGGCCTGGATTGCTCCTGCTGCATGGGCATCCGCAAACGCATATTATCTGGCGCAAGGTAGCGCCTGTGCTGGCTGAGCGATTCACCGTTGTGGCGGCGGACCTGCGCGGTTATGGCGATAGCGGCAAGCCGCCTGCTGACCCGCAGCACCTGACGTATGCCAAGCGCACCCTGGCGCAAGACAATATCGAGCTCATGCAAACGTTGGGCTTCGACACATTTGATCTGCTCGCCCATGACCGCGGCGCCCGAGTGGTCCACCGTCTGGCGATGGATCACCCCGCCGCGGTACGGCGAATGATCCTGCTCGACATCGCCCCTACGCTGGCTATGTACAACCAGACCGACGAAGCCTTTGCTCGCGCCTATTGGCACTGGTTTTTCCTGATCCGCCCGGCGCCGTTGCCAGAAACCCTTATCGATGCCGACCCGGATCTCTACCTGCGCAGCGTTATGGGCACTCGCAGCGCAGGCCTTGCACCGTTCATGGATGGCGCGTTTGAAGAGTATCTGCGCTGCCTCAAATTGCCCGGCACGGCCAGAGGCATCTGCGAAGACTACCGGGCTAGCGCCACGATTGACCTTGAGCACGACCGCGCCGATCGCGCCGCCAATCGAATGCTGACCATGCCCACCCTTGCACTCTGGGGCGCTGACGGCATCGTAGGCAAATGCTTCGACCCGCTCGCAGAGTGGAAAAAGGTAGCAGCCAATGTGCAGGGCAAGGCGTTACCCGGTGGGCATTACTTGCCGGAAGAAGTGCAGGAAGCGTTATTGGATGAGGTAACGGCGTTTTGTAATAACAACTAAAAAGATAGATATCGCTTCGCTCAACCCATCTTATGCATAATTACTTTAAATAAGGATAATATGCTTTTACTAGCACATTTCTTAATGATAGAGGCACGCTGTCCCAAGTACTCCCCCAAAGCAGCGTCTGTTTGTACGCCGAAAAAGGTTTTTCTGATGAGGGAGCGGGGTAGCCTAAAAGGTCCTCGATACATTCTTCTACTGCTATAACATGATCTTTAGATTTTGCCGCTTCCAATATCGGCATGTTAAATTTTTCTGCGCCGGCTGTTCCTTTATCTCTGTCATGGATGATAAAAAAACTAACATTAAGTGCAGATAGATATTTTGCTAGCCCTATTATTGCTGATTTTCCACGAGCTTTGATTATTTCTGTATTGGAGAGTAAGAGGTTTTTTGATTCTTGAGGTAATCTTTTAATTGCTTCTTTTATAACTATTTCT
This sequence comes from Pseudomonas sp. JZ134, assembly GCF_051027695.1. NCBI lineage: Bacteria > Pseudomonadati > Pseudomonadota > Gammaproteobacteria > Pseudomonadales > Pseudomonadaceae > Pseudomonas > Pseudomonas sp. JZ134. The sequence continues at coordinate 4,016,144 of NZ_CP069250.1, read as the reverse complement.
TCAGTGTCGCCTTCTACGATTATAACCTTTCGAGTAAAAAATATCCTTGAGATATGATCGTCAATTTTTAAAAGCATTTTCACATGGTGCTTGTCTTCATTCTGTAAGAGTAAAAATTCTTCAGTAACTGAAAAAGGCATTATTGAAGTATGTGAGTCTTCATAATGAAATCTATTTAATACTTGTTTTGGTTTTCTCGATATATCTATAAGGTACGGTGAGTGGGTCGTGGCTATAATTTGAGAAGTGCTTCCTGAAAGTTCGTAAATTAGATCCCTCATTTGGTTGGCAGCACTTGGGTGAAGATATATTTCAGGCTCCTCAAAACCTATTATTAGACCACGAGTATCGTTACCAACCTTCTTTTTCAACCATTGCTGCCGAAATCTCAACAACCCAAAAACTGCCGCTCTAACCATTCCTGTCCCTTGATTAGAGATAGACGTCCTTATATTGCTTGACATTTCAATTGAAAATGAAGGAGTCAATGCAGTGTCAGGATTTGAAAGGTCTGCGGAAGCATAAATTCTCGATTCTGGGAAAACTGTAGAAAGAATGTCGTTAAGTTCGGTCATCATTTTCCCGAACTCTGATTCTGCATCTAAAGGATTAAGTTCTTTAGCTAAACTGTCTAAACACTTTTGGGCTTGCTTATAATGCGCTGAAACGCTTCTTACGTCTTTGAATAGCTCATTAAGGGTTCTCTGAAGGACTCCGTTTTTAGTATCAATTTCGTGAGACGAAGACTCGGCAGGGATAAAAAGAAATTTTGGTAGCTTAGAAAGAACAACGCCTGCGATACCGCCTGGGTTTTTCGCCCAAGTTTCTTCATTGGATATCTCCCAGATTTCATCTATAAGTTCTAACTTTGCTTTTTCTGTTGCAGAGATTTTTTGTTTAAGTCTTTAAATAAATCTAATACTTTTTCTTCGTCTACGCCAGCTGCTATTAACTCTGCTGTGGTGTTATAATTATTTCTTAGTGTTCTGGTTAGTGTTTTTATCTCTATATCTACATCTTCTCCTAAAGTGTAGGTTTTCCTGTAAAAGATACTTTTTCCTGTGTCATTAATATCTTCGCAGTTATAGTTAAATATCCTTCCTTTAAAACCCCGCCAGTTTACTGCATCTTCTGGTACGTTTCTAAGCTCTGCCTCTAAAACAACTTTTTTACAGACAATTTTGTTTTCATTCGTTTCCTCGTCTATTTCTGAGCAAAAGCAGTCAGGCTCTAGACGTTTCTTATCTGAAAAAAGCCATTCTATAGCTTGAAGGACTGAGCTTTTACCCGCGTTGTTTGCACCTATTAAGAACGTAGCGTCCCCAAAACGTACGTTTGCTGAATGAACTCTTTTGAAACCTTCTATTTTTAAGTTGTAAAGCTTCATTGCGTCCTCCGCTTCAGTAATTTTGAAGATTGCTGAGGCTTAATTGGTAGTTATCTACATTTTCTTTAATGAAAATAACGGTTTATGTTTGATTTTTGTTAGGAATATTGGGTTGTAAGTTTAATGCCAGCTCCTTAATATTTAATATCCATCGTGTTTTTGCATGTTGGAAAATTTTCACATCCCCAAAAAATTTTCCCCGCATTAGCGCCACGTTTAGCTACTCTTTTAATCATCGGTGACTGGCAAAGCGGACAAATAGGAGAGTGTGGTTGAGAATTTATTAAAGGGGTTAGTCTTGGAGTCTCTTTAATAGGCGGCTCTGTTCGAGTATTGGCTTTTACAGCAATCCATCGCCTTAGCTCTTCTCCTTCAACTAGTCGTATTCCGCGGCCACTTGCGAAGTCTCGGGCTTCCTTGGTGAACTGGCCTGCTGTAACCACAAAGCCACCGGCTGCGCCTTCAGCTGCCATTACGCCAAAAAATTCGCGGATGACCGTCACGCCTACCTTGGTAGCACGCCATTGCTTACATTGGACGAGGTGCTTTTCATCCTGTTTATGCAGAATAAGGTCGACTCCGCCGTCCGGACCGTTACCTCCCGTCTCTGTAACGGTGAAGCCCTGACGACGAAAGGCCTCGCCTACAACCAGCTCAAATTCTTGCCAGCTGATCCCGTTAAGGGTTTTGCCGGGTTGGGTGGCCATGGCAACGCTCTCATGGAGCTTACGGCGGCGCATACGGCCAAACACCGAGCCGATAGCTCCAAACGTGAAGGCGGCAGGAATCAGGTATTGAGCAAATAGCGCGATACTGCGAAAGGCTTGTCCGGTTAGCGCGTCGGCAAATTGGGTCGGATCTTTCACTACGGGCGGAGGGCTGATGGCATAGCGGTGAAGTATGACGCCGCTTAGAACAGCCAATAACAGACTTACCCACCAGGGAAGGCGGGAGGCAATAAAGACGAGGTCTTCGAAAGGTGATGTTTTAGAGCGACGAGCCATGCGTATTTCCCTACACAGACGGCACTGCAAGCCGTGCGATTACATTCGCGGATTGACGACGCTAGATAGATTTGACGGCAAGATTCGGTGAACCTTGAGCGTTAAAGAGAAAATGAATTGCTTGAGCAAGGGAGCAAGCGCTAACAGATCTAGCGCGAGGAAGGCATGGTGATAGCGCAGCCAATCGTTACGATTCAACAACCGTGATCGCTGAATTCCCTGAGCGTACATGCCATGTCCCTATGCATTGGCGAGATAGGCGAAACATCATACAAAACGTGAATTACGTCAAGTTTTGTAAGGACCTTCTGACAAAGGGCACGACTCGCTTGTTTTGGCCTGCTCAGGCAATTTATTAGGTAAATATCAAGACAAGCCTTCGCCTATTCCATGTTGGTTGCGCTACGTAACCAAGGCGCTGCGCTATCCAATACTGGTCAGTCGTCACTACGGTGCGTAGGTAGTGGTATTGCCTCGCTAAGCTAAACGGCTCATCTCATCCTGTACGCTGACCGTTTGCATCCCTATATCTGCAATGCTTTCGTCTGCTTGTCATGTTGTTCTTTGTAGCCTCTATTCATTCAACGCGTAGCGTCCGGATGCCGACGTAAGGTCAGGAATTGCCGCAAAGGCGCTACGGTCTAGTCATGACAGCTTTTTGCGCTGTCCCTCGCTTGATGTTTTTCCCCTCGTATTCCAAGGACCGTTATGCACGAACAGCAGCTCTTGTTCGCCTTTGCCGGTATCGGCGTGATTGCCCTGATGTGCCAGTGGCTGGCTTGGCGGCTGCGCTTGCCGGCGATTCTGTTTCTGCTGGTCTGCGGCATCCTGGCGGGTCCGGTCACGGGCTGGCTCGATCCGCAGGCGCTGCTGGGACCCCTCCTGTTTCCTGTCGTCTCGATGGCGGTGGCGCTGATCCTGTTCGAAGGCAGCCTTACGCTGCATCTGTCCGAGTGGCGGGAAATCGGCAGTGTGGTGCATCGGCTGGTGACGGCCGGAGCACTGGTGACGTGGGCGGTCATTACCATTGCTACGCACTACCTGCTCGACTTTGCCTGGGATCTGGCACTGCTGTTTGGCAGCATGACGCTGGTAACCGGTCCGACGGTGATCGTGCCGATGCTGAGGGTGGTGCGCCCCCGGGCGTCGGTGGCCAATATCCTGCGTTGGGAAGGCATCGTCATCGACCCTATTGGCGCGCTGCTGGCGGTAGTGGTGTACAGCTTTGTGGTCGCCCGGGATGCCGGTAGCGGGGTCAGTCAGAGCCTTACGACGTTTGCCGCAGTGATTGTGTGCGGCTGTGTGTTCGGCTTGGCCGGTGGCTGGCTGCTGGGGCAGGTACTGAAGCGGCAGTGGTTGCCGGATTACCTGTACAACCTGGCGAGCCTGGCAGCGGTGTTGGGCGTCTTCATCGTATCCAATCACTTTGTGCATGAGTCGGGTCTCCTGGCGGTTACGCTGATGGGCATGTGCCTGGCGAACATGAAGGATGTCGATGTACGGGAGATCCTGCATTTCAAGGAGAACCTGAGCGTCCTGCTCATTTCCGGGCTGTTCATTCTCCTGGCGGCGCGGCTGGACCTCAATGCCTTGCTGGCGCTAGGACCTGCGGTACTCGTCCTGCTGCTGGTGATCCTCTTTGTGGCGCGACCGCTGAACGTGCTGGTCTCGACTTGGGGGTCGACGCTGTCGTGGCGCGAGCGGGTACTGCTGGGCTGGATTGCGCCGCGTGGCATCGTGGCGGCCGCCGTCTCGGCAATCTTTGCGATTCGCCTGACCAGCGAAGGGAATGATGATGCCGCCTTACTGGTGCCGCTTACCTTTGCAGTCATCATCGGCACGGTGGTGCTGCAAAGCGCAACGGCTCGTCCGCTCGCTCGTCTGCTCAAGGTGGCCGAACCCGCGCCGACCGGCTTTCTCATCATCGGTGCCAACCCAGTGGCTCGCGCCTTGGGCAAAGCCCTGCAACAGCTGGGCGTGCGCGTCATGTTGACCGATTCGAACTGGGACAACATCAGTAGCGCGCGCATGGACGAGCTGCCCACCTACTTTGGCAATCCGGCGTCGCAGCACGCCGAGGCGCATATGGATCTGGTAGGGATTGGTCGTCTGCTTGGCGTATCTCCCGCGGGCGAACTGAACACCCTCGCCAGCATGCGGTTTCGCCATGAGTTCGGTGCCAACGAGCTGTACACCGTGTACAGCGGCAAGGACAGCCAGCGAAGCGACAAGCACCGCGCGAGTGAAGAGCACCGTGGTCAGGCGCTTGGCAGTCCGGCCCTTACCTATCCACAGCTGGCCGGGCGACTGGCGCGGGGAGACGAGATCCGAACCACGCGGCTAACGGACGGTTTTGGCTGGGCTGACTATCAGGCGCTGCATGAAGGCAAGGCGCTGGTACTGTTCGCCCGCGATCCGCAGGACAAGATCCGTGTTGTCACACCGGACAGCAGCTGGCAGCCCCAGGCCGGCTGGACGGTGGTGGCGCTGATTGAGCCAACGGAGGATGACGTCGCCCGTGAGCCGGCAGCCAACGTCGCGCCTACGCTGCCGGGCTGATCAAGCCCGGCGTACCCCTTATGATGACATTCTTCTATGCCCGGCCGCTGAATAGGGCCGCGCCTCATCTTTCTGGAGTCCCTTCATGACCACAACCACCCGCCGCCCCGTTCCTCTCCCCAAGGCCTATCGGCTGCTTAACCATGGGCCGACGGTGCTGGTCAGTGCGGCACACGAAGGCAAGCGCAACATCATGGCGGCGGCCTGGGCGATGGCGATCGATTTCGAGCCGCCCAAGGTGGCGGTTGTCCTGGATAAGTCCACCTGGACGCGGGAGCTGCTGGAGCAGTCCGGCACCTTTGTGCTGAACGTGCCGGTGGTAACGCAGGCGGACATCGCCCAGACCGTGGGAACCACGTCGGGCCGCGAGCTGGATCGGGGCGGAAAGGATAAGTTTGCGCTGTATGGGCTGGAGACCTTCACCGGTGAGCAGGTCGAAGCACCGCTGCTGGAAGGCTGCGTGGCGTGGCTGGAGTGCCGCCTGCTGCCGGAGCCGCACAATGAGCAGCAGTATGATTTGTTCCTGGGTGAAGTGATTGCTGCCCAGGCCGACGAGCGCGTCTTCAAGGAGGGGCACTGGTCATTTGAGGGGCACGATGAGCTGCGCACGCTGCACCATATTGCGGGCGGACATTTTCTGGTAATTGGCGATTCGGTGGTGGGAACGCCGTTGTCACCCAAACAGGAATAGCCCCGCATTCACCGGCCCGGCAGCCTGTCGGGTCAGCCTTGATGCCTGCACTTCGGCATCCGTTTTTGACTCCATCTACTGCATTACGGCAGAGTACGCGCCTTTTTGGGTAGGCTTACACTCCGCTGGAGGATGGTAATGAATGCAGTAGTCGCGGCCGTAGGACTCATGTTGGTCCTCAGCCTGTGCCGCGTAAACGTGGTGATCGCCATGGTCGCCAGTGCGCTCGTCGGCGGGATGCTGGGCGGGTTGGGAATGGATGGCACGCTCAAGGCCTTCAATACGGGGCTGGGTTCAGGTGCCACGGTGGCGTTGTCCTACGCCATGTTGGGAGCCTTTGCGGTCGCTATCAGCAAATCCGGGCTGGCACATGCGTTGGCGAGCAAGGTGCTCGTCATGGTCGGTCGCAGCGAGAACAAGGGCGGCGGCATGGTGAAATGGATTCTTATGGCCATGATCCTGGCGGTTTCCATCTCGTCGCAAAACATCCTGCCGATTCACATTGCCTTTATTCCGTTGCTGATTCCGCCGCTCCTGTATGTGCTGACGCGTCTGCAGATCGACCGTCGGCTGATTGCCTGTGTGATGACGTTTGGTCTGGTGACGCCCTACATGTTTCTGCCGGTGGGATTTGGCACCATCTTCCTGAACGACATCCTGCTGGCCAATGTGGCAAAGGCGGGCGTGGATATCAGTGGTATCAGCATCACGCAAGCGATGGCTATTCCAGCGCTGGGGATGGTGTGCGGGCTGGCGATTGCTTCTTTCAGCTATCGCCGCAAGCGTGTCTATGATCTGGCGCGGCTGGAGCAGGCCGAGCATGTCGAGGCGAGCTACAACCCCAAGAGTCTGCTGATGGCGGGTGTGGCGGTTGCGGTCGCCTTTAGCGTACAGCTGTGGCTGGACTCCATGATTATCGGCGCACTGGCTGGCTTTCTGGTGTTTTCGGCCTCAGGCGTTGTGCGGTGGAAGGAGTCGGATGACCTCTTTACCGAAGGCATGAAGATGATGGCGGCTATCGGCTTTATCATGATTACCGCCCAGGGCTTTGCCGAGGTAATGACCGCAACAGGACAGGTGAAGAGCCTGGTGGATGCGTCTGCGGACTGGATCGGCCATAGCAAGGCGGTAGGGGCATTCCTGATGCTGCTGGTAGGCCTTCTGGTCACCATGGGGATTGGTTCGTCGTTCTCGACGGTCCCGATTATTGCCGCGATCTTTGTGCCGCTCAGCGTGCAGCTGGGCTTTAGCCCGCTGGCTATCGTGACCCTGATCGGAACCGCGGGCGCCTTGGGTGACGCGGGTTCGCCAGCGTCTGACTCCACCCTTGGCCCAACCGCCGGCCTCAACGTGGACGGTCAGCACAACCACATCTGGGATACCGTGGTGCCCACTTTCCTGCATTACAACCTGCCGCTGCTGGTGTTCGGCTGGGTTGCCGCGATGGTATTGTAAGCCTCGCTGCATACAAAAAAGCCGCCCATTCGAGGCGGCTTTTTTGTGGGTTAAGAATGTAGGGCGTAGCGTTTGTTGATGGGTTGAACAACGCGATACCCATCACTCCCACATCCCTGCCCTTTACTCAACGCGGTGTCCCAAACACCTGCGTCCAGTAGATAACCTCGCTGCTCTTGGGATTGACGGCATAAGCCGTACCCATCTGGGTGTAGTCCGGGTTCATGATGTTGCTGCAATGGCCGGGGCTGGCCAGCCAGCCGGAGACGACCTGCTTGGGTGAGCCGGGACCACCGGCAATGTTCTCGCCTATCCGTCGCCATTGATAACCCTGTTGCTGGGCGCGCTTGTCCACCTGACTGCCATCCTTGCCGGCATGGCTGAAGTAATCGAGCGAGGCCATCTCGCGGCTGTGAGCGAGGGCGGCGTTGGCCAGCTTAGCGTCCCAGGTGAGCGGCTTGGCACTCTTGAAGGATTGACTCCCGCAGCGGCGCGGCTTGGCGCGCGCCTCGTTGACCAGCCTGAGGACTTCCTTACCGGCAGACTGCCAGTCGCCGATATTGCCCGACAACACCGGCTGGGCCAGGACGATTTGCCAGCGATTACCCGAACGCGAGACGCCAACCTCGGCGTAATGTGAGTCCAAGAGCGCCTTGCAATAACTCTGGGTCAACACCTGCATGGCAGCTTCCGCCCCGGCCGGTGCCGAAATAGCCATGGCTTGCACCTGGGCTGCCTGATAACCCGCCCCGCGCAAGACCTCACGCAGCTGCATGCCCTGTGAAAGACGCACCTGGGCCAGTTTTTCGTTGGCGGCCAGTGGGCCAGCAGGAGCCGTACGCTGCCCGTTACAGCGTTGTGGCGCAGCACGGTACTGGTTGATCAGGCTGATGAGCTGACTGCTGTCGCTGGCCTGCGCAAAAGGCATCATGGACAGGTTTGCCAGCAGCGCGGCACCCATCACGGTGGATAAACGAAGCGTGGAACAGGACGAAGTAGGCATGATAGTCATTGGCAGAACGGCAACCGATAGAAACAGTGGCTGCTCCAGGCTGGAACAGTCATCACCGCGCAGGCATGACGATACGTCAATTTGCCTGTATGGCATCTGAAAAAAGCGATTTTCGTTTAGTCAATCACTGGAGTGTCATGGATTGACTCATGCCTTCCTGTAAACGGTAGGGTGCCAGAAGTCCTTCAGGATCAAGTGAAGCGGTCCGGCCCAGCCCTGTTTACGCAGGTGGTGAGCGATCAGTACGTTCATGATCCCATGGCCCATCAACAGAACCGAGCCATGTTCCTGGGCGAGGGCGATCAGCTTGTCGGCGGCCTGCTTGGCCCGTCGGTTGGACGCAAAGATGGACTCAGTGTGAGTGGATAAGCCCAGAAACCAGGCTGACCGCAGCATCAAACGCCACATTTTTACGGGGAGTTTGGGCCAAGGGAGATCGAACCCAGGCAGGTGTGCCTCAGCAAAGGTTTTGTCGCACGTATAAGGACGCTCACCGGCCAGATGATTGAGCGATTGCATGCAGCGTGACAAGGAACTGCAGACCAGCACACCGGCACTGCTTGCCAGCTCGACGAGATCGGCTGGAAGCTTACGGCAGAGTACATCGGCCTTCTGGTAGCCTTCGACCCACTCCATCATCTCTCGGGGTGACAGCCATTTCGTGCCGGAGTGATCGGGTTTGCCATGGCGTACAAGGGTGATTTGCATGAAGTCTCCGCTCCCGCGGGTGAGTCCGTTCAAAGGCAGGCGATACCTGTGAAGCGATATGACGGCTGCGCTCGCGTTTTATTCCGTAGGGAATAAAAAATAGCTGACCTGAGTGTCGTCGAGTCATGAAATTGAGCATCAGCACCGGAATGCTCAAAAGTTTTCTGACCGGTCAGGATGGATTGCGTTTGAGTATGTCTTGGGTTACGAATTCGAACTGATTTCGCTCTTGAATGGACATGCAAGTTCGATCGATTCCAGGAAAGTTTTGAAATATTCCGCTGCTTCAAACGAGTCCGGCCTAACGCCTAACTACATGTCTATTTGCATGTAAAAGTACATATTAATGGACGCCAAAACGAAACGGTTACCGCTCCGCTATAAAGCAGACTAGATGCCGCCTTGATGAGTATTGCCTCATTTTGGTGCCAGTCACCTGAAACCTAAAAACACTTATAAATCAGCCGCTTCGCTTGTTATGAGTAGTAGCTGAACAGCTCCTGTACCGCTCGTCTGCACCTGATCGAGACGGTTAAAAAGCAGGAACTCCCTTCAATAACAACCCTCAGAAATTACGAACGCTGACGGAAAACGGTTAGCGAAAACACAAGGCATGACGTCCCAATCCATTAGGAGAAAGACAATGGCAAACAGTAACTCAGGCAACTTTGCAAACGATCGTGAAAAAGCATCTGAAGCTGGAAAGAAAGGTGGTCAGAACAGCGGCGGTAACTTCGCCAATGACCGCGAAAAAGCTTCCGAAGCGGGCCGCAAAGGTGGTCAGAACAGCCACGGCGGTGGTCGTAGCTAATTCCTGAGCCGAACAGGTTTTTACAGTCCGTCCCAATCCGAAAGAAACGAGGAGCAAGACCATGACTCAGAATTCCAATCCGGGCAACTTTGCCAACGATCGCGAGAAAGCGTCTGAAGCCGGTAAAAAAGGCGGCCAAAACAGTGGCGGTAACTTTGCCAATGATCGTGAAAAGGCTTCCGAAGCAGGCAAGAAAGGTGGTCAGAACAGCCATGGCGGTGGCCGTAGCTGATTGATCACTAAGAGGATGGAGCATGTGATTCCATCCACTCTGAACTGAGATGTTTATCAGTCCAGTCCCAATCCGAAAGAGGAGCAAGACCATGACTCAGAATAGCAATCCAGGCAACTTTGCAAACGATCGTGAAAAAGCGTCCGAAGCCGGCAAGAAAGGCGGACAGAACAGCGGCGGTAACTTCGCCAATGATCGCGAGAAAGCATCCGAAGCAGGTAAGAAAGGCGGTCAGAATAGCCACGGCGGCGGCCGTAGTTAAGTGACCCCAAACAGGCGAAGTCTTGTGCTTCGCTCACCTAGCTGAACTGACACGTTGTATTTCAGTCCAGTCCCAATCCGTATATGAGGAGAAAGATAATGGCAAATAACAACCCAGGCAATTTCGCAAACGATCGTGAGAAAGCATCTGAAGCAGGTCGTAAAGGCGGTCACAACAGCGGCGGCAACTTCGCCAATGACCGTGAAAAGGCTTCCGAAGCGGGCCGCAAAGGTGGCCAGAATAGCCACGGCGGTGGCCGTAGCTAAGTAGTATCAGGGGCAGTGGCGTCAAGCCATTGCCCCATTTCTTCATCCGTCCTGTTCTTGGCCGGATTCAGTTTCTACTTTATACCGCCAGTTATGAGCATCCGTACGGCAGCTCTGTATGGCGTACCGTCTGCCTCCTGTTTTCGCTCACACCACTCCGTTTTTCAAGGCGCTGTTACCAAGAGGCTTTAAACAGAATTTAAGCCGTTTCGAGTTATCCACATACCTTTTATTTAATGCACATGGTCTTCGCCATCAGCGTGCTTGTGTATAACTCGGGGTTGGTGAGTGGATGGAGCAATCTTTTCCACAGGCTGATTTTCCTGGGCTTCACGCCCATCCTGTGGATAGCTCAGGGTTCCATGTGCATGATGATCCAGTTGTCCACCACTGTGAGAATGCCCTTCGCTGGAAGCTACTAATACATGGTACTGCTGGGCATCCAAGGTTGGCAGTTTTTGCAGGAACGCGACAAGTCCCCAGATATAGTCGTCGCTCATGCTTTTGCCCCAAGCCGGCATACCGGTGGCCTTGACGCCATGCTTGATAATCCAGAACGCCTCTGCCGGATCGGTGATTCCCTGCTGGCTGAGGTTGGGAGGAGGCGGATAAAGGCCTTTGCTCAGCTCCGTCTCATTGATTCCGGGTGCAAGATGGCAGGCGGCACACATCGCATCGTAATTACCCGCGCCGCTGCGAATCAGTGCCTTGCTTTCCAGGTTGGGGGCCGTAATCCGTTCGGATCGCACTTCAATGGAGCGATCACGCAACATGACGATCAAGCGGTGTACCGGCTCTACGTGAGGCGTATCCGCTCCTATGTTGATCACACCTGAATAGACTGCCACTGCAATGAGCGCCAGAACGGCAAGCGTCAGCAGCAGGGCAGCCTTCAGGAAGGTCATGGGTTAGAACCACATACGAACACCGGCTACCAGCCGGGCATCGTGAGTGTCTTCGCCTTCTTCTCGGGCATAGGATGCCGTCTGACCATGGGTGTTGTTCCATGACACGCCAACATAGGGCGCAAACTGCGGGGTGATTTCGTAGCGCAAGCGCAGACCGAACTCGGTTTCGGAAATACCGGACCCCGTGCCACGAGCCTCATCGTTCTTGCCGTAGAAGTTGAGCTCAGTATGCGGCTGCAAGATGAGATTGTTGGTCAGCATCATGTCGTACTCGGCCTCTATGCGCAGACCGGTCTGGCTGCCTTCGCCAAGGAAGGCCGTTATTTCCAGATCCAGATCCTTGATGGCTTCGCCCTGGATACCAAACGCTGCCCATGTTTGAGGCGAACCGGGTTTGAAATCCTGCCGGACACCGGCCACCGTTTCCCACCAGGGCGTGATGGCATGTCCCCAGAGTGCCTGAATTTCGGCCTCTTCGGTATGACCGTTGGTACGCTGGCCTTCTGAGCGGAAGTTAAATCGGTTTACATCGCCACCAATCCAACCTTCGGCCTGCCAGTTAAGCGTGCTGCCCTCCTTGGCGTCCTGCCACTCCAATTGGTCGAAGAGCAGGTAGCTGTGGATGGCGCTGTCATGCACGGCATGGCCGGCGAGAGGAGGAAAGGCCGCCTCGCGCATGGCCGCGGTGACAGGCGGGATGGGTGTACGGCTCTGGGATGTAGCCGTGCTGTCTGGAGTAGAACTGCCGTGCGCCATGCTGTCATGATTCATCGAGCGGGGGTCCATGGAGCCGTGCGACATCCGGCTATGGTCCATCTGCCCATGATCCATGCCACCATGCGCGTGTTGCGCCTGGGTCGGATTTCCCGTGGCGCCAGCCTGAGAAGCCGGATCTGCCGCATGGGCTACAGGGATGCTGCCCAATACCAGCGCAAACGTACAAGCCGGCAGGCGGGTCGATAATGTGCTCACAGGCCTCTCCTTAAACATCGACAATAACTTCGCGGAACATGCCGGTTTCCATGTGGAAAAGCATGTGGCAATGATAGGCCCAGCGGCCAAGCGCATCGGCGGTCACGCGGTAGCTGCGCTTCGAGCCGGGCGGCATGTCGATGGTGTGCTTGCGGACCATGAAGCGGCCGTGTTCGTCTTCCAGGTCACTCCACATGCCGTGTAGGTGGATGGGGTGCATCATCATGGTGTCGTTGACCAACACGATACGAACCCGCTCGCCGTAAGTAAGCCTGATGGGCTCGGCATCCGAGAATTTCATCCCGTCGAATGACCAGGCAAAGCGCTCCATATGCCCCGTCAGGTGCAGCTCCAGGGTGCGGGTTGGCTCACGGCCATCCGGGTCGGAAAAGGTACTTTTGAGATCGGCATAGGTGAGGACACGGCGGCCGTTGTTCCGCAGGCCCATACCGGGGTCGTCCAGTTTGGGGGCAGGCATCATGGTCTGCATATCTACCAGCGGATTGCCGTCTTCGCTGGCCGGGTGCGTCTGCATGGCTCCGGTGTCATGCCCACCGTGTGTTGTGCCATGGTTCATGGCGCTGTGATCCATGCCGTGACTGCCGTGATCCATCCCTGCGTGGCCCTGGGACGACGGTGCGCTGTGGTCGCCGTGCCCCATGTCCGCCATGCTTACCAGCGGGCGGGGGTCCATGTCTGGTACCGGTGCGTTAAGGCCTTCGCGAAGGGCCAGCGTGCCGCGGGCATAACCGGTGCGGTCCAGGGACTGGGCGAAAATCGTGTAGGCCTGCTGGTCGGACGGCTCGACAATGACGTCATAGGTCTCCGCCACCGCGATACGGAATTCGTCTACGCTGACCGGCTCGATGGGTTGGCCATCTGCCGCCACGACTGTCATCTTCAGACCGGGAATGCGCACATCGAAATAGGACATGGCCGACCCATTGATGAAGCGCAGCCGAATCTTTTCCCCAGGCTTGAAAATACCGGTCCAGTTGCTGTCAGGCGCTGCCCCGTTCATGAGATAGGTGTAGGTAGCGCCTGTCACATCAGCCAGATCGGTAGGCGTCATCCGCATTCTGGCCCACATAGTGCGGTCCGCTACAGTAGCGGACCAGCCGTTCTCGCTCACATCCTTGACGAAGTCGACCACGGTGCGCTGGTTGTTGTTGTAGTAATCGGCCTGCTTCTTGAGCGTCGAGAGGATGTGCTCGGGCTTCTCATCGCTCCAGTCCGTCAGCATCACTACATAATCACGGTCATAGGCAAAGGCCTCCGGTTCACGCGGCTCGATGATCAGCGGGCCATAGACCCCCCGCTGCTCCTGAAAGCCCGAGTGGCTGTGATACCAGTACGTGCCGTGCTGCTGGACCTTGAAGCGGTACTCGTACAGACCGTCAGGTGCGATGCCACTAAAGCTCAGCCCGGGTACGCCATCCATCGTGGCCGGTAGGATGATGCCGTGCCAGTGGATCGAGGTGGCCTCATCGAGTTGGTTGCGAACGCGCAGCGTAACGGTATCCCCTTCGCGCCAGCGCAGAAGCGGGCCGGGCAGGCTGCCGTTGATGGTCAGGGCGGTGCGCTTGGCGCCGGTGATGGTGACGGGCGTTTCGCCAATGACCAGATCGAATTCGGTGCCGGACAGCACGGTGGGTTGTCCGGGGCTGGTCAATGCCCAGACGGGGGTTCGCCAGAGGCCTAGGCCGCTCAGCAGACTGCCTGCTGCCAAGCCTTTTACGAACGTACGCCTCGATGTAGTGGGTGCCATGCAGTTGTTATCCCGTCGGTGGGCCGTGAGGGCCTTGTTCTTTTCACATAATCCGTTTCGGCTGAGGCGTATAAACCGCTTCGCCGCTACCTGTGGACGTTGCATAGACTGCCGATACGGCTGAGCGCTCCGTAACATCCGGAAATATTTAGCCGCCCTCTGGCCGATGCCGTATCGATAGCCTGAGGGGATGACAGTAGCGGAGCCAGGAGATGGTGGAAACAGGCAGAGCGCATGGCTGAGCTGACGGTATATGTCGGGTTGTTTCTGGTTGCCCTGGCCGCTGCTACTTTGTTACCAGCCCAGTCCGAAGCTGCCTTGGCCGCGTTATTGTTGCAGGGGAGTTATTCCATGCCCCTGTTGCTATTAGCGGCGATTCTGGGCAATACGCTGGGCTCGGTGGTGAACTGGTTTCTAGGGCGCTCAATCGAGCACTTTCGGGGCCGCCGCTGGTTCCCTGTTTCGCCCCGTCAACTCAAGCGCGCGCAACGGGGGTATCGCCGTTATGGACGCTGGTCGCTGCTACTGAGCTGGGTACCGGTCATTGGCGATCCGCTGACGCTGGTAGCAGGCGTTATGCGCGAACCGCTGCCCGTCTTTATCCTGCTCGTCGGCTTCGCCAAGACGGCGCGTTATCTGGCCGTCTCGGCCCTAGTCCTTGGCTGGTACTGAGCGGACCGCGTGTCACCGCGGCTGCCATCACTGGCAATCCTCGAAAAGCGCGCTTAACTCTGGGTAGCCCATTGTTTTCCCGCAGGCGATTCGACGTTCTCATGGCAGAGCAGACCCCGCATATGCCGCTCGAAGGCCCAGGTGAGCGCAACCGCTGCGCAGGCCAGACCCAGAGCCATTCCCCACCAGACGCCACGGGCATCAAAGCTTAATACCAGCCCTAAGAGCCAGGCTGAGACAATTCCCACACAGCAGTAGCAAACCAGGCCGATCAGCATGGCTTGGCGAGCCTGCCGGATACCCCGCAGCGCGCCCGAGGCGATGCCCTGGATACCATCGAAGAACTCAAACCAGGCGGCGATCGCCAGCAGGCTTACGGCCAATGCCATAACGGTGCGGCCGGCAGGGTCGTCCCGATCAATGAACAGACCCACCAGGGTCTCCGGCATGAGCCAGAATGCAATGGCGACGGCCAGCATGCAGGTGGCGCCAACGGTAATGCCGATACGGCCAGCCAGACGTGATTCTGCAAACCGGCCCGCACCAAAGTGCAGCCCGACCCGCAGGCTGGAGGCATAGGCCAACCCCACCGGAATCATAAAGGCAACGTACACCAGCTGATTGGCGATCTGGTGCGCGGCGAGCTGAGTGCTTCCCAGCGCGCCCATGCACAGGGCAGCGGCGGCAAACAGCGCGGTCTCGACAGCATAGGTGCCGCCGATGGGCAGGCCCAGGCGCAGGGTTTCGCTGATAGCGCCCCGGTTGAGGCTGAGCAGTTTTCGCGCGATCGGGTAGGCTACATAGGCGCTGCGTGCCCCGATGGTCAGTGCCATGGCTAGTGCCATGGCCGTCATGACCAGCGCTGTGATCAGGCCGATACCCTTCAAACCAAGAAACGGCAGACCCATCCAGCCTTCGATAAAGGCCAGGTTGAGCACCAGATTAGCCAGTGCGCCACCAATGGCAATCGACATCACTGGCCCAGGGCGACCGATACCGCTGGTAAAGCCGCGGAGGGACATGAACACCAGATAGCCGGGCAGGGCAAAGCTTACGGTGTGGATAAAGCCCATGGCTTCGCCTGTTGTTGCAGGGGCCTGCCCCAGGGCCAGCAGCGCCGGTTCCAGACTCCAGAGGATAAGCCCGGCAATCAATGCAAGGCCCAGGGCGATCCAGACGCCCGCGCAGGCGACATCCGTTACGCCCTCGGTATCGTCTTGACCGTGCCGGATTGCCACCAGATTACCGACCGCGGCGATGATCCCCACGCAAACCACCGTCACGAAGGAATAAGTGGCGGCCCCTAGTCCTCCACTGGCCAGCGCCTCGGGGCCGATGCGGCCCATCATGACCGTGTCGGTAAAGACCATGGCCACGTAGGCCAGCTGGGCGGTAATCAGTGGAACGGCCAGACGAGCCAGCGCGGACAATTCGGTACGTAGCAGGGTCATGAATGAGTCAAACTCACAAAGGCAGAGAAGACGTCTGCCAGACAGGCAGAAAGGCAGGGTGATTGTGGGTACACTTGGGCTGGCCCACAAACCGAAAATAAACCTGCCTGCCATGAGTTTTAATCATGTCTGAGTCGACTCGTCTTCCTCCGCTTTATGCCTTGCGCGCCTTTGAGTCGGCGGCCCGGCATTCGTCTTTCACGCGTGCCGCGCAGGAGCTTTCACTGACCCAGAGCGCCGTGAGCCGACATATCCGCACCCTGGAGGCCCATTTTGGGTGTCGACTGTTCGAGCGCTCGGGACGTCAGCTGATCCTTACGGAGCCAGCCAAGCTGTTGCTGCCGGGCATCAGCGAAGGTTTCGAGGCATTGGGCCGGGCGTGCTCCGTGTTGTCGGTGGACGAAGGTGCGCTCCGGCTCAAGGCGCCCTCCACGTTGTCCCTACGCTGGTTGCTGGCGCGGCTGTCCCGCTTTCGGCAGGCGAATGAGGGGATCGAAGTGCAGCTGACCAGTGCCTGGATGGACAGTGATCATGTCGACTTCATCCACGAACCCTTCGATTGTGCGGTGCTGCTGAGCCACGGTCGTTTCCCGGAAGAGTGGGAAAGCGCCTTGTTGTTTCAGGAATGGCTGATTCCAGTTTGCTCGCCTGAAGCCGCAGCGGAGGGTCCCTGGGATGTACAGCGGTTGCGGGAGACCGAGCTGCTGCATCCCACGCCCGATCGTCGCGATTGGCGTCGCTGGCTTCAAGCTATGGCGCTGTCGGACGACATACCGATCAGAGGCGGACAGGTATTCGATACGTTAGAGCTTGGAATGGCGGCCGCTGCCCGCGGGTATGGGGTATCCATTGGAGACCTGGTAATGGTCTCGGAGGATCTTCAGCTTGGGCGGACGGCGCTCCCCTGGCCTACAGCGGTGGCGAGTGGTGAGGCGTATTACCTGGTATGGCCCAAGGCTCGACGCAACCCGAAGCGTTTCTCTCTACTGAGGGATTTTCTTCTGGCTGAGGTCAACGCCATGACCTTACCTAATGTGACCTACCACTCATAAGGAACATCCCGACGCCCATCGTGCTGATGGGTCAAGTTGTCTCACAACCCGCCGATAATCAAACGACCGACTTAGAAGATTCGCCCCGAAGAGGGCCTTGCGTGTACAGCATCTCAGGTCGTCAAAGCCAACCTAACGCGAATGCCAGTCGGGGAATGCTGGTGTTCTTGAGGAGAATACCCCCATGTCGGGACGTCGTTTCGGTATCGCCGGGCAGCTTGCGCTTGCTCTGACGGTCATATTGGTTGTGGTTATCACAGGAAGTGGATTGTTTGCGTTGCGCTCCCTGAGTGTTTCCACTGAGGAAAGTCACCATCATCACCTAATGGGCGAAGGTCAGCTGCTGGCCAATCAGCTCAACACCTTTCACGATACGCTGAAAATCAGCACGCAGCGTCTGGCTGGACTGTTTGAGCGGCGTTTCGGCGCAGGTCTTACACGTGACACTAACGAGCGGGTTACTGTTGGCAGTGCCTCGACGCCTGTGCTTCATCTACAAGGCGCCCGCTTGAACGGCGACTTTACCCTGGTTGATGAATTCACCACGCTGACGGGCGGCGCCGCTACTGTTTTTGTTCGCGATGGCAATGAATTCATCCGTGTAACTACGTCAGTTAAAAAAGAAGATGGCTCACGTGCTATTGGTACGCAGCTAGACCATAAGCATCCGGCTTATGAAAAGCTGCTAAATGGCCAGCAATATGTAGGACGCGCCGTATTGTTTGGCCGTAACTATATGAACCAATACACACCGGTGCGTGATGCTTCGGGTGAGCTTATTGCTGTGCTTTATGTCGGTTTTGATTATACCGAGGCTCAGAAAAAGCAATTCGATAGCCTGGCGGCGTTCCGGATTGGTCGCGAAGGTTCTCTGGCCATTCTGGATGAGCAGAACAAATGGCTGATCGCTCCTGCCGGTACTGCAGCGCCTGATGCGGCGCTGGCTGCCATCGGCATGGCCAAGAAAGATGATTTCATCGACTGGGAAGATGACAAGCAAGCATTCCAAAGTGTTGTCGTCCCCGTACCGGGTGATAACTGGAAAGTGGTCGCAACGGTACCTGTCGCTGAAGAACAGGAATTGCTCTGGAACGTAGGCCTTAAACTGGCGTTTGGTAGTGTACTGGCACTGGTTCTCGCTATCCTGGCTTCTGTACTGATGCTGCGCCACAAGCTGAAACCACTGGGGCACCTCGTCAAACAGGCCCAGGCTCTGGGCGAAGGCCAACTGAGCGTTCGTCTGAAGGTCGAAAGCCACGATGAAATCGGCCAGCTTTCCCACAGCTTCAACCAGATGGCTGAAGCTCTGTCGAACACGGTAGATCGCGTACGTCATTCATCCCACGATGTGACTACTCGCTCCGATCAACTGAGCACCCTGTCCGGTGCCACCCAGCGCCGTTCGGCCGAGCAGTCTTCACAGATCGACAGCATGGCGAGCGCCGTGGAAGAGTTCAGCGCTACCGCGCAGAACATTGCCGACAGCATGCGCAAGACCGAGCAGCTGACCAACGAAAATGCCGCCGAAACCCGTAACGGTACGGCTTCCATGCGTGCTGCCTCAAAAGCGCTGGAGCAGATCGCTCAATCGCTGGGCACGACAGCTACCGTGGTCAATAACCTGGGCGAGCGTTCCCAGCAGATTGGTGGGATCATCAGCGTGATCAGTGGCATCGCCGAGCAGACCAACCTGCTGGCGCTCAACGCCGCCATCGAGGCTGCGCGAGCGGGTGAGCAGGGCCGTGGTTTTGCCGTGGTAGCCGACGAGGTTCGCAGCCTGGCCGGCCGTACCAGTCAGGCAACGCGTGAAATCTCCGAGATGATCGGTTCGGTGCAGGAAGAAACCAACCGCGCCATGAGCTCTATCGATGAAGGCAACCGCCTGATGCAGCAAGGTCTGTCGCTTAACGGTGACGTTGCCCAGGCCCTGCAGCGTATTGAAGCGCAGATCGACCAAGCTGTGGAGCAGTTCACCAGCATTGCCCAGGCCACCCAGGAGCAGAGCAGCACAGCGACTGCCCTGAGCCGCAACATCCAGACCATTGCCGTCGATAACGCCTCCCAGCGTGAAGCGGCGGAAGAGCTGGCCAGCACGGCCTATGAGCTCAAGCGTCTGGCGGAAGAGCTGAGCCATGAGGTAAATCGCTTCAGCTGATCGATGCGGTAGCAGGCACAAAAAAGCCGGTGCAGAGGCACCGGCTTTTTTAGGGGTAACGATCAGCGAACGATATGCAGGAAGTGCATGTGCCGCTCGTACTGATCCAGGATGTCGCCAATCACGTCGTCCCGGCTCCAGCCCATCACGTCATAATCCTGACCGCCTTCCTTCAGGTGCACATCGGCGCGGAAGTATTTGCGATCCTCGCGCTCGTTCTGGTCGCTCTGTGTGTCCCCCATGACAAAGCTCGGCATGGCATACGCACGCGGGCGAACCTCATACACGAACTCAGGGTTCTCCTCAGGACCGACCTCAATACGTACCCGGCCATCGTCGCCATCTTTTACGCTGACAAGATAGCTCTGCTTACGCAGCTCTTCAGCAACAGATTCACACGCAGGCTTAACCACCTCCCCGATGAAGCGCACCACGTGGGTACGACGCGGGAACATGGCCAGATTACGCAGGCGACGCTGCCAGCCACCGGCTGAACGAGGCGCAGGGCGAGAGATATTCAGCGCCTGGTAGCGGATACCCCGCTTGGTGGCATCGAGCTTGAGCGCCTTGAGTAGGCCCCACATCGAACAGAGCAGTGCGATGGTAAAGGGCAGCGCCGTGGCAATTGTCGCCGTTTGCAGGGCCTTGAGACCATCGGCCAGGAGCAGCGCAATCGCCACGATGCCCATGGAGGCCGCCCAGAAGACTCGTTGCCAGACCGGCGTCTTGTCCATGCCGCCGGAGGCGAGCATGTCGACCACCATCGCGCCGGAGTCCGCCGATGTTACGAAGAACACCACAACCATGATGATGGCTACCATGGAAATAGCCGACGCAAAGGGGAAATGCTCGAGGAAGGCAAACAGCGCCAGGGAGCTGTCTTTGTTCACGGCATCGCCTAGTGACGTAATGCCCTGCCAGGAGATCATGTGAATGGCGGTATCACCAAATACGGTCATCCAGAACAGCGTAAAGCCGGCCGGTACCAGCAGCACCCCGGAGACAAACTCGCGGATCGTGCGGCCGCGGGAGATGCGGGCAATGAACAGACCCACGAAAGGCGACCATGCCAGCCACCAGCCCCAGTAGAACAGCGTCCAGCCGCCGATCCAGTCGTTGGGCTTATAGGCATAGAGGTTAAAGGTACGGCTGACAATCTCGGTCAGGTAGCCACCGGTATTCTGCACAAAGGTTTGCAGAATGAACACGGTGGGCCCCAGGACCAGCACCATCAGGAGCAGCAGCACGGCCAGTCCCAGGTTCAGCTCCGACAGGCGACGAACCCCTTTGTCCAGGCCGGTAACCACCGATAGGGTCGCCAGGGCCGTAGTCGCAATGATCAGGCCGATCTGCACCGGCACCGACACTTCCAGACCGAACAGGTAGTTGAGACCGGTATTGATCTGCGCGACGCCAAAGCCCAGGGATGTTGCCACCCCTAGAACGGTACCCAGGATGGCGAAAATATCCACCGCATGGCCGATTGGCCCGTAGATACGTTCACCAATCAGGGGATACAACGCTGAGCGCAGCGTTAGCGGCAGCCCGTGACGGAAGCTGAAGTACGCGAGGATCAGCGCCACGATGGCGTAGATAGCCCAGGCATGCAGGCCCCAGTGGAAGAAGGTGATGATCAACGCCTCACGGGCGGCGTCCACTGTGCCAGACTGGCCAGTGGGCGGCGACAGGAAGTGCATGACCGGCTCGGCCACGCCAAAGAACATCAGGCCGATCCCCATGCCCGCCGAAAACAGCATGGCAAACCAGGTCGTGCTGCTGTAGTCCGGCTCGCTGTGGTCCGGGCCGAGCTTGATGTCGCCATAACGGCTGACGCCCAGAAAGACTACGGTCAAGAGGATCAGCGCCACCGCCAGAATGTAGAACCAGCTGACGTTCGTAATAATCCAGGACTGAATGAGACCAAAGACGCTTTGCGCGCTCTCGTGAAAGGCACTGGCATAGATGACCAGGATAAGGATAAGCAAGGTCGAGCCCCAGAAAACCGGGGGATTGAGGGTACGGGTAGGTGGTGATTGGCTTTCGGTGGCCATCAGGCACTTTCTCCTTTTCTGTCGGCGCCAAGGTGGCTGCAAAGGAGTGCCTAGCCGACCCGCTCCGAGGGTCGGCATTGAAACACGAGGTGGTTGTCGCTCAGGTCACCTCAGGCACTCGCGGGTCTGTACTGCAATGCTTCAGCCAGATGAGACCGCAAAATCTGCGGCTCTGCTGCAAGATCGGCTAACGTACGTGCCACCTTGATCACTCGGTGCAGGGCGCGCAGGGACAGCCCCAGCCGTTCACCTGCGCTCTCGATCCACCGCTGGTCGTCTACCGTCAATGCACAGTGTTGGTGCAAGGCACGCAAATCCAGAAAGGCATTCGCCACCCCTTGGCGAGCCAGTTGCCGCTCACGGGCGGCGGCGACCTGTTCGGCAGCCTGTTGCGTTGTAAGGCGGCCGGAATCGCTCTTGGTGTCAGGGCCGCCCAGACGCACACTTTCCCGGGCGACAGTGATATGCATGTCGATCCGGTCCAGCAGTGGACCGGAAAGCTTACCACGATAACGTTGTACCTGATCGGGCGAGCAACGGCAGCGGCCGGCCGGATCACCCAGATAGCCGCATGGGCAGGGGTTCATGGCGGCGACCAGTTGGAAGCGGGCCGGAAAGCGGACACGGTCCCGGGCACGGGAAATCACGATCTCGCCACTTTCCAGCGGCTCGCGCAGGACTTCCAGCACCTTACGGTCAAATTCGGGCAGCTCGTCCAGAAACAGCACGCCTTGATGCGCCAGAGTGATCTCGCCCGGGCGAGGGCGACTACCGCCACCCACCAGGGCGGGGCCCGAGGCCGAGTGATGCGGCTGCCGGAATGGCCGCTGCGGCCAGTGAGCCATGGGCGTGTGGCTGGCGACCGAATGAATCGCAGCCACTTCCAGGGCTTCGAATTCATTCAGGGGCGGCAGCAGGCCGGGCAGGCGGCTGGCCAGCAGGGTTTTTCCGGTCCCGGGCGGGCCTGCCAGCAAGAGGTTGTGCGAGCCTGCCGCTGCAACCACCAGGGCGCGTTTGGCAGCCACTTGGCCCTGCACGTCAACAAGGTCGGGGTAGGGTTGCTCCTGCCGTCTCAGCCCCTGGGCCTCGTACGGCGTAAGGGGCGTCTGCCCGGTAAAGTGCGCTGCGATCTCCAGCAGATGGCCCGCCGCGATGACTTTAAGCCCGCCAGCCAGGCTGGCTTCCTCGGCGTTTTCATGGGGCACAATCAGTGTACGCCCGGCCTCTCGTGCGGCAAGCGCTGCGGGTAATACGCCCTGGACGGGGCGCAGTGCACCAGAGAGCGCCAGCTCACCCAGGCATTCGATATCGGCCAGGGCATCCGCGGGTAACTGCGCACTGGCCGCCAGAATGCCAAGGGCAATGGCCAGATCGAAGCGGCCACCATCCTTGGGCAGGTCGGCAGGAGCAAGGTTTAGGGTGATGCGGCGTGCCGGAAAGTCGAAGCCTGAATTGAGGATGGCGCTACGCACGCGATCCTTACTCTCCTTGACGGCGGTTTCCGGCAGGCCGACCAGGGTCAATGCGGGCAGACCGTTGGCCAGATGCGCTTCTACAGTGACACAGGGGGCTTCCACGCCCACCTGGGCGCGGCTACAAACGATGGCGAGGGACATGATCACTCCTTGATCAGTGTCCCGCCGGCCGGGTTATTCGGCGGTCGGCGGGGTGGGTTCCGTTTTGTTGTTCTGGAAAGCCATTTTGGCTGATGTCGGTATGTCCTGTGCAGGCTGGGCGGCAGCAACAGGCTCTTTGCCCTGGCCTTCCAATTCGGCCAGGCGAGCTTCCAAGGCCTCAAGGCGAGCGCGGGTGCGTTCAAGGACCAGCATCTGGGTGTCGAATTCTTCACGGCTAACCAGATCGAGCTTGCTGAATCCGCTCTGCATCAGAGCCTTGAACTGGTTTTCGATATCGGCACGGGGCGAGCCTTCTCCGAACAGGCGGCTGGCTTGTTGGGTCAGGGAGTCGAGTAGCGCTTTGGGTGGGAACATACGCTTCATCCATTAAAAAGTGTTTGGACCAGTGTATCACGCTCCTTTCCAGCGCCAGGATGCCGGGCATCTGCACATTTTTTGGGCACCTCTTCCGGGCACTGTGCGCCAGGATGGTGCGATCTGCTGTGAAATGGACACTATCTTATCCAACCGAAGCGCATAGAGGCGTTGCGCCATGCGGCTTTGCACGAAATGGCAAGGTTTCTGCTTTAGCCGTTATGACAGAGGTATCACGCACCAGGGATGCGGAAGCGAAGCGGTGATTGCTTCGTAGGCGGGCGAGGGTGGCGGCGAACCGTTTTAGAGCGGGGCGACGTTACAAAGCCACAGACTGCGCTTAGACTTGAGACGGGGTTCGTTCCTGGGGCAAGTCCACTTTTCGGGAGAAGTTCATGAAACTAGTCACCGCCATCATCAAGCCGTTCAAGCTCGACGACGTCCGCGAGTCGTTGTCCGAGATCGGCGTTCAAGGCATTACCGTCACCGAGGTCAAGGGTTTCGGTCGCCAGAAGGGGCACACGGAGCTATACCGTGGCGCCGAGTACGTTGTCGATTTCCTGCCCAAGGTGAAGATCGACGTCGCCATTGCCGATGACCAGCTCGACCGTGTCATCGAGGCCATTACCAAGGCAGCCAACACTGGCAAGATCGGTGACGGCAAGATTTTCGTTGTAAATCTGGAACAAGCCATCCGCATCCGGACCGGCGAAACCGATACCGACGCTATTTAAAAAACACCGTACTCCATACCCCCAAAGCCCCAGGAGAACATCATGACTCTGCGCAAGTACGCAGGGCTAGGAGCCCTTTTGTCCCTCGCTATGCCGAGCCTTGCCATGGCTCAGGAAGCAGCGGCGGAGCCGACGTTAAATAGCGGCGATACGGCATGGATGCTGGTGTCTACAGCACTCGTGCTTTTCATGACCATTCCGGGCCTGGCGCTGTTTTATGGCGGCATGGTTCGTGCCAAGAACATCCTGTCGGTAATGATGCAGTGTTTCGCCATTACCGGCCTGATCAGTATTCTCTGGATGATCTACGGTTATAGCCTTGCCTTTGATACCACAGGCATGGAAAAAGGCGTAACCAATTTCAATTCCTTTATCGGCGGTTTCGGCAAGGCCTTCCTGAGTTCCATTACCCATGATGGGCTGACAGGTGCGGCTGCGCTGTTCCCTGAAAGCATTTTCGTCACCTTTCAGATGACCTTTGCGATCATCACCCCGGCGCTGATCGTGGGTGCGTTCGCCGAGCGCATGAAGTTCTCGGCCATGCTGGTCTTTACCGGTGTGTGGTTCACCCTGGTCTATGCACCGATCGCCCACATGGTATGGAGCGGTGACGGTGGCCTGATGTGGGATTGGGGCGTGCTGGATTTTGCTGGCGGCACCGTGGTTCACATCAATGCCGGTATTGCTGGTCTCGTGGCTGCCCTGGTGCTGGGCAAGCGCAAGGGCTACCCGACCACCCCGATGGCACCGCACAACCTTGGGTATACCCTGGTCGGCGCTGCCATGCTGTGGGTGGGCTGGTTCGGTTTCAACGCAGGCTCCGCCGTTGCGGCAAACGGCACTGCCGGCATGGCGATGCTGGTTACCCAGATCGCAACCGCCTCGGCAGCTCTGGCCTGGATGTTTGCTGAATGGATCACCCACGGTAAGCCCAGCGCCCTGGGGATCGCCTCGGGTGTGGTTGCCGGTCTGGTGGCCATTACTCCGGCTGCCGGTACAGTCGGCCCGATGGGTGCGCTGATCATCGGTGCGGTCGCGGGTGTGATCTGTTTCTTCTGTGCTACCAGCCTCAAGCGCAAAATTGGGTATGACGATTCCCTGGACGCCTTTGGTGTGCATGGCGTCGGCGGTATCGTGGGCGCGCTGCTGACCGGTATCTTCGCAGCACCGGCTCTGGGCGGCTTCGGCACCGTGACCGATATCGGCGGCCAGCTGTGGATTCAGCTCAAGGGCGTGCTGTTCACACTGGTGTATACCGGCATCCTGACCTTTGTCATCCTGAAGGTGATCGACATGGTCATGGGCCTGCGTGTCAGCGATGAGGAAGAGACCGTGGGTCTGGACCTGACGCTGCACAATGAGCGTGGTTACAATATGTAATAGCGAGCCAGCTACCGTTTGTCGGTCAAAAAAGGGCGCCTTCGGGCGCTCTTTTCGTATGCACGAAAGAAAGTCATTTTTCGTGCGTTATTGCCCGGAACACCCGCTCGCAGCCCCGGTCTGAACGTCAGCTTTAAAGAGCCTCTTTGTTTTTTCGAAAGCCGCGCTAGAATGCGCGCCCAGCAAGCCTAGGAGTCCGCCATGTGGCATCAGCGACAGATCACGCTGCGCGCCCGAAGCCGTGGATTCCATCTCATCACGGATGAGGTGGAATCGGCTTTGCCCGAACTGAAAAGCTGTCAGATCGGGCTGCTCAACCTGTGGCTGCAGCACACGTCGGCTTCATTGACGATCAATGAAAATGCCGACAGTGCGGTGCGTCGCGATTTCGAGCGGTTCTTCAACCAGCTTGTGCCGCAGAACGTGCCAGGGTACGAACACGATTACGAAGGGCCGGACGATCTACCGGCACACTTCAAGAGCAGCCTTCTGGGCTGCAGCCTGACCATACCTGTGCAGGCCGGAAGGCTGGCGCTAGGGACGTGGCAGGGGATTTACCTGGGTGAGCACCGCGACCATGGCGGCGCTCGTCGGATAATGGCTACCTTGCAGGGTATGCCAGCATGAATTTTTCTTGAGCAGCCACGTCAAACTCGCGGCTGGTCAATAACTAACCTGGTTTTCGAGGGTTTTTTATGAGTGATGAAGAGCTGGAACAGGACGATATCGAGTCCACTGATGATGACGATACCGAGGACTTTGCTGCGGCTGCAGACGAGCCCGATGTAGAAGTCGACGACAGTGCCGAGGCGGAAGAACCCGCTGCAGGCAAAGGGAAGAAGAAAAAAGAAGCCGAGCCCGAGGAGTTGCCCTCCATCGAGGCCAAGCAGAAGGAGCGTGATGCGCTCGCCAAGGCCATGGAAGAGTTTCTGGCCCGTGGCGGTAAAGTGCAGGAGATCGACGCGAATGTTGTTGCTGACCCGCCTAAAAAGCCTGACAGCAAGTACGGCAGCCGCCCGATATGATTTTAAAACCCGCCTGTATGGCGGGTTTTTTATGGGTGGCGGATTCTGGCGTGGACATTATCCTGTGCAGTCCATCTGCAGGAAGACTTCATACCGATGACCTCAACCCTAACCCTTCAGGCGCGCTGGCAGAGCCTGCGTGACCTTGCCTCCAGTGCCATTGTCCAGGAGCGCGCCCTGGAGCCCTGGCTGACCGAATCCATTCTGGAGCAGAAAGAGCTGGGGAATGCCCTGGCGTTTCGTCTGAGCCGAACGCTTACCGTCGATGCGGTGCAGCGGCACACGCTGCACGCGCGTTTCGTGAGCGTGCAGCAGGAGCATCCTGCGCTGATCGAGAGCGCCTGGGCTGACCTTGAGGCTACTGTCACACGCGATCCTGCCTTCGATACCCCGTTGGAGGTTTTCCTGTTTTCCAAGGGCTTCCTGGCGATCCAGGCCTACCGCCTCGGACACCGGCTCTGGCTCGACGGGAACCGCATGCTGCCGCTTTATATCCAGGCTCGCTGTAACGAGATGCTGGCTGTAGACATCCATCCGGCCAGCCGCATTGGGCAGGGCATCATGCTCGACCATGGTACGGGTATCGTAATTGGCGAGACGGCGGTGGTCGAGGATGACGTGTCCATTCTGCAGGCAGTCACCCTGGGCGGGACGGGCAAGGAGTGTGGTGACCGGCATCCCAAGGTGCGACGCGGCGTGATGATCGGCGCCGGCGCGAAGATTCTGGGCAACATCGAAATTGGCGAAGGAGCCAAAGTTGGGGCGGGCAGCATCGTGCTCAAGCCGGTCGCACCGCATACCACCGTGGTCGGCAACCCGGCCCGACCGGTTGGCACGCCACGCCACGAACAACCGGCACTGGTGATGGATCAGTCGTTCGATCAGGACTGATCCACCGTGTCGGTTAGCTCCAGCGCTCCAATACCACGGGGAGCTCGTTGAGGCTGCGGATCTCGGCATCCGGCGCATTTTCACCGGACCAGGGCTTGCCTATAGGGTTGAACCAGATGGCCCGTAGCCCGGCCTGCTGAGCGCCCTGGATGTCATCGACAGGGTTATCGCCTACGTGCACCGCCGCATCGGCGGTCACGCCTGCCCTGCGTAGCGCTTCGTTGAAGGGATGCGGGTCGGGCTTGCCGATACCCAGCTCTTCTGCGCATAGGGCAAAACGGAAATAGTCAGCCAGGCCGATCTCGTGAACATCGGCATTGCCATTGGTCAGTACGCCCAGGTCATAGCGCAGCGATAGCTGTTCCAGCGTCTCGTGCACGTCCTCGTACAGGGTGACCTGCTGACGAGCAGCCAGGTAGATGGCGAAACCGGCTTCGGCCAGCTGCCCGGCCTCAGGTTCTTCGTAACCGGCATCCTGCAAGGCCCCATGAATGACGCGGCGGCGCAGTTCGCTGACGCGGTGCCGGAGGCCGGGGTCGCGCTCCAGGAGCCGATCCCTGATCTGCCACAGGTGCTCAACCGGGACCGGTCCCAGCCGTGATGCCTCGGTTTCCATCCAGGTACGAAGCGCATCTTCGGCGCTGTGGATGACCGGGGCTATATCCCAGAGGGTGTCATCGAGATCGAAGGTAATCAGGCGGATAGTCATGTGGATTCTGTTTTTCGCTTGGCACGTGGATGGGCATCATCATAGACCTGTGCCAGATGCTGGAAATCCAGATGGGTATAGATCTGGGTTGTGGCGATGTCCGCGTGGCCCAGCAGCTCCTGTACGGCGCGCAGGTCACGGGAAGTTTCCAGCATATGACTGGCAAAACTATGGCGCAGCATGTGCGGGTGCAGGTGCTGGCCCAGTTCGCGTACGCCCGCTTCACGGACGCGCAGCTGAATCGCTCTTGGCGTGAGGCGTCGGCCGCTCTGACCGATGAACACGGCATCATCCTGGGCGGCCAGGGCACGTTGCGGCAGCCAGCGTTCCATAGCCTCTCGCGCCTTGCTGCCCACCGGGACGATACGCCGCTTGTTGCCTTTGCCGCGAACGCTGATCAGGCCATCCTTAAGGTCCAGATCGACAATATCCAGCCCGACCAGCTCGGACAGGCGCAGACCAGAGGAGTAGAAGAGTTCAAGCATCGCCTGGTCGCGCAGGGCAATGAAGTCATCCTCTACAGCGCCATCCAGGAGCTGTGTGGTGCGGTCCACGTCGAGGTTCTTGGGTAGCTGTTTCTGGCCTTTGGGTGCACTGACACCATTGGCGGGATCATGCTGGCAGATCCCCTCGCGAATGAGGTACTGATAAAAGCCCCGGATAGCTGAGAGCAGACGAGAAAGGCTGCGGCTGGACTGTCCCTTGCGGTGCAGCTGAACGATCAGGGCGCGCAGCCGACGCGCATCGAGGCTGCTCCAGTCGGTGAGCTGTTCTTCGCGGCAGAAGGCCAGGAGTTTCAGCAGGTCACGGCGGTAACCATCGAGAGTATGGACCGACACCTGACGCTCGCTGCGTAGGTGTTGGCAGTAAGCGTCGAGGCGTTCTTCCATGTCAGCGTACCGAGCGAAGAGGAGTGGGAAAGCGCAGCAGGGCGCGAGATAACACTTCGGCAACATGGGTTAGAAACACCGTGCCTAGTGAACTCTTGTAATGCTGTGGATCAGGACTTCCAATGGCAAGTACGCCATGCATGCCTTGGTGAATCAAGGGTGCAACCGCGGCCGATCCAACCTCGTCCTGCGCGGCTTCGCCAAACAGGAATTTCAGTTCATGTGAGCGCAACGCCCCGCTGACCGCCTTGCCGCCCGACAGCAGTCCACCAATACACTGGTGCGCCTCGGCGCTGGTTACGCTGCGGCCTACCGGCAAGGGCGATTCGTGAAACAGAATCAGCCCGACGTAAGGCACCTTGAACTCATGGCGCAAGCTGTCTTCGACTGTGCTGATCACATCTTCCAATGTATTGGCATCCATGAGATCAAGCACGAGACGGCGGGTTTTATCGAACAAGCGGTCGTTATCGCGGGCCACATCCATCAGATGCGCCAGCCGATGACGCATCTCGACGTTGCGGTCGCGCAGCAGACCCAGCTGGCGCTCCACAAGGGAGACCGCCGTGCCGCGCTGGTGCGGAATGCGCATCTCGGCCAGCAGGTCCTCGCGGTCTGCAAAGAAGTCCGGATGCTGTTCCAGCCAGGCCGCAACCTGATCGGCATCGAGCGGGGGCGTTTGGTCTGTCATAAACGTACCTGGCCTTCGTATACACGGACGGCGGGTCCTGTCATGAGCACCGGCTTGCCGGGGCCGGCCCATTCGATATCGAGCAGGCCGCCGGGCAGCTCGATCTGTACAGGCGAATTTAGCCAGCCCTGGCGAATACCCGCAACCACGGCTGCACAGGCGCCGGTCCCGCAGGCCTGGGTTTCACCGGCACCGCGCTCCCAGACGCGCAGGCGCGCCCGGTGTTCATCGATGACCTGGAGAAAGCCAATATTGGCCCGGTTCGGAAAACGGGGATGATGTTCAAGTTTGGGGCCGAGTTCATGCACTGGCGCGGTATCGACATTGTCGACCCGCAGGACGCCGTGGGGGTTGCCCATGGACACCGCTGCAAGTTCGACGGTACGACCCTCGACCTGTACCGGGTAGCTGATCGCCTCGGCGTCGGCCTCGAATGGAATCTGCCTGGGCTCAAGGCGCGGCGCCCCCATGTCGACCGTCACCTGATTGTCGTTACGCAGCCGCAGCTCGATGATGCCGCCTTTGGTCTCGACCTTGATAACTTTCTTGACCGTCAGACGCTTGTCGAAGACAAAGCGGGCAAAGCAGCGCGCACCATTGCCGCACTGCTCGACCTCTGAGCCGTCGGAATTGAAAATCCGATAGCGGAAATCGACATCCGGGTTGCTTGGCGTTTCGACGATCAGGAGCTGATCGAAGCCGACCCCCGTGTGCCGATCGCCCCACTGGCGGGCGTGCTTGGGCTGGATATGCGCGTGCTGGCTGATCAGGTCAAGGACCATGAAATCATTGCCAAGCCCGTGCATCTTGGTAAACCGCAATAGCATGAGAGGTCACTCCGGTAGCCGGCTTTCGCCTGCATAGAGTTCCTCGACCGTCTCACGGCGGCGCACCTCGAAGGCCTGCTCGCCATCTACCAGCACCTCAGCCGCACGACCGCGACTGTTGTAATTCGAACTCATGGTAAAGCCATAAGCGCCTGCAGAGCAGACTGCCAGCAGATCACCTTCGGCCAGCGCCAGATCCCGGCCTTTGGCCAGGAAGTCGCCGGTCTCGCAGATCGGGCCGACCAGATCATAGGCACGGGTCTCGCCATCGCGAGGCGTCACGGGCACGACGTCCATCCAGGCTTCATACAAGGCCGGGCGGATCAGGTCGTTCATGGCTGCATCGATAATGGCGAAGTCTTTGTGCTCTGTGTGCTTGAGGTATTCCACACGCGTAAGCAGCACGCCGGCATTGGCCACGATGAAGCGGCCGGGCTCGAAAACCAGAGCAATATTCCGTCCGGCAATGCGCTCGCGGATCGCCTTGATGTAATCGCTCGCCAGAGGCGGCTCCTCGTTGCGGTAACGCACGCCCAGGCCGCCTCCGAGGTCCAGGTGACGGATCGTGATACCACGCTCGGCCAAGCGGTCAATCAGTGCCAGCAAACGATCCAGCGCATCGATGAACGGCTCGAGCGTGGTGAGCTGGGAGCCGATGTGGCAGTCCACTCCGATGATCTGAAGGTTTGGCAGCTCCGCTGCGCGAGCGTATACGGCCTCGGCCTCGGCGATATCGATACCAAACTTGTTTTCCTTGAGGCCGGTGGAGATGTACGGGTGGGTACCGGCATCCACATCAGGATTCACCCGCAGCGAGACGGGTGCCTTGCGGCCCATTTCGGCGGCGACTTCCTGCAGGCGCTCAAGCTCCACCCGGGACTCCACATTGAAGCAGTGCACGCCGACTTCCAGCGCGCGGCGCATGTCGTCTCGGGTCTTGCCGACCCCGGAGAACACCACCTTGGCGGCTTCGCCGCCAGCGGCCAGTACACGCTCCAGCTCGCCACGGGACACAATGTCGAACCCTGCACCCATCCGCGCCAGGACGTTGAGAACGCCCAGGTTGGAGTTGGCCTTGACAGCAAAGCAGACGAGATGAGGCAGCCCGGCCAGCGCATCGGTATAGGCGCGGTACTGGCCCTCGATGTGTGCCCGGGAATACACGTAAGTGGGCGTGCCGAAGCGCTCTGCAATAGCGCTCAGCGGCACACCTTCCGCATGCAGACTACCTGCGCGGGATGTAAATGACTCCATGGAAGGCTCCCTGGTCAGAACGTGTCGTGGCGATGCTCGTGAGCCGCTTTTTCATCGTCCGGAAGGTACAGGTCACCTTTTTGGCCGCAGCCTGCCAGCAGGCATGCGAAAGCAATTAGAGCAAGGGAAAGGCGCTTCATGGCGAATCCTTTGAAAAGCATGATTGACCCGGAGTATACCCGGCACCTGCCCCCTTGCCTATGTAACGCCGCGCGTGCCTGACAGGCCTGGGCGGTGCAGCCGTCTTTGCGACTGGACGAGGGGCGGTCTCCGGGGTAACGTCGAGGTCTTTTCAATACCGATTCAAGGAATCCCATGAGCAGTCTGAGCGAAGCCCGCTTCCACGATCTTGTCGATACTACCCAGCAGGCGGTCGAAGACATCCTCGACGACAGCGATCTGGACCTGGATCTGGAGAACAGCGCCGGTGTCCTCACGATTCGCCTGGAAAACGGCAGTCAGGTCATTCTGAGTCGTCAGCCTCCGCTACGGCAGCTCTGGGTGGCGGCCCGCTCAGGCGGCTATCACTTCGATTATGACGAGGCGGGCAACCAGTGGATCTGCGACAGCACCCAGGAGCCGCTGGGCGAACTGCTGACCCGTGTTATTCGTGAGCAGACGGGCGATGAGCTCGATTTCAGCCAGCTCTGATCTCTCGTTATCAGGGGAGGACGCTGAATCGGTGGCCTCGCCCTGCGTTCGGCGCTGTTGCCTGGACGATCACGATATCTGCCTGGGCTGCGGTCGCACGCTGGATGAGATTCTGGCCTGGGGCGAAGCGTCAGCCGAAGCGCGTCGGGCCATCATTCTGACCGCACAGGCGCGCAGGGACCATCGATCCAACACTGGCTGACCGGTGGTTCCGTCTACCCTGATCCCTGTGTTACGGTCAGGCCATCCGCAGCCGAAGGGCTGCACTCCCAACGCCGCCCGTGCGGCATCCGTTTCGGCATGAGACATGCTGTTCAGTACCTCGAAGCGCCGCCTGCAGCCG
The DNA here is from genome assembly GCF_051027695.1 of Pseudomonas sp. JZ134. Classification (NCBI taxonomy): domain Bacteria; kingdom Pseudomonadati; phylum Pseudomonadota; class Gammaproteobacteria; order Pseudomonadales; family Pseudomonadaceae; genus Pseudomonas; species Pseudomonas sp. JZ134. Next base: position 3,983,342 of record NZ_CP069250.1, on the reverse strand, counting down.
TTGCTGCAAGCGCGTTTCCGACATCCAGCCGCCAAAGGAGGCATCATGCGCCAGATCGCTCAGCCCATCATTACGCAGACTGACTACCAGCAGCTCGACCGCCTGCTCGATAGCCTTGAGGAATTCGGCCCGGCTGCCGAGGCGCTCGAAGAGGAGCTGGAGCGCGCCAAGGTGGTACCGCCTGATGAGGCGGAAGGTGTTGTAACCATGCATTCCCAAGTGCATTGCCGCGAAGAAGGCAGTGGCAAGGAATACCATCTGCGTCTGGTGTATCCCAACGAAGCCCGGGAAGAAGGCACCGTATCCGTGCTAACGCCCGTGGGCAGTGCACTGCTAGGGCAGACGGTAGGTCAGCGCGTTGAGTGCACGGCACCCGGCGGGAAAACGCTGCACCTGTCGCTACTGGAGCTGGAGCCGACGGCCAAGGCAGTCGGCTACTGATCAGACTGCCATGAATGCCTGGTTGAGCGCCTCTTCCAGCTCTGCCTTGAGCCTCAGGTAGGCCAGGGTGTGCGGGCGAGGCTCGCCAGGCACGTGCAGAAGATCCAGATCCGTCAGGTAGCAGCGATAACGTTCTCCGGTACGGCGGCGCGCCAGGATATGGCGTGCCACCTCCTGGTACAGCCGTGGGCCGTAGTCGAGCTCGGAAAACTCACGGTGATCGCAATATAGGGTTACCAGACGGCGCCCGGCCTTGGTGGCGGTCACAATGGCCTGAACCGCATAGTACGGCACCGTTTCCAGGGGCAGATCAATCTGTCGCCGCTCCAGATGCCGCGCCCGTTGAGGTGCTGGGGGCAGGACCTGGAAATAGTGCATCTCAGCCAGCGGTACCCGACTGGCCTCCAGGGGCACCTGGGCACTCTGTCGACGGTGAATGGAATGCAGGAAACGCTGCAGGGGGGCCAGCAGCGTCTGCTCATCATGGAAAGGCAAGCGCTGTGACCAGAGGGCGTTGTGCTCATCCAGTACGTAGACACGTGCCGTTTCACCTTCCTGTCGATAAAACACTTGAATGCTGCCGGTACGGCCCAGCGGTAGGATAAGGCCGAGTTCGTCACCCTCCAACGCATGGGGGTCCAGGCTCAGGGGCGTCCATTCCTGCTTTGGAGCGGACAGGTGCAGCAGCAACGAATCCCGGTCGGCCAGTGGCGTATGGCTCAGCTTGCCCTCGCGCAGCTCAAGCATGTGGAAACGCTGCTGGATCTGGAGCAGATAGCGCGTCTTGTGCTCACGCAGCATGGCCGTGCGGACTTCGTCGAACACTGCTTCCACGCGTTCTACGATCAGCGGTGCCCGGTTCCGGCAAAAGCTGCGTATCGACAGGCGAGGCAATGACTCCTGATCGCCAGAGGGCAGGCTGTTGAAGTAGGCGCATAAGCAGTCGAGCAAGGCATTGGCCCCTTCGAAACGGTTGACGTACAGTTCGTTCCAGCTGTTGAGGGTGATCTGGTCCAGCGTCAGCACCAGGTTCTCACGCATCCCGGCGTAGCCCAGGGCGTCGATACGATCGCTGGTGAGGTAGACATTGCGCTGACTGTGCTGGTAGAGCGGATCGATCCCTACGTTGATCAGCAGCAACACCTCGCGAGGCGCGGCCGGACGAAGCAGGACGGCTTCCGGTACGGTGTCCGGTCGGTCGTTGAAGCTCTGCTGGAAACTCTGGATCAGGTTGTTGAGTTCGAACGGGGTAAGGTCGCTCTCGCCGGCATGCAAGGTCAGGCGGGTGGCATTGTCGATAATGCCGTTGTAGCGACACCAGGCCAGCAGCTCGGCCAGTTCCCAGGTGCGCTTGAGTGGGGAGTGCGAATGGCACTCTTCTGCCGTCAGGTTGCCACGGTGCAATGACCACGGGCGGCGGCGCTCGCCAAAGGGGCGCTCTTCCTGCACCAGGGTAACGAACTCCTCGGCCAGGTCTGGCGCAATGCCCGGGTTGATAAAGTCGATTTTGCCGGCCTTGCGCTCGAACGCCGCATACAGGCGGCGCCCCAGAATACTCAGGTCGCGCGGGGCGAGGTGGCTTTCAACCTGCTGTTGCTGGGCGAACTGCGCCAGGAAGCGGTAGCTGTGAGTCAGGGCATTGACCAGAATCCGACGCTCGGCGCTGACGTCATCTACCTTCCAGCCCTGGCGCTCGTCCAGCTTGCGCAGCATATGCTCATCCCAGCCCCAGGACTGGGTCAGCTTCTCCATCAGCAGACGTTGCCAGCTCTTGCGGCCTTGCCGGGGCGGACGGCTCAGGGGCTTGCCAACCTTGAGGTACAGGCAACGACGGACCAGTTCAAGCCGATCCAGGTCGCCGCGCAGGAGCAGGTATTCTTCCAGGCGCTGGTACACCAGCCTATAGGGATCGACCTGATCGAGATCCGTGACGCCCGAATGGACCAGCTGTTTGAGGCGTCGGCTGAGCGTGACCGTGTGCGGGTGCTCGCAGGCGTACAGCTCGGTCACCATGAGTTTCAGGACTGATTTGTAGGGCGAGCTGATCCCTTTGAATAGTTGCCACAGCCCGGCGCCAATGTATTCGCCTGGAGGGATGTGGTCGATATGGCCGAAATCCAGTACCTCGCGCGCCTTGATAAAGCGATGGTGCAATAGTCGCTGGGTAAAGCCTTCGTAGTCGCTCTCCTCCTGAGCGACCGGCACCTGCCACCATAACGGCGTACGGCCGCCTAGCCAGATGGCGGTGCGATAGAACTCGTCGAGTAGCAGAAAGTGCTGCGCCGTACCGCAATCGTCCGACGTCAGGAGCCCCGGGCGCTGGCCCTGGCTGAACTGGTCGGCGTCAATCAGAAAGATATGCAGCTCGGCATTGAGCGAGGCCGCCCAGGTTTCAAGCAGGGCGCACTTGCGCTTCAACTCGGCGAGCGCCTGTGCACTCATGCCGGGGGCATGGCAGAGCCAGATATCCAGGTCGCTGCTGTCGGCCTGGGTCAGGGTGCCCAGGCTGCCCATGAGGTAAAGGCCATGCAGCGGCTCGTCCCGATGCGTGCGGGCGGGCTTATAGGCAAACGAGCGGGTAAGGCGACGGGCTTCTGCCAGCTGCTCGTCCGTCGGCTCAAAGCCGGTCAGGCCGGCCGGCGTACTGGCCGAGACATAGCCCGGCAGCATGGGATGATTGACGTGCAGCAACAGGGGCAGCAGGGTCAATACCGGCTGCTGTCGGCTGGGCAGGCCTTCCAGAGCGCGAACGAGGCGACCAGTGTTGATGGTCAGAAAGCGCGCGCGTACCTGCTTGAGGGCTTTGCGATCAATGCCCTCGTCGTCATCCAGTTGAAGGTCAGGGAAACGGGTCATGACGGGTCCATAGCTAAGCCGCAAGCGTACCAGTCGTACCCATAAAGTACGACTGGTTCACAGTGCGTTCGTCTCGCTGGACGCTACCGCCTGTCCAAAACCACCGGTGGGCGGTTCGCTCTGTGCTACTCCACGTCCGTACCGGTTTCCGGCAGGTCCGGCAGCGCCCGCAGCAATTGTTCGTAGCGGGCCGTGTCGAAGGGACGGTCTTCGGTCATCATGGTTTCGATCTCATTGGCCAGCACGATCGCCATCAGGTGGACGATTTCCTCACGTTCGTGCCCTACCAGGGTCAGTTTATTGAAGACGGCCTGTGTAAAAGGCGGTTCGCCGGCCGCCAACTGGTTCTCGATCGCCGAGATCAGATGGGATTCGACAAAGGATTCTTCGTTGTCATCATGGTCAGACATGGTATTGGTTCACTCAGGACAGTTGATGCCAGTCACTGGCAGATAATGGAGTTCAAGCAGCAATGATTACCTGCTACACCCTCGTTAACGGTATGTTAACCCCTAAGACCATCACGCCTGACGAGCCTTTCCCTCAGGATGCCTTGTGGATCGATCTTTTATCGCCTACCGATGAGGAAGAGCAGTTCCTGGAAAAGAGCCTGGCGGTAAACATTCCGACCCGGGAAGAGATGGCCGAAATCGAAGAGTCGTCCCGTCTGTACGAGAGTGAGCGGGCCCTGCACATGACGACAACGGTCGTCAGCGGATTCAGCGAACACCAGCCAACGGCTTCGGTGCTCAACTTTGTTTTGACGCCCGAGTGGCTGGTAACGGTGCGTTACGCTGAGCTGTCAGCGTTTCGTGCGTTTCGTACCAAGCTCAGCCAGCACCCGGGACTGCACAAGCGCAGCGACACCATTTTTATCTCGCTGCTCGACAGTCTGGTCGACCGAATTGCCGATATTCTCGAATCGGTGCAGGCCCATCATAACCGGCTGGCCAATGCCATTTTCCGGGAGCCCAAGCCTGATGACGAAGGCCCCAAGGCACCCAAGTCGGATCTGCAATCCATCCTGAAGCAGTTGGGGCGCAGCAGCCTGCTACTGGCCCGGTTGAGCGATAGCCTTCTGGGCATCAACCGATTGCTCAGCTACCTGCGCCGAGCCGCCAGCGAGTGGATCTGTCGTGAAGCCAAAGCCTGGATGAAAACCGTCGAGCGTGACTCCCGCTCGCTGGGCGACTACCAGAACCGCATGAACAACGAAATCAGCTTTTTACTCGATGCCACCCTGGGCCTGATCAATATCGAGCAGAACGGCATCATCAAGGTGTTCTCGATTGCTGCCGTTCTGTTCCTGCCGCCCACGCTGGTCGGTACGGTGTACGGGATGAACTTTGAAAACATGCCCGAACTGAGCTGGCACTTCGGTTATCCCCTCGCCTTGGTAGCCATGGTGGTATCGGCCATCATTCCATATGCCTGGTTCAAGTTCCGCGACTGGCTGTAAGGGTCAGGCCGTTGTGCTGACAACGGAGCCTGTGCTACCGCTGGTGGCTTGCAGCAGCGCCGCATAGGCCTGTTGCAGCGCGGCGCTCAGGCTGCTGATCTGGGTTTGTACCGCCTGTATCCGTACTTGTTTTTCTTCTTCGGAAGCGTTGCTGGCTTGGACTTGTTGCAACTCTTTCTGGGCCTGCTGCAACTGCTTTTCCAGATCCTTGATGGTCTTTTTCAGCTTTTCGAGAGTGGTCTCGGACTCGCCGCCGCTTTGAACCTCACCACTACCAGCAGGCCCATGCTTGAGTGTCAGGCCTTGATCGGTTTTCCCGCTCTTTTCCACAGACGTCGTAGAGGTGTCAGTGTCTGCAGAAGTGGCAGATGAAGGCGAAGTGGATGGCGGTTGGAAGGCAACGTTCAGCGAGGTGGCGAGTCGGTCGGTTATTGTGGACATGGCATCCTGTCTCTTCGAAAGGGTGCCATGCCATCGGCTGGTTATCGCGGAAGTTGATCCAATAGTGATGAGTGGTTGCTAACCGTTACTCGCCGGTCGTAACGGCGTTGTTGGCAACGTTTGTAGAGGCTGACCGATGATCAGCAGCTCACATCCGTAGCCTTTTACTTAGCCGTACAGCAGGTGCAGCGAGACCGCCAGCACACCCAGAAACGCCCATACCACACTAAAGATAAGCGGGGAGCGCAGCGAAAACAGCAGCGATTTTCGGTAACGGCTGCCATTGAGAGGCTCGTTTCCTGCGCCGTAAAGCGGCGTCACGCGGGTTACACAGGGTTCGTTCAGGGTGTCCAGCAGCTCGCATTGTTTGCGGTGCCAATGCTCGATTACATCAAAGGCAGCCTTGATGCCAGGCCAGGCGTGGATCGATGTCACCAACCCCAACAATGCCAGCAGAGTAGGCACATATAGGGTGAACTGAGTGCCCCATTGGCTGTTGGTATTGCTCATTGAAGACGCGAACGCAATCATCAGAAAGGACTGCGACGACAGATAGGCGTTGGTCCGGTTGGACAACATCGACGACTCGAACTGGATCTCCGCGCGGTAGAAATCAAGCTGCTCCCGGAGGCTGCCAAAGAGTGTTTCCGCCTTGTCCGTACGGGGATGCGCGGCTCCCGTAGGGCTCATCATGTGGATCGCTCCTGCTCAAAAAAAAGCTCTCTTGTAGGGCTTTTAAGACCGTGTAGAGTTCCGGTTCAAAGGCAGCGCGCGAAGTCTTGTACAAGAAAAACTTTTCACCGACGCATTGGGCGTCTACGGTTATCTGGCTTATCTGTCCAATGCCTTGGAGGCATGTCGAATGCTCAAGCTCTATGGGTTTCCCGTCAGCAACTACTACAACATGGTCAAGTTTGCGTTGCTCGAAAAGGGGCTGGAATTCGAATCCGTCACGGTTTTCCCCAGCCAGGACGAACAGTTTCTTGCGATCAGCCCCTGCGGCAAGATACCGGTGCTGGAAACCGAACATGGCTTTATCAGCGAAACCAGCGTGATTCTCGAGTACATCGAGGAAACCCAACCGGGAACGCCGCTGTTGCCGACCGATCCGTTCGCGCGTGCCCGCGTGCGTACTCTCATGCGCGAAATCGAACTCTATATCGAGCTGCCGGCGCGCCAGTGTTACCCGGAAGTGTTCTTTGGCGCCAAGGTCGACGAAGCCATCAAGGAAAAGGCCCGTCACGAATTAAGGTCCGGTATCGCCACGCTCAAGCGGCAGGGGGCGTTCTCGCCTTATGTGGCAGGCGATACCCTGACCCTGGCCGATGTCTACTTTCTCTACAGCATCGACCTTGCCCGTGGGGTTGCCGAGCAATTGTTCAGTCTTGACCTGATGGCAGGCTTTCCGGCTGCCCAGTCGCTGCTGGATCGCCTGAAGCAGAACGCCCATGTGCAGCGGCTGTATGAAGAAAAGGCCCAATCCATGAGCAGTTTCCTGGCCATGGTTCGCAAGCGTCTGGAAAGCGCCTGACCCAAGCGTTTTGTCGGTCGCAGGGCACACTCGTCTGGCATGATGGTCAATCCAGCACTTAGCCATCAGTAACGAGGACATTGTCATGCGTATCGGATTCATCGGTTTGGGTGGAATGGGCAAGGGCATGGCCGGCAACCTGATCAAGGCCGGCCATGAGGTCCTGGTCTGGAATCGCTCGCAGCAGGCGGTTCAGGAAATGGTCAGCCAGGGTGCCAAGGCCGCCAGCGAGCCCGCGGACGCATTTGATGCCGAGGTGGTGGTGTCCATGCTGGCGGATGACGCCTCTAGCCGCGCCGTCATTCTCGACAGTGGCGCGCTGGACCGTGCCCGCGCGGGGGCGATCCACCTCAGCATGGCCACGCTGTCGGTTGCCTTTGTAGCCGAATTGATCGAGCGTCATGCAAAGGCAGGCGTCGACTATATCTCCGCGCCGGTCTTCGGGCGTACCGATGTGGCCGTGGCGGGCAAGCTGAACATTGTGGTGGCCGGCCCGCAGGCTGCGGTGGATAAGGTCCAACCATTGTTGGATGCCATGGGCCAAACGACATGGCCGCTGGGCGAGGACCCGCTACGGGCCAATATCGTCAAGATTGCCGGTAATTTCATGCTGGCAAGCGCTATCGAGACGATGGGCGAAGCGTCCGCCTTGACCAAGAGTTATGGCGTCGAGCCGGCGGATCTGCTGAATATTCTCACCAACACCCTGTTTGCGGCACCGGCTTACAAGAACTATGGAGCGATGATTGCCGAGCAGCGCTTCGAGCCGGCTGCCTTCAAGCTGACCCTTGGCCTGAAGGATGTCGGGCTGGCGCTGAGTGCCGGTCAGGCGAAGAACGTACCGCTGCCGTTTGGCAGTGTACTGCGGGATAACCTGCTGGAAGCCGTCGCCCAGGGCGAGGGGCATCTGGACTGGTCTGCATTGGGCGGTCGTGCGCTCAAGCGCTCCGGGCAGGCATAGGCAGAGCAGGGCGCCATCACGTATATGGCGCCCTGTTCCGATTTACCGGCTCGCCAGTAATTCCCGGCCGCGCTGAACGGCGGCGCGGACCTGCGCCGGTGCGGTGCCGCCGATGTGGTCACGGGCGTTGACCGAGCCTTCCAGGGTGAGGACTTCAAATACGTCCTGCTCGATCTGGTCGCTAAAGCGGCGCAGTTCTTCCAGGCTCATCTCGGCCAGATCCTTGCCGGAATCCACGCCATACTTCACGGCATGGCCCACAATCTCGTGACAGTCGCGGAAAGGCAGGCCTTTACGCACTAGGTAGTCCGCAAGGTCAGTAGCCGTGGAGAAGCCGCGGCGGGCCGCTTCGCGCATGATCTCGCGCTTGGGCTTGATGGCCGGGATCATGTCAGCAAAGGCGCGTAGGGAGTCACGCAGCGTGTCGGCAGCGTCGAACAGCGGCTCCTTGTCTTCCTGGTTGTCCTTGTTGTAGGCCAGCGGTTGGCCCTTCATCAGCGTTAGCAGGCCCGTCAGGGCGCCGAATACACGGCCCGTCTTGCCGCGCACCAGCTCCGGCACATCCGGGTTTTTCTTTTGCGGCATGATCGAGGAACCCGTGCAGAAGCGGTCGGGCAGATCGATGAACTGGAACTGGGCGCTCGTCCACAGTACTAGCTCTTCAGAGAAGCGCGACAGGTGCATCATGGCCAGCGAGGCAGCCGAGCAGAATTCGATGGCGAAGTCGCGATCGGATACACCATCCAGCGAATTGCCGCCAACGGCCTCGAAGCCCAGCAGCTCACGTGTGATCTCGCGTTGGATCGGGTACGTGGTTCCGGCCAGGGCGGCGCTGCCCAGCGGCATGCGGTTCACGCGCTTGCGGCAGTCCACCAGACGCTCATAGTCGCGTGACAGCATCTCGAACCAGGCCAGCAGGTGATGCCCGAACGTCACGGGCTGCGCGGTCTGCAAATGTGTGAAGCCGGGCATGATGGTGTCGGCTTCACGCTCGGCCTGCTCCAGCAGACCCTGCTGCAAGCGGGTGATCTCTGCGAGGATCACATCGATCTCGTCGCGTAGCCACAACCGAATGTCTGTCGCGACTTGATCATTTCGACTGCGACCGGTGTGAAGTTTTTTACCAGTGATGCCGATACGGTCAGTAAGACGAGCTTCGATGTTCATGTGCACGTCTTCGAGATCGACGCGCCATTCGAACTGGCCTGTCTCGATTTCGTGCTGGATCTGGTTCAGTCCGTCTGCGATGGCGTCGCGTTCGGCATCTGTCAATACACCCACTTTGGCCAGCATGGTGGCGTGAGCGATAGAGCCCATGATGTCGTGTCGGTACAGGCGCTTATCGAAGTCGACCGAAGCGGTAAAACGTGCGACGAAGGCGTCGACGGGTTCGCTGAAGCGACCGCCCCAGGATTGATTGGTTTTTTCGTTGCTCATTGGTGGGCTCGCAAATGGCACTGAACGTGAATGGACGTGACGGGATGATAACAGCCTTGCGCTGGTGCAACGTGCACCACAGTTATCCCGTTAACTTTAAAACAACCTTGCCGTTCGTCGGATAGTAGTAAACACTTTGACCATGCCTATCAAATACCTGACCAAGCGCCGGCCTGCCCCGGTCGATGAGTTTTTCGTACCGGAGCTATGCGAGTCGGAAGCCCTGCTTGTCCTGATTGTGCTGGCGGAACTGCTGGTCCTGGTGCTCGTTTTGGCCGATCCCCTGACCACGTCCTTCAACTGGGTACGGTTGGCACTGGTCTCGCTGTTCGTGCAATGGAACGTGCTGCTCTCGGCCGCCGTTCTCTGCCGTTTGCGGCCCTTTCTGGCACGCCTGAAGCCGGCATTGGCTGGAGTTATCTGCTGCGCCCTGGTGGTGGGGCTGACCCTGGCCTGCACCGCCGTGGCTGACTGGCTGGAGCTGGCCGGCCCTATGCAGCAGTCCGGAGAGGTCAAGCTGTATGAGCGGCATGCCCTTATCGCGCTGATCATGTCGGCCCTGATGCTGCGGTATTTCTACCTGCAGAGCCAGTGGCGGCGCCAGCAGCAGGCCGAACTCAAGGCCCGGATTGAGTCGCTTCAGGCTCGTATCCGTCCGCATTTTCTGTTCAACAGCCTCAACAGTATTGCCAGCCTGATCGCCATCGATGCCGACAAGGCTGAACGTGCCGTGTTAGACCTGTCCAGCCTATTCCGGGCAAGCCTGTCCAAGCCTGGAACACGGATTCGCTGGTCGGAAGAATTGGAGCTGTCACGTCGCTACCTGGAGATCGAGAAGCTACGCTTGGGAGATCGTCTTCAGGTCGACTGGCGCATCGATGGTGTGCCGGATGATCTGCCGATCCCGCAGTTGACGCTGCAGCCGCTTCTGGAAAACGCCTTGATTTACGGGATTGCGCCGCGGATCGAGGGTGGATGTGTAGTGGTCGAGGCGACCTATGTCGCAGGGATATTCGAATTGTCGATGAGCAATCCATTCGATGAGCAGGCCGAGCAACATCCTCGGCCGCCAAAAGGTACGAAACAGGCTTTAACCAATATCGAATCGCGACTAACGGCACTTTTCGGCCCGGGAGCGAGTCTCAAAATCGAACGCCGTGACCAACGGCACATAACCTGTCTTCGCTATCCATGCGAGCGACTCACGCAGGAAGCCTGAGCCTATGAACGTCCTAATCGTCGATGACGAACCGTTGGCGCGCGAGCGTCTGGCCCGTCTGGTTGGGCAACTAGACGGCTATAAAGTCTTGGAGCCCTCCGCCAGCAATGGCGAAGAAGCGTTGGCCCTGGTCGAAAGCCTGAAGCCGGATATCGTATTGCTCGATATTCGTATGCCAGGTCTGGACGGGCTACAAGTAGCTGCCCGACTATGCGAGCGAGAAGCACCGCCTGCGGTTATTTTCGTAACCGCCCATGATGAATTTGCACTGGAGGCCTTCAAGGTCAGTGCCGTGGGGTATCTGGTCAAGCCGGTACGCCAGGAAGATCTTGAGGAGGCCCTCAAAAAAGCCGAACGCCCTAACCGCGTTCAGCTGGCTGCACTGACCAAGCCGCCGTCCAGCGGCGGTCCGGGGCCGCGCAGCCATATCAGCGCGCGGACCCGCAAGGGCATCGAGCTGATTCCGCTGGACGATGTCGTTTATTTCATTGCCGATCACAAATACGTGACTCTGCGTCACGGCAACGGTGAAGTCCTGCTGGACGAGCCGCTGAAGGCGCTGGAAGACGAGTTCGGTGACCGGTTCGTCCGTATCCACCGCAATGCCCTGGTGGCGCGGGAGCGGATCGAGCGCTTGCAGCGTACGCCGCTGGGCCATTTCCAGCTGTATCTGAAAGGGCTCAATGGCGATGCGTTGACGGTCAGCCGACGACATGTAGCCGGTGTACGACGCCTGATGCAGAACCTGTGACGCTGAGGGGCAGGACCTGCCGTTCTGTGCGCACGGCGCGCGGACGATTGGTCTTGCCTATCAGGGCGAAAGCGGCTTGCGACAGGAGAGCCTGTTATCATTCCGGTCATGTTTCAATCCCGGAATAGGCTCATGAACCGCGAGATTCGCATTGCCACGCGTCAAAGTGCGCTTGCCCTGTGGCAGGCCGAGTATGTAAAGGCCCGTCTGGAGGCAGCCCACCCGGGGTTGCACGTCAGTCTGTTGCCGATGACCAGCCGGGGCGACAAGCTGCTCGATGCACCGCTGGCGAAGATTGGTGGCAAGGGCTTGTTCGTCAAGGAGTTGGAAACGGCGCTGCTCGAAGGCGAGGCCGACATTGCCGTGCATTCCATGAAGGATGTGCCGATGGAGTTTCCCGAAGGCCTTGGGCTCTACGCCATCTGCGAGCGGGAAGATGCACGCGATGCCTTCGTTTCCAACACCTATTCCAGTCTGGCGGATCTGCCGGCCGGTAGCATTGTGGGTACTTCCAGTCTGCGCCGTCAGGCCCAGCTGCTGGCCCAACGCCCAGACCTTGAGATCCGTTTCCTAAGGGGCAACGTCAATACGCGCCTTGCCAAGCTGGATGCAGGCGACTATCACGCCATCATTCTGGCAGCGGCCGGGCTGATCCGTCTGGGCTTTCAGGACCGCATCCGTGAATCCATCAGTGTCGAAGACAGCCTTCCGGCAGGTGGACAGGGCGCGGTAGGCATCGAGTGCCGCACGGACGATGCCGAAGTCCACGAACTCCTGAAGCCGCTCCATCATCTGGAGACCGAGCAGCGCGTCATTGCCGAGCGCGCCATGAACCGCCATCTCAACGGCGGCTGCCAGGTGCCCATTGCCTGCTATGCCATCCGCGAAGGCGAAGAACTCTGGTTGCGTGGGCTGGTGGGTCAGCCGGATGGCACCCTGCTGCTGCGCGCCGAGGCGCGGGGATCGGTTATCGACCCGTCTGCACTGGGTATCCAGGTTGCGGATGAGCTACTTGCCCAGGGCGCCGGTGACATTCTACGGGCCGTTTACGACGAGGCTGCCCAGCCATGACGGCCTGGCGGCTGCTTCTGACCCGCCCGGCCGAAGAGTGCATACCCCTGGCGGCTGCACTGGACGAGCGGGGCATTCACAGTGTCAGCCTGCCGTTACTGGCCATCGAGCCGCTGCCTGAGACACCGGAGCAGCGCACCCTCGTGCTGGATCTGGACCGCTACAAGGCGGTCATCGTGGTCAGCAAGCCGGCCGCCCGGCTCGGCCTGGAGCGGCTTGACCAGTACTGGCCGCAGCCGCCCATTAACCAGACCTGGTTCGCCGTAGGCGCCGCCACGGCGGATATTCTCGAAGCCTATGGTCTTTCGATCATCACGCCCGACCAGAGCGAAGACAGCGAGGGCATCCTGGCCTTGCCGCAGCTTGATCAAGCCTTGCAGGAGGCCGATTCCCGCGTGCTGATCCTGCGGGGCGAAGGTGGCCGGGAAACCATGGCCGACACGCTGCGTGAGCGAGGCGTGCAGGTCGACTACCTTGAGTTGTACCGGCGCGTATTGCCGGATCATCCACAAAATGCCCTGACCGAGTGCCTTGCAGCGGAACGCCTCAATGGCATCATGGTCAGCAGTGGGCAGAGTTTCGCGCACCTGCGTACCCTGGCCGGCTCCGCATGGCCGGACGTGTGTTCGGTGCCGCTGCTGGTACCCAGCGAGCGTGTGGCCGAGCAGGCCCGCGCGGCCGGTATCCAGCGTGTCATTACCTGTCATGGCGCCAGTACCGCTGCGGTACTGGCGGCGCTTGAAGAGCATCATCCTTGAATAACCGATCAAAGGAAGGACTTGTGAGCGAAACAGTCACTCCCACTGACGATGCCGTACCGGCATCTGGCGAGGCCGTCAACGCGACGCCTCCACCTGCCCCGACTCCGGAAAAGCCCCGGCGTGGCAGTGCCGGGCTGGCTCTGCTGGCATTGCTGGTAGGCGCTGCCGGCCTGACGGCCGGTGGCTGGAGCCTCTGGCAGACACGGACCCTGCATGAGCAGGATCATGCCCAGCTGGCTCAGCTTGAAGATGCCCGTAGCCTGACGCGTCAGGTCGAGCAGCGTGAGCAGGCCCTGGCCGCTCAGCTGGAAAAACTGCCCAATGCAGAAGATTTCGAAAGCCGCCGCCGGCTGATGAGCCAGCTGCAGGCCGACCAGCAGCACCTGGCCCAGCAATTCAATGAAGTGGTTGGGCAGAGCCGGCAAGTCTGGCGCCTGACCGAGGCCGAGCACCTGATGCGCATGGCCACGCTGCGCCTGACAGCGCTGCAGGATGTGCCCAGCGCGCAAAACCTGCTCCAGGCGGTCGATGAGATTCTCAAGTCGCAGAACGATCCGGGCGCCTTTGCCGTGCGCCAACAGCTGGCGAACAGTCAGCAGGCGCTGCGCCAGCTGCCGGACTTGGACCGCACCGGCCTGTTCGTTCAGCTGTCCGCTTTGCGAGATCAGGTACAAACGCTTGAGCCGCTGCCGCCGCGCTTTGTGCATCCCGAAGGGGATCAGCCCGGTGTCCAGGCCAGCGAGGAAAGCACGAACCGCTTCGTGCGTGCCTGGCAGCGTCTGCGCGAGCGTGTTTCCGGCTACTTCCGGATCGATTTTTCAGCGGACAAACCCATCAAGCCGCTGCTGGCTGAGGAAAGCCTGGCCCAGGTCCGCCTGGCCATGAACCTGGCCCTTGAGCAAGCTCAGTGGGGAGCACTCAATGGCAACCAGGCGGTCTACCAGCGTGCGCTGACCCAGGCGCAAGGCGTTCTTGAGGCTCACTTCAATAGCCAGAACGCTGAAAGCCGCGCGGTTCGTGAGACCTTGAGCGAGCTGGCGGACAAGCCTGTAACGCTCAATCCACCGGATCTCAGCCCGACGCTGTCGGCTCTTCAGGCGTATATCGCCCGCCGTCAGCAACCTGAATCGACTACTTCTGCCCAGCCTGCACCCCCGGCTGCGTCGCCTGCCCAAGAGGAGCAACTGTGAAACGATTGACCCTGCTGTTCCTATTTGCCGTACTGGTTGCCCTCGGGGTAGCCGTCATCATGGCGGATGAGCCAGGCTATGTGCTGTTCTCCTACAACAGCTTCCGTTACGAATCGAGCTTCTGGGGGTTCCTCGCCCTGATCGTAGCGGCCGTGATCGTCCTGTACCTGTTGCGGCTGGCCTTGTCGGCCCTTGGCGTTTCGGGCCGAGTGGTCAATCCCTGGTCGCGTTACAACAAGCAGCGCCGTGTCGCCCAGGCCGCTCATCGTGGTCAGCTGGAGCTGGCTGAAGGTGACTGGTCGTCAGCGCTCAAGCACCTGAAGACTGCAGCGGAAAGCGATGCACACCCGCTGACTCACTATTTGGGCGCTGCTCGGGCTGCCAACGAGATGGGGCAGTACGAAGAAAGCGACACGCTTCTGCAGAAGGCCCGAGAGCGCGAGCCCCATGCCGATGTGGCCATCGGCCTGACCCAGGCTCAATTGCAGATCCATCGGGCGCAGTATTCCGAGGCACTGGCAAGCCTGGCGCCTTTGCATGCAAAGTATCCCAAGCATCCCTACGTACTCTCACTGATGCAGCGCCTGTATGTGACCACGCGTGATTGGCCGGCACTGATCGGCCTGTTGCCGGAGTTGCGCAAACAGCGGGTTCTGGGCGAATCGGAATTAAGTGATCTTGAGCGCCGCGCCTGGTTGGCCTCGCTGGATGAGGTTAGCCCCATTGGCGATGAGGCACCTACACAGGCAATAGCGCGCCAATGGCAGCAGGTCCCCAGTGCGCTGAAAAGCGACGTGGAAATCGCCCATGCCTACGCGGCTCGTTTGCATGAGCTGAACCGAGAGGATGATGCCGAGGACGTACTGCGTGCTGCCATCAAGCGTAATTACGACGACCGGTTGGTCCGCCTGTATGGCTACATCAAGAGCCGTGACCCGGCCAAACAGCTGCAGTTGGCCGAGGGTTGGCTGCGCAACCGTCCAAACGACCCCGTTCTGTTGCTGACGCTGGGCCGTCTGTGTCAGACCAACCAACTCTGGGGTAAGGCGCGGGATTATCTCGAGGCCAGCCTGAGCGCCCAGCGCACACCCGAGGCCTGCGGTGAATTGGCACGTCTTCTGACCCATCTGGGCGAGACGGATCGCAGCAACCAATTGCTGCTGGAAAGCACCGGCAGCCGCCCGACTCCTCCGGCGCTGCGGGCCTGAGAGGTGTTTATGCAGGGTCTGGTGCGGTTCTTCACGCCAGACCCTTTATCCCTCTTGCAGCACCTCTCATCCGCCCTACCGCGTATAAGCTGCTTTACTTCGCTTGAAAGGCCGCAACGCTTTCACTACCGTAGCGACCTCTATTTCTTTTGGAGCCGTCCTGCTCGTGACTAGCCCGCGTTTTATTTTTTCGCTGATCGCTATTGCTTGCGCCGTGCTCATGGCCGCCGGCCTTTACCTTGAGCACGTCCTCGGCCTTGAACCCTGCCCGCTCTGTATCGTCCAGCGGATATTCTTCATCATCGCCGGTATCCTGGCGTTCATCGCGGCCCTGCATAATCCGGCTACCCGCGGCCAGCGTGTCTATGCGGTCCTGATCTTTCTGTCCTCGGCCCTGGGCGCTGCGACCGCCGGTCGGCAAGTGTGGCTGCAGACGTTACCGGCCGACCAGCTGCCTGCCTGCCTGCCCAGCCTGGATTACATGATGCAGGCCCTGCCATTCCAGGACGTTGTGCGCCTGGTTCTGCATGGCACGGCCGATTGCGCCGAAGTGAACTGGACATTGTTTGGCATGAGCGTGCCGGAGTGGAGCCTGCTGGCCTTTACCGGCTTTATTCTGCTTTCGATCTATCAGTTCTTCCGCCGCTCCCGTGGTGTCATTGTCCGATAATCGGAATGCCGTTCAGCAGGTCGCAGGGGTTGCAGTCGATCACTGAACGGCACTACTCTGCTTCGACGGTGTCCGAACAGTCTCTGGTTGGATTAACCGGGTCGAACGCCTTACGACGAAGACCGTCGGGGCTATTGTTTCGCCGCTGAGGAAGAGTTCGTCATGCTTGAACGTTGCCGAAATGCACAAGAACGTTGGGGTGGGGTGCACCAGATGATCGATCGCTGGTTGCAGGAACGTCAAAAACTGGTAACGGCATATCAAGCCCTGCAGCTAGAGCCTCAGTTGGCTCCGATGGTAAACCAAAAGGGCCTTGAGCAGCTGTGCGATCTGCTCGTGGACTATGTATCGGCAGGGCACTTCGAAATCTATGAGCAACTGATGAACGAGGCAAAGGCCTTTGATGATCAGCGTGCCATGGAATTTGCCCATACCGTTTATCCACGCCTGCAGGCTTTGACCGAGGCTGCCCTGAATTTCAATGACCGTTGCGACAGTGGCGACTGCCATGAGCCGGCTCGCCTGCTGGTTGAGCTGCAGCAACTGGGCAAACTGCTCGATGAGCGCTTCGAGCTTGAAGACTGCCTGATCGAAGTGCTGCACAATTCGCATCAGTTGCAGCCAATGTCCACGCCCGGCGTGGCCGCGTCCCAACAGCCGGTCTATTGAGTGACGCGCTGATCGATGCGTATGAAAAACCCCGCCTAGGCGGGGTTTTTTGTGCCCGATGGATTAGCAGAATTCTGCCGGATCCGGGCCCAGGCGCTTGCCTTCATCCAGAGCGGCGATCTTTTGCATGTCATCGCTGTCGAGGCTGAAGTCGAAGATATCGACGTTTTCGCGGATACGTTCGGGATTGGTAGATTTAGGGAAAATGATTGAGCCAAGCTCGACATGCCAGCGCAGGATGACCTGGGCAGGCGTCTTGCCATGCTTTTTCGCCAGTTCCTGGAACAAGGGATGCTTGAGCAGCTCGCCGCCCTGAGCGAGCGGACTCCAGGCTTCGGTCAGGATATTCTTCTGACGGTTCACTTCGCGCAGGTCATTTTGCTGTAGCAGCGGATGAACTTCGATCTGGTTCACCACTGGGGTTACACCAGTCTCCAGAATGATCTGCTCCAGATCTTCCTGGCGGAAGTTGGAGACGCCTACCGAGCGAACGCGACCCTCTTCACGCAGGCGCAGGAACGCTTTCCAGGTATCCAGAAACTTGCCAGCCTTGGGGCAGGGCCAGTGAATGAGGTAGAGGTCTACGTAGTCCAGCTTGAGTTTGGACAGGCTCTCGTCAAAGGCCTTGAGGGTTTCGTCGAAGCCCTGGCGCTCGTTCCACAGCTTGGTTGTCACGAAGAGTTCGCTGCGGTCGATGCCGGATTCGGCGATGCCCTGGCCTACGCCTTCCTCGTTGTTATAGGCAGCCGCTGTATCGATGTGGCGGTAGCCCATTTCGAGGGCTGAGCGGATCAGCTGGGGCGCTTCTTCGTTCGGGGTTTTCCAAGTGCCCAGGCCGAACTGGGGAATATGGTGACCGTCATTGAGTTGAAGGCTCGGAATCGAGGACATGATTACTCCTGTGTAGAGGTGAAGGGAGTCGTATATTTCCGGCGGTATCGGTGATACGACCGGGGAGGAGCCGTTTCTATCCCGGCGCGTTACGAACGGGCTCGGGAGCATTGGGCAGGCGCGCCTCCAACGCTTGGGCCAGATAGCGGACAAAGACCTTGATACGGCGAGGCACGTGCCGGCGGTACGGGTAGACCGCGTAGATGTCGGCACGGGGTGCCTCGTACGCGCTCAGCAGCGGCAACAGGGCGCCCGAGGCGAGGTGCTCATGGACATCCCACCAGGAGCGCAGGATCAGCCCATGGCCGTCCAGCGCCCATTGCAGGGCAACTTCTCCATCATTGCTCGACAGGCTGCCGCTGACCTTGTGGGCGTACTCACGTCCCTCCTTATGGAAGCGCCAGATAGCGTAGTCGCTGCCATCCTGGCGCAGCACGATGCAGTTATGTGCACTCAGCTCGGATACCTCATGGGGCGTACCGGCGCGGCTCAGATAGGCTGGAGAGGCGCAGAGCAAGCGCGGATTGCCCAGCAGGCGATGGCCGATCAGGCGAGAATCCGGCGGCTCTCCCATACGGATACCGATATCCATGCCCTGGTCCAGCAGGCTGAGCGGCTGGCTGGTCAGCTCAAGGGATAGCTCGACATCAGGGTACTCCTGGGCAAAGCGGGACAGGACAGGGGCGAGGTGGCGTCGCCCAAAGCCAAAGGTTGCGTTGATTCTGAGCTGCCCGCGCAAGGTCTGGCGTTGGTTGCCCAAGGCGCTTTCTAACTCCTCCAGCTGCTGGAGAATCGGCCGGGCGCCCTCCAGGTACAGCTCGCCTTCTGCCGTCAGGTCAAGCCGTCTCGTCGTGCGTTGTACCAGCTGAACACCCAGGCGCTGTTCCAGCTGCGTCAGTCGCTTGCTTACTGCAGGGAGTGACAGCCCCAGCTCACGCGCCACGGCGGTAAGGCTGCCCCGTGTGGCGACGCGCTGGAAAAAGCTGAGGTCATCGATGGCGGACATGCAATTCTTTACCTGAATTCAATAATGGCTTTCTTCAAAGGCGAATTGTGTGGATCGGAGGAGTGAATAACACTGGCCGGACTGTGTATCAACTACAAGAGGATTCGCCCATGAGCACGCCCTGTTACCGGATTGCAGTCATTCCCGGCGATGGCATCGGCAAGGAAGTCATGCCTGAGGGCATTCGGGTCATGGATGCCGCTGCAAAGGCATTCAACCTGACGCTGCAATGGGACTGGTTTGATTTTGCCTGTGCGGATTACTACGTGAAGCACGGCAAGATGATGCCGGACAACTGGTTCGAACGGCTCAAGGGCTACGACGCGATTTACTTTGGCGCGGTGGGCTGGCCCGAGGTGGTTCCTGATCATGTCTCCTTGTGGGAGTCGCTGCTGAAATTCCGCCGTGACTTCGACCAGTACGTGAACCTGCGCCCCTGCCGCCTGATGCCGGGCGTGAGAAGCCCGCTGGCCAACCGCAAGCCGGGTGATATCGATTTCTATGTGGTGCGCGAGAATACCGAAGGCGAATACTCCAGCATCGGCGGCAAGATGTTTGCCGGCACCGAGCGCGAAGTGGTCATGCAGGAAACGGTCATGAGCCGTATCGGGGTCGATCGCATCCTCAAGTTCGCCTTTGAGCTGGCGCAGCGGCGTCCGAAGAAACACCTGACCTCGGCCACCAAATCCAACGGCATTTCCATCACCATGCCTTACTGGGACGAGCGGGTGGAAGCCATGGCGGCAGGCTATCCAGAGGTCAAGATCGACAAATACCACATCGATATCCTGACGGCGAACTTTGTGCTGCATCCGGACTGGTTCGACGTCGTCGTGGCAAGCAATCTGTTCGGGGACATTCTTTCCGACCTTGGCCCGGCCTGCACGGGTACGATCGGTATTGCGCCTTCGGCCAACATCAATCCGGACCGCCGCTTCCCCAGCCTGTTCGAGCCCGTCCATGGCTCGGCGCCGGACATTGCAGGCCAGGGGATTGCCAATCCCATCGGACAGATCTGGTGCGGCGCGATGATGCTGGAGCACCTGGGCCACCATGACGCCGGCGCGGCAGTACTGGCTGCCATCGAGACCGTTCTGGCAAAAGGTCCGGACAATGCACCGTTGACACGGGATATTGGCGGGACGGGAACGACCGAGGCGCTTGGCAAGGCTATTGCCGCGCAGTTCTAAAGAGCGTTCTCTGACCAATAAAAAAAGCCCCGCCTAGGCGGGGCTTTTCAGTTTCGGTGTAACTTACGCCCGTCTGGGCAGCATAAAGCTGAGCAGGAAGAGCGCTGCGGCCGAGACCACGATGGAGGGGCCGGCAGGCGTGTCCTGATACCACGACAGCGACAGGCCCAGGCACACCGCAATGATACCCAGCACACTGGCGCCAAAGGCCATCTGCTCAGGACTGCGGGCATGGCGCTGCGCGGCAGCGGCGGGAATGATGAGCAGCGACGTGATCAGCAGGACGCCGACGATTTTCATCGCGACCGCAATCACGATGGCAATGAGCAGCATCAGGGCCATGCGGATGGCCGTGACCGGCAGGCCTTCCACCTGGGCCAATTCCTCGTGGACGGTAATGGCCAGCAGGGGGCGCCAGAGCGCGGCCAGCGCGGCCAGTACGATCACGCTGCCGATCAGAATCCACCACAGATCGCTCTGGCTGACGGCAAGCAGATCCCCAAAGAGATAGCTCATCAGGTCGATCCGTACGTCCTTCATGAAGGACAAAGCCACCAGGCCTAGCGACAAGGTGCTGTGGGACATGATGCCCAGCAGCGTATCGGCGGCCAGGCCCCGGCGGCGCTGGAGCAAGACCAGAAGGACAGCCAGAACGACGCAGCCAACGGTAACCGCCAGGGTCGGGCTGACATCGAGCAAAAAGCCCATTGCCACACCGAGCAGGGCTGCGTGGGAAAGGGTGTCGCCAAAATAGGCCATACGTCGCCAGACCACGAACGAGCCCAGCGGCCCGGCAACAACCGCCAATGCAAGCCCGGCGAGCAAGGCGTAAAGAAGAAAATCAGCCATGCTTGCAGTGTTCACCATGGACGTGGGGTTTCATCACGACGCCGCCATGCAGTTCATGGGCATGGTCGTGGTGATGGTGGTAGATCGCGAGGCTGCGCGCGTCCTGGCCGAACAGTTCGACAAAGGCCGGATCGCCGCTGACTTGCTCAGGATGGCCGGAGCAGCAGATGTGATGATTCAGGCAGACGACCTGATCAGTGGTGCTCATGACCAGATGCAGGTCATGGGAAACCATCAGCACGCCACAGCCGTAGCGGTTGCGTAATTGGGTAATGAGCCGATAGAGCTCCGCCTGACCGCTTACGTCCACGCCCTGGACCGGCTCGTCGAGCACCAGCAGCTCGGGCTTGCGCAAGAGCGCACGGGCCAGCAGCACGCGCTGCAACTCGCCTCCGGAAATGGTTTGCAAGGGGCTGTCGAGTAAGTGATCTGCACCTACCTCGGCCAGGGCGCTGGCGGCACTTGTACGGTCTACACCCGGCACGAGCCGCAGGAACCGCAGCACAGAGAGCGGAAGCGTTGCATCTACGTGCAGCTTTTGCGGCATGTAGCCAATCGTCAGGCGTGGCTGACGCCAGACGCTGCCGGTGTCCGGCTTGAGCAGACCCAGCACGGTGCGCACCAGTGTTGTCTTGCCGGCCCCGTTGGGCCCGATCAGCGTGACGATTTCGCCACGCGTGAGGGTCAGGTTTACCTGATCAAGAATGTTCTGCCCGGAAAAGCGCACGCCCACATCGGACAGCTGGATCAGCGCATCGCTCATTGAGCGTCCTGGCAGGCAGAGCAGAGGCCGATGACTTCGACCGTCTGGCCTTCGACCTTGAAGCCGACCGTGCCGGCACCTGCCTGAATAGCCTCATGAATGGCAGGCTGTTCAAGCTCGATCGCCACATGGCAATGGCGGCAGATCAGGAACTGACCTTGGTGGGCATGCCCTGGGTGATTGCAGCCAATAAAGGCGTTCAGGGAGGCGATGCGGTGCACCAGGCCGTTTTCGAGCAGGAAATCCAGCGCACGATAAACGGTCGGCGGTGCAGCACGGCGGCCGTCCTGCTCGCTGAGAACCGCCAGGATGTCATAGGCCCCGAGCGGCTTGTGGCTTTGCCAGACCAGCTCCAGCACGCGGCGGCGCAGGTCGGTCAGGCGTACACCGGACTTCGTGCACAGCGATTCGGCCTCACCCAGCGCATGGGTGACGCAATGGGAATGGTCATGCGGGCGAGAAGCCAGAGGGATACTCGTCATTGAAATGAGCCGTTTATGAATAGGGACGTTATTATATTGCAAACGTACTGCTTTGAGACCCTTCCGTGATCCGATCCCTGATTGCCGGCGCTCTGTTCGGCCTAACCGCTTTTGCAGCCTCGGCCCATGCCGAGGTCAACGTACTGACCAGCATCAAACCCTTGCAGCTGATTGCCGCGGCGGTGCAAGAGGGCGTCGATACGCCCGACGTCCTGCTGCCACCAGGCGCCTCCCCGCACAACTATGCCCTGCGGCCTTCCGACATACGGCGCATCCGCGAGGCGCAGCTGTTCTATTGGATAGGGCCGGACATGGAAGTCTTTCTCAAGGATGTGCTGCCCGGCCGGGACAAGCCCAGCGTCGCTATACAGGAGCTACCTGATCTGCACCTGCGGCGCTTCGTCAATTTCAGCGCCGAAGCAGATCACGAGCACGAACACGACCATGGCCATGACGAAGCTTTCGAGCACGACCATGACCATCGTCCCGGCTCCATCGATGCGCATCTCTGGCTCTCGCTGAACAACGCACGTGTGATCGCTGCCAGGATGGCTGCCGATCTCTCGGCCCAGGACAGTGCCAACGCCGACCGCTACAAGGCGAATCTGGCAGCCTTCAATCAGCGGCTCGACCGCCTCGATGGCCAGCTCAAGCAGGATCTGACGCCCTTGATCGGCAAGCCGTATTTCGTCTTCCATGAGGCCTTCGACTACCTCGAGGAAGCCTACGGCCTGTCACACCGTGGTGTATTTGCCATCAGTGGGGATGTGCAGCCGGGCGCCCGCCATGTTGCCGCCATGCGCGCCATGCTGAAGAGCGCCGGGCCCACCTGTGTCTTTACCGAGCCGCCGCTGCGCCCGCGTCTGGCCGATACGCTGAGCCAGGGCCTGCCAGTCACGCTGTCCGAACTGGATCCGCTGGGCGCTGATGCGCCAGTCAATGCCTCCGGTTATGAGGCGCTGTTGACCAGCCTGACGGGCAAGCTGACGGATTGCCTGAGCAAAATCTGACTGAATACGACTAGCATTTGCCTGAAAACGACCTAAACCGTCAGCTGGTATTTTAACTGGTATTCAAGTGGTATTAATGTTGGCCATCTGATTCGCTGAGATGATCACGATGGCCGACGCGCTTGCTCATGTCACTCTGGACCAGGAACTGTCCACGCCGATCTATCTGCAGCTCGCCCAGCAGCTGGAGTCGGCAATTCATGCCGGGCATTGGCGTGCGGAAGAAGCGTTGCCGTCCGAGCGCGCCTTGAGTGATCGGCTCTCCATTTCCCGCGTCACTGCTCGCAAGGCCCTGGATGTCTTGCTTGCCCAAGGCCTGATCAGTCGCTCCCACGGCTCCGGCACGTTTATTACGCCTCGGCTTGAACAGCCCCTGTCCCGCCTGTCGAGCTTTAGCGAGATGCTCCGCAGCAAGGGATTCACGCCCAGCTCCCAGTGGCTGTCCCGGGAGCTTTCCGAGCCAACACCTGAAGAAGTCTTGCGTCTGGGTCTGTCGCCACGTGATCACGTCGCCCGGCTTAAGCGTCTGCGCCGTGCCGATGGGGTGGTCATGGCCATTGAGCATAGCGCCTTGCCGGCACGCTTCATGCCAGACCCGCAAGCCGTTGGCGATTCTCTCTATGCGTGGCTGGACGCAGAAAATCTATCGGTTGTCCGGGCCCTTCAGCACATCCAAGCAGTGAATGCATCACCTGAGATGGCTCATCTGGCTGGCCTTGAGCCCGGTACTGCAATGCTGCTCATGACCCGAATCAGTTATCTCGCGGATAACACACCAATCGAGCTGACCGATACCTATTGCCGTAACGACTACTACGATTTTGTCGCCGAACTTCGGCGTTGAGGAGGGGCCATGCTCACGGGAAATATCCTCACTCCTGACGGTTGGCGCTACGGCCAGCTTCAGATGAAAGACGGACGCATTGCTCGCATAGACGCAGAGCCCTGCGACCCTGCCGAAAATGAGGCACCCTATCTGCTGCCCGGCTTTATCGACCTGCATGTTCACGGCGGCGGTGGGGCCGACACCATGGAGGGCGGTACCGCTATCGAGACCATTGCCCGGACTCATCTTCGCTTTGGCACAACCAGTTTCCTGGCCACCACCATGACGGCCCCGCCCAGCGACATCGAGGCGGTATTACGGGGGCTGGGCGAGCGGATCGAACACCGCCCGGCAGGAACAGCACGCGTATTGGGCGTTCACCTCGAAGGTCCTTACATTAATGCAGGAAAACTGGGCGCGCAGCCCAACTTTGCCTGTACGGCAACATTGGCCGAACTGGATCACTATCTATCGCTGGCGCCTGTCAGAGTTGTCACCCTGGCACCGGAAATCGCCAGCCATCGTGAAATCATCCAGACCCTGAGCCAGCGTGGCATACGGGTACAGATTGGTCATACGTTGGGCAGTTACGAAGAGGGCGTGGCGGCGTTGGAGCATGGCGCACACGGCTTCACGCATCTGTTCAATGCGATGACCGGCCTGCATCACCGCGAGCCAGGAATCGTAGGAGCGGCTTTGGCACACGCGCAATACGCCGAGTTGATTCCTGATCTGCTCCATGTCCATCCGGGTGCCATCCGTACCGCCCTGCGAGCGATTCCCTGTTTGTACTGCGTCACCGATTCCACTGCGGCAGCAGGCATGCCGGATGGCGAATATAAATTGGGGCGTCAACCCGTTACCAAGTGCCTGGGCGGCGTACGGCTGGCTGACGGAACCCTTGCCGGTAGCACCCTCACCATGGATCAAGCCTTGCGCAACCTTATGCGGATTGGGCTCGCCCTAGAGGACGCGGCGCAGCGCCTGTCTCGTTATCCTGCCGAGTACCTGGGGCTGACCGATCGCGGTCGACTGTCCCCGGGTAGCTGGGCCGATGTGGTCTGTTTTGATCG
The DNA here is from genome assembly GCF_051027695.1 of Pseudomonas sp. JZ134. Lineage (NCBI taxonomy): Bacteria > Pseudomonadati > Pseudomonadota > Gammaproteobacteria > Pseudomonadales > Pseudomonadaceae > Pseudomonas > Pseudomonas sp. JZ134. The sequence continues at coordinate 3,958,587 of NZ_CP069250.1, read as the reverse complement.
CACGCTGAACCTCCAGTCCGTACACGTCGAAGGAGAAGCGCATGACTTCACTCATGCATGAGGAAGCCTGTACAGCCTTCGTTGCCGTGACTGACCAGTTGCGTGAGGCTGAGGGGGCAATCCAGTCCCTGGCCGAGTCGTTGCGTCGTCAGCCGCCGCACCTTGCCATGACGGTGGCGCGAGGCAGCTCGGACCATGCCGCTACGTATTTCGCCTACTTGGCCATGCATCGGCTCGGTGTGCCGATTCTGTCGTTGCCTATGTCGCTCACGACATTACGTCAGGCCCCACTCAACGTGGCAGGCCAGCTGGCCCTGGGGTTTTCCCAATCAGGAAAGAGCCCGGATCTGGTCGACACCATGGTGGCGTTAAGGGCCCAGGGTGCGCGAACGGCGGCGTTGGTCAACAGGGCTGAATCACCGCTTGCAGCTGCCTGCGAACAAACCATCCCGCTCAGCGCAGGCGCGGAGCGTAGCGTGGCGGCGACCAAAAGCTTTATCGCAACATTGAGTGCGGGTGCGCGTCTGGTGGCCCATTGGCAGAGCGATGCCGCGCTGTTGGAGGCTGGACGACAACTACCGGATGACCTGCAACGTGCCTGGACGCTGGACTGGACTCCTGCCATCGAAGTCTTGCAAAACGCACAGCGCTGCATGGTTGTAGGGCGCGGACTGGGCTTTGGAATAGCCTTGGAAGCGGCGCTCAAGTTCAAGGAGACTTCTATTCTGCAAGGCGAGGCCTTTAGTGGAGCCGAGATCAGGCACGGGCCGATGGCGCTCATCGATAACGGTTATCCACTGCTTATTTTCGCCCCACGCGGTCCTGAGCAGGCCAGCCTCTTAGCCCTGGCGGATGACATGCGGCAGCGGGGTGCAACTGTTCTGCTGGCGGCACCGGCCAATGTACGCGGACACAACCTAGTATTGGCCGAAGCTGGCCACCCAGACCTGGACCCGCTACTGGCTATCCAGACGTTTTACAAAATGGCCGCCGCGCTGGCTGAAGCACGGGGCCTGAACCCTGACGAACCTCGCCATTTGCAGAAAGAGACCTGTACCCGCTGACCCTTTGAGGATGCGCCATGTCCACTCGCGAACTGCTGCTTACTGCTCCCCTGGCCGGCCCGCTGCTGACTCTCACGGATGTTCCAGACCCAGTGTTCAGCGAGGGGCTGATGGGACCTGGCATTGCCATCGATCCGCTCGAAGGTCAGCTGTTCGCGCCCTGTGCCGGTCAGATCGTCCAGATTGCCCGCAGCGCCCATGCCATTACCCTTCGTCATGACGAGGGGTTTGAAGTGCTCATGCACGTGGGGCTTGATACGGTCCAGCTTAAAGGACAAGGGTTTGAACTGGACGTACGCGAGGGCGATCGGGTCAACGCCGGGCAACTGCTTCTGCACTTTGATCTGGATACTGTCGCACAGGCAGCGCGTAGTCTGATTTCAATGATGACCGTAACCAATGCCGACGGACTGACCATAAAAATGCTCACGACGCGACAGGCGCGTGTCGGTGAGCCTTTAATGGTCTTGCAAGGTCAGGCCCTCCTGGCCGCGGCGCCTGACTCGTCCGCCTCTGAGCCACATGCCGAAGGGTCAGCCACGATAGCGCATCATGGAGGCTTGCATGCTCGTCCAGCCGCCCTGTTACGCGAAGCCGTGCGGTCGTTCGCGGCAACCACTCATATCCTGTACGACAGTCGTCGTGCCGATGCCACAAGTATGGTCAGCCTTCTGGGGCTGGGTGTCAAAGAGCAGGAGCGGGTCATGATCGAGTGTCGTGGGCAGCAGGCTGTCCAGGCACTGGCAGCAGCCATCCAAGCACTTGAGCATCCGGCCGTTCGAGGCAAGACGGCTGCATCAATGACTGTGGTGCCAGCTTCTCCGGTAACGGCTATGACGCATATCAACGGTGTGCTGCAGGGTATTTGCGCCTCGCCCGGTCTCGCCATGGGCCCACTCTGGAAGCCGGAGGCATTGACGCTTCCGACCGTACGCCATAGCCACCAAGGGGCTGCGGCTGAGCAGGCTGAGCTCGACAAGGCCTTGCAGGCTACAGGCGTCTTGATTCAGCAGCGCATCGATGAAGCGCGGCGCAAGAGACAGGAGGCAGAGGCCGCTATTTTTACAGCGCATCTGGCGCTCCTGGATGATCCTGAGCTTTTACACGACAGCCAGCGATACCTGAGCGATGGACTAACAGCCGCCCATGCCTGGCAGGCTGCGCTTGAAAAGCAGTGTCAGATTCTGGCCAGCCTGGACAATCCCTTGTTACGCGAGCGGATCAGCGATCTGCGCGATGTGCAGCGACAGGTGTTACGCATCCTTTTGGATTTGCAGCTCACGCTGGAGCCTCCCAGGGGCGCGTTGGTGGCTGCTGACGACTTGAGTCCTTCCGAACTGACTCATCTGCTGGACGCACAGCCTGCGGGGCTGTGTCTGGCTGGAGGTGGCGCCACTTCGCATGTCTCCATCCTGGCGCGTGCGGCAGGATTGCCGTGTGTGGTAGCGCTGGGCGAATCACTCTTGCACCTGGAGGCTAATGTGCCCTTGGTGTTGGATGCTACAGCGGGGCGTCTGGAAACGGCGCCAGACGCTGCACGACTCAAGACCATCGAGGCAGAACTCAAGGCTCAAGTCGAGCAGCTGGAAAGGTTACGACAGGCGGCACAGGCTTCAGCCATCACGCGCGACGGCCAGACGATCGAGGTGGCTGCAAACGTCTCGCACCTGGCTGAGGCGAGGCGGGCGCAACGCGAAGGGGCAGACGGTATCGGCCTCTTGCGAACCGAGCTGTTGTTCATGGACCGCGTCCAGCCACCGACGCAGGAGGAGCAGCGCTCTACGTACCAGGCAATGCTGGACGCGTCTCCTGACAGGGCCGTCATCATTCGTACCCTGGATATTGGCGGAGATAAACCGGTCGACTACCTGTCGTTGGCATCCGAACCCAATCCGGCGCTCGGCTTGAGGGGAATACGCCTGAGCTGGACACACCCGCAGCTTCTGGACGACCAACTCAGGGCGCTATTACAGGTACAGCCTGCTCAGCGCTGCCGTGTGCTGCTTCCAATGATCAGTGAAGTGGGCGAACTCTTGCAGGTACGTCAGCGCATCCGCGATCTCGCTGCCGAGCTAGAGGTGCCACCGGCACTGGAAGTGGGCGTGATGATCGAAGTGCCTTCGGCGGCGCTTCTGGCTGAGCAGCTGGCGGCCCATGCCGACTTTTTCTCCATTGGCACCAACGACCTGACCCAATACACCCTAGCGATGGATCGCTGCCACAGCGATCTGGCTGTCCATATCGATGCCTTGCACCCCAGTGTGCTGCGGTTGATTGCCCAGGCCTGCGCCGGTGCTCGCCGTCACGGCAAATGGGTTGGTGTTTGCGGTGATCTGGCCAGCGATCCCCTGGCGACGCCAGTGTTGATTGGCCTGGGAATCAGCGAGCTCTCTGTGGGGGCCGCGCGAATTGGTGAAATCAAGGCGCGGGTGCGCCAGCTTGAGGCCGCTCAGTGTCGTCAGGCCAGTGCCGCCCTGTTGGATTTACCTAACGCTCAAGCTGTACGGGCGCGCTGTCAGGCGCTATGGCCTGTTTTATAAGCATGACGTTTTACTTTTTGGCCGTTGGCCCGCTCTGCCCCTTATAACAATACCTACGGAGGAGTGCCGCATGACTGTTCATGTGTTTGAAGGCGTTCAACGTCTGGGCCGCGCCTTGATGCTACCGATTGCAGTCCTGCCGGTAGCGGGCCTGCTATTACGGTTAGGTCAGCCTGACTTGCTGGACATTGGCTTTATTGCCGCCGCAGGGAATGCGATTTTCGCCAATCTTGCACTGATTTTCGCCATTGGCGTGGCAGTAGGTTTCGCCCGGGACAATAACGGTGTGGCCGGTCTGGCTGGGGCGATTGGGTATCTGGTATTAATCGCCGTGCTCAAGCAGCTCGACGAGAAGATCGATATGGGTGTGCTGGCAGGCATCCTGACCGGACTTGTCGCCGGCGGGCTCTACAACCGTTATCACGCCATCAAGCTACCAGAGTACTTGGCCTTCTTTGGCGGACGGCGCTTTGTGCCCATCGTTACCGGCGTAGCTGGGCTAGTGCTGGGAGGTCTTTTCTGGCTGGTCTGGCCGCCCATTCAGCATGCGATCGACCATGCCGGGCACTGGCTTATCGGCAGTGGAGTCGTAGGGGTGTTCGCCTATGGTGTGCTTAACCGCATTCTGATTATTACCGGATTGCATCACATCCTTAATAATCTGGTCTGGTTCGTGTTCGGTGATTACACCAATGCGCAGGGCGTGCTCGTTCATGGTGATCTTAACCGCTATTTTGCAGGCGATCCTTCTGCCGGTATTTTCATGGCCGGTATGTTTCCGGTGATGATGTTCGGCCTTCCAGCGGCGTGCCTGGCCATGTACCGCTGCGCCAATCCTGAGCGGCGCAAGCAAGTGGGCGGCATTCTATTGTCCATGGCGCTGACTGCATTTCTGACCGGAGTGACCGAGCCGATCGAATTCGCCTTTATGTTTCTGGCCCCCGTACTCTATGGTTTACATGCCCTCCTGACGGGCGCTGCGATGGCCCTCATGTACCTGCTTAACGTGCACCTGGGATTTACCTTTTCCGGTGGCGCGATCGACTATGCCCTGGGCTATGGCGTCTCTACAAATGGCTGGATGTTGCTGCCGATTGGGCTGGCCTACTTTGCCCTGTATTACGGCCTATTCAGCTACTGTATCCGCCGCTTCGACCTCAAGACACCGGGCCGCGAGCTTGTCGACAGCACGGTAGCGACAACCCCTGAAAACGATACTGGCCGAGCCCAGGCCTTTATCAAGGCTCTGGGTGGTGCTGATAATCTGCAAAGCGTGGATGCCTGTGCTACACGCCTGCGCCTGAACCTGATGGATCGCAAGAAAGCCAACGATGCCGAACTCAAGCGGTTGGGCGCTCACGGTGTGGTCAGGCCAGGGCAGGGCGGCAGCCTGCAAGTAGTATTAGGCCCGCAGGCTGACCTGATTGCAGGGGAAATTCGTGCTGCCTTGGAGGGCACCGACTATACGGCTCCCTTGATCCAGGAGCCGTTGTTTGAAGCAGGGCCTGCAGTAGCGTTGAGTGACCAGCAGATTGCTCAGTGGCAACATGCCTTGGGCGGTGCGGATAATCTCCAGCGGGTCGAGGCCGTGGCCTTTACCCGGTTACGCCTGCAATTGGGCGATGCCAGTCGAATCGACCGGGCGGAGCTTGAGCATCTGGGCTGCAGTGGTCTGGTACCGCTGGCCAACGGTGTATGGCATCTGCTGGTCGGCCCGCAAGCAGTGGGGCTGGCCGCCCGATTGAGTCGTTAGTCGTCCCGACAGGGGCTTGGGTCTACCGAGCCCCTGCATGATGAGTTGCTAAAGCGACAGGGGGAGCCGCAGCGCAACACTCTGGCGCTGGGCGAGACGGTGCTCGAACTCGGCAGGGTCGTGGATCAGCACATCCTGACCGGCAAAGGCCTTGGCGGCAATCAGGCGGGACAGCCAGAAGCGTACGCAGGCAATCCGCAGCATAACCGGCCAGAGTTCGACTTCGAGCGGCGTGAAGCGGCGCTTGGCGGCATAGGCGGCCAGTAATGAGCGGGCGCGCGGCTCGTCGAGCGAGCCGTCTTCGCGGGAGCACCAGTCATTCACCGTGATGGCGAGGTCATAGAGCATCCAGCCTGAGCAGGCATTGTAGAAGTCGATTACGCCAGACAGGTGCGGCCCGTCGAACATCACGTTGTCGCGGAACAGGTCGGCATGGAGGTTGGCGCATGGCAGGCTGGGGTTTCGCTCCTGCAGCGCGCGAATCTCATCCAGTGTGTTATGCAACATCGCCCGGGCCGATTCGGGTAGCTCGTTTGCCAGTTGTGGGCCCTGCTCCAGCATCCAGGCAAGACCCCGGTCGCTTGGGCGCTCGATGATTCGATCGCGTGTTGCCAAGTGGATGCAGGCCAGCAGCGAGCCGACTTCCTGGCAGTGATGAGGGTTCGGTGCGCGCTCATGCTTGCCCGGTAGCCGCGGCTGCAACAGGGCAGGCTTGCCCTTCAGGGTCCGTAGTCCGTCTCCCGCCTCGGTGCGCAGCGCATACGGCACTGGCAGATCGGCTTCATGCAGCACATCCAGGAGTTGGATGAAAAACGGCAGATCGGCTGCCGGACCGCGCTCGACCAGTGTCAGCACGAACTCGCCGCCCTCCAGGCTGATAAAGTAGTTGGTGTTCTCGGACCCTTCGGCAATACCGCGAAAGTCGCGCAGGCGGCCAAGGCCATAGTCTGCCAGGAAAGCTTCAAGCGTCGGGCGGTCGAGCGGGGTAAAGACGGACATGGGGTGAAGCTTTCCTCAAAGCGTCATGGACGAGAACGGCCTACAAGCCGAAAAACGGCGGGCAGTTTACCGCTTGCTGCCGCCTGAGGAACAGCCACCCGTACCGACAGGGCCGAATAAAATCACCAGCGGAAGATTTCCCATTGGGGAATCAGCATGTCGGGCTGGTCCGAGCGGATGAAATTGCTGTCGCCATCGGCGCGCACCAGAAAATACGGCTTGCCGTGCTTGGGAGTGATTTTGATGGCATACAGAAAACCATTCACGCGGTATTCCTGGATGGTCTTGTCGCCATCATGACGGATAGTCACGTCCGGCTCGGGCGAAGGGTCCTCCTGGGCCAGTACGGGTACGATGGGGGCAGCTAAAAGACCGATGAGTAAAAGTCTGCTGAGCACTCGCATGGTAACCTTGTCCTTTTGAATAGGTCAGAGGAAATTCTACCTCTAGGCCTCGCGAAAAGGTTGATCTCGCTCATGAGCCAAGCGCCTCTCGTCCTGGTGGACGGTTCCTCCTATCTCTACCGTGCCTTCCATGCCCTGCCGCCGTTGATGACATCGACCGGCCGGCCGACCGGCGCCGTGAAAGGCGTCCTCAACATGCTGCTGTCCCTGCGCAGACAATACCCGGACAGCCCCTTTGCCGTAGTCTTCGATGCCAAGGGCCCAACGTTCCGCGATGAACTCTTCGCCGACTACAAGGCCCATCGCCCGGCCATGCCCGATGACCTGCGCAGTCAGGTCGAGCCGCTGCACGCCTGCATTCGCGCCCTGGGCCTGCCACTGCTCAATGTGGAGGGCGTCGAGGCGGACGATGTGATCGGCACTCTGGCCCGGAGCTGCGCAGCTGCTTCTCGTCCGGTGGTGATTTCCACAGGCGACAAGGACATGGCCCAGCTGGTCTGCGAGCATGTCACGCTGGTCAACACCATGAGCGGCAGCGTGCTGGACGTCGAGGGTGTGAAGGAGAAGTTTGGTGTGGGGCCTGAGCACATCATTGACTTCCTGGCACTCATGGGCGACAAGATCGACAACATTCCCGGCGTACCGGGCATTGGCGAGAAGACGGCCTGTGGCCTGCTCAACGGGATTGGCGGCGGCCTGGACGCGCTGTATGCCAATTTGGACAAGGTGGCTACGCTACCGATCCGCGGCGCCAAGTCGCTGGCGGCCAAGCTCGAGCAGCACCGCGATCAGGCGTATCTTTCCTATCAGCTGGCAACCATCAAGATCGATGTTCCGCTCGAAGTGAAATTCGATGAACTGATGCCGGAGGAACCGCACCGCGAAGCGCTGATCGCCCTGTACAAGGAAATGGAATTCAAATCCTGGCTGGACGACCTGCTGCGGGAGGCCAAGGACAGCGGCGAGCCGCTGCCGCTGGGTGAAAGCGAGCAGGCGACGCTGGAGCTCGATTACCAGACGGTTCTAACCCAGGACGAATTCGACGCCTGGTTGGAAAAGCTGAAGGCGGCCGACCTGTTTGCCCTGGACACCGAAACCAACAGCCTAGACGCTCATCAGGCGGATCTGGCCGGTATCTCGTTCGCGGTAACAGCAGGCGAGGCGGCCTATGTGCCGGTTGCGCACAATTACATGGGGGCACCCGCCCAGCTTGACCGTGACGCCGTACTGGCTGCGCTCAAGCCGCTACTGGAAGACGAGACCAAGCTCAAGGTCATGCAGCACGGCAAGTACGACAAGAACGTTTTTGCTCGCTATGGCATCACCCTGCGCGGCATTGCCTTCGACACCATGCTCGAATCCTACGTGCTGGACGCCACCGCCACCCGTCATGACATGGACAGCCTGGCGCTTAAATACCTTGACCATAGCACCATTCGCTTCGAGGATATCGCTGGCAAAGGGGCCAAGCAGTTGACCTTTGACCAGATTGCCCTGGAACAGGCCGGCCCCTACGCCGCTGAAGATGCTGACGTTACCCTGCGGCTGCATCAGGCCCTGTGGCCCAAGCTTGAAGCCGTTCCGGCGCTGGCAGGTGTGTTGAAAGAGATCGAGATGCCACTGGTTCCGGTGCTGGCGCGTATCGAGCAGAACGGGGCCTATGTGGACCGCGACCTGCTCGGCGTGCAGAGCCGCGAGCTGGGCGAGAAGATGATCGCGTTGGAAAAAGAAGCCTACGAATTGGCCGGCCAGGAGTTCAACCTGGGCTCGCCCAAGCAGCTCGGCGAGATCTTGTTTGTGAAGCTAGGCCTGCCGGTGGTATCCAAGACCGCGTCCGGCCAGCCGTCCACGGCCGAAGCCGTGTTGCAGGAATTGGCCGACCAGGATTATCCGCTGCCCAAGGTCATCATGCAGCACCGCTCGATGAGCAAGCTCAAGAGCACCTATACCGACAAGCTGCCCCAGCAGATCAACCCGCACACCGGGCGTATCCACACCTCTTATCATCAGGCGGTGACGGCGACGGGGCGACTGTCTTCATCCGATCCGAACCTGCAGAATATCCCGATCCGCACCGCGGAAGGTCGCCGCATCCGTCAGGCCTTCATCGCGCCCAAAGGCTATAAGCTGATGGCGGCGGACTATTCGCAGATCGAGCTGCGCATCATGGCGCACCTGGCACAGGACGAAGGCCTGCTGCATGCGTTCCAGAACGATTTGGACGTGCACCGTGCTACGGCTGCCGAGGTCATGGGGGTGAGCCTGGACGAGGTAACCAACGAGCAGCGTCGCCGCGCCAAGGCCATCAACTTTGGCTTGATCTACGGCATGAGTTCGTTTGGCCTGGCCAAGCAGATCGGTGTGGATCGCAAGGAGGCCCAGGCCTATATCGACCGATACTTCCTGCGTTACCCCGGCGTGCTGGCCTACATGGAGCGCACCCGCGCCCAGGTCGTGGATCAGGGCTATGTGGAAACGCTGTTTGGCCGTCGTCTGTACCTGCCGGATATTCACTCCAAGAACCAGAACATCCGTCGTGGTGCCGAACGTGCGGCGATCAACGCACCCATGCAGGGCACGGCGGCAGACATCATGAAGCGCGCCATGGTGCGTGTGGATGACTGGCTACAGCGTTCGGGTATTGATGCCCGCGTCATTTTGCAGGTACACGACGAACTGGTACTGGAAGTACGGGAAGATCTCGTCGAGACCGTCCGTGAAGAACTCTGCCCATTGATGAGTGGTGCGGCTGAACTAGACGTACCGCTGCTGGTGGAAGCAGGCGTTGGCTGTAATTGGGACGAGGCGCACTAAGAGGGCAACGCAGAAGGCTCCGCTGGGGCCTTTTGCAGCGTTTTATGGCGAAATAATGGCTAAAAAGAACGAATTGGCCAGTATCTTGAAGTTCAGGAATAAGTCTTCGAAAAAATAACAAGCGGTTATGACATTTTTTCGATGAACGGAGAACTTTTGTGAAGCCGTTCTGTCTGATTTTGTGAATGGCTTGGAGAAGCCCTTCGATGCTCCTTTGCTGTTTAGTGTTGGCAGATTAACGGACCCCGCCCTAGCGGTCCGAACTTAAACCCCGATCTTTTCCCCTCCCCAATGAAGATCGGGGTTTTTTTTGCGTCCGGAAAAATGCGGCAGAGGTTTTTGCCTGAACAAGAGCGGTAGCGCTTCGATGGACATGTGCTGTCAGCCTATGGCGCACCCACAATTCAGTGCGCCATGCTCCTGTGCTTATTCCACGTCGCTGGCCGCTTCGTCCTCAAGCAGCCCCAGCCATTGAGCCAACACCTTGTGGGCTTCTTCAATCCCCTGACGCTTGGGAGCCGAGAACAGCTGTACGCTGGCGTTGTCGCCCCAGCCTTTCTTGATGTCGCGCTGCACCTTGAGCAGTGCATTCTTGGCTGCGCCAAAAGCCAGCTTGTCGGCCTTGGTCAACAGAACATGGATCGGCATATGGCTTGCCTTGCCCCAGTCCAGCATCAGGAGGTCAAATTCGGTCAGTGGGTGGCGGATATCCATCAGCAAGACGATACCCACAAGGCTCTCACGGCTGCCCAGATAGGCTTCCAGGTGCTGCTGCCAGTGCTGTTTGAGCGGAATCGGGACCTTGGCATAGCCATAGCCAGGCAGGTCGACCAGACGTCGCTCCTCATCCAACTGGAAGAAGTTGAGCATCTGGGTACGGCCAGGGGTTTTGGAGGTACGGGCCAGGCTGGCATGGGTCAGGGTATTAAGTGCACTGGATTTGCCCGCGTTAGAGCGGCCGGCAAAGGCGACTTCGTAGCCAATATCCGGCGGGCACTGGTCCACCCGGGTGGCGCTGATCTGGTAGGTCGCTTGTTGGCAAAGGCCGATAATAGGGTTTTTGAACGTCATAGTAGGTCTCGATGGCGCCGCAGCGCTGCGACTCCCGCTTTCGCTCAGCGGAGCCGTCTCTATAGAATGATGCAGATTCTGTACGCATAGTATGCCTGGGGTCGAGCAGGCTGGCTTGCGTCCCGTACACAGGCGTAATGGATCGACGGATGAAAACACTGATGGTGAGCCTTTTGCTCACCCTGGGAATCAGCATGACGGCCCAGGCCGCAGGCGATGTTGCCGCCGGACAAAGCAAGTCGATGGTCTGCGCTGCCTGCCATGGTCCCGATGGTAACAGCCCTATACCCAATTTTCCCAAGATTGCCGGTCAGGGCGAGCGCTATCTGATCAAACAGCTCCACGATATCAAGAGCGGCGCCCGGCCCGTGCCTGAAATGATGGCGTTCATGCCAGGCCTGAGCGATCAGGATATAGAAGACCTGGCGGCCTATTTTGCCTCGCAGAAGCCGGTGATCGGTGCCGCTGACCCTGCGCTTGTGGCTGCTGGCGAAGCGCTTTATCGAGGCGGACGTCTGGAAACGAGTCTGCCTGCCTGTACGGGCTGTCACGCGCCGGATGGTGTCGGCAATCGCCAGGCCGGTTTTCCCTTGCTTTCGGGCCAGCACGCCGTTTATACCCTCAAGCAGTTGACCGCCTTTCGCGAAGGACAGCGTACCAATGATGGCGAAGCCATGATGATGCGCAGCATTGCCGGCAAGCTGTCTGATCAGGATATTTCAGCCTTGGCAACCTATATTGAAGGATTGCACTAGAGCTGTTTACGGTGCGTCCCCTTAGGTGGACGCATTGAGAAGTTGAATCAAGCCTGAATGTCACGTTAAAAAGCGCCGCACCAGCCGTCATTTTGGTGGTTATGACCGCTACAATGGCAGACCCCGTCGCACGCTTCGATTGAAGCATGGCTTTATCCGGCGTGGCCTGCCTGCTGCGGGCTTCGCAGCATGGCCTTTCAGCCCAGGAGTAGATTAATGCGTAACCTGATTCTTACCGCTGTATTAGCCTTTTCCGGCCTGTTTGGTACGTTTGCCAACGCCCAGGAGATTGAGGCTGGCAAGCAATACACGGAAATGAGCAACCCGGTCCCAGTGGCTACACCGGGCAAGATCGAAGTGGTCGAACTGTTCTGGTATGGCTGCCCGCACTGCTATGCCTTCGAGCCGACGTTGAATGCCTGGGCCAAAAAGCTGCCTGACGATGTGAGTTTCCGTCGCGTGCCGGCCATGTTTGGTGGTGTCTGGAACGTTCATGGCCAGCTGTTCGTGACGCTGGAGGCTATGGGCGTCGAGCAGAAGGTGCATGAGGCGATTTTTGCGACCATTCATAACGGCCAACAGAAGCTGGCCACTCCTGAGGAGATGGCGGACTTTCTGGCCAATCAGGGTGTTGATCGCGAGAAATTCCTGAGCACCTACAATTCCTTCGCTGTGAAGGGACAGGTCGAGAAGGACAAGAAACTGGCAATGGCCTACCAGATCAGCGGCGTTCCGACCATGGTCGTCAACGGTAAATACCGCTTTGACCTGGGTAGCGCAGGTGGTCCGGACCAGGCCCTGCAAGTGGCTGATTTCTTGATCCAGAAGGAACGCGCCGCCAAGTAATACCCTGCCGGGCCTGCCATTCTGGCGGGCCCTTCCAGGCGGCGCTGCTGGCTGGATCTTCTATGCTGCCCAACCAGCTGGCGTAAATCTGTCGCTATTTACAACCTGTATCACACTTCTGCTGTGTACGTTAAAGGCCGGGTTATTTCGGCCGTTACAACTGCCATGAACCTTATCGAAGCGATACAACCTGTGGCGTCTGCTAAAACATGCATAACGCTTTAGATTTACCCATGCTCTTTTCTCGGGGCCTGACATGAGCCAGGACGATCTCGAACGCTGGAAAAACAAGTACCTGGAGGTCGTCGAGCGCCAGGAAGAAGTGGAGGCGCGCTGGGAAGCGCGTCTTGACTTGGTACGCCGTGGCCTGACCCGCACCAGTATCGCAGCCGAAGGCAACGACAAGGCTGTGGATGAGTGTCTCCATGATCTGCGCAATATCCTGCGCCACGAGAACATGGACGACGAGCTCTCACGCATGATCCCGCGTCTGGAGAAAACTGTACTCGAGTCGGAGCGTCGCCGTAGCGAGCGCGCCGAGCATGCAGCCAAGGCCTTTGCGGACCTGTCTCATATGCTGATGGCGCTACCGCTGCCTCGGGATATCCGCAAGTCGCTGAAGCGCTTTGCCAAGAAGGCGGCCAATTCAGCCGAGCAGCCAGGTGATTTCCCCAAACTGGTGATCGAGTTGAGCCGACTGCAGCGTCAGGCCCTGGAGGCTCAGGCCAATGCCCAGCCCCATAAGCCTGGTTTTCTGGAGCGGCTGCTGGGTAAGGGAAAGGAGGAGGCGCCTGTTATTGCCAAACCCGTACCGGCCCGGCATGACGAGGCGGATGACGAAGACGACCTGGATGACGAGCCGGCTTCGAGCGCTGCCGACCTGCCGGTGGTTGCGGAGCCCGCTAAGCCTGAGCAAGTCGTACTGCCCGTAGCAGAGGCGCCTCAGCCCTCGCCTATCACTGTGCCGATCGAGGGAGCCAGCTCTGCGGTCGAGCAGGAACCGCTTGCCGAGCCTACTGCTCAGGCTGCGCCGATTGCTGCCATCGCACCGGATGTACCCAGCGAGACGCCAGCCAGCACAGCCGTTGAGGCTGAGGCCGATAAGCTTGAGGTCGCTGAGCCTACAGAAACTGCTATTGAAACCGCTACTGTCGAAGACGGGAAGCCCGCCGAGCTAGAAGCCGCAGTAGAAGAGCCGTCTCAAGTCATGGAAAGTGCTGAGGCCGAGCAGTCTAAAATGGCTACGGCTGAAGTTACGTCAGACGAGTCCCATTTTGATCTGCCACCACCGCCAGAGCCTGGATACAGCGCTATCGCTCCGCATATCGAGGCGACGCTGATTCATCTATTGGACGAGCTGCAGCTGCCGGATAGCCACAAACCGCAGGCTGAAGCCCTGCGCCAGCGCATGTTCGGACGGTTGAACTGGTATGAGCTGGTGCCGTTGCTGGATGACCTGTCGGGCCTGGTGCTTTCACTCAACGACCAAGGCCATCGCGAGTTCGAGGGCTATCTCAAGCAGCTCAATCAGCGCCTGGACAGCTTCCAGAATCACCTGCAACAGGTCAACGAAGGCCATGACGAGGCTCGTGAGCAAGAGCGCTCCTTCAGCGAAGAGCTCCGTGAGCAGGTCAGCGACCTGCAGACTCATGTGCAGGAAGCCGCTGAGCCGGATAATGTGAAAAAGGCGCTGGAAAGCCGCCTGGATGGCATGCTGACTCACATGGAGCAGTATCAGCAACAGCGTGAGGCGCGCGAGCTGGAAATGGCCGAGCGGCTGAAAACGCTTTCGGAGCGTGTGGTCAGCATGGAGCAGGAGGCCAACGACTATCGCTCCCACGTCGAAGAGCAGCGCAAGAAAGCTCTGACCGATCCGCTGACCGGCCTGCCTAACCGTGCGGCCTGGACCGAGCGCCTGGATGCCGAGGTCTCGCTCTGGCAGCGTTACCACAACAGTCTGCTGCTGGCAGTGATCGACGTGGATCACTTCAAGCGGGTCAACGATGATTTCGGCCATCTGGCGGGAGACAAGGTGCTCAAGATCATCGGCACCCAGTTGAGCAAGAAGTTACGGCGGACCGACTTTATCGCGCGCTTCGGCGGAGAGGAATTTGTCGTCCTGTTGCCTAACACGTCCATGGAGGAGGGCGAGCCCCTGATTCAGGCGTTACGTGCAGCCATTGAAGCCTGCCCATTTCATTTCAAGGGCGAGCGCGTCACCATAACCTGCTCGGCCGGCCTCACGGCGTTCCAGACAGGCGAAGGCAGCAAGCAGGCTTTCGAACGTGCTGATCAGGCGCTTTACCGCGCCAAGCGCGGAGGGCGGAACCGAATCGAGCTGGCCTGACGGCCTGCCATACCCTACAAAAGTTGTCCGAGGTTCTTGCGTCATGCGTCTGCTACTGCCTTTGTTATTGCTTTTCAGCACTTTGCTCGCCGGTTGTGCCGGCGGGCTTCGCATCAATACGGATCACACGGCCAAGGATCAGGACAGTCGTGTGCAGTACATCGTGCTGCACTACACCGCATCGGACTCGCAACGCTCCCTGGCCATGCTGACCCATGGCGGTGTAAGCGCCCACTACATGATTGACCGGGACGGCACGATCTACCGGTTGGTCGACGAAAATCGCCGTGCCTGGCACGCCGGGGAGAGTGAGTGGGAAGGGCGGACCTGGCTCAACGCGACGTCCATCGGGATCGAGATGGTAAACCTGGGCTTCCGTGACACGCCCACAGGACGTCAGTGGTATCCCTTCACGGAAGAGCAGATCAAGGCGCTTATCCCGCTACTCAAAGATATCCAGCAGCGTCACCGCCTGGGGCCGAATGCCGTGATTGGCCACAGCGACATCGCACCGTCCCGCAAGCAGGACCCGGGCCCGATGTTCCCTTGGGCGCGTCTGGCCGCTGCCGGTATCATCAACTGGCCAACACCGGCCACGGTCGCACAGCGGCAGGCCAGCCTGGGTGGCGTTCTCCCTCCGCCTGCGTGGTTCCAGCAGCAGCTGGCCCGTGTTGGTTATGCCGTACCGCAGACCGGCCTGCTGGACAAGGCGACCCGCGATGTGATTGCGGCCTTCCAGATGAAGTACCGCCCAGGTCGATTCGACGGTGAGCCGGATCTGCAGACGGCAGCTTTGCTGCTCAGCCTGCCAACGGGCCGTTAACCTCCCTTCGGGTTCGCGTCACGAACCTTGCCTAGCAGGCGCAGCAGCTGCGCCTGCTCATCGGCTTCAAGCGGTGCAAAGACAGCCTCCAACGCCTGCCGACGGGGTGCCTGCGCGAGCGTAAGCGCATGCCGGCCCGCATCAGTCAGGTACACCAGGACCGCCCGGCGGTCATCCGGGTGGGGCTCACGGCGAACCAGTCCGTCACGTTCCAGTGCATCAATGGCATCTGTCAGGGTGCGGGGCGCGTGCTTCAAATGTTCCGCAAGCACACCGGGGCGACAGGGGCCTAGCTTATCCAGAAGGCTCATGACCTTATAACGGGCAAACGAGAGCCCCGAGGCTTGCAGCGCGCTATCCAGATGCTGACGCATGCTGCGCTTGATGTCGTGCAGGGCTTCGGCAATTTCAAAAATGGTTGACATGGTGCATCACTTATCTTGAATATAGTGAGGAACCTCAATGAATGGGTCCTCTTTAATGACTGCATCATTTCATAGCCGCACGGCAGATTCCAGTACACGTCACGTTTTTCAGCGCGTCCGCCATGAACTCAAACGTCGCTGGGCCCAGGTCGTACGCCGTGAAAGCCTGGGTGGCGATATGCTGCGCCTGACCTTTGGCGGCCCGGATCTCGCGGATTTCAACAGCCCGGCCTTCGATGACCATATCAAACTGTTTCTCCCAGCCGATGGGGCGCCTATCCGCAGCGTTCCGCTGGATAGACTTGTGGGCCGCCATTACACGCCGCGCCGCTATGACTCTGCTACCGGTGAACTCGACATCGACTTTTACCTGCACGAAACAGGTGTAGTCACCGCGTGGGCTGCCCAGGCCCAGCCGGGTGACGAGATCGTCATTGGCGGTCCCAGAGGCTCGATGCTTCCGCCCAGCGACTTTGACTGGTATCTGCTGGCTGGTGACGAAACGGCCCTGCCGGCCATGGCACGCCGTCTTGAGGAGCTGCCCGCCGACAAGACAGCTATTGCGCTGGTAGAGGTAGCCCGACCAGGCGGCGAAATCCCCTTGCCGAGTCAGGCGGCCGTGACGCTGATCTGGGTCTACCGCGAGACGACGAGTGATTCGCTGGCGGACTCGCTGGCGCGATTGCAACTGCCCGCAGGTGAAGGCTACGCCTGGATCGCCAGTGAAGCCGGTGCTGCACGCGCCGCTCGGCAGGTGATGATCGAACAGCACGGACTGCCTCGCGAATGGGTCAAGGCAGCCGGCTACTGGAAACGCGGCGAAAGCGATCAGCACGTGAAGCTTGAAGATTGAACACAACCACCTCTTCCTCAGCTCCTGCGGGCAGTGATGGCCTGCCAACGCCCCGGCGCTATCAGGCCATTGCGGCGCTGCTGGCGGCCATCAGCATGACGGTTCTGGATTCGGGTATTGCCAATCTGGCGCTGCCTACCATTGCCCAGGCACTTGATGTTTCCGCCGCGCAGTCAGTCTGGATCGTCAGTGCCTATCAGCTGGCGCTGGTGGCCCTGCTGCTGCCCTTGGCAGCGTTGTCTGAGCGGATCAGTCTGCGCCGTGTATTCGGCGCCGGGGTCTGTCTGTTCAGCCTGGCGTCGCTCGGGTGTGCCCTGGCGCCGGATCTCTTCTGGCTGGTGCTGGCGCGAGCACTTCAGGGCATTGGGGCTGCTGCCATCATGTGTGTCAGCGCTGGCATCGTAAAGCTGACCTATCCCAGGCATCTGCTGGGACGGGGCATCGGTATCAATGCGCTTTGCGTTGCCCTGGGATCAGCCCTGGCACCCAGCCTGGGCGCCGGCATCCTGGCCTTGGGCGGATGGCCCTGGCTGTTTGCGATCAATCTGCCCATAGGACTGGCTGTTCTGATGCTGCTCAAGGCCTTGCCGGATAACCCACGGGCGCAGCGCCGTATCGATCCATTCAGCGCACTGCTCAATGTCGGCTTGTTCTGCGGTGCCATCGGTGGGCTTGAGCGACTGGCAATAGAGCCCCTGCAAGGTGCTGCGCTATTGCTCGTGGCGGTCGGCTGCCTGTGGGGGTTGTTACGTCGTGAACGGGGTCAGACGGCGCCGCTGCTGCCGGTGGATCTGCTTGAACACTCAGCGTTCCGCCATGCGATCATGGCGTCCATCTGCTCGTTCGCTGCACAAATGCTGTGCTTTCTGGCTATTCCGTTTTACCTGCAGCATCAGCTGGGGCTCACACCGGTACACGTAGCCTTGCTGATGCTGTCCTGGCCGCTGACGGTGGCCGTGGCCGCTCAGGTCGCCGGGCGTCTGGCGGATCGTTACCGCCCCCAGACACTGTGCATGCTGGGTGGATTGGGTATCGCCCTGGGATTGGGAATTACCGCGGTCTGGCCGCTGGCACAAGGGCAAGGCCCACTGGTGGCTTTCATGATCATCGGCGGGCTGGGCTTCGGCTTTTTTCAGGTGCCCAACAACCGGGTCATGCTGACGTCCACGCCGTCTTCCCGGACCGGAGCGACAGGAGGCATGCAGGCGACTGCACGGCAAACCGGCATGGCCCTGGGCGCCGCCGCGCTGGCCATCTTGCTGCATCTGTGGCCGGAGGGAGCGCCTCGTCTGGGATTGGCCCTGGCTTCGGCATTGGGTCTGCTGGCGGCCTGGATCAACTGGCACGTGCCCCAGGAAGACAAGGCATGAAAAAAGCCGCCCGGTGGGCGGCTTTTGCGTTCAGGTCGGCAGGGTCATGAAGAATTGCGTACCCTGGCCCGGTCGCGAGACGACGCCAATACGCCCGCCATGGAGCTGAATGATCTCCTTGCAGAGCGCAAGGCCAAGACCGGCACCGCCTTTCTTGGAACCAATCTGCACAAACGGCTCGAATACCCGGCCTTGTTGGGCATAGGCGATCCCTTCACCGTTGTCCTGTACAGCCATGAGCAGGCGATCGTTCTGACGCATGGCCTGAAGCGAGACGCGACCGCCCGCAGGCGTATGGCGAAGGGCATTGCTGATGAGGTTGTCCAGCACCCGGCCCATTTGTGCCGGGTCCAGCGTGACGCGGGGAAGCGGGGTATGCAGCAGTTCCACCACCAGCTCGACCGACTTGTCCCGAGCGGCATCGGCATGCCGTGCGCGGGCCTGATCGAGCAGCTCGCTGACTTCACTCGGGACTTTCTCAGGACGTTGCAGGCCGCTCTGGTAGCGTGAGAAGTCCAGCAGGTCGTTGATCAGGCGGACCAGGCGATGGGTTTCTTCATCCACTGTCTGCAGCAGGTAAGCCTCGCGCGAGTCTTCGGGAAACTTCAGGCGCTCCTGCAACAGGGCAAAGGCCATGTGCATGCCGGTTACCGGCGTCCGTAGCTCATGGGAGGCTCGCAGGACGAACTCGTTGCGGACCCGGTCGAAGGCACGCTGCTCGGTCACATCACGCAGGACCATCAAGGCACCAACGCTGCGGCCGTCGGCATGGTTGACCGGCGTGACTGTCCAGGCGAGCAGGCGTGTCTCACCCGCAATATCGATCTGCAGATCTTCCGGGACAGCTTCCAGCGTCTTGCCAGACAGGACACGCTGGACGGCTTCGTCGATATCCGGGCGTTGCAGGGCCGCGCCCAGGAGCTGACCCTGACGCTCGTCATCCCAACCTAGCTGACGGTTCGCCACCGGGTTGGCATGTTCGATATGTCCGAGGTAGTCGAGGATGATCAGGCCGTAGTCGATACTGTCCAGCACCGCTTGAAGACGACGTTGCCCGGCCACCAGGGCCTCGATGTTGGTCTGGCTCAGCTGACGCAGGGACTCGGCCATGGAGCCGAAGCGGCGACTCAGCAAGGCCAGCTCGGTCACCTTGGAGGTCGGCAGGGTAATGTCGAAATGCCCTTGGCTGATCTGGTCGGCTGCCTTGGCCAGCGAGTCGATGGGACCGCCAAAGCGACGAGCAATGGTGTTGGCCGTTGCAAATCCAATCCCCAGGATAGCCAGCCCGACGAGCCCCAGCAGCACGGCAATCAGCGTGGCCCGGTTATGGGCGTGCTGCTGGGTACTGTCCATGTCGCTGATAAAGCTGGTCTGCAGGTCATACACCTGATTGCGCAGGCTGTTGACCAGGTCCAGAAAAATCTTGTTTTCCCTGAGCGCAGAGTATCCATCCGGTGGATTGCCCAGCATCTTGTAGTACTGGTTGTACTTGCTCTCGAGCTGACTCAGCTGCTGGATATCGTCCGGATGGCTGACCAGGCTCTGGGTCGTGGCCAGGTAGTTGCGAAACTCCTGATCATGATTGCGAAGCTGATTAGCGTCCGGCGCCCCATCCATGAGCGAGTACAGCTCGTTGCTCAGCTCCTGCCGCATGCCCAGTGAGGCGTTGATGAACAGCAGCGTGTGCTTGTTGTAACTCTCCTGGCTATTGGAGAACTGCAGGACACTGACCAACCCGATAATGAGTCCGAGCAGCGCAACGGTAATGAGCGCGGAAATGCTCAGGAACAGGCGTGTCCTAAGTTTTATCGGAAGCTTCATAGCCCGTACTGCTTGCGTTTACGGTAGAGCGTCGACGAGTCGATGCCGAGAATTTTGGCGGCCTGATCCAACGTCTCGCTTGTCGCCATGACCGCCGCAATATGCGCCTTCTCGAGCGCTTCCAGGCTCATGGTCTCACCCACACGCGGAGCGCTACTGGCGGAGCTGGGCTGTTCGGTCAGGCCAAGGTTGGTAACGTCCACCAGATCCTTGCTGCAGATAATGCTGGCGCGCTCGATTACGTTGCGCAGCTCGCGGACGTTGCCGGGCCAGTCATACTTGCGCAGCGCTTCCTTGGCTTCCTCACTGAATCCATGGGCCGGACGGCCATAGTCCTTGACGAAGCGGGCCAGGAAACGCTCGGCCAGATCAATGATGTCTTCCTTACGCTCGCGAAGCGGCGGCAGGGTCAGCACGATGACGTTCAGGCGGTAGAGCAGGTCTTCGCGGAACTCACCTTCGGCCACCATCTGCTCGAGGTTGCGGTTGGTCGCGGCAAGAATGCGTACATCCGCACGGCGCGTGACCGGATCGCCCACCCGCTCATATTCCTTATCCTGGATGAAGCGCAGCAGCTTGGGTTGCAGGGCAAGCGGGAAATCACCGATTTCGTCGAGAAACAGAGTACCGCCATCGGCTTGGCTGACGCGACCCAGGGTGCTTTCACTGGCTCCGGTAAACGCGCCGCGGGTGTGGCCAAACAACTCGCTTTCCATCAGGTCGGCGGACAGGGACGGGCAGTTGATGGTGACAAAGGTTTTCTTGGCGCGGCGGCTCCAGGCATGGATGGAGCGGGCCAGCTCACCCTTGCCGGAACCGGATTCGCCCAGAATAAGAATATTGGCGTCGGTCGTAGCGACCTGTCGGGCCGTTTCCAGTATCGACATCATGGCCGGACTACGGGATTCCAGACCCAAGCTGGACTTGCGTACTTCACCTTCGAGCGCTTCAAGGCGAGCGGACAGCTGGCGAAACTCCAGCTGCTTGGCCGCGGCCATGCGCAGCTGATCAGGGCTGCAAGGTTTAACCAGGTAATCGGCAGCACCAGCCTGCATGGCATCGACAGCTGTATCCACCGCCGAATGGGCGGTAACGATGACTACCCGCATCCAGGGTGCCTGGATACGCATCTGTTGCAATACATCCAGACCGTTGTCCTCGCCCAGGCGTAGGTCGAGAAAACAAAGGTCGTATACCTGCCGCAGCAGCAGGGCCTCGGCCTGAGCGGCCGAGTTGGCCGTAGCGACACTATAACCAGCATCTTCAAGGCAGAAACGGAAAGTACGCAGGATCGCTGCCTCG
This sequence comes from Pseudomonas sp. JZ134, assembly GCF_051027695.1. Taxonomy (NCBI): domain Bacteria; kingdom Pseudomonadati; phylum Pseudomonadota; class Gammaproteobacteria; order Pseudomonadales; family Pseudomonadaceae; genus Pseudomonas; species Pseudomonas sp. JZ134. The sequence continues at coordinate 3,937,400 of NZ_CP069250.1, read as the reverse complement.
TCATCGACGAGAAGAATCCTTCCGCTCGGTTGATCCATGGAATGTTCTCCGTAGGTACATCCCGCACCTATATAAACAGAAGGGGGCGGGAGGTCTGTGCCTTAGTCAGTTGTAAGTCGTGCAAGTTGCAATATGCACGACAAACGATGCAAGTCTTTTGATGAGATGTCATGACGCGCTGACAGGGGCAGATGGAGGAGGGGCCATGCAAATTGCAGGGAAGCCTCGAAAAACACCAGCCTTACTACCGATCCGGCCAGGAATTCGGTACAGACAACGAGGCACTGACGCTGAGGTTTCGCCTTTTCCTTTAAGGAAGGCAACACAAGTAGAGGCCGTTTGGCTTGAGAAGTTCGCCAGGACGGTCAGTTTTTCTCTATAGGCATCATGCAAAACGCAATGCTTGAAACCCTGCATCTTGCAGTATGCAAGCGGCAGAAAGCGGATCTAATTTTTAACTTATTGATTTTAAAGGATTTTTTTTATTCAAAAACTTGGCATGCCGTCTGCAATATCTCTTGCATAGAGCCTGAAACGGCCAATAACAGTTGAAGGAGTAAACCCATGGTCAGCCAGATTGCACGTAACAATATGATCTGTTCGGCATTCTTCGCAGGTGTAGCAGCAGTGCTGTTCACCACTGGCCATACCTCTACTCCTGTTGCTGCTCCGCAAGCCGTACCTCACATTGAAGTGAAGGCACCGGCGGCCAAGCCTCTGGCAAGCCATGTAAGCGTCGAGCAGCAAAAAGCCATTCCGGCTCAATCTACTGTTGACCGTTTCCCCCGTCAGACTCGCTGGGTTTTCTAAGGAGACGCTTGCGATGTCCGGGACCTACACAACCTTCGCTTTGACCTTCGCCAGCGCGATAGTTCTATTGGGCCTTGTAGCCAGCATGATTTTGATTGGCCGTGCGTTAAAACAGACGGATAGCCGGAACACACGCGATTTAGAAGTATCCATACCGAGGAGCCTATCTTTCTCGGAAAGCGGTGCCAGAGAGTCTCGGATAAGACAGTCGGCCTGGCCTGAGAAAGTAAGTGTGTCTCGATAATCAACTAGAAATCCAAACTAGAAACCAGAGAAAAGTAAGACGAGGAGAATCATCATGCTGAGCTGGGCTATCACGTTTCTAATCATCGCTATCATCGCAGGTGTTTTGGGCTTCGGCGGCATCGCCGGTACAGCAGCAGGTATTGCCAAGATCCTGTTCGTTCTGTTCCTGATCCTGTTTGTGGTGTCCTTCTTCTTCGGTCGCCGCCGACCCTGACACAGGGCCTGCGATTGTCATCAAATCGTAGCCGTAGGCCGGTTTAATGACCTGACCGAACACACGCCCCGACTTGTCGGGGCGTTTAGGCCAAGGGGCTTGGGTGCTTTGCGGTAAGAGGAGCATCCTCAGGGTACAGGGAGTACCTTCGTTGAGACGAGCCAGGCTGGACGATATATCCCCCAGACGTTTTGGGCCTCGACCGTGGGTCTTGAGGACTAAAACGCCTGGGGGACATAATTTTGGGTTATTGCATTTTTACCGCCAGCTTGGCGACATGCTCGCCCTGATGGCTCGCCAGTTGTAGTTCCTTGGCGCTGGGCAATCGAGAGCCATCGGCTCCTGCCAGCGTGGCTGCGCCGTAAGGCGAGCCTCCCCTCACTTCAGTAATATCCGCCAGCATGGGGTCGGTATAAGGCATACCGACAATCAACATGCCATGGTGCGCCAGCGTGTTCCAGAAGGACGTAATGGTAGTCTCACTACCGCCCCCGGTTCCCGTCGAAACGAACACACTGCCCAGCTTGCCCACCAATGCACCCTTGACCCACAGACCGCCCGTCTGATCGAGAAAGGTGCGCATCTGGCCCGCCATGTTGCCGAAACGGGTCGGTGTTCCGAAGATGATTGCATCGTAGTCAGCCAGCTCTTGAGGCGTGGCGACCGGCGCTGCCTGATCAAGCTTGGCGCCAGCATTGCGGGCCACGTCTTCAGGCATGGTTTCGGGGACGCGCTTGATCGTCACTTCAACGCCCGGTACACGTCGCGCACCTTCTGCCATGGCTTCAGCCAGGCGCTCGATATGTCCATACATGGAATAGTACAGAACCAGAACTTTCTTCATGTCGTCTCCTTGATTAACACAGAGGGCCGCGTGACGGCCTTTTGATGGCTTAAGAAAGGACAACAGCGGTCAGGAATCGTCGGCAGGTTTCTCTTCCTGAACCGTCTCAATTGTGGTTGATACCTATCGAAGCGTTCGACTTTTTACAGGCGCAGGGCTGCTCGACCTTCGCCATCGGGAGTCAACCCTCGTATCATCCCCGGCTGGTTTCGGGGAGATGCATCATGCTGAACGGGTTATGGCTGGGCTTTTTCATCGTGGCGGCGATCAGTGCGCTGGGACGATGGTTGATCGGAGACGATGCAGGCGTGTTTGCAGCCATGGTCGAGAGCCTGTTTGCCATGGCCAAGCTGTCGGTAGAGGTGATGATCCTGTTATTCGGCACACTGACGCTCTGGCTGGGTATCCTGCGTATTGCCGAGAAGGCCGGGCTGGTCGAAAAGCTGGCTCATGTCCTTGGGCCGCTGTTCCGCCGTTTGATGCCGGAAGTGCCTGCCGGCCATCCGGCGCTGGGGCTGATTACGCTCAACTTTGCGGCTAACGGCCTGGGGCTCGATAATGCGGCTACGCCCATTGGCCTCAAGGCCATGCGGGCTTTACAGGACCTGAACCCCAAGCCGGAAACGGCTAGTAATGCACAGATTCTATTTCTGGTGCTGAATGCATCCTCCCTGACGTTACTGCCCGTCACTATCTTCATGTATCGCGCCCAACAGGGTGCGCCTGATCCAACCCTGGTCTTTCTGCCTATCCTGCTGGCGACCAGTGTCTCCTCGCTGGTCGGGCTGCTATCCGTTTCGTTCATGCAACGGCTCAAGCTGTGGGATCCGGTCGTCCTGGCGTGGCTGGGTGGCGGCGCACTGCTTCTGGGCGGCTTCATGAGCATTCTGGTCACCTTGTCGGCAACGGCCCTGGCGGCATTGTCGTCGCTATTAGGTAATCTGGTGCTGTTCGGCCTGATCCTGATGTTCCTGATCTTTGGCGCGCTCAAGCGGGTGCCGGTTTACGAAACCTTTGTCGAGGGTGCAAAAGAAGGGTTCGAGGTTGCCAAGAACCTGTTGCCCTATCTGGTTGCCATGTTGTGCGCGGTGGGCGTGTTACGGGCATCAGGCGCACTGGAAATCATTCTTGACGGTGTTCGCCATGCCATGGGCTGGCTGGGTTGGGATACCCGCTTCGTCGATGCGCTGCCTACAGCACTGGTCAAGCCGTTTTCGGGCAGCGCCGCCCGCGCCATGCTGATCGAGACGATGCAGGCCAAAGGTGTGGACAGTTTTCCAGCCCTGATTGCGGCCACTGTCCAAGGCAGTACCGAGACGACCTTTTATGTGCTGGCTGTCTACTTCGGCTCGGTAGGAATCCAGCGGGCTCGCCATGCCGTCGGATGTGCACTGTTGGCCGATGGTGCCGGGGTGTTGGCGTCCATCCTGGTCTGCTATTGGTTTTTCGGCTGAGTTAGCCGTTTTCGAATTCCGACATCCAGTGCTTGCGAACGATGCGGCGCTGGCGGCGGCTCGTGAATTGCTCCGTCTGACGACTCTTTGCAATTAACGAGCAGTAGTGATCATCGTATTGCCCGAGCAAGAAGCGGCGACGTACGCCAATGGGATGCTTGTCAGACCCGTAAAACGCGATTACGTGGATTTCCAGGCCATTAAATACCCAACCCTCCGGCGGGTGCATGCCATTGAGTTCTACTTCGTGAGCTGCGGCTACACGGGCGATCAGCCGCTGAAAGGTGCCAATATGTGTAAAGTCACCGGTCTTCAGCGGCCCCTGGCGGGTGGCTTTATACAACTCGACGTCCTGATCGAAATCATCCTCGCTGCTTTCACGGACATCCGTCACATCCGCCTTGAGCGTACCGTGCGAGGTGTGCAGGTGCACGATCAGCTGGTTAATGAAGATCGGCTCGGCACTCATGTTGGAAAGCAGGCACAGGGCGCCTACCCCCTTGCCGGCGCCGCGGTTGATAATGAGCCGCGGTTGACGCTGGCGCTTGAAGCCGCTCAGCAGCAGCTGCGCATAAAAGATCCATACCAGCAACGTGCAACCGGAGATGAACAGCGTCAGGACGTCACGGTACTCGCGTAACCAATCCAGCATTGGGCTACCTTTAAGGGAAAATTTGCACCTTATTGGAAGAGTCCCCGGTAGGCTGGTTCCCCGCGTGTTGCCTTTCCGTGATCGGGTACTAGAAACTCAATGTGACGGCCCTAGTCAAAAACCAAGAAGGGCATTTCCCGCTCAAGGAGTGAAACCATGAAAACGCTTGGATTGTTCGTTGCAGCCAGCCTGTTTACAGCCCCGCTCTGGGCGGCCCCGTTACCATGCGATCAGCTCAAGTCTGAGATCGAAGTGAAGATCCAGGCCGCCGGAGTCAGCGCGTACACGCTGGAAATCGTACCGAACGCAGACGTCACCGATCCCAACATGGTGGTGGGCAGCTGTGAAAACGGCACCAAGAAGATCATTTACCAGCGTAACGACGGCTAGAGCGGGATGCACTGACGCTGACGAACCGTTCCAACCGGCTGCCCCCGGCTATCGTGCAGCTCCAGCCGGGGCTGGTCCATGTAGGCTGACGCCTCGATGCGGTAGCGTTCGCCTGCCTTGAAATCACCGTACTGGACGATCATGTAGCAGTTGATCTCCACCGGCTCGTAGCCAAAGCCCATCATGCCGCCGCCCGGAACCATGCCACCCAGCTCGAACTGATAGCGAACCTGTAGCTCATGCGTGCCGGGCGAGACCTGGAAATAGCGTCCATCGTCGAGCCGCTTGCCATCCAGACGATCCGCCATCAGCACGTTGCCTACCGAGGCCATCTGCATGTGCAGATCCACCCAGGCCATATTGGGGTCCTTGGGCGGAAGAGGACTGGCGCAGCCTGCCAGCAGTACGGCGGCGAACAACAGGTGCTTTTTCATGGCCTTTAGCCCGAGCGAGTCTGAGAATATCGATTAGACATCGCCGCAGCGACTTTCTCCACCCCGTGCGACTTCCTGCTGACTGGCATCGTACAGCTTGGCCCAGGCGCGGAACCCGGCCTGCTCAGCCTGTAGCCGATAGCGTTCGCCCGCCGAGAAATCCTTGTAATGGACATTGAGCAGGCAAGTGCGGACCAGGGGCGTGGCACTGGGGCCGATATTGGCCGGATCGACCTTGAACTGGTAGCGCACCTGAAGATCATGGCTACCGGGTTGCACCTGGAAGTAACGGTCGTCCTCAAGGGTCTGGCGATCGGCTTGCTGGGCTTGGAGCAGATCCGGTTTTTCGGTCTTGAGGTCGATCCAGGCCTGGGAAGGGTCCGGCTTGGGCAGCGGCATCAGGGAACAGGCAGTCAGTGCCAGGGCAGGGCACAACAGGAGAATACGACGCATGAGTGAGCTCCAGACAAAGGTAATGCAACGGGGCAGGATTCTCGGCTTCCTTCCTCAGTGCCGGTTTCCATGGGGCCGATACTCATACTAGAGTGTCGCCTCCTCATACCGGCGCTCCAGGTTATTTACCATGTCCCGTCTCTGGTTAGCCCAAGTCGACCTTAAAAGCTTGAGATGGGTTCCATTTATCGCGGCCCTTTGGCTGTGCGGCTGCTCGTCTGTCGGATATTACGGGCAGATGGCAAAAGGGCAGGCGGCCTTGTTATGGCAGCGCACACCCATCATCCAGGTCATTGATGATCCTTCTACCGATCCGGCCCTGAGGCGTCGCCTTGAGCTGGCCCTGCGCGCCCGCGAGTTCGCCAGTCGGCAATTGGGCTTGCCGGATAATCGCAGCTATCGTCTGTTCGTAAAGCTGGACCGGCCTTACGTTGTCTGGAATGTCTTTGCAGCACCGGAGTTCTCACTCTCGCCCCTGACGCATTGCTTTCCCATTGCCGGTTGCGTGGCGTATCGCGGTTACTACCATGAAGAGGCAGCGCAAAAGGCGGCAGAGCCGCTTAAGGCCAAGGGGTGGGATACCTATGTGGCAGGTGTGCCAGCGTATTCGACGCTGGGATGGTTCGATGACCCGCTGCTCAGCAGCATGCTGCGTTGGGACGACGATCAGTTGATTGCAACGATCTTCCACGAGTTGGCCCATCAGAACCTCTATGTGCAGGACGACACGACCTTTAATGAGTCCTATGCCAACTTCGTCCAGCAGGAAGGGCTTCGCCAATGGCGTGCGGCTCAAGGGTTGCCGCCACCTGATCCGCTCCGCGAACAACAGTACCGGCAGTTCGTAGAGCTGATACTGGATACACGTAAGCAGCTTGAGTCGCTTTATGCACAGCCGCTTGTAGTCGAGGCGATGCGACAAGCAAAGGGCAAGGTATTCGAGACGATGCGGCGTGACTATGCACAGCTAAGGGATACGCAGTGGCGAGGCGATCACCGCTTTGATGCCTGGATGGCGGGTCCGCTAAATAACGCAAAGCTCTTGCCGTTCGGGCTATATGAGCAGTGGGTGCCGGCCTTTGCTGCCTTGTATGCCGAGCATCCCGGAAACTGGCCAGCCTTTTATGCACGTGTCCGGGCGTTGGCAGCGTTACCAGCCGTCGACCGCCAGGCTCGGTTGAAAGCCCTGGCGGAGCGGCAGGCAGAACAGAACGATTAGAGCGGTTCACTCCAGAGCGTGGCGCTGATCTGACCGGTCTCGCCGGGAGCCAGCACCATCACATCGTCCATGACACGGGCGGTCTCGATGCAAAGCATGCGCTGCCAGGCATCATCGGCGAACGGTGTCAGACGCTTGGATTTTTCGATCCAGGGGTTCCATAGCACCGCGGACGAGGTGTTCTTGGTCTCGATGAAAATACGGCGATTCCACTCAGGGTCACGAATCCCCAGGCGGGAGGGCAGACCCTGATAGACGCGGTCCACTTCCTGGTCGATGACCGGCTCGCCGTTCTGGCGCTTGCGTTCCCAGCCGTCGAGGCAATCGTAGTAGTCAGCGTGGGTAAAGCCCTCGATACCGACCTGACGGGAGTCGCTCACGGCAAAGTAGGTATGCAGGGCCTGGCTCAGGGTCAGCGTCTGATCACCAATGTTGCGAGTAGTAAGCGTCATGGTGAGACGATCGCTTACCTCAGCCGACAGGGTTAAATCGGCGGCATGGGGCCAGCCGGGCATGTGGGCAGCAGAGGTCTGGTAGTGGAAGTCCAGGCGGACGCGGTCCACATCCACATCCATGTCACCGGTTGCCCACCCGGCCTGACGAACGAGGCCATGCTGCGGGGCGCCTTCTACCTCGGTCAGCATGTGCTGAACGGCCGGCGGGTTGCGCTTGATATCGCCAAACCAGGGCCAGCAGACCGGTACGCCGCCACGAATGGGTTGGCCATGAATGAATTCGGCATCCGGATTGTCCCAGATGATCGGCTGCTCGCCATCAAGGCCGAAGCTGAGGATATGGGCGCCCTGGCAGGCAATGACGGCTTCGGCACGGCCGATACGGATACGCCAGCAGGGCAATTCGCCCTTCTGGATCTGTTCAACGAGGGGAGCGGCTTGGGTCATCAATAATTCCTTGGTCGTTATTATCAGTGAGCGCTGGGCCTGTTCGGTTTGGCCGCGTCAATCGGTTCCGGCAGGACATGACAAGACCTGCCGGATAAGGTGAGTAGAGTAGCGCTATCTTGCGCCACGGTGTGCGTTTCGAAGGCTACGACTCATGAAGGTCGGGTGGGGTTTCCATTGAAGCTGCGTGCTCGGTCTCATATCCGGATTCCGCCTGCTCCAGGACGCCATAGGCGATACTGCAGAACAGCGAATTGAGACGCTTCATGTCTGACAGCAGGCCAAGGTGTAGCGAGCTGGTCTCGATGCTTTGTACGACCTGATGGTGCAGGCGCTCCACATGGGCGTGGGCGTACCGCCGCTCCAGGACGCGAAAGCGCTGCTTGGCACGCCGCAGGCGACGGGCCGAGTCGACATCGCCAGACAGAAAGACTGACAGGCATAGCCTCAGGTTGGCCATCAGGTGGCCGTGCAATGCGGCGAGTTCTTCAAGGCCTTGCTCGGAAAAGGAGCGATTGGCCGAGATTTTCTTGTTTTCCAAATCACTGGCCATGCGCTCGATGATATCTCCGGCCTGCTCAAGGTTGATGGCCAGTTCGATGATCTGCGCCCAGCGACGGCTGTCCCGATCCCCCAGATCTTCTCGCGGAATACGGGCCAGATAGAGCTTGATGGCGGTGTAGAGCGCATCAACATCATCATCCAGGCGGCGGACTTCCCGTCCCTGGGCCTTGGTGCCACCGCTTATCAAGGCCATCAGCTCCGTGAGCATATGCTCCACCACATCGCCCATGCGCAGCGCCTCACGGGCGGCGTTGGCAAGCGCCAGGGCGGGGGTATCCAGTACGGACGTATCCAGATGACGTGGGTTCATGGTGATGTCTGCCTGCGGCCGATCCGGCAGGATGAGCGTACAGAAGCGCGCCATCGGACGTGTCAGGGGCAGGAACACCACACAGCGGACGAGGTTGTAGAGTACGTGGAAGCCGATCACTAGCTCTGCCGCCGCCAGCTCCCAGTTGTCCATCCAGTCGGCCACGGTGTCGACCCACGGCAGTACCAGCGCGCAGCCGGCCAGCTTGAACAGCAGGCTGCCCAGGGCTACCCGTCGACCGGCCGGTGTCTGGCGGGACGCACTCAACATGGCCAGAAGACCGCTGCCCAGATTGGCACCCACCACCAGGCAGAGGGCTACTTTCAGCGAAATGACGCCTGAGCCGGCCAGCGTTGCCGTCAGCAGGACAGCCGCAAGACTGGAGTAGGAGATCATGGCAAACAGAGCCCCGGTCAGGGCGTCGAGCATTTCGTCTCCGGTCAGTGAGGAGAACAGCACCTTGACGCCTGCAGCCTGGGTCATGGGTGTTGCGGCCGCTACGATCAGCTCCAGCGCCAGAATGATCAGTCCCAGCCCGATCGCCACCCGGCCCAATTGCCCGGGGCGGGACTGCTTATGACCAATGAAAAGAATGACGCCCACCAGGATCAACAGCGGAGAAAGCCACGACAGATCAAAGGTGAGCACACGGGCCATTAGTGCCGTCCCTACGTCGGCGCCCAACATGATCGCAAGGGCAGGCCTGAGGGTCATAAGCCCCTGGCCTACGAAGGACGTTGCCAGCAGCGCCGTGGCATTGCTGCTTTGCACGAGTGCGGTAACGCCAATGCCAGCGGCAAAGGCTAGCGGGGTGTGACGTACGCTGCGACTGAGTACGCGACGCAGGTTCGCCCCGTAGACCCGCATGATGCCGGTCCGGACGATGTGCGTTCCCCATACCAGCAGGGCCACCGCAGAGAGAAGGTTCAGTAGTGTAAGCATTCAGGCGCCCTCCCGGCGCAACTGCTTCCCGGCTGCCTGGCCAGGCTGTAACAAAAGTTTCACATTCATATGCCATGCAGGCCGCAGCGCCTGCTGAGACGGCAGGACGGTAGTCGGGGCTATACAGGGTTAGTCGCCTGTAGGGAGAATATGTTCACCCTGCAGTAGAAGCGCTTTGCTTCTCCACAGTGCCTGAAGGCGGCGTAGACGCTCTGGCTTGACAGGCGGAGCGGTCCATGTCGGGAGCGTTTTCGCTGAACATGGCGTCTGACTGATTGTGACTCGACACAAGGTAAGGTGTTCGCGTCAGGGGTGCGTTATAGTCCGCCGCCGCGTCCATATGCCATTTTTGCCGCTGCATTTAGAAAACAAATATTAAGAAGATATAAACAGCCGCGGTAAACTGTGCGTTTATGTGGGCGCTTTGCCAGCGTCATATCGATAAATCAGGAGGCACAGCCGCTTATCAGGGCTGACCACGCCTACAGCAATACCCACAAGGTTTCGCGTTAAGTGATCGAATTTCAGAACGTTCAAAAGACCTACCTCGTTTCAGGTCGCCAGGTGCCGGCGCTCCAGTCGACCAACCTGCGCGTCGAGGCGGGCGAAGTCTTCGGCCTCATCGGCCACTCCGGGGCCGGCAAGAGCACCATGCTGCGCCTGATCAACCGGCTGGAAGCACCCAGCGGCGGCCGGATCATTGTGGATGGCGAAGACGTCACCGCGCTGGACAGCGCCGGTCTACGTGCCTTCCGCCGTCGTGTCGGCATGATCTTTCAGCATTTCAATCTGCTGTCATCCAAGACCGTGGCGGCCAATATCGCTATGCCGCTTGAGCTGGCAGGCGGACATTCCCGCGCCGAGATCAACGCGCGCGTGGATGAATTGCTAGCCCGTGTTGGCCTGACCGACCATGCCCGCAAATACCCGGCACAGCTCTCGGGCGGCCAGAAACAGCGGGTCGGCATTGCCCGTGCGCTGGCGACGCGGCCGAAAATCCTGCTGTGCGACGAGGCCACCAGTGCTCTCGACCCGCAGACCACCGGACAGGTGCTTCAGCTGCTGGCGGAGATCAACCGTGAACTGGGTCTGACCATTGTGCTCATCACCCATGAAATGGATGTGATCCGTCGCGTTTGTGACCGCGTGGCGGTACTCGATGCCGGCACAGTTGTCGAGCAGGGCACAGTGGCGGATGTCTTCCTGCATCCCAAGCATGCCACCACTCGGCGCTTTGTGTTCGAGGCCGAACACGTGGACGAGGGCGATCTGATGTCGTCCTACAGCCATGTGGAGGGTCGTATCTTGCGCCTGACCTTCCGTGGCGAAGCCACCTATGCGCCCCTCCTGGGTCAGGTAGCCCGGGAAACCGGCGTGGATTACAGCATTCTGGGCGGTCGAATCGACCGTATTCGCGAAGAACCCTACGGCCAGCTGACCATTGCCCTCGTGGGAGGGGATCTGGACGCCGCTCTGGCTCGTTTCGACGCCGCTGATGTAACCGTGGAGGTCATTCGCTGATGGACGCTTTTCTCGCCTTTTTTGCCGATATCGACTGGGCCGAAATCTGGCAGGCTACCCTCGACACCCTGCAAATGCTGGGCTGGTCGATGTTCTTTACCGTACTGCTCGGCTTGCCGCTGGGCGTTCTGCTCTTTTTGACCGGCAAGCGCCAGTTGCTGGAACAGCCCATCGTGTATGGCCTGCTGTCGTTCCTGGTGAACGTCCTGCGTTCGATTCCCTTCATTATCCTGTTGATTCTGATGATCCCGATAACCGTATGGCTGATCGGCACCTCGCTGGGCGTCGAGGGTGCTATTCCGCCGCTAGTGGTGGGGGCTGCGCCCTTCCTGGCACGTCTGGTCGAGACGGCGCTGCGCGAAGTGGATCGTGGCATCATCGAGGCAACCCAGGCCATGGGCGCAAGCCTCTGGCAGATCGTGACCCGTACCCTGCTGCCCGAGGCCCTGCCTGGCCTGATCGCCGCTGCAACCGTTACAGCGATTGCGCTGGTGTCCTACACGGCCATGGCGGGCGTGATTGGTGGCGGTGGTTTGGGTGATCTGGCGATCCGCTTCGGATACCAGCGCTTCCAGACCAATGTCATGGTGGTCACCGTCGTACTTCTGCTGATCCTAGTACAGGTGCTGCAGATGGTCGGTGACCGCCTGGTTGTAAAGTTCAGCCGCCGCTAACAGGCTGTCCGCCAGGCCTCAAGGTCCGGCGGAAAACACTAGCATTACACGCTGTTCCCTCTTATTTTCGAAAGGAATCCGCTATGTCTCTGAAACGTACCCTGCTTTCCGTTGCGCTTGGTTTTGGTCTGGTGACAGCGGCTCATGCCGAGACCCTGAAGGTGGCAGCGAGCCCTATTCCCCACGCGGAAATCCTTGAGCTGGTCAAACCCCAGCTGGCAAAGGAAGGTGTAGATCTGGAGATCAAGGTCTTCAACGACTATATCCAACCGGATCGCCAGACCGACCAGAAGCAGGTCGATGCCAACTATTTTCAGAGCAAGCCCTATTACGAGTCCTACCAGAAGAGCAACAAGGACAGTAATCAGGTGCCGGTCGTAGCCGTACACGTCGAGCCGTTTGGCGCCTATTCCCAGAAGATCAAGTCGATTTCCGAATTGAAAGACGGCGCGACCATTGCCATCCCCAACGATCCGACCAACTCGGGTCGCGCGTTGCTGCTGATCGCCAAGCAGGGTTTGATCACCCTGAAAGACCCGAACAACATCTCTGCTACCCAGCGCGACATCGTGGATAACCCCAAGCACCTGAAGTTTAAGGAGCTTGAGGCCGCTACGCTGCCGCGTGTACTGAACCAGGTGGACCTGGCGCTGATTAACGCCAACTATGCGCTGCAGGCCAAGCTGGTACCGACCAAGGATGCGCTGTTCATCGAAAGCGCCGAGTCGCCCTACGCCAACTACCTGTACACCCGTGCGGAAAAAGCCAACGATCCAGCCATCCAGAAGCTGGCCAAGGCCCTGACCACGCCTGAAGTGAAGAAATTCATTCAGGAGAAATATCAGGGTGGCGTTGTTCCCGCGTTCTGATCGTAATGACCTGATCGGGTATGAGGAGAGGGGTTGAGGGGTAGACCTTGAACCCCCATCTCCTGGACTGATCCGCGTGTCGTTGACATGCTTTTGAATCTGCCGAGGAGTTTGACCATGAAGAAACTGATTGCCGCTGCTGCCCTGCTGGCTGCCGCCGTCACTGCCCATGCGGCAGAAAAGCTGAGCGTGGCGGCAACGCCTGTTCCGCATGCCGAGATTCTGGAATTCGTAAAGCCCCAGCTGGCGAAGGAAGGCGTGGACCTGGACGTCAAGATTTTCACTGACTACGTTCAGCCCAACCTGCAGGTGGCCCAGAAGCGTCTGGATGCCAACTTCTATCAGCACAAGCCTTACCTGGACGAATTCAACAAGAGCCGCGGAACCGATCTGGTACCGGTCGCTCAAGTGCATGTGGAGCCGTTCGGTATCTACTCCCAGAAGGTCAAAAGCCTGGATGAGGTCAAGGAAGGCGCAACCGTTGCCATTCCCAGCGACGCCACCAATGGCGGCCGTGCCTTGCTGCTCCTGGAAAAAGCCGGTCTGATCACGCTCAAGGATAACTCCAATATCCTGGCGACCCCGCGTGACATCGCCACCAATCCCAAGAAGCTCAAGTTCAAGGAGCTGGAAGCCGCTACGCTGCCGCGTGTGCTGAACCAGGTGGACCTGGCGCTGATCAACACCAACTATGCGCTGGAAGCCAAGCTGAACCCGACCAAGGATGCGCTGCTGCTGGAAGGCAAGGAGTCGCCTTATGCCAACCTGCTGGTTGCCCGCCCGGACAACAAGGACAGCGATGCCATGCAAAAGCTGGCCAAGGCCCTGACCAGCCCGGAAACCAAGAAATTCATCGAAGACAAGTACAACGGTGCGGTTGCTCCGGCGTTCTGATCGCTTCGATAACAAAAAGCCCGCCCTGAACCGGCGGGCTTTTTTATGGGTACGATCCGGATTAGCCGGGCTGCATCAGCTCAACTACAACCTGATCGGGCCCGTGGATCGTCACGACTTGCCAGCCCTCACGGGGACCCTGGGTAATGATACGGGGCGCTGGTACCTCATACCCCGCCTTGCGAATGTGCACCAGTCGCACCTCAAGGTCATGGACCTGAAACAGGAGGGGAACGACCGCAGGGATTTCAGGCTCCGGTAGCTGATGCACAGGAACAGGCTGCTCGATCAGCAGCACACGGTAGTCATGAGCTTCCAGCTCGGCAACAGCGGTCGCCTGGAGGCTCGAAAGCGCTTCATCAGCAGCTGATTCGCTTCGGCGAGTGAGCGTGAAGCCAAGGGCAACCGCCCAGAAATTCAGCGACTCAGCCAGTGACGGAACAACAAGTCTGAGGTAATCGGAACGGCGTAAGACGGTAATAGGCTCGCTTGAAAACATCAAAAATATCCATGACTAGTCACCTAAGGGTATCTCGTTGAGCCTGCTAGGCTGAGGCCAGGTAGGTAAAGATTGAGTAAAGCCTGTCTCATTTTGAACCTTCGAAGGACTCAGCTTCGGGCACCGGTAAAGCGCCGCGGATCTGCACGATAATGATCATGACCAGCGCCCCCGCAGCCAGCAGCAAAGGCATGGCGTGGCCGGTCAGCCATTGGCTGGCGGCTCCAGTGGTTAAGGGGCCGAGTAGGCAGCCGAATCCCCAGAGCTGGGCGATACGGGCATTGGCCTGGACCAGCTCGGCGTCCCGGTAACGTTCGCCAATCAGGATCAGGGCGAGGGTGAAAATACCACCGGCGCTGGCACCAAAGATCACCAGTAACGGCCAGATGTAGGTGGTGTGCAGCAGGAGCGGCATGGCGAGGCTGGTCAGCAGCAGTGTGACACCACATGCCTTGAACAGACCGGTGCGCGAAACACGGTCAGCCAGTGCGCCCAGCGGCAGTTGTAGCAGGGCGTCTCCGGTCACGACCGTGCTGGCCATGAGCAGGGCGGTACGCTGGTCAAAGCCCTGGTTCAATGCGTACACCGGCAGCAGTGTCAGCATCATGGCCTCGAAGGCGGCAAATAGCACAACAGCCCAGGCGATGGCGGGGAGTTGCCGGCAAAAGCGCAAAAGGCCGCGGCCAATGGAGCCATGATCGCTGGCTTTAGGCGCACCGCTGCGGCCTACAAGCGCAAGAGAGCCCATGATGAGCAGGGCGGTACTGATCCAGAAGCCGCCGTTGCCTTCAGTGCCAATCAGGGTCAGAACCAGGGGGCCGGTCAGCTGGCTCAGGGCATAGGCGCTGCCATACAACGCCACCAGTTTGCCGCGCCACTGTTCAACGATGATCTGGTTGATCCAGCTTTCACCGAGCACGAAGATCATGGTCAGAATAACGCCCAGCAGTAACCGGAGCAGTACCCAGACGCTGTAATAGGGCAGGAGGGACAGCAGCAGTACGGACAGCGCACCCGCCAGAAGGCAGAGCTGCATCAGCCGCGGCGTACCGATACGAGCGGCCAGGCGTCCGGTTATACCGGCCCCCACGATGATGCCGATGGCCGGCGTGGCCGCCATGAACCCAATGGCGAACGGGCCGTAGCCCCAGTTTTCCAGCCTCAATGATACCAGCGGCATGGTGATGCCCAATGCCAGCCCCACACTGATGATGGCGCCCAGCACGGCAAAATAGGTCCCCCAGCGCATGAGCGCTCCTTGTGGTGCAGAGGGTAATAGGACAGCACGTACCGGCGAGAGTTACGCCTTGTTCAGCTTGCCGAAATGCTCGCAGGCGGCATCGCAGAAATGCTCCAGCCGGTCGACGATATCCGGCGTCAGGCTGACCCAGCGCACCCGACGGTCAACATCGCCATTGGTTTCAGTCAGATAGCCCCGGTCGATCAGATGCTGGACATATTTGACGGCGGTGCGCCGGCTGATGCTGGGCATGAAGGCATAGAGATCGGTTTTGCGCAGGGATTGATCCTGCCGCTGCCACATGTTGATGAACAGGTCGGAGTAGCTGAGATCGCTTAGCCCCAAATCGCCGAAATGAGCAATCCAGCTGTTGTCCATGGCCAGAATGGCGTGTGCAACAGCGCGGCGTTTGGTTTGACTGAAGCGACGGGTCATGTTCGTTACCGGTAAGTGCAGACAGGCAGGGCCTGTTTGTTGGCTTTCTTGCCTCGGTGGCTAACGCTTGGCACCCACCGTTTACAGGGCAACACAGGTTAAGCGGCTCGCGGCAGCTGACGAGCATGCGCAGTGTAATGGCTGGACGATATCTGCCGGTAGCGTTTGTATACAGGCGCGCGCCTGTTGTGCGCTAGTGGTCATGCGTGACACGCAGGACAGATGAACTAGAGGAGAAAATACGTTTCCGATAGGCTGAGAAGAACCGGTGACACGTGTGATGCCCAGAGCCTCACCTGATCACCAGCCCTGATGAGTTTTTAAGGACACGATAACGATGCGTAAGTGGCAATGTATTGTCTGCGGTTACATTTATGACGAAGCGGCAGGCTGGCCGGATGATGGTATTGCGCCTGGGACCCGTTGGGAGGATGTTCCGGAAGACTGGATGTGTCCGGATTGCGGCGTCGGCAAATCCGATTTTGAAATGATCGAGATCGCCTGATCCGCTCCTTCCCAAGCGGCCGACCGGTTGCTGTCTTCGTCCCGGGTTTGTACTGATGACAGGCCCGGCGACACATTCAATAATGCGTGAACCTATCTGAGCGGGGCGCCCGGTGACGCCACGCCTGAACCAACGCAGAGAGAACGTTATGAGCGAAATTTTACCCCTGGTCATCATCGGCACAGGGTTGGCGGGCTACAACCTGGCCAAGGAATGGCGCAAGCTCGATAGCCAGACGCCTCTACTCATGATTACGGCCGATGACGGGCGTTCCTATTCCAAGCCCATGCTGTCCAACGGCTACGCCAAGAACAAGCAGCCGGATGAGCTAGTCATGGCGGAGCCGGGGGCAATGGCTGAGCAGTTCAATGCCCGAATCTTTACCAATACCCGCGTCACGGCTATCGACCCTGGCCACAAGCGAATCTGGCTAGGTGAGGAAGAGGTTCGCTACGAAAACCTTGTCCTGGCCTGGGGCGCAGAACCTATTCAGGTGCCCGTTGCAGGAGGGTGCGAGGACGCTTTCTTCCCAATCAACGACCTGCAGGACTATGCCCGTTTTCGTCAGGCAGCTGAAGGCAAGCAGCGCGTGCTGATTCTGGGGGCCGGGTTGATTGGCTGTGAGTTTGCCAATGACCTGCGAAGCGGCGGCTATGACGTGGATGTGGTCGCCCCGTGTGAGCAGGTCATGCCCAATCTTGTTCCTGCCGAGGTGGCAGCAGCCGTTCAGAGCGGGTTGGAAAGCATTGGCGCACGGTTTCACCTGGGGCAGACGGTGACACGGCTGGAGCGCGAAAGGGATGGGTATCTGGCGCACCTTTCCGATGGTGCGACTCTACCGTGCGACGTAGCGGTGTCGGCTGTAGGTCTCAAACCACGGGTTGATCTGGCGCAGGCGGCAGGCCTTGAGGTCGAGCGCGGCATTGTGGTCAATCGCGAGCTGCGTACCTCCCATGAAAACATCTATGCCCTGGGAGACTGCGCCGAAGTGGAAGGGCAAAGCCTGATGTATGTGATGCCGTTGATGGCCTGTGCCCGTGCTCTGGCCCAGACGCTGGCCGGAAAGCCCACGGCAGTTACTTATGGTCCGATGCCAGTAATGGTAAAAACGCCAGCCTGCCCGCTGGTTGTCGCATTGGTCAACAAAGGGGCCAAGGGTGAATGGCGGGTTGAGGGAAGTGGAGCGAATATCAAGGCGTTGTGCATTGATAGTGAAGGTAAATTGCTGGGTTATGCCTTGAGCGGAGCAGCCGTCAGCGAAAAATTGGCGTTAAACAAGCAATTACCACCCGTTCTGGCGTAATGACTGAAATACAGCGTTACATTCAAGACGCGTCAGTCGTATGGAAAAAGCGCTGAATGCGACTGGCGCGCGGGTTTGGGCCGTGCCATGCTCAGAGTGCCTGCTTAAACGCGGCTGCTCCGCTCCAGACAAGGGGTGGAGAGTACGGATACAACAACAATAAACACCTACAAGAGGCATCTTTATGCGCAAACCGGAACTCGCCAGCGCCATCGCTGAAAAAGTCGGTCTTTCCAAGGAACAGGCCAATACCGTTCTCAATGCCGTGCTTGATGAAATTGCCAATGCATTGCACCGCAAGGATAACGTCACGTTGGTAGGCTTCGGTACTTTCCTTCCCCGCCATCGCGGAGCCCGTACAGGCAAGAACCCGCAAACCGGTGAACCGGTCAAGATTCGCGCTAGCAATACCGTGGCTTTCAAGCCCGGCAAGGCCTTGCGCGACAGCATCAGCTGATCCCTTGCGCACTGCCTGTATCGGCGTGCTGGGTATGAACTGTCTGGCCCTCTCCCGCCTTCCAGACCGCCATACCCGAACCTCACCGCTACAGGGCATCTGCGTCTAACTATCCGGCGGGCACCTCTGTACCCGCCGGACACACAGGCTAGGCGGCCGTCTGCACGGCGCCTGTCGAGGGTGATCCGCCCAGCGAAGCCGCTTTATGGTAGCGACCTTCCAGACGACGCTTGAGCGCGCGAGGCTCAATGATCAGCTTGACGCCATTGGACTCGTTGGTCCGTTCCCAGTCTGCCAGCAGCTCCATGCAGGCATGATCGATATAGCTCACGCGATCCAGTGGTACATGCAGGGTTGTACCCGGCTTAACGCCTTCCAGCACTTGAGTGATCTTGGGCACCTTCAGGAAGGTGGCCGAGCCGCTCATGCGCAGTTCTGCCTGGGTCTCGTCTTCCTTGTCATAGACCAGAGCCACTTTAAGGCGTGAGGCCTTGAACGCCAGGGTGGCTACCGACAGGGCAAAGCCTAGAACGACACCCGTGAGCAGGTCGGTAAAGACAATGGTCAGCGCCGTCACGGCATAGATCAGGATAGGCGTACGTCCATACTGCTTCAGGCCTTGCAACGCCGAAGGACTGGCCAGTTTTACACCGGTGTAGACCAGGACGCCTGCCAGGCTGGCAATCGGGATTTGCTTGAGCACGAAGGGGAGCGCGGCGACGAACGCCAGCAGCCATGCGCCATGCATAATGGCCGATGCACGTGTTTTAGCGCCGGCCTGGACATTGGCCGAGCTACGAACGATTACCCCGGTCATAGGCAGCGCACCGACGATACCGCACAGCAGGTTACCGACGCCCTGGGCTGACAGCTCACGATCGAACTGGGAACGGGGCCCCTGGTGCATCCGGTCAACCGCTGCGGCGGACAGCAGCGTTTCGGCACTGGCAATAAACGCCATGGCAACCGCTGCCATGAACAGTGTCGGGTTGGTCAGCATGCCCAGGTCGGCAAAGGTGATCCAGTCAATGGCATCGCCGAGGTTGTCCGGCACGTTGACCCGGTTGACGTCCAGATTCATCCACAGGCTGGCCATCGTAGCTGCCGTTACGGCGATCAGCGCGCCTGGCAAAAAGCGTAGCGAATGTGGCCGTTTCTTCTCCCAAAGCCACATGATGGCGATGGTGGCGATACCCAGCATGGCCGCATAGGCACCGCTGCCCTCGTGTCCGCCCCATTCACTGGCTGCCTGTACGGCCGCCTTCGGAAAACCGACCAGGTTGGAAAGGCCCGACGCTTGCGGTGAGGCATCGAGCATCACATGGACTTGGGACAAGACAATCAGAATACCGATACCGGCCAACATGCCATACACCACGGCAGGCGAGGTGACGCGGAACCAGGCGCCCAGCCGGGCAAAGCCCGCTGCGACCTGAATGATCCCGGCCAGGATCAGCACCGGCCCGAGGGCCTTCATGCCATGCTGGTTGACCAGCTCGAATACCAGTACGGCAAGCCCTGCGGCCGGGCCGCTGACCTGCAAGGGGGAGCCGGCCAGAAAGCCGACGATGAGGCCACCAATGATGCCGGTCACCAAGCCCTTGGCTGGCGGCATTCCGGAGGCGATGGCGATGCCCATGCACAAGGGCAGGGCAACGAGAAAGACTACCAGCGAGGCCAAGGCATCGCGTGGAAAGGTCTGCTTGAGTGATGCTGCAGAAGTGTTTCCGAGCATGGTCCTATCCTCCGTAAAAACGCATAGCAACCTGTGCCAGAGCCCTCCCTAACCGGATCTGGCAAAGTCGTTTACCCACACGAAGACGGACAGCGCCCATAACTGCAGGCAGCCATGGGCCTCGTCTGAAAATGACCAGCTATGTTGTTTTTATTGAGGTGCTGGCGACTTCGGCGCGCAAGGCGCGCCGAAGGCTTGGATCAGTTTGAGTTCAAACGGGGACGTGGCGTGGCGACTGGCATCGGACCTTCTCCATCCAGGGGACGGAAGCGGCCTTCGATAGCGTCGTATGCCTTGATTTCACTGGTTTCGATCGAGTAGACCCAGCCGTGAATGAACAATTGTCCACTTGCCAGACGCGAAGCCACAGATGGATGCGTTTGCAGGTGAGTCAACTGCGCCACAACGTTTTCCTCGGTGAGGAAGTTCAGCTCCCCATCATGAGTGTGTTCACACATCTGGTGGTCGGCAACAACCGTTCTGGCAATTTCAGCATGGCGTAGCCAAGCTCTCACAGTAGGCATTTTTTCCAGCGAGGCCGGATTCAACACCGCTTTCATGGCGCCGCAGTCGGAGTGACCGCAGACAATGATGTGCTGGACACCCAGGGCCGATACGGCGTACTCGATCGCCGTCGAAACACCGCCGTTCATTTGCCCATAGGGCGGAACGACGTTGCCAACGTTACGGGTAACGAACAGATCGCCTGGGGAGCTCTGGGTGATCAGCTCAGGCACGATGCGCGAGTCGGCACACGTAATGAACATGGCGCGTGGCGATTGTGCATTGGCTAGCTTTTTAAATAACTCCTCCTGTTCTGGGAACACTTCCTTTCGAAAGCGCTTGAAGCCATCGACAATTTGTTGCAAGGCGTCATCCGCACAAGGGACGTTCATGTTTTTCTCGTTCATGGTCCAACCTCTTTACGTGGACGAAACAACTAACCATTGTCCGATCGGGTACTGCTTGAAGCAGACGTTGCCCACCAACGTCTGGTTACAGCTTAATCCCGAAACCCTCCGGACCACGTAGCGTTGGGCATATGCCCCAGGCTCGAAGCAAGCCTAGAGCGCGAAGCTTAATTCACCCTGAAGAAAAAGTAGTGAAAGGAACAGTTTGAAGATATTTCCAAATTTTATTGCGATCAAATAGCCATCATGTGGTGGCTAATTGCTTAAAAGGGGTTTTTGGAGCTATTGGATTTTTAAGACAGGGGTTAAATCTGGAATAGTTCACAGATAGAACATTTTTATTCAATGCTGAAGTGAGCAAATGTCTATTGCGCCACGTTGCACGGCTTGAGGTGGAGATAAAAGTGTAATGGGTTATCAGGTAAAGCAGTACGGCAGTACCAAGATACCGGGCAGGTAGATCATCAACCTGCCCAGCGAAATCCGATCAGCGGATACCGATTCCGCGCATGGCCGCGTCCAGCGCGTTAGCACTCAGGTACTGATGATCGGCGCCCAGACCACTCTGCAGGGCCTCTTCCAATGCAGGACGCAGCCGATTCCACTTGTGCTCATCCTCCATCCACTCGAACAGCTCTTGCCCCAGCGGCTTGATACCCCTGACCTCCGAATCTTTCTCGAACGGATAAGGCGCGTCGATAAAGCCGTTGCGGACCAGTTCATCTGCTGCCTTGAGAATGGCTTCGATGACTTGAGGGTCATCGGCAGATGTGTCCTGACGGCGGGCAACGTCTACCGCAATGGTGCGTACCGAGACGCTGTCCTCGCGGGTGCCTGCGCGTAGTACGTCACGGGTAGTATCCCAATCAACCTTCAGCTTTTGCATGGTTCCTCCTGTAATTCAGGTAGTGGCTATAACTCCTGACCACAGAAAGAGGCCTTCGGCTCGTTCCAGCGATCGGCAGTCCACCATTAGACCGGCGGCATGGGCA
Organism: Pseudomonas sp. JZ134; assembly: GCF_051027695.1. Classification (NCBI taxonomy): domain Bacteria; kingdom Pseudomonadati; phylum Pseudomonadota; class Gammaproteobacteria; order Pseudomonadales; family Pseudomonadaceae; genus Pseudomonas; species Pseudomonas sp. JZ134. The sequence continues at coordinate 3,915,931 of NZ_CP069250.1, read as the reverse complement.
GGGGGTGAGTGTCAGGTGGAACGCAAGGTCCAACCGTTTATACGCCTGGTTTTTTTGGAGGCCCTATGCCGTTGCCTGATATCCAGCTGATCGAGTCGGCTGCCTTGCCATATCTGCTTTCCGTGCCCGAGGGCCTTCCACCCACGGAAGGTTGGCCGGTGCTCTGTTTTCTGCATGGCTACGATGAGGGCGCACCCATGCCGATCCATAAGGCATTGACCGTGCATGGCCCGCTCAACCCGGGCAATCCGGAACAGGTAAGGGAGACCTTTATCGTGGTGGCGCCACAGATGCCATCCAAGGGTGATCGCTGGCATCGCTTTGCTGATGAGGTCAGCCGCCTTGTGGCAGACGTACAGACAGTTCATCACGGCGACCGCAGGCGAACCTACCTGACCGGCTTTAGCTTTGGCGGAAACGGTGTATTCGATCTGGCGCTCTCCCAACCTGCTTTCTGGGCGGCGTTATGGTCGGTAGACCTGACGCGCGTGCCTCAATCCGATCCTCAACGACCGGTCTGGATCAGTGTTGGCGAGGTGACGCGCCGGGCAACGCCCGCCTTTATCAGCCGCCTGGGCCTGACCTCGGCTGAGACCTCCCAGGAGGGAGACCGCCTGTATCTGGATCAGGGGCAGGACCATGTAGGCGCTGCTCGCCTGGCTTATCGGGACATACGAATCTACCAGTGGCTGCTGGCCAGGCAGCTGTAACAGAATTGCCGACAGGAAGGATGCTCAAGGCTGAACTACGCTGTGCAGAGGGCTTGATGTGCCCTTCAAGGAGAACCCGCAGTGAGATTTGCCCGACGTATCGCCCTTGCCCTTCCGGCTTGCCTGCTGGCCACACTGACCTTGGCGGCCGAGCCGTCACAGCCACCGTCCAGCCCTGAAAAGACCACGCAACCGATGCCTGCATCGTCACCAGCCTCGCCAGCCGATACAGGCACGTCGGGGAGCACGGCTTCAGGCGTGCTGCTGACCATTATTCTAAAGCACGACCAGTCCAAGCCGCTGACCGAAACCAAGCAGGAGCTCAGGCGTCAGGGCTTCTTTGACAATTTTCCGCCGCCGGGCACGGAGGTGGTGTCCTGGTATGTCGTGATGGGGATTGGTCAGATCGTGACCCTGCGCGTACCGCCGGACAAACTGCCGGACGTGAACATGGCGGTGGAAAAGGGCGCCTGGGGCTCCTTTCATACCGAGTTCTATCCGACCTATGACTACCGCGAGGCTGCCAAGGGCGAATACAAGTCGCTCAAGTAGACAGGGCGGGAGCCGGCGGGCTCCCGCTGTCACCTATTAGCCGGGATGCGGATGCAGGTCTTCTCCACGCTCCTGGGTGGGCAGGCCCAGCTCGGTAAACATACCTCGGGCAATCTCGCGCTCGCCCATAATGACAACGTTGGCGCCACTTTCCTGCAGGTGCTGCACCAACTCGTCGTAATGGGCGCGGGAAACGATATTGAGGGACGCATTCAGCTCTCGCGCACGCCTCGAGACCTCGCAGGCCTCAATCCCGTTCGGGATGGCGATCAGCAGCGTATGCGCCTGCTCGATATGAGCCTTTTGAAGCACGTTCGGCTGCGCAGCATTACCTAGCACGGCACTGATCTGATCTGCTCGCAGCTCCTCGATGTGATCGCGATCATTCTCGATCACCACGAACGGCATGTGTTCACGGCGCAGGCGAGCACTGACCAGCCTGCCAACCCGACCATGGCCGACCAGGACCACATGATCGGTTTCGGTAATGGGTGGCGGCTCTACCACTTCGGGCGCATGGGGCGCCTTGGCATTGGGAAGCGCCTGCCCTTCGCGTCGCTCGAGCCATGGCTGGAGACGGTCGATAATGCTGAACAGCGCAGGGTTCAGAATGATGGAAATGATCGCACCGCCCAGAATCAGGTCACGGCCTTCCTCAGGCAGCAGCTCCAGGCTGACGCCCAGGCTTGCCAGGATGAATGAAAACTCACCAATCTGGGCAAGGCTTGCTGAAATGGTCAGGGCTACGCTGAGCGGGCGCCGGGCCAGCAGTACGATGATCAGCGCCGCCAGGGACTTGCCAACGATGATGATCAGCACTGTGGCCAACAGGTGCAGCGGGTGCGAGAGTAGCACCTCCGGATTGAACAGCATGCCGACGGAAAAGAAGAACAGCACGGCAAAGGCTTCACGCAACGGCAGGGAATTGTCGGCTGCCTCGTGACTGAGTTCCGACTCGTTCAGGACCATGCCGGCAAAAAAGGCACCCAGCGCAAAGGACACGCCGAACAGGACCGATGAGCCAAAGGCAATCCCCATGGCCAGTGCCAGTACGGCGAGGGTAAACAACTCCCGTGATCCGGTGCGGGCGACACGCTTGAGTAGCCACGGAACGACTCTCCGGCCCACGATCAGCATCAGCGCTACGAAGGCGCTCACTTTCACCAGCGTCAGCAGAAGTTGCATGCTCAGGCTAGTGTCGCTTTCGGCGGCCTTGCCGCCCAGCATGCCGGAGAGCGCCGGTAGCAGAACCAACGCCAGTACCATCATCAGGTCTTCCACGATGAGCCAGCCGACGGCGATGCGACCACGGCGACTTTCCATCATTTGTCGTTCCTCCATGGCCCTGAGCAGCACCACGGTACTGGCGACCGAGAGTGACAGGCCAAAGACCAGCCCTGCACCCAACCCCCAGCCCAGGAGGTGCGCAAGGCCCATCCCCATAAGCGTGGCTACGGCAATTTGTCCAATGGCACCGGGAATCGCGATTTTGCGGACCGACATAAGGTCCTTGATGGAAAAATGCAGGCCTACGCCAAACATCAGCAGAATCACACCGATTTCGGACAGCTCATGGGCAATATCACTGTCGGCTACAAAGCCTGGCGTAAAGGGGCCGGCCAGTACGCCGGCCAGAAGATAGCCCGCCAGAGGAGGCAGGCGCAGGCGGTTGGCGAGGAGGCCCAGAAAAAAGGCCAGAACCAAGCCGGCGGCCAAGGTAGTAATCAGGGGCATTTCATGCATGCGGTGGCTCCATGTGGGGCTGGGGCAAAAAGAACCCGCAAGGCTTGGAGACCCAGCCTATGGACTGGCCTCACCATGGCGCTCAGATATTCAAGGCATCATGCACGCAGCGATAAAGTACGCACCGTATTGGAGTTATAGCTACAAAAATGCTGGCGCCAAACCTTATAAGGCCAGGCAGGGTGTAGTAAGGACAAGCGGTAAAGGCTGAAAGTTGCCGTTCTCTTTTCAGCGTGTCTGAATAAAGCGTTTTCAGGGTTATCTCAGATATTTCCCGATATTACGCACGCTTTACCAGCAAAGGTCAGAACAGTGGCATCTGCTGACCGGGAGGGCTGAACTGGGTGCAGTCCAGCGAGATGCGTGCTTCGCGACGATTCAGGCCCAGGCGGCGCAGGGCGATACGAAATCGCTGCTCAAGCAGATCGGCAAATACCCCTTCGCCATGCATGCGCGTGGTAAAGCGACTGTCGTAGACCTCACCACCTCGACTCTGGCGAATCAGGCTCATGACGTGGGCCGCACGCTGCGGATAGTGAGCTTCAAGCCATTCCTCGAACAAGGGAGCCACTTCCCGCGGCAGGCGCAGCAGAACATACCCTGCCGAGCGGGCTCCGGCGTCATGGGCCGCTTCAAGCAGATGCTCCAGTTCGCGGTCGTTGATCATTGGAATAATCGGGGCACACATGACGCCAACCGGAACCTCGGCCTCACGCAGGGTGCGAATAACCTTGAGCCGCGCGGACGGGGCCGCTGCCCTGGGCTCCAAGGTACGTTTCAGCTCATCGTCCAGTGTGGTCAGGCTGATCCCGACCTTGATCAGGCCACGGGCCGCCAGCTCGCTCAACAGGTCAAGGTCACGCAGGATAAGCGTACCCTTGGTAATAATCGTGGCCGGATGCCGATACCGGAGTAGTACCTCAAGCGCCTGGCGCGTCAGGCGCTGCTCGCGTTCAATGGGCTGATAGGGATCGGTATTACCCCCGATGGCGATGGGCTTGCAGACATAACCCGGTTTGGACAGCTCCCTCTCCAGAGTTTCGGCCAGATTGGTCTTGGCAATCAGCCGGGTCTCGAAGTCGAGGCCGGGCGAGAGGTCCCAATAGGCGTGGGTTGGACGGGCATAGCAGTAGATACAGCCATGTTCGCAGCCGCGATAGGGATTAAGAGACTGTTCGAAGGGAATGTCCGGCGAGGTATTGCGCGAGATAACCGTCTTGGCCGTTTCCAGCCGAATCTCGGTTGCCTGGGTGGGAGGAAGATCCTGGAACCAGCCATCGTCATAGGCTTCCGAACGGGTAGGGGCATAGCGGTTGTGCGGATTACTACCGGTCCCCCGACCGCGTGGAGGCTTTTGATGGGTCATGACCTTGTCTCAGAATATATACTGTTTGGATGTACAGTATATCTTGAGCAGGTATTAAAGAGGGTACGGCAGAAAAAGGCAGGACGGCGCAGGGCGCCGTCCTGACGGTCTTACGCGACCGGCGTGAACTGGATGATTTCTACCCAGTAGCCATCGGGGTCCTTGATAAACGCGATGTCTTTCATGCTGCCGTCGGTCAGACGCTTCTGGAAGGTAACGCCCAGCTCTTCGAAGCGCGCGCAAGCAGCGTGGATATCCGGTACGGCAACGCACAGGTGGCCAAAACCGCGCGGATCGCTGTTACCACTGTGGTAGCTGAAGTCCGCATCATCTTCGGTGCCGTGGTTGTGGGTCAGCTCCAGAATGCCTGGAATGGACTTGCGCCAGCGGTGACGCTCTTCCGGATCCGTCGGGATCTGGGACTTGTCGGCAATCAGTGCCAGGAAGTACAGGCTGAATTTGGCAGCCGGAAAGTCTTTCTTCTCCAGCATGGTGAAGCCCAGGACACGGGTATAGAAGTCCAGGGACTTCTCGATATCCTTCACCCGGACCATGGTGTGGTTGTAGACGTATTCGGCAGTGGCCGCGTCAGGCTGGGCCGTGACGCCCGGCAGGTTGTTCAGTTCATTCAAGGTCATCGTATTTCTCCAGACGATCAATCCAGACGTTACTTAGATAGCCAGCTTATCACTTTCGCGTGTCGTTAGGCTGAGTAGACCCTGGCTGTGGCAAATGGCCACGAAGGCCGTTGAGGATCAGGACGATTCCAGCAGAGCCTGCTGCTTTGCCTGCCAGACGATCTCATAGGACCGCAGACGCTCCTTAAAGTCATAGGTCTCGGTATGAATCAGGAGTTCATCGGCTTGGGTGCTTTCCAGCAATTTCTGCAAACCTGCCCGCACCTCATCAGGGTCTCCAATGATGGCCGCTGCATACTGGTCTTCCACGGCCAGCCGCTCTTGAGGCGTCCACTCCATCGTTTCAGGCGGTGGCTTCAGCCGACTGGAATGGCCGCGTCCGAGATCCAGTGCCTTTTGATACAGGGAGTGCATCAGGCGCTCGGCCCGAGACCGGGTATCCGCCGCCATGACGGGAACGGCCACAATGACCCGCGGTCGTGGCTGATGCAGAGAAGGTTTGAAATGCTCGCGATAGGCCGCTATCGCCTCATGCAGGCGGGCTGGCGAAAAATGCGCGGCAAACGCATAGGGCAGCCCAAGCTCAGCGGCCAAGCGAGCACTGATGAGGCTGGAGCCCAGCATCCAGATCGGAACGCTCAGCCCTTCGCCTGGGGCACGGGTGAAGGGCTGCGTATTCAAGGCTGATTCCGTGCCCTCGTCGAATAGCGCAAGCAGTTCACGGACGCGCTCAGGAAATTCCCGGCTCGCCGTGATCATGTTGACCCGCAGCGCTTCCATGGTGGCGTAATCCCCGCCGGGAGAGCGGCCTATACCCAAATCGATACGGCCTGGGTACAGGATTTCCAGCGTACCGAACTGCTCGGCCACGTATTGGGGAGTATGGTTCGGCAGCATGACACCGCCTGCCCCCACACGGATACGGTGGGTGGCAGCCGCTACCTGCCCAATCAGCACGGCGGTGGCCGAGGCGGCTACACCGTCCATGTTATGGTGTTCGGACAACCAGTAACGGTGATAACCCCAGCGATCGGCCTGCTCGGCCAGGGTAAGGGTGTTGCGCAGGGCCTCGCCTACCGACTGGCCAGCCGTGACAGGGGCAAGATCAAGTATCGACAGGCGGGTCTTGGCTAATGTCCGCATGGGCCTCTCCTTGATGATCGGCAGCGCAACAGGCGCTTTCAGACAGAATCCGAGAGTCGCGTACGATGCGCTGCTCAGGCGGGAGAATCAAGGCGTGCAGGTGGTTGATGCCAAAAAGATCGCACACGTCTGGCATGTTCAGACCCGATGGAAACGATTGGACTGAAGGCCCGGATCTGTCGAGCCTTCAGTTGGATCACACCTCGTCGAGCTCAGGATAATGACGGAAGATGCCGTTTTCGCTGAAGGGCAGGCGTCGATCAGAGGCCAGATAAGCCTTGATATTGGGACGCTGAGCAACTCGGGAGACCAGATCGACGACCTTGGGCATATCCGCCTCGATCCGCTGCATGGCCTTGGGCAGGGCATAACGCAGCCCGCTTACGACCTGAAAGAGCGACAGGTCGACATAGGAGAGTGAATCTCCAACCAGATAGCGATCTCCCTTGGGGTTGTCCTCTAGAACGTGCTCGAAATAGTCGAGAAACTTGGGGATACGTTCCTTGATGAACCCTTCTGCACGGCGCTTGGCTTCCGTCTTCTGGTCTTCGTAATACAGCGAAGAGCCTATGGGATGATGAATGTCGTGGGCTTCGGTTACAAGGTCGGCAAGGGTCAGCTGCAGACCATGGGCCCACAGGCGTGAGGCCTCATCTTCCGGAGCCAGCCCGAGGCGGGGTCCCAGGAACTGCAGGATATTGGCAACATGGGAGACGATCAGATCGCCCGCCTTGAGAAACGGCAGGGCGAAGGGGGGAAAGGGCGTTGCCTCACCGTTCAGATAGGATTCCATGGCAGGCATGCCCAGGCCATCCTCTTCGGAGCCATTGCCCACATCCACGTAGTCAGCGCCGGCTTCTTCCAGCGCGAGGCGGATGAACTCGCCTCGTCCCTGAATGGTGGGCCAGTAATGCAGTTCGTAACGCATTGCTCGTCTCCTTTCAATGAGGGTCTCCCTGTGGGACAGACGATCTCATCAGGAGTTGTTTGCCTGTTTTCACGAACGAACAGCCGTCACAGTATCGGATTGCTCGGCTTATGGCGGAAGGCGCGCGAACAGCCGTTTGATTCTTCTGCGGTGACATCTGCCGCTCAGTCCGGTCTACCCCCTACAAGGCTATGCCTTCACCTTTACAAACAGCCAAGTCCGGTTGCCTGTAGATAAAGTATGAGAGGAGATGGGGATGTTGGGATTCAGTCTTCGTGGGTTGGGCCCGCTGGACGTACTCAAGCGGGCGGTCAAGGAATTCAATGAAGACGATATGGCGACTTATGCTTCGGCATTGGCCTATCAGATGTTCTTTTCGATGTTTCCTTTCATTCTGTTCCTGATCTCGCTGGTGGGCTTTCTGCATCTGCCCGACTTCTTCAACTGGCTACGCGAGCAGGCCAACTATGTCCTGCCAGCGCAGGCACTGGAGCAGGTCAATCCAGTGATCGATCAGCTTCAGCAAAATCAGCAGGGCGGCTTGCTGTCGGTAGGGATCATCGTGGCGCTGTGGTCAGCTTCTGCGGCAGTGCGCTCGCTGATGACGGCCCTGAACATGGCCTATGATGTCGAGGAAGGACGACCCGTCTGGAAGCGGTTACCACTGTCGGTGTTTTATACTATCGGGCTGGCGCTGATGCTCATCAGCGCTGCCGCCCTGATGGTTACTGGCCCGCAGTTCCTGAATTGGCTGACCAGCTACATTGGTCTTGAACAGGTCTTTATCACGGTCTGGACCTGGATCCGCTGGCCCGTTGCTGTGATCCTCCTGATGCTGGCCGTGGCGATCATTTATTACGCAGCGCCCGATGTGGAGCAGGACTTTCGGTTCATTACACCCGGCTCGGTGCTCGCTGTAGTGGTTTGGATTGCCGCCTCCTTGGGCTTTGCCTTTTACGTCCAGAACTTTGGCAACTACAACGCCATGTATGGCGGGATCGGCACGATCATCATCATGCTCCTGTACCTGTACATCTCATCAGCAGTGCTGCTGTTTGGCGCGGAAATCAACGCGGTGATCGAGCATCACTCCAACGAGGGCAAAGAAAAGGGCGACAAGAAGCTGGACGAGTAAACCGCTCTAAGTCAGGGGCGCTGCCAGTCCGCATGGGTGAGCCGGTACAGGCAGTGCCGGCGCAAGGGGTGGCCAGCAGGGACGCGAGGATGATCGAAATCTTCCTGGGTATTTCGCATTCCGAGCCGCTCCATCACGGCTCGAGAGCGGTGATTGCTCAAGGCTGTAAAGGCGACGATCTCGTCCAGCGCCAGTTGCTCGAACCCGATGCGCAAGGCTTCACGCGCGGCCTCTGAGGCATATCCCTTTCCCCAATAGGCCCTGGCCAATCGCCAGCCAATTTCCACGCACGGCGAGCAGGGCAGACCTTCTGAAGCGTTCAGGCCGGTAAAGCCGATGAATGCGCCTGTCTCTTTCAGTTCGACTGCCCAGAAGCCCCAGCCCTGCTGTTCGATTCTGTCCTGGATACGCTCACGCTCGGCCTCGCTGCCGGCAAAATCCAGTACACCCGGAAAGTATTCACGTATTTCTGGATCAGCGTTCAGCGCGGCATAAGGGAGACGGTCTTCGTCACGCCATGGGCGAAGCCGCAGGCGGACCGTTTCGTAAAGGGCAGGCTCCAGAGGCGGGTGCATATGGCTACCTCTGTTGCAGAGCCGCCACGGTCAGGCCGGACGTGATAAAGGCAATACCCGCACCCCAATTGAGACCGCCTACGACGCGTGGGCGATGCTTTAGCCAGCGGGCCAGCCGCGAAGCACAGGAGCCCATGATGGAAAAGCCGATAAAGGTCAGCAAGGCAAACCAGGCGCCGTAGACCAGCATCTGGATCGTCACGGAGCCGCGGGCAGGGCTTACGAACTGGGGTAGAAAGGCCAGGACAAACAGGCCCGGCTTGGGGTTGAGCACAGCCGACAGCAGCCCGGTAAGGAAGATGGTTTTCAGCGGCTGGTGAGCTGCCGGGGTGAAGGTGATCAGGTTGCGCGAGCGCAATACCTTGATCCCCAGCCACAGCAGGTAGGCGGCGCCCACCAGCTTGACGACCCAAAATGCCACGGCTGATGTTTTCATCAGTAGCGTCAGGCCGAAGGTGGCGGCTGTGACGTGAAACAGGATGCCAACGCCTGAAGACAGTCCGGAAACGATGGCGGCCCGGCTACCCTGGCTCAGGCCACGGCCAATGGCAAGCAGATTGTCCGGGCCGGGAGACAGGATCAACAACGCGCAGGCTGCGGTATAGGCGAGCCAGATATCGATTGGAAACATGATCAGTCCTTGGATATTTTCTTGTTCAGACCCAATAGTGATACAGGCGGATAAAGCCACGCCAGATCATACCCAGCCAACCGGGAAACAGGGTGGGCCAGATGAATGCTGCCAGCAAAAATAATCCCAGGCAGCCCCAGAAGTATCCTGTCCCGAGAAATCCACCCGTGAAAGCCAGCCCCTGATTGAGCGCAAGCCATAGCAGCGCCGCTGTTACCAGGGTAAACGGCAGGGCGGCCAGGAGGCTGATAATGCGGGTTTCAAGTGAGTGTCCGTCGTCCTTGCGGACCATTGCAACTCCCTATCCATGAAAGGCACCTCCAGAGTATGGCAGTGTTCTGGTTGATCCAGCGTGCGGCAGTACCTGAATCGCGCCTATTCAGACGTTGCCCTTGTTGGCCTCGATCAGGCTAGACAATAGCTCGATGGCCCCTTCAGGATGCTCGACTTCGATGATCAGACGTTTGTACTGCTCATCTTCCAGGTCGATGATGATCGCCCGTTCCGCATGGCTGACATCCCAGAATACCTGCTCGCCCTCAAGGTAGAAGGTCCCGGCCGTCAGAATATTCGGAATCTTGGTGCCCGGCGCCTTCCAGCCTTTCCAGCTCTGCAGGACCGTATCGTCCTGGCGAGCCGCCAGGATATGCGATTGGGGGATCGTTAGCTGGCTCTTGAGTGCCCACAGCTTGTGAATGCCTTTGACGGTGAAGACGACGTTATTGCCTTCGATTTCGATCTCGACCATCCGCTGCTCCTCTCATCAGCCCGTTCTACAGTAGGGCTGGCTAATACGTTTCTTGAATAGATAAGGAACAGCGTAGCCGCGGATCGTTCGCTGGGTAGAAAAGTGTCTATGCCGTTTCAAAACTGACAGGCTGGGCCAGAGTGCTCAAGCATCCGGCCCAGGCGGCGTTGGTGCTAGATCAGCCCTGTCTGGTGGCTGATACCTTGAAATCAGAAAGCGGCCATCCGGCTGTAACACAACGCGATGGATCTCATCGAACCCTTCCTCGGAGCGTGGCCGCTCCAACCGTTTGAGGGTTCCGAAGAGTCCCGCTGGCGGCACCTGGCGAGCCCGTGCCCGATTTCGCGCCTCGCAGCCGCGCGGGTCCGGCTCGAAGAAATAACCGATCACGGTAAAGCCGGCCGCCCGAGCGGGCTCGATGTAGCGTGCCCGCTCGGCAGCAGTGGGATTGGTGTTATCGATAACCACCTTCTGTTTGCCTTCCAGGCAGGCCGTCAACAGGAGCCGCTCACGGTGGCGGGTGCGCAGCATGTCCCGGTTGATACGGACATGCGTATCGAAAAAGCAGCGTTGGTAAAATGTTGATTTGCCCGCGGCCTGGATGCCTATGAATACGATCAGCTCCATGGCATCACAGTTCAGGCGATCCGGGCATATACGCGGGTGTTGCGTAGCGTGCCGTCCGGTGCTTTGCGCTCATGGTGCAGTGTCCCTTCAAGGCTGAAGCCTGCCCGTTCGCAGACCCGGCAGGAGGCAAGGTTTTCCTCATCCGTCAGGATCTGGATGCGCTCGGCCTTGAGGTCAGTGAACGCCAGGTGCGTCATGGCGCTGACCGCTTCGGTAATGTAGCCCTGTCGGCACTGGCTGTCCCGGCACCAATAACCGATCTCCATGCTGGGTACGTTCCAGTCGATATGGTGAAAGCTGGCGCAGCCCACCAGCCTACCGGTGGTTTTGTCGATCAACAGAAACGGCAGATCCTTGCGTACGATAAAGCTCGATGCCGCAAGGCGGCAGTAGGCTTCGGACGTATCGACTGATGGCTCGGTCATCACCCACGGCAGCGAGGCCGGAAAGCGGCGCAGCGAGGCAAGCGACTCCACCACGGCCGCGTAGACCATGGGGCCATCACCGGCACGGGGAACCCGTAGCAGCAGACGTTCGGTTTCAAACTGTTCAGGAATGGTGCGCAGCAAGGGAGGAGTCATCGCAGTCCTTGGGGTATGTAATGGTTTAGACGCTGCTGGCCGGGTTGATCAAGGCGTTGAGGACGTGATCCTCCCAGACGCCATTGATCTTGAGATAGGCCCGTGCGTACCCCTCACGCTCGAAACCCAGACGCTTGAGCAGCCGCGCGCTGCGCTCGTTATGGGGAATATAGTTGGCCATGATGCGATGCAGTCTGCGCTGGGTGAACATGTAATCGATGCCGGTCCTGGCCGCTTCGAACATGAACCCCTTGCCCTGATGGCTTTCAGCGATGGAATAACCCAGGTGGCAGGCCAAAAACGAGCCCCGGATGATATTGGAAAAGTTGCAGCAGCCGATGATCGCCTCGGTGCGCTTGTCGACAATGCTGAAACAGCAGGAGGCACCGGCCATGAAATCCTGCAGGTTCAGGCGAATCCGCTGGCGAACCGTCTCGGGTGTATAGAAGGTCTCCTCCCGCAAGGGCTCCCAGATGCGCAGATGCTCGCGGTTTTCAAGCTCGAACCGCCGTCGCCGCACGACATCACGCTCGGTGGGGATGATCAGTCGGACCCGCTCTGCCTCTAACGTCAGGATGCTCATGGACTTTTATCTCTTATAAGCGCCTGAGCGTTATAACCGGAACATCACCCGGTTTTGTAGCGTTTTGGCAGATAAACCTCACCGGGCAAGCTCAAGGCGCATACGCTGTGGCTGATCTTCCCGCCCATCAGGCATGACGCGACCGGGCAGGTCGTGTTGCCACTCGAACCCGTGCGCTGCGTATACATGAATGGCTCGCCGATTGGATTTATAGACATCCAGCTCAAGCGCGATAAAGCCGAATGCCCGGCTGCTTTCGATAAGTGTGCCCAGCAGGCGTGTGCCAAACCCCTGGTTACGAAAGGCTTTGTGAATCTGCATGCCCAGAAAACCCACTGAATCATCCTGGTCCGTCTGACCACAAACACTGGCCGGAAAGACTTCTCCCGAGCCGATAATCTGGCCCCCATGCTCGATGACTTGATTGGGCCAGCCATGCGCGAGAGCCTGAATCACGCTTTCCAGAATACGCTCCCGGGCAGGCGGCAGTTGCCGGTGAGTGTACAGCCCCTCCGCGCAGACGGAGGCGAAGAGGCTGTAAAAGCCATCAAGGTCGGCAAGCTCCGTCTGGCGTATCAGCATACGAGTCCTTTCAGACGCTGCCCTCGCGCTCCACTACCAGAATGCGCGCCTCGCCTTGAGGGTGTGCGACATGCTCGCAGCCGATTCCGGCAAAGAACACATCTCCTGTTTCCAGGCGTACGGATTTCTCCTCTCCGGCTTCGCGGTAATGCATGTCGACAACGCCGTCGAGAACAGCAAAGACTTCCTCGCCATCGTTGACATGCCATTTGTAGGGCTGATCCGTCCAATGCAGACGGGTAGTGATTCCGCCCATGTTGGCAATATCGAGCGCTCCCCAGGCTCGGCTGGCGGTAAAGTGCTTGCTGCGGATGATGTTCATGTAGACCTTGTATGCGGCTCAGGGGTGGAATTGGCCCAACGCGGCCATGAGTGACACGGCCAACGCAGCGATAGCCGTGGCTCGAACGCAGTTGGCTTGCATCGTCTCGTCCAAACATTTCTGGCCATGAGGATAGCGACCCAAGGTCAGAACCTTGACGATGGGCCAGCCGATCCAGAACAGAATGGCCGCGAAAAGGGTGCCGAAAACGAACTCCAGAATGAAGTTGCCAATGACATTCAGAAGTCCATCCATGGTTCGCCTGCCTCCATCAATCAGTGGTCCTAGACAAGGGCCGTTGCCTTGAACGCGTCGAGCGTTTCCGCCTGCGCCGACAGCTCGCGCAGGTGTGGAAAGCTGTCGGCAATAACGGCATTGGGCGTCATGTGCTGGGTAAAGCGCCACGCTACAGCCGTGGTGATGCCAGCCTGATTGATGTCGTCGGCGCCTGCCTTGAGCGGGCGGTTCGCCACTTCGGCTTCCAGCGTACCGTAGGCAGCCAGCAACTGCCCGGTTACGCGGTCAATCCAGGGTTCATGCACCTTGTCAGCCGGGCGCAGCTTGCGCTCGTAGACGATCTGGACGGTTTTCTCACAGGCGGTCAGGGCGAGCCCGATGATGCGCAGCGCATGCTGACGCTCGGCCAGATCGCGTGGCATGAGGGTGCGTCCCGACTCGGCCGCCAGCGCTTCCACGTAATCCAGGATCAATGTCGAGTCCATCAGCACCGTGCCGTCATCGCACACCAGTGACGGTGCCTTCACGACCGGGTTGATTGACCGGAACTCCTCGAAGGCGCTGAAGACCGAAAGGGGGTTGTGCTCGAAGGGCTGGTCCAGCAGGTTCAGCGAGACGGCTACGCGACGGACGTAGGGCGAGTCGAACATTCCGATCAGTTGCATGGTGGCTCCTGTGAGGTAGAGGCAAATCCCTTTCCTTATAACGGCTGCCGAGGCGGACTGCACGCGTTGTGCTCGTGCCTTGGATGTCAGGTGCAGGCCCCTGATGCATGGAGACCGCACTGTGCGCTGGGACAGGCGTTCAGAACAGCCATGGCCGTTCGTCGCCAGGACTCACTGGTCCACCAGAAGTGTATCCGCTCTAGCCTGCGGTTGCCTGGTGGCCAACGGCTGCCATTGATCCCCAGCCCCTTCAAAACCGCTGAAAATGACCTTCAGGCCGCTTCAGTCGGCATGATGTCAAGCCGATAGCCTGGAAGTGAAAAGCCGGAATGCCTTTGATTCTGGCGCCTCGCGCAGTGTTGTTGACCCCTGAATAACGATAAACGTACGGGTTACTATCATGACCATCCTCCAACGTGTGATTGGTGGTTTTGCGCTGCTGTTAGTACTGCTGCTCTCCATTGTGGGCATCAGCTACCAGAGCACGCATTCCATCAGTGACCGGCTTTCCATCATTACCGGGCAATCGGCGCCGCTCAGTCAGGCCGCCAGTGAGCTCAACGTGCATATCCTGCGCGCCAATCAGGCTGTAATGGCCGTTCTTATCAGCCGTGACGGCCAACAGATTGCCGAAGGCAAGAAGCCCTTCGATGAGAGCCTGGGGCGTTTCAATGAGCTCCTGGGAACCACGGTGCGTTATATTGGCGATCGTCCCGAGCTCAAGGAAAATCTGACTCAGCAGCGTGAGCTGAGCACGGCCTATGCCGAGCAGGCTGCCACGCTGATGAAGCTGCACGGCCAGCAGGTTGCCCTGAACATCCAGGCCCGTACGCTGCAAGGTTTTGCGACTCAGGAAGGTACGCGGCTGTCCAATATGCTGCGGGATTACATGGCCAGGCAGCGTGCCAATGGGTCCACTGACAGTGCAGCCGCTGCCGAGGCGCTGCTGCTGGAAATCGGTAAGACCTATGACCATTTTTCCGCGCATGCGGCCGTTCCTGATATCGATAGGCTCAAGCGCGGCTTGACGCTTCAGGATGAAGTCATTCGTGATCGACTCAAGGCTTTTGTCGCACAGGATGCTCGGACTGGCCGGATCGTGACGGTGATGGTGAACCATCTGTTTAGAGATCTGACCGCTGATGATGGTCTGCTCAACGTCTATCAGCAGGATGCAGCGCTGGTGGAACAGGTTGCAACCCAGCGTCAGGCAATGGATGCCAAGCTGCAAGCCATGCTGACCAGGATCGCCGAGTTTGGTGGTCAGGCTGTAGCCGTAGCCAACAGTGCCAAGGCCGGTGCCGATTCGACCATTTCCACCAGCCGCAGCCTGTTGCTGGTCGCTTGCGTCCTGGCTGTTCTGGCTGCCGTCCTGATCGGTGGTTGGGTATCCCATAGCATTCGGCGTCCGCTGGCAACCTTCCGCGAGGTGCTCAAGCAGGTCACGAGCGGTGACATGCGCGTGCGCTTCGATGTTTCCCGCAAGGATGAGTTTGGCGAGCTGGGCGGCTATCTGAACGAGCTGACCGCCTCCCTGCAGGACACGCTGCGTGAGTTAACCCGCTCAGCCGATAGTCTGGCGCAGACGGCGGACAGCAATGCCGAGATCAGCGAGCGCACCACACATGCCGTGGATGAGCAGCGCGACCGCCTCAACTCTGCCGCCTCGGCCATGACCGAGATGGAAAGTACCGTGCATGAAGTCGCCAGACGGGCGAACGACACCCGTCAGGCAGTGGACGATACCCACGAGCTGACCAGCAAGGTGCAGGAGCGCGTCGCCGAAACCATCAGCAGCATTCGCCTGCAGGCCGACCAGATCAACAAGGCCTCGCTGGAAACCGACGAGCTTCAGGGCTACGGAAAGCAGATCGATGGCATTGTGGACGCGATCCGCACCATTGCCGAGCAGACCAACCTGCTGGCTCTCAACGCGGCCATCGAGGCGGCGCGGGCCGGTGAGCAGGGCCGTGGGTTTGCCGTGGTGGCGGACGAGGTGCGCTCCCTGGCGAGTCGTACACAGACCTCCACCAGCGAGATCCAGAAGATGATCGAGCAGATGCAGGGCAAGATCCACTCGGTCGTGAAGGTCATGAATGAGAGCCAGACCCAGTCCAACGACTGTGTTCGCCTGGCCTCCGGCGCAGATGAGCTGCTGGGCTCCATGAGCAGCGCGGTGAACAGCATCCGTGACATGAACATCCAGATCGCGGCGGCCACTGAAGAGCAGAGCGCGACCGTGCAGGAAACCAGCCGCATGGTCACGTACATCAACGATGCGGCCCAGCTGGCCGCCGAGGGTGCCGAGCGTACCGCACAAAGCAGCCAGGACCTGTCCGAGATGGCTCAGGTGCAGCGTCGGCTACTTCATCATTTCAGCGTGTGAGGCGAACATGAAACACTGGATGACCTCTCTACTCGGTGCCGGCCTGCTCCTGAGCAGTCTGGCCCAGGCCGCCACGCCCCTGATCGGCGTGGGTGTCGCCAAGAACAACGACAACTTCCAGGTCCTGCTGCGCAATAACGTACAGCGCCACGCCAGCAGTCTGGATGCCGATGTCTTTATGGAGGATGCGCAGGATAACGGCACCTTGCAGATGCGCCAGATTCGCAACCTGATCGCCTCCAAGGTGGATGCCATTATCGTGACCGCGGTGGACATGAAGACCGCACCGGAAATGACCCGGCTCGCCAACGAGGCGAAGATTCCGCTGGTCTTTATCAACCGCAATCCCGAGCCAGCCGCCTGGGCGCCGCAGACCGCGTTCGTTGGTTCGAATGAGGTCGAGTCCGGCACCCTTCAGATGGAGGAACTGGCGCGCCGGGCCAACTACAAGGGCAACGTCGTTATTCTGGTTGGCGACCCGGGCAACAAGGCTTCGAAAGTTCGTACCGAAGACGTAGAAAACGTTGTGGCCAAATACCCGAACATGAAGATCGTACAGAAGACCATTGCCCACTGGCAGCGTAGCGAGGCGGCGAGCACTGTCATGGACTGGCTCAAGCAAGGCGTGAGCTTTGATATCATCGCCGCAAATAACGATGAGATGGCCATCGGCGCTGTGATGGGGCTGGAAAAGGCAGGCAAGAATCCCAAGGACTACCTGATCGGCGGTATCGACGGCACACCCGATGCACTCAAGCTGATGGACGAGGGCAAGCTGACTGTCAGTGTACTTCAGGATGCGGTAGGGCAGGCCAACGGTGCCGTAGAGGTTGCGCTGCACATGATCCGGGGTGAGCGGGTCGAGCCTGTGAACTGGGTGCCTTTCAAGCTGATCACACCGGAAAACCGTAGTCAGCTCCAGTAACACAGACGAAAAAAGACCGGGCCAGGCCCGGTCTTTTGATATCAGTACCCTGCTGCCGCGCCGTTGCTACGGGGATCAAACGCGCCCTCGAACACACCGCTCGGATGGCGTACGGCCGCACCGGCATGGCCCATGGTCTCGCTGAAGGGGGGCAGGCTTTCCACGTCATGACCGCGCGCACGTAGTGCGTCGAACACGTCTTTCGTAAAGCGCGATTCGAGCTTGAGCGTATCGGTGCTTTCGCCCCAGGTCCGGCCCAGCAGCCAGCGTGGCGCAGTGACCGCCTGCTGGAGCGGCTGATTGAAGATGGCGTAGCGGCTGAAAACCGCTGCCTGAGTTTGCGGCTGGCCATCGCCACCCATGGTGCCGTACACCAGGGTTCGTCCATCCTTGAGCCGCGCCGCAGCGGGGTTGAGGGTATGAAAGGGTTTCTTGCTAGGCACGAGGGCCAGCAGATGGTTGGGGTCCAGACTGAACGATGCGCCCCGGTTCTGCCAATTGAGGCCACTGGCTGGCAAGACTACGCCGCTACCGAACTCATGGTAGATGCTTTGGATAAACGAAACGGCCAGCCCGCTCCCATCGATCACCCCCATCCAGATGGTATCGCCCGGCCCTTTGCCTTCGCCCCAGGGCGCCGCTTTTTCCGGGTCGATGGCCCTGGCCAGTTCTTCAAGATAATCCGGGGTGAGGCACGCCTGTGGGTCGATGGTCATGTGCTCGGGATCGGTAATGTGCTCATCGCGTACCCGGAAGGCCAGCTTGGTCGCCTCGACCAGCGTATGAATATGCTCGGCGCTGTCGGCCGTGCAGCTGTCCAGCCCGGCGTGGTCGGCAATGCCAAGAATGAGCTGGGAGACCAGGCCCTGGGATGGAGGTGTCAGGTTGTAGACCATCCCGGCACTATGCTGAAGCGCCAGTGGCTTTACTCGGCGGGCATGATAGGCGGCCAGATCATTGCGTGAAACAGGAGAGCCCAGCGCTTCCAGATCATGGGCGATACTGGCTGCCAGAGCGCCCCGGTAGAAGGTATCCAGTCCCTCTTCCGCCAGCTGATGCAGGGTGGCGGCCAGTCGTGGTTGTCTGAATAGGCTTCCGGCCACGGGTGCCTCGCCATTTTCCAGAAAGGTTTCGGCAAAGCCGGGAACAGACTCCAACTCGTGCCGCTTGCTGGAGGTGGCAAGATGCTGGGACAGCGTGACCGGAATACCTTCTGCAGCGTAATGGAAGGCATCAGCCAGAAGGCGTGGTAATGGCATCTTACCGCCCAGCTCCCTGGAAACCGCCAACGCCTCCTGCCAGCCACCAACTGTGCCCGCAACGGTAAGCGCGGCTTTCGGGCCGCGTGTTGGAATACGATCCATACCCGCGTAATGCTCGAGGGTGGCGTGGCTGCCTGCCGGGCCGCTGGCATCAATGGCAACCGGATCACCTTCAGGCGGAACGATCAGCCAGAAGCCATCCCCACCCAGGCTGTTCATATGGGGATAGACAACGGCAATGCTGGCCGCCGCGGCGACCATGGCCTCGATGGCATTGCCACCTTCACGCAGCACGGCCAGGGCCGATTGAGCAGCAAGACTGTGAGGCGCGACGGCAATTCCGCGGGCAGCAACAGTGGTATTAAGCATTCTTCTTTTCCTTGACGAACAAAGGGTCCCGCCGGGAGAGCAGAGAAGGAGACTCCGCTTATCTGGAGCCTCCCGGCCACTTCAGTTAAACGACGTTCGAATTCTTGGCGAGCCATTGACGGCGCATGCGTTTGAGCACGAACAGGGCCAGGGCCGCTGTAATCAGGTCAAAACTGATGGCCACGGCGAACACCGGCATCCAGCTGTCTGTAGACTGGTGGAGCAGGGCGGCCATCGGACCGCCAAAGATGGAGCCGATCCCTTGAGCCATGTACAGGAAACCGTAATTGGTCGTGGCGTTGCGGGTGCCAAAGGTGTCGGTCAGGGTGGAGGGAAACAGGGAGAAGATTTCGCCCCAGCCCAGGAAGACTACACCGGAGAGCAATACGAACAGCACAGGGTTATCGCTGGTCAGTAGCCACAGGGTCATGGCAATGCCTTCTGCGAAAAAGGCGAAGGCCATAGTGTTTTCGCGGCCATATCGGTCCGAGATCCAGCCAAACAGCGGGCGGGTCAGGCCATTGCAGACACGGTCGATGGTCATTGCGAGCGGCAGTGCAGCCATGCCAAAGACCATGACACCGGTCATGCCAAAATCCTTGGCAAAGCTGGCCATCTGCGACGTTACCATGAGGCCCGAGGTCGACATCATCGCGAACATGGCAAACATGAGCCAGAACAGCGGCGTCTTGAGCATAGCCTTGGGTGCAACGTCCGGTGCGGTGCTGGAGGCAGGGCTGGTGTCGGCAATCCGCTCTGCCAACTCGGCTGGCGGTTGGCGCAGGAACTGTGCGGCGAGCAGGCCGACAATCCCCAGGATCAGACCAAAGGTGACCAGGGTATTTTCCATGCCAGCCGCTGCGAGGCTATTGCTGATGGGAAAGGTCGTGATCATCGCACCCATGCCGTAACCTGCGGCAACCGCACCGGCTGCCAGCCCCCGGTGATCAGGAAACCAGCGAACCATCAAGCCAACGATGCCCACATACACGATTCCGGTTCCCAAGCCCCCCATTAGGCCGTAGGTCAGGTAGATCATGGCGAGTGAATTGGCCTGACTTGCCAGAATCCAGGACAGCCCTGTGAGGGCACAACCAAAGGCGATCAGTTTGCGTAAGCCGAAACGGTCAATTAGAAAACCTTGTACTGGCGAGAAAAACGTTTGCAGGACGATCAGAATGGAAAAGGTAATCTGGATCTGAGCCAGTGAGACACCCAGCTTTTGGGTCAATGGCGCCGTAAACAATGTCCAGACATATTGCGGGCTTGAAATGGCCATCATGCAGACAACGCCTGCGGCCAGTTGAAACCAGCGAGTGCCCAGAGCGCTGCCTGGCGCACGACTATCTACCAATATCTTCGTATTCATGGAAGTTTCCGAAGGCTATATAACGATATGAATACGAGAGCAATGGATATGCCAGCTTTATATATTCCTTATGTTTTAAGGCGTTGGCGTTAAAATATAAGAATATGTTCATTCATAAGTATAATTTGCTGCTCTAACTTGGTGCGCTTGGCACTTTTTTGAAGCTATTCAATATCTGTGTGAAATAAAAAAGCCCGCTTTAAGGGCGGGCTTTTTTATTCGAAATCAATGGGATGCAGAATTAATAAGTGTGTAAGGTAAATTTGCTCTGCTTCAGGATAAGTTAAGCATTGGTTTGAATAATATATTCAACTAAATATTTGATGCATACATATTAAATGTCACCGGTTAGAACTTAACCCGATTATACTTTTCGGGATAGCGCTAAAAAGCCAATGTATAGCGTGAAACAGACATCTTGCGGCTTGATGTTTTCCAGACGCATATAACCGCCCTGCCAATGGCGTTTTGCCCCGGCGTTCAACGGGCGAGCACAAGCCATTGGCCGGGCGGGGCATAGCCATCATAGGGCTTGAGTCTGGCCTGAGTAGTCGCCAATGCCACTACCTGTCCGAATGACAAGGGCACTGGCAGAAAACGTCTGCGTGGGCCTTGCCATCAGTTACCGATGCGCAATCGGCTACACGTATAACAATCCAAAAGAAAATCCCCTGTGAAGGCAGAGCGGACTCTTGAGTAAAGGGGTTGTCTAGCCGCTTGGCTGAACAAAGTACGGGCTTTTCCACGCTTTATTCAGAGCGCTCGTATGGGCAGCAAGACGAAGAGTCGCGCCAAGGCGACAAAATAACGGGCGGCTGTATCAAGCTGCCTTCTGCTCAGCCGATAGCACTGTTATCGCAAAAACCATAGGGCGGTTTTTTGCCCACGAATGCTACCGGAGAGAAATCCAATGAATGCCCCCCAAGACTTCAACGCTGACGCCCAGGCGGCGGAGTTCAATTCACTCTGGTCAGCGATTGATCGCTCCCAAGCCGTCATCGAGTTTAACCTTGATGGCACCATCCTGCGCGCCAACCAGAATTTCCTCGACGCCTTGGGGTATCGGCTTGAGGAGATCGCCGGGCAGCATCACCGGATCTTCTGCGATGCCGAATACGCCAGCAGCATGTCCTATCGCCAGTTCTGGGAAAAGCTTGGCCGCGGCGAGTTCGATGCAGGGCAGTACAAGCGCCTGGGCAAGGGCGGCCGGGAGGTTTGGATTCAGGCGACCTACAACCCGATTTTCAATGCCGATGGCAAACCGTACAAGGTGGTCAAGTTCGCGTCCGATGTGACCGAGGCTGTATTACGCAGCACCGACCACCAGGGCAAGGTCAATGCTATCGAACGCGCCCAGGCGGTTATCGAGTTCGACCTGACCGGCCATGTGCTGCGGGCCAACGATAATTTCCTGTCTGTGCTGGGCTATAGCCTGGAAGAAATCAAGGGCAAGCATCACCGCATGTTATGTGACGAAGAACATGCCAACTCCACTGCGTACCATCTGCTTTGGGAAAAGCTTGGCCGTGGTAAGTTCGACACAGGTGTCTACAAGCGCATCAGCAAGGAAGGGCGTGAAATCTGGATTCAAGCGACCTATAACCCGATCCTGGACGCCGAGGGCAAGCCTTACAAGATCGTGAAGTTCGCTACCGATATCACGGCCTTGCAGATCAAGAGTGCCGAGTATGAAGGCAAGATTGCGGCCATTGATCGTAGCCAGGCGGTCATCGAGTTCGATCTGCTGGGCAACATTCTTCATGCCAACCAGAACTTCCTGTCGACCCTAGGCTATCGCCTGGAAGAGATCGTCGGCAAGCACCACCGCATGTTCTGTGAGGAGCATTACGTCACTTCAACCGCTTATCGGGACTTCTGGCAGCGTCTGGGGCAGGGGCAGTTCTTCAGCGACCGTTATATGCGCCTGGGCAAGTTCGGACAGAAGATCTGGATCCAGGCGACCTATAACCCAATCTTCAATGCCGACGGCCAGCCATACAAAGTTATCAAGTTCGCGACGGACATTACCCAGCAGGTCGAAATGGAGCAGTTGGTCAAGGCCAAGACGCAAGCCATGAGCAGCTCCGTACAAAACCTGACGCAATCGATCAACCATATTGCCCAAAGCACCGGGGAGGCAAACGGGCTGGCGCGCATGACGCAGGAAGAGGCCGCCCAAGGCGCCGAGACGCTCAAGCGCTCCGTTGAAGCCATGGCCGTTATTGCCAAGTCTGCTGAGGACATCCAGGACATCATTCAGGTCATCAGCGACATCGCCAGCCAGACGAACATGCTGGCCTTCAACGCAGCCATCGAGGCGGCGCGGGCGGGCGAACATGGCCTGGGCTTTTCGGTCGTGGCGGACGAGGTGCGCAAGCTGGCCGAGAAATCGTCCCAGGCGACCAAGGAGATCAACAAGCTGATTCAGGAGTCCTCCAAGCGCATCACGGTGGGTAATGAAATCTCCCGAAGCGTAGGCGAAGCCTTCGAGCGTATCGCCAAGGGTGTAGTGCGTACCACGCGCTCCATCGATGCCATCAACGCCTCGACGGGCGACCAGCTGACGACGGCAGGTGAAGTGAACGAGCTGATTCGTGACCTCAATAACGTCACGTCCGGTGTTGGACCGCGTGGATGACCGCCATCATGACTGGCAGCGCATATGGAGTGGTCCATGTCGGTGGCATCGAGATCGCCATTCCGGCATCGGCCCTGCAACAAGTGGTGCGCTGGCCTGACCAGGTACAGCCACGTCCGCCGGTAGCGCCTTACATGCGCGGTGTGTTCAGCCTGCGGGGCCGCGCGGTCCCGCTGGTGAACCTACACGTGCTGCTCGGGCTCATACCGGCTGGAGAGTGCGGAATGCCCAGCGAAGTGGCCCTCCTGCATCATCAGGAAGGACGTTTCGGGATTGGGATTGACGCCGTGGCGGATGTCATCCACATCGATGAAAGGCAACTCAGCGAACTGGGCACCCACAAGCGTGGACAGGGTTTGTTGCCGCGCCTTTTCATGGGCGGCAGCCAGGGCGAGCGCATCATCTACCTGCTTGATATCGAGGCGCTGGCGTCGCTGCCGGAGTTGTTCATGGCCTTCGATCATGCACAGGAGTTGCGTGAGCGCGGCCGTACGGCTCGCTTCAAGCTCAAGCATTACATACTGCTGGGCTGTGATGGTCGCCGGTTCTGCCTGGAGGCTACGGCAGTCAGTGAGCTGGTCGAACATCCCCGGATCGATACGACGTTCTTTCAGAGTGAGTATTGCCTGGGTGTCACGGAGCTGCGGGGCACCCCGATTCCAGTGCTCAATCTTTCCCGTATCCTAGGGCTTGAAGAGGTCTCCGGCGAGACCAAAAAACAGCTGTTGGTCATGACAGCCAACGGCCATGCTTTTGGTTTTGCCTTTACCGAACTCCTAGCCATGATGCGGCGCAACCCGGACGATCTTGTGCCTATGCCGCGTTTCGGCCTGCAGCACCCCGCCATGTTTTCCGGGGTCATGAGCGGCGAAGATGGCCATGATGCATTGCTGCTCAACCATACGGCGCTGCTGCGTCGCAAGGATATTCAGGCGTTCTCCAAGATCTTTGAAAACGCCAAGGGCCGCAGTAGCGAGGCCTCCAGCATTGTGCCCAAGGCGCGATCCCGGCAGGCTTGTCTGGTGTACGAGGCCGGTATCCAGTTTGCATCGCCGCTGCATCAGGTGGATGAGATCCTTCATATCCCCACGCAGTTCATGCGTCTCAAGCAAGCTCAGGGACACCTGATTGGGATGATCAACGTCCGGGGGCAACAGGTCTCGCTGATCTGCCTGAGCAGCTTGATCAATTCGTCGCCACGTGAGGCAACCGAAAGCTCGCGTATTCTTTTGGTGACTGGCGAGGCAATGACCTTTGGCTTTGCGGTCTGCCAGATCGATGCGATCGAGACGTTCAACGATTTCGATCCCGGCATGCTCGAAAAGGGTTGGCAAACCCCGACGGGTGATTCCCTCTCCGTTGGGCAGCGGGCGCGAACGTTGGTAAGCATTAGCTCCGGCCTCAATCGCTGGCGCGCTACATTGCTGGACCTGAAAGCCGTGGCACGCGAACTGGAGGCAGAATTAGCCAGCCAGGAAATGCTGCCGGCATAGGACTGGTGCCTGAGAACAAGGTGATCGACAATGCGGCGATTACCTTGTCCGGGAGTTGCCCATGTCCATCCGCTGGATCGCCACACCGCAAACCGATCTCACCGTTCAGACTCTATACGCCATTCTTGCGCTACGTACCGAGGTCTTCGTGGTAGAGCAGAAGTGTCCTTATCAAGAGGTGGACGGCCAGGACCTGACCGGCAATACCTATCACCTCATGGGCTGGGAAGGCGATACGCTGGTGGCTTATCTGCGAGTGCTGGATCCGGTACTGCATGACGGGCAGGTAGTGATTGGCCGCGTCGTAACCGCGCCCGCCGCACGGGGTCGCGGGCTGGGGCATGAGCTGATGAAGCAGGGCCTGACTTTTTGCGAGGCGCACTGGGTCGATCTTCCCATTTATCTCTCTGCCCAGGCGCACCTGCAGGATTACTATGGCCGCTATGGCTTCGAGCCGGTTACAGACATCTACCTTGAAGATGACATCCCGCATATCGGGATGCGTCGTCGGACGTAACCCAGGCGTGTTTAGAGCGATTTAGAAATCGAATCCGATCTGAGTCCGATTCGGTTCGGCCTTTCTATGGGGTTTCCGGTGGGGGGTAGTCACGTTGTTTTGGGCCTTGGGCGCCTTGAAGACAAGCGTGGTGAGGCGGATTGTTCGCATCGGGTCATCAGGCAGGCGGAGCGTTACCTCGCTACCGTGCTCAGGCTGTCCCTCCGGCGCCTCTTGATAAGCGGGATGAGCACGGTTTTGTGCACGGACATCGTTGATCGTTCGGGTCAGCCGTTGACCTCTATGAAAAACCAGCAGGATAAGCCGGGCTTCCCGGCTCAACGGATGGGCCAGCAGGTAGTCAAGTTGCTCCCGGTACGCCTCGGCATTCTTCCAAAACAGGCAGTCGGCCAGACAGGCGATCCGCTCTCCATGACGCAGGCCAAGTGCGCTATAGCCGACAGGCACAAAGGGCTCGATTGTTTCCGGGCGCTCGAACTGGCCGTTCAGTGCAATACCCAGGTAGTTTCTTAACGGCGCCTCATTCCATGTGGCGAACAGTGATGGGCTGTAGGCCAGCAACGTAATGGCGCTTTGCAAGGTTTCCACGATCTGCTCATGCTGATCACGGCTCAGCGTTGGCTCCGGCAAGTCGGGCCCATGGCCCATGGGAGGGAGCTCAGAGAACAGTTGCTTCCGTGAAACAGGCGTAAGCCGTGCCAGTGGGCCGTCGGAGCGCTTGTGCAGTGGAATACCCAACGTTTGCGCCAGGGCCTGATGGGAGAGTAGCCGCGTGCGGCGGGTGTTGATGACTGTTTCCACGATAGCCGAGAGGCTGTCGTTATAGGCCGCCACCTCCTGTCGAATCCAGGCGAGCGCTTTTTCGATCTCGTTGACTTCACGATCGATCAGCGTGCGTGCGGCCTGCTCCGCGCCGCGCTTGATCTCGAAGGTCAGAATCAGAGATTGCCCGCTGATCCGTACGGCACCTGACGTACCCGCCCAGGGACCGGCCTGTGCGCCAAACCACTCCGCGTCGCCATCAAAGGGTATATCGATATCGAGTCGATGGCTGGCCGCATTGCCCTCGAAATCCGCATGGTCATCGGTTTCAGCCTGCCACTCATGGCGGCGCAGCGCTGGCGGCTCGATCCGATAGGCCGCGATGAAGTAATCGATCAGCGCATTTGGTGCCGTGTTGAGCAGGCGGTGTTCATCCAGCGCGGCCAATGCCTCGTCGAGGCGGCTCCGCTGGTTATCGAGTCGCTCCCTGGGGTCGAAAGTGGAAAACAGCTCGTCCTGCAACACGTGTGCACTCATTCGCCTGTCCCGGTGACTACCCGTCAACATCGTCTTTTATTGGAGCCGGAGAAGGCAAGGGAATATCCCGGACCGACCGTCAATAAAAGGGGCCATATAGGCCCCTTGCGAACCTTTCGTATCAGGCCTTCTTGAACTCCTCTTCAATGGCTTCCAGCGTCTTGTTCCGGGTCTCGGGTAAATAACGGACCACGAACGCAATGGCCAGCAGGCCGAACGCGAAGAACATGAAGAACGTCGTGGAGATACTGAACCACGCCACCAACTGCAGGAAGAAAAAGCCTACCAGGAATGTGGTCAGCCATAGCACGCCGCCGGTAAAGCCCAGGGCCAGGCCCCGGATACGCATGGGAAAGATCTCAGACAGCATCAACCAGGTCACTGGTGAGATGGCCCCTTGCTGGAAAGCCAGAAAGCTGACCGTAAGGCCCAGGATAATAAACGCGCGCTCCGTGCCTGGCGCCATGTTCATCGAGACCAGACCAATCATCAGCAGGCACGTAGTCGTGCCGATCAGGCCGGTGATCAGCATCGGCCGACGGCCGACCCGGCCCAGTAGCCAGATGCCCAGAAAGGTAGCCAGTACGGAGATCACGCCATTGGCGATGTTGGCTGTGAGCGCAGCCTGCGTATCAAAGCCGGACTCCTTCAGGATCTGGGTGCCGTAATACATGATCGAGTTGACGCCGGTGATCTGCTGCACGACGGCGATCCCTATACCAATCAGAAAGATCTTGCGAATCCAGGGCGCTTTCAGGTCTTCCCAGCTACCCTCTTTGGCCTTGGAGTCCTCCTGCGCGGCTTGGCGTACTTCCTTGGCCTCCTTATGGGCCTGATGCTCGGCGCGAACCTCTTTAAGCGTACGCAGCATTTCGCCGAAGCGGCCTTTGGACGCGAGCCAACGGGGACTTTCCGGCATGACCAGCATGCCCAGCCAGAGCACCACGGCTGGAAGCGTGGCAATGACCAGCATCCAGCGCCAGATATGGCTACCCTCGAAAAAGTGCGCAATCGCAGCGTTGCAGGTAAAGGCCAGTAACTGGCCCGACACGATCATCAGTTCATTGCGCGTCACCATCTGCCCGCGCTTGTGCGCAGGCGACATCTCCGCCAGGTAGACCGGAACGGTGACCGAGGCACCACCAACGGCAAGCCCCAGGATGAAGCGGGCCAGCACCATGATCTCGGCGTTGGGCGCAAGGGTGCTGCCCAATGTGCCAAGGATGAAAATGATCGACAGCAAGAGGATGATCTTGCGTCGGCCACGAGCGTCGGAGAGGCGACCGCTGATAGCGGCACCGATGGCACCGCCAAAGACTAGGGAAGACGCCACCAGACTTTCAGAAAAAGGCGTAAGGCCAAAGTCTTCCTTGATGAAGGGAAGCGCGCCATTGATGACGCCGGTGTCATACCCAAACAGCAAGCCGCCAAAGGTTGAGATCGTGGTGATGATCTGCATCTTGCGCTTGTGGTTGGTAGGCGAGGAGTCTGTTGTCGAAGGCTCTGCATTTGCAGGCGAGGCGAGGGATGATGGGGTTTTTATCATAGATTTCTCTTTGCACGTTAAGCCGTGACGCTCATCCATCCCTGGTTGATCACGAGGCAATCCAAGGTGCCTTGATACTGGGCGGGTCCGCTAAATGCATGTGCTGCTGCCGGGAGATTGATTGCCCGTGCGACGCTATCGATGCGTTTGGAACCCACGTTATCGAGCGTATGGGGCTCATAGGGATAGACTGGCGTGCTTGGAGAGTGGTTTCAAAAAAAGCCACTGAGGAGTATCTGCATCACAGAATCCTGAGTGAAAGGCTGACGAATTCCCAGGCGGTGGGCGTCAGTGATGGCTGCCAGAACACGGCCTGAGGAAATCAATAGCCGGTAGGGTAAACATCGTCGAAAAGAGGCAATTACTTGATACCGAGTCGGTATCGGGCCAGGCAGGTTAGCCAGGCGGCAAAACCGCCTGGCTGGCTCGACTCAGTTAAGGCTGACCATTTCCGCCGGAAGCGCCAAAGACTTGTCCTGTGACATAGCTGGCCTCGGTGGAAGCCAACTGCACGTAAAGCGGTGCGATTTCCACAGGCTGGCCGGGACGCTTGAGAGGGGTGTCGCCCCCAAAGCTCTTGAGCTTTTCCATGGTCTGGCCACCGCAGACTTGCAAGGGTGTCCAGAACGGGCCGGGCGCTACGGCGTTGACGCGGATACCCTTGTCCGCCAGCTGTTTGGCCAGCCCCTTGCTGAAGTTGGCAATGCCGGCCTTGGTCAACGCGTAATCGACCAGATTGGCCGAAGGATCGTAGGCATTGACCGATGATGTGTTGATGATCGAAGCGCCTTCCGGCAGATGCGGAATGGCAGCCTTGGTAATCCAGAACATGGCGTACAGATTGGTTTTGAGCGTCCAGTCGAACTGCTCATTGCTCAGGTCAAGAATCGAATCGTGGCTCTGCTGGCGCGCAGCATTGTTGACCAGGATATCCAGTCCACCCAGTTCCTTTACGGCGCGGTCCACCAGCTCGCGGCAGAATGCTTCGTCGCGAATGTCACCGGGAATGGCTACCGCCTTGCGGCCGGCCTGCTGGATCAGCTGAACCACTTCCTTTGCGTCAGGCTCCTCATCCGGCAGGTAGTTGATGGCTACATCCGCGCCTTCGCGGGCAAAGGCGATGGCTGCGGCACGGCCGATACCCGAGTCGCCCCCGGTGATCAGGGCCTTGCGGCCGGCGAGGCGGTTATTGCCTTTGTAGCTTTCTTCACCGTGATCTGGCCGAGGCGTCATCTTGCTGGCCAGCCCTGGCCAGGGTTGGGTTTGCTCCTGAAACGGCGGGCGAGGATGGCCGCTCTTGGGATCGCTCAACGGGGCTGGGTCGGCTGCAGCCTTGCCATTGGCCGTCTGAGCAAAGGCGGGGGCCGCTGCGGCGGCGGCAATCGTGACAGCCGCACCCTGCATGAGTTTACGGCGGGACGTGGAGAGGTCGTTCGGATTCATGGCTGGCTCCTGAGAATGGGAATAAGCGTGATCGAAACGGCAAGGCAGCAGCGCCCATCGGGCATCTGCCGGGTAAGCACCTGATGCGATGCTTGAATCGTTGTGACCGAGGTAGACGTACAGACCGTGCGCATCGTTCCCCAACCAAGGCAATAATGGGCGAATGGTCTGTTAGGTAAGAGCCTGGGACTAGAGCGGATGACAGTTGACGCGGACAGGGCAGGGCCTTTGCAGATAGGGCCCGTTCATGACTAAGGGCTGAACAACAGGCAGGCAAACCTGCCTCGCGCCTGAAAGGCGCAAGCCAGGGTGCAGGGAGGCTTACAGCGTTGGGTCTACTTCACGTACCAGCACATAATGGCGACCGGTTTCGTCTTCACAGTAGTCGTACACATAGAACATCTCGACCACTCCAGCTCCTGGCATGGCAGCCACGAGGTCACCCGGCTCAGGTGTAAAAAAACCTGCCGTGCCCGGCTCGGCTTCGCTCTCGATGCGAGCCGTGGAAAACAATTCGGGGTCCATGTCGCCAAAAAAATCGTCGCGCGTTTCCTGGTCCCAGTCCTCGGGCACCTTGAATTCACCTGTAAACAGGATCTTGGCGTCACCCAGATCGTCGGCATCAACTTCCGGATTTTCGTCCGGGCGGTAGACCGTGCAGTCCAGAACGTTGCTGTCGCTCAGGATGGTTTCCCGTGCGGCAAGACGCTTTTTCGAGCCAAACGAATCTGCCGTATAGGATACGGAATCCGGGCCGTTGGTTATGCGATCGTTGGGACTCATAGCACTCTCCATGGTCATGGTTCTGCCTTCATAGCAGATAAGGCGAAAATTTCCGTGTCTTCCAGTCATTTTGGCGCTTTTTCGTGCCGCAGAACCATCTTTTTTATGTAAGCGTCTGTCTTATGACTGCATATTGATGGGGTTTACGCCTGAGGGCTCTTCAATGACCGTTCAGGCACCGGAGCGGCGAGGGGCAATAAGGGTTGGGATACAAACGCGAACCGGCGCAGTCCAAGTTACAAATTCACTGTCCAGGGTCCGATATGACAGCGCCAGACACAGAAGAGCAGGTAAACGCGCCTGATCCAGAATACGTTCAATGGTTAGTCAACCAGTCGATGCTCTACAAGGCTCGTCAACGTGCCAAGGCGTATGGCGGTCAGGCGCGGCTCTGGATGCATCCCTATGCTGAAACGCGGCCGCGTCGGGCCACGGCCATTGCCTCCGTCTGGTTCACAGCCTACCCCAGCTCAGTGATCACTGGATCAGGCGATTCCGTCATCAAGACACTGGGGAGCGCTCCGCTATGGAATGCATTGTCTTCCATTGGCGTGCAGGCGATCCATACGGGGCCGACCAAGCTGTCCGGCGGGCTCAAGGGACGGGAGATTACGCCTACCATCGACGGCAACTTCGACCGGATCAGTCTCGACATCGACCCGCTCTACGGAACGGAAGAAGAGTTCATCGCCCTGAGCCGAATGGCCTCTGCCCACAACGCGGTAGTCGTGGACGACATCATCCCGGCTCACACTGGCAAGGGTGCCGATTTTCGGCTCGCCGAATTGGGCTATGAAGATTATCCGGGCCTTTACCATATGGTGGAGATCAAGCCGGAGGACTGGGAATTGCTGCCGGAGGTGCCGGAAGGCCGCGATGCAGTCAACCTGTCACCCGAGGTCGTCGATGCCCTGAAAGAGAAGTGCTATATCGTCGGCCAGCTCCAGCGCGTCATCTTTTTCGAGCCGGGTGTGAAAGAGACTGACTGGAGTACCACACCGGTCGTTACCGGTGTGGATGGCAAGGACCGGCGCTGGGTATACCTGCATTACTTCAAGGAAGGTCAACCTTCCCTGAACTGGCTCGACCCCAGTTTCGCTGCACAGCAGCTGATCATTGGCGATGCACTGCATTCACTGGATGTGCTTGGTGCACGCGGGCTGCGTCTGGATGCCAACGGCTTCCTGGGTGTTGAACGGCGCGCCAACGACAAAGCCTGGTCTGAAGGGCATCCCTTGTCCATCGTCGGCAACCAACTGATTGGGGGCATGGTCCGCAAAGCTGGCGGCTTCAGCTTTCAGGAGCTGAACCTGACCGTGGACGATATCGCGGCCATGGGGCAGGGCGGGGCAGATCTCTCTTACGACTTCATTACTCGTCCGGCTTACCATCACGCCGTGCTGACGGGCGATACTGAATTCCTGCGCCTGATGCTGCGTACCATGCATCAATTCAACATCGACCCGGCGTCGCTTATCCATGCCTTGCAAAACCATGATGAGCTGACCCTGGAGCTGGTGCACTTCTGGACCCTGCATGCCGACACTAATTTCGTCTACCAGGGCCAGACCTGGCGCGGCAGCATCTTGCGCGAGCATATTCGTGAGGTCATGTACGAGCGTCTTAGCGGTGAGCATGCGCCCTACAACCTGCGGTTTGTCACCAACGGCGTAGCCTGCACCACGGCGAGCGTGATTGCCGCAGCCCTGGGCATTCGTGAACTGGACAGCATGACCGACGAGGACAAGGAACGGGTCAAGCGGGTCCATCTGCTCCTTGCCATGTATAACGCCTTGCAACCTGGCGTATTCGCCCTGTCCGGGTGGGATCTGGTAGGGGCGTTGCCCTTGCCGTTCGGTCTGGTGGAAGACCGCATGCGCGATGGCGATACACGATGGATTCAGCGCGGTGCCTATGATCTGGCAGACGCCAATAACGAGGCGACCCATTCCGGCGAAGGTCTGCCCAAGGCCGTCAACCTTTATGGCAGCCTGACCGAGCAGCTGGCCGACCCGGACTCCTTTGCCAACAAGCTCAAGCGCATCCTCTCGGTACGCCAAGCCTATGGCATTGCGTCCAGCCACCAGATTGCGGTGCCGGATGTCACCTCGCCGGGGCTTCTGGTCATGGTGCACGAGCTGCCCGCCGGGCGTGGCACCCAGATTACCGCGCTCAACTTTGGCGCCACTTCGATTCAGGAAACCATCACCCTGACCAACGTTACGCCGGGGCCGGTCGTGGATATGATCAACGAGACGGTTGAAGGTGATCTCACCGACAACGGCGAGCTGACGATCAATCTGGAAGGGTATGAGGGGCTGAGCCTGCGGATCGTAGGTGCCTTGCCCAACACGCCGTTCGACGTATAAGGGCTGAAAAGGGCTGCGAGGCAAAATGTATTTGCTCGCAGCCCTTTATAGATTCAATCGTCCCGGGTGAGGACTTCCAGCAGCTCGATCTCGAAGATCAGGTTCGAGTTCGGTTTGATATGCGCGCCAATCTGGCGCTCACCATAGGCCAGGTGCGCCGGCACGAACAGCCTGCGTTTGCCGCCCACCTTCATCCCCATTAACCCGATATCCCAGCCCTTGATGACTCGGCCCGTGCCGATGACGCACTGGAACGGCCGACCCTTTTCGTATGAAGAGTCGAATACGGTGCCATCTTCCAGAGTGCCTCGGTACTGGGTCGTGATCAGGGCACCTTTGACAGCTTCCTTGCCTTCGCCCAGCTGGATATCTTCAATCGTCAGTTCGTTGCTCATGGGGTGTTCTCTGTGTTCGTTGGATTCTGCGGCTTTTCAGGCGTAACCGCAGGTTTGGGCGCTGCGTCCGGCAGGGGAGCGCCTTTTGGCCAAAGCATCCAGATTCGGCCGTCCTGCTTCATATGGCCGGCCAGCTCGCCGGCATCATCACCTGTGCCCCAGAAAAGATCGGCACGGACCTCTCCCGTAATGGCGCCACCGGTATCCTGTGCGGCTACCGGGCGAATCACGGGGCTGCCATCCGGGCGGGTAGTGGACAGCCAGAGCAGGCTGCCCAGCGGAATCACCTTGCGATCAATGGCTACGCTGTAGCCGGGCGTCAATGGAACGTTCAACGAGCCGCGGGGTGCTTCGTTGCTGTCCGGGCGTTGGCTGAAAAACACATAGCTCGGGTTACTGCCCAAGAGCTCCGGCACACGATCCGGGTTGGCCGTGGCCCACTCGCGAATCTTGCTCATGCTGACCTCTTCCTTTTGCAGCAGCCCCTGCTCCACCAGCCAGCGGCCGATAGGCTTGTAGGGATACCCGTTCTGATTTGCGTACCCGATACGCAACTGGCGACCATCTTCCAGTTCAACACGGCCCGAGCCCTGGATCTGTAAGAATTGCAGGTCCATCGGATCACGCAGCCAGGCCAGTACAGGGGCATCTACACCCTGCTGCATGATGGTGGCGGCGTCATCATAGGGTTTGAGCGTCTGGCCTTCGAGTCGGCCTCGCAGGCGTTTCCCCTTGAGTTCAGGGTAAATGCTGGCCAGATCGACGGTAATCAGGTCGGTAGGTGTGCCATAGACCGGCACAGGATGGGCTTCATCCTGCACAAGGCTGCCGTGGTAGACCGGCTCGTAATAGCCCGTAATAAGGCCATGCTCGCCCTTCAAAGAGCGCAGGCTGTAGACCTGTAGCTGGCTTTTGAGAAAGTCCCGTACGGCGCGTGGATCATACGGGACCTGCGCGGCTGCCAGACATGGTCCACTCCAAGCCTCGTTGTTCTTGAGCTTCTCGCAGCCTGCCTGCCAAGCCTTGAAGCCTGCCATAAGGTCGGCGTCACTGGTGACAGGAAGATCCTCCCAGCGGACAGGAGTGTAGGTGGCAACTTCCGGCGGTTTGGGCGGCGGCTTTTGCTTGAACTTGGAGCCGTCGTCACAACCGGCCAGCAAGGCTAATAGAGATACGGCGGCACAGGCCATGAGCCGCCAGGGGTAACGATAGGCAAGCACGTCAACTGTTCTTGTCGATGAGTGAGCCGGTAGCTTGGTGAAATCAGGCCGTGACGTCAAATGCCGATCCTGACTTTCCCACCTGCTGAATCATGTTGCAAAACAGTCAGGTAGGCCTGCCGTGGCTGGTTAAATTATAACCAGCTCCATGCGGAAGATCATGGCGTTACAGTGCTCGGAATGCGTTCCAGCGGCATGCGCTGATGTTCTTTCCATACGCCATTTTCCAGGGCGATACGGCCAGTGACATCCAGTGTCGGACAGCAGGACGCATCGGCTGCCTTGAAGGTGAGTCCCTGATACCAGAGGTCATCGTTTCGGATAAAAAGGCTACTGATATGCTTGGGAAGTTCTGTTGAGCTCTGCTTGGGCATCGAGTAATCGGCATCGATGAAATAGTCGCCGCCCGGGCTCTGGCGCAGGATGGCCATGAGCGGCCGAGTGGCGGTAGGTGTGCCGCTGCAGCCGACATCCAGCTCGTACACCGCCAGGAAAACCGATTTTCCATCCAGCTGGTAGGGGATGATATTGCGTGGGTCCATCGAGAAGGAGCAGCCCAGCGACTTGCCGAATTGCTCAATGATAGGCGGCAACTTAGCTAACGTCTCGGTCCGCTTGGGTTCCGAGGCCTGCACGATGTAATCGGTCAGGTCAACCTTGAGATCTGCCAGGCAGCTCAAGGGCAAAAGTGACAAAGCCATCCAAAGGGCCATAAAATGCATGGGCTTCCTCTCCGTGGAACAGAACGCAAGGATCATTTCAATTGGTCGATATTGACGTGCATAAAGGGCATCGGTTCGCCCGGTGTACAACTATTGTTCAATTTGGAAGCGGATTCGCCTTTTGAAAATGCCGTGCCTGTCGATTGCTCTGTCGACAACGGCCACTAAAACGCTCGGGCACACATAATGCCTTGCATACAGACTTACATACAGCGAATGTACTCGCTGAGTAGCCTATCTATTAGGGCGTGCTCTGGTTATCAGAAGGCGTTGCGCTCTTCCAGGCAGTCGTCCCCACCCATCTCGAATTCGCGGCAGATCAAAGGGCGATTCTCATAGATGCTGCATCGCATGGTTTTTCGATCCAGCGCGGCGCACCAGCCGTCGTCCAGGCGCGCCATGGTCATCGAGCCCCATTGGTCTTCCTCGATAAAGCGCATGGGAACGCCGGTATCCGTAATCAGCATGACTTCCAGACGGCAGCACTTGGCCGCACAGGTGTCACAAGTGACACTGGGTTCGGGCTTGGCGGGCGGCGCAGAGGCAGGCAGGTTATGGAGCGGAATCACGTGATCACCGGCGTAAAGGCAGGCTGCAAGATTACCGACAGTTAAGGCCTGCTCAAAACGAAGAATGATCCATCAGGAAGAAAACTGACGGACCGCAGGCCTCTCATGTCTGCCTGCGTTCCGTCAGCGACCGATTACCGGGGCGTCGGATTCTGCTCCGGCTGATTGCCATACGCCGTTTGCCCGATGTCATCGCCCGAGGTGGTGCGATTATCGCTGTTGCGCAGTTTGGCGACGGCATCGGCATCCACCGGACCGCCCTTGTTGCCCCAGCTGGTCCGGATAAAGGTCACCACATCCGCTACCTGCTGATCGCTCAACCGCCAGCCGAAGGCAGGCATGACGATTGTCGAGGGCGCACTCTTGAGACCCGGCAGCTTGCCCCCTTCCAGTACGATGTGGATAAGGGACGTCGGGTCTTCCGTCTGCACCACCGTGTTACCGGCCAGTGCCGGGAACGCCCGGGTGTAGCCCAGGCCATCCGAGCGGTGGCAGGCGTTGCAGTTGTCGATGTAGACCGCTGCGCCGCGCTTGCTTTCATCCCCTTTTACCAGCATCTCGGAAACGGCATTGTTGCGCTGATAGGGTGGGGCGTCCGGATGGACCGGCGAAAGCGTCTTCAGGTAACGGACGATTGCGGTCAAATCCTCGTCGCTCATGTACTGCAGGCTGTGCTCAACCACCTGCGTCATGCCACCAAAGACGGCCATGTCATCCGAGCGGCCTGTCTTGAGGAATTCCACCAGCTGCGCCTCGTCCCACCGGGCAATGCCTTCCTTGTGGTCATTGCGCAGGCTTTTGGCAACCCAGCCTTCCAGCGGGGCGCTACCCGCGAGGAAGTCCTTGCCGTCGGCATCGCTGAGGGCTTTTTCCTGCATGGCAATGCCACGGGGTGTGTGGCAGGCACCGCAATGGCCCAGGCCCTCCACCAGATAGGCGCCACGGGCAACCACCGGGTCCATGCCCTGCGCCGGTTTGAAGTCGGCAACCTCCGGCGCGAACAGCTTGCGCCAGACAGCCAGGGGCCAGCGCATCGACAGCGGCCAGGGAATCGCCACGTCCTGGTTGGGCTGAGTCACCGGTTGAACGCCGTGCATGAAGTAGGCGTACAGGGCGCGCATGTCCTCTTCGGTGACGCGTGCATAAGAGGGATACGGCATGGCCGGATAGAGCGAATGCCCTTCCTTGGCGATGCCGTGGCGTACCGCCTTGTCGAAATCCTCGAAACTGTAATTGCCAATGCCGGTTTCCTTATCCGGCGTGATGTTGGTCGAGTAAATGGTGCCGATAGGTGTTCCCATGGGCAGGCCGCCAGCGAAGGGCTTGCCACCGGCTGCCGTATGACAGGCCACACAGTCACCGGCGCGAGCCAAGTATTCGCCTTTCTTGATCAATTCCTGATCAGGTCTGGCCTCTTGAGCAAAAGCAGGCAGAGCGATGAACCCCAGGGCCAGTGCAGAGATGAGTGCTTTCATGGTCGACGTCCTCATGCCTGCACCAGTGGGCCAGGGTTTTTCAGGTACTGTTTGCGGATGGCGCGTGCCGACCAGTAGGTGAGGGCTGCCACAAGGCCTGTCGGGTTGTAGCCCAGCCCCTGTGGGAAAGCCGAGGCGCCCGGAACGAACACGTTGTGCACATCCCAGCTCTGCAGGTAACGGTTGAGGGCGCTGGTTTTGGGGTCGGTACCCATGATGGCGCCGCCGTTCAGGTGGGTGGTCTGATAGCTGACCGTATTGAAATGCGTTCCCGGCGCCTTGACCTGTACGTTGATGGCCTTGGGATTCATGGCTTCGGCGATGCGCTTCATCTTGTCGACCATGAAGTGCGTCATCTTGATGTCGTTTTCCTTCCAGTCGAAAGTCATGCGCAGGAGCGGCATTCCATACGCATCCTTGTAGGTCGGATCGAGGTCCAGGTAGTTATCGCGGTAAGACTGGTGCGCTCCGTGGGCATCCATGGACAGCTGATGGTTGTAGTAATCGGCCGCCGCCGCCTTCCACTGGCTGCCCCAATTGGGCGTGCCCGGAGGATTGCTTACACCGGCGATGGGGCGCGTGCCCGCCTGGTTCACCCAGAACGGCGAGCCACCTACAAAGCCGTGAGGGCCGTGGTCAAAGTTATCGGCATTGAAGTCATCCACCGCCACGCCATTACCGCCCGCACCGATAAAGGGGTTGGTGAAGTGCTGGTCCTTGTCGAAGTAGGCCTTGATGGTCGCCATGTTCTGGTAGGCGAAGTTTCTGCCGACCACGCCTTCGCCGGTTTTCGGGTCATAGGGCTTGCCGATGCCTGAAAGCAGCATCAGCCGCACGTTGTTGAACTGGAAAGCGCCGAGAATGACGATATCGGCCGGTTGCTCAATCTCGTTGCCCTGGGCGTCCACATAGGTCACGCCAGTGGCGAGCTTCTTGTCGTCGGTCAAGTTGACCTTCAGCACGTGGGCATCGGCGCGCAGTTCGAACTTGGGTTCCTGGCGCAGCGCCGGCAGGATGTTCAGGTTAGGCGAAGACTTGGAGTACATGTAGCAGACGTACCCACTGCAATATCCGCAGAAATTGCACGGCCCCATCTGGCAGCCGTAGGGATTAGTGTAGGGGCCGGAGGTATTAGCCGAGGGCAGGTCATAAGGGTGGTAGCCCACATCCCAGGCGGCCTTCTGAAACAGCTGCGCCGACACCGTGTTCTTTTGCGGCGTGAGCGGAAAGTGATCGGAGCGGTCCGGCGCAAAGGGGTTGCCGCCCTTGCCTTTGCCAACCAACTCACCCTTTACCGTCCAGGCCTGACCAGAGGTGCCGAAGACTTTTTCGGCAAAATCGAAGTACGGCTCCAGCTCCTCGTAGGTCACGCCAAAGTCCTGGATGGTCATACCATCTGGGATGAAATTCTTGCCGTACCGCTCCTCATAGTGACTGCGCAGGCGCAGCTCTACCGGGTCGACCCGCAGATGCACGCCGGACCAGTGCAAACCCGCACCGCCTACGCCATCGCCGGGCAGAAAGGCGCCGAGCTGACGATAGGGCAGTGCCGTCTGGCTCACGTTGTGGCGAATGGTGACGGTTTCTTTGGATGTGTCCACGAACAGCTTGCGACGGATGCTGTAGGTCAGCTCGTCGATCACCTGTGGGTAGGAACCGTCCGGGTAGGTATCACGCATTGGGCCACGCTCCAGCGCGACCACGGAAAGACCCGCTTCGGTCAGTTCTTTAGCCATGATGGCTCCAGTCCAGCCAAAGCCTACGATCACCGCATCGGCTTTCTGCATCACTTTTGCCATGGATCAAGCCCTCTCGCCGCGGATGGAAACCGGCGGGAAGGGGTACGCCACATCGCGCTCCACCCAATCCATAAAGTCGGCGCGGGCGCCGGGAAAGCCCACTAGCTTCCAGCCCACCATATCCTTATTGCCACCATGGATCGGGTCGCAGAAAAAGCCTTCTTTGGTGCTTTGCAACAGAGCGGCAAAGAAGGTCTTGGCAGGAAGCGGGGCGAACTCGGCCTCACCGGCTTCAAACTGACGAAGTGCGGCATCCTGGGTGCCGGTATCCAGCTCGGCAAACGGCTTGCCGTGTTGCTGGCGCGACCAGTCATCCGCGGCCTTGATGCCCAGGCGGAAAACCTGTTGCGGATTGAGCTTGAGCTGGTACCCCATCTCCGAAGGTGCATCGGGTTGGAAAGGCCCCTGCATGTACCACTTCGCCCCTTGGGCATAGGGGGTATTCATCTGCCGGTCGATGTACTCCGGTACACCAGCCTCCACCGCACCAGGGCCGCGATCATCAGCGGGAATCAGCCGGGCGACGGCGGCATGGATAAACGTCCATTCTTCCGGCGTGAAAAAGGTAGGCTGATAGGCGTCTGCGCGGGCGCTCTGGCCCGGCTTATCCTCGTCACGCTGTCGCTCCTTCGTCTCCGCCAGAGCCAGGCTGGCGCCGCCTGTAGTGGCAAGTGTCACCACGGGGATCAGGGTTAGAGACTTACGTAGAAAGTCGCGGCGGGCGTTAGACGTATCATCAACGGACATGAGGGTTCCCATCAGCCATCAGGCTTTAAATGTTAGTAAGCTAAGCATTTAAGTGTAACAATTTGTGCGGATCTGCGACAGATTGCCTCACCATCGACCGGCGCGCCGCGGGCAGGTTCCTGATGACCCTTTAAAACGTATGGATAAGAACGTATAGCCCATCAGGCCTGGGTATGCTCAAGCGCTTCCAGAAACCGCTGGAGGATCAGGTTGGGGCGGCGGCCCTTGCGCATCGCGGCACAGAGCGGAATGGAGTAAAAGAAACGCTCCGGCTTGAGCGGCCGCAGGACACCCTGCATCACCCAGCTGGCGGCATAATGATCTGGCAGATACCCGATGTAACTGCCGGTATGCAGCAGAAAGGCAATCCCTTCGCGGTCCGATGCAGTGGCCGTACAGTTGAGCGTCTGGTGCCGCTCCAACGCCTCGGCCGTCAATCGATAGTTCGGCGCCACAGCATCGGCCATGCGTAGCGCCTCATCCGGAATCTCCTCATCGGGCCGGTGGAACAAAGGGTGCTCATGGCTGCAATACAGTTGCGAGCGTTCCTCATAAAGCGCTGTGTATTCCAGGCCGGACAGCGGGTTGATCAGCGGGACCACGCCAATATGCAGCCGTCCGTCCAGCACCCCACGTTCGATTTCGCCCGGCGTCATCATGCCAATGTTCACCCGCACACCCGGTCCCAATGCCTTCAGTTTGCGCAGCGCATGGGTCACGCGCATTTGCGGCAAGGTGACGAGGTTATTGATGATGCCGATGTTCAACTCGCCCCGCAGTTGCTGATGCAGGGCGTTCACCTCGCTGCGAAAACCTTCCAGCGCAGCCAGCAGGCTCTGGCTGGCCCGCAGCACTTCCCGGCCTTCATCCGTGAGTGCAAACCCGGCGCGGCCGCGCTGGCACAAGCGCATCCCCAACCGTTTTTCCAGGTCGCCCATGTGCAGGCTAATAGCCGAGCGGGTGATGCCTAGTGCACTTTCCGCCGCGGCAAAGCTCCCGCATTCCGCCACCGTTTTGAACAGACGCAGGAGGCGGATATCAAAATCGCTGACTTGGCCAAGCGGGGCTTTGCGAGGTGCGCTCATTAGGTAAGTTTTTTCTTGAGTAAACGTAAGAAGAATACGCTTTAACTCATCCAAGGTCAGGCTCAAGCTGAGGCTTTCGTCGGGACGATTCCTATCGCCCCGTCCAGCTCATGTCTTGTACCCCGAGGCCCTGCATGAACCAGCCCCTGACCGTATCGCCACCGCTCGCCAGCGAACTCGACCTGACCCATCACTGGATGCCCTATACCGCCAACCGTGCGTTCAAAAAGGACCCGCGCATTCTGGTGGCGGCTGAGGGCGCGTACCTGACGGACGATCAGGGCCGCAAGCTGTACGACAGCCTTTCCGCGCTGTGGTGTGTAGGAGCGGGGCATGGGCGCAAGGAGATTGCCGAGGCGGTAGGCAAACAGGCCCTGCAACTCGATTATTCACCGGGTTTCCAGTACGGCCATCCGCTGTCCTTCAAGCTGGCCGAAAAGATCGCCAGCCTGACGCCGGGCGACCTGAATCACGTGTTCTTTGTCAACTCAGGCTCCGAATGCGCCGATACGGCTGTGAAAATGGCTCGGGCCTACTGGCGCCTGAAAGGGCAGGCCACCAAGACCAAAATGATCGGCCGCGCCCGCGGTTACCACGGAGTAAACATCGCGGGCACCAGCCTGGGCGGCATTGGCGCCAACCGCAAGATGTACGGCCAGCTGATGGATGCCGATCACCTGCCGCATACCCTGCTGCCGGGTAACGAATTTACCAAAGGCATGCCCAAGACCGGCGTTGAGCTGGCAAACGAAATGCTCAAGCTGATCGAACTGCACGATGCGTCCAACATCGCGGCGGTCATCGTCGAGCCTATGTCCGGCTCGGCAGGCGTGATCGTGCCGCCGGAGGGCTACCTGCAACGCCTGCGCGAGATCTGTACTCAGCACAACATCTTATTGATTTTCGATGAGGTCATTACCGGCTTTGGCCGCACCGGCTCCATGTTTGGTGCGGAGAGTTTTGGCGTCACGCCCGACATCATGAACCTCGCTAAGCAGATCACCAACGGCGTGATCCCTATGGGTGCGGTGGTTGCGACCAGCGAAATCCACGACACCTTCATGAACCAGGGCACGCCGGATTACGCCGTCGAGTTTGGCCACGGCTACACCTACTCCGCGCATCCGGTCGCCTGCGCGGCAGGACTGGCTGCGCTGGAAATTCTGGAGCGGGATAACCTCATACAGCGCGTAGCCGAACTGGCGCCGCACTTCGAGCAGCGTATCCACGGCGTGCGCGGTGCCAAGCACATCGTCGATATCCGTAACTACGGCTTGGCCGGTGCGATCCAGCTCGCCCCGCGTGATGGCGATGCGATTGTCCGCCCCTACGAAGCCTCGCTGAAACTGTGGAAGGCCGGTTTCTACGTCCGCTTCGGCGGCGACACCCTGCAATTTGGCCCGCCCTTTATCAGCACGCCGGAAGAACTGGACCGCCTGTTCGATGCTGTAGGCGAAGCCCTCAACGCTACGGCTTGATTATTTTTCGTACAGCGGCGCGCCACGGCTAACCCGACGCGCCGCCTTTACAAGGAATCGATATGACCACCTTGAATCACCTCATCAACGGCGAAGCCTTTGCCGACAGCGGGCGCACGGCAGATGTCTACAACCCTTCAACTGGCGAAGTCATTCATCAGGTGCCGTTGGCCAGCCGCGACACCGTGCAAAAGGCCATCGACGCGGCCAAGGCGGCTTTCCCCGCGTGGCGCAACACCCCGCCGGCCAAGCGCGCCCAGGTCCTGTTCCGCTTCAAGCAACTCCTGGAGCAGAACGAGCAGCGCATCGTGCAGCTGATCAGCGAAGAGCACGGCAAGACGCTGGAAGACGCCTCTGGTGAACTCAAGCGCGGTATCGAGAACGTCGAGTATGCCACCGCCGCGCCCGAACTGCTCAAGGGCGAGTACAGCCGCAACGCCGGTCCCGCCATCGACAGCTGGTCCGACTTCCAGCCGCTGGGCGTGGTTGCCGGTATCACGCCGTTCAACTTCCCGGCCATGGTGCCGCTGTGGATGTACCCGCTGGCGATTGCCTGCGGCAACTGCTTTATCCTCAAACCCTCCGAGCGCGACCCCAGCTCCACACTGCTGATTGCCGAACTCCTATATGAAGCCGGTCTGCCCAAGGGCGTGCTCAACGTGGTGCATGGCGACAAGGATGCCGTGGATGCACTGATCCAGGCACCTGAGGTCAAGGCGCTGAGCTTTGTCGGCTCTACCCCAATTGCCGAATACATCTATAAGGAAGGCGCGGCCCGCGGCAAGCGCGTCCAAGCCCTGGGCGGTGCGAAGAACCACGCGGTGCTGATGCCTGATGCCGACCTGGACAACGCCGTCAGCGCACTGATGGGTGCCGCCTACGGCTCCTGCGGCGAGCGCTGCATGGCCATCTCCGTGGCCGTGTGCGTGGGTGATCAGATTGCCGATGCGCTGATCGAGCGCCTGACGCCACAAATCCAAAGCCTCAAGGTTGGCCCCGGCACCTGCAAGGGGCTCGACATGGGCCCACTGGTCACCAGGGCCGCGCTGGAAAAAGTCACCGGCTATGTACAAGACGGCGAAGCGGCGGGTGCCAAGCTGGTTGTCGACGGTCGCAGCCTCAAGGTTGCCGACCACAGCAACGGCTTCTTCCTCGGCGGTTGCCTGTTCGATCACGTCACGCCGGAGATGCGTATCTATAAAGAAGAGATCTTTGGCCCGGTGCTATGCGTGGTGCGTGTCAACAGCCTGGAAGACGCCATTGACCTGATCAACGCCCATGAATACGGCAACGGCACTTGCATTTTTACCCGCGACGGCGAGTCCGCACGGCTCTTCAGCGACGAGATCGAAGTAGGCATGGTCGGCATCAACGTCCCGCTACCCGTTCCGGTGGCTTACCACAGCTTTGGCGGCTGGAAGCGCTCGATCTTCGGCGACCTCGCCGCCTACGGCCCGGACGGCGTACGCTTCTACACCCGCCGCAAAACCATCACCCAACGCTGGCCACAACGCGCCAGCCATGAAGCGGCGCAGTTTGCGTTTCCGAGTAACGGCTGATTACGGTACGGTCAAGGGCTGGTCTGTCGGCTAGCCCTCAAGCCTGAGGACTCGGCTTGGTCACGGCCAGAAATTTGGCTTGCAGGTCATTGATCTGCGCGTGTGACACCGAGTACTGAACATTGCATAGTTGAACGTTCAAGGTGTCATTACCTGTCAGACGTTGCATCTGAGCGTTACTTAGTGTCAGGTCGTACGTGACGTTGTAGTCCGACTTGGTGTACTGCTGGCGCTGCACGACATCGGCCTGGAACTGATCCGTGCCGGAAGTGACCAGCGCAGTGCTGCAATCCGAGTAGGAGGGGTGCTGCGCTGTTGTCGCAAGGCTCAGGACGTATTGCCCGGCAGCGGGCTCGATGCGATTGACGGTCAGCGATCCGCCCTGGGTTCTAGCCGGTGCCTGAGCTGTGTTGCTTTCGGGGGCTGCGTTAAACGGGGCACTGATTGCACAGCCTGCCAGTAACAGGGGCGCGATCAGCAAGGCTGCCTTACCGTGTTGGATAAGCGTGTTCATGGTTGCCTCAGCAAGAAGATTCGATACGTTCATTATCGAATCAATCGCTTGATGCTAGAAATGAAGCGCAGAGATAACGACCATTGCGGAAATTGATGTTTCAGGCGCGAAGGCGGTCGATGCATGGCCAAGGTGTTTCAGCGCGCTAACACATCCTGCAACGAGCCGGCGTCCAATGTTGGCATAATGACGGTTCGATGACTGCTTTGATCGTTTCGCCTTCACTATGACCAAGCATTACTACGGCCTTGAATGGCTTCGTTTTCTAATGGCCCTTTACATGGTGGTCTACCACCTGGGCGGCCTGTACGGTGACGCACCGTGGCTTTTTCAAAAGCTCGTCGGCATGGGCTTTTACGCGACTAGCACTTTCTTCCTGTTGTCCGGCTTTCTGCTGGCGCATGTCTGCCTGGATGATCAGGGCAAAATGAAGGGCAGCCAGGCCGGTTTTATCGCCCGGCGATTGTGCAATCTCTATCCCATCCACCTGATGACGTTGGCCATCGCGCTGGGTGTACTGGCGATGAATGCCCCCTCGGCAGACGGTGTGCCGGTGTATTACAACCAGCATCCCTACGCGTCGCTGGAGGATGGCGAGGGGCTGGAGGAATTGCTGCCCATCTCCTGGCTCATGGCAGGTGTTCATATCTTGATGCAGATCCTGCTGCTTCAGTCCTGGGAGCCGCGCTTTCTCTGGCTCAACGGTGCGACCTGGTCCATTTCTGCCCTGCTGTTCTTCTATATCCTGTTCCCCTTGCTTGCGCCACGCCTGATGGCGGCGCGCCGCTGGATACTGATAGGGTTCGCATTATGGGGCGCTTACCTGCTGGTGCCTTTGTTGGCGACCTGGCTGCATGCCTATGACTATGTGACCGTAGGCGTTATCCATCGCAACCCGGTAATTCGCCTGCCGGAGTTTTTGATTGGCATCATTCTTTATCGCGCCTTGCAGGAGCCTTCCCTGGCCCAACTGGCAGAGCGCTACCGGTACTGCCTGATTGCCGTTGGCTTGAGCGGTCTTTTCATCGGCGCATGGCTCTTGCAGCAGGACGGCCGCCGCTGGTTCTATCTGGTTCACAATGGTCTGCTGACGCCTTTTCAGGGCTTGCTACTACTGGCCTGCGCTACCTTCCGCGCACCGGAA
Organism: Pseudomonas sp. JZ134; assembly: GCF_051027695.1. NCBI lineage: Bacteria > Pseudomonadati > Pseudomonadota > Gammaproteobacteria > Pseudomonadales > Pseudomonadaceae > Pseudomonas > Pseudomonas sp. JZ134. Next base: position 3,871,059 of record NZ_CP069250.1, on the reverse strand, counting down.
AGCGCCTCCCTGCAACAACTGGCCCGGCGGCTGGGTGAGGCATCGCTGTGCATCTTTGCCATCCACACACCCATGATCATCCTGATCGATCCGTGGACGCGGCATCTGTTGGCCTTCTTTACTCAGGCGCATGAGGCCGCTAGCGACGCGATCAGTGATGCCGTCAGCGATGTGTTGGGCGATGTGGTCACCATTCCCCTGTGGAGCCTTATCCCTCACCTGATCGTAGTTATTGGCCTGGGACTGTTGATTCAACGTTTTCTGATCGGCCCCCTGCGCCGTTGGCTGGAGGCGCACCTGCCTCAGAAATACAGGAAAGGTCGGGGCGCTTAGACGCGCTCTGTATTAGTTATAAAAAACCGTCCTTAGAGGCGGTTTTTTATAGAGTCTATCGCGCGTCTGGCGGAGAGCCGGGCGGGGCGCCGTCTTTGGGTGGCGGTGGCATATGCTCAGGCATGGCGGCGAGCCGGCCCTGGAAGTCCTTGCAGACGCCTTTGAGTGCCTTGCCGTCAGGCAGAGTAAGCATGACTGGCGCGCCGACAGGCTTACCTTCGCACACTTCAAACGCCGCGGGCGGCGGCATACGGTCATGCTGGCCGCGGGGCGGCGGCTCCTGATCGGCCAGCGCAACGCTGCCAAACAGGCCCAACGCCAGTGCAGCTGTAGAAAGAAGGGGTGCTTGTTTCATACCCGGTCCTTGTCGTGTTGTTGAGCTATCTAAGCACAGCCCTCCCGGCTGTCGTGCCGACTTTACCCAGGCGATACACAGCCGCATAGCAGGCGAAATGGCCGAAAGCCCAGTGTAGAGCGGTTTGTACGCTTATTCAGAACAAAAGTAGCCGCGTGAGGCAGATCGCTTCTGTATCAGCGCCTTTACATGGCTTTTACCTACTCGAAACCTTAAATGGCGAGGGCCTCTGCTAGCCTTTTCGCCTTTTCAGCCATGTGTATCTACGGATGGCTTTGCGCAAAATTCAGGCGGTACAAACAGGTATGTTGCAGCGGTATCTATGGAAGCTTATCCCCAAGGCGCAGCGAAGCTTTCTGCTGGGTCGTCTTTCGGTGGTCGATCGGCAAGTGGTGAACAAGGTAATGTCCGGGAATGTGATTTTTCCCAAGCCGTTTGCCGATCAAAACTGCCTATTCATCCATGTACCCAAGTGCGCCGGAAGCAGCCTGTGCAAGGCCTTGTTTGATGGCTGGCGACCGGGGCATCTGCCGCTGTATTGGTATGAGCAGCAGTTTCCCGAGGCCTTCGAACAGAGTTTCAAATTTACCTTTGTGCGCCATCCGCTGGAGCGGGCGTATTCAGCATTTGCCTTTTTAAGGGGAAATGAGCCCATCGCGCGCGATCTTTCTGCATGGCGGTTGATGTCGCGCTATGACAATTTCAATACGTTCGTCGCACAGTGGCTGCATGAGGACAACATCCGGCGGCAGATTCACTTCGCGCCGCAGACCGACTTTCTGACAGATTCCCTGGGGCGGCTGGCAATGGATTTCATTGGGCGCCAGGAGTCGCTTGAGGAAGATTTCGCTCGACTGACGGATATCTTGGACCTGTCGGCGACGCTGCCACATATCAATCCGTCGCGGCAGCGGGAGGCGGGGCCTGCGCATGCCTTTTGTACGGCGCGCACACGTCGGCTGATTCGTCGGGTGTATGCACGTGATTTCGAATTATTAGGTTATGCGTGAGGACACTGATGGGAAGCTGTATCCGGCCTTATGATCTGACCCTGCCCGCCTCGGCGCGTGCACAGGCGTTGGGGCAAAAGCCTTGTTGCCTGTGGCTGACCGGGCTTTCCGGTGCGGGCAAGTCTACCCTGGCGAACAGCCTTGATCTGGCACTGCACCAGCGCGGGCTGCATGCCTACGTGCTGGACGGCGATAACCTGCGCAATGGGCTATGCCGTGACCTGGGGATGTCGGCGGCGGAGCGGAGCGAAAATATCCGGCGAATAGCCGAGGTGGCGAAGCTGATGGTAGAGGCGGGATTGGTGGTGATCGTCTCGGCGATTTCACCGTTCCAGGCCGATCGTGATGCCGCGCGGGCCTTGTTCGAGCCGGGCCAGTTTCGTTGCGTGTACGTCAGCACATCATTTGAGGAGTGTGCACGGCGTGATCCCAAGGGGCTGTACCGCGCCGCGCGAGAGGGAAGAATCCACAATTTTACCGGGTTCGATAGTCCCTACGAGCCACCTTATGATGCTGATTGCGAAATCGACACAGCGCGCCTGTCTATTCCCGAGGCAACGCAGGCATTGATCGAATTGCTGACGCCAGAGGCCTGAGCTGAACGGGTAAGTAAGACAGCCGAAAGGGTTGAGCGGAGGATGCGTTTCCGAAGTACTTAGAGGTAAGCGGATGGGTAGGGCACGCAATACCCATCCACTGTCCGCCCTGTTACTGACTTCTGTCGTTCCGGTAGCATGCCTGCTTTTTCCAGGCAGAGCGGACGATGGAACAGCGCGGGACGTTGAAGAGCTGGAATGACGAAAAGGGCTTTGGGTTCATCCGGCCGGAGCAGGGCGGGGATGAGGTGTTCGCTCATATTTCAGCGGTACGGGGTGATCGGCGGCCGGTAGCCGGTGAAAAGGTCCTGTATGTCGCGGGGCCTGACGGCAAAGGGCGTCTGCGGGCGGAGCATATTCGTCTGAATGCAGGCATGACGCTGGACAAACCGTCCATCCGTCAACGATCCACGCCTGCCAGAACGGCTTCCCGGTCTGCCCAGACACCACGTCCGCGTCAACAGCGCCATGGCGGTATCCAGGACCTGCCGGTCAAGCTCGTCCTCTTCGCGGTACTTTGCGTGTTGCCTGTTTGGGGAAGTTTGCATGTTCTGTCTACACGATACAGCCTCTTCCCGCTGGCCCTCTATGGTAGCGCAAGCCTGGTGGCCTTCCTGTTCTATTGGCATGACAAGCAGAGCGCACTGAAGGCGCAGCGGCGTATCCCTGAGAAAACCCTGCACATACTTGAGTTGGCCGGCGGTTGGCCGGGTGGTCTTGTGGCGCAACAGGTCTTTCGCCACAAGACCCGCAAGGTGAGCTATCAGGCCGTCTTCTGGATCATCGTGCTGCTGCATCAGACGTTGTGGGCGGATGAGCTATTTTTCCACCGCCTGCATCTGCTTGACCGCGTGCCTTTGTTCTTTTAAACGAAATGAAACAGCCCGGCATAAAAGCCGGGCTGCAAGGATGGGCACCGTGAGCGATCAGCTCATGCCCAGCCAGTTAGGCAGCGCCAGCGAGATCGCCGGGATGTAAGTGATGATCAGAAGGAAGCTGATCAGCAGCATCAGCCACGGCCAGGCCGCGCGGATAACATTCGCCAGCGGCATACCTGTCACAGCGGATGTTACGAATAGGTTCAACCCGACCGGCGGCGTGATCAGGCCGATCTCCATGTTTACGACCATGATGATACCCAGGTGGATCGGGTCTATTCCCAGTTGAACGGCGATGGGGAAGAGGATGGGCGCCAGGATCAGGATGATGGCCGACGGCTCCATGAACGCACCGGCTACCAGCAGCAGAACGTTCACAACCAGTAGGAACTGCCAGGGTTGCAGGCCCATTTCAACCACCCAGGCGGTGATCTGCTGAGGTATCTGTTCCGTAGTCAGTACATGGGCAAAGAGCATGGCGTTGGCAATGATGAACATCAGCATGATGCTCAGCTTGCCGGACTCCAGCAGCACCTTCGGGCAGTCGCGGAGGGTCATGTCCTTATACACGAACAGGGCCACGAATCCGGCATAAACTGCCGCGACGGCCGCGGCCTCAGTTGGAGTGAACATACCCGAATAGATCCCGCCGAGGATGATCACCATCAGCAGCAAGCCCCAGATCGCCTTGCGCGCCGTGGTAAGAAGCTCACGCAGCGACGCACGAGGCAAGGCGGGCAGGTTCATCTTTCGGGCGACGATATAGATCGCCACCATCAACACCACGCCCAGCAGCAGACCGGGGATCACGCCGGCCATGAACAGTTTGCCCACCGACTGCTCGGTAGCCGCCGCATAAACCACCATCACAATGGACGGTGGAATCAGAATGCCCAGGGTGCCCGCATTACAAACGATTCCCGCACCAAAAGCCTGTGGGTAGCCGGAGCGGACCATCCCGGCAATGGCAATGGAACCTACCGCCGCCACCGTGGCCGGAGACGAGCCGGACAGGGCCGCAAACAGCATGCACGCCAGTACGGCCGAGATGGCCAGACCGCCGCGGATGTGGCCTACGCAGGCGTTAGCGAAATCGATCAGCCGCTTTGCCACACCGCCCGTTGTCATGAACGCGCCAGACAGCAGGAAGAACGGAATCGCCAGCAGGGTGTAATGCTCGGACGTCTCGAACAGCTTGATCGCCAGTGAACGAACCGAGTCGGGGCTGAACAGCATGATGGTGACCGAGCCGGCCAGACCCAGCGACACGGCAATCGGAACGCCGATAAACATCAGTGCAAACAGCACGACGAAGAGAAAGATGACGGTCATGGTTTCTCTCCCTCATGCTCTTTGAGTTTCAAGGCATCGGCGGCCTCGTCGGCCAGCCCAAGGCCGGTCTGCTGGTTGCGTATGATCCTGACCAGAATTTCCAGGAAGCGAATGAATACCATGGCATAGCCGAACGGCACGATCAGGGTGATATGCCATTGTTTGATCCCGAAATGGCCCAGGTCCTCTGCGCCAATGCTGGCGCCTAGCAGAGTCTGGACCCAATCGAAACTGGCAACGGCGATGAGGCCCGCATAACCCAGGCAGCACAGACAGGCGATCAGGCCAATGATGCGCTGAACCGGCTTGCTGGCCAGCTTGACCAGTGCGTCGACACCAATATGGCCTGCCGTGCGCACGCCATAGGCCAGACCGAAAAAGATCAGCCAGGCGAACAGGGCTTTGGTCAGGGCGCTGCTCCAGGTCATGGACTGCGCCATGTCGAGGATTTTGTCACCAATGGCCAGCACCGTTTCGTTGCCGCCCAGGTAGTCACCCAGGGTATAGAAAGGCGTATAGAAGTTATTGAGGATTACGTAGGTGAAGGTCACAAGCGTCATGGCCGCCAGGAGAAAGGCAATGAAACCTTCCTCGAAGTGGTCCCAGATACGTCGTAGGGCGCTCATCGATTGATCTCCCGCCAAGCAGGGCAGACGTGGGATGGGCCAGCCGAGGGCCGCCCATCCGTCACTGCGCAGGCGGCACTGGGCTCGCCTGCGCTACAGGGGTGTGCTTAGATCTGGTTGGACGCGTCAGCGGCCTTGATCAAGTCAGCACCGATCTCGCCTTCGAACTTCTGCCAAACCGGCTTCATGGCATCGCGCCACTTGGCCCGCTCTTCAGGCGTCAGGGTGATGATCTCGGTGGTCTTGGCATCCAGGATGCGCTGCTTGTCGCCCTGGTTCAGGGCATCAGCCTGCTTGTTCACTTCAGCCGTGACTTCCACAACGATCTTGTCCAGCTCGCTGCGCACGTCGGCAGGCAGACCATTCCAGAACTTGGTATTGGTGATCAGCATGTAGTCCAGAAGGCCGTGGTTGGACTCGGTGATGTACTTCTGCACTTCATACATCTTCTGGCTGTAGATGTTGGAGTAAGGGTTTTCAGCACCATTGACCACACCGGTCTGCAGGCCCTGATATACCTCGGCAAAGCTCATCTTGCGCGGGTTAGCGCGCACTGCCTTGAACTGCTCTTCAAGCACGGCAGACGCCTGGACACGGAACTTCAATCCACGGGCATCCTTGGGTTCGCGTAAAGGCTTGTTGGCAGACAGCTGCTTCAGCCCGTTATGCCAGTACCCCAGCCCGGTGATGTTCTTGTCTTCCATGGACTTGAGCAGGTTCTGCCCCGCGGGGCTCTGCTGGAAGCGGTCCACGGCGGCCATGTCATTGAACAGGAAGGGCAGGTCAAATACCTGTATCTGCTTGGTGTAATGCTCGAACTTGGCCAGTGACGGCGCAATGATCTGCACATCACCCAGCAACAGCGCTTCCATTTCCTTGCCGTCGCCGAACAGGGACGAGTTCGGATAGACCTCGACCTTTACCTTGCCGGGCAGTCGCTCTTCCGCCAGCTTCTTGAACAGAATGGCACCTTGCCCTTTGGGTGTGTGCTCGGCTACGACATGGGAGAACTTGATTACGATGGGATCTGCAGCATTAGCCAATCCGGCAGCACCAAGCGCGAGTGCGCAGGCCAGAGCCTTGAGCGTCATCTTGAACATACCTGTATTCCTTTGTTGTGATTATTGGTGAGGCAGTGAGGGCAGCATGTATATCAGAATTCGTTAATCATTAACGACCTTAGACGGCACACGCAGAGTTCGCCTCTACAAATCATAGGGCAAGCAATATGCCGAGAAACGGTAGGGATCGCTGGTGTGCAATACCATGTCACAATGATTTCAAGACAGGCGCTCTAGAGCACCGCCTGGAAGTCTCTTGGGTACCATCGGTCTAGCCCTCTTAACGAGGCGGCAGAGCTTTTGCTAAGCGTTGGCGGTAATCCGCCACTAATGTCGCTGGTTGGCGGTTTTTCGCCACTGCTGGACTGCCTAATTGCGACATATTTTGCTCAGTTGTGTCGTAATTGGCATTTTTTGCTAACTGTTTGAGTTGAAAACCGTGCGTCGATTAAACGCAGCATTTGCGAATCAGCACTTTTAAGGGCCGATCTTTATTTCCTAGGGGTATCGCACAGCATCAGGTGAGCGCATCGTTTTTACTGTCCGGCTGAACTGGCCTACCTTGCGCGGGACTAAGCGTCCGGGCAGTAATTGACGAAAGCCGATGATCTCTGTGTTTCCCTGTTTTTTTCCGCTCGCTGCACTGATCCGACGCGTACAGCTGTACCGTCCTTGCTGCACAATGCTGCTGGTGGTTTCCCTGCTCTTCACGTTGGGCGGCTGCGGGCAGCTCAGCCATTCCGACATCATGAACAAGGATGATTCGGCTGATGCCGGCGAGTTCTTCCAGACCAATGTGGACCGTATGGCCACGCTGGCGATGCGTGACAACCTCAACAGCCTCTATCGACTGCTGGATAAGCTGTACCGCCGCAATCCGGCCGAGTGGCGCAAGACGGGGCAGCCAACGATCGAGGCGGCAGAAAAGCTCATCCAGACGGCTATCGAGCAGAACCGTGACCTGCCTTCGCTCAATGGCCTGAGGGATATCCAGGCGCTCAGCTATGCCTTGAGTCCCGAGTTTCAGGGCGACCGGGCCGGCGCGTTCATCTATGCCATTGGCACCATGCTGATCACTGCCCACGGCGGTCGGATGGAGTTCTATATCACCGATACGATCAGCGCCGAGTTCATCAACAATGCTGCCCGCAATATCGAAAAGGCGACCTGGATGCTGGGGCAGCGCAAGGACTTGCAGGGTAAGCGTTTACTGCTGGCCAATCAGTTGTCCAAGGATGGACGCAACCTGAGCTTTGCGGTGGAGTTTGGCAAGATTGTGGCGCGGCTCGATCTTATCAGCGAGGTGCTGGACGAGCGTTATCGGCGCTTGGGGGTGAGCTACGCACAAAGCCTGCTATTCATGAACTTCCTGCCGGTTCAGTAATGCAGCGTGGCTGCCCTGTCTATTCACAGGGCACGCTAACCAAGGGCGGCAGGATCAGCGAGGTATCAGACCTTTCTCACGAATTCCGACTTGAGCTTCATCGCGCCAATGCCGTCGATCTTACAATCGATATCGTGATCGCCTTCAACCAGACGAATATTCTTGACCTTGGTGCCGACCTTCACGACCAGGGATGAGCCTTTCACTTTCAAATCCTTGATGACCGTAACGGTATCGCCGTCCTGCAGCGTATTGCCTACTGAATCCTTGATGACCTTACCGCCCTCGGAGGCTTCCGCAGTTTCGGCGGCAGACCACTCGTGTCCGCATTCTGGGCAAACGAGCTGGGTACCGTCTTCGTAGGTGAATTCGGAATTGCATTGAGGGCAGGGCGGCAATGTGCTCACTGGACTTCCTTGGTGGGCGATAAAAGCCTGACATTATATAGGGTTTTATCGCATTCTGCTGATGCAGCAGTTAGCGCCTAATCATGATGCTCAACGCATCGACCGGCGCAATCAGCCTTGTACCAAAGAACCGCGTGATGTGCGGTAACGCTATTCAAGTGCATGGTTCGACGCTCCTGATTTGGCAAGACCGCGCCAGGCAGGAGCATGAGGGCATGAAGGAGACTGCCTATGCCAGTCTCCTTCCAGAGCGGCCAGCTTATTTCATCAACGCACGGGTGCGCTCGGCTGCCTTGGTAAAGCCTTTGAGTGACAGCGGGCCGTGGGCCTCGCCGCCGGTGGCGATGGCCGCCGTTACATTAAGCGCCTTGCCCTTGCGCAGGGCCTTGAGCTGGTTGTTGTCAAACTCCAGCGGGGCGATGCAGCCAACCGGCAGGCAGGTATGGAAATCCACCGTTCGGGTGTCCTGGTCATCCACCTGCAAGCGCACGCCTTTGGTTACGGCAACGCCAAAGGGCAATACCATGAACCCGCCCAAGCCCTCTTTTCCAGGACGCAGCTCGATGGCCAGCATGCGCTGCCCATCCTTGTTGTTGATAACCTGAGACATGGCGCAAACCTTGCCTTCTTCAGGAACGTTCCGGCAGATCACCGACCAGTCACCGTAGGTTTCTGTCGCGGTAGGCTTGCCCTGTGCATCGCCAGGCGCGGTTTGTGCCTGTACCGTAGTGGACAGGCCGGCTCCCGTCAGCAGCATGGTCGAAAAGGCCAGCGCCGGGAGAAAGCCGTTCTGTTTCATGTTTCTTCCTTGCAGTTGTGAAGAGTGATGACGTACAGCATAGGTCATTTGACCCGATTGATGCTGCCCTTATGACGACACAGGAAGATCAGAATGCCGTCACGGCAGGCTGATGGCGAGGCTACATAATGCCTCATGGCCTTTGGCCTCTTCCTTATCAGACGTGATTGCGAGACCTCCAATGCCGCTCTACCGTGAAGCGACACCCGATGACATCGCTGATATTTCCAGGCTGGGGCAGCTGCTCAATGACATGCATCACCAGGCTTGGCCGCAGATCTTTGCATCGGCCGAAGACGTGCGACGTGACGAGGCGAATTGGCGGCGTGCGATTGGGGCGGCGAATGCCACAACCTTTGTGGCGCAAGAGGACAGTGAACTGATCGGGTTCATCAGCGTTTACCTCATCAGTGAAACGCATTCCTTTTTCAATCCAATGCGTTATGCCCACGTAGGCTCGATCTGTGTGGACGAAACGCGGCGGGGAGAAGGCGTTGGCCGTACGTTGATGCTTCTGGCCGAGCAATGGGCTCAGGAAAAAGGAGCAGTGGACATGCGCCTCACCGTGTGGGCCTTCAATGAGGGCGCGCAGCGGCTGTATGAGGAGCTGGGTTACGGGATACGGTCGGTTTCGATGGGAAAGCAGCTGTCGTCACGTTAAACGGCTATGGTCTGTAACTGCTAAATTATCCATAAAGTCTTAAGGAGGTGCCGATGCGTTGTTGCATTGCTAGGTTGCTAGGTCTTGTCCTTTCAATCGGTATTACCACTACGGCGTCTGCGGAGACGCTGGTGACCATACTAGGCAAGACTTTCGGTTCGCTTGATTGCCTCTCTGTGCAGGACCCAGATAAGAAATTGGCATGCAATGCGGGTGGGCTGTCCAATGGCAAAGGCTGCAAAAGCCTGTCCAATTCAGCGCTACGGGAGCAATGCCTCGACCAGAAGTTTATTCCTCAAGGCTATGTTTCAAGCAAACCCAAGCCTGCTATGTCGCTGGATAATGCCTCTTTGCACGAGACCGTTAATGAGCAGATAACTCAACCCGTTTCATCTAGCAAGGCCATAAAGGCCATCCCTTTGATGGATGATGAGTCTGCATTGAGTGAAGTGGAGCGCATCTTGAATCTGCACACGCTCCGGTAGTCTGGCATTTTGAAATCAGCCGAACCCTCCTGCGAGGCTCCTGTCAGGACTATAGATACCTTTCTGACAGGAGATGAACATGGCGAAGCTACCTCTCAAGCCTCTCAGCCAACAGGTGATAGTGATTACCGGGGCGTCCAGCGGCATTGGGCTGGTTACAGCCCGCATGGCTGGGCGTGCCGGTGCCAAGGTCGTTGTGGCGGCGCGGAATGAAGAGGCGCTCCAGCAATTGTGCGCCGAGATTCAGCAGCAGGGCGGTCAGGCGGCCTATGTGGTGGCGGATGTTGGCAAGGAAGAGGATGTTTCCCGCATTGCTGAGCAGGCTATCGAGACGTTTGGCGATATCGATACCTGGATCAATAACGCTGGCGTTTCCATTTTTGGCGATTGCCTGGAAGTGACCATCGAAGACATGAAGCGCATGTTCGACACTAATTTCTGGGGTGTCGTCTACGGTTCGCGTCTGGCGGCCAGTTATTTCATCAAGCGTGGCGGCCCGGGTGCGATCATCAATGTGGGCAGCTTTTTCGGTGACCGGGCAACGCCGGTCCAGTCGACCTATTCGACCAGCAAGCATGCCCTGCACGGTTGGACCGATGCCCTGCGCATGGAGCTGGAACACAAGCAGTACCCCATCTCGGTCACGCTGGTGCATCCGGCGCGAATCGATACGCCCTATAACGAGCACGCCCGTAGCTATATGCCCAACCAGCCGGCACACCGGGGCATGATCTATCCCCCGGAGGCGGTGGCCGAGGCTATTTTGTTCGCTGCGGAAAATCCCAAACGGGATATGTTCGTGGGCAGCGAGGCCAAGGTTCTGGCGTGGCTATCGGCGCTGTCGCCACGGCTGACCGACAAGCTGATGAACAAGATCATGTACCACTCCCAGTATGCCGATCGGCCCTCCCGTAACCGGGAAGACAATGCCTTGTACGAGCCGGGTTATGGGCTGCATGAGCGTGGGACGCACCAGGGCTGCTCGTATCGCTCGCGCAGCTATTACGTGAAAATGTCCAAGCACCCGGTGGCGTCATCAGTGGCGATTGCAGGATTGGGGCTGATGGCACTGAGGCTGATGAAGCGCTCGTAAAACTTTCCGGCAGAGGTTCAAGGCTTCTGCCGGGTATTAAGCACCAACGCGATACCGCCCAGCACAGCCAGGGCGGTGAGCAACAGGCGTAACGTCAGGGCTTCGCCCAACAGCAGCGCGCCGGCCAGGGCCGTCAGTACCGGTACGCTGAGCTGTACCGTAGCGGCTTGCAATGAGCCCAGCCCTCGCAGGGCGGTATACCAGAGCGCATATCCCAGTCCCGAGGTAACGGCGCCTGACAGTATGGCGTAAAGCACTCCCATGAGATCTGAGTGGCTATAGGCAATCGAGGCCAGGCTGATGAGCAGCGCCGGAACAGACGCCAGCAGGAAGTTGCCCGCCGTAGCGGCCAGCGGGCTGGTAACCCCTCGGCCCTTGAGGGAGTAGAGCCCCCAGGCTACGCCAGATGTCAGCATCAACAGTGCACCCGTCAACGAAGGCGCGGTCGCGCCGGGTAGGAGCAGGACGACCAGCCCACCCAGCGCAAGGAGCAGCCCTGTTGTCGCCCAACGGTTCAGCCGCTCGCCACGTAACAGCCCGAGGCTGATCATGGTGACCTGCACTGCCCCAAAGAGCAGCAGTGCACCCGTACCTGCTTCCAGGTGCGTATAGGCAAAGGAAAAGGCCGCCGCATAGATAAAGAGATAGATTGCCGAAGGCCAGTTGCCGGCCGGTTTGCCGTTCTGCTGGCATAGTAGAAGCCACAGCACGAGTGCGCCTGAAAAAATGCGTAGCGTTGTAAAACTGGCCGGGTCGATTTCAGCGTGCTTGAGCGCCAGACGGCAAAGCAGGGAGTTGCCCGCAAAGGCCAGCATGGCCAGCGCGGTGAAAGTCAGTGTGCGTATTGTTGTAGGCATGCGTGTTCTGCATCAGAAGACGTGCCCAGAGTGTAGGCTGAATTGGCAGGTGTGAAAGCGGATTGCGCGATTAAGGTTTGAGCAGTAGCGGAGCAGCCTGAGCTGCCCCGCCTCAGCATCAGGCCTGTGCCGCCTTCAGTGTCGCCATGTCGATGACGAAGCGGTATTTCACATCGCCCTTGATCATGCGCTCGTAGGCGTCGTTGATGTTGCGGATATCCAGCATCTCGATATCGCAGGTAATGCCATGCTCGGCGCAGAAATCCAGCACTTCCTGGGTTTCCGCCATTCCGCCAATGAGCGAGCCGGCAATGACGCGGCGCTTCATGACCAGGTTGCCGGCATGAAGGGCGGGCTCGACAGGTTCGATCAGGCCGACCAGGATATGCACACCGTCAAAGCGTAGGGTTTCGAGGTAGGGATTCAAATCATGCTGCACCGGAATGGTGTCGAGCAGGAAGTCGAAACGACCGGCTGCGGCTTTCATCTGAGCCTCGTCGGTAGAAACGATCACATGGTCTGCGCCCTGACGCTTGGCCTCGTCCACCTTGGATAGCGAGCGGGTAAATACGGTGACTTCCGCGCCCATGGCCTTGGCGAACTTGATGCCCATGTGGCCCAGGCCACCCATGCCCAGTACGCCTACCTTGTCGCCTGCCTTCACACCGTAGTGCTTGAGCGGAGAATAGGTAGTGATGCCGGCGCACAGGATAGGTGCTGCGGAAGCCAGATCCAGCTTTTCAGGAATGCTGACAACGAAGCGATCGCTGACCACGATGCTGTCGGAGTAGCCACCCATGGTATTGCTGCCATCCACGCGATCCGGGGAAGCGTAGGTCATGGTGGGGCCTTCCAGGCAGTACTGCTCAAGATCCTTCTGGCATGCTTCGCAATGACGGCAGGAGTCCACCATACAGCCTACGCCAACCAGATCGCCCACCTTGTAGCGGCTGACATCGGCACCCACAGCGGTCACCTTGCCTACGATTTCGTGGCCGGGCATCAGCGGATACACCGCAATTCCCCATTCGTTACGGGCTTGATGGATATCGGAGTGGCACACACCGCAGTACAGGATCTCAATGGCTACATCGTCGTTGCGCGGAGCACGGCGCACAAAGGTGTGCGGGACAAGAGGGGTGGTAGGCGACAGGGCGGCATAGCCGAATGCTTTGGTCATATAGAGCCTCACAGGACAAAGGATAGCGCTTCGAATCTGGCGACTGCCTGGCATAGGCAACGCACATCACCGTTGGGCGATGGCAGGCGCCGCATCAGACTCATCGAAAAGGGGGGGAGGCCTATTGTGAGGAATCGGTGAGGAGAGGTCATGACGATTCCTCCTGAGCTTATGCCTATTTCTCCAGCATGTAGGTGTTATAGGCTCTTTACCTTTCTGTTTTTGCGATTATGGTAATGCCTGTTTCTCTTGCCGATGCCGTTTCCATGCAGCTGACCCGCCATCTCGATGCCAATGTCACCCTGGTTTCCCTGATCCAGCCACTTGCCACGCGCGAAGGGTTTTTGCCAACGCCTATGGAGCAGGTCCAAATCGTGACGGCGCGCAGCAATGTATCGCGATCGCCTCAGATCTACGAGCCCAGCCTGATGGTGGTGGCGCAAGGCAGCAAGCTGGCCTATCTCGGCGAGCGAACCCTGGAGTATGGTGCCGGCCATTACCTCGTCCAGGCGCTGCCCGTGCCGTTCGAGTGTGAGACGTTCGCAACACCTGAGGCTCCCTTACTGGGAGTGTCCATTGGCATTGACCGAAGCGTATTGGGCGAGCTGGTGCTGGCGATGGGACCGGAAGAGGTTCAGCCGGCCCGTGTGCAGACGCCAGAGTCCATGGTGTCTTCCCCACTCGACACCGCCATGCGGGAGGCGGTGGAGCGACTGCTGCGGTGCCTGCACGATCCGCTGGAATGCCGGATCTTGGGCGCGATGCGCCTGCGCGAGGTCTTGTTCGTGGCGTTGCGAGGGCCGCAGGGCGGGGCACTGAAGGCACTGGTCGAGCAGCGGGGGCAGTTTGCCCGGATCGCGGCCTCGTTGACGTATCTGCATCACCACTACGCCGAGCCGCTGAACGTCGATCAGCTGGCCCGCTGCGCCAACATGAGCACGTCGGCGTTTCATGAGCACTTCAAACGCAGCACCCTGGTGTCACCTGTGCAGTACTTGAAGCGGCTGCGGCTGATCAAGGCACAGCAACTGCTCGTGGCTCAGCGGTTCAATGTCGCACAGGTAGCGCTCCAGGTTGGCTACCAGAGTGCGTCCCAGTTCAGTCGCGAGTACAAACGTTACTTCGACCACAGTCCGGCGGCCGAGCGCCATGAGCATCCATCTGCCGAGGCCGCCTCGTAAGGCGTGTCAGCTGACGGGGCGGCGAGCGGTAAACAGCGCCACCTTGCCTTCTACAGTGATATCCACCTGCTCAAAATGAGCGCTTAAAGCGCTTTTCAATCCTGGCACGTCGTCGTGACGGTTGGAAAAGATGCCCTTGCGGTTATAGACATTCATCAGTGTGCGTCCGAACCCGTTATGCCCGGCTCGGTCGCCCAGGATGGTTGCTCCAAACAAGACGCCCTCAGACTTCAGGTGTGGCTTCAGGTTGGCAAAAACGTGCGCCTTGTCAGTCAGGGTGCCTGGAAGGCAATGCAACAGATAGAAAAGTGAGATGGAATCGAACTGAGCGGGCACAGGCCAGGGCTGCATGACGTCATGCCGCACGGTTCGTGTCGACACGCGGCTCACCCTGCGCTTGGCAGCAGCAAGGCTGCTGGTATTGAGGTCCATCAGCGTGATATCAGCGGTGTCTGGCAGATCTGCCTTTGCCAGATAAAAGCCGGTCCCCACGCCAACGTCCAGATGCTGCGTACCGACATGGCGATTGAAAAACGGTAATAAGACGTTCCGTGTGCTGCATTGCCAGGCAAAGCGGTTGGAAATTCCCAGCACCCAGACGTCATACAGGGCCAGGGTCAAGGGAGAATAGACTGCAGCGCCAGACTCTGTATCGATGCTCATCGGTACGGCTCGCCTTGAAGGAGAGCCTGATCCTAGCCACGGTCTGGCAGAACGACAACTCCAGCTATTCGGCAGCGGAACCTGGTTCCGTTTCGTTTGTGATGGGGCCTGTCGTGTGGTTGACCGACCCGTTTTCCAGCAAACGCTCTGGTAGCGCCGTCTGTACCTACCAGGTGCCGGCCCCTGTCGATTCAGGCAGCGTCAACTCGCCCTTGTCCTTGAACCGTACTGTTCCCAAAAGACCCCCTGCCAGCTTGCCGTGGATGGTATAGGGCACGCTTTTGGTAGGGGTATGCTCGGCAAAGCCCCAGAACTGGCGTACAGCCGAGAAAGCCGAGACGGTAACCGGAACGGTCAGTACCGTCTCGCCATACCGAGGTACGCTGCCACTCTGGCTGCTGACACCGCTGGCTAGCGGCTGGCCGTTGATATCCATGTCCAGCGCCAGGCCGTTGTAGTCGATGGCTGTATCGTTTGGGTTCTGCACACGCAGCTTCACATTGAAGCGCATTTCCAGCCCTTGTCCTGGCAGCGGTTCGATGCCTGCCACGGCAATTCGCAACGGATCCCGCTGGCCCAAGGTGCTACAGGCTGCAAGACCCAGTAGAAACAAGGCGCCGATCAGCAGGCGAGCGCAAGTGCGGTAGGCAGATAACAACATGAAAAGGCTCCGGTCGGCGGTGGATCACGATACAAGTGGGACCGGTCATTGGTCGCTTCTACTCCTCGCTCACAGGGCGATATCGCAAAAGCGTGAACCAGCAAGCCTCGAGCCTTTGTGCAGACTTGAGGCGTGCCGGGCTAAAGGGCAGCCGGTAAAGCGTTCTGACGGGCACGAAGGTTTTGCGCCACGCAAGCACCGATTACGAGTATGATCAGAATGGCGCCCAGGATGGCGGAGGAGCCGACCGTACCAAAACCCAGGCCACCCTTGTCATGCGCCTTGGTCAGGAAGTCACCCAGCGTGGCGCCAAACGGACGGGTCAGGATGAACGCCATCCAGAACAGCAGAACGGTCGAGAGGCGTGTGAACAAGTGGGCCAGTACGATCACGCCGATAATGCTGCCGATCAGCAGCGCGCCGCCCGCAAAGCCCAGGCCCGAGTCGTCCGCCAGATAATCACCCAGGGCGGTACCCAGCGTGTTAGAGAACAGAATCGTAACCCAGTAGAACAGCTCGGCTTTGAAGGTATGGATCCTGTCGACCGAGAACGATGTACCGCTCAGGCGCCACAGCACGAAAATTGCGATTAGGATCATGATCAGCACGGCCGAACCGGTGGCGTAGCCCAGCCTCAGGGTTCGATCCATAAAGTCGGAAATGGTCGTGCCTGCCGTGCTGGTAGACAGGATCACCGCCCAGTACAGCGGGGGGATGTAGCGTTTGACTGATAGCTGAGCAATCAAGGTGACCAAAAACGCACTGATCAGAATCAGGGAACTCAAGGCATAGCCTATATCCAGGGTCATTGACAGCAGGTCACCGGCCGTCTCGCCCAATGTCGTGGCGCAGATTTTCATGACCCAGAATGCAAGGGTAATCTGTGGAAGTTTGTTCATTGTTGTTCCCTGCTCAAGGGCTCGATGGGGGAGAGAAAGCTGAGCGCATGGATGGCACTTCAGAGGCCCTAAGGTGCAGGGGAGCAGGTCAAAAATCGGTCAAAAGCACATCAACGATTCGTGTAACAGAATATTTCGGCGTCAACTCAGTCGTATTCTGCCGGTTCATGCTCGCCGAGCAGACGTCGCTGTCGGGGCGTACAGGCATCCAGCACCGCCGGATTGAACTGCCAGGTGAGGTAAGGTGAGAACTTCTGAGCCACCATGCGCCGGCCATAATGAATCTGGAGAAGATAGCGGGTCCGGTCACGGGTGCGGTTGCGGCTGCCGGCATGCCATAGCTCGCTGCGTAGAAACAGCACGTCGCCCGGCTGGCAGAGCACCGGCTGCGCCTCCCGGCCTTGCCAGTTCGTCTCGCCTTCCAGTGGTTTACGACCTGCACGGTGGCTGCCTGGAATGACCAGCGTCGGGCACAGGTCCTCGGTGATCTCATCCAGATAGACCTGGGCGGTACAGATCTGCATGGGCAGTTCAAATGTCGGGTCTGCCAGCAGGGACCGGGGCAGTGTCATCGCCAGGTAATCCACGTGCAGGTCTGCGCCGATAAAGCCGGGGTGGCAGCGCCAGGCTGTCTGCCCAATGATATGGCAATCTTCGCCTAGGGACGCTTCGGCCAGTTCGATCACGCCGGGCAGATCCAGGTAAGGCAGCCATACGGGATCGCGATTGAAAACGCATTTGTAATGGTCAACGAGACCGGTGTAGTCCCAGTGGATGGCCTCCAGCTGATCAATGGCCGCGCGGACTTCGTCGACCAGAGCGGGACTCAGCACACCATGCAGCAAGACGAAACCCTGTTCGTGCATGGCCTGCAGGCGATGATCAGTAGCCGTATGGGCAGGAAGCGGATTCATGGCGATGTTTCATGGACGGTGCTTCATTAGAACCTGCCACGCTGCTCGGGTTGCACCTTAAGGCAATGCTTCATGGTGTCGCAGGCCTGTTGATAAGTCATATATGCGACATTTTTGTGACTGATTCCTCGCCAGAGCCAGGGAAACGTCGTTTATAGAGTTGAAAAGCCGCCCAAGTATCGCTGATATGGCAGGGTTACTTAGCCTTGCGCTAAATCATTTCAGCAAGTGACAGGCATTATTATGACAATAACGAAACAGTCTTCTTCGGATGGAACCTCCCTTTCTCCGGCGCTGAAACCGCGCCACGTCACCATGCTTTCCATTGCCGGTGTTATCGGTGCCGGGCTCTTTGTGGGCTCAGGTCATGCCATTGCCGCGGCAGGGCCTGCCGTGCTGCTGGCCTATGCCCTGGCTGGAACCCTTGTGGTGCTGGTGATGCGAATGCTCGGTGAAATGGCCGTGGCCTCGCCAGATACCGGCTCCTTTTCATCCTATGCCCATCAGGCCATCGGACGCTGGGCCGGCTTTACCATTGGCTGGTTGTACTGGTGGTTCTGGGTATTGGTGATTCCGCTCGAAGCGGTGGCGGCTGCGGCCATCCTCAATGCCTGGTTTCCGGCAATTGCCACCTGGCAGTTCGCGCTGGCGATTACAGCCTTTCTGACGGTGACCAACCTCTTCAGCGTCGCCAAGTATGGTGAGTTTGAATTCTGGTTCGCGCTGCTCAAGGTACTCGCGATCATCGCATTCATCGTATTGGGTGCAGTGGCCATGGTCGGGGCACTGCCAGGGCGCGAAGTCAGCGGCCTGGGTACGCTGATGGCTACCCATGGCGGCTTCATGCCCAACGGCTTCAATGCCGTCATCGGGGCACTGCTGACCACCATGTTCAGCTTCATGGGCACCGAGATCGTAACCATTGCTGCGGCCGAGTCGAAAAACCCTTCCAAACAGATCGGCAAGGCGACCAACTCGGTCATCTGGCGTATCGGTCTGTTTTATATCGTCTCGATCTTCCTGGTCATCTCCATCGTGCCCTGGCAGGATCCGCAACTTCCGGTGGTAGGCTCCTACCAGCGTGCGCTGGAGTTTCTGTCTATTCCCCACGCCAAGTTGATCGTCGATCTGGTGGTGCTGGTCGCGGTGGCGAGCTGCCTGAACTCGGCGCTTTATACGGCATCGCGCATGCTGTTCTCCCTGAGCCGCCGGGGTGATGCACCGGCTGCCTTTGGCCGGACGGCTGCCGGCGGCGTGCCGCGTGCCGCCGTTTTGGCGAGCACTGCTGTGGGCTTTGCAACGACGATCGCCAACTTCACTATGCCGGAGGCCGTGTTCAGCTTCCTGTTGGCAACCTCTGGTGCAGTGGCCCTGCTGGTTTATCTGGTGATTGCCGTGTCGCAGCTGCGCATGCGTCGCAAGCTGAACGCAAGTGGTCAGCCCATCGAGTGCCGCATGTGGTTGTTCCCTTGGCTGACCTGGCTGGTGATCGGCTTCATCATCATGGCGCTGGGTATCATGCTAATGACAGAAGCGCACCGCATGGAAATCCTGGCCACCGGCCTGCTGGCCTTGGTTGTGGTTGCCATCGGTTCCTGGCTAGGCGCCAGGGATCGTAGCAACGCTACCCTGATGACGGCCTCGCAAAGCCGTTGATCCTCCAGGACCGGTAACGAGGGCTCGTTACCGGTCTTCCCTTCCTGGTTTCTTCATTAATAGCTGCTCCCTTTTTGTAACGCCGGCACGTCTGATCTACACCGTACGAGACTGCCTGCTCTGTTCAGTTGTTCTCGGCATAGTGGCAAGTCCTGTCAGAAAGAGCTACGCACCGTTTCAGGGCTTTTTTCTGAGACGAAGCGGCAAAAAGGTAGACATTTCTGCGGCGCTTGGGTAAAAAAGGATTATCTCTCGGCGCCAAACGCGCCATGCTGTTATGAAAACGCAGGTCTTGTTTCCATCGGTAACGTAAAAATGCCCAATTCTGGTGCGTTGCGTTACAGATTGACCCAGTTTGGACCATAACAGTTTCTATTTTTTCGCTTCTGCTCCTGCACAATTCTTCCTGACTGTTTATGGCGGTAACACTTCCGCGGCACGACAATGTGCGCATCTTAAATAGTTAGCTACCTGTCATAAGCAGGAAGGAAAGCATCATGGAACACACCCTACGTTCCAACTCATTCACCGCTTCAAACGCTTCTAAATCCAATACTTCGCTGGTGCTGCGCGTTCTGACAACGCTGTCGGTCTGGCATCGTCGTATCGTCAGCCGCAACGAGCTGGCCCGCCTGGATGCCCGTATGCTGGCCGACGCCGGTATCACTGAAGCCCAGCGTTACGAAGAACTGCACAAGCCGTTCTGGCGTTAAGTGTTACGGTTACGCACACCGTAACCGGCAAGACCTGTCGGGAGCCGTCATTGATAGCGGCTCCCATGACACCCCTCCCGCGTTTTTCTTCTCTTTCCTCTCTTTAACCGGCCCCTTGCCTTGCCGGATTTTCCTGTGCGTGCGTTTTTCAGCACCGTGCCCGGGCTTCTATTGAATTGCCGGAACCTTGCCTGAGGCTTAAAGTCAGTCGCCTATAACCAGAACAACCCCTGCGCAGCAGACCTTGATGGACGACTCGCGGGTAAATCGCCACGTCGACTGCTGGCATGCATATGGACTGTGAGGGAGGTTAATTGGCAATGCTTTTCTTTTCGCGGCGCGCTAGACCCCTGTTTCAGCGCACTTCCGCGTTGTTTCTGCTAGGGACGGCCCTGACCGGTATGGCAGGCTGCTCGGACGATTCACAACCGGCCCCCAATCCTCCTCACGTAAGAGTCCAGCGTGTAGCCCTGGAAGAGGTAGCGACTACTACCACCCTGACAGGCGATGTGCAGGCGCGTATTCAGACCACACTGTCATTTCGTATCAACGGCAAGATCAATGAGCGTCTGGTCGATGTGGGTGATCACGTCAAGCAGGGTCAGGTTCTTGCCCGTCTCGATCCGCAGGATCAGCACAACAACGTAGCCGCCGCTGAAGCGCAGGTGTTTTCCCAGCAGTCCAGGGCGAACCTTGCCCGTGTGCAGTTCGAACGGCAAAAGGCGTTGATGCCCAAGGGCTACACCACCCAAAGCCAATATGACGAGGCCCTGGCTGCCCTGAAGGGTGCAGAAAGTGCCTTGAGTGCTGCGCGTGCTCAGCTGGACGATGCACGCAAGCAGCTCAGTTATGCCAATCTGGTATCGGCCGCCAGCGGCGTGATCACCGAGCGGCAGGCCGAGGTCGGGCAGGTCGTTCAGGCATCCATGCCGATCTTTACCCTGGCGCAGGAGGGCGACCGCGATGCCGTCTTCAATGTGCAGGAATCGCTACTTGCCCGCGATCCGGGCAACCAGCCTATCGAGGTCGCCCTGTTGAATGATCCGACGGTGCGCACTACCGGTCATGTGCGCGAGGTTTCGCCGGTCATTTCCCAGCAGAGCGGCACCGTGCGTGTGAAGGTACTGCTCGACAAGGTCCCGCCGCAGATGGCGCTGGGGACAACCGTTACGGCGTCGTTGGGTACACCAGACAAGCAGCGCGTCGTGCTGCCCTGGACAGCGCTCAATGGCACCGTGGAAAAGCCCGCCGTGTGGGTACTGGACGCTGACAACCGTGCCCACCTCAAACCGGTGACAGTTGCCCGGTACATCACCGGACAGATCATGATCGACGACGGATTGGCACCTGATGACCGCGTCGTGACGGCTGGTGGTCAGCTGCTTTATGACGGACTCAAGGTCGAAGTCGTCGAGGTCACGGATCATGCGCCCCCTGTTCAGCCTGCTGCCATCCACCCTGGTGATAACGCTAAGACTCAACAGGGAGCGTCGTCATGAGCAGGATACGTGTTCTTCTACTGGGCCTCGTGGCGCTGCTGGCCGCGTGCTCCGACAAGCAGGAGCCACCGCCTCCGGTCCGCCCGGTACTGTTCGTTGAGGCCAAACCCCAGCAGGCACGCGCGCTCGGTGCCTTTACCGGGAATATTCAGGCACGGTATGAATCAACCTTGAGCTTTCGCGTAGGCGGGCGCATTGCCCAGCGCAAGGCTGATGTAGGCGATGTGGTGAAGAAAGGCACCTTGCTGGCTGCGCTGGACCCGACCGATCAGCAGAATGCTTACCGCAGCAGCGAGGGTGATCTGGCCCAGGCTCAGGCACAGTGGATGGATGCCGAGGCCGATGCCAAGCGGCAGCAGGCCTTGTATGCCAAGGGTGTCGGGTCCAAGGCGCAGCTGGATCAGGTCATGGCCCAGTTGCATACGGCTCGCGCTGCACGTGATCGCGCCCAGGCCGCCCGGGATCAGTCCCGCAACCAGCTCTCCTACAGCGAGCTGTATACCGATTTCGATGGTGTGATTACGGCCTGGCATGCCGAAACCGGGCAGGTAGTATCCCCTGGTCAGCAGGTAGTCACCCTGGCGCGTCCCGAAGTGAAGGAGGCGGTTGTAGACCTGCCGGCGGGGTTGGCAGAGACATTACCGGCTGACACGACGTTTACCATCACCTCGCAGTTGGAGCCTTCGGTCTCTACCACCGGCCGCATCCGTGAGCTGGCGCCTCAGGCCGACGCCATGACGCGAACCCGGAGGGTACGACTCACGCTGGCCGAACTGCCCCCAACGTTCCGCCTGGGCTCGCTGGTAACGGTAACGCTGACCAATGATGCGCCCCGTGAACTTACCGAGCTGCCGGCCAGTGCATTGCTCGAGCAGGATGGCAAGACGTGCGTCTGGATCGTCGACCCTGATACCAAAACCGTTTCACTGCGCGAGGTCCATGTGCTGACCCGAGATGAGCGGAGCATTACGGTCGATAACGGCCTGAACGCGGGCGAGCGGGTCGTGACGGCCGGCGTACACAGCCTCAAACCTGGACAAGACGTGAAAATGGATGTGGAACAGCGCTGATGAAATCCTTCAACCTTTCTGACTGGGCGCTGCGTCACCAGTCCTTTATCTGGTACATCATGTTTGTCGCGCTGTTGATGGGAACCTATTCCTACTTCAACCTTGGCCGCGAAGAGGATCCCTCGTTCACCATCAAGACCATGGTGATCCAGACCCAGTGGCCGGGCGCGACCACCCAGGAAACCCTGGAGCAGGTCACCGACCGGATCGAAAAGAAACTCGAAGAGCTGGATTCGCTGGATTACACCAAGAGCTTTACCCGGCCGGGCTTGAGCACGGTGTTTGTGTACCTGCGCGATACTACCAGCGACAAGGAAATCCCCAATATCTGGTATCAGGTCCGCAAGAAGATTTCCGATATCCAGGGGCAGTTTCCGCAAGGGATACAGGGACCGGCCTTCAATGACGAGTTCGGCGATGTATTCGGCAGTATTTATGCCTTTACTGGCGACGGTATCTCGTACCGGCAGCTGCGCGATTACGTAGAGCGGGTGCGCCTGGACATCCGAGCAGTGCCGGACCTGGGTAAGGTTGAGCTCATGGGGGCGCAGAACGAGGTCATCTACCTCGACTTCTCGACGCGCAAACTGGCAGCACTGGGGCTCGATCAGCGACAGATCATGCAGAGCCTGCAGGCACAGAATGCCGTGACGCCCTCCGGCGTAATCGAGGCCGGTCCAGAACGCGTTTCGGTACGTACCTCCGGTGAATTCAAGTCAGAGAAAGATCTGGAGGCTGTCAACCTTCGGATCAATGACCGCTTCTACCGTCTGGCTGATCTGGCCACCATCCACCGGGATTACGCCGATCCGCCTACATCCCTGTTCCGCTTCAACGGCGAGCCGGCCCTGGGCCTGGCAATTGCCATGCGCAAGGGTGGCAACGTGCAGACCTTTGGTGCGGCGCTGTCCGAACGGATGAAGGCGATTACCGGTGAGCTACCGGTCGGGGTGGGCGTGCATCAGGTGTCCAACCAGGCCGAGGTGGTGGAGAAGGCGTCCAGCAGCTTTACCCATGCGCTATTCGAGGCGGTCATCATCGTGTTGGTGGTGAGCTTTATCAGCCTGGGTCTGCGTGCCGGGCTGGTGGTGGCCTGCTCAATCCCTCTCGTGCTCGCCATGGTGTTTCTGTTCATGGAATACAGCGGTATCACCATGCAGCGGATCTCCCTGGGTGCCTTGATCATTGCCCTGGGCCTTCTGGTGGATGACGCCATGATCACCGTCGAGATGATGGTGACCCGGCTGGAAGAGGGCGACTCGCTCCACAAGGCGGCCACCTACGCCTATGACCACACGGCCTTTCCGATGCTGACCGGCACGCTGGTCACCGTGGCGGGATTCGTGCCTATCGGCCTCAACAAGAGTACCGCCGGCCAATATACCTTTACGTTGTTTGCCGTAATTGCCGTGGCGCTGATCCTGTCGTGGATCGTGGCGGTGCTGTTCTCACCGGTGATGGGCGTGCACCTGCTACCCAAGTCGCTCAAGCATAAAAAGGAAAAGGGGCCGGGACGACTGGCGCGCTGGTCCCAGAGCTCGCTGGTCTGGTCCATGCGGCACCGCTGGCTGACCATCATCATGACGGTGTTGCTCTTTGCGGCCGCGCTGTTCTGCATGCGTTTCGTGCAGAACCAGTTCTTCCCGTCCTCGGATCGGCCGGAAATTCTGGTGGACTTGAACCTGCCGCAGAACAGCTCCGTGCTGGAAACCCGTGCGCAAATGGATCGTTTCGAGGCATCCCTCAAGGGAGACCCAGACATTGCCCGCTGGAGTTCGTATGTAGGACAGGGCGCGGTGCGCTTCTACCTGCCGCTGGATCAGCAGCTCAATAACCCGTTTTATGGACAGGTCGTTATTGTCAGCAAGGACCTGGAGGCCCGTAATCGGCTGATTCCCAAGCTCAAGGAGCGACTCAAGAACGAATTTGTCGGGCTTGATGGGTATGTTCAGCCTCTGGAGATGGGGCCGCCAGTAGGACGGCCGATCCAGTATCGTGTCAGTGGTCCAAGTATTTCCGAGGTGCGTAAGCAGGCACTGGCATTGGCCAGCGCCATCAGTGCCAACCCTCATATCAGCGATATCCTTTTCGACTGGAACGAGCCGGGGCGGATGCTGAAAATCGATGTGAACCAGGACCGTGCCCGCCAGCTGGGGCTATCATCCCAGGACGTGGCCCAAATCATGAACGGCGTGGTGAGTGGTACGCCCATTACCCAGGTGCGTGACAGCATCTACCTCGTCAACGTGGTAGGGCGCTCTGAAGATGCCGAGCGCAGCTCTATCGAGACCGTGGAAAACCTGCAGATCGTGACGCCCTCGGGCACTTCGATTCCGCTCAAATCCTTTGCCACGGTGGGGTACGAGATGGAGCAGCCGCTGGTATGGCGGCGTAACCGCCAGCCAACCATTACGCTTAAGGCCACTATCGAGGGTTCTATCCAGGCGCCGGATCTGATCAAGGCTCTTCAGCCCAAGATCGATGAGTTCAGAGGTAACCTGCCACTCAACTATCAGGTCAACGTAGGCGGTACCGTAGAGGAAAGCGGCAAGGCGCAAAAGCCCATTGCAAGCGTAATCCCGCTCATGCTGTTCCTGATGGCCACGTTCCTGATGATCCAGCTCCAAAGCGTTCAGAAGATGTTCCTGGTCGCCAGTGTGGCGCCGCTGGGGCTGATCGGGGTCGTGCTGGCGCTGGTGCCCACGGGAACGCCGCTGGGCTTCGTGGCCATTCTAGGGGTGCTGGCGTTGATTGGGATCATCATCCGCAACTCGGTCATCCTGGTAACCCAGATCGATGAGTTCGAGCAGGATGGTCGTCATCCCTGGGATGCGGTCATCGAGGCGACCAATCATCGACGTCGGCCGATTCTGCTGACAGCCGCTGCCGCCAGCCTGGGCATGATTCCCATCGCCCGGGAGGTCTTCTGGGGGCCGATGGCCTATGCGATGATCGGTGGCATTGTGGCAGCAACCCTGCTCACGCTGCTGTTCCTGCCAGCGCTATACGTGACCTGGTATCGCATCCGCGAACCAAGCAAAGCGCAATAAGGAAAGAAGAAAAAAACGGCAGCTGAACCGCCCCGGAGGGGTCGGGCGGTTCCAGCATGCCACAAGGAGCTATCTCCGGAGCTGCAGTAGGGTACGGGAGGGAGAAACCCAGTGCTAAAAGATTCTCGTCAGGGCTAACGAGAAGAGCACCGGCAGTACTGCAGCTCACATGGTCAAGAATAAAAGCGTAACATCTAGAAATAAATAGGCTGCTAAGCGAAACAGCGTTACGGAGCAGGCAACAATAATGGATACGTTACAAGGCATGCGGATTTTTACCCGGGTGGTCGACGCGGGCAGTTTTACGGCCGCTGCGGCCTTGCTGGACTTATCGACGGCGCAGGTTTCCCGGGTGATTTCCGACCTGGAGACGCATTTACAAACACGGTTGTTGCACCGTACTACCCGCCGGCTGGCGCTAACGGAGGCTGGGGAGCGCTATCTGGAGCGCTGCCGGGGCATTCTCGATTCGGTAGCCGAAGCCGAGGCCGAGGCCAGTGGTGCACACCTTAAGCCTTCCGGCCGGTTGCGCGTGCACTCCCTGACCGGGCTGGGAACCGAACACCTGGCGCCTCTGGCGGCGCTCTATGCCGAGCGCTATCCAGATGTCACGCTGGATTTCACCCTGTCCCAGAATCGTCCTGACCTGATCGAAGAAGGCTACGACGTTGCGATTACCATGGATCGGCATCTGCCTGACTCCGAACTGGTCGCCCAACGGCTTGGTGAGGTCTATAGCGTCGTCTGTGCCTCGCCCGATTACTTGGCCAAGTGGGGCACGCCCCATCATCCGCGCGATCTGGACCAGCACACGTGCCTGTTGCTTCAGGACCCGACGTTTCCCGAGGAGTGGGTATTTACCAAGCCGGACGAAGAAACGTCGATTAAGCCTCGCTCTATCTATCAGGTAAATGTTGCGGATGCACTGGCCAATACGGCCAAGGCCGGACTCGGCCTGTGCCTGTTGCCCAGCTTTATTGCTGCACCGGCCTTGCGGGAAGGCGGACTCGTGCGGGTATTGCCCGAGTATCGCCTGCGTGAGCGCAATGTCTATGCGCTGTATCCGTCCCGACGCTTCCTGGATGCCAAGATCAAGGCGTGGGTGGATATCCTCAAGGAAGAGCTACCCAGACGTTTCAGCAACGACGATGACATCGTAGCCATGCATTCCTACTGGGCCATCTGAGCCTGCCTCGCCTGGAATACTTGCGCAATTGGTAAATCTCTATGTACCCAGGCGATATTTTTCAATAATTGTTACGCGTTATCCTAGTGATGAACCCAATCCAAGGGTGTCAGGAGTTCATCATGTTACGTTTGTTTACTGCCTCGATTCTTGCTGTATCTGCTGTTGCTTTTACCCAGGTGAGCTTTGCCCGTGATTCCTACGAGCAGAACTACAAGCTCGTCAACCAGAACCACGCTGTCATAGAGCGCTTCCAGCAGGCGCAACAGACTCAGAAAGCCCAGCAAGACCAGCAGGTTTCCCAGCGTTAATCCCGTTTGGCCCAAGCGCCCGCCGCGCCAAACGTCGTCTTCAGGACCTGCTCGTTTTCGGAGCGTTTCCGCCACTGCCAGAAGTTTCCCCCTTATGGACCATGCTCACGGTGTGAGGATGTGCATTTCCATTGCCTTCAGGCGTGACGCAACTGCTTGTCGATAGTGCAGGTTCTCAAGGAAAAACCATTCTGCTCCTTTGGTTTTTCATGTTTTAGCCGCATCCCTTGATGCGGCTTTTTTATATCTGCGGTATTTATTGCAGGACTGCTTCAACTGCATCCCTTGCCTACCGGAGAGTACATGTCCCATCAAGACCTCGTTTCCATTCCTGATCGTCTGGCCGCCTTGCGTCAGGTCATGCATGAAGAGGGCATCGATGCCTGCCTGATTCCGTCCGCCGATCCGCATTTGTCGGAGTACCTGCCCGAGCGTTGGCAAGGGCGGTCATGGCTATCGGGTTTCACGGGCTCGGCCGGTACGCTGATCGTGGCAAAGGATTTTGCTGGCGTCTGGACGGATAGCCGCTACTGGGAACAGGCCCAGGCTGAGCTGGCAGGTTCGGGCGTGGAACTGATGAAGCTGGTGGCTGGCGGCATGCAGGCCCACATCGACTGGATGGCCGAGCATGTACCGACGGGTGGCGCCGTGGCGGTGGATGGGGCTGTGCTGTCGCTGGGTGCCGCCGAGGCGCTGCGCAAGGCTTTTGCCGATAAGAACATTTCGCTACGCACCACTATCGACCTGATCGACCGTATCTGGCCCGAGCGGCCCGCATTGCCTGCGGCGCCGGTATACGCTCACGAGGCGCCATACGCACCGGTATCCCGCACTGAAAAGCTGGAGCAGGTACGCAAGGCGATGGCCGGGCAAGGAGCTGACTGGCATTTCATTTCCAGCCTGGATGATATTGCCTGGCTGTTCAACCTGCGTGGTGCCGATGTGTCCTATAACCCGGTCTTTCTGGCCCATGCGTTGATCGGGCCGGGTCAGGTGCAGCTGTTCGTGGGTGCCGGGAAAATTCCGGCGGCTCTTGAGCGCACCCTGAACGAAGCCGGTATCCAGCTGGCCGCCTATGACGCGGCCCATGGTGCTCTGGCGGCGCTGCCTGCCGGGTCGCGTCTGCTGGTCGATCCGGCGCGCGTCACCTACGGCCTGGTGGAAGGCGTGCCCTCCAGCGTCAAGCGCATCGAGGCGATTAATCCATCCACTCTGTTTAAGTCCCGCAAGACGGCAGCCGAAGCACAGCATGTGCGTGAGGCCATGGAACAGGATGGCGCGGCCTTGTGCGAATTCTTCGCCCAGTTCGAGGCGGCACTTGAGGCGGGAGAGCGGGTGACCGAGCTGACGGTGGATGAATGGCTGACCGCTGCCCGTGCACGCCGCCCCAATTTTGTCTCCCTGAGTTTCTCTACTATTGCAGGCTATAACGCAGGGGGCGCGCTGCCCCATTACCATGCAACAGAAGAGGCACATTCTGTTATCGAGGGCGACGGCCTCCTGCTGATCGACTCCGGCGGTCAGTACCTGGGAGGCACGACGGATATCACCCGCGTTGTACCCATTGGCACGCCCAACGACGAGCAGAAGCGTGACTTCACCCGTGTACTCAAGGGCATGATCGCATTGTCCAGAGCACGTTTTCCGGCAGGCATCGCGTCACAGATGCTCGATGCGATTGCCCGTGCGCCCATCTGGGAAGCGGGCATCGATTACGGTCATGGAACCGGGCATGGGGTAGGATACTTCCTGAACGTACACGAGGGGCCGCAATCCATCACGTTCTATGGTCAACCATCCCCCAACAGTGCCATGCGGGACGGTATGATCACGTCCAACGAACCCGGTATCTACCGGCCCGGGCAGTGGGGCGTGCGGATCGAGAACCTGCTGCTCAACGTGGCCGAGCCTGAAACCGAGTTCGGCCAGTTTATGCGCTTCGAAACCTTGACGCTGTGCCCGATCGATACCCGCTGTATCGACCGTACGCTCATGCGTGAAGATGAGATCGCCTGGCTGAACGCCTACCACGCCGAGGTGCGTGAGCGTGTCCGTCCGCTGGTCAGCGGTGCGGCGCGCGATTGGTTGGACACTCGAACCCGGCCGCTATAAGCGTCCGTTTATTTACCGCCATGGAAGTCGGCCACAAGCGGGCTTCCTCGGGTGGTTCTCAAGGAATACCCATGAACGACCATAGTCAGCAATTCGCCAGCGACAACTATTCAGGGATCTGCCCGGAAGCTTGGGCGGCCATGGCCGAAGCCAATCACGGGCACGATACCGCCTATGGTAATGATGCCTGGACGGCCCGCGCCGCAGATCATTTCCGCGAATTGTTCGAAACCGATTGCGAAGTCTTCTTTGCCTTCAACGGTACTGCTGCAAACTCCCTGGCCCTGGCGGCCCTGTGCCAGTCCTATCACAGCGTGATCTGCGCCGAGACGGCCCACGTAGAGACGGACGAATGCGGTGCCCCGGAGTTCTTTTCCAACGGCTCCAAACTCCTGTTGGCCCCGACCACCCAAGGCAAGCTGACGCCTGATGCCATTCGCCAGATTGCCACCAAGCGCAAGGATATTCATTTTCCCAAGCCCCGAGCGGTCAGCATTACCCAGGTCACAGAAGTCGGCACGCTGTATAGCCTCGACGAGCTGAATGCAGTAGCCGATACCTGCCGCGACCTCGGCTTGCGTCTGCATATGGACGGCTCGCGCTTTTCCAACGCGGTGGCAAGCCTTGGCTGCACACCGGCCGAGGTGACGTGGAAGGCCGGCGTTGACGTACTCTGCTTTGGTGGCACCAAGAACGGCATGGCGGTAGGTGAGGCGATCCTGTTCTTCAACCGTGAGCTGGCCGAAGACTTTGAGTACCGCTGCAAGCAGGCCGGTCAGCTGGCGTCGAAGATGCGTTTTCTCTCCGCGCCATGGGTCGGCATCCTCGAAAACAATGCCTGGCTGCGTTATGCCGAACACGCCAACCACTGCGCCCAGCTCCTGGCTGATCTGGTGAAAGACGTGCCCGGGCTGAGCCTGATGTTTCCGGTGCAGGCCAACTCGGTGTTCCTGCAGCTTTCCGAGCCGGCACTGGAGCGGTTGCGTGCCCGTGGCTGGCGCTTCTATACCTTTATCGGCAGCGGTGGTGCCCGTTTCATGTGTTCCTGGGACACTCAGGAATCCCGCGTACGTGAGCTGGCTCAGGATATCCGCGACGCCATGCAGGCCTGATCGGGCCTGCGCTCTTGAAAACGCCGTACAGCGATCCTGTACGGCGTTTTTGTTAGTGCGCGATATCTTCCAGCGCCAGATTGCGAGTCTTGGGTCCGAAGCCGCCAATGGTAATCATCACGATCAGCATGCTGGTCACGATAAACGTGATCACGCCCGGCGTACCGAAGTGTTGGAGAAAGAGGCCGATCAGTACACTGCTGAAGACCGTGGAAAGGCGACTGAAGGAATAGCAGAACCCGACAGCACGGGCACGAATGGGCGTGGGAAACAGCTCGCTCTGGTAGGAGTGGAAGCTAAAGGTCAGCCAGGCATTGCACAGGGTGATCATCGCCCCACATGCGATCAAACCAGTGGCTGAGCTTTGAAACGCGAACAGGGTGCCGAACAGCATGGTGCCGATTGATGAACCCACGATCTGCCATTTGTTCTCGAAACGGTTAGCGATCTTTACGAACAACAAAGGTCCCAACGGGTAGGCCAGACTGATCACGAAGGCATAGGTCAGACTGTGGGTAACGCTGACGCCCTGGCCAGACAGCAAAGCTGGAAGCCAGTTGCCAAAACCGAAGAATCCAATGGCCTGGAAGATGTTGAAGACGATCAGCATGAGGGCGCGCCGGCGGTAGGGCGGCTGCCAGATTTCGGTGAAGCGCCCCTGGGTCTCGAACGTAACCGCTTCGACGTGTGGCTCGGGAAGTGGGGCCTTGATGTCCCTGGCACAACGGGCTTCCAGGGTCGACAAAACCTGATCCGCCTCATCCAGACGGCCACGTTGCGCGAGCCAGCGGGGCGACTCGGGCAGGCGTGAGCGCAGCCACCAGATAAACAAGGCGAATACTGCACTGGCCAGTACAACCCAGCGCCAGCCGGAAATCCCGAAGGGGTCCTGCGGTACCAGCCAGGCCGACATCAGGGCGACCGCGGGTACGGACAGGAACTGGACGAAAAAGGCAAAGGCGAAGGCTGACGTACGGATGCGCTTGGGCACCAGTTCGGATAGATAGGCGTCAATAGTGACCAGCTCGATTCCCAGCCCGATACCGACGAAGAACCGCATCACGATAATGCCTAGTGCTGTGCTTTGCAGACCCATGAGCACCGTAGCCGCGGTGTACCAGATAAGCGCAAAGGTAAAGATGCGCCGGCGGCCGAAACGGTCTGCGATGGGACTCAGCAGGCTTGCCCCTACGAACAGGCCCAGAAAGGTTGCCGAAGCGAACGCAGCCTGGTCGGCGATACCGAATACACCGGCGCTGCCAGTGGCAAACAGTCCGGCGCGTATCAAGCCAGGGCTGATATAGGCGGTCTGGAACAGGTCGTACAGTTCGAAGAAACCGCCGATGGAAAGCAGGGCGATTAGTCGCCAGATCGTTGCCGTGGCGGGTAGCCGGTCGATACGTGCCGAAATTTCGGCGGCACGCCGGTTGGAGAAAGCAGACGCTTCGGTGTCGGCAACCGATGAACCTGTCGTGAGCGAAGAAGAGGACATGCGCGAACATCCACAGAAGGGCGATATGCTCATCCTAGGAGAGTAGCGCTGATCTTAGGTTGCTAAAGATAAGGTTGGAAAGGATGTTTGCGACACCTAAGCATAGGTTTTCAGAAGAAATTGGTGAATTCTGCTTTTCTTGAGCATCTTGTTCGCAATAATAAAAAAGAGCAGAGCCCCTGGTGTCATTTCGAGCCAGGGGCCTGTCTGTTACTTCAGATGCTTGCGCAATTCATCACCCGCCTGGGCGATGGCGCTCTGTACCGCAGGAACATCGTGGAAGACGTTAAGCAAGCCGTAGTCATGTATAAGGCCATTGTAGCGGACCTGCACCACATCCACCCCGGCTGCATTAAGCTTGCGGGCGTATGCCTCACCCTCATCGCGCAGCACATCGTACTCTGCGGTCTGCACCAGTGCGGGCGGTAAGCCTTTGAGCTGCTCAGTCGTAGCCTGCAGCGGCGAGGCATGAATTTCCTGGCGCTGCTTGGGATCGGTGGTGTAGTTATCCCAGAACCACTTCATCATGTTGCGGGTCAGGAAGTGCCCTTCGGCATAGGTGTCATACGAGCCGGTGTCGAAGTTGGCATCGGTGACAGGCCAGAGCAGCACCTGATAGCGGAGCTTGGGCGTGCCTTGCTCTTTCGCCATCAAGCTGACAACTGCCGCCATATTGCCGCCTACGCTGTTGCCTGCGACAGCCAGGCGAGAGCCATCTACGTTGATTTCTTTGCCATGCTCGGCGACCCAGCGGGTAGCGGCATAGGCCTGATTGATGGCTACCGGATAATGCGCCTCAGGCGAAGGCGTGTAATTCACGAAAACGGCCACCGCACCCGAGTCGACCACCAGATCCCGCACCAGACGCTGGTGAGTGGGGAAGTCACCCAGCACCCAGCCGCCACCGTGGAAGAACATGAACGCCGGCAGCGCCTTGGTGACACCGGCAGGTCGGACAATGGTCAGCGAAATCCTCTGCCCATCAGCGGTAATGGTCTTTTCGCTCACCTCTACGTTGGACAGATCGACCTTCACGCCTGATTGGGCACCCGTCAGGACAGCACGGGCATCCTTGGGCGAGAGTTGCTCGAGAGGCTTACCCCCGCTCTGGTTCAAGGTGTTCAGAAAACCTTGGGTGGTACGTTCAAGGCCGGCGTCATCTGCGGCCAGGGCATGACCAGCGACCAGGGAAAGGGCAGAGACAGTGAACAGCTGAGCAAGCATTTTCATGATCCGGTTCTCCAGGGACGCCGCGCTGGGGCGTCCCGCGTCAGGCTTAGACGAGGGTCAGGCGTACATCCACGTTGCCGCGGGTGGCATTTGAGTATGGGCAGACCTGATGGGCCTTCTCGATGATGTCTTGGGCTTTGGCACGATCCAGGCCCGGCACGCTGACGCGCAGTTCGATGTCCAGGGCAAAGCCGGTGGGGATCGGACCGATACCGACTTCTGCCGTCACGCTGAGATCACTGGGCAGCGCCACTTTTTCCTTGGCCGCTACAAACTTCATGGCGCCGATAAAGCAGGCCGAGTAACCCGCTGCAAACAGCTGCTCAGGGTTGGTTGCTTCGCCGCCTTGTCCGCCCAGCGCTTTTGGGGTAGCCAGTTTTACATCGAGAATACCGTCGGCGCTGATGGAACGACCGTCACGGCCACCGGTGCTGGTTGCGGAAGTCTTGTACAGAATGTTCATGTGCATCGTCCTCGGATTAATTTGATTATTGCGATAATCATTTGGTCTTTAAAAAACGACGTGGAAGTCGTTGCTCGTTACCGCGTTGTCTACAGGAATTAAGTTATTCCGATATTGATTATCGCGCAAACTATTTATTTATGAGTCCGACGAACGGTTATTCCATGGGTTGGAGGGCGCGTCAGTGCTGCGGCCGCTTAGGCATGCCTTTATTGATTCAGGCTGTCGCGTAGCTTGATCAGGCTGGACCGAAGCTGCCCCATGTCATCATTACCCAGGCCACAGGCCAATTGTACTGAGCCGTTGATTTCTTCGGCTTTCTTACGCAAGGTCTTCCCGGCCGCCGTCAGCTCGATCGAGAGGTTGCGTTCGTCCTGAAGGCTGCGCTTGCGGGTGACATAGCCTTCCGCTTCGAGCCGCTTGAGTACTGGCGTCAGCGCGCCGGAGTCCTGATGCAGGCGTTTGGCCAATTCCTTGAGCGTGAGACCGTCGCTTTCCCAGAGCACCAGCATCATCAGGTATTGCGGATAGGTCAGGCCGACGGCTTCCAGGAGCGGCTTGTAGACCTTCGTCATGGCGAGGGAGGTGGAATACAGGGCAAAGCAGAGCTGCTGATCAAGTTTCAAACGGTCTTCGTCTTTCATAGGATGGAGGTCTCGCAGGACGGCCCGGCTAATAAAAAAGAGCCATCATTCTAGCGTAGACGCTTCGCCAGGCGGAGCAACAATAAATACAAGGAATTCTGGGGTTGGGTGCCCATGGGGAAGTGGCATCCGGTACGATACGGGCTTGCCCTTGGCTATACCTGTTCGAGACCCCGCCCACCCCATGCGAATCCACGTCAGTTTTATCGACCGTGTCGGCATTACCCAAGAAGTGCTGGCGCTTCTGGGAGCGCGCAACCTCAACCTCGATGCGGTCGAGATGGTGCCGCCCAATGTCTACATCGATGCGCCGACCCTGAGTGCCGAGGTACTGGAAGAGCTGCGTGGTGCACTGCTCACGGTGCGAGGGGTACAGGCTGTCCGAGTGGTGGATATCCTGCCAGGGCAGCGCCGTACGCTGCATCTGGATGCCTTGCTTGCCGCCATGGCCGACCCGGTTCTGGCCGTGGACCGCGAAGGTAGCATTCTGTTGGCCAACCCGGCCTTTGCCGCCATGGTGGACGACCCGTCGCCCCAGGGCGCGACGGTGGCTACGCTGTTCGATGATCCAGCTCTGCAGCGGGAACTGCTGGAGCAGGCCTTTCGGATTCCCATGCGCGAGGTCACCTTGCGCGGGCAGGCTCTCCTGCTGGATTCGACCCCAATCAGCGAGGCTGCCGAAGGCAACGCCCAGCGGCTAGCCGGTGGGCTGCTGACGCTTTACGCCCCCAGCCGGATCGGAGCCCGTCTTTCAGCGCTGCGCCATGACCCGGCCGAAGGCTTCGAATCGATCCTGGGCGACTCGGCACCGATACGTGCGCTCAAGGCCCGCGCCCAGCGAGTCGCGGCGCTGGATGCACCGCTGCTGATTCAGGGTGAGACAGGGACTGGTAAGGAGCTGGTAGCGCGGGCCTGTCATACGGTCAGCCCTCGTCGCAATGCGCCATTTCTGGCACTCAACTGTGCGGCTCTGCCGGAAAGCCTCGCGGAAAGCGAGCTGTTTGGCTATGCGCCGGGCGCGTTCACCGGTGCCCAGCGCGGCGGCAAGCCCGGTCTTCTCGAGCTGGCCGACAAGGGCACGGTGTTTCTCGACGAAATTGGGGAGATGTCCCCGTATCTTCAGGCCAAGTTACTGCGGTTTTTGTCCGACGGTACGTTTCGTCGGGTGGGCGGTGAGCGCGAACTGAAGGTCA
Organism: Pseudomonas sp. JZ134; assembly: GCF_051027695.1. NCBI lineage: Bacteria > Pseudomonadati > Pseudomonadota > Gammaproteobacteria > Pseudomonadales > Pseudomonadaceae > Pseudomonas > Pseudomonas sp. JZ134. Next base: position 3,835,953 of record NZ_CP069250.1, on the reverse strand, counting down.
ATGTACGTATTTTGAGTGCCACGCACCGGGATCTGGAAAAGCGCGTTGCCGAAGGGACCTTTCGGGAGGATCTGTTCTACCGACTCAACGTCCTGAATCTCGACGTACCGCCGCTGCGTGAGCGTGGGCAGGATATTCTGGTGCTGGCCCGGCATTTCATGCAGCAGGCCTGCGCCCAGATCCAGCGGCCCCCTTGCCGACTGGCGCCGGGAACGTATCCGGCGCTTCTGAGCAATCGCTGGCCCGGCAATGTGCGGCAGCTTCAGAACGTCATTTTCCGGGCGGCGGCCATCAGCGAAAGCACCGTGGTAGATATTGGCGATCTGGATATTGCCGGCACGGAAGTCGCACGGCAGGTAGATGGCGAGGTAGACAGCCTGGATGAGGCAGTCTCAAGCTATGAGAAAGCCCTGCTCGAAAAACTCTACCCACACTATCCATCCAGTCGTCAACTGGCGGCCCGTCTCAAGACCTCTCACACCGCCATTGCCCACCGGCTGCGCAAGTATGGCATTCCCGGCAAGAGCTGAGTGTTTTTCTACAAGGACACTGTTTGAAGACCTGGGCGAATTCGTCCGCGTCTTGCTGGTCTATGAGCCATAGACCGTTCGCGACGGACCTCCATGGAGGGGCTGTCATTAGTTTCTCAAGGATGAGCGGTGCTTATGCCCCCAAACACGACCCAGTTGTACATGACCAACGCTCACCAAGACCCCGAGCAGCCACCTGCTGCGCTACAGGATGCGCTTGAACGCTACGGCCTGTTAGCCCATCCACGTTTGCCCGAACTTGCCGATATTGCCCGGCGAGCCCAGGAGACCTATTCCGTTTCGCAAGCCGTCATCCACTTATGTGATGCAGAAGGGCTCTGGCTGGCCGCGGAGCAGGGCGGCTGTCCTGCGGCCGAGGCCTATGCGCCCTGGGAGGAGGCATTAACGGCGACCGATATTCTGGAGTTCAGCGAGCCGAGGAGCGATCTGAGCTTTACTCCGCCATCGGCCCTGAATGCCAGTACCGGTTCGTCCTACTATGCAGGGGTTGCGCTGAAAACGGCTGCGGGTATACCTGTTGGCGTGCTCAGTCTCATGGACACGGTGCCACGCCGGCTGGATGCTACGCAGCGCCTGTTGCTTCAGGAGTTGGCCCGTTCAATCGTGGCGCAACTGGAGATTTACGGCCTTACCGTCGAGCGAAACAGTGCCCGCCAGGCTGAGGAGCAGCAGTATGCAGAACATGCGACTTCCCAACGCGAACAGATTCTCGACAGCGCGGTGGATTACGCCATTTTCTGCATGGACCTTGAGGGCCACATCACCACGTGGAATGAAGGTGCTTGTCGCACGCTTGGCTGGACAGAGGCGGAAGTGCTGGGCAAGCCTGCTGCGATCATCTTCACACCTGAAGACCGCGCTGCCCATATCCCTGAAAAGGAGCGCCATACAGCTCTGGAGCAGGGGCGCTGCATGGATGAGCGCTGGCATGTACTCAAAAGCGGGCAGCGCTTCTGGGCAAGTGGCGAACTCATGCTGCTCAGGAATGCATCCGATCAGGTCGACGGGTTCATCAAGATTCTCCGTGACCGTACCGAGCAGCGTCTGGCCGCACAGGAGCTTCGCGCCAGCCGCGACAGTTATCGCCTGCTGCTGGATTCGATTTCTGAAGGATTCTATTCAATCGACCAGCACGGCGTAGTTACCCTGTGCAACGTCGCTTTCGTCAGGCTGTTCGGCGCCGAAAGTGAAAAGGATATTGTCGGGTGGCGCCTGGAAGAGCTGATTGATCCGGCTCATGAGAAGGCCCGCCAGGTGATGGCGGATCATCCCATTTATCGCACGGCCCGCGAGGGGACTGCTGAATACGTGGCGGACGGTGCCTTCTACCGGCGTGACGGTATTTGTATCCCTGTAGAGTATCGGGCCCAGGCCATTTTTCAGGATGGCAAGCCGCAGGGCGCCATCTGCACGATCGTGGATAACAGCGAGCAGGTCCGTGCCTATGAGGGTTGGCGCCGGGCAATGATGATCGTTGAGCAGTCGGATGACTTCATTGGTATCGCTGCGCCGGACGGCCAGGCCTATTTTGTCAACAAGGCCGGACGTCGGATGGTCGGGCTGGCCAATGAAGAGGCGGTCAGGCAGAGCCATGTGCTGGATTATTTCCTGCCTGAAGACCGTCTCTTTGCCGAGTCGACCATTCTCCCAACCGTTTTGAACGAGGGTAAATGGGTAGGCGAGTTTCGGTTCCGTGATCATCGCACTGGGGCCGGTATCCCGGTTCACTACTCGGTGTTTGCAACACGGGACGAACGAGGCGAGGTCATGGGGATTGCTGCCATTGCGCGCGATCTGTCCGAGCAGCGGCGGACCTTACGGCGGCTGGAAGTCAGCGAGACGCGACTAAGGCAAATGACAGACCTGTCACCTGCCATCGTCTGGTTCGGTAATCCTGATGGCTCGCTCAGCTACCTGAACAGTTACTGGTACGACTACACCGGCCAGACACCAGAAGAAGCGCTGCCGATGGGCTGGGCGCAAGTCATTCATCCTGATGACACCCAGCGGCTCCTGGATGTCTGGCTCGATGCCCGCAGCCGAGGCGTGTTTTATCAGCTTGAAGCACGGCTACGGCGCAAGGACGGAGCCTATCGCTGGTTCGATATCCGTGCGGAGGTCTTGCGTGATGAGGCCGGAAACGTCACCGGCTGGATGGGCAATAACAGTGACATCCATGACCGCAAGGAGGCCGAGGAAGCGTCCCGGCGTCTGACGGAGACCCTGGAGCAGCGGGTGGCCGAGCGTACCGCAGACCTTGACCGCATGTGGCGCCTGACCACCGATGTGATGCTGGTCGCGCGCTTTGACGGCGTCGTGATGGCCGCCAACCCGGCCTGGAAGCACCTGTTGGGCTGGCAGGAAGATGAACTGCTGGGCAAGGTGCTGCTGGATTTCGTTCACCCCGACGATGTGGAAAGCACCCTGGCTGAAGTGGGCAAACTTTCCCTTGGGCATACCACACTGCGGTTCGAGAACCGCTATCGGCACAAAGATGGTAGCTACCGGTGGCTTTCGTGGACCGCTGTGCCCGATGCGCGCTACATCCATGCGGTTGGCCGTGATATCGAGTCGGAAAAAGTGGCAGCAGCCGAGCTGGCCCAGGCGCAGGAGCAACTCCGCCAGAGCCAGAAAATGGAAGCGGTTGGCCAGCTCACAGGCGGTATTGCCCATGACTTCAACAACCTGCTGACCGGGATCATCGGCTCGCTCGACCTGATCCGCATGCGAATCCAGCAGGGCAAATTGGCGGATCTTGACCGCTTCGCCAGCACGGCCATGTCCTCGGCCAGTCGAGCGGCCGCTCTGACGCACCGGCTACTGGCCTTTTCCCGCCGGCAGCCGCTGGTGCCCAAAGTCGTCAATGCCAATGACCTGATCACCGGTATGGATGATCTATTGCACCGCACCATGGGGGAATCGGTGCAGCTGGAAATCGTCAAGACGGGGGCGCTCTGGCTGACGCTGTGTGATCCTCATCAGCTGGAAAACGCCATCCTCAATCTGGCCATCAATGCCCGCGCTGCCATGCCGGACGGGGGCAGGCTGACCATCGAGACCAGCAACACTCATCTGGACGAGGCCTATGCGTCTCGTGATCGGGACATCAAGCCTGGCCAGTACATCTGCATCAGCGTGACCGACACCGGAACCGGGATGACTCCAGATGTTATCGCCAAGGCGTTCGACCCGTTCTTTACGACCAAGCCGCTGGGCGAGGGGACCGGGCTTGGGCTGTCGATGATCTATGGCTTTGCCCGGCAATCGGAAGGGGCAGCCAAGATCTACTCGGAGGTTGGTCGGGGTACGACCATCAAGCTGTACCTGCCGCGCTACTACGGTGAGCGCAGGGAAGAACCTCAGGTCCGGCAGCCGGTATCGTTGAGTCGGCAGTCCGAGGCCAGCGAAGTCGTGCTGGTGGTCGAAGACGAGCATGCTGTCCGCAGCCTGGTGGTAGAGGTCTTGAGTGAGTTGGGTTACTGGGTGCTGGAGGCTGTCGACGGCCCTTCCGGTCTGGAGATACTCAAGTCCGATCTGCGCATCGACCTGCTGGTAACCGACGTTGGTCTACCGGGCATCAATGGGCGGCAGATGGCTGATGCGGCCCGGGTCACGCGGCCAGACCTCAAGGTCCTGTTCATGACCGGGTATGCGGAAAATGCGGTGATTGCCAATGGGTTTCTGGAGCCAAACATGGCCATGATCACCAAGCCTTTCCCGATCGAGATGCTGGCAGCCCGCGTGCAGGACATGGTCCACCGTAGCAAGGGGGAGTGACCAGCGGAGCGGCTGGCGGATAGAGAGCATGGATGAACGGGCGCGAAGTTGCGAAAATGCGCGCCCCCGGCAGGTGCCTTAGCCTGCCGGCTCATTCGTGACAAGGAGTGTCCCATGCTTGCCAGCGTGCTTGACTACCTCAGTGGTCTGCCGGCGTTCGCCATTTATTTCATTCTCTCGCTCGCGCTTCTGGGCGCGTTTGCCTTCACTTTCAGCTGGCTTACTCCACACCGTGAGTGGCAGCTGATTCGCAACAACGTGCCAGCGGCGGCCCTGGCGTTCGGTGGCACGCTGTTGGGGTTCGTCCTGCCGTTGGCCAGCGCGATGCGGGTATCAGTCAGTGCGCTGGACTATCTGCTCTGGGCCCTGATCGCAGCAGTCGCTCAGCTGGTTACATTCGTCGTGCTGCGCCTTCTCGTGCCGGGGCTGCCCCAACGGCTCAGCAATAACGAAATGGCCAGCGGTATTCTCGTGGCGACGATGTCTGTATCGATTGGCGTGCTCAATGCCGCTGCCATCAGCGGGTGAGGGCAGGGCATGAAACGCAGCCGAGCCATCCAACTGGTACTGGTTGGAGTGACACCCCTCATGCTGGCCGGGTGTGATCAACCCAAGCCGGGTTATCTGTACCGATCCGTTGCCGAGTGCATCCGCGACGGCACTTTCACGCCCAGCCTCTGCTCCTCGGAGTATGAATCTTCCCGCGCGGTCCATCACCGCAGTGCGCCGCGTTACGCCTCCCTGGGTGAATGCGAGATCGACTTTGGCACCAATGGCTGCGAGCTGCTGGAGCCCCGGTCTTCGTTTTACGTTCCGCTCATGACCGGCTTTCTGCTGGGCCAGCGCCCACAGCGGGAGAGCGAATCGTCGTCCTCGGGCGGTGCCTCTTATGGTTATTCCAGTAGCGTCAGCGGAGGACAACGCCAGCGCGAGTACACGCGTACCTTTCCCAGCCAGCCGCTGTACCAGTCACGGGACGACCTGGCGCATTACCGCACTGCCAATAACGAGGTGGTCGGTTCACGACCGGGTATCGCCTATCTGAACAAGAGCGCCTATGCCTCCAGCGAGTCTAGGGTCGTCAGCCGGGGCGGCTTTGGTGCACGGGCAGCCTCCTACTCGTCACGGTCGAGCGGATCATGAAGCGGATCGATATGACCGAGCGTCCGGACTGGCGCGAGCAGGCGGAGCAGCTTGGCTTTCTGTTCCACACTTTTGACGGCGAACCCTACTGGGATGAGCGGGCCGCGTACCAGTTCAGCCTGAAGCAGATCGAAAACGATCTGGAAGCCCCTACGGCCGAGTTGCATCAGATGTGCATGGCACTGGTCGACGAGATCGTCGGCAGCGAGGCACTGCTCTCGCGTCTGGCTGTACCGGAGTACTTCTGGGCGTGTGCGGCTGCCAGCTGGAGACGTCGGGACCGCCATCTGTATGGCCGTATGGATCTGGCCTATAGCGGTCAGGGACCGGCCAAGCTGTTCGAGCTGAATTACGACACGCCGACCTCGCTGTACGAGGCAGCCTTTTTCCAGTGGCTATGGCTGGAGCAGATGCAGCAGGCGGGCAGGCTTCCCGCCGGGGCGGATCAGTACAACAGTATTCAGGAGCAGCTGATCCAGACGATTCGCGCCTTGCGACCGCATCAGCCCCTGTATCTGGCCTCGGTCAGAGAGTCGCTGGAGGACCGCGGCACGGTCGAATATCTGCGGGACTGTGCCACCCAGGCGGGTATTCAGACGCGTTATATCGCTGTGGAGGATATCGGGCTGGACAGGTCACAGGGGTTTGTGGACCTGAACGATGAATTCATCCCGTCACTGTTCAAGCTCTACCCCTGGGAGTTCATGCTGGACGAGGCGTTTGGACATTCTATTCCCAGCTCCTTTACGCAATTCTATGAGCCGCCGTGGAAGGCGCTGCTCAGCAACAAAGGTATTCTGGCCTTGTTGTGGGAGCGGCATGAGGGGCATCCCAATCTGCTTCCAGCCTTTTTCGATAAAGAGGCTGGTAGTCCGGTCGCGCCAGGCTGGGTGCGCAAGCCGCTGTTCTCACGGGAGGGTGCCAACATCGAACTGCACAGTCTGGACGGCACGCGTCTGGACGTGCCGGGCCCATACGCGGGCCCCAGCATCGTGCAGCAATGTCACCCGTTGCCTTGTTTTTCCGATAACTACCCTGTTATTGGCAGTTGGGTGGTAGGTGACACGGCCTGTGGGGTGGGTATCCGTGAGGATGCAACATTGATTACCCAAGACAGCTCGCGCTTCCTGCCCCACTTCATCCTGGATTAAATCTGTATCGAATTCATTGCGCTGTAATGAATTCGATACGACCGCTGGAAAAGCCTTGTCCATTCTGGGCTCGCAAGGGCTCTGGCAGACTTCTTTCCATAGGGCGTAGCACTTTCGTTACAGCACCTTTTATTGCTTCATTTTCCTGTAGGCCGCGCGTGCTCTGGCATTGCGCCATCGGTAAGACCTTGGCATCTGCCTTGCTATGAAGGAGGTCAGCTTGTGCCCAGCTGGGTTACCCCTATTCAGGAGTCTGCAATGGTTATGCGCTTTACCGAAGAACACGAATGGCTGCGTCTGGAAGCCGATGGCACTGTAACCGTAGGCATTACAGATTATGCTCAGGATGCGCTGGGCGACTTGGTCTTCGTGCAATTGCCGGAGCTGCGCACCTACGCCAAGGGCGAAGAGGTGGCGGTACTGGAGTCGGTCAAGGCTGCCAGCAACATTGCCATGCCGATCGATGGCGAGATCCTGGAAATCAACGAAGCGCTTGGCGATGCCCCTGAGAAAGTCAACCAGGACCCTCTCGACGCCGGCTGGTTCTTCCGCATGCGTCCTGCCGATCCAGAAGCACTCGGCACGCTGCTCACTGAAGACGGCTACGCTCAATTGATCAAGGCTTGAGGAGGTGACCATGACCGATTTTCGCGACTCATTCAGCACCACTGACGAATTCATTTCGCGCCACATCGGCCCGCGCGAGCTGGACATCGTGTCCATGCTCGACCTGCTGGGCTACGATTCGCTGGATGCCATGACAGCCAAGGTCATCCCGGACAGCATCAAGGGCACCAGCGTATTGGATTTGCCCCAGGGGCTGTCTGAAGCCGACGCCCTGGCCGAATTGCGTGGCATCGCCCGCAAGAACAAGCTGTTCAAGTCCTTTATCGGACAGGGCTATTACAACTGCCATACCCCGGCGCCCATCCTGCGCAACCTGCTGGAAAATCCCGCCTGGTACACGGCCTATACGCCTTACCAGCCGGAAATCTCCCAGGGTCGTCTGGAGGCACTGCTGAACTTCCAGACATTGATCGGCGATCTGACCGGGCTACCTATAGCCAATGCGTCCCTATTGGACGAGGCCACGGCTGCCTCCGAGGCCATGACATTCTGCCGTCGTCTGTCCAAAAGCAAGGCCGAGGCCTTCTTCGTTTCCCTGCACTGCCACCCGCAGACCATTGATGTGATCCGCACCCGCGCCGAGCCGCTGGGTATTGAAATCGTAGTGGGTGTGGAAACGGACATCGACGATCACGGCCGTTTCTTTGGTGCTCTGTTCCAGTACCCGATGACCACGGGCGAAATCCGCGATTACCGTGAAGTCATCGAGGCCTTCCATCAGGCGGGTGCCCTGGTCGCCGTCGCGGCTGACCTGATGGCCCTGACATTGTTGACCCCACCCGGCGAGTTTGGCGCGGATGTCGCTATCGGCACGGCCCAGCGCTTTGGCGTACCGCTCGGCTTTGGCGGCCCGCACGCTGCGTATTTTGCCACTCAGGACAAATACAAGCGTGACATGCCCGGCCGTGTGGTGGGCGTATCCATTGACCGTCATGGCAACCCGGCCTATCGGCTGGCGCTTCAGACCCGTGAGCAGCACATCCGTCGTGAGAAGGCGACGAGCAACATCTGCACAGCTCAGGTCCTGCTGGCCAACATTGCCAGCATGTATGCCGTCTACCACGGTCCGGAAGGTCTCAAGCACATCGCTACGCGCATTCATCGCCTGACTGCCCTGCTGGCGACCGGTCTGCATGCACTAGGCCATCGTACCCAGGAAACCTTTTTCGATACGCTGACGCTGGTATTTGGCGACAAAACCAAGGCGATTCACGAAGCGGCCCGCGCCAAAGGCTTCAACTTGCGCGTAATTCGTGACACCGACCTGGGGGTTTCGCTGGACGAGACCACCACGGTCGAAGACGTCATGGCTCTGCTGGAGCTTTTCAGCGATGGCCAGCCGGTGCCCTCCCTGGATAGCCTGCTAGCGAAGGCCGAGGAGCATTTGCCGGCAACGCTGCGTCGTCAGTCCGCCTTCCTGACGCACCCTGTTTTCTCCCAATACCGCTCCGAAACCCAGCTGATGCGCTACCTGCGCACCCTGGCGGACAAGGATCTGGCGCTGGATCGCACCATGATCCCGCTGGGCTCCTGCACCATGAAGCTCAACGCGGCCAGCGAGATGATTCCAATCACCTGGGCCGAATTTGGCAATCTGCATCCCTTCGCACCGGCCGACCAGACCGAGGGCTATGCCCAGATGACCGCCGAGCTGGAGCAGATGCTATGCGCCGCTACGGGCTACGACGCCATCTCCCTGCAACCCAACGCCGGCTCCCAGGGTGAATACGCGGGCCTGTTGGCCATTCGCGCCTATCATGAAAGCCGCGGCGACACCCAGCGCGATATCTGCCTGATCCCGTCGTCTGCCCATGGCACCAACCCGGCAACCGCCTCGATGGCCGGTATGCGTGTGGTCGTGGTGGCCTGTGACAGCCGCGGCAACGTGGATGTGGGCGATCTGCGTGCCAAGGCCCAGCAGCACGCTGCCAATCTGGCCGCGCTGATGATTACGTATCCTTCCACTCACGGTGTGTTCGAAGAGGCGATCCGCGAGATCTGCAGCATCGTTCACGAGCATGGTGGTCAGGTTTACATTGATGGCGCCAACATGAACGCCATGGTGGGCCTGTGCGCGCCGGGCAAGTTTGGCGGAGATGTGTCTCACCTGAACCTGCACAAGACCTTCTGCATCCCGCACGGTGGTGGCGGTCCGGGCGTAGGCCCGATTGGTGTGAAGTCCCATCTAGCGCCGTTCATGCCGGGTCATGCCGGGCTCGAGCGCAAGGAAGGTGCAGTATCGGCGGCGCCCTACGGCAGCGCGAGTATCCTGCCCATCTCCTGGATGTACATGAAGATGATGGGCGGCGAGGGGCTGACCCGTGCCTCGCAGATTGCGATCCTGAATGCCAACTACATCGCTCGTCGTCTGGAAACCCATTACCCGGTGCTGTACTCGGGTGAAGGCGGCCTGGTGGCACACGAGTGCATTCTCGATCTGCGTCCGCTCAAGGAAACGAGTGGCGTGACCGTGGACGATGTGGCCAAGCGCCTGATCGACTTTGGCTTCCATGCGCCTACCATGTCCTTCCCGGTAGCCGGTACGCTGATGATCGAGCCGACTGAGAGCGAGTCCAAGGCCGAGCTGGATCGCTTCTGCGACGCCATGATCGCCATTCGCGAAGAGATTCGTGCCATCGAGGCCGGTACGCTGGATGCCAATGACAATCCACTCAAGAACGCGCCGCATACCGCACGCGAGCTGACCGGCGAATGGACGCATTCTTACAGCCGCGAACAGGCGGTGTATCCGTTGCCATCGCTGGTGAACGGCAAGTACTTCCCGCCCGTGGCGCGTATCGACAACGTATACGGTGACCGCAACCTGATCTGCTCCTGCCCGCCGATCGAGGCGTATCAGGACGCGTGATCCACAGCGGATGCGTATCACCTTGCCCATCTCCTTCTGCCTATTCCGCAGAAGGAGATGGAGCGCCGTGATGCCTGTCAACTGGCCGGGTACATGGTCTCAACGCGGTTTCACCGTTACGGCTTTTACGGCTTTACTGTAAGGCACGTCCATGCTTGGCGCGGTGTGCCGTTAGCCATGCCTGACCGGCCCTTTTGCTCGCGTTGGACGCGACTGCACGACTCATGAAGGAGTCCCCATGACCGAATCACTGCTCAAAACCCCACTCCATGCCCTGCACCTTGAACTGGGCGCACGCATGGTGCCGTTCGCCGGTTATGACATGCCGGTGCAATACCCCCTTGGCGTGCTCAAGGAGCACCAGCACACCCGCGCCCAGGCTGGATTGTTCGACGTTTCCCACATGGGCCAGATCCTGCTGACGGGCGACAGTACCGCCGCCGCGCTGGAAGGGCTCGTTCCGGTCGATATCGTAGGCCTGCCGGTAGGCATGCAGCGGTACGCCTTGTTCACCAACGAGCAGGGCGGCATTCTCGACGACCTCATGGTCGCGAACCTGGGCGATTGCCTGTATCTGGTCGTGAATGCCGCATGCAAGCACCAGGATCTGGCGCACCTCAAAGAGCATATCGGCTCGCGCTGTCATGTCGAACCCTTGTTTGAAGAGCGGGCGCTCCTGGCCTTGCAGGGACCGGCAGCCGTGACCGTGCTGGCGCGACTGGCGCCGCAGGTGTCCGGCATGACGTTCATGAACATTGCCCGCGTCACGCTGCTGGATTATGACTGCATCGTCAGCCGCAGTGGGTATACCGGCGAAGACGGCTTCGAGATTTCCGTGCCGGTAGAAGGCGCCGAAGCACTGGCCCGAGCCCTGCTGGCCGAGCCGGAAGTACAAGCCATTGGCCTGGGCGCGCGTGACTCCCTGCGTCTGGAGGCAGGCCTGTGCCTGTACGGCCATGATATGGATACGCAGACAACGCCGGTTGAAGCCAGTCTGGTCTGGGCGCTATCCAAGCCGCGCCGTGCAGACGGTGCCCGAGCTGGCGGTTTTCCTGGCGCCGAGACCATCTTTGCCCAGCAACAGAATGGTGTGGCGCGTAAGCGTGTCGGTCTGCTGGTGCAGGAGCGGGTGCCGGTCCGTGAGGGTGCGGAACTGGTGGGCGCAAACGGTGCGGTGATCGGAAGGGTGACCAGTGGCGGCTTTGGCCCAACCCTGGGTGCGCCGGTTGCGATGGGCTACGTCGACAGCGCCTATGCAGCTCTGGACACTGAGCTGTTTGCCATGGTGCGCAACAAGCCGGTTGCCGTTAAGGTCGCCAGGATGCCTTTCGTACCGCAGCGCTATTACCGAGGATAAGCCTTCCGGTTGTGGCGTTCAAAAAGACAGGTACAAAAAAGCCGTGCGCGGTCAAACCGGCACGGCTTTCTTACATCCATTGCTTCAGCGATTCAGCAGTTTACGACGGCCATCGGGCCAAACTTCCCACAACTGATCGTTGATCCGCTGGACCTGACTGGTCACGCGGTTGCGCTGTACATTGATAGCGGCCTGGATCGACTGGCTGACAGAACGATCGGCTTGCTGATAGCCCACCCCTTGCATGGCAGGCTGACCCAAAGTGTACTCTCTCATACGCATGTCCTGCTCGTTAAGGGATTGACCGGCGCGCATAGTACGCGCTGTCGCTAGAGACAGGCTAGAGAGGGATTTGCTCACACCACTGGTCAGAAGCGTGATCGGCAAAGCAAATCAGGCCTTATTAATTTGCTTCGCCATAGGTTTCCACCCTGAACAGGTACGTGACAGCAGCAACGATGACGCAAAACTACCCCTTATAAGAGCGCTGGGGCTGGGCTGGTAAGGGTACTGCGCTACGCTCAATTGCGGCAGGGCAATGATAAGCGCAGCGCAGAAAAGGTCGATCGGCTTATAGCTTGATCCAGGTCGCTTTAATCTCGGTGTACTTGTCAAAGGCATGCAGCGACTTGTCCCGCCCATTGCCCGACTGCTTGAAGCCACCGAAGGGGGCTGTCATGTCACCACCATCATATTGGTTGACCCATACGCTGCCGGCCCGTAGCGCCTTGGCTGTCAGATGCGCCTTGGAGATGTCACGCGTCCAGACCGCCGCGGCCAATCCGTACTGGGTGTCGTTGGCGATCTTGATCGCTTCCTCAGCCGTGTCAAAGGTAATGACAGACAGTACCGGCCCGAAGATTTCTTCCTGAGCGATCTTCATGGCATTGGAAACGCCATCAAAAATAGTCGGTTCCACATACACACCACCGGTTTCCTCCAGGGCGCGCTTGCCCCCAGCTACCAGCTGAGCACCGTCAGCGTGACCGGCTTCGATGTAGCCGAGCACGGTATTGAGCTGCTGCGTATCCACCAGGGCGCCGACATTGGTTTCCGGGTCCAGCGGGTGGCCCGGTTTCCAGGTTTTCAACGCCTCGATCACCAACGGCAAGAACTGATCCTTGATCGAATGCTCGACCAGCAGGCGTGATCCGGCTGTACAGACTTCGCCCTGGTTGAAGGCGATACCACTGGCTGCTGCCTTGGCGGCTTCCTCCAGGTCTGGTGCATCGGCAAACACGATGTTCGGGCTCTTGCCGCCCGCTTCCAGCCAAACGCGCTTCATGTTGGATTCGCCCGCGTAGACCATCAGCTGCTTGGCGGTGCGGGTCGACCCGGTGAATACAAGGGTGTCTACGTCCATGTGCAGGCCCAGCGCCTTGCCTACGGTATGACCATAGCCTGGCAGCACGTTGAGTACGCCCGCCGGAATGCCGGCCTCGATGGCCAGCTGGGCAATACGGATAGCGGTCAGCGGGGACTTCTCGGAAGGCTTGAGCACGACCGAGTTACCGGTCGCCAGGGCCGGGCCGAGCTTCCAGCAGGCCATCATCAGCGGGAAATTCCACGGCACGATAGCGGCAACGACACCCACCGGCTCACGCGTGACGAGGCCCAGCTCGTCGTGGGCAGTGGCTGCGACTTCATCGTAGATCTTGTCGATGGCCTCGCCATTCCAGCGCAGGGCGCGGGCGGAGAGTGGAATATCGATGTGATAGGAGTCGCTGATGGGCTTGCCCATATCCAGCGTTTCCAGAAGGCCAAGCTCTGCAGCGTGCTGCTCGAGCAGATCGGCGAAACGGATGATGATCGCTTTACGCTTGACGGGCGCCATGCGCGACCAGACGCCGGATTCGAACGTGGCACGGGCGCTGGCAACTGCCCGGTCGGCATCGGCAACATCACAGCTTGCTACCTTGGCCAGAAAGCGGCCGTCGACGGGGCTGATGCAGTCAAAGGTCTCACCGGAGGCGGCATCACAGTATTCGCCCTGGATGAAGGCGCGGCCTTCAATGGTCAGGCTCTGGAAGCGCTGTTCCCATTCGGCGCGGGTTGGCGTGCTCATGCTGGTTTCCTCTCAAACAGGGTAGAAGAGGCGGTGGCCGTGAAGCCTGGCGCATCCGCAAAGCTGTCAGCCACCCTAAACCAGCCCAAGGGTGTTAGCAATATTTAACAAAGCCTTTGTTACAAGGCTGATATGTTCAAATTATTGAACACTTTTGAGCTTAGCGTGTGGCCTCCAGCGTGACCTCGAAGACCAGCGGCGAATAAGGCGGGATCAGATCTCCGGCGCCTTCATCGCCATAGGCCTGTGACGAGGGCACCACGATGCGCCATTGCGACCCAACCGGCATCTGGGTCAGGGCTGTGCGCCAGCCGGGAATGACGCTGGACAGCTTGAACCATTGAGGAGTCTGCTGTTCATCGAAAGTGCTGCCATCAGGCAGTTTACCGATATAGCGGACCTGCACCTGGCCATCGGCTTTGGGTTGCGGCCCGGTGCCCTGGCGGATAACGGTTACCAGCACGCCGTCTGGCAATTCCTTCACACCATAACGGGTCTTCTCATTGACCAGAAAGCGGGTTTCCGCCTGCCTGGCGGCTTCCACATTGCTGGATTCCTCCTGCTGGTCGATCGCTTCCTCATGTTGGGCTACCAGCTCATCGATCTTTTTCTGATCCATTGCCAGCGGCTCGCCCTTGTAGGACTGGTTCAGGCCTTTGATCAGGTCGTCGATTTGCAAATCCGGCAACTCGCTTTTCAAGCGGTTGCCGATTTCGGTCCCCAGGCTATAGGCCAGCTCGTCCTTGACCTTGTCCTCGGCGTGCGCCGCCAGAGGAAGGAGCAGACACAGGCTTAACAGCGAAAGGCGTAACATCTACAACATCCTCATGCATGAAGAGCGGCCTGGATAAGCGTATCCAGGGCGCCAGGTTCAGCCGTACCCGCCGGGCCAGCCAGTGCGGTCAGCCAGCCAGCCGGGTCAGGCTGGGAAGTAAGGGGCCAGCCTACACTGGCCTGCTCCAGTCGTGTAAGCAGTTCGTGCTCGGCGTCCAGCTCCAATTGTTTCAAGCGTTCACGCAGCGCGGCGAGTGCCGTATCGGTTTGCGCGGCTGGCTTCCAGTAAGTGCGTAGCACGCGCAGGGGCTCCACAACAGTTGCTCGCCAGGGGGCCGCCATGATCTCCAATAGCCGCTGGCGCTCAATCATTGGTGTCACGCCTCGGTTGCCCAGCCAGGCACCGGTCAGCAGCAGGCAGACATCCGCGCCGGCGCTCTGTAACGTCAGGCAGGCCTGGGTGACATCGGGTCTGGCATACAGCGCAAGTGCATAGGGCCAGAGCATTTTTTCCATGATAAGAGTCCTGTAGGCAAGGCGGTCCTGTTAACGATGGGCATGACGGTCAGCGAAGAGTGCTTGCCAGCGGGCGCGAAACCGCCTTTACTCGCCAGTTTCCAAAGGCACCGGTGCTGTCCGGCTCGCCTCACCAGGTCAATAGGCTCTACACTCGCCGCCATGATTCGAATACATAACCTTACCTTACAACGTGGCCCACAGCGTTTGCTGGAAGGTGCCGAACTGACGCTGCACCCAGGCCAGAAGGCCGGTCTTGTGGGTGCCAACGGAGCGGGCAAGTCCAGTCTCTTTGCCCTGCTGCGGGGGCAGCTCGTGCCGGATGCCGGTGATTGCCAGCTACCGGCGGCCTGGCGAATTGCCCACATGCGGCAGGAGGTCGATACCCTTGATCGGCTGGCGGTCGACTATGTCCTAGACGGGGACATTCACCTGCGTGATATTCAGACCGGGCTGGTAGCGGCAGAAGCCGCGCACGACGGCAATGCTCTGGCGCGCCTGCATGCCGAGCTGGAAGCGGCCGATGGGTATACTGCGGACGCCCGAGCCCGCAAATTGCTGGCTGGGCTTGGTTTCATGCCGGAGCAGATGGAGCGTCGTGTAGGTGACTTCTCAGGCGGCTGGCGGATGCGTCTGAACCTTGCACAGGCACTGATGTGTCCTTCCGACCTGCTGCTGCTTGATGAACCCACCAACCACCTTGATCTCGACGCCATCCTCTGGCTGGAAGACTGGCTCAAGGGCTATCCCGGTACGTTGCTGCTGATCTCCCACGACCGCGACTTCCTTGATGCCGTGGTCGATCAGATCGTTCACCTCGAACAGCAAAAGCTGACGCTTTACCGTGGCGGTTACTCTGCTTTCGAGCGTACCCGCGTCGAGCGGCTGGCCCAACAGCAGCAAGCGTACGAGAAGCAGCAGGCGCAACGTGCGCACATGGAAAAATTCATTGCGCGCTTCAAGGCACAGGCCACCAAGGCACGCCAGGCCCAGAGCCGGATCAAGGCCCTGGAGCGGCTGGAAGAACTGGCGCCTGCCCATGTGGATTCGCCGTTCGATTTCAGTTTTCGTGAGTCCGACAAGCTGTCCAATCCGCTGCTGGACCTGAGCGAAGGCCGCCTCGGCTATGGCGACAAGACCATTCTGCACCCGGTCAAGCTGCAACTGGCGCCCGGTGCCCGTATTGGTCTGCTGGGACCGAACGGGGCGGGTAAGTCCACTCTGATCAAGACCCTGGCTGGCGAACTGCAACCGCTGGGCGGCAGCCTGACCTGCGGTGAGAATCTGGCCATCGGCTATTTTGCCCAGCATCAGCTGGACTCGCTTGACCCCAAGGCTAGCCCGCTGTTGCACCTGCAGCGTATCGCGCCGGGTGAGCGTGAGCAGACGCTACGGGACTTCCTTGGAGGATTCGACTTCCGTGGCAATCGCTGCGATGAGGCTGTCCTGAATTTTTCCGGTGGTGAAAAGGCGCGTCTGGCCCTGGCATTGATCGCCTGGCAAAAGCCCAACCTCCTGTTGCTCGACGAACCGACCAACCACCTGGACCTTGATATGCGCCTGGCGCTGACCATGGCCCTGCAGGAGTTCTCCGGCGCGGTGCTGGTGGTCTCCCACGACCGTCATCTGCTCAAGAGCACGACGGATGAGTTTCTCTTGGTCGCCGATGGCCGCGTACAGGCTTTTGACGGCGACCTGGACGATTATGCGCGGTGGCTCGTGGAGTTTCGCGCCCGCCAGCAACCTGTGTCCGCCCCGGATGCCAATGCCGACAAGGTCGACAAGCGTGCCCAGCGCCAGGCGGCGGCTGCGCTGCGCCAGCAGCTCGCCCCGCTCAAGCGCGAGGCAGACAAGCTCGAAAAGGAGCTGGGCAAGGTCCAGGAAAAGCTGGCCGCACTCGAAACACGTCTGGGCGACAGTGGTCTGTATGAAGCATCACGTAAAGAGGAGCTTCGAGTGGCCTTGGCGGAACAGGCACAACTGAAATCACGCGAGAGCGAACTGGAAGAAGGCTGGCTGGAAGCCCTCGAGCGGCTGGAAAGCCTGCAGCTGGAACTGGAGAACGCCTCGTGATCGAAGAACTTCATTCTCTTATTCCGGCAGGTTGGGAGCGCGGCGTCATTCTGGGCGTGCAGGTCCTGGCTATCCTGCTTGCCGGGTATATCCTGCAACGCTTCATCGCACGGGCCATTACCCGCATCGGCGAGCGTTATCACTTGCCGCCGCAATTCGTACTGGTCATGCGGGGCTTGCTGCGCTGGCTGATCATGGGCAGTGCACTGCTCATGGTTCTAGAACGCTTCGGTGTGTCCGGCTCGGTGCTCTGGGCGGCACTTTCCGGCTTTATCGCGGTGGCTGCAGTTGCGTTCTTTGCCATCTGGAGCGTCCTGTCCAACCTGTTCTGTGCGCTGCTCATCTTTACGGTAGGGCCGTTCCGGCTGGGCGATCGGGTCGAGATCATTGATGCGGCGGACAAGCCCGGCGTGAAAGGACGTGTCGTGGCGATCAACATGCTGTATACCACGCTGGAAGACATGACCGAAGGCGTCAACAGCGAGGAAGCTGCGCTGTTGCAGATTCCCAATTCGCTGTTTTTCCAGAAGGCTGTTCGCCGCTGGCGTGGTACAGACGTACCCTTCACCTTCCTGGATCGCTGATAAAGGAGTTACCAATGGCGCTGCATACATGGCTGGCCTTTCTGCTGGCCTGCTGGGTGATCAGTCTTTCCCCTGGCGCAGGCGCCATTGCTTCCATGTCGGCGGGGTTGCGTCATGGTTTCTGGCATGGTTACTGGAACGCTATTGGCCTGCAGTTGGGGCTTGCTCTGCAGATTGCGATCGTGGCCGCCGGGGTAGGGGCTCTGCTCGCAACCTCGCAACTGGCGTTCGCGGTGATCAAATGGTTCGGCGTGCTGTACCTGGTCTACCTCGCCATCCGGCAGTGGAAAGCCGCACCCATGGACTTTTCCAACGCACCCAAACCCGGCGCTACCGCTAGCGCCTCTTCGTTGGTCTTTCGCGGTTTCCTGGTGAATGCCAGCAATCCCAAGGCCGTTGTGTTCATGCTGGCGGTATTGCCTCAGTTCATCAATCCCAGTCAGCCGTTGCTGGCTCAGTACCTGATCATTGGCGCTACCATGGTCACGGTCGACCTGATCGTTATGGCCGGGTATACCGGTCTTGCCGCCAGGGTGCTGCGCGTATTGCGCACGCCACGTCAGCAGCGGCTCACCAACCGCGTCTTCTCTGGATTATTCATGGGCGCTGCCGGGCTGCTGGCCACGGTTCGGCAAGCTGTCAGCTGAGTCTGCTACACCGCTAATCCTTTCATGCCAGCCGATCCGCTTGCCAGAGCGGATCGGCTGCCCGTGCCCGGCTATTGCCACCTCTCTGCGCGTCCTCGCGCCACGACCGTCTTCCAACAAAAACCTGAAAACAGGGACCTGACAGGCTTGTAACAAAGCATTACAAGTAGAACACTATGGCTAATGCCATCCATTCTTGTTTGGAATCCGTTCATGTTTAAGCTGTACCGGCTGTTTGCTGTACTGTTGTTGCCCCTGCTTGCTTCATTCAGTTCGGCTGTGCAGGCCGAGCCCGAGGATGAGGCCGCCCACGCCTTGCATATCCTGGGCTACCTTGGCGCAGATTATCCCGCCACGGTGAGTAAGGGCGCCGTTATCAAGGAAGCGGAATACCGCGATCAGCTGGATCTCCTGCATACCTTGCAAAGTCTGATCGAAGGCCTGCCGGCGCGTCCTGAACGGACCGAGTTGGAGCAGGGCGTCACCCACCTGCGCGAGGCCATCACCCAAAAGGCCGACGGCGATGCGGTCGGACAGGAGGCGAGGGCGCTAGCCGCTCGATTGGCTCAGCTGTACCACGTGGCGCAGGCGCCAGCCATTACCCCAGACCCAACCCGTGGCGCACCGCTTTACGCCCAGCAGTGCGGGGTCTGTCATGGTAATACCGGGGCGGGCGACGGCCCGGCCGGCATCGGTCTGGAGCCCCCTCCCGGCGATCTGCGCGATCCGGCGCGAATGGATCACCTGAGCCTCTACGATATCTACAACACCGTCACGCGGGGTATCGACGGCACGGACATGCCTTCCTTTGCCAATCAACTCGATGAGCGTCAGCGCTGGGATGTGGCGTCCTACATTGCAAGCTTTAGTGCCGACCCGGCGAAAGCGGGTGCGGCCTCGTTCGATCTGGCGCAGCTGGCGGGCCGCACACCTGCCGAAGTGGCCGCCGCACAAGGGGATGAGGCTGCGGCCGCGTTCCGTGCCCAGCGTGCCAAGCCGCCTGTGCAGCAACGCGGCCCTGCCCAGCTGATCGATTACACCCGGGCAACCCTGGATAAAAGTCTGGCGGTCTATCGCGAAGGCGAACATGACCAGGCTTACGACCTATCGGTGGCAGCCTATCTGGAAGGTTTCGAACTGGTGGAAAGCGCCCTGGATAACCTGGACGCGACCCTGCGCAAGGACACCGAAAAGGCGCTCATGGCTTATCGGCAGTCCTTACAGGATGGCCTTGCCGTGGAGGAAGCCCAGGCTCGCCTGGACATAGCCAAGACGAAACTGGCAGCAGCCAGCGACCTGTTGAGCGGTGGTGGCATGTCTACCTCGCTGAGCTTTTTCGCCAGCCTTCTGATTCTTGTCCGTGAAGGTCTGGAAGCCATTCTGGTATTGGCCGCTGTGCTGGCTTTCCTGCGTAAGACCGGCCAGCAGTCCGCCATCCGTAGCGTGAACATCGGCTGGGGCCTGGCCATGCTGGCTGGTGTCGCTACCTGGGCGGTGGCAGCGTATGCGCTCAATATCAGTGGTGCCCAGCGGGAATTGATGGAAGGCATTACCGGTCTGTTCGCCAGTGTGGTGCTGCTCTGGGTCGGTGTCTGGATGCATGACCGCCGCAACGCCGCCGCCTGGCAGGACTACATCAAGAACAGCCTCGTGGGTGGCGGTGGTCGTTTCGGCTTTGCCATGCTGGCATTCTTCTCGGTCTATCGCGAGCTGTTCGAAGTGATCCTGTTCTACGAGACCCTGTGGCTACAGGCCGGCCCGGCAGGTCATGCGGCGGTACTAGGTGGTGCGATTACCGCGGTTGTTCTGCTGGTAGGGCTTGCCTGGGTCATCCTGCGAGGCTCCATGCGTCTGCCGCTGGGCCTGTTCTTCAGCGCCAATGCCGTCCTGTTGTGTCTGTTGTCGGTAATTTTCGCCGGGCATGGCGTGGCAGCGCTGCAGGAAGCAGGTGTGATCGGCACCCGTCCGGTACCGTTCTTTGATTTCGACTGGCTGGGTATCCACGCCGATGCCTACACCTTGACTGCCCAGGGCATCGCGATCGTGGCCATTGCGCTACTCTATGCCCGCAGCCGCTATGCCGAACGCCGTCGTGAGGTGTCAGGCGGCTCTGTCGGAAACGCGTAAGAGGTTTACATGCATATCTGGATCGACGCGGACGCCTGTCCGCGAGCTGCCAAAGAGCTGGTCTTCAAGTTTGCCCTGAAGCGCAAGCTCAACGTGATCATGGTGGCGGGCCAGCCACAGATCAAGCCGCCGTATGCCTGTGTGCGGTTGATCATTGTGGAAAGCGGGATGGATGCGGCAGACGACTACTTGGTCGAGCAGGCCCAGCCGGGTGATCTGGTCATCTGCAGCGACGTGCCGCTGGCGGATCGGCTGGTGAAAAAGGGCGTGGATGCGCTCGACCCGCGTGGCAAGGAGTTCGATACCCGTAACATGGGCGAGCGTCTGGCGGTGCGTAACCTGATGACTGATCTGCGCGATCAGGGCCAGATGGGCGGTGGTCAGCCGCCCTATGGGGAAAAGGAAAAGCAGGCCTTTGCCAATTCGCTCGACCGCCTGCTTACCCGGTTGACCCGCTCGGCGTAGAGCTGGCTCAGGCTGGCTCTACGTTCTGCTCCTGGTCGGCTCTTGCCAGCCAGACTTGCAGCTGCGGCAATGATAAGGGCTTGCTGAAGAAATAACCCTGGATGAAGTCGCACTGGTTTTCCCTGAGGAAAGTCAGCTGCTCCAGGGTCTCCACACCTTCGGCCACAACTCTGAGCTGCAGTTTGTGCGCCATGGCAATAATCGCGGCAGTAATCTCCATATCGGTCTGCTGATTAGGAATATCACGCACAAACGAGCGATCGACCTTGAGCGTATCGACCTTGAACTTGCTTAGGTACGCTAGGGAGGAGTAGCCACTGCCAAAGTCATCGATCGAAACCTTTACGCCAAGCGTTCGAATTCGTTCTAACAACTCAATCGCCAGGTTGAGGTTATGCATCAGAGCATTTTCAGTCAGCTCGAGCGTCAGCGCCTCGGGCGGCAGGTCGGCCGCGCTGAGCGCTTCTTCCACCCGCTTGGGAAGCGTGCGGTCGGTGAGGTTCAGCGGCGAGCAGTTCACAGCGACCCGTAGATCACTATAACCTAGCTCCCGTAGGATTTTGAGGTCTCGACAGGCACGTCGCATGACCCAATGATCCAGCTCACCAATTTGCCCGCTCAACTCTGCTACATGGACAAAGCGGTCAGGCCTGATGGGACCAAGCGTCGGATGATTCCAGCGAACCAATGCCTCCAGGCTAGCGGTGGTCCGCGCATCACTGGTAACAATAGGCTGGTAATGTACTTCCAGCGTGCCTTCAGTAATGGCCTGACGCAGTTCCTGCTCCAAGTGAAGCGTTTCCTCCGCCTGGGTCTGCAATTCTGGAGCAAAATGCAGGAAGCGATTACGCCCGTTGCGCTTGCACTGCCCCAAGGCAAGGCCGGCATTGCGCAGCAGCTCATTGGCGGAGCGGCCATCCTTGGGATAGTGCGCAATGCCGATACTCAGCGTCATGCCGATCTGCTGTCCGCTCAGGTTGAAGGGCGGACGAAGCTGTTCCAGCAGTCGCATGGCAACATTTTCGCTGTGCTCGGGCTGCGCCTCAGAAATCAGGACTAGAAACTCGTTGCCCTGACGAGCGACGTGCACGGTGCTATCAAGCACGGCCGTGATGCGTTGGGCAACCTGGGTAAGCAGATCGTCGCCCACGTTGTAACCCAGGCTGTCATTGATTCGCTTGAAGTGATCCAGATCCAGATTAAGCAGGGCAAGGCCTTCCTCGGGGGTGGCCTTGTTGATGATGCGCGCCAGCGTCTGGGTAAAGCTGTAATCATTCAGCAGCTGGGTAAGCGGATCGAGCAACGTAACCTGACTCAGCGCCGTCGACATCTCTTCCAGGCGTACGCTCTGCTCATGAAAACGGTGTTCCAGACGAGTGGCTGTCAGGCCTGCACAGATCACGACCAAGGTCAGAAATGCAATGATGGTCCCCAAAAGCCCATGATGGGCATCATGGGCCATCATCATGACTGGCGTATCTTCCGGGACCACTAGCGTTAGTGCGGCCATGCCAGTGAAGTGCATAGACACGATCGCACCGCCCAGAATCAGGCTACCCAGGATCATGAGCAATTGGGTATGGCGACCGGCTTGGTTACGGACGTAAAACGCCATGATCAGTGCCGCCAGAGACGCCAGGATAGCCACCAGGATGGAGACTAGGAACAGGAGCGGGTTGTACACCTGGACACCAACGGAATTGATTGCGGACATTCCGGTGTAGTGCATGGCTGCAATGCCGCAGCCCGCTGCAACCGATGCTGCCAAGTATTCCCAGGTAGCAAGCCGCTCACGACTGATAAGCCACATGACAACGCAGGACACGGCAACGGCGATGCCTAACGACAGCAACGTCATGCTGTAGCCGTACTGCATGCTGACCGGCGAGGCATAGGAAAGCATCGCAATGAAGTGCATTGACCAGATACCGCTGCCCAGCGCCAGGCCGCCTACACCACACCAGAGCAGACGGTTCTTACTCAAGGCGGCCGACGAGGCGCGTCTGGCCATGTAAAGCGCGGTATAACCGGCCGCTGTTGCCACCAGATAGGACAGCAGAACCAGAACGAAATGATGATGATCGGAGCCGACCGGTACGAAGCCGTCAGGCAGGGATGTGGCAAGCAACATGATTACAGACTCGAAAGGACATCCTACTGCATCGATATCTTCAATATCGCCACGGCAAGGCTACTGAATACGTTGGTAATGGCCTTATCGGCCGCCCGTCGGCCAAGCTTGAGGGTGACCGACAGGTGGAGGCTGGAAAAAGAAAGGAAAACTATTTTTTCGGAGCGCGTATCCGGCGCCACAGCCAGAGTACCACGCCCAGGACCAGCAGGGCGCCGAGCACCATCAGTTCGTAGCGCTTGAGATTGCCCAGGGCCCCTTCGAGCACTGCTCCAAAGTGATAGGCTGCCAATCCCAGGACAGTAGCCCAGACAATGGCGCCGATACCATTGAGCAGCAGGTAGCGCGCCGGAGGATAGCCCGACATGCCAATGGCCACCGGCATTACCGTTCTCAGGCCGTAGACGAAGCGAAAGCTGAGCACCCATAGATCGGGATGACGGCGAATATGATCCAGCGCCTTGTCTCCCATGGCTTCCCAGCGAGGCTTTCGCTTGAGTAGCTTGCGACCGTGACGGCGACCCAGGAAATACCACAGCTGGTCGCCTGCATAACTTCCCATGAAGGCCACCATGATGACCGTCTGGATGTTCATGTATTCGCGGAAGGCTAGAAAACCTGCCAGAACCAGAATGGTTTCACCCTCGAAGAACGTGCCGAGGAAGAGGGCGAAATAACCGAAATCATGGAGGAATTGTTGCAGCATCGTCACGACAACAGGGCGAAATGAAGGCGCAGCCTAACTCGGTTAGCCGCCGGAAGGAAGCTATCGCTTCGTCTAACCCTTTTTAAAAGCAGGGGATTTGCATAGCGATGTGCCAAGCCGAAGCTAGAGGTCGTCTGCCTTAAACAGGGTTGATAGACATGCCTTATTGTCATCAGTTGTTACCATTCGGTCATGATAGTGACTTATAACTCATCACAATGACTCTGCTTGAGTCCGGGAGTACACCGTGAGTTTCACTTCAGTAAGCCGTTCCTTTCCATTCACACGGATGCGCCGCCAGCGCCGGGATGACTTTTCCCGCCGTTTGATGCGTGAGCACACGCTGACCGTAGACGACCTGATCCTGCCGATGTTCGTGCTCGACGGCGAAAGTCGCCGTGAAAGCGTGCCCTCCATGCCGGGCGTCGAGCGTCTATCCATCGATCTTCTACTGGAAGAAGCGGCTGAGCTTGTAGCATTAGGCATTCCTGCCGTCGCTCTGTTCCCCGTCACACCGCCTGAGAAGAAATCTCTCGATGGTGCCGAGGCTTACAACCCTGATGGTATCGCCCAGCGGGCCACGCGTGCGCTCCGTGAACACTTTCCAGAGCTGGGCGTGATTACTGACGTTGCGCTCGATCCGTTTACCACCCACGGACAGGATGGCATTCTCGATGAGAAGGGCTATGTGCTGAACGACATATCCGTCGAGGTGCTGGTCAGGCAGGCGCTGTCCCATGCGGCCGCCGGTGCCCAGGTCGTTGCGCCGTCGGACATGATGGATGGCCGAGTAGGTGCCATTCGCGCGGCCCTGGAAGACGCGGGTTATCACAACGTGCAGATCATGGCCTACTCGGCCAAGTATGCGAGTGCCTATTATGGGCCTTTCCGGGATGCGGTCGGCTCGGCTGCTAACCTGGGCAAAGGCAACAAGGCGACCTACCAGATGGATCCGGCCAACAGTGACGAAGCCTTGCAGGAGGTGGCGGGCGATCTGGCCGAGGGGGCTGATTCCGTCATGGTCAAGCCGGGCATGCCTTACCTGGACATTGTGCGCCGGGTGAAGGACGAGTTCCGCGTGCCGACCTTTGTGTATCAGGTCAGCGGTGAATACGCCATGCACATGGCCGCAATCCAGAATGGCTGGCTATCCGAGGCGGTGATTCTGGAATCTCTGCTCGCTTTCAAACGTGCCGGCGCTGATGGCATTCTGACTTACTTTGCCAAACGCGCTGCCCAACAATTACGTCAGGAGCGTTAACGCTCCCAAGGAGCTGCCATGAACAGCCAAGGACTCATTGATACTACTGCGCGCACCGAGGAGGCCGCATTGACCGACGCTACGCCCACCGTTGAAACCACGCCTGCGGTCGCGGTGCCAGAAGCACCGGCCGTGCCGGCCTTAAGTGTTGACGACAGTAGCCTGTATATTCACCGGGAACTGTCTCAGCTGCAATTCAACATCCGGGTGCTCGAACAGGCCCTCGATGAGTCCTATCCGCTGCTTGAGCGGCTCAAGTTCCTGCTGATCTTTTCCAGCAACCTGGACGAGTTTTTCGAGATTCGTGTCGCGGGTCTGAAAAAACAGGTCGCCTTTGCCCGCGAGCAGGCCGGTGCCGACGGCTTGCTGCCGCACCAGGCCCTGGCCCGCATCAGCGACATCGTGCATGAGCAGGTGGCGCGCCAGTACACCATTCTCAACGATGTGCTGTTGCCGGAGCTGTCCAAACATCAGATCCGCTTCATTCGCCGCCGCAACTGGGACCTGAAGATCAAGGGCTGGGTGCGTAAGTTCTTCCGCGACGAGATCGCCCCGATCATCACGCCCATCGGGCTGGATCCCACACACCCGTTCCCGCTCCTGGTTAACAAGAGTCTCAACTTCATCGTTGAGCTGGAAGGGATGGACGCCTTTGGCCGCGACTCGGGTCTGGCCATTATTCCGGCGCCGCGTTCGCTGCCGCGTATCATCAGCGTGCCCGAAGAAATTGGCGGCCCGGGCGACAACTACGTTTTCCTCTCTTCGATGATCCATGCCCATGCCGACGACCTGTTCCCCGGCATGAAGGTGAAGGGCTGCTTCCAGTTCCGTCTGACCCGTAACGCCGACCTGTCGGTGGACGCCGAAGATGTAGACGACCTGGCCCGCGCACTGCGAGGCGAGCTGTTCTCCCGCCGCTACGGGGATGCGGTACGCCTGGAGGTGGTCGAAAGCTGCCCGAAAAACCTTACGGACTATCTGCTCAAGCAGTTCAATCTGGCTGAAAGCGAGCTTTACAAGGTCAACGGCCCGGTCAACCTGACGCGCTTGTTCAGTGTGACGGGACTCGACAGCCACCCGGAGCTGCAGAACGCCCCGCTGACGCCCAGCATTCCCAAGCTGCTTCAGAAGAAGGAAAACCTCTTCAACGTACTGGGCAAGATCGATGTGCTGCTGATGCACCCGTTCGAGTCCTTTACGCCTGTGGTTGACCTGCTGCGCCAGGCTGCCAAGGATCCCAGCGTTCTGGCCATCAAACAGACCCTGTACCGCAGCGGTGCCAACTCGGAAATCGTCGATGCGTTGGTAGAAGCGGCGCGTAGCGGCAAGGAAGTGACGGCTGTCATCGAATTGCGGGCGCGTTTCGACGAAGAATCCAACCTGCAACTGGCGAGCCGTCTCCAGCAGGCAGGGGCCGTGGTGATCTATGGGGTGGTCGGCTTCAAGACTCACGCCAAGATGATGCTCATTCTGCGCCGTGAAAATGGTGAGTTGCGGCGTTATGCGCACCTGGGCACTGGTAACTACCATGCCGGCAACGCCAAGCTGTACACCGACTACAGCCTGCTGACGGCCGACATAGCCCTGACCGAAGACGTTCACAAGCTGTTCAACCAGTTGATCGGTATGGGCAAGACCCTGCGCATGAAAAAGCTCCTGCATGCGCCGTTTACGCTCAAGAAGAACCTGCTGGAAATGATCAACCGTGAGGCCGCTGCAGCCGCGGAGGGTCGCCCCGCGCACATCATGGCCAAGGTCAACGGTCTGACCGACCCCAAGGTTATCCGAGCGCTATACAAGGCAAGCCAGGCGGGTGTGAAAATCGATCTGGTCGTTCGCGGAATGTGCTGTCTGCGTCCGGGCGTACCGGGCGTGTCGCATAACATCCAGGTGCGTTCGATCATCGGCCGCTTCCTGGAGCACAGCCGAATCTATTACTTCCTCAATGGGGGAGACGAGCGTATGTACCTGTCCAGTGCGGACTGGATGGAGCGAAACCTCGACATGCGTGTGGAGACCTGCTTCCCAGTGGAAGGCAAAAAGCTCATTTCACGAGTCAAGAAGGATCTGGAAGCCTACCTCACTGACAACACCCAGAGCTGGGTGCTGCAGGAGGACGGGAGTTACCAGCGCATTTCGCCAACGGGCAACCAGAACCCGCGGACTGTGCAGGCGACTCTCATGGAGCGCCTGAGCAGTCCGGGTATCAACACACGGTAAGGGTATAGCCGATCCGCGTGAGCCACTGCGCTTCCTGTTCGAAGTCAGCCTGGGTCAGCGGATTCTGCTCCAGCCAGCCGACCGGGAAGCATACCGCGAGGCTGCGCGGGCCTGCCTTGAGCGTCACGATGGGGCGCTCCTGGTTGCTGCGGATATGATGGAACAGAATGGCAAAGCGCAGCAGGATGCACAGGCGGATCAGGCTTTCGCCTTCTTCGTCCCCCAGCTCGGTGAAGCGGTCCCGCGGGATATTCCGGCGATGGCCGCGCACCAGAAGGGCTAGCATCTGCTGGTCGCGTCGGGAAAACCCAGGTAGATCGGAATGCTCGATCAGATAGGCGCCGTGCTTGTGATAGTGGTAGTGGGCAATGTCCAGTCCGATCTCATGCACGCGCGCTGCCCAGGTCAGCAGTTCCCGGTAGCAAGGATTGCTCAGGTTCCAGGCTTCGGTAACCTGTTCGAAGGCCTTCAGGGCACGGCGCTCGACCCGTTCGGCCTGACGCTTGTCCACGTGGTAGCGCTCTGCCAGGGCTGACAGCGTACGCTCCCGTACATCCTCGTGGTGCTGGCGACCGATCATGTCATAGAGCACACCTTCACGCAGTGCGCCTTCGGACAGGTTCATCTCCTGCAGCTCCAGCGCCTTGAAGATCGCCTCCAAAATGGCGAGACCACCCGGCAGAATGGTGCGACGGTCGGGCTTGACCCCTTCGATATCGAGCTTTTCGATGTCGCCCTGCTTGAAGATTTTGCGCTTGAGCCACTCGATGCCTTCGGCATTGACCTCACCCTTGCCGCGTCCGGCGGCCTGGATGGCCAGGGCTACGGCACGGATGGTGCCGGAGGCGCCTACGGCTTCCTGCCAGCCTTTTTCGCGCAGGCTCTGGTCGATGTTCATCAACTCCAGCCGGGCGGCCGTGTAGGCCTGGGCATAGCGGGACGGCGTAATCTTGCCGTCCGCGAAGAACCGCTTGGTATAACTGACGCAGCCCATCTGCAGGCTTTCGCGCTGATGGGTTTCAAAGCGCTGGCCGATAATGAACTCGGTGCTGCCACCACCGATATCAGTCACCAAGCGACGGCCTTCCATATCTGGCATGGTATGGGAAACGCCCAGGTAGATCAGGCGGGCTTCTTCACGGCCGGAGATGACTTCCACGGAATGCCCCAGTACCTGCTGGGCACGCATGATGAAGTCGCTGCGGTTCCTGGCCTCGCGAAGCGCGTTGGTGCCCACGATACGTACGGCGCCCAGCGGCAGGCCGGTGATCAACTGGGCAAAGCGGCGCAGGCATTCAAGCCCGCGTTCCATGGCTTCTTCGCTGAGCATTCGTGATTCGTCCAGCCCAGCGGCCAGCTGAATTTTTTCGCCCATGCGTTCAAGAATACGAATTTCGCCATGGTCAGTCCGCGCCCGAACAATGTGAAAGCTATTGGAGCCAAGATCGATGGCAGCAATCAGGGGAAACGGTTCTGCGGATGAATGCGGCATGCTGACGGTCTCATACATAAACGTCGACAATCGTGCCACGATCGAAGAGGTCTGCCAAACCTCAACGTGCAGTCAGACTGTTTCAGTCGATGGGCTGTGGCCTGGATCAATGAACCGAACCGATGAACTGTGCCAGCTCCGGCGTCCCGGGGTTGGCGAATAATTTCTTGGGATTGCTCAGTTCATGCACCTTGCCCTGACGCATGAACACCTGTACATCGCCCACTTGGCGGCAAAGCGCGTCTCATGAGGCATCATGATCAGTGTCATGCCATCCTGGACCCGCTGCTTCCTGCTAAAGATTCTTGCCTAGGCTGAAAATCACTTAATCAACCTTGCCTTGATTTTAAAAGGAATACGATTGGTGCTGGTTATTGGCACCAGCACGAGTCTGGTATCCAGCTTCTCGGCACCCGCTGTGCCGTGTCGATATTGAGACCATGCGGATGAGGCATGCTGCTCCGTTCTAGTGCGCAGCTTCACTGAGAAGGGCAAAACAAGGCGTATTCGTACAGGCAGCCCGCTGATTTTCCAGTAGTCTGCCAAATGGTGTAATTGAGAGGCTTTAGCTGTCCCAATAAAGAGACTTAATGGCTTGTGCCTTCCTGTTAAGCGCTGGCAGGGCTATAGTGGTCGTTCTTTTTTGTCGTTTCCGAATTCGGAGAAAGTCCATGAGCGAATACATCACCAACGTCAGCGATGCCAGCTTCGAGCAGGACGTGCTCAAGGCTGACGGTCCCGTGCTGGTCGACTACTGGGCCGAATGGTGTGGTCCCTGCAAAATGATTGCGCCGGTTCTGGATGAAATCGCCAAGGACTATCAGGGCAAGCTGAAGGTTTGCAAACTCAACATTGATGAAAACCAGGACACCCCGCCGAAGTATGGCGTACGCGGTATCCCGACGCTGATGCTGTTCAAGAACGGCTCCGTTGAAGCCACCAAGGTGGGTGCGTTGTCCAAATCCCAGCTGGCGGCATTCCTCGATAGCAATATCTGATTTTATTGCTCTCGATCAAAGGCCCTGCGTTTAGCGGGGCTTTTTGTTATTTAGCACTAGACGTCCTGTCTAGCAGGGTGCTACATTCGATCTCGCAACGACACAAACGCGTGTCGCCCTCTGCATGCCTTCGCCGATTCTCTTACTAGAATAACCAACGCGATTCTGTCGTTAGCCGCGGCGAGGCCTCTCAAGCCAAAAAGATTCTTACTCCCTCCTTTTCTCAGTTAGCAACGTCTATGAACCTTACCGAACTCAAGCAAAAGCCAATCACGGAACTGTTGGAAATGGCGGAAGCCATGGGCCTGGAAAACATGGCTCGCTCCCGCAAGCAGGACGTGATTTTCTCTCTGCTGAAAAAACACGCAAAAAGCGGTGAAGAGATTTCCGGTGATGGCGTGCTGGAGATTCTGCAGGATGGCTTCGGCTTCCTGCGTAGTGCGGACTCCTCCTACCTGGCCGGCCCCGACGATATCTACGTCTCTCCCAGTCAGATCCGCCGTTTCAATCTGCGCACCGGTGATACCATCATCGGCAAGATTCGCCCGCCGAAAGAAGGCGAGCGTTACTTCGCGCTGCTCAAGGTCGATACCATCAACTATGATCGACCCGAGAATGCGAAGAACAAGATCCTGTTCGAAAACCTGACGCCGCTGTTCCCCAACAAGCGCCTGACGATGGAAGCCGGTAATGGTTCCACCGAAGACCTCACCGGCCGAGTGATCGACCTGTGTGCGCCGATTGGCAAAGGCCAGCGTGGTCTGATCGTCGCTCCGCCGAAAGCGGGCAAGACGCTGATGCTGCAGAACATCGCCAGCAACATCACCCGTAACAACCCCGAGTGCCACCTGATCGTTCTGTTGATCGACGAGCGCCCGGAAGAAGTAACCGAAATGCAGCGTACCGTGCGCGGCGAAGTAGTGGCGTCCACCTTTGACGAGCCGCCAACCCGCCACGTACAGGTTGCTGAAATGGTAATCGAGAAGGCCAAGCGTCTGGTCGAGCACAAGAAAGACGTGGTAATCCTGTTGGACTCCATTACCCGTCTGGCACGTGCCTACAACACCGTGATCCCGAGCTCCGGCAAGGTACTGACCGGTGGTGTGGACGCCCATGCGCTCGAAAAGCCCAAGCGTTTCTTCGGTGCGGCACGTAACATCGAAGAAGGCGGTAGCCTGACCATTCTGGCAACAGCTCTGGTCGATACCGGCTCGAAGATGGACGAGGTCATCTACGAAGAATTCAAGGGTACCGGTAACATGGAGCTTCAGCTGGATCGCAAGATCTCCGAGAAGCGCGTATTCCCCGCTATCAACATCAATCGCTCCGGCACCCGCCGCGAAGAGTTGCTGACCGGTGAGGAAGAGCTGCAGCGCATCTGGATTCTGCGCAAGATCCTGCATCCGATGGAAGAGATCGGTGCCATCGAGTTCCTGCTCGATAAGTTGCGTCAGACCAAGACCAACGACGAGTTCTTCGACTCGATGAAGCGCAAGTAAGACTGAAAAGGCCGGGGTTTCCCGGCCTTTTTACATTCCGGGCAGGCTTTTCATTTTCGAAAAGGGGGCCAGGAGCGGTACACTTTCCGCTTCATTCTCTGCCGAGATACCTCCCGCTATGCAATACCGCGACCTTCGCGACTTCATCCGCGGCCTGGAACAGCGTGGCGAGCTGAAGCGCATCCAGACCCCCGTCTCGCCCAACCTCGAAATGACCG
This sequence comes from Pseudomonas sp. JZ134, assembly GCF_051027695.1. Classification (NCBI taxonomy): domain Bacteria; kingdom Pseudomonadati; phylum Pseudomonadota; class Gammaproteobacteria; order Pseudomonadales; family Pseudomonadaceae; genus Pseudomonas; species Pseudomonas sp. JZ134. Next base: position 3,804,702 of record NZ_CP069250.1, on the reverse strand, counting down.
AAGTGTGTGACCGTACCCTGCGTCGCAAGGGGCCGGCTCTGCTGTTCGAAAATCCGACCGGATACGACATGCCTGTGCTAGGCAACCTGTTTGGCACACCTGAGCGGGTTGCGATGGGCATGGGTGCAGAAGATGTCGGTGAACTGCGCGAGATTGGCAAGCTGCTGGCATTTCTGAAGGAGCCGGAGCCGCCCAAGGGATTGAAGGATGCCTGGTCAAAGCTGCCGATTTACAAGAAGGTCATCAGCATGGCGCCCAAGGTGATGAAGGACGCCCCTTGCCATGAGGTGATCGAAGAGGGCGAGGCGGTTGATCTGTCCCGCTTGCCGATCCAGCACTGCTGGCCGGGCGATGTCGGTCCGTTGATCACCTGGGGCCTGACTGTTACCAAGGGACCGAACAAGGAACGGCAGAACCTGGGTATCTACCGTCAGCAGGTCATTGGTCGCAACAAGGTCATCATGCGCTGGCTTAGCCATCGTGGCGGCGCCCTGGATTTTCGTGAATGGTGCGCCAAGTATCCAGGCAAGCCCTATCCCGTGGCGGTAGCCCTGGGTGCAGATCCGGCAACGATTCTAGGCGCTGTTACGCCGGTTCCGGATACGCTGTCCGAATATGCATTTGCTGGCCTTCTGCGTGGCAGCCGTACCGAGCTGGTGAAATGCATCGGCAGCGATCTGCAGGTGCCGGCCAGCGCCGAGATCATTCTGGAAGGCTTCATCTATCCCGGCGAGATGGCTGATGAGGGGCCTTACGGTGACCATACCGGCTATTACAATGAAGTAGACCGCTTCCCAGTGTTTACCGTCGAGCGTATCACTCGCCGCCGTGACGCGATCTACCACAGTACCTATACCGGACGTCCGCCGGATGAGCCGGCCATTCTTGGTGTGGCATTGAACGAAGTGTTCGTGCCGATCCTGCAAAAGCAATTTCCCGAGATCGTCGATTTCTACCTGCCGCCTGAAGGATGCTCCTACCGTATGGCGGTAGTGACCATGAAAAAGCAGTACCCAGGCCATGCCAAGCGGGTAATGCTGGGCGTCTGGAGCTTCCTGCGCCAGTTCATGTACACCAAGTTCGTGATCGTGACCGATGATGACATCAACGCTCGGGACTGGAACGATGTGATCTGGGCTATCACGACCCGCATGGACCCCAAGCGCGACACCGTGATGATCGACAATACGCCTATCGACTATCTGGATTTCGCTTCGCCGATTTCGGGCCTGGGCTCGAAGATGGGGTTGGACGCCACCAACAAGTGGCCCGGAGAGACCAATCGGGAATGGGGGCGGGCTATCGTCAAGGACGAAGCCGTGGTCAAGCGGGTCGATGAGATCTGGTCCAGCCTGGGGATCGATTGATGGATACTGTTGGCCCGGCGGGGATAAGTTGCGCACATTGTGCGTCGAACCCTATGCATACAGAGGAATTTGCAGGCATGGGATTCGTGCAGAGCTATCCCCAGACATCCACTTCCATTCACAAGGCGTCCTGAGATGAAGGTCACGCTACGTCCCTCCGGGGCGGTACTCGAGACGTTACCTGGCGAGCGCATCCTGGATGCGGCACGCAGACTGGGGTATGAGTGTCCGCACAGCTGCCGCAACGGTAATTGCCATGTCTGTGCAGCCTTGTTGATCGAAGGGCGGGTCAGGCAGCAGAACGATGTCATCGACCACGGTGAGATTTTTGTCTGCCTGGCCGAGCCGCTCGAAACATGCGAGTTGCATTGGGATGGAGTATTGGCGCCGGGCGAGCTTCCAGTAGGCACCTTTGCCTGTCAGGTTCTGGCATGTGAGGATGTGGGCGGAGATGTACGCCGTGTCCGGCTGCTGGCTCCAGCAGGCAAGCCCCCGCGCTATCACGCTGGACAATACCTGATGCTTGAGCGGGACGATGGCAAGCAGTCGGCCTTTTCGCTGGCATCCGCACCGCATCAGGGGCGTGAGCTGGAGTTGCATATTCTGACGCGTGAAGAGAGCAGTCAGGCGATTATCCAGCAGCTTGAGCGAGAGCGCATGGTGCGCGTCCAGCTGCCTTTTGGCGATGCGCATCTGGCCGATCTGCCTCCAGGCCCGCTTGTTCTGATCGCGGCCGGAACGGGAATGGCACAAATGCACAGCCTCATCGAGGATTGCCGTGCGCGCGGCTTCGATCAACCGCTGCACCTGTATTGGGGCGTGCGTCATCCCGATGACTTCTATGCATTACCCCATTGGGAAGAGTGGGAGCAGGACCCCCGTCTTCACTTGAACAAGGTAGTGAGTGACCTGTGTGGGTGGGAGGGACGTTGTGGCCTTCTGCATGAAGCGGTGCGAGAGGACTTCACCGATATGAAGTCACTCCACGTGTATGCCAGTGGGTCGCCTGCCATGGTTTATGCCACATTGGATGCGCTGGTCGAAGGTGGGATGGATCCTCACCAAATGCGGGCCGACGTGTTCGCCTATGCGCCAAGAGAGGCGCTGGGGTTGTAAGCCGGACCGATCCAGCCCGTAGCTGGATCGGTCCGCTACCTTAACTCAATACCGGGTTTTTATGGCGCAGCGTCAAGGCCAGGAACACAATGGCCAATACGCATGACGCGACCAGCAGCATGAAGCCGCCGTCCCAGCCGTACAGGTCCACTGTGTAGCCAACCAGTGCGTTGGCGGCTACCGAGCCCCCCAGGTAGCCGAACAGGCCGGTAAAGCCGGCAGCTGTCCCGGCGGCTTTCTTGGGCACCAGCTCCAGGGCCTGCAAACCGATCAGCATCACCGGGCCGTAGATCAGAAAGCCAATGGCGATCAGTGCGAACATATCGACCATGGGATTACCTGGCGGGTTGAGCCAGTAAACCACGGTGCCGACTGCCACCAGAGCCATGAACACTACACCGGTGGCGCCACGATTGCCCTTGAACAGTTTGTCCGATAGCCAGCCGCACAGCAGCGTGCCGGGAATACCGGCCCACTCATACAAAAAGTATGCCCAGGATGATTTGTCCACCGTGAAATGCTTGGCTTCCTTCAGGTAGGTAGGCGCCCAATCCAGCACGCCGTAACGCAGCAGATAGACGAATACGTTGGCCAGTGCGATGTACCAGAGCATGCGGTTTTTCAGCACGTATTTGACAAAGATTTCCTTTGTACTGAATTCGCGTTCATGGCTCTCGTCGTAGCCTTCTGGGTAGTCCTGCTTGTATTCCTCGATAGGTGGCAACCCACAGGACTGCGGCGTATCGCGCATGGTCAGGAACGCGAAAACTGCAACACCCAGCGCTACGGCCGCCGGAACGTAGAAGGCTGAGTGCCAATCGTTGAACCAGCCGAGCCCCAGCAGAAACAGCGGGCCAATCAGACCACCGCCTACGTTATGGGCAACGTTCCAGACCGAGACCACGCCGCCGCGTTCCTTCTGGGACCACCAATGCACCATGGTTCGCCCGCTGGGTGGCCAGCCCATCCCTTGCGCCCAACCATTGATGAACAGCAGGATGAACATGATGGTCACGCTTGAGGTTGCCCAATGTGCGAAACCGAAAATGAACATCACACCCGCCGAGACCAGCAGGCCGAAGGGCAGAAAGTAGCGGGGATTCGAGCGGTCGGACACCATGCCCATGAGGAATTTGGAAAGACCATAGGCGATGGCAACGGCCGATAATGCAATACCCAGCTCTCCTCGGCTGTAGCCTTCCTCTACCAGGTAGGGCATCGCCAGAGAAAAGTTTTTGCGCAGAAGATAGTACCCGGCATAACCGATGAAGATACCGGCAAAGATCTGCCAGCGCAGACGTTTGTAAGCAGGATCGATGCGATCGGAAGGCAGGCGCGCCGTATGCGGGGCCGGACGAAAAATACCAAGCATTTGAGCTCCGAAGATCGTTGTTTTTATGAGAAGAGACGTGCAGGGCAAATATTACAGTTTCATTTCAGAAAAATGACCGATACCGCTGTGCGATAAACGAAAATAAACGCTCGCAAAATGTTGTTTTCCGAACGTACAGGTCCTAATGCCCGTTCAGTCACAGGTTGTGACGTGTGAACTGAACGCGGTTGGCGTTCTGTAAGGGGATGCGTATGCTGCCCCGCCGAACCGCACTTGACCGCACGTGATGGGTCTCAACCATAACCGCCTGTGTTCTGATCGTTATGCCCACCTGGAAGCGCTACGTATCACGTCTGGTTGATCTCGCTACCGTCCTGATCAATCGTTATCCACGCCTGATTGCCCTGGCAGGCTTTGTTTCGGGTGTGTGCAGCTTTCTGCTGGTTGATCGCCAGCATGGCTTTGCTAAGGTAATGGCCATCGTAATGTTGGCCAGCTGGTTATGGCTGATGGTTGAGAACGTGCTGCGTCAGTGGGTGACTAGGCGGTTTGGCTGGAACCTGCCCCCTGGGCTGTTTCGCTACGCAACCCAGATGATTCATCAGGAAAGCCTGTTCTTTGTCCTGCCGTTCCTGTTTGTCACAACCACCTGGAACAGCGGACAGGCCATCTTTACCGGCCTGCTGGCCGCCATGGCTGTCGTATCGATTGTCGACCCGCTGTACTACAAAGCGCTGTCGAGCCGGCGCTGGATCTTTCTGGGCTATCACACGCTGACGTTGTTTGCCGTTCTGCTTACGTCCCTGCCCATCATCCTGCAACTGACCACCACGCAGAGCTACCGGCTGGCATTAGGCGTGGCGGTGTTGTTGTCGTTTCCAAGCATTCTTGTGGCGCTCTCGATCCGACGCCTGTGGCAATGGCCTGTCGTGCTTGGTCTGAGCCTGATGGTGGGAGGCCTAGGATGGGTACTGCGTACCTGGGTGCCGCCCGCCACGTTGTGGCTGACCGATGTGGCGGTTACCAGCAGCTTTGACAACCTCAAGCGCGAACCGGGTAAGAGTCTGAAGGAAATCGGTGCTGCCCAGCTGCGTTCACAAGGTCTCTATGCCTATACGGCCATCAACGCGCCCCGTGGGCTGAGTGAGCGGATTTACCATGTCTGGCTGCATAATGGGGATGAGGTCGACCGTATCCCACTCGAGATCAGCGGAGGCCGCGAGGCTGGCTACCGGGCCTGGACACACAAGCAGAACTTCCCGAGTGATGTGGCCGGCCGATGGCAGGTACAGATCATAACCGAGGACGGGCAGATGATCGGTACCTTGCGCTTCGAGGTAACGCCCTAACGGCTATTTGGGCATGTAATGCAACTGCCAACGCCTGGGAATCCACAGAGATGCCAGGCCGATCAGGGCCGCCCAAGCGCTGGTGACAAAGAGAGCCTTGAGGCCAAGGTGGTGTTGGAGCCATGCGCCCATTATGGCGCCGCCAAGCATGCCGCCCCACGGAATCGCTTGCATCAGCCAGCCTGAGTGGCGCTCACCCAGCAGCCAGCGTCCCAGGCCTCGTCCCAGTCGTGAAAGTGCACCCGTAACATAGGTCAGCCCAATGGACTGCCCGTTCACCTGTTCCACGGCGGCGTTGATCATGCCCATGGCGAGCACGGCGGCTACCAGAGGTAGCAAGACTGAACCAGAAAGACCGCTGGTGGACCAGCCCGCCGCCGCGGCCAACAAGGCCGATGTCAGCAGCAGGAGAGGCAGCGCCCGACGGCCGCTCACGCGCACCACGACAATACCGAGTGCATTGCCGAGGATAAAAAGGCCGATAATAAGAAGCAGCCGCAAGAGGGTGGTGCTGTCGCCCAAGGCAACGGCTACGGCCAGTCGCGTCGTATTGCCGCTCATGAAGGATACGTAGTCACCAGCCGACAAGAAGCCAATGGTATCTTTCATGCCAGCCAGGATCGACAAGGCGGCAACCAGTACCAGTCCTACACGGCGATGCCGATGCATGCTCAGGTGGAGAGGTTGGGTGTGAGCATCTGCTGATGAAAGGTCAAGCGTGAGGCGGGTGCTATCCTGTTGTTTCAAGGCGCCATCCTGGGCGGAACCTGTCCGCGACGACTAAAGAGGCTGTTTTTATAGTCTGTCATATTCGGGTGGTTGCCCATCTGAATCCTATGGCTTCAGAAATGCACCGTTTAGTCGATAAGCTGTGACAGGCATAGCTATCGGTTGGCTATGCACCACTCTTTTTGTTCGAGGAATTGCCCCGTGAAAGCCCTGCTTGCGTTCGTACTTGCTTTCTCACTCGCTCTGCCAGCCTGGGCGGAGGAAAAAAAGGAGGCCGAAGAGGGCGCCCCGCAACCCAACTACATCAACCTGACGCCCGCACTGGTCGGTAATTACGGCTCTGGTCCAAAGCTCAAGTACTACAAAGCCGATATTGCCCTGATGACGATGAGTAAGGAAGACTCGGCGCGCGTGTCCTTTCATGAGCCCTTGATCCGCAATCAGCTCATCATGCTGTTCGAGCAGCAGACCGATGAGACCCTGACCGGTGCCGACGCCCGTGAAGCGCTTCGCCAGGCGGCGCTCAAGCAGGTCCAGGACATCATCAATGGCGAAGAAGGCAAACCAATGGTCGAGGACCTGTTGTTCAACAACCTGATCGTTCAGCCCTAAGTCATCGGCAGGCCAGGATGGCCTGCCATTCTTCGTCAGTTACTGGCATGACTGACAGGCGGCTGCCCTTTTGCAGCAATGCAAAATTGCTCAGGGCAGCCACCTCGCGCAGACGCGCCAGTGAAATGACCTGATCGAATACCTCGACAATACTGACGTCGCGGGCAATCCAGGGGTTTTTCTCCAGGGTGGCTTTCGACGAATGGTATGGGCTTTTCGGATCCAGCGCGGTCGGATCAGGAAAGGAATCATTTTCTATGCGGCCAATACCGGCTACGCCTGGTTCGGGGCAGCTGGAGTGGTAGAACAGAAAGAGATCCCCGGCAGCCATGGCCCGCATGAAGTTGCGTGCCTGATAGTTACGAATGCCATCCCAGCGCCCACTGCCGAGGCGTTGCAAGTCATGGATGGAAAACTCATCGGGTTCCGATTTCATCAGCCAATAAGGCACGAAGATTGCTCCTGGCAAAACGGTTCTGGACTTTCTGACGGTTGGTTGACGCAATGTTTGCGTCAGAAAACTGGTTAGCGCAGAATGCCGCGGTTTTTGAGTAGCCGTACGGCCTGGCATATAAACAGGTCGGCGGTGTCGTTAATTATGCCAATGAAGGGGTAGGCACATAGATGAAACGCAAGCCGGACTTGCTTTGGGTACTGGTCGCGCTGTTTAGCTTGGGCGTTGTGACGACAGGCTATACCCAAAGTCTCTGGGAAAAGCAGCAGGACAATTCACCGTCCGCTCATGTGATTCAGCAAGTGTCCCGCTGAATCTTCGCAACACGCTGTGGAATACCCTGCGTTGTAGTCTGGCGCAGGGTTCAGGCCTTCTCTTCCTTCCCGTACCATCCCTTATCCGTCACGGTTGCCTTCATCGGCACATCCCAACTGGCTAGGGCCAGCTGATCCACCTTCTGACATTCGTGGGCCAATCCTAACAATTTAGGTGAGCGCCAGGCGATGCGACGTTTGAGATAAGCCAGGCTCCGATCATAAAAGCCGCCACCCATACCCAGGCGACCGCCCTGTGCGTCGAATCCTACCAACGGCATCAGAATCAGATCGAGTGTCCAGGGTTTGCGCTGCTGTACCCGATTCGGTCTGGGTTCGACGATCCTGAAGCGATTGCGCACCCAGCGCTCGTGAGGGCGGACACGCTGAAAATGCATACGCGTGGCTGGCCAACGGCTCAATACAGGCAGGAAGGTGGCCTTGCCGCGGCGCTGGGCTGTTCGAAGCAGCGGACGCGGGTCGATTTCACCGTCATTGGGAAGATAAAAGGCAATCTGCCGGGCACGGCGAAACAGGGGATGATGACTGAGCTGACGATGCAGCTGTCGAGCAGCCTGCTTTTGCTCGGTAGGGCTCAAGGCCCGACGTTTCTGACGCAGGAGTCGGCGCAGGGCCGGACGAGAATGATCAGAAGCTTTGATCATGAGTGAAGGTAGCTCCCCGGAATGCCGCTGCCGGTGTAGCCCTTGAACCCGAGAGTTCAAGGTGGGAGAAGTCGTGGGCCATTAGGCTTTCCGGCGTGCGGACATGCACACAAGCCCAGCGAGCGACCCCCGTGGTGTTGCTTATCGGCTCAGGGACATGACCGACTGGCAAACACACCAGAGAGTGTGTCCAGTATACCCCTTCGCCATGAGAATCAAACCCCCCGTTCGTCCTGCTCTGTCGTCAGAGCCCGGTCGACACGGTCCAGCAGGTCGCGAACGCGCTCGCGCGTGCTGCTGACTTCGAAGTTCACGCCATCCTGGCGATGCAGCAGGTCGTGGGTGATATTGAGGGCTGCCATGACCGCAATGCGGTCGGCGCCAATCACTTTGCCGCTGGCACGGATTTCTCGCATCTTGCCGTCGAGGTAGCGCGCAGTGGTTTCAAGATTGGCGCGCTCGTCCGGTGGACAGCTGATGCAGTAGTCCTTGTCGAGGATGTGGACGGTGACGGTGTCGGTGCTCATGAGTCCTGCTCCAGGGCTTTCAGGCGTAAAATCATCGCTTCGACCTTATGTCGAGCCAAATCGTTCTTTTCGATTAGCTTGGCGCGTTCTTCTCGCCAGCCACGCTCATGGGCGCGCAGCTGGCGATTCTCTTTCCTAAGCTGTTCGATGTGTTCGAGCAGTTGCTCAATTTTATCGGTCAGTACTTGGAGATCGTTTTCGATCGAGGACTCGCGCATGGATGGCTGCTGCTCCGAGCTATACAAGGTTGGCCGGTAACAAGGTCAACGCGTAGGATACAAGGTTCATTCTAGCCATCACGTCGACTAACGACCATAGCCATCCATGACGAGTACATCATCTGCATACGCCGCGTTCACACAATTATTGAGCGAAGCGGCTCTTCCTGTCTCCCCGGCCGAGCTTCATGGCCATCTGATGGGCCGTATCTGCGCCGGCGCCGGGTTTGACGAATCCGACTGGCTTGTTGCCGCTACCGACCTCTTAGGCGGGGCGCCAAGTGACCGCCTGAAGTCAGCATTGATAGGGCTTCTGGGCATGGTACAGCAGGAGTTTGCCACCAACGAAGTGGCCATCGTGCTGCTCCTGCCAACCGACGAAGCGCCGCTCAAGGAGCGCCTGGCCGCTATGGCGCAGTGGTGCCAGGGTTTCCTGTCTGGCTTTGGGCTGACCAGTCGTACGGCGGAGCTGTCCAACGAAGCCAAAGAAGTTTTGCAGGATCTTGCCGCTATCGCGCAGGTGCAGGACACGCTCGAGGAGTCCGAGGAGGGCGAAAACGATTACATGGAGGTCACCGAGTATCTTCGTGTGGCGCCTGTCATTCTTTATAGCGAGTACGGCAAGAATCCTTCGCCTGCACCCAAGCCTTCAATCCATTGAGGATTGATCCGGCGGGCGAGGGCGAGCTTTCCGTTAAGGAGTTCGCATGATCCGCATTCCGAAGGCCGAGTTCGCCCGTCGGCGTCGAGCGCTCATGGCCGAGATGGCGGCGGGCAGTATTGCGATATTGCCCGCCGCACCCGTGCGTGTGCGTAACCGCGATATTGAATATGCCTACCGTCAGGACAGCGACTTTCAATACCTGACCGGCTTTCCCGAGCCGGATGCCGTCATGGCGTTGATTCCGGGGCGGGAACACGGTGAGTACGTGCTGTTCTGCCGGGAGAAGGATCCTGTCCAGGAGATGTGGACGGGCCCGCGCGCCGGTCAGGAAGGCGCGATTCGTCAATACGGGGCTGACGATGCCTTTCCCATCAGCGATATCCACGACATCCTGCCGGGGCTGATCGAAGGGCGGGAGCGGGTCTATTACGCCATGGGCTCAAACCCGGATTTCGATCGCCAGTTACTGGACTGGATCAACCTGATCCGCGCCAAAGCCAACCAGGGGGCACAGCCACCCAAGGAGCTGATTGCACTTGATCCTCTCCTGCATGAAGCCCGTCTCTTCAAGACCGCGGCTGAGATCAAGGTTATGCGTGAAGCGGCAAGTGTGTCGGGTGATGCTCATATTCGGGCCATGCAGGCCTGTCGGCCGGGGCTCAGGGAGTATCATCTGGAGGCGGAGCTTGATTATGCGTTTCGCAAGGGCGGGGCGCGGATGCCAGCCTACGGTTCCATCGTCGCTTCCGGCCGCAACGCCTGTATCATGCACTACCAGCAGAACGATGCGCTGCTCAAGGACGGCGATCTGGTGTTGATCGACGCCGGCTGCGAGATCGACTGCTACGCCAGTGACATTACCCGTACCTTTCCGGTCAATGGTCGGTTTTCGCCTGAACAGAAGGCTATCTACGAGATCGTGCTGGCAGCCAACGAGGCGGCTTTTGCCTGCATTGCGCCCGGGCGCCATTGGGACGAGGCCCATGAGGTCACGGTCCGTATCATTACGGAAGGGCTGGTTGATCTTGGCCTGTTGCGGGGCGAGATCAATACCCTGGTCGAAGAGGGCGCGTATCGTGATTTTTACATGCATCGGGCCGGACACTGGCTGGGGCTGGATGTACACGACGTTGGCGACTACCGCATCGGTGATCAGTGGCGGATGCTGGAGCCGGGCATGACCATGACGGTTGAGCCGGGCATTTACGTGGCGTCAGACAATCTACGCGTAGCGAAGAAATGGCGGGGCATTGGCGTCCGTATCGAGGATGATGTCGTGGTCAACCGCCACGGCTGCGAAATTTTGAGCCGCCATGTACCCAAGGCGGTCGATGAGATTGAACGATTGATGGCTGATGCCCGTGGCGCTTCGGCGTCCGACGCGGCCGTGTAAGGAGAGAAGACATGCAGCGCTGCACGGTGGCAATCATTGGTGGCGGATTGGTAGGCGCCAGCCTGGCCCTGTCGCTTCAGGAGCTGGCAAGGGTGCGTGGCTGGAAGATCGTGATGGTCGAGCCCTTCGCGCCGGGTGATGCCTTTCAGCCCAGCTATGATGCCCGCTCCTCGGCGCTGTCCTATGGCTCGCGTCTGATTTACGAACGGCTGGGCGTATGGAAGGCCCTGGCCGAGCGCGCCGAGGCGATCAAACACATCCATGTCTCGGATCGTGGACGCTTTGGTGCAGCTCGCCTGGATGCTGCCGAGCAGCGCGTCGATGCGCTGGGCTACGTCATCGAGAATGCCTGGCTGGGGCATTGCCTGTGGCACGCCCTGGACCGTGACATCATTGAATGGCGTTGTCCTGCCGAGGTTCGTCGTCTGGTTGCAGGGCCCGACGGCTATACACTGACTCTGGATGATGACAGTGAGCTGACCTGCGATCTGGCGGTTCTGGCCGATGGCGGCCGCTCGGCGCTGCGCGAGCAGCTGAGCATTCATGTGGAACAGACGACCTATGACCAGACGGCCCTGATTGCCAACATCACCCCGGGTGATCCGCATCAGGGCTGGGCCTTCGAGCGCTTTACCGATACCGGGCCGCTGGCCCTGCTGCCGCTGCCTGAAAACCGCTGCGCCCTGATCTGGACCCGCCCGCAGGCTGATGCAGAACGGCTGGCCGCGATTGATGAGCGATCGTTTCTGGCTGAGCTGCAACAGGCTTTCGGCTATCGACTGGGCACATTCCGGCAGGTAGGCGTACGCCACAGTTATCCGCTGACCCTGATCAAGTCGCAGGAGCAGGTAAGGCCGCACCTTGTGGTGCTGGGCAATGCCGCCCATAGTCTGCATCCGATCGCCGGACAGGGTTTCAACCTGTCGCTACGGGATGTGTCCGCGTTGGCTGAAACACTGGAAAACAGCGAAGCCAAGCCCGGTGACTTTGCAACCTTGCAACAGTACCTGGAGGGTCAGCGTCTTGATCAACAGCTGACCATCGGTTTCTCCGACCAGGTGACGCGGCTGTTTTCCAATGGCAATCCGTGGCTGGCGGCGGGGCGTAATGCCGGGCTGATCGGCCTGGAACTATGGCCCTCTGCAAAGGGGACGTTTGCCCGTCAGGCAATGGGACTCGGGACACGCCCGGCCCATGCCCTGTTTTGATCATTCCTGTCCTGTTAGGTCCATAACCGCTGCAAAGGAGCTTTGACCGTGGAAACCCAAGTAGACATCGCGATTGTCGGTGCCGGCATGGTGGGTAGCGCCCTGGCGCTGGCATTGGAGGGCAGCGGCCTGAAGGTGCTCCTCCTGGACCGCGGTCCGATGACGGTAAAGCCCTTCGACTCCGCCCAGCCCTTTGAGGCGCGTGTCAGTGCCTTGTCCGAAGCCAGCCGGCGTATCCTGCAGAACCTCGGGGCCTGGGAGGGTATTGCCTCTCGCCGTACCAGTCCCTATCGACGCATGCATGTCTGGGACGGCTCAGGCACCGGTGCCATTGATTTTACCGCCAGTAGCGTTCATGCCGATGTGCTGGGACATATCATTGAAAACCGTGTCATTCAGGATGCGCTGATGGAGCGCTTGCAGGCCTCCAGTGTCCAGCTGATGCCTGACGCCCGCATGGAGCTGTTGCGTCATTCTGGTGACGATTGGCTGATTCAGCTGGCTGGCGGGCAGGCCGTCCGTACCTCGCTGGTCATTGCGGCGGATGGTGCCCACTCGGCGGTACGGCGTCTGGCCGGTGTCGAGACGCGGGAGTGGGATTATCTGCATAATGCCATCGTGACCAGTGTCCGCTGCGCGCATCCCCACCAGAAAACCGCCTGGCAACGCTTTACAGACGATGGCCCGCTGGCGTTCCTGCCTCTGGATCGCGAGGGGGACTTACATTGGTGCTCGATCGTCTGGTCCTGCACACCCAAGGAAAGCGAGCGGTTGATGGCGATGGACGACAATGCATTCTGCGCCGCATTGGGTCGTGCATTTGAAAACCGACTGGGCGCGATCGAGCAGTCCGATCCGCGCGTCTGTATTCCGCTGCGCCAGCGCCATGCCAAGCGTTATGTCGAGCCGGGGCTGGCTCTGATTGGCGATGCCGCCCATGTCATTCACCCGTTGGCCGGGCAGGGGGTGAACCTGGGCTTTCTGGACGCCGCTGTGCTGGCTGAGGTCCTGCTGCACGCGCACAAGCGGGGCGAACATTTGGCCGATGTGCGTGTGCTGAGCCGCTATGAGCGCCGTCGCATGCCGCATAACCTTGCCATGATGGGCGCGATGGAGGGCTTTCAGCGCCTGTTCCAGAACGACAGTCTGGCCGTGCGCTGGCTGCGTAACACCGGCCTCAAGCTGGTCAACGATCACTTTGAGGCGAAGGCTGTCTTTGTCCGTCAGGCATTGGGCCAGACCGGCGATCTGCCGACACTGGCCCGTGTCTGATGAGGGTAATGACACAACTCGACACATTTGTTGAGACGGCTCGATAGGCGAGAGTCTTTATCATTTGCACCTGTCTTTCAGGGAGGTGCTTTACATGCCGTTTCGCAAAGTGGTTGCTGCGTGTGCAGTGTGGCTAACGGCTGGGGTCACCCAGGCGGCTGATGAGGTGGTGGTCTACTCATCGCGAATCGATGAGCTGATAAAGCCTGTGTTTGATGCCTACACCCAGCAGACCGGCGTAAGCGTCAAGTTCATCACCGACAAGGAAGCGCCCCTGATGGCCAGGATCAAGGCAGAGGGCGCCAACACGCCAGCTGATCTGCTGATCACCGTCGATGCTGGCAACCTCTGGCAGGCCGAGCAGATGGGTATTCTGCAACCGATGCAGTCAGCCATCATTGACCAGAACATTCCATCACAGTACCGCTCCTCGACGGGGCGCTGGACAGGGCTCACGCTCCGGGCGCGCACCATTGCATATGCACCGGACCGCGTTTCCGAGGACGAGCTGAGTACCTATGAAGCCTTGGCTGGCCCGGAATGGGAGGGCCGCCTGTGTCTGCGTACCGCCAAGAAGGTATACAACCAATCGCTGACGGCTACCCTGATCGAAGCCCATGGTGCCGCCAAGACTGAAGAAATCCTGGCGGGCTGGGTACGCAACCTGTCTACCAGCGTTTTCCCGGACGATAACGCCGTATTGCAGGCTATCGATGCAGGGCAGTGCGATGTGGGTATCGTGAACACCTATTACTACGGCCGGATGCACAAGCAGAACCCTGATTTGGGCGTGAAGCTGTTCTGGCCCAACCAAGACGACCGTGGCGTGCACGTGAATCTGTCGGGTGTTGGCCTGACGCAGCATGCGCCTCATCCAGAAGCCGCCAAGGCATTGGTCGAGTGGATGACTGGCCCAGACGCACAGGCACTGTTTGCCGGTATCAACCAGGAGTACCCGGCCAACCCGAGCGTACCGGCTTCGGCAGAGGTTGCCAGCTGGGGCCGGTTCAAGGCCGATACGATTCCTGTCGAGGTCGCAGGGCGGCGTCAGGCAGAAGCCATCAAGATGATGGACCGCGTCGGCTGGAATTGATATCCAGCGCACCGCTATCACGCGGTGCGCCCAGCCCTGTCAGTTACGAATCTACTGCCATACCGTCCTGAGGCGACGCCTAGACCGCACGCCCTTGGACTGCTTTCAGGTATACCCCGTGTCTCATTTCGCTGCTCGCCGCTGGTATGTCATTGCTTTCATGGCAGCAGGTCTGGTGCTCATGCCACTGTGCGTGCTCCTGCTTAGTTGGCAGCACATCGATACCGAGATCTGGTCGCACCTGTGGAGTACGCAGCTGCCCCGCCTGCTAAGCAATACCGTGATGCTTCTGATTGGCGTTGGGGTGGGCGTCACACTGTTGGGGGTAAGCCTGGCTTGGCTGACCAGCCTTTGCGAGTTTCCAGGCCGACGTTGGCTGGATTGGGCCCTAATGTTGCCCTTTGCGATCCCGGCCTATGTATTGGCGTTCGTGTTCGTGGGGCTGCTGGATTTTTCTGGTCCCGTACAGAGCTTTATGCGCGAGCTGTTTCACATGCGTCTGCGGTTTCCACCAGTGCGATCGACGGGCGGTGTCATCGTCGTCCTGGTGCTGGTGTTCTATCCCTACGTATATCTTTTGGCCCGCAGCGCCTTTCTGGCGCAGGGCAGAGGGCTTACAGAGGCAGCCCGCACACTGGGACTTTCGCCCTGGCAGGCCTTCTGGCGGATTGCTTTGCCAATGGCCTGGCCGGCCATTGGTGCTGGCCTGGCATTGGCCATCATGGAAACGCTGGCCGATTTTGGTGCCGTTTCGGTATTCAATTTCGACACGTTCACCACGGCAATCTACAAGACGTGGTATGGCTTTTTCAGCCTCTCCAGCGCAGCCCAGCTGGCCAGTCTGCTCCTGCTTGGGGTCGGTGTGGTGCTGCTGGGAGAGCGCAGGCTGCGTGGCGTAGCCCGGCCCGCCAATGAGCGGGCTCGTAGCGGCGCGCTGTATCGGCTGACAGGCTGGAAGGCAATCCTTGCCACGGGCTGGTGCAGCTTTGTTTTTGCCTGCGCCTTTGCCGTTCCGGTCGTGCAGCTGGTCGTCTGGTTCTGGCAGCGTGGCCGTTTCGATCTGGATGAGCGCTATGTCGGTTTGATCCTGCATAGCCTGGGGCTGGGGCTGATTGCCGCGCTGCTGGCCGTAGGCGTAGGGTTGCTGCTGGTGTTTGCTCGTCGTCAGGCGCCGCGCCGCACGGTTCGCTCCGCTATCGGGCTCGCCAACCTGGGCTATGCACTGCCGGGCTCGGTACTGGCGGTGGCTATCATGCTAGCCTTCAGTCTGCTGGACCGTGAGCTGATCGTGCCGATGTCTCAATGGCTGGGCGGTGCGGGCAAGCCGCTTCTGCTGGGAAGTCTGGGTGCGCTGCTGCTGGCTTATCTGATCCGCTTTCTGGCAGTCGCTTACGGGCCGCTGGAATCCGCTCTGGCGCGTATCCGGCGGTCGTTACCGGAGGCTTCCCGAAGCCTGGGTATCGGCGGATTGGGACTGTTCATTCGCGTGTATCTTCCACTGCTGACGCCAGGAGCGCTGTCGGCTGCCTTGTTGGTCTTCGTGGATGTACTCAAAGAGATGCCCGCCACGCTGCTGATGCGCCCGTTCGGCTGGGACACACTGGCTGTACGGATCTTCGAGATGACCAGTGAGGGCGAATGGGCGCGTGCGGCGCTGCCGGCTCTGACGCTGGTCCTGGTAGGGTTGTTGCCGGTCATTGGACTGATTCGTCGTTCGGCACGGCACTGATCGCGTCTGCCGCGGTCTGTGTCTGCCATCAAGACAGACGGGAGAAATTCAAACGCCCGCTTGTCATCTCGAACGACTACAATGCCGCCGCTGCAGCCAGCCGGACAACAAGGAGATCCCCATGGGACAGCGCACCCCGCTTTACGACTTGCATGTGGCCCTGGGCGCCAAGCTTGTGGATTTCGGTGGCTGGGATATGCCGCTGCACTATGGATCGCAAGTCGAAGAGCATCATCAGGTGCGGCGTGACTGTGGTGTGTTCGATGTCTCCCATATGACCATTGTCGATATCGACGGTGCGCAGGCTGAAAGCTATCTCTCCCGCCTGCTGGTCGGTGACGTGGCGCGTCTTTCCGCGCCGGGCAAGGCGCTGTACTCCATCATGCTCAACGCCCATGGCGGCGTGGTGGACGATCTGATCCTGTATCGCCTCGAACAGGGCTATCGACTGGTTACCAATGCTTCGACCCGCGAAAAGGTGCTCATTTGGCTGGACGTGCAGTCCGAGGGGTACGCCGTTACCCTCACGCCCCGCCCGGAGCTGGCTATCCTGGCCATTCAGGGTCCAGAGGCCCGCGAGAAGGTTGCGGATGTAGTCTCGCCGGAGCGCGCCGAGCTGATTCGCTCACTCAAGCCGTTCCAGGCCATGCCGGAGGGACAATGGTTCATTGCCCGGACCGGCTATACCGGCGAGGATGGACTGGAGATCATCCTGCCTGCGGATGAAGTCGTCAGCTTTATGAATGAGCTAGTAGGGGCCGGAATCGGGCCGGTGGGGTTGGGGGCGCGCGATACGTTACGCCTGGAAGCCGGTTTGAACTTGTATGGTCATGAGATGGATGAGCATGTCTCTCCTCTGGCCTCCAATCTGGACTGGACCATTGCCTGGGCACCGGAAGGACGTGATTTCATTGGCCGCAAGGCCCTTGAGGAAGAGCGTGATGCCGGACCCCGCTCACGGCTGGTGGGCCTGGTGCTGGAGGAGCGAGGTGTGTTGCGCGCGCATCAGGTGGTACGTATCGCCGGTTGTGGCGAAGGCGAGATCACCAGCGGCAGCTATGCGCCTACCCTGGGCAAGTCCATTGCGCTGGCCCGAGTACCGGTAGAGACAGGAGACCGGGCTGAGGTCGAGATTCGTGGGAAATGGCTGCCGGTGCGTGTGGTCAAGCCGTGTTTTGTACGTTTTGGCAAGACACTTATTTGAGCACGTTGACAGGTAATCGGCTATTTTGCGCTTTTTTCACGTCAGGCGTGGCGAGCAGACCATTCGACACGCTACGCTTGGGCTATAACGATTAGCCGATTGCCTTACAAGGAGCCGAACATGAGCACGATTCCCGCTGAACTTCGCTATGCATCCAGTCACGAGTGGGCCCGCCAGGAAAGCGATGGCACTATCACGGTCGGCATTACTGACCATGCGCAGGAGGCGTTGGGTGATGTGGTGTTCATCGAGCTGCCTGAAGTGGGCAAAACATTGGCGGCTGGTCAGGAAGCAGGCGTTGTGGAATCGGTAAAGGCAGCATCGGATATCTATGCACCAGTTTCCGGTGAAGTCATCGCTGTAAACGAGGCGCTGGCTGATGCGCCTGAGCAAGTCAATACCGACGCCTACACGGCGTGGTTCTTCAAGCTCAAGCCCAGCGATACGGCTGAGCTGGACAAGCTGATGGATGCCGACGCCTATAGCGCCGCTAACGACTGATCCCATTCAAAGAAAAAGCCCCGCCGGGCGATTCCGGCGGGGCTTTTTCATGGCCGCATGGTTTTACTGCTGGGCCGTCAGGATCTTGGTCGCCAGGTCGATATCGCTGGCGGAGCTTCCTGGCGTTGCGTTGCGCATTTCGCGCAGGGCGGCTTCCAGGTAAGGACCGCGAATTTCACCATTGCTCGCGAGGAAGGCGCTGGCGTCGTCCTGGGTTGCAATGACCATCTTGTGGTCGTCACGGCTGCTCAGGTAGGTCGAGCCGGTTGTCGCTCCCGAGGTGGCGACATGACGCCAGAATTTGGCATCGGCCATAGCAGATCCGGCAGCAAACGGCAGCAGTACAAGGGGAACCAATGCAAACTTCTTGAGGCGCATAGCAACATCTCCTTCTAAAGGTTCCCTTTAGATAAGGCGCGGGCCAAACGAGTTCCTTTGAAGGCAAAGTGCCTTCAAAGGACGTGAGCCGCTTGGCTTTCGAGCGGGTACTTGGTTCTAGCTTTAGGGCGCCTGAATCATTTCGTGGATCTTGCTGGCCAACGCATCGATATCGAAGGGCTTGGTCAGCATGTCCATATCCTTGCCCAGGAATTGGCTACGGATCTCGGCATTCTTGGCATAACCGGTAATGAACAGGACTTTCAGATTCGGTCGGTGCTTGCGCGCCACCTCTGCCAGCTGGCGGCCATTCATGCCGGGCAGCCCCACATCACTTACCAGGAGATCGATTCGCTGGTCGCTCTGGAGGAGAGGAATGGCCTGTTCGGCATCGCCGGCCTCGAAGGCGGTATAGCCAAGCTCGGACAGCACTTCGAGTACGATCATGCGTACCGCCGCCTCGTCCTCGACCACCAGTACCGTCTGGCCCTCCTGGGCGCGGGGCATTCCATGGGGTGTTTCGGTCACGAGAGTTTCCATTACAGGGTCGAGGTGGCGCGGCAACAACAAGGTAATGGCTGTTCCTCGTCCCACTTCACTATCGATCCGTACGTTTCCGCCGGATTGCTTGATAAAACCGTAGATCATTGCCAGACCAAGCCCAGTACCTTGTCCAGAGGGCTTGGTGGTAAAGAACGGCTCGAATGCCTTGGTCATGACTTCGGGTGTCATGCCTTGGCCGGTATCTTTGACCTGGATACGAATGTAATCGCCCGGTTCGATGGTTTCACGTCGTGCCGTTTCGGCGTCCAGGGTAACATTTGAGGTCTCGATGCTCAGGTCACCGCCATCCGGCATAGCATCGCGCGCGTTGATGACCAGATTGAGCAAGGCATTTTCAAGCTGGTGGGCATCGCTGAATGCCATCCACAGCTCAGTGTCCAGGTGTGTTCGGATTTTGATCTGCTCGCCTACGGTGCGGACGAACAGATCACGCAGGGAATCGATAAGCTCGTTCAGATTGACCGGCTTCGTATCCAGGGTTTGACGGCGGGCAAATGCCAGCAACCGATGGGTCAACGCCGAGGCTCGGTCGGCTGAAGCTGTGGCGGCATTGATGTAGCGATCCAGATCATCGGTACGGCCACTGATGACACGCATGCGGATAAGATCGAGCGCTCCGACGATTCCGGTCAGCATATTATTGAAATCGTGTGCGATTCCACCGGTAAGCTGGCCGATGGCTTCCATCTTCTGAGACTGGCGCAAGGCCTCTTCCGCACGTTCACGCTCATAGATTTCCGTAATGAGTCGTGTATGGCTTTCGCCCAGCTCTTGCGTACGCTCGGCAATCTTGGCTTCCAGGGCATCGGTTGCTAGACGTGCCTCGGTAATGTCGACATTACAGCCGATGTAACCCAGAAACCCGCCTTTGTCGTCGAAGCGGGGGACAGCCTCGCAGCGCAGCCAGCGAACTTCACCTTGGATGTCTCGCATCCGTATTTCACTGCGGTAGAATTGACGCGCTTCGAAGGCCTGCTGGTACTCGGCAACGCAGTGTTCGCGGTCTTCCTCGAAAATCATGCGTGTCCATCCACCGTCCCGGGCACTTTCATAAGAAAGGCCATATTCGCGTTCGTAGCGGCTGTTGACGAAGAGGGTGTTACCTTCGGCATCCACGGCCCAGATCAGGGCCGGTGCGTTGTCCGCCATCAGCCGGAAGCGCGCCTCGCTCTGCCGGAGCGCCTGTTCAGAGTGGGCCCGCTCGATAGCTGCCCAGACGCGATCGGCGATATCGCGCAAAAAGCTGACTTCCTCATTGGACCAGGAGCGTACCTGGTTATCGCAGATGAACAGATAGGCTGCAAAGCGGCCATGCTCGATCAGAGGGACGCTGACAAAGGCCCTAACATCGTTGGGCTCATACAAGGCTTGATAGTCCCGGGTGCGCGGATCCTGCTCGACATCCTGAATCACAACAGCCTCGCCCCGCTGCAGCTCGTCAAGGTAGGTGCCGTAGTCACTAATATGGAACGTACCGGTCAGGCTAGTTGTACTATGGCTCCAGTCATGGGTAACAACGGCTGTTTCGCCATCAGGCTCGACTTGGGCATAACCAACCCGTGAAACATTCAGGATGTGCGCGAGGGTGTGGGAGACAATACCGCCGATATCATCGGTGTCGCTTGCTTCACGCAGAGCGTCACCCAGCTCGATCAGCGCCGTTTGTCGCTCGGCGGCAGCGGTGCGCTCCTGAATCTGGCGAGTGAGCTCGCGATTGATGGCGTTGAGCGCATCGGCATTCCGGCGCTCCTTGCTGATGTCTCGCGCAATGCCAATGATACGGCGGGTGCCATCCGGGTCGGTCACACGGCGGCCTCTCACGCTTAGCCAGACCGGTTCGGTGCTGCTATGGGCGCGTACGCGAAATTCCAATTGTGCTTCGCTATCGCTATCGCCAGCGGTAGCCGTCCTGAACATAGCCTGGACGCTCTCGCTGTCCTCCGGGTGCAGAATGTTGATAAGCAGATCGGTCACGCTGCGGGAGGCACTGGCTGGAATACCGGTCATCTCGGTGATTCGGTTGTCCCAAGTGATCACATCGCGGTCGATATCGTAATCCCAGACGCCCAGCGCCGCGACATCGACGGCAAGGCTGATCCGTTGTTCAGCCAGCCGCAGGTCTTCTGCAGCACGGGTACGCTCGACAACTACACGGATGCGTTCAGCTACTTCGCGAACCAGCGCAATATCTTCGGCCGACCAGCTGTGCGGGGTGCTGGCATGGACATACAGCACGCCCTTGAGCTGGCCCTTGTCATGCTGGGGAACCAGCATCATGGCGCGAATGGCCCATTGTTCGAGATTTTCCCGCTGGGCATGAGTACGTGGATCGGTAGCCGTATCGTCTACCACGATAATCGCACCGCTAATCAGGTCGGCATTCAGGTCCGCGCTGAAGTCACTGAGCGAAAAGCTGCCGATTTCTGGAGTAACACTATTATCGTTCCAGCTGCTCTCGGCATTAAGCGCGCCAAAGCGGTCGAGCAGCGCATAGCCGATACGCTGTACGCCCAGTACGTTGCCAAGACTTTGGCCCAGGGCGTCGGCCACGTCGGTAGGCGTCAGGGTGCCGTGCAGGCGGTCCCCCAGTTCAAGCAGGAAGCGCTGGCGGTCGTGGGTACGAATCCGCTCGCTGATATCCATGAACGTGCAGATGGCGCCCTGTAGCTCGCCGTCACGCCAGATGGGCTCGGAGCGGTATTCGACGGGGAAGCGGCTACCGTCCTGGCGGAAAAACCAATCCTGCTCGATATGGTGGGGCGTGCCGGTGTTGGCTGTTTGGAAAATCGGGCATTCGGTTTCCGGGAGCGGCGTCCCGTCTGCACGGCTGTGGTGGATGATGCCGTGCAGGGCTCGCCCGAGAACCTGGCTGCGGTCAGCAAAGCCCAACATGCGCAAGAACGCCTCATTGCACAGGGTGGTCCTGCCCTGCTGATCTACAGAGTAGAACCCTTCGCTGATCGAGTCGATCAAGAGGCGTGTGAAGGCTTCGCTTTCAAGGCGCGCCGCTTCTGCCCGCTTGCGGTCATCAATGTCCAGCGCCACACCCACCCAGCGCTCGATTTCGCCGGCTGCGTTGAACGCCGGGGTGACGCGCGCTTCAAACCAGCGGTATTGGCCGTCTGCGGCACGGAAGGGCGCCTCGATCTTGGCGGCTGTACGGCGAAGGATGGTGTCACGCCAGGTGTTTTTGACGCGCTGGATATGATCTGGATGGACCGCGCGCATCCAGCTGTCCGGATTCATGTCGTCCGGGTCAAGGCCGGTATAGGTGTACCAATAGCGGTTGGTGTATTCCATGAAACCGTGGCGGTCACCAAACCAGACGATCTGTGGGCTGACATCCATTAAAGCCCGGTAGCGGGCTTCGTTTTGCTCCGCTGTCCGCTGTTGCAGGCGTTCAGCTGTAAGGTCCTGCAGGGTCAGGAGGAATCCGTTGGTCTCGTCCCGCTCGGTCTGCAAGGCGTGGAGACTGTAGCTGGCCTGCAGGATGTGCTTGTCCTTGCGCAGGTAAAGCCCTTCGCCCTGATGATGCCCTTGTTGCCGAGCGTAGGTCAGCAAGGTCTGGGGAAGCTGGCGGGCTTGGTCTTCGGCCGTGAAGAGCAGTTCCAGTGACTGTCCGCTCAACTCATGCTCATCCCAACCCAGGGCCGATTCGGCGCCAGGGTTGCAGGCCAGTATGCGCCCCTGGTTATCCAGAATCAGCAGTGCCTGACCCGGCTGGTTATGCATCAGCTGACGGTTCATCGACTCGCTGCGTTCGTACGCAGCCTTCACCAGGCGCAGATCCAGGAGCTGCATGACCTGCCGGCCAAGTGCCTCAAGGGATTGCGTTTGGGCTGCAGTCAGAACGCGAGGCTGCCAGTCCAGCACACACAGCGTTCCAAGAGGTATGCCGGCAGATGACACCAGCGGGACGCCGGCATAGAAGCGCAGGCCGTCTGCGGTCTTGACGAGCGGATTGCTGGCGAAGCGATCATCCCCACGTAGATCAGGAATCACCACCGGGCCTGGGTGTTCGATGGTTTTGGCGCATATGGAGAGATGCAAAGGCATTTCCCGCACGCCAAAGCCTTTTTCAGCCAGAAACCATTCCCGATTCTCGGCAATCAGGTTGATGACAGCGATGGGCGCATGGCAGATCTGCGAGGCCAACTGGACGATATCGTCAAAGGCGGGCTCGGAGGGGGCGTCGAGGATGTCGTAACGGTCAAGCTCCGCGAGTCGCTCGCGTTCGCTCCAGCCTGTTGGCAGTACGGGGGCATTACTCAACACAGGCTCCGCATGATTCATCATCGTCCATAAAACCCATATACAACATCAGGGAATTTCCATTCTGCGTCACTTCATTATGCAGTGATACCCTTTTTTGGCGAAGTTCATAGATCATTCATCGCTCGCTTTGTGGTGTAACGCGGAGGACTTCTTCCATAGTAGTCAAACCTGCCGCAATTTTTTGCGCACCGGAAAGACGAAGGCTTCGCATGCCCTCTTTGAAGGCCTGTCGACGTAGCGCCGTGATATCGGTATCCGGTGAAATCAACTGTCGGGTCGCATCCGAAAGCACCATGATCTCGTACACGCCAGCCCGGCCTCGATAGCCCGTATCACGGCATTCAGAGCAGCCTACGGGCTGCATGGCACCGGTGGGAAGCGGCGCGCTCCAGGGGCGGGTAAGCTCCTGCCAGTCCTGCTCGTTGAGCTCGATCGGCGCTTTGCAATGGGGGCAGAGTGTCCGCACCAGACGCTGCGCCATGACGCCCAGCACCGTTGCCCGAATCAGGTAATAGGGCACACCCAGCTCGATCAGGCGGCTGATGGAGCTGGGCGCATCGTTGGTGTGCAGGGTGGAGAGCACCAGGTGGCCGGTGAGGGCTGCTTGGATGGCCATCTCTGCCGTCTCCAGGTCGCGGATCTCACCGATCATGATGATATCGGGGTCCTGACGCATTAGAGCACGCACACCGCTGGCGAAATTCACATCGATATTGTGTTGCACCTGCATCTGATTGAACGAGTCCTCGACCATTTCGATCGGGTCTTCGATGGTGCACACGTTGACTTCCGGCGTCGCCAGCTGCTTGAGCGTGGTGTACAGCGTCGTGGTCTTGCCTGAGCCGGTCGGACCGGTTACCAGGATAATGCCGTTGGGCTGGCCGGTCATGGCGGACCAGCGGCGCAGGTCATCGGCCGAAAAGCCCAGCTGGTCAAAACTCTTGAGCAACACATCAGGGTCGAAGATACGCATCACCAGCTTTTCGCCAAAGGCGGTCGGCATGGTGGAAAGGCGTAGTTCCACTTCTTTGTCGCCGGGCATACGCGTCTTGACGCGACCGTCCTGCGGCTTGCGCTTCTCGGCCACATTCATGCGGCCCAGGTTCTTGATGCGGCTGATAACTGCCAGGGTTACCTGCGCTGGAAACTGGTAAACGCTATGGAGCACGCCGTCGATACGAAAGCGAACGGTACCCTGGTCACGGCGCGGCTCTACGTGAATATCACTGGCGCGCTGTTGGAAGGCGTACTGGAATAGCCAATCCACGATGTTAACGATGTGGGCATCGTTGGCGTCCGGTTCCTGATCGCTGGCGCCGAGGTTGACCAGCTGTTCGAAGTTGCCGACGTTGATGCCGCGCTGCTCGACTGCCGAGGCGCCGCTGACCGATTTGGCCAGGCGGAAGAATTCCTGTGTGTAGCGTTGAATGTCGACAGGGTTGGCCACCACACGCTTGATGGGTCGCTTGAGCACATGGGTGAGGTTGCTCTCCCAGCTGCTGACAAACGGCTGGGCGCTGGCAATGGTCACCTCATCGGGAGCAACGGCCACCGCCAGGATCTTGTTGCGCTGGGCGAAGGCGTAGGACATCAGTGGCGTGATCGAGGCCACGTCGATCTTCAACGGATCGATTCGGAAGTAGGGCTGGCCAGAAAACTCTGCCAGCCACTGAGTCAGGGTTTCCAGGTCCAGTTTCTTCCCGGGACGCTTCAAATCTTCTACATTCTGGGCGGCCAGAAATTCGAGCGGGTGCTGCTGGGGATTATTAGCGCCGCGGCGAATGGTCAGACATTGCTCGGCGGCCTGCTGGTCGATCCGACCTTGTGTAACCAATTCACGCAGGACGTCGGAGAGCTCCAGCCAACGGTCCTGAGCGGGGGATGCGATAGCGGACATGCAGGTCTCCTCGTCTGTAATGTACTGCTTTAACCTTCGATCGGAGCGCCTGGCCGTACGGATAACGGCAGACAGCAGTTTCGTTTGATCGTCAGGCTTGCGCTCGGCCGCTTATACACAGCTGAGCCTTTAGGCTATAGGAAGTTCGGTGCGTCCGACGATACGTCAATGAGCGCCAGAGAGGCGCCCAGAGGATGGCTGATCATTATATGAACAGCGCCGTCGCGGTGAAATCATGGCGCACCGCCATTAGGGCCAGTGCGCCATGCTGTCTGATTAGCGGGGCAGGGCTTTCCAGGCTGGCAGTGAAATAAGCGTTCGTGCCTGGTTGGCTACTGCGTCGTGCTGCTCGTGGGCGATCAGCGCTGGCAGTTTGGCAAGCTCGCCATAGAGACGATCCGTCTCAGGCAAGTCAAGCACCGGACGGGCGAGGCGTAGCCAGACCAGCATCCGCTCGACACGTGGCAGCTGCTCTGCCACCAGCTCAGGTTGGTTCATGCCGCGCTGAAGAGGAATCGCGTCAGCCTCTTCGGCCAGGGTTCGGGGCAACCACTTGCCCAACGACAGCTGGCCTAGCTTGTTGCCTCGGTCATTACGGGCTTCTGTCCAGCGACGATCATGCAGCCAGCGGGCCGCCACCAACGAGAAGTGGCCCCAGCGTGGCTTTGCCAACTCGTTGGCAAAGCGCTCTGGGGCCTGCTGACGTGCTTCTTCATCTTCCTGGCCAATGGTTGCAAACGTTTTCCAATCCGCCAGCAGCGCGTCCAGTGCCTGGCGCAGGTCACGGCTGGACGTACGGGGAACTGCCTGGCCCAGACTGCTCAGCAGCGCCCGCAGGTCGACGAGTTGATGTACCCACTCCACAAGCAGACGCCAGTGGCCATTCCAGCGGTATTGTTCTGCCAGACGCTGGCTGCTGCCGAGCAGGTGCCAGGCAATGGCCGCGAATGCGTCATCCAGGGTGGTTTCCGCCGTCAGGGTAGGGGGCGTCAGATGCAGGGTGTAGCTGGCTGCATCGTGCAGGCGATAGCCGCGTTCGGCCTTGCTGATGTCGCAAGGCATTAGCGGCAGGTCAGCCGCCAGCTGTTCAGCCAGCTCAAGAAGGTCGGCCGGCTCGCCCTCGCGCAGCTCAAGCTCCAGCTCGCAGATGGCTTCCTGATGTTCGCCAGCCAGGACCGCACCCTGGTCCAGCGCTGCCTCGACTACAGCACGGCTCTTGCCGCGTTCCCATGCGATATCGGCATAGTCGCGAGTGAAATCGGTTGTGAAGATCGGCTTGAGCTGGTGTTTGTCCAGATCAGCCAGAGCCGCTGGCCAGCATTCAGGGCCCAGCAGGCTGGTGTCCAGGTCTGGACCGCTCAGGTTCCATTCCCACTCGTTGCGCTCGGACAGGCCTGCCACGCTCTGGCCGCGGCTCTTGAGGGTCTGGATGTACTGGTCACCATCGCGACGGACCCGCAGCGCCACTCGGGCATGGGCCAGCTCACGGGTGTCGGTGTCGTAGTATTGGTTGTACAGCTCGCGGCGCTTCCAACCTTCCTTGTTGCGTTTTTTCAGCACAGGGTGCTCACGCAGGGCAGCAAGGGTTTCGGGAGTCGCGCGTAATTTGATTTCGGTTTCTTTGGCCATGGCAAAAAGGTCTGGTGCCTGAAAGATCTGTGAAGTGAAGCGTTCGACCGGCGCCTTGGCGCAGCGGTATAGCTAGGCCGGCAAGGCTCGCTGGGCTATGAGTCGACTGATTGGGTATCAGTGTATCTAACCCTGCGGCCCATGACAGGAGATTCGCATGGCGCTGGCGTCATCTTTTCGAGGAGCGGCGTTGACCCGGTCATTCAGCACTCTAAGATGGGAACTAGCCGAAGGAGTACGCCTATGCCCATCCCCGCGCTCAAACAGCAATTCAAGGCCTTGTTGGCCGAATCGTCCGTCAGTTGCACACAACCACAGCTGGACCAGTCCAACGCGGGCGTCATTACGCAGTTGTCGAGCTGGTTGGGGGATCTGGGCTTTCGCTGTGAGACCCAGGAGATTCTGCCCGGCAAATACAACCTGATCGCGACCTATGGCAGCGGACCGGGTGGGCTGGTTCTATCCGGGCATACTGACACCGTGCCTTACGATGAGCCGCTCTGGGCCAGCGACCCGCTAACACTACGCGAGGCGGATGATCGTTGGTATGGGTTGGGTAGCTGCGACATGAAGGGCTTTTTCGCCTTGGTGATCGAGGCGGTTCGTACGCTGATCGACCAGCCGTTCCGTCATCCCCTGATCATCCTGGCGACCTGTGATGAAGAATGCTCCATGGACGGCGCCCGGGCGATCGCCGAGGCAGGCAGACCATTGGGACGTGCCGCGGTGATCGG
The DNA here is from genome assembly GCF_051027695.1 of Pseudomonas sp. JZ134. Taxonomy (NCBI): domain Bacteria; kingdom Pseudomonadati; phylum Pseudomonadota; class Gammaproteobacteria; order Pseudomonadales; family Pseudomonadaceae; genus Pseudomonas; species Pseudomonas sp. JZ134. Next base: position 3,777,477 of record NZ_CP069250.1, on the reverse strand, counting down.
CGAGCCGACCAGTCTCAGGCCCATCCGCATGCACAAAGGCATCATGATGGAGCGTATCGATATCCTGGGGCAGAGCGGCCATTCGTCTGACCCGAGCCTTGGGCGAAGCGCCATGGAGGCCATGCATGCCGTCATGGGCGAACTCATGGCGCTGCGGCAGCAGTGGCAGCATGAGCACCACAACCCTTTTTTCAACGTGCCGCAGCCGACCCTGAATCTGGGCTGTATCCACGGTGGTGACAATCCCAACCGGATCTGCGGGCAGTGTGCGTTGGAGTTTGACCTGCGTCCCCTGCCGGGTATGCAGGCGGACGAGCTGCGCAATCTGATCAAGGGGCGGCTGAGACCGATTGCAGAGCGCCATGCCGTCAAGATCGACTACCAACCCTTGTTTCCGGCGGTTCCACCCTTCGAGCAGTCAGCTACCAGCGAACTGGTCCGCATCGCCGAACAACTCACCGGCTGCGAGGCCCAGGCGGTAGCCTTTGGCACCGAAGCGCCGTATCTTCAACAGCTGGGGATCGAGACGTTGGTCATGGGGCCTGGAAATATTGCCTGCGCCCATCAGCCAGACGAACATCTGGAGCTTTCCCAGATCGAACCAACCGTAAAGGTGCTTCGTCAATTGATTCACCATTACTGCATAACGCTACCAATAGCCAAGGAGTGACCGTGTTGCTGCGACGACGATGAACGAGCCCTCACCGTTCACCTTTTACTTTTGCTGCACAAGGTTTTCTCTTTAATGCACGATTACGTTAATTGGCTTCGCCACGCGTCTCCCTACATTAATGCTCACCGTGACCGGACCTTTGTGGTCATGCTGCCTGGCGACGGGCTGGAGCATCCAAATTTCGGCAATATCGTCCACGACCTCGTGCTGCTGCACAGCCTGGGTGTGCGCCTGGTACTGGTGCATGGCTCGCGGCCACAGATCGAGACGCGACTGGCTGCGCGCGGTATTGCTCCACGTTTTCACCGTGACCTGCGCATCACCGATGCTGCGACGCTGGAGTGCGTGATTGATGCCGTGGGCAGTCTGCGCCTGTCCATCGAAGCCCGTCTGTCCATGGACATGGCTGCCTCTCCCATGCAGGGCGCGCGATTGAGGGTAGCCAGCGGCAACCTCGTCACCGCGCGACCCTATGGTATCCATGACGGTGTCGATTTTCACCACACCGGTGAGGTCCGCCGTATCGACCGCAAGGGCATCAGTCGCCTTCTGGATGAGCGCACTATTGTGCTGCTGTCACCGCTGGGGTATTCGCCCACCGGGGAGATTTTCAATATTGCCTGTGAAGACGTTGCGACCCGTGCCGCTGTCGATCTGGCCGCCGACAAGCTGGTGCTCTACGGCGCCGAGCAAGGTCTGCTGGATGCCGAAGGCAACCTGATCCGTGAGCTACGTCCTCAACAAGTGCCGCCGCATCTGGAGCGGCTTGGCAGTGGCAACTACCAGGCGGAGCTGCTGGATGCGGCCGCTCAGGCCTGCCGGGGTGGAGTGCGCCGCACGCATATCGTGAGCTATGCCGAGGATGGCGCGCTGCTCAACGAACTCTTTACCCGCAGCGGTAGCGGCACGCTGGTGGCGCAGGAGCAGTTCGAGTCCATTCGCGAGGCGGATATTGGCGATGTGGGCGGTCTGATCGAACTGATCCGTCCGCTGGAAGAACAGGGGATTTTGGTACGCCGCTCGCGGGAAGTACTGGAGCGGGAGATCGACAAGTTCAGTATCGTCGAGCGGGAAGGGCTCATTATCGCCTGTGCCGCGCTGTATCCGATCGCTGATTCAAACGCAGGCGAGCTGGCCTGTCTAGCGGTCAATCCTGACTATCGACATGGTGGGCGGGGGGACGAGTTGCTGGAACGCATCGAGCAGAGGGCCCGCGCTCAAGGCATCAAGACCCTGTTCGTCCTGACGACCCGCACGGCTCACTGGTTCCGCGAGCGAGGCTTCGAGCCCAGCAGCGTCGATCGACTGCCCAGTGCTCGTGCATCGCTGTACAACTATCAGCGCAACTCAAAGATCTTTGAAAAAGCGCTATAGGTGATTCTGGCCGGACAGCCCGGCCAGAGCCCGAACGCTACACGCTCAGCGTGCCGAGGATGCTGGCTTGGTAGGCCGCTGCAAAAGTATCGAAGTCGCCTTGGTCGGCAGTCTCCAGTTCTTCTTGGTCCTTCAATGACTGTTCTGCCATCTGCTCGAAAAGGGCCTGCTGTTCGGGGCTTAGCTCCGCCTGGCGGAAATAGTCAGCATGGACCTTGCTCTGTCGCAGAGAGAATTCGGCAAAGCTTTCGCCATGCTCGCGCATTTCAGCCAGGACTCGAGCCGAAGGCGTCAGGGCCGGGTTGATAAACTTGTGGCGCTGCTCTTCGACTGATGCATGGTAGACGCTGCCACCGTAGGCGGTATCCAGCAGTTTGGCACAGCGATCAATACAGCCCAGCAGCCGCTCGGCCCAGTCCAACATTGAAATCGGGGCGCCCTGGCGTTGTAGGAACAAGCCTGGCTTGCGGCCTTCCTTCACAACCTTGGTAAAGTTCTGCGTACATTCGCCACACTCGCCGTTCAGCGGCGGACTTTCCTCAAGGGCGCAGAACAGCAGGAACGCATCCAGGAAGCGTGACTCCACCACGTCGATGCCCAATGGCAGGAACGGGTTAATATCCAGGCACCGGACTTCGATGTACTGCACGCCCCGGGCAATCAGTGCCTGAACGGGGCGCTCGCCCGTACGGGTAACCCGCTTGGGCCGGATGTTCGAGTAATACTCGTTTTCAATTTGCAGAATATTGGTGTTGAGCTGCACCCATTCACCATCGCGGTGAGTGCCGATTTCAGCGTAAGGCGGGTAGGGAGTCGCCACTGCCTTGCGCAGGCTCTCCGTGTAGCTCTGCAGGTCGTTGTAACACGGCGTCAGGCTGGCTTGCGCCTCGCTCTGATAGCCCAGGTCGCTCATGCGCAGACTGGTCGCGTACGGCAGGTACAGCGTGTCGGCATCAAAGGTCTCCAACTGATGCGGGCGGCCACGCATGAATCCGACATCCAGCGCAGGAGAGGCACCGAACAGATACATCAGCATCCAGCTGTAACGGCGGAAGTTACGGATCAGCGCAATATAGCGGGAGGATTGGTAGTCACGATCGCTACGGGTATCGCCTTCGGCCTGGCGTAACAAGGGCCAGAGCGTTTCCGGCAGCGAAAAGTTGTAATGGATACCAGCGATGCACTGCATGGTCCGACCGTAGCGCACGGCCAGCCCGCGGCGGTAGACATGCTTGAGCTTGCCTATATGGGAATCGCCATAATGGGCAATCGGAATCTGCTCTTCCTCCGGTAGCGGACACGGCATCGACGGGCTCCACAGGAGCTCACCGTCAAGCTGTCGCGTAGCGAAGCGGTGAATGATGTCGAGCTGCTCAAGCACCTTGGCAGGGTCATGCGCCGTCGGAGTAATGAATTCAAGCAGGGCTTCGGAGTAGTCCGTCGTGATCTGAGGGTGAGTCAGGGCCGAGCCCAGGGCTGTCGGATGAGGTGTCTGAGCCAATTGGCCGTGCTCGTCCACACGCAGGGTTTCACGTTCGATGCCGTGCTGACACTCAGTCAACAGCGACAGATGGGCAGAATCGCCGAGCAGGGCCAGGCGGCGGGTCAAGATATCGCTCAAGATGTTTTCCTTCACTCGACAGTGGCCCCACTATGGGGATGAGTGAGCCGGTGTACAAGTCTGTCGAATAGACTTCAATAGGCCTACCGCGGTTGCATCCGAAAGTGGACGAAGTGCACCGCGGGTACGATCGCCGTTGTGGCAGGGTAAAAGCCCGGCGCAGAGCGCGCCGGGCGAACGCATTACAGGCAGGCGAACGTTGCCTGGGCTTTAGCCACCAGTTTGTCGTTCTGATGCACTTCTGCTTCGATGACGTGTGTCTTGCGCCCGGGATGGATCACCTTGGCGCGGCAGACGATTTCACCGTCGCTGACGCCCCGAATGTAGTTGACCTTGCACTCCAGGGTCACGCTGCCCGGCTTACCCTCGAACAGGCTGTGGCTCGCCTGTCCAAGCGCCGTATCGATCAGCGAGAACAACGCGCCACCATGCATCTTGCCGTGCAGGTTGAGCAGCTTGTCCTGCATGTTCATCCGGACTTCGGATTCTCCCTGCTCGGCTTTGAGGATACGCATCCCCAGCAGCTGGCTGAATGCACTGTCATTACCTGCCACGGACTGGCTCATGGTTACTTCCTCAATTGTTTGGCGTTGGCAAACAGTGCTGCCATGGCACCACTGGCAGCAGGCTTGCTTTCGTTACGGGGTGCATTACGGTCACGCGATGGGTTGTTACCAGGCTTGCCGCTGCGGGGTTGCCCGCCACGTTGGCCTTCGACCTTTTCACCGGGCGTATCGCTCATGCGCATGGACAGGCCCACACGGTTACGGGGAATGTCCACTTCCATGACCTTGACCTTCACGATATCGCCTGCCTTGACCACTTCGTAGGGGTCTTTGACAAACTTCTCGGACAAGGCGCTGATGTGTACCAAGCCGTCCTGGTGTACACCGATATCGACGAACGCACCAAAGTTGGTCACGTTGGTCACAACACCTTCGAGAATCATACCGGGCTTGAGATCCTTGAGGGATTCAACGCCTTCCTGGAATTCTGCTGTCTTGAACTCGGGGCGCGGGTCTCGCCCCGGCTTGTCCAGCTCGCTCAGGATATCCGTCACGGTCGGCAGGCCAAAGGTTTCATCGGTAAATTTCTTTGGATCCAGGCGCTTCAGGAAGCTGGAGTCTCCAATCAGGGAACGAATATCACGGCCGGTATCAGCAGCGATACGCTCGACGACAGGGTAGGCTTCCGGGTGAACGCCAGAGGCATCCAGTGGATTGTTGCCGCTCATGACCCGCAGGAAGCCTGCAGCCTGCTCGAAGGTCTTGTCTCCCAGGCGGCTCACTTTCTTCAGCTCGTGGCGGGACTTGAAAGCACCATTCAGGTCGCGATAAGCCACGATATTCTGCGCAAGCGTTGCGTTCAGGCCGGAGATACGGGCCAGCAGCGCTACAGAGGCCGTGTTTACGTCCACCCCTACGGCGTTTACACAGTCCTCTACCACGGCATCCAGGCTACGAGCCAGCTTGAGTTGTGAGACGTCATGCTGGTACTGGCCCACGCCAATGGACTTGGGCTCGATCTTGACCAGCTCAGCCAGCGGATCCTGCAAGCGGCGAGCGATAGATACAGCGCCACGCAAAGAAACATCCAAATCCGGAAACTCCTTGGCTGCAAGTTCGGAAGCCGAGTACACCGAAGCGCCGGCTTCGCTGACCATGATTTTGGTCATCTTGAGGCCCGGGTATTTCTTGATCAACTCTCCCGCCAGTTTATCGGTCTCGCGGCTAGCCGTGCCGTTGCCAATGGCAATCAGGTCGACGCCATGCTTGGCACACAGCTTCGCCAGCGTATCGATGGTCTGGTCCCACTGGTTTTTCGGGGCGTGCGGATACACGGTATCGGTGGCCAGCAGCTTGCCGGTTGAGTCGACCACGGCGACTTTCACGCCCGTTCGCAGTCCTGGGTCCAGACCCAGCGTGGCACGTGGGCCAGCAGGTGCTGCCAGCAACAGATCATGCAGGTTGCGTGCGAATACGCTGATGGCATCATCTTCAGCCTTTTCACGCAGCTCGCCCAGCAGATCGGTTTCCAGCGAGGTGTACAGCTTGACCTTCCAGGTCCAGCGCACGACTTCCGCCAGCCATTTGTCTGCTGCGCGATTCTGATTCTTCACCTCGAAATGCTCGGCAATCATTACCTCGCAAGGGTGCATGGTCCCAGGTGCTTCATCGCCTACCTTGAGCGAGGCACTCAGGATGCCTTCGTTACGGCCGCGGAAGATCGCAAGGGCTCGGTGGGACGGTACATTCCTGAAAAGCTCGTCATGTTCGAAATAGTCACTGAACTTGGCGCCTTCCTGCTCCTTCCCGGCCACCAGACGAGCTGAAAGTGTCGCCTCCTGCTTCAGGAATGCGCGCAGCTTTTCCAGGAGGTCGGCATCTTCGGCAAAACGCTCCATCAGAATGTATTTAGCACCCTCCAGGGCCGCTTTTACATCGGCGACGCCTTTGTCCGCATCTATATAGCCAGCGGCTTCGGTCTCGGGAGAAAGCATTGGATCATTGAGCAGGGCATCCGCTAGCGGGCCAAGGCCAGCTTCCAAGGCAATCTGGCCTTTGGTACGACGCTTCTGCTTATAGGGCAGGTAAAGATCTTCAAGACGGGTCTTGGTATCGGCCTGCTTGATCTCGCGGGCTAGCTCCGGCGTGAGTTTACCTTGCTCGTCGATGCTGGCCAGGATCGCCGTGCGACGCTCTTCCAGCTCGCGCAGGTAGCGCAGGCGTTCTTCCAGATGACGCAGATGCGTATCGTCGAGGCTGCCGGTGACTTCTTTTCTATAACGGGCGATGAAAGGAACCGTCGATCCCTCATCGAGCAGCGCCACGGCTGCGGCGACCTGTTGTGGGCGGACGCCGAGCTCTTCGGCGATGCGGGAGTTGATACTGTCCATGAAACCACCTGAAAACCAGAGAAGCGGGCCTGACCGGCAGGCTTGAAGCGCTGCATTATACCCGTCGGGTATCAACGCGCTGCGGCAATTTGCCAAGGATAAGTGTGTGCTTTCAACTTCTTATGCAGGCTAATCCCCCATTCTCAGGAAAAATCTGCTAACAATGGACTGTCCCTCTGCGGACGAGGCCTGCGCCATAATCCACTTCCCTATTTGAAGGAGTTGACATGAGCACCACCCCCGTTACGGAAGGTGAAAAGATTCTGGTCGTAGATGACGATGCTCGTCTGCGTCGCCTGCTCGAGCGTTTTCTGGCCGAGCAGGGCTACCGTGTGCGTACCGTGGAAAGCACCGAGCAGATGGACCGCCTGATGTCCCGTGAGCTTTTCCATCTGGTCGTGCTGGATCTGATGATGCCGGGCGAAGACGGTATGTCGGCCTGCGCCCGTCTGCGTGAGCAGAACAACCAGATCCCGATCATCATGCTGACGGCTAAGGGCGATGAGGGCAGTCGCATCCAGGGGCTTGAGCAGGGCGCCGATGACTATCTGGCCAAGCCTTTCAACCCTCGCGAACTTCTGGCTCGTATCAAGGCCGTTCTGCGCCGGCAAGCACCCCAAGTTCCGGGCGCACCGGGCAGCGAAGATGCCGTCGTGACCTTTGGTGATTATGAGCTTTCACTGGCAACCCGCGAACTCAAACGCGGCGATGAAGTGCATATGCTGACGACAGGTGAATTCGCGGTGCTCAAGGCGCTGGTCCAGCATGCACGCGAGCCGCTGACCCGCGACAAGCTGATGAATTTGGCGCGTGGGCGTGAGTGGGATGCATTGGAACGGTCGATCGACGTACAGATTTCTCGCCTGCGCCGTATGATTGAACCTGATCCCTCCAAGCCTCGCTATATCCAGACGGTCTGGGGTGTTGGCTACGTATTCGTGCCGGACGGCAACAAGTAACAGTCCGGTACACAGGGACGCCTTCAGGCGAACAAGCCGTTGTGAACACCTACCAACAGGAAGATGCCCAGCAGCGCTCGATAGACAATGAAGATCCAGGTCGAAAAGCGTTCCAGAAAGCGCATCAGACCCCAGATGGCTGCAAACGCCGAAAGGCTTGCTACCAGGATGCCTACCAGCAGAAGCGACCAGGCTTCTGCCGGGATGGATGCATGCCAGAGCACGACCAGTTCTTTCAAGCCAGCCAGGGCAATCGCGGGCAGGCCCAGCAGGAAAGAAAAGCGGGCTGCTTCTTCGCGCTTTAAGTTGAGGAACATAGCCGCAGTCAATGTCGAGCCGGAGCGGGATACTCCTGGAATCAACGCGCCAATCTGTGCAATTCCAACAATCAGGGCGTCGCGCAGGCGCATTTCACTCATGTCGCGCTTGTGCTTGCAGGTCAGCTCGGCAATGGCCAGCAACGCCGCCATGCCCAGACAGGCATAGCCAATGACATTCAAGCCCCGTAAAGGCGAGTCGCAGGCATTGAGCACAGGGGAAAGCGCAAGCCCGACCACACAAATAGGGATTGTCGCCAGAATGATTGCCATGGCGAGGACAAAGGCGCGACTGTTGTAGTCCTTATGACGAATTGCATTGACGCTGCCAGTGGTAACGGAGCTGACGTCACGCCAGAAATAACTGATGACGGCTGCCAGAGCTGCCATCTGCATTGCAGCGGAAAAGGCGGAACCAGGATCTTGCCAGCCTAGCAAGGCTGGAACGACACGCATGTGAGCAGTAGAGGAAATTGGCAGGAGCTCGGTGATACCCTGCACAACACCTAGGAAAACAACCTGGGCGTAACTAAGGGAAGCAAAGCCAATGTCCAAGCCGGTATGGCACATATCGGACACGAAATATCTCCAGTGTGGGAGGTCTTTGAAAAGAGTCGGGCAAATGTATCAAAATGTTTCTTAGCGAAACGAGGCTGTGAGGCATTTAAAAAGCCGTTTTGTTCAGTCACTCAACAAAATCGATGCCTTTTCTATGAAGCAGGTCTTTATAGGGTGGCAATATGCTCGGAGCGTCAATGACGTGTGGTTACTATGAAAACGCCTGCCTGGTTCCCTCAAAGCTTCTTCGCACGCTCGCTCTGGCTGGTTCTGATTGCCGTACTGTTTTCCAAGGCGCTGACGCTGGTTTACCTGCTGCTCAACGAAGATGTATTGGTTGATCGCCAATACAGTCATGGCGCTGCACTGACGCTGCGGGCCTACTGGGCCGCTGATCCGGATGACCGTCCCGCTGTCGCTCAGGCATCCGGGCTGCACTATGAATCGCCGGAAACGGTGCCAGCGGGTGAGTATCATTGGCCTTACAGTGAAATTTTCGACCGCCAGATGCAGCAGGAACTGGGTCCGGATACCCAAGTCAGGGTTCGTGTACAGCAGGGGCCTGCACTTTGGGTGCTGGCTCCATCGCTGGGGCCTGATTGGATCAAGATACCACTGTACGCTCACCCCCTGCGAGGCCAGCGAATCTGGAGTGTGCTGGGTTGGTTCTTCGGGATTGGCCTGTTTTCTACCGCCGTGGCCTGGGTGTTTGTCGGCCAGCTGAACCGGCCACTCAAACGGCTCGTCTATGCCGCCCGCGAGCTGGGTAAAGGGCATAGCGTACGCCTGCCGGAAAGTGATGCGCCAAGCGAGATCATGGAGGTCTATCATGCCTTCAATCAGATGGCTCACGATGTCGAGCAGGCTGGACGCGAGCGTGAGCTGATGTTGGCCGGCGTGTCCCACGACCTGCGCACTCCGCTTACCCGTCTACGCCTCTCAGTCGAATTGCTGCCTGAAATGGACGAAATGACGGAGGACATGGTCCGCGATATCGAGGATATGAACCTGATTCTCGATCAGTTCCTGGCATTTATACGTGATGGACGCGATGAGCCTTTAGAAGAAACGAACCTGAATGACCTGATTCAGGAAACCGTGGCGCCTTACAACCAGAATGAGGAGCGGGTCCGTCTCTCCCAGACCGATGTGCCGCCCGTGGCCTTGCGGCGTGTGTCGATCAAGCGGATGCTGACCAACCTCTTGGAAAATGCGTTCAAGCATGGAGGCGGCGCCGTGGAGGTCAGGGCTCACGTAGGTGGAGACTCGACAGCACCCTATGTTGTGCTGAGCGTTCTGGACCAGGGACCGGGCATTGATCCCAGTGAGATAGAGGAAATTTTCAATCCCTTCATTCGCGGCAACCGGGCGCGTACCGGCTCTGGTACCGGGCTGGGGCTGGCCATCGTCAGGCGTATTGCCGCTCAGCATGGTGGCAGCGTAGAGCTGCGTAATCGTGAAGGTGGCGGAGTCGAGGCACGCGTCCTGCTGCCACTAGGTCTGCTGCTGCCTCGTACCGCCAGCTGATCTGACGCTACCAGTGGAGTCCGTCATGATCGAGGCGAGCTTCCTGACCATATGGCCAGGCCTGGTTATCCGGGCCGTGTCCACTAGGCAGACCCGAGAACAACGGAACACCATGGGGCTCTAGCCATTCAGCGATAATCTCTTCAAGGCTGTGTACCACACCCTTGCGCGGGCAATCTGTAAAGGTGCCCAGGCATACGGCGCCAAGCCTGGCGATATCGATACTGTTCAATAGCTGCCACAGACTACGCTCGATACGATAGTACGGCTCACCTACATCCTCCAGGATCAGAATGGCGCCGTCAGGCGCATACAGTCCATAGCCGGTGCCCTCGGTACTGGCCAGTGCCGTCAGGTTACCGCCAATCAGCGGTCCTTGTATGGACTTGAGTGAGTGATTGACCGGTTGGGCTGGCAGATGCCCTCCGGCCGTTCTCAGCAGCCGATCGAGGCTACGAAACGAGTTCTCATGACGCAGCTGTTCTTCACCGTCATATCGTTTGGCCAATGACGTAGCCACTTGACCATGTACTGCAGGCAGACTTTGCCGATGAAAGGCACTGAGCATGATCGAGATATCGGAGAAACCAATCAGCGGTTTAGGGCCAGCTCGCCTGATGCGCTTCCAATCAAGGTACGGTAAAAGCTGAGCGCATCCATAACCGCCCCGCAAGCACCAGACAGCACTAACCTCTGGATTCTCAAAGGCCGCATAAACATCGGCCAGACGCTGATCCACTGTACCCGCAAGGTAACGATGACGTGCCTGTACGTGCTCGCCTGCAACATACGGAACCTCCATCTCACGCAACCGGGCGTAGGTGGTTTCCAGTGCATCGTTGGCAATCGCTGCCGCTGGCGCGATCAGCGCTACCTTGCCTCCAAAACTGGAGGCATCAAGAAGAGACGTGCTGCCTGTCATCCCTTAGCCTTTGCCTTTGGTACGTGTCAGGTTGGGGCCACTGTTCTTTTCCAGATACTGGATGATCATGCCCGCAATGTCCTGGTTGGTCGTTTGCTCGATGCCTTCCAGGCCCGGTGAAGAGTTCACCTCCATGACCAGCGGACCATGATTGGAGCGAAGAATATCGACACCGGCCACATTCAGCCCCAGCACCTTGGCGGCTCTAATGGCGGCCATACGCTCTTCAGGCGTAATTTTCACCAGGCTTGCCGTGCCGCCGCGATGCAGGTTGGAGCGAAACTCACCGGGCTTGGCCTGGCGCTTCATGGCGGCAATCACCTTGTCACCCACCACAAAGCAGCGAATATCCGCACCGCCTGCCTCGCGGATATATTCCTGCACCATGATGTTCTGCTTGAGTCCCATGAATGCTTCCAGTACGGACTCGGCAGCCTTTTCGGTTTCACACAGCACCACGCCGATTCCCTGAGTACCCTCCAGCAGCTTGATGACCAGCGGAGCACCGCCAACCATGCGGATAAGGTCCGGTACATCATCTGGAGAGTGCGCAAAGCCTGTCACCGGCAGGCCAACACCCTTGCGTGACATCAACTGCAGGGAGCGCAGCTTGTCTCGGGCTCGGCTGATGGCGACGGACTCATTGAGCGGAAAGACGCCCATCATTTCGAACTGCCGCAGCACTGCGCAGCCATAAAACGTTACCGATGCCCCAATTCGCGGAATCACGGCATCGAAGTCTTCGAGCGGCTTGCCTCTATAGTGAATCTGCGGTTTGTGGCTTGCGATATTCATATACGCGCGCAACGTATCGATCACGACCATCTGATGACCACGTTGCTCCCCGGCTTCCACCAGGCGACGAGTGGAATACAGGCGAGGATTACGCGACAGCACAGCGATTTTCATGCAGCACCCGGAGCGGGAGAGAGGGATAGGATGGGTTTGTCTTGCGCATAGCTGACGGCCGGATTCACGATCAGGCCACCCTCGACCAAGGCTTTCGAGCCTAGAAGCATGCGGTAACGCATGCTCTTGCGGCAGGCCAGGGTAAATTCCACTGGCCAGGATCGATTACCCAGGGCGAGATTGGTTCGAATCACATAGCGGTTCTGAGCATGGCCATTGGAGCTTCGTATGGTCTTCTTGGCTACCAACGGCGCTTCGCAATGCCGGTGCCGGGACTGCACCAGTGTGCCCAGATGGACCGTAAAACGCACCCAGCGTTCACCGTTACGCTCAAAAGGAACAACTTCCGTTGCATGCAGGGCTGAAGTGCTCGCACCTGTGTCGATCTTGGCCCTCAGGCCGATTACGCCCAGGTCCGGCAGGGCGACCCATTCACGTAGGCCGATAATGGCCAGCTCGTCGAGTGTGTCCAAGCGTAATCCTTGAAGTCGGGATCAGTGTCCCCATATCTGCTTATCGATGGAGGCCAGCGCATTGAACGCAGGCTTGGCAAACCAGTAACCCTGCATCAACGTGATACCAATGTCACGCAGGCAATCACGCTCGGCAGCGGTTTCAATACCTTCGGCAATGATCTGGATGTTCAACTCCGTACACATGGAGACGACGGCTCGAACAATGGCCTGCCGGACTCGATCATGATCGATATTGCGAATCAAGGCCATATCCAGCTTGATCAGATCCGGTTGAAAAGCGGCTAGTAGGTTCAAGCCTGAATGTCCGGCACCAAAGTCGTCAATCGCCGTCATGAAGCCGAACTGCCGATATTCCTTCAGGATATGCGTTAGATGCTGGCTATCACCAATATGCTCGCTTTCAACTGTTTCAAAAATAAGATTGCTCAACGGAAAGTCATGCCGTTTGGCCGCCTCCAGTGTGCTGCGAATGCACAGCTCCGGTCGATAGACGGCATTTGGAAGAAAGTTGATGGAAAGTTTTTCCTTCATTCCAAGCTTTGCTGCGCCTGAAATCGCCTTGGTGCGGCATAACTGATCGAAACGATAGCGGTTATGCGCATCCACCCGCTCAAGCACTGAAAGCGCACCCTGGCCTTCCGGGCCGCGGACCAGCGCCTCGTGAGCAAAGATACTGCGAGTGGTTACGTCAACAATGGGCTGATAGGCAAAGGCGAAATCGAACCCAAGGGGTTCACTCTGGTGGCAGCCTTGGCAGCGCATAGGGTTGGTTAATTCTTCAGGAAAGAAGGTCTTCATGATCGTACCGTTAGAATGCCCGTAACCAGCCCTGGTCTAATGGCAAAAATTGATAAGTATTCGGAGCGTTTTCGTTAATGACGTCTATTCAAGATATAGATGAAAAAGTCCGCCTGGATAAGTGGCTGTGGGCTGCACGGTTCTTCAAGACACGAGCACTGGCCAAGGCTGCTATAGAAGGAGGCAAGGTTCAGTGTCGGGGTGAGCGGTGTAAGCCCAGCAAGGAACCCAAGGTCGGTGATGAGCTGACGATTCGTCAGGGGTTCGATGAGAAGGCCGTCATAGTCCTCTCCCTGTCTCAACAGCGTCGCGGAGCACCCGAGGCCCAGTTACTGTATCGGGAGACAGAGGAAAGTCTTGAGCGTCGCGAGCGGGCTACGGCCATGCGCAAGGCGGGAGCGCTTGGGTTGGCAACGGATGGAAGGCCAACCAAGAAGCAGCGCCGTCAGATTCATCGATTCCGGGGCGACGCTGATTCTCGGGCCAATGACTAGATGAGCAGTCAGTAGTGCTTGACCAGGCTCATCTGCCGGATAACAGGAATATGAGCTGCTACACGAAACAGCGGCGCAGTTAAACGAAGGAACATGCGGCTACCGGCATTGGCCAGCGGCGTATAAAACCCCCAGGCCATTGCCAGTAGTGCAACGGCAATACCGCCCATATAGTCATCCGAAGCCCAGTGAGCACCGGCGACCAGGCGCGGCATCATGAAAAGCATTACCAGTAGCCAAGTGACGATAAGTTGTAATGGGTTGCGCGTAAAAGCCGTTAGAAAGAGGCCCCAGAGCAGAAGAACCGAAGCATGATCCCCCGGAAAACTGGCGCCGGAGCGATCTTTGAGCTCCCAGGCCTTTTCCCAAGACTGGAAGTAATCGCTCATGTGAATGGTATACGTCAGCATGTCGGATGGACTGGCATGCTGCAGGCCGGCGGCTTCGATAGCCTTGGTGAACAGGTTGCGGATCAGCAGCAAGGCTAGCAGTACCGTAAGCAAGCCGAAGAAGGCGCTACGGACCTGCTCTGGTTTGAACACCCAATTCCCACGTATCGTAAGTGTGAGAAGAATGATGCCCACAACGATGTCGAATGGCCTCAGGCTGGCAACAGCCCAGACGTGTAGCCAGACCGTATTGCTTTCCAGCGGTGCGTTCAGCGCACGGAAGAGATGCGCATCTAGATCCAGAAGAGTGGTGCGCACGGAAGGGATAAGCCAGAGAATAATCAACAGCAGCGCCACGAGGTGGCTGATTAGAAATGCTCGCCATTGCCACTTGGCTTGGAAGAGTGTGGCATTGTCCATAGAATGAAATGAATCCATATGAATAAACAGAAAGCGTGACCGCACGGGAGTGTTGTCACGCTTTTGTCATTTTCCCTGTTCAAGCGTACTTTTGTCATGACCCCATTCGATTACACACAGCGTTTCCTGTTTGAAGACACCGACGTTCGCGGCGAACTTGCATTGCTTGAAAGAAGCTATGTAGAGGTGCTTGCCAAACACCCCTATCCGGAACCCGTCGCGCAGCTGTTGGGTGAAATGCTTGCAGCCGCTGCCTTGCTGTGCGGCACGCTCAAGTTCGACGGTCTGCTGGTATTGCAGGCACGCTCCAGCGGTGCGATTCCTCTATTGATGGTGGAGTGCTCGAGCGCCCGAGAGGTGCGCGGTATCGCCCGCTACAATGCCGACGACATCGCTCCTGATGCCACGTTGAAAGATCTAATGCCCGAAGGTATTCTTGCCATCACGGTCGATCCGACCAACGGTCAGCGTTATCAAGGGATCGTTCCTCTCGAAGGCCAGACGCTCGCTGAATGCCTTTCAGGCTACTTCGCCACGTCCGAGCAGCTGCCTACCCGCTTCTGGCTCAATGCCGATGGACGGCGCGCTCGTGGGCTCCTGCTCCAACAGCTGCCAGCGGACAAACACAAGGACAAAGAGTCGCGCGACGCCAGTTGGGAGCACCTTACAACTCTCGGCAATACGCTGACTGCAGAAGAACTGTTGGGGTTACCCAACGAAACGGTACTTCATCGTCTCTATCATGAAGAAACCGTCAGAGTCTTTGATCCTCAAATCGTCGAATTCCATTGTGGCTGTTCTAGGGAACGTTCTGCCAATGCGCTTGTCTCTGTGGGCCAGGAAGATGTCGAACTGCTATTGCAGGAGCAGGGTGGTCAGATAGAAATCGACTGCCAGTTCTGCAATCAGCGATACCTGTTCGACGCTGCCGATGTCGCGCAGATTTTTGCAGGCGGTGGAAGCCAAACACCGCAAGAAACCCGTCACTAAGCATTGCATTCAGGAATAGGCTTTCTGGCATAATCGCGCGACTTCGTTTTTTATGTAGCCAAACTCGGGTTAAGCTACAAAACGCAAAAGGACCGGCCGAGGGCCGACGGGGAACTACATGACGCAAGCCAACGTTTATACCGATATTAGCGCCGCGCAGCTGGTAGAAGAGGCGCTTCGGCGCGGCGAGGGTGAGTTAGCCGCCAATGGCTCTCTTGTAGTCAAGACTGGACATCGCACCGGCCGCTCGCCAGCCGACCGCTTCATTGTTGAAGAGTCGTCTACCCGTGATGCCATCGATTGGGGTTCTATCAACCGTCCTTTTCCAGCGGAAAAGTTCGATGCACTATGGGATCGCGTTTCAACCTATGTAGGTGAGCGGGATCACTTCGTTTCGCATGTGCATGTAGGCTCCGATCCAGAGCACTACCTTGCAGTCAAGATGACTACGGAAACCGCCTGGCACAACCTGTTTGGCCGTTGCCTGTTCATCAACCCGGAAAGTTACAACCCTCAGTCCCGCCAGGAATGGGAAATCCTTAACGCCCCTTGGTTTGTCTGCGAACCGGAGCGTGATGGAACCAATTCCGATGGCACCGTCATCATTAACTTTGCTGCTCGCAAGGTATTAATCGCGGGCATGCGTTATGCCGGTGAAATGAAGAAGGCCATGTTCTCGGTGCAAAATTTCCTGCTGCCTGAGCATGATGTACTTCCTATGCACTGTGCGGCCAACATGGGCGAAGAGGGCGACGTTACGCTGTTCTTTGGCCTGTCGGGAACAGGTAAGACGACGCTATCTGCCGATGAAAGCCGTTACCTGATCGGTGACGATGAGCATGGCTGGGGTGTCGGCACCGTCTTTAATATAGAAGGCGGCTGCTACGCTAAGTGTATCGACCTGTCCGAAAAGAATGAGCCTGTCATCTGGAAAGCCATTCAGTTCGGCGCTGTGCTAGAAAACGTGGTGCTTGATCCACAGTCTCGCCTGCCAGACTACTCGGACGATAGTCTGACCCAGAACAGCCGGGCGGCCTATCCTCGTGAGTTGATCGAAAAGCGTGCGGAACTGAACCGCGGTGGCGAGCCTAATGCAGTAATCTTTCTCACCTGCGATCTGACGGGTGTGCTGCCTCCTGTATCTATCCTTAATAACGAGCAGGCGGCTTATCATTTCCTTTCGGGTTACACTGCGCTGGTGGGTTCTACTGAAATGGGATCGGGGGCTGGCATCAAATCCACTTTCTCTACCTGTTTCGGTGCACCCTTCTTCCCGCGTCCGGCGGCCGAGTACGCTGAGCTTCTCATCAAGCGTATCAATGGGTTCGGCTCCAAAGTTTACCTGGTGAACACTGGGTGGACCGGGGGCGGTTACGGTGTAGGCAAGCGCTTCAATATCCCAACGACACGAGCAGTGATTGCCGCTATTCAAAGTGGGGCGCTGGTCGATGTTGAAACCGAGCATTTGCCCATTATCAACCTTGATGTTCCCAAGGTCGTAGCTGGTGTCGATACTGCATTGCTCAACCCGCGTAACACTTGGGAGGATAAAAATGCCTATGATGAATCGGCCAAGGCGCTGGCAGGCAAGTTCATCGAGAACTTCAAAAAGTTCAGTGGCGTCTCCGAAGCGATCAAGGCAGCTGGTCCACAGTTATAATCGTTAGGCTGAAAACAAAGGGTCGCTTAAGCGACCCTTTGTTTTTTAAGAAAAAATTTAAGAAAAACGCATTTAATGATTGCATGTAAAAAATTAAATGCATAAAATGCGCCCGCCTTGAACATGTAAGTCCACTGGTTGGCGGTCAAGGCAACGTAAGTTGAGGAAAAGTAAGAAAATCCTTGACACGACGGCAGCAAGCAAATAGAATGCTGCCTCCTTTGGAGGGATTCCCGAGCGGCCAAAGGGATCAGACTGTAAATCTGACGTCTACGACTTCGAAGGTTCGAATCCTTCTCCCTCCACCAAATTGCAAGAGCTACAGGCTCTGCGGGTATAGTTCAGTGGTAGAACCTCAGCCTTCCAAGCTGATGATGCGGGTTCGATTCCCGCTACCCGCTCCAGTTTGTTGTAGTTTGCTCATGTAGCTCAGTTGGTAGAGCACACCCTTGGTAAGGGTGAGGTCAGCGGTTCAAATCCGCTCATGAGCTCCATTATTAAGGGCAGATATGAGAATATCTGCCTTTATTTTATGGCGGCGTTACTTGCTCAATTCTTGATGGGAGAGAGTGTCGATGGCTAAAGAAAAATTTGAACGTAACAAACCGCACGTCAACGTCGGCACCATCGGCCACGTCGACCATGGTAAGACAACGCTGACTGCAGCACTGACCAAGGTTTGCTCTGAAACTTGGGGTGGTTCTGCTCGTAACTTCGACCAGATCGATAACGCTCCGGAAGAAAAAGCGCGCGGTATTACCATTAACACTTCCCACGTTGAGTACGATTCGGCCACTCGCCACTACGCTCACGTTGACTGCCCTGGCCACGCTGACTATGTGAAGAACATGATCACCGGTGCTGCGCAGATGGACGGTGCGATCCTGGTTTGCTCGGCAGCTGACGGCCCTATGCCGCAGACTCGTGAGCACATCCTGCTGTCCCGTCAGGTAGGCGTTCCTTACATTGTCGTGTTCCTGAACAAGGCCGACATGGTTGACGACGCTGAGCTGCTCGAGCTGGTAGAAATGGAAGTTCGCGATCTGCTGAACACCTATGACTTCCCAGGTGACGACACTCCGATCGTTGTAGGTTCCGCGCTGATGGCGCTGGAAGGCAAAGACGATAACGAAATCGGTGTTTCTGCTGTGCGTAAGCTGGTTGAAACTCTGGATGCCTACATCCCTGAGCCAGTTCGTGCAATCGACCAGCCGTTCCTGATGCCGATCGAAGACGTATTCTCCATCTCTGGTCGCGGTACTGTAGTAACAGGCCGTGTTGAGCGTGGTATCGTCAAGGTGGGTGAGGAAGTTGAAATCGTAGGTATCAAAGCTACGACCAAAACTACCTGCACCGGCGTTGAAATGTTCCGTAAGCTGCTAGACGAAGGTCGTGCAGGTGAGAACGTTGGCGCCCTGCTGCGTGGTACCAAGCGTGAAGACGTTGAGCGTGGTCAGGTTCTGGCCAAGCCGGGCACCATCAAGCCGCACACCAAGTTCGAGTGCGAAGTGTACGTTCTGTCCAAGGAAGAAGGTGGTCGTCATACTCCGTTCTTCAAGGGCTACCGTCCTCAGTTCTACTTCCGTACTACTGACGTGACTGGTAACTGCGAACTGCCGGAAGGCGTTGAGATGGTAATGCCGGGCGACAACATCAAGATGGTTGTTACCCTGATCGCTCCGATCGCCATGGAAGAAGGTCTGCGTTTCGCTATTCGCGAAGGCGGCCGTACCGTAGGCGCCGGCGTGGTTGCCAAGATCGTCGAATAAGTTCTTGATCTTGGGTTGTTAGGCCGGCATAATAGCCGGCCTGATTTAAGTTACAGGCCAGTAGCTCAATTGGCAGAGCGGCGGTCTCCAAAACCGCAGGTTGGGGGTTCGATTCCCTCCTGGCCTGCCAGATTTAATCTGGCATTTCCTGACAGGATTTCAATTGATGAGCGTCAAGGCGGAAGCCAAAGAGTCACGCTTCGATGCGATGAAGTGGCTTGTGGTCGTCTTGCTGGTAGCAGTAGGTGTTGTTGCTAACCACTACTACTCAGCCCAGCCGATCCTGTATCGCGTTATCGGTTTGCTGGTTCTGGGTGCTGTAGCTGCTTTCGTTGCATTACAGACTGTCAAAGGGCAAGCGTTTTTCACGCTGCTCAAAGAGGCGCGCACCGAGATTCGTAAGGTTGTCTGGCCTAGTAGGCAAGAGACAACTCAGACCACATTGATTGTGGTTGCAGTAGTGCTGGTCATGGCGCTGCTGCTATGGGGATTAGATTCCCTGCTCGGATGGCTTGTTTCCATGATCGTAGGTTAAGGGTTCGCCGTGGCTAAGCGTTGGTACGTAGTGCATGCATACTCGGGTTACGAGAAGCATGTCATGCGCTCTTTGATTGAGCGCGTCAAGCTTGCCGGAATGGAAGATGAGTTCGGCGATATTCTGGTTCCCACTGAAGAAGTAGTGGAAATGCGTAATGGCCAGAAGCGCAAAAGCGAACGTAAATTCTTTCCAGGTTATGTGCTCGTTCAGATGGAAATGAACGAAGGTACTTGGCACCTCGTTAAAGATACCCCGCGGGTTATGGGTTTTATTGGTGGGACGGCTGATAAGCCAGCACCGATTACTGATCGTGAGGCAGAGGCGATTCTTCGTCGTGTTTCCGATAGTAGTGATAAGCCCAAGCCGAAAACACTGTTTGAGCCAGGTGAGACTGTTCGTGTTATCGATGGTCCGTTTGCTGACTTCAATGGTGTTGTCGAAGAAGTGAATTATGAAAAAAGCCGGATTCAAGTGGCTGTCCTGATTTTTGGACGTTCTACGCCGGTTGAGCTGGAATTCAGTCAGGTCGAAAAAGTCGTCTAACTGATGCCTGGTCCCATACCCCGCAGTTTAGGCTGCGGGGTTTTGTCGTCAGTGGGATAAGGTGAATCAAACCGGGGAGCCTTAAGGCGTTAGACCCGTCATTGGAGTAGCAAATGGCTAAGAAAATCCAAGCTTATATCAAGCTGCAAGTTAAAGCGGCCCAAGCTAACCCAAGCCCGCCAGTAGGTCCGGCGCTGGGTCAGCATGGCGTGAACATCATGGAATTCTGTAAGGCATTCAACGCCCGTACCCAAGGTATGGAACCAGGTCTGCCTACTCCGGTAATTATTACCGTTTACAGTGACCGTAGCTTCACGTTTGAGACCAAGAGTACTCCTGCTTCCGTTCTTCTGAAGAAGGCTGCGGGCATTCAGAGCGGTTCTAGCCGTCCTAACTCTCAGAAAGTAGGCACCGTAACGCGTGCTCAGCTTGAAGAGATTGCTAAGACCAAGAATGCTGATCTGACTGCTGCTGATATGGATGCAGCTGTACGTACTATCGCTGGCTCTGCGCGTAGCATGGGCCTCAATGTGGAGGGCGTGTAATGGCTAAGCTCACTAAGCGTCAAAAGGCTATTGCTGCCAAGATTGAAGCAGGCAAGCAGTACAGCTTTGAAGAGGCTGCTGCGCTTCTGTCTCAGCTGTCCACTGTCAAGTTCAAAGAGTCGGTAGACGTTTCAGTTAATCTGGGCGTTGATCCTCGTAAATCTGACCAGGTTGTTCGTGGCGCTACCGTTCTGCCAAACGGTACTGGCAAGAGCGTCCGTGTAGCCGTGTTTACTCAGGGCCCCAATGCTGAAGCAGCGCTGGCTGCTGGTGCAGAAAAAGTGGGTATGGACGACTTGGCTGCCGAGATGAAAGCTGGCGATCTGAGCTATGACGTCGTGATTGCTTCTCCAGATGCAATGCGCGTAGTAGGTCAGTTGGGTCAGATCCTTGGTCCTCGTGGTCTGATGCCTAACCCCAAAGTTGGCACTGTGACTCCGGACGTTGCTACTGCAGTCAAGAACGCAAAGGCCGGTCAGGTTCGTTTCCGTACCGACAAGAACGGCATCATCCATGCCTCCGTTGGCAAGGTTGATTTCGAACCCGTTAAGCTCAAGCAGAACGTTGAAGCGCTGCTGGCTGACCTGAAGAGACTCAAGCCGTCTACTTCCAAAGGTATTTATGTCAAGCGCGTGACTCTGAGCACCACTATGGGCCCAGGTCTGCAGATTGATCAGGCTTCCCTGGAAGCCTAAGTGATTCGAGCGAAGCACTGCTTCGCTCTCTTATTGGGGTCCCTGCCTGGCGGGGGCTGTCCAAGACCGTAGGTGACGAAAGTCTTAAATTAAGCCTACGCAGATGGTGCTCCCGATTCGGTTACCGAGTCAGACACCAAAACGACGTCCGGCTTAGGTTGGGCGATACGGTAACATCCAGGAGTAAAACCCGTGGCAATTAAACTCGAAGACAAGAAGGCTATCGTCGCTGAAGTCAACGAGGCTGCCCAAAGTGCCCTGTCTGCTGTCGTGGCTGATGCCCGTGGCGTGACAGTAGGTGCAATGACCGGACTCCGTAAAGAGGCCCGTGCGGCTGGTGTTTACGTGAAAGTTGTGCGTAACACACTGCTGCGTCGCGCTGTTGAAGGTACTTCGTTTGACGTACTGAACGACGCGTTCAAAGGCCCGACCCTGATTGCTTTTTCCACTGAACATCCGGGCGCTGCTGCTCGCATTTTCAAGGAATTCGCCAAGGGTCAGGACAAGTTCGAGATCAAGGCAGCCGCGTTTGAAGGCAAGCTGATCCCAGCTAACCAGATCGACGTATTGGCAACTCTGCCAACCTACGACGAAGCTGTGTCCCAGCTGATGAGCGTTATCCAGGGCGCAACCAGCAAGCTGGCTCGTACTCTGGCAGCTATTCGCGACCAGAAAGAATCTGCTGCAGCCTAAGGCTAAGCATCTACTTTCTCGCTTTTTTGTTTAATTCTAGTGGCTACGAAGCCCCTAAACGATACAGGAATTAGAGTCATGGCTCTGACCAACGAAGATATCATCAACGCCGTATCCGAAATGTCCGTCATGCAAGTGGTCGAACTGATCAAGGCGATGGAAGAGAAGTTCGGTGTAACTGCTGCTGCCGCTGTAGCTGCTGGTCCGGCTGCTGCCGCTCCTGCTGCTGAAGAGCAGACTGAATTCACTATCATGTTGACCGAAGCTGGCGACAAGAAAGTGAACGTCATTAAGGTCGTTCGTGAACTGACTGGTCTGGGCCTGAAAGAAGCCAAGGCAGTTGTTGACGGCGCTCCTGGCGTTGTTAAAGAGGGCGTTTCCAAAGAGGAAGCCGAGGCTGCCAAGAAGTCTCTGGAAGAAGCTGGCGCCAAGGTCGAGCTCAAGTAAGCTCAGACATTGCGTCTACAGCCTGAGCGTTAAAGTTCGGCTGATGGCTGGTGGCAATAGCCACCGGCCTTTTTCTGTTTCGATGCAGCCCGGTCGGGCTTGTGATCAGATGGAAATAAAGAAGGCCATCATAGGTGATGGCGCAAACGATAACGTTTGCAAGATTTTCCGGCTGCTCCCGTCGGAGAGGCCAAACAAGCAGGTGACCAAGCTGGGGAACGCTGATGGCTTACTCATACACTGAGAAAAAACGTATCCGCAAGGACTTTAGCAAGTTGCCGCACGTTATGGACGTGCCGTATCTATTGGCTATCCAGCTGGATTCGTATCGCGAATTCCTGCAGGCGGGCGCAGGCAAAGATCAGCTCCGCGATATCGGTCTGCACGCGGCCTTCAAGTCCGTTTTCCCGATTATCAGTTATTCCGGCAATGCTGCCTTGGAATATGTCGGTTATCGCCTTGGCGAGCCGGCGTTCGATGTTAAAGAATGTGTTCTGCGCGGCGTGACATTTGCTGTTCCGCTGCGAGTAAAAGTGCGCCTGATTATTTTTGATCGTGAGTCGTCCAACAAGGCGATCAAAGACATCAAGGAGCAAGAAGTTTACATGGGGGAAATTCCCCTGATGACAGAAAACGGTACCTTCATTATCAATGGTACCGAGCGTGTCATCGTTTCCCAGTTACACCGTTCTCCTGGTGTCTTCTTCGATCACGACCGTGGTAAGACCCACAGCTCCGGTAAGCTGCTGTATTCCGCTCGTATTATTCCTTACCGTGGTTCTTGGTTAGACTTCGAGTTTGACCCCAAGGACAGCGTGTTCGTTCGTATCGACCGTCGCCGCAAGCTACCTGCGACCGTTCTGCTGCGCGCGCTTGGTTACGGTACTGAAGAAGTGCTGGATATGTTCTACGACACCAATGTGTTCCACATCAAGGGTGAAACCTTGAATCTGGAACTGGTGCCGCAGCGTCTGCGTGGCGAGATTGCCAGCTTTGATATTAAGGACAATGCAGGCAAGGTGATTGTAGAGCAGGGACGTCGTGTTACTGCGCGCCATATCAATCAGCTTGAAAAGTCAGGTATTACCGAGCTGGAAGTGCCATTCGATTATGTTATTGGCCGTACTACTGCCAAGGCGATCGTGCATCCTGCTACTGGTGAAATTATTGCCGAGTGCAATACCGAGTTAACCCTCGATATGCTGGCAAAAATTGCAAAGGCAAATGTCGTCCGCATCGAAACGTTGTACACCAACGACATTGACTGTGGTCCGTTTGTTTCCGATACGCTGAAGATCGATTCCACAACCAATCAACTCGAAGCATTGGTTGAAATTTATCGTATGATGCGTCCAGGCGAGCCTCCAACCAAGGAAGCTGCCGAGACACTATTTAACAACCTGTTCTTCAGCGCCGAGCGTTACGATCTATCTGCCGTTGGCCGTATGAAGTTCAACCGTCGTATCGGCCGTGACGAAATCGAAGGCCAGGGTGTACTGAGCCGCGAAGACATTGTTGACGTACTCAGAACGCTGGTTGATATTCGGAACGGTAAAGGTATCGTCGATGATATCGATCACCTAGGTAACCGTCGTGTACGTTGCGTAGGTGAGATGGCTGAGAATCAGTTCCGTGTTGGCCTGGTGCGTGTTGAGCGCGCGGTCAAGGAACGTCTATCGATGGCCGAAAGTGAAGGACTGATGCCGCAAGACCTGATCAATGCAAAGCCGGTGGCTGCTGCGATCAAGGAGTTTTTCGGATCGAGCCAGTTGTCTCAATTCATGGACCAGAACAACCCGCTTTCTGAGATCACGCACAAGCGTCGTGTCTCAGCGCTCGGCCCGGGCGGTTTAACACGGGAGCGTGCGGGCTTTGAGGTTCGTGACGTTCACCCGACTCATTACGGTCGCGTATGTCCGATTGAGACACCAGAAGGCCCGAACATTGGTCTGATCAACTCGCTGGCAACCTATGCACGCACGAACCAGTATGGTTTCTTGGAAAGTCCTTATCGCGTAGTCAAGGATGCCGTGGCCTCTGATGAGATTGTATTCCTGTCAGCGATCGAAGAAGCCAATCATGTCATCGCTCAGGCCTCTGCGGCTCTGGACGAAAATAACCGACTGGTCGATGAGCTTGTAGCGGTACGCCATCAGAACGAATTCACGGTTAAGAGCCCGGAAGACGTAACTCTGATGGATGTGTCACCCAAGCAGGTGGTTTCCGTTGCTGCTTCGCTGATTCCTTTCCTCGAGCACGATGATGCGAACCGTGCCCTTATGGGTTCGAACATGCAGCGTCAGGCTGTCCCGACTCTGCGCTCGGACAAGCCGCTAGTCGGAACAGGTATGGAGCGTAACGTAGCACGCGACTCTGGTGTTTGTGTTGTGGCACGTCGAGGCGGTGTGATCGACTCCGTTGACGCAAGCCGTATCGTGGTACGCGTTGCTAATGCCGAAGTTGAAACGGGCGAGGCGGGTGTAGATATCTACAACCTGACCAAATATACCCGCTCCAACCAGAACACCTGCATTAACCAGCGTCCGCTGGTAAATAAGGGTGACGTCATTGCGCGTGGCGACATTCTGGCTGATGGCCCGTCTACCGATATGGGTGAGCTGGCATTGGGTCAGAATATGCGCGTTGCATTCATGACCTGGAACGGCTTCAATTTCGAAGACTCGATCCTGTTGTCTGAGCGCGTTGTGCAGGAAGACCGCTTTACTACGATCCACATTCAGGAACTGACCTGTGTGGCTCGTGATACAAAGCTCGGCCCAGAAGAAATTACTTCTGATATCCCGAACGTAGGTGAGGCAGCGCTTAACAAGCTTGATGAAGCCGGTATTGTTTACGTTGGTGCCGAGGTGCAGGCAGGTGACATTCTGGTCGGTAAGGTAACGCCGAAAGGCGAAACCCAGCTGACTCCAGAAGAAAAGTTGCTACGTGCCATCTTTGGTGAAAAGGCATCCGATGTTAAGGATACTTCCCTGCGCGTACCAACGGGTACCAAGGGTACGGTCATTGATGTACAGGTCTTTACCCGTGATGGGGTAGAGCGTGACTCTCGTGCACTGGCAATCGAGAAGTCCCAGCTCGACGAGATCCGCAAAGACCTCAACGAGGAGTTCCGTATCGTTGAAGGTGCCACCTTCGAGCGTCTCCGTCAGGCACTTGTAGGTCAGGTTGCGGATGGCGGACCGAATGTCAAAAAAGGTTCTGTCATTACTGACGAATACCTGGATGGTCTGGAGCGTGGTCAGTGGTTCAAGCTGCGTATGGCAGAGGATGCGCAAAACGAGCAGTTGGAAAAGGCTCAAGCCTATCTATCCGATCGCCGTCAGCTCTTGGACGACAAGTTCGAGGACAAGAAGCGCAAGCTGCAGCAAGGCGATGACCTGGCACCTGGCGTCCTTAAGATCGTGAAGGTTTACCTGGCAATCCGTCGCCGTATCCAGCCTGGTGACAAGATGGCAGGTCGTCACGGTAACAAAGGTGTGGTATCGGTCATCATGCCGGTTGAAGACATGCCTTACGATGAGACGGGTACTCCGGTTGACATCGTATTGAACCCGCTGGGTGTTCCGTCACGGATGAACGTTGGTCAGATTCTTGAAACGCACCTAGGCCTTGCTGCCAAGGGGTTGGGCGAGAAGATCAATCGCATGCTTGAAGAGCAACGCAAAGTAGCTGAGCTGCGTAGTTTCCTGCATGAGCTCTATAACGAGATCGGTGGCCGCCAGGAAAACCTGGATGAGCTGAGCGACGAAGAAGTGTTGCGTTTGGCTAAAAACCTGCGTGGTGGCGTGCCGATGGCTACGCCGGTCTTCGATGGTGCCAAGGAACGTGAAATCAAGGCTATGCTGAAGCTGGCTGATCTGCCCGAAAGTGGTCAGATGCGCCTGTTTGACGGCCGTACCGGTAATCAGTTCGAGCGTCCGGTTACTGTCGGCTACATGTATATGCTGAAGCTCAACCACCTGGTCGATGACAAGATGCATGCCCGTTCCACAGGATCGTATAGCCTAGTTACTCAGCAGCCGCTGGGTGGTAAGGCGCAGTTCGGTGGACAGCGTTTCGGAGAGATGGAGGTCTGGGCGCTGGAAGCTTATGGTGCCGCCTACACCCTTCAGGAAATGCTGACGGTCAAGTCGGACGATGTGAATGGCCGGACCAAGATGTACAAGAACATCGTGGACGGAGATCATCGTATGGAGGCCGGTATGCCGGAGTCCTTCAACGTACTGATCAAGGAAATTCGCTCGCTCGGTATCGATATCGAATTGGAAACCGAATAACACGCGACGCCAAGAAGGCATGGCCGTCAAGGCGGTCATGCCTGGTCCGTGAGGAGGAAAGGCCTTGAAAGACTTGCTGAATCTGTTGAAAAACCAGGGTCAACTCGAAGAGTTCGATGCCATTCGTATCGGTCTGGCCTCGCCCGAGATGATCCGTTCCTGGTCCTTTGGCGAAGTGAAGAAGCCCGAGACCATTAATTATCGTACGTTCAAGCCTGAGCGTGATGGTCTTTTCTGTGCCAAGATCTTTGGTCCAGTAAAGGACTACGAGTGCCTGTGCGGAAAGTACAAGCGCCTTAAGCACCGTGGCGTTATTTGTGAAAAGTGTGGTGTAGAAGTTGCGCTGGCCAAAGTGCGTCGTGAGCGCATGGGTCATATTGAGCTGGCGTCCCCAGTTGCACACATTTGGTTTCTAAAGTCACTGCCGTCCCGTATCGGCCTGCTGCTGGACATGACTCTGCGGGATATCGAGCGAGTGCTCTATTTCGAGAGCTACGTTGTCATCGATCCGGGCATGACCACGCTTGAAAAATATCAGCTGCTCAATGACGAGCAGTACTTTGAAGCTCTTGAAGAGTTCGGTGACGATTTTGATGCCCGCATGGGCGCTGAAGCGGTTTTCGAATTGCTGGGCGGTATTGATCTGGAGCACGAAATTGGCCGCCTGCGCGAAGAAATTCCGCAAACCAATTCTGAAACCAAGATCAAGAAGCTATCCAAGCGCTTGAAGCTGATGGAAGCCTTCCAGGGCTCCGGCAATAAGCCTGAATGGATGGTCATGACGGTGCTGCCCGTTCTGCCTCCAGATCTGCGTCCGCTGGTTCCGCTGGATGGCGGCCGTTTTGCAACGTCTGATTTAAACGATCTTTATCGTCGCGTTATCAACCGTAATAACCGACTGAAGCGCCTGCTTGATCTGTCTGCGCCCGATATTATCGTGCGTAACGAAAAGCGGATGCTGCAGGAGGCGGTTGACGCATTGCTGGATAATGGCCGTCGCGGTCGCGCGATCACGGGCTCTAACAAGCGTCCGCTGAAATCGCTGGCTGATATGATCAAGGGTAAGCAGGGCCGCTTCCGTCAAAACCTGCTGGGTAAGCGCGTGGATTATTCAGGCCGTTCGGTTATTACCGTAGGTCCGACCTTGCGTCTGCATCAGTGCGGTCTGCCCAAGAAAATGGCGTTGGAGCTATTCAAGCCATTTATCTTTGGCAAGCTGGAAGCTCGCGGTATGGCGACTACCATCAAGGCCGCCAAGAAAATGGTTGAGCGTGAGCTGCCTGAGGTCTGGGATGTTCTCGCCGAGGTCATTCGCGAACACCCTGTATTGCTGAACCGTGCTCCGACGTTGCACCGTTTGGGTATTCAGGCGTTCGAGCCTGTGCTCATTGAAGGCAAGGCGATTCAGTTGCACCCATTGGTGTGTGCGGCTTATAACGCTGACTTCGATGGTGACCAGATGGCTGTCCACGTGCCGCTGACACTGGAAGCTCAGTTGGAGGCTCGCGCATTGATGATGTCGACCAACAACATCCTGTCGCCTGCTAATGGTGAGCCGATTATCGTGCCGTCGCAGGACGTGGTGCTGGGCCTCTATTACATGACGCGCGAGGCGGTGAACGCCAAGGGTGAAGGTCGTGTATTTGCTGACCTGCAGGAAGTCGATCGCGTATTCCGCGCTGGCGAAGCTGCGCTGCATGCCAAGATCAAGGTTCGTATTAATGAAAAGGTGAAGCAGAAGGACGGCTCTGTCGTTAGCAACACCCGTATCGTTGATACGACAGTAGGTCGTGCCTTGCTGTTCCAGGTCGTTCCTGCCGGTTTGCCGTTCGATGTCGTAAACCAGTCCATGAAGAAAAAGGCGATCTCCAAACTGATCAACCATTGCTATCGCGTGGTAGGTCTAAAGGATACCGTCATTTTTGCAGACCAACTCATGTACACCGGTTTCGCCTATTCGACCTTGTCGGGCGTTTCCATTGGCGTGAACGACTTCGTTATTCCAGACGAGAAGGCTCGTATCATTGATGCCGCTACGTCTGAAGTAAAAGAGATCGAAAGCCAGTATGCCTCTGGTCTGGTTACTCAGGGTGAGAAGTACAATAAGGTGATCGACCTTTGGTCGAAGGCTAACGACGAAGTATCCAAGGCGATGATGACCAATCTCTCGAAGGAGAAGGTGATCGATCGTGAGGGTAAGGAAGTTGATCAGGAGTCATTTAACTCCATGTATATGATGGCTGACTCAGGTGCGCGGGGCTCCGCTGCACAGATTCGTCAGTTAGCCGGTATGCGTGGTTTGATGGCCAAGCCTGATGGCTCCATCATCGAGACGCCTATTACTGCGAACTTCCGTGAAGGTTTGAACGTACTCCAGTACTTCATTTCCACACACGGCGCACGTAAAGGCTTGGCGGATACCGCCTTGAAAACTGCGAACTCAGGTTACCTGACTCGCCGTCTGGTTGACGTGGCGCAAGACTTGGTTGTGACCGAAGTCGACTGTGGTACCGAGCATGGCCTGGTTATGACGCCGCACATCGAAGGTGGCGACGTGGTCGAGCCGTTGGGCGAGCGCGTCCTCGGTCGGACCATTGCACGTGATGTCTTCAAGCCCGGTGCGGATGACGAAGTCATTGTTCCTGCAGGCACTCTGGTAGATGAGCGTTGGGTTGAGTTCCTCGAGCTGAATAGCGTAGACGAGGTAGTGGTTCGCTCTCCAATTACCTGTGAAACACGTCATGGTATCTGTGCCAAGTGCTACGGCCGTGATCTGGCTCGCGGACATCAGGTCAATATCGGTGAGGCGGTTGGCGTTATTGCTGCTCAGTCGATCGGTGAGCCTGGTACACAGCTGACCATGCGTACGTTCCACATTGGTGGCGCGGCCAGCCGTACATCCGCAGCGGACAATGTTCAGGTGAAGAACGGCGGTACCATCCGTCTGCATAACCTGAAACACGTTGAACGTGCTGACGGTGCGTTGGTTGCTGTATCCCGTTCCGGTGAGCTGGCTATCGCGGATGACTTTGGTCGTGAACGTGAGCGCTATCGTCTGCCGTACGGTGCAGTAATCTCTGTCAAGGAAGGTGACAAGGTTGAGCCGGGTGCTGTGGTGGCCAAGTGGGATCCGCATACCCACCCGATCGTAACGGAGATGGACGGTACCGTAGCCTTTGTCGGCATGGAAGAAGGTATCACGATCAAGCGTCAGACCGATGAGTTGACAGGTTTGACCAATATCGAAGTATTGGATATCAAAGATCGTCCAAGCTCCGGTAAAGACATTCGTCCGGCTGTAAAGTTGATTGATGCAAATGGTCGCGACTTACTGTTGCCAGGTACTGACGTACCAGCCCAGTACTTCCTGCCGCCCAATGCACTGGTTAACCTGAACGATGGTGCCAAGGTTCATGTGGGTGACGTCATTGCACGTATCCCGCAGGAAACATCGAAGACCCGAGATATTACGGGTGGTCTGCCGCGTGTGGCTGACCTGTTCGAAGCGCGTCGTCCAAAAGAGCCGGCTATTCTTGCGGAAATCAGCGGTACGATTTCTTTTGGTAAGGAAACAAAAGGCAAGCGTCGTTTGGTAATTACGCCTACCGACGGTAGTGAACCGTACGAAGAGCTGATTCCTAAGTGGCGTCACCTTAACGTCTTTGAGGGCGAGCAGGTGAGTCGCGGTGAGGTTATCTCCGATGGCCCAAGCAATCCGCATGACATCCTTCGGTTGTTAGGCGTAAGTGCGCTGGCAAAATACATCGTGAATGAGATTCAGGATGTATATCGTCTGCAAGGCGTGAAGATCAACGACAAGCACATTGAGACCATCCTGCGCCAGATGCTGCGCAAGGTGGAGGTGAGTGAAGTTGGTGATTCAAGCTTCATCAAGGGTGATCAGATGGAGTTGACTCAGGTGCTGGAAGAAAATGAGCGCCTGGTTGCAGAAGATAAGTTCATTTCCAAGTACGAGCGTGTGCTGCTGGGTATCACGAAGGCATCCTTGTCAACGGAATCCTTTATTTCGGCAGCTTCCTTCCAGGAGACAACGCGCGTTCTTACTGAGGCGGCGGTAACAGGTAAGCGTGACTTCCTGCGTGGCCTGAAGGAGAACGTTGTTGTGGGTCGTCTGATCCCGGCGGGTACTGGTCTGGCTTATCACAGCGAGCGCAAGCGTCAGCGGGAAATTGGCAAGCCTCAGCGTGTGAGTGCGAGCGAGGCGGAAGCTGCGCTGACCGAAGCGTTGAACTCAAGTGGTAGCTAAGCAGTAAATCAAACGAAGCCTTGGCCGAGTGGTCAGGGCTTCGTATTGACGGTACGGGAGAACCTCTTTAGACTTTCGTACCCCGAAAATTGGCAGGGCCCATGGTCCTGCCATTTCGTTTGTGTCGTAAGACAATCAGTGGAGCTATAGATGGCAACTATCAACCAGCTGGTGCGTAAGCCGCGCAAGCGTCTCGTCGAAAAGAGCGACGTGCCTGCGCTGCAAAACTGCCCGCAACGTCGTGGTGTTTGCACCCGCGTATATACAACTACCCCTAAGAAGCCTAACTCGGCACTGCGTAAAGTATGCCGTGTACGTTTGACAAACGGCTTCGAAGTGACTTCCTACATTGGTGGTGAAGGTCACAACCTGCAAGAGCACAGCGTGGTACTGATCCGTGGCGGTCGTGTAAAGGACCTTCCGGGTGTGCGCTACCACACTGTACGCGGCTCTCTGGACACCTCTGGTGTTAAAGACCGTAAGCAGGGTCGTTCTAAGTACGGCGCGAAGCGTCCGAAGTAATCTATTCTTTTTGTTCGAGTCGATAAGAGTAAGGTCAGGCGTAACCTGCTTGTTACAGTCCTGAGCTAACCTGAAGACCGTTTTGAGGGCTTATCAATGCCAAGACGTCGTGTAGCGGCCAAGCGCGAAATACTTGACGATCCAAAATACGGAAGCCAGATCCTGGCCAAGTTCATGAACCACGTAATGGAAAGCGGCAAGAAAGCCGTTGCTGAGCGTATCGTTTATGGTGCTCTGGACAAGGTCAAAGAGCGTTCCAAGAATGCCGACCCCCTGGAAGTTTTCGAAAAAGCGCTCGACGCCATCGCTCCGCTGGTCGAAGTGAAGTCCCGCCGTGTAGGCGGTGCTACCTACCAGGTGCCGGTCGAAGTTCGTCCGTCCCGTCGTAACGCTCTGGCCATGCGCTGGCTTGTGGACTCTGCGCGTAAGCGTGGTGAGAAGTCCATGGCTCTGCGCCTGGCGGGAGAGCTCATGGATGCATTCGAAGGCAAGGGCGCCGCAGTCAAGAAGCGCGAAGACGTGCATCGCATGGCAGAGGCCAACAAGGCCTTCTCGCACTACCGCTTCTAATCAAGCGAGGACCTTATCGTGGCTCGTACTACCTCAATTAATCGCTACCGTAATATCGGTATCTGCGCCCACGTGGACGCAGGTAAAACGACTACCACGGAGCGTATTCTGTTCTACACCGGCGTGAACCATAAGATGGGTGAGGTTCATGACGGCGCAGCTACCATGGACTGGATGGTTCAGGAGCAGGAGCGTGGTATTACCATTACTTCTGCTGCTACCACAGCGTTCTGGTCCGGCTCCACTAAGCAGTATGACAAGTACCGTGTAAACATCATTGATACCCCTGGTCACGTAGACTTCACTATTGAAGTTGAGCGTTCCTTGCGTGTGCTGGACGGTGCTGTTGTTGTTTTCTGCGGTACTTCGGGTGTTGAGCCTCAGTCTGAAACTGTATGGCGTCAGGCTAACAAGTACGGTGTTCCGCGTATTGTCTATGTCAACAAGATGGACCGCGCTGGTGCCAACTTCCTGCGTGTTGTTGAGCAGATCAAAAAGCGTCTAGGTCATACACCTGTCCCGGTTCAGCTGGCTATCGGTGCTGAAGATAACTTTCAGGGTCAGATTGACCTTCTGAAGATGAAAGCGATCTTCTGGAACGATGATGACCAGGGCATGACCTATCGCGAGGAAGAAATTCCTGCAGAGCTTCAGGACTTGGCTGATGAGTGGCGCTCCAACATGGTTGAAGCAGCAGCTGAGGCTAACGAAGAGCTGATGAACAAGTACCTGGAAGAAGGTGAGCTGTCGATCGAGGAGATCAAGGCTGGCCTGCGTCAGCGTACTATCGCATGCGAAATCGTTCCGGCTGTGTGTGGTTCCTCCTTCAAGAACAAGGGCGTTCCACTGGTTCTTGATGCCGTGATTGACTTCCTGCCGGCTCCGACAGAAATTCCTGCGATCAAAGGTGTCCATCCGGATAACGAGGAGCAGGAAGATGAGCGTCATGCTAATGACGAAGAGCCCTTCTCTGCTCTAGCGTTTAAGATTGCCACCGACCCGTTTGTAGGTACGCTGACTTTTGCGCGCGTTTACTCTGGTGTTCTGAATTCCGGTGATTCGATTCTGAACTCTGTGAAGGGTAAGAAAGAGCGTGTGGGTCGTATGGTGCAGATGCACGCGAACACCCGTGAAGAGATCAAGGAAGTTCGTGCAGGTGACATTGCTGCTCTGATTGGTATGAAGGATGTTACTACGGGCGATACTCTTTGCTCGCTAGAGAAGCCGATTATCCTTGAGCGTATGGACTTCCCTGAGCCGGTAATTTCGGTTGCGGTTGAGCCGAAGACCAAGGCTGACCAAGAGAAAATGGGTATTGCATTGGGCAAGCTAGCCCAGGAAGACCCGTCTTTCCGAGTTAAGACCGACGAAGAATCTGGTCAAACCATTATTTCCGGTATGGGTGAGCTGCACCTGGATATTCTGGTTGACCGTATGAAGCGCGAGTTTGGGGTTGAGGCTAACATCGGCAAGCCTCAGGTAGCCTACCGTGAAACTATCCGGAACAAGTGCGAAATCGAAGGTAAGTTCGTTCGCCAGTCCGGTGGTCGTGGTCAGTTCGGTCACTGCTGGATTCGTTTCGCCCCGGCTGACGAAGGTCAGGAAGGTCTCGAATTTACCAGTGAGGTAGTAGGTGGTGTGATTCCGAAAGAATACATCCCTGCTATTCAGAAGGGCATCGAAGAGCAGATGAAAAACGGTATCGTTGCCGGTTATCCGCTGCTTGGCTTGAAAGCAACTGTATTCGACGGCTCTTATCACGACGTCGACTCCAACGAAATGGCGTTCAAAATCGCTGCTTCGATGGCGACCAAGCAGTTGACCCAGAAGGGTGGTGCTGTTCTGCTTGAGCCAATCATGAAGGTCGAGGTGGTAACGCCTGAAGACTACATGGGCGACGTAATGGGTGACCTGAACCGTCGTCGCGGCCTGATCCAGGGTATGGAAGATACTGTATCCGGTAAGGTGATTCGTGCTGAAGTTCCGCTGGGCGAGATGTTTGGCTACGCTACTGATGTGCGTTCCATGTCTCAAGGTCGTGCTAGCTACTCCATGGAGTTCGCCAAGTACGCTGAAGCGCCATCGAACATCGCCGAAGCTATTATCAAGAAACAAGCTTAATAAACGCTTTCTAGTAGGGGTTTATACTCGTGGCTAAAGAAAAATTTGAACGTAACAAACCGCACGTCAACGTCGGCACCATCGGCCACGTCGACCATGGTAAGACAACGCTGACTGCAGCACTGACCAAGGTTTGCTCTGAAACTTGGGGTGGTTCTGCCCGTAACTTCGACCAGATCGATAACGCTCCGGAAGAAAAAGCGCGCGGTATTACCATTAACACTTCCCACGTTGAGTACGATTCGGCCACTCGCCACTACGCTCACGTTGACTGCCCTGGCCACGCTGACTATGTGAAGAACATGATCACCGGTGCTGCGCAGATGGACGGTGCGATCCTGGTTTGCTCGGCAGCTGACGGCCCTATGCCGCAGACTCGTGAGCACATCCTGCTGTCCCGTCAGGTAGGCGTTCCTTACATTGTCGTGTTCCTGAACAAGGCCGACATGGTTGACGACGCTGAGCTGCTCGAGCTGGTAGAAATGGAAGTTCGCGATCTGCTGAACACCTATGACTTCCCAGGTGACGACACTCCGATCGTTGTAGGTTCCGCGCTGATGGCGCTGGAAGGCAAAGACGATAACGAAATCGGTGTTTCTGCTGTGCGTAAGCTGGTTGAAACTCTGGATGCCTACATCCCTGAGCCAGTTCGTGCAATCGACCAGCCGTTCCTGATGCCGATCGAAGACGTATTCTCCATCTCTGGTCGCGGTACTGTAGTAACAGGCCGTGTTGAGCGTGGTATCGTCAAGGTGGGTGAGGAAGTTGAAATCGTAGGTATCAAAGCTACGACCAAAACTACCTGCACCGGCGTTGAAATGTTCCGTAAGCTGCTAGACGAAGGTCGTGCAGGTGAGAACGTTGGCGCCCTGCTGCGTGGTACCAAGCGTGAAGACGTTGAGCGTGGTCAGGTTCTGGCCAAGCCGGGCACCATCAAGCCGCACACCAAGTTCGAGTGCGAAGTGTACGTTCTGTCCAAGGAAGAAGGTGGTCGTCATACTCCGTTCTTCAAGGGCTACCGTCCTCAGTTCTACTTCCGTACTACTGACGTGACTGGTAACTGCGAACTGCCGGAAGGCGTTGAGATGGTAATGCCGGGCGACAACATCAAGATGGTTGTTACCCTGATCGCTCCGATCGCCATGGAAGAAGGTCTGCGTTTCGCTATTCGCGAAGGCGGCCGTACCGTAGGCGCCGGCGTGGTTGCCAAGATCGTCGAATAATATCGACGTTCGTCCAGAGAAGGCCCTTCGGGGCCTTTTCTGCTTTGTCTATTATTGACACCCCTCTGGCGTCTCTATAGAATTGCGCCTCCTTTTATCGGGCATATTCTGCCTGAGGGGAAAGCTTGGAGTCTGAGGTCAAATGCAAAACCAACAAATCCGTATTCGGTTGAAGGCTTTTGATCATCGCCTGATTGATCAGTCCACCCAGGAAATCGTGGAAACCGCGAAACGTACTGGTGCTCAGGTGCGTGGTCCGATTCCTCTGCCTACCCGCAAGGAACGTTACACAGTGCTGATTTCTCCGCACGTCAACAAGGATGCACGTGACCAGTACGAGATTCGTACTCACAAGCGTGTGCTGGATATCGTCCAGCCAACGGATAAAACCGTTGATGCGCTGATGAAGCTCGACCTTGCTGCTGGTGTAGAAGTACAAATCAGCCTCGGCTAAAACCTTGGGGTTTTAGTCGTGTAACGCTCTGAAATGGGCGGCCATAGCGGGTGAAAGCCCCGTACACTCAAGAGGTTTATACAATGACTATTGGTGTAGTCGGTCGTAAGTGCGGCATGACCCGCGTTTTCACCGAGGAAGGTGTTTCCGTTCCGGTTACAGTCATCGAGATTGAGCCGAACCGTGTAACACAGATGAAAGTAGAAGAGACTGATGGCTATCGTGCTGTTCAAGTGACAGTGGGTGAGCGTCGTGCTTCTCGTGTTAGCAAGGCTCAGGCAGGTCACTTTGCCAAAGCGAGCGTTGCTGCTGGTCGTAGCGTTCTGGAGTTTCGTCTTGAAGAAGGCGAGTACAACGCTGGTGATCAGATCACGGTTGATATTTTCCAAGCTGGACAGCTAGTCGATGTGACTGGTCAGTCCAAAGGTAAAGGCTATGCCGGTACCATTAAGCGTTGGAACTTCCGTGGCCAAGATAATACTCACGGTAACTCCGTTTCTCACCGCGCACCTGGCTCTATCGGCCAGTGCCAGACTCCTGGTCGAGTGTTCAAGGGCAAGAAGATGTCCGGTCACCTGGGTGCTGAGCGTGTAACTGTGCAGTCCCTTGAAATTGTCCGTGTTGATGCTGAGCGCAACCTGCTTCTGGTCAAGGGTGCCATTCCTGGCGCGCCTGGCGGTGATGTGGTTGTTCGTCCTGCAGCCAAGGCTCGCGGTTAAGAGGGGAACGGAACATGCAACTAAATGTAAATGGCTCGCAGGCTATTGAAGTCTCTGAGCGCGCCTTTGGTGGCGAATTCAACGAGACGCTGGTCCATCAGGCAGTAGTCGCCTACATGGCTGGCGGTCGTCAGGGTACTCGCGCCCAAAAGACTCGCTCCGAAGTATCTGGCGGCGGCAAAAAGCCCTGGCGTCAAAAGGGTAGCGGTCGTGCCCGTGCAGGTACTATTCGTAGCCCTATCTGGCGTGGCGGTGGTACCACTTTTGCTGCTAAGCCGCAGAACCATGAGCAGAAGCTCAACAAGAAGATGTATCGCGCTGCGCTGCGCTCTATTCTGGCGGAGCTGGTACGTCTGGATCGTCTGGTCGTAGTGGACGAGTTTTCTATCGATGCCCCTAAGACTAAAGGGTTGGTAAACAAGCTTGACGGCCTTGGCCTGAAAGATGTCCTGATTGTGACTGATAACGTCGATCAGAACCTTTACTTGGCTGCCCGCAACCTGCCTTTCGTTGACGTTCGTGATGTACAGGGTTCCGACCCTGTTAGCCTGATCGCTTACGACAAGGTTTTGGTCACAGTGTCTGCCGTGAAGAAATTCGAGGAGCTGCTGGGATGAACCAGGAACGTGTATTCAAGGTACTGCTTGGTCCGCACATCTCCGAGAAGGCAACTGTGCTAGCGGAAAACCAAAAGCAGTTTATTTTTAAGGTTGCTACTGATGCAACCAAGCTGGAAATCAAGAAGGCGGTCGAGCAGTTGTTCGACGTTAAAGTGCGCAGCGTTAGCACCCTGAATGTAAAGGGTAAGACTAAGCGTACCGCACGTGGTCTGGGCAAGCGTAACGATTGGAAGAAGGCATATATTGCTCTCCAGCCGGGCCAAGACCTCGATTTCTCCAGCAATGCTGAGTAAGTAAGGGGGCATCATGGCAATCGTAAAATGCAAGCCGACCTCCGCTGGCCGCCGTTTCGTGGTCAAGGTTGTCAATGCTGATCTGCACAAGGGCGCCCCGTATGCTCCTCTTCTGGAGAAGCAGGGTAAGTCCGGTGGCCGTAATAACAACGGTCGTATCACCACTCGTCACAAGGGTGGCGGTCATAAGCAGCACTATCGTCTGGTTGATTTCCGTCGCGATAAGGATGGTATCCCGGCTGTTGTTGAGCGCGTTGAGTACGATCCAAACCGTACTGCTCACATCGCGCTGCTGAAGTACGCTGATGGCGAACGTCGTTACATCATCGCTCCGAAAGGTGTGACAGCAGGTGATCAGCTGATCTCTGGTGCTGGTGCTCCAATCAAAGCAGGTAACAGCTTGCCTCTGCGCAATATCCCGGTAGGTAGTACTGTTCACGGTATTGAGCTCAAGCCAGGCAAAGGCGCACAGATCGCCCGCTCGGCTGGTGCTTCCGCCCAGCTAGTTGCCCGTGAAGGCGCTTATGTAACGCTGCGTCTACGCTCCGGCGAGATGCGCAAGGTTCTAAGTGAATGTCGCGCAACGTTGGGTGAAGTATCCAATACCGAGCACAGTCTGCGTTCCCTGGGTAAAGCAGGTGCTAAGCGCTGGCGTGGTATTCGTCCAACCGTCCGCGGTGTGGCGATGAACCCTGTTGATCACCCGCATGGTGGTGGTGAGGGTCGTACCTCCGGTGGCCGTCATCCGGTGTCTCCATGGGGCTTCCCGACCAAGGGCGCGAAGACCCGTGCGAACAAGCGCACTGACAAGATGATCGTCCGTCGCCGCAAGTAACGAATTGAGGATACGACTGTGCCACGTTCTCTTAAGAAAGGTCCTTTTATCGATCTTCACCTACTGAAGAAGATCGAAGTTGCGGTAGAGAAGAACGATCGTAAGCCAATTAAGACTTGGTCGCGTCGTTCGATGATTCTTCCGCAGATGGTCGGCCTGACCATCGCTGTACACAACGGCCGCCAGCATGTCCCGGTGCTAGTCAACGAAGACATGGTTGGTCATAAACTCGGCGAGTTCGCTGCTACCCGCACTTATCGCGGTCATGCGGCTGACAAGAAAGCCAAGCGTTAAGGGGTAAGGAAAGATGGAAGTAGCCGCTAAGCTGTCGGGCGCTCGAATCTCCGCCCAGAAAGCCCGCTTGGTCGCCGACCAGATTCGCGGGAAGAAGGTGGGCGAGGCGCTCAACCTCCTGGCTTTCAGCAGTAAGAAAGCTGCCGAGATCATGAAAAAAGTGTTGGAGTCGGCTGTTGCCAATGCCGAGCACAACGAAGGCGCAGACGTGGATGATCTAAAAGTCTCCACGGTTTTCGTCAACGAAGGGCGTTCGCTGAAGCGCATCATGCCGCGCGCCAAAGGTCGTGCTGATCGCATCGTGAAGCGGTCTTGCCATATCACGGTCAAGGTTGCGGACAAGTAACGGAGTCGATCAGATGGGTCAGAAAGTACATCCCAATGGCATTCGCCTGGGCATCGTCAAGGAGCATACTTCCGTTTGGTATGCAGATAAGCGCACTTACGCTGATTATCTGCTCTCCGACCTGAAGGTTCGTGAGTACCTCCAAGACAAACTAAAAAGCGCGTCCGTAAGCCGTATCGATATTCATCGTCCGGCGCAAACTGCACGCATTACCATCCACACTGCTCGTCCCGGTATCGTTATCGGCAAGAAAGGTGAGGATGTAGAAAAGCTGCGTCAGGACCTGACCAAGCAAATGGGTGTGCCTGTGCACATCAACATCGAAGAGATCCGTAAGCCGGAACTCGACGGTGCGCTGGTTGCGCAAAGCGTGGCTCAGCAGCTCGAGCGTCGCGTTATGTTCCGTCGTGCGATGAAGCGTGCGGTGCAGAGTGCGATGCGTCTAGGTGCCAAAGGCATCAAGATTCAGGTGAGTGGTCGTCTTGGCGGGGCAGAAATTGCTCGTACCGAGTGGTATCGCGAAGGTCGTGTGCCGCTGCACACACTGCGTGCCGATATTGACTACGCAACTGCGGAAGCGCACACCACTTATGGTGTGATCGGTGTGAAGGTTTGGATCTTCAAGGGCGAGGTCATTGGTGGCCGCCAGGAAGAGCTTAAGCCTGTAGCTCCTGCTCCGCGTAAAAAAGCTGCTAAGTAAGGAGTACGCATCATGCTGCAACCTAAGCGTACAAAATTCCGCAAGCAGATGACTGGTCACAACCGTGGCTTGGCTCATCGCGGTAGTAAAGTAAGCTTTGGCGAATATGCGCTGAAAGCTGTTGGCCGTGGCCGTCTTACTGCTCGCCAGATCGAAGCAGCTCGTCGTGCCTTGACTCGTCACGTTAAGCGTGGCGGTAAAATCTGGATCCGTGTGTTCCCGGACAAGCCTGTTACCAAGAAGCCCCTTGAAGTGCGTATGGGTAAAGGTAAGGGTAGTGTTGAGTACTGGGTAGCCCAGATCCAGCCGGGCAAGGTCCTCTACGAGATCGAGGGTGTTTCTGAGGTTCTGGCTCGTGAAGCTTTTGCTCTCGCGGCTGCCAAGCTTCCCGTTGAAACCTCCTTTGTTAAGCGGACGGTGATGTAATGAAAGCGCAAGAATTACGTGAGAAATCCGTCGAGGAGCTGAACGAGCAGCTTCTCAGCCTGCTGCGTGACCAGTTTAATCTGCGTATGCAGAAGGCAACTGGCCAATTGGGGCAGTCTCACATGCTCTCGCAAGTGAAGCGCGACATTGCTCGTGTCAAGACTGTGCTGAACCAGCAAGCAGGTAAGTGATCATGGCTGAAGCTGAAAAGACCGTCCGTACACTGACCGGCCGAGTGGTCAGTGATAAAATGGACAAAACCATCACTGTATTGATCGAGCGTCGCGTTAAGCACCCGATCTACGGTAAATACGTCAAGCGTTCCACTAAGCTGCACGCCCACGACGAAAACAATCAGTGCCGCGCTGGTGACCTGGTCACCATTCGTGAAACCCGCCCTCTGGCAAAGACCAAGGCGTGGACGCTGGTTGATGTCGTTGAGCGCGCCGTACAAGTGTAAGGGTGAAGAGCCATGATTCAGACTCAATCCATGCTCGATGTGGCCGATAACAGCGGCGCTCGTCGTGTTATGTGCATCAAGGTGCTGGGTGGTTCGCATCGCCGCTACGCAGGTATTGGCGACATCATCAAGGTCACCGTAAAAGAAGCCATTCCTCGTGGAAAGGTGAAGAAGGGCCAGGTGATGACGGCTGTTGTGGTACGTACTAAGCACGGTGTGCGTCGTACTGACGGCTCCATCATTCGCTTCGACGGTAACGCGGCTGTTCTGTTGAACAACAAGCAGGAGCCTATCGGTACCCGTATCTTTGGGCCGGTGACGCGTGAACTTCGCTCTGAGAAGTTCATGAAGATCGTCTCCCTTGCCCCCGAAGTGCTGTAAGGAGTAGCCGTCATGCAAAAGATTCGTCGTGACGATGAAGTAATCGTCATCGCAGGCAAGGACAAGGGCAAGCGCGGTAAGGTGCTCAAGGTTCTGGCTGATGACCGTTTGGTTGTTGGTGGTGTTAACCTTGTCAAGCGTCACACCAAGCCTAACCCCATGCTGGGCGCGCAAGGTGGCATTGTTGAGAAGGAAGCTCCTCTGCATGTCTCCAACGTTGCTATCTTCAACCCTGAAACTAACAAGGCTGACCGCGTAGGTTTCAAGGTAGAGGACGGTAAAAAAATTCGTATCTTTAAGTCGAACCAGAAAGCGGTTCAGGCTTAAGGTTGCTAGGTAGATCACCATGGCACGATTGAAAGAAGTTTATCGGAAGGACATCGCGCCCAAGCTGAAAGAACAGCTTCAGCTGGCTAACGTGATGGAAGTTCCGCGTATCACTAAAATCACTCTGAATATGGGTGTTGGTGAGGCGGTAGGCGATAAGAAGATTATCGACAATGCGCTGGCTGACCTTGAGAAAATTGCTGGTCAGAAGCCGGTTGTAACTTATGCGCGTAAGTCGATCGCTGGTTTTAAGATTCGTGATGGTTGGCCGATTGGCGTCAAGGTAACTCTGCGTAGCGATCGCATGTACGAGTTCCTGGATCGTCTGCTGGCTATCTCTTTGCCGCGCGTTCGTGACTTCCGTGGTCTGAATGCCAAGTCCTTTGATGGTCGCGGTAACTACAGCATGGGTGTTAAAGAGCAAATCATCTTCCCGGAAATCGATTACGATAAAATCGATGCGCTCCGCGGTATGGATATTACTCTGACTACAACTGCTCGTACGGATGAGGAAGGTCGTGCACTGCTTCGTGCATTTAACTTCCCGTTCCGTAACTGATAGGAGCTACGTATGGCTAAGCAAAGCATGAAGAACCGTGAGCTGAAGCGTCAGCAAACGGTTGCTAAGTTTGCAGCTAAGCGCGCTGAGTTAAAAGCAGCTATTGCCAATCCCAACACTTCTCCGGAAGATCGTTGGGCTGCACAGGTTGCACTTCAAAAGCAGCCTCGCGACGCTAGCGCCAGTCGTCTGCGTAATCGCTGCCGTTTGACTGGTCGTCCGCACGGTGTATACCGTAAGTTCGGTCTGTCGCGTATTATGTTGCGCGAAGCTGCAATGCGTGGTGATGTTCCTGGTCTGGTTAAAGCCAGCTGGTAATTTCATAGCAATTTGCAGTAAGTATGCGAATCAAGCCCCTTTTGGGGCTTGATTCGTTTTTGTATGCCTACTAGAATATCCGGCTCGCCCGAGTCGGCATGTTTTCGGCTGGGCAGTTTCAGAGCTATAGGCTCATTTATGCATTTAGGAGCTACAAGCCCATGAGTATGCAGGACCCGTTAGCAGATATGCTAACTCGTATCCGTAATGCCCAGATGGCTGAAAAGTCCGTCGTAAGCATGCCTTCCTCCAAGCTGAAGGTGGCGGTAGCTAAAGTCCTTAAGGACGAAGGTTACATCGCGGGTTTTCAGGTCAGCACGGAAGTTAAGCCGCTGCTGTCCATCGAGCTGAAGTACTTCGAAGGTAAACCTGTAATCGAAGAGCTTAAGCGTTCTAGCCGTCCTGGCCTTCGCCAGTACAAATCTGTTGACCAGTTGCCGAAAGTGCGCGGCGGTTTGGGTGTATCGATCGTGTCCACCAACAAGGGTGTGATGACTGATCGTGCAGCCCGTGCTGCTGGTGTTGGCGGCGAAGTGCTCTGCACTGTTTTCTAAGGGGAAGAAGCATGTCTCGCGTTGCTAAAAACCCCGTTAAGCTTCCTGCCGGTGTTGAAATTAACCTGGCTGGTCAACAGCTTTCTATTAAGGGTTCCAAAGGCTCTCTTGAGCTTAAGGTTCATCCTTCTGTTGAAGTCTCTCAAGAGTCCGGTGAGCTTCGTTTCGCCGCTCGTAATGGTGATCAGCAGACTCGTGCCATGGCTGGTACTACCCGTGCGCTGGTCAACAATATGGTCATTGGCGTGAGCCAAGGCTTTGAGCGCAAGCTTCAGTTGGTTGGTGTTGGTTATAAAGCTCAGGCCAAGGGCCAGGTTCTTTCGCTTTCCCTGGGTTTCTCTCATCCGGTCGACTATGAATTGCCGCAAGGCATTACTGCTGAGACCCCGAGCCAGACTGATATCCTGATTAAGGGTATTGATAAGCAGCTCGTTGGACAGGTGGCAGCAGAGATTCGTGATTTCCGTCCGCCAGAGCCCTATAAGGGCAAAGGTGTACGTTATTCCGATGAAGTCGTTCGCCGTAAAGAAGCCAAGAAAAAGTAGGGCATAGCAAATGAGCGTAAAGAAAGAAACTCGACTGCGTCGCGCTCGCAAGGCACGCCTGAGAATGCGCGAGCTGGAAACTGTACGCCTGTGCGTCTACCGTTCCTCTCAGCACATCTATGCCCAGGTCATCGCGGCCGACGGCAGCAAGGTTCTGGCCAGTGCGTCTACGCTGGACAAAGACCTGCGCGAAGGCGCAACCAGCAACATCGAAGCGGCGCAAAAGGTCGGCAAGCTGGTAGCAGAGCGTGCCAAAGCGGCTGGCGTTACTCAAGTAGCGTTTGATCGTTCTGGCTTCAAGTATCATGGTCGCGTTAAGGCGCTGGCCGATGCCGCTCGTGAAGGCGGGCTGGAGTTCTAAGTCATGGCAAACAACGATCAAAAGCGCGACGAAGGTTACATCGAGAAGCTCGTTCAAGTTAACCGTGTTGCTAAAACCGTTAAAGGTGGCCGTATCTTCGCTTTCACTGCACTAACCGTGGTGGGTGATGGTAAGGGTCGTGTTGGTTTTGGCCGTGGTAAGGCGCGCGAAGTTCCTGCAGCTATTCAAAAGGCTATGGAAGCTGCGCGCCGTAACATGATTCAGGTTGATCTGAACGGCAACACACTTCAATACCCAGTGAAGTCTGCTCATGGCGCATCCAAAGTTTTCATGCAGCCTGCTTCTGAAGGTACGGGTATCATTGCCGGCGGTGCCATGCGTGCCGTTCTAGAGGTGGCTGGCGTTCAGAACGTTCTGGCTAAGTGCTATGGCTCTACTAATCCAGTAAACGTTGTCTATGCAACGTTTGAGGGTTTGAAGCACATGCAGTCGCCTGAGTCGGTCGCGGCCAAGCGTGGCAAGAGCGTCGAGGAGATTCTCTGATCATGGCTACTTCAACTGTTAAAGTTACGCTGATCAAAAGCGTGAATGGCCGTTTGGCTAATCACAAAGCCTGCGTCAAGGGTCTCGGCCTGCGTCGCATCGGTCATACCGTTGAAGTTCTGGATACTCCAGAAAACCGCGGCATGATTAATAAGGCTTACTATTTACTGCGTGTGGAGGGTTAAGTTATGAAACTTAACGATCTACGTTCCGCTCCTGGTGCACGTCGTGAAAAGCTGCGTCCAGGTCGTGGTATCGGTAGCGGTCTTGGTAAGACTGGCGGCCGTGGCCACAAGGGTGCTACTTCCCGTTCCGGCGGTAAGGTTGCTCCTGGTTTCGAGGGTGGTCAACAGCC
Organism: Pseudomonas sp. JZ134; assembly: GCF_051027695.1. Classification (NCBI taxonomy): domain Bacteria; kingdom Pseudomonadati; phylum Pseudomonadota; class Gammaproteobacteria; order Pseudomonadales; family Pseudomonadaceae; genus Pseudomonas; species Pseudomonas sp. JZ134. The sequence continues at coordinate 3,733,212 of NZ_CP069250.1, read as the reverse complement.
CCTTCACCGTCGTCTGCCGAAGTTTGGTTTCGTATCGCTGAAAGCCCTTGATCGCGCTGAGGTTCGTACTTCAGAGCTGGCAAAGGTAGAAGGCGGCGTGATCACTTTGCAAGCGCTGAAAGATGCCAATGTTATCAATCGTAGCGTTGTGCGCGTTAAGGTCGTTCTCTCTGGCGAAATCGGTCACGCTATTACCCTGAAGGGCATTCCTGCCACTAAGGGCGCTCGCGCGGCTATCGAAGCAGCTGGCGGTAAGATCGAGGAATAAATGGCTAAGCAAGGTTCTCTCTCTGCGCTCAACAATGGCGGTTTGTCTGAACTGTGGGCGCGCTTGCGCTTCCTGTTTCTGGCAATCATCGTTTATCGAATTGGTGCGCATATTCCAGTTCCAGGTATAAATCCTGATCAATTGGCTGCACTGTTTCGGCAGAACGAGGGGACCATTCTTAGCCTGTTCAACATGTTCTCTGGCGGTGCGCTGGAGCGGATGAGTATATTTGCACTTGGGATCATGCCGTATATCTCGGCGTCGATCATCATGCAGCTTCTCACTGCTATCAGCCCACAGCTAGAGCAGTTGAAAAAAGAAGGCGAGTCTGGTCGCCGCAAGATCAGTCAGTACACTCGTTACGGTACGCTCGTGCTTGCGCTGGTTCAGGCTACGGGTATGTCTGTAGGACTGGCGAGTCAAGGTGTAGCCTTTTCAGCAGGGTTCAGCTTCTATTTTGTTGCTGTAACCACGTTTGTTGCAGGCGCACTTTTTATGATGTGGCTGGGTGAGCAGATAACCGAGCGAGGTGTTGGTAATGGAATTTCCATGCTGATCTTCTCGGGTATCGTTGCTGGCTTACCGCGAGCGATTGGTCAATCCTTCGAGTCTGCTCGTCAAGGCGATATTAATATTTTCGCTCTGATAGCGGTGGGCCTTGTTGCTGTTGCTATCATTGCGTTCGTGGTCTTCATCGAGCGCGGCCAGCGTCGTATCGCTGTTCATTATGCTAAGCGCCAGCAAGGCCGCAAGGTGTTTGCAGCGCAAAATAGTCATTTGCCACTGAAAGTAAATATGGCGGGTGTCATACCTGCTATCTTTGCGAGTAGCATTTTGCTATTCCCGGCCTCGCTAGGCTCGTGGTTCGGTCAGTCTCAAGGGCTCGGTTGGCTTCAGGATGTGGCTCAGGCCATTGCTCCAGGACAGCCGCTTAATATCTTGCTGTTTAGTGCAGGGATCATATTCTTCTGCTTCTTCTATACAGCCTTGATGTTTAACCCCAAAGACGTTGCCGAGAACCTAAAGAAGTCTGGTGCGTTTATTCCAGGAATCCGTCCTGGTGAGCAGTCTGCACGCTATATAGATGGTGTGTTGACGCGTTTGACCATGTTCGGCGCCCTGTATATGACGGCGGTCTGCTTGTTGCCCCAGTTTCTGGTGGTTGCAGCCAACGTGCCGTTTTACCTCGGCGGGACTTCGCTGCTGATCGTAGTTGTGGTTGTCATGGACTTTATGTCCCAGGTCCAATCGCATCTTGTATCCCACCAGTATGAGTCTCTGATGAAGAAAGCCAACCTGAAGGGCTACGGCGGCGGAATGCTCCGCTGATCAGTACCCGTAAGGTTAAGGAGTTGGTGATGAAAGTTCGTGCATCGGTCAAGAAGCTGTGCCGTAACTGCAAAATCATCCGTCGCGACGGCGTCGTTCGGGTGATCTGCAGCGCGGAGCCGCGTCACAAGCAGCGCCAAGGCTGAGTGTGAATACACGCGTATAACCCGACAGCTAGTGTGCTGTCGGGTTGATCATTTTTTATTACAGCGTTAATATCTCGCGCCCTTTTCTTGGCTTCCAGGGCGTGGGTTGCTGTCACATGGAGTTTTTCTAGAATGGCCCGTATTGCAGGCGTTAACATTCCGGATAACAAGCATACTGTTATCTCGCTGACCTATATCTATGGTATTGGTCGCACTACTGCTCAGAATATCTGTGCGGCCACAGGCATCAGCCCGTCCGCCAAAATCAAGGATCTGAGCGACGAGCAGATCGATCAGCTGCGTAATGAAGTCGCTAAGCTCGTCACTGAAGGTGACCTGCGTCGCGAACTGAACATGAACATCAAGCGCTTGATGGACCTGGGTTGCTACCGTGGCCTTCGCCATCGTCGCGGTCTGCCGGTTCGTGGTCAGCGTACCAAGACCAACGCGCGTACCCGTAAGGGCCCGCGTAAGCCGATCCGCAAGTAATCGCATCCGCGAATCGACAGGAATTTAGTCATGGCAAAACCTGCTGCTCGTCCTCGTAAGAAAGTCAAAAAGACAGTGGTTGATGGCATCGCCCACATCCATGCGTCTTTCAATAACACCATCGTAACCATTACTGATCGTCAAGGTAATGCGTTGTCCTGGGCTACTTCTGGTGGTTCCGGTTTCCGTGGCTCCCGTAAGAGCACTCCGTTCGCTGCCCAGGTTGCAGCTGAGCGTGCCGGACAGGCAGCTCTTGAGTACGGTCTCAAGAACCTTGACGTAAACGTCAAAGGCCCAGGCCCGGGCCGTGAGTCTGCAGTGCGTGCATTGAACGCCTGTGGTTACAAGATCGCCAGCATTACCGACGTGACGCCCATCCCGCATAATGGATGCCGTCCGCCGAAGAAGCGTCGCGTGTAATAGGAGACAGTAAGAAATGGCTCGTTACATTGGTCCCAAGTGCAAACTGTCCCGCCGTGAAGGCACCGATCTCTTCCTGAAGAGCGGTGTGCGCGCGATTGAATCCAAGTGCAATATTGAAACTGCTCCTGGAGCTCACGGTCAGCGTCGTGGTCGTCTATCCGACTATGGTCTGCAGTTACGTGAGAAGCAAAAAGTTCGTCGTATCTACGGCGTCCTGGAGCGTCAGTTTGCTGGTTATTACAAAGAAGCTGCTCGTCGCAAAGGTGCAACAGGCGAAAACCTGCTGCAGCTGCTAGAAACTCGTTTGGATAACGTTGTTTACCGTATGGGTTTCGGTGCTACTCGTGCAGAGTCTCGCCAGCTGGTTTCTCACAAGTCCATTACTGTTAATGGTCAGACTGTAAACATCCCGTCCTACCAAGTTAAGCCTGGTGATGTGGTAGCAGTACGCGAGAAGGCAAAGAATCAACTGCGTATCGCCCAAGCTCTCGAGCTTTGCGCCCAGCGCGGTCGTGTTGAGTGGGTAGAAGTCGACTCCGAGAAGAAGTCTGGTACGTTCAAGAGCGTTCCGGCTCGTGGCGACCTTTCCGCCGACATCAACGAAAACCTGATTGTCGAGCTCTACTCCAAGTAAGGGCTAGAAAATAGGTGCATCCATGCAGAGTTCGGTAAATGAGTTCCTGACCCCCCGGCACATTGATGTGCAGGCGGTCAGTCCAACCCGCGCCAAAATCACGCTCGAGCCTCTCGAGCGCGGTTTTGGTCATACCTTGGGCAACGCGCTTCGTCGCATCTTGTTGTCCTCCATGCCTGGCTGCGCGGTGGTCGAAGCCGAAATTGATGGCGTACTACACGAGTACAGCGCAATCGAAGGCGTGCAGGAAGACGTTATTGAAATCCTGCTTAACCTTAAAGGTCTGGCTATCAAGCTTCATGGTCGTGACGAGGTGACTCTGACCCTTTCCAAGAAAGGTCAAGGTCCCGTTCTGGCTTCCGATATTCAGCTTGAGCATGACGTTGAAATCGTCAACGGCGATCATGTCATTGCTCATCTGGCTGATAACGGTTCGCTGAACATGCGGCTTAAGATTGCTCGTGGCCGTGGCTATGAGCCGGCTGATGCTCGCCAGAGTGAAGAAGACGAGACGCGTGCCATTGGTCGCCTGCAGCTCGATTCCTCTTTTAGCCCGGTTCGCCGTGTGGCCTATGTGGTCGAAAACGCTCGTGTTGAGCAGCGTACTAACCTGGATAAGCTGGTTCTTGATCTTGAGACCAATGGTACTCTAGATCCTGAGGAAGCTATCCGTCGTGCTGCAACCATCTTGCAACAGCAATTGGCTGCTTTCGTTGATCTCAAAGGTGACAGTGAGCCTGTTGTCGTTGAGCAGGAAGACGAAATTGATCCGATTCTGCTGCGTCCGGTTGATGACCTTGAACTGACCGTCCGTTCGGCTAACTGCTTGAAAGCTGAGAATATCTACTATATCGGTGATCTGATTCAGCGTACCGAAGTAGAGCTGCTCAAGACGCCTAACCTAGGTAAGAAGTCGCTTACCGAGATTAAGGATGTCCTAGCTTCACGTGGTTTGTCGCTTGGCATGCGCCTGGACAACTGGCCCCCGGCAAGTCTTAAGAAGGACGATAAGGCTACAGCCTGATCGTTATTAGTCACCGAACGTTAGTTTGGTAAGGAATTTAACCATGCGTCATCGTAAAAGTGGTCGTCACCTGAACCGCACGAGCGCACACCGCAAGGCTATGTTCCAGAACATGGCTGTGTCGCTGTTCGAGCATGAACTGATCAAAACTACTCTTCCGAAAGCCAAGGAACTGCGTCGCGTTGCCGAGCCGCTGATCACTCTGGCCAAAGAAGATAGCGTTGCCAACCGTCGTCTGGCTTTCGACCGTACTCGTTCGAAAGCTGCTGTCGGCAAGCTGTTTAACGATCTGGGCAAGCGTTATGCAAATCGTCCAGGTGGTTACCTGCGTATTCTCAAGTGCGGCTTCCGTGCTGGTGATAACGCTCCTATGGCCTATGTTGAGCTGGTTGACCGTCCTATTGGCGGCACAGTTGAGGCTGACTCTGCTGAATAAACAGTGAGTGTTATCAAAAGCCGGGCCTAGTGTCCGGCTTTTTTATGCTTAAAGTAGTTGGGTTTTCTATCACAAGGCTAGATCTAATAAATTAGATCTACCGTCCCGCTTTTAACATACTTCTCTGCAAGACGCGCTGAAGCGCAATTCCAAGGGAGAAGTTTTTCATGAGCCAGAACAATACGCTCACTACTGCTAGCGGCATTCCAGTTGCCGACAATCAAAACTCTCGCTCTGCCGGTGAACGTGGCCCGTTGCTGTTAGATGATTTTCATCTTGTTGAAAAGCTGGCTCACTTCAACCGTGAAGTGATTCCTGAGCGTCGTGTACATGCAAAAGGTTCTGGGGCTTACGGTACTTTTACCGTTACTCAAAATATTACCCATCTATCCTCTGCTCGGCTTTTTGAAAGCGTAGGTAAGCAGACGCCGGTATTCTTGCGCTTTTCTACTGTTGGGGGTGAGCGTGGCTCGGCAGATACCGAACGTGATCCTCGTGGTTTTGCCTTGAAGTTTTACACGGAAGAGGGCAACTGGGATATCGTTGGTAACAACACGCCTGTTTTCTTCCTGCGTGATCCACTGAAGTTTCCCGATTTCATTCATACCCAGAAGCGCAACCCGCAGACTAACCTAAAGAGCCCGCAAATGATGTGGGACTTCTGGTCGCATTCTCCGGAGTCACTGCACCAGGTAACCATTCTGTTCTCTGATCGTGGTATTCCTGACGGCTATCGCTTCATGCATGGCTTTGGGAGCCACACGTTTAGCGTTATCAATGAAGCGGGTGAGCGGCGCTTCGTGAAGTGGCACTTTAAGAGCAAGCAGGGCATCAAGAACCTATCTCCCGCGGAAGCTACGAGGTTGGCCGGTACTGATCCAGATTATGCTCAGCGTGATCTGTTCGATGCAATCGAGCGGGGTGACTTTCCGAAATGGCGCGTTTGCATTCAGGTGATGGACGAAGCTGAAGCGTTTAGCCGTGCAGAGAATCCGTTCGATGTCACCAAGGTATGGTCGCAAAAAGAGTTTCCGTTGATTGAGGTGGGTGACCTGGAGCTTAACCGTAATCCACTTAATTATTTTGCAGAGGTTGAACAGGCAGCTTTTGCTCCTAGTAACGTAGTGCCAGGGGTTGGTCTGTCGCCTGATCGAATGTTGCAGGGGCGCGTGTTCGCTTATGCTGATGCTCAGCGTTATCGTGTCGGAACCAACTATCAACAGCTGCCTGTAAATGTTCCGCGTTCGCCTTACCAGAACTACCAACGTGATGGTGCCATGCGTTTTGATGGTAATGGTGGGGCAGCGCCCAACTATGAGCCAAACAGCTTTAGCAAGGCACCCAAGCAGGCCCCTCAGTACCGTGAGCCTGCAATGACATTGAGTGGTGCAGCGGATCGTTATGATCATCGCCTGGACGAGGATTATTATTCTCAAGCAGGAGCGTTGTTCCGCCTGATGTCCGATGCGCAAAAGGCATTATTGATCGATAACATCACTGGTGCTATGCGTTCTGTTACGCGTGACGTTCAATGCCGCCAGATTGCTCATTTCCTTAAGGCGGATCGCGCTTATGGTGAGGGGATCGCCAGTGGTTTGGGTGTGTCCTTAAGCGAAGTGGAATAAGTATCGTCAGTTCAGAAGGCCCCTCCTACGAGGGGCTTTTTTATTGTCTGCAAATAAATGTACAGATAGAGGAAACACCTGACGCCCGCGGTGTGTCGCAATAAAAGAACCACACTGGGATTGATCTCATGCGTATACATCATCTTAACTGCGGTTGTATGTGTCCGTGGGGCGGTGCGCTTTTTGATGGATTTAGCAAAGGCCTGACAGGACATCTTGTTTGTCATTGTCTGTTGATTGAGACAGACAACGATGGCCTTGTCTTGGTTGATACAGGGTTTGGTGCCCGTGATGTTCATGCACCGCACAAGCGTCTTAGCAGATTTTTCATTGGGTTCAACAATATCCAGTTTGAGATGCGTTATACCGCTATCGAGCAAATTCGGCTGCTTGGATTCCAGGCCAGCGATGTACGCCATATTGTGCTTACCCATCTGGACTTCGACCATGCGGGTGGTCTGGAGGATTTTCCAGACGCCACGGTTCATGTGCTAGAGCGTGAGATAAGTATGGCCCGTTTGCCTCATGGCTATATAGGCAAGCGACGCTACCGTTTTCATCAATGGGACCAGGTAAGGCGCTGGGAACTATATGAGCCTCAAGGCGAGGCATGGTATGGCTTTTCTGCAGTTCGGGATTTGAAAGGTCTGCCTCCAGAAATTCTCATGATTCCATTGGCAGGCCATACTTGGGGGCATGCGGGGATTGCCATTCAGACACCGACAGGTTGGTTGCTTCACGCTGGTGATGCTTACTTTTATCGTGAAGAAGTCGGGCAGCCGAAGCGTTCCTGTACGCCAGGTTTGCGTTTTTATCAAACGATGATGGAAGTTAACCGAGAGCTACGTCTGCGTAATCAGCAGCGGCTGCGTGAGCTTTCGTTGACACATAAGAGTGAGGTGGAGCTTTTTTGCAGTCATGATGCAAAGGAGTTGGAGCGCTGCCAGCAAAGTAGGCCGACAGAGCTCCAAGTTGTAGATGCAAAGCCTACTAACCTATAAAGGTTAGTAGGGGGCATCACGCTCGGTCACGCTCCAGCAATGGTTGCAGAAACCGTCCGGTATGCGAGGCTGGATTCTCGGCTACGTCTTCTGGTGTACCTGTCGCGATGATCTGACCGCCCTTCGAGCCGCCTTCAGGTCCTAGGTCCACCAGCCAGTCTGCCGTCTTGATAACATCCAGGTTATGCTCGATCACTACGACGGTATTGCCGTGGTCACGTAGGCGGTGAAGTACGTCAAGCAATTGCTGGATATCCGCAAAGTGAAGACCGGTTGTGGGCTCGTCAAGGATATAGAGTGTCTTGCCTGTATCACGCTTGGATAGCTCTCGAGCCAGTTTGACACGCTGTGCTTCTCCACCAGAGAGCGTGGTTGCGCTTTGGCCTAGGCGGATATACGACAGGCCGACATCCATCAGGGTTTGAAGCTTACGCGCCAGGGCAGGCACTGCATCAAAGAACTCACGCGCTTCTTCGATGGTCATGTCCAACACCTCTGTGATGGTCTTACCCTTGTATTTGACCTCAAGTGTTTCACGGTTATAGCGCTTGCCTTTACAGACATCGCATGACACATAAATGTCGGGCAAGAAGTGCATCTCTACCTTGATAACGCCATCACCCTGACATGCCTCACAGCGGCCACCTTTCACGTTAAAGGAGAAGCGGCCCGGCCCGTATCCTCTGGAGCGCGCCTCTGGCACACCCGCGAACAGCTCACGTATGGGTGTGAAAATGCCCGTATAAGTCGCCGGGTTTGATCGAGGAGTGCGTCCAATAGGGCTTTGGTCGATATCGACAACTTTGTCGATATGCTGCAGGCCATCGAACGAATCATAGGGTGCTACTTCCAGCGTAGTGGCGCCGTTGAGTGCGGTAGCTGTAATAGGGAACAGGGTATTATTGATGAGGGTTGACTTGCCTGAGCCTGAAACACCTGTAATGCATGTGAACAAGCCTACTGGAATACGCAGCTCAACGTTCTGTAGGTTATTGCCGCGGGCACCTTTAATGACCAGTTCTTTCTTCTTGTCACGCTTGGTGCGCTCGGCAGGCACGACGATTTTCTTTCGTCCTGAAAGATACATACCCGTTACGGACTCTGGGTGTGCCATGACTTCTGCCGGTGTACCTTGGGCAATGATCTGGCCACCGTGTACGCCTGCCCCTGGGCCAATATCTACAACATAATCGGCAAGGCGGATTGCATCCTCATCGTGCTCTACGACGATGACAGTATTACCCAGGTTACGCAGGTGCGTAAGTGTTCCTAACAGGCGTTCGTTGTCCCGTTGATGCAGGCCAATAGAAGGCTCATCAAGAATGTACATGACCCCGACAAGGCCTGCGCCAATCTGGCTGGCGAGGCGAATACGTTGAGCCTCGCCCCCGGAAAGTGTGTCGGCGCTGCGGTCCAGGGTGAGGTAGTCCAGTCCTACATTGACCAGGAACTGCAAGCGCTCGCGGATTTCCTTGAGAATCTTGTCTGCGATCTGGCCTTTATGTCCGGCCAGGGTCAGGTCCGCAAAGTAGCTGGTTGCATCTCCTACCGGTAAGCGCGTCACGGCAGGTAGCGTTTTGTCCCCGACCCATACGTGACGTGACTCACGGCGCAGACGTGTACCATTACACTCCGAACACGGCTGTGTGCTCAGGTATTTGGCCAACTCGTCCCGTACGCTTTGTGATTCGGTTTCACGATAGCGTCGCTCCAGATTCGGTAGAATGCCTTCGAATGGGTGAGAGCGCTTGACAATGTCTCCGCGATCGTTGAGATAGCGAAACTCTACGCCCTCACGACCAGAGCCGTTGAGCACCGCTTTCTGATGGTTGGCGCTGAGGTTCTTAAAGGGTTCTTCAAGGCTGAAGCCGTAATGGGCTGCGAGTGAACCCAGCATTTGGAAGTAATAGACGTTGCGGCGATCCCACCCGCGTACGGCCCCTTCTGCCAGGGAAAGCTCGCTATTTACAACCCGGCGTGCATCGAAAAACTGCCTAACGCCTAGGCCGTCACAGGTAGGGCAGGCACCGGCCGGGTTGTTGAACGAGAATAGCTTGGGCTCAAGCTCGCCGATGGAGAATCCGCAAATCGGGCAGGAGAAGCGAGCTGAAAAGAGCACTTCTCCACCGTCCTCGCCCTCCAAGGGAGCGATTACAGCAATATCATCGGCCAGTTTAAGCGCTGTCTCAAACGATTCTGCCAAGCGCTGCTGGATGTCGCCGCGTACTTTAAAGCGATCGACCACGATTTCGATGGTGTGCTTTTTTTGCTTGTCTAGCTTGGGCAGGTCGTCTAATTCGTACAGGCGACCATCTACCCGGGCACGAACAAAGCCCTGCGCACGCATCTCTTCGAAGATAGCCTGATGCTCACCCTTGCGCTCACGGATGACAGGAGCCAGCAACATAAGGCGGCGACCTTCCGGCATGCTGACGACCTGATCGACCATCTGACTGACGGTCTGTGCTTCCAGAGGCACGTCGTGATCGGGACACCGTGGCGTGCCTACACGCGCGTAAAGCAGGCGCAGGTAATCGTAGATCTCGGTGATAGTCCCTACCGTTGAGCGAGGGTTGTGCGAGGTAGACTTCTGCTCAATGGAAATCGCAGGTGATAAGCCTTCTATGCTATCGACCTCAGGCTTTTCCATCATTGACAGGAATTGGCGAGCGTAAGCCGATAATGATTCGACGTAGCGGCGCTGCCCTTCGGCATAAAGCGTATCGAATGCCAGAGACGATTTGCCCGAGCCGGACAAGCCTGTAATGACGATGAGCTGATCGCGGGGTAGGGTAAGGTCGAAATTTTTTAGATTGTGGGTTCGCGCCCCACGGATAAGGATCTTATCCACGTATGTTATGGCCTCGCTTGGCGGGCATCTGAGAACCCGCAATTGTACGACGTCGGCCGGGTGCGCGTCGAAACGTCGCGCCTGTGCCGGACAGGTCAAGACTGGTAAAATTGTGAGTGTTCTTCAGCAGTAATTGCCGCGTTGCCAAATTGGCAACGGTACAGCCAAGGGACAGCATGTCTGGGGTATAAGTCGGCATGCTTGGGCTTCGTCCCGCTTTCCTATATGTGGTCATTCTTTCGCTATTTTTAAAGTTATCCGGCACGATGAATTTTGAGGTGCCGACAAGAGGAGTATTCATGCACGATAAGCTCAGCGACCGCATGAGCGCTTTAGAGCGCCGCGCGGCGGTCGGACTGGCCCTTGTGTTTGCCTTTCGCATGCTTGGTATGTTCATGGTGTTACCGGTGCTGGCCACCTATGGTCAGGAGCTGGCAGATGCGACGCCAGCCCTCATCGGTTTGGCAATCGGTGCTTATGGTTTGACCCAGGCTGTACTGCAAATTCCCTTCGGTACGCTTTCTGATCGTATTGGTCGGCGGCCGGTTATCATTGCCGGCCTGCTGGTGTTTGCTGCAGGTGCTGCAGTGGCTGCTAATGCGCACAGCATATGGGGTGTTATTCTGGGTCGTGTCATTCAAGGGGGCGGAGCTATTTCTGCCGCTGTGATGGCACTGCTGTCCGATCTGACTCGCGAACAGCATCGTACGAAGGCCATGGCTACCATTGGAATGAGTATTGGCGTGTCCTTTGCAATTGCAATGGTGTCCGGTCCTCTGCTGACGCGCTCGTTTGGTTTGTCAGGTCTCTTCTGGGCGACTTCTGCGCTGGCGCTGATTGGACTCCTGTTGATTCTTTTCCTCGTGCCCAAGGGGTCGCGCGTCATGCAACATCGCGAGTCCAGTGTTGCCAAACAGGCATTGGGCAAAACGTTGCGCAACAAGGATCTTTTGCGGCTGGACCTTGGCATTGGCGTATTGCATGCCGTGCTGATGTCCAGCTTTGTAGCGCTGCCATTGGCGCTGGCTGAGCATGCCGGGTTGCCCAAGGAGCAGCACTGGTGGGTTTATCTGACTGCCTTGGTCGTAGGGTTCTTTGCCATGGTGCCCTTTATCATCTATGGCGAAAAGAAGCGGCAGATGAAGCGGGTGCTCGTGGGCGCTATTGCGGTACTGGCTTTGTGTGAGCTGTTTTTCTTTGCCTTTGATGAAAGTCTGACGGCACTGGTAATTGGCATCGTTGTATTCTTTGCTGCCTTTAATCTGTTGGAAGCTTCACTGCCCTCGCTAGTAAGCAAGGTGGCCCCTGCTGGAGGAAAGGGGACGGCAATGGGCATCTATTCCACCAGTCAGTTTCTGGGTTCGGCGGTCGGTGGCATTTTAGGTGGCTGGCTGTTCCAGCATGGAGGGTTGAATACCGTTTTTCTAGGGTGTGCGGCGCTTTGTGTCGTTTGGCTGCTAATAGCTGTTACGATGCGCGAACCCCCTTATGTCACCAGTCTGCGCATGCCGTTGGTGCCATCCGTTGCCCAGGATGCGGCATTGACTGATAGGCTAATGGCTTTGCCCGGCGTTACCGACGCGGTAGTCGTAGCGGAAGAAGCTGCGGTCTACGTTAAAATAGATACCAAACAGGTCAATCGTGAGGCCTTGGAGCGGTTGGTAAATCCCGCGGCGGCAGCTCATTGATTGATGAAGATTTCAGGAGAAGTAAATGGCTCGTGGTGTTAATAAAGTAATCCTGGTCGGGAACGTCGGCGGCGACCCGGAAACTCGTTATATGCCCAATGGCAATGCAGTGACCAATGTCACGTTGGCAACCAGTGATAGCTGGAAAGACAAGCAGACCGGCCAGCAGCAAGAGCGTACCGAGTGGCACCGCGTGGTTTTCTTTGGCAAGTTGGCTGAAATTGCCGGGGAATACCTGCGTAAAGGCTCACAGGTCTATGTGGAAGGTAGCTTGCGCACCCGTAAGTGGCAGGGCCAGGACGGACAGGACCGCTATACCACCGAAATCGTGGTGGATATCAACGGTACCATGCAGCTCCTGGGCGGCCGTGGTGGCGCGTCTGCTGGTGGTGGAGATGAGTACAATCAGACTCAACAGGCGCCTCGGGCACCTCGTCCCCAGCAAGCTGCGGCGCCTCAGCGTGAAAACCGTCCGGCACCTGCGCCACAGCAGCCGGCACCAGACTACGACAGCTTTGATGACGATATCCCGTTCTGATACGTATTGAGCTGGTTCTGAACGAAAAGCCCGACTTGAAAGAGTTGGGCTTTTTTATTTTTACCGCTCAAGACGTGTGTTTCAGTTATTCCTGTTCGAGCCGATTTTTAAGGCTGCTTGTCCTTGTATTGGTGGATTGGCCTGGAAACAATAAAAACACTTTCATCTGTAGGATGTCTTTTCCTCTTTGCCCAGCGTCTATTGGTAACAGCCTCGCTGAAGAGGCACAACGGAGCTAACGAAGCCTCACTATGACTTTATTCGGCAAACCTCTGCGTCATTTGTGGGCCCATGATAAGGCCAGCTACAGTGTTCGTGTGTTTGTCGCCCTGACAGGGGCTATGGCCGTATGCTGGTATCTAGGGGATCTACGCTCCATTTCTCCTGTCTTTCTCGGAATTATTGCCAGTGCCCTGGCTGAGACCGATGACAATTGGCTGGGACGACTGAAGTCCCTGCTGGTAACGCTGGTCTGCTTTGCCATCGCTGCGTTTTCTGTGGAGATGCTGTTCCCTTATCCTTGGATCTTTGTCTGCGGGCTGGCGCTGGCTACATTCTTGTTGACGTTGCTGGGCGCGCTTGGCGAGCGGTATGGCTCAATAGCCCAAGCAACAGTGATCTTGTCCATCTACGGAATGATCGGTGTGGATCAGCGGCTTGGAGGCGAGGTACCGATCTGGCATGAGCCCGCGCTTTTGTTGGCGGGCGCCACGTGGTACGGCTTTCTATCGGTGCTATGGTGTGCCTTGTTTGCACATCAGCCGGTGCGGCAGCACTTAGCAGCTTTGTATTATGAACTGGGTCTCTTTCTACGCTACAAGGCTGATCTGCTTGAGCCGGTGCGTCAGGTAGATCTCCATGAGCGCCGCTTGAAACTGGCGCAGCAGAATGGGCGTGTTGTCGATGCACTGAACAAGGCCAAGGCCACTATTCTGATTCGCTTTGGCCGCTCAGGTAGACCAGGCGTACGTTCGGGGTTCTATTTCAAGCTCTATTTCATGGCTCAGGATATTCACGAGCGGGCCAGCTCTTCCCATTATCCTTATAGCGCATTGACCGAGGCGTTTTTCCATAGCGATGTGCTGTTTCGTTGCCAGCGCTTGCTGAGTCTGCAGGCAAAGGCTTGTGCCTTGCTAGGTGAGGCTACTCGATTGCGTCAGCCCTTTGAGTATGGCCAGCAGAGTCATCAGGCTATGGCTGATCTGCACGCATCAATCGAACACCTCAAACAGCAGAACAACCCCCGTTGGCGTGGACTGTTACGTTCTCTGGATTCGTTATCCACCAATCTGACGACTCTGGAGCGCCAGCTTTCCAATGCCAGCCAGCCTGATGTCAATATAGGAGAGTTGGATACCAGTCTGCTTGATCCAACGCCGCGCTCCCTCAGGGACATGTTGCAACGTATACGGCTGCAACTTACGCCAACATCGCTTCTGTTTCGCCATGGGCTGAGAATGGCTATTGCTCTGGCTGCCGGCTATGGCATCTTGCATCTGATTCACCCGAACTACGGCTATTGGATATTGCTCACGACTGTTTTCGTATGCCGTCCAAATTATGGCGCTACGCGGGTACGTCTGGTTCAACGAATAGTGGGTACCGTCATAGGTCTATTGTTGGGAAATGCCTTGCTGCAGCTTTTTGGCAGTACCGAGGCTCAGCTGTCGTTGGCGGTTATCGCAGGTACGGTCTTTTTCGTGACCCGGACCGATCGATATACCATCGCCACAGCGGCTATCACGGTCATGGTGCTGTTCTGCTTCAACCAGGTGGGCGATGGTTTCGGACTGATCTGGCCGCGTCTGATCGATACCCTTATCGGTTGCCTAATTGCGGTATTGGCTGTCTTCTTTATCTTGCCCGACTGGCAGGGAAGACGCTTGCATCAGGTGATGGCCAACACACTGCTGACCAGCAATAACTACCTGCGTAGCGTCATCGACCAGTATCGCCACGGCAAGCGGGATGATCTGAATTACCGGGTGGCGCGGCGTAACGTACACAACGCAGACGCGACGTTATCGGCAGCACTGGCTAACATGTTGCGAGAGCCTGGGCATTTTCGCCGTAATTTAGAGGCAGGGTTTCGCTTTCTGGCGTTATCCAATACCTTGTTGGGTTATCTCTCAGCATTAGGGGCTCACCGTATACAGCTGGCTGAGCATCCCGTAGATGTCCTGATTGAAAAAGCCATGGACCGCTTGAGCGCAGGGCTGCTTGAAATAGCCCAAGCGCTCAATGAGCGGCGTTCTTTGGTGCCTACGGCAGAAGAAGAAAATGCCTTGGCTGATGAGCTGGAGCAGTTTCCGGATGATCTTGACGATGGGCATCGTCTGGTACTGACCCAATTGGCCTTGATCAGCCGTCTGCTACCCAATCTCAAGAGCGCAGCGGCCTATGTGCTACGTGCACCAAAAGAAAATACCGAAGATGAGACAACCGTTGAGGCTGTCCCATCCTGACGCGGATGACGAAAGCTTCCGCTATGCTGCACAATGATGACCCTGTCGGCGTGCCTGTTTTCAGGCACGCCATTTATGATTAGATTTTGGAAGATACCCGAACTCCATGCGCATGCGCCTCATGCTGTTGGGCGGCGGTAATGCCCTGGGTCAGGCGCTGATCCGTCTGGGTGCTGAAGAAGATATTCACTTTCTTGCACCTCGTCCGCCAGCGCAGGGCTGGAATGCCAGCCACCTGACTCAGTTGCTTGATGACACCCGTCCCGATGTAATCATCAACCTGGCCTATTATTTCGACTGGTTTCAGGCCGAGCACGTCGATGATGACCAGCTCTCTCGGCAGGCCAGTGCTATCGAGCGGCTGGCTGAACTCTGCCAACATTACTCAATTGCCTTGATACAGCCCTCCAGCTACCGTGTTTTCGATGGGAGTAGAGCGAGTGCGTATAGCGAGAAAGATGAGCCCAATCCTCTTGGTGTTCGCGGACAGGCGCTATTGACTATAGAGCAAACAGTACGTGCCTTGTGCCCCCAGCATGTTCTGTTGCGATTGGGATGGCTTCTGGATGAAAGCCCGCAAGGTGAGCTGGACCGTTTCCTGTCGCGGGCTGAGGTAGGGCAATTGATGCCGCTTGCTGATGACCGTCGTGGAAGCCCAACCCCTGTCGATGACGCCGGGCGGGTTATCCTAGCCGTCATCAAGCAACTGGATTGCAGTGCTCCTCTGTGGGGGACCTATCATTACGGCGGTATTGAGGCTGTTACTCAATTGACGCTGGGACAGGCGATTATTGCCGAGGCCCTGACTCTGCACGGGATGCCAGAGCCGAACCTTGAGCCAAGAGCTCATGGCGCGACTCTTGATGCTTCTGAAGAGCCGCAAAATGCAGTGTTAGCTTGCAGAAAGATTTTGAACACGTTTGGCGTCAAGCCGCGTAACTGGCGTAGCGGAATGTCCGCTTTGCTGGACCGTTATTATCGGCAAACAGGAAGTCGCCATGACTGAGCAACCTATTCTCATAACGGGCGGAGCCGGGTTCATTGGCTCTCATCTGGTTGATGTGCTACTAGCCAAAGGCAAACGTGTCCGGGTACTGGACGATTTCTCTACCGGTAAACGGGACAATCTCCCAGCAGATAATGCTTGGTTGGAAATCATTCAAGGGGACGTGGCCGATACCGATACGGTCCACCAAGCGATGACAGGTTGCTGTGCTGTTGTGCATTTGGCAGCTGTCGCCTCGGTTCAGGCGTCGGTAGACAACCCAGTTAGTACACATCAGAGCAATTTTATAGGCACGTTGAATGTCTGCGAAGCCATGCGCAAGCATCATGTTCGCCGTGTGGTTTTTGCTTCAAGTGCTGCGGTATATGGGCCGAACGGAGAAGGGCAGGCCATTGCCGAGGAAACGCCCAAGGCGCCGCTTACGCCCTATGCAGCTGATAAGCTGGCTGGCGAGTATTACTTTGATTTCTACCGCCGTGAGCACGCTCTGGAGCCGGTCGTCTTCCGGTTCTTCAATATATATGGCCCTCGGCAGGATCCGTCTTCACCATACTCGGGGGTCATCAGTATTTTTACGGATCGAGCACGTCAGGGAGAGCCAATAACCGTTTACGGCGATGGCGAGCAGACCCGCGATTTTGTATATGTGGGCGATCTGGTAGGGCTTATTGTCCAAGGTCTTGAAAGCGCTGAACCCGTGGTTGGGCCTGTCAACGTAGGACACGGCCAAGTCGTTAGCCTGAATCAATTGTTACAGGAAGTTGGCGACTTAGTAGGCGGTCTTCCCAAGATCACACATGCAGCAACACGCGCAGGTGATATCCGTCATTCAAAAGCAGATAACTCGCGTCTCAAGGCATATTTCACTTTTGATCACGTTACGTCTATGCGTGAGGGGCTGAGCCTGTTGTTAAAGACAGACAGCTAACCATGGCGCCCCATAAAAAAGCCCCGTCAACCGGGGCTTTTTTATTTGAAATAGATAATGGAATCTATTCGTTCTGTGTATCAATAGGGGCTGGCGTAGGGACTGGAGTCGACTGTGTTCTATCGATTTCCTGCTGGATCTGCTCTTCAACTGAGCCAGGTGCTGGCGGTTGATCAGCCGGCTGCTGAGGTTGTTGTTGAGCGGGCTGGTCCGCTGGGCTGGAAGTCTCTGGAGCAGCGGTTTGACCGTCTGTGCCCATGATTTCCTGCTCCCGGGTAACACCCGGTTTGAAGTCGCCGGCGAGGCCTACAAGATGATCGCTGTCATCGAAAACCAGGCTCACACGCTCCTGCTGGCGCTGACCGCCACCCGGCTGCATGCTATAGAGATAATCCCAGCGATTAGCGTGAAAAGTATCGGTAATCAGGGGGCTCCCCATGATAAACCTTACTTGTCGTCGGGTCATTCCTGGGCGAAGCTGGTCTATCATGTCCTGCGTGACAACGTTGCCCTGCTGGATATCAATTTTGTAGACCCCCGGAAAAGAACATCCGGCGAGCGTGGCGAGGCTCAGAAAGGTAAGCCCGGTCAGCGTTAGCTTGAGGTTTTGCATCGGGGGAAGACTTCCACTATCTTGCTAGGCAATGAACTCTGATCATACCTGCATTCCGAAGTGCTGCGAAGCGTTCGAAGCCGAGAAAGAACATGGTTGAAAATAACGAGCTCCGTAAAGCCGGGCTAAAAGTGACTCTTCCAAGGGTCAAGATCCTGCAAATGCTGGATTCCGCCGGTCAGCGCCATATGAGTGCTGAAGATGTATACAAGGCGTTAATGGAGGCCGGCGAGGATGTCGGACTCGCTACTGTTTATCGTGTATTGACCCAGTTTGAAGCCGCTGGACTGGTGGATCGCCACAATTTCGATGGCGGTCATGCCGTGTTTGAGCTGGCGGATACGGGACATCATGATCATATGGTGTGTGTAGACTCAGGCGAGGTCATCGAGTTCACCGATGCCTCAATCGAAAAGCGCCAGCGTGAGATTGTTGAGGAGCACGGCTATGAGCTGGTCGATCACAATCTTGTGCTGTACGTCAAAAAAAGAAAATAAGCCTTGCTGCGCAATAAAAAACAGCGGCCTTTGCCGCTGTTTTTGTTTCGTCTTAACGCTGTTATTTCGCTGTAACCATCTTTTTGGCATGCGCAAGGGATTCGCGCGTTAGGTCGATGCCCCCTAGCATGCGGGCCACTTCCTCAATGCGGCGCTGTTTGTCGAGTATCGCAACCGCCGTCCGTGTTTCACTGACGCCACGCTCCTTGTGAACAAAGAGGTGGTGATGTCCCTGAGCCGCTACTTGTGGCAGGTGAGTAACGGTTAAAACCTGTCCATCTTCGCCGAGGCGTCGTAGCAATTGACCTACAATTTCAGCGGTAGGCCCGCCGATCCCTACATCCACTTCGTCGAATACAAGCGTAGGGACGCGTGACGTCTGGGCTGTGATGACCTGAATGGCCAAGCTGATACGAGACAGCTCGCCTCCTGACGCTACCTTAGCCAGAGTTTTCAACGGCTGACCAGGGTTTGCGCTTACGCGAAACTCCACCGTTTCTTGACCGTAAGGTTGCAGGTCGTCTGAGGGTTCAGGCTGTAGCGTAATAGAGAAACGACCACCAGGCATGCCGAGGCGCTGCATCTCTGTCTCTACGGCTGCCGCCAACTCGGGCGCACGGGTTTGTCGCCGTTCGCTCAGTTCATTGGCCTTTTCTTGATAATGACGTGCATACGCTGCCAGCTCTTCCTGGAGGCGCTCAACCGCTGCATCATCAGCATTAAGCGACTCGAGCTCACTCTGAAGCTGTGTCTGCAAGTGAACAAGTTCTTCGGGCTGTACGCGATGTTTACGCGCCATGGTGTAGATGGCATCCAGGCGCTCCTGTACTACCTGTTGGCGCTCTGGATCGGCCTCGAAGTTATCGATAAAGCGGTTGAGTTCGGACACGGCTTCTTCGATCTGTATCTGCGCCGAACCAATTAGGTTTGTCGCTTCCTCCAGCGGTTTGGGCGCATGACTGAATCCGCCCAGGCGGTGAGTGCTTGTGTTCAGGGCCGACAGGACGTTGCCGCCTTCACCCTCACTGCATAGGTCGATGACCTGACGACAGGCAACAAGAAGCTGCTCTGCGCTGGCTAGTGTCTTCTGCTCCTGTTCAAGTGCTTCGATTTCCCCTTCGCTCAAAGCGAGATTTGCCAGCTCTTCAAGCTGGTAACTCAGCAACTGATAGCGAGCTCGTTGTTCTTCACTGCTACTCGACAGTCGCTCAAGGGTTTGCTTGGTCTGGCGCCACCGCTGTGAAGCCAGCTGTACCTGGCGTGCCAGCTCTTTTGCCTCGGCAAATTCATCCAGCAAGCGGCGATGGGTATCCGTTTTCAGCAGTGACTGATGTTCATGCTGGCTATGGATGTCGATGAGCAGGCTGCCCAATGCCTTAAGGTCCCCTTGAGGGCAGGGCGACCCGTTGATGTAGGCCCGCGAGCGACCTTCGGCTGTAATAACACGGCGCAAAATACACAACCCATCATTATCAAGGTCTCGCTCGGCCAGCCAGCTTTGCGCCTCGGGGATGCGTTTCAGATCAAAGGTGGCCAGGATGTCCGCCTTGTCAGCGCCAGGGCGTACTACGCCGCTATCTGCCCTGTCGCCCATGGTAAGGCCGAGCGCATCGAGCATGATCGATTTGCCGGCGCCCGTTTCGCCGGTAATCACTGTCATGCCACGCTCAAGTTCAAGATCGAGATGTTCAACAATCGCGTAATTACGGACGGACAGATGCACCAACATGTGGGTGGGCTCCGAAATCTGTTGATCTGGTTATTTATTCAGTGGTGTTCATTTATACAGTTTTTCTTTTCGTTCTGGCAATAAGCTCAACCCTTGAAGCTTTAAATGCCGGCCCCATATAGCGGGCAGAACCGCAGGCTTTGCAGCGCTTTATATGGTGCCTCGCCTGCCAACTGATTCGACAGGAGGACGACATGGCTGACGAACAAAATCCAGATATTCAAAAGCCTGAAACCAATCAAGACGCCCAGGCTTCTCAGGGAGATGACCTGGCTGCTCGCGTAGCGTCATTGGAAGAGCAGCTAGCGGCTGCACAAGATCAGATGCTGCGTAGCGCAGCTGAGTTGCAGAACGTCCGTCGCCGCGCTGAGCAGGATGTCGAGAAAGCGCACAAGTTTGCCTTGGAAAAGTTCGCGGGCGACCTATTGGCTGTGATCGATAGCCTTGAGCGTGGTCTTGAGATGTCGGATGCCAACAACGAGGCGCTGCGCCCTATGCGTGAAGGCATGGAGCTGACGCTCAAGGTTTTCCAGGACACGCTCAAGCGTTACCAGGTAGAGGTTATTGATCCGCATGGTGCGCCCTTTAATCCAGAGCATCACCAGGCTATGGCAATGGAGGAAAGTGCCAATGTCGAGCCGGGCAGTGTGCTGAAAGTTTTCCAGAAGGGCTATTCCATCAATGGACGCCTGTTGCGTCCGGCCATGGTGGTTGTCAGCAAGGCGCCTTCGAGTCAGCAGCCGACAATTAACGAAAAGGCTTGAAATAATCTGCTCGATCCCCATTTGGTGAAACAACCGAGCAAAAAAGATCCGCAGACGGATCGCACGGAATCAAGATTTCTGGAGAGTGAACATGGGTAAGATCATTGGTATCGACCTGGGGACGACCAACTCCTGCGTGGCCATCCTCGAAAACGGCAATGTAAAGGTGCTTGAGAACGCTGAAGGCGCTCGCACCACGCCGTCTATTATTGCCTACACCAACGATGGCGAAACACTGGTAGGTCAGCCTGCTAAGCGTCAGGCGGTGACTAACCCGCAAAACACGCTGTACGCCGTCAAGCGTCTGATCGGCCGCCGCTTCGAAGAGAATGTGGTACAGAAAGATATCCAGATGGTGCCTTACAGCATCGTCAAGGCAGACAATGGTGATGCGTGGGTAGAAGTGAAGGGCCAGAAGATGGCTCCTCCGCAGATTTCTGCCGAAGTGCTGAAGAAGATGAAGAAAACCGCCGAGGATTACCTGGGCGAGACAGTAAGCGAAGCGGTAATTACCGTTCCGGCCTACTTCAATGATAGCCAGCGTCAGGCTACCAAGGATGCCGGTCGTATCGCAGGCTTGGATGTTAAGCGAATCATCAACGAGCCGACGGCTGCTGCGCTGGCGTATGGCCTGGACAAGGCCAAGGGCGACCACACCGTTATCGTGTACGATCTGGGTGGCGGTACCTTCGACGTGTCCGTGATTGAAATCGCGGAAGTGGATGGGGAACACCAGTTCGAAGTACTGGCGACCAATGGTGATACCTTCCTGGGTGGTGAAGACTTCGATATTCGTCTGATCGACTATCTGGTAGACGAATTCAAAAAAGAAAGCGGCATCAACCTCAAGGGTGATCCGCTGGCTATGCAGCGTCTGAAAGAAGCTGCTGAGAAAGCCAAGATCGAGCTTTCTTCGGCTCAACAGACTGATGTGAACCTGCCGTACATTACCGCAGACGCAACAGGTCCCAAGCACCTGAACGTGAAGATCTCCCGTGCCAAGCTGGAGTCGCTGGTTGAGGACTTGGTCGAGCGCACCATCGAGCCCTGCCGCACGGCACTGAAGGATGCCGGTATCGATGTGTCCAGCATCGATGAGGTGATCCTGGTTGGTGGTCAGACGCGTATGCCTCTGGTTCAGAAACGCGTAGCTGAGTTCTTTGGCAAAGAAGCACGTAAAGATGTCAATCCTGACGAAGCGGTAGCTATCGGCGCTGCGATTCAGGGTGCCGTACTGGCAGGTGACGTTAAAGATGTTCTGCTGCTGGACGTAAGTCCGCTGACGCTGGGCATCGAAACCATGGGCGGCGTGATGACTCCGCTGATCGAGAAAAACACTACGATTCCAACCAAGAAGTCGCAGGTGTTCTCGACGGCAGATGATAACCAGAGCGCTGTGACTATTCATGTGCTGCAGGGTGAGCGTAAGCAGGCTGCACAGAACAAGTCCCTGGGTAAGTTTGACCTGGCTGAGATTCCGCCAGCACCCCGTGGCGTACCGCAGATCGAGGTCACATTCGATATTGATGCCAACGGCATTCTGCATGTGTCTGCCAAGGACAAGGCCACTGGTAAGCAGCAGTCCATTGTCATCAAGGCGTCTTCTGGTCTTTCCGAAGAAGAGATCCAGCAGATGGTTCGTGATGCCGAGGCCAATGCTGATGAGGACCGTAAGTTCGAAGAGCTGGTAACTGCACGTAACCAGGGCGATGCGCTGGCGCACGGCACGCGCAAGATGCTTACCGAAGCGGGTGACAAGGCGAGCGCTGACGAAAAAGCGGCCATCGAAAAAGCGCTTGGTGAGCTTGAAGCAGCGGTGAAGGGTGATGACAAGGAGGCCATCGAGGCCAAGATGAACGCTTTGTCTCAGGCTTCTGCTCCGTTGGCTCAGAAGATGTATGCTGAGCAGCCTGCTCCAAATGCAGAAGGCGCAGCCAAGGCAGATACCAACAGCGACAAGCCTGCCGGCGATGACGTTGTGGATGCCGAGTTCGAAGAGGTCAAGGACAATAAGTAAGCCTCGCGCTTGCTTGAGCCCCGGCAGGTTACTTGACCTGCCTGATCCGCTGCGCGGGAGCCTGCCTCCCGCGTTGGCGTGTCTGGAGGGTTGAAAAATGAAGGTGCAGGAAACTTATGGCCAAGCGTGATTATTACGAGATTCTTGGTGTCGAGCGTGGCGCTAGTGATGCTGACCTGAAAAAGGCTTACAGGCGCCTTGCGATGAAATATCACCCGGACCGTAATCCGGGCGATAAGGCCGCTGAGGAAAAATTTAAAGAGGCCAATGAGGCCTATGAAGTGCTGTCCGATGCGGGTAAGCGCTCTGCATACGACCAATATGGGCATGCAGGGGTTGATCCCAGCATGGGGGCTGGTGGCTTCGGCGCTGGAGCAGCAGGCGCCAGCTTCTCCGACATATTTGGCGATGTGTTTAGTGATTTCTTTGGTAACGCTCGTGGAGGCGGACGTGGTGGTCCGCAGCGTGGCGCAGACCTGCGTTATACGCTGGATCTAGACCTTGAAGAGGCTGTACGTGGCACTAATGTCACGATCCGTGTCCCAACACTGGTCGGGTGTAAGACCTGTGATGGCAGCGGTGCAAAGCCCGGCACGTCGCCAACTACCTGTACGACCTGTGGTGGTATTGGTCAGGTTCGCATGCAGCAAGGCTTCTTTTCGGTTCAACAGACCTGTCCGCGGTGTCATGGCACTGGCAAGATCATTCCTGAGCCATGCCAGACCTGTCATGGTCAGGGGCGTATCGAAGAGCAGAAGACGCTGTCGGTCAAGGTTCCGGCAGGTGTTGATACCGGTGACCGCATCCGCCTTTCTGGCGAGGGCGAGGCGGGAACGATGGGTGGGCCTGCCGGCGATCTATACGTGGTTGTGAACGTTCGTGAGCATGCCATCTTCCAGCGTGACGGTAAGCATCTCTATTGTGAAGTGCCGATCAGCTTTGCCGATGCGGCGCTGGGAGGCGAGCTGGAGGTGCCAACGCTCGACGGCCGCGTGAAGCTCAAGATTCCAGAAGCCACCCAGACAGGCAAAATGTTCCGCTTGCGCGGTAAGGGTGTTGTGCCTGTGCGCGGGGGTGGTGCGGGTGATCTGATGTGCCGTGTGGTGGTCGAGACGCCTGTTAATTTGGACAAGCGCCAGCGTGAGCTGCTCGAAGAGTTCCGCAATACACTTCAAGGCAATAGCTCGCACTCGCCGCGTGCCAGTGGGTGGTTCGATGGTATGAAGCGTTTTTTCGACGATCTATAAGCCAGGCGGGCACAGGCCTGGCGGCGTGTCGGCCTGTTGCTAGCGGCATGGAGCATAACAATGCGACGTATAGCAGTAATGGGCGCCGCCGGGCGCATGGGTAAGACGCTGGTTGAAGCCGTGCAGCAAACCAGTGGCGCGGCGGGACTGACGGCAGCGGTGGATCGTCCTGACAGTACCCTGGTTGGAGCGGATGCCGGTGAGTTGGCTGGCATTGGTCGTATCGGTGTGCCTTTATCTGGCGATCTGGCGCGGGTTGCCGATGAGTTCGATGTGCTGATTGATTTTACTCATCCAACCGTAACGCTACAGAATCTGACTTATTGCCGTCAGGCAGGCAAAGCTATGGTCATTGGGACCACCGGCTTTACTGCAGAGCAGAAACTTATGCTCATGGAGGCGAGTAAACAGGTTCCGATCGTGTTTGCAGCCAATTTCAGTGTAGGCGTCAACCTGTGTTTGAAGCTTCTTGACACGGCTGCTCGTGTGCTTGGAGATGAAGTTGACATTGAAGTTATCGAGGCTCACCACCGGCATAAAGTCGATGCTCCTTCCGGTACAGCGTTACGTATGGGCGAAGTCGTTGCGCAGGCCTTGGGCCGAGATCTGAATGAGGTGGCTGTATACGGTCGTGAAGGTCAGACCGGAGCACGTGACCGCAAGACGATTGGTTTTGCTACTGTCCGGGCGGGCGATGTGGTTGGAGACCATACGGTATTGTTTGCTGCCGAGGGCGAGCGAGTCGAGATTACCCACAAGGCGTCAAGTCGCATGACCTTTGCAAAGGGTGCGGTCCGCGCAGCGCTGTGGCTGGAGGGGAAAGAGCCTGGCCTTTACGACATGCAGGATGTTTTAGGGCTGCGTTAAATTATCTTTTCGCTAGGCACTTATGAGGTGCGCTTAGAGGTGCTTTAGATTATCTAGTTTCGTTTTGGCATCTAAGGCGATGAGCTGCATCAATAAGTGTGGATTTGCTCAAGTAATTTCCGTATCATGCAGCTTTAGTGTGTCCACTAAAGCCAGCGCAGCATGATCTAATAAAAAAGCGGGATGCGGTTCATACCACATCCCGCTTTTTTACAACCTGCGTTTGCCTCTTCAGACTAGATTTTGGGAGGTCTCTTGACTAAGCCAGCCATTCTCGCACTTGCCGATGGCACGATTTTCCACGGAGAATCCATCGGTGCCGACGGTCTTACAGTCGGTGAGGTGGTGTTTAATACCGCTATGACCGGCTATCAGGAAATCCTCACCGATCCTTCCTATGCCAAGCAACTCGTAACCCTTACTTATCCTCACATTGGCAACACCGGTACGACACCTGAAGACAGTGAGGCCAATCAGGTATGGGCCTCCGGCCTGATTATTCGTGATCTTCCCCTGGTAGCCAGCAACTGGCGTAACAAGCAGTCACTTCCTGACTATCTTCGTGCCAATCAGACCGTAGCCATTGCTGGAATTGATACCCGCAAGCTGACCCGGATTCTGCGTGAAAAGGGCGCTCAAAATGGCTGCATTCTTGCAGGTGATGACATCACTGAGGCGCAGGCGCTTGAAGCAGCCCGTGCGTTCCCAGGCCTCAAGGGAATGGATCTTGCCAAAGAGGTGAGCGTCAAGCAGTCCTACGAATGGCGCCGCTCTGTTTGGGGGCTGGAGACAGATAGTGCTCCAGAGATTCCGGCTGACCAGTTGCCTTACCATGTGGTTGCGTTTGACTACGGTGTCAAATACAACATCCTCAGGATGTTGGTTGCTCGCGGCTGCCGAATTACTGTTCTGCCCGCGCAAACCCCAGCCAGCGAAGCCTTGGCGTTAAATCCTGATGGTATATTCCTAGCCAATGGTCCGGGAGATCCTGAGCCTTGTGATTATGCAATCCGGGCTATTCAGGAAGTGCTCGAAACAGACATTCCCGTTTTCGGTATCTGCTTGGGGCATCAGCTTTTAGCGTTGGCCTCTGGTGCGCGTACAGTGAAAATGCCTAACGGTCACCATGGTGCAAACCACCCGGTGCAGGATCTCGATACGGGTGTTGTGATGATCACCAGTCAAAACCACGGTTTTGCTGTAGATGAAGCGACATTGCCAGGCAACGTTCGTGCAACTCACAAGTCGCTGTTCGACGGTACCCTCCAGGGCATCGAGCGTACTGACAAGATCGCGTTCAGCTTCCAAGGTCATCCGGAAGCAAGTCCGGGGCCGCATGATGTGGCGCCACTGTTTGATCGCTTCATCAATGCCATGGCGGGGCGGCGTTAATAAATGGCCTGGTCGGAGTTGGATATCACTGACCTTTGGACATATATAGCGGGTGTGATTTTCGTCGTATTGCTGCCCGGTCCCAACTCCCTCTTTGTGCTGGCGTCCTCTGCAAGAAGAGGCGTGGCAGCCGGTTATCGTGCTGCCTTTGGCGTCTTCTTTGGGGATGCGTTACTTATGACGCTATCCGCGTTGGGAGTAGCCTCACTCTTGAAAGCCGAGCCCCTGTTTTTCATGGGACTCAAGTACCTGGGCGCAGCTTATCTACTGTATCTAGGTATAGGAATATTACGTGGCGCCTGGCGTCAGTGGCGTTATCCCCTGTCGCCCATTGAGCAGCAGACTCAAGAAGAGGGCATCGACAAGCCTTTTAGAAAGGCACTTCTATTGAGTTTGTCGAATCCAAAGGCCATTTTGTTCTTTGTGTCCTTCTTCATACAGTTTGTCGATCCCGGGTACGCTCATCCAGGGTTGGCATTCGGGGTGCTCGGGCTGATTCTTGAAGTGATCAGCGCGATATACCTCAGTTTTCTGATTTTTACCGGTGTGCGTTTGGCGGCCTGGTTCCGCCAGCGTCAACGGCTCGCCGCCAGTGCCAATACTGGTGTAGGCGCATTATTCGTTGGCTTTGGTGTGAAGCTGGCGACCGCAACTCTGACTTGATTACTGCAACGAGAATCCCATGCCCAAGCGTACAGACATAAAGAGCATCCTGATCCTCGGTGCCGGCCCTATCGTTATCGGCCAGGCCTGCGAATTCGATTACTCCGGTGCACAGGCCTGTAAGGCCCTGAAAGAAGAAGGTTTCCGCGTCATTCTGGTGAACTCCAATCCGGCCACCATTATGACTGACCCATCCATGGCTGATGCGACCTACATCGAGCCTATCAAGTGGGCGACGGTAGCTAAAATCATTGAGAAAGAGCGCCCTGACGCGCTGCTGCCTACCATGGGTGGCCAGACAGCGTTGAACTGTGCGCTGGACCTTGAACGTCATGGCGTCCTGGAAAAGTTTGGCGTCGAAATGATCGGTGCCAATGCTGATACGATTGATAAGGCAGAGGACCGCTCCCGTTTCGACAAGGCCATGCGTGCCATCGGCCTGGCCTGTCCGCGCTCGGGTATTGCCCACAGCATGGAAGAGGCGTACGGCGTGCTGGAGCAGGTTGGTTTCCCTTGCATCATCCGCCCATCCTTCACTATGGGTGGCAGTGGTGGCGGTATTGCCTATAACCGTGAAGAATTCGAAGAGATTTGCTCTCGCGGTCTGGATCTTTCACCAACCAACGAGCTTTTGATCGATGAGTCTCTGATCGGTTGGAAAGAGTACGAAATGGAAGTTGTCCGCGATAAAAAGGACAACTGCATCATCGTCTGCTCCATCGAAAACTTCGATCCTATGGGTGTGCATACAGGCGACTCCATCACCGTTGCGCCTGCGCAGACGCTAACCGATAAGGAATACCAGATCATGCGTAACGCCTCCCTGGCGGTGCTGCGTGAAATTGGTGTCGAAACCGGTGGCTCCAACGTGCAGTTCGGTATCTGCCCTGATACAGGTCGCATGGTTGTCATCGAGATGAACCCACGCGTCAGCCGTTCTTCGGCGCTGGCATCCAAGGCCACAGGTTTCCCGATTGCCAAAATTGCAGCCAAACTCGCAGTTGGCTACACGCTGGACGAGCTGCAGAACGACATTACTGGTGGGCGCACCCCAGCATCGTTCGAGCCGGCTATCGACTATGTCGTAACCAAGATACCGCGCTTTGCCTTTGAGAAATTCCCTAAGGCTGATGCCCGCCTGACTACCCAGATGAAATCGGTGGGTGAGGTAATGGCGATCGGTCGTACCTTCCAGGAATCGGTCCAAAAAGCATTGCGTGGCCTGGAGGTTGGCGTAAACGGATTTGATCCCAAGCTCAATCCAGAAGATCCTGAAGCCGATAGCATTCTCAAGCGCGAACTTACAGTGCCTGGCGCAGAGCGTATCTGGTACGTCGGAGATGCGTTCCGTCGTGGTCTGAGCGTTGAGCGTGTGTTTGAGCTGACCAAGATCGATCCGTGGTTCCTGGTGCAGATCGAAGACCTGATCAAGGATGAAGAAAAGGTCAAAACCCTGGGGTTGGCGGATGTCGATCGTAATCTCATGTGGAAGCTCAAGCGCAAGGGCTTCTCAGATGCACGTCTGGCCAAGCTGCTCGGTGTGACGGAAAAAAGCCTGCGTCGCCATCGCTACAAGCTGGAAGTGCTCCCGGTCTACAAGCGTGTCGATACCTGCGCCGCAGAGTTCGCGACCGACACTGCGTACATGTACTCCACGTATGAGGAGGAGTGTGAGGCCAACCCATCCAGCCGTGACAAGATCATGGTGATTGGGGGTGGCCCCAACCGTATCGGACAAGGTATCGAGTTCGACTACTGCTGTGTTCATGCAGCTCTGGCTATGCGTGAAGATGGTTACGAAACCATCATGATCAACTGCAACCCCGAAACCGTGTCGACGGATTACGACACGTCTGACCGCCTGTATTTTGAGCCGGTTACGCTTGAGGACGTGTTGGAAATCGTGCGTGTCGAGCAGCCTAAGGGTGTAATCGTTCAGTTCGGTGGCCAGACACCCTTGAAGCTGGCTCGCGCGCTGGAGGAGGCCGGGGTTCCGATTATCGGTACCAGTCCCGATGCAATCGATCGCGCTGAGGATCGTGAGCGCTTCCAGCAGATGATCGAGCGTTTGAATCTGCGCCAGCCGCCGAATGCTACTGCTCGCAGCGAAGAAGAAGCGATTGCTGGTGCCAAGCGTATCGGTTATCCGTTGGTGGTTCGCCCTTCATATGTGTTGGGTGGCCGTGCCATGGAAATCGTTTACGAAGAAGAAGAGCTCAAGCGCTACATGCGCGAAGCGGTGCAGGTGTCCAATGATAGCCCTGTGTTGCTGGATCACTTCCTGAACTGCGCGATAGAAGTAGACGTGGATGCAGTATGTGACGGCAAGGATGTAGTCATTGGCGCTATCATGCAGCACATCGAGCAGGCGGGTATCCACTCGGGTGATTCGGCGTGCTCATTGCCTCCGTACTCCCTGCCGGCACACATACAGGATGAAATGCGTGAGCAGATCCGGAAAATGGCGCTGGAGCTTGGCGTGGTCGGACTGATGAACGTGCAGTTGGCCCTTCAGGGGAACGATGTTTATGTGCTGGAAGTAAACCCGCGTGCCTCCCGTACAGTGCCATTCGTTTCCAAGTGCATTGGCGAGTCACTGGCCAAGGTAGCGGCACGTGTAATGGCGGGTAAAACCCTGGAAGAGATCGGGTTTACCAAGGAGATCATTCCGCCTTATTACAGTGTTAAGGAGGCAGTGTTCCCCTTCGCCAAATTCCCTGGCGTCGATCCGCTTCTCGGCCCAGAAATGAAATCTACCGGAGAGGTCATGGGCGTAGGCGACAGCTTCGCCGAGGCATTCTCGAAAGCCCAGTTGGGTGCGAGTGAGATTCTTCCCAATAGTGGTTGTGCCTTTATCAGTGTTCGGGATGACGATAAGCCTTTTGTCGCTGAAGTGGCTAAAGAGCTGGTTGAGCTGGGCTTTGAGGTTGTTGCTACGGCTGGTACGGCCCGTGTCATTGAGGAAGCTGGCCTGCCGGTTCGCCGTGTTAACAAGGTGACTGAAGGTCGCCCACACGTTGTCGACATGATCAAAAATGATGAAATTACATTGGTGATCAATACAACCGAAGGTCGTCAGTCTATTGCTGACTCCTACTCAATTCGCCGGAATGCGCTTCAACACAAGATCTGCTGCACGACAACGCTTGCAGGCGGCCAAGCGATTTGTGAAGCTTTGAAGTTTGGTGCAGAAAAGACTGTGCGCCGGCTTCAAGATTTACATGCAGGAATCAAGGCATGAACAAATATCCTATGACAATCCAGGGCGCTCGCGCCCTGGAGGAAGAGCTCAAGCATCTCAAGACGGAGCTTCGTCCCCAAATTACACAGGCGATTGCCGAGGCGCGCGAGCTGGGTGATTTGAAAGAAAATGCGGAATATCATGCGGCTCGCGAGCAGCAGGGTATGGTCGAGGCGCGTATTCGTGATATCGAAGGGCGTTTATCCAATGCCCAGGTAATCGATATCACAACGATTCCGCGCTCGGGCAAGGTGATTTTTGGTACAACCGTTGAGATCATAAATGTTGATACGGACGAGTCGGTGACGTATCAGATCGTTGGTGACGACGAGGCAGATATAAAGTCTGGCAAGATCTCGGTTAGTTCTCCAATTGCTCGCGCATTAATCGGCAAGCAAGAGGGCGACGCGGTGATCGTTAAGACCCCGGGTGGCGATGTTGAATACGAAATCGTCGAAGTGCGTCATATCTGATGTAGGTAGCCAGCTGTCCAATCGCTTCCCTTGAGGTAGCGATTGGAGGCGGGTAGGCAGGTTGTCAAAAGATGACTTGCCGAATAAGCATTAAGGTGAGAGGTCTGCCCAAGGTGGGCCTGCTTTCTCTTCCCATCAGACAGAATGCAGTTATGCCTGATTCGTTCCGGGCATTACAGGCTATGGCGGACTACGTTTGAAAGCGAACGGTTCTGCGGCTGAGCCTTGCGATAGATAAGTGCCATTTTGCCAATGGTCTGAATCAGGTCGCATTTGGCGGACTGGCAAAGTTCTTCCATTAGGGTTCGCCGATCTTCGCGCTCACTTAAATTGAACTTGACCTTGATGAGTTCATGATCGTTGAGTGCCCGCTCAAGCTCAGCCAGTACACCTTCAGTAAGACCATTTTCACCTACTATCAATACAGGCTTTAAATGGTGTCCGATAGATTTGAATTGCTTTTTCTGCTCTTGATTGAGAGCCATAATTAAACCCCAGAGAAAAGGTATCTATTGTACCCTAGCGGCTAGGTATAGCCCAGAAGGACAGGATAAAGTACGCGTGGCTCGATCAGAAAAGCAGCGTGTTTTTGCTCAGGTAACATTGTTCAGAGTGTTTTCGCGCAACATAAAGTTTTGAACGAATTGGCGAGGCGACTAGTGGAGCTTCCGAAGACCTTGTTATTTCTGATAGGGCCCCAATATGTGGGGTTTGAGTACAGTAAGTCAGCTGCAAGCTAAGTATTTTGTAAGCTGGCGCCTGATCCTGCGCAGTGTCTACTGCGTCCGGCTGGTGAATTCTTAATCAAAATATTTCAAGACGAGGGGTTTGGCAGTTACCTGAAGCTGGAGCGGGAGAACTTCGACAAGGTTGTTATGCGCACGTCTTTTGCGTCACAAGATCGTCTGCATGAGCAGTATTTGCTGGTGCGAGGCCTAAAGGTAACGCGCAGTCAGATGCAACGGCAGACTCTTCTGAAAGTCTCAGCTAAAGTGAGAAGAGCGACGGATCTCATAAAGGGTTACAGACGGCCGCTGCTCAGCGTCAGCGTTGTGTAGTAACTTACCGGCCAATAGCCGGTTTCGATACGAACGGTTCCAAGCGAAGCCGGCTCAGAGGGTAGTCAATTGAACGATATGGCAAAGAATCTGATTCTATGGCTCATCATCGCGGCCGTACTGGTCACGGTGATGAACAATTTCTCCAGTCCCAATGAGCCGCAAACGCTCAATTATTCTGACTTCATTCAGCAAGTGAAGGACGGTCAGGTTGAGCGTGTGACTGTCGACGGTTACGTCATCACGGGAAAACATCGTGGCGGCGATACGTTCAAGACGGTTCGGCCTGCTATTCAGGACAACGGTCTGATTGGTGATCTGGTCAACAATAATGTGGTCATTGAAGGCAAAATGCCTGAACAGCAGAGCATCTGGACGCAGCTACTTGTAGCGAGCTTCCCGATTCTGGTGATCATTGCCGTGTTCATGTTCTTTATGAGGCAGATGCAAGGCGGCGCAGGTGGACGCGGCGGCCCCATGAGCTTCGGCAAGAGCAAGGCACGACTACTATCTGAAGATCAGGTGCGAACAACGTTCGCAGACGTTGCTGGCTGTGATGAGGCGAAAGAAGAAGTTACCGAGCTGGTAGAGTTTCTGCGTGACCCCGGTAAGTTTCAGCGTCTGGGTGGACGTATTCCTCGTGGTGTGCTGATGGTAGGTCCGCCCGGTACAGGCAAGACCCTGTTGGCAAAGGCTGTTGCCGGTGAGGCCAAGGTACCTTTTTTCACTATTTCAGGTTCCGACTTCGTTGAAATGTTCGTGGGCGTTGGTGCTAGCCGCGTTCGTGACATGTTTGATCAGGCGAAAAAACATGCGCCCTGCATTATTTTTATCGACGAGATCGATGCGGTTGGCCGCCACCGTGGAGCGGGTATGGGCGGTGGTCATGATGAGCGTGAGCAGACCCTGAACCAATTGCTGGTTGAGATGGACGGCTTCGAAATGAATGACGGTATTATCGTCATAGCTGCTACCAACCGTCCTGATGTACTTGACCCTGCTTTACTACGCCCGGGTCGCTTCGATCGTCAGGTCGTAGTAGGTCTTCCAGATATTCGTGGTCGTGAGCAAATCCTTAAGGTTCACATGCGGAAAGTTCCAATGGGAGATCGTGTGGATGCCGCTGTTATTGCGCGTGGCACCCCGGGGTTTTCGGGCGCTGACCTTGCCAATCTGGTAAACGAAGCTTCTCTATTTGCAGCGCGTTCCAATAAGCGCACCGTAGATATGCGTGAATTCGAGTTGGCCAAAGACAAGATCATGATGGGCGCAGAGCGCAAGACAATGGTCATGTCCGAGAAGGAGAAGCGCAACACTGCTTATCACGAGGCGGGGCACGCTATCGTAGGTCGCCTGGTGCCTGAGCATGACCCTGTTTACAAGGTCTCGATTATTCCTCGTGGACGCGCTTTAGGTGTAACCATGTTCCTGCCTGAGGAGGATCGTTACAGTCTGTCCAAGCGGGCGTTGGAGAGTCAGATCTGCTCGCTGTTTGGAGGACGAATCGCTGAGGAGATGACGCTTGGCTTCGAAGGTGTCACTACTGGCGCTTCGAATGACATCATGCGCGCTACTCAGTTGGCTCGCAATATGGTCACCAAGTGGGGCTTGTCTGAAAAGCTCGGCCCGCTACTCTACGGTGAGGAAGAAAGTGAAAGCTTCCTGGGTCGTGGTTCGGGTGGTGGTAGCGGCAGCATGTCAGGAGAGACAGCCAAAGAGATCGACTCTGAAATCCGGCGAATCATCAATGACTGTTACAACACAGCCAAGCGTCTGTTGGATGAGAATCGAGACAAGCTGGAAATGATGTCTGACGCTCTGATGAAGTACGAGACGATTGATGCTGATCAGATCGACGACATCATGGCAGGTCGTGTACCGAGGGAGCCGCGTGATTGGCAGGACGGTTCAGGTCCTACCGGCACTAATGCTACTCAAGGAGATAGTCGTCCCGAAACACCAATAGGTGGACCGGCAGGCGAGCACTAATTTTTCCATGATTCCTGTTTCAATCCAAACCCGACTGCTTTGCGGCAGTCGGGTTCTTGATTTATCACATCCCCATGTCATGGGGATCCTCAATGTTACCCCTGAT
Organism: Pseudomonas sp. JZ134; assembly: GCF_051027695.1. Taxonomy (NCBI): domain Bacteria; kingdom Pseudomonadati; phylum Pseudomonadota; class Gammaproteobacteria; order Pseudomonadales; family Pseudomonadaceae; genus Pseudomonas; species Pseudomonas sp. JZ134. Next base: position 3,699,705 of record NZ_CP069250.1, on the reverse strand, counting down.
TCCTTTTCTGATGGCGGCCGGTTCAATACCTTGGATAGCGCGCTGTTTCATGCACGTGCTTTGGTATCGGCAGGTGCCACCCTTGTTGATATTGGCGGCGAGTCAACAAGGCCTGGAGCTCCTGCTGTTTCAGAGGACGAAGAGCTCAGTCGGGTAGTGCCTGTAGTTGAGGCTATATCTAAAGAATTGGACGTTATCATTTCGGTTGATACCTCTTCACCTCAGGTGATGCTTGAAAGTGCAAAGGTGGGGGCGGGACTGATTAATGACGTGCGTGCCTTGAAGCGTCCCGGTGCGCTTGAGGCTGCCGCTGCAGCAGGCCTACCTGTCTGTCTAATGCATATGCAGGGTGAGCCTGGGACAATGCAGCAAAACCCTCATTATGAGGATGTGGTTACCGATGTGATTGCCTTCTTGAGTGAGCGGGTTGCTGCTTGTGAAAATGAAGGGATTCGTCGCGACCAACTTATTCTTGATCCTGGCTTCGGGTTTGCCAAAACGCTTGAGCATAACCTTGTTCTGTTCAAGCGTATGCCAGAGTTGTTTGAGCTAGCGTTGCCGCTGTTAGTAGGCGTTTCACGTAAGAGCATGATCGGGGCGGTCCTGACCAAGCCTGTCGAAGAGCGTTTATATGGCAGTCTCGCTTTAGCTGCACTCGCGGTTGCCAAGGGAGCCAGTATTATCCGGGTGCATGATGTAGAGCAGACGGTTGATGTTATAAAAATGATTGCTGCGGTAGAGCAGGCTTAAGGCAGGGCGATAGCAATGGCTAGAAAGTATTTTGGAACAGATGGAATTCGTGGTCGCGTAGGTGAGTATCCCATTACGCCTGACTTTATGTTGAAGTTGGGATGGGCTGCGGGCATTGCGTTTCGTAGTCAGGGTATCTGTCGTGTCTTAGTAGGTAAGGATACGCGTAACTCTGGTTATATGTTCGAATCTGCACTTGAGGCCGGCCTTTCAGCCGCTGGCGCAGATGTCATGCTTTTAGGGCCGATGCCAACGCCAGGTATCGCTTATCTTACGCGTACATTCCAGGCTAATGCCGGCATTGTTATCAGTGCCTCCCATAACCCGTTCTACGATAACGGGATCAAGTTCTTTTCCGGGTTGGGCACTAAGTTGCCTGATGAGGTAGAGCTGATGATTGAGGAGTTACTGGATCAGCCGATGACTGTTGTGGAGTCTGCTCGCATCGGTAAAGTGTCTCGTATCAATGATGCCGCAGGGCGCTATATAGAGTTCTGCAAAAGTAGTGTGCCAGCGGGTACCAGTTTTGCTGGTATGCGGATCGTAGTCGACTGTGCTCACGGTGCGACTTACAAGATTGCCCCAAGTGTCTTCCGTGAGCTGGGTGCTCAGGTTAGTGTTATCGGTGCTCAGCCAGATGGTCTCAACATCAACAAAAATTGTGGCTCTACTCATTTAGGCGAGCTGCAGAAGGCTGTGCGGGATCAGCATGCTGACCTTGGTATTGCCTTTGATGGCGATGGTGATCGTGTGTTGATGGTTGATCATACAGGCGCAATCGTTGATGGGGACGAGCTCTTGTTCCTGATTGCGAAGGATCTCAAAGGCCGCAACCGCCTTGATGGTGGGGTCGTGGGTACTCAGATGAGCAATCTAGGGTTGGAGCTTGGTCTGGCTGAGTTGGAAATTCCATTTGCCAGGGCCAAGGTCGGCGACCGCTATGTCATGGCTGAGCTCTTGTCCAAGAAATGGACGCTAGGTGGCGAGAGTTCTGGTCACATTGTATGTTGCCAGTACACCACAACGGGCGATGCCATTATTTCCGCTTTGCAGGTTTTGATGGCATTGAGGCGCGCTGGGCAAACATTGGCAGAGGCGCGTAAGGGCCTCAAAAAGCATCCTCAAGTGCTTATCAATGTGCGCTACTCCGGAGACGTAGACCCCTTGGCGCATCCTGACGTACAAAAAGCATGTACAGAAGTGACCGAGCAAATGGCGGGTAAAGGGCGTGTTTTACTGCGTAAGTCGGGAACAGAACCGCTTGTTCGAGTAATGGTTGAAGGCAGCGACGAACGCCAGGTTCACAAGCATGCAGAAGCCTTGGCTAAGCTGGTAAGTGAGGTATGTGCTTGATTTGGCTTGTCAAAGCAAAAAAACTTAGATAATATCTGCGCCCACTTCGCTCACTGAGGCATTAGCATGCGCAAGCCTTTGGTCGCTGGTAACTGGAAAATGCACGGAACACGTGCAGATGTAGCCGAGCTGATAGAAGGGTTGAGTAAGCTCGCCTTGTCTGATGAAGTTGAGATGGTAGTGTTTCCGCCATTTCTGTTTATTGATCAGGTAGAGGTAGGCCTTGCGGATAGTAGTATAGGCCTCGGCGCACAAGATTGTGCCGTGCAGCCTGAGCAAGGTGCGCTCACTGGTGAGATAGCAGCTTCTCAGTTGCGTGATGTGGGCTGTGGGTATGTCCTTGTAGGGCATTCCGAGCGTCGTTTGATCTTGCTAGAAGATGACGATACGGTTGCAAAAAAGTTTGCTTCAGCCCAAAAGATGGGTATAGTGCCGGTCCTTTGTGTTGGTGAGACTCGAGAGCAGCGAGAAGCTGGTAAGACCTTTGACGTTGTTAAAGGGCAGCTCAAATCTGTAATAGATGTGCTGGGTATCGAGGCTTTTGAGTCTGCGGTTGTAGCCTATGAGCCTGTATGGGCGATAGGTACAGGATTGACAGCAACCCCTGATGAAGCTCAGGCGGTGCATCAGGAACTGCGACAGTTTATCCGCTCTTATAGCAGTGTTGTGGCTGATAAAGTTCGGCTGCTATACGGTGGAAGTGTAAAGGGCGGTAATGCTGCCGAATTGTTCGGTATGCCTGATATCGATGGTGGGCTTGTAGGTGGAGCCTCCCTAAATGCGAATGAATTTGGCGTGATTTATCACGCTGCTGGAAGTAAATGATGTTAGAAACTCTAGTTGTTGTCGTGCATCTGCTAATGGCGCTGGGACTGGTTGTCCTGGTTCTTCTTCAGCAGGGTAAAGGTGCGGACGCTGGTGCTTCTTTTGGTGCAGGTGCTTCGGGTACTGTTTTTGGAAGCCAAGGTTCTGCTACCTTTTTGAGTCGTTTTACTGCTATACTGGCGGCGGTTTTTTTTGCTACTAGTTTAGGTTTGGCTTATTTCGCTAAGGAAAAAGCCAACGCGTTGCAGGAAGTGGGACTTCCTAAGCCTGCAGCTATGCAGCAGGCGCCTGAAGTTCAGAAGCCTGCGGCAAATGATGATGTTCCCATGTCACAGCAGAAACCTTCGACATCCTCAGAAGGTGATGTTCCGGGAAATCAGAAATAGTAAGAAGTTTTTGCCGAAGTGGTGGAATTGGTAGACACGCTATCTTGAGGGGGTAGTGGCCAACGGCTGTATGGGTTCGAGTCCCATCTTCGGCACCATATTTAGACACTGAACATAGTGTCGTGAGCGTAAGTAGATTGACCTGAAAGAGACTCTTTCTTATACTTTCGCTCCAGCTTTGACGCGGGGTGGAGCAGTCTGGTAGCTCGTCGGGCTCATAACCCGAAGGTCGTAGGTTCAAATCCTGCCCCCGCAACCAGTCAACAAAGGCCCCTTTATAGGGGCTTTTTGTTAGCTGAACAATCAGGTCGTGCGTTCTTGCAGCGACCACAAGGGATGGGCGTTATCGCCCATTTTTTATTTGCACAGCATGCGTGAGGCAACCAGGTGTCGAGCAAGCTAGAACAGTTGCAAGCCATGCTGGCCCCCGTCATCGAAGCGCTTGGCTATGAATGCTGGGGCATCGAGTACATTTCCCAGGGCCGGCATTCTCTGCTAAGGGTCTATATCGATCATTCAAACGGAATTCTGGTTGAGGACTGTGAAAAAGTCAGTCGTCAAGTTAGCGGGATTTTAGACGTAGAAGATCCTATTCCGGGCGAATACACCTTGGAGGTTTCATCTCCAGGTATGGATAGACCTTTATTCACTCTTGAGCAATTCAACGCTTTTGTCGGTGAGCAAGTAAAAATAAGGCTTCGTTCGCCTTATGAAGGCCGCCGCAATTTTCAAGGCCTTTTGCGCGGTGTGGAAGAACAGGATGTCGTGGTTCAGGTTGATGACCATGAATATCTGCTTCCCGTCGAGATGATCGATAAGGCTAATGTCATTCCCCGATTTGAATAAGGCGCAAATCCGCGGATCCCAAAGGATTGCGACAGGCGAGGCGTACGATGAGTAAAGAAGTTCTACTGGTAGTGGAATCGGTTTCCAATGAAAAAGGTGTTCCGCCCGGTGTCATTTTCGAGGCATTGGAGCTAGCCCTGGCCACTGCCACAAAGAAACGCTACGAAGAAGATGTAGAGCTGCGTGTGGCTATTAATCGCCACAACGGTAGTTATGAAACGTTTCGCTGCTGGACAGTTGTCAAAGATGAAGACTTTGATAATCCAGCAGCAAACCTGACGCTCGATGAGGCTCAGGAAATCAATCCAGATGCCAAGATTGGCGATCTGATTGAAGAAAAGATCGAATCCATAGAGTTCGGCCGCATCGCGGCTCAAACAGCCAAGCAAGTTATTGTCCAGAAAGTGCGTGAAGCTGAGCGTGCTCAGATTGTTGATGCTTACCGGGAAAAAGTGGGTGAGATCATTTCTGGTACAGTCAAAAAAGTTACGCGAGACAATGTAATCGTCGACTTGGGCAACAATGCAGAAGCCTTACTGGCTCGTGATCAGATCATCCCACGGGAAAACTTCCGTGTTGGCGTTCGGGTTCGTGCACTGCTCAAGGAAATCCGTACGGAAAATCGTGGCCCTCAGCTAATCCTGTCGCGCACAGCGCCTGAAATGTTGATTGAGCTGTTCCGGATTGAAGTACCGGAAATATCTGAGCAGCTGATTGATGTTATGGCCGCTGCTCGGGATCCAGGCTCGCGTGCAAAAATTGCCGTGCGCTCGAAAGACAAGCGTATCGATCCGCAGGGTGCCTGTATCGGCATGCGGGGATCGCGTGTCCAGGCCGTGTCTGGCGAATTGGGCGGTGAGCGAGTAGACATCGTTTTGTGGGATGACAACCCTGCTCAGTTCGTTATCAATGCCATGGCGCCTGCTGAGGTTGCGTCAATCATTGTTGATGAAGATACCCACACCATGGATATCGCAGTTGCCGCTGATAATTTGGCTCAGGCTATTGGTCGTAGTGGCCAAAACGTTCGCCTTGCAAGTCAATTGACAGGCTGGACGCTGAACGTGATGACCGAAGAGGACATCATGGCCAAGCAGCAGGCAGAGACGGGCGATATTCTTCAGCAGTTTGTAGACGAACTGGACGTAGATGAAGAGTTGGCTCAAGTGTTGGTTGAAGAAGGTTTCACCACGCTCGAAGAAATCGCCTACGTTCCCATGGAGGAAATGCTCAATATTGATGGTTTCGATGAAGACATCGTCAATGAGCTTCGTAATAGGGCTAAGGACCGCCTGTTAACCCGTGCCATCGCGACGGAAGAACAACTGGCTGACAAGAAGCCGGAAGAAGATTTGCTTAGTCTCGAAGGCATGACTGAGGAACTCGCGCTTGAGCTGGCGCAGCGAGGCGTTGCCAATCGCGAAGATCTTGCCGAGCAGTCCATTGATGATCTGCTCGATATTAACGGCATGAATGAAGAGCGTGCCGGCAAGTTGATCATGGCTGCCCGTGCCCATTGGTTTGAGTGAGCGGTGCTGCCTGAGGAGAAGAGTGCATGACGCAAGTCACGGTGAAAGAACTGGCCCAAACGGTCAATACACCGGTTGAACGCCTGCTGCAGCAAATGCGGGAAGCGGGTCTGTCCCATAGCAGTGCAGACCAGGTTGTGACCGACACTGAAAAGCAAAAACTGCTGTCTCATCTGAAAGGAAACACCAAGCTGGACGAACCGCGTAAAATAACGCTCCAGCGCAAGACTCAAACGACATTGAAGGTGTCTGGAAGCAAGACGGTTAATGTCGAAGTCCGTAAAAAGAAGACCTACGTCAAGCAAAGTCCCGATGAGTTGGCGACCGAACAGCAGCGTGAGCTTGAGGCGCAGCGCGAGGCCGAAGAGGCTGCTCGCTTGAAGGCCGAAGAAGAAGCTCGCCAGCGAGCAGAAGAAGAGATTCGCTTGAAGGCCGAAGAGGAAGCTCGCCTTAAAGCTGAAGAAGAAGCTCGCCAGCAAGCTGCTGCCAAGGCCGCTCAAGAAGTGGCAGAAGCGGCTGCGAAAGCCGCTACAGAAACCAAGCCCGAGGAAGTAGTGGAAGAAGTGGTTGCAAATAAAGCAGCACCGGCAGCGCCGGCAGCTGCATCTGATGAGCGTAAGCGCGAAGAACCGCGTCGTCCCGTAGCGCCGCCTGTAGCAGGCAAGCGGGATGAGGATGAGCGTCGCGATCGCAAGCATGCACAGCACCGTCCTTCCTTGAAGGAGAAGGATAAGGTTAGTAGTCCGCGCGTTGTTCGTAGCGCCGGCGATGATGAAGATGATGGTTTTGGCGGTCGCCGTGGCGGCCGAAACAAGTCCAAGCTCAAAAAGCGTAACCAGCATGGCTTCCAGAACCCTACAGGGCCGGTTGTTCGTGAAGTCGCTTTAGGCGAAACAATTACTGTTGCTGAGCTGGCCCAGCAGATGTCTGTCAAGGCAGCTGAAGTCATCAAGTTCATGTTTAAGATGGGCTCGCCTGCCACGATCAACCAGGTGCTGGATCGTGAAACCGCTCAGCTGGTTGCTGAGGAGCTTGGTCACAAGGTTAAGCTGGTTAGCGAAAATGCGTTGGAAGAGCAGCTGGCTGAGTCCCTCAAGTTCGAGGGCGAGCAGGTTCACCGTGCGCCGGTGGTTACGGTCATGGGTCACGTTGACCATGGTAAGACTTCCTTGCTGGACTACATCCGTCGCGCCAAGGTTGCAGCAGGCGAAGCGGGTGGCATTACCCAGCATATCGGCGCCTACCATGTAAACACTGATCGTGGCATGGTGACGTTCCTGGATACCCCTGGTCACGCAGCATTTACCGCCATGCGTGCTCGTGGTGCTCAGGCAACCGACATTGTTATTCTGGTTGTCGCTGCCGATGACGGTGTCATGCCACAGACAGAAGAAGCTATCCAGCACGCTAAGGCTGCTGGTGTGCCGATCGTTGTTGCAGTAAACAAGATCGACAAGCCTGATGCAGATCCGGACCGTGTTAAACATGATCTGGCTGGGCGTGATGTCATCCCAGAAGAGTGGGGCGGTGATACTCAGTTTGTTCATGTATCTGCCAAAGCAGGTACTGGCGTTGATGAGCTGTTAGAAGCCATTCTTCTGCAGGCTGAAGTTCTTGAATTGACTGCAACACCTTCGGCTCCAGGTCGTGGTGTAGTAATTGAGTCGCGCCTTGATAAGGGTCGCGGACCGGTTGCTACTGTTCTGGTGCAAAACGGTACTCTGCGTCAGGGTGATATGGCCCTGGTCGGTGTTAACTTCGGTCGTATCCGTGCCATGCTCGATGAGAACGGCAAGCCGATCAAAGAGGCAGGCCCATCCATCCCCGTCGAAATTCTTGGCTTGGATGGCACGCCGGATGCCGGTGATGAGCTGACTGTTCTGACCGATGAGAAAAAAGCGCGTGAAGTTGCCTTGTTCCGTCAGGGTAAGTTCCGTGAGGTCAAGCTGGCACGTGCTCAGGCAGGCAAGCTCGAAAATATTTTCGAAAACATGGGCCAAGACGAGAAAAAGACGCTTAACATCGTTCTCAAGTCCGATGTGCGCGGTTCTCTAGAGGCTCTGCAAAGCTCGCTAAGTGGTCTGGGTAACGATGAAGTTCAGGTGCGTGTTGTTGCTGGTGGTGTAGGGGGTATCACTGAAAGTGATGCGAACCTAGCGCTGGCTTCTAATGCGGTTCTCTTCGGCTTTAACGTTCGTGCCGATGCTGGTGCTCGTAAGATCATTGAGCAGGAAGGTTTGGATCTACGTTATTACAACGTGATCTACGACATTATCGAAGATGTTAAGAAAGCGCTAACGGGTATGCTGGGCAGCGATGTTCGCGAGAACATTCTGGGCATTGCAGAAGTTCGTGACGTCTTCCGCTCGCCGAAGTTTGGTGCTGTTGCAGGCTGTATGGTTGTTGAAGGCATGGTCCATCGCAATCGTCCGATTCGTGTTCTACGTGAAGATATTGTGATCTTTGAAGGTGAACTTGAATCTCTGCGTCGCTTCAAAGATGACGTGGCTGAAGTTCGTGCCGGCATGGAATGCGGTATCGGTGTGAAGAGCTATAACGACGTTAAGGTCGGCGATAAGATCGAAGTTTTCGAGAAGGTCGAAGTAGCACGCTCGCTGTAATTCACGCAAGCGAAAAGCCAGGAGCTGGAAGTTGCCGCAAGGCAGCTTCCAGCTTCGTCTTTTTAACAGCACCTGGCTTTAAGAGAGAGCGAAGATGGCTAAAGAATACACTCGTACTCAGCGCATCGGTGATCAGATGCAGCGTGAGTTAGCGCTTTTGATTCAGCGGGAAATTAAAGATCCTCGTCTGGGCCTGGTAACGATTACTGACGTCAATGTGGCGCGTGATCTTTCCCACGCCAAAGTATTTATTACTGTTTTGGGTAAAGATTCGTCTGAGGATATTGCCCAGAATTTAGGGATTCTGAATGAAGCCTCTGGCTTTTTGCGTCAGCAGTTAGGACGCGCAATGAAGCTTAGGACGATCCCGCAAATGCGCTTTCATTATGATGAGAGCATCCGTCGCGGAGCGGAACTGTCTGCGTTGATCGAGCGTGCAGTATCTGAAGATCGTCGTCACGAGGATGGAGAGTAAGCGTGGCGCAAGTGAAACGAATCCGTCGATCGGTTAACGGTATTCTGGTACTCGACAAGCCGCGAGGCCTGACCTCTAATGCGGCCCTGCAGAAGGTACGCTGGTTGCTTAATGCTGAAAAAGCGGGGCATACCGGTAGCCTTGATCCATTGGCAACAGGTGTTTTGCCATTGTGCTTTGGTGAGGCAACAAAGTTCTCCCAGTATCTGCTTGATGCGGATAAAGGGTATGAAACGGTTATGCAGCTAGGTGTCACTACAACGACAGGTGATGCCGAGGGAGAAATCGTTGACCGTCGAGAGGTAAACCTTGACGCCTCGGCTGTAGAAGCAGCCCTGCCAGTGTTTCGAGGTGATATCCTACAGGTTCCGCCTATGTATTCGGCGCTGAAGCGAGACGGTCAGCCGCTCTATAAGCTGGCTCGTGCAGGCGAGGTGGTGGAGCGTGAACCGCGTTCTGTTACTATTAGCCGTCTCGAGCTGCTGGCGCTGACAACGGATCGCGCTACACTCGATGTGCACTGTAGCAAGGGCACCTACATTCGGTCCCTGGTCGAAGACTTAGGCCAGACGCTTGGTTGCGGAGCTCATGTAGCGGAACTACGCAGAACTCAGGCAGGCCCCTTCGCTCTGGCTCAGTCTGTAAGCCTTGAGGTGCTTGAAAAAGCGCACGAAGAAGGTGGTGCAGAAGCGTTGGATGCCTTCCTGCTCCCGGTTGATAGTGGTCTGGAGCACTGGCCGCTGCTACAACTGACCGAGCACACAGCCTACTATTGGTTGCATGGTCAGCCGGTGCGAGCGGCGAACGCGCCCAAATTTGGCTGGATGCGAGTACAGGATAATGAAGGTCGCTTTATCGGTATCGGTGAGGTGACTGACGACGGGCGTATTGCGCCGCGTCGTTTGGTTCGGTCGTAAGACTGATATGAGGGTGGCTGTTAACAGGCATGGTCATTCCTCTTCTCTGAACACGGGGGTAGTTCCCTCGGCCTGTTATATCTAGGAGCCCTATCATGGCACTTAGCGTTGAAGAAAAAGCCCAGATCGTTAACGACTACAAGCGCGGCGAAGGCGATACCGGTTCTCCGGAAGTGCAGGTTGCTCTGCTGTCTGCCAATATCGACAAGCTGCAGGGTCACTTCAAGGCCAACAGCAAGGACCACCACAGCCGTCGTGGTCTGATCCGTATGGTTAACCAGCGTCGTAAGCTGCTGGACTACCTGAAGGCCAAAGACACTACTCGTTACAGTGACCTGATCAGCCGTCTGGGCCTGCGTCGTTGATCACGATGCAAGCTGGACGCTAGTCGCTTAAAAGCTGGGGGTCGGCTATGCCGGTTTCCAGCTTTTTTGCTTCATGCGTCCCCTGAGATCGCGCCGGGTCCGATACCCCGCCGCTCTCAAGATTTCCCCAAGGGCAATACAAGAAGGAAATACTGTGAATCCAGTAATCAAGACATTCAAATTCGGTCAGCAGACCGTAACCCTGGAGACGGGCCGTATTGCGCGTCAGGCCAGTGGTGCAGTACTTGTCAGTACTGAAGACGTTAGCGTTCTGGTCACTGTTGTGGGCGCCAAGTCTCCAGCAGAAGGCCGTGACTTCTTCCCGCTGTCTGTCCACTATCAGGAAAAGACGTATGCGGCAGGTCGTATCCCCGGTGGCTATTTCAAGCGTGAAGGTCGTCCAAGCGAAAAGGAAACATTGACCTCCCGCCTGATCGATCGCCCGATTCGTCCTCTATTCCCTGAAGGCTTCATGAACGAAGTACAGGTTGTCTGTACTGTAGTTTCTACCAACAAGAAGTCTGATCCGGATATTGCTGCCATGATCGGTACTTCTGCCGCTCTGGCTATTTCCGGCATTCCGTTCGCGGGCCCGATTGGTGCTGCACGCGTAGGGTTCCACCCAGAGCTGGGCTATATCATCAACCCAAGCTATGAGCAGCTTCAGAGTTCCAGCCTGGACATGGTTGTCGCAGGTACCTCTGACGCGGTTCTAATGGTTGAGTCCGAAGCGGACGAGCTGACTGAAGACCAGATGCTGGGCGCTGTACTGTTTGCCCATGAAGAGTTCCAGGTTGTCATCGAGGCAATCAAGGCATTTGCTGCTGAAGCAGGCAAGCCTACGTGGGACTGGCAAGCTCCGGTCGAGAACACAGCTTTGGTTAACCAGCTGCGTGCCGAATTTGGTGAGGCAATCTCTCAGGCTTATACCATTACCATCAAGCAGGACCGTTATGCGGCTCTGGGTGAGCTGCGCGATCAGGCTGTGGCCAAGTTTGCGGGTGAGGAAGAGGGTCAGTACAGTACCGCCGAGGTCAAGGAAATTTTTGGCCTGCTGGAATATCGCACTGTACGTGAGAACATCGTAGGCGGTAAGCCGCGTATCGATGGTCGTGATACCCGTACTGTTCGTCCGCTGAATATTGAAGTGGGTGTGCTGCCTAAGACTCACGGCTCCGCACTGTTTACGCGTGGTGAAACTCAGGCGCTGGTAGCGACTACCCTGGGTACTGCCCGCGATGCTCAGATCCTCGACATGCTGGAAGGCGAGCGCCGTGACACCTTTATGCTGCACTACAACTTCCCGCCTTTCTCGGTCGGTGAGTGCGGACGTATGGGTAGCCCAGGCCGCCGTGAAATCGGTCATGGCCGTCTGGCACGCCGTGGTGTGCAGGCTATGCTGCCTTCTCAGGAAGAGTTTCCCTACAGCATTCGTGTTGTTTCAGAGATCACTGAGTCAAACGGCTCAAGCTCCATGGCTTCTGTCTGCGGTGCCTCGTTGGCATTGATGGATGCTGGTGTTCCAGTTCGCGCTCCGGTTGCTGGCGTTGCGATGGGCCTGGTAAAGGAAGGCGACAGATTTGCTGTTCTGACCGATATTCTAGGTGATGAAGATCACCTTGGCGATATGGACTTCAAGGTGGCCGGTACTGACAAGGGCGTTACCGCTCTGCAGATGGACATCAAGATCAACGGTATTACCGAAGAGATCATGGAAGTCGCTTTGGCTCAGGCTCTAGAGGCTCGCCTCAATATCCTGTCCCAAATGAATCAGGTAATCGCCAAGCCGCGTGCAGAGCTGTCTGCCAATGCTCCGACCATGATTGCCATGAAGATCGAGCCGGACAAGATCCGCGACGTCATCGGTAAAGGCGGCGCTGTTATTCGTGGAATCTGTGAAGAAACCAAGGCGTCGATCGACATCGAAGATGATGGCAGCGTCAAGATTTACGGCGAAACCCGTGAAGCTGCCGAGGCCGCCAAACAGCGCGTTCTGGGTATTACTGCAGAAGCTGAAATCGGCAAGATTTACGTTGGTAAGGTCGAGCGCATTGTCGATTTCGGTGCGTTCGTAAATATCCTGCCTGGTAAAGATGGTCTGGTACACATTTCTCAGATCAGCGATCAGCGCATCGAGAAGGTTTCCGATGTACTGAAAGAAGGACAGGAAGTGAAGGTATTGGTATTGGACGTGGATAACCGCGGCCGTATCAAGCTCTCTATCAAGGATGTCGCAGCAGCTGAAGCTTCTGGCGCCTGATAGTTAGTAAACTGAAAGCCCAGCCTTGGCTGGGCTTTTTTATGTCCGTTGTTCATGCAACTTGCATGTATTGCATGAACGATTTATTGCAATGTGCAACGGTTTATTAAAAAGCCAAATTATTAACTTATTGATATTTAATGATTTTTTTATGAAGCCGAGTTGGCATGCTGATTGCGATCATGATTAGTGCTAGCGCCAGGATACGGCGTACACTCAAAACAGGAGTCACACCATGAAGAAGACTTTCAGCCATTTCGCTCTTGCCGCCGCCGCTGTTACCGCTCTAAGCATGCCGCTTGCCGGAGGTGCGTTTGCTGCCACAAACCATCAAACGATGACGTTGGCCGCTAATGACAACGTGGAGAAGGCAGAGGAAACAGTTTCCGACACATGGATCACTGGAAAGGTGAAATCTTCTTTCCTTGCTGATGATCATATCAAAGGGACCGATATCAAGGTCGAGACCAACAAAGGTGTAGTCTCCCTTTCAGGTACTGTTGCGACAGACGCTCAGCGTGAGCTGGCTGTTGAGAAAGCAAAAAATATCAAAGGCGTTAAAGCCGTATCGGCTGATGGCTTGAAATCGGCCGAGTAATCTAAAGTGGCGGGCTTGAAGCCCGCCACTTTTAGTATCTGTGAGGTAAGTGCCATGTCTGGAAAAGCAGATGCCTTTGTGGATCTGATTGAAGTTTCTCGTAATGGCAGAACATTCTACGAGTCAGCGATCAATGCAGTGAGCAGTCCCCAGCTCAAAGCGTTGTTCTCTGAGATGGCTCAGATGAAAGCAGGTCTGGTTATCCTGTTAAGTAGCCAGACATCCTTGCATGGCAGGCAGCCTGCTAATGACAGTCTTTTTGTAAGCTCTTTCAAAGTACTTTATGAACAGACCAGAGCTGCTCTGGCAGAAGCGGGGGATACCACCTATATTCAAGTGTTAGAGGAGTCTGAAGACCAGCTTCTCCACCTGCTGGAACAGGCCATACACGATATGCCCGAACTGGAAGCCAAGCCGCTGGTTCAGGAGCAGCTACAAAAAGCCAAGCTGTGCCATGATCACCTTTTAGAGCTCAAGCTTCGCCTTAACGTGGCCTAATTACTGGCCGCGCTTGCTTTCAATCTTGAACAGCCGGTCGCCGCGAAACGTCAAATAGTGATACATGCCGTTCCATGGGCCATACACCCATTCTTCGACTTTAACGTCGCTGCGTCTTCTGTAACTGTCTACGACCTCAATGTAACCCAGGTTAGCACGGCTGCCGGGCCTTCCACATTTACGGTAAATTTCGCTGATATGGTCATCTGTATTGACCAGCTGACTACCGCATCGTAAGGACTCGGCATGAGCAGGCCACACTATGGTAGAGAGGATGAGCAGTACAGAGACTCGAAGAGCATTAAAGGGCATGGACAGGCTCTAATCACGTGTGAATTCGATGCTGACAAGCCGGTTGGCTTCAAATGTCAAAATGTAGGTTCCACCATTCCAGGGACCGTAAACCCATTCTTCCCGTGTCGATTCCCTACGACCATAGTCACCCTGCGTGTAGCCTATAAAATCTCGATGCGCAGGTTCGCCGCATTTCCGTTGTACCTCAAACGTACGGTCGCCCCGGTTAACCAAGTTACTGCCGCAGCGGAGCGTGTCACCTAGCGCCACCGAGGCGGAGAGCGCTAGTAATAGGGCTATGGCGGTTGTGGTGTATCTCATCTGCTGTCCTAGCTACTGCCAAGATGAAGTTGTGCCGCGATACGCCCATTATTGCCTTGCTGGCTTGTATTGACATCAATTAAATAAATACGGCCTTCCTCAAGCCCGGCCTTTTCTACGAGGTATTGCTTGATGTTTTGAGCACGCGCCTGTGCCAGTCGTCGCAGAAGCAGATCACTCGTTTTCCATGAGTCAAGAATGGCGGCACTCAGACGCTGCTGCCGCTCGGTATCGCTCAGGTGTGTCCACTCGGCAGGCGGCTGTTGTTTAAGGCGGGTACGGTAAATCCCCTCCAGCAAGGCAGGTCGCATATCTTCCGGTACGGCAAGCTGGGTGGCATCTGCGGGAACCTTGTCGCCTCGCCGCTGCAGCAAATTGTAGTACTGTGTCTGGAATTCGCGCTCCAAGCGCTGCGCAGAAAGTGAAGGGCCGTCGATCTCAACCGCGCTACGGCCTTCTACATCCAGTTGCAGCTGCGGACGCCTTTTTAGCGCCTGGGCCAGCGTATCGAGCGACTGACGCGCCTCACCCGTCAAGTTGACCGAGGCCGCTTCAAAGGGTATCTCGTTGAGATCCGTTTCTGCTCGACCTGCCAAGCCTGCCAGCATCTTGAAGGGCGATTGGACGGCCCTTGCAATGACGTTGCGCATCGTTTGCCAGATGATGGGCGCCACGCTGAAGTTAGGGTCGTTGAGGTTACCCGCGACAGGGAGAGTCAGGTCAATTCTGCCGTGGGAGTCCTTGAGTAGCGCAACCGCAAGCCTGACAGGCAGGTCGACGGCATCAGGGCTGTCAATCCGTTCACCTAGCTCAAGCTGATCCAATACCAGATGGTTTTGAGCATCCAGCTTGCTGTTGTCGATCCGGTAGTTGAGATCCAGGTCCAGGCGCCCTTTGCGGATGGCATAGCCGGCGAATTTTCCGGAATAGGGCGTAAGGGTTGTAAGTTCAACATGACGGAATGCTGCTGTCACGTTGAGTTTGTTGAGCGGATCTAGTGGGTTCAGACGACCTTTGATATTGACGGGTGCAAAGCGATCCACCTTGCCGGTCAGGCTTATTTCCGCCGGATCGGAGGCCTTTGTATCCAGCGTGCCGATCTGACCGTTCAGCTCCTGAATAGCCGTTATGAAGCTGGGCGTAAGGCTATAGTCTGCAAAATTGGCCGAGCCGTTAACAACATGAATACCGCCGATGTGCAGGGTTAGCGGAGGGGTGTTGTCAGGTGCTTCGTCTTTGGGTTGAGGAATCAGCAGCTGACGAAAGTTGGTGGTCAGGTCTTCGTTGATAATAAGACGGGCATAGGGACGCAGCAGGGTAATGTCATCAATGGCGAGACGCTGGCCATGCTCGTAGCTGATACCTTTGAGCGTAAGCGTTTGCCAGCGCAGGAAGTCACGCTGGCGCTGGGTATCTAGAGTATGTAGCTGGGTGAGCTGGGCCTGCCCGGTCACGGACAAGGCAAGAGGCGCTGTATCATGGAGGGAGAGGTTGATGTCGCTTGCCAGCATGCCGCTCCGCACTTCAAGGCGGATATAGGGAGCAATATAGGCTTGGGCCAGACGCAGGTCGATATCATTATTCACAATATGCAGGCGAGCGGTCACAGGACTCAGTATCAGCTCACCGCTAACCTCAAGCTGCCCATGTAGACCAACTTGAGCGTTGAGGTTGACCGTGGTCGGCATTTGGCCTGCCAGATCAAGGCTGGATAACGCCAGGTTGATGTTCTTTATGTCCAGATCTACAGGTGCTGACGCGGCCAGGTCTTTTAGATGAAGGCGGCCGCCTTGTAGGTCAGTCTTGCCAATGCTGATCTGCCAATTCGGTGTGTCGGGCAACGCCTCGGGTTGCTTCGGGAAGGTGAACAACTTGGCCCAATCCAGCTGACCGTCCCGATCCCGAGAGACCCAGGCCTCCAAGTTTCGGGTCTCGAGCTTTCCCAGATGAATTTGGCGTTTGGTTAGGTCCAGTGTGGCATCGGCAATAGCGAGGTGGTTTAGATGTATCTGTGGCGTGGCATTGACTGCTTTGCTGGAAAACTCATCAAGGCTCAGGCTGGTCTTGGACAGTTGTAGTTGAAAGATTTTTCCTGTTTCGAGGTGGTACTGAGCATGCCCATTCAACCGACCCTTATCGAGTGAAAGCGGTAGCGCTTCGCTGACGTAGGCCCACCAGGGGGCCAGCGCAGCCTCCTTGAGTTCCAGAGAGCCATTAAGGGTGAAAGGGACCAAGTGGAGCGTTCCTTCGCTTGTGAGTGCACCATCCTGGCCTGCTTGGGCATTTAGGCTGTAGCGGCCTGGGTTTTCTGTGCGGGTGCCGATGTTTTCCAGGGTCAGATCAATGGGGTTGAAACTCACTTCGACGGGCTGTTTGAGCTGTTGATCTCGGTAATGCACCTGGGCCTTCTGAAGGGCAAGAGCATCGATGGTCAAGGGAAAGGGTTGCTCGGTTGAATTTGCCGTAGGCTTGTCTTGAGGGTCGGAATTCTCAGACGTTTTAAACAGCTCGGTAAGATTTAGCGTACCGTCTTTCTCGAGCGTAACGTCGATAACGGGCTCTTCCAGCTCCAGACGCGCCAGATGTGCTTCCATTCGCCATAAGCTGTTCAGCTCAAGGTCAGCATAGAGGCGCTTGGCTGCCAAGACGGGGTGTTCGGGAGAACCAATGCGAAACCCCTTCAGTTCTACTTTAAATGTGAAGGGATTGAAGGTGATCTCATCAATCTGAGCAGGCTGCGTGGTGTAACGCGTCAACTGTTGGTTTGCAACGTGCAACGCAACGCGCGGGAGAATCAGAAAACCAAGCAGGCAATACAGCAGGAGGAGCGACAACACAATGGCGGCGCGTTTCAATGCTTTGGGCATGGCGTCTATCCATCAAGAGTGCTCTCCAGTATCGCACGTGCCGCTGTGGTTCCAACGGCAGCATGCGCAAAGCGTGATCGTTACAACTGTAAAATCAAGGTCTTAAGGGGCGGCTGGCCGTCAAAGGACGGGAAGTCCTCGTCTGGCGCGATAACCTGACAGTCACGTACCGGTCTTCCTTGTTTGCTGGCGCAGCGCAGGACAGACTCGCGCCATTCTGCCATGGAGACTTTGGCCAGGTTGTTACAGCACACCAGGGTGCCGTTTTCGGCAGTAGCCAGAAGCGCTGGTTTGAGCAGGCTTTGATAGTCACGCTGAAGGTCTACCGTTCCAAAGGCACTTTTGGCCCAAGCCGGTGGATCAAGAAATACAAGGTCGAATTGCTTTGGGTCCAGGCGAGGATAACTGGGCAAGCGCTGGCCTCGACGATGAGTGATAGGTAAGCCGGCTAGCTGGCGAATAGCGGGGAAATAGTCCGACTGAACGAACTGCATGGGCGGCAATGAAGGATTGAGAGTACCGTTTTCCTGACCTACAGCCAGATTGCGCGTAGCGAAGTCCAGATTCCAGACCTCCTGCGCTCCACCAGCCGCCGCGCAGAGTCCTACACCGCAAGTATAGGCAAAGAGATTCAGGACTGACTTGTCCTGGCTGTTCTGCTTGACCCAGCCTCGCGCGTTACGCAGGTCAAGAAAGAGTAACGGGTCTTGGCCGGCATGGCGGCCCCGCACACGATAGGTCAAGCCCCATTCGCGAGCGGCGGTGGCCTCCAGTGCATCTGGTTCGGTTGTATGGGCGGTGCTGCTGCGATCAATCCGGGAATTGCCTTGCGACCGGTCGTTATAGACAAGAAATAATTCCTGGCCCAAAAAACGCTGAACCTGCTGATGCAGTGCAAGGATTACCTCATTTTCAACAGGAGCATGAAAGCTCTGAATCAGTAACTGCGGGCCGTACCGGTCGAGTGTAAGTCCTGCTGCTCCCTCCTGTGATCCATGAAACAGTCGATAGCAATCCGTACCCTGGGTATGAAGTCGTGCCAGGAGCGACTCACGGCGGGACAATGCTGTGTCCAGGGCGGAGAAAAGGGTTTGCATGGGCAGGCCTTGAAGCGAAGAGCAATGAAGGCGTACAGAATACAGATTATTGTGGGCTGCCGTGCGACCGATCAGGGCTTGGTGGGCTGACCCATGCGGCGTCGTGCCCGATGTGAGGAACCGTTGCGAACCGCCCAGCGTAGCAGGGGAGCTGTACGGTTGACTCCAGCCCTTACCAAATGCCGCTCCGCATGGCCGGGCAGGATATCCAATTGCTGGGCGGCCCATTCAGGTAGCAGATCAATCCCTGCTCTCATGATCAGTGAACCGAACGGCTTGGCCAGCGCACTGGGTGCCGGCGCTGAAAGCAGGATCTGCGTAATCTCACGCGTACGTTCGTCACAGACCAGCTCTGGGCGCATCATATTGAGGTAGTGTTCGATTTCTATCCGGGATGCCGGGACCTGCTGAGCCCCCAGTTGCTTGGCAATCAGAGAGACTTCGCGGTAATAACGGTCCTGCTCTGCGAGGGAAAAGTGGGGATTGAAATAGCGAAGGTAGGCTTTCAGGAAGCTGCTTACCTCTGCGACGTGTACCCACGTCAAAAGATCAGGGTCATCGGCTGCGTAAGGGCGTCCATCCAGGGCAACTCCTTTGATATGACCATGAATCGTCCGGACTTTTTCGATCAACCGTTGTGCATCGGCCTGGTTGCCAAAGGTAGTGGCGGCAATGAATTGGCCGGTACGCCGTAATCGGCCCAGCATATCTTCTCGAAAGCGGGAGTGATCCCAGACACCTGCCAGTGCCAAGGGATGCAGCATTTGCAGAAGCAGGGCGGCGACCCCGCCGATCATCATGCAGGTAAAGTCACTGTGTACCTTCCAGCAGGCGGAGTCAGGTCCGAACAGGCCAGGGTCCCCAGGTGGGTTTTCGTAATCGACTCCGCCCAGGCTTAGCCCGGTAAGGCTCATGACCTGACTTTCAATACGGCGTCGCAGGATTTCCATTACAGCCCCAAATGATGCTTCATCACGTAAAGCTTAATGGATAACGAGCCGCCAGACATCCAACGCTATGCCCGGCGGCGGTTTTACTCACTTTTTGGCTGCAAGATTCTGCCGATGCTCAATCAGCTCCTGCACGACGGAAGGATCAGCCAGGGTGGAGGTATCGCCCAGAGTGTCCAGCTCATCACAGGCAATCTTGCGCAGGATACGTCGCATGATCTTGCCAGAGCGTGTCTTGGGTAGCCGCGGCGCCCACTGGAGGAAGTCCGGTTTTGCAAAGCTGCCAATCTCGGAACTGACCTGAGCCAGCAGGCGCTTTTTCAGCTCATCCGTGGGTTGCACACCGCCCATTGGGGTGACAAATGCATAGACGCACTGGCCTTTCACATCATGGGGGCAGCCTACTACAGCGGCCTCGGCCACTTCGTCATGTAAAGCCAGCACGCTTTCCACTTCTGCCGTGCCGATCCGGTGGCCGGATACGTTGATTACGTCATCCACGCGGCCGGTAATCCAGTAATACCCATCTTCATCACGGCGGGCACCGTCACCGGTGAAATAGTAGCCGGGGTAAGCCTTGAAGTAGGTATCGATCATACGTTGATGATCGCCATAGATGCTTCGGATCTGGCTGGGCCAGCTGGCCTTGATAGCCAGAACACCTGCGGCAGGACCTTCGATCTCCTTGCCCTTGTCGTCCAGAAGAACAGGCTGAACGCCAAAGAAGGGGCGTGTAGCCGAGCCGGGCTTGAGGTCCGTTGCGCCAGGGAGCGGTGCGATCAGGATGCTGCCTGTTTCGGTCTGCCACCATGTGTCGACAATAGGGCAGCGCTTCTCACCTACGACGCGGTAGTACCATTCCCACGCTTCAGGGTTAATGGGCTCGCCTACACTACCCAGCAAGCGGAGGCTGGCGCGGGAGCTTTTGTGCACATGGGCGTCTCCCTCACGCATTAGTGCCCGAATGGCGGTGGGGGCTGTATAGAAGATGTTAACCTGATGCTTATCCACGACCTGCCAGAAGCGTGAGGCATCCGGATAACTGGGCATGCCTTCGTACATCAGCGTTGTTGCCCCATTGGCCAAGGGACCATAGACGATGTAACTGTGGCCGGTTACCCAGCCGACGTCCGCGGTGCACCAGAAGATCTCACCTTCGTGATAATCGAATACATACTTGAAGGTCATTGCAGAGCCCAGCAGGTAACCCCCGGTGGTATGTAATACCCCTTTGGGTTTACCGGTCGAGCCCGAGGTGTAGAGGATGAAGAGCGGATCTTCCGCATCCACCGGTTCGGCTGGACATTCATCACTGACGTTTTGCACGGCGTCGTGGTACCAAACGTCCCGACCTTCGGTCCATGCAATATTGCCCTTGGTGCGCTGTACTACGATCACGTTGGAAACATTCGGGCATGAGGCCAAGGCCTTATCCACATTGTTTTTGAGCGGGACACATTTGCCGCCGCGGGTCCCTTCATCGGCAGTAATGACGGTACGGCAATCGGCATCCAGGATACGGTCGCGCAGGGCATCGGGAGAAAAACCGCCAAACACCACGGAGTGGACCGCACCCAGCCGGGAGCAAGCCAGCATGGCATAGGCCGCTTCGGGAATCATGGGGAGATACAGGCACACACGGTCGCCTTTCTTGACGCCATGCGCTTTCAGAGCGTTAGCCAGCCTGCAAACATTCTGGTGCAACTCACGGTAGGTGATTTTCTGGGAGTCAGAGGGATTGTCGCCTTCCCAGATAATGGCGACCTGGTCCGCACGCTTGTCCAGATGGCGGTCGATACAGTTGTAGGACACATTCAGTTGACCACCCTTGAACCACGAGGCTTCACCCTTGGCCAGATCGCTATGGTGAACTTCATCCCACGGTTTGAACCAGTCAAGCATGGCTTTGGCCTGCTCACCCCAAAAGCGCTCAGGGTTTTCAATGGACTGGTGATAGAGACGCTCATAGCCTTCTTTATCCAGAAGGGCTTGCTTTTGCACTGTTTCGGGCACGGGGTAGCGATGGTGTTCCGACATGGCGGGCTCCTGTTGTGGTTGTTCTCCGCTTCCATCCACATTAGGCGCTATTTGGGCGATGGGGTTCAGCCAGGCGATAGAGTGTGTGTATTTCTGGCCGAAAGTCGTAGGTAAAAATAAAAAACGCCGCAAGAGCGGCGTTTTGAGCGGAGCGGATTGGTCAGCCGCGATGGTGCTGGCGGAAGTACTCGATCAGACCTTGAGTCGAGGCATCTTCCGCAGCCTCTTCTCCGTTGCCAACCAAATGCTGATAGACGCTGTTACCCAGCTCTTTACCTAGCTCTACGCCCCACTGGTCAAAGGCATTGATACCCCAGATCACGCTTTGTACGAATACCTTGTGCTCATAGAGCGCCACCAGGGCGCCTAGGCTGCTCGGGGTTACGCGCTCGAATACCAGCGTATTGCTGGGGCGGTTGCCCGGGATGACCTTGTGTGGAGCCAGGAATGCTACTTGCTCATCAGGCAGGCCCTTAGCGCGCAGTTCGGCTTCCGCTTCTTCAAGCGTCTTGCCGCGCATGAGGGCCTGGCTCTGGGAGAGGCAATTGGCATACAACCAGGGGTGATGGTCAGCAATGGGATGATGGCTGGAGGCCGGCACGATGAAATCGCATGGAATCATCGGGGTGCCCTGGTGCATCAGCTGGTGATACGCGTGTTGCCCATTGGTGCCTACGCCACCCCAGATGACCGGGCCGGTTGCCGTGGCGACGGGAGTACCGTCCTGGCGAACACGCTTGCCATTGGACTCCATATCCAGCTGCTGCAAATGCTTAGTGAAGTCGCGCAGATAGTAATCGTAGGTCAGTACAGCGTGGCTCTGAGCATCCCAGAAGTTGCCATACCACACACCCAGCAGGCCCAGCAGCACGGGCAGGTTGCTTTCGAAGGGCGTGTTCAGGAAGTGTTGGTCCATAGCATAGGCGCCGGCCAGCAATTCCTTGAAATTGGATACACCGATGGCAATGGCAACAGGCAGGCCGATTGCCGACCACAGCGAGTAACGGCCGCCGACCCAATCCCACATCGGGAAAATGTTTTCTTCGCTGATCCCGAACTCAACGGCTGTCTTCACATTGCTGGAGACCGCAATGAAATGCTTGTGCAGATCCTGCTCGGCGCAGCCCTGGCCAAGGCACCACGCACGTGCAGCCTGGGCGTTTTTCAGGGTTTCCAGGGTACCGAAGGATTTGGAAGAAACGATGAATAAGGTCGTTTCGGCTTCCAAGCCGGTCACCAGCTCATGGAATTCGCTGCCATCGATGTTTGCGAGGTAATGGCAGCGGACCTGCGACTGTGCGTAAGGCGTGAGTGCCTCGGCAACCTGCTGGGGCCCGAGGAAGGAGCCGCCGATGCCGATATTGACGACATCTGTGATCGGCTTGCCTGTGTGTCCTCGCCAGAGGCGGTTATGGATACGGTTGACCAGGTCGGTCATGCGGCCCAGTACGCGATGTACCTCCGGCATGACATCCTGCCCGTTCACCATCACCTTGTCGCCTAGCGGGCGGCGCAGGGCTGTATGGAGTGCAGGACGATTTTCCGAGGAATTGACGGGCTCGCCTGACAATAACGCTTTGATCGCGCCTTCAAGGTTTGCTTCACGTGCCAGGTTGATCAGCAGGTCGCGAGTCTGCTGAGTTAGCAGATTCTTGGAGTAGTCCAGAAACAGCCCGCAGGCGCTCAATGAAAATTGCTTGAAGCGTCCTGGGTCCGCCGCGAACGCATTACGCATAGTGAAGGACTGCATCTCCTGACGATGTTCTGTCAGTGCCTGCCAGGACTTCAACTCGGTAACGTTGATAGGCTGTTTGTAATACTCCATTGGGATTCGCTTCCTTCTGTAGGTATTGTCGTACGTTGTGCACTACATCTTGGGATAAAGCTTGTGGCACGCCCGGCTATAGCACGCCAGATAGAGCGCGTCAGTCAAGCTAATGATGGCCGTCAGACACGAAAAAGCCCGGGGTGTTCCGGGCTTTAGCGAAGCGGTGCTCATCCTGCTGATTAGATATCAAGTTCGAATGACAAATTATCAATCAACCGCGTGTTTCCAACATAGACGGCCAATAGTATTACCAGTTGTCGATCGGCTTCTGCCGCCGGGCGCAATGTGCCTTGCTGACGAAGCTCCAGATAATCCACTCGCAGGCCATCCGCTTCAAGCTGCTGTCTGGCCTCGTCGAGCAGGGCAGGGTAGTCGCGGCGACCTGCCTGGATACGCTCGGCCACTTGTTTCAGCAGGCTATACAGGCAAGGGGCCGTGGCGCGCTGTTCGCCATTGAGGTAGCCGTTACGTGATGATAGTGCCAGCCCATCGGTGTCTCGAACGGTAGGCTGACCTATGATCTCGATAGGCATGTTCAGGTCATTGACCATCTTGCGGATGACGGCAAGCTGCTGGTAGTCCTTTTCACCAAACACAGCGACATCAGGCTGGACCATGTTGAATAGCTTGCTGACAACCGTGGCGACGCCTTCGAAATGACCGGGGCGGCTGCCGCCACACAGGCCCTCCGAAACGACCGGGACGCTGACCCGTGTCTGGTGGTCCATCCCTTCGGGATACATCTCCGATACGGCAGGTGCAAACAGAACTGCGCAGCCGGCCGCTGCCAGTTTCTCCTGGTCAGCGGCAAGCGTTCTCGGGTATTTGTCCAGGTCTTCGGTGGGACCGAACTGCAGTGGATTGACGAAAATACTGGCAACCACGAAATGGCTATTGGCCCGCGCTGTATCAACCAGGGCGACATGGCCTGCATGCAGGTTGCCCATAGTGGGAACAAAACCGATGCGCTTGCCTGTGCGACGGGCCTCGGCGACTGCGTTTCGCAGCTCGCTGATAGTGTGTACGGTAATCATGCCGAAAATCCGTGTTCTGGTGCGGGAAAGGTGCCGCTCTTGACAGCCTGGACATAGGCTGTGAAGGCTTCCTGGATACTGCTCTGGCCGGCCATGAAATTCTTCACGAACTTGGGTGAGCGGCCTGTCAGAGCAAGGCCTAGCATGTCGTGCATGACCAGTACCTGCCCATCCGTGTCCGCGCCAGCACCGATACCGATGACCGGTATGTTGGCAGCGCGTGTGATGTCGGCCGCCAGCGGGCTGGGGACACACTCAAGCACAATCATGGCAGCTCCGGCTGCCTCAAGCGCCTTGGCATCTTCACGCAGCTGCTGGGCGCGAGCCTCATCACGCCCTTGTACCTTGAAGCCACCAAACACATTTACTGACTGAGGCGTAAGGCCCAGGTGCGCGCAGACCGGAACGCCCCGTTCAGCCAGCTGGCGAATAGGCTCTGCCAGCCAGGCAGCGCCTTCCAGCTTGATCATGTGCGCGCCGGCCTGCATCAGTGCGCCAGCATTCTGGAAGGTCTGCTCCAGTGTCGAGTAAGCCATGAAGGACATATCGGCCACGATAAGTGCGCCACGATTGCCGCGTTTTACACAGGTCGTGTGATAGGCCATATCGGCTGTGGTAACAGGCAGTGTACTGTCGTGGCCCTGAAGGACCATGCCCAGGGAGTCGCCTACCAGCAGTATTTCGACGCCCGCCTGGCTAGCCGTATGGGCAAAGGTCGCGTCATAGCAGGTCAGCATGGTGATTTTTTCACCGCGCTGTTTCAGCGCCTGCAAAGTGGTGAGGGTAACCTCAGGCATATCAAACTTCCTCTTCAGGCTGTGTCCTGAATGGCTGGGGACATAACAGTCGTATCTTTTTGTTCTGGTTGATGGCTGTAGCGAACTACAGATCTCATCGCTTGCCTGCCAATTCTGCAGAGGACACAGCCTGTCTGTAGGCGGTAACAAAGGGATGGCCAGGCAAGTGGGTGCCTATAGTCTCGGCGAGTTCAGGGGAAGTCAATCACGATGTGTTACCGGAACGTTACGGTAACACTATGACTTGCAAGTCCCTTATTCCAGTCGCTCCAGGCCCACGAACGGGCACTGGTCCAGCAGAGCCTGCAACAGGCTGCCATCGGGCAGGCGCAACTCACCCGAGGCAATTTCGGCCAGAGGGTAGAGAACGAACGCCCGGGCATGCATGTGATAGTGCGGTACGGTCAGGCGGGGCTCATTGATCGTGTGGCTGCCGAATAGCAGGATATCAAGGTCTAGTGTTCTGGGGCCCCAGCGCTCATCCTTGCGGACTCGACCCTGCTGTTGCTCGATGGCTTGCAGCTCATCCAGCAGCGCAAGTGGTTCCAGAGCGGTATCAAGCGCCGCGACAGCATTTACATAGCGGGGCTGATCAGCCGGGCCCAATGGGTCGCTTCCATAAAAGGAGGATCGGGAGACAAGTCGGCTTTGCGGAAGTGTATTCAACGCCGCCAGCGCTGATTCAAGCTGGGTGCGGGGCTCCGCCAGATTACTGCCGAGCCCGATGTAAACACGCTCCATCGATTACTCCGCTGGCGGGGTAGGTTTGTCGGTGCCAGGTGTGCGACGCTTGCGTGACCCACCGCCACGGCGGCGCTTGCGGACCGCGCCCTTGCCGTCCTCCTGACTCAGTTCACGAATCATCTCTCGACGTTGACTGTCGCTGACTTCCTGATAATGCGTCCACCATTGACCCAGGTTACCGGTACGCTCGCCGGCGCTCTCACGCAACAGGAGGAAGTCATAGCCTGCCCGGAAGCGGGGGTTTTCCAAGAGCATATCGGCGCGTTTGCCTTGACGGCGAGGCAAGCGTTCCTGCATGTCCCAGATCTCGCGCATGGGAATGGTAAAGCGCTTGGGAATGGCGATCCGGCGACACTGTTCGAGCGTAATGTCGTGAGCCGCTTCCTGCATGGCTGGAATCGGCGGCAGCCCCTTTTCCTGATGGTAATCCACGCGGGCGGGAAGGGCAGGCCAGAGCAGCGCTGCAAATAGGAAGGCGGGTGTTACCGGCTTGCCTTCACGAATACGTGCGTCCGTATTGGCCAACGCCTGCTTGATGAGACGGCCTGTGTATTCAGGGTTCTTTTCGAGCGCTTCAGCTGTTGCCGGGAACAGAGGGGCAAAGAGATCATAGGTGACCAGCAGCTCATAGGTGCGCTCTGCGTTACCGCTCAGGAACAACTTGAGCACTTCATCGAAGAGACGGGAGGCTGGGATGTCCCTCAACAGGTGTGCCAGGCGGCGAATAGGTGCTGCTGTCTGCTCTTCGATCTCGAAGCCCAGCTTAGCCGCGAAGCGCACGGCTCGCAGCATGCGCACTGGATCTTCCTGGTAGCGCTGCTCGGGATCTCCAATCAGGCGAATCAGGCGATTACGAATATCCGAGGCGCCATTGGCATAGTCGAAGATACGTTCCTGGGTAGCTTCGTAGTACAGGGCATTGATCGTGAAGTCACGCCGCTGTGCATCCTGCTCCTGATTGCCGTAGATGTTGTCACGAAGGATGCGCCCACTTTCGTGGCGGGCGGAGTGAACGGAGTCTTCATCCTCTTCTTCTTCGGGGTGATTGGCACGGAAGGTCGCCACTTCAATGATCTCTCGGCCAAAATGCACGTGGACCAGCTTGAAGCGACGTCCAATGACGCGTGCATTGCGAAATTCAGCGCGTACCTGCTCAGGCGTTGCGTTGGTCGCGACGTCGAAATCCTTCGGCTCAACGCCCAGCATCAGATCTCTTACGCAACCACCGACCAGATAGGCCTGGTAGCCAGCCTTCTCCAGCCGATCCACAACGCTCAGGGCATGGCGACTAATCTGTTCACGCTCCAGCGCGTGCTGGCTACGAGGAATCACGATAGGTAGTTCAGGCTTACTGGGTGCGCGACGTAATGGCGAACGCAGGGACTGGATCAGCTTTTTCAGCATTGATAGCACTGTTCTTGAGGTCGGCGGAGCGAGCGGAAACCCGCGGTTATGGCGGATTCTAGCATTATAGGAGGGGATCTTGAATGATGGCTGGCGTGAAGCTTAAGGCACTGGGGGAGCCGAAGCTCCCCCCCAAATTGGTACGTGCTTTGTTTTTATTGTTATATCGAACCTGTTGTTTTTCTTGTCTGGTCCGTCCTGGTCGGATACCTGCCGCCAGGAGGGCTCCCAAATTCGGGGCCAAGAGCAAACGGATTACTTTGGACGCTGATGTCGTCATGATCACAATTGATCTATCCAGTGCAGGTGCTGCCTCAGGGCAGTTTTATTGTTCTCGGCCTGGTACGGGGCAAATGCTCCGCAATCGACTCTTCTCCAAAATGATCAGTTAGCTACGCCTCCGCCTGCTTGTTCTTATTGTGCTGGAGTCGTTACGTCTTATTTTTATTAGGGGTTTTACTGATTTTTTATTTTTGTTGTGCCAGATATAAAGCAGATGCTGTGCCAACTTTTGAAAACCGTTTTAAAACAATGGCTTATGAAAATATGTAGTGTTTTTTGAGGCGGGCAACATGAGAAATTCGTTACCGTTAACCTCGCCTGATGTTACGGCGGTAACACATTCTGAAATGATGGCCCTGTGTTACCCGCAAAAAAAACGCATCGGTAACGATGCGTTTTCTGTCTATCAGGACAGGTCGGTACTGGTAGCGCCCGTTTTTCGGCGCGGAATACCAAGCCGTTGACGTCGCTCCCACAAGCACTTGCGACTTATGCCAAGCTTGCGGGCTAATTCGGTCTCGGTCATGTGGTCCTGGTGTTCAAGCACAAAGTGCTGGAAATAGTCCTCCAAGGAAAGGTCTTCCGTAGGCTCATGGCTGACATTGGAGGAGCCCAGAGGCGTCTCGAGTGGATCCAGGAAGTGTTCGGAAAGGTCCAAATCTTCCAGTTCAATATCGATGCCGAGCAGGTCCGGTTCGATTTCGTTCTTCTCGCTGAGAATGACGGCTCGTTCGATTGCATTCTCCAGCTCCCGAACGTTACCCGGCCAGCTGTAATGGCGAATGGCGAGTTCAGCTTCCTGGCTGAAATGCATGGCCTCGCGACCCATGCGGTTGGACTGGCGGGCCAGAAATACGCGGGCGATTTCCAGCACGTCATTGCTTCGCTCACGCAACGGCGGAAGGCGCAGGGAAATAACATTCAGACGATAATAGAGGTCTTCCCGGAATTGCCCGGTCTTGGCCAATGTCTTCAAATCACGGTGAGTGGCTGCAATCAGGCGGACATTGACCTTTTGCGACTGCACCGAGCCGACGCGGCGAATCTCGCCCTCCTGCAAGACACGCAGCAGGCGTGCCTGAGCTTCCAGCGGCAGCTCGCCGATTTCGTCCAAAAAGAGCGTACCGCCATCAGCTGCCTCGACCAGACCGGTGCGGCTTGCGCTAGCACCTGTAAAGGCACCTTTCTCATGGCCGAACAGTTCGGACTCGATCAACGTTTCGGGAATGGCAGCGCAGTTCACAGAAATCAGAGGCGCTTTTACCCGGCGTGACAGGTTATGAAGTGCACGAGCCACCAGCTCCTTGCCCGTACCGGACTCCCCCTGAATGAGCACGGTGGAATCAGTAGGGGCAACCTTGCGAATCTTGCCGTATAGATCCTGCATGGGAGCACAACTGCCGATGATACCAATGTCGCTGTCGTGGACTGGCAGCGCTTCGCCGCGACTGGCTGGACGCTCCGGCGGTGTCTGCTGCGGGGCCTGTTCGCGCTCGATGAGAATGCGTGCAACCGCTTGCAGCATCTCGTCATGGTCGAATGGCTTGGCGATGTAGTCGACAGCGCCTTGCTTCATGGAGTCTACGGCAGAGCGCAGGCTGGCATAGCTGGTCATGATCAGCACCGGCTTGCCTGCAGCCAGGTCGATCAGCTCAGTACCAGGGGCACCGGGCAGGCGCAGATCACTAATAATCAGGTCGAACGATGGAATGTCGTAACGATCCTGCGCTTCCTGCACAGAGCCAGCCTCGCTGACTTGAAACTGATTGCGCTCGAGCAATCGGCGCAGGGCCGAGCGAATGATGGTTTCGTCTTCGACGATCAAAATATGTGCCATATTGGGCTCTCTCGACGGTGGCAGAGCGGAGGCGCCAGGCAGTGGCGCATCTCGTTTCCGCTCTACGTTCCGGTTACGGCTCGATCAGGTTGTTCAAAATGACGCGGCAAATTCACACGTATACGCGTACCGCGGCCTTGCACAAGGTCGATCGGGCTGTCGATCATTATGTCTCCATAATGCTCTTCCACGATGGAATAGACCAGAGCAAGGCCAAGTCCCGTCCCTTTACCAGGGTCTTTGGTTGTAAAGAAGGGCTCGAAAAGACGGCTGATTATGGCTTTTGGGATGCCGGAGCCTTCGTCCTCGACGATAAGCGTTACCGTCTGCCCACGGGCTTCGCTACGCACCTTAATCGTGCCGGTGGGTGGCGAGGCATCGCGAGCATTGGACAATAGATTGATCAATACCTGAGCGAGCCGCTGCGGGTCGCCTTTGACCCAGTGCTCCGGATCGCACAGGTTCTGGAACTCGACATCGACGCTGCGGCGGTTAAGCGACAACAGCGAGATGGCTTCTTGTGCAGTATCTAACAGTCTGACCGGCTCTGGGTCATGTTGCCGACCACCGGCATGAGCAAAGCTCATCAGCGATTGAACGATGCGGGTGATGCGGCGTGTCTGCTCGACGATCTGTCCGCTAATCTCCTGAATTTCTGCATCCGCTTCGCGTTCTTCCTGAAGGATCTGTGCCAGGCAGGCAATACCGGTAACCGGATTACCAATCTCGTGGGCGACTCCTGCTGCGAGGCGGCCAATAGAGGCGAGGCGCTCGGAGTGAATCAGTCGATCTTCGAGCAGCTGGGTCTCACTGATGTCTTCCACGACCAGAACGTTGCCGCTGTTACCGGGAGCAAGGGGCTCGTCGATGGCCGCCTTGTGCAAATTGAGCCAGCGCTGGTTGCTGTCGAGTGCCAGGCGCTGTTTGTATAGATGCTGGTCGGGAGAGCGGAGAAAGCGTTCGAACAGGGCTTTCCAGGGCTCAGGTAGTGCCGAAAGGCGCGAGCCTACAACTTGCACTGAGTCGATGTTTGTCAGCCGCTCCATGGCCCGGTTCCACATCAGGATCTCGCAGTCCTGGGCTAGCGCGCAAACACCCATGGGCAGTTCCTGCAGGGTTTGCCGGTGGTAACGACGCAAGGCGTCCAGTTCGGCTGCAAGACCTGTAAGACGGGACTGATAATCTTCCAGACGGCTTTCAATAAAATGGATGTCTTCGGTGACATAGGCCTCGCTGCCTTCCTTGTAAGGCAGGAACGTTTCGACGATATCCTGGGCGACCCGTGGCCCCATCAGGCCTGACAGGTTGGCCTCGATACGGTCTCTGAGCCGACGTAGCGCGTACGGGCGACGCTCGTCGAAGGGAAGCAGCAGATCGCTGAGGGCGCGCTCTACTTCCTTCTGGGCGGTCTTGGCACCCAGGGGCTTGGCCAGCTGAGTAGCGAACTCCTGGGGCGAGGCGGCAATCAGCTCCCGCCGCTGGGGCCGTCTGACATTGTCTACCGCACAGGCTTCCGCCGCGCTTTTTTCCTCATCGCTGGCTTCGGTGAACAGAGAGACCAGTGCAAACACCAGAACGTTAGCGGCCAGTGACGCCAGGGCTGCCAAGTGCCAGTTGGTGGCATCGATGTAGTAGGAGAAAGGACCGACTTCGAAGCCTTTCATGAAGCCAAGCGCCGGCAGCAGCATGGTCAGCGTCCACAGGCCCATGCCGGTCAGAAGGCCTGCGATGAAGCCGCGGTGATTGGCGGTCTGCCAGTAGAGAACGGATAATGCGCCTGGTAGAAACTGCACCGTGGCCACAAAGGCAACAATGCCAAGACTCGACAGGTCGCTATGATTACCGATCAGGCGGTAAAACCCATAGGCGGCCATGATGATGGCTGCAATCAATCCGCGGCGCGTCCAGCGTAACCAGCGATAGATATTGCCGTCGGTAGGTGGCTGATACAGGGGCAGCACCAGGTGGTTGAGCACCATGCCAGACAAGGCCATGGTCATCACGATGATCACGCCGCTGGCGGCGGACAGGCCTCCTACAAACGCTACCAGCGCCAGCAGCGGTTTATCCAGTGCCATGCCCACGCCCAATGTGAAATATTCCGGGCTCGTGGGAGCTCCAAGAGCAAGACCGCCCCAGAGAATCGGTGGAATAGCCAGGCTCATCAATAACAGGAATAACGGAAGGCCCCAGCTGGCGCTGACAAGGGCTCGGGGGCTCAGGTTTTCCGTGAACGCCATGTGATACATGTGTGGCATCACGATGGCCGCCGCAAAAAAGACAAGGAGCAGGATCCGCCAGGGGCCTTCCTGCAAGGGTGTATGCAGTGTGGAAAGTGCTGTCTGATTCTGGGTCAGCCAGGTTTCAAGCCCAGAGGGACCGTCGAACACGGTATAGAGCGTTACCAGGCCAACAGCACCTAGCGCGATGAGCTTGACCAGCGATTCGAAAGCAATCGCTACCACGAGTCCTTCATGGCGTTCGCGAGCGGTAATCTGTCGCGCGCCAAACAGCATGGCGAACAGCGTAATCAGAAAGCAGAAGGCCAGTGCCGGGCCGTCCTGTGCCGGTGCGCTGATCAGAATGCCCGTACTGGTAGCGACCGCCTGGATCTGAAGGGCCAATAGTGGCAGAACGGCAACCACCATCAGCAGGGCCGTGAGTGCGCCTGCCCAGGTACTTCGAAAGCGAAAGGCGAAAAGGTCTGCCAGTGAAGACAGCTGATAGACACGGGTCAGCCGCAGAATGGGGTAGAGCAGCACAGGCGCCAGCAGAAATGCGCCACATAGACCCAGATAATAGGAAAGAAAGCCGTACCCATAGTCATAAGCCAGGCCAACCGTTCCGTAAAAGGCCCAGGCGCTGGTGTAGACGCCCAAGGACAGGGTATAGATGATCGGATGTCTGACCAGGCGGCGGGGGACCCAGCCTCGCTCGGTCATCCAGGCTACGCCAAAGAAAATCAGCAGATAACCTGCGCTAATGGCAAGCAGTTGGGAAATACTAAAGCTCATCGGCATCGCGTTGGCTCTGAAGAATAAAAGTAACCACGATCAGAATCAGCCAGAGTAGGTAAGGGCGATACCAGGCACCAGTCGGGTCGATCCACCAATCCATGATGGCAGGGGAAAACAGGTAGATGCCCACAACCAGGAGCAGGACCAACCGGTAGATATACATACTGCATTCTCAAATAGGCCTTGGCTGGATGGTAGCCGATGGATGGGGGAGCCTGCATCCGTTAACGCAGGTCTGCCTTATCCGTTTTGAGACAATCTGCGTTGTTACCGGAGTTCAGCTTCGGCAAGTGTATGGGTATGTGGTATCCGGGCAGGCTGCCAGGATTGTATACCCCAGGTCAGAATCTCTCGGGCACTGGCGCCATGGAGCTCGGAGGATGGCTGCTGGCCTAGCGCACGCAGGGCTCTGAGCAGTAGCGGTCCGGCTTGATCGTGCGGAAGAGGCGGGGAGCGGTACGATTTGCCCAGCTTGTGTCCGTCAGGCTGAATGATCAGCGGGACGTGCAGGTAGCGAGGCTGGGGAAAGCCCAGCAGTTCCTGCAGATAGAGCTGACGCGGCGTGGAGTCGAGAAGGTCTGCACCTCGGACGATATCGGTAATGCCCTGCCAGGCATCGTCCAGTACCACGGCGAGTTGATACGCAAACAAGCCATCACGCCGACGGATAATAAAGTCGCCTACGTCCCGTCCTAGATGCTGGCGGAATTCGCCTTGTACCCTGTCGGTAAAGGCATATTCGAGCTCAGGAACCCGGATGCGTATCGCGGCCATGTCATGGGCATGCTGGGCGTTACGGCAGTGGCCTGGATACAGTCCCCCATAGCCTTCCAGCTGTTTGCGCGAGCAGGTACAGGCATAGGCCAGGCCGCTATGCAGCAGGCGCGCTACGGTAGCCTCATAGGCATCATGACGATCACTTTGCCGCTCTACGGCGCCATCCCATTCGAAGCCATAGCGTTCCAGCGTGTCGAGAATGGCTGTTTGGGCGCCTGGAACCTCACGAGGCGGATCGAGATCCTCCATGCGTACAAGCCAGCGTCCTCCTACGGCACGGGCGTCCAGATAAGACGCAACGGCTGCAACCAGTGACCCGAAATGCAGGTAACCGCTAGGTGTCGGGGCAAACCGGCCTATATAGGATGAGGTCGTCATGGTGGGGAATGACAATCGTTAAAAAGCAAGCGGGGCGCCTGAGCGCCCCTTGATCGATCAGGAACCGATCTGCTTTTCCTTGATTTCCGCCAGTGTCTTGCAGTCGATGCACAGACTGGCAGTCGGACGGGCTTCAAGGCGGCGGATACCGATTTCGATACCGCAAGAGTCGCACCAGCCGTATTCGTTGTCTTCGATCAGCTGAAGCGTCTCGTCGATCTTCTTGATCAGCTTGCGCTCACGATCACGGGTACGTAGCTCGAAGCTGAACTCTTCTTCCTGGGTCGCACGGTCGGCCGGGTCGGCATGGCTGCCGGCATCTTCCTTCATGTGACTTACAGTGCGGTCTACTTCTTCCCGCAGTTCCTGCTTCCATTTATTCAGGATGTTAGTGAAATGGGCGCGCATGCGCTCACTCATGTACTCCTCGCCAGACTCCTCCTGATAAGGTTCGAAGCCACGGGTCAAAGGGGTGTTTTGCTGTTTTTCGTCGGTCGCCATGGATGACCCTCTCACTTTCGCTAATCCTGTCCGCAGGCTGGATACGTCTACTGGGCAAGAGGCCCCCGCGGATGCAAGCGGGCGAACTTACCAGAAGCCTTGGTGCGGCGCTACTACCTGAAGTCCTTGTTATCAAGCCCCAAGGCATATCTTGTGGGTCTTGCTCGAGTTATATGTATTGGTGCCGTCTTTATAGCCTTGGTTAGAATCCCCTCTCTCTAACAAGTTCGGATAGACCATGACCAAATCATTTAGTGCACGTAGCCGTGCCATTGAGCCCTTCCATGTCATGGCCCTGCTGGCTCGTGCCAATCAGTTACAGGCCGCTGGGCATGATGTCATTCACCTGGAGATCGGCGAGCCGGATTTTACGACAGCAGAACCCATCGTCCAGGCTGGGCAGGCGGCGCTGGCGAATGGTAATACCCGTTACACCGCTGCGCGAGGTCTGCCTGAGCTGCGCGAAGCCATTGCCGAATTCTATGCCAAGCGCTATGCCGTCAATATTGATCCCGAACGCATTATGATTACGCCCGGAGGCTCAGGCGCACTTCTGCTAACCAGTGCGCTTCTGGTCGACCCGGGCAAGCACTGGCTGATGGCTGATCCCGGTTATCCCTGTAATCGCCATTTCCTGCGCCTGATCGAAGGGGCGGCCCAGTTGGTACCGGCCGGCCCGCAGACGCGCTACCAATTGACGCCCGAGCTCGTCGACGCCCATTGGACGCAAGACAGCGTAGGTGCTCTAGTAGCATCGCCTGCCAATCCCACGGGAACGGTCCTGCACAGGGATGAGTTGGAGGCACTCTCCAGGAGTCTATCCACGCGAGGCGGTCATCTGGTAGTGGATGAGATCTACCATGGTCTGACCTATGGGTTGGACGCGACAAGCGTGTTGGAAGTCGATGACGAGGCCTTCGTTCTGAACAGTTTTTCCAAATACTTTGGAATGACCGGCTGGCGCCTGGGCTGGCTTGTCGCACCGTCGGAGGCTATTCCAGAGCTCGAGAAGCTGGCACAAAATCTTTATATCAGCGCACCCACGATTGCTCAGCATGCGGCCTTGGCCTGTTTCAAGCCAGACGCGATCGAGATTTTCGAGGCCCGGCGTACAGCGTTTCAGCAGCGTCGCGACTTCCTGCTGCCAGCCTTGCGGGCGCTGGGCTTTAAAGTTGAGGTCGAGCCGGAAGGCGCGTTTTACCTCTACGCCGATATGTCTGCCTTTGGCGGTGATGCGTATGCTTTTTGCCAGCACTTTATCGAGACCGAGCATGTAGCCTTTACTCCGGGGCTCGACTTCGGACGCTACCGTGCCGGTCAGCATGTCCGCTTTGCCTATACCCAAAGCCTGCCGCGGTTGGAGGAGGCCGTCACACGCATTGCTCGCGGCCTCAAAACCTGGCGTCCCTGATCATCGAAGCGGAAGTAGTCCATGCAGTTTGATCCACCTCTGGAAGAGGGGCTTTTGATCCGGCGTTATAAACGTTTTTTGGCTGATATCGAGACGGTGACGGGCGAGACTCTGACGATTCATTGCCCGAATACCGGATCGATGCTCAATTGTCAGGCAGAGGGCGCTCGTGTCTGGTTCAGCCGTTCCAATGATCCCAAGCGCAAGCTTCCTGGGACATGGGAGCTTGTAGAGACGCCTCACGGGCGGCTCGCCTGCATCAATACCGGCAGAGCGAACCGGTTGGTGGAGGAAGCGCTATTGGCTGGGGTAATTCCAGAGCTTGCCGGCTTTAGCACGTTGCGTCGTGAGGTGGCTTATGGCGCTGAAAATAGCCGGGCGGATTTTCGTTTGACGTATCCCTCAGGAGAGGTTTTTGTCGAGGTGAAGAGCGTAACGCTCGGCTACAATATGGACTGTGTGGCAGCTTTCCCGGACGCCGTTACGGTTCGGGGAGCCAAGCATCTACGTGAATTGTCGGCGCTGGCGCGTGAGGGCGCGCGTGCGGTGCTGGTGTATTGCGTCAATCTCACAGGTATCGAGGCGGTTCGTCCTGCCGGTGATATCGATCCTGCCTACGGACGTGCATTGCGCGAGGCGCTGGAGGCCGGAGTCGAGATTCTGGCTTACGGTGCTGATGTTACGCCACAAGCCATACAGGTGACTCGTCGGCTTAAGGTCGTGATGTAACTCTCGGTGGAATGAGCACGACCACGCCGTTGTGCCCTTCACAGGGCACGAATGAGTCATGACGGTGCAGCGACCAATGGATTCAGTAATGTGAGGCCGACTGATTCTGGTGTGCATGGGGAAAATGCGGGCCGGCAGCGGCTCTTGCCTGAATCCTGTTCAGCGAGTCAGGTTTGGCATATCCCGTGCTTACGCTTCCTCCCACTTTATAAACGTATCAATACGTAACCTTTTTGTAATGCGGTTACTCCGTACAGGGTAAAGCCTATGGCCTTCTGCTGTGCCTAATCTGGCGGGTGATGTAACCCTTTGAAGGAGTGCAACATTGGAGTACGCGGTTATTTCTCGTTTCTTCACCTGTTTACCTATGGCCAAGCGGACTCAAAAGGTCTTGTTAGGTGTCTCGCTGACTGCAGGCATTGGCATGCCTGTGTTTGGAGCGACGCCACCTGCACAAGGAGAGGAGAGTGCCCAGGGCGAGGACCTCAGCTACGAAGTCGCTCCGCCGGAGAAAGGAACCTATCTGTCCTCTTGGTATAACCAGAACGTGACGCTGATTGGTAGCAAAAACATCAGCTTCGGTCCACATCCCATCGATGATATCTATCTCGAATATGAGTATTTCGGGCGTAAAGGGCCTTTCGAACTCTATGGCTATGTCGATATTCCCAAGGTATTAGGGATTGGTAACAGTCACGACAGCGGTGTATGGGATAAAGGCTCTCCCGTGTTCATGGAGCATGAGCCGCGGGTATCCATCGATGAACTGCTGGGTCGCAAGCTGGGGTTCGGCCCTTTCAAGGAGTTCTATGTTGCGTTTGACTGGATTTATGATCACGGCCATAACCGCGAGAACCGGGGCAACACGCTTTATAGCGGCCTGGGAACGGATATCGAGACGGGGACGCGTCTCAACCTCTCCGCTAACCTGTATGTGCGCCGTCAGTGGGAAAACTATGGCGCTGCCAATGAAAACTCCTGGGATGGCTACCGGGCGCAGCTAAAGTACATTCTACCCTTGGGGACGTTCGACAACGGAGCGTCCCTAACATATGTCGGCTTTACCAACGTTGACTTCGGCTCGGATCTGCACGACAAGGCAGGCCCTGCTCGTACCGCCAACGCGACCGTCGCTACCAACGTCCTTTTATATTCCTTTACGCACCTGCGCCTGATGGCAGTGGGGCGCTATTTCCATAATGGCGGGCAATGGAAGGATGGCACCGAACTGAATTTTGGTGACGGCCCCTTCAGGGCTCGCTCGAACGGTTGGGGCTATTACTTCGGCGTGGGTTATCAATTCTGATTCATAAAACGAGGCTGGAACGTTTAAAGTGCCGGCCTTTTATCTGCGAGGACCCTTTATGAGCGAGCATGCCGCCACTGAGCATGAACAATTGTTGGAAGAAGCCAAGCTGGCTGCTGACCAAACTTACTCACCGTATTCTCAGTTTCCAGTGGGCGCTGCACTATTGACCGAGGACGGGCGCGTAATTCATGGCGTAAACGTCGAAAATATTTCCTACGGCCTCACCAACTGTGCCGAGCGTAGCGCATTGTTTTCGGCCATCAGTCAGGGATTTGCTCCACGCAGCTTCAAGGCAATTGCCGTTTATGCTCCCAAGGTTCCTCTGATCAGCCCGTGCGGTGCCTGTCGTCAGGTCCTGCTCGAACTTATGGCGCCTGATGCAGTGATCATCTGCCAGGGTAGCGACGCGTCGGCCACCAAGGTCTGGACACTCAAGGAATTGCTTCCGGGCGCCTTTGATTCTTTCTAACGTCACCGAAGGCTTGCCGGCGTTCGAGTCGGCGCTTGAGGTCCTATTGTGTTCGGAGACAACACCATGATCAGTCTTGTCGGGATGGCTGTGCTCGTCGCTATTGCCGTCGTGCTATCCAGCCATCGCCGCGCCATCCGGCCGCGTACGGTTCTCTGTGCCTTTGGCATTCAGGTCGCGCTGGGGGCCTTTGCACTCTATATCCCCTGGGGCCAGACCGTGTTGGCATCGATCTCCAGTGGCGTCTCGTCGCTACAGCTCTATGCGGACAAGGGCATCGAGTTTCTCTTCGGCGGGTTGAGCAGTGCCCGCATGTTTGAGGTGTTCGGCAATGGCGGCTTTGTATTTGCCATCAAAGTACTGCCGGTCATTGTCTTCTTTGGAAGCTTTATCTCCGTACTCTACTACCTGGGGATCATGGGTTGGATCATTCGGCTGATCGGAGGGGGCTTGAGGCTGATGCTGGGGACCAGCCGGATTGAGTCGATGGCAGTAACGTCGGCCATCTTTATTGGTCAGTCTGAGGTACCGCTTGTCGTTCGGCCATTTATCGCCGATATGACCCGGTCAGAGTTATTTGCAGTGATGGTTGGCGGGTTTGCAGCCGTTGCCGGATCGGTATTGCTGGGCTATGCCGGGCTGGGTGTTGATCTTAAATATCTGATCGCTGCCAGCTTCATGGCCGCACCGGGAGGCTTGCTTATGGCCAAGCTGATGGAGCCCGAAACCGAGGCGACCCGGGACGAAGCCATCGTGGGTAACCTGGGGCAGGGCGAGAATCGGCCAGCCAACGTTATTGATGCTGCCGCAGAAGGCGCTCAGGCGGGTTTGAAGCTTGCCGTGGCCGTAGGCGCAATGTTGCTGTCGTTCATTGCGCTCATTGCCATGCTTAACGGATTGCTCGGCTGGGCTGGCAGTTGGCTGGGTTATCCGCAGATCACGATGCAGCTGATTTTGGGTTATCTGCTGGCGCCTGTCGCATTTCTCCTCGGCGTGCCGTGGAATGAAGCGGTTCAGGCAGGCGGTTTCATCGGCCAGAAAATCGTTCTGAATGAGTTCGTGGCCTATGTGGATCTTGCCAACTATATGGATCCTGCCAAGGCGGCTGCTGCAGGCGTGCAGGTCTTGTCTACCCATACACAAATCATTGTGACTTTTGCTTTGTGCGGCTTCGCCAACTTGGCATCCATTGCCATTCAATTGGGTGGCTTGAGTTCCATTGCTCCGCAACGCCGCTCTGAGCTGGCACGGCTTGGACTGCGCGCCATGATTGGCGGGACGCTCTCCAACTTCATGAGCGCCGCGATTGTGGGATTTTTCATCTCGATATGAACCAGGCGGCGCGGCAGCTATCGGCTGCGCCTACCTCGTGATGGTGGATTAGCCCGGAGGACTGTCAGGATGTGGTTGGCTCAGGAAGTGATTCGTCGCAAGCGTGACGGCTTGGTACTGGAGCGCTCGGATATCAAGCGTTTCGTTGCAGGAATAACGGACGGAACCCTCAGCGAAGGCCAGATCGCGGCGTTCGCCATGGCTGTTTTTCTCAAAGGCATGACAGTCGATGAACGCATTTCCCTTACGACTGCCATACGCGATTCGGGACAAACGCTCTCCTGGAGCCTGCCCGGTCCTGTAGTCGACAAGCACTCCACCGGCGGTGTGGGTGATGTGGTAAGCCTCGTTCTTGCGCCACTGCTGGCAGCTTGTGGCTGTTACGTACCGATGATCTCAGGTCGCGGCTTGGGCCATACCGGCGGTACGCTGGACAAGCTGGACAGTATTCCCGGTTATAACTGCCAGCCATCGCCTGAGCAGTTGAGGCGAGTCGTAGCTGAAGTGGGCTGCGCCATCATTGGGCAGACCGCTGACTTGGCACCGGCGGATAAACGGCTTTATGCCATTCGCGATGTGACCGGTACGGTTGAGTCCATTGATCTTATTACCGGGTCGATCCTAGCCAAGAAGCTGGCGGCAGGACTGGATGTTCTGGTCATGGACGTCAAGATGGGTAACGGTGCCTTCATGGCAGAGACTAGCCAGGCGCAAGCGCTGGCACAGAGCATTGTCGCGGTAGCCAACGGGGCAGGTGTCAAAACGCGGGCATTGGTTACCGATATGAACCAGCCGCTGGCACGCAGTGCGGGAAACTCCCTGGAAGTGGCTGAGGCTATCGCGCTTCTCAAAGGCGAGATCCGTAGTCAGCGACTTTGGGAGGTAACAATGGCCTTGGCTGCACAGGCTCTGGTTTTAGCAGGGCAGGCCAATACAACAGTCCAGGCCCATGAACAGTTGCTCGGGGTCTGGAGAGACGGTTCCGCCCTAGAGTGTTTCGCTCGTATGGTGGCCGCGCTGGGCGGCCCGGTTAACCTGACCAAAGCACCGGAGCGGTATCTACAGCAAGCGCCTGTCGTCATGCCTGTTTTCAGTGAGCGACCGGGACGTGTGGTGTCCATCGATACACGTTCGGTAGGCCTGGCTGTTGTAGTCCTGGGTGGCGGTCGTCAGCACCCGGCCGATCAGATCGATCTGTCGGTTGGTTTAAGTGAGCTGGCTTTTGTGGGCGAGGCCGTAGACGAGCAGAAACCTCTCTGCTGGGTTCATGCTGCCAATAAGGACAAAGCCCAGGAAGCAGCTATCTCGATCAAGCGTGCCTACCGCTTGGGAATGGAGAGCCCTGTGCCCGGCAGACTGATTCACGAGTACATCTGAAGGCTGGATAACCAGTTACGCACTTAGAGCAGTCGCTTTTCTCCAGGCAAAAAAAGACCCGGCAGAGCCGGGTCGAAACCGTGATTAGCCTGATGAGGAGATAACCTGAAAGGCCGACCTGCTAGTCTCTCAGTTATCAGAGCCAGTCTCGCGACCAGCTGATTCAAATAATAGCTATTCTCATTTCTGTGTCAAGCTATTCGAGAATATTTCTTATTCTCAAATAGGAAGCAGGCTTATGATTTGAGCTGCTGGCGCAACTGCGTGACTTCCTTGTTAAGCAGATCGATGCGGCGAGCCATATTCTCAATAAGGTTGTGAGCGATACGGGGCGTGCTGTACATCAGGCTTAAGAACTGATCCTTGGGAATGATCATCACTGTGCAGGGCTCTGTCGCTATTACAGTCGCACTGCGTTTCTCCTGGGTGAAAACCGCCATGGCGCCAAAGATTTCGTCTTTGCACACATCGCCTACCTTCTGATCATTGACCCGCGCCTCGGCGTGGCCTTCGATAATAATGAAGACGTGGTCAGCCTCATCCCCCTGACGGATCAACTCTTCGCCTATGGCAAATTGCTTGAAGCCTGTGCTGGGGCGTACCTCCTGGGGCTTGAGTCGCACCAGTGCATCGGAAAGCAGCGCGTTTTGACCAATAAGGTATTGAAGCAGCAGCTCCTGGCGCTGTTCGCTGCTGTGGATATGGCGAAACACATCCGAGCGCCGGTAGGGAATGAGCGTGACGGGCTCGTCGCTTTTATAGGTGCACTCGGGAAGGTCCAGCCCTTGTCTCATGCCAACCAGGTCGCCTTCCTGCAAATAAAACAGGGGACGCCCCTCCACTAAGGCATGCACCATGCCTTTCTGTATCAAAAAAAGATGGTTGGCTGGCTCGAGCTCGCTCAAGCCATACAGGCAGTAAACGGAAATAGGCTCGCCTGAAGGGGAAAGTCCTTCGAGCAACTGCGCCGGAATACCCTGTAGACGGCTGATCAGCTGGTCGGCATAGGTAGGCTGCTCGCCAAGGAGATACATGGCCCTGAATCCTTTATATCAGAGGTGTGAAATAGCTCGCACAATAAGCAAGCCGGTGGACGGCGTAAATCCTCATCAGCGGAGCTTGTGAGCTATCTCGTGTTCCTGAGCCAAGGCTCTGGCCTGAGCGAGTAGGGCCTGCTTG
This sequence comes from Pseudomonas sp. JZ134, assembly GCF_051027695.1. Taxonomy (NCBI): domain Bacteria; kingdom Pseudomonadati; phylum Pseudomonadota; class Gammaproteobacteria; order Pseudomonadales; family Pseudomonadaceae; genus Pseudomonas; species Pseudomonas sp. JZ134. The sequence goes on along the minus strand of NZ_CP069250.1, from coordinate 3,658,311 downwards.
TGTTGAGGTGTCAGTTCATTCCAGTGAATGTTGAGCAGAGCGCCCTCCAGGGCATAAAGCAGAACTTTCGATGTACGAAAACCGCGTGCACATACCGCCATGTAAGCTCCCGCCGAGCCCCGATTGCGCAACTCGTCTACCGTACGGATACCTACCGCATGTAACCAAAGTACTGACGTCTTGCCGAGATTCTTCAACAACAGTAAGTCATTACTCATCGTGCCCTCCAGGCCCGTTTTGCCTAGTGCTCACTGAATGCACTCGCCTGAGTACCTCTTCAGTGTAGCGGTCTCTCCGGGCGCTGGAGGAGGAAACGATGTGTGGAGCCTGCAGTTAGTTGACCGGTAGCTTGTCTTGCATGGCCTTGACGAGCGCATCCAGGTTGGTCGGATCGGTCATGTCAACATGCCGTGTTCGGATCAATTCCTGCTCTGTCAGTGCTTCACGGCCTTGCTGCTGAACCTGGACGACCGCCAAGGTCGCATCAGACGGATCACGGCCTTCAGCCTGGCGCTCGGCAAGCCACTGGGCAATCACGGTATCGGGGGCGTGGCAGTCGATGATCAGGAAGGGGACGGCTGCCGTTTCTGCCACCTGAGCAGCTGCTTCGCGCTGGGCCTGTTTCAGATAGGTTGCATCCAGTACTACCGGATAGCCGGCCTGAAGGATATCTGCCGCTAGGTGATGCAGGCGATCATAGGTTGCCTTCCCGGACTCAGCGCTATACAGCACGTCAGGCGTAGCGTCTTGAATCAACCGCTTACGCTCGACATCCGAGCGAATACGAATCGCGCCCAGTGCCTCTACCAGTTTGAGCGCTGCGCTGCTTTTGCCTACAGCGGATACGCCGTGGGTAATGGCCAACAGGCAGTACGGAATGGCGCAGTAACTTTCTGCCAGAGACGCATAATTGCGGTAGCGTGCCAGGATTTCAGCCTTTTGAGCCGGATCGGAGGCCTGGCCGTACTGGAAGAGGTTGACCTTGGCCCGAACCATGGCCCGGTAAGCCTTATAGAACGGCAGAACATGCAGCCCGTCATAATCGCCGGTCATCTCGAAATAGGCATTGATGAAGCGGCGGGCCAGCGTCTTGTGCTTGCGGTCTTCCAGGTCCATCGCCAGGAAGGCGGTATCGGCAATCACATCCGTCATACGGAAAGGCTCGTTGAACTCGATACAGTCAAAGAGTACGACCTGTCCGTCCAGTTGGGTCACATTAGCAAGGTAGATGTCGCCGTGGCATTCACGAATGAAGCCCTCCGCCTTGCGCCGTTCGAACAGGGGATGCAGCCGGGCAAAATGCTCTTCTGCCCAGGCCTCCAGGTGATCCAGTTGGGCAAGGTCTTGTGCATTCTCAAGCATCGGGCGGATCTGCTCGAAGTTCTGACGCACAGGTGCCATCACCGCATCGGGCGACCCCAGTTCGTTTGAAGCATCGACAACCGGTGCGCTCAAATGGAAACGGGCAATCTGCTCGGCCAGTGCATCAATATGCTGCTCGGTGAGTTCGCCGCGTTTTTCAATCTCGCTTAATAGCTGACTCTGAGGAAACTCGCGCATCTTGATGGCATATTCAATAACCGGACCTTCGCCACTTATCTGGGGTGCCTCCGGACGGCCTGTAATGGGAACGACATCCAGATACAGTCCTTTCGTCAGGCGTTGGTTGAGGCGTAGTTCCTCGCTACAGAAATGCTCTCTGGCTTTCAGGTCGGTAAAGTCAAGAAAGCCGAAGTTCACCGGTTTCTTGATCTTGTAGGCATACTCCCCTGTCAGAACAACCCAGGAAATATGCGTCTCGATAACATTGAACGCGGTAACCGGGTGCGGATAGAGGGCCGGGTTCTGCAGCGCAGCGATCAGGGTCTGACTCACAAGCGGTCCTTAGCGTAGCCATGAAAAAGTGATCGCCATTATGGCTGCTGTGAGTGACCCTGCAAACCGCTGGCTGGCGTCTGCCCGCTAGAAGCAAAGTGCGTATAATGCGCCGCCATGAAACGCACCCGATCCTCTCGCTCAAAAAAACCGTCCCGCCAATTCTTCAACTGGCGCTCCTTGTCCGGCTGGGCTCTTAAATTAGGCCTGGTGGGCTTGGTCGTCCTTGCGGGATTTTCCATTTATCTCGACGCTATCGTGCAGGAGAAATTTTCCGGCAAGCGCTGGATGGTTCCTGCCAAGGTATATGCACGGCCGCTTGAGCTGTTTACAGGGCTTAAGCTCAGCAAGGATGACTTCCTGACCGAGCTTGATGCACTAGGCTATCGCCGTGAAAAAGCCATTCAGGGGCCGGGTGACGTCTCGGTAGCAGGCTCCAGCGTTGAGCTGGATACCCGAGGCTTTCAGTTTTACGAGGGTGAGGAACCTCCTCGCTCGATCAAGGTGAACTTCTCTGGCGATTTTGTCTCGGGGCTAAGTAGCAAGGACGGCTCGGATCTGGCCGTGGCGCGTCTTGAGCCTCTGTTGATCGGCGGCATATACCCTGCCCACAACGAAGACCGTATCCTCGTTAAGCTGGATCAGGTTCCGGCTGCCCTTATCAATGGACTGGTTGCGGTCGAGGACCGTGAGTTCTGGGATCACCATGGCGTTTCGCTGAAGTCGATTGGGCGAGCCGCCTGGATCAACGTTACTACAGGGCAGTTGCGTCAGGGTGGCAGTACACTGACCCAACAGTTGGTCAAGAACTTCTACCTCACCAGTGAGCGCAGTCTGACGCGTAAGCTTACCGAAGCCCTGATGGCGGTATTGCTGGAGCTGCATTACGACAAGAACGAAATCCTTCAGGCCTACCTCAATGAGGTTTTCCTGGGGCAGGATGGCACCCGCGCCATTCATGGTTTCGGTTTGGCCAGTCAGTATTTCTTTAGCCAACCGTTGTCCGAGCTCAAACTGCACCAGGTCGCTCTGCTGGTAGGAATGGTAAAAGGACCTTCCTACTACAATCCGCGGCGTTATCCGGAGCGTGCCCTGGCTCGTCGTAATCTGGTCATCGACCTGATGGCCGAACAGGGTGCGGTTACAAAGGAAGATGCGGAAGCGGCCAAGCAGCGGCCCTTGGGGATCAGCAAGGCAGGCTCGCTGACAAACAGCTCCTATCCCGCCTTCATCGATCTGGTTAAGCGTCAGCTCCAACAAGACTACCGGGAAGAGGATTTGACTGGTGAAGGGTTGCGTATTTTCACCAGCTTCGATCCAATTCTTCAGCTCAAGGCCGAAACCTCCATGGCCGAGGCCTTGAAGCGCCTCGACGGCCGCAAGGGTGTGGAAGGCATTGAGGCGGCCATGGTGGTCACCAACCCTGAAACCGGTGAAGTTCAGGCATTGCTGGGCGGGCGTGATCCTCGCTTTGCCGGCTATAACCGGGCACTGGATGCAGTTCGGCAGGTCGGCTCCATCATCAAGCCTGCGGTATACCTGACAGCACTGGAAAGGCCGAGTCAGTACACCCTGACCACGTTCATCAAGGACGAGCCGTTCTCCGTTAAGACAGGTGATGGTCAGGTTTGGCGTCCGCAGAATTACGAACGTGATTCCCACGGAACGATTTTCTTGTATCAGGGACTAGCTCACTCCTACAACCTGTCTACTGCCCGGCTGGGCCTGGATCTGGGCGTGCCTGAGGTGCTCAAGACCATCGAGCGTCTGGGGGTGAGTCGCTCGTTGCCGCCTTATCCTTCAACGCTTCTGGGTGCTGGTGCGTTAACTCCCATGGAAGTCGCCACCATGTATCAGACGCTGGCCAATGGTGGGTTCAATACACCGCTGCGTAGCATTCGTAGCGTTCTGGCATCTGACGGTGAGCCGCTCAAGCGTTATCCGTTCCAGATTCAGCAGCGTTTCGATCCGGGGGCTATTTACCTGACCCAATACGCGATGCAGCGTGTCGTGCGCGAGGGCACAGCTCGCTCGGTCTATAACCAGCTGCCTTCATCCTTGAATCTGGCGGGCAAGACCGGTACGACCAACGATTCACGAGACAGTTGGTTCTCGGGCTTCAGTCAGGACTTGCTTGCCGTAGTCTGGCTGGGTCGTGATGACAATGGCAAGACGCCATTGACCGGCGCGACAGGAGCCCTGCAGGTATGGACCGGGTTCATGAAGCGTGCCAAGCCAACCTCGCTGGACCTTCCGCTGCCCGATAATGTTGTTCAGGCATGGGTTAATCCGGCCACAGGGCAGGGGACCGATCCAAATTGCCCCGGCGCGGTCCAAATGCCCTATATTCAGGGAAGTGAGCCGCCCCCTGGGCCGGCATGTGGTGGACAGAATCCTTCCGACTCTGTCATGGACTGGGTCCGCGGTTGGTTGAATTAAGAGGGTAGAACGTGACTAAAGCGGTATGGGCGGCACTGGCCGCTACGGTAGTTCTGGCAGGTTGTGCCACGCCACAGCAAGGTGCTATTCCGGTTGTGGACTCAAGCACGCCTGTTTCCAATCAGGAGCTGGCTCGTAGTGGCGGTCGCATGCCGACTAATTCACCGCCGCCTATGGCTGCCCAGGCGCCACAGCAGCAGGATGGCGGTGTAACGGTGATGGTGCCCGGTGATAATCCGGCGCCCATCCAGACCTTTGCGGCAGCTCCGGCTACAGCGCCTATTTCGACGGGGCCTATAACGGTGGGACCCTCTACCGGTGCGCCAGCTGCTCAGGGGTATGACAGCTACTCAGCGCCCCAGCCGGCACCCAGCGCGCCTACGGGAATTCCTTCCGGCCGTAGCAGTGCGCTGTCGGCCGATGAGCAGCTCGATGGTCCCGTATTGGCCTTGCTGACAACGGCTCAGCAACAGCAGGGCGGCGGCGACCTTAACGGAGCGTCCTCAAGCCTGGAGCGTGCCATGCGCATCGCGCCTCGCGAGCCGCAAGTGCTATATCGGCTGGCCGAAGTCCGCCTGGCCCAAGGCGATGCCGCGCAGGCTGAGCAGCTGGCTCGACGTGGACTGACGTATGCCAATGGCCGTCCTGCCCTGCAAGCCAGTCTGTGGGAATTAATCGCTCAATCGCGCGAACGCCAAGGCGATGCCGCGGGTGCGGCTACAGCACGTCAGCGTGCCAAGGTGGGTGCCTGATGGATGCTCGCCTGTCTGATCTGGCGGAGCAATTGCTTCTGATCGAGCGAGAGTTGCGTGTGCTGGGGTGGTGGGAAAGCGTGCCGCCCAGCGATCAGGACCTGGCCAGCCAAGAGCCGTTCTGTGTAGACACGTTGAGCTTTGCGCAATGGCTTCAGTGGATTTTTCTACCACGGATGAAGGTCATCATTGAGTCGGACAGCGGGTTGCCTGGACGCTCAGGCATCCGCCCTATGGCGGAAGTGGTCTATCAAAACGACATGCGCAACGTGGCAACGCTTTTGGAGGCGCTGGGCGAGTTCGATCGTCTGATCGAACATCGCTAAGGCTTAATTGCAGTTCTGATTGATCGAGAATTCGGCTTCGCTGATACGCTGCTGGCGTTCTTCCTCGGTGAGCCGTCTCATTTGACCCCGACCTTCTTCGACCATGACCCGAGGATTACTGCGCAGCTGTGCCAGGTTGGTTCGCGCAGCCTTGCAGTACTCCTCACGCTTCTTTTCTTGTTCTCTGACGTCTTGCTGAACCTTCTGCTCGATAGAGCGCTGTTCTGCATTGTTCACGGCGTCGCCCGTACCATTCCCGGCTCCCGGTGTGTTGGCCTGGCCTGAAAGACTGGGTGCCGGTTTTACCTTCATTTCATCTGCACTGCGGTCAGCAGGCGGTTGCGCGCTGAAGTGGGTGACGCCTTGGGCATCGACCCACTTGTAGACCTGAGCGGCGTGAACGGAGCCCATCAAGACAAAGGCACTGCTAATGGCTAAAAACGTACGCCACATGTTGAATCCTTTAGCGTAAGGGTTAGAGCGCTCTACTATAGCGAAACTTGCCTCTAAAAAATGAGACTTCGATCTGTGCATAAATTAAGTGCATAGACGGCTTGACTTGCACCGGCTGAATGCGAAGAATCCAAAGTTCGCTGTAGAAAGCCGGCCCAAAGCTAGCTTCTCGGCAGACCATGAGGTGCCTACCCGCGCCGCCGCAGTCATACCCGTAACGCGTTACCTCGCGCTGGGTGGAGGAACTCGGTAACTCTAGAGCTCTTCCAACACGGCTTTCTTGGCAGCTGTCCCGTCGGCGATCACCGTCGCCCATGCTCTGCCTTGCAGTCGATCGAACCCCGAAAGCCCACTCGTGGGCGCTCGTATTGCGTTGAGAGGTGAAACGTGGAGCTCTTATCCGGCGCTGAAATGGTCGTCCGTTTTTTGCGTGACGAAGGCGTTAAATACATCTATGGGTATCCTGGTGGTGCCCTGCTGCACATCTACGATGCCCTCTTTAAAGAAAAAGAAGTAACCCATATTCTTGTTCGCCATGAGCAGTCAGCCACGCATATGGCAGACGGCTATGCGCGTGCGACCGGAAAGGCAGGCGTCGTTCTGGTAACGTCAGGCCCCGGTGCCACCAACGCCATTACAGGTATCGCTACGGCGTATATGGATTCCATTCCGATGGTAATCCTGTCTGGGCAGGTTGGCAGCAACATGATCGGCTCCGATGCGTTCCAGGAAGTCGACATGGTGGGAATTTCCCGGCCTATCGTTAAGCACAGCTTCATGATCAAGCACCCCTCTGAAATTCCAGAGGTCATGAAAAAGGCCTTCTATCTGGCGGAGTCGGGTCGTCCCGGGCCAGTTGTGGTCGATATCCCTAAAGATATGACCAGCCCCACGGAGAAGTTTGAATACGTTTATCCCAAGAAGGTCAAGCTGCGTTCCTATAACCCGGCTGTTCGTGGTCATTCCGGACAGATTCGCAAAGCCGCTGAAATGCTGTTGGCGGCCAAACGACCCATTCTGTATTCCGGCGGCGGCGTCATCATGGGGAACGGTGCAGCCCAGCTGACCGAGCTTGCCAAGATGCTCAACCTACCCGTTACCAATACGTTGATGGGGCTGGGTGGTTTTCCAGGCAGTGATCGTCAGTTCCTGGGTATGCTAGGTATGCACGGCAGTTACACGGCCAACCTGGCAATGCACCATAGCGACGTCATCCTGGCGGTAGGTGCTCGCTTCGATGATCGCGTCATCAATGGCGCCAAGCGTTTCTGCCCCAATGCGAAGATTATTCACGTCGATATCGATCCGGCCTCCATCTCCAAGATGATCAAGGCGGATGTTCCGATTGTTGGACCTGTAGATAGCGTTCTGACGGAAATGGTTGCCATCCTCAAGGAAATTGGCGAAAAGCCAGCAGCAGAAGCTCAAGCCAATTGGTGGAAGCAGATTGAGGAATGGCGCAGTTCGCAGGGCGGCCTGTTTCCCTATGACAAGGGTGATGGAAGCATCATCAAGCCGCAGACAGTGATTGAGACGCTTTACGAAGTAACCCACGGAGATGCGTTCATCACTTCTGACGTAGGTCAGCATCAGATGTTCGCTGCACAGTACTATCTGTATAACAAGCCAAACCGCTGGATCAACTCCGGTGGTCTGGGCACCATGGGGTTCGGCCTGCCGGCGGCCATGGGCGTCAAGCTGAACTTCCCTGACGTCGACGTCGCTTGTGTAACCGGCGAGGGCAGTATCCAGATGAATATTCAGGAGCTGTCCACCTGTCTGCAGTATGACCTTCCTGTCAAGATCATTACGCTGAACAACCAGGCCCTGGGCATGGTTCGCCAGTGGCAAGACATGCAGTACAACAGCCGTTACTCGCATTCCTATATGGAATCGCTCCCTGACTTCGTCAAAGTGGCTGAGGCATACGGGCATGCCGGTATGCGCATCACGCGTCTGGCTGATCTCAAGCCCATGATGGAAGAGGCCTTTGCCATGAAGGATCGTCTGGTCTTCCTGGATATTCAGGTCGACACCAGCGAGCACGTCTATCCGATGCAGATTAAAGATGGATCGATGCGCGAAATGTGGCTGAGCAAGACGGAGCGGACTTAATCATGCGGCACATCATTTCCCTTCTGCTAGAAAACGAGCCAGGCGCATTGTCCCGTGTGGTCGGCCTGTTCTCGCAGCGCAACTACAACATCGAAAGCCTGACCGTTGCTCCGACAGAAGACCCAACGCTTTCGCGTCTGACACTGACAACCGTAGGGCACGATGAAACCATCGAGCAGATTACCAAGAACCTCAATAAGCTGATCGAGGTTGTAAAGCTGGTGAATCTGTCCGAAGGCTCCCACATTGAGCGTGAGCTTTTGCTGATCAAGGTCAAGGCGACCGGAGCTCAGCGCGATGAAGTCAAACGCACCACGGATATCTTCCGTGGACAGATAGTGGATGTAACGAGTAGCGTCTATACGATTCAGCTGGCGGGCACGAGTGAAAAACTCGACAGCTTTATCCAGGCGATCGGTACGACGTCTATTCTAGAAGTCGTACGCAGTGGTGTCACAGGGATTTCCCGTGGCGACAAGGCTCTGAGCATTTAAATTTGATAAAGCCACGCGGCTAATTCTAAGGAGAATTTCATGCGCGTTTATTACGATAAAGATTGTGATCTTTCCATCATTCAGGGCAAGAAAGTCGCCATTATCGGCTATGGCTCTCAGGGCCACGCTCATGCAAACAACCTGAAAGACTCAGGTGTAGACGTTGTCGTCGCGCTGCGCCCGGGCTCTGCCTCTGCCAAGAAGGCCGAAGCGGCTGGACTGGCTGTCAAAAGCGTTCCAGAAGCCGTTAGCTCTTCCGATGTCATCATGATTCTGACGCCTGACGAATTTCAGGCTCAGCTGTACAAGAATGAAATCGAACCTAACCTGAAGCAAGGCGCGACCCTGGCGTTCGCTCACGGCTTTGCAATCCATTACAACCAGGTTGTGCCGCGTGCGGATCTGGACGTCATTATGATTGCACCCAAGGCCCCGGGTCATACTGTTCGCTCCGAGTTCGTCAAGGGCGGCGGTATTCCTGACCTGATCGCCGTTTACCAAGATGCCTCCGGCAATGCCAAGAACGTAGCGCTGTCCTACGCTTGCGGCGTGGGTGGTGGCCGTACCGGTATCATCGAAACCACATTCAAGGACGAGACCGAGACCGACCTGTTCGGTGAGCAGGCTGTCCTGTGCGGTGGTACCGTTGAGTTGGTTAAAGCAGGTTTCGAAACACTGGTTGAAGCGGGCTACGCTCCTGAGATGGCCTACTTCGAATGCCTGCACGAGCTGAAGCTGATCGTGGATCTTATGTATGAAGGCGGTATCGCCAACATGAACTACTCCATCTCCAACAATGCGGAGTATGGCGAGTACGTGACAGGTCCTGAAATTATCAACGCCGAATCTCGCCAAGCTATGCGCAATGCGCTCAAGCGTATTCAGGATGGCGAATATGCCAAGATGTTTATCAGCGAAGGCGCAAGCAACTACCCATCCATGACGGCATATCGTCGCAATAATGCGGCGCACGGTATCGAGCAGATCGGTGAAAAACTGCGCGCCATGATGCCTTGGATTGCTGCTAACAAGATCGTCGACAAGAGCAAAAACTAATCATTAGGGCCATTAAAGGTCCTGTTGATCTCAGTTTCGGAAAAACGCGGCCACGGCCGCGTTTTTTCGTTTCAGCTCGTCTTCTGATATAAAAGCTGTAACGTGTTAAGGATGAACCCTGAGAGGAGGGGATCATCCAAGACTTCAAGTCCTATGCAAGGAATTTTCATGAGCGAGCGTCCCGACGAAGCTAACGAAACAGCTTCCTCAAGCACTGAAAGCATTATTCCCGTCGATGAGCATTTCGAAGAAACACACGATGCCCAGGGACGAAAGATTCGCCGTCGAGGCGTCTATTTACTTCCTAACCTCTTCACGACAGCCGCGCTTTTTGCGGGACTTTATTCAATCATCAAGTCCATTGCGGCACAGACTGCGTTTATCCAAGGGCAGTCGGAAGAGGCTGCTGTAGGGTTTGCAGCAGCAGCGGCAGCCATTTTTATCGCCATGATCCTTGATGGATTGGATGGTCGTGTTGCACGCTTGACCAATACCCAGAGTGCTTTTGGGGAACAGTACGATTCGCTGTCCGACATGGTGGCCTTTGGTGTGGCGCCGGCCATTCTTGCATTTGAATGGGCTCTGATCAGTTTAGGCAATGTAGGTTGGGCTGTAGCCTTTATCTATGTGGCAGGTGCAGCACTTCGACTGGCGCGTTTCAACACTCAGATCGGCTCCGTCGATAAGCGTTACTTCATTGGATTGGCCAGTCCGTCCGCCGCTGCGCTAGTTGCCGGAACAGTATGGTGCTTTAGCGACTTTGGTATTCAGGGTTCCAAACTCTCATTCCTAGTCGCGTTCATGGTTGCTGCTGCAGGAATGCTCATGGTTAGTAATTTTAAGTACTGGAGCTTCAAGACCCTGGATATGAAAGGGCGTGTTCCGTTCGTGGGCATCCTCATCGCTGTCCTGATCTTCGCCATTATCTTTACTGATCCGCCACGTGTCCTACTGCTGGGTTTCCTTGCTTATGCTGTGTCAGGTCCCGTCAAGGCATTAATGCGCTTCCGCCATCATCGCGACCGCATGCATTGATTAATTTCCTGATTATCTCCACAGTGAGACTACGTATCGACAGTAGTCGCTGTGGAGATTGCCATGCTGATCAACGTCCCTCCGCGTTCTGCCTGCAAGCCATCTGAAATCACTCCAGAAAATATCTATTTGTCTCGCCGTCAGTTCATGGGTGCAGCCAGTGCTGCTGTCACTGCTACGATGCTGCCCGGCTGGGCGCTTGCTGACGGATCTGTTTATTCAGATGTGGAACCAGGCAAAGCGCCTGATTGGTTTGCCGAGAAACAGTCTGCTATTCATTGGAAAGCGGTAGATGTAAAAGGTGAGTCTATAACGCCTTTCAAAGACGCCACGCAATACAATAACTTTTATGAGTTCGGCCCTGATAAAGGGGATCCCTATGCCAATGCAGGGCAGATGGTGATCGAGCCTTGGACAGTCAAGGTAGACGGAGAGGTTGGTAAGCCAGGTACCTACTCGCTGGAGGACATTATCCGGCCTCAGCAGTTGGAAGAAAGGATATACCGCCTGCGTTGTGTCGAAGCCTGGTCCATGGTTATCCCGTGGCTGGGTATTCCACTGGCAGATGTCATTAAACAGTTCCAGCCAACAGCTAATGCCAAGTACGTTCGTTTTGAAACATTGAATGATCCCCAGCATATGCCAGGGCAGCGTTCCAGTTTCTCTCTACTGGATTGGCCTTATCGAGAAGGTCTGCGTATGGATGAAGCCATGCATCCATTGGCTATATTGGCGGTAGGCATGTATGGGCGAGTACTGCCTAATCAGAACGGCGCACCCATTAGATTAGTTGTGCCGTGGAAGTATGGATTCAAAAGTATCAAGTCGATTGTTCGCATCAGCTTGGTGAGTGATCAACCGCAGACAACCTGGCAAAGCATGGCGCCAAATGAGTATGGCTTTTATGCCAACGTCAATCCGCAGGTCGATCATCCCCGTTGGAGTCAGGCTAAAGAGCGACGGCTTCCTAGCGGTCTATTTAGTCCTAATATTAAAGAAACACAGATGTTTAACGGTTATGCAGAGGAGGTTGCTGGCCTATACGCCGGAATGGACCTAAGGACGCAGTATTAATGATGTTGCAAGTATGGCGATTGGTCGTTTTTATCAGTGCGTTTTCGGTGCTTGGTGTTTGGCTGTACGAGGCATGGAGTTCTGCCTTGGGTCCTGACCTTGGTAAAGTAATCATTGATAGGCTTGGCCTGGGGGCGCTAGTACTCTTACTGATAACGCTCAGCTTGACGCCCTTGCAGAAAATGACGAGCTGGAAAGGATGGGCATTGGTTCGCCGCCAGTTAGGCTTGTGGACATTCACCTATGCAGCGCTTCATTTCTGCTCTTACCTGGCCTTTGTATTAGGCTGGGATTTTTCCCGCTTGGGTATTGAATTGCAGAAGCGTCCCTATGTGATTGTAGGGTTCATTGCCGTGCTGGGGCTGCTTCCTCTAGCTCTGACCTCGAACCGTTACAGCATGCGTAAATTAGGCAAGCAGTGGAAGCGGCTGCATCGCCTCATTTATATAGCATTGGTTATGGCCTTGCTGCACATGTTCTGGATAACTCGCTCGGATATCCGCGAGTGGCTGATATACGCCTCGATAGGAGGCCTGCTGCTTGTGCTTCGCTTACCATTCATCGCCACTCAGCTAAGACAAAAGAAGATTTTTCAGTCCGGCCAAAATAAAGCTTGACCTGTGAGCGGAGGGGCCTATAATGCGCCCCACTTCCGCTGCAACGGAACGGCAAAAAGCCTTTTAGATCAATGGCTTAGCTGTTTAGTTAAGGTCAGGCCTCCGGTCTGGCAGAAGCGGGAAGAGGGAAGCGGTAGTTGACAAGCCCCTGGGTTTGTGTAGAATACGCCTCCCGCTGCCAGAACAGGTTTCCTGATCCGGCAGGTCCGGCAAGCAGTTCAGCAGGTTAGACCGGTTGAACAAAAAGCTTGACAGGACAAGAGGTTAGCGTAGAATGCGCGCCTCGGTTGAGACAAGGTCTTAACCAACCGCTCTTTAACAAGTTGAATCAAGCAATTCGTGTGGGTGCTTGTGCTGTAAGACTGATGGATCGACAAGATTATCAGCAAGACAAGTAACACTCGTGAATTCGAGAGTTTATTTGCGATTGCTGAGCCAAGTTTAGGGTTTTCTCAAAACCCAAATATGTTTGAACTGAAGAGTTTGATCATGGCTCAGATTGAACGCTGGCGGCAGGCCTAACACATGCAAGTCGAGCGGATGAGGAGAGCTTGCTCTCTGATTCAGCGGCGGACGGGTGAGTAATGCCTAGGAATCTGCCTGGTAGTGGGGGACAACGTTTCGAAAGGAACGCTAATACCGCATACGTCCTACGGGAGAAAGTGGGGGATCTTCGGACCTCACGCTATCAGATGAGCCTAGGTCGGATTAGCTAGTTGGTGGGGTAACGGCTCACCAAGGCGACGATCCGTAACTGGTCTGAGAGGATGATCAGTCACACTGGAACTGAGACACGGTCCAGACTCCTACGGGAGGCAGCAGTGGGGAATATTGGACAATGGGCGAAAGCCTGATCCAGCCATGCCGCGTGTGTGAAGAAGGCCCTCGGGTCGTAAAGCACTTTAAGCTGGGAGGAAGGGTTGTAACCTAATACGTTGCAGCTTTGACGTTACCAGCAGAATAAGCACCGGCTAACTCTGTGCCAGCAGCCGCGGTAATACAGAGGGTGCAAGCGTTAATCGGAATTACTGGGCGTAAAGCGCGCGTAGGTGGCTTGGTAAGTTGAATGTGAAATCCCCGGGCTCAACCTGGGAACTGCATCCAAAACTGCCTGGCTAGAGTACGGTAGAGGGTGGTGGAATTTCCTGTGTAGCGGTGAAATGCGTAGATATAGGAAGGAACACCAGTGGCGAAGGCGACCACCTGGACTGATACTGACACTGAGGTGCGAAAGCGTGGGGAGCAAACAGGATTAGATACCCTGGTAGTCCACGCCGTAAACGATGTCAACTAGCCGTTGGGGTCCTTGAGACTTTAGTGGCGCAGCTAACGCAATAAGTTGACCGCCTGGGGAGTACGGCCGCAAGGTTAAAACTCAAATGAATTGACGGGGGCCCGCACAAGCGGTGGAGCATGTGGTTTAATTCGAAGCAACGCGAAGAACCTTACCAGGCCTTGACATGCAGAGAACTTTCCAGAGATGGATTGGTGCCTTCGGGAACTCTGACACAGGTGCTGCATGGCTGTCGTCAGCTCGTGTCGTGAGATGTTGGGTTAAGTCCCGTAACGAGCGCAACCCTTGTCCTTAGTTACCAGCACATTATGGTGGGCACTCTAAGGAGACTGCCGGTGACAAACCGGAGGAAGGTGGGGATGACGTCAAGTCATCATGGCCCTTACGGCCTGGGCTACACACGTGCTACAATGGTCGGTACAAAGGGTTGCCAAACCGCGAGGTGGAGCTAATCCCATAAAACCGATCGTAGTCCGGATCGCAGTCTGCAACTCGACTGCGTGAAGTCGGAATCGCTAGTAATCGTGAATCAGAACGTCACGGTGAATACGTTCCCGGGCCTTGTACACACCGCCCGTCACACCATGGGAGTGGGTTGCACCAGAAGTAGCTAGTCTAACCTTCGGGAGGACGGTTACCACGGTGTGATTCATGACTGGGGTGAAGTCGTAACAAGGTAGCCGTAGGGGAACCTGCGGCTGGATCACCTCCTTAATCGATAGATCCCAGCTTTGGCATAAGCTCCCACACGAATTGCTTGATTCACTGAAATAAAGACGCGAGATGAGTCAAGACTCAAGCGTTAGACGATTGGGTCTGTAGCTCAGTTGGTTAGAGCGCACCCCTGATAAGGGTGAGGTCGGCAGTTCGAATCTGCCCAGACCCACCAATCGATGGGGCCATAGCTCAGCTGGGAGAGCGCCTGCTTTGCACGCAGGAGGTCAGGAGTTCGATCCTCCTTGGCTCCACCATCTAACACCGCGTTAAAGCTCAGAACTGAGTGCTTACCCCCCCCTAAGGGTTGGGTCGGAGCATTGACTTCTGAACTTTGTTTTCAGACTGTTCTTTAAAAATTTGGGTATGTGATAGAAGTACGAACACATAGGCTGTTTCACTGCAGACTATGTGGTCAAGGTAAATTTGCGAGTTCAAGCGCAAGTTTTCGGCGAATGTCGTGTTCCAAACCAAACATAACTTCAGATTCTTTGGGGTTATATGGTCAAGTGAATAAGCGCATACGGTGGATGCCTTGGCAGTCAGAGGCGATGAAAGACGTGATAGCCTGCGATAAGCTTCGGGGAGTCGGCAAATAGACTGTGATCCGGAGATCTCTGAATGGGGGAACCCACCTGACATAAGTCAGGTATCTCACACTGAATCCATAGGTGTGAGAGGCGAACCAGGGGAACTGAAACATCTAAGTACCCTGAGGAAAAGAAATCAACCGAGATTCCCTAAGTAGTGGCGAGCGAACGGGGACTAGCCCTTAAGCTCAATTGATTTTAACCGAACGCTCTGGAAAGTGCGGCCATAGTGGGTGATAGCCCCGTAGGTGAAAGGATCTTTTGAGTGAAATCGAGTAGGACGGCGCACGTGAAACGTTGTCTGAATATGGGGGGACCATCCTCCAAGGCTAAATACTACTGACTGACCGATAGTGAACCAGTACCGTGAGGGAAAGGCGAAAAGAACCCCGGAGAGGGGAGTGAAATAGAACCTGAAACCGTATGCGTACAAGCAGTGGGAGCCCACTTTGTTGGGTGACTGCGTACCTTTTGTATAATGGGTCAGCGACTTATATTCAGTGGCAAGCTTAACCGTATAGGGAAGGCGTAGCGAAAGCGAGTCTTAATAGGGCGTTTTAGTCGCTGGGTATAGACCCGAAACCGGGCGATCTATCCATGAGCAGGTTGAAGGTTAGGTAACACTGACTGGAGGACCGAACCCACTTCCGTTGAAAAGGCAGGGGATGACTTGTGGATCGGAGTGAAAGGCTAATCAAGCTCGGAGATAGCTGGTTCTCCTCGAAAGCTATTTAGGTAGCGCCTCATGTATCACTCTGGGGGGTAGAGCACTGTTTCGGCTAGGGGGTCATCCCGACTTACCAAACCGATGCAAACTCCGAATACCCAGAAGTGCAAGCATGGGAGACACACGGCGGGTGCTAACGTCCGTCGTGAAAAGGGAAACAACCCAGACCGTCAGCTAAGGTCCCAAAGTTGTAGTTAAGTGGTAAACGATGTGGGAAGGCTTAGACAGCTAGGAGGTTGGCTTAGAAGCAGCCACCCTTTAAAGAAAGCGTAATAGCTCACTAGTCGAGTCGGCCTGCGCGGAAGATGTAACGGGGCTCAAACTACACACCGAAGCTACGGGTTCATCGCAAGATGAGCGGTAGAGGAGCGTTCTGTAAGCCTGTGAAGGTGAGTTGAGAAGCTTGCTGGAGGTATCAGAAGTGCGAATGCTGACATGAGTAACGACAATGCGAGTGAAAAACTCGCACGCCGAAAGACCAAGGGTTCCTGCGCAACGTTAATCGACGCAGGGTGAGTCGACCCCTAAGGCGAGGCTGAAAGGCGTAGTCGATGGGAAACAGGTTAATATTCCTGTACTTCTAATTACTGCGATGGGGGGACGGAGAAGGCTAGGCCAGCTTGGCGTTGGTTGTCCAAGTTTAAGGCGGTAGGCTGACTGTTTAGGTAAATCCGGACAGTTAAGGCCGAGAGCTGATGACGACTCTTCTTATGAAGAGGAAGTGGTTGATGCCATGCTTCCAGGAAAAGCCTCTAAGCTTCAGGTAATTAGAAATCGTACCCCAAACCGACACAGGTGGTCGGGTAGAGAATACCAAGGCGCTTGAGAGAACTCGGGTGAAGGAACTAGGCAAAATGGCACCGTAACTTCGGGAGAAGGTGCGCCGGTGAGGGTGAAGGACTTGCTCCGTAAGCTCATGCCGGTCGAAGATACCAGGCCGCTGCGACTGTTTATTAAAAACACAGCACTCTGCAAACACGAAAGTGGACGTATAGGGTGTGACGCCTGCCCGGTGCCGGAAGGTTAATTGATGGGGTTAGCGCAAGCGAAGCTCTTGATCGAAGCCCCGGTAAACGGCGGCCGTAACTATAACGGTCCTAAGGTAGCGAAATTCCTTGTCGGGTAAGTTCCGACCTGCACGAATGGCGTAACGATGGCGGCGCTGTCTCCACCCGAGACTCAGTGAAATTGAAATCGCTGTGAAGATGCAGTGTATCCGCGGCTAGACGGAAAGACCCCGTGAACCTTTACTGTAGCTTTGCACTGGACTTTGAGCCTGCTTGTGTAGGATAGGTGGGAGGCTTTGAAGTGGGGACGCCAGTTCCCATGGAGCCATCCTTGAAATACCACCCTGGCATGCTTGAGGTTCTAACTCTGGTCCGTTATCCGGATCGAGGACAGTGTATGGTGGGCAGTTTGACTGGGGCGGTCTCCTCCTAAAGAGTAACGGAGGAGTACGAAGGTGCGCTCAGACCGGTCGGAAATCGGTCGCAGAGTATAAAGGCAAAAGCGCGCTTGACTGCGAGACAGACACGTCGAGCAGGTACGAAAGTAGGTCTTAGTGATCCGGTGGTTCTGTATGGAAGGGCCATCGCTCAACGGATAAAAGGTACTCCGGGGATAACAGGCTGATACCGCCCAAGAGTTCATATCGACGGCGGTGTTTGGCACCTCGATGTCGGCTCATCACATCCTGGGGCTGAAGCCGGTCCCAAGGGTATGGCTGTTCGCCATTTAAAGTGGTACGCGAGCTGGGTTTAGAACGTCGTGAGACAGTTCGGTCCCTATCTGCCGTGGACGTTTGAGATTTGAGAGGGGCTGCTCCTAGTACGAGAGGACCGGAGTGGACGAACCTCTGGTGTTCCGGTTGTCACGCCAGTGGCATTGCCGGGTAGCTATGTTCGGAAAAGATAACCGCTGAAAGCATCTAAGCGGGAAACTTGCCTCAAGATGAGATCTCACTGGAGCCTTGAGCTTCCTGAAGGGCCGTTGAAGACTACAACGTTGATAGGTCGGGTGTGTAAGCGCTGTGAGGCGTTGAGCTAACCGATACTAATTGCCCGTGAGGCTTGACCATATAACACCCAAACAATCTGTTGTTTGGTAAAGACCGGCCGAAAGCTTGGTTGAACCGCAAAATACCGATCACATACCCATTCGGGGAAACGACTAGACACCGGTTCCCCACCCGAATTGCTTGACGACCATAGAGCGTTGGAACCACCTGATCCCTTTCCGAACTCAGAAGTGAAACGATGCATCGCCGATGGTAGTGTGGGGTTTCCCCATGTGAGAGTAGGTCATCGTCAAGCACCTATACCCAGAACCCCCAGGCCTAACCGCCCGGGGGTTTTGCTTTTGCAGCAGGAAATAAAGGCGATGGGCTGCTCCTTCCTGCGTGGCCTATAAGAGCTGCTTATTTGCTGCCACCTGTCTCTCCGCCTGGTTTGCGGATCAGGGATAATGCTTGGTTGGCCGAGGCGATGCACTTCTTGGTATCACCTGCTTGTTGATGCTTTACCGCCTCTTCATGAAGCTCTTTGATACGTTGCACCTGGACATTGGAGTCTGTTGCGGTAGCGGTTGCCATTGATGGTGTGGTTTTCATGGCGTCATCAATTTTTTGCAGCTGAATAGCGCAAAGATCTTCAGCAAAAACAGGTGAAGCCATTAGGGCAGCTACGGCAGCTACTAAAGCGGTGCGTTTCATAGACATCTCCTTGAACATGAATGGCGTAAGCGAATTTCCAGGCTAAGTCAGAAGGACCTTGCTGGCTCCATTAAAGGACTAACCAGCCTCATACGAGTGGACTGCTATCGGCCGCTTACGTTTCATTTATCTTTTAAAGAAATGCTTCAAATACCCTTACAGAAGCGCGCTCCAAACCGCTATGTAAGTTAAGCATCTTCAATTATTAGGACGACCAAATCCTTGGGACCATGTGCGCCGTACGCCAGTACTTGCTCTATGTCAGCGGTTTTGGATGGCCCGGAGATGAGCAGTGCGTTGGTAGGCATACCTTCCCGCCACTGGTATTTGTCGTGAAACGTATAAAGGTTATCTTCGATCTTGCTGGCCTGCAGGAGAGCAATGTGAACGGGTGGAACCAGACTCATTAGTCGAGGTTCTTCACGGGTTGGCCAGAGTACTAGGCTACCTGTTGCTGCTATAGCTCCGAGCGTCCCCGTTAAGCTGGCTGGGGTCTCGTTGAAGAGTTCCGCTTTCCATTCCTCAATTGGGCGGTCATAGGCCTTGAGAAAAGGAAGTCCCGCTTTATCTTTCCAATAGGCCGTAAGCTGGTCGCCATGGGGTGTCTGAGGGGCTATAAGCAGGCTAGGAATTTGTTTGTCGTGAAGAAGTTGCTCGACCAGTGCGGGCCAACGTTCTTTTGTGGTGAGGTGTATCTCTGTATGAACCGCCTCCATAAGTGCTCGTAGTCGACTGATGCGCTCCTCAGGCGCATAGCTCCAGGATTGGGTTACTAGTGATACGTCATAGTCATCTTTTACAGGCGTTGTGCCAGCCAAACTTTTCCGAAGTTTGCCTAAAATATTGCTGCGGGCATTCATGCTTTGTCCTCCCCTAGGTGATCACGAGCCAACTCGTGAAGTGATCTCGAGGCAGGCTTGGGCGCAACATGGTGCTCACTCCATGGCCCAACATTTCCGGGAGTAAGATTTCGAAAGCGTGTTGCGAGGTAGGCAAAAGATTTATAGAGCGTTGGGGATGTGTAGAGTGTCTTCCAGCCTTTCCAGGTCAGTCTTTCACGCGGAGAGAACTTGCTTCCTTGGCCGCGCATGAGATGAGGGGTGGCTTCTGGCGGTTTAACATTTTCTTCTCGTAGCCGGCGTAATAGCGCAGGAATGGGGATTTTTACAGGGCAGACTTCTCCGCAGGCGCCACACAGCGATGAAGCACTTGGGTGGTCCGGTGTGTTTTCCAACCCTAGCAAGTGTGGCGATATGATCTTTCCGATAGGGCCAGGATATACTGTGCCGTAGGCATGTCCGCCGATACGGGTATAAACCGGGCAATGATTCATGCAGGCGCCACAGCGAATGCAGTTAAGTGTCTGTCGCAACTCTCCATCGGCAAAGGCCTGACTGCGGCCATTGTCTAGAAGAACAAGGTGCACTTCTCGTGGCCCATCCAGCTCATCGGATTTGCGTGGGCTTGAGATCATATTCACATAGGTAGTTATCGGCTGGCCTAATGCTGAGCGTGTCAAAAGCGATAGCAGCGGCACGACGTCACGCAGGTTTTCCACAACTTTTTCTATTCCGGTGACAGCGATATGTACGTTAGGAACGCTTGTGGACATGCGGCCGTTCCCTTCGTTTTCAACAAGCAGCAGAGTGCCTGTTTCAGCTACTGCGAAGTTAACGCCTGATATGCCGATATCTGCTTCGAAAAATTTTTGTCGTAATACGCGCCGGCCCGTTTGAATCAGTTTATCGACATCTGTGGTGTATTCGGTGCCAAGGGTGTTACTGAATAGTGAGGACACCTGGGCAGCATTCATGTGAATCGCAGGCATGATGATATGCGAAGGTTTCTGCCCGGCCAGCTGAATGATGTACTCACCCATATCTGACTCAAGGCATTCTGTGCCTTGCTTTTCCAACACATGGTTCATGTTCATCTCTTCACTGACCATGGACTTTCCCTTGATCAGGCGTGTGGCCTTGTGTGCCTTGGCGATTGACTGAACGATAGCGTTGGCTTCGTCTGTCGTTTCTGCCCAATGAACTTGAATACCGTTGCGTGTCAGGTTGGCTTCCAGCTTTTCAAGGAGGTCAGGCAGCTTGGAAAGCGCCCGTGCACGAATGCGATTGCCCATTTCTCGTAGCCGCTCACGCTCATCAGGATCACTCATAATGGCCAGGCGTTTGGTCATCAGTGAATCCATGGCAACACGGAAATTACGGCGCAGCTGCTCATCGTTCAGCGCTTGGCGCGCTCGCGTCTTGAAGGGTGGTGTGGGAATCTCCAGAGCGGGAATTCGGGTCATCTGGTTCATACGCTATCTCCGGTTCGCTGCCAGATGAAACTGGCAAGATGCTGCCCACGCAATGTAGCGTTCTGCTTTTCCAGGGCACCATTGATGTTCATTAGGCAACCGCAGTCAGCGGTCACGATTTGAGCAGCACCCGATTCCTGAAGAGCACGTGTCTTGTCTGCCACCATGGCACCAGAGATATCTGGCATACGGACCGAGAAAGTGCCGCCAAAGCCGCAGCATTCGCTTTCATGGTCATGATCAACCCGTTGGACCGCCTCTAGCTGAGCGAGTAAGGCTCTGCCATGGATGTGTGTATTCATCTCGCGGCGTGCGCTGCAGGAGGTATGAAGTGCAACCTTGGTAGGCGCCCCGCGATCCTTGAGGTCAACTTTACAAACGTTGAGCAGGAATTCGGCCAATTCATAGGTTCGGTCGGCCAGTGCTTCGATTTGACGAAGCGTAGCAGGCTCATGTTTGAACAATTCCGAATAGTGATGACGAATCATGCCTGCGCATGATCCCGAAACAACAACCAGCGGCCAGTCCTGACGGAACAGGCCCAGCTGTGCTCGTGCGACTTCGCGTGCTTCATCGGTATAACCGGAAGTATAGGCAGGCTGCCCGCAGCAACTTTGACCTTGGGGAAAATGGACCGTAATACCTTCACGCTCCAGCAGACGGATACTGTCCATGCCTGCTTCTGGATAAAACAGATCGACAACACAGGTACCGAATAAATAAACGTGTTGAGGCTTCTGCGCGGGGTATTCCCGCTGCTTTGGAATGGGTGGAGCGATGCGGGTGGCATTGGGCGCTGCGTTATAAAAAAGCTCACTCATTCAGGCGTCTCCGGGTTTGCCCGGTTATCCATCCTGTGGGATGGGGTTATGGCAGTGCCGGGACGAGCCCGGCACCGGTGTCTTGGCGGCAACTTCTTAATTCGCCTTTATCTGTTAGTGAAGGATCATGCCGGTGAGTACATAGGCTTGGACCAGCGTGATAAGGCCTACAATAGTGGCGAAGATCAGGCTGTGTTTCAGGGTGAAACGGAACAGGTCAGATTCTTTCCCAACCATGCCGGTAGCAGCACAGGCAACGGCAATCGACTGTGGTGAAATCATTTTGCCTGTTACGCCGCCGCTGCTGTTAGCCGCAACCAGCAGGGTGTCCGATACTCCAATTTGATGGGCAGTGGTGGCCTGTAGAGAGCCGAAGAGAGCGTTTGAAGAGGTATCCGATCCTGTTAGAAAAACCCCGAGCCAACCGAGAAATGGTGAAAAGAATGGGAAGAGCGCTCCTGTTCCCGCCAGTACTAAAGCGAGTGTTGTCGACATGCCGGAATAGTTGGTTACGAACGCAAAGGCCAGCACCATGCCAATCGAAAGGATTGGCCATCGCAACTCCACCAGCGTTTCCTTGAATGTGGACAGTGCTACGCCAGGCTTGATCTTGAGGATTGCCATGGAGATAAGAGCCGAAATCAGGATCGCTGTACCTGTGGCAGAAACAGGATCGAATTTGAAGACCGCAGCTATTGGAGTAGGGTCTGTCGCAATCGGTGCAGTCTTGAGAACAAGCTTGTCCAGGAACGGCACCGAAATATTAATGACCAGACTGTAGAGTGAGCCACCTGCGACAAACATTGCTTTGAAGGGTTTGAGTGTCCAGACGGTAACCAGCGCGGTCAGGATCAGGAAGGGCGACCAGGCTTTGATGATCTGTCCCAGTGTATAGGGCGAAGGTGTGCGGTTGCCTGGTGCTCGGCCAAAGCCGGGGCCGCCGCCCAGGGTTGCTGCCCCGCCTGCACTGACCCCGACCACCTCTTGGGCGACGGCGTGACGGCTTTGACGCAGCTTCAGGTAGGCGGTCAGCGAAACCATGCTGAACAGGGCCGAGGTGATGTCGGGTAGCTCTGGGCCGATGTAGTTCGAGGTAAAGTACTGGGAAACGGCAAAGCTGCTACCGCATACGAGGGCTGCCTGCCAGGTTTCACGCAGACCACGCATGCCATCCATCATGGCCATGAGCCAGAAGGGGACCAGCAGAGACAGCAGTGGAAGCTGGCGACCGGTCATGGCGCCCAGTTTGAAAGCATCAATGCCGGTTACCTGGCCCGCTACGATTGTTGGAATACCTAGAGCGCCGAATGCAACCGGGGCGGTATTGGCAATCAGGCATAGACCTGCCGCCTTTAGCGGATTATGTCCCAGACCCACCAACAGGGCTGCAGTAATGGCGACGGGTGCGCCAAAGCCTGCTGCGC
This sequence comes from Pseudomonas sp. JZ134, assembly GCF_051027695.1. Lineage (NCBI taxonomy): Bacteria > Pseudomonadati > Pseudomonadota > Gammaproteobacteria > Pseudomonadales > Pseudomonadaceae > Pseudomonas > Pseudomonas sp. JZ134. The sequence goes on along the minus strand of NZ_CP069250.1, from coordinate 3,635,484 downwards.
CTTCAAGAAAGGCTCCAAAGCAGAACCCGATAAGCAGCACCTGCAGACGTTGGTCATCCGTAATGGAAAGGACTGAGCTGCGGATGACATCGAACTGACCGCTTTTGACGGTCAGTTTGTAGAGAAAAACCGCTGCGACGATGATCCAGGCGATTGGCCATAGGCCATAAAGGAATCCATACCCGGCCGCTGCCAGCGCTTTTTCTACCGGCATCCGGTAGACCAGAATGGCAATACCAAGGGATAGCGCCAGGGTAATGGTTCCGGCGAGATGGCCCTTCATGCGAAAGACAGCCAATGCAAGAAAGAAAAACACGATAGGGACAAGTGCCGCCGTCGCGGACAAGCCCAGACTGCCAAGCGGTGTATACAGCTGTTGCCAAGTTTCCATGTAGAGCTCCCTTGATTGTTGTTGTGTAGGGGGCGGTGCTTCCGATAGGCGTATCGGTTTCTTAATGCCTAAATTGGTCATACCAATTTACAATGGCTGACGGTTGAGGTTAAAAGTTGCCTGGCAAGTCTGTCAAACCTTGCTTTTTAAGACTTTAGTCTGGATGCGCGAAGGCCGTTTGGCTCAAAATCAACGCCGCCGCTCTGGCAGGCACATCAGAGGATGGAGATGGGGTTCGATCAGGTACGCCAACGTCGTTTGTCGGATGACATCGTTGAACATATTGAAGCGCTGCTTGTTGAGGGTTCACTGAAGGCCGGTGAGCGGTTGCCGGCCGAGCGGGTGCTGGCGGAGCGCTTTGGTGTGTCACGGCCCTCGCTACGCGAGGCGATTCAGAAGCTGGTTGCTCGGGGAGTATTGATCAGTCGCCAGGGCGGCGGAACTTACGTTGCTGCCTCGTTCGGCTCCACGTTTAGCGATCCCTTGCTTCAGTTACTCGAAAGTCGTGAAGAAACACGGCAGGACCTGCTCGAGTTTCGCCACATGCTTGAGGGTTCTTGCGCTTATTACGCCGCCTTGCGTGCGACCGAACTCGATCATCAGCGTTTGACGCAGGCCTTCAAGGCTTTGCAGGACTGCTATGCGCAACCTGAAACGATCTCCCGCTCGGAAGAGGGGTCAGCAGACGCCAGCTTTCACCTGGCTATTGCCGAAGCCAGCCACAACGCTATCCTGCTGCATACCATTCGCGGTCTGTTCGATTTGCTCAAGCGCAATGTAGTGACCAATATCGGCGGTATGTACGCACAGCGTAGCGAGACACGGGATATGTTGATGCAGCAGCACCGGGAGCTGTATCAGGCCATCATCGAGCGGCGTGCTGACGATGCACGGGAAATTGCCAGCCGACACATTCATTATGTGCAGGAAGTGCTGGAAGAAGCACAGGAAGAAGCGCAGCGTATTGCACGCTCACAGCGCCGACAGAAGACGGAAGACTTTTCGAAGGTATAAAAAGGCGCTTGGAGCGCCTTTTATTATTTCTGATCCTTGTGCATAGCACGTTGGATCTCTCGATTCGAGTCGCGCTCTTTCTCTGTCGCACGCTTGTCGAATTCTTTTTTACCTTTCGCCAGGGCAATTTCGCATTTGATCAGGTGCTTTTTCCAGTAAATGGACAACGCAACGCAGGCGAAGCCTTTCTGTTGCACTGCACCAAACAGCTTGCCTAGCTCTCGTTTATGTAGAAGCAGCTTGCGAGTACGCTGAGGATCGGCAATGACGTGGGTGCTGGCTGTCTGCAGGGGGGTGATGTGGCTACCAAGCAGCCAGGCCTCGCCATCCTTGAGCAGAACATAGCTGTCTGTCAGTTGTGCCTTGCCTGCGCGCAGGCTTTTGACTTCCCAGCCGGACAGGGCAATGCCTGCCTCGAAGCGGGTTTCGATGAAGTAGTCGTGCAGCGCTTTCTTGTTCTGCACGATGGTTCCGGAAGAGATTTTCTTTTGTTTGGCCATAGACGCGCATTATAGGGGAGTCAGTGGGGCAACCGCCATGTGCTTGAGAGGGAGCGGTGAAAGTCGGACAATAGCCAACTTTTTTGAGTACCGATAACTTCAATGGCAAATGATCAGGTTTCCGTGCATGGCGGGTGGGCTAGCCGCTGGGTGTTTATATTAGCCGCGACCGGCTCCGCTGTAGGCCTGGGGAGCATCTGGAAGTTCCCTTATATGACAGGGATTTATGGTGGCGGTGCATTTGTCATTATGTTCCTTGTCTGCATCGCCTTGATTGGCTTGCCTGTCATGTTGGCGGAAACGCTGATTGGACGGCGTGCCCGGCAAAGTCCGGCCAATGCCATGCGTGATCTGGCAGTAGCCGCTGCCCGATCACCAAGATGGTCCTGGGCAGCGCTGGCCGGCATGGTTAATGCCTTGCTCATCCTATCGTTCTACAGCGTCGTTGGCGGTTGGTCGCTTGATTATATTCTTGGTGTCGGCCGTGGCGATTTTCAAGGTGTCGATGGACCTAAAGCCGGTGCACTGTTTGGTGCGTTGACCTCCGATCCCTGGCGAATGACCTTGTGGCACACCCTGTTCATGGTGTTGTCCGCCTGGGTTATTGCCAAGGGGGTGGTGAATGGCCTGGAAAAAGCCTTGCGTATCCTGATGCCGCTGTTGTTTGTGCTGTTGCTGCTTCTGCTGGGCTATAGCATGACAACGGGACATTTCATGGAAGGGCTGCACTTCATGTTCCATTTTGATACCTCGCGGCTCATGGAGGGCCTGCTTCCTGCGATGGGGCATGCGTTCTTTTCGCTGAGCGTAGGCGTAGGTTCGTTGATGATCTACGGTGCGTACATGCCGAAGTCCTCTTCCTTGGGCAAGACCGTCGTAGCGGTTGCCTTGCTGGATACATTCGTCTCGCTCCTGGCGGGGGTGGCGCTTTTTCCAATCGTCTTTGCGGCAGGCCTGAATCCTGGTGAAGGACCGGGATTGATGTTCGTGACGCTGCCGTTGGCGTTCGGCAGTGTGACCATGGGGCAGATCGTGGGGCTGGTGTTCTTTGTGCTAGTGGCGATTGCCGCCTGGACCTCGGCAATCTCTCTGCTTGAGCCGATGGTGGCCTACCTGATCGAGCGCACCCGACTGAGCCGCGTCTGGGTGACTGTCATTCTGGCTTTCATCTGCTGGCTGGTCGGGCTAGGCACAGTGTTATCGTTCAACCTGTGGGAGCAGGCCAAGTTCTTCGTAAGCGAGGCGGGGCACTTCCACTTGTATCAATGGGGCGCTGAAGGCGGGTTGAATTTCTTTGGCGTCATCGACTTTCTGACGTCGCGAATCATGTTGCCGCTCGGCGGTCTGTTCTTTGTAGTGTTCGCAGCGTGGGTAATGGGGCGTGAGCAGGTGAGGGATGAGTTGTCGGTGCGCAGCCCGGCCTTATTCGCTCTGGCGCTTTTCCTGATGCGCTACGTTGCCCCTCTAGGCATTCTCATTGTGTTTGCCGCACAGTTTTGGAATTGAGGTACCAATGACTACGCATATACAACGCTCGGCTTTATTGCCTTACCCCGCCTCGGCGCTCTATGCGCTGGTAAATGACGTGGAGCGTTACCCGGAATTTCTGCCCTGGTGTTCGTCTGCCCAGATACTGGAGCAGGGCGAAAACGAAATGCGTGCAGGATTGACGGTTGCCAAAGGTGGGCTTAGCCAGCAGTTCACGACACGCAATACGCTGACGCCGGATCAATGCATCGTCATGGATCTGGAAAAGGGGCCTTTTAGTCAGCTGCATGGCGTCTGGCAGTTCAAGGCACTGGGTGAGAAAGCCTGCAAGATCTCGCTGGACCTGTCGTTCGAGTATCAGGGCGCTTTGATTCGGGCCACCTTGGGCCCGCTATTCAATCAGGCTGCAAACACCATGGTTGATGCGTTCTGCCAACGGGCCAAGCAGCTGTATGGCTGAGCGGATAAATGTCGAGGTCGCGCTGGCCTTGCCAGACGAGCAGGCCCTGATCGCGCTGGAAGTTCCGGTAGGTACCACCGTACGTGAAGCCTTGGAGCTGTCCGGAATGGCTGAGCGCTTTCCAAAGGTGCCGATCGATACCTTGGCTGTCGGGCTCTTTGGAAAGGTCATTTCTGATGCAGATACGCGCGTACTGGAGGCAGGTGATCGGGTTGAGCTTTATCGACCGTTGATTGCAGACCCCAAGGAAGCCCGCAAGCGGCGCGCCGAGTTGGCAAAGGCCAGGAAGGAAGGCGGGGCGGATTAGCCGACAATAAAAAAGGCCTTCATATGAAGGCCTTTTTGCCGGGTACTGATTAGAACTTGTAGCCCAGACCTACCATGTAGACCCAGGGATCGATATCGACATCAACCTTTACGCGACCCAGCGCCGAGTCGGCAGTCGCCTTGGTGTCGATATCGGCGTACCAGACGGCGGCGTTGAGCAGCAGATGATCCGTTAGCTGATAATCCACGCCTGCCTGAAACGCATAACCCCAGGAATTGTCCAGGCTCAGATTGCTGAAACCGCCACCGGCTGCCGATTTGCGGCTGCTGGCCAGATCCTCGTCAAAGAAGAGGGTGTAGTTGATACCGGCGCCTACGTACGGCTGAATACGGGACTGAGGGTTCAGCGGATAGTATTGAAGCGAAAGGGTGGGTGGCAGCTGCTTGACATCTGCCAGCTTGCCATCCATAGCGCCCAGGCCTTTTATACCGATCCGATGATTGAACGGCGTTGCGGCCAGCAGCTCGATGCCGACGTGGTCTGTGATCATGTAGGCCGCTGCCAGGCCAAGCTGAGTATCGGAGTCAACGGTGGCCTTGGTCCCTGCAACCTTGCCGCCCGCTGCTGCGGCCGAGATATTGCCGCTGTCTTCATGTGGATCCACGGTCGCTGCGCCAGCACGGATGATGATGTCACCGGCCTGGTGGGCAAGGGCGAGCGGAGAAACAGCGGTGAGGGCCAGCAGGGCGGCGGTTAGGGGCAGCTTGCGCATGATGCACTCCAAAGCATGTTGTTTAGTTGGCTAACGACATGTTAAGGATGAGAGAGGCATCATATGTTGACTTGGCTCAACGAAACGCTGATTACAGCGAATAATGAGTTACCTGAGTGGCTTGCATCTGATAACCGACTTCCGCCATGTCCGTACTGGCTGAATCAACATGCAACGTACCTTCTACCCAGTACGGAAGATGTAGCTGGGCCAGTTCAACGCCCTTGGCGCCTTTGACATAGACGATCTGGTTGGACGGAGGCGGAGGTACATGAATGCAGGCACCGTAATAAGGTACAAGCAGGAACTCGGTGACTTCCCCTTCCTCAGTCACCATGATTGGCACGATGTAGCCCGGGAGCTTGACCTCCTGACCTTCCAGCGCTTTTACCACGGGAGCATTGGGTGATTGCTGCAAGGCGGCAGGCCCACTTTCATCCAGTGAGCCCTGATGCAAGGGTACAGGTGGCGGAGGCGGCGGTGCGCCCTCCGGGATCAGCTCCCCCCAGGAAAGCGCGCGAGGCGCTGCCCAGATGGAGGAGGTGAACAGCAGGGCAAGCACCAACAGCACGCGATACATGGACGCTCCGGTCTTTGAGGCTATAAGCGAACGGACAGGCCGTCGGCCAGGGATTGACGGTAAGCGCGCCAGGCAGGAACACAGCCCATCAACAGCGCAGCGATCAGGATACCGCCCAGTAACGTCCACTCGTAACGTGAAGGCCATTCCAGAGGCAGATACAGGCCATAATAAGCCTGTACGGGTGCCTGCGCGATAGCAATCGCCACATAGAGAAGGGCAAGCCCGGCCACGACACCTGCCAGTGCCAGCGCGAAGGCTTCGGCTACCAGCAGGCTGAAGATATGCCACGGGCGGGCGCCCACCGAACGCAGGATAGCCATCTCTCGCCGCCGCTCATTAAGGCTGGTCAGAATAGCCGTCAGCATGCCGATCAGGCCGGTTAGAACCACAAACAGGGAGACGATGAACAGTGCCTGCTCGGCGGTGCCCATCAGGCTCCAGAGTTCCTGGAGCGCAACACCCGGCAAGATGGCCATCAGCGGCTCTCCGCGGTATTCATTGATGGCGCGCTGGAGACCAAAAGTGGCGACTTTACTATTGAGGCCGAGCAGCACGGCGGTGATGGCCTTGGGTGTCAGGTCCATCTGGCGGGCCTGGTCTGCACTGATCTTGCCTGCGCCACGCGCCGGTGCACCGTTCTGCCAGTCCACATGAAGAGCTTCCATGCCCTCAAGGGAGATATGCAGTGTTCTATCCACGGGCGTGCCCGTCCGCGCGAGGATACCCACTACCGTGAACGGTTTGTCCCCATGCTCGACCAGGCTGATTGTGCTGACTCCATGGGCCAGAACAATATGGTCGCCCAGTTTGTAATGCAGGGCTTGAGCGACTTCGGCACCAAGCACTACATCATAGATATCCTGAAATGGCTTGCCTTCGCTGAGCGTGAGCGCCTGGTTGCGACCATAGTGGTAATGCTCGAAATAGGCCTGGCTGGTACCCAGCACCCGATAGCCGCGGTGGGAGTCGCCCAGTGAAAGCGGAATGGCCCATTTGACCTTGGGATTTTCGGCCAGCTGGGTATAGCTGTCCCAGCGAATGTTGTTGGTAGCGTTGCCAATGCGAAACACCGAATACAGGAGCAGGTTGACCGCTCCGGAGCGTGCGCCAACCACCAGGTCAGTTCCGGAAATGGTACTGGCAAAGCTAGCCTTGGCCTCGGTGCGGACGCGTTCGACTGCCAGCAAAAGGCAGGCTGATAGCGCGATGGCGAATACGGTCAGGAGGGCAGTAAAGCGACGATTGGAAAGGCTGGCGAGTGCCAGGCGAAACAAGTACATCTCACACCTCTGCCGGTCGCGCCGCGCGGTTGAGTTCAAGCAGGGACAGGCTGCGGTCAAAAAGCGGGGCCAACCCCTGGTCGTGACTGACAAAGAGCAGGCTTGAGCCGGCGGCGCGGCATTCGGCGAATAACAGGTTCAAAAAGGCCTCTCGAGTATCGGCATCAAGCGCTGAAGTGGGTTCGTCTGCAATAACCAGTTCGGGTTGACCGATCAGTGCGCGCGCTGCCGCTACACGTTGCTGTTGCCCAATCGAAAGAGCTCCTGCGCGACGCTCTCCCAGGGTACGCTCACCCAGCCCCAGAGCGGAAAGCAGGGCACGCGCCGCTTCTGCCTGGCTGCCATGGCGCTCTTTGGCGCGCTGCGAGCGCAGGGCCGAAAAATGACAGGGGAGTTCGACATTCTCCTGAACAGATAGAAAGGGCAGCAGGTTGAACTGCTGAAAGATATAGCCGGTATGGTCGACGCGGAAGTGATCACGACGCGCCGAAGACAGGCTGGAGAGGTCTTCTCCTAATAACCTGACGTGTCCACGGTTTGGCTTGTTTACACCGCCGAGCAGGCCCAGCAGGGTAGTCTTGCCACTACCTGAGGGGCCTTTTAGAAAGGCGGCTTCGCCGCGCTGCAACTGAAAATGAGGGATATCCAGCAGCTCGGGCTGACCGGGCCAGGCGAAGCCCAGGTCGTTGAGTTCGATTAATGCGCTCATGGTGGCCTTGGCATAAAAAGAACGGGCAGCAAAGAGGGAAGCTACCCGTTTTAAGGGGAACGTTTATAGCGCGAGGCGAGTTTGGGCAGGCGTCAGTTCCTCACCTTTCTGGCCTTGAGCAGTAATGGCTTGAACATTGACCTTGTGTGTGGCCGGGAATTGCTTGAACAGGCCCGCCAGGTCCAGCGCAGTCAATGCTTTGGGATTGTCACAGGCGAGGGTGTAGTCCGCGTCGATGTCGCTATGAGCGTGCTCGTGCTCGTGCTCGCTCTTGGCATGGCTATCATGATCATCATGGTCATGGCGCTCTTCAGAGCCAAACAGGGGACTGTCCAGATCAGTCTTGCTTACTTTGCACCCTGCAGCGGCTGGGATGCCAAACAAGGTAATCGGGTTAGCCAACTGCTGCTTGGCCACTTCGACGGCCTTCTTGTCCTGAGCGGACTGGGCCTTATGTTCGAAGCCCACCAGATTCATGGCAGGGCTGTGTAGTTCCAGTTCCAGCGAGTTGTCATCCAGCGCGACGTTGAGTTGTGCAACGCCATGCTCATGGGCGCCCAGGCTTCCATGTGAGTGATCATGTTCATCGTGGGCAAAGGCAGCAGTAAGAGGCAATACGGCAAACGGCAGGGCAAGCAGCAACGAACGCATGGTCAGCTCCATTGATGGATTTGACTGTATGTTATGTCGTAACAAAAGATGACCGCAATAGAAATGCTCTCACCCACTGGCACGTGGCATCATAAGACATGGTTCAAAAAAGGCGATAACGATGATCCGTATCCAAGGGAAAATAGGCACGTGGCCAGTGGATCTGACGGTCGAATTGGAAGCAGAAGACTGGACTCGTCTTGCCGAGGGGCTTAACCATGCTCAGCCTGTGCCGTCCAATACACCTGTTCCGGTGCCAAAGACCCATAGCGATCCCCTGTGGGAGTCGGTGCTTGCGTTGGTTGAGCAGGAGCGGCGTATCGAGGGGCCTCATCTGCTGAGTGCGCTGGAAAAGCTGGCGGGTAACGTGGGGTCAGCCAAGCAGCTGATTGTACGGCTGCGGCATAACCCGAATATCCGGATTGAGAAAACAGACGAGGCACAAGTGTTTGTGTGGGCGGGCACCGGCCAGGAGCCAGCGCCCGACGGGCATCAGTAAAGCGCCTGATAGAGACGACGGCGGTAGGTTGCAACCAGTGGGTGTTCGTTGCCGAGTAGATCGAACACCTGCACCATGGTCTTGCGAGGAAGGTCCTCACCATAGGTGCGGTTGCGCATGAATAGCTTGAGCAGGGCATCCAGGGCCGCTTCATATTGCTGGCGCGCCAATTGCTGGACGGCAAGCTGATAGGTGGCTTCGTCATCGGATGGATCCTGAGCCAGGCGCGCCTTCAGATCGGCTGCATCAGGCAGGCTGGCAGCTTGGCGCAGGAACGTCAGCTGTGCCTTTGCACCTGCCAGCGCCTGCTTGTGATCGTCACCAGTGACTGCACCCAGTACCGTTTCAGCCTCATCCAGTTCGCCGCGCTCGGCAAGGCAGCGCGCATAGAGAATCAGCGCGGGCGCATTGGTATTGTCTTCACCTAAGAGCTGCTTGAGTACGGCCTCCGCTTCGCCAGCACGACCTTCATCAAACAGCAACTGTGCGGCGTCCAGCGGGTTCTCGGCCTCGGGTGCAGGCGCCTGTACATGCGGCTCCAGCATGGCGCGAACGGCAGACTCAGGCTGCGCACCCGCAAAGCCGTCGACCGGTTGGCCGTCCTTGAACAGGACGACCGTCGGCAGGCTGCGAATGCCGAAACGCATTACCAGTTCCTGCTCGATATCACAGTTGACCTTGGCCAGATGCAGTGCACCGCCAAAGGACTCGGTGATGCTGGCCAGCATAGGCATCAGTACCTTGCAGGGCGCACACCACTCGGCCCAGAAATCAACCAGTACGGGCGTGTTGAACGACTGCTCCATGACCTTCTGTTCGAAGTTCTCAAGCGTCGCATCAAAAATGTAGGACGTGTCCTGGCTCATAGACAGACTCGGGTAACGAAAAGATGAACTATATGTGGAGACGCGCCTGCCGAAAACAACCTTCAGCAAGTACGTTGTGCGTGGTAGAGATTAACCCATCTGAATTCAGCCGGCTCGGCAAGGTCCGGCCAGGTGCAGGCCTCCCGGCTTGCTAGCGCTGTATACCTAGGGTGGTCAAAATTCTTGACTCGGGAATCCGCTATCAGCACGCTTTGTCCGCGGCTCAGAAAATCGTCCAGCAAGGGCAGGTTCGCACGGTCGTACAGCACATCGGCCACAATGATCAAATCGAAACGGTCGGCCTCAGCAAAGAAGTCGTCGGAGTATTCCAGCGTCACCTGATTCAGGTCCGCATTCGCTCGGCTGGCGGCCAAGGCCAGCGGATCGCAGTCACAGGCCACTACTTCAGCGGCCCCCGCCTTGGCAGCAGCAATCGCGGCAACCCCTGACCCGCTGCCAAAATCGAGCACGCGCCTGCCTTGTACCCACTCCGGCTGCTCGGCCAGCCAACGGGCCAGTACCAGACCGCTGGCCCAGCAAAAACTCCAGTAGGGTGGGGACGCCAGCAGTCGTTGTGTTTCTTCGGGTGAAAAGGCCCGCTCCATGTTGGCGGGATCGATCAACCAGAGCGCGATGTCGCATCCCGGCAGGGATTGAATACTCAGTTCAGCATCACCCAGCAGATCCCTTAGCGCTGCTCGCAGGGTGGCGGGTGGGGTCATGGAGTCTGATCCAGCACTAATTCGCCCAGAACCTGGGTATTAGGCTGACTGATCTTGACGGGAGACAGGTAGCAGACCAGCTGACCGGATTGACTGACGCGAGCGTGCAGTTCGACCTTGGCGTTCTGGGGAAATACCTCTGGATTAAAGGGCAGGCGGAACGCCAGGGCCTTGCCATTGCCTGTCAATGTCTCGCTGGCGAGCAGCCGCTGGGGACGGTCCTGACTGTCGATCACCAGCATGGCCACTTCAACTTGTGCACCTGGTGCGATGGCGCCGTCTGGTGTCCGTAACGTTCCAGAGACCTCCCGCAGATTTCCGGGACGCGGCGCACCGGCCACCGGCTCGGGTTCTTTGGCAGGTTCTGCCGGTGCAACAGGCTTTTCAGAGCAGGCTGCAAGCAGGCTTATCAACAACACGGGCAACAGCGGGCGCAACGACATGGTAACGGCTCCAGGGCAGATTCGGCGGCGCATTCTTATACAACCCACGACCGGCGGGAAGAGGATTGTGTCACGGAGCCGCCAGACGTGTTCTGTCGATTCTTGAGGCCTTGCAAGGTTCCTTCTCAGGCAGGATGCGCTACCATGGCCCTCCGTTTATTTCGGCTGCTTCTGACATGCACTGTCCTTTTTGCGGTGCCCACGATACCAAGGTCATCGACTCACGCCTGGTTGCAGCAGGCGAGCAGGTGCGCCGTCGTCGTGAGTGCCTGAACTGCCAGGAACGTTTTACAACGTTCGAGACCGCTGAGCTGGTCATGCCGCGCCTGATCAAGCAGGACGGTACTCGCCAGCCTTTCGACGAAGAAAAACTCAGGGCCGGTATGCAGCGTGCGCTGGAAAAGCGCCCGGTCAGTATCGAGCGTCTGGAAGAGGCGATTGCCTATATCAAGCACAAGCTGCGCGCGACGGGCGAACGCGAGATCAAATCCCGTGTCGTGGGTGAATTGGTGATGGAAGAGCTACGCAAGCTTGATGAGGTTGCCTTTATCCGCTTCGCGTCCGTTTATCGTCAGTTTCAGGACCTGTCCGAGTTTCGTGAGGAAATTGATCGGCTGGCCCGTGATCCGAGTAAAGCCTGACCGCTGCAGTGGGTCATTTGTCGCTAGCCCATTGCTGGCAGAGGCTCTACTTCGCTATAGTCGCTCCGGTCTTCAGGGCGGGGCGAGATTCCCCACCGGCGGTAAACCACGTGGTGGCAAGCCCGCGAGCGCTCCGATGCGTCGGAGGTCAGCAGATCTGGTGTGATTCCAGGGCCGACGGTCATAGTCCGGATGAAAGAAGATGCGTCTGTCTGCGCGTGCCGGAAAGCGTACGCGTGCAGCTTTTGCCTATTTGCCCTGAAACGTTCACTCATGTTTAGCGAGGACGTTTCATGTCTACTGTCGATTCCTCTGATCATGCTGGCGCTGCCGGCCGCGGAGGCAATCCCAACGCTTCGGAACTGGCCGATCAGTTATACATGACCCGTGCGCTCGAGTTGGCGCGTCAGGGGCTGTACTCCACTCATCCCAATCCCCGCGTGGGCTGTGTCATCGTCAAGGATGGCCAGGTCATTGGTGAGGGCTGGCATGTGCGTGCCGGCGAACCCCATGCTGAAGTCCATGCGCTGCGACAGGCAGGAGCGCGTGCACAGGGCGCGACCGCCTATGTCACGCTGGAACCCTGCAGTCACTTTGGCCGTACGCCGCCCTGTGCCGACGCCTTGGTCAGTGCTCGGGTCGGACGCGTGGTGGCTGCCATGCAGGATCCGAATCCACAGGTGGCCGGCCGTGGTCTCAAGCGGCTTGCAGAGGCAGGTATTCAGGTGGCCTGTGGCGTACTCGAAAATGAAGCCAGGGCGCTTAACCAGGGATTTATCAAGCGTATGGTCACGGGCCTTCCGTTCGTACGCGTTAAGCTCGCCATGAGTCTGGATGGCCGAACAGCAATGGCCAGTGGTGAAAGCCAATGGATCACCGGCCCTGCAGCCCGCACCCAGGTACAACGCTTACGTGCACAGTCCAGTGTAGTGTTGACCGGTGCCGATACGGTATTGATGGACAAGGCTCGGCTGACCGTGCGCGCTGAAGAGCTTGGCGAGACGGTGGAGCAGGCTGCGCTTGCCATGGGCCGCCAACCCCAGCGTGTACTGGTGGACAGCCAATGTCGTGTCCCGCTGGACGCGGCGTTCTTTCAGGCAGGCCCTGCCTGGGTCGCGGCCCTTTCAACTGAGCGAGCAGCGCAGTACCAGTCCCAAGGGCATGAATTGCTGACGCTTCCCGAGGATCAGGGGCATATCGCCCTGCTGCCGTTATTACAGCTTCTGGCTGACCGTGGCATGAACGAGGTGCTGGTCGAGGCTGGTCCCCAGCTGGCCGGTGCGTTCGCGCGGCAGGGGTTGGTTGACGAATTCCATTTCTTCATGGCGCCCAAGCTGTTGGGCTCGACGGCGCGTCCGTTGCTGACGTGGCCGCTTGAAGTCATGAGCGAAGCGCCTGAGCTTGAAATCATAGAGATCACGCCCGTGGGTCGTGACTGGCATATTGTGGCTAAACCCGTTTCAGGCGCCCCGGCGCCCCTTATTTCTGACGTTTCGAGGTAGACATGTTCACTGGCATCATCGAAGCCATAGGCTCGATCGCCGCGCTGACGCCTAAAGGTGGCGACATGCGCGTGTATGTACAGACCGGCAAGCTGGACCTTGCCGATGTAAAGCTGGGTGACAGTATTGCCGTCAGTGGCGTATGCCTGACGGCCGTAGAGCTTCCCGGTGATGGCTTCTGGGCGGACGTAAGCCGCGAGACACTGGCGCGTACGGCCTTTGTTGATCTGAAGATTGGCAGTCGGGTCAATCTTGAGAAGGCTCTGATGCCAACCAGCCGTCTGGGTGGTCATCTGGTTAGCGGGCATGTGGATGGCGTGGGTGAAGTGGTTTCACGCCAGGATAATGCCCGCGCCGTACAGTTCCGTATCCGTGCTCCTCGCGAGCTGGCGCGCTATATCGCCCTGAAGGGGTCGATCACCGTCGATGGCACCAGCCTGACCGTTAATGCGGTGGATGGCGCCGAGTTTGAACTGACCATCGTACCGCATACCCTGGCCGAGACCATTATGGCGGACTATCGCCCCGGCCGTAAGATCAACCTGGAGGTAGATCTGCTGGCCCGCTACCTGGAGCGCCTGCTCATGGGTGACAAGGCTGCCGAACCGCAGAAGGGCAGCGGTATTACCGAACAATTCCTGGCCCAACACGGCTATCTCAACTCCTGAGCGTAAAGGAAGACCTCCGTGGCACTGAACAGCATCGAAGAAATTATCCAGGACATCCGTGAAGGCAAGATGGTCATCCTCATGGATGATGAGGATCGCGAGAACGAAGGCGATATCATCATGGCGTCTGAGTGCGTGCAGGCTGAGCACATCAACTTCATGGCCAAGCATGCTCGTGGTTTGATCTGCATGCCGATGAGCAAGGAGCGCTGCGAGGCGCTGAACCTGCCGTTGATGGCAGCCCGCAATGGCTCGGGTTTCGGCACCAAGTTCACCGTCTCCATCGAGGCGGCCGAAGGGGTGACGACAGGTATTTCCGCTGCAGACCGCGCACGTACCGTACAGGTGGCCGCGGCTAAAAAAGCAACGGCCGCCGATATCGTCAGCCCAGGTCATATCTTCCCGCTCATGGCTCAGCCGGGCGGTGTGCTGGCCCGTGCCGGACATACCGAGGCGGCTTGCGATCTGGCGCGCATGGCAGGCTTTGAGCCGACCGGGGTGATCTGTGAGGTCATGAACGATGACGGCACCATGGCCCGTCGTCCGGAGCTCGAAGCCTTTGCCGAAGAGCATGGGCTGAAGATCGGTACGATTGCCGATTTGATCCACTATCGTTTGCTGCACGAGCATACCGTCAAGCGGATCGACGAACAGCCACTGGAAACCGAGCTGGGACGCTTTAATCTGGTCACCTACCGTGACGAGGTGGAAGGTGACGTTCATCTGGCGCTGACTATGGGTACCATCAAGAGTGATGAACCGACCCTGGTGCGCGTGCATAATATGGACCCGCTGCGCGATCTGCTGCTGGTGAATCAGGAAGGCCGTTGGAGTCTGCGCGATGCCATGACCAAGGTCGCGGAAGCTGGCACAGGCGTGGTGTTACTGCTGGGGCATTCCCTGGCAGGCGACGACTTGCTCACCCACCTGCGTGAGCCGGTCAGCAAGCCCAAGCCGCAGAGCACATACAGCACCGTAGGCGCTGGTTCGCAAATCCTGCGTGACCTGGGCATACGTAAGCTTCGTCTGCTCAGTGCACCGATGAAGTTCAATGCCATATCCGGCTTTGACCTTGAAGTTGTAGAATACCTGCCTCCCGTATAAACCGGCCTACGGATGGCCTGAACGGTGCGATGGTTGATGACCGTCGCGCCGACGATCGGATTTATTTGCGGGGCGTACGAAAACGCTCCGGTTCTTTAACAGACGAGACCTGCTCATGACCGTGAAGACCATTGAAGGTACTTTCATTGCCCCAAAAGGCCGCTTTGCCCTGGTGGTTGGCCGCTTCAACAGCTTTGTGGTTGAAAGCCTGGTTGAAGGTGCCGTAGATGCCCTGGTACGCCATGGTATCCGCAAGGAAGACATCACCATTATCCGCGTTCCTGGCGCCTTTGAAATTCCGCTGGCTACCCTGAAGGCTGCCCAGCGTGACGAATATTCCGCCATCATCGCGCTGGGCGCTGTGATTCGCGGTAGCACGCCGCATTTTGACTACGTTGCCGGCGAGTGCACCAAGGGCCTGGCGCAGGTTTCCATGGAGTTCGGTGTGCCGGTCTCCTTTGGCGTGTTGACGGTTGATTCCATCGAGCAGGCCATCGAGCGTTCGGGCACCAAGGCGGGTAACAAGGGTGCCGAAGCGGCGCTGTCTGCTCTTGAAATGGTGAGCCTGCTGTCGCAGCTGGAGGCCAAGTGAGCGCTGTAGACGGCCAAAAGCCCAAAGCTCCGCGCGGCAAGATTGCTGCGCGTCGTGAAGCCCGCAGCCTTTCGGTTCAGGCGTTGTATCAGTGGCATATGGCGGGGCAGGCGATCAACGAGATCGAAGCCCAGTTCCGTGTGGACAACGATTTCGCCAATGTTGATGGCGCTTATTTCCATGAGATCCTGCATGGCATTCCCGGCCTGAAAACCGAGATCGATGATCTGATCACCCCTTGCCTGGACCGCCCGCTGGAAGACGTTGATCCGGTTGAACTCGCGATCCTGCGCATGTCCTGCTACGAACTGCGCAACCGTATCGATGTTCCCTATAAGGTCGTTATCAACGAGGGTATCGAGCTGGCGAAGATATTTGGTGCAACCGACGGGCACAAGTTCGTCAATGGTGTACTGGATAAGTTGGCGCCCAAGCTGCGCGCTGCTGAATTACGCGCCAAGCGTTGACTGTAGCCATGACCGAGTTCGAGTTGATCCGCCGTTATTTTGCTGCCGCGCGCTGCGCACAGCCACGTAAGGATATCGCGCTCGGTCTGGGCGACGATTGTGCCTTGCTGATGCCTCGCCCAGGCGAGCAACTAGCGATTTCTACCGATACGCTGACAGCCGGGGTGCATTTTCCAGAAGTCTGCGATGGCTTTCTGCTGGGGCAACGTGCCCTGGCTGTCAGCGCCAGCGATCTGGCCGCCATGGGGGCCGCGCCCCTTGGTTTCACCCTGGCGTTGACGCTGCCGGATGCCGACCCAGGCTGGCTGGAGCGGTTTGCTCAAGGACTCGATCACATGGCTGCGGCCTGTGGTCTGGCCTTGATCGGCGGTGATACAACCCGCGGGCCGCTCTCTCTGACCCTGACTGTCTTTGGCTCCGTACCCTACGTGCAGGCGTTGACGCGGTCGGGTGCCCAGCCGGGCGATTTACTCTGTGTCGGCGGTGCGCCTGGAGAGGCTGGCGGAGCCTTGCCCTTTGTCTTGGGACAACGCCAGGAGCGGGGCGCCTACGTTGATACGCTCGTGGCGCGCTACTGGTCGCCGGCGCCTCAGTTCGAGTTGGGGCTTGCGCTAAGAGGTCGGGCTACCGCAGCGCTGGATATATCCGATGGGCTCCTGGCCGACTGCGGTCATATCGCGGCCGCTTCGAATGTCAAGCTGATCATTGAGAATGAAAGGTTGCCGGTCAGCCCTGCATTGGCGGCACTGTTCGAGCCTGAGCAGATTCGCTCACTGGCAATGTCCGCCGGTGATGATTACCTGCTTGCCTTTACATTGCCTGCACAGTATCTCAAGTCATTGCAGGCAGACTTCCCCCAGGTAGGTGTCATTGGGCGCGTTGCCTCTGGGCAGGGGGTTCAGGTACAGGACGCCATTGGCCGGGATGTCACACCCTTGCGGGGCGGTTATCAACATTTTGCGATGAAGCCATGACGTATCGTGCTGGTGATTTATCTGTCCTGGGAGCCATTTCGTGAGCAGACCTGTTAGCTCAGGGCCGGCTACACCGGCGGTGTGGCGTAATCCCTGGCATTTTCTAGCCTTTGGCTTTGGCTCAGGTACGTTGCCTAAGGCACCTGGTACCTGGGGCTCCCTGGTGGCGTTGCCCTTTGTCCCGCTTTGGCATCTGTTGCCGGACTGGGGCTATTGGCTGCTGCTGGTTGCGCTGATGATATTCGGTTTCTGGCTGTGTGGCCGTGTTGCGGATGACATGGGTGTGCACGATCACGAAGGTATCGTCTGGGACGAAATGGTAGGCATCTGGATCACTTTCTGGATGGCTCCGGCCGGCTGGGCCTGGTGGCTGGTGGGGTTTGCCGTGTTTCGGTTCATGGATATTCTGAAGCCCTGGCCGATCAGCTGGCTTGATCGTCATGTTCAAGGCGGCGTTGGTATCATGATTGATGATGTGCTGGCCGGTGTGTTTGCCTGGGCAGTTATGCAGGGACTGGGCTGGAGCTGGGCGCATATCGGGACGCTGTCCTGATCGCAGGCGCTACAAGGAGGCGGTGTGGTGCGCAAATGGATCGGTATCGGTGTATTGAGTCTGCTGCCTGCGCTGGTAACTGCCGCGCCTCAGGTTCAAGTGGTAGGTCTGTTCAACGGCGCAGCCGTAATCAATATCGATGGTCAGCGCAAAATGCTCAAGGTCGGTCAGCGACAGGGCGAGGTCGAGCTGGTCAGCGCGACGAGCCGGGAAGCGGTGCTGCGGATTGGAGAAACCAACCAAACGTTCATGCTTTCACGTGAATACAGTGACGGCTTTGCTGCGCCGCATAAGCGCCAACTTAGCATTGCTCGCCGAAATGACGGCCACTATTGGACGGCGGGCTCTATAAATGGCCAGCCTATCGAGTTTCTGATCGACACTGGCGCCTCGACTGTTGCCATGAACGAAGAGCAGGCGAACCGTCTTGGGTTGGATTACCAGAAGGGGCGGCCGGTACAGGTCAACACGGCAGGCGGAACCCGGAGGGCCTGGCTTGTACGCCTGGATCGCGTCAAGGTTGGCACCATTGAGGTGCTGGGTGTCGAGGCCATGGTGTTGGCAGGCGGTCATCCGACAGAAACGCTACTGGGCATGAGTTTTCTCAACCGGGTTGGCTGGCGCGAGGATCAGGGCGTCCTGTATGTCGAGGCCAAGAACTGACGTGATAGCTTCAAGCGCAATAGCCTCATAGCCTTTATGACTGAGCCGTCTCTGTTCATGGATGGTATACTATAACCCTCTTTCCGATAGGAGCCTGACGGTGTCTGTCGTTTTCGTCGCCGCATCCCAATTACCTACGCCCTTTGGCATTTTTACCATGCATGGCTTTCTCGATGAGTCCGATGGTAAGGAGCACGTGGCGCTGACCCTTGGCGATATTGCCAACGGTGAGCCGGTGCTGGGGCGTCTACATTCCGAGTGTCTGACGGGTGATGCCCTGTTCAGCCTACGCTGCGACTGCGGCTTTCAGCTGGAGGCGGCAATGCGGGCCATTGCTGAAGAAGGCCGTGGCGTTATCCTGTACTTGCGCCAAGAGGGGCGTGGTATTGGCCTCTTGAACAAGATCCGCGCGTATGAGCTGCAGGACGCAGGAGCTGATACGGTTGAGGCCAATGAACGTTTGGGATTTGGTGCAGACCAGCGTAACTACAGCCTGTGCAAGCCAATGCTCAAGCATCTGGGCGTCAATGCATTGAAGCTGATGACCAATAACCCTCGCAAGGTCAAAGCCCTAGAGGATCTGGGAATTACCGTAGCACAGCGTGTACCGCTGCAGACGGGCCTCAACCCTCATAACAAGCGTTACCTGGCCACCAAGGCTGGTAAGCTGGGCCACATGCTCGGCAATATCCATCAAGGCGAAGTCCTTCCTTCCTGATGAAGGCAGGCAGGCGCTGTTCGGTTCTGACCGGCGTCTGCCTGCTGTTCTGCTGCGTTCTCTCCCAGGCCGCCGAGCGCGTCATCAGTCTGGCGCCTTCGATGACCGATATCATGCTGGAGCTGGGTGTAGAGAGCCGCTTGGTAGGCGTACTGGATGCAGGCAAGCGTCCTGCTTCCTTGTCCGGGCTGCCTTCCGTTGGGCGTTATGGTCAGGTCAACATCGAAAAGATTGTCTCATTGCACCCTGACCTTATTCTGCTCTGGCCTGGTGCAGTTCCGCTTACCCAGCGCGAGCAGCTCAGGCAGTTGGGCTATACCATTGAAACCCTGGATGTTCATCGGTTGGATGAGCTGGCAGACGGGCTCGCTCGAATCGCTCAGGCGGTAGGTGTTCCTGATAAAGGGCAGCACTTGGCGACCCAGTTTCGTGAGCGTCTCGTCAGTGTGCGTAACCGCTACAGACAGTTGCCGACTGTACATGTGTTCTATCAAGTCTGGGATAAACCACTGTATACCGTAGGAAGCACGCAAATTATCAGCGATGCCATACAGGTATGTGGGGGCAGGAATATATTCGCTGATCTCTCACAACCGGCGCCGCAGGTGGGTATAGAAGCTGTGCTCACAAGAAACCCCGAGGTGATACTGGCCATGGATCAGGCTCAGCTCGAACCATGGCGACAGTGGCCAACATTAAAGGCGGTGGCACACCACCAACTCTGGGCTGTAGGTGACAAGCGGCTTGAACGGCCCAGCTATGGCATGCTGGACGCAGTGGTCAGGCTGTGTGAGCTGATAGACAAGGCCCGCTAAGCGGGCCTGTCCCAACGTGTCCCGTCAGGGATTGCGTGAAGCGAGTACAAGCGGCGCGGGCTCGGAGGCTGTATTGGCTTCAAGCTGTGCCAGGCGTTGCGTAACGGCCTTTTCGATGCCAAGTGCATCCAGTCCGCATTCAGCCAGCATTTCACTCGGCTTGGCATGCTCGACATAGTAATCAGGCAGACCCAGATTCAAGATCGGCTTGAGCAGGTTTTCTCGGGCAAGGAACTCATTCACGGCGCTGCCTGCACCGCCCATGATGCTGTTTTCCTCGATCGTAACCAGCAGGTCGTGGCTGTCTGCGAGTGCCCGGATCAGGGCTTCGTCCAATGGCTTGACGAAGCGCATGTCGGCCACGCTTGCATCAAGGCCCTCTGCTACCTGCAACGCTTCTTTCAGCTGTACGCCAAATACCAGGAAAGCAACCCTGTGGCCTTGACGGCGAAGAACGCCCTTGCCGATTTCCAGTGGCTCAAGCCCTGGCTCAATGGCTGCGTTAGGGCCGCTGCCTCGTGGATAGCGGACAGCCGCGGGTCCCTTGAACCGGTAACCCGTTGTCAGCATACGGCGCATTTCGTTCTCATCGCTGGGCGCCATGATCACCATACCGGGAATACAGCGCAGGAACGACAGATCGAAACTGCCGGCATGTGTAGGGCCGTCTTCACCCACCAGACCGGCGCGATCGATGGCAAACAGCACATCGAGGTTCTGTACGGCTACGTCATGGATCAGCTGGTCGTAGGCGCGCTGCAGGAAGGTGGAATAGATCGCCACTACTGGCTTGGCACCATCACAGGCCAGACCAGCTGCCAGTGTCACGGCGTGCTGTTCGGCGATCGCAACATCGAAATAGCGGTCTGGATACTGCTCGCTGAAGCGGATGAGGTCGGAGCCTTCCTTCATGGCAGGTGTTATACCTACCAGTTTTGGGTCAGCTGCCGCCATTTCACATAGCCAGTCGCCGAAGATGTTCGAATATTTGGGACTACCAGGCTTCTTGGGTGCCGCATCCAAGGGCTCAAGCTTGGTGATGGCGTGATATTCGATAGGTGCTGCTTCGGCAGCGCTGAAACCCTTGCCTTTCTTGGTCACGATATGCAGGAACTGCGGACCTTTGGCGTCACGCAGGTTGCGCAGGGTAGTGATCAGCGTCGGCAGGTCATGCCCATCGACGGGGCCAATGTAGTTCCAGCCCAGCTCTTCAAACAGGGTGCCCGGAACCAGCATTCCTTTGGCAGCTTCTTCGGTACGGCGGGCGATTTCCCACGCACCAGGCAGCTTGGCCAGTACCTTTTTCCCACCCTCGCGCATGTTCTGATACGTGCGACTGGACAGGAGCTTGGCAAGGTAATTCGACAGACCTCCCACGTTATGGGAGATCGACATGTCGTTGTCATTGAGAACGACGAGCATGTCGGCTTCTACGTCGGAGGCGTGATTGAGCGCTTCGAATGCCATGCCTGCGGTCAGGGCGCCATCACCGATCACCGCAACGGACTTGCGCTTGCTGCCTTGCATGCGGGCAGCAATGGCCATGCCCAGCGCCGCGCTGATCGAGGTGCTGGAGTGGCCAACCCCAAAGGTGTCGTACTCACTTTCAGAGCGACGCGGAAAGGCAGCGACCCCGCCTTTCTGGCGCAGTGTACCCATCTGGTCACGGCGTCCGGTCAGGATTTTGTGCGGGTAAGCCTGATGGCCGACATCCCAGACAAGGCGGTCGTCGGGTGTATCGAACACATAATGCAGCGCAACGGTCAGTTCGATGACCCCGAGGCCGGCGCCAAAATGCCCGCCGGTCTGCCCGACGGTATAGAGCAGATAGTGGCGCAACTCATCGGCGAGCGTTTCCAACTCGTGCTCGCTCAGGTGGCGCAGCGCAGCCGGGGTGTCGATGCGGTCGAGCAATGGCGTGGCGGGCCGCTCGCGTGGAATCTCGTGCAGCGTCTTGGGCATCAGGTCATCGTTATAAGGTATGAAAGATCGAAGTTTACCCGAAGCCCTCCAGTCACCCAACAGTGAACCGTCATATAGAGCTTCGAGCTGTTCTGTGTGTGACTAGTGGCGGCGTTGGACGATGTAGAGTGCTAATGCCCGCAAGGGTTCGGCAGACTCGCCAAAGTGCTGCAAGGCCTGCTGGGCTTGTTCACACAATAGCTGCGCATAATGCTTGGCCTCATCCAGGCCCAGCAGGGCCGGGTAGGTGGGCTTGTCCCGCGCAACATCTGCGCCCTGGCGCTTGCCCAAGGTGGCGGTGTCGCTTTCTACATCCAGCACATCGTCCTGTACCTGAAAGGCCAGTCCTACTGCGCGGGCATAGCGGCTTAGTGCATCCAGCTGCTCGAGCGTGGCCTTGCCGCTGGCCAATGCACCCAGGCGGACACTGGCTTCGATCAGTGCGCCAGTCTTGTGACGATGCATGATTTCCAGCGCCGTCTGGTCTATCTGTCTACCAACGGACTCAAGGTCAATGGCCTGACCGCCTACCATGCCGGCAGGGCCAGAAGCCTGAGCCAGGACATTAAGCATTTCCAAACGTGTCTCGGCCGTTTGCGGTGCGTTGGTCAGTATTTCAACTGCAAATGTTTGCAGTGCATCGCCTGCCAGAATGGCACACGCTTCGTCGTAAGCCTTGTGCGTAGTCGGACGGCCACGGCGCAGGTCGTCGTCATCCATAGCCGGCAAGTCGTCATGCACAAGTGAGTACGCGTGGATCAGCTCGACGGCGCACGCAGCATTGTCGGCCTGAGAGGGCTCTCCCCCAAGGGCTTCGCAGGCGGCATACACCAACAGGGGGCGCACACGCTTGCCGCCACCCATGACGCTATAACGCATTGCCTCATACAGGCGATCGAGCTCCGGACGTGGCGAGACGAACAGGGTGTCCAGCATGGCGTCGACACGTGCCTGACTGCGAGCCTGATAATCCTTGATCATGTGTCGTCGCCCTGTACGTCGAAGGGGGCTTCGGTCATGACTCCGTCGCGCTCGAGCAGAATCTGGACTTTCTGCTCAGCCTGACTCAGTGCACTCTGGCATTCACGGGTCAAGCGAATACCCTGTTCGAAGGCGCCCAGTGATTCTTCGAGGGAAAGCTCACCGCTTTCCAGGCGCTCGACCAGGGTTTGCAGTTCTGCCAGGGAGTGTTCGAAATCGGGAGCTTTCTTGCGGGCCATTGGCAATCTCGGGGGTGATACACAATCGCGGGACACTAGCAGAGGCGTGGAAGCCGAGTAAATACTTGCAGCGGAAATAAGAACGGCCCTGTCCAGGAGCCGATGGGGTAAGCGCCAGGACAAGGCCGTATACGGCTAGACAGACGCCAAGGCATCGGTCCGGGGAGGAAGTGCACTCTATAAGGTGTTACCAAGCGAAACTGTTTGCTCGCTGGCCAACACACATAGCAACTATCGCGCCAGGCCATGACAATTTGATTTCAGGGGCTTTCTGCCTGAAAAAATAGAAAACAGATGCGCTTTTGTGGAGCAAAAACCGCTGTCTGAGTATTTCATGGCGCAGTTGAAACTATCTCCTCGCTACAGCGTTACGTGAGCGTCGAGTACGGGATCTGCTTTTTGCTAAGCGAGGTGACGTTCCTGATATCGGCTATCGACTCAGCTCATACGCACACATGTTGACTGTTGATGCCAGGTTCAGCGATTCGATAGCGCCGCATCCGGGAATGGTAAAAGGCTGCGCATTAAGTATGGTCAATTGCTCATGGGGTACGCCGCGCGCTTCATTGCCGAACAGATAGCAATCGAATGTCTTAAACGCTGCCGATTGAACGTGATCACCACTCATGTCCAGACAGGCAATGCGGTCAAACCGTGTGCGCAGCGAATCTATTTTCACGTCCAACTCAATGGATGCATGAAAAATGGCGCCCATGCTGGAGCGAACAACTTTAGGGTTGTACGGATCAACACTGCCAGGGCTAAGCAAGCAGCGAAAGTTACCGAACCATACCAGCGTGCGCAGGATGGTGCCGAGATTGCCCGGATCCTGAATTTCATGCAGGTAAATGGCGCGCTCGTTATCAGCAAGCGCGCAACCCGGTGCGTTAGTGGCCGGCATCGGTACCAGCGCAATAACGCCTTGCGGTGTTTTGGTATCGGATATCTGCGCCATTTGGCGGTCACTGATCACATGGGTTTCAAACGAGCTTGCCCAGTGTTCATAGGCCTCGGTTACATAGAGCTGACTGCTCTGTAGCAGCGGATTCTGTAGCGCCGCCTTTTGTAACTCCAGCAGCAGGTGTTCGCCCTCCACCAGAAAATAACCGAACTCGGCCCGGTATTTCTTCTGGTGAAGTTTTTTGACGTCATCGAATTTCATCAAGACGCCGCTCGGCTGGGCTGTATGTTCGCCATCTCAAAGTCCGATAGAAGCGATTTGGCCAAAGCCTCGGCAACTTTAATTCCATCTACGCCCGCCGACAAAATGCCCCCCGCATAACCGGCACCTTCACCAGCCGGATACAGGCCGCGCAGGTTGAGGCTTTGCAAGGTCTCGTTGTCGCGAGTAATGCGGACAGGAGAGGACGTGCGGGTTTCGATACCTGTGAGAATGGCATCATCACGATCAAAGCCACGAATCTGCTTGCCGAATGCCGGCAGTGCTTCGCGGATGGCCTCGATGGCATAGTCTGGCAGCGAGGGCGCAAGATCACCCAGGCGTACGCCGGGTTTGTAGGAGGGCTCTACCTCGCCAAGTTCGGTCGACGGCACTCCACGGATGAAGTCGCCCACCAATTGTGCTGGTGCGCAGTAATCGCTGCCCCCCAGCTCGTAGGCCCGCGACTCAAGGCGTTCTTGCAGATCCAGGCCAGCCAGCGGGTCGCCTGGGAAATCCTGCTCCGGGTTGATACCCACAACAATGCCTGAGTTTGCATTGCGCTCGTTGCGCGAGTACTGGCTCATGCCGTTGGTCACGACGCGCCCCGGCTCGGAGGTGGCGGCCACTACGGTCCCGCCGGGACACATGCAGAAACTGTAGACGGCACGACCGTTTTTGGCGTGATGCACTAATTTGTAATCGGCGGCGCCCAGCTCCGGATGGCCGGCGTATTTGCCCAGGCGAGCCTGATCGATCATGCCTTGCGGATGCTCGATGCGGAAACCCACCGCAAAAGGTTTGGCTTCGATATATACGCCCTGGCGGTGTAGCATGCGGAAGGTATCGCGAGAGCTGTGACCCAGCGCGAGCACCACATGGCGGCTGCGGATTGTCTCGCCATTGGCTAACACCACACCTTCAAGCTGGCCGTTGTCGATCAGCAGATCGGTCACTTTACTCTCGAAGCGCACCTCGCCACCCAAGGCGATGATCTCCTCACGCATCGCTGCGACCACGCCAGTGAGACGGAAGGTACCGATATGCGGCTTGCTCACATACATGATCTCTTCCGGCGCGCCAGCGCGGACGAACTCGTGCATCACTTTGCGGGCGTAGAACTTGGGGTCCTTGATCTGGCTATAGAGTTTACCGTCCGAGAACAGGCCGGCTCCTCCCTCACCAAACTGCACGTTGGATTCCGGCGTCAGGATCTTTTTACGCCACAGCGCCCAGGTATCCTTGGTGCGTTTACGTACATCCTTGCCGCGCTCCAGCACGATGGGCTTGAATCCCATCTGTGCGAGCAGCAGCGCCGCGAACAATCCACAAGGACCAAAGCCTACGATTATCGGGCGCTCCCGCAAGTGGGCGGGCGCCTGAGCTACTGGGTAGTAGTGGGTATCCGGTGCTGGACGTACATGATTGTCATCGGCAAAGCGCGCCAGGATTGCCGCCTCGTTGCGTGCCTCTAGATCGATGATATAGATAAACAGAATGACGCTGTTTTTCTTGCGAGCATCGTAGCTGCGCTTGAATACAGTGAAGTTCAGCAAGTCGGCGTCGCTGATGCCCAGGCGTTTGACAATGGCCTTGCGCAACTCATCTGAAGAATGATCAAGAGGCAGGGACAGTTCGTTGATGCGAATCATGGCGGTAATCCTGGCCGGTGACTCCGGCAAAGGAAGCTTTAGAAAGGATGGGGTAAGAGGCGAATTATACCTCTCTCTATCCCTCCCTGACAGTCCTGCCTAACGGGTGCTACACGATCCCTGCCCACCAGTCTTATATTATCGGTTTATAATCGTTGCCATTGTGCGTCCAACCGCTTTCTGTTTTTCCCAGGCGTTGGTCTGCTTCTCCCATTGAATTTTTCCGTGCTTGGCTCCCTCATGAAACGATCCAAAAGCAGCCGCCGTTGGCTGGATGAACACGTCAACGATCCTTATGTTAAGCGGGCTCAGAAGGATGGCTTGCGTTCTCGTGCCAGTTACAAGCTGATCGAGCTGAACGAGAAGGACAAGCTGATACGTCCCGGCATGCTGGTCATGGACCTTGGCTCCGCACCGGGCGGTTGGTCACAGGTGGCTGGCGGTCTCGTAGGCGAGAAGGGACGGGTTCTGGCTAGTGATATTCTGCCGATGGACCCGCTGGAAAACGTCGACTTCATCCAGGGCGATTTCACCGACGACGCGGTGTTCCAACAGATTCTCGACAAGCTCGATGGTAATCAACCTGATCTGATCATCTCTGACATCGCTCCCAATATCAGTGGCATCGCTGCTGCCGACCAGGCGTCCTCGATGTATCTGGTCGAACTCGTCCTTGATATGGCGCGTCAGGTGCTTAAGCCCAACGGTAACCTTGTAGCCAAGGTATTCCAGGGAGAAGGCTCCGACGAGTTTCTGAAAGACGTTCGCACCTCATTCGAGAAGGTGATGATACGCAAGCCAGAGGCATCGCGGCCGCGCTCAAGGGAGGTCTATCTGGTGGCAAAGGGGTTTAAAGGATAAGGCCCCGCGGTGTGCTCTTCAGAGCTTGACGCATCGCTGGATTGCGCACAGTCCAGCGATGACAAAAAAACAAAAGGGCACCTTTCGCTGAGCGTTATGCCCTCCCGCACTATTCGCTAGATGACCGCCTTGGATAGCGCTCAACGAGTCGATGCAGAACTAAAGGTCTGGCTTTGTTCAGGTTTGACCGAAACCGGGTAAAACGATAGGCATTAAAAAGCCGGCTTGTGGCCGGCTTCGTGAGGTAGTAGCGACT
Organism: Pseudomonas sp. JZ134; assembly: GCF_051027695.1. Taxonomy (NCBI): domain Bacteria; kingdom Pseudomonadati; phylum Pseudomonadota; class Gammaproteobacteria; order Pseudomonadales; family Pseudomonadaceae; genus Pseudomonas; species Pseudomonas sp. JZ134. The sequence continues at coordinate 3,609,031 of NZ_CP069250.1, read as the reverse complement.
TATTTTTGGTAAGCCGCGACTGCCTTTAAGATCTCCGCACGGGCTTCTTCAGCATTGCCCCAGCGTTCAACTTTTACCCACTTGCCTTTTTCAAGATCCTTGTAGTTCTCGAAGAAGTGCTTGATCTGCTCCAACAGCAGAGCCGGCAAGTCGGTATATTCCTTTACATCATGGTACAGCACAGACAGTTTGTCATGCGGAACGGCAACTAATTTTGCATCGCCACCGGCTTCGTCGGTCATGTGCAGTACGCCAACCGGACGTGCGCGAATGACGGCGCCTGGTGTAACCGGGTAAGGCGTTACGACGAGCACGTCGAGGGGATCGCCATCATCAGCCAGCGTGTTGGGGATATAGCCATAGTTGGCCGGATAGAACATCGGGGTCGCCATGAACCGGTCGACAAACAGAGTATCGCTGTCCTTGTCGATTTCGTATTTGATGGGTGCATGGTTAGCCGGGATTTCAATCGCGACGTAGATGTCGTTCGGCACGTCTTTGCCGGCCGGAATCTTGCTATAGCTCATAGAGCGACTCACCTTTGTTGGTAGGCCAAATTGATGTGGTTTGGAGTATAGGCATATTTGACTCGCGATTCGAGCCTTGGGGTGGGATAAGGTTCAAAGCAGGAACTTTGTAACGGTAAAGGACCCGAAAAAAGAGGCCTGCCTGTTAGAGGGCGGGGCAGCTTTCCTCTGAATCGGAGACAACATCGGCATGTTCCAATGGATCAATGAGGCGACAGCCATCAACCTGGCGCTTGCACTTGTCATTACTATCATCAGCTATGGCGTCATTCGCCGGCTCGTTACAGCCGTTACCAGTCGCGTTGTGAATTGGTCCTCCCGGGCAAACAGCGGTTGGGCGCACTACGTAGGCGAGATCATTGGTCGAACCAGTCGCTTGCTGATTCTGCTCATGGCTATTCAGATCGGACTGTATGTCATTGATCTGAGCCCAAGCTGGGAGGCACGCGTCAGCCATATCTGGTTCCTGGTCCTGGCTCTACAGTTCGGGCTGTGGGTCGATGGCGCAATTCTGCTGTGGGCACGTTCGGCGCTGCAGAACAGGAATGGCCATCAGCGCAGTCAGCTCACCATGACCATGATTTCGTTGATGGTCCGGGTAGCCTTGTGGACGGTGGTTCTGCTTGCAGTACTCTCCAACCTGGGTGTGGATATCACGGCGTTCGTCGCCAGCCTGGGTATTGGTGGTATTGCCGTCGCGCTGGCCGTTCAGAATGTGCTGAGTGACCTGTTTGCCTCGCTGTCCATTGGTATCGACAAGCCTTTCGAACAGGGTGATTTCGTTGTATTTGGCGATATTGCCGGCTCCATTGAATACATCGGCCTCAAGACCACGCGGATTCGCAGCCTTAGCGGTGAGCAGGTGGTCTGCTCCAACACGAAGCTGCTGCAGCAGACGATCCATAATTATAAGCGGATGTCCGAACGGCGGGTGCTGTTCCAGTTCGATATCAGTTACCGCACACCTGCCGATCAAGTGGGTGAAATTGCTCCACTCGTAAAGCAGATTGTCACGTCACTGGAGAACACCCGTTTCGATCGTGCGCATCTGCTGGCACTGGAAAGTAGTGCCTTGAAATTCGAGGTGGTGTATTACGTGTTGAGCGCGGACTACAACCAGTACATGGATATTCAACAGAACATCAATCTGGCACTGCTCAAGGAGCTGGATCAGCGTGGCATCAAGTTCGGTATGCCTGTTCGGTCGCTGGAGTTTCTGGAGGAGGTTCCCTTGGCCTATCAGGGTTCGCCGGACGCTCCTCGTGGAGGTGACTCGGCTGCGGGAATTGAAATCCGCTGAGCCAATGCCTGTAGCCGCGTCAGTGGATCCTGACGGAAAAACTGACGTAGCTGCATATAAACATCCGGATATGCCTGATCGAGTACATCGGGTGCGGTAAAGAAGTATTCACAGCAGACGGCAAAGAACTCAGCAGGATGCTCGCTGGCATAGGGATCGATCAGTGTTTCCTTATGGGTATCAATCTGTCGGTTGAGGTCATCGTAAGCAGCCTGCATGACCTCAGCCCAGCGAGGAAGCGACATGTCCCGGTGCAGTGGGGGCAGGCCATTGGCATCGCCGTTGAGCATGTCGAGCTTATGCGCCAATTCATGAATGACCAAGTTGTAACCCGTCCAGTCGCCGCTCTCCTGAACACCCGACCACGCCAAAATCACTGGACCTTGTAGCCAAGCCTCACCGCTATGGCTTTCGCTTTCCTCATGTTCGATTCCGCTATCGTCACGGTAGCGTTGTGGGCTGACAAAGTCCGAGGGGTAGAGGATCAGCTCGTGGAAGTTGCCATACCAGTCTTCCTCAGGCAGGTATAGCAAGGGCAGTTGGGCCTGGGCAGCCAGGGCCAGGCGGTCAACGTCAGCAAGCGCAATGTCACCCAGTAGCGTCAGGCGTTTATGCGCCAGAAAAAGGATGCTGCGCTGGTGAAGCCGTTGATCAGATTCAGGCGGGAGTCCGTCGAGGAAAGGCAGGCGGGAATGAACTTCATCCCAGAGCGCCGGCGGGATAACGGTCCGTTCAAGGACACGTCGATCCCGTCAGGCGCGCAGGGACCACATGCGTTAGCCGATTTCGCTGCGGCTGGGGCTCGGACGCAGACGACGGCTGACCATGCTGATGATCATGGGCAGCAGCGAGATGGCAATGATGGCGATAACCAGCATGGACAGGTGCTGCTTGATGAACGGCACATTGCCAAAGAAGTAACCCAGGGTAACCAGACCGCCTACCCAGAGGAACGTGCCCAGGACGCTGAAGCCCAGAAAACGGAGATAGTGCATACGACCGATGCCCGCCACGAATGGCGCGAACGTTCGGATGATGGGCAGGAATCGCGCCAGGGTAATGGTCTTGCCGCCATGCAGGGCATAGAACGCCTGGGTGCGCTCCAGATAGTCACGACGGAATATCTTGGAGTTTGGTCGCGAGAAAAGCTTTTCACCCAGGGTTCGGCCAATGACATAGTTTGTACTGTCACCGGCAACGGCCGCAAAGGCAAGAAGACTACCCAGAAGCCAGGGGTCCATGCCGCCTGTGGCGCAAATGGCACCAGCAATGAACAGCAATGAGTCACCGGGCAGGAAGGGCATGACTACTAAGCCCGTTTCGCAAAAAATGACCAGGAACAGGATGAAATAGATCCATGACCCATAGTTGCTGACCAGCATTTCCAGGTAAACGTCGAGGTGGAGGATCAGATCGATCGGGTTAAAGTCCATGTACAGCCTATCTATGGCAGCGGGTCGAAGCTCCATTATAGGGCGAAGGCTCTAGGTCGCGAGTAGCCATTAGGGTAAACGGTAGGTTGGGATTTGCGATCTACCGCACGGATATCTGCTTTCCTCTCTTTCAAGGCTGGAGCTCGGCTGGGATCAGATGGAATTTCGTGATTCACGAGGCGGATGAACCCATAGAGTCCTGACGGCGCTGTGCTAACCTTCGGCTCGTTTTCAATGGGGCTGCCAGGGCCTCGCTTGTCAGGGGTTATTCATGCATATCCACATTCTCGGCATCTGCGGGACGTTCATGGGCTCTCTGGCCGTGCTGGCCAAGGAGTTGGGTCATCGAGTGACCGGTTCCGATGCCAATGTCTATCCGCCCATGAGTACGCAGCTGGAGGCACAGGGTATCGAGCTGATGCAGGGATACGAGCCTGCCCACCTTGAACCGGCGCCGGATCTGGTCGTGATCGGCAACGCACTCTCCCGGGGTAATCCGGCTGTGGAGCATGTCCTGAACAAGGGGTTGCCCTATGTATCCGGACCGCAATGGCTGGCAGATCATGTATTGCAGGGACGCTGGGTTCTGGCTGTAGCGGGTACCCACGGCAAGACCACCACCACGAGCATGCTAGCCTGGGTGCTGGAGCATGCAGGCATGAGCCCGGGCTTCTTGATTGGCGGTGTACCCCAAAATTTTGGGATATCCGCCCGGCTGGGCGGAACGCCTTTCTTTATCGTAGAGGCTGACGAGTACGATAGCGCCTTTTTCGATAAGCGCTCCAAGTTCGTCCATTATCGACCGCGCACCGCTATCCTGAATAACCTCGAGTTCGATCATGCCGATATCTTTCCTGATCTGGCAGCGATCGAGCGGCAGTTTCATCATCTGGTGCGTACGATTCCAAGTGAAGGACTCATCATTCATCCAACTGCTGAAAAAGCGCTGGCTCATGTCCTGACGATGGGGTGCTGGACGCCGGTTCAGACGACAGGAGAGAGCGGGCAGTGGCAGGCCCGCTTGCTCCATGAGGACGGCTCGCGGTTTGAGGTAATCTTCGATGGGAGGACACAGGGAACGGTTGAGTGGAGTCTGACCGGCCAGCATAACGTAGCCAATGCTCTGGCCACCTTGGCCGCCGCGCGGCATGTAGGCGTCGTGCCGCCTCAAGGGATCGAGGCGTTGAATGCATTCAAGAGCGTCAAGCGCCGAATGGAAACGGTTGCCGAAATTAACGGCGTCACGATCTATGATGACTTCGCCCATCATCCCACGGCCATTGCCACTACGCTTCAGGGATTGCGGGCACGTGTAGGAGAGGAATCCATCATTGCAGTCATCGAGCCACGGTCCAACTCGATGAAGTTGGGCGCCCACCGTGACGGCCTGCCGGACAGTGTTCGACAGGCCGACTCTGTTATCTGGTATGCGCCGCCGAACCTGGGGTGGGATCTGGCCGAGACAGCAGCGAATTGCCCTGTCCCGGCGGTTGTTTGCGACTCGCTTGAGGCCATTATCGCGCGCGTTAAAGAGGCGGCGAAAGGCAGGACCCATGTAGTCATCATGAGTAACGGCGGGTTTGGTGGCTTACATAAAAAATTAGCTGAAGCATTGCGTTAAGCTTTGCATTACGCTGCTGCCTTTTGTCTTCAATGGAGTGAAATCATGGAGTATTTGTTGATTCTGTTAGCCCTAGTCGTGGCGCTAGCAGTTTGGGTCGTCTCGCAATACAACAGCCTGCAAGCGGCAATGCAGGCGATTCGCGAAGCCTCCTCAAACTTGCAGGCTTCGATGCGCAAGCGGGTCGACTTGGCTAATCAGGTGATCGATATAGCCTCTGGGTATGGCGAGCACGAAAAGCTAACCCACGTTACCCTTTCAAACAATATTGAGGGCGCGATGGAGCGGGTATCTGCGTTGGCGCAGAATTATCCGCAATTGCGTGCCAATGAAACCTACCAGACGCTAATGGAGCAGCTAGAGCGGCTGGAGCAGACAATCTTCGAGAGGCGCGAGTTCTATAACGAGCAGGTCAAAGGCTATAACGTCAAGCGCAACAGCTTTCCTACTGTGTTGATTGCCAACAAACTGAATTTCGACACGGTGCCTTACTTTGATAGCGAAGACCCAGAAGCGTTAAACAATATCAAGTTATTTGCACGGGATGACTCTGAGGCCCTACGGTTAGCTTTAAATAAAGGAAGTGATGCTGTAGTCCGCTCAGTTGCGACAGCTAAAACTAAACTAGCCAGCAAGCTTGAGGACAAGCGCGATACATCTTCTACCCCCAGTAATCCGGAGTAAGGAGACATGATGGCTGGCCCTGAACGCATTACTTTGGCAATGACCGGCGCTTCTGGTGCTCAATACGGATTACGGCTGCTTGACTGTCTGGTGCAGGAGGAGCGTGAGGTTCACTTCCTGATCTCCAAGGCTGCACAGCTGGTCATGGCCACTGAGACCGATGTGGCGCTACCGGCTAAACCTCAGGCCATGCAGGCGTTTTTGACAGAATACACTGGTGCCGCGCCTGGGCAGATCCGGGTATTTGGTCAGAGCGACTGGATGGCGCCCCCGGCGTCAGGTTCCAGTGCACCTGCCGCCATGGTGGTTTGCCCTTGTTCGACCGGCACACTGTCGGCTATTGCTACGGGTGCCTGCAATAATTTGATTGAGCGTGCGGCCGATGTGGCCATCAAGGAGCGGCGCACCTTGGTTCTAGTACCCAGAGAATCACCATTCTCCAGTATTCATCTGGAAAACATGCTCAAGCTGTCCAACCTGGGCGCGACGATTCTTCCGGCTGCGCCAGGTTTCTATCACCAGCCGCAAACGGTGGATGATCTGATCGACTTTGTCGTGGCCCGGATCCTTAATACGTTGAGTATTCCCCAAGACATGCTGCCCCGGTGGGGCGAGCATCATCTGGTGAGCGATGAGTAGGTTTCTCTGTGCGTGCCTGGTGCTTGTACTGAGTGGCTGCGCCAGCGTCAGCACGCTTAATGCGGGTAAGTCGGGCGCTCCGATCGTTTACTCGGGAACCCGGCTGGACTGGTATGCCATTCAAGGGGGCTGCTGTCCAACGGAGCGCTTTGGCGTAGAGGCTCCCGCCTATCCCGGGTTCGATCTGCCGGGCAGTCTGCTGGTGGACACGGTGTTATTCCCCCTTGCCCTGGCAAAGGTGTTGGGTATCGGGCTGAACGTTCGCGGAGGCAGTTGAGCTATCCGCAGGCATTGGCGAAGGCGGCTTCACTTCGTTATAGTCGGTCGGGTCTTCAGGGCGGGGTGAGATTCCCCACCGGCGGTAAACCACATGGTGGCAAGCCCGCGAGCGCTCCGATACGTCGGAGGTCAGCAGACCTGGTGTGATTCCAGGGCCGACGGTCATAGTCCGGATGAAAGAAGATGCGTTTGTCTGCCTATGCCGCCTGGCATAAGTAGCGTCTGCGCTTTTTGCCCTGAAACGTTCACTCACTCCAACGAGGACGTTTCATGCCTATGCTCGACCCACAACGCCATTCCCGCCTGCATGCTGCTGTAGCAGCCTACCGCGAGGGGCGCCCAGTGCTTTTGCTGGATGATGCCGACCGCGAAAACGAAGCTGATCTGGTAGCCGCTGCCGAAAACCTCACCTTGAGCACGATGGTAAAGATGATCCGGGATGGCAGCGGTATTGTCTGCCTGTGCCTGGATGATGCCAGTGTGCGGTGCCTGGACCTGCCACCCATGGTCAAGAATAACCAGGCACGTCATGGAACAGGGTTTACAGTTTCTATCGAGGCGGCGGAAGGTGTGACTACCGGTGTTTCGGCTGCTGATCGGATGATCACTATTCGGGCCGCGCTGGACTCCTGCGAAGGTCGGAGCCGAATCGTCAGCCCCGGGCATATCTTTCCCTTACGCGCGCGTGAAGGTGGGGTGCTGACTCGGCGCGGTCATACCGAGGGCTCGGTGGAGCTGGCCATGCTGGCAGGGCTACGTCCGGCGGCTGTATTGTGCGAGCTGATGAACCCTGATGGCAGCATGGCGCGTGGTACTGATGTCGAGCACTACGCGCAGCAGCACGGGATACCGGTACTGACCATTGAGGAAATCGTGCGTTACCGTGAGGAGGAAGCACTATTGGCATCCCAGTCGGTCAGCGTCGTCTGATGTAACGCCAACGTCTGCCAGCTACTCGGTCGGTTCCTGGCAGACATCCACCCATTGGGCCTCGACCAGTTCGGCCAGCCGTTGCGGGGTAATGCGCACGGCGCTGTGGATTGCGCCAGCTGCCGGCAGGACCTCATCAAAAGCTTTGAGCGAGCAATCGCAATATACCGGCATGGGCGTTGCCAGTCCGAATGGGCAAACGCCGCCTACCGGATGGCTGGTCAGCAGCTGCACGCGCTCGCCATCCAGCATCTTGGCTTTGCCGCCAAACGTAGCCTTGAGCTTTTTATTGTCCAATCGTGCATCGCCTCGTGCCACGAGCAGCACCTCACGCTCACCAATCTTCAGTCCAAGCGTTTTGGCAATTCGCCCCGGTTCGACGCCATGTGCCTCGGCCGCCAAGGCAACGGTTGCGGTGCTGGTTTCAAGCTCAATGATGTGAATATCCGGGGCGTAGGTCGTGAAAAAGTCGCGGACTGAATCCAGGCTCATGAGGGGCTCCCATTCGGTAGAGCCTGGATTCTTGAAAAGCCGGGCGCGTGCGTCAACCCTTGATCAGCATTCAACCATGCTGACAGCGAGCCCGCCCCGAGAGGTTTCCTTGTATTTGTCCTGCATGTCGGCACCGGTATCACGCATGGTACGAATGACTCGATCCAGCGAGATGAAATGTTCTCCGTCACCGCGTAGCGCCATCTGGGCGGCATTGATAGCTTTCACGGCGGCAATGGCATTGCGCTCGATACAGGGCACCTGAACCAGTCCTCCCACCGGGTCGCATGTCAGGCCTAGGTTATGCTCGAGGCCGATTTCCGCAGCATTTTCCACCTGTTCTGGCGTTGCGCCCAGCAGCTCGGCCAGCCCGGCAGCCGCCATGGCACAGGCCGAGCCCACTTCGCCCTGACACCCCACCTCGGCGCCTGAGATCGAGGCATTCTTTTTACACAAGATGCCTACTGCGGCCGCAGCCAGCAGATAGCGCACGACATCTTCATCGTTCGCATCCGGGTTGAATTTCATGTAGTACATCAGTACCGCAGGAATGATGCCTGCTGCGCCATTGGTAGGCGCCGTTACCATGCGGCCTCCCGCGGCATTTTCCTCGTTGACCGCCAAGGCGAACAGGTTGACCCACTCCATGGCTGAAAGCGTCGAGCTGATAACGCTCGGGTTGGTCATCGCCCGCAGGCTACGGTGCAGGCGAGCAGCGCGACGTGGGACTTTAAGGCCGCCCGGCAGTACACCTTCGTGAGCCAGCCCATTCCGGATACATTCGCGCATGGTCTGCCAGATGTGTAAAAGGTTTGCGCGAATATCAGCCTCGCTGCGCCAGGCTTTTTCATTGGCGAGCATGAGGGCGGAAATGGACAACCCATGCTCGCGGCACAGGCGTAGCAGTTCTGCTGCGCTGGAGAAGTCATAGGGCAGGGTAGTGGTATCCTGATCACGCTGACCGCTGGCCGCCTGTTGGCTGTCGATAACAAAACCGCCGCCCACGGAATAGTAAGTTTCCTCGAACAGCTCTCCAGTCTCGCCAAATGCGGTGATGGTCATTGCATTGGGATGGTAAGGCAGGTTCTCATCAAGCAGATGCAGGTCCCGGGTCCAGACGAACTCGATAGGATGGCTACCCCCGAGCATAAGCGTGTTTTCAAGCTTGAGCGTCTGGATGCAGGGCTCGATCCGGTCGGGATCAACCCGGTCTGGCCACTCTCCCATCAACCCCATCAACGTTGCACGGTCAGTCCCGTGCCCGACACCTGTTGCGGACAGGGAGCCATACAGGCGTACTTCTACCCGGCGAGTCTGCTCCAGGCATTGTTGCTCACGTAAGGTGGAGACGAATAATGCACCGGCTCGCATGGGGCCTACCGTGTGAGAGCTGGAAGGACCCACGCCGATTTTAAACAGGTCGAATACGCTGATGGCCATGCTGAAGTCCTGGATATGAGGTTCAATGGTGACCGTAACGTACGTAACAGTCTGAGGATCATCATGGGAAAAGCGGCCTCCCTGCACAATCGATACGTTCTAAGCGACCCTTTAGTAGAGCTAAACCCATGAGTCGGATCCTGAACGCGCAAACGCAAGCCTGGCTTCAAGTATTTGCCTGTGCGGCACGCCACCTGTCCTTTACCCGCTGTGCCGAGGAGTTGCATGTAACGCCAGGCGCCATTAGCCAGCAGATGCGACAGCTGGAAGAGCGGTTGGGGTTCAAGCTGTTTCACCGAATGGCCCGAGGGCTGGAGCTGACGGCGGAGGGGCAACGGCTGGCCTCAACGGTCAATCAGGCTTCCGGGCTTGTGGATGCGGAGCTGCGGCGGCTGAATGCCGGTCAGTTTGGCGGCGTACTCCGGCTACGCTCGATTCCTTCCTTTCTCGGCAAATGGGTCATGCCGCGTCTGCCCAAGCTGCAGGCCCGATTTCCAGATATCCAGCTTCGGGTCGTTGCCGAAGACAGCTCATGGTCACTGCGCGAGGGCGAGTTTGATCTTGCCATTGATCTTAATGACGGTAGTTATCCTGGTCTTGCATCCACGTCGTTGCTGGACGAGCAGATATTTCCGGTGTGTGCTCCTTCGCTGTTGGAGGGGCGCCCGCCACTTGATCGTCCCGAGGCGCTGGATCATTACCCATTGCTGCATGACATCACCGCCTGGCGCGGCAGTTATGAGTATGCCGAGTGGGAGTTTTACCTGGCGTCCATTGGCGCCCCTGCACTGGATGTCAGGCGAGGTCATACGTTCAATCGCAATCACCTGACTATTGAGGCGGCCATTGCCGGCATGGGGGTTGCTATCGCGCGGCGCCATTTGATCACTAACGAGCTGGAGCGGGGTGCGTTGGTTATTCCCTTCGGGGTATCCGTACCGGCGCGCAAGCGTTATGTCCTGCTTTATGCGCAAGGTGCTCTCGCTGATCCACGTGTACGCTCACTGCATGACTGGCTGGTTGAGGAGGCCCTGGCCAGTGCGTCAACGCCCCAGCCGGCGTAGCTCGTCCGACTCGACAAAACGAACACCGTCGCCTTCCTCCAACGCGAGTCGCCAGAGTGCTCGTGCCAACACGCAGACCTCAATGCCATGCCACTTGCCAGGCAGCAGCTGGGAGAGCGGGGCGGCAATCTGCTCGCCCAACCGCTGCTCGTTACGGGGGCCGAGCAACAGCGAGGGGCGTGCAAAGGTGATCTGCGGCCAGCCTTGATCCTGTAGTGCCTCTTCAAGCTCACCTTTTACCCGGTTGTAAAAGATCGAGGAGGAAGCGTCGGCACCAATGGCACTGATAACCACGAAGTGTCTGGCACCCAGTTCGCGTGCGCGACGTCCGACAGCGATGGGCAGGTCATAATCAATGGCGCGAAAGGCTTCCTGTGAGCCGGCTTTCTTGATCGTGGTGCCCAGGCAGCAAAAGGCCGTATCCAGCGGGCCGGTGAGCTGAGGCAGCATATCCAGCAATTCGCCGACCGGGTTTTCCAGGCGTGGATGAGCAGGAAGTGGTCGGCGGGTAGGCGCCAGGACACGTTGAATGGTTGGCTCATTCAGCAGGCGATCCAGTAAGTGTTCGCCGGTAAGCCCCGTGGCGCCTGTAATCAGGACATGTTGCGGAGTCAGGTGCATCGCAAAGCTCCTTTCGATGAGCATGACTGGCGGAGCAGGTAGGCGGCCCGCGCTTCTGCCCGGTCCGCTTCGTTGTAATGCCCGCCCTTATCCCATCGGACAACATTTAAGGGCGAAAGGCTCATTGCTCTGCAACGTGGCTGGTTGATCCAGCGCGATAGGCCTGCCATTTTTTCAGAACAGCAGGCGGCGCCCAGATCTGCGGCTCCGATGGCTCGAACCCTTGTGCCGCCTCGCGCTCGGCGACACGCTTGCTGGCGATCGAAAATGCCTGCTCGGGATCGTCTGTTGCCTGGAAGGCTTCTGCAAACAAGGCCTTCCCAAAATAAGTGAAGTCCGCTTCGTCCGTGCAGCCAAAAGACGTCCGGTCCGCACGTGAGGCGGTAATGACCATGGTATGGTCATCTTGCAACGGGGGAAGGAAGCCGCCGCTGTAGCAGGCTGAAACGACAACGATCTTGTCGCGGTTCTTCAGCGGCTCAAGCAGGGACGCAAATTCAATGGCCGGCAAGCTGGCCAGTTGCAGACCCGGCTCGCTCAAGGATAAACGATGGTCGGAGGAGCCATGGCTGGTGAGGTAGACAAAGATCAAATCCTCAGGCCCTGAGCGCTCGGCCAGGGTGGCAATGGCGCGATGAAGATTTTCCCGCGTTGCCAGTGGGGTTACGCTTTTAAGATCACGCTGATTGATCAGGCGAACCACGCTACGGGCATTAAAACGATTGACCATCAGCTTGGCGACATAATCGGCTTCACGTTGAAACACGCGCTGATCGCCATCGCCTGCTAGAGTAATACCGTAAAGCTCGGTACTGGCCGTAGAGGGACGGACGTTATTGAGTTCCTGACCCAGGCGCTCGCCTTGTTCCAGTAGCGCAACTTCCATGGGGTCAGGTTGGTAAACACCGTCATCGCTGCGGATGAACTGGCCTTCGCTCCAGAGCCCGCTTTCGCGGCGCCCATCGGCATGGGTGTAGGTGCCATTGCCATCGAACTGGCCGTTCAGGAAGTCACCGATATACACGCTGCCGTCTGCCTCGGTGTATTGCCCCAGCCCATGGTACTGCCAGCTTTTGAAGCTGCCGCTGTAACGGCTGCCATCGCTGCCATGGTACTTGCCTTGGCCGGTCATTTCCCCTTTCTGGAAGGACCCTTCCCAGACATTACCATCTACGCTTTGATAGCGACCCTGGCCGGAGAAAGCACTGTCAACAAAGTTGCCTTCGTACAGATTGCCTTCCTGATCGACCCATTGACCTCTGCCGTTCAGGCGGCCATCCGTGAAAATGCCGTTATATTGACTGCCGTCGCTTTCAGTCCGCGCGCCGCGGCCCTGCATGCGGCCCTCGAAGAAATCACCTTCGTAACGCCAGCCGTCATTGGACTCCAAGACTCCTCTGCCATGGTACATCCCCCGGTGGAAGGAGCCTTCGTAACGTCCGCTGGGGGAGGTCAGCTGCCCCTGGCCCTCATAGAGGCCATGGTGAAAACGGCCTCGATAACGGGTGCCATCCACAAAAAACTGCTCGCCCAGGCCTTCGGCCAGGCCGTCTCTGAACGAGGCCCGCAGCCAGTTGCCATTGGCCCAATCGAGGCGCCCCTCACCTTGCAGGCGTCCGCGCTCTACATCGCCGTGGTAGACCGAGCCATCCGGCAGACGGATCTCGGCTGCCTGGGCGAAAGGGGCGGGAAGAATTACGAGACTCATGGCGAGCCCCAGGGGAAGAAGCGCCCGGGTCGCCCGATAGGGCGACCTTACCATCCAGAGGGAACGGCCCTGATGGATGCGGGCCGCCAGCCGGCGTGTGCCGGCTTTAACGGGATTCGAGACGAACCAGATGGCGTTCAAGGGTAGACGAATAGGGTTCAAGCAGGCGTTCGACACAGCTGGCACCTTCTGGACTCGCAATAGAGCGGATTCGGGCACGCTGGCGCAGCAGTTCATCATCGGCGATGCTGCGCTCGACCAGGAGCAGGTTGCGACTGTGCCGACTGAGTGCGATAGCGTTCCGGACCGTATCGTTATTGAGCAGCTCGGGCAGCTTCAGGTTCACCAGACGTTCGCCCTGCGTCAGACCCAGCTGCAGCTGCAGCGTGATCCCGCTGTCGGCTACTTCGACCTGAAGGGCATGGCCTAGCGCTCGCATGATTTCACCGCAGCACAAGGCATGAGTCAGATAGTCATCTTCGCCCTGGGTTTCGTGGAAAAGGATCAGGCTGCCGCCATCGATGAGGCTATGCAGTTCACCCTTGTACAGCGAGGTGGCCTGCTCCAGGCAATCCCTGTAACGCTCCAGAAGACTGACCAGGCGCGTGCGGGGCAGCTTGCGTAACTGCTCTTGAGACCCGAGCTGGATCGCCAGTACCGCGCTGGAAACGATGTCGGGTTCTGACGCCATGGCCGGTGTAACGGGCTCGGCGGCTGCCGCTGTCTCTACAACTTCGTTTTCTGCCTCGTCCGGCATGACATCGGCAAAGGCGTCTTCGTCGAACTCGTCGTCACCGTCTTCGGTAGTCACCGGTGCTTTGGCCGGTTTCTTAGCGGCTGCGGCAGCCTTGCGTGGTGAGGTGGAGCGAACCTTGATACCGGCGCTTTCATCGAGGAACGGGTTGTCCTCGTCGCCTTCTACCGGAGCTGCTGCCTTGGCTTTCTTGGACGGTTTAACCGGTGCCGGTTTGGGTTTTTCCGGGACCAACCGCGCCTGGAGCTGACGTGCCAAGTCACCAATTTCATCCTGACGACCAACGCTGGGAGCCGGATCATCCGGGTCACGCAGCCAGACGCGCAGCTCCAGCAGGGGCGTGGAAATGTTGCGGCCCAGGCGAAGGCTGAGAATCAGAGTCAGCATTAACAGGATAAGCGCCAACAATCCCATGTTTTGCAGGCTGATCACCATGGGTTGCTGGAACTGATTCATGTCCAGACTGATACGCAGCTGGCCAGTGGTCACGTCTTGAAACTTGATCGACGTGGAGTAGATGCCTTCCGCCTCGCCCAGAAGATTGCGCGTCGGGCGGGTGCCTGCTTCGGCCAGTACACGATTATCCGGGCTGAACACTGCCGCGTGGGCAACCAGCGGATTACGCGCCAGATTACCCAAGAGCACGTTGAGGCTCAGCGTATCGTTGGATACCAGCAGCTCCGTCGCTGAGGCGGCCGTCTGGGTAACCAGCGTCTGACCTACGGCATCGGCCTGCTGCTGCATGGCATGCCGGAACTGCAAGGCCACGACAACGGCATAGATCACCAGGGCGGCGATGACGAGAATAAGGCTATGGGAAACAATGCGGAGCGCGATAGGAACACGGCGCTGGCGCATTGCACGAAACAGCAGAACGAAGAAATTGTCGGGCTTGACGGTCGCGTGCCGGGTCACTGGTGAATTCTTTGGGCAAAAATGTGGGGCGAAGTATAACCAGCGACCAGAGGTCGTTAAAGCGTACTAACCGAGTCCGTCAACCACTCGTCTGCGTATGGGTGGTTCTGCACCGTTTTCGGAAACAGGTAGAATCGTGTTTTTGACCCCTTGGTGGAGGCTGCGCCTTGCGAGACATTCTTCTCATTACCAGCACCGGGTATGCCGGACCCGGCTTGAGTGCTGCATTGACGAGCGTAGTGGCCGAGTCAGGCGCAGCGTTGCTGGATATTCGTCAGAGTCGTGTGCAGGGGGCCGTAACACTTGCGTTGCTCATCAAGTTGCCCGAAGGCGCTGATGCCGCTGCCTTGGGTGAAGCGCTCGAACTACGCGCTGCGGCCGTGGGGGCCAGAGTGCACCTGGCTGCTCTGGATGCAGAGGCTTATGCCGCGTGGCAGACCAACGAGTTGGCTCCTCGCCATATCCTGACGCTCATGGGACGCCAGCTGGACGCCCAACAGGTTCAACATGTGAGCGAACTTGTCGAGTCCCACGGTATGACTATTGAGCGTATCGAGCGGCTGTCGGCACCTGAAGCCAGGGAGCGTGCTGCGCTGGAATTCACGCTGGCGGGTGAACCGCAGGATCTGGAGGGGCTCAAGGCTGCCTTCTTCACCGCGACCCAGAACCTTGAGATGGATATCGGATTTCAGGCTGACACGCTGTTCCGCCGCCATCGGCGACTGGCCGTATTCGACATGGATTCAACATTGATCCAGGCGGAAGTCATTGATGAGCTGGCCAAGGCCGCTGGTATCGGAGAGCGGGTTGCCGCCATCACCGAGCGAGCCATGCGCGGTGAGCTCGATTTCAGGGCCAGTTTCAAGGAGCGACTCGCCCTGCTCAACGGCCTGCCTGAAACGGTACTCGAAGACATCGGTGCAGGGCTGCGCCTGACCGAAGGCGCTGAGCGACTGTTTTCCGAGCTCAAGCGATTGGGATACAAGACCGCTATCCTGTCCGGCGGTTTTACTTACTTTGCCCGCCAGATTCAGGCTCGGCTGGGCATCGATTATGTCTATGCCAACGAGTTGGAAACAGTGGACGGCAAGGTGACCGGTGTGGCGGTAGAGCCCATTGTGGACGCGCAGCGCAAGGCCGATCTGCTGCGTGAACTGGCCATGAAGGAAGGGCTGAGCCTTGAACAGACCATTGCCGTAGGGGATGGGGCAAACGACTTGCCTATGCTGGGTCTGGCCGGGTTGGGCGTTGCCTTTCGCGCCAAGCCGCTTGTGCGTCAGTCGGCGCGCCAGTCAATTACAACACTGGGTTTGGATGGCGTGCTGTATCTGCTGGGTGTCAGAGACCGAGACCACGTGCTTTGATCAGGCTCTGAAAGAAAAGCCGGCTATTGCCGGCTTTTTCATGTCTGTCGCTTATTCGTCCGCGACGAATTCATAGTTCATTGCCTGGCTGGGTTCCTGCAGGTAGTAACCCTGGATGTAATTCACACCGGACTGCCAGAGCGTTGCGAGGATCGTGGCGTTTTCAACGAACGGCACGATGCACAGCTTTTTGTGTTCCTGAATGCCGCTAATGAGGTTTTTCAGCGTTTCCTGGTTTTCCGGGTTGCCTAGGTCGCGGACAAACGAGCCGTCTACCTTGAGGAAATCGATTGGAACCTGCTTGAGAATATTGAACGGCGCCAATGCACAGCCGAATTGACCCAGAGTGACGCGATGCCCCAGCTTTTTCAGGCCGTTGGCCATGATCTTGGTCTGGTTGAGGTGAGCCAGAGCATTGGCCTCGCTAATTTGGAAAATCAGAGATTCAGACGGTAAGCGAGCGGCCTGCAAGGCCGCCTGCAGCCAGAGCAGGAGTCTTGCGTCCTGTAGCGAGGCGGCGGACAGGTGAATGAACAGGCAGGTATCGTGCCCACGGGCACGGTGGTCAACCAACACCTTGATGGCGTTATGGATTACCCATCGGTCTATCTTTGCACTTAGTCCGCTTTCTTCCGCTACCCGGAAGAACTCGGCCGGCGGTACTTCTTCGTTCTGAGTATTGTTCAGGCGGAGCAGCACTTCATAGTGCTCGCGGCTGTCACCTCGCAGGCTGATGAGTGGCTGGAAGAGCAGGCGGAAACGGCTCTGTTCCAGCGCCTGTTGCACAATGGCAATCAGGCTGCCTCGGCTGGCCGCTGCGGCCAGTTCTTCTGCCGGGTCGTATCGTTTGATGGCATTACCGCCCTGTTTGGCAATCGTCAGGGCGCAGCGGTGAGCGCGGTCCATGATTTCGTGCGCATTGACGGTCTGCTCATCAAGAGCCGTCAAGCCAATGGAATAGGAAGGTTGCAAGGCCCGCTTGTTGATTTCAATGGGCTGTGACACCGCTTGACGGAGCAGTGGTTTCAGGCGGCTTTCAAGCTGCTCAGCAGTGCCGCCCTGAACCAGGACGGCAAATGCATCGTCGCTGAACCGTGCAAGCAGTGCTGGCGGTGCGAAGTGCTCTTTCAGCTGGTTGGCCAGGGCGGCCAGCAGCGCATCAATGTCGGAAATGCCGATTTCAGCGAGGATGGCCGCGTACCGGTCCAGCTGCAGGTAGGCGAAGCTGGCTGTCTGACCGTGCTGGACCACTTTCTCCATTTCCGCTTCCAGCGCCTCCACAAGCCGGGTGCGATTCAGCAGACCGGTGACAGGGTCTACGCTGGTAGCTTCTCGCAGCTTTTCTTCCAGCTCGGCATCGTTCTGGTTGCCGTCACGGATGACAACCTGAATGCAGGGCTCATCTTCGTAGGTGGCTGGAGAGAAGCTCATGTCCGCCGTGAAGGTAGAGCCATCGGCGCGCAAGCCCTGGCAGAGAAAGCGGGCTGTGCCGTTGGCTTCGGGGTCATTGGAATACTGCTTGAGAAAATCGCGAAACGCCTGCTGATCATCGCTTGCCACCAGATCAATGACCGGCATCCCTTCCAGTTCTTCCACATCCGTATAGCCGAAGAGCTGCAGGTAAATGGGATTGGCATGAACATGCATCCCGTCATGGACATAGGCGATGGCATCTTCGGAGCTTTGCAAAAGCAATTGGCATCGCTTTTCTGCCTCATGCAGGGCTAGTTCGGCGGTGCGATAGGCACGCCGCACTTCCAGATTGCCAATCTCGCGCCGGGATACGAGCACGAGTCGTTCGTCTTCACCCAGCGGAACGGCATCCTGAGCCCCATTCAGTAACGCCTGGGTAATCGCGTCGGGCTCTTCAGGGTCGACCAGCTGGATAACCGGAATATCCTTGGCCTGGCGCTTGATGGTCTTGAGCGCCTCGTGAGGAGAAAGCTCTTCACAGTTGGGCGCTGCAATGAGCAGGTCCCAACTCTGCTGAAGTGCAGCGGCCAGCTCGTCCGGCTCTGTGACGCACTGTGCCCGGGTTGCGCAGCCCGCATTTCGAAACAGACTTACCAGTCGCTCGGCTTCATTCTGTGACTCCTCAACAATGAGCAGGCGGATGGTCTTCTTTTCGATAGCCATAGGTCTACGTATGAACCCGGACAGTTAAAGCGGTTAATAATCGAAGAGGCTGGAATCTACAGAGACTTCCATAAGGAGTCAAAATCGTCCTCTGTATTGGAGGACGGTCCCTGGCTTCCCGGCCTGGGTGTTTCTGGCGTCGGTCGCGCCTGCTCCAGCAGACGATATTCGAAGACGCTGAAGCTAACGGTAGCATTTTGACGCCTTGTCAGCATGCCTTGTTGCTCGACTCCCTTCTGATTGATCTGAATCTTGCTGCCTTCCTGGAAGGGCAGACGCGGGGCAACGAGAGAGGGAGACTGGTCTATGGCCTTGATTTCAGGAAGCAGCAGGCCTCTCAGATATTGGCTGTGTTGCTCGGTCTTGCGAAGCAGCTGCAATCCACAGGGGCGAGCCGTAGGCGCCAGCAGCTCGACGCCCATCTGGGTACCGCTGCCAGGGACCTGGCGTATCCAGCGAATGACCGCAATACCCCAGCTGTTCTCGTTCAGGCCGCGCAGCCCCAACACTTCGCCCGCTTGCAGTTGGTCCGGCACTTCGCCAGGCCAGCTGACGCAATAGCCGCCCGGGCTGTGATTGACGATGGGCAGCGAGAAGAGGGGGTAGGTTTTATCCAGCTCAATCTGTTCGCTTTTCACATCCACAGGCGTGTCGTAGTGGATTTCCTCATGCGCGTCCAGACTTGTATTGTGCTCGGCATCGAAGGCCAGTGACCATACATCCGACGTCTTTTCAGTCGGAGCAAAGTCCGGCTTGGACTTGGGCGGTTCCGGCAAGTTGAGCGTCTGGGCAAAGGCTACGCGACCCGAAAGGTGATAGTGCAGCGCACTCATGCCAATGCAGATCTCCAGGCGTCCCTGACCCGGGGTGCGTTGAAAGGCCCGGTCGGATTCCTGGCCCCATGCCGCGCGCAGGTGTTGCAGCAGGTCCGTGCTGATATCCGGCTGTACTGGCAGGCGTGCACGGCTGCGCTCCTCCGGCGGCAATGCCAGATAATCAGAAATCTGGCTGACCAATACCTGTGTTGACAGGCCTAGCAGGCCGCTCAGGCTGGCCTCCTTAAGGAGGGTTCGGTAACGTGGCGGCGCATCGATCTGAGGTGCGACTACAAACAGTACGCCTGGCTGGTCAGCGGGTTTTATCTGCACGAGATTTGCCCATTGATCGAGGTACTCGACCAGCTGGGCAATCTGACGCTGGCGCATCTGGTTACACCGCGCTGCCCCAAATAGCAGCGGGACAGCATAGGCCTCTTGCAAACTCTGGCCGTCAGGGCGCGTCAGTAGGTCGTCCCGTACACGCTGGCCCTGCAGGTTGAGACGCAGGGCGATCTGGAAGAGCTGATGCAGCTCCAGCCAGAGATGATCGGCTGCTGGGGTATACAATTGGGCTGCGCGAATCAGCGGGCCGTAAAGGCCTTTCATGGCGCGCTGTAGGGCCAATGGCAACAGGCTGGCCCGATCACGCGAGGGCGTATTGAGTTCGTCGACCACCACCAACTTGTAGCCTGCCGCCATATGGTTCTGTAGCGCCTGACACAGGTTGGCTACCTTGCGTGAGCGCTCGTCCAGCACAATGGGCTGGTCAAGAACATGGCGTTCGAGCATGACACACGTCCGGTTCACTTCCGGTCGCAACAACTCAAGCATGCGCAGACGTTGATCGTTCGGCTGGATCAGCTGGTTGATTTCCAGCATCCCCTGGTACAATAGACGCGCCACTTCCCCGAGCTTTGCTCGCGGCAATTGGTCCAGCCAGCGTTTCAATCCGGCGGGGCTGGCTTCGCAGAACGTAAGGCTCCGCTGCGTGGGCGTCGGTACCCGCAGCAACTGCTGAGGGCCTTTACTATCCATTGACTGTCGGTTCTCCAGACTGAGCGGCGATAACAGTCATTATCCCCAATATTCAACTACTGGACGCCAGCGGTATCGGGCTAGCGTCCCTGTGTCGCAGGTGTCAGACGTCTCCCAACAGAGGCTCGATAACCTCGGCGACCTTGGGCGAGCCAATCTGCTGTCCCATATTGACCGTGCTGAAGGCGCCTAGCTCCTGAGCCCAGTTCACTTGATCAGGGCCAAACAGGACGATAACCGTGGAGCCCAGCTTGAAACGGCCCATTTCTTCACCTTTTTCCAGATGAATGAGCGCACGTGCCGCTTCGTCGTAACGTGTTGTTTTCAACATGCGCTTGGGTGGTGTCACCATACCGGCCCAAACGGTCTCGATACTGGCCACGATCATGGCACCGACCAGAATCATGGCCATCGGACCGCGTTCGGTATCGAAGATGCACACGACACGCTCATTGCGGGCAAACAATTCCGGAACGTTCTCGGCGGTCAGGTGATTGACCGAAAAGATTCGCCCGGGTACATACACCATCTCTTTCAGCGTGCCGGCAATAGGCATGTGTACGCGGTGATAGTCCTTGGGCGATAAGTAGATCGTCGCGAACGATCCACCCATGAACGGTGCAGCCCGTTGGGCATCACCCCCTATAAGCTCCAGCAGACTGTAGCTATGCCCCTTGGCCTGGAAAATACGGCCATGCTCGACCTGACCGATCTGGCTGACTTCGCCGTCGCTCGGGCTGACAATGGCTGTCGGATCTTCCGGTAGCGGACGTGCATCTGGCTTTAAGCTGCGGGTAAAGAATGCATTGAAGTTTTCGTATGCCGTCAGGTCTTCGACCTGAGCCTGGCGCATATCCACGTCGTAGCGACGGGCAAACCATGCCGTCAGGGCATTCTTGAACCAGGGCATCCGGCATTCGGCGAAGCCGCCAATCAACCGTGACAGGAAGTGATGGGGCAGTACGTGCTGGCTAAGAATGAACAGGCGGTCTTTCAAATTCATGGTGTGTCCTTGAGCGGCAATATATGAAGCGTGAACCCGCGGGCGAGGCCAGACAAGGCAAAACAGAAAAGGCCGGGTCAGATTGCCGTGACCCAGTTCTCGTTTCATTGTACAGCCATTCGGCTCGCCGCTGGAAACCCGCTATCAGCGTTCGACCGGTGTATCCGGATGATTTCCCCATTCTCCCCAGGAGCCGGCATAACCCTTGACTCGGGGGTAACCCAGCGCCTTGGCGACCAGATAGGTAAATCCCGAGCGGTGGTGCGTCTGGCAATGGGTAATCACTTCCTTGTCGGGCGTAATCCCCAAGGCATTAAGTGTTTCGGCCATATCGCTGCGGATACGCAGACTACGTGCCGGGTCCATGCCGGCCGTCCACTCGAAATTGATGGCGCCCGGGATATGCCCGCCTTTGGCTGCCAGGACTTTTTCGCCTCGATATTCCTGTGGCCCGCGTGCATCCCAAATGGCCAGGTCTTCCGCACCCAAGCGGCTCTGCAGATACTCACGCGTTGCAGTAGGCTCATCATGCAGCGTGAGGTTGACCGGCGTATCCACCGGCGGTGGCACATCCTGTGTCAATGGCAGGCCCGCTTCGACCCAGGCATGACGGCCGCCGTTAAGGTAATGGTAGCGGTGATGACCGATCACATCCAGCAACCAGATAAAACGTCCTGCCCAGCCACCGCCTTCGTCGTCATACACGACATAAACGGCCTCAGGGCGATGGCCCAGTTCGCTGAACAATATTTCCAGGTCGGCTTTTTCAGGGAGAAGCCCTGGCGCTGGAGGTTTGCCCAGTTGTGTACGCTGGGGCGCAATGAAGTGGGCGCCGGGCACATGCCCCTCGGCATAATGCGCAGCGCTGGATAGATCGACCAGAATCAGCTCCGGCGTGTCGAGGCGGGCGGCAAGGTCGGCAGGCTCGATCACGAGCGGCAGGTCTGTAAAGGACATATCAGGTCATCCGGTCTGAAATCATGGGTTCGATTGTAGCGATCATGTGAGTCGTTGGGCGTAACTCGTCACGCCACGCTCGATGCAGGTGACAGTTTTATTGATAGCCTGCTGGTCGCGCTCGGAAAACGGCTCGCCTCCGTTGTCAATGATAGCCAGCATCGAAACGCGACCTTTGTTGCCCATCGAGCGCAGCACCATGTGTGAGTGTGGAAACAGGGCTTGCAGATTACCAGGCAGGTGAGGGCGAAACTGAGCGCTGTTCTCCGGGGTAATACGAAGTTGGGCGGGATCGCTCATCAGCTTGCGCAGCAGGGGATGATTGTTGATAGGCAGCTGAAGCCCCTTGGCTGCCTCGGGCAGGCCATGGATGCCTTGGGCCATGAGCACTGTTTGGTCCGCATCGGGTGTCAACAGGAGCAGGCGTGGCAGGCCGGTTGCCGCCAAGGCATCCCTGGCGCAAGCCGTCAGCTGGATGCCGTTGCTAAAGGAACTGGGCGTCTTTACCAGTTCGGCACAATATCGGCGCCATGCGTCCAGCCCATCGCCTGGCGTTTGGTTATTGGCCGCGGCTGATTGGGTGTCAGGCGCGGCCTTCCTGTTTGAGTGCAGGCGTCTTGCATCCCAGGGCCAGATCAGGGCTTCGGCCGGATGCCAAAGGCCTGGAATGAACTGTTGGCGAGCATGCTGCGCGGCGGCCTGATGGGTGACCTGCTGAATATGATCCAGTGACTCATGCATATAGAGGCCGACCAGCCGTTGCCAGCGGAGGATGTGCGGGTTGCTCCAGCTCTGGTGGGCGGCCACGGCCAGGCCATTCGCCAACAGAATTGTGTTGCCGGGCTGGGTGAGCCACCGACGTAGCGGCAAGTCCTCATCCAGGCGCTGTTGCTGCTGAAGAGGATGGGCATCGTTGTGGGCAATGTGCAGCGCCTTGACCAGGCGGCGACGGTCCTTCACCAGCAGGCGATATCCGTCTACAACCCAGGCGGGCAGGCTCCAGCGCTCGGCTAGGGTCAGGCACAGGTCCAGAAGGGGTACGCCAAGCAGCTCCTGCTCGACCGTGATGGCCGGCTCGTTGTTGCCCAGTACCCGCTGCTCCCACTCTTCCCAGAGTTCTGGATAAGCCTGAGCCAGTGGCCACACGGGCGCCAGGAACAGAAGCGTAGAGAGACGAACCTCCTGGCGCAGGCGAGCCAGGGTATTGCCGAAGAGGCCATTGGCCTGCGCCATGGCGTGTTCGCTGATCAACAAGAGCTGCGAAAGGGCTGGCGAGTATTTCTCTTTAGCTTCCGACGGAAGTGCCGATAACAGGTACTCAGTAGGACCCAGCCCGAGCCGGCTCAAGGCTACTTCCAGCGAAACCGCAGGATTCTCCCGGCCAAGCTGGCTTCGATTGGACTCCCTTAGCAGCACCAGCGATAGGATCGGTGACTGAAGCGCCACCTCGGCAATTTCAGGAACGGTCTTGTTGCCATTGGCCAGAGCCCTGCGGACATCTTCCTTGACTTCCTGGGGGACGGATAAACGTACGCTTTCCAGCCTTTTCAGCCAGGCGTCGAGCGTATTTGGACGAGCGGTAGTAATGGACATAGAGAGCTCGCATGAATGGCTTACAGAAATACCTACAGTCTGGCGCAGATTATCCGATAACTAAATCAGCAGCCTCTTTGTGGGCCCTTGTTTAACTAGAAGTGTTTGAAAATCATGGTCAAGATCATCGGCATTATCGTTGTCATCGGTAGCATACTCGCAGGCTTCGTGCTGTCGGGCGGCAGTATCATGGCTCTCGTGCATCCTTACGAAGTGCTGACGATTGGTGGCGCTTCGTTGGGTGCCTTTTTACAGGCCAACTCGGGCAGCACCTTCAAGATCGTGTTTAAGAAGTCTTTGTCCATGTTTGGTCATCGCTTCACTCATGCGTACTACCTGGACGTGCTCAAGCTACTCTACGAAATCCTCAACAAGAGCCGTCGTGAGGGCATGATGTCCATCGAGGGCGATATTGAAGAGCCTAACGAAAGCCCGATCTTCAGCAAATACCCAGCCATCCTCAAAGATGCACGGATGACAGCCTTCATCACTGATTATCTGCGTCTGATGTCGTCTGGCAATATGGCTCCGCACGAATTGGAAGGGTTATTCGACATGGAGCTGAACAGCACCAAGGCTGACCTTGAGCACCCTTCTCATGCCGTAGCCAAGATCGCCGACGGTATGCCAGCCATGGGTATTGTGGCAGCGGTACTGGGTATCGTAATTACCATGGGCCTGTTGGCCGAAGGGGACACCATCAAGATTGGTGCGAGCGTAGGTACCGCCCTGGTAGGTACGTTCCTGGGTATTCTGGCGTCCTACGGCTTCTTTGCACCCTTGGCGGCCTCGCTCGAGCATGACGCCAAGGAAGAACTGAACGTTCTCGAGTCCATCAAGGCCACCCTGGTTGCTTCCGCATCGGGCATGCCGCCAACCGTGGCTGTCGAGTTCGGTCGTAAAGTCCTGTATCCCGCCCATCGCCCAAGCTTCATCGAGCTTGAGCAAGCAATGCGCGGCGCGTGAGGTTAAGCCGTCATGGATAACAACCAGCCCATTATCATAAAGCGCGTCAAGAAAGTTGAAGGCGGGCACCATGGCGGCGCCTGGAAGATTGCCTTCGCCGACTTCATGACAGCCCTGATGGCGTTCTTCCTGGTGATGTGGCTGTTGATTTCGACCACTCCCGAGCAGCGGATCGCCATTTCAGGCTACTTTCAGGACCCGATCGGGTTTACGGAAAGCGGAAGTCCTTATGTGATCGACCTTGGCGGTACGCCAACACCGTCTCCCAATCAGACGCTGAACCCGACGATGGAAAATGACCCCAAGACGCCGGATTCACCTGATAGCACTGATGAGGAGCAGATCGACCAGACTACCAAGCCGAGCCCAGCCGATGCGGGCGGCATTGATGCTCAGCAGGCCGAGAACATCGCGGAGAAGATCGACAAGGAGCGCCTGCAACTGCTCCTGCAGGAATTGCAGAACAAGATCAACGAGAACCCGGATCTGCAGCGTTTCAAGGATCAGATCCTGCTCGAGATCACTCAGGACGGCCTGCGTATCCAGATCGTCGATGCGGAAAATCGGCCGATGTTCGACTCGGGCAGTGCTGAGCTGAAGATGTACTTCGAGAATATCCTGCTGGCCATGGCGGATACGATCAGGGAAGTTCCGAACAAGATCAGCATCAGCGGTCACACCGATGCCAAGCCGTTCGTAGGGAAGGGGTACTACGGCAACTGGGAACTGTCGGCTGCTCGTGCCAATGCGGCCCGTCGAGCGCTGGTGGCAGGTAGTTACCCAGAGAACCAGGTGGCCCGTGTAGTAGGGTATGCCTCGTCGGCACTGTTCGATCGCAAGGACCCGCTCGACCCGGTCAACCGTCGTATCGATATTGTTGTTCTGACCAAGAAGGCTCAGAAGGCCATCGAGGGTGACAATGGCGGCCAAGCCGATACCCCGCCGGCCGCGACTCCGGGCCAGGCTCCGGCAGGCAGCGACACGGGTGCCTCGACCGGTAGCCCCGGTAGCGTGAAGGCTACGAGTAATCTGGCCAACCCGCTCAAGGGCATCGACCTGAAGAAGGAAATCAATGCCTTCGACGACGGTGCTCTGCAAATGAGCCCGCCGCCTAAGCCCTAGCGGTAAAGAGGGTCTGCCCGGACCTAGTACTCAGGTTCGGGCAGGCTGGCGATAATGTGACGGTAACTGGCCATGCGTTGAGGGTGAATTCGACCCTCTTCCTGCGCCGCCAGAAAAGCACAGCCCGGCTCCCGGTCGTGCTTACAGTCACGGAAGCGGCAATGCCCGATAAGGTCGGCGAACTCGATAAAGCCGGCTTCCACATCCTGACGGCTTACATGACCCAGGCCGAACTCGCGGATACCGGGTGAGTCGATCAGATCGCCGCCGCCCGGGAAGTGGAACAGGCGGGCCGTGGTGGTCGTATGCGTTCCTTTGCCGGTTATCTCGGACAACGCCCCGACACGCGTGTCCACGCCCGGCAACAAGGCGTTTACCAGCGATGATTTGCCTACACCGGACTGCCCTACGAAAACACTGATGTGTCCATCGAGCGTCTCTTTCAGCTTGTCCAGGCTTAGGCCGTTCAACGCCGATACTTCGAGCAAGGGGTAGCCCAGGTTGTTGTAGATGCCCAGCAGGTTATCCATCCGCTCGGCATTACTTTCATCGATCAGATCAGCCTTGTTCAATAGTAGAATAGGCTGAATGCTGGCATGCTCGGCTGCGACCAGATAGCGGTCGATCAGGTTGCTGTGGGGCTCGGGAATCGGCGCAAATACAATGATCAATCGATCGACGTTGGCCGCAACTGGCTTCAGGACACCCCGCATGTCGGGACGGCACAGCTCCGAAATTCGAGGCAGTTGGGCGACGATAACGCCAATGCCCTGATTACCCGCCCGCCAGACTACCCGGTCTCCCGTCACCAGGGCTGGCAGGTTGGCGCGCAAGTGGCAGCGCTGGAGCTGGCCGTCTTCGCCCTCCACCTCTACCTGTACACCAAAGTGGGCAATGATCCGACCCTTCAACTCCGGGCCCAGGTCGCCACCCTCAAGCTCTTCGATCAACCGGGACTCCCGACGCTCGGCGCGAGCCGCACGTTCGGTCTGAATCTTTTCAATACGCCAGCTTTGCCGGCGAGTGAGGTGGCGTTTGGCCATTAAGTAGCTCGATAAACCTGAAGTAAAGATGAAGTCTAACAGGCGGTTCGCCTGCCGGGGCAGAGATCGTCCAGCGGTCGGATCTTGGCTAGACTGCACAGCATTATCCGCTGTTATGACTTGGCCATATGCTCGACACCTTACGCCGCCGATATCCCGCTATCCTTGCATTACTGGTGCAGGTGCTTGCACTGCTTGTTACCTGGATTGTTCTACAGGTTGGTCTGGTTACGCTCCATTACCGCGCACCGTTGATCGGTGCGGCGTGCCTGCAAGGGGTCCTGGCCGCAGCGCTTGGGCAGTGGATGGGCCTGCACCGTTGGTGGCTCTTCATCAATCTGGCTTTCGTACCAGCCCTGGTTGCCTTCGCCGGTTATGCCATTCCCGGTTGGGTCTTTCTCGCAGGATTTTTCGTTATTCTGCTCTTGAACTGGAACAGCCTAACCGAACGGGTTCCGCTCTATCTGACCGGGCATGAGACACAGCGAAAGCTCAGTGAGCTGATAGCTGAACGATCAGATAAGGTGTCTTTCATCGACCTGGGAAGCGGTCTGGCCGGAACGCTCGTCTATCTGTCGCGTTTGCACCCTAAAAGCCATTTTACGGGCGTCGAGACTGCGCCAATGAGCTTTCTGCTCTCCTGGCTGCGCTGCCTGCCACGACGTAACTGTCGGATTCGTTATCAGAGCCTCTGGAAAGTCGATCTGGCTGAATACGATGTCGTCTACTGTTTTCTCTCGCCCGCCCCAATGCCTGACCTATGGAAAAAAGCGCAGGCCGAAATGCGTCCGGGTGCGCTGTTTGTCAGCAACACGTTCGAGATTCCGGGTGTGCCTCCCCGGCAGGTCATCGAGCTGAATGACTGGCGCCAGTCGAAAATTCTCATCTGGCAACGCTGACGGCGTGGCGCAAGGCCAGCCGAGCTGTATTTATTCCGCTAAACTGCCTGCATTGCTTAAGGAGTATTGCCATGCAGAATGACCAGAACCTGATCTGGATCGACCTCGAAATGACCGGCCTGGATCCGGATAACGATGTGATCATAGAAATGGCCACCATCGTGACGGACAGTGAGCTGAACACCTTGGCCGAAGGTCCGGTCATCGCGATTCATCAGCCGGACGAGATTCTGAACGGCATGGACGAGTGGAACACACGTCAGCACGGCCAGTCAGGCCTGACCCAGCGGGTCCGCGAAAGCACCATCAGCATGGCGGAGGCCGAGCGCCAGACCCTGGCCTTCCTCGAGCAGTGGGTGCCGGCGCGCAAGTCGCCTATTTGCGGAAACAGCATTTGCCAGGACCGCCGCTTTCTTTATCGGCACATGCCGCAACTGGAAGCCTATTTCCACTATCGCAACCTGGATGTTTCAACTCTGAAAGAGCTGGCGGCGCGATGGGCTCCTCATGTCCGTGATGGCGTAAAGAAGACCGGCAGTCATCTGGCGCTGGACGATATCCGCGACTCCATTGAGGAGCTGCGCTACTACCGCAAGCACTTCATCAAGGTCTAGGCATAGCCGTGACGCCCCAGCGCCCACTCCACATGTTCGCGCACAAGTGGAGATGGGTGTTGCTGGTGCGCCTTCAATGCTTCGACCACCGGAATGCTGGTAGGCGCGTTGCCCAGCGCCACCGCCAGGTTGCGCAGCCAGCGCTCGTAGCCTGCCCGGCGTAAGGGCGAACCCTCCGTACGACTTAGAAATTCGTTTTCCGTCCAACGAAATAGCGTCACCAGATCACTGTTGTCCAAGTTATGCCGTGGCTGGAAGTCCGGTTGCGCGGTGGGCTTGGCGAATCGGTTCCAAGGGCAGACAATCTGGCAGTCATCGCAGCCAAAGACCCGGTTGCCGATCAACGGGCGCAGTTCCTCGGGAATCGAGCCCTTGAACTCGATCGTCAGGTAGGAAATGCAGCGCCGCGCATCCAGTACATAGGGGGCAACGAACGCCTGTGTCGGACAGATATCCATGCAGGCGCTGCACCGGCCACAGTGATTGCTGGGATGAGGCTCATCGACAGGCAGGGGTAGGTCGGTAAAGAGTTCTCCCAGAAAGAAATAACTGCCTGCCTTGCGGTTGAGCACCAGCGTGTTCTTGCCGATCCAGCCCAGGCCGGCCTTTTCCGCCAGCGCTTTCTCAAGCACAGGGGCGCTGTCGACGAATGCACGGTAGCCGAACGGGCCAATCGTGGCTTGAATACGTTCGGCCAGCTGTTGCAGCCGTTTGCGGATCAGTTTGTGATAATCGCGGCCCAGGGCGTAGCGAGAGATATAGGCGTGTGCAGGGTCCGCCAGTCGCTTCGCCATGTCGGTATCGCCCGGCAGATAATCCATGCGAAGCGAAACGATCCGTAGCGTGCCTGGCACCAGTTCGTCCGGGCGCGAACGTTTTTGTCCGTGTGCGGCCATATAGTCCATCTCGCCGTGATAGCCCGCGGCCAGCCAGCGCTCGAGGTACGCTTCGTGGTCGCCCAGCGCTACACCGGTAATGCCGGTCTGCTGAAAACCCAGCTCGCGACCCCATTCCTTGATGGAGGCTGCTAGCGTATCGAGATCGAGTGCGTAAGAAGACATGACGTGTTTAAGTTACTGACGAGAACCTATTTTGCCAGACCTTGGAGCTTGGTATCGCATGCACGACGAACTGCCGCTTTCCCTCTATAGCGCTGCGCAGGTACGAGCGCTCGACGCGCGTCTGATCGAATCGGGTACTTCCGGTTTCGAACTTATGCACCGTGCCGCGCGAGCCGCCTGGCGGTCCCTGCGTCAACGCTGGCCCGATGCCGGTGCACTGACTGTTTTTGCCGGGGGCGGTAATAATGGCGCAGACGGTTATCTAATCGCCTCGCTTGCTCAGCGGAGTGGCTGGCCGGTAAACGTGTATTACCTGAGCGACCCTGAAAAGCTCGAAGGCGATGCGGCCAAGGCATATATGGAGGCCAAGGGTACCGGTATCAACCCGGAGCCTTGGCGAGCGGGCGTAAAGCTGACAGGCGTTGTAGTGGACGCCATGCTGGGTACCGGCTTTTCCGGCGAAGTACGTGAGCCGTATGCCAAGGCCATCGAGCAGATCAATAGCTGCGACCTTCCGGTCGTGGCCGTCGATATTCCCTCGGGGCTCAACGCTGATACAGGCTTTGTCAGGGATCAAGCCGTCAAAGCCAACCTTACCATTACCTTTATCGGTCTCAAGCTCGGGCTGTTGACAGGCAATGGGCCTGACTACTGCGGCAGTATCGAGTTTGCCGCCCTGGTTGAGGAACCCCAGAATCCTGCCGATGCCATGGCGCAACGCCTGGCGCCCCGTAATCTGCCCAAGCTTAAGCCGCGTAAGCGCAGCTCGCACAAGGGCAACTTCGGCCATGTGTTGGTCATCGGAGGGGACGAAGGCACTGGCGGCGCTGCGCTCATGACCTCAGAGGCAGCGCTCCGCTGCGGCGCCGGCATGATTTCTCTGGCTACGCGGCCTTCGAATGTAGCGCCTGTACTGGCACGTCGACCTGAAGTGATGGTGGCAGGTGTCGAGTCCGCGGGTAAAGTCATTGCCCTGGCAGAAAAAGCCGATGTCCTGGCCGTCGGGCCTGGTCTGGGGCAGGGCGCCTGGAGCCGCAGTGTGATCAGCGTGGCGGCGTCCCGAGAAGTACCTCAGGTATGGGATGCCGATGCGCTAAACCTGCTGGCCAGCCAGGCGGTCACCAAGCCCAGGGGCGAGTGGATCATGACCCCTCACCCAGGTGAGGCTGCGCGCCTGTTGCGTAGCGATATTGCCACGATTCAGAGTCGACGCCCGGCCGCAGCCCGAAAGCTGGCGGAGCACTATGGTGCAGTGGTGCTGCTCAAAGGCCTCGGGACCCTTATTGCTGCACCGGATGGCCGCATGGCGCTCTGCGGGCGTGGTCACCCGGCGATGTCTACCGGTGGCGCAGGCGATGTGCTCACAGGCATTATTGCCGCCTTACTGGCACAACACCTCTCAGCATTCGAGGCTGCCTGCCTGGGTGCCTGGCTACATGGCCGGGCGGGAGAGCTGCTGGGGCAGCATGGTCGAGGACTGGCTGCCAGTGATTTACCTGATACCGTTCGTCAGCTTTTAGAGAGTTACAATCCATGTCTGCAGTAACGCCTTCGTGCGAGACGATAACCCTGTTCGCGCCTGACGAGGACGCCATGACAGCCCTGGGCAACACGATAGCCCTGGCCAGCGGCGGCCGTGGAACGCTTTATCTTCACGGAGACCTCGGAGCCGGCAAGACGACCTTGTCACGCGGCATCGTGCGGGGTCTAGGCCATACAGGTGCGGTCAAGAGCCCTACCTTTACGCTGGTCGAGCCGTACGAGATCGGTGAGATCCGGGTCTACCATTTCGATCTGTATCGTCTGGCTGATCCGGAAGAACTCGAGTTCATGGGAATTCGGGATTACTTCACCGGTGATGCCCTTTGTCTGATCGAATGGCCTGAGCGGGGCATGGGGCTTTTGCCAAAGCCAGACCTGGACATTACCATTACGCCGCATGCGGGCGGCCGTAACGTGCAGTTGGTTTTTCAAGGCTCACATGGTGATGCCTGGCGTGCCGCCCTATCCACAGGAGTTTGATGCAAATGGGGTGGGGGAAGCGTGTACGCCTGGGATGGGCAACGTTGGGAGTCATTTTGTGTTGTCTGGCCAGCCAGGTGTTGGCGGCGTCAGATATCAAGGATATGCGTGTCTGGCGTGCGCCGGACAATACGCGCCTGGTATTCGATTTGTCAGGGCCGGTCAAAGCCAATGTCTTTACTCTGACGTCGCCCAACCGGATCGTCATTGATGTCAGCGGAGCCAAACTGGCGACCAAGCTCAACGAGGCTCGCCTGAAGGGTACACCGATTACCGGACTGCGCTCGGCCCAACGCTCAGCCGACGAGCTGCGCATGGTGCTCGATGTGTCCCAGCAGGTTACGCCCAAGAGCTTTACGCTTGCGCCTAATCAGCAGTACGGAAATCGTCTGGTAGTCGATCTGTTCGATCAGGGCGCGGACCTGTCATCTGATATTCCCGCGACGCCTACGCCGGGTGAGCCATCTGCGCCGGTAACCCCTGCGCAGCCCAAGGTCACCGTGCCGGCTGGTCCCTCTGGCAAGCGCGACATCATTGTAGTGATCGACCCTGGTCATGGCGGTGAAGACCCTGGTGCAATTGCCAAGGGTGGCGGCCTTTATGAAAAGAACATCACGTTGGCCATCGGGCGAAAACTGCAAGCCCAGATCAACAGCATGAAGGGCTTCAAGGCCGAGCTGACCCGTACGGGTGACTATTACATCCCCTTGCGCAAGCGTACCGAGATAGCGCGTAAGAAAGGGGCTGATCTGTTTGTGTCCATTCATGCCGACGCAGCGCCCAACCGAACCGCCTCGGGTGTATCGGTATTTGCGCTTTCTCAGCGGGGCGCCACGTCTGAAACAGCGCGCTGGCTGGCAGATACTGAAAACAGCTCGGACCTTGTAGGCGGGGTGGGCAGTGCTCTGGACAACAAGGATCAGATGCTTGCCGGTGTTTTGCTGGATCTGTCCATGACCTCTACCATGTCCGCAAGTCTGGATGTCGGGCAGAAGGTTCTGGCCAACATCGGGCAACAGACCAAGCTCCTGCATAATCGCGTGGAGCAGGCTGCCTTCGTGGTGTTGAAATCGCCGGATATTCCTTCGATCCTGGTTGAAACCGGGTTCATCTCGAACCCGACCGAGTCCGTCAAGCTTGCAACGGCCTCACATCAGGAATTGCTGGCACGGCAGATCCGCAGCGGTATTTCCACGTACTTCCAGAAGAGTCCGCCGCCAGGTACATACCTGGCCTGGCTGCGTGACCAAAAAGCACAGCAAGTGGCAACCGGCTCGCGCTAAAATAGCGAGATGCCTACGCCATAGCGGTTCGAATCGGCCGGCTGCCACTGCCTCGGGCAGCGCGGCCGGTTTCGTTTTGGCACTGCTTTCCATTCGACTCTCAGACCAGCCTGGCTAATTCCATGACTGAACTTCGTCGTATTCAACTGCTCAGCCCACGTCTGGCCAACCAGATTGCCGCCGGCGAGGTGGTTGAGCGCCCGGCCTCGGTAGCCAAGGAACTGTTGGAAAACAGTCTGGATGCTGGGGCACGCCGTATCGACATTGATGTCGAGCAGGGCGGTGTCAAGCTGCTGCGAATCAGGGACGATGGTAGCGGTATTCCTTCTGACGACCTGCCTCTGGCGCTGGAGCGCCATGCGACCAGCAAGATCTATAACCTGGATGAACTTGAGCATGTCATCAGCCTGGGCTTTCGAGGAGAAGCGCTTGCCTCGATCAGCTCGGTTTCGCGCCTGACCCTTACATCACGCCACCAGGATGCCGATCAGGCGTGGCAGGTCGAGACCGAAGGGCGAGAAATGCACTCATCAGTCAAACCGGCCGCGCATCCGCAAGGCACCACGGTCGAAGTGCGCGACCTTTTCTTCAATACACCGGCGCGTCGTAAATTCCTGCGTTCGGAAAAAACCGAATTCGACCATCTGCAGGAGGTTATCAAGCGCCTGGCCCTGGCCCGCTTCGATGTAGGGTTCAATCTTCGCCACAACGGCAAGAGCATTCTAGCCCTGCGTGAGGCTACGGATGACCTTACCCAGGCCCGCCGTGTCGCGGCGGTCTGTGGGCCGAATTTTCTGGAGCAGGCCCTGCCTATTCAGAATGAACGCGGCGAGCTGCGCCTGTGGGGCTGGGTCGGCATGCCGACCTTCTCTCGCAGCCAGGCGGACCTGCAGTATTTCTACGTGAATGGTCGCATGGTGCGCGACAAGCTGGTTGCGCATGCTATCCGTCAGGCCTATCGCGATGTCCTCTATAACGGGCGGCACCCTGCATTCGTGTTGTTTCTCGAACTCGACCCAGGCGTGGTGGATGTGAACGTACATCCCACCAAGCATGAAGTTCGGTTCCGGGATACGCGGATGGTGCATGATTTCCTTTACGGCACCTTGCACCGTGCGCTGGCCGATGTGCGTCCGGACGATCAGGTGACGGCACCGGCATCGGCTGTTACCGTGCCGCCTCGCGCCACAGGCTCCGCTGCAGGAGAATTTGGTCCCCAAGGTGAGATGAGTCTGGCGGCGCATGCACTGGAAAGTAGCCAGCCTGCGCCTGCATCGTATCGCATCGAACCGGCCATGCCGGAAACATCGCCACGGCCAGTTGCTGGCGGTGGTTCTGGTGGAAGCTACGGCGGCTCCGGCAGCTATTCGGCCAAGCCGGCATACCCTACCCAGAGTGTGGCCGAGCTGCAGGGAGCCTACCAGACCTTTTTTGCTCCGTTGCCTTCTGCGGCCAGTAGTACAGGAGCTATGCCGGCTGCCTTGCCGGAAAGCCAGGGGGATATTCCTCCGTTGGGCTATGCCCTGGCTCAGCTCAAGGGCATTTATATCCTGGCGGAAAACGCTCACGGTCTAGTGCTGGTCGACATGCACGCTGCTCATGAGCGTATTACCTATGAGCGTCTGAAGGTTGCCATGGCCAGTGAAGGCTTGCGTGGGCAGCCACTTCTGGTGCCTGAGTCATTGGCGGTCAGCGAGCGAGAGGCCGATTGTGCAGAAGAACATGCCCAATGGTTTTCCAGGCTGGGCTTTGAGCTGCAGCGGCTGGGACCGGAAACCCTTGCCATCCGGCAGATACCTGCGCTGCTAAAACAGGCCGAAGCAGGTGATCTGGTTCGAGATGTTCTGGCAGATCTTCTGGAGTACGGCACGAGTGATCGTATCCAGGCGCATATCAACGAACTGCTGGGCACCATGGCCTGTCACGGCTCCGTCAGAGCCAACCGGCGTTTGACAGTGCCTGAAATGAACGCTTTGCTACGGGATATGGAGATCACCGAGCGAAGCGGCCAATGCAATCATGGTCGACCCACATGGACGCAGATGGGCCTTGATGATCTCGATAAATTATTCCTGCGTGGCAGGTAATCGAAGTTGCATGACGCGGCGTCGACTTTCATGAGAGTTTCCATGTCTTTTCCACCTGCCATTTTTCTGATGGGCCCTACAGCCTCCGGCAAGACCGATCTAGCCCTTGAGCTTGCCAAGGTTCTGCCATGCGACTTGATCAGTGTCGACTCGGCGCTGGTGTATCGTGAGATGGATATCGGTACGGCCAAGCCCTCGAAAGCACTTCTGGAGGCTTTTCCCCATCGTCTGATCGACATCCGCGAGCCCAGCGAGACCTATTCGGCAGCTGATTTCTGTGCCGATGCCCGTCAGGCAATGGCAGACATCACGGCGGCAGGGCGTATTCCTCTGCTGGTAGGCGGCACCATGCTGTATTTCAAGGCGCTCCTTGAGGGGTTAGCGGACATGCCCAGCGCCGATCCAACCATTCGTGCCGAAATCGAAACCGTTGCGGCAGAGCAGGGGTGGGGTGAGGTTCATCGGCAACTGGCAGAGGTCGATCCTGAGTCAGCGGCGCGCATCCATCCCAATGACCCCCAGCGCCTGACCCGTGCACTGGAAGTCCATCGCGTCAGTGGAATGACGATGACCGAGCATCGGGAGCGTCAAAGACAAGGAAATGCAGATTCCGACGCGCCGTTTGTCGCACATTTCCCGTATACTGCCGTTCATCTGGCTATTGCTCCTCAAGAGCGTGCGCTGTTGCATGCGCGAATAGCCCAGCGTTTCCGCCACATGCTGGAACAGGGCTTTGTCGATGAGGTCTCACGTCTACGGGCGAGAGGTGATTTGCAGCCTGAACTACCCTCCATGCGTGCCGTAGGCTACCGTCAAGTATGGGAGTATCTGGACGGCGGAATGAGTTACGACGAAATGACAGAGCGCGGCATTATCGCCACGCGTCAGCTGGCTAAACGGCAGCTTACCTGGCTACGCAGCTGGGGCCAGCTACAGTGGTTGGACAGTATGGCCCGTGACAATGTGTCGCGTGTCTTGAAAAGCCTTAAGGCGGTCTCCATATGCAGTTGAGTCTCAAGAAGAACCACGCCGGTGATGGCGAACCTTCTGACCTTGCAACAAACGAATCTTTTACCTTTGAGGAGAGCGGCACAATGTCAAAAGGGCATTCGCTACAAGACCCTTACCTGAATACTTTGCGTAAGGAACGCGTTCCAGTTTCCATTTACCTGGTCAATGGCATCAAGTTGCAAGGTCAGATCGAGTCCTTTGATCAGTTCGTCATCCTGCTGAAAAACACTGTCAGCCAGATGGTTTACAAGCACGCAATCTCAACGGTAGTTCCTAGTCGTCCTGTTCGTCTGCCTAGCAGTGATCAGCCGGCTGAACCCGGTAACATGTAAATAGGAGTCGCCTTTGTTCTTTGAACGCCCGGGTGGTGGTGAACGGGCCATTCTGGTCCATCTCGAAGGCCAAGATCCTGAATCCCGCGAGGATCCTCAGGAGTTCCAAGAACTTGCGCGCTCTGCTGGCGCTGACACGGTGGCGATGGTTACCGTGTCGCGACATCAGCCTTCTGCACGTTTTCTCATCGGTACCGGCAAGGTCGATGAACTCCATGACTTGGTGAAGGCCGATGAAGCCGAACTGGTCATCTTCAACCATACCCTTACGCCCAGTCAGGAGCGCAACCTCGAGCGCGCCCTGGAGTGCCGGGTGCTTGATCGTACTGGGTTGATTCTCGATATCTTTGCCCAGCGTGCTCGAACCCATGAAGGTAAGCTTCAGGTTGAGCTGGCACAGCTTGAGCACATGAGTACTCGTCTGGTGCGTGGCTGGACCCACCTTGAGCGACAAAAAGGTGGTATCGGTCTTCGAGGGCCGGGCGAAACACAGCTCGAGACGGACCGTCGCCTTTTGCGTGTTCGTATCCGCCAGATCAAACAGCGCCTTGAAAAGGTACGCAGTCAACGTGAGCAGGCCCGAAGAGGGCGGCGACGTGCCGAAGTTCCAGCGGTATCGCTTGTTGGCTATACCAACGCTGGCAAGTCTACGCTATTCAACACCCTGACCTCTTCCGAGGTCTATGCAGCGAATCAGTTGTTCGCGACGCTGGATCCTACATTGCGTCGTCTAGAACTGGCTGACCTGGGACCGGTGGTACTGGCTGATACCGTGGGTTTCATCCGACATCTGCCACACAAGCTGGTTGAGGCGTTTCGCGCCACGCTGGAAGAATCAAGCAACGCGGATCTGCTACTGCATGTGATCGACTCTCACGAAGAGGATCGCATGCTGCAAATCGAGCAGGTGAACGTCGTGCTGGAAGAGATCGGTGCTAACGAGATTCCCATGCTGGAGGTCTATAACAAGATCGACCTGCTTGAGAATGTCGAGCCGCACATCCAGCGCGACGAGGAAACTGGTCGTCCGATCAGAGTTTGGGCTTCTGCTCGGGAAAACCGGGGCTTGGAACTGATTCGTCAAGCTGTGGCCGAATTGTTGGGCGACGACCTGTTCGTAGGTAAATTGCGGCTGCCTCAGGCTATGGGACGTCTGCGTGCGCTATTGTTCAGTCAAGGTGCTGTACAGGAAGAATCGCATGACGAAGAAGGGTATACGGTGTTGTCAGTACGTTTACCTCGTGCAGAACTTAATCGTCTCGTCAGTCGTGAAGGTTTCAAGCCGGATGACTTCGTGGCGCAACATACTTTGCAATAAAGCCTTTATCGACGTTTTTGGTCCGGGTGCCCGGCATCCGGTAGCATTGGTCGGCGCGCCAACCGGCGCGTTTTCGCTTTAGTCAGTAGGGAGAGCGCTATGGCTTGGAACGAGCCGGGTGGCAACTCAAATAATCAAGACCCCTGGGGCGATCGCCGTGGCGGTGGTAATGGTAATGGTGGCGGCCGTCAAGGTCCACCGGACTTGGATGAAGCGCTTCGTAAGCTGCAGAACAAGCTGAATCGCTTGTTTGGCGGTAAAAAGCGCCCGGATTCCAGCGGAGGTAACCGTCAGGCGGGCAGCAGTGCGGGTCTGATTTTAATTGGCTTGGCCTTGCTGTTTGGCTTGTGGCTATACAACGCTATTTATGTCGTTGACGAGCAGGAGCAAGCAGTTGTGCTGCGCTTCGGCAAGTATTACGAAACGGTAGGTCCTGGCCTGAATATTTATTTCCCCCCAATGGATCGCAAGTTCCAGGAAAACGTGACGCGTGAACGTGCGTATAGCAAGCAGGGGCAAATGCTGACTCAGGACGAGAATATCGTCGAGGTACCGCTGACTGTTCAGTACAAGATTACCGATTTGGAGTCTTTTGTATTAAACGTGGATCAGCCGGAACTCAGTCTTCAGCATGCTACTGATAGTGCTCTGCGTCATGTGGCTGGCTCTTCGACCATGGATCAGCTGTTGACATCTGGCCGTGAGCAGGTCGCAGGTGAGGTGCGTGAGCGCTTACAGCGTTTCCTGGATACCTACAAAACAGGTATTACGGTAACTCAGGTAAACATCCAGAGTGCTGCTGCACCTCGCGAGGTGCAGGAAGCATTTGATGATGTTATTCGTGCACGTGAAGACGAGCAGCGTGAGCGTAACCAAGCCGAAGCTTATGCTAACGGCGTGATTCCCGAGGCGCGTGGTCAGGCTCAGCGTTTGATTGAAGATGCCAATGGTTACCGTGAGGAGGTCATTGCACGCGCTCAGGGTGAAGCGGATCGCTTTAATAACTTGGTAGCCGAGTATGAGAAAGCACCTCAGGTAACGCGCGAGCGTCTGTATCTTGAGGCTATGCAAGATATGCTTAGCCAATCGAGCAAGGTTCTGATCACAGCACAGGGCGGTCAGAATAATATGCTCTATCTGCCGCTAGATAAGATGGTGCAAAACCGTCCTGCCGAATCGAGTGATTCATCGACCTCGCCTTCTTCAGGCAATAACAGCTCGAATAATCCTTCGCCATCGGTAAGGGCTTTGCCGCAGCTGCCTGAAGTACGGACAAGGGAGAGCCGCTGATGAGTAACAAGTCTATCGCCGCTCTGGTTGTAGTGGTCATTCTAGGACTATTTGCCTGGAGCAGCCTGTTTATCGTTCAGCAGACCGAACGTGCAGTTATGTTGCAGTTTGGTCGTGTAGTAGATGCTGACCTTAAGCCTGGTTTGCACTTCAAGCTGCCCTTTGTAAATAAGGTGCGTAAGTTCGATGCCCGTCTTATGACGCTAGACTCTCCAACACAGCGGTTTTTGACCTTGGAAAAGAAAGCTGTGATGGTTGATGCCTATGCCAAATGGCGTGTCTTTAATGCTGAGCGTTTCTATACGGCAACCTCAGGTATGAAGCAGATTGCCGATGAGCGTCTGATGCGTCGTTTAGAAGCCGGACTGCGTGATCAGTTTGGTAAGCGTACTTTGCATGAAGTGGTTTCTGGCGAGCGTGATGCCATGGTGGCCGAGTTAACAGGTTCACTTAACAAAATGGCTAATGCAGAGCTGGGCATCGAAGTATTGGATGTCCGAGTCAAGGCTATTGATCTGCCGAAAGAGGTGAGCCGTAGCGTCTATGAGCGTATGGGCACTGAGCGTGAGCGTGAAGCGCGTGAGCACCGTGCCAAGGGGCGTGAGCTGGCTGAAGGTATTCGTGCAGATGCGGATCGTCAGCGTCGCGTCATTCTGGCGGAAGCCTATCGCGAGGCAGAAGAAACACGAGGCGATGGTGATGCTCGTGCTGCTGCGATCTATGCCCAGGCTTATACAAAAAACCCTGAGTTCTACTCTTTTACGCGTAGCTTGCAGGCTTATCGCAACAGTTTCTCTAATAAGAGCGACATCTTAGTGATGGATCCGAAGAACGAGTTCTTCAAATACTTGGGTGATCCAACCCCGTAAAAAGGTTGGCGGGCGCTCGTCGCCCGCCGCTGACCTTTTTGTATTTCGTGGTATCATGAGTCAGCCGGGAACATCCCGGCTTTTTTGCGTCTGCATGAACCATTGCATGGCGGCGAGGTTGTATCACGGGGATGGCTTAGGCGATCTACCGTCGCTGCGCGCTTTGCTCGCTACTGTACCGTGCTCTGTGCGGCAGGTTTTGCCTGCGCGTGCATAAGGTCTTCATGACAGGCTGCTGCTCGCATGATGGAGAAAGGCTAAATGGCAACGGTAGACCGCTGGCTGCTGCCTGACGGAATTGAAGAAATCCTGCCTCCCGAGGCTGCCAGCATCGAGATCGCGCGTCGACGGGTGTTGGAGTTGTTTCAACAGTGGGGATACGAATTTGTCGTAACGCCCCATGTCGAGTTTCTGGAGTCGTTGCTGACGGCGGCGGGCCAGGATCTGGAGCTGCGCACCTTCAAGGTAACCGATCCGCTGTCGGGGCGCCTGATGGGATTCCGCGCCGATATCACACCCCAGGTCGCTCGAATGGATGCCCATGCGTTGCATAGGGAAGGCCCGAGTCGCCTGTGCTATGCCGGCAGTGTCCTGCATTCCCGTCCGCGCGCGCTGTCTACGTCGCGCAGTCCGATTCAGATCGGGGCTGAGTTATATGGTGCCAAGGACACGGCCGGTGATCTTGAAATCATCAGCCTGATGCTGGGTGTGCTTGAACTGGCTCAAATCCCGGATGTGCACATGGACCTTGGACATGTCGGAATCTATCGTGGTTTGTGCGAAGCGGCGGGCCTATCCGGCGCAGCAGAAGAGGCGCTTTTTGATGCGCTGCAGCGCAAGGCGGTAGATGAAGTTATTACCCTGACTCAAGAGCTTCCTGCGCCTTATGGCGATATGTTGCGTAGCCTGGTTGAGCTGTGCGGTGGGCGTCAGGCCCTGGAGGCTGCGCGTCAGCGCCTGGCGGAAGCGCCGCCTGCCGTTGTCTCTGCCCTGGAGGCGCTGTGCTCTCTTGCTGATACGTTAGCTCAACGGTTTCCAGATGTTCCGCTGTATTTTGATCTGGGCGAGCTGCGTGGGTATCACTATCACACCGGCGTTGTTTTCGCGGCGTTTGTCCCAGGTAGCGGTCAGGCTATTGCTCAAGGGGGGCGCTACGACAATATCGGCGCGAATTTTGGCCGGGCACGCCCGGCAACAGGCTTTTCTACCGATCTGAAAACATTGGTTATGCTGGGTCAGGCGGAAATGACCGAGCCGCTAACAGGTATCTGGGCACCTCATGGCGAGGATGCTCAGCTATGGAATGCGATTCGCCAGTTACGTTCAGGCGGTGAGCGCGTGGTGCAGGCGTTGCCTGGCCAGGCGGATTCGGATGCGCGCGAGTCGGGCTGTGACCGACAGCTGACGTGGCAGGATGGAAGTTGGCAGGTGGCGCCCCTGGCGTCGTGAGAGTTCGCCGGGTTAGCCGGCTCCAGAGATTCCTATAGGGGAAAGGTTATGGGTAAGAATGTCGTCGTCCTGGGCACCCAATGGGGTGATGAGGGCAAAGGCAAAATTGTCGATCTGTTGACTGATCAGGCGGCAGCGGTTGTTCGTTACCAAGGTGGCCACAATGCTGGGCATACATTGGTTATCGATGGTGAAAAAACCATTCTGCGATTGATTCCGTCCGGTATTTTGCGTGCCGACACGCAGTGCCTGATCGGTAACGGCGTGGTGCTGGCGCCGGACGCCTTGTTCAAGGAAGTTGCCGAGCTTGAGGCGAGAGGCGTTCCGGTTCGTGAGCGACTGCGTATCAGTTCGGCCTGCCAATTGATTCTGCCTTATCACGTGGCGCTTGATCAGGCGCGCGAAAAGGCCCGAGGTGATGCCAAGATCGGAACGACCGGTCGTGGAATCGGCCCGGCTTATGAAGACAAGATTGCCCGTCGCGGCTTGCGCGTAGGTGATCTGTTCCATCCTGAGCGCTTCGCTCAAAAGCTGCGTGAAGTGCTGGAGTATCATAACTTTGTGCTGCAGAACTTCTTCAACGAGCAGCCTGTTGATTTCCAGAAGACCTATGATGATGCAATGGAGCACGCCAAGGTACTCAAGCCGCTGATGTTGGATGTAGTGTCGCGTTTGCACGAGCTGCGTAGAGCCGGCGAGAACATCATGTTCGAAGGGGCTCAGGGTACGCTGCTGGATATCGATCACGGTACTTATCCATTTGTTACCAGTTCTAACACCACGGCAGGCGGTGTAGCGACGGGTTCTGGCGTAGGGCCTTTGTATCTGGATTACATCCTTGGAATCACCAAGGCCTATACCACGCGTGTAGGTTCCGGTCCGTTCCCAACGGAACTGTTTGACGAGACTGGCGCTTATCTGGCCAAGAAAGGTCATGAGTTTGGTTCGGTAACAGGTCGTCCGCGTCGTTGTGGTTGGTTCGATGCAGTCATCCTGCGTCGCTCTATCGAGGTAAACAGCATTTCTGGTCTATGCCTGACCAAGCTGGACGTTCTCGATGGTCTGGAAACCGTGCGTATCTGTGTAGGTTATCGCAATGCTGAAGGTGAGCTGACCGAAGCGCCGACCGATGCTGACAGCTATATCGGTTTGGAGCCTATCTATGAGGAAATGCCAGGCTGGTCCGAGTCTACCGTAGGCGCTCGCAGCATGGATGAGCTGCCTGCAAATGCGCGTGCTTATATTGCGCGTATTCAAGAGCTGGTTGGTGCGCCTATCGATATTATCTCGACAGGCCCTGACCGCAACGAAACGATTACGCTTCGTCATCCGTTTGCCTGATCTGATCGGGTAGATAGAAGGGAGGGTCGCTTAGGCGGCCCTTTTTTATAGGCGCCAGTAAAAGCAACTGAGAAAGGGGAGGGAATTAAAAAGCATAACCCCAGAAACGACAAAACCGAGCTATTTAGCTCGGTTGTCTGTAAAGTGGTGCCCAGGAGAAGACTCGAACTTCCACGGTGTTGCCACCGCTAGGACCTGAACCTAGTGCGTCTACCAATTCCGCCACCTGGGCACTCTGCGATATGCGATGATCTCATCGTATTTCGCGTTAGCAACATTGTTGCCGTTGCTGTGGCGCGAACTATACGAGGCTTTTTTAAACCTGTAAACCCTTGAAGTGGAAAATTTTTATTATTTTTCGAAGACTAACCTTTAAGGCATTTTCGAGCTTCAATATATAGAGAGCTCTTAACCAGACAAAAGGTAACTCTAAACTGATGGCCGATTGGCAATCCCTCGATCCCGAGGCCGCTAGAGAAGCGGAAAAATATGAAAACCCTGTTCCAAGTCGCGAGCTTATTCTGGCGCATCTGGCGCAGCGGGGCGGTCCTGCCTCGCGCACGCAGCTGATAGAAGAGTTCGGTTTGACGGAAGAGGATCAGTTTGAAGCATTGCGCCGTCGCCTTCGTGCCATGGAGCGGGATGGGCAGCTTCTTTATACGCGTCGCGGTGCTTACGCCCCTGTTGATAAGCTCGATCTTGTCTGTGGGCGAATCAGCGGTCACCGTGACGGCTTTGGCTTTCTTATCCCTGACGACGGCAGTGATGACCTTTTCCTGAGCCCTGCGCAAATGCGACTCGTGTTCGATGGTGACAAGGCGCTGGCACGTGTATCCGGTCTGGATCGTCGAGGCCGCCGTGAAGGTGCTCTGGTCGAAGTCGTACACCGTGCCCATGAGAGCGTGGTCGGCCGGTTCTTTGAAGAGAGCG
Source organism: Pseudomonas sp. JZ134 (assembly GCF_051027695.1). Taxonomy (NCBI): domain Bacteria; kingdom Pseudomonadati; phylum Pseudomonadota; class Gammaproteobacteria; order Pseudomonadales; family Pseudomonadaceae; genus Pseudomonas; species Pseudomonas sp. JZ134. Next base: position 3,566,081 of record NZ_CP069250.1, on the reverse strand, counting down.
GCATCGCGTATGTAGTGGCGGACAGCCCCCGGATCCAACAGCAGGTGCTGGTCCCCGCCGGCAAGCATGGCGGAGCGCAGCATGGGCAGTTTGTTCAGGTTCATATCACCGACTGGCCTACTGTTCATCGCCAGGCCCAGGGCGAGGTAGTTGAGGTGCTGGGTGATTACCTCGCGCCAGGGATGGAAATCGAAGTGGCATTGCGCAGCTACGATATTCCCCATGAGTGGCCGGCCGATGTAGAGAAAGAGGCTGCCAAGCTCAAGCCTGAAGTCTCTGAGAAAGATAAGGAAAAGCGGGTCGATCTGCGCAACGTACCGTTCGTGACAATTGACGGTGAAGATGCGCGTGACTTTGATGACGCGGTCTATGCCGAGAAGAAGAAGTCCGGAGGCTGGCGGCTCTTCGTCGCGATTGCAGACGTGTCTCATTATGTGAAGGTTGGCTCTGCGCTAGACACCGAGGCCGCACGCCGGGGCAACTCGGTATATTTCCCGGGGCGCGTAGTGCCCATGCTGCCTGAAATCCTGTCCAATGGGCTGTGCTCCCTGAACCCCTTGGTGGATCGCCTGGCCATGGTATGCGAGATGACCATCTCGGCGACAGGCAAGCTCACGGGCTATCAGTTCTACGAGGCGGTGATCCATTCCCATGCGCGCCTGACCTATACCCGGGTCAGTCAGTTACTGGAAACGCCGGAAAGCACTGAGGCGCAGCAGTTCCGTGAGCAGCTGCCGCAACTGGTGCCGCATATCCAGGAACTGTATGCCTTATATAAGGTGCTCGTGATTACCCGGCAGGAGCGGGGTGCTATCGATTTCGAGACACAGGAGACGCGAATCGTCTTTGGTGCCGACAAGAAGATTTCGGAAATCCGGCCTACTCAGCGTAACGACGCCCACAAGCTGATCGAAGAATGCATGCTGTGCGCGAACGTAGCGACAGCCAAGTTTCTCGAGAAGCACAGCATTCCAGCCCTGTACCGGGTTCACGATGCGCCGCCGCTTGAGAAACAGACCAAGTTGCGGCAGTTCCTGGGTGAGATCGGCCTGACTTTGACGAAGGGCAAGGCTACACCGACGCCCAAGGACTACCAGGCGCTACTCAAAGCCGTTCATGACCGTCCCGATTACCGTCTGATCCAGACGGTAATGCTGCGCTCACTGAGCCAAGCGGTTTACAGCCCGGACAATGAGGGCCATTTTGGTCTCAATTACGAAGCCTATACACACTTCACATCGCCTATTCGGCGTTATCCGGACCTATTGGTTCACCGCGCAATTCGCAGCGTCATTCGTTCCAAGCTTGAAACACGGCATGTGAAGCGTGCCGGCGCCGCTGCCATGCCCAAGTCGCGTATCTATCCGTATGATGAGGCGCAGCTGGATCAGCTGGGTGAGCAGTGCTCCATGACCGAACGCCGTGCCGACGAAGCTACACGAGACGTTGCGAACTGGCTCAAGTGCGAGTACATGCGTGATCGGGTCGGCGAGACGTACCCGGGTGTCATCACCGCTGTGACGGGATTTGGCCTGTTTGTCGAGCTGAGCGATATCTACGTCGAGGGGCTTGTTCACGTCACGGCGCTGCCAAGCGACTATTATCATTTCGATGCCGTACACCATCGGCTTTCAGGTGAGCGTAGCGGGCGCAGTTATCGGCTGGGTGACTTGGTCGAAATCGTGGTGGCGCGTGTGGATCTGGATGAGCGCAAGATCGACTTCGAGCTGTCCGAGACGGCACAATCGGCTCCGGCAGGTCGTCGCCAGCGAGGCGATGCCAAGTCCTCAAGAGATAAGTCTCGAAAGCGCGAGAAAACCCAGGTACCTGCCCAGAATTCAGCAGTAGGGATCGAGGTCTCGCCTGAATTGCTCAAGCAGGCAGAAGTGTTGCTGGGCAATACGGACGTCAAGCGCAGTCGTGCAGTCAAGCGCGCCCTGCTGGATGAGGCCAAGACCGGTGGAGAAAAGCCCGCAAGGGCGCAACCTGCCAGACAGGAGGCCGCCCCGGCGCGCACGCCAGCAAAGAAAGGTAAAAAGGCAGACAGCGCTAAACCCGGCAAGCCAGCTAAATCGGCCAAGGCAACGAAGCCGGGCAAACATCGCAAGGGGCCTTCCAAGGCCAAGGCACAGGCGGCTTCTGGTGAAGTCCGTAAACGTAAGGTCAAGTCATGAGTCAGTGGGAAATGGTCTATGGCATCCATGCCGTAGAAGCGTTGTTGCGTCATCATCCAAAGCGGGTGAAGCAACTATGGATAGCCGAAGGTCGTCAGGAACCGCGCATACAGGCAGTGGTCACATTGGCCGATGCTGCACGTGTGCCGGTGCAGACCCATAGCCGTCAATCGCTCGACGAGCAGGTGGACGGTGTGCATCAGGGGATCGTGGCGCATGTAAGTCCGAGCCAGATCTGGGGCGAGGCGATGCTTGAAGAACTTTTGGATAGAGCCGAAGGCCCGCCACTGCTTCTGATGCTGGATGGGGTGACGGATCCGCATAACCTGGGGGCCTGCCTGCGTACAGCCGACGCGGCAGGTGTTCAGGCGGTCATCATACCCAAGGACAAGTCAGCCAGTCTGAATGCTACGGTTCGTAAGGTAGCGTGTGGTGCCGCTGAGGTTATTCCATTGGTCGCGGTTACCAATCTGGCGCGTACGCTGGAAAAGCTCAAGAAGCGAGGGCTGTGGGTTGTGGGCACAGCAGGAGAAGCAGAGCAGGATGTCTATGATGTAGACATGACCGGGCCGACCGTTCTCGTCATGGGTGCAGAGGGCAAGGGAATGCGCCGATTGACACGTGAGCTGTGCGATTTTCTGGTGCGTTTGCCTATGTCCGGCAGTGTCAGCAGTTTGAACGTCTCCGTAGCGACAGGGGTTTGCCTGTTCGAAGCCGTTCGTCAACGTCGTTCTCGCTAGAGGGATCGGCTCGCCCGCTGAAAGTAGTTAGGTTACATGCTCGATTTTGAAAGCATTTTCAGGGCTTCGCCGAATTCGTATGTTCTGCTGAACAGCGCTTTGACCGTCGTGGACGCCAACGAGGCGTACCTGAGGGCCGTGGGGCGGCAGCGTCAGGAGTTGCTTGGGGTCCATTTGTTCGAGGCCTTTCCTGTCGATCCGTTGCAGGGCAACGTGCCATCACAGCAGGCCCTGAAAGCCTCCATCGAGCGAGCTGTTACGCTCAGGCAGGAAGATGCCCTCCCTGTCATTCGTTACGCGATACCGCGTAGCAGTGCCAGGGGGGTAGTGTTTGAAGACCATGTCTGGAGTGTTACGCATACGCCACTCTTCGATGCTGAAGGTCGATTGCAGCATATCCTCCAGCACGCTACGGATATCAGTGAACTCCAGGCCATGCGTGCCGATGTAGTTCGTTCTCCCAGCCTGACATCGACGAACATTCAACTGGGGCAGCGACTGATCAATCGAGCGAAAGCCTTGCAGGATGAAGGGGCCCAGCTGAGACGGCTGTTTCAGCAGGCGCCGGGTTTCATCTGTGTCTTGAGCGGGCCTGACCATGTGTTTGAGCTGGCTAACGATGCGTTTCTGCATCTTGTAGCGCGAGGAGACGTTGTCGGTCATCCTCTTCGTACTGTCTTTCCCGAATTGGTAGAGCAAGGTGCTCTCAGGTTATTTGATGAGGCGCTAGTCTCTCTCAAAACGTTTTCCGGACGCGGCGTTCGCCTGGATATTCAACGTACCGCCTTGGGGCCTTCTAACGAAATCTATGTAGATTTCATCCTGCAGCCGATTATTGATAACGGGCAGGTGGCAGGGCTTTTTATCCAGGGTAACGATGTCACCCAGCAGAAGCGGGCGGAAACCGAGCTGGCCAATTACCGGCTGCACCTTGAAGATCTGGTGCAGGAGCGGACGCGCGAGCTCAAACGCAGTGAAGATGAGCGACAGGCCGCTATGGTTCAGGCGCAAAAGCTGGAAGCCGTTGCCAAACTGACGGGGGGCGTTGCCCATGATTTCAATAACGTCCTACAGATCATCGGAGGCAACCTGCAGTTGCTGAAAACCCGGCTGGCAGGCGATGAGGTTGGCCTGCGTCGGCTGCAGGCGGCCAATACAGCCGTAGAGCGGGGTGCAAGCCTTGCTTCTCAGCTCTTGTCCTTTGCGCGGCGGCAACCCCTGCAGCCAATGTCAGTCGATACGAAGAGTCTCCTGGATGGCATGAGTCATTTGCTGCATCAGGCGTTGGGCGAGTCCATCACGCTGACTGTGCTTGCTGACCCTGATGTCTGGTCGATATTTGTCGATGCAGGTCAGCTGGAAAACGTGCTGGTCAGTCTGTTACTCAATGCCCGCGAAGCAATGGCTAATGAGGGGCATGTCACTGTTGAGCTACATAACGTGTTGCTTTCCCAGGAGCAGTGGCAGACCGCTGACGAGTTGATTCCAGGCGAGTACGTGCAGCTGATCATCACGGATACCGGGCGCGGAATGTCCGAAGAGGTCAAGGCGCAAGCCTTCGAGCCCTTTTTCTCGACCAAGCGTGAAGAGCATGGCACCGGGCTTGGCCTGTCCATGGTCTATGGTTTCGTGAAGCAGAGTGGCGGACATATCTTGATCAACAGTACCTTGGGCAAGGGAACATCGATCACTCTTTATCTGCCACGCTCGCTACCGAATACCGATACAGCCGATAGTTCCATGGCCTTGCCGTCGGTTGAGGAAGGTGGAAGCGAATGTATCCTTGTAGTGGAAGACGACCCTGATGTTCGTCACATCGTGGTGGATATGCTGAGTGAGCTAGGCTATGACGTGCTGGAATCCGGTGATGGGCAGGCTGCCCTGACGATGCTTGAGCAGGGGGCGCCTGTAGATTTATTGTTTACAGACATTGTGATGCCGGGCCCGGTACGCAGCACCGAGCTGGCACGCAGAGCAGGGGCGCTCAGGCCTTCCTTGAAGGTACTGTTTACCTCGGGCTATACACAGGACGCTGTAATACAGGGCGGACGGCTCGAGGCAGGAGGCAACCTGCTCAGTAAACCCTATCGTCGGGATGAGTTAGCCCAAAAGGTGCGTATGATGCTCGGTATGCACAGACAGCACACCCCTACTACAGCTGTAACAGAAGAGGACATGGCGTTGGAGGAAACCGCAAGTAACAAGGTATTGAATATTCTGCTGGTCGAGGATGACCTGACGCTACGTAGCCTGACTAGCGAGGTGATGGAAGAGCTGGGCTATCAGGTTACGGCCGTGGCTTCTGCCGAAGAGGCACTGGACGCGCTGCAGAGCAGTACCTTTGATGTCCTTTTCACAGATATCGGGCTTGGAGGCATGTCAGGGCTGGACCTGAGCCGTCAGGCGCTCAAGCGTTATCCCGGACTGCATGTCGTAGTGGCTTCCGGTTATGCCTTTGACAAGGACGACGAACTCAAACATGTAAAGGCGCTGCTCAAGCCATACGATCTTTTCAAGATCCGGCAGCTGCTCGATGATCTGTCCGTCAGATAGTTGTACCGGCGAGCCGGTTGGCTCGTGATCTTCCTTGCGCCACCCGGTGCCCTTCTCTAGAATACCGCCCCTTGCCTGTAGCGGGCCTCCGCTTGCAGGCAAGTCAAAACGAAACATTCACTCCTTGTCTGACCGCATCATGTGGCAGGCTATAACCCGTAAGGAGCATTTATGCGTCATTACGAAGTTGTGTTTCTGGTTCATCCTGACCAGAGCGAACAGGTGGGCGGCATGGTTGAGCGCTACACCAAAGCGATTGAAGAAGACGGTGGCAAGGTTCATCGTCTGGAAGACTGGGGCCGTCGTCAGCTGGCTTACGCTATCGACAACGTGCACAAGGCTCACTATGTTCTGATGAACATTGAGTGCAGCGCCAAAGCACTGGCTGAACTGGAAGACAACTTCCGTTACAACGACGCCGTGATCCGTAACATGATCCTCCGTCGCGATGAAGCCGTTACCGGCCAGTCTGAAATGCTCAAGGCCGAAGAGAACCGTAGCGAGCGCCGTGAGCGTCGCGAGCGTCCTGCCGAGTCCGAGTCCGCCGATGGCAGCGACAATGCTGACGTCGATGGCGACGATAGCGCCGAGTAAGCCTGGATTATTGAGGAATCATTGTTATGGCACGTTTCTTCCGTCGTCGTAAATTCTGCCGTTTCACCGCTGAAGGCGTGAAAGAGATCGATTACAAAGATCTGAACACCCTGAAAGCCTACGTCTCCGAAACCGGCAAGATCGTTCCGAGCCGTATCACTGGCACCAAGGCCAAGTACCAGCGTCAGCTGGGTACTGCCATCAAGCGTGCTCGTTATCTGGCCCTGTTGCCCTACACCGACAGCCACGGCCGTTGAGACCGGGCATCGACACGAACTAACGGATAATTCGCATGCGAGCCCTTGCTGATTTCATCATGCGCGGTCGCATGCAAGCCACCCTTACGGTGGTGATTGCAGCGGTTGTGCCATTTCTGTACTGGCTCAGCGCTGCAGCAGGGAGTCTGGTCGTCCTGCGCCGTGGCGCAAGTGACGCTGCAGGTGTAGTGGTCTGGGCATTGCTGCCGGCCGCGTTCTGGTGGTATCTGGGGGATCCGAGCATTGCGCTCGTATTCGTCGGTACCCTGGCGCTGGCGCTGGTTTTACGCAGCAGTGTTTCCTGGCCGCGTGTCCTGCTCGCCAGCATCCTGGTCGGTCTGGCGTTTGCTGTGACCATTGGTCATGTCTACGCAGAGCCCATCAACCTCTTGGCAGAGGAAATTCAAAAGCTTCTGCCTCAGATGGCGGGTCAGTCACCGGATGCTTTGCCGGAAGCCAAGCAGGCCCAGCTGCATGACATGCTGGTGCCTGTATTGACCGGTCTGATGGCGAGTCTTTTCCAGATTGTCTGTCTGCTGTGCCTGATGTTGGGACGTTATTGGCAAGCTGCGCTGTATAACCCAGGCGGTTTCGCGCGTGAGTTTCATGCGCTGAGATTGTCGCCCGCCCTGGCACTGGGAATGCTGTTGGTCATGCTACTGGCACCCAACATCAACCTGGGACTTGGGATGTTGACACCTCTGTGCAGTGTACCCCTGGCGATAGCTGGCGTTGCCCTGATTCACGGACTGGTAAGACAGAAGCACATGGCCACGTTCTGGCTGGTGGGGTTGTACGTGACACTGCTGATCTTTGGGCAGTTGATCTATCCGTTGTTGGTGATCGTAGCCGTGGTCGACAGTCTGTTTGATTTTCGTGGGCGCCTGGGCAATACGTCCAAGGACTCCACGAACGGTGAAGGTTAAAAGTTAAGAGGTAAGACTCAAATGGAAGTCATCCTGCTGGAAAAGATCGCCAACCTGGGCAACCTGGGCGATAAAGTGAACGTCAAGGGCGGTTACGCTCGTAACTTCCTGCTGCCGCAGGGCAAGGCAACTGCCGCTACTGCTGACAACGTTGCTGCGTTCGAAGCACGTCGTGCAGAGCTCGAGAAGCAGGCTGCCGATAAGAAGGCTTCTGCTGAAGCTCGTGCTGCCAAGCTGAACGAACTGACCGTTACCATCGCTGCCAACTCTGGCGACGAAGGCAAGCTGTTCGGCTCTATCGGTACTCGCGATATCGCCGAGGCTGTTTCTGCTGCTGGCGTTGAGCTGGACAAGAGCGAAGTTCGTCTGCCCAACGGCGCTCTGCGTAACGTTGGCGAGTTCGACGTAGATGTGCAGCTGCACACCGACGTTGAAACTACCGTCAAGGTGGTCGTGGTTGCTGAATAAGCGGTCATGACAACTGACTGGCGGGCTTGCACGAACATGCAAGCCTGCCGACAATCGGGCACGTCATTCTCGTAATGACGTGCCCGTTTTTTTTCAGGCCATGAAGGCCTGTCTTCTCTGATCGAACTTTCGGTGCCAATCGCTACGCCATGAATGAGATCGCCATCGCTGAACAATACGATTTGCAAACTGCCGCGCTGAAGGTGCCACCGCACTCCATCGAGGCCGAGCAGGCCGTGCTGGGTGGCTTGATGCTGGATAACAATGCGTGGGAACGCGTCTCGGACCAGGTATCGGACGGCGACTTCTATCGCCATGACCATCGCCTGATCTTTCGTGCCATTGCTCGTCTGGCTGAAAGCAACCAGCCTTTCGATGTGGTTACGTTATCCGAGCAGCTCGACAAGGAAGGACAACTACCCCAGGTAGGGGGGCTGGCTTACCTGGGTGAGCTGGCAAAAAACACCCCCTCTGTTGCAAACATCAAGGCCTATGGCCAGATCGTGCGCGAGCGCGCCACGCTGCGCCAGCTGATCGGCATCAGCAATGACATTGCCGACAGTGCCTATAACCCTGAAGGTCGGGGCGCCAATGAGCTTCTTGATGAGGCGGAGCGCAAGATTTTCGAAATCGCCGAGGCCCGCCCCAAGACAGGAGGTCCGATTGGCGTTAATGACATCCTGACCAAGGCCATTGATCGAATCGATACCCTGTTCAACTCGGATAATGCCATTACGGGTGTTTCCACAGGATTTGTGGATCTGGATGATAAAACCAGCGGCCTGCAACCGTCGGACTTGGTTATCGTGGCGGGACGTCCCTCGATGGGTAAGACGACCTTTGCCATGAACCTGGTCGAAAATGCGGTACTGCGTACTGACAAGGCCGTGCTTGTATTTTCACTGGAAATGCCAGCTGATTCGATCGTGATGCGTATGTTGTCGTCCCTTGGGCGAATCGATCAGACCAAGGTCCGCTCGGGTAAGCTGGAGGACGATGACTGGCCAAGGCTGACCTCAGCGGTTAACCTCCTGAATGACCGCAAGCTGTTTATTGACGACACGGCAGGTATCAGCCCGTCGGAAATGCGTGCACGTACGCGGCGTTTGGTGCGTGAACACGGTGACTTGGCGCTGATCATGGTCGACTACCTGCAATTGATGCGGATTGGCGGGGCAGCCAGCGAAAACCGGACCAATGAGATTTCCGAAATTTCGCGCTCGCTCAAAGCGCTGGCCAAGGAGTTCAACTGTCCGGTGGTCGCGTTGTCCCAGCTTAACCGCTCGCTGGAACAGCGGCCGAACAAGCGCCCGGTGAACTCCGACTTGCGTGAATCCGGAGCGATCGAGCAGGACGCCGACGTAATCATGTTTGTGTACCGGGATGAGGTGTATCACCCTGAAACCGAGTACAAGGGTGTAGCCGAAATCATTATCGGTAAACAGCGTAACGGTCCTATCGGTACGGTGCGACTCGCCTTTATCGGCAAATACACCCGTTTCGAGAACTTGGCGCCCGGCAGTTATAACTTCGACGACGACTAAGTTGTCGAGAGCGCAAAAAAGCCGCACACCTGTGCGGCTTTTTTATAAGCGCCTTGGCCTTGCATGTGGTAATCCAGGCGTGGATGCGCGCGTTCGGCAAGCTCAGCAGTCCAGTAACCATGCGGCTGTCAGGCGACGGATAGCGGTTCGCCTCTCTTAACTGGCTATTTTTTGTGCTATTCTTGCACCTCCTCCCGCACCACTTTTAATCCCCGGAAGCCTTCATGCTCGCTGCCAAGCCGTTGTTCGACTATCCCAAATATTGGGCTGAGTGTTTTGGACCTGCGCCTTTCCTGCCGATGAGCAGGGAGGAGATGGACCTGCTCGGCTGGGACAGTTGCGACATCATTGTCGTGACAGGCGATGCCTATGTGGATCATCCATCCTTTGGCATGGCTATCATTGGACGTCTTCTGGAAGCGCAAGGCTTTCGGGTAGGGATTATCTCTCAGCCAGACTGGCAGTCCAAAGACGACTTCATGAAGCTTGGCAAGCCGAACCTGTTTTTTGGCGTGGCGGCAGGCAACATGGATTCGATGATCAACCGCTATACAGCCGATCGCAAGATTCGCTCCGATGACGCCTATACACCAGGCGGTTTGGCCGGCAAGCGTCCCGATCGTGCCAGCATGGTCTACAGCCAGCGTTGCCGTGAAGCCTATAAGGGGGTGCCGATTGTCCTGGGCGGTATCGAGGCATCACTGCGCCGGATTGCTCACTACGACTACTGGCAGGACAAGGTACGCCACTCCATCCTGATGGATGCCAAGGCGGATATTCTGCTATACGGCAATGCCGAACGTGCAGTCGTGGAGATTGCTCACCGCTTGGCTGCGGGTGAACCCATCCAGGCGATCACCGATATTCGCGGCACTGCGTTTATCCGCAAGGACACGCCGGAAGGTTGGTTCGAGCTGGACTCGACGCGTATTGACCGTCCGGGGAAGGTCGACAAGATCATCAACCCCTACGTCAATACACAGGATTTGCAGGCGTGTGCCATTGAGCAGTCCAAGGGGCCGCAGGAAGATCCTGAGGAAGCGAAGGTTGTTCAGCTGCTGCCCAGCCCGAAGCTTACCCGTGACAAGACGGTCATTCGGCTGCCGTCGTTCGAGAAAGTAAAGGGCGATCCGGTCCTGTATGCCCACGCCAACCGCGTGCTGCACCTGGAGACCAACCCGGGCAATGCCCGCGCGCTGGTTCAGCGTCATGGCGATCAGGACGTATGGCTCAATGCGCCGCCAATTCCGCTGACCACTGAAGAGATGGACTACGTCTTCGGGCTGACCTATGCCCGTGTTCCGCATCCTGCTTATAAAGGCGAGCGGATTCCTGCGTACGAGATGATCCGGTTCTCGGTCAACATCATGCGCGGCTGTTTTGGCGGCTGCACTTTCTGCTCCATTACCGAGCACGAAGGCCGCATTATCCAGAACCGTTCGGAAGAGTCCATTATTCGCGAGATCGAGGAAATTCGCGACAAAGTGCCAGGGTTTACCGGGGTTATTTCCGACTTGGGTGGCCCGACAGCCAACATGTACCGGATTGCGTGCAAGGACCCGGAAATCGAGAAGCATTGCCGCAAGCCGTCCTGCGTGTGGCCGGGTATCTGCGAAAACCTGAACACCGACCACTCGGCGCTGATCCAGTTGTATCGCTCTGCACGTGCCCTGCCGGGTGTGAAGAAGATCCTGATTGCGTCGGGCTTGCGGTATGACCTGGCGGTAGAGTCGCCGGAGTACGTAAAAGAGCTGGTAACCCATCACGTGGGGGGCTACCTGAAGATTGCACCAGAGCACACCGAGGAAGGTCCGCTTTCCAAGATGATGAAACCGGGCATCGGCAGTTACGATCGCTTCAAGCAGATGTTCGAGAAGTATACGAAGGAAGCCGGTAAGGAACAGTACCTGATTCCTTATTTCATCGCTGCGCATCCGGGTACGACTGACGAAGACATGATGAACCTGGCGCTCTGGCTCAAGCGTAACGGCTTCCGGGCGGATCAGGTACAGGCGTTCTATCCGTCGCCAATGGCAACCGCGACTGCGATGTACCATTCGGGCAAGAATCCGCTGCGCAAGGTAACTTACAAGAGCGATGGCGTACCGATTGTGAAGGGGGAGCGTCAGCGCCGCCTGCACAAGGCGTTCCTGCGCTATCACGACCCAAACAACTGGCCGATGCTGCGTGAAGCGCTCAAGGATATGGGGCGTGCCGACTTGATCGGTAACGGCAAGCATCACCTGATTCCCACGTTCCAGCCCGCTGTGGATGGTACTTATCAAAGTGCACGTCGTAAGAATTCGACGCCGCTGGGTAGCAAAAAAGCAGGCAAGCCGCTGCTGACTCAGCATACCGGCTTACCGCCGCGGGCAGCGGATGGCAGCAAGGGATGGGACAAGAAGCAGGAAGGTCAGGCGGTGGCGTTTGCCAAAGGCAAGAAAAAGCCCCGGCGAGAACCCAATATTCCGCGTTGATGAAACGGCGAGCCTCGGGCTCGCCGTTTTGCTATCAGCGGATCGTCAACGCGCCGGTAAGATCGCCCAAGGGGGCGAGACCGTGGGTGACGCGTGCGATGTCGCGCTCCACCAGACCCTTGAGCGGCGGCAAGCCGTGGAGCCGGGTGATCAGGCGTAGGATTGAGGTAGTGTCGTACAGGTCGTGATCGACATGTCCTTTGCGTGCGAAGGGTGACACGACAAGGGCCGGAATACGTGTGCCTGGACCCCAGCGATCACCCTTGGGCGGTGCTACGTGATCCCACCAGCCGCCGTTCTCATCGAACGTAATGACGACTACGGTGTTTTCCCATTGCGGGCCTTTCTGCAGATGTTCGATAACCTTGGCAATGTGCTGATCGCCTGAAGCGACATCGGCATAACCGGCATGCAGGTTGAGGCTGCCCTGGGGCTTATAGAAGGTTACAGGCGGCAGGCGACCGGCATCAATGTCTGCCAGAAAGCGGTTGGTGCTCGGATCATCGCCAATCCCGCCGTCGCGGATGTGCTGCTCGCGTGCTGCCGTGCCCGGAGCGAAGCGCTTGAAGTAGTTGAATGGCTGGTGGTGCGCCTGGAACCGGGTATCGGCGCCATTGCCCTCCAGCGCTGCCTGCCAGCCTCCCGAGTACCAAGCCCAGTCCACGCCCTTGGCTGACAGCAGGTCGCCAATGGTGGCATGGGTCTGTGGTGGCAGTACGCTCGGGTTGGTCGGATCGGACAGGGCCGGGTCGCCTCCTGCCGGCGGCGGAATCTGGCTGGGCTGATAGGGCGGCAGCATGGTGTTGATGGCATAGCCGTCAGGGCTAAGCGCGCCCGGATTGACGAATACCGGACGTCCATCCAGGGCCGAAGCAGGAGAGTTGTCTGCCAGAGCCAACTCATAGCCCAGCGGATTCTTCCCTTTAAGCACCGCCACCTTGTCCTTTGCCGGGCTGGTGGTGTGGTTGGGGTAGAACGGCGCGCGACCCGAGATCAGGAACTGATGGTTCAGGAAAGAGCCACCAAAAGCAGCCATGAAGAAGTTGTCGCAGAGGGTGAATTCCTGGGCCAGTTTCCACAAGCGCAACTTCTCGGGCTGGCTGTAGTAACCCATGACCAGTGCGCCGGAGTCACCCCAGGCGACAAAGCCGTCATTGCGTCCGCCGTTGATCTGCATCTGGTTCTGGTAGAACGCATGTACGAGATCACGAGTGATCAAGCCCGGGTTAAGCGGCTTGCCTTGAGCATCCTTCAGAGGAAAGGGTGCATTGGAAAGCCCACTGATCTGATCTTCAGTAATCAGGTATTGCTGACCGTCAATGGTCTGAGCCATAGGCACCAGGCCACCCCAGATCTTGGGTAAGTGCGGTAGCGGCTGTCCGTTACGGTCCTTCTGCTGGAAATGCTTGGCGTTGACCGCAGACAGTGGCTTCGAGACGCCAGGAAAATTGCCAAACAGGTTATTGAAGCTGCGGTTTTCCGCGTAGATCACAACGACATTTTTGATTTGCCGTTTCAGTGAATGGTCGAATGCCTTGCGCTCGGCAGCTTCAGCCATTCCCATGCGGTCAAGACCGGGCAAACCTAGCCCTAACCCGACGACACCTGCTCCGATCAGGAAGCGGCGTCTTGATTTCTCGAGGGTGGAATCGGGCTTATTACGGTCGTCATCTTTCATCGGAGGAAACCTCAGTAACGGAGCTGGCCTCTACAGTAGTAACAAAATATTTCAGATTTTCGAGCGATACGTTCTTATTAAGTCAGTTATTTGTATGCCTAGCTAACTTTTTTGCAGGCGCTGGCTGATCAGTTTTATCACTGAGAGCATGCGAGCCAGTAAGGGCAGGCGGACTACCGCTGCAGTCCGTAGATGAAGCGCCATGTTACATAGCATGGCGCTAAGAAGGGTCATATCAGCCACGCTTACAAGCGTTGAATACGTCCGGCAGGTTTAGCTTGGCCGGCCGGCTTGCCGGACGTGTCCCGTTCAACGAGATAGTGTTCAAGCGCATCGACATCAAGAATGCCGGTCTCCTGTACGTGGCGGGCGTGCTTGAGGATCTCAAGTCCATCCCCTCCCTGGGCCATGAAGTTGTTCACTGTAATGCGGTAATCCTGGTCGAGCCGGATCGGCTGTCCATTCAGCTTCATGCTTCCGGAAACCACTTTCTGGCCCGGTTTGCCTGCCGGATTCCAGCGGTAGCTGAAGCCTTCCGAAACCTGCATCAGACTGGCGCTGTCGTCACTGCTCCATTGCTCCTCCATGAGCTGATAGAGCTGGGCACCGCTCAAGGTCAGCAAGGTCAGGGTATTGCCGAATGGCTGATTGGCGGCCAGTTGGGCGTAGGTCAACCTGGATTGGCCAGGCTCCAGAGTCAGATTGCTGCGGATGCCGCCTGCGTTCATGAGGGCAATCTGGGCGCCTAGCTTGCGTGTCGCCTGAAGTTGGGCATCGGCAATGAGATCGCCTAGCGTCGATTCGCCATTGGCATCGGTCATGCGGGTGATCTGGGGGACAGCAATACGTGCGATAGGCCGCTGAAGCACATGCTGGCTACGCTTTTCAACTTCCTGACGCAGCGCGGCGAGCGCTGGATCGGGGGTGTAGCGATGGGCGTCCACGGTCAGGTTTTCGCTGCTGGCCGAGACGATGTCGTGGGTCTTGGGGTTAATGCCGAGCCGTACATGGCTGACGAACTGCCCGTAGGAGCCGCCCTGAAAGACAAGGCGATTGTCCACGTGACAGGTATAAGACTGATGCGTGTGGGCACTGGCAACGACATCGACTGCCGGATCAAGGCGCTTGGTAATCTCGACGATAGGGCCGCGCAGGCGGGTGCAGTCTGGCGCATTGTAGGATTCATTCGTGCCTCCGCCCTGGTGAATGATTGCGACGATGGCCTCTACACCCTGGGCCTTGAGGGCAGGGATCTGGGCGTTGATGGCATCGGCTTCGTCCTGAACGCTCAGTCCGTTCATGCCAGCCGGCGAGACGATCCGGGCTACGTCTTTCAGCACGGCACCCACGAATGCGATTTTTTGTCCGTGGGCTTTCAGGATCTGGTAGGCCGGAAACACGGGTTTACCCGTCTGGTTATCGATCAGGTTTGCAGCTAGGTAGGTAAAGTGCGCCCCCTGGTAGTTTTTGTGCAGCTGGCAGGCTTTCTGGGGCCGGTTGGAAGCGCAGCCGCCATTGATGACCCGCAGCAGTTCATCCTTTCCGTTGTCCAGCTCATGATTACCGACCGCCGAAAGTTGCAGCCCCAATAGGTTCATGGCTTCGATGGTAGGCTCGTCCGCCCAGAGCGATGAGATGGGTGGGCTGCCACCGATGAGGTCACCGCTGGCAATGACCAGTAGCTCTGGATCCTGTTGACGCAGATAGTTGATAACGCCACCCAGCACCTCTATACCACCCGCTTCGATTGTGCGTTTGCCGTCGGGTGCGGTGGAGTCAGGGTAGGTCAGTCTGGCGGGTTGCAGGTAGCCGTGAAAGTCATTGAATACGGCCAGGTTGATCTCTAACGGTTGGGTCGGGGCCGAAGAGCAGGCCGTCAGCAGGAGGGACAAGGCCACAGGGCCCAGGGCAGCATAAGAGCGAACAGGCATCATCTAGCGCTTCCAGGTGCAGAGGGATATGCATGCCAGAGAGGCATACCAAGCGGATCGCTTCATCCTTTAAGCAATAGCATGCTTTCAACGAAACGGTAGGCGCAGTATGAAGCGGAGAGATGACAGAACAGCGTAAGAAGCCGGCTGGGCCGTTAGACAGCCCAGCCGTGATCGATCAGAGCACGGGCGAGCCGCCAGTGACAGGCACCATGGCACCGGAGACGTAGCTGGATTCATCCGAGGCCAGCATTACATAGACTGGCGCCAGTTCGACAGGCTGGCCAGGACGACCCAGCGGCGCCATCTTGCCGAAGCTTTCCACCTGTTCGGCTGGCATGGTGCAGGGGATCAGCGGCGTCCAGATCGGTCCGGGTGCCACGCTGTTTGCGCGAATACCTTTTTCGGCCAGAAGTTGCGCCAGACCTGCCGTGAAGTTGGCGATTGCTCCTTTGGTGGCGGAGTAAGCCAGCAGTGAAGGCGGCGCGATGTCCGCATTGATCGAGGAGGTATTGATGATGGAGCCGCCCTTGGGCATGTGCTTCACAGCCGCCTGGGTAATGCGGAACATGGCGGTGATGTTCACATCGAACGTGTGCACCCACTCTTCATCCGGAATTTCTTCCAGCGACTGGCGGGTCATCTGGAATGCGGCGTTGTTGACCAGCACATCGATACGGCCAAACGCTTCAACGGTTTTCTGCACGACGGCCAGGCAGTTTTCGCGCTGGCTCAAGTCACCTGGAATCAGGATTGCCTTGCGGCCTGCTTCGGTAACGAGCCGTGCCGTTTCACGGGCGTCTTCGTCTTCGCTCAGGTAGGAGATGGCAACGTCCGCACCTTCGCGAGCAAAGGCCAGGGCCACCGCGCGGCCGATACCGCTGTCACCGCCGGTAATGAGTGCGGCCTTGCCTTTCAGGCGGCCGGAGCCTTTGTAGCTCTGTTCGCCAAAGTCCGGACGCGGATTCATCTGGCTTTCATAGCCCGGATAGGGTTGGGTTTCGGCTGGCATGGGTGGCGTTGGATAGTCGGACATAAAGACCTCCTTTCAAGTGGTTAGAAAAACGGGTTAATGCGTGGCGCCCAGCACTGCAAAGGCTTGATCACCGTAGCCTGCAGCGCGCAAGGGCGTCCGAATGTCTTGCTCAAGGTCAGGTACGTAGCCGAACAGGACGTCAGCCGGTCCGGCTAACTGAATTTCTCCTAGCGCGGCAGGCAGCAGAAGGGTTTCGGCAGCGCCCAGGACGCCAGACCAGTTACCGGCCTGAATGCGGATGGGTGTGCCGACGTTGCTAAGCAGCGTGGCCTTGTTGAAACGGTAGGTAAGAGGCTTGGCGCCCGCACCGGCTACACGCCAGCGCTCCAAGGCAAAGTAAGGGCTAGCAGTACAGATTAAGCGATCAATGTCATCGCCTTGGGGCAGCCGGAAGCCGGGTGTGAATTCGGGTTGGGGTTCGAGATAGCACTCTTCGAGCAGCTGATCGATACCGTCAATCCAGTCCTGATGGCTGAGTGGCGAGCCGTCGGACATCTGCCAGGGCATTGCCTGTTGCTGGATATCCGAAGTCTGCTCGATCTCATAGATCAGCGTACCGGGGCCAAAGCTGTGCAGTGTGCCTCCAGGCACATAGATGGTCTCGCCTGCACGGACCGGCAGACGGCGCATGACGGCGTCGTAATCCTGGGCAATCAGGGCGCTGCGCAAGGTATCGCGATCAATCCCCGGCTTGATTCCGACCAGTGCGGTGGCACCGGGCTCGGCCCAAAGGATATGCCAGGCTTCGGTCTTGCCGTTGGGCTGGCATTCGAGACGGCGAGCGGTTTCGTCATCAGCATGCAAATGCACCGGCAACATGCCGCAGCCATCGATAAACTTGCTGAGCAGGGGGAAATAGGGACCATTAAACCCTGGGCCCACCAGCTCGGTGGGATAACGCTTCACCAGATCACGAAGCGATTGACCGGCAAGCGAGCCCTCGGTGACATTTGCAATGCTGCCTTCGACATCGCTGACTTCCCATGTCTCGGCAATACGGCCAGCAGGCAGCCCGCGGCGACCCAGTATTTCAGCAATGGCGTGACCGCCAAACATGTGGCTACGGATAGGGGTAGATAACCGAAGAGGGTACCAGTCCATGTGTGCTCCTTAGTACAGATGAGGAACAGGCAGGCAAAACAATCCCGTACGCTCACAAGGGCGCATGAGTCATTAAGAGCATGTAGATGTTTGGGTCTGGCCACGGTCGGCCGGTTTGTAGCCGACCATGGCGCAGTAGGTCTTACAGAATCGGCTTGCCGCCAGTGACCGCAACGCGAGCGCCAGACACATAGCTGGCTTCATCAGAGGCCAGCATGACATATACAGGCGCAAGCTCGGCCGGTTGACCTGCTCGTCCCAGCGGAACCTGGCTACCGAACTGCGAGGCCTGTTCAGGCGGCATGGTGGACGGAATCAGCGGTGTCCAGATCGGGCCGGGTGCCACGCTGTTCGCGCGGATGCCTTTTTCGGCCAGGAGCTGAGCCAGACCTGCCGTGAAGTTGGCAATCGCCCCCTTCGTGGTGGCATAGGGCAGCAGAGTGGCCTTGGGCATGTCTGAATTCACAGAGGTGGTGTTGATGATCGAACCACCTTTGCCCATGTGTTTGACGGCTGCCTGGGTGATACGAAACATGGCCGTGATGTTCGTATCGAACGTGTACACCCATTCTTCATCCGGAATCTCTTCCAGCGACTCGTGGGACATCTGGAATGCGGCGTTATTGACGAGTACATCAATGCGGCCGAACTCGGACACGGTTTTCTGAACGATATCCAGGCATTGCTGGCGCTTGCTGATATCGCCTGGCAGTAGCAGAACCTTACGTCCGGCTTCTTTCACGTAGCGCGCAGTATCCTCGGCATCTTCATGTTCGTTCAGGTAGGAAATGGCAACATCGGCACCTTCCCGAGCGAAGGCAATAGCCACTGCACGACCGATGCCGCTGTCTCCCCCGGTGATGAGCGCAACCTTACCAGCCAGACGACCAGATCCCTTGTAGCTCTGCTCGCCACAGTCCGGAACGGGTGTCATTTTGGATTGAAGTGCTGGCGGCTCTTGGGGTTGTTCGGGGAAAGGCGGGCGTGGGTAATCGGTCATGATGAATTCCTCCAAACGTGTTAGGGCGATGTAAAAAATGCGACATGCCATACGTTGAGCGGGTTCACCAAAAGAGATGAATGGTGCTGAAACGATAAAACGAGGCCATACGCCTCGCTTTATCGACTGAAGTGATCTACTTGGGCGCGTTGGCGTGCCAGCGAGGCGCTACGGTGGGCGTCCATTGTTCAAGCGCATTGAGCAGTTCATCCGGCGACTGGCTGACCTGAAGCATCTCGCGATGAGGGCCAGCCACAAAGCCCTGACTCACTGCATGATCCAGGAACTGTGCAAGGGGCGCGTAGAAGTTATTTACTTCCAGAAGGCCCAGCGGCTTGGCGTGATAGCCGAGCTGACCCCAGGTCCAGACTTCGAAGAGTTCTTCCAGCGTACCTAGTCCACCGGGCAAGGCAACAAAGGCATCCGCCAGTTCAGACATACGTGCTTTGCGTGCATGCATGCCATCGACTACTTCAAGACGGGTTAGTCCCTTGTGGCCGACTTCGGCATCCTGGAGGCTTTTGGGGATGATGCCTATCACCTCGCCTCCGGCTGCGAGGGTCGCGTCGGCCACGATGCCCATCAGGCCCACGGCACCGCCACCATAGACGAGCGTAAGACCGCGCTTGGCCAGGGCGCGACCCAAGGCTTCGGCAGCTTCACGGTAGATTGGGTCGGCGCCTGTCTTGGCGCCACAAAATACACAAACGGCTTTCAACGACATTGCTGATCCTTGGCTGGTAGGAGGCGTAAGCGTAATCCTCACGCCAAGGTTAACCAAGCCTTGTCATGATCAGTGCCGTAGTGCATGCGGGAGAGGTGGCCATGAAGCAATCGGCTGATCGCAGGTGCGCGCGTGCCGATTACTTCAGGCTGGAGGGAGCATCAGGCAGAGACCTGTTCAGGACAGGTGCCGCTGGCACCCAGAGCGTAGGCGATGAAAAGCTGGTTGATGTAGTCCGGGAATTTCATGGTGGGTACTCCTCAAGACGGCAAGTGACAGGGGCATCCTCTCAATATCAGGCTGGCCTTGCCGCTCAAAAGTTTCGATGGCAGCCATAGCCGTTTCGTTGCAAACCATGTTCCAGACGTTTTAGCGATTGGAACTCGCTTTCAAACATGCCAGTCTTCACTAAGTGAACACATGCGTTAGGAGATTTCATGAAACGTTCGCTTTTCGCTGTCTCTCTGCTTGCTCTGGCCAGCTCATCCGTATGGGCAGCCGACCAGTGCTCGGTCGATATTCAGGGAACTGATCAGATGACCTTCAGCACGGACAAGATCAAGGTCAATGAGGACTGCAAGCAATTCACGGTCAACCTGATCCATCCCGGTACGCTACCCAAGAATGTCATGGGGCATAACTGGGTCTTGACCAAAAAGGATGATGTCCAGGGTGTTGCCACTGACGGTATCGCGGCCGGTATGGACAAGGATTACCTCAAGGAAAACGATTCCCGCGTGATCGCCCATACCAAGGTGATTGGAGGTGGCGAAAAGACGTCCGTGACGTTTGATACCTCCACATTGAAGAAGGGAGAGGACTATGAATATTTCTGCTCCTTCCCCGGTCATGCGGCCATCATGAAGGGCACGCTCACGATCGACGACTGAATGTCGAAAGACCGATAGAAAGCCCGGCATTGACCGGGCTTTTGCATTTCAGGCTAACGGGGCTTCAAACCCTCCAGAATCAGTGCCTGCACACTGCTCAGCACTTCTTCGAAAAACACAGGGTCATCGAGGGTTTTGCCCAGGATGGCCTGAACCTGGACACGAAAGTCGGCGTAGTGCTGGGTGGTTGCCCAGAGCGTAAAGATCAGGTGATGCGGGTCGACCGGAGCCAGTTGACCGGCGTCGATCCAGGCGCGGATTACTGCAGCTTTGGCCTCGACCGTCTCCCGCAGGGGCACTTCCAGCTCGCTCAGGAGCAGCGGCGCGCCTTGCAGAATTTCCATGCAGAACAGGCGGGATTCGGCTGGGTAGTCACGAGAGATTTCCAGCTTGTGCCTGATGTAGCCCTTGATGGCGTCGATCGGGTCCTGCTCTGTGCTAAAGGTTTTCAAGGGGGCCAGCCAGATCACCAACAGCTGGCGTAGCACGTTGAGGTAGAGGTCTTCCTTGCTGCCAAAGTAGTACAGCAGATTGGTCTTGGAAACCTCTGCCTGGGCGGCTATCTGGTCAAGACTGGTGCCATGCAGGCCGTACCGGGAAAACAAGTCCAGCGCTGCCTCAAGGATGATGCCGCGCTTTTCCTCGATCTGCCGTCGGCGGCGCTCCAGTGTCGCAGCACTGGGCTTGCGAGTGGGCTTGCTGGGTGTGGATGAACGGTCCTGACTCACAACGACTCCTGCCTCTACAGCACGAACTGCACTTTATCGCGAGCGGCCTTGAGTGAGTACCGTCAGCCGAATTTCATGCTCGCCAGAGTAGCAGGCCGCCTGCGGTTTTCGCCCCATCATCGTGCAGGCTGCACAAGCCAGGTGCTCTTGTTCGGACCAAATGGTCCACGCTAAGAAGCAGGTTTTGACCTAACTCCTTGTTTGCCCAGCAGAAACCTAAAGCTGGCAGAGTTTGTGCTCTGTCCTTGGTATTCCTGGCTTGCGGTACGGGCGGGAAATCACTTTGACCCACGAGCGAATCCGAGGCTGAGCATGACTCTAGACATTGGCGTATTCATCCCGATCGGCAACAACGGCTGGCTCCTCTCCGAGAACGCACCGCAGTACAAACCTACCTTCGAGCTAAATAAGAACATTGTGCAGCGCGCCGAGCACTATGGCTTCGACTTTGCCCTGTCGATGATCAAGTTGCGTGGTTTTGGTGGCAAGACCGAGTTCTGGGATCACAACCTGGAATCCTTCACCCTGATGGCAGGCCTTGCCGCCGTGACATCGCGCATCAAGCTGTTTGCTACTGCCGCTACATTGACCCTGCCGCCTGCCATCGTGGCGCGGATGGCCTCTACCATTGACTCTATTTCCGGTGGCCGCTTCGGCGTGAACCTTGTAACCGGTTGGCAAAAGCCTGAATACAGCCAGATGGGCCTCTGGCCGGGCGATGAGTTCTTTGCTACCCGCTACGACTATCTGGGTGAGTACGCCCAGATCCTGCGCGACTTGTGGGGAACCGGTCGCTCCGACTTCAAGGGCGAGCATTTCCAGATGGAAGACTGCCGTGTCAGCCCGCAACCGCAAGCTGATATGCAGATCGTGTGTGCTGGCTCCAGCGACGCCGGCATGGCCTTCTCGGCACGGTACGCCGATTACAATTTTGTCTTTGGCAAAGGTGTGAACACGCCCAAGGCTTTTGCGCCGACCTCCGAGCGTCTTATGGCCGCCACCGCCAAGACAGGCCGCGACGTAAGCTCCATCGTGCTGTTCATGGTGATTGCCGGCGAAACCGATGAAGCGGCACGTGCCAAGTGGGAACACTACAAGGCCGGCGCCGACGAAGAGGCCATCAAATGGCTGGGGGCTCAGGCGGCAGCTGATACCAAGTCAGGCGGCGATACGAATGTACGACAGATGTCGGACCCGACGTCCGCGGTCAACATCAACATGGGTACGCTGGTGGGCTCCTACGCCAACGTCGCCCGCATGCTGGATGAGATCGCCGAGGTACCTGGGGCCAGTGGCGTGTTGCTGACCTTTGACGACTTCATGCAGGGCGTTACCGAATTTGGTGAAAAGATCCAGCCCTTGATGCAGAGCCGCCGTCATGTCACTCGGCTGCAGGAGAGTGCCTAATGAACGCGCTTGAATCCGTGGCAGGGTATGCCGTGCCGACAGGCAGCCAGGACGCGGTCACGCTACCTGCACGCCCTGAGCCCCTGCGGCTGAAGGCCAGCGAGACGGCAGTCATAGTCGTCGATATGCAGAACGCCTATGCAAGCAAGGGCGGCTATCTGGACCTTGCTGGCTTTGATGTAGACGCAACCGGCCCGGTAATCGAAAACATTGCCGGGGTGGTGGAAACCGCGCGTGCGACCGGTATCCAGGTTGTCTGGTTTCAGAATGGCTGGGATCCAGAGTATCAGGAAGCTGGTGGACCTGGTTCGCCCAACTGGCACAAGTCCAACGCGCTCAAGACCATGCGTAAACGCCCGGACTTGCAAGGCAAGCTGCTTGCCAAAGGCGGTTGGGATTATGCGCTGGTGGATCAGCTTCAGCCGCGGGAGGGGGATCTGGTCGTACCCAAAACCCGCTACAGCGGTTTCTACAATACGCCTCTCGATAGCCTCCTGCGTGCCCGCGGCATTCGTAACCTCGTGTTCGTAGGGATCGCCACCAACGTCTGCGTGGAGTCCACGCTGCGAGACGGGTTCTTTCTCGAATACTTTGGCGTCTGCCTGGGCGATGCCTGCCATCAGGCCGGGCCGCGCTCGGCGCACGAGGCGGCGCTATTCAATATCGAGACGTTTTTTGGCTGGGTTTCAACCGTTGCCGATTTCCACGCCACCTTCAAAAAGGACTGACCATGCCCAAGCACAGCGTGATTCCCGCCGGAAGCGGAAAACCCCTTGCGCCCTTTGTTCCAGGCTCACTGGCTGATGGAGTTCTGTATGTTTCCGGCACCCTGCCATTCGACAAGGACAACAATGTTGTACACGTAGGCGATGCCGCTGCACAGGCGCGGCATGTGCTGGAAACCATCAAGAGGGTCGTGGAGGAGGCCGGCGGAACGATGGATGACGTGACCTTCAACATGATCATGATCACCGACTGGGCGAACTACGGGGCGATCAACGCGGTGTATGCCGAGTATTTTCCAGGCGAGAAGCCCGCGCGTTATTGCATCCAATGCGGCCTGGTAAAGCCGGATGCGTTGATCGAGATCGCCAGTATCGCCCATGTGGGAACGTAAGTGAGCAAGTGAAGTGATGGGTATCGCTTCACTCAACCCATCTTATGAGTCTGTAGGTTGGGTCGAGCCGTCAGGCGATACCTGCTACCAGGGGATTCCCCGTCACGCATCTCATGAAACAACCCATGCGCGTTATCCAACGGTATACAGGGGAGCCTTGCATGCACTTCGAGATCCATGGCCGGCAGGATGCCGAGGCCGATACCATCGTACTGTCATCCGGTCTTGGCGGTGCGGGGGCATTCTGGACGCCGCAGCTCGCGGCGCTGGGCGAGTACTTCCGCGTGGTGACTTACGACCAGACCGGCACAGGCAAGAGCCCGGCGGTTATCCCTGAGGGCTATACCATCGAGGCCATGGCGCAGGATGTACTGGATATGGTCGATGCGCTGGGTATCACGCGTTGCCATTTCATGGGGCACGCCCTGGGCGGTCTTGTAGGGCTTCAGATCGGCTTGATGCGGCCTGAACTCTTGATCAGCCAGATTCTGGTCAACGCCTGGAGCAAGCCTAATCCGCACAGCGCCCGCTGTTTTGCTGTACGACTCGCTCTGTTGAACGATACAGGCCCGGCCGCCTACGTACAGGCCCAGCCCCTGTTTTTGTATCCCGCCGACTGGATGCTGCAAAACACCAAACGCCTCGAGGCCGACGAAGCCCATGCCCTGGCGTATTTTCCCGATAGCGAGAATGTGCGCCGACGTATCGCTGCATTGCAGGCATTCGATGTGGATACCCAGCTGGCGCAGATCAGAACACCCACCCTGATCGTTGCCAACCAGGACGATCTGCTAGTGCCGTGGGTGTGTTCCGAGCATCTGGCCAAACACCTGCCCGATGCGCAGTTCGAGCTGCTCAGCTACGGCGGGCATGCCTCCAGCGTGACGGACCCCGATACCTTTAACGCTTTAATGCTCGACTACCTGACCTGAATCCGATGACAGGAGCGTCGCTCCTGCAGTGAGGCTATGCCATGTCACTTGCCAACCTGAATATCGTTTCGCCCGTACAACCTCTTCGTGTACCCAAGCAGGACTATCGCGATGCCATGGCCCGGCTGGGCGCGGCGGTCAATATCGTGACGACTGATGGTCCCCAAGGCCGTGCCGGCTTCACGGCAACAGCCGTGTGCAGCGTGACCGACGAGCCGCCTACCTTGCTGGTCTGCCTGAACCGTTCAGCCTCGGTCTATCCGATCTTCAAGGCCAACGGCACCCTGTGCGTGAATACTCTGAGCAGTGAGCACAAGGCACTCTCCAATCTGTTTGGCGGTAAAACCGGTATGCAGGATCGATTTGCCGCGGCGTGCTGGAATACCCTGATCACCGGCTCGCCAGCGCTGGAAGGAGCGGTAGTCTCATTTGATTGTCGAATCGTTTCGATCAATACCGTAGGCACTCACGACGTACTCCTGTGCGAAGTGGTCGCTATCGAGCGCCAGGACGATGTAGATGGGCTGGTCTACTTCAACCGGAGTTATCAGGACCTGCTGACATCCGCTCCCTGCGGATAACTATGGTAGGGATGTGCTGAGCCGCTTATTCCTCGTAGAGTATGGGCTGACACATGGGTCGATTAGGCTGTGTCGGTTCGTACAAGAAAGGGTCGAGGATAAGAGTCCATGAGAGGTATCGTTTCTGTGCTGCAGTGCTGTAGCGCGGCACTGTTGCTGGCTGCCGGTTCGGCCATGGCAGAGCCGGAGCTGCTGCAGGGCACTGTCGGGCAGGCCAAGGTGCTGGTTGAACTGGATCTGGCTAAACCCGACGAGGTGACCGGGCGCTATTTCTACCAGAAGTACCACACCGATATTGCGCTCGACGGAGCGTTGGACAAGCAGCGTACCCTGCGTCTGAGTGAGAATCGTCCTTTTTTCAGCACGAAAAGCGTGCCCATGCAGTGGACGCTCAAACAGGGCGCCAATGGTCGCTGGACCGGCCGCTGGGCCAGCAAAGGCAAGACGCTCGATATCAGTCTTTCCCCTGTAGCGCTGCCGCCGGCACGTCCTGACGATTTACCCGCTCTGGACGAGCTGCGGCGTACATCACCCTACGAGTATCTGCGCCTGAAAGGGCTGAGCCTGAAGAAAGACAGGCAGGACACCTTTATGGGGTATGGTTTGCAGTGGTGGGTGGAGCCCGTTTCCCGCATTCGCCTGTTCCAGCTGGTTTCATCCCCTACGGCGATGGATCTGAGCGCTGCCAACAGGACGCTGCAGAATCGGCAGTGGCAGGAGGTGAACAGCTATTTTGGATGTCTGTCCGGGGCACGTGATCGTGAGACAGAGTTCGATCAGACGGTCAAACCGGTATTTATCAATGACTCTGTACTGAGCGTCAGTCTGTTCACCAGCTACGACTGCGGCGGTGCGCATCCAGACTTTGGTGATGCGCCGCTCAACATGGAGTTGGCCACCGGCAAGATTCTAGAGTTGGAAGATGTGTTCTGGCTGGGTAAGGGGCCGTCCATCCATTACGAGCGGGGCATGGATAATCTGGAGGCGTACTCCAACTACCGCGAGCAGTTGTTTGCCCCGTGGGTGGTTGACCAGTTCAAGCGTCTGTATCCCGAGCTGATGAACGACGACCCGAACGAATGCAATTACCAGGACCCTTCTGTCTGGCAGTTTTCGGTGTGGTATTTCGAGCCTCGTGGAATTTACCTGGGGCCTACTTTTGCCCGGGCCGCCAGAAGCTGCGATGAGCCAGGCGATACGGTGATTCCCTACAAGACCATCAAGGCGCATCCGGGGCCGGTCAAGGTCACGCTGCCGGAGTGATCGGATCAGACTAGCAGACTAGAGGCAGCCGGAGCGGCCTCTAGTCTACTCACTCAATGAGCTTGTGAAGGTGCGCCCACGGTACGAACAGGGGCAGACAGTTTGAGCAGAAGCACCGTAGCCGCCGCCAGTACAAACACCACGGCGTAGCCCTGATACAGCTGAGCCGGACCCCACTGCAGGTCAATCAGCCCACCTGCCACCAGTGGCGAGAGAATAGCCCCGAAGCGGCCAATGCCAATACCCCAGCCCATACCCGTTGCGCGTACCGAGGCGTCATATGCCATGGAGGCCAAGGCATACAACCCGGCAATGCAGCCGTTACTGAAGAGGCCAATGAGTAGACCCAGGGTAAAGGCCGTGGTCAGTGAGGAGGTGGAGGAAACGAACAGGCTGAGCAGCACGGCTGTGCAGGCCATGAAAACAGCCAGTAGATGACTGATCTTGAAGCGCGCGGCAAGCATGCCGATCAAGGCTGCGCCAAAGATGCCGCCAATGCTCAGCAATACTCCACCCGTTACGCCCTGCTGTGCAGAAAGACCGGCCGACACCAGCAGCTTGGGTGTCCAGCTCATGATGAAGTAGAAACCGAACATCGTCAGGAAGAATGAGCCCCAGATCAGCAGGGTGGTGCGTAGCAGCGCGGGTGAAAATAGCTGCTTGAAGCTGCTGCCCTTGTGCGCTTCGCGCAGGGGCTGCGGAGGCAGCTCGGTAAGCGGTGCATAGCCCAGTTTTTGGGCCAGACGATTGACCCGCACCAGGGCATTGTCCGGGCGCTTGGCCAGCAGAAAATCCAACGATTCGGGCAGACGCCACAGTACGAAGGGAATGATAGCGAACGTCACCAGGCCACCAAAGACGAAGACCGAGCGCCAGCCCCAGGCAGACAGCAATGCCACGGCAATAAGCCCGCCAATGGTGGCCCCGAGGGCATAGCCGGTGGATTGCAGGGTCACTGCAAGCCCACGCCACCGCTTGGATGAGTACTCGCTGGCAATCACATTACTGCTGGCCAGGATGCCACCGATACCAAGCCCAGTGATGGCCCGCAATACAGCCAGCTGAGTAGCTGACTGACTGAATGCAGACAGCAACATGCCAAGGCCTGCAACGGTTACGCACGCCAGAATGAGCGGGCGACGGCCAAAGCGATCCGCCCAGGGAGCAATAAATAGCGAGCCCGCAGCCATGCCAAACAGTCCTGCGCTGAGCAGTACGCCCAGCTGAGCGCCAGAGAGCTTCCATTCAGCGGAAACGGACGCGGCGGTAAAGGCCATGACCAGTACGTCGAAGCCGTCGATCATGTTTAACGCGATACAAATGATAATGGCGGTCCATTGAAAGCCGTTCATGCGGCCTTCATCGACAGCCCGGCGAAGGTCGTTATGCATGGCCCGCCTCCCGAATAGTGGTGGCGCGCAAGTGACGTGCATAACAGAGCAGAGGTAGCGGTGTCATGAGCATGGGGGTGCCTCTTGTTATTGTTGTAGTACTGAAAGTCTGCTCGAAGCGTTCAAGCCTTGATCGCGATATTCGAGGCAGACCGGATGCAGTACTTATACGACACCGCGGCCCTCTCGACGTAGAAGAGTGGCCGCTTAACGAACAGCTTTTGATGGCGATCTGATGACCTGACGGGCGTCCATCAGGCCTATCAGATATCCAGGACCAGCACAGCGCTCTTGGCGCGTGAGCAACAGGGCGTGAATTGATCGTTTGCAGCCTGTTCATCCTCTGTCATGAACATGTCCCGGTGTTCTGGCGTACCGTCCAGCACGCGGGTCAGACAGGTGCCGCAGATACCTTGCTCACAGGACATCGGAATGTCGAATCCTGCCTCCAGCAGAACGTCGAGTGCGGTACGTTCAGCGGGAACATGCAGGGTCTGTCCGGTGCTGGCAATCCTGAGGTCGAAGCTGCCATCGTTGGAGGTATCGGTGGGTGCTGCCGCAAAATATTCACGATGCAGTTGCTCCTCCGGCCAACCGTTGGCTTTGGCTGTGCTGAGAACGTACTCCATGAAGCCTGTCGGGCCGCACACATACACGTGTACATCCGGCTCCGGCTGGCCCAGCACTTGAGTGGCGTCCAGCTTCTGCTGCACGGGGCCATCGTCATGGTGAAAATGTACCTGACCGGCAAACGGTGAGGTGCTGATTCGCTCGACGAATGCCGTGCGATCGGCGGAGCGGGTGCAGTAATGCATCTCGAAGTCTGCGGCCATATTCGACAGACGCTCGGCCATGCACAGAATGGGCGTCACGCCGATACCGCCAGCAAACAGCAGGCTGCGTTTGGCGCCATGCGCCAGGGGAAACAGATTGCGCGGCTCGCTGATAGTGAGGTGTGTACCTTCCTTGAGCTGATGGACACCGAGCGAGCCGCCACGGGAGGCGGGGTCCTTGAGAACGGCAATCTGATAGCGATGGCGCTCGCTTGGCGGGTTGCAGAGCGAATATTGCCGAACGATGCCGTCCGGCAAGTGCACATCGATATGCGAGCCGGCACTGAATTCCGGCAAGGGTGAGCCATCGACACTGGCCAGCTCGAGGCTGCAGATGTCCGTGGCTTCGGTTTTCTTCGAAACGATCAGAACGTCGATCACGATAAAGTCCTCGGCTGAGTGGCCTGCCATGCAAGCCACCTCAATAGCAGGCGCCTCTGTACGAAGGAGGCGCCAGGGGCATCAGGCGGTAGCAATCATGCCCAGCGGGGCAGCTGCGCTACGCTCGCTTTCGATGAGGCGATCCAGAATCCGGCGCGACTGTACGCCGCCCGCGTCGATGTTCAGCTTCAGCAGTTGCCGTTCGGGATAGGCCAGCAGGTTCTGTTGCTGACGTTCCAGCATTTCCAGGTCTTCGGAGAAGATCTTGCCCTGGCCTTCACGGATGGTCGCCGTCAGCGCCTCGTCTTCAGGTCTGAAATTGCGCGCCATGCCCCAGAAGTACCAGATAGAGGTCTCGGTCTCCGGTGTAATGAAGTCGACCACAATGCTGGAGGCCTTGTATTTGGGATCGGCCTCGTAACCGCCATGCCCGGCATGGGCCACACCCACTTCAATCAGAACATGGCTTGGTGGCGTGAAGCGGCAGATCTGCCAGCGATCCACGGGGACGTCATCCGCCAGGTTGTTGCCGCGCAAGGCCATGCGCCAGAAGGGCGGGGCCATGATGTTTTCCATATGGCGGCTGGTGATGACGGTATCGCCTTCCACTTTCGTGATGGGTGCGGCTTCATCGATCTCCTTCTGCCCGATGCTGCTGGCATGGACATAGGTCTCATGGGTCAGGTCCATGAGGTTGTCGATCATCAGGCGATAGTCACAGTTGATGTGATACAGGCCGCCGCCATATGCCCACTCGGGGTTGTCGGCCCATTCCAGATGATGAATCAGGGCAGGATCGGCTTTTTCGGCCTCGCCGGTCCAGACCCAGATGAAGCCGTAGCGCTCTTCGACCGGATACTGACGGATACAGGGGAAACCACGAACGCGCTGGCCTGGCATGGCAACGGTCTTGCCATCGCAGCCCATCTCCAGGCCGTGATAGCCGCATACAAGGACACCGTCACGTACAAAGCCCAGCGAGAGCGGGGCGCCACGGTGAGGGCAGAAATCCTCCAGCGCCGCGACCTTGCCTTCCGGACCACGGTAGAAAACGATCTTTTCACCACAAATCTGACGACCGAGCGGTTTATCGGCGATCTCGTCAGGCGTACAGGCTACATACCACGTATTTTTCGGGAACATGGTGGGCTCCTCACAGGGCTGTTTTGTTTTTATTGGATCCAATACTTCGCGCTATACAGATGCTGAGTCAATCTATAAGTCACTATTGGATCCATTTTTGGTGCGATTAACGGCCATTGGGTTCGACGAACGCCGGGTTGCTCCCTGACGATAGCTGCCGCAGGTGTCGTGCCCAGCCGGAAGCTGCCTGCGCTAAGATGAATTGATTACAGCGCCGAGAGGACCTCATGAGCAAGCCAGGACAACGGGTGTTGGTCACATTACGGAAAATGATCGTGTCCGGTGAATTACCGGCTGGTGAGCGGCTGGTGGAAATTCCTACCGCCGAGCGGCTGGGGGTTTCGCGCATGCCGGTGCGTATGGCCTTTCGGACGCTGGAGCAGGAAGGATTGCTGTCCAAGAACGAAGGCCGTGGTTATACCGTGCGGACGGTGACTGGCGAAGAGATTGCAGGTGCGGTGGAAGTCCGGGGTGTATTGGAGGGGCTGGCGGCGCGACAGGCGGCAGAACGCGGTTTGGATCCAACGACTCAGGAAGCCTTGCAGCAGTGCCTTGCCACGGGAGATGTCCTGTTTGCCAAAGGTTATGTCACCGAGGAAGACATGGAGGTTTACCATGATTTCAACCGGCGCTTTCATCAGGTCATTATTGAGGCCAGCGGTAATCCTGCGATCAGTCATGCCTTGGCGCGTAACGATCACTTGCCGTTTGCCTCGGTCAGCTCGCTGGCAGTGGATCGCAACGACATGGCCCGAGAATATCGGCGCTTCAACTTTGCGCACATGCAGCACCATGCCATCGTCGATGCCCTGGTAAACAGACAGGGCGCGCGTGCAGAAGCTCTCATGCGCGAGCATGCCAACGCGACGATGCGCTATGCCGACCTGTTTGGCTCCCCGCACACCGATCACGAGGGGCTCAAGGTCATTCGCGATATGTAACAGCACCTGTCCTATTCGCCTTGTCGCTCGCACCCTCACCAATTCCTGCCTAAGCTGAGCGGACTTTCCGAATAAGAGAGGCCTCCATGAGCAAGATTATTCTGATTACCGGCGCCAGCCGGGGTATCGGTCGTGAAGCAGCGCGACTGGCCGGTGCACGCGGCTGGCGTGTGGGTGTGAACTACACGGCTGACGAGACGGCGGCTAATGAATGTGTGGCGCTGGTAGAGCAGGCTGGTGGCGAGGCGATTGCCATTCGTGGCGATGTGTCCGTCGAGGCGGACGTTCTGGCCATGTTCGATACCATTCAACACAAGTTTGGCGGGCTGGACGGATTGGTCAACAACGCCGGTATCACGGGGCAGTCCCTGCAGCTCGCCGATATGCCCATCGACCGTATGCGGCGTATGTTCGAGGTGAACATCCTGGGCGCCTTCCTGTGCGCGCGTGAGGCTGCACGGCGCATGTCTACCGAGCGAGGCGGCCGGGGCGGGGTGATCGTAAATGTGTCTTCGGTTGCCTCGCGGCTGGGTTCACCCAATGAATACGTCGATTATGCTGCGTCCAAAGGCGCAATCGACACCATGACGCTAGGGCTTTCCAAAGAGCTGGGACCGCAGGGCGTGCGCGTCAACGCGGTACGTCCTGGTCTGACCCTGACCGAGATTCATGCCAGTGGCGGCGATCCTGACCGCGGTTTGCGGCTTGGTGTCACGACGCCCATGGGCCGGGCAGGTGAGCCGCAAGAGATTGCCGCCGGAATCATCTGGTTGCTGTCGGATGAGGCCTCTTATGCCAGCGGTGCGATACTCGACATTTCTGGAGGTCGCTGAGCGAGCGGTTGAACCACTGCCGTTCGTCGTTGACGTAGTAGGTACATGGCATAACGCCGTGACCTTCTGATGGCTGGCGAAACGGAGAAAAGGCGTGACACGGACCCGGAAAATCATCGTCTGGACGCTAGGCATCCTGGTGACGTTAATCGTCGTGATGATCGTCTTCGTCTCGACGTTCGACTGGAACCGGCTCAAGCCTACCCTCAATGACAAGGCGTCAGCCGCGCTCAACCGTTCGTTCGCCATCAACGGCAATCTGGGTGTGGACTGGCGCCGCGAAACGGATCAGGGCGGCTGGCGGGCCTGGGTCCCGTGGCCGCACATCTCGGCGGAAAACATCGAGATCGGCAATCCTTCCTGGGCAAGCAACCCACGCTTCGTGCACCTGGACCGGGTACAGTTGCGGATCTCGCCTCTGGCGCTTTTGAGCAAGCAGGTCTATATCCCACGTATCGACGTGACCAAGCCGGAAGCCAACCTGCAACGCCTGGCGGATGGTCGTAATACCTGGACCTTCGACCAGGGCGACAAACAGGAAAAGGACCCAAACGAAGCATCCTCAGCCTGGACCGTGGACATCGGCACCATTGGTTTTGATGCAGGCCAGGTCGCCTATGACGATGACATCGTACAGGCCCACGTCAAAACCACGATCACCTCACTGGATGCTCCCATTGCCTATGCCGACATCGTTGGGCAGGCCGGGACTCAGCGGCAGCGGGCCAATGTCAAACAGACCCAGGCACTGCAATTTGGCTGGACCGTGAAGGGCCGGTACAAGGAGCAAGCCGTGGAGGGCAGCGGCAAGATCGGTGGGCTACTGGCATTGCATGATCCGGACGCACCCTTTCCCATTCAGGCCGATGTCCGCGCGGGTGCCACGCACCTAAATGTCTTCGGAACGCTGACCGAACCGCTCAAGCTGGGGGCTCTGGATCTGCGGCTCAAACTGTCCGGACAGAGCCTGGGGCAGCTCTATCGCCTGACGGGCGTAACGCTCCCGGAAACGGCGCCGTACTCGACTGATGGACACCTTACCGTTGTCCTCAACGACCCGGCCGGGCCACGTTTCCAATACGAGGACTTTTCTGGAAAGGTAGGGCAGAGCGATCTTCATGGAGATCTGCAATATACAGGGGGCAAGCCACGGCCAAAACTGACCGGCGAACTGACCTCCAATCAGCTGCTTTTTGCTGATCTGGCGCCTCTTATCGGCGCCGACTCTGCCGAGCAGAAGCAGGCTCGCGGTGAAGAGAACAAGCAGCCCGCGAACAAAGCGCTACCTGTTTCCGAGTTTCGTACCGAACGGTGGCGCGCCATGGATGCCGACGTGAAGTTTACCGGCCAGCGCATCGTTCAGAATGCCTCATTGCCGCTGTCTGATCTGTATCTGCATCTGAAGCTGACCGATGGCGTCCTGCTCATCGATCCACTGCGCTTTGGCGCCGCAGGCGGTGCGCTGAATAGCACGGTTCGCCTGGAAGGAGACAAGAGCCCCATGCCCGCCCGGATGGATCTGCACATACGGGGCGTCAAACTCAAGCAGCTGTTCCCTACGGTTGAAGCCATGCGTGACAGCTTTGGCGAACTCAACGGTGATGCCACCCTGACGGGAACGGGTAACTCGGTCGCAGCACTGCTGGGCAGCAGCAATGGTGAACTCAAGGTGCTGATGAATGATGGCTCCATCAGTCGTAGTCTGATGGAAATCGCTGGCCTCAATGTGGGCAACTATCTGGTCAGCCGCCTGTTTGGTGACGATGAGGTGGCGATCAATTGCGCTGCGTCGGATCTGCAGGTCACGAATGGACTGATGAAGACGCGTGTCTTCGTATTCGATACGGAAAACGCTTTGATCAACATCGACGGCACCGTCAACTTTGCCAACGAGCAGATTGACCTGTCCATTGAGCCGCACAGCAAGGGCTATCGCATCTTCTCGCTCCGCTCGCCTTTATATGTGAGGGGAACATTGAAGAATCCTTCGCCAGGCGTCAAACCCTTGCCCTTGGCTGCACGGGGCGCCGCTGCCGCACTGCTTGCTACATTTGCTGCCCCGGCTGCGGGCCTGCTGGCACTTGTGGCCCCGAGCAATAACAGTCAGGACAACCAGTGCAAGGCCCTGCTTCAGCAGATGAGAAGAGGGAACTAATCAGGCTTTACCGTTTATCTGTCAGGCCGCAACGAAGCGACCGTTCAGCGGGCGTGACAGAACAAGTGAAGGGTTATACCTCTCAAAACAGGTGTATCTCACTCAGGGAGACCGAAGCCATGAGCGATATGGGCCAGGAGTATGAAATTCACTACAAACTGCTGGGCGAACCCCACACCGACCGCATTGCCGACCTGAATGTACCGGTCACCGATGTGGTTCGTGAGCTGGCCGTCAAGCATCTGATTGCCGTCAACGATGCACAGTACCTGCTGTTCGATCTCGAACCGGGCTTGCCTATCGTGGGCATCAGTGATGTTTCGATCCACCGACTGGATGATGGAGTAGCGCAATGATTCGCGCATTCAGGGAAAACCTGACACAGGGTTTTGCGGGTGTATTACTGCTGCTGAGCGCTGTTGTTTTGGGCGGTTGTTCCACCGCCACGGTTGTGACCCTGCAGGATGGTACCGAGTACATCACCCAGGACAAACCCAACACTAAAACTGCTGATGGTTTCTATGAATTCAAAGACGTTTCCGGCCGCCAGATTCGCGTCCGGGCTGATGACGTAGCAACGATCAAAGCCGAAGACTGATCCGTCTGAACAGGAGGCACCTATGCCACGCGGCGACAAGTCAACCTACAGCGATAAACAAAAGCGCAAGGCCGAGCATATCGAGGAAAGCTACGAAGCCAAGGGCATGTCGGAAGACCAGGCGGAGGCGCGTGCCTGGGCTACCGTCAACAAGCAGTCTGGTGGCGGCAACAAGAGTGGCTCCGGCACACAGAAAAGCGAGACGGCCAAGCGCGCCGATCGTAAGGACTCTGCTCGCCGTGCGGTCGCAACCAAGCATGGGCATTCGCCGAATTCAGGACGCTCACCCAGTCGTAGCGCGTCCACGCGCGGACGTCGCGGCAGTACATCGCTGAGTGACATGACACGTGATGAATTAATGAAGAAAGCCGCAGAGCAAGGTGTTACTGGTCGCTCGCGCATGAAGAAAGACGAGTTGATCAAGGCCCTGAGCTGACCAACCCGATTTCGAATTACACAGACCTCTTCTGCATACCGTGGGTATGTGGTCTGTGCGGGAGCAGCTGGCGCATTAGGTGACCCTGCCCCACCTTGAGCGTATAAAAAAGCCCCAGCGCCTAATAGACGCTGGGGCTTTTTCGTCAGGGCAGAATCAATCCTGTGCCTGATTGGCTTCCGGACGGAACATGCTACCCGTCACCAAATAGCGCTCATGCCAGGAGAGGGCTTCCGGCAACAGGTGAGGCGTATGTTTGCCGTAGCTGCCGCTATTGGCCCGATCGATGTAATCGGCCAGCATGTCGCGATAGCTGGGGTGAACGCATTTTTCCAGGATGACCTTGGCACGCTGCTTAGGACTGAGCATGCGCAGGTCAGCCAGACCCTGATCGGTCACGATGACACTGACATCGTGCTCGGTGTGATCGACGTGACTCACCATTGGCACAATCGTGGAGATCAAGCCATTCTTTGCCGTGCTCGGCGCCATAAAGACAGACAGGTAGGCATTACGGGCAAAGTCGCCCGAGCCACCGATGCCGTTCATCATCTGGGTGCCCATGAGGTGCGTGGAGTTCACGTTGCCGTAAATGTCGGCCTCGATCATTCCGTTGAGTGCGATACAGCCCAGGCGACGCACCAGCTCGGGGTGGTTGCTCACGCCTTGCTGGCGCAAGATGATTTTCTTGCGCAGCATCTCAGAGTGTTCGAGGAAGCGGTCGATACCGGCGGGGCTCAGGGAGAACGAGGTAGCGGCCGCCAGATCCATCTTGCCACTGATCAGGAGTTCCAGCATGCCGTCCTGAATCACTTCCGTGAAGGCAGTCAGGCCGGAAAATTCGCTTTCGCCTAGCCCCTGCATGAAGGCATTGGCGATGTTGCCGACCCCGGACTGGATCGGTAGCAGGTTGGCCGGAATACGACCCTGACGCACTTCGAAGCGCAGGAAATCGATCATATGCTCGGCAATGGCCTTGGAGGCAGCATCCGGTGCCTTGAACGGGCTGTTGCGGTCTGGCGCGTCGGTCTCGACCACGGCCACTACTTTTTCCAACGGCACCTGCAAATAAGGCTCACCTACACGCTCACCCGGATGGGTCAGTGGGATAGGGGTACGGTTGGGCGGCAGGGCGGTGTCATAGAAGATGTCGTGCATACCGTCGAGCGCATCCGGCTGCCAGCGGTTCACCTCCAGAATCACGGCATCGGCCATGTCCAGCCAAGTCTTGTTGTTGCCGACCGAGGAGGAGGGCACCAGGCTGCCGTCTTCACGAATGGCGGTTACTTCCACCACGGCAATGTCAACCTTGCCGAAAAAGCCGTAGCGAACCTTTTCAGCCAGTTGCCCCAAATGAATATCCATGTAATCCAGCTGGCCGGCATTGATGCGGCTGCGCAGCTCGGGGTCGGACTGGAACGGTACACGCAACTCGATACCGTCGACGCGGGCCAGCGCACCGTCCAGTTCAGGCGCAGTGGATGCGCCCGTCAGGACACGAATACGAAACGGCTCGCCTCGGCCATGGGCTTCGGTGATGTGCTGGGCCAAGGCACCAGGAACGGCCTTGGGGTAACCTGCGCCGGTAAAACCGCTCATGCCAACGGTCATGCCATGGCGAATATGGCGAGCTGCCTGCTCGGCAGACATGCGTAGGGCAGCGAACGCGGGGTGGCGGATGCGATCACTCATCAGTGGAACCTCACAGCAAGGATAGAAGCATGCCCGCTTTCCAGTCTTATCATTGTCATGACGGGGCGGAGCTGCGGGCACCGTAGACCAAAACTAACGTTAGCGCCCTAATCAATAGGTCGTATTCTGCCCCATTGATAAGCGCGCTAGAGCGGCCAATTGTCGCAGATTAGTCGATCAGTTGCCGCTGATAATCTTCCCTGAACTGCATCAGTGAGCTACGCACGACTGTTACTGCGCCGTCGATCAAGCCGCAGCGCCCGCTGCCGGGCAGTAACTCGCACAAGCTTTCCAGGGCACGCAGATCACTGTGCAGACCGCCACCGGTATCGATCCGTCGTAGCAGGCGAGACAGCTGATAAGTGCCTGTTTTACAAGGTGGACATTGCCCGCAGGAACCTGCAGCAAAGAAGTCCACATACTCGGCCACCTTGCGTACGATGCTGGTGCCTTCGGAGATCACAATCATGGCCCCGGTCCCCAGGCTGGACCCGCGTGCCTTCACAGAATCGAAATCCAGCGCTACATCAAGGTGCTGTTCGGTTAACAGTGTATTAGATGGGCCGCCGGTAAAGACGGCCTTGAAGGCGCGGTCCTGCAGCATGCCGCCGCCGTGCTCGAAAATGAGCTCGCGCAGCGACGTACCCATCGGCAATTCATACAGACCCGGCTTGAGCACATCGCCGGAAAGCGAGTAGAGCTTGGTGCCTACAGCGCTGCCTATGCCCAGATGGCGATACCAGTCTGCACCATGCCGTAGGATATGCGAGACGTTGGCCAGGGTCTCGGTATTGTTGATCAGGGTAGGCTTGTTATCCACGCCGCATTCGGCCGGGTAAGGCGGCTTGCGATGGGGGAAGGGAAAGCCTCCGTCGAGGGTGGCAATGACGGCTGTTTCCTCGCCCCCAATGTACAGCCCTGAGCTTTCCACTACGCGCAGGTCAATTGGTCGACCCTGCAGAGCTGCCAGCTCCTGAAAGAGCGGCTCTGTCTGCCATTGCTGTACGGCCTGCCGCAATGACGCGACGGACGCGTGCTGATGGGGGTTCACATAGAGTAGTACATGGTTGGCCCCAATGGCCGTGGCGGCAATCAGTGCACCTTCGATGACTTGATGCGGGGATTTTTCCAGCAGTACGCGATCCTTGAAGGTGCCGGGCTCATCTTCATTGCCGTTGCAGACGACGTATTTATCCAGGTATGACGGTTGCGCAGCCGCAGGTGCCCATTTGCGATGGGTAGGAAAGCCGGCACCTCCCATACCCCTTAGGCCGGCTTCCTCCAGAAGGGGGATGATGGCGTGTGGTGCGGCCAGTGCCTGACGTAATCCCTGGCCGCCGCCCTGAGCGAACCAGGCTTGCAGATTGGCTCCGACCTGGGCTGAGGGTGAGAGCAGAACAGGTGTGAAACTCATGACGGTACTCCTCAGGACGGCGTCATGCCGGCCAGCATGGCCTGAACGGCACCGGGTGCGCTGGCACGCAGGGCCACATCGCGGCGCAGATCGAAATTGCCGTAATCAGGAAACAGACAGGGGCCGCAGACATGGGTGGGCAGCCCTGCCAATGTGATTTGCCGCTGCCAGTCGTACAGGTGATACAGACCTACCTTGGGGGCGGGTTTCGGACTGGCTGTCGCGCCTGCATGCTGCCCCGCCCGGCGGCCGAACGCGATGATTTCCAGCAAGGCATTGCCCATCATGCGGTTACGGCCGTGGATGCCACCGCTGATTTCGCCTGCGCAATACAGGCCGGGTATGGCTGTCGCGCCGTGTTCGTCGATTTCCACACCGCCGTTCTGGTAGTGCAGGGTAGGCCGTACCATCATGGGCTCGATCTTGGGATCGATTCCGCAGCGATGGGCCAGATGCCTCAGACTGACCAGTCGCTCTTCCAGGATGCCCGGACGCCTGCGCTCAAGACCGGGGGTATCCAGGAAGACGCCCAGATTACCGTCACGCTCCACCCCACGGCCCTCTGCGCACTCCTTGAGAATGGCAGCGGCCACTACATCGCGTGGTTGCAGCTCATCAACAAAGCGCCTACCTTCACCATTGATCAGCCAGGCGCCAGCAGAGCGCGCCGCCTCGGAAATCAAGCCGCCAACCAGGTGCGAAGGCCAGGCCAGGCCGGTCGGGTGGTACTGGAACGAATCCAGCTCCCGCAGTCGAGCACCCATCCGATACGCGAGCACCAGTCCGTCTGCGGTTGCACCGTAGTGGTTGGATGTTGGGAAGTCGTTCAGGTGCAGCCGTCCCGCGCCGCCTGTCGCCAGGATTACCCGGCTGGCGCGTACCAGAATGAACCCATGCCAGTCGAGGTTGTACAGCACGGCTCCTACGCATTGGCCGCTCTCGTCGGAGAGCAGCTCTACCAGCGGGCAGCGATTCCACAGCGAGATACGGTCATCCAGCTCCACGGCCTCACGCAGGACGCGCATCAGCTCAAGGCCGGTATAGTCGCGGTAGGAAAGGATGCGGGCGCATGTTGCACCGCCGGGTTTCTTGCGCAAGAGTTTGCCTCCTACCGGGCTGCCTTCGGCCAAGTCGAACAGCATGCCGCGGCTAATCAGCCAACGAATGCAATCAGGTCCCGACTCTGCCAGGCGCGCCACCAGCGTACGGTCTGCACACAGGTGGCCAGCGCGTAGGGTATCCTCGAAGTGACGCTGCAGGCTGTCTTCTTCACCGACAGCGGCCTGGATCCCGCCTTCCGCCATGACGGTATTGCTGTCACCCAGGCGTAGCTTGGTCGCCAGGATGACGCGTCGCCCCTGTTCGGCGGCTGTCAGCGCGGCCGCACAGCCCGCACCGCCGCCTCCGATGACCAGTACTTCGGTATTGATGACCGGTGCACCTGCCAGATCGGCATCACTGATCTGCGCATTGCTCTGCAGTAGAGCGGCCAGCCGGGAGGGGCATTCATCACCGCGGTTGGCCCCGATGCTCAGGCGAGTACGAGTGCCCTCCTGGTAGTCCGGGTGATAGCGTTGCAACAATGGTGTTTTGTCCACTGCCGGGGGCGCCATGCCGTCGCACCGGCTCAGGTTCGCCAGGGCAAGTTCGTAGGCAATTCCGCTCATGGCCAAATCCTCAGGTGAGCTCGACGTTTGGATCGACCGGCATGACGCCCAAGTCGATCTGACGTAGTCGCAGCAGCAGGTCGGAAGGACGCAACATCACGGATGCCGTCATCCGGCGAATGTACAGCCCCAGGTGGTTGGGCGAGATGTGTTCCGGGCAGGCAATGGTGCAGAGGTTGCACATGATGCATTCATCGAACACCTTGGCTGCGCTCAAATCGCCCGACGCGGCCAGATTAACGCCTTTCTGGACTTCAAGATGCTTGGGACAGGCACGGTCGCATCCGCCGCAGTGCCGACAGTGGCTGGCTTCGGGAAAGGCGCTGTTGATGCGATCCAGCAGGTTCCAGGTATCGTCCCAGTCGTTGGTGGTGTAGGTGTGATGGCGGTTCATCGGCAGATGATCCAGAAAGCTGACCTGCATGCCGTCCTCCACGGCGGTTTCACAAGCCAGGGCCGTCGTGACTTCACGCGAATCCTTGCGGCGCAGCAGCACGCGGCAGGAGCCGCATACACCTTGTCCCATGCAGCCGACACCATCGGTGAGCGGCTGTCCAGAGTCGATCACCGCCTCTAGAAGCGAGCGGCTGGTTGAAGTCTCAATACTGTGGCCGTTGATGGTCACGCGGGCGCTGAGGTCTGTCATAACACCTCCCTGACAGTCAGTGCGGGCGCGGAGTACGCCTTGATTAGCGCAAGGATAGACAGGTGGCCGTCAGTGCATACTGACCTGGCTCAATAGGCGGGAGGAATGGCTGGGTGACCGACGAAAGGCCACCCGGGCGGTGCTACGGTCAGGACGGCCGTAGCACCGGTGACGCTTAGTGCCCGTGCTGATCAGGCTCCGAGGGAGCGTTACCCGTCACGCGACGTACGACGCGTCCGATGGTCAGGCCCTGCATGAGAATCGAGAACAGCACCAATATGTAAGTGATGGTCAGGATCAGGTCCCGCTCCGGACCTACCGGTAGCGACAGGGCCAGCGCCACTGAAATCCCGCCCCGCAGTGCGCCCCAGGTCAGAATGCCCATGGTGCCCTTGGCCATGTGTCGCCAGTGCGGCGTCAGCATCACGACCGGTGTCACGCTGATCCAGCGGATAAGCAGGATGGCCAGGGTAAAGGCCACAGCGGCGGCCACGTGCAGTCCTGTCACAGGCAGCAGCAAAAGCTCCATGCCGATGAGCACGAACAGCATGGCGTTGAGGATCTCGTCGATCAGCTCCCAGAAGCCGTCCACATAGCGGCGTGTGGTATCGGACATCGCTTTTTCACGGCCACGATTGCCGATGAACAGGCCGGCCACGACCATCGCAATCGGACCGGATACATGCAGGTGGGGAGCCACGGCAGCGCCGCCAATAACCAGCGCAAGCGTCAGGAGCACCTCGATCTGGTACTGATCGATGCTTTTGAGCATCCGGTAGGTGACATAGCCGATCACCGAGCCGAACAGGATGCCGCCCAAGGCTTCCTCGACAAACAGCATGACGGCGTGCCCGGCGGAGGGTGTCTCGCCGGAGGCGAGAATGCCGAGCAGCACGGTAAACACCACAACGGCAACGCCGTCATTGAACAGGGACTCACCCACGATGGTGATTTCCAATGACTTTGGCGCCTTGGCTGAACGCAGGATTCCAAGAACGGCAATCGGGTCGGTTGGAGAAATCAGCGCGCCAAACAGCAGGCAATACACCAGGTCTACATGCCAGCCCAGCAAGGGAAAGACGTAATAGGCCGTTCCGCCGATCAGGGCGGTAGAAACGAGAACGCCCAGGGTAGCCAGAAGGCCGATCGGCCAGCGGTAGCTGCGAAGATCCTGAACATTGACGTGCAAGGCACCGGCAAACAACAGGAATGACAACATCCAGTTCATCAATAGTTCGTTGAAGTCGATTCTCTGGATCAGCTGTTCAATGGTTTCCTCCAGCATGGGAAACCCCAGCGCCGACGCAATTTGCAGCAGCACACTGAACACCAGTGCAATCACCATGACGCCGATCGTGGGCGGCAGACCGACGAACCGGTAGTTCACATAAGTGAGCAGCGCAGTAAAACAGATAAAGGCAGCGGCGAGTTCAAGCATTGAACATCCTTTCAGTACAGCGATAGAAAGTAGAGGCCATGATGGCCATTAGGTAATTCTCATTAAGAACACCTATAGACGCGGAAAGTTACAGTTTTTTAGGGCAACGGCTGCGGACAGAAGTCACAGCGGTAGCCAAGGCCATGAGGGTGCCTGGATCATCTTGTTGATATGTCCGTCTCGCTGGAAAGCGGATATCAAGCGTGCAGAGTCTGGAAAAGCCCTAACCTTTGGCTTATAAACAGGTCACTATCAGGTCTGCCAATTCAAGGAATTCCCATGACGTTCGGCTACTGGTGCATCCTATTCGCCTACCTCATTCCCTATGGCGCCGCGGCGTACGCAAAATTTACCGGCAGTGGCTTTACGCCGGACAACAACCGGCATCCACGTGATTTCCTTGCCAAGCTGGAAGGGCCCCAGGCGCGTGCCAACGCAGCGCAGCAGAATGCGTTTGAAATTACACCGCTGTTTGCCGCTGCCGTGATCGTGGCGCATGTCACCGGAGGTGCGGCTCAGGGAACGATCAATTTCCTGGCGCTCCTGTTCGTGGTCAGCCGTATCATTTATACCTGGCTGTATATCAAGGACCGTGCAACTCAGCGCTCCAAGGTATGGGCCCTCGGCATGCTGTGTATTGTTTTTCTTTTCTTCGCTGCGGTCTGATTTGCGTCGACTAATCAATCGCCAAAACAAAAGGCCGGCATGTTTCCATGCCGGCCTTTTTGTCAGTGATCGCCGCCTGCAGGAGCGGGGCCCTTGGCGCCGAAAGGTGGCTTGGCCAGCCAGATGATCAGGAACAGGCCCATGAACATCCAGCCGAGCAGCGTGAAATAATCAATGGTGGACAGCATATAGGCCTGACTTTCGACCACGCGATCGAGCTGGGCGTACGTGGCGTGAGAAGGGCCCCCCAGCATCGAAATGTAGTCCCGTGTCGCTGGGTCGTACACCGTTACCTGCTCGGTCAGCTGAGCATGGTGGAACGTGGCGCGGCGTGCCCAGATCCAGGTCGTCAGTGACGATGCGAAACTACCGCCCAGTACCCGTAAAAATGTCGCAAGCCCGGAGCCGTCCGCAATGTCTTTAGGCGGCAGGCTGGACAACAGAATGCTGGTCGTAGGCATGAAAAACAGCGCAATTCCCAGCCCCATGAACATCTGCACTTCGGCAATATGGCGATAATCAACCTCGGTATTGAACGTGGCACGCATGAAGCACGAGGCACCGATCACCAGGAAGGAGCCACCGGCAAGCAGGCGCAGGTCTGTCTTATGGGCGAACCGGCCAACCAGCGGCGACAGGAACACAGGCAAAAATCCCATTGGCGCAGCGGCCAGACCCGCCCAGACCGGCGTATAACCCAACTGAGTTTGCAGCCACTGGGGTAGAAGCAGGTTGATGCCAAAGAAGCCTGAATAGCCCAGTACCAGGGCCAGCGTTCCGAATGTGAAGTTACGGTATTTGAACAGCCGCAGGTTCACGATGGGATGCTTGTCGGTCAGCTCCCAGATTACACAGGCTATCAACGCGATGACGGCAATCAAGCTACCAATGACAATGAAGTTTGATTCGAACCAGTCCAGGTCGTTGCCTTTATCCAGTACA
Organism: Pseudomonas sp. JZ134; assembly: GCF_051027695.1. NCBI lineage: Bacteria > Pseudomonadati > Pseudomonadota > Gammaproteobacteria > Pseudomonadales > Pseudomonadaceae > Pseudomonas > Pseudomonas sp. JZ134. The sequence continues at coordinate 3,522,784 of NZ_CP069250.1, read as the reverse complement.
ACCTGCAGGGCACCGACACCGATTACCAGAAGCGTCAGGCCCACATAGTCGATCGGCTGCCGAATGATCTGCTCCGGCTTTTTGCCCAGCTGTGCCCAAACCACCAGGGTGGCAAAGATACCGATGGGAACGTTGATAAAGAAAATCCAGGGCCAGGTGTAGTTATCCGTGATCCATCCACCGGCAATCGGGCCAATGATGGGAGCCACCACCGTGACCATGGCCAGGAGCGCCAGGGCCATCCCTCGCTTGGCGGCCGGAAAGATTGATAGCAGCAGCGTCTGGGCCATGGGATATAGCGGCCCGGCCACGAACCCTTGCAGCGCCCGGAAAAATACCAGTTGTGGCATCGATTGCGCGATGCCACACAGGAACGAAGTGATGACGAATAGCACCACCGCAGCAAGGAACAGCTTTACCTCACCGAAGCGACGTGCCATCCAGCCGGTCAGGGGCAGGGCAATCGCGTTGCTGACAGCAAACGATGTGATTACCCATGTACCCTGCTCGGAGCTTACGCCCAGATTGCCGGAGATCGTGGTCAGGGCCACGTTGGCAATGGTGGTATCCAGCACCTGCATGAAGGTGGCCAGCGACAGGCCGACCGTGGCGAGCACTAGGCTCGCCGGGCGGAATGCAGAATCGCTCATGTGATCTCCGATTAGCGCTTGGCTACATCACGGGAGGCCGGGCCGTTCTCGTGGATCAGACGCTCGATCAGGCGATCGGCATCCTCCAGCTGGCGGGTATAGACGTCGGTAGCATAACGGGGCTGGGCCAGCGGCTTCTGTGCCAGGACCGGGCCGTCCAGATCATGCAGGTCGACGTCGACGTTCATCGACAGGCCAATGCGCAGCGGGTGCTTTTCCAGCGCATCCTGATCCAGGCGAATCCGCACGGGTAGGCGCTGCACGATCTTGATCCAGTTGCCGCTGGCATTCTGGGCGGGCAGCAGGGAAAACGCGCTGCCGGTGCCGACCCCCAGGCTCTCTACCGTACCGTGGTACTTCACATCTTCACCGTACAGGTCGGAATGAATTTCCACCGGCTGACCGATACGCATGTCGCTGAGCTGGGTTTCCTTGAAGTTGGCGTCGATCCAGATCTGATCCAGCGGCACCACGGCCATCAGTGCTGTGCCCGGTTGTACACGGCTGCCAACCTGTACCGAGCGCTGGGCTACATAGCCTGTCACCGGTGCAATGATGGTGCTGCGGGCATTGTTCAGATAGGCCTGACGCAGCTGGGCGGCGGCGGCTTTCACATCGGGATGGGACGCGATCACCGTATCGTCTACCAGTGCACGGCTGGTACTGAGTTGTTGCTCGGCGCTGGTCAGTGCATTTTCGGCTGCGTTCAGCGCATCACGGGCGTGGAACAGTTCTTCCTGCGAGATCGCACCGCCGCGTGCCAGATCCTGACGACGCTTGTAGTCAGATCGTGCACGTTCCAGTTCGACCTTGCGTGAAGCTACCTGAGCCTTGTAGCTGTCCACGTTACTGTACAGGCCGCGGACCTGACGAACCGTCTTGGCCAGATTGGCCTCGGCGCTCTGCAGCGCGACTTCGGTGTCGCTCGGGTCAAACTTCACCAGGACCTGACCTTCATGCACCAAGTCACCATCGTCAGCGGTAATGCTGACAACCGTACCGGTCACCTGCGGCATGATCTGGACAACGTTGCCGCTCACATAGGCATCATCGGTACCCTCATGAAAGCGGCCATAGAGCGTGTGATAGAAGTAAGCGCCCACTGCTCCCAGGATGACGAGCAGAAGCAGGAGCAAAAGGAAGAACTTGCGCTTGCCGGATTTGGGCTTGCCGTTCTCGTTAGTGGCGGTTTGTGCGTTTGATTCAGCCATGTCTTACGTCTCAGCGATCCGAAGTTACACGTGGGCCCGGTTGCAGAGCCGGTGTGTCAGAAGAGGGTTCAAAGCCACCACCCAGCGCCTGCATCAGCAGGACGGAGGTGTCGATACGCTCCGTCGCGAGGCTGGCCAGCTGGCGGTCTGCCTGAAGCAGTTGTTGCTCGACGCTCAGCGCGTCGAGGTAGCTTCCGATGCCGGCGCCGTAACGCTGCATCGCAATGTCGAAAGACGCCTGAGCAATGTCCCGGGCACGCTGCTGCTCCTGAAACTGCTGATTCAGCGAGCGCAGCCGGGAAATACTGTCGCCGATATCACCAAGGGCATTGACCAGCGTCTGGTTGTACTGGGCGACAGCCAGGTCGTAATCGGCGTTGCGGCTGGCCAGGTCGGCCCGGCGGCGACCACCGTCAAAGATCGGCAGCGAGAGGGCAGGACCGATATTGAAGAAGCGGCTGGGTGCTCCAAACAGGGCGTCGCCCAGCAGGGCATCGGTACCGGCCGCGGCGACCAGGTTGAGGTTTGGATAGAAATTGGTCCGGCTTGAATCAATGTCCTGCGAAGCGGCCTCCACACGCCAGCGTGCGGCTACCAGGTCGGGACGACGACCGATCAGCTCGGCGGGCAGCTGACTGGGCAGGGCGATTGTCTTGGGAGCAATCAGTTGTGGACGACCAATGCTGGCACCCCGGTCAGGACCTTTACCCAACAGGACGGCCAGACGGATCTGCGCACTTTCTACAGACTGCTTGGCAGCAGTGAGCTGCGCCTCCGAGGCGGCCTCCAGGCTCTGGGTCTGTTGCAGCTGGAACTCACTGTCCAGGCCCGCCGAGACACGCCGCTGGGCAAGATCGAGCATGCCGCGGGTACGCTTGAGGTCTTGTTCGGCCAGGTCGAGCATGACGTAAGCCTGGCCTAATTGGTTGTAGGCGCGTGTAACGTTGGCGGCCACGGTCAGCTCAGCGGCCTTGCGGTCTACCTCGCTGGCGCGGGCGCGGCCCAAAGCGGCTTCCCAGGCGGCACGTTGGCCACCCCAGAGGTCGAAGGTATAACTGCCATTAACGGATAGCTCGCGCAGCGTGCTATAGCGCCCGCCCTGGCCGGTCGGATCATCGCGACGTGACAGCCGGGAGCGGGTTATCGAGGCGTTGCCATCGAGCGTCGGCTGGCGATCGGCGTTTGCAGCAATCACTGCTGCATTGGCCTGGCGGGAGCGGGCATCGGCCACTTGGAGGTCCGGGCTCGATTGCAGCGCTTCACGGATGAGGCTGTCGAGTTGGCGATCTCCCAAGGTGTTCCACCAGTCGCTTTTCGGCCAGGCAGCCGGTGACAGGGCAGAACCCGCAACGGTCTGCTCGCTGTGCAGGCTCGCTGCGTCAAGCGCCCGGCCTTCTGTATGCAGGCCTGTGGGTGACGCGCAACCCGACAGCACCAGGGCAATGGCCAGGGCTGAGAGAGGGTATTTAAGGCACATGGCGTTATTGTTCTCCTTCATTGGCCGGGACCAGGCCGGCCGGAACCAATATCTTCTTGAGCAGGCGCTCCAGCTCATCGATCTCGGAATGGGTCAGCTCGCCGGTCAGGTCGTTCATGGCGTCAGCTGCAATCTGCGGAATCTGTTTGCTCAAGCTGTGGCCCTGCTCGGTGAGCTCGAGACGAACCTGCCGTCTATCGGTGGTGCTGCGCACGCGAGCAATCAGGTCCTTGCTTTCCAGCCGGTCGATCATGCGGGTCATGGCGCCACTGTCGAGGGACAGGCAACGGCACAGCTCTGCAGGCGTATCCGCCGTATTGCGTGCCAGCATCAGCAACACCTTGAACTGGGCCGCCGTGATGTCATAAGTGACAAGGTGCTTGTCCAGCAGGCGATCCTTGAGCGAATTGACCAAGTGGATCAGATGGCCGAGCGAGTAACGCAGCGAAAAATTATCTGGTTTGAAACGTGTCATGGCAGTATCTGCCCAGGCAGCTAAGTCTGAGTAGAATACTGCCTAGGCAGCTATCTGTTTAGCAACATTTTGCAAAAGTCTCTGTTGCTAAGAGCGCAACAATGATTAGAAGTGCCTGAGAGGAAGAGCAGTGAAAACGAAAAGGCCGGGCAGTCGATGCGATGCCCGGCCTTTGGCGTTACTAGGAAAGGGGTCAGCCCTGCCAGTTGCAGTAGCAGCCTACCGACAAGGTATTGGTCGACCGTACGCTGCGCCCTGACACGAGCGCTTCGAGAATAGGCTCGATAAAGCTGTTACCAGCCGTACAGATCATGCCCTCGCTATAGGGGCCGACATAAGCCAGCTTGCCAGCATTATCCCAGATGGCCACGGCTGGGCTGGCGGGCAGCGTATCGGCTCCAGGAATCGTCGATAGGGCCTTCAGACGTCCATCCAGCATGGACGGCAGCTTTCCTTCGCTCCCTGGTTTCTGCACGCTGTAGAACTCGACGCCCCGATCACCAAAGCGCGCCGTCAGGTTACGCAGGTGCGCCTGGTTGCCTTCGTTGCATGGGCAGTCCGGGTCCCAGAAGTGCACCAGCCGGATCGGTCCCGGGCCCGCAAGCTCGGGCGGGAGTTGTAGATGACTGCCATCAAAAAAGGCGGTCTGCTCGGCAAACGACCGTAAATAGCGCAGCTCGAACCACCAGTAGGCAGCACCCGAACCAGCAATGACAAGGATGGTGAACAGGCAGAGCAGAATAGTGAATCGACGAGAGGGCATGGCGTGACTGTTAATGCAAAAGAAGACATAGCTTGCCACGCCAGGGCGTGAAGCAGAACATGATTAAGTGTCCAAGCTTTACATGGGCAGGCCTCTCTTTTTAGTGTGACGACCATGACCACGCTGTTTCATCCAGAACAACTGCGACCGCTATTGGCGGAACTGTCCCTCGATCCTGGCGAGTCTGGCCCGGCCATCCTGGCGTATCAGTCCTTTTATGGACTCGACATGAGCCAGCAGCACCCAGGCGTCCAGGCTCGCCTGGGCCGCATGCGCGTGGCTGATTACGAGATCGCCGTGCAAGGGTGGTGGCATGACCAGCCGCGGGCCACGCTTCTGGTGCTCCATGGCTATTACGACCACATGGGGTTGTATCGCCATGCGATCGACTGGGCGCTGTCGATGAATTTCGCCGTGCTGTCTTGCGACCTGCCGGGGCACGGGTTATCCAGCGGTCCGCGCGCAAGTATCGATGATTTTGCCGAGTATCAAGCGGTATTAAAGGCTCTGCTCGATCAGGCCAGACGCCTTGATCTGCCGCAACCCTGGCATCTGCTGGGGCAGAGCACGGGAGGTGCGATCGTACTGGACCATCTATTGAACGGGCAGCCCGGTGCGGAGATAGGCGAAGCGATTCTGCTGGCGCCGCTGGTTCGACCCTGCAGCTGGAAGATGTCTCATCTGACCTACCGGCTGGTTGGCCCCTTTGTCCGGGCATTGCCCAGGCGGTTTTCGGCCAACTCTGGTGACGAAGCGTTTCTTACCTTTCTACAGCATCATGACCTGCTGCAACCGCGCGAGCTGCCCAGTCGCTGGATAGGAGCGCTAGCCCGCTGGATTCCACGCATTGAAAAGGCTTCGCCCAGTCTGCATCGGCCTATCATCATCCAGGGTGAGCAGGACTTCACCGTGGATTGGCGACACAATCTGCAGGTGCTGGAACAGAAGTTCGACAAGCCAGAGGTGCTGCGCCTGCCTGAAGCGCGGCACCATCTGGTCAACGAAACCGAAGCGTTACGCCAGCGCTACTTCGATTTTCTAAGGGAGCGGCTGGCGTAGAGGAAGGGTTTAGTTGCTGCCTGAGCCAAGGCCTGCTCGCAGCGCGGCCAGGGCGGCCTGGTAATAGCGATGGCCCTCAGGCGAGCTGGCAAAGTCGGCAAACTGGGTCAGCTCGTTGTCGGAAAGGGTGCGATAGACGTAGAGCAACGTGTTTTCCAGGTCGCCATTGTTCATCTGCTGCATGATGCGCTCGCGTTGCTGGCCGATCATGCCCTGAGCCTGACCCATCAGACCAGGGAGCATCTGGCTCAGGCTGTCAGCCGCCAGACCTGCCAACGCCATGCTGACTTCCGCGCCGGCTTCACGAGCCGGAATCACGGCAGCGATTCGTTTGATCTGTGTCTGACGGGCGGCGCTGGCCTGGATCTTGGGCAGGCCACCCGAGCTGCGGGCGATCTGATCGCTACGGGTGGCGCTGACCTCCGCCGCGACGACCTTCTGGCCTACAGGCGATTGGAAAAATTGCAAGGCAGAATTGGTCTCCGGCAGCGACTGGCGCAGTTGACCAATGGCACGCTGATCGATGGCATCGGCCGAAAAGCGGCGGTTACTGTTATCCACCAGCGTCTGGTACAACGCTGGCGGCAGGCTGTTCTGGTAGCGCTGCTGTGCCGCTTGCAGCGCATCGCGGAAGTGGTTGCGCTGTTCGGGCCAGCCCGCGGTCTGGTAAAGGGTTTGATAATTATCGGCCAGCGCGGGAAGACCGATGGCGAGTAGCAGACCAGCAATAAAAACGCGCATGAACTCTCCTGCAAGGGCATGCCTTGAGCTGCAGCATGCCAGAAAAAAGACAGTATTCTGGGTAGGTATCACGTTGCTGTCGAGGTTGGAAAGGGCCGATTCGTCGGAGCGTATAAATTTGAGCAGAAGCGTTGACGACTTATTACAATGCCGACGCCGCCAGCCGCTCTTGTCTATGCTGGTTATCTCGTTGCGATGTCTCGCAGGAATTCGATATGCCCATTCGCCCTGATCATCCCTTGTTGCAGCGTATCGTCGATGATCTGGCCGATGTCGGCTGGTCCCATCAGACGGTGTTTCTACCCGATGATCTGACCCGTGCGCTGGCACAAGAGTGCCACAAACGTGCGCAGCACGGACTGTTGGCTCCAGCCGCTATCGGGCGTGGCGACAGCCAAGTCATTCGCGAAGGTGTCCGTGGTGATCAGATTGCCTGGTTAGAGGGCGATGAGTCTTCGCCTGCTATTGCCCGCTATCTGGCGCTTATGGATGCGCTCCGGCTGTCCTTCAATCAGAGCCTCTTCATGGGTCTCGAAGACTATGAAAGCCATTTTGCAATGTATCCGCCAGGGGCTTTTTATGCCACTCACCTGGATCGCTTCAAGGACGACGACAGGCGTATGGTGTCTCTGGTGTTGTACCTGAATGAGGCGTGGCTGCCCGAGCATGGGGGCGCACTGCGCATGCACCTGCCTGACGGACAGACCCGCGATGTATTGCCTGCTGGTGGCAGCCTGGTCTGCTTCATGTCTGGCGATTTGCCCCATGAAGTCCTGCCTGCGACGCGTGAGCGTATGTCATTAACGGGCTGGTTTCGCCGGCGGGGTGAAAACGTACTGGAAAACGTTTTGTAAATGGAAAAGATACTGATCAGCCGCTGCCTGCTGGGCCACCGGGTCCGCTATGACGGGGGCGCTCATGGCCCCTATGATCAGTTGAGTTCCTGGCTGGCGGAAGGACGTGTCGTCGCCGTGTGTCCAGAGGTTGCCGGTGGCCTGCCTACACCTCGGCCGCCGGCTGAAATCCCTGGCGGACAAGGTGCTGCCGTACTGGACGGCCAGCAGCCGGTGATGACCGATACCGGTGAGGACGTCAGTGCGGAATTTCTGGCTGGAGCCTGTCAGGCTGTTGAGCTGGTCAGGCAGCATCGTATCCAGATGGCGGTGCTCAAGGCGCGTAGCCCCTCGTGCGGCAATCATGAGAATTACGATGGCACCTTTTCCGGACACCGAGTCCCGGGTGAGGGCGTAACAGCTGCAGCTTTGCGGCGTGCCGGTGTAAAGGTCTTCAATGAAAGCGAGCTGAACGAGGCTGTAGCCTATCTGCAGGCGCTCGAAGCGAAATAGTATTCATGTACAAAACAAAAAGGAGGCCAAAGCCTCCTTTTTGTTGGATGAACGCTTAGAACAACACGCGGCAGCGAATGGTGCCCTTGACGTTCTGCAGCTTTTCCTGAGCCATGTCAGAGTAGGCGGCATCTACGTCGACTACCACATAACCGACTTTTTCGTCCGTCTGCAGGTACTGACCGGAAATGTTGATGCCGTTTTCGGACAGCACACGGTTGATCTCAGACAGTACGCCCGGCACATTCTGGTGAATGTGCAGCAGACGATGTTTGCCCGGATGAGAGGGCAGCGCCACTTCCGGGAAGTTGACGGAGGATACGGACGTACCGTTGTCGCTGTACTTCACCAGCTTCTCGGCCACTTCCAGACCGATGTTGGCCTGGGCTTCCATGGTGGAGCCGCCTACATGCGGGGTCAGGATGACATTGTCCAGACCACGCAGCGGACTGACGAACTCGTCATTGTTGGAGCGCGGCTCGACCGGGAATACGTCGATGGCAGCGCCTAGCAGATGCTCGTCCTTGATGGCAGCAGCCAGTGCCTCAAGATCAACGACAGTGCCACGTGCAGCGTTGAGCAGGATGCTGCCTTTCTTCATGGCGCGGATTTCACGCTCGCCAATCATCAGTTTGGTTGAGGGTGTTTCCGGAACATGCAGCGTTACGATGTCGGCCATGCCCAGCAGCTCGGTGATGGATGCAACCTGTTGGGCATTACCCAGCGGTAGCTTGGTGACAACGTCATAGAAGTAGACCTGCATGCCCAGGCCTTCAGCCAGAACGGACAGCTGCGTACCGATGGAGCCGTAGCCGATGATGCCCAGCTTCTTGCCGCGAATCTCAAAGGAGTTGTTGGCACTCTTGAGCCAGCCGCCACGGTGGCAGGAGGCATTCTTGGCCGGGATACCGCGCAATAGCAGGATGGCCTCGGCCAATACCAGTTCGGCGACCGAACGGGTATTGGAGTAGGGCGCATTGAACACGACGATACCGCGTTCGCGGGCGGCGTTCAGGTCCACCTGGTTGGTACCGATGCAGAAGCAGCCAACGGCGATCAGCTTCTTGGCGCAGTCGAACACTTCTTCGGTCAGTTGAGTACGGGAGCGAATGCCCACAAAGTGCGCATCGGCGATCTTCTCTTTGAGCTCAGCCTCGGGCAGCGCTTTGGAGATGTACTCGATGTTGGAGTAGCCAGCCGCTTTCAGCGTGTCTACTGCCGATTGGTGTACGCCTTCGAGAAGAAGAAATCTGATCTTGCTCTTGTCGAGTGAGGTCTTGCTCATCTGCGTTGAACCCGTAGTCCCGAGGAAGTGTGAATCGGCTGCCGGCTGGCGTCGCCGAAGGGTAGGCATATGCTAGCATGTTCTCCCTTTTCCTTGCCCGGATACGACCTGAGCGGTTCTCAGGACGACCATGAATGCCACGAGAGTTTCAACATGATTGACGCTGCTTTGATCGAATCGCTGAAAACCCTGGTCGAGCCCGGAAAGGTGCTCACGGATGCGGCCTCGCTGGAGTCTTACGGCAAGGACTGGACCAAGCACTTTGCCCCGGCACCGTCTGCCATTGTCTTTCCCAAGACGATAGAAGAGGTGCAGGCCATCGTGCGATGGGCCAATGAACATCGGGTGGCCCTGGTGCCTTCTGGTGGCCGTACCGGTCTTTCGGCGGCAGCGGTCGCAGCTAATGGCGAAGTCGTCGTGGCATTCGATTACATGAACCGGATTCTCGACTTCAACACATTCGATCGTACCGTGGTCTGCCAGCCGGGCGTGATCACCGAGCAGTTGCAGGCCTTTGCTGAAGACAAAGGTCTCTATTACCCCGTCGACTTTGCCTCGGCCGGTTCCAGTCAGCTGGGTGGCAACATCGGTACCAATGCGGGTGGCATCAAGGTGATCCGCTACGGCATGACCCGTAACTGGGTAGCCGGCCTCAAGGTCGTGACCGGTACGGGCGAGCTGCTCGAGCTGAACAAGGGCCTGATGAAAAACGCGACCGGCTATGATTTCCGTCATCTTTTCATTGGTGCCGAAGGCACGCTGGGTTTCGTGGTCGAGGCTACGATGCGGCTGGAGCGTCAGCCAACTAATCTGACCGCCTTGGTACTGGGTACGCCGGATTTTGATTCGATCATGCCGGTACTGCATGCCTTCCAGGACAAGCTGGACCTGACGGCCTTCGAGTTCTTTTCCGACAAGGCCATGGACAAGGTCCTGGCCCGTGGTGACGTGCCTGCGCCGTTCGATACCCGCTGCCCGTTCTATGCACTGCTGGAGTTTGAAGCAACAACGGACGAGCGCGCCGATCAGGCTCTGGCTACCTTCGAGCACTGTGTCAATGAAGGCTGGGTACTCGATGGCGTCATGAGCCAGAGCGATCAGCAGCTGCAAAACCTGTGGCGTCTGCGAGAAGACATCTCCGAGACGATTTCCCACTGGACACCCTACAAGAACGACATCTCTGTAACGGTTTCGAACGTACCATCCTTCCTGCGTGATATCGACGCCATCGTGGGCGAGCACTATCCGGATTTCGAGATCATCTGGTTCGGTCACATCGGTGACGGCAACCTGCACCTGAACATTCTCAAGCCTGATGATCTTTCCAAGGATGAGTTCTTTGACAAGTGCAAGGTCGTGAACAAGTGGGTATTCGAGACCGTTGCGAAATACAACGGCTCCATTTCGGCCGAGCATGGCGTGGGCATGACCAAGCGGGATTACCTGACCTATTCCCGTTCAGAAGCCGAAATCGCCTACATGAAGGCTGTCAAGGCAGTCTTCGACCCCAATAACATCATGAATCCGGGCAAGGTCATCGCCTGATAGCCCTTGAGGATCAGGCGATAAACCGACCGTTCCGCTAACGTTCAGGTTCGTGTCGTTATGCTTGGCCGCCTGCCTTGGTAATGCGGCCAAGCTTTTGGTTATAAAGGATTAAACGGGACTTTTCCTCTTTCGGAGTCGGTTCACCATGAGCTACCAACACCAGTACGTCGATGGTACGAAGATCCACTTCCCGCTGGGCAAGGTGGTCTGTATTGGCCGCAACTATGCTGAGCATGCCAAGGAACTGAACAACCCTGTACCCACCGAGCCGCTCATCTTTATCAAACCGGCCAGTTCGGTCGTGCCGATTGAAGGTGGCTTCAGTATTCCTGAAGACCGTGGTGCGGTGCATTACGAGGCGGAAATCGCCGTATTGATCGGCAAGCCCCTGTCACGCACGCCAAGCGAAGAAGAGGTCCGGGATGCCATTTCGGGTTTCGCGCCGGCGCTGGACCTGACCTTGCGTGATGTGCAAGCCCGCTTGAAGGAAAAGGGTTATCCCTGGGAAATCGCCAAGGGGTTCGACGGCGCCTGTGTCCTGGCGCCTTTCGTGCCGGGTGATGCCTACAGCGATCTGGCTGATATCGATGTCCGCCTGACCATCAATGGCGAGGTACGCCAGGACGGTAACAGCCGTGACATGCTCAACCCGATCATCCCGTTGATCCAGCACCTGTGCACACACTTCTCCCTGCAACCCGGCGATGTGGTATTGACCGGTACGCCCAAGGGAGTCGGCGCGTTGAACAAAGGTGAGGAACTGGTCCTGGAGTTGCCTGGCAAAAGCCGCTTCACGAGTCGTGTTCTCTAACATCCACCCTTGAGTAATCCGGAAGCATCAGGCGACGGATCCAAACCGCTAAGCAGTCGAAACCGTCGTCATGCCAAACGTATTACAACGTCGATCCCTCAAATGGTGGCTGGCCGGCTTCGTGCTGGTCGTCGCCGCCACGCTCACATACCTGTTTCACTGGGACCAGCGTGCCCGGCTCTGGTGGCAGGAACGTAACACGCCTGCCAACCAGCATGCGGACAATATCTGGCTTCCAGGCTATACCGCGGTCATTCAGGCCAAGCCCTTGCCCGGCATGGAAAAGGCCGAGGCATCGGACATCGCCTATAACCCGGCGACCGGCACCCTGTTCATTGTCATGGGCAAGGAGCCTTTGCTGGTGGAAACCAACCTGAGCGGTGACATTCTCAGGCAGATTTCCATAACCGGGCTTTCCAACCCTGAGGGGCTAGTGGTCCTGGATGGAAATCGCATGGGTATTGTCGATGAGCGTCAGCGTACGCTGGCCCTGTTCAATCTGACCCCCGAGACCCGCCAGCTGCAGCCCGCAGATTTCCAGTTTTTCGACCTGGGCTTTGCCGATGCCGGCAACAAGGGGTTCGAAGGCGTTGCCTGGGATGCACGACAGCAACGTCTCCTGCTTAGCAAGGAGCGAGACCCTGCAGCACTGTTCAGCCTGCCCAGCGATGGTGATCAGATCCTGGGTGAGATGAGGGATCTTCCCGATCAGCCCGACCTGATGAGTGATTATTCTGCGCTAAGCGTCGATCCCCGTACCGGCCATACACTGGTGCTCTCGGATGAGTCGCACCTGTTGCTTGAACTGGACGAAAGCGGAAAGCCGGTCAGTTTCATCAGCCTGATTGGGGGGCTCAATGGACTCAGTAAAAACATCCCTCAGGCTGAAGGTGTTGCGATTGATGAAGAAGGAACCGTTTACATCGTGAGCGAGCCTAACCTGTTCTATGTCTTCCGGAAATCTGACTGACATAAAATATCCGTAGGCTTGTCGTCGAGCGCGGGCATGCAGGTCGCCCGGATGATCGATCCCTCGACGGCAACGGGCCTACCCATGCAGCGTATCTATCCTTACCGCATTCCTCTGGCTGGCCTGCTGATGGCAGTGCTCATCGCAACCATAGCCAGCCAGCAGACCCCGCTCCTGGCGCGTCTCTGGTATGGCGTTCAGCAGCACTGGCATGCCGATGAGCGCCGTGAGGTCTCGGTTTGGCTTCCTGATTATCATGTCGATATCGAGGCCAAGCCTGTGCCAGGGCACGCGGATTTGTCGGCACTGACCTATGACCCGAGCCGGGGCACGCTTGCGAGCCTAACCAACAAGTCATCCCATTTCATCGAGCTATCACTCGACGGTGAAATTCTTCGGCAAATCCCTATGCAGGGATTCGATGACCCCGAGGCGATTGAGTACATTCGCCCGGGCGTTTTCGTCGTGGCAGAAGAGGGCCGGCAACGGTTGGTTCAGATTCATGTCGATGACACAACGCGCGTCATCGATGCGAATGACCCTCGCAATCAGACACGTCTCTCTCTGGAATTGGCTGCGTTCGATAATCGGGGTTTCGAAGGGCTCGCCTATGACAGTCGACACAAGCGACTCTATGTAGCTAAAGAAAAGGACCCTGTGCAGATCTATGAGGTCGATGGTTTTGCCGATCCTGAGCCCGGCGCACCGGCCAATATTACAATCAGGTCCAATGTGCTGCGTGACAGGGGCCTGTTTGTCGACGATCTGTCGAGCCTCCACTTTAGTGCCAGCACGAATCATCTGCTGGCGCTCTCGGATGAGTCGAGGCTGGTCATTGAGCTGGATAGCGAGGGGAAGCCCTTGAGCACCCTGCCGCTCGATGCTGGGCGGCAGGGTCTGACGAAAAGCGTGCCGCAGGCCGAGGGCCTGGCCATGGACGACCAGGGCACGCTGTATATCGTGAGCGAACCGAACCTCTTTTATCGATTCAAGCGTAACTAAACTGCGTTATACGGGTCAGAACCGCCACTGGGCACCCAGGCTGTATCCGGTCTGGCTGCCCTCGGAATGGCCCAGGCGACTGTTGACCTCAGCATATACGCCAATCTCCGGTGTGATCGCCCACTGAGCCCCGATCTGAGCGCGGGCAAAGTGCTTGTCTACCGAATCCAGCGCTGCCGTACGCAGCCGACCATCTCCACGGCTGATAACATCCAGCCGACTCTCGCGGCCATCACCCAGTTCTTCGACCCAGGCGACATGAGCATAGGGTTGTAGGGCCATGCCACGGCTCATGGGGAGATCGCCATAGACCCGCCAACCCAGGCTTGCCTGAATGGAGTCATAGGTCTGATCATCAAATGACATGGCGGTCCGGCGGCTGTCGTCTTCATCGAAGCTATCGATGTGGTAACGGGTATAGTCCAGTCCCAGCTGAGGCCCGGTTCGCAGCTGACCGACCGTCATGTCGTAGCCCCCGGTCAGGCGAGCACCGAAGAAGCGGGCCCTGGTATCGCCAGATAACGTCTGGTTCAGGAGAACCGGCCCGCCACTGGCCTGAAGGAACACGGAGCGATCCGTATCGAAGCGGGTGTGACCCGCGCTCAGCTCACCTGCAGCCCAAAGCGGCCCGCCGTTGCTGACCAGACCATACAGCCCGGCCTGCCATGTCTCGTTACGAACCTTGCCAGAATGCTCCAGGTCATCCTTGCCACGCTGAATGCTCAGGCTACCGCCTACGGTCAGCCATTCACTGGCCCGATAATCGCCAATGGCATAGGCGGTGGCCCGCTTGGAGCGCTGACTTGGATCTACATCAAATCCACGCTCAGGCTGGTACTCCCCCTCGATTCCCACGCTGCCGCTGAATTGGTTGGGTGCAAGTGGAGCGAGCTGAAGGCCCAGCCAACGGCGGTCATGCAGCCGAGTAAGAGTTTCATGCTGGCTGCGCAGGTTGTCCTCCATGGCCCGTGCCAGCGCACCGCTGGAGGCGGTGGAAGCGAGCAGGTCGGCATTTGTCAGCTCCAGCAGGAGACGTGTCAGCAGACGTGAATAATCACGAAGGCGCTGCTGGATGCGCTCTGCACCCAAGGCGCCGGTCAGCACCGTCTCGTTGTCCAGTGATGGTGTATGCCAGGTGGCGCCGCCAGGAATGGCTGGATTGATGGTCTGCTCATAGCCGTCCAACTTGCCGATTTCCCAGTTGGTCGCTTCGACGAACAGCACCGGAATACCGAGCGCCTCGAAGCTTGCTGCATCACTGCAACAGCCGGTGCCGGCAGGGTATTCCGAATTCAGCCCGGGATTCGTGCGCAGATCGATCCCCAGTTCCTGTGCGATACGAAGCGTCTGCTCGCGTATGGACGCCAGGGTGGGGTTATCGACGCTGTTGGCACCGGCATGGGCATACATCAGGTCGCCCGTGATCAGGCTGTCGAGGTTGATCATGCCCAGCAGGCTGGCCCGCTCGCTATCGCTCAAGCCGGCTACATAGGCGCGTGAGCCGCGCAGGCCTTCCTCTTCAGCTCCGAAGGCAACCACATTGATACCATTTTCCAGCGCGATCCCGCTGAGGTTGCGCGTGATCTCCGTAAGGACGGCGGCACCGGAACCGTTGTCATCCAGGCCTTGGAGTGTCGGGCGGCCAAAGTAGGTATCAAAGTGTGCCCCTAGTACAAGGGTGTTGCCGCTGGTGCCTGCCAGCTGAGCCACTACGTTCTGTGAGTTCCGGTTTCCGTTCCAGGTGAAGGACTGGAGAGTGGCGTTGTTACCTATACGCTGCTGCATCCAGGCCGAGGCGCCCTCAAAACTCGTAGTGCCTCGATAACGACCCGGATACTCATTAATCAGAACGTCCAGTGTCTCGTCGGCGTATTCACCAAAGTCATAGGCACCCGCGGTACCCCCTATCAAGATACAGCCGACTGCAAGCGCTAGTTTGGAAAAGGAATGCACAAGCGATCCTCATTGTTATGGTTTGTTGTGTTGTAGTTATGGGTAGTGCGGAGCTGCATGGAGCAGATAGCGTGCCGACTTGAAAAGCGGACAGGCAGGCGACGCCTGGCAGACTGACAGCGCTGCCTGGGCGTAACTATAGATGGGGATGGAAAAAATGCCGGGCAGGCTGTGCACTGTGATCGTGCACAGCCTGAAGTGCGTGTCTCGTCGTGGGACGTAGGTGCTTAACGCTTGAGCGTCTGAACGCCTTCGGCGGTTCCCAGCAGCAGGACATCCGCCGAGCGAGCCGCGAACAGGCCAACCGTGACTACGCCGACGATGTTATTGATCTTGGACTCCAGATCGATCGGGTCAAGGATATGCATGTTATGCACGTCCAGGATCACGTTGCCGTTGTCGGTTTTAACACCTTCACGGTAGACCGGATCGCCGCCCAGCTTGACCAACTCGCGGGCTACGTAGCTGCGTGCCATGGGGATGACCTCGACAGGGAGCGGAAACTCGCCCAGCACATCTACGCGTTTACTGCCGTCGGCAATGCAGATAAAGGTCTGTGCCACGGCCGCTACGATTTTTTCACGCGTCAATGCTGCACCGCCCCCTTTGATCAGTTGCAGGTGCTCGTTGGCCTCGTCGGCGCCATCGATGTAGAACTCAAGATAGTTGACGCCATTGAGGTCATACACCGGAATGCCATGTTTCTTGAGTCGCTCGGCCGTTGCCTCGGAGCTGGCTACTGCGCCGTCGAATTCCATTTTGTGTTGGGCCAGCAGGTCGATGAAGAAGTTGGCGGTAGAGCCGGTGCCGACCCCAATGACGCTGTCACGCGAGAGGTGCGGGAGAATATAGTCCACCGCGGCCTGCGCCACGGCTTGCTTGAGCTGATCCTGGTTCATGATCGATTCCGGCAAAGGAGAAGTAGAGGTTCGATTATAGCCGGGCTGACCCTATCAGCGGTGAACAGGGTGGTTGACGCATTGTGGGTGGCTTGTCGTGCTGCTTGCGCAGTAGACTGACTGTTCCCCGCAAAAGCCCTGCCGAGAAAAGTCGATGCTCGAACAGTACGTCAAGAAAATGCTGACCTCGCCCGTCTACGACGTGGCCGTTGAAACACCTCTGCATCCCGCACACAGCCTTTCGGAGCGTCTGGGTAACCGGATTCTGCTCAAGCGCGAAGACCTGCAGCCCGTCTTCTCGTTCAAGATTCGGGGCGCCTACAACAAGGTGGCCCAGCTCACTGACGAGGAAAAGGCTCGCGGCGTGATCGCGGCATCCGCCGGCAACCATGCCCAAGGCCTGGCCTTAGCTGCTCAGAAGCTGGGTATCAAGGCCGTTATCGTCATGCCCAAAACGACGCCAGAAATCAAGATCAAGGCGGTACGTGCCCGCGGTGCCAAGGCTGTCCTGCACGGCGATGCCTTTCCTGAGGCGCTGGCTCATGCGCTGAAACTGGTAGAGGAAAAGGGATACACCTTTATTCACCCGTACGATGATCCGGATACGATTGCCGGGCAGGGTACTGTCGCCATGGAAATCCTGCGCCAGCAACCAGGTCAGCTGGACGCCATTTTCGTGCCGGTAGGCGGTGGAGGGCTGATCGCGGGGATCGCCGCCTACGTCAAGTACCTGCGTCCTGACATTAAGATTATTGGTGTTGAACCAGACGACTCCAATTGCCTCCAGGCCGCCATGCAGGCAGGTGACCGGGTGGTGCTGAGTCAAGTGGGTATCTTTGCCGATGGCGTAGCGGTCGGGCAGATCGGTCATCACACCTTCGAGATCTGCCGACACTATGTGGATGACGTGATTACCGTCAGCTCCGATGAGATCTGCGCAGCTATCAAGGACATCTACGACGATACGCGCTCCATCACCGAGCCGGCTGGTGCCCTAGGCGTGGCGGGGATCAAGAAGTATGTCGCTACCCGCGGCGTAAAAGGGGAGACCCTGGTAGCCATCGACTCGGGTGCCAACGTCAACTTCGACCGCCTGCGTCACGTGGCAGAGCGTGCCGAGCTGGGGGAACAGCGTGAGGCTATCATCGCCGTGACCATTCCTGAGCGTCCCGGCAGTTTCAAAGCGTTCTGCGAGGCACTGGGCAAGCGCCAGATCACCGAATTCAACTATCGCTATAACACGGATAGGGAAGCCCATATCTTTGTCGGCGTACAGACTCATCCGGAAACCGATCCACGCGGCAAGCTCATCGAAAGCCTGCGTGAGCAAGGGTTTCCCGTATTAGATCTGACCGACAATGAGCTGGCCAAGCTGCACATACGGCATACCGTAGGTGGACATGCGGCCCATGTGGATACCGAGCAGGTCTTCCGTTTCGAGTTTCCCGAGCGGCCTGGCGCATTGTTCAACTTCCTCAATCGCCTGGGTGGGCGGTGGAATATCACCATGTTCCACTATCGCAATCACGGCTCGGCTGATGGCCGCGTATTGGCGGCGCTTGAGGTTCCGGAGGAGGAGCGGCACCGTGTGCCCGAAGCGCTGGCAGAGATCGGTTATCGCTATTGGGATGAGACCAATAACCCTGCGTATAAACTGTTTCTGAGTTAACGCTTAGGGTGGCGGCGGGCGTCTGGTAGGGAACCAAGCGCCCGGGCCGTGTTCGATGAAAGGCTGGCCACGTTTACTGGCCAGCTGATACCAGTCATCGAACCGAGTCGGAATGTCTTCACCTACGTTTCCACATCACCGTGGCCTGCTGATGCTCAGCATCACGCTGATGGTCACCGTCTATTTTCTCGACAGCCTCTCCATCGCGCTGGCCAACCGCTATGTATCCGGCGGCCTGGGTGCTGATCAGCGCAGCTATGTCTATGCCACGGCAGCCTATAGCGTCGCGGTCATCTTTTTCACGGCGCCTCACCAGTGGTTTGTACAGCATCTGGGGTACCGGCACCTGATGATGGCGGCGACAGTTGTCCATACCATAGGCCAGCTGCTCTGTCTGGCCGGCGACCACCTGTGGGTCTTTGCCACGGGCAGAGTCTTCATGGGGGCGGCCGCCGCGACCTTTTTCGCCGGTGCGCGGGTGCTGGTGCTCATGTTCTTCCCGGGGCCGCAAACCCCCACAGGCATACGAGCCTTTGCCAGCGGCGTGCCGCTTGGCGCGGCGATGGCTTCTTTTTGTACGGCGCAACTGCTGGCGCATGAGGAGTGGCGCGGTATCTTTGCCGTGCCGCTGGTGGTCTGTCTGGTCATGGCCGTGTGCATCTGGATGGCCATTCCCTCGCGCGTCATACCCGAAAAGTTGTCGGCCAGACCAGCACTGCTGCCCATGGCTATCCTGCTGGTTGGAAGCATCATTGTCGAAACCACTATCCAGCGGATGAGTTTTGATTTCTACAGCGATACCTGGGAGCTGCTCGGACTCTTTCTGCTGGGTATCTGCCTCATGGCCGTCTTCATCTTTTGTGAGCGGCAGCGGGAGCGGCCAACCCTCGACTTTCGTAACGCCATCAATCCGGCCTTTCTGCTCGGCATGCTGTTCATGATGCTGAACTACTTCATGCTCGGCGCCTACAACTACGTCATTCCCCAATATGTCCTGAACGCCCTGCAGGTGCCGATCTACACCGCTGGAACGATCATGGCTATCGGCTGGCTGTGTGGGATAGTGCCGCTCATGGCCATTACCTCCGGCACGCTCAAGCGGTATTTCCCGTGGGGTGGCTTCAAGAAGTTTCTGGTGCTCGGCTATTCGTTGCTGGCCGGCTATGGCTTCTGGATGTCCAGCCAGAATGGCGAGGTGCCGCTTGTGCAGCAGCTTCAGCCTGCGCTCATGATGCATGGTGTGTTCCTGATCTCGACCTTTGCGGTGATCATCATGTACACCTTCATGACCATTCCTCCGCGTTACTTCAGCCAGGCATATCAGATCAAGAACATGACGCAGCAGATCGTCATGCCGCTAGGAATCGTCATGGCCAACGTCTTTCTGCAATGGCGCGATGCGTTCCACGCCAATGTCCTGCGCAGTCACATCACCTCATTCAATCCGCTTTATCAGCAGTATAGAGAACAGCTGAACGAGGCGGCAGGGCATGCCTCCATGAGCCAGATGGCCTCGCTGGTCAATCGCCAGGCTGCGATCCTGGGCTTCCTGGACTATTTCTACCTGATCGGCTGGGTAGGTGTAATTCTGGCTATCTACATGCTTCTGCAGCGGCACTTTCGCTGATAGGAGTGGGAAACGGGTCATGCTTTACCCGTCAGAATCCATTGATTGCTTGGCTATGTAAGCTTTTGTTCAGCAAGGGCTGAGGATACTGCTCGCGGATTTTCAGGCGCTCCGGCGGGATTACCCCAATGTAATGTCCATATGGACGAGCAGGCAGGAGTGGCACTTGCCAGCGTATTGCCACAGACGGCAAAAATACAGGCAGGGAGCTGCGTTGCCGCTCCAACAAGCTTTATGGAACAATGCAAGTCTATTGACTTTCCAGGGGTGTCAGCCGTGATCGATTCTGATGGTTTTCGCCCGAATGTCGGCATCATCCTCGCGAATGACGCTGGCCAAGTGCTGTGGGCTCGGCGCATCAACCAGGACGCCTGGCAGTTTCCACAGGGAGGTATCGATGATCGTGAAACGCCGGAAGAAGCGCTTTATCGCGAATTGAACGAAGAAGTGGGTCTGAGTCCGGATGATGTCCGGATTTTGGCCTGTACGCGGGGCTGGTTGCGTTATCGCTTGCCCCAACGCATGGTGCGTACGCATAGTAGGCCCCTGTGCATCGGTCAAAAGCAGAAATGGTTTCTGCTCCGGCTGATGTCTGAGGATCAGAGGGTACGCATGGATGTGACAGGCAAGCCGGAGTTCGACGGTTGGCGCTGGGTCAGCTACTGGTACCCATTAGGGCAGGTGGTGACGTTCAAGCGGGAAGTGTATCGTCGAGCCCTCAAGGAGTTGGCCCCGCGCTTGCTCGCCTGATCGATATGTTAAGCCTGTACCATACGTGTACGTATGGAAGACGGAAGAGGCACCGTTTGCATTGCCTCACCGGCCTGCCCGGTTATGCCGGGCCTGCCGTGGACGGAGGAAATGCTGTGGCCATGCTGGATGAACGATTTGTGACGTTGAGTGGCAATACGCTGTCAGATAGGCGTTGCTGTCCACCTTCATCGATCGTGGCTATCAGGTCGGTGACCGGAACTCAATTTGCTCGCGCCTCGAAATCCTTTACCAGGATGTCGTCCAACGTCACCAGAGCCCAGGGCTTCTAGCATGCTGAATACGCTGCGTAAGGTCGTTCAAGAAGTAAACGGCGCCAAGGATCTCAAGACAGCGTTATCGATCATCGTTCAGCGCGTTCGGGCGGCCATGGGCACTCAGGTGTGCTCGGTCTATCTGCTGGACCCTGAAACCAATCGATTTGTCCTCATGTCGACCGAGGGCCTGAACAAGCGCTCCATCGGGCGTGTCAGCATGGCGCCCAATGAAGGCCTGGTCGGCCTCGTCGGCACGCGCGAAGAGCCGCTCAACCTTGAGGATGCCTCCAGTCATCCGCGTTTTCGCTATTTCGCCGAAACGGGCGAGGAGCGCTATGCCTCTTTCCTGGGGGCGCCAATCATTCACCATCGTCGTGTGATGGGGGTTCTGGTTGTTCAGCAAAAGGAGCGGCGCCAGTTCGACGAAGGTGAAGAAGCTTTCCTTGTGACCATGAGCGCCCAATTGGCCGGCGTTATCGCACATGCTGAAGCCACGGGTACCATTCGTGGGCTCGGACGGCAGGGTAAGGGTATCCAGGAGGCTCGTTTCGTAGGTATTCCCGGTGCTCCCGGTGTTGGTGTGGGTACGGCTGTAGTCGTGCTGCCTCCAGCTGATCTGGAAGTCGTTCCTGACAAGACCGTTACGGACATCGAGGCAGAATTGGCCTTGTTCCAGCACGCGCTGGAGTCTGTACGTGAAGACATGCGCCAGCTGTCAGAGCGTCTTTCGACCCAGCTGCGCAAGGAAGAGCGCGCCCTGTTCGACGTCTATTTGATGATGCTCGACGACGCGGCATTGGGTAACGAGGTTACTCAAATCATCAAGAAAGGGCAGTGGGCACAGGGGGCACTGCGTCAGGTCGTGACCGAGCATGTTCGTCGTTTCGAGATGATGGACGATGCCTATCTGAGCGAACGTGCCGCTGATGTGAAGGACCTTGGCCGTCGATTGCTGGCTTATCTGCAGCAGGCACGGCAACAATGTCTGGTCTATCCCGACCAGACCATCCTGGTCAGTGAAGAGCTGTCACCCGCCATGCTGGGCGAGGTGCCTGAAGGCAAGCTGGCCGGCATGATTTCTGTGCTCGGCTCTGGCAACTCCCACGTTGCCATCCTGGCGCGCGCGATGGGTATTCCCACCGTCATGGGCGCGGTAGACCTGCCTTATTCAAAAGTCGATGGCATTTCGTTGATTGTCGACGGCTATCACGGCGAAGTCTTTACCAACCCATCACCTCAGCTGCTCAAGCAGTACAGCGCTGTGGTCGAGGAGGAGCGTCAGCTGACCCAGGGGCTGGAAGCCCTGCGCAGCCTGCCGTGCGAAACCCTGGATGGTCATCGTATGCCGCTCTGGGTGAACACGGGGCTGCTGGCCGATGTTGCTCGGGCGCAGCAGCGTGGCGCGGAAGGGGTGGGGCTGTATCGGACTGAGGTCCCGTTCATGATCAACGACCGCTTCCCCAGTGAGAAGGAGCAGCTGTCCATCTACCGGGAGCAACTGGCGGCGTTCCATCCCCAGCCGGTCACCATGCGCATGCTGGATATCGGCGGAGATAAATCCCTGTCCTATTTCCCCATTAAGGAAGACAACCCCTTCCTGGGATGGCGCGGGATTCGTGTCACGCTGGACCATCCGGAAATCTTCCTGGTACAGGCGCGAGCCATGCTCAAGGCCAGTGAAGGTCTGGATAACCTGCGAATCATGCTACCCATGATCTCGGGGGTACACGAGCTGGACGAGGCCCAGCATCTCCTGCATCGCGCCTGGTGCGAGGTGCGTGATGAAGGGGTCAATATCCCCATGCCGCCTGTAGGTGTGATGGTAGAGGTGCCTTCGGCGGTCTATCAGGCCCGGGATCTGGCCCGTGAGGTGGACTTTATCTCGGTGGGCTCCAACGATCTGACCCAGTATCTGCTGGCGGTAGATCGTAATAACCCACGCGTGGCTGACCTGTATGACTACTTCCATCCAGCCGTGCTGCAAGCACTCAAGAGCGTGGTGGAGGATGCTCATGCGGAAAACGTTCCAGTGAGTATCTGTGGCGAGATGGCAGGCGATCCGGCCGCAGCGGTATTGCTCATGGCCATGGGATACGACTCCCTTTCCATGAATGCAACCAACCTCCCCAAGGTGAAGTGGTTGCTGCGTCAGATGAGCCTGTCCAAGGCAAAGGAGCTCCTGGATCAGCTGCTCAAGATTGACAATCCGCAAGTGGTGCACAGTGCGCTGCATCTGGCCTTGCGTAACCTGGGGCTAGGGCGCGTCATCAACCCGGCTTCCACCGTCCAGAGCTGACAGCACGCCGGACTACAGCGTCCGGCGGCTTTCTCCAAGCGACTTGCCGTAGGCTCCAAAGCGACGTTCCGTAATGACGGTCTGTCCGTCTACCTGTTGCCGCAGCACAGTGCTGGCCCGTGTGCCGTAGTGTTCGCTGGAGATGAAAACGCTGGACAAGAGCATTTCCAGTTCATGGCTGATGCCGGTATGCGGAAGCGTTACGGGATCAGGTCGCCAGGTGTCGGCCAATAGTGCAAATAAAGCCTCGTCCGAAGGGGTTTCCAGGGCCTGTTCGAGACTTGCTCTGGCTCTGAGCAACTTGGGCCATGGCGTGTTCAAATCGGCATTGGATACGCCGTAAACGCCCGGCGGCAGTCGATGCGGTTTTCGGCTGCGAGCATTCAAATGCCATAACGACTGGCGATCGCCTAGAAGCAGGTTGAACCCTGTGTATTCATCGCTACGTTGAGCCACTTCATGTACATACTCTTCGGCCGAGATATCACGTTCCAGAAAGCGTACAGGCAGTTCGCCCCGTGAGCGGTCGGATACCGGCTGACCAGGATCCCTGATATTGGTCACGGTGGCAAAGCGACCATCCCTTCCTACCGCGAGCCAAGTCCCACCTGCGGTCAGGTCTCTTCCTCCAATAATGTCTGGTTGATCGTCCCATGTATCCAACGGAGCGCTGGGGCGTGCATAGAACTCGTCACGGTTGGCGGCCAGGATAAGTGACTCGTTATCTTCAGGGCGCCACGCAAAGACAATCAGACACATCAGTTGGGCTCCGTAAGGCCTTGATCATTGAGGGTTCGCTCGTTTGCGTTGGCCGATTGGGCTACCATTGCCGTTTTGTTCGGCAGGATTCGATATGGAATTCGTGCTCTATCTGATTCTTGGCGCATGTGCAGGCGTTCTGGCGGGTCTGTTCGGCGTCGGGGGCGGATTGATCATCGTACCGGTTCTGGTGTTCAGCTTCACTGCCCATGGAATGGATACCGATGTGCTGACGCATCTGGCCGTCGGTACTTCACTGGCAACAATCGTCTTTACGTCAATCAATTCCATTCTGGCGCATCATCGCCAGAGAGCGGTCCAGTGGCCACTCGTGGTGTGGATGACGGTTGGCATCATCCTGGGCAGCTTTGTCGGCGGGGTTACGGCATCTTATATTCAGGGGCCAATTCTGCAGAAAATAATCGGTACCTTTGCCATCCTCGTGTCGCTACAGATGGTGCTTGACCTTCGTCCCAAAAGCAGCAGACCGGTACCGGGCAAGCCGGTTCTAACGCTCGCCGGTGTGGTCATTGGCTGGGCGTCTGCCATTTTCGGCATCGGAGGCGGCTCGCTGACTGTGCCTTTCCTGACCTGGCGAGGCGTCAGTATGCAAAGGGCGGTGGCAACCTCATCTGCGTGTGGGTTGCCGATCGCGCTCTCCGGAGCCCTTTCGTTCATGGTGGTGGGCTGGAGTGAGCCTGGCTTGCCTGAGTGGAGTCTGGGATATGTCTACCTGCCGGCCCTGGTAGGTATTGCGCTGACCAGCATGTTCTTTGCCCGTTTTGGTGCGCGTTTGGCGCACACGCTTTCTCCACGGCTGCTCAAGCGGCTATTTGCGTTGTTGTTGTTCAGTGTAGGGCTCAGCTTTCTGGTCTGAGAACCCTTTTATCAAGGAGTCGTAATGCTGCCTTATCCACAGATCGACCCGGTAGCGGTCGCGATCGGTCCACTCAAGATTCACTGGTACGGTCTGATGTACCTCATTGGTATTGGCGGGGCTTGGCTGCTGGCCTCACGTCGCTTGAACCGATTCGATCCCACCTGGAACAAAGACAAACTTTCGGATCTGGTCTTCTGGGTGGCGTGCGGCGTCATCATCGGGGGACGGTTGGGGTATGTCCTTTTCTATAACCTGGATGAGTACCTTGCCAATCCCACGCTGATCTTTGAGGTCTGGAAGGGCGGCATGGCCTTTCATGGCGGCCTGCTGGGCGTAATTCTGGCGGTGTGGTGGTTTGGTCGCCGCAACAACAAGAGCTTTTTCGAGTTGATGGATTTCATCGCCCCGCTGGTTCCAATCGGCCTGGGCGCCGGGCGGATTGGTAACTTCATCAATGCTGAACTGTGGGGCAAGCCGAGCGATGTGCCGTGGGCAATGATTTTTCCGCCCTTCAGCGATCCGGCCCAGTTGCCGCGCCATCCTTCCCAGCTCTATCAGTTTGCGCTGGAAGGAGTCGCCTTGTTCGTTATTCTCTGGTTCTTCTCACGCAAGCCACGTCCAACAATGGCGGTATCAGGGCTTTTCGTCCTGTGTTACGGCATTTTCCGTTTCCTGGTGGAATTCGTCCGTATGCCGGATGCGCAGCTGGGTTATCTGGCCTGGGGCTGGCTCACGATGGGGCAGGTCTTGTGCGTACCGATGATTCTGGGTGGGGCCTTCCTGATGGTTCTGGCCTATCGGCATCAGGGAAAGACCAGAACTCTGACGGAATGACCTGATCTTCAGGTGAAAGGTCACTGACAAGTCGAGAGGTGGTGCTTATAGTTAATGGTTAATCGCCTCTCACTTAAAGGACAGAAGTATGAGCCCGTTCCGCGCATTGGCCACCACGTTGGCCTTCTCCATGGCTTTATGGAGTGCTGCCGCACCGGCACTAGCCGATTCGGGTTATGAGACGGAAACCGTTAACAATGTCAGTGGCGATCCGAACTACCAAGCGGATGCACCAAAAGCCTTTTCGATGATCGGTGATCTGCTGATTGCCCGGCCGCTTTTGATTGCTGCTACTGTTATTGGCGCGGGTGCCTTTGTGGTCAG
Organism: Pseudomonas sp. JZ134; assembly: GCF_051027695.1. Lineage (NCBI taxonomy): Bacteria > Pseudomonadati > Pseudomonadota > Gammaproteobacteria > Pseudomonadales > Pseudomonadaceae > Pseudomonas > Pseudomonas sp. JZ134. The sequence continues at coordinate 3,497,177 of NZ_CP069250.1, read as the reverse complement.
TCTGCCCTTTACCGCTGCAGGCGGTAATGTAGGCGAGGCGGGCAGGGCCTTGGTCGTTGAGCCGGGTAAGGCTGCTTTTGTTCGTTGCCTGGGCTGTACCCGCACAGGATATGGCCAGTCGGACTGAATCCCATAAAAAAGCCGGTCAATTGACCGGCTTTTTTATGGCGCCTGTAAATACCTGATAGTGTCGCGCTGCCAATAGCCTGGATCAGGCTTGACCGCTGATTTTCAGATACTTTTCGTGCAGTTTTTCCTTGCTCTCGACGTTTTCCGGGTCGAGCGGGATGCAATCCACTGGGCAAACCTGCTGGCACTGCGGCTCGTCGTAATGACCTACACACTCGGTACAGAGGTTAGGGTCGATCACATAAATCTCTTCGCCCTGAGAGATGGCACCATTAGGGCACTCAGGCTCACATACATCGCAATTGATGCAGTCTTCAGTAATCTTGAGGGACATGAATTGCTCCCGCCGCTCACGGATGACGGCGATACAGAAAAGGTAAACGCGAATTGTGCCTTATCGGCGCGCGTGGTGCACGTCTGCGCCGATATATGTGCCCTAACGGCAAAATTTCAAGAGGCTGGCTTGAAACGTTCGGCCAGCGCTTCCTTGACAAGCGGGTGCACGAACTTAGTGACGTCGCCACCCAGTGCTGCAATTTCACGTACCAGCGTCGAAGAGATGTAGGAGTAATTTTCCGACGGAGTAAGAAACATGCTTTCTGCGTCAGGCGCCAGCACACGGTTCATGTTGGCCAACTGAAACTCGAATTCGAAATCCGAAACAGCACGCAATCCTCGCAGGAGGATCGTGGCTTTCTGCTCCTTGACGAGATTGGCCAGCAGGCAAGAAAAGCCAATGACCTCGACATTAGGCAGGTGTGCCGTAACCGCTCGAGCCAACTCTACCCGCCTTTCCAGCGGAAACAGCGGATTCTTCTTCGGACTGGCCGCTACGGCGACGACGACATGCTCAAACAAACGTGAGGCGCGTTCGACGAGATCACCGTGACCCCTGGTGATCGGGTCGAAGGTTCCCGGGTACAGCACTCGATTCATCGCGGCGTCCTTACGGTCCGTGGGGGCTTGGATGGTAGCTCAGCCAGATCAGATGTCCAAGTCGAAAGGTGGATAAGCGGCCTGGTATTCATCAAAGGTGAGCTTTAAGCGTTGAGGAGTGTAGAAAAAATTGTCGAAAAACGCAGCCTTCTCGGGTTGCCTGTTTTCATCTGACGCGGATAGCGTTCGCTGATCGGCTATAGCCGCCACGTCTATGTCAGTTTCTCCTGCTGCCACAAGAGCCACTGCGGTATGCGGCGCTCCAGGTAGTACTCAGGGTTTCGCCATGTACCTGCGACAAAGCCTACATGCCCTCCATGAGCATGGCGCTCGAAGCATATCGTATTGGATAGCTCTCCTGGTGTTGGCAGGCTTTCACGTCCAATGAAAGGATCATCTTCCGCTTGAATCATAAGGGTCGGTATTCGGATGTCTTTCAGGTAATAACGGCTTGATGCCTGCCGGTAGTAATCGTGAGCATCCTTGAATCCGTGGAGCGGGGCGGTGATGCGTCCGTCAAAATCCCAAAAGCTCTTCATGTCCTCCAGGCTACCCAAGGCATCCAGCGAGGCTACATGGTCGTGTTGCTGGCGCTGCTGCAAAGCCTCTCGCTTGCGCTTTACATAGCTCACCAGTTCTCGCATGAAGTGCGCCTGATACACACGGGAAAATCCAATGGCGATACGGTCTGCGCAAAGGTCGAGCCGGAAAGGAACCGACACGGAGGCAGCCGCCTGGAGTGAGCAATTCAAGCCTGCTTCGCCCAGGTACTTGAGCAGCACGTTACCGCCAAGCGAGTAGCCAACAGCATAGAGCGGTGCCAAAGGGCGCTTGGCCTGAAGGTGGGCGATAACAGCGGCAAGGTCTTCGGTGACGCCTGAGTGGTAGCCCCGCGGTAACAGGTTCGGCTCGCCTGAGCACCCTCGCCAGTTCAATCCAACGCTGGCCCAGCCATGCTCGGCAAGGGCCAGTTGCAAACCCAGAATATAGTGTGACGAAGAGCTGCCTGTCAGTCCGTGGATAGCCAGTACCAGCGGCGCATAAGGATCTTCCGGTCCGTACCAGTCAAGGTCGAGAAAATCACCGTCGTCTAGCCAGATACGCTCGCGTGGGCGCGTCATCAGGGGAAGACGACGCCAGAGTGACCCCCATAAGGTCTGCAGGTGAGGACCTGGCAGCCACCAAGCGGGCCGGAAAGCATCTGTCTGAGCTGATAGGTTCTCCACGATAGGGTGCATGGGCATCCCGTTACGCGGTTCGATGCCAGAGCGCGTAATGTACGCTTCCCGCCTTCTTTTCCCTGTGCAGGTGCCAGTTGGCGGACATGGGAAGCGATGAGGGCTGACTTTCGCTTTCAGTGTAAATCCATGCATCCCTGGCCAGCCAGCCTTGCTCCTCGAGCAGTTGACAGGCGGGCTCCAGCAGACCTTTCTGGAAGGGAGGGTCAAGGAACACTACGTCAAAAGGCGTGGCCTCATTGTGCTGAAGGTAGTGCAGTGCATCGTTCTGTACGACCTGAGCATTGGTGCATCCGAGTGACGCCAGATGACCGCGCAGCGAGCCTACCGCTGCAGGGTTCAAGTCCAGCCCCAGCGCTTGACTGGCACCCCGGGACAGCGCTTCAAGCAATAGCGCACCACTGCCCAGGAACGGATCCAGTACCCGTGCGCCGGGTACATGGGGCATCAGCCAGTTGAACAGCGTCTCGCGGACCCGGTCAGGGGTTGGTCTGAGCCCTGGTGCTTCTGGAAAGCTGAAGCGTCGGCTGCGCCAGTCGCCTCCAATGATACGCAGCTGGCTGCTGCCTTTACTCTGCGCCATGCTCAATGCTCCGGTACGCTGGGAGGCGGTGTATTGCCGCGCTCAACCGGCGCTGGCAAGGGTTGCTGGGCAACGGTTGGGCCTGCCGTCACGATGACAAAGCCATCAGGATTCAAATGCCGGGCCATGGCTTCGCGCACCTGACCCGTAGTCACGGCTTGCGTCTGCTTCATGAAGGTGTCCAGAAAGTCGAGTGGCAGGTCGTAGAAGCCAATCATGCCGAGCTGGGCGACGATCGCACTGTTACTGGCGGTCGAGAGCGGGAAGCTGCCTGATATTTCACGCTTGGCATCATCCAGCTCCTTCTGTGTCGGCCCTTCCTTGAGGTATTGGCGGACAATATTTTGCACAAGCCCCAATGTATTCTGGCTCATCTCGGCTCGGGTTTGCAGGCCGATCGTGAAGGGCCCCGCGACCTGCATCGGCGTAAAGCCGGAATAAACACCATAGGTCAATCCGCGCTTTTCGCGGACTTCGGTCATCAGGCGAGTGCCGAACCCGCCCCCACCCAGGATCTGGTTGCCCAGATATAGCGCGGCGTAGTCAGGGTCCCGGCGGTCGATTCCCTGCTCGGCCAGCATAAGGTGCGTCTGCTGCGAGGGAAACTCGATATGCGTAACGCCCGGTTTAGGTGGTTGCGGCTTGGCTACCGACGGCAGGGCAGGGCCCTTGGGTAGAGCACGGGATACCTTGGCGGCAATGGCTTCGGCCTGGGGGCGGGTCAGATTACCTGTCAACGCGATGACGACATTGCCTGCTGTATACGCACGCTGATGAAAGGCGCGTAACTGAGCAGGTGTGATCGACCTCAGTGATTCAGCTGTGCCCATGCTGGGGTGCGCATAGGGATGACTGCCGTAGAGCTGTTTCATCAGCGCATCACCTGCCTGAGCGCCGGGGTCCTGTTTCTTGTATTCGATGCTGGTCAACAATTGATTTCGAATACGCTCCAGCGGGGCGGCAGGAAACGTAGGATGACCTACCACCTTGGTGAAGAGATCAAGCGCCGGGTCACTTTTAGTCGGGTCGGACAAGGTACGCAGCCCGGCAACGGCCATGTCGCGATAGGCACCGTTTGAGAAATTGGCACCCAGGTTTTCGAAGCCAATGGCTATTGCGGTAGTGTCCATTCCTGCAATGCCTTCGTTGAGCATGCCATTGGTCATCGTGGCGATGCCTGGTGTGTTGCCGTCCTGGCTGCTACCGGCTGCAAATGTCAGGCGGAGGTCATACATGGGCAGCTCATTAGCTTCCACAAACATGACGCGCGCGCCTTCTGGAGTTCTCCAGCTTTGGATATCGAGCTTGCGGGTAACCGGAGCTGTCTTGCTCAGCGCCTGCAGTGATTCCAGTTTAGGATGGGCCGCTGCACTGTCCGCCACGGGGGAGGTGTTCTGGCAGCCGCCAAGCAGCGTCAGGCTGAGCAAGGTGCCCCATGCATAAGAAAAGCGGACGTTCATGGGCGAGCCTCCTGCTGTGTCTGGGTCTCGGGAATCACGTGGGCGACTGTCAGGCGATCGCGAGTGAAGTAAGTGCGTGCAACACGCTGTAGATCAGCCGGAGTGACAGATTGCAAATCTGCAAGCTCGTTATCCATCTCGTGCCAGGACACGCCGATGCTTTCCAATTGACCAATATTGCTGGCCTGGGCTGTAATTGAGTCGCGCTCATAGACAAGGCTGGCGATCACCTGCGCTCTGACGCGCTCCAGTTCGGCAGTGCTCGGTGGCGTTTGCTTGAGCGCATCCAGTTGCGCCCAAAGGCCGGCTTCGACATCTGCCAGGGTCTTGCCCTTTTGCAGGTTGGGCATGGCGCTGAGCATGAACAGACTGTCGCCGCGAGTGTAGGACTCGTATGAGGCCGAGGCGCCGGTAACCAGCTCCTGCTCACGCTCCAGTTGAGTGGAGAGACGGGCGCTGTAGCCACCATCGAGCAGCGCTGAGATCAGGCGCAAGGCATGCACATCCCGTTGATTCTCTGCACTGGCAAAACCGGGCACATTGAATCCCATCATGAGGCTGGGGATTTGCGTACGAACGGGAAGGATCAGACGGCGTTCACCTGGTGCCTGGAGTTCAAGCGGGCGCTTGGCCGGTGGCAGGTCCCGCTTGGGAATCTGGCCAAAGTACTGTTGAGCCATCTGTCTTACGTCTTCTCCGGTCACATCGCCCACTACAACCAGGGTCGCATTGTTGGGCGCGTACCAGGATTGATACCAGTGCCGCAGATCGTCGATGTTCATGCGTTTAAGATCAGCAGGCCAGCCAATGGTTGGCGTGCGGTAGCCACTGGCCGGGTAGGCCGCCGCGCTGAAACGCTCGTAGGCCAGTGCCATTGGCTGATCGTCAGTGCGCAGGCGACGCTCCTCCTTGATGACTTCTATCTCGCGGCTGAATTCATCGGCAGGTAGGCGTAAGGTGGCCATGCGATCGGCTTCGAGCTCAAGCGCCACAGGCAAACGATCCTTGGCCATCACCTGGTAATAGGCCGTGTAATCATCCGTGGTGAAGGCATTCTCGGTTGCTCCGAGATCACGCAGAACCAGGGAGGCCTCTCCAGGACCCATCTTGCTGCTGCCCTTGAACATCATGTGTTCCAAGGCATGGGAAAGGCCGGTCGATCCGGGCGTTTCGTAGCTTGAGCCGATCTTGTACCAGAGTTGTGAAACCACGACAGGAGCACGATGATCTTCCCGAACAACGACTTTCAAACCATTGTCGAGTGTGTATTCGTGCGTGGGTTGGGTCTCGGCGGCCAGGACGGTAAGCGGCGCGCAGAGCAGGCTGAACAGCAGACCAGTAGTACGTCGAGAGAAGACTGTCATCAATCTATGAACTCATTCCAGGGCTTGCCGGTCTTTAGCGCCAGCAAGCGATGAGGTGCTAGGATACGCATCCCTTTTCATGCCGGCCACGCCTGGCAGCACATCTTTATGGATTTGCCACAGCGTGCCCGCCCCTTGAGATAGACCTTTGCATGTTTGGTTCCGACGATAAAAAGTCCCCTCCCGCAGGGGAAAAGAAAGGGTTCTTCAGCTGGTTTCGCAAGAAGCCGCAGGAGACAACCGAGGCCAAGCCGGAAACGGCTGTCGAGCCGGTAGTACACCCGGAGCCGGTCCCCGAGCCGGCTGACGCTATTCCTTCAACCCAACTGCCGCCTGCTAAGGAGGCCGAAGCACCCGCACCGGTAGCCGAGCAGGACGAAAGCGTAAAAACCTTTCAGCCGGAGCCGATTCAGGCGCAGCCGGTTGAGCCGCCACGCCAGCCTGAAACGGTGCAGCCTTCTCTGCAAGCGCCTGCAGTTGAGCCAGAGCCTGAGCCTGCTATGCTGGCGCCTGTTGAGCCTGTATTCATTGAGCCCGAGCGGCTAGATGAATCGAGGACGGCTGAGCCTGAGCCTGAGCCTGAGCCAGTAGCCGAGCCTGTCGTGTCGATTGCAGAGCCGGAGCTTGAGCCAGAACCAGGAGTAGACGCAGAACCGGAACCGGAGCAGGCACCACAGCCCGCTGCACCGGCAAAGCTGGGCTTCTTTGCTCGCCTCAAGCAAGGGCTGAGCAAGACCAGCGCCAGCATTGGCGAAGGGATGGCCAGCCTGTTTCTGGGCAAGAAAGCTATCGACGATGATTTGCTCGATGAGCTGGAGACCCGGCTATTGACGGCGGATGTGGGTGTCGAGGCGACGACCACCATCATGAAAAACCTCACCCAGCGGGTAGCGCGTAAACAGCTTGCTGACAGCGAGGCGCTTTATCAGGCATTGCAGGAAGAGTTAACTGGCTTGTTGACGCCTGTTGAGCAACCGTTGGTTATCGATAAGGCTACTCAACCCTTCGTCATTCTGGTTGTTGGCGTGAACGGTGTTGGCAAAACCACGACCATCGGCAAGCTGGCTAAAAAGCTCCAGCTTGAGGGCAAGAAGGTCATGCTGGCCGCTGGCGATACGTTCCGTGCCGCAGCGGTCGAGCAGTTACAGGTCTGGGGGGAGCGTAACCGCATTCCAGTGATTGCACAGCATACCGGCGCTGACTCCGCCTCGGTGATCTATGACGCTGTACAAGCTGCCAAGGCTCGCGGTGTCGATGTTCTAATTGCCGATACGGCCGGTCGCCTGCACACCAAGGACAACCTGATGGAAGAGCTGCGCAAGGTGCGCCGCGTCATTGGCAAGCTGGACGAATCCGCCCCGCATGAGACTTTATTGGTGCTGGATGCAGGTACCGGCCAGAACGCCATGAATCAGGCCAAGCAATTCCATGCCGCCGTTCCGCTTTCCGGCCTTGCGCTGACCAAGCTTGACGGTACTGCCAAGGGGGGCGTCATTTTCGCGCTGGCCAAGCAGATGAGCCTGCCTATCCGTTACATCGGTGTAGGTGAAGGCATTGACGATCTGCGTGAGTTCGAAGCCAAGCCCTTCGTTCGAGCGTTGTTCGCTGAGCGGGAGACGACATGATTCATTTCGATCGGGTCAGTAAACGTTACCCGAACGGGCATATCGGTTTGCATGAGTTATCGTTCCGTGCGGAGCGCGGGGAGATCCTGTTCATTACCGGTCACTCCGGTGCCGGCAAGAGCACCCTGATGCGCCTGATCCTGGCGATGGAGCGACCCACCAGTGGCAAGCTTTCGCTGGCTGGACAGGATATTTCGCGGATCAGCAATGCGCAGATTCCATTCCTGCGTCGTCAGATTGGTGTGGTGTTTCAGAACCACCAGCTCCTGTTCGACCGTACCGTGTTCGACAATGTAGCCTTGCCTCTACAGATCCTGGGGTTGTCCAAGGCCGAGATTGCCAAACGTGTGACCATGGCGCTGGAGCGGGTCAGCCTGAAGGACAAGCTCGAAGACTATCCGTCGGACCTGTCTACCGGCCAGCAACAGCGCGTCGGGATCGCGCGGGCTGTCGTACATCGACCAGCCTTGCTGCTGGCGGATGAGCCAACCGGTAACCTCGATCCGCGGCTTGCCTCCGAAATCATGGGTGTGTTCGAGGACATCAACAGCCTTGGCACCACTGTACTGATTGCCAGCCACGACCATGCCCTGATCGCACGCCTGCGTCATCGTATGCTGACGCTGCAGCGTGGCCGTCTGATCGGGGATGAGGAGAGTCCCACATGAGTGCCAAGGAACTTCCACGCGGCGACGTACAGGGTGAAAAACCGGAAAAGCCCAAACGCCGCAAGACAGCCAAGCCGAAGCAGGATTGGCGCAGCCCGTTACATGCCTATTTCGAAGCGCATCTCATTGGCTTGCGTGACAGTCTGTGGCGGATGGGCCGACAGCCGATCGGAAGCTTTCTGACCTGCCTGGTTATGGGAATTGCCCTTGCGTTGCCGATGGGTGTATCGCTGCTGCTGAACAATGTGGAGCGGCTCGGCGGCTCATGGCAGCGCGCGGCCCAAATTTCTGTCTTTCTTGACCTTAATCTGGACGAAGCTCAAGGCAAGCAATTACAGGAACAGATTGCAGCACTACCCGATGTCAGTGAGGTGCACTGGATCGGACGTGACGAGGCTCTGCAAGAGCTTCAACAGCAGGCTGGTCTGGGCGAAGCCTTGAAGGAACTGCCGGAAAATCCGTTGCCTTCAGTGATCTCCGTGACGCCGCAGGAGATTGATAAAGGTCGGCTGGACATGCTGCGCAGTCGTCTGGCTGAGCTATCTGGCGTACAGCAGGTCCAGCTCGATATGCAATGGGTCGAGCGACTGACCGCCATCCTGAAGCTGGGTGAGCGGTTCGTGTTTGGGCTTACAGTCGTTCTGATCGTAGCCCTGCTACTCGTCATCGGGAATACAATTCGTCTGGCCATCGAAAACCGCAGGACTGAAATCGAGGTCATAAAGTTGGTAGGCGGTACTGACGGTTATGTGCGGCGACCTTTCCTGTACATGGGCGCCATGTACGGGATAGGCGCCGGTATTGCAGCCTGGGCACTGCTGGCTTTTGGCTTGAACTGGCTTAACGAGGCTGTCATCGAGCTGGCCGGTCTTTACGGCAGCGATTTTGCGCTGGCCAGCGTGTCCATGGATGAAGGCATCCAGTTACTTATTGGTGCAATACTGCTGGGTTACATTGGTGCCTGGCTGGCGGTGGCTCGCCATCTGAGAGAGTTGGCGCCCCGATAAGGGCGCCGATTCATGAATCAAACAACTGTCTCAAATTATGATGTAAAGCTATCGATTTGATTGATAGTGACTATTTAAGTGATTGATTTTAAAGGCTATAGGTTCTTTTTTAGGGAACTGTTAGTCTTGTTTTCTGTCTGATTCTTCAGTGATACACTGCCCTGTGCATAAGTGAATCGGAGGATTCGCATGACCAATTCTCTGCAACCTGTTCCAACATTGGTTCCTGGCGCTAGCCTGGAGGCCTATGTCAACTCTGTGAACAGCATTCCCATGCTGACGCCGGAGCGGGAGCGCGAACTGGCCGAACGCCTCTTCTATAACCAGGATTTAGAGGCGGCACGGCAAATGGTGCTCGCGCACCTGCGTTTTGTCGTACATATTGCCAAAAGTTATTCGGGCTACGGTTTGGCCCAGTCAGATCTGATCCAGGAAGGTAACGTCGGCCTGATGAAGGCTGTAAAGCGTTTCAACCCTGAAATGGGTGTTCGTCTCGTATCGTTTGCCGTCCACTGGATCAAGGCTGAGATACACGAGTTCATCCTGCGTAACTGGCGCATCGTAAAAGTGGCTACCACCAAGGCCCAGCGCAAGTTGTTCTTCAACCTGCGTAGCCAGAAGAAGCGTCTTGCCTGGCTGAACAATGACGAGGTTCAGGCGGTTGCCAGCACGCTGGGCGTCGAGCCGCGTGAAGTACGCGAAATGGAAAGTCGTCTGACGGGCCAGGATATGGCTTTTGATCCGGCTTCCGATGCAGACGACGATACGGCGTTCCAATCGCCTGCGCAGTATCTTGAAGATAATCGCTACGATCCGGCTCGTCAGCTGGAGGAGTCCGACTGGAGCGATAACTCTTCGGCCAATCTGCATGAGGCGTTGGAAGGCCTGGATGAGCGTAGCCGTGACATCCTCTACCAGCGCTGGCTGGCTGAAGATAAGGCTACACTGCACGAGTTGGCTGCCAAGTACAACGTATCGGCTGAGCGGATTCGTCAGCTCGAAAAAAATGCAATGAACAAGCTCAAGGGCAAGATCGCTGCCTAAGGATTGATTCAAAAGCGAACCCCGCCTCAAGCGGGGTTTTTTATTGCCCGGAAATACCGAACCCCTTGTATAAGGTTAGGTTCTAAATGCTGCTAAGGGAGATGGGGACTGCTATGAAATCATTTTTACTGATGCTTTTTACATCGGTTCTTCTCGCCGGTTGTGGCAGTCATGACGATTTTGAAGGCAAGTGGAAAAGTCTCAATACAGGTCAGGTCAAGTTACAAATCGCGCCGGAGGAAGTCGCATGGCGTGTGACGGTCACGGGCGATGCGCTTTCCCCACAAACCTATGGTGCTACCCTGGTCGATGAGGGGCTGCGCGTCGACATGCCGCCTACTTCTGAAGTCTGGACCATAGATGATAACGGGCATTTGAAAGGGCTCGGTCAGGAGTTCATCAGAGAGTGAGGATGGTGTCAGCCCTCCGGTCCAGGTTAGGAGTCAGAATGAAGTTTCGCGTGTTTGCAGTGATGCTGAGTTGCTTGTGGCTGATCAGCTGCAGCAAGATCAATCAGGAAAATTACAATCGGCTCAAGGCTGGCCAAACCAAGGCCGAAGTCGAAGAGCTATTGGGCAAGCCTACAGAGTGTTCCGGTGCGTTGGGGTTATCAAGCTGCACATGGGGTGATCAGTCTTCCGCGTTCATCAGCGTGCAGTATGTCAACGACAAGGTTGTCATGTATGCAGGACAGGGGTTGCGATGAAAACATCTACCAAGCTTTTACTACTGGCTGGCGCGGCAGGATTGTTGGTCGCCTGTGCCAGTTCGACCAAGACACCACCGCCTGAAACCGTCGGCTCGCTTGATCTGAAGCGCTATCAGGGGACATGGTATGAGCAGGCGCGCCTGCCCATGTTTTTCCAGCGCAGCTGCGTTCAGTCCGAGGCGCATTACCATCTGCGTGACGATGGGAATGTTGCGGTGCTCAATCGCTGTCTGACCAAGTCTGGCGACTGGGATCAGGCGACCGGTGTTGCCTCGCCAATGAAGCCTGGTGTAACGGACCGACTGGAAGTGCGCTTCGATACTTGGTTCAGCGGCGTATTTCCCAATATAGCCAAGGGCCCTTATTGGGTCTTTTATATTGACCCTGAATACCATAATGCCGTGGTAGGGAGCCCTGATCGCAAGTATCTCTGGTTCCTATCTCGCTCAGCCGAGATCACCCAGCAGCAGCGCGATACCTTTCTTGGCATCGCTAAAGCCAAAGGATTTGATACATCCAGGCTGGTCTGGCGAGGCCAGTCATCCAACTAAAGGGGGCAAGCATGGCCGATTCGGAGTTTCGCCTGTGGACCGATGCGTTCGCTGACAATGGTTTGATGTCAAAGCGCCAGGAATTTGATGTTGAGGCCTTTGGCGTATCGGGTGAAAATATTTCACCTGCGCTCATGTGGGAGAATCCTCCGCCGGGAACCAAGAGTTTCGCCTTGACGGTGTACGATCCCGACGCTCCAACCGGCAGCGGGTTCTGGCACTGGGTTGTGGTGAACATACCTGCCGATGTCACAAACTTGCCGGAAGGCGCAGGCTACGCGGATGGAAGCCTGATGCCAAAAGGCGCTCTACAGCTGCGCAATGACTATGGAACCGTTGGATTTGGTGGTGCCGCGCCGCCAAAAGGCGATAAAGCGCACCGGTATATCTTTCAAATCCACGCACTGGCGGTCGAAAGCCTGCCTGTGCCGGCAGAGGCTACCAATGCAGTAGCACGGTTCATGACGCATCTGAACCAGATCGCCTCCGCAACTTATACCGGTCTGTATGAGTTGAAATAAAGCGTATCGGCCATTGCACGAAGCAATGGCCGATCGTTATGTACGCTTTATGACGCGGCGAGTAGGGGCTCAGCCTCTTTGCTGGTTAGGCATCTGACGCCCTTGGTCTTCATTTCTTCAATAAAGCATTCCGCCAGATGTTCGAAGCCGGGTACTGCATGCGAGCAGTCGGTGAGCAGCACGAGGCGGTGAAGATTGGTCTCGCCCAAGTGATCCGCGATATCTCTTACGGTTCCTGCGACGCAGTGAGAGAGGGCTTCGCCGGCGATCAGTACAGTCTGAGCCTGTTCCAGTTGATTCAACAGATGGGTATTGGATCGTGTACCTGGATCGTCAGGATCTGGCACTTCAGCGGCAATAGCGGAGTAATGCTCTGTGTTGGGATTGCTGCCCTTCGGAATGTAATGGACCGTCTTCAAGCGCGTCCTGCCCCATTCATTGAGTGCTTTGAGCAGGGGCGTATAGACATTATGCCCCCAGCTTCCGATCAGGCAATGCTCCGGCCATATGGTCAACTGATATCGCCCACGCTCGGCCAGAGCTTTCACATATTCAAGGCTATAGCTCTGCTTTTCCGACACGCAGGCTGTCCAGCGGCCCTGCTCGATATCATCCACAGAAATAACCGTGAACGGAGGAGGGGAGTGCCCTTCGGCATCCTGCCACCAGGACGGATGCGCTATGTGCAAGGGTTGGTGAGAATCCAGCGTGACATGAATGGCGTCCAGCCTGTGTCCCCACATGTGGATTAAGCTGGCAACCTTTCGGAGATCGGCACTTGCCTCTGGGACGGGAAGCGCAGCATCCGCAATATCACAAAAATCATTTTGTGGATCGATAATCAGCAGGTGTACAGAGTCGGCTGAAGACATGGAAACGTTCCGATCAGAGAATGAGTGTGTCTCGTACGTGAGTGTACACGTGGGGTATAACAATCATTTACTGCCAATCCGCTCGCGCCAGCTTCCAGTCGTCGCCTTCTTTCCACCACTCCAGCCTTACACTGTAGTGGCGGGCCGCATCAGGCAGAAGGCCTTCAGCCCCTGTCATGCCTACCTCGGCATCCGTATAGCCTTTGTTCTGGTAAGTGGCATCGATCTGACTGTGTTTGCGGAAGGTAACGATATGGATATTGCGATATTTTAGAAACATACCTGCCATGGTTTGGCGGGCCCACGCACGATCGTTCTGTTGCTGGGCCAGAAACTGTGGGTGCAGTTGTTCATATACCGCTCCGGTTTTCTTGGCTTCCAGGCTGGCTTGCAATTGATCAGCTGCCTTGTCGAGTGCTTGCTGAGGATCGCTTTTGCAGCCCACGATAAATAACGGAAGTGAAGAAATGAGCAGACAGGTGGTCAAACGCATCACGAGAATTCCTTTTCCTGGTTAGGTTAGCGCTATGATGGCTATAGCACGGACAAATACGACGATGCTTTATCGCCACTGACAAGCCCGAAGGGGAGTAACATGCACAGCCTCTATCCGGAAATCAAGCCATACGCCCGCCACACACTTGCTGTAGATGATCCTCATGTCCTTTATCTGGACGAAAGCGGTTCACCGGATGGCCTGCCTGTGCTGTTCATTCATGGAGGACCCGGTGCAGGCTGCGACGCGTTGAGCCGGCGGTTCTTTGATCCAGGTCTTTACCGGATTGTCACATTCGATCAGCGTGGGTGCGGGCGCTCAACCCCTTATGCCAGTCTGGAGCGCAATACAACCTGGGACCTGGTTGCTGATATGGAACGTATCCGTGAGCATCTGGGAATTGAAAAATGGGTACTTTTTGGCGGCTCCTGGGGATCGACTCTGGCGCTGGCCTATGCGCAGACGCACCCGGATCGTGTACATGCCCTGATCCTTCGAGGCATCTTTCTATGTCGGCCTGAGGACTTCCACTGGTTCTATCAGGATGGGGCGAGCCGTCTGTTCCCCGACTACTGGCAAGACTATCTCGCACCGATTCCTGAACAGGAGCGAGGCAACCTGATGCAGGCCTATTACAAGCGGCTCAGTTGCCCTGATGAAATTGCCCAGATGGGCGCTGCCAGAGCCTGGTCCTGTTGGGAGGGGCGTACGGCGACGCTTCGACCAAATCCTGATGTGGTCGAGCGATTTTCAGAGCACGCATTGTCCATTGCGCGCATAGAGTGCCACTACTTTGTCAACAATGCGTTTCTTGAACCCAACCAATTGATCAGGGATATGCCCAAGATCGCCCATATTCCCGGTGTTATCGTTCATGGGCGATATGACGTGGTCTGTCCGCTGGATAATGCCTGGGCCTTGCACAAAGCCTGGCCTAATAGTGAGCTGCAAATCGTGCGCGACGCTGGTCATGCCGGTGGCGAACCTGGCATCTGTGATGCCTTGGTACGCGCAACCGATGCTATGGCACGACAGTTGCTCGATGTTCCCCCGGAGGCTGAATGAAAGTCCTTATACAGCGCGTCACGCAGGCGCGTGTAGAGGTAGATGGTGAGATAGTCGGTGAGATCAACCAGGGGCTTCTGGCCCTGGTGGGCATAGAGCCGACTGACAATGAAGTAACTTGCGAAAAAATGCTGCACAAGGTTCTTAATTACCGGGTTTTTTCGGACGCGGAAGGGCGAATGAATCGCTCGCTTACGGATGCAGGAGGTGGGTTGCTACTGGTTTCGCAGTTTACGCTGGTGGCAGATACGCAAAGTGGTTTGCGTCCGAGCTTCTCGACCGCAGCGCCGCCTGCACAGGGCGCAGCGGTGTTCTCGCATCTGGTAGGGCTTGCGCGTTACCGCCATGCCCATGTGGCAACAGGTCGTTTTGGGGCCGATATGCAAGTTTCACTGACCAATGATGGTCCGGTAACATTTTTATTATCTATTTGAGCAACAGACTCTTACAGGTTTTCTGGAAGTGTCTATGATTGCGCAGTTTGGAACGACCGACACGCTTTGTGCGGAATCATTCGCGATCTTGTCAGTCCGACGACTGCTTATCCGTGAATGGCCATGCGTCGTTCAACGATTCGTACGCTGATTAAGGGGGCTGCGTTGTATTTGAATACTAATTCCAAGCCAGGTAAGGCTAAGGCCATCGTGCTGAGTTTTACGGCCATCATGGCAATGTTTGGGGCCAAGGCCTGGGCGTTTAGCCTCGATGACGTATCAGTGCAGGCCAAAAGCCTTGCCGAACAAAAATTCGCTGCGCCCAAGAGCAATCTGCCTGCCGTTCTCCGTGACATGAAGTTCGCTGATTACCAGCAGATCCGTTTCCGCCAGGACAAGGCGCTCTGGTCTGGAGAGAAAACACCGTTCCAGCTGAACCTCTATCATCAGGGCATGCATTTCGACGTGCCAGTGAAGATCAATGAAGTCACGGCAACGGGTGTCAACGAGGTCAAGTACGATCCATCCTATTTCGATTTCGGCAATCTGCAGCTGGATCAGGCTGCCCTCAAGGATCTGGGATTTGCCGGTTTCCGCATCACCTATCCGTTGAACAAGCCCGACAAGCAGGATGAGTTTGTGACCATGTTGGGCGCCAGCTATTTCCGTGTAGTAGGCAAGGATCAGGTGTATGGCCTGTCTGCGCGTGGCCTGGCGATCGATACCGCCCTGCCGTCCGGCGAAGAATTCCCTCGCTTCCGTGAGTTCTGGGTCGAGCACCCACAGCCGGACCGCCGTAACCTGGTGATTTACGCCTTGCTGGATTCTCCCCGTGCTACGGGTGCCTACAAGATGGTCGTTACCCCTGGTAGCGACAGCACAGTTGATGTGCAGGCGCGCGTTTACCTGCGCGATAATGTAGGCAAGCTGGGCATTGCGCCACTCACCAGCATGTACCTGTTCGGCCCTAATCAGCCAAGCCCACAGGTCAACTATCGTCCAGCCCTGCACGATTCCAATGGCCTGGCCATTCATGCGGGTAATGACGAGTGGATCTGGCGTCCGCTGAATAATCCCAAGCGTCTTTCCATCAGCACCTATACAGTCGAAAACCCTAGGGGCTTCGGTCTTCTACAGCGCGGCCGTGAGTTCAGCCGTTACGAAGATCTGGATGATCGTTACGATCTGCGGCCAAGCGGTTGGGTTGAAACCAAGGGTGACTGGGGCAAAGGCAAAGTCGAGCTGGTCGAGATACCGACACCAGACGAAACCAACGACAACATCGTTGCCTTCTGGACACCAGACACCATACCTCAGGCCGGTGAGCCGATTGATCTGAGCTATCGTCTGCATTTCACCATGGACGAGCCTGCTCTGCACTCGCCTGATGTGGCCTGGGTTCAGCAAACTCGCCTCTCGACCGGCGACGTCAAGCAGCCCAATCTGGTTCGCCAGGCAGATGGAAGCACCGCCTTCATCATTGACTTTGAAGGCCCGGTTCTCAAGAACCTGCCGGAAAGTGCCCAGGTGGCCTCGCAGGTCAGCCTTAACGACAATGGTGATCTGATTGAAAACAATGTTCGTTATAACCCTGTCACCAAAGGCTGGCGTTTGACGCTGCGTCTGAAGGTCAAGGACGCTACCAAGCCCGTAGAAATACGTGCTGCGTTGGCGGAAGGCGATAAGACGCTGACCGAAACCTGGAGCTATCAGTTGCCTGCCAATGAATAACCGTAAAGAAACAACACCCGTTCAGGACTACCTCGAGCGCTTGCCGCTCGGGGAGACCGAGCGGCAGCAACTCGCGAGCGGTGTAGGCAGTACCGACGCTGAGGGCCTGGCTTCCCTGCACGGAAAGCTTGCGTCCACTGAGTCTGTTGGAAATGATCCTGCACTGAGTTCTGTAGAAGCACGCTTGAAAATGGGTTGGGGTGATGCCCTGTCCGAAGGTGACCTGCTTACCGTTGATGCTCAGGGGCGGACCAATATCCGTACCATGCCTGCCATCACGCGGTCCCAGATGTTGCCAGAGCCATGGCGTACTAATCCCGTGGTACGTATATGGCATCGTCTGCTGGGTCGCAAACAGGAGGCTCGCCAGGTACCTGATGAGGAGGCGGACGCACACGCTCACTGGCGCAAAGTAGGGGCTTTCCGTCGTTTCATCCTGCTGGTGCTCATGCTCCTTCAAACAGGTATCGCTACCTGGTACATGAAAGCTGTTCTGCCCTATCAAGGGTGGTCACTGGTCGATCTTGGAGAGGTCTGGGATCAAGGGCTTCTGGAGTCTGCCAGGCAGGTGCTTCCCTATGTATTGCAGACCAGTATCCTTCTGCTGTTTGCAACCTTGTTCTGCTGGGTTTCTGCCGGTTTTTGGACGGCCCTGATGGGCTTCTGGCAGCTACTGACCGGACGGGATAAGTACAGTATTTCCGCCAGTACTGTCGGGGACGAAGTGATTGCGCCTGAGGCGCGTACCGCCATTGTCATGCCGATCGCCAACGAAGACGTCGCTCGGGTGTTTGCCGGTTTGCGTGCGACCTATGAGTCTGTAGCGGCGACCGGGCAGCTTGAGCATTTCGACTTCTTTATCCTGAGTGACAGTAACAATCCGGACAAATGTGTTGCCGAGCAGAAGTCCTGGCTTGAGCTCTGCCATGCGGTAAAAGGTTACGGCAAGATTTTCTATCGCCGTCGTCGCCGCCGTGTGAAGCGCAAGAGCGGTAATATCGATGACTTCTGCCGCCGTTGGGGCAGCCAGTACCGCTATATGGTCGTGCTGGATGCTGATAGCGTCATGAGCGGTGAATGTCTCACGGGCCTTGTGCGCCTGATGGAAGCTAATCCGCGAGCAGGTATCATCCAGTCCGCACCCAAAGCTTCAGGTATGGATACGCTCTATGCGCGTCTCCAGCAGTTTGCTACCCGGGTGTACGGGCCGCTCTTCACGGCGGGCCTGCATTTCTGGCAGCTGGGTGAATCCCACTATTGGGGACATAACGCAATCATTCGCGTGAAGCCGTTCATCGAGCATTGCGCATTGGCGCCTCTACCCGGTAAAGGCTCGTTTGCAGGTGCCATCCTTTCCCACGACTTCGTTGAGGCTGCATTGATGCGTCGTGCAGGGTGGGGAGTCTGGATTGCATACGACATGCCCGGTAGCTACGAAGAGCTTCCGCCTAACCTGCTGGATGAGCTCAAGCGTGACCGCCGTTGGTGCCATGGCAACCTGATGAATTTCCGGCTGTTCCTGGTAAAGGGTATGCACCCGGTACACCGGGCCGTGTTCCTGACCGGTGTGATGTCTTATTTGTCGGCACCGCTCTGGTTCCTGTTCCTGGTGCTATCCACTGCACTTCTAGCCGTACACAAGCTCATGGAGCCGCAGTACTTCCTGCAGCCAAGGCAGTTGTTCCCAGTCTGGCCACAGTGGCATCCCGAGCAGGCAATTGCCTTGTTCTCGACCACGTTGATTCTGTTGTTCCTGCCAAAGCTGCTCAGCGTCATCCTGATCTGGGCCAAGGGGGCAAAAGAATTCGGCGGCGGTTTCAAGTTGCTGTGTTCGATGCTCTTGGAAATGCTGTTCTCGGTTCTGCTGGCGCCTGTACGCATGCTGTTCCATACGGTATTCGTGACTGCTGCCTTCCTGGGCTGGTCAGTGCAATGGAATTCACCTCAGCGTGACGATGATGCCACGCCTTGGAGCGAGGCCTTCAAGCGTCATGGCTCACAAATGCTGCTAGGTATTATCTGGACGGCCGGTGTAGCCTGGTTGGACCCACGTTTCCTCTGGTGGCTATCGCCTATTGTGGTGTCACTGATGCTTTCCGCTCCGGTGTCAGTCATTTCAAGCCGTACCAATTACGGCATGGCGGCGCGTCGTTCCAGCTTCTTCCTGATTCCGGAAGAATACAATCCGCCTCGTGAGCTGGTTGCGACCGACGAGTACTTGCAGCAGAATAACCAAACCGTTCTTCGTCATGGTTTCCTGCAGGCCGTAGTCGATCCGCTGATCAACGCACTGGCATGTGGAATGGCCAAGGCAAGACATGCCAAGGTTGTGCCTCAGGCCGAAGCACTACGTCAGCAGCGCCTGGAAAAAGTGCTAGCAGACGGCCCCGAGAAGCACTCGGATGCACAGTGGGCTATCTTGAGCGATCCTGTTGGAATGTCGCGTCTGCATCTGCAGGTGTGGCAATCAGGTGAAGCACGTGATCGTTGGGTGGAGGCGTACAGACGCATTCTGCCCGCACCTGCATCTGCCGAAACAAGTGCGCTTCCTGACGCAGACAGTGCTTCACTTGCAGTGAATCCTGCTCGCTAAGGTTGAGAAGGCATATGAAAAGCCCCAGTCAGAATATGGCTGGGGCTTTTTTATTGGCGACAGATGTTAGAACAGGCGGGCCAGGAGCGCTGTAACGGCTGTTTCTACACGCAGGATACGTTCACCCAGTTGAACAGGGTCAAGCCCTGCCTCTTGCAGCATATCCACCTCATAAGGGATCCAGCCGCCTTCCGGGCCGATTGCCAGCGTTACGGGGCCTTTTACTTCACGAGGGCAGGGTGGGTAATAGCCAGGATGGCCAGTCAGCCCAATCGTCCCTTTCGCCAATGATGGAAGACGATCCTCGACAAAGGGCTTGAACCGTTTCTCTATGATGACTTCAGGTAAAACGGTATCTCGTGCTTGCTCCAAGCCAAGAATCAGCTGCTCTCGAATAGCGGAGGGGTCAAGAAAGGGGGTTTGCCAGAAGCTCTTTTCAACCCGATAGCTGTTGATGAGAACCAACCGGGCTACACCCATCGAAGAGATGCCTTGCAATACTCGACGCAGCATCTTGGGTCGCGGCAGCGCCAAAATGAGTGTTATGGGCAGTTTAGGCGGGGAAGGTTGGTGCAGCTGAAGTTTGATGCGTGCTGAATCAGGCGTGAGGTCAAGAATTTCGCCTTCGCCCATCAAACCATTCAACATGCCGACCCTCAGTGAATCACCACGCTCAGCTTGGTGAATGTCTTTCAGGTGGGCAAAGCGCCGGTCTTTAAGGAGGACTTCATTGTCTCCGACGAAGTCCTCCTGTTCTAGCAGCAGCAGATTCACGAATGAGTCGCTGGTGGCTGATCCTCGTGCGAGGTCTTTTCTTCGTGTGGCTCACGTTTTCGAACGAAGCGTCCAAACAGGAGGCCAATTTCAAACAGGAGCCACATGGGAATCGCCAGCATGGTCTGGGAAAGCACATCCGGTGGCGTCAGGATCATGCCTACTACGAAGCATCCGATAATGACGTACGGACGTACCTTCTTGAGGTAGGCCACATCGACGATACCTATCCAGATCAGCAGAACGGTTGCAACAGGGATTTCAAAGGCAGCGCCAAATGCAAAGAATAGCGTCAGTATGAAATCCAAGTAGCTGTTCAGGTCCGGCATCATCATGGCGCCTTCCGGCGTGATGCTTGAGAAAAAGTGGAAAATCAGCGGGAAGACCAGGAAATAGGCAAACGCCATTCCAGCGTAAAACAGCAAAATACTTGAAATCAGCAAGGGAAGCGCGACGCGCTTTTCATGCTTGTAAAGACCTGGCGCAATGAATCCCCAGACCTGATAAAGGATGACGGGCATGGCCAGAAAAAGGGAAACAATAAGCGTCAACTTGAAGGGCGCAAGGAACGGCGACGTGACGTCTGTCGAGATCATCGTGGCGCCTTCGGGCAGAAACCTGCGGATAGGTTCCGACGCGAAAGCGTAGATCTTCTGGGCGAAGTAGAACAGACAGGCGAAAATCAGGAACGTCGCCAGCACACAGCGCAGCAAGCGTGACCGCAGTTCAGTCAGGTGAGAGACCAGAGGCATTTCCTGGTCTTCATATTCAGGTTTTTTTTCGCTCATGGGGCTCGCGGTGGAGAAGGCTGATCCTTTGACTCGCTGGGGGGCGGAGTCACGTTACTGGGCGGAGCCGATTTGACGACAGGTAAGTCATCCTTGACGACAGATGAGTCATCGCTAGGCGGCGTAGGTGTTTCAGCCGACGGTGCTGGATTACCTGTCTCCTGGCGGGCCTTGTCGCCTTGCTCCCAGGACAAGAGATTCTCAGTGTGAAGCTGGCGCCGTATTTCGTCGGCACCAATTTCACGTTCCACCTCTTGCCGTATGTTATTGAAGCTACGCTTGAGACGACCGATCCACAGGCCTGCAGTGCGTGCAGCGCCTGGCAGGCGCTCTGGGCCTAAAACCAGCAAGGCGACCAGGCTTATCAGGGCTAACTCACTGAAGCTGATGCCAAACATAATAGGTACTCAATCCTTACGGGCGGGCTCTTCAACCTTGTGGTGTTGAGCGTCAATCGTATGTGGCTGATTGAGTGGAGGCTTCTGCTGATCTTGCGCAGGCTTCTCCTCTTCTTCCGTATTCATCGCCTTACGGAAGCCCTTGATCGACTCGCCTACATCGGTGCCTAGGGTTTTAAGGCGTTTGGTACCAAATACCAGTACCACAACGATCAGGATGACGATCCAGTGTTTCCAGTCAAAAATACCCATAACATTACCTCATCAAGAATCAGGATTCGGATCGAGCAGCTTTTTCAGCGTGTCCAGATAGCCCAAAGCGGCGATCCAATTCATCAAGCACTGCCTGCGGATGTTGGCCTAGCGCAGCCAGCATGACCATACTATGAAACCAGAGATCTGCTGTTTCATAGATAAGGTCCGTCGAGTCTCCATTGCTGGCCGCATCTTTGGCCGCCAGGATGGTTTCTATGGATTCTTCTCCTACCTTTTCAAGGATCTTGTTCAGCCCCTTGTGGTAAAGGCTGGCGACATAGGAGCTTTCAGGCGCTGCGCCCTTGCGGGATTCAAGCACCTCTGCAATTTTGTTTAGCGTATCACTCATGGCTATGACCTGGCGTGTATATCGCGTCGGGATCTTTCAGAACCGGATCAATCGTTTTCCAGGCTCCCTCTTCAAACCGACGATAAAAACAACTTTCACGTCCTGTGTGACAGGCAATACCACCTAACTGCTCAACTATGAGGATGACGACATCAGCATCGCAGTCCAGACGCAGCTCATGCAGCTTCTGTACATGACCCGAGTCCTCCCCCTTACGCCATAGCTTACGCCTTGAACGTGACCAATAGATGGCACGATTCTCAGCTACCGTCAAAGCGAGGGACTCACGGTTCATCCAGGCCATCATCAAGACGCGCCCGCTCTGATAATCCTGAGCGATTGCCGGTACGAGTCCGTCACTGTTCCAGTTGATTTCTTCAAGCCAGTCTTTCATGGTCTACCCGGCAAATTACACACATTATTAGTCTGACAGCGCTGGCACGACCTGCCTAGCCACGAATGACCAAATAGATGCCTGTTACCAGCATGATCCAGGCGGGCCAGCCTTCAGGCGTGGACTGAAATCCAGTCTGGAAGGCACCGCCAATCAGCAGGACTCCAAATAGCCGGGGCAACCAGGCGTTGTCTCGTCTTCCCCACGGGTTGGGTGGATCATTGCGATGGGGTTGGGTGATGCGCTCCAGTGTGTCACGGGTCATCTGGGCCAGGTGCGGGATCTGCTCGATCTGCTGCTGGATATTGCGTAGTACCTGGGTAGGTCCCATGCGCTGGCGCATCCAGCGCTCAAGATAGGGTTTGGCTGTCGCCCACAGGTCCAGGTCAGGATAAAGCTGGCGTCCAAGCCCTTCAATATTCAGAAGCGTTTTTTGAAGCAGTACCAGCTGAGGCTGAATCTCCATGTTGAACCGGCGTGCCACTTGGAACAGACGCAGTAGCAATTGGCCAAACGAAATATCTTTCAGTGGTTTTTCAAAAATCGGCTCGCACACAGTTCGAATCGCTGCTTCGAACTCGTTGACCTGTGTAGTTGCCGGCACCCAGCCTGAATCGATATGGAGCTGGGCCACCTTGCGGTAGTCGCGCTGAAAGAACGCCATCAGGTTTCTGGCCAGATAATTCTGATCCTCAGGTGTAAGGCTCCCGATGATGCCGCAGTCTACCGCGATGTATTTCGGATCCCAGGGGTGCGCCGTACTGACAAAGATATTGCCAGGATGCATGTCCGCGTGGAAAAAGCTGTCGCGAAACACCTGGGTAAAAAAGATCTCGACCCCTCGCTCGGCCAGGAGCTTGAAATCTGTGCCTTGGTCTCGCAGGGCATTCAGGTCAGTCACAGGGATGCCATAGATGCGCTCCATGACCAGTACCCGAGGGCGGCACCAGTCCCAGTAAACCTGCGGAACGTAAAGCAGAGAAGAGTCTTCGAAGTTTCTTCTGAGCTGACTGGAGTTGGCTGCTTCACGTAAGAGATCGAGCTCATCGTAGATGGTCTTCTCATAATCCGTGACGACTTCGACGGGGTGCAGACGGCGCGCTTCGGCCGAAACGCGTTCTGCCATACGTGCCAGCAGAAACAGCCAGGCCAGGTCTTGAGAAATAACAGGCTTCAGGCCTGGTCGCACGACCTTGACGACTACCTCTTCACCTGTTCGGAGCTGTGCTGCATGTACCTGAGCGACGGAAGCGGAGGCCAGCGGCGTGATATCGAAGCGGCTGAAAACCTGGGCAATGGGCGCGCCCAGTTGAGACTCGATCAGCGCAATGGCTTTCTCCCCAGGAAAGGGAGGAACCTTGTCCTGGAGAAACATAAGCTCATTGGCCACGTCTTCCGGTAAAAGATCGCGGCGCGTAGAAAGAATCTGGCCAAACTTGATGAAAACAGGGCCCAGACCTTCTAGCGCAAGGCGCAACCGAGCACCTCGGGACAGCGACTTGCGAGGGCGAGGCAACCAACGCCATGGCAGAAAGTAACCTGTCAGGCGTAAATACCAGGGCAGTGGAAGCGCATAAACCAGATCATCCAGGCGGTAGCGAACAACAACCAGGAAAATACGCAGCAGGCGTCGAAGGGCAGCAAACAGCTTCATTGGTTATTTATGTCTGCGTTGAGCAAGGCGGGCGATACGCGCCTCGAGACGATCTACAGTTAGACGCAAGGCATCGATTTCCGCAAAGCGAGCATCACCTTCCCGACGTCCAACCAGGGTGCGACTTTCTTCAGCTAGCCAGTCAGACAGGCTTTGACGCAAACTCTCATGGCTTTGATCCGTCCACCCGCGCCCTTTTCGGACGAATTGTCCAAGCAGTGCAGCAGGCACTGGACCCAGCCAGCGAGAGAGCTCGTATTCCCAGTCCAGCTCCAGGCTCTGCAGGATATCGGATAGCTCTATCAGTGCTGCACTATCCCCCTCAAGCGTTACATCGGTGCTGTGCAAGATCGCTGTTTTGTTCTGACTCAAGGCCAGCTGAGCCAATCGAGACGCAGGTGCTTTCAGCGTGCAGTCGACTTCTGCTTCATGGTGGGCGGCAAAATGCAGACCATCATAGGCCGGAAGGATGAACAGCGTGAAACGGGGAGCCGCACAATCTATGGCAATGACCTTGCCTTGCAGGCGTGCAAGACGGCGGCCCGCCACAGCGTCCATTGCCAGTAAGGGATTCAGGCCGCGCTCCAGCGCAGCCAGTACGGCCTGGGTCAGTAGGATCATCAGGGTTTTATGCCACGGTGCAGGGCAACAATGCCACCTGTCATATTGTGGTAGGTCACGCGCTCAAATCCAGCAGTTTCCATCATGGCTTTAAGCGTGTCCTGATCAGGATGCATGCGAATCGACTCCGCCAAGTAACGGTAACTGGCCGAATCATTGGCGATCAGCTTGCCCATGAACGGCAGAAGGCTGAAGGAGTAAGCATCATAGGCCTTGGACAGGAGCTGGCTGGTCGGCTTGGAGAACTCCAGTACCAGAAGACGTCCGCCCGGCTTGAGTACGCGTAGCATGGATGCGATAGCGGCTTCCTTGTGGGTCACGTTACGCAATCCAAAGGCGATGGTCACACAATCAAAGTGATTGTTTGGGAAGGGCAGCTTTTCAGCGTCTGCCTGTACGAAGCTGACATTGTTGGCAATACCTTCGTCCATCAGGCGATCACGACCGACCTTTAGCATCGAGTCGTTGATATCTGCCAGCACGACCTCACCACGTGGGCCCACCAGGCGGGAAAACTGTTTAGTCAGGTCGCCTGTGCCGCCGGCGATATCCAGCACGCGGTTACCACTTCGAACCCCGGACAGTTCGATCGTGAAACGTTTCCACAAGCGATGAACGCCTGCAGACATCAAGTCATTCATCACGTCATATTTGGCTGCAACCGAGTGGAACACTTCGGCCACTTTTTGAGCTTTCTGACTTTCCGGCACACTCTGGTAGCCGAAATGAGTGACGGGATCGGCCTCCGGGCCCTTGCGCTGATCGCTCATGACGCTTCACCTGCATTTGAATAAGCGACCATTCTAGCAGTGCTGATGCGCTGAGATGTCCATTCTTGCCGGATAAAGTCATTAGAAAATAGGTATTCCATGAGATGGGTCATCCTGACTTGGTAGTTCTCGTGCTTTTCGTGCATGACAGCCCCCGCTATAGTCGCAGGCGAATTCGCTGGAGTACTTCCTATGTCCCAAATCAGTGTCGAACGTTCCCATTCACTAGGCCTTGAAACTGCGCGTGCCAAGGCGGGGGCGCTGGCCGAAAAGCTAACGCGTGATTACGGTGTGGAGTGCCGTTGGGAGGGTGATACGCTGCAATTTTCCCGTACAGGTGTTGATGGGCGTATCGAGGTAGGCGAAGACAAGGTGCGTGTCGACGCAACCTTGGGGTTCTTCTTCTCGGCCCTGAGCTCACAGATTGAACATGAAATCGAGAAGAAGCTGGATAAAGCGCTACAGGCTTGAGCGTTATAGCATCAGTTTGACGACGGATACATCCGGATCTCTGGACTTGCCTTCCCGGGCCAGTGCAAACAGGTACTCGGCCCACATCTGCTCCTGATTGCGGCCGAGTTCATACAGGTATTCCCAAGTGAACAAGCCACTGTCGTGACCGTCATCGAACGTAATTTTCAATGCGTACTGACCGGCTGCCTCGATTTGGCTGATGCCTACGTTCTTCTTGCCAAATTGCAGGACGGGGTTGCCGTGACCCTGTACTTCTGCAGAAGGCGAGTGAACGCGCAGAAATTCAGCAGGCAGCGTAAAGGACTCGGTATCGTATTGAACGGTGAGGGTTTTGGATGCTTTGTGCAGCTGGATGGCCGTGGGCAAACGCATGGCAATAGATCTCGCTGATAAGCTCGCAGCCTTGAGGCTGCGAGCGATAGGTTGTCGACGTCCTTACAGAATATAGCGCGACAGATCCTCGTCCTGTGCCAACTCGCCCAGATGGCCGTTGACATAGGCAGCATCGATCCGAATAGGCTCGCCATTCTGCTGGCCTGCCAGATCAGCAGCGCTGAACGAGACTTCCTCCAGCAATCGCTCCAATAGCGTATGCAGGCGGCGCGCACCAATATTTTCCGTCTTCTCATTGACCTGCCAGGCAATTTCCGCAATGCGGCTGATCCCTTCAGGCGTGAACTCGACGTCCAGGCCTTCAGTCTTGAGCAGTTCACGGTATTGCTCTGTCAGTGAAGCGTGCGGTTCAGTGAGAATGCGCTCGAAGTCCTGAGGTGTTAGAGCCTTGAGTTCTACACGGATTGGCAGACGTCCCTGAAGCTCAGGTACCAGATCGCTGGGCTTGGACAAGTGGAACGCGCCCGAGGCGATAAACAGGATGTGGTCGGTTTTGACCATACCCAGCTTGGTATTTACCGTGCAACCTTCGATCAGTGGCAGCAGATCGCGCTGTACGCCCTCGCGGGATACATCAGCGCCACTGGTGTTGCCACGCTTGGCAACCTTGTCGATCTCGTCGATGAAGACGATACCGTTCTGCTCGACCGCTTCCAGGGCACGTGCCTTGAGTTCTTCCTCGTTGACCAAACGAGCAGCTTCCTCGTCACGGATCAGCTTGAAGGCTTCTTTAACCTTGAGCTTGCGAGCCTTCATCTTGCCTTTGTTCAGGCCGGAGAAGAGGTTTTGCAACTGGCTGGTCATTTCCTCCATGCCGGGCGGAGTCATGATCTCGATACCTGCTGGCGCTTCAGCCACTTCGATATCAATCTCCTTGTCATCCAGCTGGCCTTCACGCAGTCGCTTGCGGAAGAGTTGACGCGTGTTGGAGTCTTCGCTGCGAGTCGGTTCTTCACTGAAACCTACTGCACGTGCAGGCGGTAGCAGTGCGTCAAGAATCCGCTCTTCGGCAGCATCTTCAGCACGATGACGAACTTTGACGATTTCCTGCTCACGCAGCATTTTAACGGCAGCATCAGCCAGATCGCGGATGATGGACTCAACGTCGCGGCCTACATAGCCCACTTCAGTAAACTTGGTGGCTTCTACCTTCAGGAAGGGTGCATTCGCCAGTTTGGCCAGTCGACGGGCGATTTCGGTTTTACCTACACCTGTCGGGCCAATCATCAGAATGTTCTTGGGTGTGACCTCAGCGCGCAGCTCCAGTGGAAGCTGCATGCGACGCCAGCGATTACGCAGAGCGATGGCTACGGCGCGCTTTGCATCATCCTGGCCAATGATATGGCGATTAAGTTCGTGAACGATTTCACGTGGAGTCATAGACATGTCGTTATTCCGGCCGGACTCAGGAAGCGTCCAGCTCCTCAATAGTCAGGTTACGGTTAGTGAAGACACAAATGTCTCCCGCAATGTTCAACGCAGTCTCGGCAATTTCTCGAGCACTCAGCTCGGTATGCGTGAGCAGGGCACGAGCGGCCGCTTGTGCATAGGGGCCACCGGAGCCCATGGCAATCAGGCCTTCTTCTGGTTCGACGACATCGCCGTTACCGGTAATGATCAGCGAGGCATCCTTGTTGGCTACTGCCAGCATGGCTTCCAGGCGGCGAAGTGCACGATCGGTACGCCAGTCTTTGGCCAGTTCTACCGCGGCACGGACCAGATGGCCCTGATGTTTGTCGAGTTGCTGCTCGAAGCGCTCGAACAGAGTGAACGCATCCGCGGTGCCGCCGGCGAAACCTGCCAGCACCTGGCCGTGGTAAAGGCGACGGACTTTACGTGCGTTACCCTTCATGACGGTATTACCCAGGGATACCTGGCCATCGCCGCCAATGACGACTTTGCCGTTGCGACGCACTGAAACGATAGTGGTCAAGGGTGTTCTCCTGCTATGCCTTAAGCGATTGCCGGAGATATGGGGACGGCCTTCCAAGGCTTCAAGCCTTTTCCGGCCGCCATGTGTCATCGACCTTGGCGTTGCTGGAGCAGCAGGTTCTTGAAACCGTTGCTGGCCAGCTGGCTCTGGGCTTGGGTCAGTTGGTTGCGATCTCTGAAGGGACCGACCAGGACACGATACCATGTGTCATCCTTGACCTTGCCTGACTCTACCCGTACATCCTGACCGATCAGGATGATCTGCGCTCGCACCCGATCAGCGTCAGCCTGTGTTCTAAACGAGCCTGCCTGGAGGAAGAACAGCGTCACAGGTGGCTGTGTTGCTGTCTTGGGCTGTTGAGCAGGTGTCTGCGCAGCAGCCTGGGCAGGTGTCTGAGGTTGCTGTGGCGAGCCTGCAGGCAGCTGAGCTGTCGTCGCAGGCGACGTTTCAGGCTTGGGTGGAGTAGGGGTTGGACTCGTCTGCGGCACGGCGTCCGGAGGCACGATTACTTCGGACTCCGGTAGCAGTGTGTAGAAGTCATACTTGGGCTTGACCGGGGTTGGCGTAGTAGGAGCCTCCTGCTTGGTCTTGGACGCAACTTGTGCCTCCTCACCCTTGGAGCGACGAACGGCATCGTTGCCCGGCTCAAGCTTCATCAGAAAGACCACGAAGCCACCAATGGCAAGGCCTGAAGCCAGCCATACCCAACCGGGAATAGGCTGCTTCTTGGCGGCTGGCTGATTTCGGCTTGCGCCTCGTTTAGGTGCTGCTTTCTTTGCCATATACGTCCGTTTACATACGTTCCAGTGTATTCAGGCCTAGCAGTTCGAGACCTTGTTTAAGGGTGCGCCCGGTCAAGGCGGCCAGGCGTAGGCGACTTTGCCGTTGAGCAGGATCTTCTGCGCTGAGAATGGGGCAGTTTTCGTAAAAGCTGGAGAAGAGACCAGCAATGTCGTAGAGATAGGCGCATAGAAGATGCGGCACACCTTTCTCCGCCACCGAATTCAGGGTTTCGCCAAACTGGGCCAGACGAGCAGCCAGATCTTGCTCCTGAGGAGCTTCCAGGCGAATCTGGCCTTCGACCTCATCGTACCCCTGGCCAAGCTTGCGGAAGATACTGGCGACGCGGGTATAGGCGTAGAGCAGATAGGGTGCCGTATTGCCTTCAAAGCTAAGCATCAGCTCGAAGTTGAAGCTGTAGTCGCTTGTTCTGTGCTTGGACAGGTCAGCGTATTTGACGGCGCCGATACCCACCGCGCGAGCAATTTCACGCAGCTCGGTTTCTTCCAGGGAGGGATTCTTTTCCTTGACCAAGGTGTAGGCGCGGTCTTCTGCTTCATCAAGCAGGTCGATCAGCTTGACCGTGCCGCCGTCGCGCGTCTTGAAAGGGCGGCCATCTGCGCCATTCATGGTCCCGAACCCCATATGTTCAAGACTCATGGATGGAGCAACGAAACCAGCCAGACGAGCAACTTCAAAGGCCATCTGGAAGTGCAGTGCCTGGCGCTGGTCGACAAAGTAAAGGACGCGATCGGCATTCAGAACCTGGCTACGGTAGCGCATGGCTGCCAGATCGGTCGTGGCGTACAGGTAGCCGCCTCCTGCCTTCTGCACAATCACCGGAAGTGGATTGCCTTCCGCATTCTTGAACTCTTCAAGGAAAACGCAGCGAGCGCCATCGCTTTCGGTAAGCAGGCCCTTGGCATCGAGTTCGGTCACGATACCAGGTAGCTCGCTGTTGTAAGCACTCTCTCCTTTTACGTCCGCAGGTGTGAGTTTGACGTTCAGACGGTCATAGACCTTCTGGCAATGACTCAGGGAGATCTCATTGAAGCGGTGCCATAGTTTCAGGCAGGCTTCATCGCCCGCTTGCAGCTTGACGACCAGCTCGCGAGCGCGATCGGCAAATTCAGGAGACTCATCGAAGCGCTTCTTAGCGGCTCGATAAAATATTTCCAGGTCGGAAAGCTCGCTTTCAGCTGCCGCAGGCTGTTCTTCAAGATAGGCGAGAAGCATGCCGAACTGGGTTCCCCAGTCGCCGACATGATTTTGCCGGATAACATCATCCCCTAGAAATTCGAGTACACGTGCAACGGCGTCACCAATGATGGTGGAGCGCAGATGACCCACGTGCATTTCCTTGGCCAGGTTGGGAGAGGAGAGGTCTACAACAACCCGCTGTTTGGGCGCGGCCTTCTGAATGGCCAGATGCGTATCAGCCAGCGCATCATCCAGGCGCTGGGCCAGTTGCTCGTGATTCTGGAAGAAGTTCAGAAAACCCGGGCCCGCAATCTGCACCTGGCTGACGCTCGGGTCGGCAGGCAGGGCTGCAATCAGTTTTTCTGCAAGGTCACGGGGCTTCATGCCGGCAGGTTTTGCCAGCATCATGGCGATATTGCTCGCAAAGTCGCCGTGACTTTTGTCCTTGGTATTTTCGACCTGGATGGTCGGCGTCAGACCATCTGGCAAGATGCCTTCGGCAGTAAGGCGCTCCAAGGCGTTCTGAATAAGCTGTCGAATAGTGTCTTTCATGATCGTCTGGCCTTTGGCTCGCGCCTGGGCGCGTAATGAAAACCCTGCATTATCCGCAGGCTAGGATCACTTGCCAACGTGTAGACGTCATTGAGGCCTGCGGAGCCCGAAATTAAGGTGAAAAAAGTCCTAATAAAGATCTATGGGATCAACATCCAGTGACCAACGCACCTGCCTTCCCGCTGGCAGACTTTCCAGACGTAAGACCCAGCTGGTCAGTAACCGGTGAAGCGGGGCTCGGAGTGATGCTTGTAATAAAAGCTGTGCACGAAAGCGGCCCGCCCGACGTTCCATGGGTGCGGGGACAGGACCGAGAAGCTCAATATGGGGCAAGTCCAGCTCTGCTGCCAGCTGATCGGCTTCAGCATAGGCCAGCTCCAGGAATTCTTCTGCCTGTCCAGGCTTGTAAGCTTCGGCACGTAACAGCGCCAGGTGAGTAAACGGGGGAAGGCCAGCTGCACGACGCTCTGCCAGGGCTTGCTGGGCGAAGGCGACGTACCCTTGCTCGGTTAGCTGTACCAGCAGGGGATGATCCGCCAGATGAGTCTGAATCAACACTTGACCCTGTACTTCGGCACGGCCTGAGCGACCGGCTACCTGAACCACTTGTTGGGCCATGCGCTCGCTGGCACGAAAATCTGCTGAAAAGAGGCCCCCATCGGCATCCAGGATGGCTACCAGCGTGACGCGGGGGAAATGATGTCCCTTGGCCAGCATTTGTGTTCCTACCAGGATGCAGGGCTCGCCGCGCTGAATGATGGAGAAGATATTGGCCATGGCATCCTTGCGCATGGTGCTATCCCGATCGATACGCAACACTGGAAATTGCGGGAAGAGAATCCGAAGCCGCTCTTCCGCACGCTCCGTACCCGCACCCAATGGGCGTAGATCCAACTTGCCGCAGGCGGGACAGTGTTGTGACGGGCGTTGACGATGATCGCAATGGTGACAACGCAGCTCGCCTGACCGCTGGTGAATGGTCATACGGGCATCGCAGCGTGGACACTGGGCGATCCAGCCGCAGTCATGACACAGCAGCGTAGGCGCAAAGCCACGGCGATTTAAAAAGACCAGGACCTGTTGGCCCTTGCTCAGCGTGTCGCCAATCGCTTGCGCCAATGGCTGTGAGAGACCTGAATCAAGAGGGCGGCTCCTGACATCCAGGCGCTGAAACTTCGGGGTAGTAGCACTGCCAGCACGCTGAGTGAGGCGAAGCAGGCCATAGCGACCGATTTCAGCGTTATGAAGACTTTCCAGGGAGGGAGTAGCGGAGCCTAGAAGCAGCGGGACCCTTTCAAGTCGAGCCCTGACGACAGCCAGGTCGCGGGCATGGTAGCGCAAGCCTTCCTGCTGTTTATAAGACGCATCGTGCTCTTCATCGACAATGATAAGGCCTGGGTTTTTCAGCGGAGTGAAAAGGGCGGAGCGTGTACCTATGACGATATCGACATCGCCGTCGCGTGCAGCCAACCAGGCGTCCGTGCGCTCCCGGTCGGTCAGCGCCGAGTGGATCAGCACGATACGGGCATTGAAACGTTTCTCGAAGCGGGACAGTGTTTGTGGTCCCAGGTTGATTTCCGGGATCAGGACCAAGGCCTGCCGTCCTGTTTCGAGTGTCCGGCGTATGAGCTGAAGATAAACCTCGGTTTTGCCACTTCCCGTCACACCATCCAATAAGAAGCAGTGAAAGCTGCCAAGTCTCGCTTTGACCGCTTCGTAGGCAATACGCTGCTCATGGTTAAACGGGAGCTCTGCTTGTGCCAGCCAAGCGCCGTGATGCTTGGCTGGCATGATTTGGCGGGACTCGACGTCCACCAGTCCCTTTGCCTGCAAGGTATCGAGTGCATCCTTGGCAAGGCCGAGCTGGCTGAGCAATTCATGGGCAACACCATGTGGATGCTGTTTGACGACTTTCAAGGCTTCGCGCTGGCGTGGCGCTCGTACGAGACGTGGGTCTGATACATCAGCTTCGGGCCTGGCTATCCAGAACCGTTGGACCCGCCGCTCGGCAGGGTCGCCCTGTCGCAGGAGTCCTGGCAGGGCACACGTAAAGGTATCGCCCAGGCTGTGCTGGTAATACTGGGCTGTCCACTTGCAAAGCTCGATCAGGCTGGCCGGCATTGGGGGGGTGGTATCCAACAGCGCAATGGCGGGCTTTAGTTTATCTCGCGGAACATCGGTCTCGGACACGATCTGCACCAGAATGCCCACGATCTCCCTGCGCCCAAAGGGTACGCGTAGCCGAACACCTGGGATCAGTTCCGAGGCGTCGACGCCGGCTGGCGCTCGGTAGTCGAATAGCCGGCGTAAAGGAGAGGGCAGCGCAAGGCGCAGCAGGACTTCAGACACGTCTGGACTCGGAGGCAAAAAGAGGCAGATATTAGCAGACCATTGGTAGACGTAACGGCTTGCATCGTCGTAAGCCTCTGTTATGATGCGCGGCCTATTATCCGTGCGGTATTCGGCAATGACGCCGGGTGGCGGCACGGCACGAACTCGAGGATTTCGTAATGAAAGCCGATATTCATCCTACGTATACTAATATCGAAGCAAGCTGCAGCTGTGGCAATGTCATCAAGACGCGCTCCACACTGGCTAAGAACATCAACCTGGACGTGTGCTCTGAATGCCACCCGTTCTATACAGGTAAGCAGAAGGTGCTGGATGCAGGTGGTCGTATCGATCGCTTCAAGCAGCGCTTCGGTGTTTTCGGTACTGCTCAGAAGTAATACGTTTGATCGCTCATGTCGTACCTGAGCGATCGACTAAAAGGCGTCCATATGGACGCCTTTTTTATTGCCTTGCAAAAGACGAATCGTATCGTCAAGGTCGGCTGTGACATTGAGGCAGGTGTCAAATCCGCATTGATGACGCATAATCAGTTCAGGGGCTTGGCTCACCTATCCCGTAGCCGCTCTGCAACCTCACACAATGAGAACATATACGCGATGGGGCATTGTCGCAGTCAGGTTTGAAATGCTGGCTGTTACCCTTGCAATGCGCTGCTGGCAGGACAAACCGTTCACGCCTGTTATCGATGTTCCGATCTACCTGAGCCTGTCTTGCAAGGCACGTTTTAGCCTCAAGGCGGTTCGTCTCGTTATATGTGGATGAAGGCTACACAGGATTGGCCTAAAGTCGTATACAGCAGCTATTGACTATTGGGGCCATTGCTTGTGGGGCGTAATCTTCTTGCGTATCCTCCATCCACTTTTGACCCAACACGCCATAGCGGATACTTATAATGTCTGACTTGAAAACAGCCGCTCTCGAATACCATGCTCAACCCCGTCCAGGTAAGTTGAGCGTTGAACTGACCAAGCCTACCGCTACCGCTCGTGATCTGTCTCTGGCTTACAGCCCGGGTGTAGCAGAGCCTGTCCGCGAAATCGCTCGTGATGCCGAGCTCGCCTACCAGTACACCGGTAAAGGTAACCTGGTTGCTGTGATCTCTGACGGTACAGCCATCCTTGGTCTGGGTAATCTGGGACCATTGGCGTCAAAGCCGGTTATGGAAGGCAAGGGTGTCCTGTTCAAGCGCTTTGCCGGTATCGACGTGTTCGATATCGAAGTCGATGCCGAAAGTCCACAGGCGTTCATTGATACCGTAAAGCGTATTTCCATTACCTTCGGTGGTATCAACCTGGAAGACATCAAAGCGCCTGAGTGCTTCGAGATCGAAAAGGCTCTGATCGACCAGTGCAATATTCCGGTTTTTCATGATGATCAGCACGGTACGGCTATCGTGACTGCGGCCGGCATGCTGAACGCGTTGGAGATTGCTGGCAAGAATCTAGAAGATGCCAAGATCGTTTGTCTGGGGGCAGGTGCGGCAGCCATTTCCTGCATGAAGCTGCTAATTAGCATGGGCGCCAAGGTCGAAAATATTTTCATGCTGGATCGTCAGGGTGTGATCCATTCTGGTCGTACCGATCTCAACCAGTACAAGGCTATCTTTGCGACCGAGACTGACAAGCGTACCTTGTCTGACGCGCTGGATGGCGCTGATGTCTTCGTTGGTCTGTCTGGTGCGAACCTGCTGAGCGCTGAGGATTTGCAGCGCATGGCGCCGAATCCCATCGTATTCGCCTGCTCTAACCCGGATCCGGAGATCAAGCCGGAATTGGCTCATGAAACCCGTTCAGATGTCATTATGGCCACTGGCCGTTCCGACTATCCGAACCAGGTGAACAACGTGTTGGGTTTCCCCTTCATTTTCCGAGGCGCACTGGATGTGCGGGCTACGGTTATCAATGAAGAAATGAAGATTGCAGCGGCTCATGCGCTACGGGATCTTGCCAAGCTTCCAGTGCCGAAGGAGGTATGTGAGGCCTATGGTGTTGATGAGTTGAGCTTTGGCCGTGGATATATCATTCCAAAGCCCATGGATCCTCGTCTGATCACAGTGGTCTCCGATGCAGTCGCCAAGGCGGCTATCGAGTCGGGCGTAGCGACCCGTGCATACCCGGCACACTATCCGCTCAAGTCGGTTAGTGACGTTTTTAGTCACTAACCAGGACAATAAAAAACCCCGCTTAGGCGGGGTTTTTTATTGTCCTTTAGAATAGGTCCATTGGGGCAGACTCATCGGACGGAAGTGGCGTGCCAGGCGAGCTGCCTGGGCCTAGCTCATCCATGGGCGGCGGTGTGTCTTCATTCTTGAACAGCTCAAAGTACGCGTCAGGGGTACCAGGCGGAGCCGCTCGGCCACTGACAGGATCAATGCGCAGTGTGGCAATTCCCGGTGGTTCCGCTGGCAGGTGGTCGGGTTTACCTTCCAAAGCACTGCCCATGTACTGCATCCAGATAGGAAGTGCCACATTACCGCCAAACTCATGACGACCCAGCGTGTCAGGCTGATCAAAGCCTACCCATACCGTAGTAACGTAATCAGCGTTATAGCCGGAGAACCATGTGTCTTTTGAGTCGTTTGTCGTTCCGGTTTTACCTGCTAAGTCCCCGCGCTTCAGCTCAAGCGCTCGACGACCCGTGCCGCGCTTGATCACATCCTGCAGCATGCTGGTCATGATATAGGCGTTACGCGGATCAATGATTTGCGGTGCAATGGCAGGTGTCTGACTCATCGTGCCGTCGGCGTTGGTTACGCTGGCAGGTGTTACCTGAACATTCTCCGGGGCAGCTGCCGCAGTATTCGCTTTCTGCGGAACACGTGGCGGATTAGCCTGATAAAGCAGTTGTCCGTCGCGACTCTCAACCTTCGAGATAATGTAAGAGTTGACCTTGTAGCCGCCGTTTGCAAAAGCTGTCCAACCATTGGCAATTTCCATTGGCGTAAGGCCGGGTGTACCCAGCGCCAGTGAAAGGTTGCGTGGCAGAAGATCCTTTTCAAAGCCGAAGCGGGTTACATAGTTAATCGCATAATCGATACCAATGGCCTGCAGAAGGCGAATGGAGACCAGGTTGCGCGAGCGATACAGTGCCTCACGCAGGCGTATAGGGCCCAAGAAGGTGTTCGTATCGTTCTTGGGACGCCACGCCTCGTCCATGCTGCTGTCCATAAACACGATAGGTGCATCATTAACGAGGGAGGCGGCGGTATAGCCTTTATCCAGTGCAGCACTGTAAATGAACGGTTTGAAGCTCGAGCCCGGCTGGCGGCGGGCCTGAATGGCACGATTGTAATTACTCTGCTCGAACGAGAATCCACCCACCAAGGCCTGAATGGCACCGTCTTGTGGATCAAGCGATACCAGCGCGCTTTGGGCCTTGGGGACCTGAACAAACCGTAAGCTGCCATCTTCTTGACGCAAAATACGGATCAGATCACCTACTTTAACGACATCGCTGGGCGTATTCGGCTTGGGTCCCATGCTATTGGCGCTGATATAAGGGCGAGCCCATTTCATGTTTTCCCAAGCGATAGCTTCTTCCTTGTCGTTTGCTGTCAGGACCAATATGCCGCTTTTTTCGGTCTGGGTGACGATGGCTGGCTCCAATCCTCCAACAGTACGATGGGATTGCAGCAGGTTTAACCATTCACTGCGCGACTTGTTCGGATAATGCGCTTCAGCTCCACGATAGCCGTGGCGCTGGTCATAGTCGATCAAGCCGTTGCGCACGGCGGCATTGGCAACGTTCTGCAGGTGGCTATCGATAGTCGTCGTAACCTTATGACCCTCTGTATAGGCATCGCTACCATACCGTCCGACCATTTCCGCTCGAGCCATCTCAGCGACATAGGGCGCTGCGAGCTCCGGTACGGCGACGTGATGGTAGGCGTCGATAGCTTCAGCCACGGCCGTTTCGTAGGCGCGCTGATCGATATAACCCAGCTTTAGCATCCGCTCGAGAATCCAGTTTCGTCTCTCCTTGCTGCGCTCGGGGTTTACGATCGGGTTATAGCGTGACGGTGCTTTTGGCAGGCCGGCAATCATCGCTTTTTGGGCTAGCGTCAGCTCATTGATTGATTTGCCGTAGTACACCTGTGCAGCGGCCTCGATTCCATAGGCGCGGTTGCCCAGATAAATCTTGTTGACATAGAGCTGCAGAATTTCATCCTTTGTAAGCTGGCGCTCAATTTGCAAGGCCAACAGTATCTCGGTGAATTTACGTGAAAAACTGCGTTCGCTGGTCAGGAAATAGTTCTTGGCCACCTGCATGGTGATGGTGCTGCCGCCGGTCTGAATGTGACCTGTTTTGACCAATTGCGCTACGGCACGCATCAGACTTTTAACGTCTACACCGTAGTGGTTGGCAAAATTGTCGTCCTCAGCCGAAAGCAGCGCATGGATGAAATCTGGAGGGATTTCGGAGAAACGTAAAGGCGAGCGCCGCATTTCTCCAAATTCGGCAATCAGCTTTCCATCTGCGCTGTAAATGCGAAGGGGGATCTGCAACTGCACGTTCCGCAGGGCATCTACCGAGGGTAGGCTCGGGCTAAGGTAGAGGAAGGCGCCGCTAAGCCCAAGAAAGACGCTGCAGACGATGCCAAGGCAAGACCACCAGATAAATTTTAACAAACGCATTGGATATGGCTTTTTCAGCTATAAAGAAGTGAATCTGGCAACAATTTTGCGAGCCAAGAAGTAGGCGCATTATAGGCAGTTTTTGGGACAGATCGCTATTTGCGCGTATGTCAAGTCTGCCAGCTAATGCCGATGAATACGAATCGCCCAATGCGTGGCGAATACAGATAGGGAAACTGTTGTGCTAGGGCTATTCAAAAAGAAGACGAATACGCTACTGGGAATCGATATCAGCTCAACGTCTGTCAAGTTGCTTGAGCTGAGTCGTGCTGGTGGACGGTATAGGGTCGAAGCCTATGCCGTTGAGCCGTTGCCGCCGAACGCCGTGGTGGAAAAGAACATTGCCGAGCTTGAAGGCGTAGGGCAAGCGCTGGGCCGGGTTCTGGCCAAGGCTCGAACGAATGCTCGAAATGCAGCAGTGGCGGTAGCGGGTTCGGCTGTTATTGCAAAGACCATCGAAATGGATGCGGGTCTTTCGGATGACGAGCTTGAAAACCAGATCAAGCTTGAGGCGGATCAGTATATTCCTTATCCCCTTGAGGAAGTGGCGATTGACTTCGAGGTTCAAGGCCAGTCGGCGCGTAATCCAGGCCGTGTTGAAGTGCTCCTTGCGGCATGTCGCAAGGAGAACGTTGAAGTTCGTGAGGCCGCGTTAGCGTTGGCCGGGCTTTCCGCCAAGGTTATTGATGTAGAAGCTTATGCTCTTGAGCGTGCTTATACGCTAATGGCCGGGCAGCTAGGCGGTAATGTCGATGAATTGACGGTTGCGATTGTTGATATTGGCGCCACGATGACTACCCTTAGCGTTCTGCATAATGGCCGTACCATTTATACGCGCGAGCAGCTCTTTGGCGGACGGCAGCTGACCGAAGAAATCCAGCGTCGTTACGGACTCTCCGTCGAGGAAGCCGGTCTTGCCAAAAAGCAGGGTGGACTGCCTGATGATTATCAGGTCGAAGTATTGACCCCCTTCCGGGATGCGGTTGTCCAGCAGGTTGCCCGCTCACTGCAATTCTTCTTTGCAGCCGGACAATACAATGATGTGGACTATATCTTGCTTGCGGGAGGAACTGCGTCAATTTCCGGCCTGGATCGGCTGATCCAACAGAAAATTGGCACTCCGACCCTAGTTGCTAATCCGTTTGCTGATATGACGCTAAATAGCAAAGTCAATGCAAGTGCTCTGGCCAGCGACGCTCCGGCGCTCATGATTGCCTGCGGTCTGGCTATGAGGAGCTTCGACTGATGGCCCATATTAACCTGTTACCTTGGCGTGAACAGCTAAGGGAAGAGCGCAAGAAGCGCTTTCTGGTGGTTATTGGCGGGATGTTTGTCTTGTCGGCCGCAATCATCTTTCTAGGTGATAAGTACTTTACCTCTGCAATTGAGAACCAGGACGCCCGTAATGCCTATATACAAGGCGAAATTGCCGTTCTGGACTCTCGCATCAAGGAAATCAGTGAGCTGAAAACACGCAGACAGCAGCTCCTTGAGCGAATGAAGATTATTCAGGACTTGCAGGGCAACAGGCCTGTCATTGGCCATGTGTTTGATCAGTTGGTACGTACGTTGCCGGATGGCGTGTATTTTACTGGTCTTAAAATGCAGGGCGATACCATTTCCATTGTTGGTGAAGCGGAGTCCAACAACCGTGTTTCCAACCTTATGCGTAACTTCGAAAATTCCGAATGGCTGGCTTCGCCTAATCTGACAGAGGTCAAGGCGCTGACGTCAGGTGCAGTTGACCAGAACAATGCCTTCCAAATGACGGTAAAACAGACAAAGCCGGCTGTGCCAACGCCTGCGGTGCCCGCACAAGGAGGTAAGTCATGAGTTTGGCCGATACTCTGGCAAGCCTTCGCAAGATCGATCTGAATGATCTTGATATGGATAACCTGGGTGCATGGCCCCCAGCAGCCAAGGTGATTACCTGCATTCTGATTGTCGCTGTGGTGCTGGCGCTAGGCTATAACTTCTATCTGAAGGACATGCAGACAGAGCTGGAAAGCAAGCAGGCTCAGGAAGAAACCCTCAAGCAGCAGTTTGGGAGCAAGGCATTTCAAGCCGCTAACCTGGATGCCTACAAGGTTCAGATGACTGAAATGGAGGAGTCATTTGGTGCCATGCTGCGTCAGTTGCCCAGCGATACAGAGGTGCCTGCACTGCTCGAGGATATTACGCGTACCGGGTTGAAAAGCGGTCTTGAGTTCGAGCAGATTCGTTTGCTTCCTGAAAACGTACAGCAGTTCTACGTTGAGTTGCCCATCCAGATTACGGTGGTGGGGAGCTATCACGATCTGGCGACGTTTGTCAGCAGTGCCTCAAGTCTGCCGCGTATCGTGACGTTGCATGATTTCGATATCAGCCGTGTATCGCCTGACAGCGGAGCGCAGCTGCGAATGAACATTCTGGCCAAGACGTATCGCTATAACGACAAGGGATTGCACCAATGAGAGCCCGAATTCTGTTGTGTGGGCTTTTGCTTGCTGCGCTGTCAGGGTGCGGTGGTGGGGATGATGTGTCCGATCTTCAAAGTTATATGGATGAAGTTCGGGCAAGGCCGAAGGGGAGTATAGAGCCATTGCCCCAGTTTCAGCCTTATGAGCCATTTGCTTATGGCGCGGCTGATATGCGCAGCCCATTCCAGCCACCTATAAAAATTGATTTAACGGCGAAGCAAAGAGGATCAAAGAACATCAAGCCTGATGAAACCAGGCCGAAACAATTTCTGGAAGGATTCAATATTGAAACCTTCCAGATGGTGGGCACGCTTTCCAATGCATCAGGTCGTTTTGCCTTGATCAAGGGAGCTGGAGGAGTTCACCGCGTCAAGGTGGGGGATTATCTGGGTAGAAACGATGGGCGTATCGTTTCCATTACCGAAAGTCAGATTGATGTGATTGAGATCGTTCCTGATGGAGAGGGCGGCTGGCTCGAAAGACCCCGTACTCTTTCGCTAATAGAGAGTTCTTAAGGACGGGGCATGATGTTGCACAAAACTATTCTACAAAGGGTCTCAGGGAAGAGTGCCCTCACGCTGGCCATACTCTTGAGCGGAATCTGTCCCTCTTTGCTGCTGGCGGCAGATCTCAAGGCCATGAACGTGGCCTCTTTGCCGGGCGACAGAGTCGAACTCAAACTATCGTTCGATCAGCCAGTGACAGCCCCCAAGGGCTATACCATTGAGCAACCTGCGCGCATCGCTTTGGATCTGCCTGGCGTTAATAACAAGCTAGGCGCTCGCAACAAGGAGTTGGGATCGGGGAATGCCAGAAGCGTTACCATAGTCGAGGCGGGTGACCGCACGCGCCTTATCGTGAACCTGACTGCATTGGCGCCTTACTCGACCCGCGTTCAGGGTAACGACCTGTTCGTTGTCATTGGCGGCGACCAGGCTGCTCGTACGACTAGTGCTTCTGTCCCGGCACCATCCTTGCCGCGCTCCGGTGCTGCGCAAGCCCCAGCGCCTGCAACCAACCCTGCCGGCCGTGTCTTTTCCAGCGTGCCGAGAGTGGCTGGGAAAGCCATCAGGAATATCGACTTCAAGCGAGGTGATGATGGAGAAGGTAACGTTATCATTGACCTTTCAGAAACAGGTATCAGCCCTGACATACAGGAGCAGGGTGGAAAGATTCGCCTTAACTTCGGCAAGACGCAGCTCCCTGATGCTCTACGTGTTCGGCTTGACGTCAAAGACTTTGCTACGCCAGTACAGTTTGTAAACGCCTCAAGTCAGGCTGGTGACACGGTCATTACAATTGAGCCTACAGCCGTATATGACTATCTGGCCTACCAGACAGATAACAAGCTGACCATTAGCGTCAAGCCACTGACTGCCAAGGAAAAGGAACAGCGTGCCGCTGAGCGTTTCACCTATACCGGTGAAAAGCTATCCCTGAACTTCCAGGATATTGATGTTCGCTCGGTCCTTCAGTTGATTGCTGACTTCACCGGTTTGAACTTGGTGGCCAGCGACACCGTACAGGGCAATATCACGCTGCGCCTGCAGAACGTGCCGTGGGATCAGGCACTTGATCTTGTTCTGAAAACCAAGGGACTCGATAAGCGGCAAATAGGCAACGTATTGTTGATTGCGCCAGCGGATGAAATTGCGGCGCGTGAACGTCAGGAGCTGGAATCACAGAAGCAGATCCAAGAACTGGCGCCGCTACGCAGAGAGCTGATCCAGGTTAATTACGCCAAGGCTGCCGATATGGCCAAGCTGTTCCAGTCGGTTACTAAGGCTGATGCCGGACAAAGCGAGCGTGGCTCCATTACCGTTGACGATCGGACAAACAGCATCATTGCCTATCAAACCCAGGATCGCCTGGATGAGCTGAGACGGATTGTCTCCCAGCTCGACATCCCGGTTCGCCAGGTAATGATCGAGGCACGAATTGTTGAGGCAAATGTCAACTACAACAAGCAGTTAGGCGTTAATTGGTCTGGCTCTCGCTCAGGTAATGGCAACTTTACCATTAGTGGGGGAGCTAGCTCTTCTACCACTGGCACAACCTCACCTTTTGTAGATTTGGGTGTGGGGAATGCGACGTCCGGTATTGGAATTGGATTCCTGACTGGTAGCACAACATTGGATCTTCAGCTGTCTGCCATGGAAGCTAGTGGCAACGGTGAGATAGTTTCTCAACCCAAGGTGGTCACTTCAGATAAGGAAACCGCAAAAATCTTGCGTGGTACTGAAATTCCGTATCAGGAGGCCAGTTCGAGCGGTGCGACCAGTACATCCTTCAAGGAGGCAGCGCTTTCCTTGGAGGTAACGCCTCAGATCACGCCTGATAATCGAATCATCATGGAGGTTAAGGTAAACAAGGATGCTCCTGATTATCAAAATCGCCTAGGTAATGGCGCTCCACCTATTTCCAAGAACGAAGTAAATGCCAAAGTCTTGGTAGCTGATGGTGAGACTATTGTAATTGGGGGTGTTTTCTCGAACACACAAAGCAAGTCAACAAGTAAAGTGCCTCTGTTAGGTGATGTACCTTACGTTGGACGCCTGTTCCGACGTGACTCGGTGACTGATGAAAAAGTAGAGCTGCTTGTCTTCCTCACTCCGCGTATCATGAACAACCAAGCTATTGCCGTTGGTCGTTGATCGAAGTGCTGAATGTGTTTCTCGTGGGCCCGATGGGTGCTGGTAAAAGCACCATCGGGCGCTTGCTCGCCAAAGAGCTTCATCTCCCGTTCAAAGACGCTGACAGAGAAATCGAACAGCGGACCGGGGCTAATATTCCCTGGATTTTTGACGTCGAGGGAGAGCAGGGTTTCCGTGAGCGGGAGCGCCTGGTTCTGGAGGACCTTTGTAAATCATCAGGGCTGGTGCTTGCTACCGGAGGCGGCTCGGTACTGCATGAAGATAACAGGCGCATCCTGAAAGCAAGCGGGCATGTAATCTATTTACATGCCTCCGTCGAGCAGCAGATCGAAAGAACGGCCCGTGATCGGAACCGCCCCCTTTTGCAGACGCCTGATCCTGCGCAGGTCTTGCGTAATCTGATGGCCATTCGCGATCCGCTCTATCGTGAGATAGCGACTACCATCATAGAAACGGACGAGCGGCCCCCTCGACTGGTCGTTCAGCAAATACTTGAGCGTTTAAAAGCACTCATCCCTCGTTAAAGGCTCTGGCGTTCTGCGTTATCCTAGCGGCCTTTCATTGGGGGGATTTATGCGAACACTAAACGTCAATTTGGGCGAGCGTAGTTATCCCATCTTCATAGGTCAGGACGTGCTGTCCCAGCAGCAGTACATTCTGCCCTACATAAAAGGCCGAAAGGTCGCCGTCGTTACCAACGAGACGGTAGCGCCTCTTTATTTGGAAAAGCTCAAAGCCACACTGCAGGGTAAAGAAGTAACCGCTGTCGTGCTGCCTGATGGAGAGCGCTATAAGACATGGGAAGTTCTACAAAAAATCTTTGATGCCTTGCTTGAGGACAAACATGACCGTGCCACCACTATCATTGCCCTGGGCGGGGGTGTGATCGGTGACATGGCAGGGTTTGCAGCCGCATGTTATCAACGGGGCGTTGATTTCATTCAGGTTCCAACCACTCTGTTGTCACAGGTGGATTCCTCCGTGGGGGGTAAAACCGGAATCAATCATCCGCTTGGCAAGAATATGGTAGGCGCGTTCTATCAACCTAAGGCTGTAGTGATCGATACCTCCAGCCTTGTTACGCTACCTGAACGTGAGCTGTCAGCTGGGCTTGCTGAAGTCATCAAGTATGGATTGATCTGCGATGAGCCTTTCCTGGTATGGCTGGAAGAAAGCATCGATCAATTACGCTTGCTGGATCAATCCAGGCTGAGCGAGGCTATAGAGCGCTCCTGTGCAGCGAAGGCTGATGTAGTTGGCGCGGATGAGCGGGAGTCCGGCATTCGAGCCACGCTGAACTTGGGGCATACGTTTGGGCATGCAATCGAGGCGCACCAGGGGTATGGCTCATGGCTGCATGGTGAGGCGGTTGCTGCCGGTACGGCGATGGCGCTGGAAATGTCTTGTCGTCTGGGTTGGCTGAGCCGTGATGATCAGATTCGAGCCCTACGGTTATTCAAGCGTGCGGGGCTTCCTGTCGTTCCTCCTGCTAGCATGTCGCCTGACGATTTCATGAAATACATGGCGGTTGATAAAAAGGTTCTGGATGGCCAGTTGCGCCTTGT
Source organism: Pseudomonas sp. JZ134 (assembly GCF_051027695.1). Classification (NCBI taxonomy): domain Bacteria; kingdom Pseudomonadati; phylum Pseudomonadota; class Gammaproteobacteria; order Pseudomonadales; family Pseudomonadaceae; genus Pseudomonas; species Pseudomonas sp. JZ134. The sequence continues at coordinate 3,453,152 of NZ_CP069250.1, read as the reverse complement.
GCTGCTCAAGCGGTTGGGCGAGGCCGTGGTAACCAGTGATTTCCCTTATGACACCCTCAAGCAGACGCTAAGTGCCGATTATCAGGCTTTGGCGGAACAGCTCGGAGATTGAAAGAAGTCTTATGTCCAGTCTGCATGCCGACGAGGCCTTCCTCGGCCATTACGAATTTACTCACGATCCTTTTGCGCCACGCGTGCCAGGATTCAAGTTTTATCCTGCCCAGCGCAAAACGGTTCTCGGGCAGCTACATCATCTTGCTCGCTATAGCCATCTTCTGCTTGCGGTAACAGGGCCTACCGGAAGCGGGAAAACCTTGCTGAGACAGGCGCTTGTTGCCAGTACCAAAAAGGATGCGGTCCATAATGTTGTCGTGTCGGCACGTGAGGTGCAGGACAAGAACACACTATTGCGCAAGTTAAGTCAGGGATTGGGCACGCCTCAAGCGAGCATCGAAGCGGTGCTATCTCAGGTTGGTCAAGTGACATTGACTGGCCAGGAAGTCTATTTTCTGGTCGACGATGCCCATGAGCTGGATGATGACGCACTGGAAGCCCTGTTGGCATTGGCAGAAGGTGATGAGAAGAATCGCCCTCATGTATTCCTGTTTGGGGATGCCGAGCTGACAGGCAAGCTGGAAAGCCTTGCGCAAGGCGAGGAGCGCTACCACGCCATCGAGCTTTTGCCTTATACCGAAGAGGAAACTCAAGGGTATCTGGCGCAGCGCCTGGAAGGTGCTGGCCAAAGTATTGATATTTTTACGCCAGAGCAGATCGAGACCATTCATCAGACCTCCGGTGGATGGCCGGGGGAGATCAACGAAGCTGCGCGAGACGTGTTGATCAGCGGTATGCTGAGTCAGCGTGGCGGTGGTGGTAGCAAATTCAAGGGTGGTCAACAGCTATTGGCTAACCTGCCTCGCAAGCACCTGATCATTGTGGCAGTCATCGCTGTCGGTGTCTTGGCGGCGTTGCTCATGAAGGGTAATGATTCATCGCCCAAGATGGCCTCGACTGACGGGACCGAACAATCCCAAGGGGATGGCAAGTCGGGAACGGCAATTAAGTTCGATGGTTCTTCCCAGCCTTTGCCGTTGCCTTTGGTCGGTGAGGCTCAGCCCGTCATCCGTGAGCCGCTGGCTCAGGCAGCAGGGCAGGAGGAGTCTGAAGGCAATGGCGTGAGCGGCTCTATTCAGTCTGGCGAAGACGATTTTTCCTCAACGCCAGCTGAGATGCCTTCTGCCCAGGCGCCTGTCAGTGTAACGGCTCCAACGCGTCCCCTGGCGCCGGCCGCAACGCCTGCTCCAGCCGAGCCTGTACATACAACACCCAGACAGGTTGCTTCTGCGCCGGTCAAGCCTGAAGTCAAGGTTGAGCCCAAGCCTGCGCCGGCAAAGTCTGCAGCTCAGGAAACACCCAAGACAGCTCAGGGCAATGGCGGTGGCTGGTACAGCACTCAGGGTGGAACGCACTATGCGCTTCAGGTGTTAGGAACCAGCTCTGAAAGCAGTGCGCAAGCCTTTATTCAGCAGCAAAGCGATAGCGCCAATTATCGTTATTTCAAAAAGCAGTACCAAGGTAAGGCGCTTTATGTTGTGACCTATGGTAGTTTCGCTAACCGTGCGGCAGCTGAGGCAGCTGTGAAACAATTGCCTGCCAAGGTTCAGTCGGCCAAGCCATGGCCTCGCACGTTTGCCAGCATCCAGCAGGATATCGCTTCAACGCGATAATTCTTTAGACAGCGCCCATGTTGCATATATCATTTTGCGACATGGGCGTATTTCATTTTTAGGACTCTAAGATTCAGGATCGCGACAAAAACTTTGTCTTGTTCTGATATCCGGTATACAATGTCATCCCTTTGCCTGCCGTAAAAGTAGCGTGCCCAAGCGCCTGGCAGTGACAAGTGGATTGACTAGAAATAGATTGCCGGTGAGAGTTCCCATGAAAGCAGGCCTGTACAATCCTGAAACGTTCAAGGATAACTGCGGCTTCGGCCTGATTGCCCATATGCAGGGCCAGGCGAGTCACCATTTGCTGCAAACGGCCATCGAGGCCCTGACCTGTATGACGCATCGCGGCGGTATCAATGCAGACGGCAAAACCGGCGACGGTTGCGGTCTGTTGATACAAAAGCCCGACGCGTTCCTTCGCGCTGTCGCTTTAGAAACATTCGGCGTTGAGCTACCCGCCCAATACGCCGTTGGCATGGTTTTCCTCAATCAGGACGACCAAAAGGCCGATGTGGCCAGAAACCACATGAATTCCGAATTTGCTGCTGCTGGCCTTACCGTGGTCGGGTGGCGCAAGGTTCCCGTGGATACCTCTGTATTAGGACCTTTGGCGCTTGAACGCCTACCTAAGATCGAGCAGGTATTCATTAGCGGCGAAGGTCTCGATGATCAGCAGTTCGCCGTAAAGTTATTCACATCCCGCCGCCGTTCTTCGGTATTGAACAAGAACGATGCGGAGCATTATGTCTGCAGTTTGTCCAGTAAGGTCATCATCTATAAAGGCTTGATGATGCCAGCAGATCTGGCTGCGTTTTTCCCGGACCTCGGCGATGAACGTTTGCAGACTGCCATTTGCGTGTTCCATCAGCGCTTCTCGACCAACACGCTGCCCAAGTGGCCGTTGGCGCAGCCATTCCGCTATCTGGCGCACAATGGCGAGATCAATACCATCACGGGCAACCGTAACTGGGCCCGAGCGCGGCGTACCAAGTTTGTCAATGAGCTACTTCCTGACCTGGATAGCCTGGGTGATTTGGTCAATACCGTAGGGTCCGACTCCTCAAGCATGGATAACATGCTCGAATTGCTGGTGACCGGCGGAATGGACCTGTTCCGTGCCGTGCGCATGATCATTCCGCCAGCCTGGCAGAACGTCGAAACGATGGACTCAGGGCTTCGCGCATTCTATGAATTCAACTCCATGCACATGGAGCCATGGGATGGTCCGGCTGGAGTTGTCTTGACAGACGGGCGCTATGCCGTCTGCCTGCTTGATCGCAACGGCTTGCGTCCTGCCCGCTGGGTAACAACCAAGAATGGCTATATCACCCTGGCCTCGGAAGTGGGTGTCTGGGATTACGAACCCAGTGACGTGATTGCCAAGGGACGTGTCGGTCCGGGTCAGATCCTCGCGGTCGATACCGAAACCGGACAGGTGCTTGAGGCAGATGATATCGATAACCGTCTGAAATCACGCCATCCTTATAAGCAGTGGCTGCGCAAGAATGCCCTGCGTATTCAGGCTACATTGGACGATAAGGATCATGGATCGCCTTTCTACGATTCGGATCGTCTGCGTCAGTACATGAAAATGTTCCAGGTCACGTTCGAAGAACGCGATCAGGTGCTGCGTCCATTGGCCGAGCAGGGGCAGGAAGCCGTCGGTTCCATGGGTGACGATACACCGATGGCCGTGCTGTCCAAGCGTATCCGTTCGAACTATGACTACTTCCGTCAGCAGTTTGCGCAGGTGACCAACCCGCCTATCGACCCTCTGCGTGAAGCCATTGTCATGTCGCTCGAGACTTGTCTAGGTGCCGAGCGCAACGTGTTCGAGGAGACGGCCGAACATGCCAACCGCGCAATCCTGAGTTCGCCGGTTATATCGCCCGCCAAGTGGCGTACCCTGATGACGCTGGAGCGTCCCGGGTTTGATCGTTTCGTCATTGATCTCAACTATGATGAAAGCGTGGGGCTGGAAGCGGCGGTACGAAATATTGCCGATCAGGCCGAGGAAGCGGTTCGTGCAGGAAAAGTCCTGATTGTACTGTCGGACCGTGCAATCGAGCCGGGCAAGCTGCCTGTGCATGCGTCCCTGGCAGTAGGTGCTGTTCATCACCGCCTGGTGCACACTGGCTTGCGCACCGACTGCAACATCCTGGTTGAAACCGCAACTGCCCGCGATCCTCATCACTTTGCGGTACTGATTGGTTTTGGCGCGACAGCGGTTTATCCCTTCCTGGCCTATGAGGTATTGGGTGACCTGATCCGTACGGGCGAAGTCCTGGGTGATCTTTATGAGGTCTTCAAGTACTACCGCAAGGGAATCACCAAAGGGCTGCTGAAAATCCTGTCCAAGATGGGCATTTCCACTGTGGCTTCCTACCGTGGCGCCCAGTTGTTTGAGGCGGTTGGTTTGTCCAGTGAGGTGACGGATCTATGCTTCCCGGGCGTCACCAGCCGCATACAGGGCGCCCGCTTTGCCGACATTGAGGTCGAGCAGAAGCTGCTGGCGAACGAAGCCTGGAGCAACCGTAAGCCGATCCAGCAGGGCGGCTTGCTGAAGTATGTCTACGGTGGTGAATATCACGCGTATAACCCGGATGTTGTCAATCTGCTCCAGGCAGCTGTTCAGCAAGGCGACTATGCACGGTTCCGTGAGTATTCCGCCCTGGTTGACCAGCGTCCCGTAGCCATGATTCGTGACCTGCTCAAGGTTAAGGTCAGCGACACGCCGCTGGCGCTTGAAGAAGTCGAGCCGCTGGAAAGCATTTTCAAGCGTTTCGATGCCGCCGGTATCTCGCTCGGTGCCCTGTCTCCAGAGGCGCATGAGGCACTGGCCGAGGCAATGAACCGCTTGGGCGGCCGCTCTAACTCGGGTGAGGGCGGTGAAGACCCGGCGCGTTACGGCACGCTGAAAAGCTCCAAGATTAAGCAAGTAGCCACGGGACGTTTCGGTGTAACACCAGAATACCTGGTCAATGCCGAAGTCCTGCAAATCAAGGTGGCCCAGGGCGCCAAGCCGGGCGAAGGTGGCCAGTTGCCGGGCGGCAAGGTGAATGGCCTGATCGCTCAGTTGCGCTATGCCGTACCGGGCGTAACCCTGATTTCCCCTCCGCCCCATCACGATATCTACTCGATTGAGGACTTGGCCCAGCTGATCTTTGATCTCAAGCAGGTCAATCCAAAGGCGCTGGTGTCCGTTAAACTGGTATCGGAGCCTGGCGTTGGTACGGTAGCGGCCGGTGTCGCCAAGGCTTATGCCGATCTGATTACCATCTCCGGCTATGACGGTGGTACAGGTGCATCACCAGTGACGTCTATCAAGTATGCGGGCAGTCCTTGGGAGTTGGGACTGGCCGAGGCGCATCAGACATTGCGTGGCAATGACCTGCGTGGAAAGGTTCGCGTACAGACCGATGGCGGTCTCAAAACCGGCCTCGACGTGATCAAGGCGGCGATTCTAGGTGCAGAAAGCTTTGGCTTTGGTACCGCGCCGATGATTGCATTGGGTTGTAAGTACCTGCGTATCTGTCACCTGAACAACTGCGCTACCGGCGTGGCAACCCAAAACGATAAGCTGCGCAAGAACCATTTCATCGGTACCGTTGAGATGGTAACCAACTTCTTCACCTTTGTGGCAGAAGAAACACGCGAGTGGCTGGCGCGCCTGGGTGTAAGAAGCTTGGGTGAGTTGATCGGCCGTACCGATCTGTTAGAGATCCTGCCTGGCGAAACGGCCAAGCAGCACAACCTTGATCTGACGCCACTTCTGGGTAGCGACCATATTCCGGCAGACAAGCCCCAGCACTGCCTTGTTGAGAAGAACCCGCCATTTGACCAGGGTCTCCTGGCTGAGGAAATGGTCCGCCTGGCCCAGTCAGCTATCGAAGGTAAGACGGGCGGTGAGTTCAGTCTGAAGGTAAGCAACTGTGACCGCTCCATTGGCGCACGTGTATCCGGTGAGATTGCTCGTCAGCATGGCAACCAGGGTATGACGTCGGCGCCTATCACGTTCCGCTTTACAGGAACGGCAGGACAGAGCTTTGGCGTATGGAATGCCGGTGGCCTGAACCTCTATCTTGAGGGTGACGCCAACGATTATGTGGGCAAGGGTATGACAGGCGGCAAGCTGGTCATCACTCCGCCCAAGGGTAGCGCCTTCAAGAGTCAGGAGTCGGCCATCATTGGTAACACCTGCTTGTATGGTGCCACGGGTGGCAAACTGTTTGCGGCGGGTACCGCGGGCGAGCGATTTGGTGTTCGTAACTCTGGTGCCCATGCGGTCGTCGAGGGAACCGGTGATCACTGCTGCGAATATATGACCGGTGGCTTCATCTGCGTTCTGGGCAAGACGGGTTACAACTTCGGCTCCGGTATGACAGGCGGCTTCGCCTACGTGCTGGACATGGATAACAGCTTTGTTGACCGTGTTAACCATGAACTCGTGGAAATTCAGCGTATCAGCAACGAGGCCATGGAGGCTTATCGCAGTCACCTGAGCCGCGTGCTGACCGAGTACGCCGAGGAAACGGGCAGTGAGTGGGGACACCATCTGCTCGAAAACCTGGATGACTATTTCCGTAAGTTCTGGTTGGTGAAGCCCAAGGCTGCCAGCCTGGCCTCACTGTTATCCACTACTCGGGCAAATCCGCAGTAATGCTATAGGCAACCAGCGCCTGACACTTTGTCAGGCGCTGGTTGCGACCGTGAGTTTTCCTGCAGCAGCGAGACATGAACGCTGCCGTGATGAGGTTTAGGTAATGGCTGAACGTCTGAACAACGACTTCCAGTTCATAGAGGTCGTCCGCAAGGACCCGAAGAAGAAACTCCTGCGTCAGCGCAAGAAAGAATTCGTTGAGATTTACGATCCGTTTAAGCCGCAGCAGGCATCTGAGCAGGCGCACCGCTGCCTGGGGTGCGGCAACCCTTACTGCGAGTGGAAGTGCCCGGTTCACAACTACATACCAAACTGGCTGAAGCTGGTTTCGGAAGGCAATATCCTGGCTGCAGCCGAGCTGGTCCATCAGACCAATACGCTGCCCGAAGTTTGTGGTCGTGTGTGTCCGCAGGACCGCCTGTGTGAGGGCGCATGCACCCTGAACGATGGTTTCGGTGCCGTTACCATCGGTTCGGTAGAGAAATATATCGCTGATACCGCTTTTGCCATGGGTTGGCGGCCGGATATGTCCCAGGTAGTGCCAACCGGCAAGCGGGTTGCCATCATTGGTGCAGGTCCTGCGGGTCTTGGCTGCGCCGATATTCTCGTCCGCAACGGCGTTACGCCTGTTGTATTCGACAAGAATCCGGAAATTGGCGGTCTGGTAACGTTTGGCATTCCCGAATTCAAGCTTGAGAAAAGCGTGATGGCGCGCCGCCGCGAGGTCTTTACCGGTATGGGGATAGAGTTCCGCCTCAATACCGAGATAGGCAAGGACATCACAGTGGAGCAGCTGCTTGAGGAATACGATGCGCTCTTCATGGGGATGGGAACTTATACCTATATGAAAGGCGGTTTCCCTGGCGAAGATTTGTCAGGTGTGCACGATGCCCTGGATTTTCTGGTGGCTAATGTCAACCGTAACCTGGGCTTCGAGAAGTCTGCTGACGAGTTTGTCGATATGAAAGGCAAGCGCGTTGTGGTTCTGGGCGGCGGTGATACTGCGATGGATTGCAACCGCACCTCGATTCGCCAGGGTGCCAAGAGCGTAACCTGTGCTTACCGTCGCGATGCCGAGAACATGCCGGGCTCGCGTCGTGAGGTGAAGAATGCCAAGGAGGAGGGTGTTAAGTTCCTCTTCAATCGCCAGCCGATTGCGATCATTGGTGAAGACAAGGTAGAAGGCGTCAAGGTTGTCGAGACGCGTCTGGGCGAGCCGGATGCCCGGGGCCGTCGCAGTCCTGAACCGATTCCGGGATCCGAAGAGATCCTGCCGGCAGATGCGGTAGTCATCGCTTTCGGTTTCCGCCCAAGCCCCGCAGAGTGGTTCGAGCAACATACGATTGCAATGGATAATCAGGGCCGTGTAGTCGCTCCCTCTGTCGGTCAGTTCAAGCATCAAACCAGCAACCCCAAGATTTTTGCGGGCGGCGATATGGTGCGAGGTTCGGATCTGGTGGTGACTGCAGTATTCGAAGGTCGTACTGCAGCTGAAGGTATCCTGGATTACCTGGGCGTTTGAAGCACCAGCCATAAGCTGCTTTGCAGTTCAAGGGCAAAGCGGTTAAGGGCTCGATAGATAAAAGGCACGGATCTCTCCGTGCCTTTTATTTTTGTGTCTGAGAAAATGACAGTACTTTCTTGACGGATATTTTCCATGACTGCTTTGAAGAACGACCGTTTTCTCCGTGCCTTGCTCAAGCAACCCGTTGATGTGACGCCCGTCTGGATGATGCGGCAGGCCGGTCGTTATCTCCCGGAGTATCGCGCTACGCGTGGCCGTGCCGGTGACTTCATGAGTCTGTGCATGAATCCTGAGTTGGCCTGCGAAGTCACACTGCAGCCGCTCGAGCGTTATCCGCTGGATGCCGCCATCCTCTTTTCAGACATTCTGACCATCCCGGACGCCATGGGATTAGGCCTCTATTTCGAGACAGGTGAGGGGCCCCGCTTCAAAAAGCGTATTGAGTCCGCTGCGGATATCGAGGCCTTGCCAATACCGGATCCGGAAGCGGATCTGGGCTATGTCATGAATGCGGTCCGTACCATTCGCCGTGAGCTCAATGGGCGTGTACCTCTGATCGGATTCTCGGGAAGCCCTTGGACGTTGGCGACTTACATGGTCGAGGGAGGCTCATCCAAGGACTTTCGTCGTAGCAAGGCGATGCTTTATGACAATCCGCATGCCATGCACAACCTGCTCGATAAACTGGCCCGCTCGGTAACCGCCTATCTGAATGGTCAGATTCAGGCAGGTGCCCAGGCGGTACAGATCTTTGATACATGGGGAGGCAATCTGTCTTCGGCGGCTTATCAGGAGTTTTCTCTCGCCTACATGCGCAGGATTGTTGATGGCCTGATTCGTGAGCGTGAAGGCCGCAAGATTCCTGTCATTCTGTTTACCAAGAATGGCGGTCTTTGGTTGGAGAGCATGGCGGCCTCCGGCGCAGACGCATTGGGACTGGATTGGACATGCGACATTGGCGATGCCCGTAGCCGTGTAGGTGACAAGGTGGCGCTACAAGGCAATATGGACCCAGCGGTACTGTATGCCAAGCCTAACGCGATCCGTTCAGAGGTGGCGCGGATTCTGGCTCGCTACGGTAAAGGCTCCGGACATGTTTTCAATCTGGGGCACGGAATCACGCCGGAGGTAGACCCTGCGCATGCAGGTGCCTTCATCGAAGCTGTTCATGAGCTCTCGGCGTCTTATCACGAGGCATAAGGCGGTCGACAAAGACCGGGCCATGCGCCCGATCCATTAAAAAGGCAAAGCCGCTCATCGAGCGGCTTTAACATTCAAGGGGAGGGCTGGCAGGCGAGCCAGGTGTAACGCAACAGCCAGTGCTCCGACCAGGAGTGTGGCGATGAACAGTCCGACACCATTCCATCCCGCTTCGTGCCAGAACACGCCGCCTAATGTTCCTGCGATGCTTGAGCCCACGTAGTAGCAGAACAGGTAAAGCGACGAAGCTTGTCCCTTTGCTTGCCGAGCACGGCGACCGATCCAGCTGCTGGCGACCGAATGAGCCCCGAAAAAGCCAAAGGTAAACAGCAGCATGCCCACCAGAACCAACGGCAAGGGGGTGAATAGCGTCAGCACCACGCCACCCAGCATCAGAAGAATCACAGCCCAAAAGACGCGGCGGCGACCAAGTTTATCCGCTAATGAGCCTACTTGGGCCGAGCTGTAGATACCCGACAGGTAGACGACTGACAAGACGCCCACAACGGCTTGACTGAGATGATAAGGCTCACCTAACAGGCGATAGCCAATATAATTAAACAACGTGACAAAGGCGCCCATTAACAGAAAGCCCTCGAGAAAGAGCCAAGGTAGCCCAGCGTCTCGAAAGTGTTGGGTAAAGCCATTGACCAGTGTGCGAGGCTTCAGGGGAGTTGGGCGGAAGTGACGTGACTCCGGCAAACGCCGCCAGAATACGATAGCGGCAATCAGCGCCAGACTGCCCAGGATTGCTAGAGCAATCCGCCAAGAGACAAAGTCCACCAAAACGCCGCTGATGACGCGCCCACTCATCCCACCCAGCGCGTTGCCGCTGATATACAGCCCCATGGATAGGCCGATGTGCTGGGGATGGATTTCCTCAGACAGATAGGTCATGGCAACGGCGGCCAGACCGGATAGCGATAGACCAACCAATGCCCGCGTGACGAGAACACCTTCCCAGGTGGGCATGATGGCGCTGAGTAGCGTAAAGAAAGCGGCGGCGAAGAGTGAGACCACCATGACCGGCTTGCGGCCGATGGCATCTGAAATAGGACCTGTAACCAGTAGCCCGACCGCCATGAGCCCAGTTGATACGGAGAGCACGAGGCTGCTTTTGGCTGCTGTTATACCAAAGGCTTCGGAAAAAATGGGCATCATGGGCTGTACACAGTACAGCAAGGCAAACGTGGCGAAGCCGCCGCAGAAAAGTGCAAGGGCTGTATGGATGAACTGACGAGTGCCTTTCTCAATGTACAAATCGGCATCTTCTACTGCTTGGTTGGCAGCTTCACGTGCTGCCTGAATAGGCGCAGGTTCTTCTTCAGGTTGGGCATGCTCGTGACGAGCAGGTAAAGCAGACTTACTCACGTTAAACCTCAAAATCTGGACGAACGAAAGGACGGCGCAGCGAAAGCGCTGCACAATCTGAAATTTATTATTGGTTACTGAAAGAATAAGAGCTGATGTTTATTCTTTCCAATATATTATTCGACCGATTTGATATGTATTAAATATCAATCGAGGCGCTATGGAATTAAGACATTTACGGTACTTTGTAGCCGTCGCAAATGAGTTGCATTTTGGTCGAGCGGCTGAACTCCTGGGTATTTCACAGCCACCACTGAGTCAGCAGATACAAGCTTTGGAAGAGGAGCTGGGGGCACGCCTGTTTGAGCGCACGAATCGTCGTGTTGCATTGACTGAGGCTGGCCGGCTTTTTCTGGATGAGGCTCTGCAGGTGTTGGCGCAGGTAGATAAGGCCACCGACATTGCACGGCGAGCGCAACGCGGAGAGTTGGGTGAGTTGCAAGTGGGTTTTACGGTTTCCGCGCCCTTTATAGCTACCGTTCCACGTTCTATTTTCAATTTTCGCCAGCGCTTTCCAGCGGTACACCTGGCTTTGCAGGAAATGAGCAGCCGAGAGCAGACCGAGGCGCTGATGGATCGCAAGCTCCAGGTAGGACTGATCCGGCCTATTACCATGTCGGATGCGCTGGTCTCGATAGAGCTTTTTCGGGAGCCCCTCGTCGCTGTGATGCGGGCGGACCATCCCTTGGCCTTACAAACCCACGAAAGCATTGCTATCAAACAGTTGGCTGAGGAACCCTTTGTTTACTTTCCTCGTACCTACGGTACAGGTCTATATGACCAATTAATCAGCTTGTCTCAACAAGCTGGATTCAGCCCGCGAATCGTTCAGGAAGCTCGAGAAACTACGATCATTATTGGACTGGTGGCGGCCGGATTGGGTGTTTCGGTTTTGCCAGCAACCTACCGGCGAATGCATATCGAAGGTGTTGTCTACAGAACCCTGGTGGACGAGGGCGCCACCTCCGCATTGTGGCTTATTCATCGTCGTGACGAGCGCTCATCACTTGCACGTGCGTTCATTGAGTTGTTGACGCAAGGCGCCGGTATTATGAAGAGCAGCTGATTTCCAGGTGTTTGCCCCAATCCGGTGGGCGTTGAGCGAATCGGTCGTTGCCCGGTTGCTCTTCAAAGGGCCGGGTCAGAACCTTATGAAGCTGGCGAACTTCTTCATAATTACCCGCCTCAGCCTGCTCGATCGCCTGTTGGGCCAGATAGTTACGCAGTACATAGAGTGGATTGACTGCGTGCATGCGCTCCTGGCGTGCCGGTTGATCGCCGCCTTCCTGCTCAGTGCGGTTCAGGTATTGGCGACTCCACTCATCAAATCCAGGCAAATCAACAAAGTCGTTTCGAAGAGCCGCAATCGCCTGCTCCGGAACCTCATCGCCCAGACGTCGGAAGAAGAGTGAGTAGTCAACGGCACTGCCTTGCATCAGGCTGAGCAGCCGCTCGATCAGCTCCTTATCCGCCGCTTGCTCTGTCATAAGGCCGAGTCGACGTCGCATCAATGCCTGGTAATGCGCCTCATAAAGCGGCAAAAATAATTCGAGTATTCCTTTCAGCGTTTCGACAGGCACCCTCGGCGTCAACGCCTGCGCCAGTGCCGCCAGGTTCCAGTGCGCAATGGGGACCTGATTGCTGTAGGAGTATCGGCCACTGTAGTCAGAGTGGTTACAGATAAAATGCGCGTCAAAGTCATCCAGGAAGGCATAAGGGCCGAAATCGAATGTAATGCCGAGAATAGACATGTTGTCTGTGTTCATAACGCCGTGGCAAAAGCCGTAAGCCTGCCAGTAGGCGATCAGCTCGGCGTTGCGCTCGACGACTTCACGGAAAAAAGCCGCATAAGGATCAGGTTGCTCCAGGCACTGTGGGTAGTGCGCCTCAAGCACATGCTGGCCAAGCTTTTCCAACAAATCATTGCGCTGCGTATAGTAGAAGTATTCGAAATGCCCGAAGCGTATATGGCTTTGGGCAAGCCGTAGCAGCATGGCGCCGGTTTCGACTCGTTCGCGTATGACCTCTGTAGTGGAGCCGGTCACACACAGCGCGCGGCTTGAAGGGATACCCAGCGCATAAAGTGCTTCTGATGCCAGAAACTCTCGAATGGACGAGCGTAAGACTGCACGTCCGTCTCCCATTCTTGAGTAGGGTGTCATGCCGGCACCCTTGAGGTGAAGATCCCAGTGCTCTCCCTTGTCGTTTATGACCTCGCCAAGCAAAAGGCCGCGGCCATCACCCAGGCGAGGATTATAGGAGCCGAACTGATGCCCCGAATAAACCATGGCGCGTGAGTCGGCTGTATCCCAGAGCTTGTGCCCGGAAAAGATTTCCGTGAATTCCGGCCGTTGCGCCTCGGCAACATCCAGATCCAGCAGTGCCATGGCGGCCTCCGAGACGACCACCAACTTTGGATTTTCAATAGGCTTGGGTTGGATGGCCGTCGAAAAATCATCGCCCAGACGGGCAAAGCGGTTATCGAACTCAAGCGCTTCAAGGGTTTTCACGGCACTCTCCGGACTGCAAATGTATTTATCTAGACAGCGTAAAACGTGCCCTGATCATTCCTTCTGTCCAGAGTAGGTCGGAGAAGGCACTTCATCCTTGCTCAAGGTGCGCTCAGATCCTTCCCTATTCTTTACAGACACTTCCAGCTGGCGAAAGGCGATCTCTATATTGTTCTCCCTGAACAGTCGCTCGATGCTGCGGTTGATTTCATCAGTAGCAAAGCCGCGATCACCCAACTCCCGCACGTGAACGCGCAACTCATGATTCAGTGTATTCTCACCAAATGCCTGTAGCAGGACCATTGGTTCTGGATCATGCAAAACCCTGGGATTGTCGTAGGCGGCCTTATAGAGCAGTTCGCGTACTTTTTCCAGATCGGAGCCGTTGGCCACATTAACCAGCAGCGTGATACGCGTCATGGTGTCTGTCAGCGTCCAGTTGATGAGCTGACTCGTCACGAACGTCTTGTTAGGCACAATGACGGATTTGTTGTCAGCATCGGTGATATGGGTCGCCCGAATCTGAATGCGTTTGACTGTGCCTGTAACATTACCGATGGTAATCAGGTCGCCGATTCGAACAGGGCGTTCGAACAGGATGATCAGGCCGGAAATGAAGTTACCGAATATCTCCTGAAGGCCAAAACCCAAACCAACCGAGAGGGCCGCTGCCAGCCACTGGAGTTTGTCCCAGCTAACGCCCAGCGTGGAGAGCGAACTGATAACACCCACGCTAATGATTACATAGGACAATAGCGTCGTGGTTGCATACGCGGTCCCTTGCGCCAGGCTCAGGCGGGAAAGTACCACAACCTCAAGCAGGCCGGGCAGGTTGCGTGCCAGTGCAAAGGTGAGGCCTGCAAAGATGACCGCTTTGATGACGTCTCGCAGGGTAATCGGCATCATGGTTGCCGACTCACCCGTACCGCTGCTGTACTGGTAAAGCGTGACGTTATCCAGGTATGAGAAGACTGCCACCACGTCCACCCAGACCCAATACAGCACTCCCAGGAAGCCTAACCATAGGGCAAGGCGGATTAGACGTAAGGACTGCTGATTGACCTGCTCCATATCCAGCGCAGGCTCTTCTATGGCTTCACCGGTTTCACCTGCCTCCTGCATGCTCTGTCGCTTGGCCAGGGCGCGATGATAGGCGAGGCGCCTTGCGGCCACGCTTAAGCCCCGCGAGAAGGCGGCTTCGAGAATGACCCAGCAGAGCAGCAGATACAGCGTATCGATAAGCCGGTCGGTCAGTTTCAATGAGGTGTAGTAGTAGCCTAGGCAAACAGCCAGGAACAGTCCGGCCGGAATGGCGGTAATGATCAGTCCAAACATCAGCCGGAAGAAGGGCAGACGTTCTCGAGCCGCCGTGTTAAGCAAGGAGCGACCCAGCATCCAGGACATGCTGGCATAGCAGATCAGAACAATAAGGATACCCAGTACGTCTTCAGACAGGCTTGTCAGCTGACGTTGGGCAATGGCTGCTACGGCCATTAATGCCAAGGCCAAAAGGCCTAGACGCCTGACCAGGCGGCGCATGGAATCTACTTGCGCGCGTGACCAGCGGAAATGGGTCTCTGCAACACCTCCACCTTCCAGTAGGCGGTAAACGGTATAGAACACCAGCCAGCCGGCGGCCATCTCCATAAGCGCTGCGCCAATGGATGCGTTCACGCCCCGCTTGTCGCCCTCAAGGGCAACGCCGATCAAACCTAGCGACAGGCTGACAGGAAGAGTCAGCAGCACGGTCAGAAGGATCGCAAGCGGCGTGTGCAGCTGGCTGTCACGTTGGAAGTGCCCAATGTCCTTGTTCAAGGCATTGAGTTTTTCGTAAAGATACCGACGCTTCCACAGCAGCGTTGCAATAGCAAGAATGAGAGGCAGAAACAGCCAGGGGCGTTCGGCCAGACCGGCTGACAATTCGCCTGCACTGGCGCGCCAGGGCACATTTGCAATCTGTTCGACCAGCGATTTGGGCGCATCCTTGAGCCAGCCCCAATCCAGCGGGCGATTGCTGGGAATCCAGAACATCTGCTCATCAAGCGTTGAGCGGAGACTTTCGCTGGTTGCTAATAGCTGCTGCTGGTTTAGCTGAAGCGTGATTGACTCACTTAACAACGCACTCAGTTCGGTACTTAGGCGATCCTGCAGGTCCGCTCGAGTTCTGATCAGCTCCAGTAGCTTCTTGCGAAGCTCAGGTGTCGTCTGCTCAGGTGGCATCTGAGCCATGACCTTGTCCAGGTAATCCCAAGGGTTGGCGATTTGCGTGCGCTGCTGGTTCAAGTCGAACTGGTATAGACGTATATCGGCAATCTCGTCCGTCAGTCCCTTGGTTGCTTCAACCGTTGGCAGGGAGGCCCGCTGTTGATAGAGCAGTTTGGAAAGCAGCAGGCTGCCTTTCAGGACATTGATCTGCTGCTGCATGGTCTCGCCGGTCTGCTTGAGCTGATCAAGTCGCTGCTTGATTTCAAGATTGTTTCGAGTGAGCTCATTCAGGCGATCCGTCGCACGCAAGAGATAGTCGGAAAGCTTGAGGTTAAGATTTGTTTCGCTGGTCAGGACATCGTTACTACCTGCTGTCTTCTGCGATTCACGAGACAGGGCGGCAAAGGTTTCCTCTGACTGCTGGCGACGTTTGCTGCTGATGAGGGCTTGCAGATCGAGACTTTCTTTCTCGATCAGTTTTACACGCTCCGTGTAGAGTTCACGTTGAATGGTGCCAAGATCTTGCAGCGTGCTGTTGCCCGAAAGTTCCTGCTTGCGCAGTTGAATCAGTGCGTTGCGTTCCGCCTGTTCGGCTAATAGCTGATTGCGACGTTCAGGCGTAATGGGCTTACCGCTTTCCTTGCCACTCTTGAGAATGTCGGCAATGGTCTGTACCCGCATTTGCGCATTGCTGATTTCGACCTGGGCACGCTCGGGTCGTGTTTGCGAGGTGATGACCAGTGTATTGGCATCATTCAGGGCGTTCTGCCAGTCGTTGAGCTGTGAGTTGCGCTGGCTTTGAAGATTCTCCAACTCCTGGGTACTGGCGTTGGCATAGCGTTGGGTAACCGGGGGCTTGTCCTGCTCGGCCTGGAGTTTGGCCAGGTCCTTCTGGGCATCTTTGATCAGCTGGGGTGCTTGTGTGATCTTGCGTTTTACATCCGCTAGGTCCTGCTCATGCTGATCCCTCTGGTCCAGTAGCTGCAGCGTATTTTTCAGAATGTCCTGAACGGTCTGCTGATCGGAGGCAGAAAGCTTCCGGTCCGCCAACGTGTCCAGGCTATGCTGAATCTGCTTGGCATCAGGCAGGTTGGATTCTTGTGAGTAAGCGAGCGGAAAGTTGAGACAAAAGCCCAACAACACGATCTTGAGCAGAATACGCAAGGCGAGCATGATCACATCTTGGCAGCAGGAAAGGCGAGGAGGTTAAATCCCCGCCTTTGCTGACGCAACCGCTCTTGTCGGTCGAGCCGACTACCGCACGAATCAGAGGAAAAGAGCAGGCCCTGAACGGCCCTCTGGGAACTTGACCCCAATCTTTCTCACACGATTGCCTTCAAGCGAAGCGACTGTCCAGGTCAGACCGCTCCATTCGATCTGGTCGCCAATGACTGGCTCGCCACCAATGCGCTGAGTAATAAAGCTTCCCAACGTTTGCTCCCCGTCCAGCTCGCCAAGGTTAAGGCCATAGAGCGAGGCCACCGCCTTAAGCTCTGCGTTGGCTTCCAGTACGAAATCACCGAAGAAGCGTTGGCCTCGCTCCGGCGCCTGACTGAACAGCTTGCCCAGGGCGGGGAGATCATGTTCATGACCAATGACACACAGGATATCGCCTGCCTCCAGCTTGGTACTGCCGGAAGGGTGCAGGAGTTGCTCCCCGCGAAACAGCGCCGCGATACGTGTATTAGGCGGCATTTTCAACTCGCGAAGCGCCGCGCCAATACACCATTTCTCCTTGCCCAGGCGGTAGACGAAAAGCTCCCACTCACTGGTGGGATGCACCTGCAGGCCAGAGCGCGAGAACGGGGCGGGTTCGGGCGGTACAGTGACGCGTAGCCACTTTGCCGCGAGTGGGAGGCTTGAACCTTGTAGCAGCAGCGAAACCAGAACGATAAAGAAGGCTACGTTAAAGAACAGTTGAGCCTGGGGCAGCCCTGCCATCATAGGGAAGACAGCCAGAATGATGGGTACCGCTCCGCGTAAACCTACCCATGAAATGAATAACTTTTCGCGGCCATGGAAAGCCTTGAAGGGAAGCAGACCCACGAAGACAGAAAGGGGACGTGCGATCACGATCATCCAGAGAGCCAGACCCAGGGCAGGTAGGGCAATGGGAAGCAGGTTGTGCGGCTCTACTAGAAGTCCCAGCACTAGGAACATACCGATTTGCGCCAGCCAGGCCATGCCGTCCAGCATATGTAGCATGCCGTGGCGGCTCCGAATTGGTCGATTTCCCATGACCAGACCCGCCAGATACACCGCCAGGATGCCACTGCCATGGGCTGCGTTGGTAATGGCGAAAATGAATAGACCACCACTGACTGCCAGTAGCGGATAGAGCCCATCGGCCAGCTGCATACGGTTGATAAGTTGAAGCAGCAACCAGCCGCCACCCAGTCCGAGCAGGCTGCCAATGGCAAATTCGCGAACGAAGTTCCAGACGAGCCCCCAGCTGAAGCCCGTTTGACCGCTGGCCAGAAGCTCAATCAGCGTGACGGTGAGAAAAACCGCCATGGGATCATTGCTGCCTGACTCGATTTCAAGGGTTGCGGTAACACGCTCATTGAGCCCGCGTCCGCCCAGTAGTGAAAACACCGCGGCAGCATCGGTTGAGCCGACAATAGCGCCGATCAGCAGCCCTTGCAGCAGGCTCAGGTCAAGAAGCCACGCCGCCATGGCGCCCGTTAATCCGGCAGTGATCATTACACCCACGGTTGCCAGGGACAATGCTGGCCAGAGCGCCACCCGGAAACTGGATACGCGTGTACGCATACCACCGTCCAGCAGAATGATCGCCAGGGCAAGGTTACCTACCAGGTAGGCGAGGGGGTAGTTGTTGAAATTGATATGACCAGGGCCGTCTACGCCTGCCAGCATCCCGACTGCAAGAAAAATCACAAGAATGGGAATGCCCAGGCGCGAGGAAAGTGAGCTGACCAGAATGGAGAGACCGACCAGGACCGCGCCAATCAAAAATAGGCTATTGATTGTGACGGCATCCAAATCGAAACTCCTGCATAGTGGGTAGGCGCGATGCGCTGGATTCTTGATTTAACCTGTTGATTCGGCAAGCTGTCAAAATTAATGCCAGATTCTTTTGAGCCATGCGACGAACAGGGGACTTCCAGTACACTGCGCGCCTTCACAGGAGCGAATCATGAATTACCGACACGCCTTCCATGCCGGAAACCATGCCGATGTGCTGAAGCACTTTGTACTGTCTCGCGTATTGATGTTGCTGGGGCGCAAGGAAACACCCTACGCCTATCTGGACACACATTCGGGCATAGGGCTTTACGATCTGCTGGGAGATCAGGCTAGCCGTACCGGTGAATGGCAAGGTGGAATAGGCCGACTCTGGGAGGCGAAAGACCTCCCTGATCCGCTTGTCGCTTACAAGGAGGCTGTCGCTGCTCTTAATAGTGATGGGGCGTTGCGCTTCTACCCGGGGTCACCCGAAATCGCTCGGCGCTTTTCCCGTCCCCAGGATCGTTTGCACTTGAATGAGCTGCATCCTGAAGATGCTCTGCTGCTCAAGGAAAACATGGGGCAAGAAAGACGGATCGCTGTTCATCATCGGGACGGCTGGCTGTTACCCAAAGCACTGCTGCCCGTGCAGGAGAAACGCGCTGTGCTCTTGATCGATCCGCCTTTTGAAAAGGTGGACGAGTTTGAGCGGTGTTCAATGGCATTAAAGGAAAGCATTGCCCGTATGCGGCAGATCGTGACCGCTATCTGGTATCCCATCAAGGACCAGCGTCAGCTCAAGCTGTTTTATCAGGATCTGCAAAAAAGTAATGCGCCCAAACTTTTGCGAGCCGAGCTTTGGGTGCATCCCACCGACAATCCGGTGGGACTCAATGGCTCTGGTATGGTGATTTCCAATCCTCCGTGGGGATTGGAGGACGAGCTTAGAAGCGTCTTGCCCTGGCTTGCCAAACAATTGGGACAAAGCCAGCCTGGCTGGAAGCTGGACTGGCTGATCGAGGAAAAAAGCACCTGATGTAGCCGGGGTTGGCTACCTTCCTCGATTCCAAGACCTTACAACAGGCGGCGCGACTAGATCTTGTTAAGGTTCAGATAGCGACGAAGGCTATCAAGCAGCTCGTTACCAGGAATGGGACGGTCAAACAGATAACCCTGGCCTACGTCGCAATGATGGCGACGTAGAAAGCTCAGCTGTTGTGTCGTTTCGATACCTTCAGCCACAACCTTGAGTCGCAGGTTGTGGGCCATGGCCACTACGGCCGACGTGATCTCCATATCGTCCTGATTGGCTGGAATATCCTTGATAAAGCTTCGGTCGATCTTGATGACATCGATCGGGAATTTCTTGAGGTAGCTGAGTGAAGAATAGCCTGTGCCGAAATCGTCCATGGCCAGACTGAGCCCGATTTGCTTCATTTCCTCTAGCTGCTGGCGTGTCTCATCGGTTGCATCCAGGAGCAGGCTTTCGGTCAGTTCAAGTTCAAGGCGATGAGGAGGGAGGCGCTCTTCAATCAGAATGCTTCTGATTGAGCTGACAAGCTCCTGATCAGTGAACTGCTTGGGAGAAAGGTTGATCGCCATCTGCAAATGGCCCAGGCCAGCGGCATCCAGCGCCTTGATTTGCCTGCAGGCTTCCCGAATGACCCATTTACCAATCGGGATGATCAGACCGGTCTCTTCCGCCACGCTGATGAACTGATCGGGTCGTATCATGCCCCGTTCGGGGTGATTCCAGCGCAACAGCGCTTCAAGCCCCAGCAGTTGGGCACTTTTGAGACAGATCTTTGGCTGGTAATGAACCTCCAGCTCGTTGAGCTCGAGGGCTCGTCGAAGGTTATTCTGCATGAAAAGCTTGTGACTGGCTTCGGTCACCAGCGATTGTGTATAGACCTGTACCCGGTTTCCGCCGCTGGCCTTGGCCTTGTGCAACGCCAGGCCGGCATGCTTCATGAGTGTCTGCGAGTCCTTGCCGTGATCAGGGGTGACGGTCAGGCCAATCGAGCAACTGACCAGCGTTGGCTGGCTTTCAACATAAATGGGCTTTTCGAGCATGCTTAGCAGTGCGCTCGCAACATCCAACCCTTCCTGGGCATCCATCTGCTCAAGCAGCACGGCGAACTCATTGCTGGCGATCCGCGCGATCAGCGTACTTTGCCCCAGTGAGCTTTGCAGGCGCCTGGCCAGGCTGACCAGCAGGTTATCGCCAGCTTCATGGCCAAGGCTGTCATTGATGCGCTTGAAATGATCGATATCGATCAGCATCAGGCAGTTATGTATGTCTTCCCGTCCTGCCAGGCGCTTTTCCAGGCGATCAATGAAGTAGTGACGATTGGCCAGCCCTGTCAGGCTGTCACGATAGGCCAGCTTTTCCATGTTCTGCTGGGTCAGCTTGGCCTGCGTGATGTCCTCGAAGATACCAATGTAGTGGGTCAGCTCACCGTTGTCTGAGTAGACTTTGGAGAGCGAAAGATGACCCCAGTAGGAGATCTGGTCCTTGCGCTGGCAGCGAAGCTCGCCTTGCCAGCTGTTCTGTTTTTCCAGAGCTGCATAGGCGTCGGGCAGGAGTTCTGACCAGTTGGTCAATGCCGGTAGCTCACTGATGGGCTGACCGCAGACTTCTTCGGCAGTGTACTGGGTAATGGTTGTAAAGCTGGGGTTGATGTATTCGATCTCTCCTTTGCGATTGACCAGCAGAAAAGCATTGGCGCTCTGCTCAACCGCCCGTTGGAACAGATGCAGGGCATGGGTGGCACTGCGGCGCTCCTGGCTATCAAGCACTTTGGCGTACTGATCGGCCAGTTCGCAGGCAAACGCAATTTCATCATTCTGCCAGATTCTGGGCTGGCCGGTTTGCTCAAGGCGAAGGATGCCTAATACCCGGCCATCTACACGTATGCAGATATCCAGAAGCGAGCGAATGTCATGGGCGAGCAGATATGGCTTGGTCCATTCGCGTGTACGAGGATCATGTTGAGCATCCTGCGCATCGATTGATCGGGCCTTATGAAGCGCCTCCACATACGCTGGAAAGTCATCCAATGACCAAGAGGAGACAGACAACGTATTAGGAGATTCGCCATGAGTGTAGACAGGGCGTAAATGGTTTTCGCCCACCTGCCACACACTGGCTCGTTTCACGCTACAGGTTTCACTGGCCGCACGAGTGATCAGTTGGGCCGCTTCCTGACGCGGGTCGCTGGAGCTGTAGGCGTGTTGTGTCAATTCAAGCAAAAGATTGCGGTGTGCTCTTACCCGATCAACACGAGCTTGTTCCTGTACGCAGGACTGCTCAAGAAGATCCAGCGAGGCTTTAAGATCCCTGTTTTGCGCCATCAGCGTAGTAGTCAGTCGCTCGGCCTCTGAAGCCAGCTCCACAGGAATCAGGTAGCCGTGCAGGATTTCACGACCATGGCGGGAGATTGCCTCGCCAATTTCAACCATTGACGTCGCGCCTGCCGGTGCGTGCAGGGTATAGCGAATGACGTAATGGCGGCGCTTGAGTAATTGCTGCTGTATGGCATCGTGCAGGTGATAGCGTGCCGCAGGCTCCATGAGGCTGGCGTAAGGCGACTCGAGAAGCGAGCAAAGCTCATAGGCAGGCAGCCCCAGACTTTTTTCACATGCCTGGTCTAGATCCAGCAGCGCCCAGCTGGGCTCATTGAGCCGCTCGAAGCGCAACATCCCCAGCTGTGCGGGCACAGGCGGCTGCGTAGCAACCTCGGCCACTGAGAGACTGGCAGCATCAGGATGAATCTTCATGCGGCGGTTCGCTTCCAACGGCCCTTGATAAGGGGCGCGTATTTATGGGTTATGCCAAGTCGACTTAACGAAAGGGCGTACAGTAAGCCAATCCGGTTTTATTTGCAGTGACTGTCTTCTGGATTCCGCCAGAACGAGGCACCCATAAGTCCTTTCAGGGAGCAAGGGTGCATCAAGCCAACCACACTGACAAGCTTCTCGATAAAACAGACAGCAGCTTTCTACTAAGAAGCTTTATCGATCCAGCAAGTCAAATTCTTTAAAAAAAACCCTGCCGGGGTGGCAGGGTTTCAGATGACCGAGCATTTCATCGGCCAGACGGTTGCCGGCAGAGGCCGGCATCGTCTCTTTACAGCAGCAGGCCGCGAATCTCAGCCAGCAGATCGCCCAGGCGCTTGGTGAAGCGGGCCGCAGCAGCGCCATTGATCACGCGGTGATCATAGGAGAGCGAAAGCGGCAGCATCAGGCGCGGCTGGAAGGCCTTGCCGTCCCATACCGGCTGCATGGTGGCCTTGGATACGCCCAGGATCGCCACTTCCGGTGCATTGACGATCGGCGTGAATCCGGTGCCGCCAATATGACCGAGGCTGGAGATCGTGAAGCAGGCACCCTGCATGTCGTCGCCGGAAAGCTTCTTGTTGCGTGCTTTCTCAGCCAGTTGAGCGGCTTCGGCAGCCAGCTGCAGAAGACTCTTCTGATCGACGTTGCGAATGACAGGTACCAGCAGCCCATCCGGCGTGTCCACGGCAAAGCCAATGTGCACGTATTTCTTGCGGATAATGGCCTTGCCACTGGGTGCGAGCGAGGCATTGAAGTCCGGCAGCTCTTTGAGCACATGGGCGCAGGCCTTGAGCAGGAACGGCAGGATGGTCAGCTTGACGCCCGCTTTTTCTGCCACAGCCTTCTGACCCACACGGAAGGCTTCAAGATCAGTGACATCAGACTGATCGAACTGCGTTACGTGAGGCACGTTCAGCCAGCTGCGATGCAGATTGGCAGCACCTACCTGCATCAGGCGTGTCATTGGAACTTCTTCGATTTCGCCAAACTTGCTGAAGTCCACGGTCGGGACCGGAGGAATTCCGGCGCCACCGGTAGCTGCCGCTGCGGCCGGAGCAGATTTGCTCTTTTGCAGCTGATCCTTTACGTAAGACTGGACGTCTTCCTTGAGAATACGTCCCTTCGGACCGGTTGGCGTCACTTCGCTCAGCTCGACGCCAAACTCGCGTGCCAGCATCCGTACAGCCGGGCCAGCATGCACTTTCTTGCCAGGCTGGCCGGTGGGCGTGGGCGCTTGCGGTGCCTTGGCCGGCGCTGGGCTTGGACTCGCCTGCTTTTGTGCCGGAGCTGCGTTTTGCTGAGCCGGTGCAGGCTTCTCAGCCTTTTTCTTCGGTGCTGCGCCTTGAACCTTCAAGGTCAGGATCAGATCGCCAGTTTTGGCCTGGTCACCTACCTTGATGGAAACGCTTTCCACCACGCCCGCCTTGGGCGCCGGGATTTCCATGCTGGCCTTGTCGGATTCCAGGGTAATCAGCGACTGGTCCGCTTCTACCGTGTCACCCGCTTTGACCATCACTTCGATCACATTGGCGCTACCGGTCGAGCCGATGTCAGGCACCTTGATCTCTTCAGTGCTCTCGCCAGCAGGCTCTTCGTCGGCCGTCTCGTGCAATTCAGGCTCGGCTGCCTGCACGGCAGGCTTGTCACTGGTGGATTGAGCCGGTGCAGAGGAAGCGTTGCCGCTTCCCTTGAGTACCAGAATCAGGTCACCTGTACCTACTTCATCACCCACCTTGACGGCGATACTTTCAATCACGCCGGCAGCAGGTGAGGGGATCTCCATGCTGGCCTTGTCAGACTCCAGGGTAATCAAGGTCTGCTCGGCTTCGATACGATCACCAACCTTGACCGGAAGCTCGATAATGTTGGCCTTGCCACTGGTGCCGATATCCGGCACATGGATTTCCTGAGCAGTGCCTGTTCCAGCTTGGTCGTCTTCCTTGGCAGACGCGGACGGGTCCTCGTCGCCTGGAGGCGTCGGCATTTCAACTTCTTCGTCAGCAGAGCCGGCCGCAACTGCCATGGGCTCGGCTGCATCGGTTTCACCCGATGCGCCATCTTCCATGTCCAGCAGCAGGTCGCCGGTTTTCAGCGTATCGCCCAGCTTGACGTGCAGCGCAGCGATCTTGCCGGCTTTCGGGGCCGGGATCTCCATGCTGGCCTTGTCGGATTCGAGCACGACGAGGCTTTGTTCAGCCTCGACGGTGTCGCCCACCTTGACCAGAATTTCGATGATCTCGCCTTCGCCACTGCCGATATCAGGTACGCGAATGGTTTCACTCACAATAATTTCTCCTTTTCACCGTCGGCATCAGCAATCAAGCGGGTTGCGCTTGAGCGGATCGATACCGAACTTGGTGATGGCATCCGCTACGACCTGACGCTCGATAGCGCCACGATCGGCCAGGGCTTGCAGAGCAGCCAGGGCGACCCAGTGGCGATCCACTTCGAAGAAGTGACGCAGTTTTTTGCGCGAGTCGCTGCGGCCGAAACCGTCAGTGCCCAGCACTTGGTATTCCTTGGATGGAACCCACTGGCGAACCTGGTCGGCGAACAGCTTCATGTAGTCGGTAGAGGCAATGACCGGGCCTTCACGTCCTTCCAGACACTGCTGGATATAGGCCTTGCGGGGCTCCTCCAGCGGATGCAGGCGGTTCCAGTGATCAACTGCCAGGCCATCACGGCGCAGCTCGTTGAAGCTGGTGACGCTCCAGATGTCTGCACCGATACCCATTTCGCGCAGTAGGGCTTTTGCTTCGCGAACCTCACGCAGGATGGTGCCCGAGCCCAGAAGCTGAACGCGATGCTTGAAATCGCCGGTTTCTTCTTCCAGGAGATACATACCCTTGATGATGCCTTCCTCGGCACCTTCAGGCAGCGCGGGCTGCTGGTAGTTCTCGTTCATGACCGTGATGTAGAAGAACACGTTCTTCTGCTCTTCGGTCATCTGGCGAATGCCTTCGCGAATGATGACCGCCAGCTCGTAGGCATAGGTGGGGTCGTACGTGCGGCAGTTCGGAATGGTTGCTGCCAGGATATGGCTGTGACCGTCTTCGTGCTGCAGACCTTCACCGTTCAGCGTAGTACGACCGGCAGTACCACCAATCAGGAAGCCACGCACCTGGCTATCACCAGCGGCCCAGGCCAAATCGCCGATACGCTGGAAGCCGAACATCGAATAGTAGATGTAGAACGGCAGCATCGGCTGGTTGTAAGTGCTGTAGGACGTACCGGCTGCAATGAAGGAGCTCATGGCGCCTGCTTCGTTGATGCCTTCCTCGAGGATCTGGCCTTTCTTGTCCTCGCGGTAGAACATCACCTGATCCTTGTCGACAGGCTCGTAGAGCTGACCGACGGAGGAGTAAATGCCAAGCTGACGGAACATGCCTTCCATACCAAAGGTACGGGCTTCGTCCGGGATGATCGGGACGATGCGGCTGCCCAGATCCTTGTCCTTGACCAGCTGGGACAGGATGCGTACGAAGGCCATGGTGGTGGAGATCTCGCGATCGCCAGAGCCGTCCAGGATAGCTTTCAGCGTATCCAGCGGTGGTGTCGGAATGCTGATGCTGGTAGTACGACGCTGCGGTACCGAGCCGCCCAGCGCTTCGCGACGCTTGCGCAGGTACTTCATTTCCGGGCTGTCTTCGGCAGGACGGAAGAAGGGCAGGTCGGCCAGCTGATCATCGTTCAGCGGAATGTCGAAGCGGTCGCGGAATTTCTTCAGGCTCTCCACATCGATCTTCTTGGTGTTGTGGGCGATGTTCTTCGCTTCACCCGCACCGGTGCCATAACCCTTGATGGTCTTGGCAAGAATGACCGTCGGCTGACCCTTGTGGTTGACCGCCTGATGGTAGGCTGCATACACCTTGTACGGATCATGACCGCCGCGGTTGAGCTTCCAGATGTCCTCATCGGACATGTCCTCAACCATCTTCAGCAGCTCAGGGTTGGCGCCGAAGAAGTGCTTACGAACGAACGCGCCGTCCTTAGCCTTGTAGTTCTGGTATTCACCGTCGATGGCTTCATCCATGCGCTGCTGCATGAGGCCGTTTTCGTCACGGGCGAACAGGGGATCCCAGAGGCGACCCCAGATAACCTTGTTCACGTTCCACTGGGCGCCGCGGAAGACGCCTTCCAGTTCCTGGATGATCTTCGCGTTACCACGAACCGGACCGTCCAGACGCTGCAGGTTGCAGTTGATCACGAAGATCAGGTTGTCCAGCTTTTCACGACCTGCCAGAGAGATGGCGCCCAGGGTCTCTGGCTCGTCAGTCTCGCCGTCACCGATAAAGCACCAGACCTTCTGCTTGCCGGCCGGGATGAAGCCGCGGTCTTCCAGGTACTTCATGAAGCGTGCCTGATAGATCGCTGTGATCGGACCCAGGCCCATGGATACGGTCGGGAACTGCCAGAAATCGGGCATCAGGTGCGGGTGCGGATAGCTCGATAGACCGTTGCCATCTACTTCCTGGCGGAAGTTGTTCATCTGGTCCTCGGTCAGGCGGCCCTCAAGGAAGGCACGTGCGTAAACGCCAGGAGAAGCGTGGCCCTGGTAATACACCAGGTCGCCGCCATGCTCTTCGGTTGGCGCTTTGAAGAAGTAGTTAAAACCAATGTCGTATAGCGTAGCGGACGAAGCAAAGGTAGAAATGTGGCCGCCAAGGTCCGGGTCGCGGAGGTTGGTACGAACCACCATGGCCAACGCATTCCAGCGTACCAGCGAGCGAATCCGCCGCTCCATGAAGAGGTCGCCCGGCATCTGGACTTCTTTGGTAACCGGGATCGTGTTGCGATACGGGGTGGTGATCGCGTAGGGAAGCTGTGTACCTGTCCGAGTGGCCAGCTCACCCATACGGGTCAGCAGATAATGAGCTCGGTCTTCACCTTCGCAGTCTAGTACGGACTCCAGGGCGTCCAGCCATTCCTGGGTTTCGACGGGATCAAGGTCTTGCATGGCTTGCTCCAGGGCGGAAAGGCTTCCAGAATCGGTTGCCTCGGTATCGCCGCCATCCTCTTGGGGGCAGCGTGAATTCTTGGATTATGACCGGGTGGTTCCCGGCCGGCGTGTAGTTTTACTACAAAACGGCGGTCGTTTCAGCTGCTCAGGTCAATGTCCGTTATAAAACAACGACAAATTGTCGTGCGGTTTGACCTTCTCCTCAGCCGTTGACTCCACAGGATAGACCATGAGCCTGCCTTCTCTCACTGCTATTCCTGATTCACTTGCCGAACCTGTAAGATGTGCGCAGGCACGCCTCATGGAGGCATTGAACGCACAGCCTGAACGTTTGCAATATTTTTCAGCATGGCCGCCAGCGCGGCGCAGCGACCTGTCACGGGTGATAGCGGCCAGCGAGTTTGTCGCTGAGCAGATTCAGCGCGATCCGGCATTAATGCTGGATCTGGCAGACGAGGGCCTATTCGAGCGATCGCTGCCAGCCGGCACTATTCACCAACAACTGACCGACTGTCTAGCCGGATGTTCGGATGAAAACCAACTCGGACAGCGCTTACGCCGCTTTCGGCTGCGGCACCAGGTTCGCATTATCTGGCGCGATCTGACACGTCAGGCCGACCTGCTCGAGACGTGCCGTGACCTGACCGAACTGGCCGATGCCTGTATCGATGAGGCCTACCAATGGCTGTACAAGGACCAATGCCGTCAATCCGGGGTCCCGACGGGGCATCGGACTGGAGAGCCGCAGCATATGGTTATCTTGGGGATGGGCAAGCTGGGAGCGGGCGAGCTTAACCTTTCGTCCGATATCGATCTCATTTTTGCCTACCCCGAGGGTGGCGAGACAGTAGGGGCGCGTCGTGCACTGGACAATCAACAGTTCTTCATTCGCCTAGGCCAACGGCTTATCAAGGCCCTTGATACGATTACCGTAGATGGCTTTGTCTTCAGGGTTGATATGCGCTTGCGTCCCTATGGCTCGTCAGGCGCGCTGGCGCTGAGCTTTTCGGCCATGGAGCAGTATTACCAGGACCAGGGTCGGGACTGGGAACGTTACGCCATGATCAAGGCGCGCGTTGTGGGAGGCGATCAGCAGGCCGGAGCGCAGCTGCTCAGCATGTTGCGCCCCTTCGTCTACCGGCGTTACCTGGACTTCTCGGCGATTGAAGCGCTGCGCAACATGAAGCAACTGATCCAGCAGGAGGTCAGGCGCCGTGGGATGGATGACAACATCAAGCTGGGCGCAGGCGGCATTCGAGAGGTGGAATTTATTGCACAGGCCTATCAGCTGATTCATGGCGGACGGGAGCTAAGCCTGCAGCAGCGCCCATTGCTGGTAATCCTGAGCGTACTGAAGGATCTGGGCTATCTTCCCGCCGAGGCAGCCGAGGAGATGCGAGAGGCATACTGCTTTCTCCGCTACGTGGAACATGCGCTACAGGCGATTGGAGACCGACAAACACAGAAATTGCCTGACAGCGAGCTGGATCGTGAGCGGGTAGCTTTCATGATGGGCTTCGATAGCTGGACTGCTTTTTTAAGCCGGCTGACCCATTGGCGCACCCGTATCAACTGGCATTTTCAGCAGGTTATTGCTGACCCGGACGAGGGAGCGGACAGTCAGTCAGAAATTGGGCAGGAGTGGCTACCCCTCTGGGAAGGCAGCCTTGAGGATGCAGCAGCTATCCAGCAGTTGAAGGAAGCAGGCTTGAGCAGTCCCGAGTCAGCTTGGTCACGGTTGTGTGCGCTACGAAGCAGCACTCAGGTTCGGACCATGCAGAGAATGGGGCGAGAACGGTTGGATGCCTTTATGCCTCGGCTGTTGACTCAGATTGTTTCTCATGACGACCCCGACCAGGCCCTGGATCGCGTTCTACCATTGATCGAAGCCGTCGCCAGACGCTCGGCATACTTAGTGCTGCTCACCGAAAACCCCGGAGCACTGGAGCGTCTGCTCCAGCTCTGTAGTGCAAGTGTGTGGATTGCAGAGCAAATCACACGTTTCCCCGCCTTGCTGGATGAGTTGCTTAACGAGGGCCGCTTATATCGCCCACCTCAAAAGCCTGAGCTGGTCGCCGAGCTGAGGGAGCGGATGGCGCGCATCCCTGAGGATGATCTGGAGCAGCAGATGGAAATGCTCCGGCATTTCAAGCGCGCCCATGGACTGCGAGTGGCTGCGTCCGAAATTGCAGGTACGCTGGCCTTGATGAAGGTCAGCGATTACTTGACCTGGATGGCAGAGGCGATTCTTGATCAGGTGCTTGAGCTGGCCTGGCGACAGATGGTTCAGCGCCATGGCCGTCCGCAACGTGCCGATGGGTCGCCATGTGATCCGGACTTCGTGATCGTAGGCTACGGCAAGGTGGGCGG
The DNA here is from genome assembly GCF_051027695.1 of Pseudomonas sp. JZ134. NCBI lineage: Bacteria > Pseudomonadati > Pseudomonadota > Gammaproteobacteria > Pseudomonadales > Pseudomonadaceae > Pseudomonas > Pseudomonas sp. JZ134. Next base: position 3,423,814 of record NZ_CP069250.1, on the reverse strand, counting down.
TATTGAGTTAGGGCACGGTTCCGACCTTGATCTTGTTTTCATTCACGATGGTGATCCGTTAGCCGAGACGGATGGCGGCAAGCCTATCGATGGTGCTCAGTTCTACACGCGTCTCGGACAGCGCATCATCCACTTCCTGACCACATCGACTACCGCCGGAACGCTGTATGAGGTCGATATGCGCCTAAGGCCTTCCGGGGCTGCCGGGCTTCTGGTCAGCACAATCAAGGCATTCGAGCACTACCAGCAGAGCGAGGCCTGGACCTGGGAGCACCAGGCATTGGTGCGGGCGCGGGTGCTGGCCGGCTGCCCCGTCGTCACGGCACGCTTCGAGGCTGTACGGGCTGCTGTCCTGAGCCGGCGTCGCGATGAGGCTACACTGCGTCGTGAGGTCGGCGAGATGCGGATGAAGATGCGGGAAAACCTGGGAACCAAGGCTACCTCCGGGGGATCGTCGCCGATTGCCTTCGAGGCGGGCAGGGCATTTGACCTCAAGCAGGATACAGGCGGTATCGTCGATATTGAATTTATGGTGCAATATGCGGTTCTTGTCTGGTCCTGGCAGCATCCTGATCTGCTGCGCTTCACCGACAATATCCGCATTCTGGAAGAACTGGAGCGGGCTGGATTGATCTCGAGTCCAGATGTCCATCTGTTGCAAGAGGCTTACAAAGCCTACCGTGCTGCCGCACACCGCCAGGCTCTGCAGAAGCAGGCAGGCGTAGTGGACGGCAGCCTCTTCCATGACGAGCGACACGGCGTCATGCGGATCTGGAAGTCGCTTGCGCTCGACCCACTCGCTGCGCAGCAGTACGAATCGAATTCTTGAGGAGCTGCAAATTATGTCGATGTCCGATCGTGACGGTGTGATCTGGTATGACGGTGAAATGGTGCCGTGGCGCGATGCGACCACCCATGTTCTGACCCATACGCTGCATTATGGAATGGGTGTGTTCGAAGGCGTTCGCGCTTACAACACCCCTCAGGGTACAGCAATCTTCCGTCTACAGGCGCACACGGATCGTCTGTTCGACTCCGCCCACATCATGGGCATGAAGATGCCTTTCACCAAAGACGAGATTAACGAAGCGCACCGCGCGGTGATTCGTGATAACAACCTTGAAAGCGCCTATCTGCGTCCGATGGTGTTCTACGGATCGGAAGGCATGGGACTGCGTGCGACCGGTCTGAAGGTGCATGTGATCGTGGCCGCCTGGCACTGGGGCGCCTACATGGGGGAGGAGGCGCTGGAACAGGGCATCAAGGTACGTACCAGCTCCTATACCCGTCACCACGTGAACATCTCCATGACCCGTGCAAAGGCCAACGGACACTACATCAACTCGATGCTGGCACTGCAGGAAGCCATTTCCGGCGGTGCAGACGAGGCCCTGCTGCTGGATCCGGAAGGTTATGTGGCTGAAGGCTCCGGTGAGAATATCTTCATCATCAAGGACAATGTCATCTACACGCCTGAAGTAACGGCGTGCCTCAACGGCATCACCCGTAACACCGTGCTGACACTGGCCAAGGAGCATGGCTACGCGTTGGTTGAAAAGCGTATTACGCGTGACGAAGTCTATATTGCGGATGAAGCATTCTTTACTGGTACTGCCGCTGAAGTGACCCCCATCCGTGAAGTCGATGGACGCACCATCGGCGCCGGCCGCCGTGGTCCGGTGACCGAAACGCTGCAAAAGGCCTACTTCGATCTGGTTACCGGCAAGACTGATAGCCATGCCGAGTGGCGTACTGCAGTGAAATAAGCCGCACGTACAAGGCTCATGGTAGATACTATGAGCCTTGTACGTTGTAGCGTGAGCCTATGAGAATTCTGATAATCGGTCCTTCCTGGGTCGGCGACATGGTGATGGCGCAGACGCTGTTCAAGAGTCTGCAGGCGCTTCATCCCGGTTGTGCCATTGATGTGCTGGCGCCTGATTGGAGCCGTCCTCTGCTTGAGCGGATGCCCGAAGTACGCTCGGCGCTGAGTTTTCCGCTTGGGCATGGTGCTTTTGAGCTGGCAACGCGTCGGCGTATCGGTCGTAGTCTGCGCGGTCAGTACGATCAGGCCATTCTGCTGCCAAATTCGCTCAAGTCGGCCTTGGTTCCCTATTTTGCGGGCATTCCCAAGCGCACCGGCTGGCGCGGCGAGATGCGTTTCGGCCTGCTCAATGACATACGAACACTCGATAAGGCGCGCTACCCGCTGATGATTGAGCGCTTTATCGCACTGGCCTATCCGCCTGGGGCTGAGTTGCCCAAGCCTTATCCACGTCCCCAACTGCGAATCGAGTCTGCCAGCCGCGACGCGGTACTTGGCAAGTTTGGCCTGGAGCTGGACAGGCCGGTGTTGGCGTTATGTCCAGGTGCCGAGTTTGGTGAATCCAAGCGCTGGCCAGCGGCTCACTACGCTGAGGTGGCCAATGTAAAGATCAGGGCAGGGTGGCAGGTCTGGCTGTTCGGCTCGCAAAAGGATAATGCGGGCTGCGAGGAAATCCGCGAGCGTTTGATTCCAGGCCTGCGCGAAGAGGTCACGAACCTGGCGGGTCAGACGGCACTGGCCGAGGCTATCGACCTTATGTCCTGCGCGTCGGCAGTAGTCAGCAACGATTCTGGCCTCATGCATGTCGCCGCCGCACTGGATCGCCCGTTGGTTGCGGTCTATGGATCGACGTCCCCAGGCTTTACGCCACCTCTGGCCGAAGAGGTTGAGGTCGTACGGTTGGGTATTGAGTGCAGCCCGTGTTTTGATCGGACCTGTCGATTCGGACACTACAACTGCATGCGTCTTCTGGAGCCTGCTGCCGTGCTGCGTGCACTGGATCAACTGGTTGCTGATCCGGTCGAGGTGGAATAAGTGCGGGTGCTTTTGATCAAGACATCGTCATTGGGCGATGTGATTCATACGTTGCCAGCCCTGACGGATGCCAGTCGTGCGTTTCCGGGAATCCGCTTCGACTGGGTTGTTGAAGAAGGCTTTGCCGAGATTCCATCCTGGCACCCAGCGGTGTCTCAAGTCATTCCTGTAGCGATTCGCCGGTGGCGTAAAAACCTCTTCAAGACGCTGAAAAGCGGAGAGTGGTCGCGCTTCAAGGAGCGTCTGCGAGATACTCACTATGATGTAGTGATCGATGCCCAGGGGCTTCTGAAAAGTGCATGGTTGACTCGGTACGTCAAAGCGCCGGTAGTGGGGCTTTCGCGCGAGTCGATCCGCGAGCCGCTCGCAAGCCGGTTTTATGACCGAACCTGCCAGGTTGCTTGGGGGCAGCATGCCGTCGAACGACTCAGGCAACTGTTTGCCCAGGCTCTGAGTTATCCCTTGCCGGAGTCCACTGGGGATTATGGGCTGGATCGCACACGTCTTGCCGAGCCCCAGGCAAGCGGACCTTATGTATTGTTTCTCCATGGAACGACCTGGGCGACCAAGCATTGGCCGGAGCGCTATTGGCGTGAGCTGGCTGAAGCGGCCCGGCAGCTTGGGGTGCTGGTGCGCTTACCATGGGGCAATGACGCCGAGCGAGAAAGAGCAGAGCGTATCGCTTCAGGACTTGAACATGTGTCGGTTCTCCCCAAGATGTCATTGGCTGGGGTGTCCCGCGTACTGGCTGGCGCCAGCGCCTGCGTGGCAGTTGATACAGGCCTGGGGCATCTGGCGGCTGCGCTGGATGTGCCGACACTGTCATTGTTCGGGCCGACCGATGCCAGACTGACAGGTGCCTATGGCCGTTCCCAGGTACATCTCACCAGCGATTGGGTCTGTGCGCCCTGTCTGCAGAAGCAGTGTACCTACGCTCCCTCTGAGGAGGACCGGAGACTGTTTGATGTTTCCCAAGAGCAGCCCTTGTGCTTCTCGCGTGTCAATCCGGCACGGGTTTTCGCCTCACTGGAAGCGATGCTGTCCAGCAAAGGACAGCGTTTGTGCTGAGTTATCATGGTTCGACAGGTTTGAACGTCATCACCTGCTACGGTGATCCGCTATTTTTTATGGGCATATGCTGATGCGTCTGGCTTTTGTTCTCTACAAGTACTTTCCCTTTGGGGGGCTACAGCGTGACTTCATGCGTATTGCCCTGGAGTGCCAGCGTCGTGGTCACTCTATTCGTGTCTATACGCTGATCTGGGAAGGCCCAGTACCTGAAGGATTCGACGTGCGCGTTGGATCAGCCAAAGCGTTGTTCAATCACAAGCGCAACGAAAAGTTTACGGCCTGGTTCCAGCGCGATCTGGCCAATGATCCAGTGGATCGCATCATTGGCTTCAACAAGATGCCCGGTTTGGACGTGTATTACGCGGCCGATCCCTGCTTTGAAGAAAAGGCGCAGACACTGCGTAACCCGCTGTACCGCAAGTGGAGCCGCTATCGTCATTTTGCCGAGTACGAGCGGGCCGTCTTTGCGCCTGAGTCCAAGACCCAAGTCCTGATGATCTCAGAGGTCCAGCAGCCGTTCTTTGTCAAACACTATGGGACGCCGGCCGGGCGTTTTCATCTGCTTCCGCCTGGTATCGCAGCAGACCGCCGCGCACCGGCCAATGCTGAAGCGATACGCCATGAGTTTCGGCAGGAGTTCGGTCTGGATGAGGCATCACTGCTGGTTGTGCAGATCGGCTCGGGCTTTAAGACCAAGGGGCTGGATCGCTCTCTGCGAGCAGTCGCTTCGCTTCCCAAAGCACTCAAGAAGCGGGTGCGCCTGATTGTTATCGGGCAGGACGATCCCAAGCCGTTTCTGTTGCAGACCAAGGCGCTGGGCATTTCCGATCAAGTGGATATTCTCAAGGGACGGAGCGATATCCCGCGTTTTCTTCTTGGGGCGGATCTGTTGATTCACCCAGCGTATAACGAGAACACGGGAACGGTACTGCTGGAGGCTTTGGTGGCCGGTTTGCCTGTGCTGGTAACCGATGTCTGTGGCTATGCTCATTACATCACGGACGCCAACTGCGGCCGGGTAGTGCCTAGCCCATTTGAGCAGGAGCAGCTCAATACTCTGTTGGCCGACATGCTCAGCGATGATTCGCAGCGCACTGCATGGTCCCGTAATGCCCTCGCTTATGCCGAGACTGCCGATCTGTACAGCATGCCCGAGCGGGCGGCTGATGTCATTCTGGAGCCGCGCTTGTGAAGCTTGTGCTTGAAGAGCCTTTCCGCTCCCTGTGGGTGGGGCGCGATGCCTTTGAATCGGTAGAAGCGCTTCAGGGAGAAGTTTTTCGGGAGTTGGAAGGGCGACGTACCCTGCGTACTGAAGTCAATGGCAAGGGGTATTTCGTCAAAATCCATCGAGGGATTGGATGGGGTGAAATTGCCAAAAACTTGTTGCAGTTGAAACAGCCGGTACTGGGTGCGGGGCAGGAGTGGCAGGCTTTGCAGCGCCTGCATGAGGCTGGTGTGCCTACCATGAACGCCGTGGCTTTTGGTGAGCGAGGCAGTAACCCGGCCGAGCAGCACTCTTTCATTATCACGGAGGAGTTGGCACCTACCATCAGCCTGGAAGACTACACGCTGGCTTGGCCCGTTCAGCGTCCCAAGGCGAGTACCAAATGGGCCCTGATCGATGAGGTGGCCAGGATGACAGGCACGATGCACCGTGCAGGGGTCAACCATCGAGACTGCTACATCTGTCACTTTCTATTGCATACCGATCGGCCCGTTGAGCCGGGTACATTGAGGCTGTCACTTATCGACCTGCATCGCGCTCATACGCGAGACCAGGTGCCTAGACGCTGGCGCGACAAGGACCTGGCTGGTCTGTATTTCTCTGCACTGGGTATCGGGCTGACTCAGCGGGATTTCCTGAGGTTTCTTCGTGTGTATTTTCAGCGGCCATTGCGGCAGATTCTGCGAGAAGAGGCCGCGCTCCTGCAGCGATTGCAGCGCAAGGCCGAACGGCTCTACGAACGCAAGCAGCGTTACGGAGACAGGCTCTGATGGCCCAGTGGCGTATTGATCCCTCTGTGGAGCATATAGCGGAGTTTGCCAGTCTTGAGCGGGTATTCACCTTGCAAGGCGAGCATTTGACCAATGACCCTCTGTCTGAAGTAATACGTGTCACTTATGAGGGGATTCGTTATTACGTCAAGCGCTATACCGGAGCAGGAAAGGGCCTGCGCCGGTATATGGGACGTCCACGCGTCAAGTCTGAATGGCAAAATCTCAAACGCTTTGACAAGTGGGGCATTCCGACAGCGCCTGTTGTGGCCTGGGGACTTGAGCGCTCGGGCGGGCAGTTTACCCGCGGCGCCATGATAACCCGTGAAATTCCCCAGACCGATGACCTGGCTGTCATGGCCCACCACGATGATCCGCGCTTGAGTGATCCGGCCTGGGTCGATCAGTTGAGCCTGCAGTTGGCACGCGCTACCCGCACCATGCATGACCATCACTTCGCTCATAATGATTTGAAGTGGCGCAATCTGCTGGTTGATCAAGCCGGTACGCTGTACCTCATCGATTGTCCGGCAGGAGCCTTCTGGTTTGGTTCCTGGCTCAGGCGACGCATCATCAAGGATTTGGCCTGCCTGGATAAGGTCGCCAAATACAAGCTTTCACGTACGCAGCGGCTGCGATTCTACTTGCGTTACAAGGGGCGGCAGCGGCTAAGAGACTCCGACAAGGAGCGAATCGTACATGTATTGAATTATTTCAAGGGGCGCGAATGAGCGATTTCCTGTCTGCCAAAGATGCGGCCATACTAGAGCGGCACGGGCTCTCAACGTTCGAAGCGCTCTGGTCGCTTCAGTTGGAGGCGGTCGACGAGCCTAACGCCAGGCGTGGCGGCTGGAGCACCGTCTACCGGCTCGATCTCGACGAGGCGTCCTATTTCCTCAAACGTCAAAGCAATTACCTGACGCATGACCTGCTTCACCCCCTGGGAGAGCCCACCTTTGCTCGGGAATTTCGTAACATTCAGCGTTACAGCACGCTCGGTATTCCGGCACTGGAAGCTTCGTTCTTTGGCGAGCGCAAGGTAGGGAACGAACGCCAGGCCATTCTGCTGACGCGAGCATTGGATGGATGGCGGGATCTGGATAGCTGGCTGGCCGAATGGCCCGAGCTACCCGAGCGGACACGCCATACGCTCTTGGCGGCTATAGGCGTACTTGCCAGAACCCTGCATGCAGCGGGGCGTATTCATGGCTGTTTTTATCCCAAGCACATCTTCCTTCAGGAGCAGGAAAGCGGGTTTCTAACGCGCCTGATTGACCTTGAAAAAACACGCCTGTTGCTATTAGGGCGTAAGGACCGAGTTAAGGATCTGGAGCCGCTATTAAGGCGCGCACCGGTCTGGAGCGAGGCGGAAGTCCGGCTGTTCCTGGCGGCTTATCTACAGATGGCGCCTGATAGCCGTGAAGTCGATACCTGGTTACGCAGGCTCAACGTGCGTCGTCGCAGCAAGGAAGCGCGACCATGAAACTGAATGAGCTAGCCCGGTCTGGACGAGCCCCAGCGCTGCCTGTTCAGATTGAATTGCCTGAGGGCTCGCTGACGCTGGTATCACTCCTGCGTGTGTTACCTGGACAACGCTATGTAGGTGAGGCTCGGTGGCAGGGCCGTTCGGTGCTGGCCAAGCTGTTTGTAGGCGCTCGCTCGGAGCGACACTATACGCGTGAGCGTGAGGGTTGCCGTTTACTGATCGACAACCAGCTGACAACGCCGGCTGTTGTGGCTGAAGGCTTCGAGGCCGACAAGGGCGGCTGGTTGCTGTTTGAGTTTCTGGAGAACGCAGTGAGCCTGGATGCCTTGTGGCGAAGGGTCGATCAGGAACCTCCTCTTTCTGATAGTCAGCAGGACGTCTTGGGGATGTCGCTGGCTGCCATTGGTGAGTTACATGCCAAGGGTCTCTGGCAGGACGACCTGCATCTGGACAACCTGCTTCAACAGGATGGGAACATCTACGTTATAGATGGGGCTGACATCCATGCCGAGTCCCAGGGAAAGCCACTTTCTCAAAAGCAGGTTATGCAAAACCTAGGCGTCTTTTTCGGACAGCTGCCTGCCCGGTTTGACGCCTATATCGAAGAGTTGCTGGTGCATTACCTGCTGGTGAATGGCGAGCATGCCCTGAGACCGGAAGCGATCCAGCAGGAAGCTGTCCGTATTCGCACGTGGCGCCTAAAAGACTTTCTGGAAAAAACCGGACGAGATTGCAGCCTGTTCAAAGTGAGCCGATCCAGTGAAGGCATCCAGGCCATGCGCCGGGACAGCGAGGCGGTGGTGGAACCGCTGTTGGCCGATCCAGACCGTTTCATTGCCCAGGGACACCGCTACAAGGATGGCGGCGCCGCCACGGTGGCGCGTGTGGAGCATGCTGGAAATACCTATATTCTGAAGCGCTACAATATCAAGGGCTTTGGGCACTGGTTAACGCGCTTTTGGCGGCCCAGCCGCGCCTGGCATAGCTGGATCCAGGGGAATCGCCTGCGCTTTCTAGGCATCGACACGCCTAAACCCTTGGGCGTAATGGAAAAGCGCTGGCTAGGTTTGCGCCGGCGTGCCTACCTGATTACCGATTATGCATCAGGGCAGGATATACTGGCGCGCTTTGAGCCGTACCGGGATAGCGCCCCACCTGAGCAAGACTTGGCCGCGCTGGATGTTCTGTTTGAAGGACTGGTTCGCGAGCGAATCAGTCACGGTGATTTAAAAGGGAATAATGTGCTCTGGAATGGCGATCACTGGTCATTGATCGACCTGGATGCCATGACTCAGCACACTAGCCAACAGCAATTCGAGAAAGCCTTTGCACGAGACCGTGAGCGCTTTCTGCGAAACTGGCCCAAGAACAGTGCCCTGTACCGGCTGCTTGATGAACGCATTCCATCCCTGCCTGGGCGCGGGGATGATTACTCTAGAGGTTGAACCTGTGGCATTGACGATTCTGGGCCTGTCCGGCGCCCTGAGCCATGATCCTTCCGCTGCACTTTATATCGACGGCAAGTTGATCGCGGCGGCTGAAGAAGAGCGCTTCGTGCGTGACAAGCATGCCAAGAACCGCATGCCCTATGAGTCGGCCAAATTCTGCCTGGAGCAGGCCGGTATCAAGCCAAAGGATGTGGATGTCGTAGCTATTCCATTTGCGCCGATCAGCCTGTTTGGCGAGGCTCGCTGGCATTATGCCAAGCGCTATGCCTATGCTCCTGACCGCGCGCTGGATGCCATTCTCTTTGGTAATCGCCGCTACAAGCGCTACCACAAGCGTATCCAGTGGTGCCTGCAGCAGTTGGGCTTTGATTTGAAAAAAATCAAGATCGAGCCTGTCGAGCATCACCTGGCCCATGCCTCCAGTGCCTACCATTGCTCCGGTTTTACTGAAAAGACCGCCATTCTAGGCATTGACGGCAAAGGTGAGTACGCGACTACCTTTTTTGGCTATGGCGAGAACGGCAGGATCCACAAAATCAAGGAGTTCTATGATCCGGACTCCCTGGGTGGGCTCTACGGTGCGATTACTGAATTCCTCGGCTTTGAAATGCTTGATGGCGAATTCAAGGTCATGGGGATGGCACCCTATGGCGACGCAAGCAAGTATGATTTCTCCAGGCTGGCGAAATTCGAGAACGGCGAGCTGATCATCAATACCGATTACGCTAACGTCATCGGCTTCCGTCGCTATAAAGAAAAGGGCAAGGGCTACTACTTCTCGCCCAAGCTGATCGAGTGGCTTGGCCCGAAGCGGGAGGGGGATATCGCCGATGATCCCTACATTCATTATGCAGCCAGCATGCAAGCACTCTTCGAAAAGCTGGCGCTGGAGATGATGGATTACTACCTGGGCGATATCATCAAGGAAACCGGCAAGATTGCCTTTGCTGGCGGCTGCGCCTTGAACGTCAAGCTCAACCAGAAGATTATTGCGCGCCCAGAGGTCAAGGAGCTGTTCGTTCAGCCAGCGTCTGGTGATGCAGGAACGGCAGTCGGTGCGGCAGCCTACGTATCGCACCAGCGCGGTGTGCCGGTCGAGAAGATGGAACACGTCTACCTCGGGCCGTCCTATAGTAACGAGGACGTGATTGCCGCCTGTGCCCGTCATCCTAATGCACCCAAGTGGCGCAAGCTCGACGACGTCCCCCAGCGTATCGCTAAAATCATGGTGGACGGCAATCCGGTGGCCTGGTTCCAGGGCCGCATGGAATTCGGCCCGCGTGCGCTGGGCGGCCGTTCCATCATTGGCTGCCCGAGCGTTCCGGGTGTGGCCGACCGTATCAATGAGCAGATCAAGTTTCGCGAACGGTGGAGACCTTTCTGCCCTTCGATGCTCGACACCGTGGCACATGAGATGCTCAAAGTCGACCATCCGTCACCCTTCATGACGTTTACCTTTGAGGTCAATGAAGAGTGGAAAAACCGTGTAGGCGAGGTGGTCCATGAGGACGGTACTTCCCGTGCTCAGGTACTGGAACGTCGACATAATCCACGCTGGTATGACTTGATGAAGGAGCTGGAAAACCTGACGGGCAACGGCGTTTCGTTGAACACTTCATTGAATCGTCGTGGTGAGCCGATGATCTGCTCTCCAACGGATGCGCTCAATATGTTCTACGGATCGGATTTGCAATACCTGATCATGGAAGACATCCTCGTAGTCAAAGACGGTGTGGATGCCTATGACTCGATCAGCTGAACCAAGGGTTTTACAATTCTGCCATGGCTATGATGGCCCTTTCCTGGACTGTGCCCGGCAATACGCAAGCCTGTTCAAGGGAACAGGCTATCGGGTTACGACAGTCTTTTTGACCGGCGCTGCCGATGCCGAGGTTGCCACCCAGTGCGCCTCGGATGAGGTGCTGTTCATGGAGTACAGCTCCAAGGATATTCGTGGACTGAAGCTTGGTGCTATCCGTGCACTGCGAGAGATTGTTCGTTCCAGAGGCATACGGTTCATTATTGCCCATCGCTTCAAGCCTACCTGGATTGCCTGTTTGGCTACGAAAATCCCGGTTATCGGGGTGAGTCATGCCTATGGTGACTATCAACGCTTTAGTCGGCGTGTGTTTGCTAAAACGTTCCGCAGGCGGCTGACGCTTCTGGCCGTCTCTAATGCAGTACGCGATGAACTACGTGCCAAGCTGCCTGACTGGCCGCATGAGTATATTGAAACGCTGTACAACCGAGTCGATGTAGAAGCGCTTCGTTCTCAGCAGTTGACTCGTTATGCTGCTCGTGAGCAGTTGCGTCTTCCGCAAGAGGCCTGGATTTTAGGTAACGTTGGTCGTTTACATCCAGATAAAGACCAGTCTACTTTGCTAAAGGGTTTTGCTAAAGCACTCCCGCATTTCACTCAAGATGCATTACTCGTCATTATAGGCAGCGGTCGTCTAGAGGGCGAGCTCAAGGAGGAAGCGCGTGAGTTAGGAATAGCTCATCAGGTTCTTTTTATTGGTCAAATACCCAATGCACGTCTGTATTTCCAAGCTTTCGATGCTTTTGCGTTGAGTTCGGATCACGAGCCGTTCGGCATGGTGCTTTTAGAAGCCATGGTTGCCGAAGTGCCTCTAATTGTTACTGGCTGTGGTGGCGCACGGGAGATTGTCGAAGGCGTAGGTGTGCTGTTTCCATTAGGGGATGACCAAGCGCTTGCTGAAGGTTTAGTTAGCTTAGCCCAGCTGGACAAGCGGCAAAGGCATGCTTGCAGTGCAGCTATGGCAGAGCGCTTAGAGACATTGTTCTCAGATGAGGCCGCTTGCAAGCGGTTCTGGAACTTGCCACAGGTCATTCGGCTTAAGCAAAGTGCTGCCTGAAACTTTAGGAAGTGTTATATGGCTAACATATCGGCACGCGCTTGGAAAGATAAGGCTCAAGCGCTAGACCATTACCGCTGGGCCCTTCTGCGGGAGCAATATAGCTATTTAGGAGCGTTGATCCGATATGCTCGAGATTACCTAAGGGACTGTATTTTTGGTTTTCGAGCACGTGGTCGTCTAGCGAAAGCGATCAACGTGATAGAGCAGGATTTCGTGTTGCTGCAGTCAGCCCCTAAAGTTATCGGTTTTCAAAGGAAAAAAGCTTTTCTAGAAAAACTGTCTGCATGTGGTGGGCATTTTATAGAAACGGCACTCGAAGAAGTCAATACTATTCTAACCAAAAGACTTCTTATAGATCCGCCACAGGCTGTTCCTCTTCGTTACTATGGTTATGCGGCCCATGCTGAATGGTTAGTCGCTGTGTTCAATCCAAAGATTCTTCTAAACGACAGGAATGGAAGCCTGTTTTCTCCCTTTTTACGGTTATCGCTAAACCGTAGGAATTCTCTTCTTGTGCATTTAGCTCATGCGACGACTGTAGAAAGCTCCAAGCGGTTGAGTATGAACGACTACGACTATTACTTTCTGTTTGGGAAGAGTTCATTAGAAGCACTACGGCGTCGCAAGCTAATGTTTGGCACATCCTGCGCAGTGCTTTCAGGCTCTCATATGGTGGATATGTCATACGATATACCGGCTGCCGATCCAACATTGAGAACAATCCTGTTATTAGGAGTGGGACCTGACAAGGAAAAGGAGCCGGGGTATCAGAAGAGCTACGAGCTTGTACGACAGTGGGCCGCGCGGCATCCTGAATATACTGTGCTGATTAAGCTCCACCCGCGAAGTAAGGGAACGTTCTGGCAGGAAAGTATTGGGGATAACATGCGAGTGCTGCCGCATACAGAATCCCTCGCAGGTGCACTACGGATTAGCTCTCTTGTTATCAGTATTATTTCTAATGCTGTCATAGAAGCTGCTCTGGCGGGGCGGCCTGTCATTCACGTTAACCTTAGTCGGGATTGGGATATTTTTGAGCAGGCCCATTTTTTCGGTGGCTGTGCTAATACAATTGAGCTGCTCGATGAACGGATCGCCGATATCGAGAGCGAATACGCAAGCCATGTATGCGAATCGCGGATGTTTGCCGATTACCATCTGAGTCAAGGTGTCGACGGGCTGAATCGGACCTTGGGAATGTTGCTGGCCTTGCAGAAAGGAGAAGTCTTAGAAGGAGAAATGTTAGAGGAGCGAGGCTTTTTTAGATGATTTCCTTTTGTTGCTATAAGTGAGCTGAACCTATGCGCTCTCTTAGTATCCCTGTCGGTAGGCTAAAACTCTTATATAGGCGGCATGCCGCCCTACTTCAAGTGTTCTTCTTATTTAGCGCCTTATTGCCGCTCGCTGTTGTTCTATTGGGGAGCTATGGTTGGCCGGGTGGTAGTTCCTCATGGTCGGGTAGCGTGAGAGCAGCGCTCGGCCTGTTTTTGCTCATGGCGTTACTGTATGGCAAATGGCGTGGTATTCATTTAAATCGATCTGTTTTGTTTCTGACCAGCTTATTATTTGCTTGGGTGGCGCTGAGTAGTTTAGCGATTGCAGAAAACCCGGATAGTTTGCGGCGAGTTATTGTATTAGTTGTGTTCATTCTATCCGTGTCGCTTGCTAGCCAGCAGGGGGAGCGATATTTGTGCCTAATTCTTAAGTGCTCTGTGCTACTAGCGGTAGTGGCTGCATTACTAAGTCTCTTTAATCTCTACGCAATTTTCGGGCTTGACATCCGCTATAGAGCGTCACCGCTAACAAAATCCGGTCTGGCAGGTTTTGCTGACTTTGGTAATTCAATCATTTCTGGAATGCATTTTGCGTTCTCTGCCGTCGTGGCGTTCTGGATCAGCTTGAATGCTTCTCGTAAGAGAGAAATATCATTTTGGCTGCTGTGTTTTTCAGTTATCTCAGTCTATGTTGTTCTGACCTATTCGCGCAGTGCATGGCTGGCATTAGGGATCAGCTGCCTAGTATTAGTGCTATGTTCGAAGCGCCGGCTCTTTCTGTTTTCATTGGGGATATTGAGCGCCGTGGTTGGTATAGTTTTCTTAGCGCTATATCATCCCGATGTGTTTCTTATAGAACAGTCGCGCGGGATAACATATAGAGATGTAATCTGGCAAGGCGTCTTGAAGCAAATGCAAGGGTATTGGCTTGTTGGGCATGGTGCAGGTGAAAGTATCCTACCGATTGCGATTCCTAGCGGACAAGTTGTTTCGAATACTCATGGTCTGCATCTGGAGGTCCTATTCCAGTATGGCTTGATCGGATTAGTGTTGTGGATTCTGTTGACTTTTTGTTCGATCGGACTGCTGATCCAGAATATCCATAGGAGCCCACTAGCCGCTTTAGGCTTATGTCTGCTTATCAGTAGTACGGGAGTAATGTTCTTCGAGTTGCATGGTTTTATTCATACTCCAAATTTGGTATGGCAATGGGTTTGGTTTCCTTTGGCTTTAGCTAGTAGCAGGTCGATATGCAGGAAGGGATTACCTGGATTAAGGGGGATACCGGGAAGGAGCAATTGCTCTTGAACGATACAGCACTTCCTTTAGAGAGTTTTGAAAGCTGCCACCGAAAATATAGGGGGCCTGTATTTATCATTGCCTCTGGCCCGTCGGTCCTAGATTTTCCTATCGAAAAGTATAGGAATTATCCGATGATCGCTATGAATGGGTCGATCTGCTGCTTGCAAGAGAACAATGTACAGCCTTTGTTTTATCTGTGCGATGATATCGGTGTGGTTGCGGCGCACAAAGAAGCTTTCAGATTAGGTGTTGAAAACGCCAAATATTGTTGTCTGGGTGATAGGGTCATCTTTAACGCTCAACAGCAGATGCCTGGAATTTTTGATGGTCGTAAGATCTACATGATGCAGCGTGTGAATCGCTTTCTGGGGAAAACGGCTGTATCCGACCGCCGCTTTGCCTGGTGCGCTCGCAGCAATCCCGATTTTGAAGTGGAGTGGTCGTTATTTAACCAAAAGAAAAACAGAATTGGATTTAGTCGTAATTTATGCAAAGGCTATTTTAACGGGCGAACTATTGCCTATAGTGCCGTTCAGTTGGCCTATCATCTAGGCTTCGATAAAATCTTTCTGGTCGGCGTCGATATGGGCGGGAAAGCCGAGCAGTTCTATTTTTGCGAGGCGGCGGGCTCCATGGGGCGGAGCCGGATCCTTGAAGATTTTCCTAAGTATATACTTCCAAGCTTTGATTTGATGTCCCGTAAAGTTATTAATAAATCATTTAGTGTCTTCAACCTATCGGCGTCTAGCCGAATTCCTAGCACGATTGTGCCCAAGATTAATATTGCAAGCTTGGATAAAGTATTGTCCTGCTCTAATAAGACCAATTAACTCGGTTAAGCGTGTTCATGATTCCTAAAAAGCTTCATTATTGCTGGTTCGGACGTGGCAAGCACTCTTTAGAAATGAAGCGCTGCTTGGCTTCATGGCGTTACCATATGCCGGATTACGAACAGGTTTGTTGGAGCGAAGAAAATTTTGATGTGACACAACATCCTTTCACGGCTGCCGCCTATGCGTCCGGGCGTTATGCGTTTGTGTCCGATTACGTGCGTATGCATGTATTGGGGGAGCATGGTGGAATTTATCTAGATATAGACGTGGAGGTAAAAGCGCGCTTCGATAGCTGTTTATCTTATAACCTATTTATCGGTTTGGAAGATTATAGGCGGTTCGCAACTTCGGTTATTGGTGCTTGTGCTGGTCATTGGCTGCCTCAGGCTATGCTTCACTATTACAATCTTCATTCATTTGATCTAAATAATCTTTCTGCATTGGTTAATGTCAATGAGGTCAGTCGGCTACTGCTTGAAAAGGGATTTTCAGGAGAAGGTGGGAGCGAGCAGATTGGTAACGAGCGGGTCTTTGAAATCGGTGTTTTCGCTAGCTCGAGAAATCAAGCTCCTAAGGTCAGGCCCATCGCACGCCATCTTTATGCTGGTAGCTGGCGAGCACCTAAAAACAAAAAGAGTTTGGCGAGCAAGGCTTATAGGAAACTGCGAAAATTGCCGAACCAGTTGGAGGATTTTATCTTTCTTAATATCTACAAGATAAAAATTATTATGCAAAAAAAAGAATAACTGAAGAGTTATTCTGTTTTTTTTAAGTCTTTATAGGTCTGGAGCAATATTTCTATAGGAAATGAATTTAAATTTCTTCTTTCAAGATAATTCGTTAGATGGTTGAAGTTTCTTCTAATATGTCTAGATTTCAACGGACCGCTCTTAAATTTGAGATCTAATACGTCAATGAGGCCAAAGCATTTCTCATTAGTTTGAATTATGTTGCCTAGGTGAAGAGATCTAAAATAAATTCCTTTTTGATGAAGCTCTAAAATAAAGGCAGCAATACTATATAAGTTTCTATTTATTTCCTCGGGGCATCGCTTAAAAATGGTTTCTAGCGACTCGCCTGGTAAGGGTTCATAAAGACATGCGCTAGTGCCTGTGGCCCGATCAGTCCAAAAAACATCTGTAACATTTGGTGCAGCTAGCCCAAGCGCAATTAATCTTTGAGTGTTCTGAAAAAAACTGATCGCCGGAGGGTAGAGGTTTGTTAAGATGGTTTTTTTTCTGACATGAAACACTTTCAAAAACAAACCGCTAGACAGTGCTATAACTTTTGGGCCTCGAGTATCCCGCTCCAATATTTTGCCATTTTTGACCCAGACCTCTAAGTCTTGCGCTGATATACTTCGCATTTCTTTCTTGCCAATGTGTGAGTTTGTCATATGGCTGCTAGTGACCAATCAAGTCTGAAAATTTATCTCAGGCTTCTAAAATACGTTTTGCCTTATTGGACCGCTTTTGCTATCAGCATCATAGGCTTTCTGCTCTTCGCATCCAGCCAACCCATGCTTGCTGACATTTTGAAGTATTTTTTGGACGGCCTGCAAAGGCCCGATGAAACAGAGTTTTTTGGTGTTCCGCTGGTGCTAGGCGTTCCGCTTATGATTGTGTTCATCGCACTGTACCAAGGTATAGGTTCATACTTGGGCAATTACTTCTTGGCCAAGGTAGCCCGTGGGGTAGTGCATGACCTACGTTGTGCGCTGTTTGATAACTTGCTGACATTGCCTAATCGCTACTTTGATAATCACAACAGTGGGCATCTGATCTCACGCATTACTTATAACGTGACGATGGTAACCGGAGCTGCCACGGATGCAATTAAAGTGGTAATCCGTGAGGGCTTTACCGTGGTCTTCTTATTCGGTTATTTGCTTTTTACCAACTGGCAATTAACGATGGTTTTGGTTGCCATTTTACCAGTCATAGCGATTATGGTGACCGCTGCGAGCAAAAAATTCCGCAAGCAGAGCAAAAAAATTCAGGTAGCCATGGGCGATGTAACTCATGTGGCCTCTGAAACCATTCAGGGTTTCCGAGTTGTACGCAGTTTTAATGGAGAGGCTTACGAGCGCCATCGTTTCCACAAAGCCAGCGCTGACAACATGAACCGCAGCCTGAATATGACGCGTACTCAGTCAGTTTATACGCCTCTTCTGCAGTTGGTAATATACATTGGGATGGCGCTACTGATGTATATGGTTCTTTACTTGCGCGGCGACTCTACGCCCGGGGAGCTAATCGCCTATATTACCGCCGCTGGTTTGCTGCCTAAGCCTATTCGCCAGCTCTCCGAAGTCAGCGCCACTATCCAAAAAGGTCTGGCAGGTGCTGAAAGCATTTTCGAGCAGTTGGATGAAGTCTCGGAAGTGGACGAAGGGACTGAGGAACGAGCTCGAGCGCAAGGGCGTTTGGAAGTCAGGAATCTGAACTTCACCTATCCCGGTACCGAAAAGCCGGTTCTGGACGATATCTCGTTCGTGGCGGAACCTGGACAAATGGTGGCGCTGGTAGGACGCTCGGGCAGCGGAAAGTCGACACTGGCCAACTTGATTCCCCGTTTCTATCAGCACACGCAGGGCCAGATTCTGCTGGATGATCTGGACATCCAGCGTTATCGGTTGCCCAATCTGCGTCGGCACATTGCTCTAGTGACACAGCAGGTCACGCTGTTCAACGACACGGTCACCAATAATATTGCTTATGGTGATCTGGCTGGTGCGCCATTCGAGCAGGTGCTCGAAGCTGCCAAGGCCGCCTATGCCGACGAATTCATCCAGCGTTTGCCTGAGGGTTATGAAACACTGGTCGGTGAGAACGGTGTACTGCTTTCAGGCGGTCAGCGTCAGCGTCTGGCCATTGCACGGGCGCTTTTGAAGAATGCGCCCGTGCTGATCCTGGATGAAGCCACCTCTGCATTGGATACCGAATCCGAGCGGCATATCCAGGCGGCGCTGGACAGGGTTATGACTGGCCGAACCACATTGGTGATTGCGCACCGGCTGAGCACCATTGAAAAGGCCGATCTGATTCTAGTCATGGATCAGGGGCGTATCGTGGAACGTGGTACGCATGCCGAGCTATTGGCGCAGAATGGCTATTATGCCCGCCTGCATAACAGTCAGGTCGAAAAAGGCGCAACGACACTCGATGAAGAAGGCACGCACGTTTCATGATGGAGTTGTTTAGGGCGTGGCGTGAGCGCGGCTGGGTTGAGATTGATGCACCAGCTTATGCCCGAGCGTGGCAAACATGGGGTGGCAGTGTTGCCACCCATCCAGAGATCGTTGCACGCCTGTCTGATCTGGTTGGGCTTCCGGTCCGCTATCTGGGATGGCCAGCCAGCGGCGAGCTGCAGATGGCGGTAGCGTGCTGGGATGGGCACATTGCGCTGTCTCGCGATGTGCTCAAGCGCAAGGGTAAACGTGATTACTTCGACCTGGGGAACGCAGAAATCATTCTGCCAGCTCAGGAGAATGCTCAGGCTCCGCTGCGCCAGAAGGCCCGGTATTTATCTTCGCTAAGTGCCGCGCATATCTCGACTGCACGTCAGCAAAAAGAATGTCTGGCAATTGCACGTGCGCCGGAGGAGCTTTCAAAGAAGTTTCGTTACAACCAGCGCCGCGAGTTGCGTCTGCTGGAAGAGGCGGGTGGGCAGGTTCGGCCTGTCAGTGACTTTACACCAGCAGAACTGGCAGCGTTCTATGCCGATCTGTTCGAGCGCCGCTGGGCCTTCGAGGTACCTGCCAAAGCTCATCTGGCTGACGTCTTCTCTCTGTTACGCGAATTCATGATGGGTTCCGTCATCTTTCTGGACGATGCTCCAGCTGCCATTCAGGTGCTTTACCGTGTCGAATCCCCTCGGTGGATCAGTGTTGAATACGTTAATGGTGGTGTGGCGCCGGAGAGCCGGGATTTCAGTCCGGGCAGTGTACTGAGCTTCCTCAATACCCAGGCGGCCTGGGAGGAGGCTCGTGCGCTAGGCAAGGACCTGCGCTTTTCGTTTGGCCGTGCGGATCGTGAGTACAAGGATCGCTGGTGCAACCGAGTGCCGGTCCACGAGGTGAAGTGATGAGTGCGCGTAAACAAAGGTTACTCAAGCGGCACCGGCGCCATAAGCGGATCGCACTAGGTATCATTGCGTTGTTTCTGCTTGCTCTGCTCGGTGCTGCGTTTGTACAGGTGCTGCCTTGGTGGCTGGTACCTCTTGCGATAGTGGCTGTCTGGATTGTTCATGAGGCCTGGTTCGCGGATCATCTGTTCTATGCGCCACATGATGATTACCGGTATGACTTTC
The DNA here is from genome assembly GCF_051027695.1 of Pseudomonas sp. JZ134. Lineage (NCBI taxonomy): Bacteria > Pseudomonadati > Pseudomonadota > Gammaproteobacteria > Pseudomonadales > Pseudomonadaceae > Pseudomonas > Pseudomonas sp. JZ134. The sequence continues at coordinate 3,404,355 of NZ_CP069250.1, read as the reverse complement.
CTGAGAGCAGTGTACGCCTGCCGGTTGAGATCACGGACAACGTCTTGACGTTGAAAGGGTATGAGCTTTCAGATGAGTTGCAATCCCTGGTATTGGAATGCGAAATCAAGGCAGGCTTTTTAGGCCGCTTGTTCGACCCTTATGTTGTGATTCGCGCTGGTAGCCAGGAGGATCGTCAGGATTTCGAGCGGGGCGTGCAAGGTCGCCGCTACCTTAACCTGTCAGGCTTTTCCGAGGCCTTGCGTGAAGGGCGAGTATCTGTCCGGGGCCGTTTTTGCCGGGTCGTTGGTTCTGTGACACTGCATGGGTTTTCCAATCCAGATTATGCCTCCAAACGTGTAATGGTAATTGCGCCCCATGCGGACGATGCGGAGTTGGCCGCGTTCGGTCTTTACAGTGGTTGTGCCGAGGCTTCGATTGTTACCTTGACGCAAGGAGAGATCGAGGCCGAGTACTATGAGCGACTTGGCCTCAGTACTGCTGAAGCAGCCAGGCTCAAAGGACGCTTGCGGACATGGGACAGCCTGGCTGTACCGCTATGGGGCGGTGTGCCCATGACGCGTTGCGTTCAGCTGGGCTATTTTTGCCTTCAGCTACCGGCCATGCATGCTGCGCCAGAGCAGGCGTTTGGCTCACGCGAGTCAGGTGATGTAGATATTCGTCCGGTACGGCGCTTTAATCCGTTGCGTCTTCCGGGTGACACGGACGGGCAACCCTCCTGGAATAATCTGATTGCCGACCTGGTTGCGCTCATCGAACATTTTCAGCCGGAAGTGATGGTGTTTCCCCATCCCCAGCTGGACCCTCATGCGGACCATGTTCAAGCAGCCCAGGCGGTAGAGGAGGCCGTCCAGTTCAGTAGCTGGAAGCCAGATACGGCGTTGCTTTATGCGAACCACTTGCACGACAACGACCGCTGGCCGATGGGACCGTCGGGTAACGGTATCGCATTGCCGCCGGCCATCGAGCCTTTGCCGATGCTACCTGTCTGGAGTCCAGTGTTGAGTGCGCAGACTCAGCTCGATAAGGCCATGGCGCTGGGCATGCAGCATGATCTGCTTGTTCCGCCACCACTCAAGAAACGTTTGCGCCGACTGCTTCAGTCTGTTTTGACAGGGCGTCAATGGCCAGTGACGGGAGAGGACGAATTCTTCCGCAAAGCCGTTCGCCGTCATGAGCTGTTTTTCGTAAAAGATCTGAGGCATGGGCCGCTCGGGGACTGATTTAACCCTGTGGTATCATCGCCGCCGTTTTGACGTTTGGAGTCTTTCCATGAAGCTGACCATGCCCCGTTTTGATCAAGCCCCCGTGCTCGTGGTCGGCGATGTCATGCTCGATCGTTATTGGCATGGTGCAACGTCGCGAATCTCGCCCGAGGCGCCTGTGCCTGTCGTACGGGTTGATCAGAATGAAGATCGCCCCGGCGGTGCTGCCAACGTGGCGCTCAATATTGCTGCCTTGGGGGCACCTGCCTATCTGGTCGGTGTAACAGGCCAGGATGAGGCCGCCGACGCCTTGGCTGACAGCCTGAAGGCCGCCAAGGTCGAGGCGCGTTTTCAGCGTATCGCCGGACAGCCGACCATCGTCAAGCTGCGGATCATGAGCCGTCACCAGCAACTACTGCGTGTCGATTTTGAAGAATCATTCAAGACCGATACCCAGGCGTTGGCAGCAGATACGCGCTCCATGCTGGCAGGTGTAAAGGTGCTGGTCCTTTCCGACTACGGCAAAGGCGCGCTCAGAAACCATCAGGACCTGATCCAGCTGGCCCGTGCTCGCAATATTCCGGTACTGGCAGATCCCAAAGGCAAGGATTTTTCAATCTACCGGGGCGCTAGCCTGATTACGCCCAACCTGAGCGAATTCGAGGCGATTGTAGGACCCTGCACCGACGAAGCTGATCTGGTCGCCAAAGGCTGCAAACTGATCGCTGAGCTTGAGCTGGGTGCGCTGCTGGTAACCCGTGGTGAAAACGGAATGACGCTGTTGCGGCCTGACCAGCAGCCGTTCCATCTACCTGCTCGTGCACGGGAGGTCTTCGATGTAACCGGCGCGGGCGATACCGTTATTTCGACCCTGGCGGCCGCGCTGGCTGCGGGCGAGGAGCTGCACAATGCGGTCGCTCTGGCGAACCTTGCTGCAGGTATTGTAGTGGGCAAGCTGGGCACTGCTGCAATCAGCGCTCCGGAGCTTCGCCGTGCGGTGCAGCGAGAGGAAGGCTCGGAGCGAGGTGTATTGGCTCTGGAACAGTTGCAGGTTGCTATTGAGGATGCACGTGCCCATGGCGAGAAGATCGTTTTCACCAACGGCTGTTTCGATATCCTTCATGCTGGTCATGTGGCTTATCTTGAGCAGGCACGTGCACTGGGTGACCGCCTGATTGTAGCGGTGAATGATGACGCATCCGTCACCCGCCTGAAGGGGCCGGGCCGCCCTATCAATACCGCCGATCGTCGAATGGCGGTGTTGGCCGGCCTGGGCGCAGTGGATTGGGTCATTCCTTTCAGCGAAAGCACACCCGAGGAGCTGCTCAAGCAGGTAAAGCCCGATGTACTGGTAAAGGGCGGAGATTACAAGAGCGTCGATGAGGTAGTCGGAGCACCCTTGGTTCAAGCCTATGGTGGTGAAGTAAAGGTACTGGGCGTCGTCGAAAACAGTTCAACTACCGCAATTGTCGAGCGAATTCGCGGAAGCTCCTGATAGAAACGGCGTCCGTCAGGACGCCTTCTCCTTGACTGTGCCCAGGCGGCTCAGCCAATCCTGCCAGCGTACCCGTTCTTCATGCACGAGCCAGCCGCGCTGTTCGGCAAAGCTTTCCGAGAGCCATAGGCCTCGGGTGCTTACAGGCTGGCGTTGCCCCTCATGCAAGGTAAACAGCTCGCCGGTAGGGCGACCCTGATCCACTGCCAGCAGATAAATATCCGGGCGGCGCCTGTCCAGGCGTGCGATGAGCTGTCCATCCTCCACCTTGTCATCCACATGGAAAAGACTAGGCGTGCGGATATCCTTGGGTAGCTCCATCTGCATGTCATAGACCAGCTGCAGCGATGCGGTAGGCGTATGCACGTAAGCGCGTGGCCGCTCGATCAGCGCCAAACTGCCGCACTGGACAGGACGTGCGGCCCCAGTACGAGGGGTGAGGGTGAAATGGCCGTTTTCCCGGTACTTCAGTGCTCCCTCGTAAGGCGTAGGCAACCAGGTATCGGTAAAACGGCCCTGTAGCCAACCGTCGGGGGTTTCAAACAGGCACTCTTCAGCCACTTCTTGAACGGCCGTAAGCAGTGGAAGGTTAAGCTCATGGGCAGGTACGTAACCAGATATCAGTTTCAGTACGGTATCGCCACGATCGACCCGCTTCTGACGGACCAGCAGCCAATGATCATGCCCTTGCCAGTTCAGCGTGATTCTGACCGAAACGCCCAGGTTTGCCAGCTCAAGTGAAAAGCGTTGTTCATCTTCGGCGGCAATCGGACGGCGGCGCTCCAGCACCTCGTTGAAATTCAAGGGTTGGCCCAAGGCCTGGTAAACCAGCTTTTCCGGGCTGCCTTCAACCAGCAGCGGCAGGGTCTTGAATGCCTTGGGGTTCTGACGCGCAATGAGTTGAGGCATGGCAGACTCCTGAAATTGTTATCATGGATGCCCCGTGCGCGTTAACGTCTGGACTCGATCACGCTAGCAGCGACACGGACATTATGCGACAGGTGCAACGGATTGATGGTTCCGATGATAGCGCTGGCCACTCCTGGATGACCAAGTACCAGTTCAAAACTGGCCTGGACGGGGTCCACGCCACTCCCAAGACAGACATGTCCGCTGGCCAGCGCCTTTTTGATGAGAATCGCCTTGCCAATAGCGGTCGCATGGTCGATGACCGGCCGCTCGCTCTGCTCGTTGAGGTTGTACGTCACCATGGCGCAATCGCCTTTGTCGAGCGCCAGCAGGCCACCCTCTACTGTCTTGCCGGAAAGGCCGAAAGCGCGAATGGAGCCCTCGCGCTTGAGCGTCTCCAGGGTCGTGTAGACATCTGACTGCTCCAGAATATCGAGATCGTGTCCGTTGGAGTGTACGAGTACCAAGTCAATGCAGTCGGTCTCCAATCGCCTCAGGCTGCGTTCGACGGAAAACCGAGTGTGCTGAGCACTGAAGTCGTGTCGTGATTGGCCGGACTCGAACTCTTCTCCCACTTTGCTGACGATAACCCAATTGTCGCGCTGCCCCTTGAGCAGCTTGCCCAGGCGTTCTTCGCTATGACCATAGGCGGGAGCAGTATCGATGAGGTTGATACCCAGCTCATGGGCAAGGGTCAGTAGGTCAGCAGCTTCACGGTCATCAGGAATCGTGAAGCCATTGGGATATTTCACACCCTGATCACGGCCCAGCTTCACGGTACCAAGCCCCAGTGGTGAAACCATGAGTCCGGTCGCGCCTAGGGGGCGGTAGTAATCGTGCAAGGTTTTCATGGCAACAGCGTCTCCCAAACTGGGATACCCATCGGTGGCATAGGGTGCGAAGGAAGGGCGGGATGCGTACCGGGGCGAATACCTTCTCGCTCAAGGACCGCAAAGACTCGATCAGAAAAATCAGGCGCCAGGGCCAATTTGGTTGGCCAGCCGACCAGCAGATGGCCGTGTTCCGCCACAAAGGCATTATCTGGACGGGCCATGCTGGATTGCGCCGGCTCTGCACGGTCTACCCGCAAGGTGGCCCACCGCGCCTGGGAGAGGTCTATCCAGGGCAGCAGCTTTTCCAGCTCATGACGAGCCACTGCAATCTGCTCGTCTTCTGAACGTGCTACACCTTCGGCTTCAGCCAGTTCACCTCCTAAGTACCAGACCCATTGCCCGTCAGCTGAGGGGTGTGTGGTCACTGTAATACGGGGCTTCGAACCGCCGCCCAGGCAGTGGGCATAAAGTGGTTTGAGTGTAGGCGCCTTGACCAGCACCATATGCAATGGGCGGCGCTGCATGGCCGGTTGCTCAAGGCCCAGGTCACGTAGCAGGGCTTCGGTGCCTCCGCCTGAGCTCAGTACTACTCGCTGAGCGCGGATAGGCTGGCCGTCCACGATCAGCCCCACCAGTTGCCCATCCTCAAGGATGGGGTCAAGGCGTTGTCCTTTCATCACGCTGTCACCTGCCAGCTCTGCCAGACGCGCAATGAGGCTCGGCACATCCAGTACCAGCTCTGCCAAGCGATAGGCCTTGCCCTTGAAGGCACGATCCTGCAGGGCAGGAGGCAGGTCCGATCCCTTGACGGGCTCGACTCGACCGCGAACGGCCTTGCTTGCAAAAAAGCTGGTGAGGTTGCCGGCGAGCGTGCCGGGAGACCAGAGATAATGTGCTTCCGAAAGGATGCGGACACCCTGCAGATCCAGCTCGCCCGTCCCGGCCAGGCTGTCGCGCCAGCGGCGAGGCATTTCGGCAATGGCCTCCGAGGCACCTGTTAGCGCGCCGTGCAAGGCATATTTGGCACCGCCATGGATAATGCCCTGGGACTTCATGCTTTGCCCGCCCCCCAGGGTGCCCGACTCGATCAGGATTGTGGCAAAACCCGCTCGGCGTAGACGGGCGTTCAGCCACAGGCCGGCAATGCCTCCGCCGACGATCAGAATATCGGTGCTCAGTGCTGGGCTCATGTGCAGGACTCTTTCAAAAACAGGCGTGCAGTATAACGTGAGGCGATTGCAGGCGTAGGTCTCAGGTCAATGTCCTGTACTCTTTGAAAACAGTTGAATGACAATAACGCCCAGGATGATAAGACCCATGCCCAGTATGGCGGCCAGATCAAGTGTCTGCTTGTATATGACGGCAGCCGCTATGCTGACCAACACGATTCCCATGCCTGACCAGATGGCATAAGCAATACCGACTGGAATGATTTTGACCACCTGAGAAAGAAAACCAATGGCAACGGCGTAGCCAACGATAACCAGCACCAGCGGGAGCGGTTTGTTGAAGCCATCCAAAGCCTTCATTGCGGTCGTCGCAACGATTTCAGCCGCGATGGCGATAGCCAGATAAATGTAGCCGATCATAAGAAGCATCCTGATTGAAAACGCCCAGTCTAGTTTTTCTTGTGATGGGATAAAGTGATTACCTATCTGTGATGGAGATAGGTTATGCAGTGGAGCCTTGATCAGGTCTGTCTGTTTGTGAGTGTGGCTGAGACGTGTTCGTTCTCTGCAGCGGCTCGCCGGTTGGGGCGCGCCCAGTCAGCTATCAGCAGCTCAATTGCCTTGCTGGAAGCAGACCTTGGCGTCCTGCTGTTCGAGCGCAGCAGTGGACGACAGCCTCGGCTGACCGAGTCGGGACGGGCGCTGCTTGATGAGGCGCGGGAAATTCTGAGGCATTGTGAACGCCTCGAAAGTCGGGCGCTGGGGCTGACACAGGGCGAGGAAACTCGCTTGCGCTTGGCTCATGATGAAGCGATGCCGTATCAGCCTATCGTCAACAGCCTTGAGACCCTGGCAGCGACCTATCCTTTTCTGGATGTACAGCTTGCCAGTGGCGCCCAGGGAGAGGTTGCGCGAAAGCTGCTTGATCGCCGAGCTGACCTTGGACTCATGTTCCATCACGAGCACATGCCCGATGCCCTGGAGCGCAGGCGGCTTAGTCTGGTGGAGATGGTTACGGTGTGTGGGGCAGGTCATCCCTTAGCTCACTATGCTCGCATCACGCGTCAGCAATTAGCTCAGCACCGGCAGATTCTCATTGCGCCTTATCAGAGCGGTTACCCGGGCGGCGAGCCGATCAGTCCACACGTCTGGCGAGCCGACAGTTTCTATGTGACAGCAGAGTTGGTCATGCGTGACATTGGTTGGGCCTGGTTGCCTCGTCATGTGGCCCGCTACCCTACTTATCTTAATCATCTGGTGGAGTTGGCCAGCGACTGGACGCCGCCCCCGCTGGTGGTTGAGCTGGTCTGGCGGCGTGACGAGCCCCAGGGGCCAGCAGCGCGCTGGCTGGGTGAGCACTTTGCCGAGCAGCTGCAAGCCATTGGTTAAGGCCGTCCTAGGATCAACAGAGGGCTTTGCCATCGCCTTTCCATGCAAAGCGGGCTAAGCTCCGCCGCCATGAACAGAATTCTCTATAGCCTGCTTTTCTATATTGCCCTTCCTTTCATTGCCGTGCGCTTAGTGCTCCGCTCGCGTAAGGCGCCGCTCTATCGTCAGCGCATGGGGGAGCGGTTTTCCCTTGGCCTTCCGCCCATGCGGCCTGGTGGTCTTTGGATACATGCGGTTTCAGTGGGAGAAAGTATTGCCGCTGCGCCAATGGTACGGGCTCTGATCGAACGGCATCCCGATTTGCCCGTCACGGTAACTTGTATGACGCCTACCGGTTCAGAGCGAATTCGGGCGCTGTTTGGTGACCAGGTTCAGCATTGTTATCTACCTTATGATGTGCCCTGCGCAGTCGCACGGTTTCTGGATCATGTACGACCGACGCTAGCTGTCATTATGGAGACCGAGCTCTGGCCCAACTATATCCATCAGTGCACCCGTCGAGGGATTCCGGTAGCACTGGCCAATGCCCGCCTGTCTGCACGATCGGCAAAAGGATATGGCCGTCTGGAGGGTGTCACGCGCCCCATGCTGTCATCCATGGACTGGATCGCAGTCCAGACACCGGCGGAGGCCGAGCGGTTTACCTCGCTTGGGGCCCGGCCTGAGTGTGTCACTGTGACAGGATCCATCAAATTCGACCTGAGTATCGATCCGGCGCTGATTAGTCGTGCAGAGGTGTTGCGAGAAGCCTGGGGACATCGCCCTGTCTGGATTGCAGCCAGTACCCATGCCGGCGAGGACGAGATTCTTCTGGCGGCCCATACGCGGTTACGCCAGCACTTACCTGACGCGCTGATGATACTGGTGCCGCGTCATCCTGAGCGTTTCGATGATGTTTACAAGCATTGTCAGCAGAGCCAGTTGAGCACTGCGCGCCGCTCGAAGGACGAGCCGGTTGCTCACGACACGGCCGTTTACCTAGGCGATACGATGGGCGAGTTGCTCTTCTTATATGCCGCAGCGGATGTCGCTTTTGTAGGAGGTAGCCTGATCGAGCGGGGCGGGCATAACCTTCTGGAGCCGGCAGCCCTGGGTAAGCCGGTTCTTTCCGGACCGCATGTGTTTAACTTTCTGGACATCGCGGCGCAACTGCGCGATGCGCAGGCCTTGCGTGATGTAAGGAGCGCCGAGGATATTGCTGAGGCGCTCCAGCTGCTGCTGACGGATGAGCATGCAGCCGACCAGATGCGGCAGGGCGGACTGGCTGTACTCAAAGCCAACCAGGGCGCCTTGCAGCGCCTGCTGGATGGGCTGGATCGGTTGATCAGGCATTCGTCAGGGTCTTAACGAGGGCCGCTGCGTCATACTGATGGGTTTGGCCAGATCCGGAGGCAGGAAGTCACGGTCCGGATCGTAGTCAGGTTTCAAATAGCGCGACAGTTCAAGCAGGTCGTTCGGGCTCAGAATGCCGGCTGACTGCTTCAGGCGCAGGTTATCCAGGATATAGTCATAGCGAGCATTGTTGTACTCACGAACGGCGTTATAGAGCTGGCGCTGTATGTCGAGTACATCAACGATACTGCGTGTGCCTACTTGATAAGCGATCTGGGTCGCTTCGAGGGCGCGCTGGCTGGACGCAATGTTTTGCTTGCGTGCAGCAATCTGCTCAACATCGGTGTTAATGGCGCGATGGTAGTTGCGTGTATTTTGTACCACCTCACGGCGCATGCTCTCGCGCTGCTGCTCGCTCTGGTCCAGCCGCTGATAGGCTTCGCGTATTTGGGAGCTGGTCAGCCCGCCGGTATAAAGGGGAACATTGATCTGCACGCCCACGCTGCGCTGGCTGACAGGGCTGTCGAAAATATCGACACCCGGATTGGGCAGGTTGAAAGCGTCATTGTCACCGCGCTGGTAGCGTGCCACCGCATCCACGGTGGGTAGGTGTCCGGCCTTGCGCTGGCGTAAGGTTTCCTGCGCCGTGTCTACGGCTGAGTTGGAGGCCAGCAGCTGGAGGTTCTGCGCCACGGCGCGATCGACCCAGGCCTTGGCATCGTTGGGCATGGGGGGCAGGATCGGCAGATCGTGGCGAATGCCTTCGAGCGCGTTGTACTCCCGGTTGGTCAGACGGACCAGCCCCTGAAAGGCATCCTGGACATTACGCGAAGCCAGAGAGCTGTTGGCCTTGGCTGTGTCATAACTGGCCTGGGCCTGGAGTACATCAGTTTCGTCCGTCAGCCCCACCTTGAACCGCTCCCGGGTCTGGTCGAGTTGGCGGAAGAGGGCTGCCTCCTCAGCCCTGGCAGTCGCCAGGGCATCCTGGGCACGCAAGGCGCTGAAGTAGCCTTCCGCCGTTTGCAGGATCAGGTTCTGCTGGGCGGCTGAAAACTGGTACTCGGCCTGTTCCGTACCGGCCTTGGCTGCCTGGAGTTGAAACCAACGATCTGCCCGGAACAGCGGCTGGCTGAGGTTGGCCTGGATCATCTGACTGCTGCGATCACTCTTATAGCGACCTTCTGCAATCCCTAAAGTGTCGTTCTGCTTCAGTCCCAGACTCATATGGGTGTCATTGACTTGAGCGCCCAAGCTGAGCTGCGGTAGCAGGCCTGCGCGGGCTTGCGGAATGGCTTCCCGCTGCGCGGCAAGGCCGGCACGCTCGGCTGCCAGATCGGAGTTATTGTTGAGGGCTTCCTGGTAAACCGCGACCAGTCCGTTCTGTGTAGTAGACGACTCTGCTGGCTGAGCCATAACCAGGCTGCAGGCACAGCTCAGGGTTGAAAAGAGAACGATACGCAGCATGTGAGGTCCTGGCATAGCTTTCCATGTTGTAGGGCGAGTGTAGCCGTATCGGCCATACGAGAGAAAATATGCTGTGAAGTTTCCTGGCGGGTAACGCATTCTGTGTTTACACTGCAGACGTTCTTGTCGGGGTGCGTCATACGAAGCGCTGAGATCGGGTAGTCCCGGATCCCGTTGAACCTGATCGGGCTAGACTCGTCGCGTGCGACGTGCCAACCCGCGTAGGGAACAAGAGGTCTGTTCGCTCGAACAGACCACCTTGCAGGCATCCGCCTGTTCCTGTGTATCAGGTTCTTCCCCGGCACCGTGCCTACCAGGAGAGCCTCGATGAACAAGCAGAACAATGTCACCGATTTCACTCAGGTCGATCGCCAGTCCACCCAGCCGTTTCCCAATTCCCGAAAGGTCTACCTGACCGGCTCCCGGCCGGATATCCGCGTGCCGGTTCGTGAGATCCGTCTGGGTGACACGCCAACCGCGTTCGGCGGCGAGAAGAATGCGCCGGTATTTGTTTACGACACATCAGGCCCATATACAGACCCGGATGTACGCATCGATCTACGCAAGGGGCTGCCGGATGTTCGCTCGCGCTGGATCGATGAGCGTGGTGATACCGAGATTCTACCGGGGCTTTCCTCCGAGTTCGGGCGTGCTCGCCTGGATGATCCGGCCCTTGATGCCCTGCGGTTTGCCCATGTTCGGACTCCACGACGGGCCAAGGCAGGGCACAACGTCAGTCAGATGCATTACGCCAGGAAAGGCATCATCACGCCGGAAATGGAATACATTGCCCTTCGCGAGAACATGAAGCTTCAGGAGGCTCGGGAGGCGGGTCTTTTGACGCAGCAACACGGCGGGCAAAGCTTTGGTGCTGCCATCCCGAAAGAAATTACCGCGGAGTTCGTCCGGGACGAAGTGGCCCGTGGCCGCGCCATCATCCCTGCAAACATCAACCATATTGAACTGGAGCCGATGATCATCGGCCGCAACTTCCTGGTGAAGATCAACGGCAACATCGGTAACAGTGCGCTGGGGTCTTCAATCGAGGAAGAGGTGGAAAAACTGACCTGGGGCATCCGCTGGGGCGCTGATACGGTGATGGACCTGTCTACCGGTAAGCATATTCACGAGACGCGTGAGTGGATCCTGCGTAACAGTCCGGTCCCGATCGGGACGGTTCCGATCTATCAGGCGCTGGAAAAAGTCGGTGGTGTAGCCGAGGACCTGACTTGGGAGATCTTCCGCGACACGCTTATCGAGCAGGCCGAACAGGGCGTGGACTACTTCACCATTCATGCGGGGGTACTGTTGCGCTACGTGCCGCTGACGGCCAAGCGCGTGACCGGTATCGTTTCGCGCGGCGGTTCCATCATGGCCAAGTGGTGTCTGGCGCATCACCAGGAGAACTTCCTGTATACGCATTTCGAAGAAATCTGCGAAATCATGAAGGCTTATGACGTCAGCTTCTCCCTGGGGGATGGCCTGCGGCCGGGCTCTATTGCAGATGCCAATGATGCCGCCCAGTTTGGTGAGCTGGAAACGTTGGGCGAGCTGACCAAGCTGGCCTGGAAGCATGACGTCCAGTGCATGATCGAAGGTCCGGGCCATGTGCCGATGCAGCTGATCAAGGAAAACATGGACAAGCAGCTCGAATGCTGCGACGAGGCGCCGTTCTACACGCTTGGCCCCCTGACCACGGACATCGCCCCCGGCTATGACCACATTACCTCTGGTATCGGCGCCGCCATGATCGGTTGGTTCGGCTGTGCCATGCTGTGTTATGTCACGCCCAAGGAACACCTGGGCTTGCCCAACAAGGACGACGTCAAAACCGGCATCATCACTTATAAGATCGCTGCCCACGCCGCTGACCTCGCCAAGGGTCATCCTGGCGCCCAGATCCGCGATAACGCACTAAGCAAGGCACGCTTCGAATTTCGCTGGGAAGACCAGTTCAACCTAGGCCTGGACCCGGACACAGCGCGTGCTTTCCACGACGAGACCCTGCCCAAGGACTCTGCCAAGGTGGCGCATTTCTGCTCGATGTGCGGGCCCAAGTTCTGCTCCATGAAGATTACTCAGGAAGTGCGTGATTACGCCAAGGAGAATGGGTTGACCGATGAGCAAAGAGCCATCGAAGCCGGGTTTCAGGAGCAGGCAGCACGGTTCAAGGAAGAGGGAAGTGTGATTTACAAGCAAGTTTAACGCGCGGGTTGTTGTGTAGTGCCAAGCCGCGTCCCTGGGCGCGGCTTCTTGTTATGTTCCGGGCGACTCAAAAAGTGCGCCTGTCCCGTTGACTACCCGAGATATCGTTTATCGTGAGTACGACCAGCACCTATTCACCCGACATCGTGGTGCCTGACGCACGCCGTGTATTAGGCGGACGTGATTTCTTTTCCCTGTGGTTTTCGCTCAGCGTCGGGCTCATGGTGGTTCAGACCGGGGCGCTTCTTGCTCCCGGACTTGGCCTTGCCCACGGCTGGCTTACGATTCTATGTGGTTCGGTTGCCGGCTCACTGCTCCTGGCCGTTGTTGGGACCATCGGGAGCCGCACCGGCCTTTCAGCCATGTCGGCGCTCAAGCTGAACCTTGGGCGCTACGGTGCGGTAGTTCCTGCCGTACTGAACATCCTGCAGCTGGTAGGATGGGGCAGCTTCGAGCTGGTGGTTATGAGAGATGCAGCCCTTCTCCTAACGGACCGTTACCTGAGGGCGGGTGGCTGGCTGGCCAATCCGGTCTTCTGGACGCTGACATTCGGCGTACTGGTCACGATTCTGGCGGTCGCCGGTCCGCTTACCTTCGTTCGCCGCATTCTGCGTCGCTGGGGTATTTGGCTGCTCCTGGCCGCCTGCATTTGGCTGACCTGGAATTTCTTCTCCAAGGCAGATCTGGCTGCGCTGTGGGCGCGTCCTGGTGATGGATCACTGAATTTTGCAGCCGGATTCGATATTGCTATCGCCATGCCGCTGTCCTGGTTACCACTGATTGCCGACTATGCTCGGTTTGGGCGCGGGCAGGCTGGCGTGTTTGGCGGCACGGCCATTGGTTACTGCCTGGGCAACTTCTGGCTGATGGGACTGGGTGTGGCCTATACCCTGGCTTTCGCCGATGCAAGCCAGACCAATGCTCTGTTACTGGCCCTGGCGGGCGCAGGCGTAGGCATACCCCTGCTGCTGATCCTGCTAGATGAGTCGGAAAATACATTTGCGGCTATTCATTCAGCTGCCGTGTCTTCCGGCATTTTGGTTCGGCTCAAGGTCGAGCATCTGTCACTGGCTTTCGGCGTGCTGTGTACACTCATCGCGTGGCAGGTTGCCCTGGCTGAATACGAGCACTTTCTACTGCTCATCGGGTCGGTATTCGCCCCACTTTTTGGCGTGGTACTGGTCGACCATTTTATCCTTCGTACCCAGCACGCCGATCATGTAGCCATGACGACGCTGCGCTGGGACACCCTCATCGCCTGGGGCTGCGGTGTAGCGATCTATCATCTGCTTGCTGCTTTCTGGCCCGTACTGGGGGCAACCCTGCCGGCGCTGATCCTGGCGGGTCTACTTCAGTTGGTGCTGGGGAGACTGATTGCACGGTAGGAGTCGGTAGCCTGGCGATTCGCATCGCCAGGCTAGCAGGCTTACAGCGCGCGGCGGCCTGGAAAGTATTCAGGGCGCACGATGCCGTTCAGCTTGGGATAGGGAATCTTGATAAGCGGATGGCCCATGGAGTAGGGCGCAATGCTGGTGACATCATACTTCAGCGTGACGGCACCGAAATCCAGTGCAATGTTGGATGTCTTGACGAAGGGCCATTCTTTCTCGAAGGCACCGTCGTCCTTGAGTCCGTTGGCTATCAGCCATGCCTGGTGGGCGGTTTTGGCTACATCCCAGAAAGCCTGTTCCTGTCCTGGCACCAGGATGTCCTGAAGCGTCAGGACTTTCTTTTGCTGACGATCATAATTGATGATGCTGCGGCCCGGCTGGCCGTGGGCACCGCCTGTGTCCAGATAGGATGACAGCTCGACAATCACCAGCCCGTCATGCTGCTCGCGTATGTTGGCCTGCAGGTAACTGCTCCAGCGCGGCTGCGCATTGCGCAGGAAGTCCTGCTCGTAAGCGTCCAGCGACTGTGCTACCGGGGCTCCCGGTTCCGGTCGGGTTTCCTCAAGCAAGGCTTGCTCGATGATCGCATTAAGGTGTTCATCGTCGAACTTCAGCGTATCGATATTGACGAAGGGGCAGTCAGCATTGGCGCAGCCCGCCGGACGGTGCTCCCACGCCACACGCTTGGGCTTGAGCGGTTCGTTCAGGTCAGGCTTGAAAAAGCTTTGGCAGGCACTCAATAAAACGGCCGCGCTGGCGATAACGAGTAGTTTGGACAGTCGCATGGGGCTCCTTGGTAGGTAGAGGGGCTGTGCTCAGGATGTGCTTCGAGTGCATCCGGTGCAATGAGTTCGGCATCAAACCGTTCAGTCATCCGCATATCTTCCTGTCTTCCGGGCGGTACTGCCAAGGGGCTGCATCCTTCAAGCGGTCACGCTAGGATGGCGCGATTGTCACGACTGAAGTCCGGAGAGGCTTAGATGAGCGAAAACGTAAAGTCAGCCCCAGGCGACTTCGAAATTGAGCGCCGCGAAGAGTGTTTCAAAGGGTTTTATCGCGTAGACCGTCTATATTTACGGCATCGGTTGTTTTCCGGCGAAATGGGTCGCCGGTTGGATCGGGAGCTTTTTGTTCGGCACGATGCGGTCTGCGTACTGCCCTACGATCCCAAGCGGGATAAGGTAGTGCTGGTAGAGCAGTTCAGGGTTGGGGCCATCGATAAAAGTGATAATCCGTGGCTGCTTGAGCCGATAGCCGGGCTGATCGACAAGAGCCATGAGGTGCCCGAAGAGGTCGCTCATCGCGAAGCGCAAGAAGAGGCTGGTCTGGCCTTGCAATCGCTATGGCCCATCTCCACTTACTTCCCCTCTCCAGGTGGCAGTGACGAGCTGGTGCATCTCTTCCTGGCCCGTGTGGACAGCGACGAGGCTGGCGGTGTGCACGGCTTGCCTGAAGAAGGGGAAGATATTCGTGTTCACGTCATGCCTTTTGAGGATGCGCTGGACGCCGTCAAGAATGGAAAAATCAATAACGCAGCGGCAATGATTGCCTTGCAATGGCTGGCGCTCAATCGCGCCGAGGTACGTGGTTTATGGGTTTGAAAGGGCGGGATCGCTACCGAGTTGACTTGCCGGGGCTGCAGGCCACGTGCGAGTCCAACTATCTGCGACTGATGCAGCTTCTTCCCAAGATGCGCGAGGCACTGATTTCCCGTCGTGTGGCGCTTTCGCAAGGAGAAAAGCTGTTGGGCATACTGGCCTTGGAAGTGACCGAGGCGTGTCCATATACAACAACACTGCAGGTCAGCCAGGAGCTTGGGCTTCCCTGGTTGCCTGTGCCCAGGCTTGAAGTGCGTGTTTACCATGATGCACGCATGGCAGAGGTCATCAGCGCGGGGCCGACCCGCCGGTTACAGGCAATCTATCCGTATCCGAACGAGCTGATGAACCATCCTGACGAAAAGACGCAGCTGAATTTGTTTCTAGGCGAATGGTTGAGCCACTGCATGGCATGCGGACACGAGTCCGAACCTGTCCTGCAACGCTGATTACCGCTTTGTCCTCCGGCGCGCGTGTCTCGCCGCCATAGAAACTCCCAGCCACGGATCGATACGCAAATAATGGCTTTGTGCTAGCATTTAATTTGATGCTGCTACCGTCGCCTGCTGCCGTAAAACGACCTTTTGTCGCTGCGTGATGTAATACCTTGTCAAACAGGGGTCGGCATACAGTTCATCGGTTACAAGTGTGAACTGTGCACCATCTGTTAGGTGCGCTTACATGCACTCTCTACACTTTGATTTGTTGTAGACGCCGCGATTCAAGGAGATGGCTTTGGCTACGTCGCCAGATTTCCTCGCTGCACCGCTTGTGGTCCAGCTTACCGATAGTCACCTGTTTTCCTCTCCCGAGGGGCGCCTGTTGGGGTTGGATACCCGCTATAGCCTGGAACAGGTTGTAGAGCGCGTACGAGCCGAGCAGCCGACGATAGACCTGATACTGGCCAGCGGAGACCTGGCACAGGAAAGTACGCCCGAGGCCTACCAGTCCTTCAAGGAGCTTACGGCTTGCCTTGATGCGCCTGCCCGCTGGTTGCCGGGCAACCATGACAAGGTCAAGGTAATGCAAACCTTCTGTGCCGGAACAGACCTCATGGACCCCGTGCTCGATATGGGGCAGTGGCGGCTGATCATGCTGGATTCGACTATTAATGGTGCCGTGCCCGGGCGGTTCGACCAGGAGCAGCTCGAGCTGCTCGAAAAGGCACTGAGCGAAGCACCGGATCGACACGTGCTGGTGTCTTTCCATCACCACCCTGTTCAGGTGGGCTGCCAGTGGATGGAGCCGTTAGGGGTTCTCAATCCTGAGGCGCTTTTTGAAGTGCTGGATCGGTATTCGCAGGTGCGCGTCATTCTCTGGGGCCATATCCATCAGGAATTCGATCAGATACGTAACGGCGTACGCCTGTTGGCATCACCGTCAACAGGGCTGCAGTTCGAGCCGAACAGCATCGATTTCAAAGTGGGCATGCAAGCCCCAGGCTACCGCTGGCTCAGGCTGTTACCGGACGGTACGATTGAAACCGGCATCTCGCGGGTAGAAGGGGTGGATTTCAATGTGGATTTCCAGGGCAGTGGTTATTAGCCGATAGGCCTTCAAGAGGAGCCAAAAAAAGGTTAATATAGCACTGGTTATTTATACAGGATTAACCGGTGCCTTCTGTACTGTATATCCACGGCTTCAATAGCTCGTCGGCTTCCCTCAAAGCTCGCCAGCTCCATGCCTGCATGCAGCAGCTCGGCCTGCAGGGGTGCGTTCGCGTGCCTGATCTTCATTATGACCCTGTCATTGCCATGTCTCAGCTTGAGACATCTCTGGCTGCTTTGGGCCAGCCTTTACTGGTCGGCAGTTCATTAGGCGGCTACTATGCCACCGTTCTTGCCGAGCGTTATGGCCTGAAGGCCCTACTGGTTAATCCGGCAGTGCGCCCCTGGCGTTTGATCGATGCTTATCGGGGGCCGCAGAAAAACTATTACAGCGGTGAGGAGTGGGTATTGACGGACGCTCACGTTGACGCGCTGGCGGCGCTTGATGTGGGCGCGCCTCAGGATCCTTCCCGCTACCAGGTGTGGCTGCAGACGGCTGACGAGACGCTCGACTATCGCGACGCCCAGGCGCTTTATCAAGGATGTGCATTGCGCATCGAAGCGGGTGGAGACCATGGTTTCCAGAACTTCGCTGAAAAGCTGCCTTCGCTATTGTCCTTTGCCGGTTTCTCGCCTGTCTTGTGGCATGGCATCGATTTTTCGACTTTCAAATAGAGATTATGGCCCAGCAAAACGCCTATACCGCAGAAGCTATCGAGGTCCTGTCCGGACTGGATCCGGTGCGCAAGCGCCCGGGCATGTACACCGACACGACTCGTCCCAATCACCTGGCGCAGGAAGTGATCGACAACAGTGTCGACGAGGCGCTGGCCGGTCATGCCCGTAGTGTGCAGGTCATCCTTCATGAGGATAACTCTCTGGAAGTGCTCGACGACGGTCGTGGTATGCCAGTCGACATCCATCCGGAAGAAGGCGTATCAGGCGTCGAATTGATCCTGACCAAACTGCACGCCGGCGGTAAGTTTTCCAACAAGAACTACCAGTTCTCCGGTGGCTTGCACGGGGTGGGTATTTCTGTAGTGAATGCGCTGTCCACCCGTGTCGAGATCAAGGTCAAGCGTGATGGCAGCGAGTATGCCATGGCATTTGCCGATGGCTTCAAGGCGAGTGAGCTGGCCGTAGTGGGCAGTGTCGGCAAGCGCAACACCGGCACCAGCGTTCATTTCTGGCCTGACCCCAAATACTTCGACTCGCCAAAGTTTTCTGTCAGCCGGTTGAAGCATATTCTCAAGGCAAAGGCCGTTCTCTGCCCTGGCCTTGCGGTCAGTTTCGAGGACAAGGCCAGCGGTGAGCGTATCGAGTGGCATTATGAAGATGGCCTGCGCTCCTATCTGGTTGATGCGGTAGGTGACGCCTTACGCCTGCCGGAGGCTCCGTTCTTCGGCAGCTTGGCGTCAGACAAGGAGGCCGTCGACTGGGCGCTCTTGTGGTTGCCTGAAGGCGGTGAGTCGGTTCAGGAAAGCTACGTCAACCTAATCCCTACTGCCCAGGGTGGAACGCACGTCAATGGTTTGCGTCAGGGGCTGCTCGATGCCATTCGTGAGTTCTGCGAGTTTCGCAATCTCTTGCCTCGTGGTCTCAAGCTTGCGCCCGAGGATATCTGGGAGCGCATCGCCTTCGTCCTGTCGATGAAGATGCAGGAGCCTCAGTTCTCTGGCCAGACCAAGGAGCGTCTCTCCTCGCGTGAGGCTTCAGCGTTCGTCTCGGGCGTCGTTAAGGATGCCTTCAGCCTTTGGCTTAATGCCAACCCAGAGCTGGGGCTGCAAGTGGCAGAACTGGCCATCAATAATGCCGGGCGTCGCCTGAAGGCTGGCAAGAAGGTTGAGCGTAAGAAGATCACTCAAGGCCCCGCACTGCCCGGTAAGCTCGCGGACTGCGTAGGGCAGGAGCCGCTGCGCTGTGAGCTGTTCCTGGTTGAAGGGGACTCGGCAGGCGGTAGCGCCAAGCAGGCTCGCAATAAGGAGTTTCAGGCGATCATGCCGTTGCGCGGCAAGATCCTGAACACTTGGGAAGTCGACGGTGGTGAGGTTCTGGGTAGCCAGGAGGTTCATGACATCGCGGTTGCGATTGGCGTGGACCCCGGTGCTGCGGACCTTTCCCAGCTACGGTACGGTAAAATCTGCATCCTGGCGGATGCCGACTCTGACGGTCTGCATATCGCCACGCTGCTGTGTGCCCTGTTTGTGCGCCACTTCCGACCGTTGGTGGAGGCCGGGCATGTCTATGTCGCCATGCCTCCCCTGTATCGGATTGACCTGGGTAAGGAGGTCTACTATGCGCTGGATGAGGCCGAGCGAGACGGTATCCTTGATCGCCTTGCGGCCGAGAAGAAGCGTGGCAAGCCACAGGTGACCCGATTCAAAGGGCTGGGTGAGATGAACCCGCTTCAGTTGCGTGAGACCACGATGGATCCCAATACGCGACGGCTGGTGCAGCTTACCCTGGAGGACACCCCTGGAACGCTCGAAATCATGGATATGCTGTTGGCAAAAAAACGCTCTGGGGATCGCAAAAGCTGGCTGGAGAGCAAGGGGAACCTGGCTGAGGTGCTTGTTTGAGTAAGCATTGGCGCCTGTGGGCTCTATTAATACTGCTAGGTCTCGGTTTGCAGCAGGCCAGGGCAGCGGAAGAGCTGCGCCTGGAAGCAGAATATCCTGTGGAAGGGATGCGAGGCGGCAATCTGTCCGGCCTGGCACTGTGCAAGGGTGAATTCTGGACGGTATCGGATCGCGACGATGACCAATATTATCGTCTGGACTCGAGCGGCGAGATCTGGAAGGCCGAAGCTCATCCGATTTCGGCGGGCCCTCCGCCTTCAGCAGGGCTGCCTTGGAACCTTCGTCTGTTTGTCCGCCTAGCGGAGTACAAGCGAGGCGGGACGGTCGATCTTGAGGGCATCACCTGTGATGAGGCGGGTAACCGTTATCTGGTCAGCGAAGGATACGCGGCAGTATTGCTCGATCCTGTGCAGGGTGGTCAGTCCTGGCTGAAGCTGCCTTGGAACCTGATGTCACAGGCAAACCGTCATGGCCTGCTTACACACTTCAATTCCATTTATGAAGGCATCTCCGTAAGCCCGGATGGCCAGCAGATCTGGCTGGCAGCAGAGCGGCAGCGCCGCGGAATCCTGACGTTGTTCAAGCAGGGCGATAAGTGGGTCTGCCATGGTAGCTGCGTCATGTTTGCCGAGGGGGGGACCACACCGATTCCGCCTGCGTTGGGTAAGCGCGGCCCGTTACCTGTCGACTTTTCCGACATGGTCTATTACCACGGAAAGCTCTTTACCCTGGAGCGTGCGGCTCATCAACTCTGTCGTCGTAGCGCCCAGTCGGGTATTGCCGAACGCTGTTGGTCATTCGCTAAAACACTGCTGGCCCCTGTTCGGCATTACCGGCAGAACTGGGGATTGGCCGAGGCGCTATGGATAGACGAGCGAGGCGTCTGGATTGGCCTGGATACCGGTGATCTGGCGCGCGAGGATGGTGACAAGCGGCCTTACGTTCTGCATTACGCTGCACCCGCCGCGGGCTGGGACGCACCGTGAGTCATCAGACGGCAGGCCAGCGTGCCGGACGCGTCATGCTCTTTCTTGCGTGGGGGGCAGGGCTATGGCTCTTGGCGCACTGGTTTGGCGGCCTTGAGCTGCAGCGGCAGAACCCTAATCAGGTGCCTGTTTCCCAGCACGGCGATGGCTATATCGAGGTTAGTCTGGCCGGTAATGGTGCAGGACACTTTCTGGCCAACGGATCGCTGAATGGCAAGGACGTCACCTTTGTAGTCGATACGGGCGCAACTGATGTTGCCCTGTCAGCTGAGCTGGCGGCCACGCTGAAACTGCCCCATGGCGGCCCTGTTCTGTTGAGCACAGCCAATGGTCGGGCCGAGGGCTGGCGTACCCGTATCAATGAGCTTCGATTGGGCGATATCGTGCTGCACGACGTACGTGCGCTGGTTGCGCCCAATATCGATGGTGATCAGGTGTTGCTTGGTATGAGCGCCCTGCGCCAACTTGAATTCACCCAGCGCGGCGGCACCTTGCTGCTGCGCCAGTATACGAAACAAGAGTAAACCGCATGAGCGACTCTCTCGATCTGAGTATGGACGGTGTAGAACGCCGTTCGCTGGCCGATTTTACCGAGCAGGCGTACCTGAATTATTCCATGTACGTCATCATGGACCGAGCCCTTCCTCATATCGGCGACGGTTTGAAGCCTGTGCAGCGGCGCATCATTTATGCGATGAGCGAGCTTGGCCTGAGCGCCGATGCCAAGCACAAAAAGTCAGCCCGTACCGTAGGCGATGTGCTGGGTAAGTACCATCCGCATGGCGACAGTGCCTGCTACGAGGCCATGGTGCTCATGGCGCAGCCATTCTCCTACCGGTATCCACTGGTTGATGGCCAAGGCAACTGGGGCGCCCCTGACGATCCCAAATCGTTTGCCGCCATGCGTTATACCGAGGCGCGGCTGTCCCGCTATTCCGAAGTCCTGCTGACTGAGCTGGGGCAGGGTACTGTGGATTGGGTGCCCAATTTCGACGGCACCATGGATGAGCCCGCGGTATTGCCTGCTCGACTGCCCAATCTGTTGCTCAACGGCACGACCGGTATCGCCGTAGGGATGGCTACCGATATTCCTCCCCATAACCTTCGGGAGGTCGCCGCCGCGTGTATCCGTCTGCTGGATGAGCCGCAGTCAACGGTTACTCAGTTGACCGAGCATGTGCCAGGTCCGGATTTTCCGACCGAGGCAGAGATCATCACCCCACGTGCGGATCTTCTGAAGCTTTACGAGACAGGTCGCGGCTCCGTACGCATGCGTGCCGTATACCGCAAGGAAGATGGCGAGGTTGTCATCACAGCGCTGCCGCATCAGGTGTCGGGCGCCAAGGTGCTGGAGCAGATCGCTGCCCAGATGCAAGCCAAAAAGTTGCCGATGGTCGCTGACCTGCGTGACGAATCCGACCATGAAAACCCGACCCGTATTGTTGTCGTGCCACGCTCCAATCGGGTCGACCTCGACGAGCTGATGCAGCATCTGTTTGCCACAACCGATCTGGAGTCCAGCTATCGCGTAAACCTCAACGTGATCGGGTTGGATGGCAAGCCGCAGGTCAAGAACCTTCGGCAGGTATTGGGTGAGTGGCTGACGTACCGTATCGGCACTGTACGCCGTCGCCTGCAATTCCGTCTGGACAAGGTCGAGCGCCGCTTGCATCTGCTCGAAGGTTTGATGATCGCCTTCCTCAATCTGGACGAAGTGATTCATATCATTCGTACCGAGGAGCAGCCCAAGGCTGTGCTGATGGCTCGTTTCGGGTTGAGCGAGACCCAGGCTGACTACATCCTCGATACCCGGCTGCGTCAGCTGGCGCGCCTGGAGGAAATGAAGATCAAGAGCGAGCAGGACGAACTCCTCAAAGAGCAAAAGCGACTTCAAGGGCTATTGGGCAGCGACAAGAAGCTACGCAAGCTGGTGCGCGATGAGCTGATCCAGGATGCCGAGGCGTATGGCGATGAGCGGCGTTCACCGATTGTCGAGCGTGCGGAAGCGCGCGCGTTGTCTGAAACCGAACTTATGCCTACTGAGCCGGTAACGGTTGTCCTGTCTGAAAAGGGATGGGTTCGCAGCGCCAAAGGGCACGACATCGATGCCACCGGCCTTTCCTACAAGGCGGGAGATGGATTCAAGGCCGCGGCGCCAGGGCGATCCAATCAGTTTGCCGTCTTTATCGACTCCACGGGGCGAAGCTATTCACTGGCTGCACATTCGTTGCCTTCTGCGCGGGGACAAGGTGAGCCCTTGACGGGGCGTCTTACGCCGCCGCCGGGCGCTACGTTCGAAACGGTACTTCTGCCGGATGACGGGCAGCTATATGTCATGGCATCCGATGCGGGATATGGGTTCGTTGTCAAAGGTGAAGATCTGCAGGCCAAGAACAAGGCGGGCAAGGCCTTGATTAACTTGCCGGCGGGGGCACAGGTCATGGTGCCTAAGGTGGTTCGCAATGCTGAGCAGGATCTGCTTGCAGCAGTTACGACTGAAGGGCGTCTGCTGGTCTTCAATGTGTCTGATCTGCCTCAGCTGGCCAAGGGTAAAGGCAACAAGATCATTGGGATTCCCGGTGATAAGGTCGCCAGTCGTGAAGAGTACATGGTGGGCTTTGCCATCGTACCGCCAGGTGGTCAGCTGGTGTTGCAAGCAGGCAAGCGGACCTTGTCCCTTAAGGGCGATGACCTTGAGCATTACAGAGGTGAGCGCGGGCGTCGCGGCAACAAACTGCCACGCGGTTTCCAGCGTGTTGATGCCTTGGATGTCGAGATTTGATCGGATTGGCTGGAAGACGGCGTAAAATTCTAGGATGATTCGCCGTCTGTTTTCGTCCGACGTAATCGGTTTCAGCCAGGACGTGGCTCGACAGTAGGTACTCAATGAAGCGAACGTGTTTGATGGCATTGCTTGCAGCTACCATGACCTTGGGTCTGGGCGGCTGCGCTAGCCTATATCCGGCTCATTATTATCAGCTGGACAGCGGGACGGCTTCGGTTCCCAAGACCAAGGCCGGCACCGCCGTGCAAATTCGCAGCCTGAACATTGCCAATTATCTGCAGCACGGCACCTTGCTGCAGCGGCACCCCGATGGTTCCTTATCGGACAGCAAGGCGCGCTGGGCAGGCTCTCTCACTGATGATATGCAGCATGTACTGCTCCGTCAGATGGCATGGCGTCTCAACAGTAACAGGGTCGTGATAGGGGATGCCCCCGAAGGGTACAAACCTGAGATCATGGTTGAACTGGAGATTTCTCGCCTGGACTCCGGCCCGAAGCAGTCTGCTGTCCTTGATGCACGCTGGCACCTGCTGGATAGTAATGAAAAGCTCAGGGGCAGTCGGATGGTTCACCTTGAGGAGAATCACAACGGAACCGAAGCAGATCAGGTCAGAGCCCAGAGCCTTCTGTTGCAGCAGCTGGCCAAGCAGCTATCCGGTGCGGTCACTGCGGCTGAGCAGGCTTCCAGGAAGGCCGCCAAGTCATCTTCCAGGCAGTCCAGGACACAAGTGGCTCAAGAAGTTGAGGCACCCGCAAAGCTTCCCAAGATCATTCCCATTCGTACGGGTGCGGAAGTTTATCGCTTCTAAATGTGACGTTTTTCGGGTCCGCCATTGCACGTGGCGGACTTAAAGGCGTCAATAGGCAATCCTGACGATAGATCGAGATGCCTTATGAAACTTCCCTTGTTTCCCCTGTCGACCACGCTTTTTCCAGGCTGCCCCTTGGATCTGCAGCTGTTCGAGCCTCGCTACCTCGACATGATCAGTCGCTGTCTCAAGCAGAACATCGGTTTTGGTGTGGTGACTATCCTTGAAGGAGAGGAAGTGGGTGCTGCACCAACCCGTCTTGGAGGCTTCGGTTGTGAAGCGGTGGTCAGGGACTGGCAGCAGCAGTCCAATGGGTTGCTGGGCGTCAGGGTCGAGGGTGTACGGCGGTTTCGACTGTTGGATACCGAAGTTCAGGATGATCAGCTGACTATGGGTACGGTTGAATGGCTGGACGAGCCGGCCGAGCGCCCTTTGAGCGATCAGCATGATGACTTGGCTGCCCTGTTGCAGGCATTGGCCGAGCATCCTATGGTGGCTGCGCTGGACCTGGATGGGACGGCCAGTGGGCAGCGCGAATTGGGTTACCAGCTAGGATACCTGCTGCCTTTTACGCCTGATCAGAAAAACGAGCTGCTTTCGCTCGACGATCCAGGTGAGCGCCTGGATCGCCTTCATGAACTGCTGTCCAGCCTGCAGGAGTGAGGTGGGCTATTACGTAGCAGGCATATAGCGTTCTATGGCAACCGGTAAGGCCCAGGCGGCTGCAAAGGTGAAGACCGCGAGTATGATTGGAATGAATATCCACCAGAAGCGAAGCGTCAGCGGCTGAAGCCTTGCCTGCCGTTGCATGACAGCCAGACTCAGGGCGCAGAAACTGCCCGCCAACAGTGCTCCTGCCAGGACATCGGTGGGCCAATGCACGCCCAGGTAGACACGCGTTGTGGCAATCGTGAGAGCGGGCAGGGCGGCTACGGCCAGCCATGTCAGTCTCACTCGCGGGGGTTGGCCGCGCGAGACAAGAATACCCAGGGTTAGGAAGAAGGCAAACGATGCCGAGCTATGTCCGCTAGGCAGGCTATAGGTTGTCAGTGGTTCGGCCAGGATGTCTGGACGCGCTCGCGCCAGCAGGTTTTTCAGTGTGCCGTTAGCTACCGCCGTTCCCAGCAATGAGCCTAGGGAAAAGAACATACCGCGCCACTGGCGCATCGCTCCCAGCAGCACGATCAGAATGATTGCCGCAACCAATTGGGTTCGGAAGTCGCCCAGGCGGGTAATGATGACCGCAACACTGTTCAGGTAGGGCTGCCGGTGCTCCTGAACGAGGGTCATGATGCCTTCATCCAGCGAACGCAAATGCTGCCAGCCCAGTAACAAGGCAAGCAGAAGCACAAAGGTCAACACAGCAATCATAAAGGTCGAGCCGCTGCGCTCGCGCAAGGTGGCATGCATGATGAATACAAGCAAAACGGCTGCACTGCCGGCTATGATTCCGGCTTGGGGCCAGAAGTCAGGCGGCAGAGGAAGGCGAAAGGCCGCACCGGTCATCCAGCCCGGGAGCAGGTATACAATCGACCAGCCTGCCGCGGCGATGAGGCTGACGACCGTAAAGCGGATGACAGGCATGTCCAGCATTCCGGCAATCATGGGCAGCATGGGCCTCAGCGGCCCAATGAAGCGGCCTATCAACAAGCTGGTAATGCCGTTGCGCTGGAAAAAGGTCTCTGCTGACGAAATCCATTCTGGATGGGTGCGCAGCCCGGGAAGGCTCCGGATATTCTGATGGAAGCGTCTGCCCAGATAATACGAGGCGGCATCCCCCAGCAGACCACCCAGGTAGCCCAGGATAAGGGTCTCGCTAAGACCCAGCACACCGCTGCCTGCCAGTACGCTGATGCCAAACAGGGCAAAGGTGCCAGGCACCAGTAGGCCTGCCAGTGCGAGGCATTCGAGAAAGGCCGTGATGAATACGGCAGCTCCCAACCAATGGGGATGCGCACTTAACCAGGCATTCAGGTCGGCAAGAAAGGCTGTCATGAGAGAGAGGGTAGGTCCTTTGCTATAACGCGTTTTCGACTAATCTGGCGATGAGCGGTTCAGTAGGCGTTATGTGGAATAGGAACCGGTTCGCCGTCTCGATAATACCCAGGCGCTTCCGTTTCGGGTCCAGGGCTGAAGCGTTAAAGCTTTTCAATCTATGACGGCTGCATGTCATGACTGTCCGTCTTGGGTTTACCCCGGTATAATTGTTTAATTTTCAGCCAAACTCATTTTTGCCATGACCG
The DNA here is from genome assembly GCF_051027695.1 of Pseudomonas sp. JZ134. Classification (NCBI taxonomy): domain Bacteria; kingdom Pseudomonadati; phylum Pseudomonadota; class Gammaproteobacteria; order Pseudomonadales; family Pseudomonadaceae; genus Pseudomonas; species Pseudomonas sp. JZ134. Next base: position 3,378,416 of record NZ_CP069250.1, on the reverse strand, counting down.
AGTCCGTGCACGACTATATGACCCGCTTGGGCCGTGCGGCCCGTGAAGCTTCGCGCCTTTTGGCTAGAGCTTCGACTGCCCAGAAGAACAAGGCGCTTCTATCTGTTGCAGATGCGCTGGATCGTGCGCGACCGTTACTGGTTGAGGCCAATGAGAGAGATCTGGCTGCAGGTCGCGTAGCAGGACTCGACTCAGCACTGCTGGATCGTCTGGCGCTGACCACAGCGCGTATCGATGGCATGATCGCTGGATTACGTCAGGTCGCCGCCTTGCCGGATCCTGTGGGTGCTATCCGTGATATGAGCTATCGCCCTTCAGGTATCCAGATCGGTAAGATGCGTGTCCCGTTGGGTGTCATTGGCATCATTTACGAGTCGCGTCCCAATGTGACCATCGATGCGGCCAGCCTGTGTCTGAAGTCCGGTAACGCCACAATTCTGCGAGGTGGCTCCGAAGCCATTCACTCCAATCGGGCCATTGCGCTGTGCATCCAGGAAGGGCTTGCTTCGGCAGGACTGCCGGCAGCAGCGGTTCAGGTTGTCGAAACAACGGATCGTGCTGCGGTTGGTGCCCTGATCACCATGCCCGAATATGTAGATGTGATCGTTCCCCGGGGCGGTAAAGGGCTAATCGAGCGAATCAGTCAGGATGCTCGGGTTCCTGTGATCAAGCACCTGGATGGTATCTGCCACGTTTATGTGGACGAGCATGCCGATCTGGAAAAGGCGCATCGCATTGCACTCAATGCCAAGTGCTATCGCTATGGTATCTGCGGGGCGATGGAAACCCTTCTGGTGCAAGCCGCAGTTGCCAATGCCTTTTTGCCGAACATGGCTGCCTCGTTGCGGGAAAAGGGCGTGGAACTCAGAGGATGTGAGCGCACGCGTGATATCATCGATGCCGTCCCTGCCCATGATGTGGACTGGAGTACTGAATATCTGGCTCCTGTTCTGTCAATCAAGGTAGTGGCCGACATCGAAGAGGCTATTACACATATCAACCATTATGGCTCGCATCACACCGATTCCATTGTAACGGAGCACTTGGGTCGTTCGCGGCAGTTCCTGGCGGAAGTGGATTCAAGTTCCGTGATGGTCAATGCGCCCACATGCTTTGCCGACGGGTTTGAATATGGACTCGGCGCAGAAATCGGAATTTCGACCGACAAGCTGCATGCCCGCGGACCGGTAGGGCTGGAAGGTCTTACCAGCGAAAAGTATATCGTCCTTGGTGACGGGCAAGTTCGTTCTTGATGGTCACACGTATCGGATTGTTCGGCGGCACTTTCGATCCGATTCACATCGGCCATTTGCGCAGTGCGCTGGAAGTGGCCGAACAGCTCGGGCTTGATGAGTTGCGGCTGATTCCCGGGGCGCGTCCACCTCATCGTAACGCTCCGCAGGTTTCGGCTCAGCAGCGGTTGGAAATGGTCAGGTTGGCCGTTGAAGGTGTCGAGTATTTGCGTGTGGATGATATTGAGTTTCGACGTGAACGCCCCTCCTATACGATCGAAACGCTTGAAGCGCTGCGCCGGGATATGGGGCCACATGTGCAGCTTTTACTGATGTTGGGCTGGGACGCCTTCTGTGGATTGCCAGGATGGCATCGATGGACTGAACTCCTGGATCATTGCCACATTCTGGTCCTGCAGCGTCCCGATGCGGACAGCGAGCCACCCCAGGCACTCTGTGATCTGATCGCTGCGCGTACGCAGTCCGACCCTCAGGCGCTGTCTGGTCCAGCGGGGCAGATCACCTACATCTGGCAGACGCCCCTGGCAGTATCTGCCACTCAAATACGGGGCCTGCTTGCTGCAGGAAAGTCGGTACGTTTCCTCGTGCCGGACGCGGTAATGAACTATATCGAAACGCACGGCCTGTACCGTGCTACGACTTGAATATGAGGTTTATACGTAGTTATGCAAAGTGAACAACTCGTTCAGCTCGCGGTTGACGCGCTGGAAGACATGAAAGCCCAAGACATTACCGTGCTGGATGTGCGCGACAAGACCAGCGTCACAGATGTCATGGTTATTGCCAGCGGCACCTCGAGCCGTCATGTGAAATCACTGGCGGATAACGTTGTGGAAAAGGTTAAGAAGAACGGCGTCCAGCCCTTGGGTAGTGAAGGGTTGGAAGCAGGTGAATGGGCACTGCTGGATCTAGGTGACGTTGTGGTGCACGTCATGTTGCCAGCTACCCGTGAATTCTATGATCTGGAACGCCTCTGGCGCGGTGCAGAGCAAAGTCGCGCAGCCCATGGCGAGTAAGTGATACCGTGCGTGTGCGATTGATTGCTGTCGGCTCGCGCATGCCGCGTTGGGTCGAAGAAGGCTGGCAAGAGTACGTCAAACGTCTCCCGCCTGAACTGCCTCTGGAACTGGTGGAAATTCCACTTAATACCCGAGGCAAGAATGCTGATGTGGCCAGACTTATCCGTCAGGAAGGTGAAGCCATGTTGGCAAAGGTTCAGCCTGGAGAGCGTATAGTAACGCTGGAGGTGGGCGGTCGACCGTGGAGCACGGAGCAACTGGCCGAAACACTTTCCCGCTGGCGACTTGATGCCCGTAACGTCAATCTCATGGTCGGTGGCCCGGAAGGGCTCGCGCCGGAGGTCATGGCGCGCAGTGAGCAGCGTTGGTCATTGTCACCCTTGACCTTGCCTCACCCGCTTGTACGTATTCTGGTCGGCGAGCAGATTTATCGAGCCTGGACGCTTTTGGCTGGGCACCCTTACCACAAGTAATCTCGTTTCCACTCGTCGATGCCGCAACCGATTCGTCTCAAGGACCACGAAAAAGACGCTCGCCAGGTCCGTTCGCGCGTGTTCATCGGCATGGCCGTGATTGCGTTTTTGTCGTGCCTGCTGGTAGCGCGTATGTACTACCTGCAGGTTATGCAGTACGACTATCACTCTACGCTTTCTGAAAACAACCGCGTACACGTACAGCCGATTCCGCCGACGCGGGGGCTGATCTATGACCGAAACGGGGTCATTCTGGCGGATAACAGGCCCAGCTTTAGCCTGACCGTGACACGTGAGCGGGCAGGTGACTGGAAGAAGACCCTCGACACGGTTGTTGAGGTGCTGGGGCTGCAACCCGAGGACAAGGAGCTTTTCGAAAAGCGAATGAAGCAGGGGCGGCGGCCTTTCGAGCCGGTTCCCATCCTGTTTGAGCTGACTGAAGACCAGATTGCCCGTATTGCAGTCAACCAGTTCAGATTACCGGGCGTCGATGTCGCTGCCCAATTGGTACGGCATTATCCTCTGGGTGAGCACTTTGCGCATTCGGTTGGATACGTCGGCCGTATCAACGAGCAAGAGCTGAAAAAGCTGGATCCGGTCAACTACAGCGGTACCCACCATATCGGCAAGACCGGCATCGAACGGTTCTATGAAAGCGAGCTTCATGGACAAGTAGGGTATGAAGAAGTCGAAACCAATGCGCGGGGGCGCGTGCTGCGTGTTCTGAATCGTACCGATCCAAAGCCTGGAAAGGATATCGTTCTGACGCTGGATGCCAACCTGCAGGCCGCTGCGGAGAAGGCTCTGGGAGGACGACGTGGAGCTATAGTCGCTATCCAGCCACGTACTGGGGAAGTGCTGGCCATGGTCAGTCAGCCCAGCTATGACCCCAATCTGTTCGTGGCCGGCATCAGTTTCAAGGATTATGCAGAGCTTCGCGACTCCATTGACCGTCCACTGTATAACCGCGTCTTGCGCGGTTTATACCCGCCAGGCTCCACCATCAAGCCTGCTGTAGCACTGTCTGGGTTGGATGCCGGTGTGGTGACACCCAGTACCCGGGTATTTGACCCGGGCTATTACCAGCTGCCCAATTACGATCACAAATATCGCAACTGGAACCACAGTGGTGATGGATGGGTGGATTTGGAAACCGCCATCATGCGTTCCAATGACACTTATTTCTATGATCTTGCCCACAAGATCGGCATAGATCGGCTGCATGATTACCTGAGCCGTTTTGGCGTTGGGCAGCGGGTCTCGCTGGATATGTTCGAAGAGGCTTCGGGCCTGATGCCCTCTCGGGAGTGGAAACGTGTCACGCGCCGTCAGGTGTGGTTCCCCGGTGAGACGCTGATCCTGGGAATTGGCCAGGGCTATATGCAGACAACGCCTTTGCAATTGGCTCAGGTCACCAGCCTCATTGCTACCCACGGTAAGTGGATTCGCCCGCATTTGGCCAAGACCATTGAGAATCAAAAGCCCGTTGATCCAAACCCGATGCCGGATATCCTGCTCAAGGACCCTGCGAACTGGGAGCGCGTCACTCAGGGCATGGAGGCGGTGGTTCATGCTGCACGTGGTACGGCGCACAAGATGGGCGCTACTGCCGCTTACAGAATTGCAGGCAAGAGCGGTACTGCACAGGTGGTCGCGATTCGCCAGAACGAGCGTTACAACTCCGCCGCGCTCAAAGAACGTCACCGTGACCATGCGCTGTTCGTAGGATTTGCGCCAGCTGACAACCCACAGATAGCCATCTCCGTCATGGTTGAAAACGGAGAATCGGGCAGCGGGATTGCTGCTCCCGTACTTAAGGAAGTGGCTGATGCCTGGCTGCTGGATGAAAACGGTAAGCTCAAGGCTGAATACGCCAGACCGGTTGTTGCGGAGTCAACCAAGCCATGAACACTAACTTCGACCGGACGATACCCGAAGGCGACGTCATGCGCCGCCGCTCCACCCTGCTGCAGCGGATGCACATTGATGGCCCATTGCTGTTGATATTGCTCATGCTCGGGGCTGTCGGCCTGTTTGTACTCTACTCAGCAAGCGGTAAAAGCTGGGACTTAGTGATCAAACAGGGCACATCGTTCGGGCTGGGTCTGGTGGCCATGATCGTGATTGCACAATTCGAGCCCCGCTTCATGGCTCGCTGGGTGCCGTTGGGTTATCTCATTGGGGTAGCACTACTGGTGGTCGTGGATGTCATGGGCCATAACGCCATGGGGGCTACCCGCTGGATCAATATTCCGGGAGTCATACGTTTTCAGCCATCCGAATTCATGAAGCTGCTCATGCCCATGATGGTGGCCTGGTATCTGTCCAAGCGCAGCCTTCCCCCCAGCTTCAAGCATATTGTTGTCAGCCTGATCACAATCGGCATCCCCTTTGTGTTGATCCTTGATCAACCGGACCTTGGGACCGCCATGCTCATTCTCGCTTCGGGTGGCTTCGTCCTGTTCGTCGGAGGTATGCAGTGGCGCTGGCTTATCGGTGCAGTGGCGGCGGCGGCACCGGTTGCGGTAGCCATGTGGTTTTTCGTCATGCACGATTATCAGAAGCGGCGAGTACTAACGTTTCTGGATCCTGAAATGGACCCCCTAGGGTCTGGATGGAACATCATTCAGTCGAAAGCGGCCATTGGATCAGGTGGCGTATTTGGCAAAGGTTGGCTTCTGGGAACGCAATCTCATCTGGATTTTTTGCCCGAAAGCCATACGGACTTTATCATTGCCGTCCTCGGAGAAGAGTTTGGCATGGTCGGCGTATGTCTGCTGCTGTGCTTGTATCTGCTGCTGATAGGGCGAGGGCTGACGATTACCATCCAGGCGCAAACATTGTTTGGCAAGCTATTGGCTGGTAGCGTGACGATGACATTTTTCGTTTATGTCTTCGTTAATATTGGCATGGTCAGCGGTTTGCTGCCTGTGGTTGGGGTGCCGTTACCGTTTATCAGCTATGGCGGTACGTCCGTTGTGACGTTGCTGTGCGGTTTTGGAGTTTTGATGGCGATCCACACTCATCGGAAGTGGATCGCCCAATCGTGATTTAAGTGAAGGACGCAATGCTGACACCGTTTGGATGGATGGGCCGCTGCCTTCAGTGCTTCGGTCTGCTGGGAGCGATAGGGATTACGGGCGCCGCAACGGCCGGCGACTATGATGATTCGCCTCAGGTTGCCAGCTTCATCAACGAGATGACGCGCAACTATGGCTTTGCCGGACAGCAGTTAAAGGAGCTGTTCGGTGAAGTCGAGCGCAAGCAGAGTATTCTCGACGCCATTTCTCGTCCTGCGGAGCGAGTAAAGCCCTGGAGCGAGTACCGCCCTATCTTCGTAACCGACAAGCGCATCGATCAGGGCGTCACGTTCTGGAACGAAAATGCCGAGTCGCTGACGAAGGCTGAGCGGGAATATGGCGTTCCGCCTCAATTCATCGTTGCCATCATTGGCGTCGAAACCTTCTATGGTCGAAACAAGGGCAACTACCGGGTGCTGGATGCGCTGTCGACGCTGGCCTTTGATTACCCTCAGCGAGCGCCATTCTTCAGAGATCAGCTGCGTGAATTCCTGCTTTTGAGTCGTGAGCAACAGTTCGATCCGCTCAGCTTGACCGGCTCCTATGCCGGTGCCATGGGCCTTCCGCAGTTCATGCCAGGCAGTTTCCGTGCCTACGCTGTAGATTTCGATAACAGTGGCCATATCGATATCTGGAACGACAAGGCCGACGCCATTGGCAGCGTCGCCAGCTATTTCAAGCGTCACGGCTGGACTGCAGGTGGCAGCGTGGCGGTGCGCGCTCAGGTACGTGGCGATAAAGTGGAACAGGGTGTCGTTCAGGGTATCGAGCCGGTTAAAAGCGTGGCAGAGTTGCGTGCGCTGGGCTGGAATCCATCCGAGCCGTTAAGGGATGACCTGCGTGTCACCTCATTCCGGCTGGACGGTGAGGCAGGTCCTGAATACTGGATGGGACTGCCCAATTTCTATGCAATCACACGCTACAACCGTAGCGTCATGTATGCCATGGCTGTAAATCAGCTGGCGGAGGCTATTGCTGAGCGTCATACGCATGGGGCGTCGCAATGAGTTATTTTAATCGCGGTTTGACCGCCGCAACCTGTCTTGCCCTGGCAGGGCTAGTGGCAAGTTGCTCAAGCCCATCCCCAAAAAGTCCGACCACCTATGGGTCCAATGCAAGTGCTGGTAGTTACTCACGCCCGCATAAGGACGGTGCTCCTTGGTGGGATGTGGATGTTTCACGTATTCCTGATGCCGTTCCGATGCCCAACTACGGGCCTATCAAGAACAACCCCTACACGGTGCTGGGCAAGACCTATTTCCCGCTGAACGATGCTACGAGCTATCGTGTCACCGGGACTGCCTCCTGGTATGGCACCAAGTTTCATGGTCAGGCCACGGCGAACGGCGAGACCTATGACCTCTATGGAATGACTGCCGCTCACAAGACCCTGCCGCTACCCAGCTACGTTCGTGTAACCAACCTGGATAATGGCAAAAGCGTTATTGTTCGGGTCAATGATCGTGGTCCGTTCTATTCAGATCGTGTGATTGACCTGTCTTTTGCGGCTGCCAAGAAGCTTGGTTACGCCGAGACAGGAACGGCCCATGTGCGTGTCGAGGGTATCGATCCGGCACAATGGTGGGCTCAGCAAGGCCGACCGATGCCAATGGTGCTGGCGCAGCCGCAACGTGCGCCTGCCGCTCCGACACCTGTAAAACCACAGACAGTGGCTACGGTTGAAACCTATAATCCGCCTCCGCAACAGCATGCCGCGCCGGTTGTGCCGCTTGAGATCGACTCAAAAAAAAACGCTTCTGCACAAGCCGGTGGGCTGTATCTCCAGGTGGGCGCCTTCGCCAACCCGGACGCTGCGGAGCTCCTGAAGGACAAACTCAGCGAGCTGACAGCTGCCCCGGTCTTTATCAGCTCGGTCGTGCGCAACCAGCAGACCCTGCACCGCGTGAGACTCGGGCCGATCGGCACGCAGGGTGAGGCCAGTCAGCTGCAAAATACCGTGCGTCTTGCCAATCTGGGGCAAGCCTCGCTGGTACGTCCGGATTAGGAGCAAGGACGCTCTGTGTATATGCCCTCTGGGCTTGTTTAATTAGTCTGCTTAACCATTAGAGAGTCGGATGAACATCACCACCTTAGCTCAACGCGTCTTTTTGCTCGTTCTGCTCATCGCTGCGCCAGCCGCCTGGGCGGCCGAGCCGATGATTCCTTCGCCCCCGCAGCTTGCTGCCAAGTCCTGGGTCCTCATGGATGCGAGCAGTGGTCAGATCATCACGGAATATAATTCCGACCAGCGCCTGCCTCCAGCCAGTCTGACCAAGTTGATGACTGCCTACATCGCGACCTTAGAGATCCAGCGTGGCCGTATCAAGGAAAGCGATATGGTCAATGTGAGCGAGCATGCCTGGCGTACCGGTGGTTCCCGGATGTTCATTCAGGTGGGCAATCAGGTTTCGGTTAGCGATTTGCTCCACGGCATCATTATCCAGTCAGGCAACGACGCGAGCGTGGCCATGTCTGAGCATATTGCTGGCAGTGAAGACGCATTCGCCGACATGATGAACACCACGGCGCAGCGTCTGGGTATGAGCAATACCCATTACATGAATGCTACGGGTCTGCCTAACCCGGACCATTACTCTTCTGCCCATGACATTGCCAAACTGTCTCGTGCAATCATCTATGAAGAGCCGACTCACTATGCCATTTACTCCCAGAAGGAATTCTTCTGGAATAACATCAAGCAGCCTAACCGCAATCTGCTGCTATGGCGTGACAAGACCGTTGACGGTCTGAAGACCGGCCACACTGATGAAGCAGGCTATTGCCTGGCCGCCTCTGCTGTCCGTGACGGTATGCGCTTGATCGCGGTGGTATTCGGTACGAACAGTGAGCAGGCCCGTGCAGCCGAAACCCAGAAGCTTCTAACCTATGGTTTCCGCTTCTTCGAAACCCAGTCCTTCTACAAGAAGGGTGTAGAGCTTGCGCGTGCGCCGGTCTGGAAAGGCACCGAGCATGAGGTTTCTGCTGGTCTGGCAGACGACCTGACCATGACGCTGCCCCGCGGTCAGCTGAAAAAGCTGAAAGCTGAAATTGTTATGAGCCCACAGATCACTGCACCGATTGCCAAAGGTCAGCCTATCGGCAAGGTGGAAGTGAAGCTGGATGACAAGGTCATGCACACTGCTGACCTGGTAGCCTTGCAGCCGGTCGAAGAAGGTGGTTTCTTCCGTAAGTTGTGGGATAGCATTCGTCTATTCTTCTACGGACTGTTCAACTGATCTCAAGACGCCCGCTTTAGCGGGCGTCTCTACCTTCGGGCCCTAGACCCGCGAATGCCATGACTGATACCGACACTCAAGCTCCAAAAATTGAATTTCCTTGCGATAACTATCCGATCAAGGTGATCGGTGATGCCGGAGACGGTTTTACTGATCTGGTAGTTGAAATCATTCAGCGCCACGCACCGGATCTGGACGTTACGACGCTGGTAACGCGTGATAGCCGTAACGGCCGCTTTCTGTCAGTACAGGTCCTGATCCGTGCTACCGGTGTCGAGCAGCTGCAGTCGATCCATTCGGACCTGCGCACCACCGGCCGCGTCCATATGGTGCTGTAATGGATAAGACGCTCGGCTTCCGAGAGCTGGGCCTGGTCTCCTATGAGCCGACCTGGCAGGCCATGCGGCGCTTTACTGACGAGCGCAATCCTTCAGCGCTGGACGAGGTCTGGTTGCTGCAGCACCCCGGCGTATTCACCCAGGGGCAGGCAGGCAAGGCCGAGCATCTGCTTAATGCCGGTGAAATTCCTGTCATACAGGTCGATAGAGGCGGCCAAGTAACGTACCATGGGCCGGGACAACTGATTGCCTATCTGCTTCTGGATGTCAGGCGATTGGGGTTGGGGGTTCGTGAGCTTGTATCCCGAATCGAGCAAAGCCTGGTTGGCGTGCTGGCCAGCTACGGGGTCGAGTCGTATGCAAAGCCTGATGCCCCTGGTGTTTATGTCAAGGGTGCAAAGATCGCATCCCTTGGCTTGCGTATCCGTAACGGACGCTCCTTCCATGGTCTGGCCTTGAATGTCGACATGGACTTGGCGCCGTTCCGTCGAATCAACCCCTGCGGTTATGCCGGCCTGGCCATGACCCAGCTACGCGATCATGCCGGGCCGATCGAATTTGCCGAGGTGACCCAGCGGCTGCGTGAGCAGCTCGTGTCACAGCTTGGCTATGCTGACCAGATCACCCTGGAAAAGAGCTGACATGACAACAGTGCAAGACAGTGTGAACGTCGAGACGCCCATCGCTGAAGCGCCTGCGCGCAAGAAAGTTGAAATGGGCGTCAAACTGCGTGGTGCAGAAAAGGTTGCCCGCATCCCGGTCAAAATCATTCCGACCGAAGAGCTGCCACGTAAACCTGACTGGATTCGCGTACGAATTCCAGTGACGCCAGAAGTGGAGCGCATCAAGCAGCTGCTTCGCAAGCATAAGCTGCATAGCGTCTGTGAAGAGGCCTCTTGCCCCAACCTGGGTGAATGCTTCTCTGGCGGTACAGCCACGTTCATGATCATGGGCGACATCTGTACACGTCGTTGCCCCTTCTGTGACGTGGGGCATGGCCGTCCGAAGCCTCTGGATGTCGATGAGCCACGAAATCTGGCTGTCGCGATTGCCGACCTTCGTCTGAAGTATGTCGTCATTACATCAGTAGACCGTGATGACCTGCGAGACGGTGGCGCTCAGCATTTTGCTGACTGTCTGCGGGAGATCCGCCAGCTGTCTCCTGGCATCCAGCTGGAAACATTGGTACCTGACTACCGTGGCCGTATGGATATCGCGCTGGATATCACCGCTACCGAGCCGCCGGATGTCTTCAACCACAACCTGGAGACGGTGCCGCGCTTGTACAAGTCATCTCGTCCGGGCTCCGATTTCGAGTGGTCGCTGGATCTGCTGCAGAAGTTCAAGCAGCGTGTACCACACGTCCCCACCAAGTCAGGCCTGATGCTGGGGCTTGGCGAGACAGACGATGAGGTCATTGAAGTCATGAAGCGCATGCGCGAGCATGACATCGACATGCTGACCCTGGGCCAGTATTTACAGCCTTCTCGTAATCACTTGCCGGTACAACGCTTTGTTCATCCGGATACCTTCGCCTGGTTTGCCGAGGAAGGCGAAAAGATGGGCTTTAAGAACGTGGCATCCGGCCCGCTGGTTCGCTCCTCCTATCATGCCGATCAGCAGGCGCATGGCAGCAAAATCTCCTGATCGAACAGCAATAAAAAAGGCGCTTTAAGCGCCTTTTTTATTGCCTGTCAGGAACGTAAACGAGCCAGCAGGGATGGGGTAGGGTAGCCGTCTGCTGGCCAGCCAAGTGTCTGCTGGAATGCTCGTATGGCTTTGCGGGTATTGGCACCTATGATGCCGTCAGCAGCACCAGGCGTAAAACCTCGGTCTGCCAGGCGCTGCTGAAGTTCGACTCGCTCGCTGCGGCTGAGTGGAACGTCCTCAAGCGGCCAAGCTGCGCTGACTTTCCCGGCGCCCTTATAGCTATCCGATAGAAGTCCCACGGCTAGCGCATAGGATGATGAGTTGTTATATCGAAGAATGGTCCGGAAATTGTTGAAGACCAAAAAGGCTGGCCCTCGATGTCCCGCTGGAAGCAGTAGAGAAGCCTGCTCCATAGAGTACGCAGGGGAGAGGGGCGTCGTTGCGCCTTGAACACCCATGGCCTGCCAATCTGACAAGGGCTTGCGGATGTCCATGTCTGCTTGAGCATAATCGAAGCCCTGCGGCAGGCGAACTTCAAAACCCCATGGCTTTCCGTCCTGCCAACCGGAGGCTTTCAGATAGTTGGCCGTTGAGGCCAATGCATCAGCATTGGAGCCCCAGATATCCCGACGACCGTCACCATCAAAGTCGACGGCATGTTCATTGTAGGTCGTTGGAATGAACTGCGTTTGACCCATGGCACCAGCCCAGGAGCCAATCATGCGCTCAGGCGTAATATCGCCATTCTGGATGATGGTCAGTGCGGCCAGCAGTTGCGCCTGCGCGAAGGCGGGGCGCCGTCCCGAATAAGCCAGGGTTGCCAAAGAACGAATAACGCTCTTGGTGCCCATGTTGTTGCCATAGTTGCTTTCGATACCCCAGAAGGCCACAAGGCGTTCTGGCTCGATGCCGTAACGTGCCTCGAGTTGCGCCAGAAGGCTCGAATATTGGGTTAGTAGCTTCTGGCCGTTTGCAATGCGCTGCTGGGAAACTGCAGACGACAGGTATTCCCACACAGGACGGGTAAATTCGGGTTGGCTGCGGTCCGCTGTAATCACGGCATCGTCAGGAGTCACGCCTGCGAAAGCCTGATTGAAGGTTGCGGTAGTAATACCGGCCGCTTGAGCGTCCTGCCGGAAGCGATCTCGCCATTGCTCGAAGCTTTCCTGAGGAGCAGGCTCAGGCGTCGTATTGGCGGAGCGGCTTTGTGAGGCAGAGGTAGGTGCGTTCGTGGCGGCTGGCGTGGCCGTTTCGCTCTGCGTCTGTGTTTGTGCACAGGCAGCAATGACCCCTGTGATCAATGTCGCCAGAGTGCCTGCGATAAGGCTGCCGTGTTTCAGCCTGCGTTTTTTCCCGTGTTGCATGAATCTCCACCGGGTGCGTCAACAGACTCGTCACCATAACATGCCTGAATCGAGGCGTCTTCGTTTGGAGAAGGGAGTACGGATGGAATTATGCGGCTACCAATAAAAAAGCCTTCCCATCATCAGTTGGGAAGGCTTCACGGCGATAACTGCCTTTGCCTTTCTTGGGCTTTTCCTGTCGACAGCGAAACAGGGGCTGGGCAATGGTGGATTTGGCCTTGTTGGGCCTTCGCTGTTTTTTGGTCATGAGAGTACTCGGTCTGAATGCGCGGTTGCGCGAAGACCGGCATCTTACGATTATCGTGAGAATGTATCCAGAGCGGCAGAAGGCAAGGAGAAGCGTTGACCCGCCAACAGCAAGGTCAACTGGCGCAGGGTTGTCCAAGTATCACCCGGGGCCTGGCCCTTGATCTGCGCATCCACAAGCTGGGCATCCAGCAATAGGCGACTTAGTTTGGCCGTAGAGTGTCGTTGCAGGGCGCGGCTTATGAGTGGACGTCTTTTCTCCCAGACCGGGGGCTTTGCCTGTGCAAACGCGCGGTCAAGTGGTATACCCTGTTCCTGCTGTTGCGCAAGGTTGGCCAGTTGCCGCAGCTCTCGGGCCAGTGCCCACAGGATCACTGGCGGCTCGACACCCTCGCCGCGAAGGCCCTCCAGAATACGTAACGCGTGATTGGCCTCCCCTGCTAGAACCGCATCGATGAGGCCAAAAACGTCGAAGCGGGCACTATCACCAACGCTTGCCTGTACAGTGGCGACATCAATTTGGTTGCCTTCGGCCAAGAGCTTGAGTTTTTCAATTTCCTGGGCGGCTGCAAGCAGGTTGCCTTCTACCCGGACGGCAATCAGTTCGACCGCTTCCTGCGAGGCGGCCAGACCTGCCTGAGAAAGGCGTTGGCGGATCCATTGAGGCAGTTGATGAACATCGATGGGCCAGATCTGAATGAACTGAACGTCAGCATGTTCAATCAGGGCCTTGGCCCATTTGGTCTTTTGGGCGCTGCCATCCAGCTTGGGCAGGCTGATGAGCAGCAATGTATCTTCAGCAGGGCGCGATAGATAGCGTAGTAGCGCTTCGGCACCTTTATCACCAGGCTTGCCGTTTGGAATGCGTAATTCGATCAGACGCTTCTGGGCAAACAGAGACAGGCTTGCCCCTGCTTCGTAAAGCAGGCTCCAGTCAAAGTTATTTTCTACGTTGAACACCTGACGTTCATCAAACCCCTGGCTTTTCGCCGAGGCTCGAATGGCATCGGTTGCCTCCTGGCAAAGCAGGGGCTCGTCGCCGCTGACTATATAAATTGGCGCCAGCTGTCCTTGCAGGTGCTTGGCGAGTTGAGCAGGGTTCAGTTTCATAGGATAAAAATACGGGGCCATAAGGCCCCGTAGTCGTTAGCGGGTGGGTATTTCGATCGGAGATTGTTGTGGCGGCATGTTCTGCTGCGCTGCGCGTGCGGCCTCGGCACGCGCTCGTGCATCAGCCTCGCTTTGCAACTTGTCGAGCCGCTGGGGCGTAATGGTCTGCAGGCGCGAAGCCAGCTGGCGGACCAGTTCTGCACGCATTTCCCGACGCAGCTGCTGAGCCTGTTGCTCGGAGCCGATGATGTTATTTTCATCCGTCACGTAGTAGCGCTGCGTTTCAAGGTCATCATGCAGCAGCACGGCATCGTTGCGGCCACGAATTTCATAGGGCAGCTTGGTCGTCAGCTCGATTTCAGCACTACGTGCGCCCGCGGTATAGCTCGCGGTGCGTTGCGTCTGCTGCTCACCTGCCAGGTACAACGTATAGGTTGCGCCCGGGTTGACGTTTACATGATTGCTTTCAAGCATGGTTCTTACCTGCTTGACCGTTTCACCGTAGCTGTCACGGGCGGAAAGACTCAGCTCACGCAGCGACAGTTCGGTGTCGCCTGTACCTCGCAGCTGAAAACCACAAGCACTTAACAACACGGTCATTCCAATCGCCGCAAGGCAGGAAAAGCTCCGTTTCATCATGATCTTTTTCACTCCGTTCAGCCTCAATTGGCGACGATATTGACCAGCTTGCCAGGAACAACAATCACTTTGCGGATTGTCAGTCCCTCAGTAAAGCGCAGAACATTTTCGTTCGTACGGGCAGCAGCCTCGATGTCTTCACGGCTGGCTTGGGCTGCAACCTCAATGTGGCCACGCAACTTACCGTTTACCTGAATCACGATCTGCAGGGTGTCCTGTACCAGGGCGCTTTCATCCACGCTTGGCCAGCGGGCATCGATAACGGCATCGGCATGCCCCAGCTCATTCCACAATGCATGGCAGATATGGGGCGTAATCGGTGCCAGTAGCAGCGCGACGGTTTCCAGACCTTCCTGCATTAACGCGCGGTCCTGCTCGGTGGCCTGCGGCGCTTTTTCCAGCACATTCATCAATGTCATCACAGCTGCAATGGCAGTGTTGAACTTGTGGTTCTGACCAATATCCTGGCTGGCCTGCTTGATCGCAAGGTGAATGGCGCGACGGACTTCCTTCTGCTCGTTTGTCAGCGTTGCCACATCCAGAGCAGAGGTAAGGCCCTGGCTGATATGTGCCTGGGCGAGACGCCAGACGCGACGCAGGAAGCGGCTACCGCCCTCAACGCCGGAGTCGGACCACTCGAGGCTCATGTCCGGAGGGGAGGCAAACATCATGAACAGTCGGCATGTGTCGGCGCCGTACTGATCGATCATGGCCTGCGGGTCCACTCCGTTGTTCTTTGATTTGGACATCTTTTCAGTGCCGCCGATTTCTACCGGCAGACCGTCTGTCTTCAGCTTGGCACCAATAACCTTGGCCTTGGCGTCACGCTCGACTTCCACGTCAGCCGGGTTGAACCAGTCCTTACCGCCTTTTTCATCCATGCGGTAATAGGTTTCAGCGACTACCATGCCCTGGGTCAGCAGGTTCTTGAACGGCTCATCGGAGGAGAGAAGCCCCTCGTCACGCATCAATTTATGGAAGAAGCGTGCATAGAGCAGGTGAAGAATCGCGTGCTCGATACCGCCAATATATTGGTCGACGGACAGCCAGTAGTTGGCAGCATCCTTATCGACCATACCGCCTTCAAACTTGGGCGATGCGTAGCGGGCGAAGTACCAGGACGACTCGACAAACGTGTCCATGGTGTCGGTTTCGCGCTTGGCAGCGCTGCCGCATTTGGGGCAGGAGCACTCGTAGAACTCCGGCATTTTGGCCAGAGGAGAGCCTGCACCGTCTGGAATCACATCTTCTGGCAGAACGACCGGCAGTTGATCTTCCGGAACGGGAACATCACCACAGCTATTGCAGTGGATGATCGGGATCGGGCAGCCCCAGTAACGCTGACGGCTGATGCCCCAGTCGCGCAGGCGGAATTGAGTGCGCGGCTCGCCCAGACCTTTGGTCTGCAAGGTCGCAGCGATGGCTTCAAACGCCGCATTGAAGTCAAGGCCGTCATATTCGCCGGAGTTGATCAGCGTGCCGTGCTCGCCATAGGCAGCCTGCCAGGGAGCAGGGGTCTCGTCACCAGCGCTGGTACGTACGACCGGCTTGATGGGCAGATTGTATTTGGTCGCGAATTCAAAATCGCGCTCGTCGTGTGCCGGAACGGCCATGACCGCACCTTCGCCGTAATGCATCAGGACGTAGTTAGCGACCCATACCGGCAATTTTTCACCCGTTAACGGATGCTCGACGAACAAGGGCGTCGGCATGCCTTTCTTTTCCTGGGTGGCGATGTCGGCTTCTGCCACGCCGCCGCGCTTGCATTCGTCAATAAACGCCTGCAGCTCGGGATTGTTCTGCGCTGCCTGGGTAGCCAGCGGATGCTCGGCCGCGACAGCGACATAAGTGGCACCCATCAGGGTGTCGGCGCGCGTTGTGAAGACCTTGAGTGCGCCGGCATGACCAATGGAAGTCTGGTCATAGGGAAACTGAACTTCCATGCCGCGGGATTTACCAATCCAGTTGCGCTGCATGGTCTTGACCTGCTCGGGCCAGCCGGGCAGATCATCCAGAGACGCCAACAGTTCTTCCGCATAATCGGTGATGCGGAAGTAGTACATCGGAATCTCACGCTTTTCGATCAGCGCGCCGGAGCGCCAGCCGCGGCCGTCGATGACCTGCTCGTTGGCCAGTACGGTCTGATCGACCGGATCCCAGTTCACGGTGCCGTTCTTGCGGTAGATGATGCCTTTCTCGAACAGGCGGGTGAACAGCCACTGCTCCCAGCGATAGTAGTCGGGCTTGCACGTCGTGACTTCGCGCGACCAGTCGATGGCAAGGCCCAGGCTCTTGAGCTGGTTCTTCATGTATTCGATGTTTTCGTACGTCCACTTGGCAGGGGCGACGTTATTTTTCATCGCGGCGTTTTCCGCCGGCATACCGAAGGCATCCCAACCCATGGGTTGCAGGACATTCTTGCCCTGCATGCGGTGATAGCGGGCAATCACATCACCGATGGTGTAGTTGCGGACGTGCCCCATGTGCAGCTTGCCGCTTGGGTAGGGGAACATGGACAAGCAGTAGTACTTTTCCTTTCCCGGCTGCTCCGTCACAGAGAAGGCATTGTTCTGTTCCCACCAGGATTGGGCGGCGGCTTCTATCTCACGGGGTTGGTAATGTTCGTGCATGGCGTGATCTGCGGCTACGAAAAGCAATTAGATAAGCCGGTAAGCATACATGAACCGTCTCCACGCAAGGAACCTTTAGCCAGAAAGCGTTTTATTTCATAAAAGTGAAATTCGTCATTTTATAGGCTCGCGGTTTCGCCAATCGCGCACTACGCTTGGGTAACAGTAGGATAGGACTTTCCGGAGGCTATCTATGAGTCATGACACAGCGCAGCGCCTGGCGAGACTTCCGCTGGAGCGTTTGCAACGGCGTCTGGAGCGTGCTCTGGACGAGGCTGCCACGGCGGAGCGTTTGCACCGCAGGGCGCAGCAGGAAATAGAAATTTCCGGCCTTCATCAGGAGGATCTGGACATCATCAGGGCGTGGCTGGTCAGAAATGATCAATGGGTTCATGCCTGTCAGGAACTGATTTATCCGAGGCCTTCCCGTCTGGGAAAGTCGTTAGTGGCAGTGCGCTGCCTGCGTTGCGGGCTGCAAGTTAACGCTGGACAACAAATCGAGCGGTGCCCCCTGTGCATGACTCACAAGGTCTGCAGCACGGATACTTGCGCTATCTGACTCCGCTTCGGATGCCTGCACCTCGGTAATCTGCTTCCTACGCGTTATTATCACGTCTCGTTTTTCCAGCTAGACCAGGGATGTGCCTGACGTCATGGATGTCTCGATGTTGATTCGCTACGTTTGCAAGCAGCTATTGATGCCGCCAGGCCTGTTTTTGCTGCTGTTATGGGCCGGTATTGTGCTTCGCAAGCGTTGGCCCCGAATTTCGGTTGCCTGCCTGATCATGGGCGCGGGTGGTTTCTGGCTGATCAGTCTGCCGATTGCGGTTGAATGGGAGGCGCGCCTGATCGAGCGTGATCCGCCTCTGGCTCAGGCTGATTGGTCGTCTCTGGCTCAGCAGGCAGATGCCATTGTTATCCTGGGTGCTTCCCGGGAGCGTAACGATCCGGCGTGGGAAGGCGATGTCTCCAGCGCGATGGGCATTGAGCGTGTTCGCTATGCGGCACGTATCGCCAAGGTCTCTCAGCTGCCGATTCTTATTTCTGGAGGCTCACCTTTGTCTTCGCCTCCCAGCGAAGCGGAATTGATGACCGAGGTCATGGAAAAAGACCTGGGCGTATCGGTGCGGTGGCAGGAGAAAGACAGCCGTACCACGTGGGAAAATGCGACGCTCAGTGCGGCTATTCTCAAACCAGCAGGTGTTAAGCGAATCGTGCTGGTTACCCAGGCGTTTCATATGGCGCGTGCCCGGTGGTGCTTCGAGCGCCAGGGGTTCGAGGTGATCGCTGCGCCAATGGGATTCATGAGCACGCCTAACGGCAAGCCGCTGGGAGGATGGATGCCCGAGGCCAAGGCAATTGCCCAGAGCATGATTCTGATGAACGAAGCGATAGGGCTCATAGCCTATCCGCTGGCCTACCGCTGAAGAAGGGCAGGCCAGTCATATCTGGCCTGCCACTGTCTTCCATTAGACGATAGGACGGGAGCGCTCAAGGCCTCTACGAGCCAGCGCCCAAAGCGTCAGCAGGCCACACAGAATGGCCAGCGGCCAGAGGCGCCAAGTCAGGTAAGGTGTGGCTCCCTTCATCGGCACGACCGACCCATGCAGTGTAGCCAGCTCAAATGACGGAATCTGGGTGGTGATGCGGCCAAAGGGGTCAATCAGGGCCGTGACACCATTGTTGGTGCCCCGGATCATCCAGCGACCACTTTCCAATGCACGCATCCGGGCCATTTGCAGATGCTGCTGAGGACCGAATGATTTACCGAACCATGTGTCGTTACTTACCGTCAGCAGAAGATCGCTACGGGTGGCCATGTCTGCCACGAATTCCGGATAGACCACTTCATAGCAGATGAACGGGGCGATCTGGTATCCCTTGGCTGTTAATAACGGCTGCCCTTCTGGGCCCGGGACGAAATCGGACATCGGTAGGTTGAAGAAGGTGATCAGTCCGCGCAGCTGCTCCTGCAAGGGAACATACTCGCCAAACGGCACCAGCTTCTGTTTGTAATACGTGTTTGTATTGTCGCCATTGACCGTTAGCGCGTTATAAAAACGATCCTGGCCCTTGTCGTCACGCTCACGTACCGGAATGCCCGTGATAAGCGTTGCGCCGCGCTGGTTGGCGATAGCCGTAACGTCTTGTAAATAGCCGTCAGCATATTCCTTGAGCACTGGAATGGCATTTTCCGGCCAGACAATCAGGTCGGTCTTGCCTTCCCGAATAGTCATCTGGCGATACAGGGTCAGCGTATCCTGCACATGGCCCGGATCCCACTTGAGTTCCTGGGCAATATTGCCTTGCATGGCGGCTACCTTGAGCGGCTCGCCGGCTGGCTGAGTCCAGACTTGTCCTTTGAAGGCAATGGCGCCGAACCAGGGTGCAATCAGCAGGACGATACCTGCAACCAGGCTTACAGGTTTGCGAATCAGCCAGAGAATATTGACGAGCAGGGCGGCAATTAACGCTACGCTGAATGATAGAAGCCAGACGCCACCCACTGGGGCAAGGCTGGCTAGCGGGCCATCCATTTGGCTATAGCCTGCAAACAGCCAGGGAAAGCCGGTCAGGAACCAGCTGCGGAACAGTTCCAGGCCAAACCAAAGCGCTGCAAAGGCCAGGGCGTCACTGGCTGGCGCATGATTGCGGCGCAAACAAAGCACCCATAACCAGGCTGGCAGCGCGAAAAACAGGGCAATACCGGCGCAGAACCCAAACGTGAGGCCCGCCGCCAATGGCATGGATGCCGCACCGTAGTCGTGGATGCTGACATATACCCAGCTCGTACCTGCCAGAAAGGCCCCCAGGCCATAGCACCAGCCTCGCAGAAAGGCCCATCCGGCGCGCAATTCGCGCAGCGAAAGATAGAAGAGGGCAATCGATACTATTTCCAGCGGCCAGAAGTTGAACGGCGCCAGTGCGAGCGGCGTCAGTGCGCCAGCAACCAGTGCCAGCAAATTGCCTTTCCAGCCGGGGGTAATCATCCAGCGCATCGGAAATCCTTGGTCTATGCAGCGGTGCGCAAGCTTAATGGATGCCAGGTGCTGCTAGCTACTAAGAGAGGTATATACGGGGTTATTCAGCGGCTTGCCTGCTCAGGCGAGCAGACAGGCCGCTGCAGTTTATCGCTCGGTGAGCGGAGTCATGCGCAGCAGATGGATGCGACGACCGTCTGCGTTGAGTACACGAAAGCGGAAGTCGTCGATGACCACTTCCTCGTTTCGGCGAGGAAGATGACCGAAGGCGCTCATGACAAGGCCGCCCACCGTATCCACATCCTGATCGGGGTATTCCGTGTCGAAGAAATCATTGATGGCCTGGACAGGTGTCAGCGCCTTGACGATGAAGTCCCCGCTGGGTAGCGGTTTGATAAAGCTTTCTTCCTCAACATCGTGTTCATCTTCGATGTCACCCACGATCTGCTCTAGCACGTCTTCAATAGTGACAAGACCTGCCACACCACCATACTCATCCACCACAATGGCCATATGGTTGTGCGTGGTACGAAACTCACGCAGAAGCACATTAAGCCGCTTGGATTCTGGAACAAAGGTGGCCGGGCGCAAAATAGTCTTAAGATCGAAGGCCTGGTCCCCGTGAATGATCAGGGGCAGCAGATCCTTGGCGAGCAGGACGCCGAGGATATCGTCAGGCGTCTCGCCAATGACCGGATAGCGGGAGTGAGCGGCCTCGATAACGGCCGGCAGAAACTCTTGGGGCGTCTGGTGGGCCTTGACGCTAATGATCTGTGAGCGCGGCACCATAATGTCGCGTACTTGCAGGTCGGCAACAGAGATAGCGCCCTCGACAATGGATAAGGCTTCACTGTCGAGCACCTTGTTTTCGTGAGCCTCACGGAGCAGCTCCAGGAGTTCCTGGCGGCTCTTGGGCTCGTGGGCAAAAGCCTGGACAATCCGTTCCAGCCAGGACCTGTGCCCGTTACTCGATCGATCTTCGTTCATGTCAGTTTTGTTCGTCGCCATAGGGGTCGGGATGACCTAGTTCTGCCAGCAATTCTCGTTCCAGGCTTTCCATTTCTTCCGCTTCTTCGTCTTCGATATGGTCATAGCCAAGCAGGTGCAGGCAGCCATGAATAACCATATGAGCCCAATGGGCCTTGAGAAGCTTACCCTGCTCGGCAGCCTCGCGCGCGATGACTGGTGCGCAGATGATGACGTCACCCAGCAGCGGAATATCCAGCAGCTCGTCGGGTACATCGGCCGGGAAAGTAAGTACGTTGGTGGCATAGTCCTTGTGCCGGTAGGTGCGATTGAGTTCGCGACCTTCCGGCTCATCCACCAGGCGGATGGTCAGTTCTGAATCAGCGGTGCGCTGGCGGAGGGTGACCTCACACCAGCGACGTAACTCGGGTTCCTCAGGTAGATCGGGCGCTTCGCTGGCGATTTGTACATCAAGCTCAATCGTCATTCGTGTTTTCCCGCGACTGACGTTTGTCAGTCTGCTGTTGTTCGAAGCGATCATAAGCTTCGACAATGCGCTGTACCAGAGGATGACGTACCACGTCCTTTGCCAGAAAGTGCGTAAATCCAATGCCCGGCACGTCTTTCAGGACGTTGATGACATGGGCCAGGCCCGAGCGCGTGCCGCGGGGCAGGTCGACCTGGGTGATGTCACCGGTGATGACGGCTGTAGAGCCGAAGCCGATACGCGTCAGGAACATTTTCATCTGCTCGACGGTAGTGTTCTGGCTCTCGTCAAGAATGATGAAGCTGTTGTTGAGTGTTCGACCCCGCATGTAAGCCAGTGGCGCCACTTCGATAACCTGCCGTTCGATCAGTTTGGCTACGGTCTCAAAGCCAAGCATCTCATACAGGGCATCATACAAAGGACGCAGGTACGGGTCGATCTTCTGAGCCAGATCACCCGGTAGGAAGCCGAGCTTCTCGCCCGCTTCAACCGCGGGGCGAACCAGTAGGATACGGCGGATCTGCTCTCGTTCGAGAGCATCGACGGCACAGGCTACGGCGAGGTAGGTCTTGCCGGTGCCCGCTGGGCCAATGCCGAAGTTGATGTCATGGTCGAGGATCGACTTGACGTACCGCTGCTGATTGGCACCGCGAGGACGAATCATGCCTTTGCGGGTGCGCAGCGAGACATTCAGATCGCTCTGAGGCTCGGAAAGCCCCTCAAGGCCGGACTCCTGCAGAAACAGATGAACCATGTCAGGCGTCAGGTCATCTTCGGTCTTGGTCTCGCGATACAAACGTCGCAGCAGATTTTCAGCCGACTGGATACGCTCCGGCGGGCCGACCAGTTCGAACTGGTTGCCGCGGTTGCGGATTTCGATATCGAGCCGTTTTTCGATCTGCCGAAGGTTTTCGTCGAGCTGGCCGCAAAGCTTGGCAAAGCGTTGAGCATCAAACGGTTCGAGAGTAAAGCGCCGAGGTTCTTGAGGTGTATTCAAGGAAGGAATAATCGCCCTATAGCTGATGATGTTTACTTGAAGAGTAATCGGTTGTGCGCACTTGGCAAAGTGCGCACTCTACCAATAGTCAGACAGTGACTATGGCACCGGAAGTTGCATGCGGCTGTGCAATTTCTGCCAGAAGGGTGCCTCGCAGGGAGTGGGGCAGTGCGTCATCAATATGAACTTGGACGAACTGGCCAATCAGCAGGGCATTGCTGGAGCGGAAATTGACGATGCGGTTGTTTTCCGTACGACCCTGGAGCATGCCTGGGTCCTTCTTGGAAAAGTCGCTGACCAGGATGGTCTGGACCGTGCCAACCATGCGACGACTGATCTCGAAGCCCTGCTGGTTGATGCGGGCTTGCAGGATCTGCAGACGCTGTTTCTTGACCTCTTCCGGGGTATCGTCCACCAGATCCGCTGCCGGTGTGCCGGGGCGTGCGCTGTAGACGAAGGAGTAGGAGAAGTCGAAGCCGACGTCCTCGATCAGCTTCATGGTCTGCTCGAAGTCCTTCTCGGTTTCGCCCGGAAAGCCAACAATGAAGTCAGAGCTGATGCAGATATCAGGAACCGCCGCCTTGAGTTTGCGAATACGTGATTTGTACTCGATGGCCATGTGATTGCGCTTCATGGCTGCCAGGATTCGGTCAGAACCCGACTGCACCGGCAGATGCACGAATTTGGCCAGCTCCGGGATCTCGGCGTGTGCCTGGATCAGGGCGTCGGAAAACTCCAGCGGATGCGAGGTGGTGTAGCGAATCCGGTCGATACCATCAACGGCCGCCACCACGCGCAGCAGCTCGGCAAAGTCGGCGATCCGGCCATCATGGGTCAGGCCGCGATAGCCATTGACGTTCTGTCCGAGCAGAGTGACTTCGCGAACGCCGTTCTCGGCCAGGTGAATCACTTCGGCCAGGACGTCATCAAAGGGTCGACTGACCTCTTCACCACGGGTATAGGGCACGACGCAGAACGTGCAGTACTTGCTGCAGCCTTCCATGATCGAGACGAATGCGCTGGGACCATCGACACGAGGTTCGGGCAGGCGATCGAATTTCTCGATTTCCGGGAAGGAAATGTCGACCTGTGGCGCGCGAGTAGCCCGGGCCGCGTCGATCATTTCAGGCAGGCGATGCAGTGTCTGAGGGCCGAACACCACGTCCACGTAGGGCGCACGATCACGAATCGCGGCGCCTTCCTGGCTGGCCACACAGCCGCCCACGCCGATCACCAGCTCGGGGTTCTGTAACTTCAGTTCGCGCCAGCGGCCCAGTTGTGAAAAGACCTTTTCCTGAGCCTTTTCACGAATGGAGCAGGTATTGAGCAGGATCACATCGGCTTCGGCCGGATTTGCGGTCAGCTCCAGCGCCTGATGCTCACCGAGGAGGTCGACCATGCGGGACGAGTCATACTCGTTCATCTGGCAGCCGTGAGTTTCGATGAAAAGCTTCTTGGTCATGCGCGCTTCGTCGGGGAAAAAATTGAGGACCGCATATTATAAGGATGAGAGTCCTTGCTTCCTAGCACTGATCGTCTCCTCACTGCTATTATCCGTCCCCGTTTTCATTCCTGTTACCCATCATCATGAGCAAACCAGCGATCTATAAGGTGATTTTTCATAACCAGGGACAGGTTTACGAGATGTATGCCAAGCAGATCTATCAAAGTGATCTGTGGGGCTTTCTCGAAGTCGAGGAGTTCGTCTTTGGCGAGCGTACACAAGTCGTCGTAGACCCCAGTGAAGAAAAACTGAAGTCCCAGTTCGAAGGCGTTATCCGCAGCTTCGTTCCCTTGCACTCGGTCATCCGGATCGACGAAGTGGAGCGTCTTGGCCAGGCCAAGATCAGCGAAGCCAAGGGCGGAACGAACGTCATGCCATTTCCGGTACCAATGCCGGAGAAATAATGCCGCAAAACGCAGCCGTCATACCATGCGGCTGCGTCTACCGGTTTGTCAGGGAAGAGGCGCAAAAGGATTTCCGGTGCCTGCCGTCTGCAAATCCTGCAGGTAGTCCCTGAAAATCTGACCCAGCACCTGGGTTGCAATTTCCAGCTCATCCCTTCTCATCTGCTCAGCTACCAGATCCGCGGTGTCCATGGCGTCTTCCGAGCCGTTGATGGCAGCCATCTTGAGTACGATATAGGCCTGCACGGTATTGGCCTGAACACCTTCGCCACGGAAAAACATGGTGCCCAATCGGTACTGCGCATCAGCATGGCCCTTCAGCGAAGCCTGCTCGAACCAGATACGAGCCTGATTCAAATCCTTTGGGGTCTGTTTGCCATCGTAGTAAAAGCTGCCTAGCTCATATTGCGCCTGCGCATCACCGGCGCGGGCAGTCTGCTGGCACTTGGAGAGGGCTTGCGGAAGCTCTTCCGGGGCTGCATTGAGGTTGCAGCGGCTGGTGCTGGGAATGAGCAGGGAATTACCGCCCGCAAAGGCGAGCAGCGGGAACAGGAGCAAGCTGGTAATGATGAAACGGCCGGCGCGGTGCATGGAACGCCTCCAGGATCGAGGCAGGTTTTTCTGGAAACCCGACCGGCGAAACGCGCCGGCTCGCACATTATGAGTGAAGCCGATACCACCTTACAAAAAATTTACGCAGTTACGATGAACTTTTTTTGTAATTGCCTGATATCGGCTGTTTCAAACTGAGAGGCTCATTGCAAACGATGGTTCCGCTCCGTTTGCCTACAAGCGAAACCATCGATAGGCGGTACTCAGTTTTTCAGCGCGGCAAAGGCACGTTCGGCTGCCTTGAACGTGATGTCGAGTTCCGCTTCGCCATGTGCAATGGAGGTGAAGCCGGCTTCGAAAGCGCTGGGTGCGAGATAGACGCCACCGTCCAGCATCAGGTGGAAGAAGCGCTTGAAGCGCTCGACGTCGCTGGCCATAACGTCATCAAAGGTCACGATGTCGTCTGCCGTGCTGAAATAAAGGCCGAACATGCCGCCTGCCTGGGTGGTAACGAACGGAACGCCTGCTGCCTGGGCACGTTCGCGCAACCCATCCAGCAGACGGGTTGTCAGGGCGGTCAGCTCGTCGTGGAAGCCGGGACGGCTGATGAGCTTAAGCGTCGTCAGGCCAGCTGCCATGGCGAGTGGGTTACCGGACAGCGTGCCGGCCTGATAGACCGGGCCAAGCGGTGCAATCTTTTCCATGATGGCGCGCTTACCGCCAAAGCACCCGACAGGCATGCCTCCACCCACGATCTTGCCAAACGTGGTGAGGTCCGGTGTGATTTCGTAATGAGCCTGGGCACCACCCAAGGCAACGCGGAAGCCAGTCATGACCTCGTCAAAAATCAGCACCACGCCATGTTCATCGCACAGGGTACGCAAGCCCTGCAGGAAGCCGGGGGCAGGCGGTACGCAGTTCATGTTGCCGGCCACGGGCTCGACAATGATACAGGCGATATCCGCGCCTACTTTCTGCAGGGTTTCCTTGACGGCGTCCAGGTCGTTGTAGGGTAGGGTCAGGGTGTGCTGGGCAAACGCAGCGGGTACGCCAGGAGAGCTGGGAACGCCCAAGGTGAGGGCACCAGAGCCCGCTTTTACCAGAAGACTGTCCGAATGGCCGTGATAGCACCCTTCAAACTTGATGATGGTGTCGCGACCGGTATATCCACGTGCCAGGCGAATGGCACTCATGGTGGCTTCGGTGCCTGAGCTGACCATGCGCACCATTTCCATGGAGGGCACCAGCTGGCAGATCAGATTGGCCATTTCGGTTTCCATGGCAGTTGGTGCGCCATAGGACAAACCATGTTCAAGCTGGCGGCGCACAGCATCCAGTACGTCGGGATGACTATGCCCCAGAATCATCGGGCCCCAGGAGCCTACATAGTCAACGTAACGCTTGTCGTCTTCGTCGATGACATAGGCGCCTGCGGCATGCTTGAAGAAAAGGGGCGTGCCGCCCACGCTTTTGAAGGCGCGAACTGGGGAGTTGACGCCACCTGGAATATGCTTCTGGGCATCGGCGAACAGTGTTTCGGAGCGTGACATGGCGAATTCTCTACGAAATGGGGTTGAACAGTGCACTGAATGCCCGGGCGCGGCGCTCTACCTCTTCGGCAGAAGGCGCGGAAAACAATGCATGAATGACGGCAATCAGACTGGCTCCACGCTCGATCAGTGAGGGGGCATTGTCGAGGGTAACGCCTCCAATGGCGCACACCGGCACGGTGAAGCGGCGTTGCGCCTCGATCAGCAGTTCAGGCGTGGCCGCCGGTGCGCCGGGTTTTGTGTTTGAGTTGAAGAAGCGACCAAAGGCGATGTAGCTGGCGCCTTCCAGGACAGCGCGTTCCGCCAGGGCCAGCTGGGCATGGCAGGTACCTCCTAGAATTGCCGCCTGACCTAACTGTTGGCGTGCTTCGGCGAGGGATCCATCTTCCTGCCCCAGATGCAGGCCCACACCCAATTGGAGTGCAAGCTCAAGGTCGTCATTGATGATGAGGTCTGCGCCGTGGCGTCTACACAGCTCGGACAGTGCCTGAGCTTCGTCCCGACGGCGGACCTGGTCGCTGGATTTGTCCCGATATTGAATCAGGCGAGCACCGCCCTTCAATGCGGCTTCCACATAGGGGAGAAGCTTGTCGTCGGCCAGGAGCTGGCTGTCGGTAATGGCGTACAGACCACGCAGTGGAGTCATGAGCAGAAGTCCAGTGGCAGGCGACGGGGAATATACTGGCCGCGGCCGGGACGCTCGGCATCACGCAGGGTGCGCCAGGTGTAGTCCAGAGCTGAGCGAACTGCGCTGGGCAGGGCTTCTCCCAAAGCCAGCCGACCGGCCAGTGCGCTGGCCAGCGTGCAGCCCGAACCGTGATAGCTACCGGGAAGGCGCTGGCAGATAAAGGTTTCCTGATGCCCGTCACGGGTGTACAGGCGATTGTGCACTTCCTGCTCGTCACCATGACCGCCGGTGATGAGCAAATGCTCGCAGTAGGGGAGAAGTTTGTCGGCACACGCGTCTGCCGTCCCTTCCGGCAGCTCGGCCAGGATGCGGGCCTCGGGGAGGTTAGGCGTGACAATCGTTGCGCGCGGCAACAGCCGCTCGCGGATGGCATAACCCACCTCATCCTTGCCAAGGGCTCCACCACCACCGGCGCGTAGCACCGGGTCGCACACCAGTGGCAACTGTGGATGATCCGCGAGGATATCCAGTACTGTTTCAACCATTTCGATAGAACCAAGCATGCCCAGCTTGACGGCTGCGACAGGAAGATCCGTCAGCACGGCGTTGGCCTGGGCCATCACCCAGGCACGGTCCAGTACACGAAAGTCGGACACGTTGATCGTATCCTGAACGGTCAGCGCGGTGACGGCGGGTGCCGCATGGCAGCCCTGGGCGATCAGGGCTTCGATGTCTGCCTGCAGACCAGCGCCGCCGCTGGGGTCATGACCGGAAAGGCAAAGGACGACGGGACGAGCGTTGTGTGTATTCATGGCAAAAAGCTTATCACTAAACAGGCTGAACAAAGGCTCCGGTCGGCAGTGTAGCTGCTGGGCCGGCCTGTGATAGAGTGCCGCACCTAACTCAATGCTTGAAGGGATGCGTCGCACGAGAGGGCAGTTTGTGCATGATGCTGCCTGCGGGCTTTTCTGGCGAAGCCTTTTATATGCGCAACTGGTTCTTTTTCATTCTGCTCGCATGGCCCTGGTGGGTACAGGCCGTTGAGTTCGATGAGTCGATCGAACGATTGTCCCTCGGACAGTCGATTGAGGTATTCGAGGATGTTCGTGGCACATCGACTATCGAAGACATCACATCACCGGCATTAAGTGGCAGCTTTATCCGGCATGGCGAAGATGTTTTTGGGGCCGGTTATTCACGCTCGGCCTACTGGATTCGCCTGGACCTTGCGTATCGACCCAAGGCCGGCATTGGGCCCAAAAGCTGGCTGCTCGAACTCTCCTACCCACCACTTGACCGCTATGATATCTACGCACCCGATGCGCAAGGTGTGTACCGATTGGCCCAGCGCATGGGGGATACACTGCCGTTCAGCAGCCGTCTGATTCGGCACAGCAGCTATCTGTATCCGCTGTCGTTTGCACCGGGAGAGACGAAGCGGCTGTATCTGCGGGTTGAAAGTCAGGGGTCCGTTCAGGCCCCGCTGGTGCTCTGGACCACCAGGGCGTTTATCGAGGCCGAGCCGGCACGTGTTTATCTGCTAGGTATCATCTACGGTGTTCTGCTGGTGATGATGCTCTACAACCTGCTCATTTTCCTCAGCGTTCGCGATCCCAGTTATCTGTATCACATCTTTTATGTCGGCTCGTTCGGCTGCTATCTGCTGTCGATCAACGGGACCGGCTCCGAGTACCTGTGGCCGGACAGTCCTCGCTGGGCCAACATCGCAACGCCATTCTTTGTCGGCATGGCAGGTATCTTTGGTAGCCAGTTCACCCGACATTTCCTGCAGACCCGCCAGTACAGTCGTCGAATCGACCTCTGCATGAAGGGCCTGATCCTACTGGCCTGCCTGTGCGTCCTGACGTCACTGACCTGTGACTACGCGACGGCGATGCGGTTGGCCACGCTCCTGGCACTGATCTTTATCTTTGTCGTGTTCACGGCCGGTATCCGGGCCTGGTTCGATGGTATGCGTACCGCGCGTTACTTCATCATCGCATGGTCGATTTTCCTGCTTGGCGGGCTGGCCAATATTCTGATGGTAGCCGGTCTGTTGCCTTATAACTTCCTCACGGTCTATGCGAGCCAGATTGGCTCGGCGCTTGAGGTAGCCTTGCTTTCGTTGGCTCTGGCTGACCGGATCAATGCCATGCGCGAGGAACGGGCGCGGATTCTCGAAGAGTCTCGCCGTGCACTGGAGCGGTTGAACGAAGAGCTGGCCAACAGTAATCGCTTGAAGGATGAGTTTCTGGCTACCGTGACCCATGAGTTGCGAACGCCCATGAACGGCGTTATCGGCTCGCTGGAACTGATCCAGACGCAGCCCATGACGGTGGAGCTGGAGCAGTACCACCAGTCCGCCAGCGAGTCCGCGCGAGCAATGATGCGCATGGTGGATGACATCCTGACCCTCACCGAACTGCGTGCCGGCAAGCAGGTGGCTCGACGGGTGCCGTTCAGTCTGCATGGACTCTTTGACAGTTTGCGTACGCGCTATACCCCGAGTGCCGAGGCCAAGCGTCTGGCGTTCCAGGTGGAGATCGACCCGGCATTGCCCGATACCCTGGAAGGTGACGCACCAAAGCTGGCCAGAGCCTTGGGGCATCTGATCGAAAACGCCATTAAGTTCACGCATGAAGGATCGGTAACGGTGCGCGTACAGGCGCATCCGGATGCGCAGGCAGATGCTTATCGCCAGCCGCTGCTGATTGAGGTGGTCGATACGGGTATCGGGTTTACACCGGAGCAGAGCGAGCAGCTCTATCAGCGCTTCCATCAGCTCGATGGTTCCCTGACGCGCCGCTATGGCGGATTGGGAATTGGCCTGGCCCTGTGTCGCAAGCTGATCCATCTCCTGGGGGGAACGCTCAGCCATTCCTCGCAGGTGGGGACTGGAAGTCGCTTTCGCATGGCTATTACCTTGCCGCTACCGGGGCGTGTGGCGCTGCCGGCACCTGCGCGCCGCGCCTGTGTGCTGACGACACGGCAGCCCGCCAATTGCACGGTTCTGATCGTGGAGAGCAATGCTCATGACGAGATGATCCTGCGTGGCATGCTGCTCCGGCTGGGGTATCAGGTGCGGACTGCCGATTCCGGCTCTCAGGCACTTGAACTCCTGGATCAGGTAACGGTAGATGCCGTCCTGCTCGATTGCCAGATGCCGGTCATGGATGGGTTTGCCATCTGTCGGGCCATTCGGGCATTGCCCGATTGCGAGGAGTTGCCGGTGCTGGCGTTGTCATCCCATCCACACCACGGTGATCGGGAACGTTGCCTGGCGGCCGGGATGAGCGATTACCTGGCCAAGCCGGTCAGGCTGGGCGAACTGCAAACTCTTCTACAGGATTGGCTGCTCTGTCAGGCTCCGGTTCAGACGTCATAGAGGGCTATACTGGGCAGCTACTTATGTTCAGGTATTTCTTTACATGGCGCTTTGGACGTTACTGCGCGATTTTCTCTTTCGCCATCGACTGGCCTATTGCGGGGCAATCACCTGCCTGTTGGGCGTAGGCCTCTTGAATCTGACGCTGCCCTGGTGGGTAGGCAAAACCATTGATGCACTACGGGCCGGTGAGCTTGGGCAAACGGAGCTGCTAGGGCGTGTCGCCCTGCTGGCGGTGGTTGGTCTTGGGCTCTATGTGCTTCGTTATCACTGGCGGGTACGGTTGTTCGGAACCGCGTACAAGGTAGGCGTGGAGCTGCGCGATGCGTTTTACGCCAAGCTTACCCGACTGGATCCCGGCTTTTTTCAGGCGAGTCGTACGGGCGATCTACTGGCACGGGCTACCCAGGATATCGATGCAGTAGAGATGGCTGCCGGTGAGGGCGTGTTGTCCAGTTTTGACGGGGCCATGACCCTGGTGCTTGTACTGGCAGTCATGCTGGTCGGTATCGATGCGCCGTTGGCGTTCATGGCCCTGCTGCCGTTTCCGTTCATGGCCTGGGGGTTCTACCACGTGGCGAAGCGGGTTCAGCAACGCTTCGGGCAGACCTTGCAGCGCTTCTCAGACCTCAATGATCGCACTCAGGAGGCTTTGAGCGGGCTGCGTATGCTGCGACAGAACGCGCTGATCGAAGCGGAGCTGGATGATTTTGACGAGCGCGCCCGTGCGGCGGCTAAGGCTGATTACGCTGTTCAGCGAACCGAAGCCAAGTACGAGCCCATCATCTTCGTAGCGCTAAGCTGCGCCACGCTGCTGACATTGATCGTGGGCACCGGACGCTACATGCAGGGCGCCATTACGCTAGGACAGCTGACCAGCTTCAGCCTTTACCTTGTACAACTGATCTGGCCAATGTTTGCCATTGGCTGGTGCCTCAATATCCTCCAGCGCGGAGAGGCGGGAGGGCGTCGCCTGCGGGAGTTTTTTGCCTCCGTAGAAAGCATCCGAGACGAGGGGACACTGACGCCCGAGCCCGGATCGACGTTGAGCGTGAATATTCCTTCCTTTGTCTATCCTCAAGGCCAGACGCCTGCGTTGCAGGATATTCACTTCGAGCTTCCGGCAGGAAGTACGCTGGGCATTGTGGGCGCCACAGGCAGCGGGAAAAGTACCTTGCTGCGGCTGCTGCTCCGTCAGTACCCTTTGACGGACGGCGAGATTCGCCTGGGCGATCATCCTCTTGAGGCGTACTCACTGGAAGCGTTACGGGCTCAGTTTGCATACGTTCCCCAGGATCCTTTCCTGTTTGCCCGCAGTCTGGCTGAAAACGTTGCACTTGGACGACCTGAGGCTACACCCGAGCAGATCCGGGGCGCTCTGACCGACGCGGCCTTTGCCACAGACCTCAATCAGCTCCCCGAAGGGCTTGAAACGCCGGTAGGTGAGCGCGGTGTGACATTGTCTGGAGGCCAGCGACAGCGAGTAGCCCTGGCACGTGCACTGTTATCCGATGCGCCTATCCTGCTGCTGGATGACACGCTGTCGGCCGTTGATACCGCGACCGAAACACGTCTGCTCGAGACGCTGGCTCGCCTGGGCAATCGGACGCGCATCATTGTGAGCCACCGTCTGTCTGCCGTACGGGAGGCTGATCAGCTGATTGTGTTGGAGGAGGGCCGTATCGCCGAGCGAGGCTCGCATGAACAGTTGCTGGCGCAGGGTGGTGTCTACGCCCGACTCTGGCAGCTGCAACAGGCAGGAGGCGAACATGCCTAAGCATCGTGTTATCAAATTGCTGCTGGGGCCGGTGCTGGCCAATCCGCGCCGGCTGATGGCGGCTGTGGCTATCCTGATTGGGGCAACTGTCATGGACGTGATGGGCCCCTGGCTAACTAAACATTATCTGGATACCTACTTGGTGCCTGGCGATCTGCGGGCTGAGCCCCTGATCGTACTGTTCCTGATCTATGTAGTAACCCAGGCGCTCGCCGCACTCGGGCGTTACCTGCAAAGCCTGCGGTTTGCCGGCATCGCCATGGATACGGTACTGCTGCTGCGTCGGCGGTTGTTCCGCCATGTTCTGCACTTGCCGCAGAGTTTTCATGACCGTACGGCAACCGGGGAGCTGGTCGCGCGGGTAACCAATGACACAGATGCCCTGCGTGAACTCTATGTCGCGTTTTTGGGCACCATTGTCGGCAATATTGTGCTGCTGATCGGCATTCTGGTGGCCATGGCGCTGATGAATGTCCATCTCATGATGATCGCCATGCTGCTTATCCCGGCGGCCGCCTTTATCGTCTGGCTGTATCAACGCTTGAGCGGGCCGGCTGCCATGCGGGTGAGGGCGCTGCGCTCCGAGCAGAGCGCGCGTCTCAATGAGGCGATTGGCGGAATGGCTATTATCCAGGCCTTCAACCAGACCGCGCCGTTCCGCAAGCACTTCCATGATCTTAACCAGCAACAGTACGAGGCACGAATCAGTACGGTACGTTTCTCGGGCCTGCTTTTGCGTTCGGCGCTCGATCTGGTGAGCGTGATTGTGCTGGCAGTATTGCTCCTGACCTATGGTCTGAATCACCTGGGTGGAGGAGCCGAGATCGGGGTGATGTACGCCTTTGTGACTTACCTGGGGCGAGTGACCGAGCCACTGATGGAAATCACTCAGCGGTTCAATCTCTATCAGCAGGCGAGCGTTGCCGGTACGCGACTGCTTAATCTGCTCGATCAGGCCCAGGCACTACAGGGTACTGATAGCCGGCCGGTGGACAAAGCCTGCTTTGAGCTCAAACAGGTTCGCTTCCGCCATGAAGGTGCGGATCACGACACGTTGAGCGATATCAATCTGGAGATTGCCCCCGGCACGTTCCTGGCGATCGTCGGGCCGACCGGCAGCGGAAAGTCGACGCTGCTTGACCTTCTGGCCGGCTTGCAGCCGGTAACGGGTGGCCAACTCCTACTGGATGGCCGTGAGCTATCAAAACTGACGCCTGAGGCATTGGGAGCCGCCATTGCTACCGTACCGCAGGAGCCATTCATTCGTTCCAGCACCTTGCGCGATAACCTGCTGCTGGGCAGTGAGGCAGAGCCGTGGCGTCTTCAGGAGGCGCTTGATGATGCTCACCTGTCTCCCCTGATTGCACGGTTGCCCGAGGGGCTGGAAACCCGGCTGGGTGAACGTGGCTTTACGCTTTCCACGGGTGAGCGGCAATTGCTGGCGCTGGCGCGAGCCCTGCTGCGCCAGCCCAAGGTGTTGCTGCTGGATGAGGCGACGGCCAGTATCGACAGTGAAACCGAAACGCTCTTGCAGGAAGCGCTGCATGATTTGCGCGGCAAGGTGACCATGATTGTAGTGGCGCACCGGCTTTCGACGATCCGTGATGCCGATCGCATCATTGTGCTGCGGCAAGGGCGGCTGGTGGAGGAGGGGAATCACGCGCAGCTCTTGGCCAACCCCGAAGGGCATTATCATCACCTGTGGAATCAGCGCAGGGATTCTGAGCAATTGTCAGATAACCGTGATCCAACTCAGCTACTCTCTGACTAAATGCTGGCAAAGGGGCTGTCTGGCCTGCTGATGAGTCGACGCAGGAGCCAGATTGCCTCGTTCATTCTTGAGTAAGGAAATCGTGCATGCCTCAGACGTTCGAAGATGGTTTTGTTGCAGCCCATTCGGCTAGCGAGGCGGTGGATCGGCTGGCTGCGCTGCATCAGCAGGCAACCCAAGCCTTGAGCAGTGCGCTCAAGCGCTACCTCAAGGATCGTATCGAGCCGACCGAGGCCGAGCGACAGCTGTTCCGGTATCCCGAGATCCGTCTGTGCTACCGCTCCTCCCAGGCGGTGCCGACTACCACGCGGGCCTATGCCAAGGTGCAGCTTCCGGGTACTTACCGGGCCACCGTTACGCACCCGGCTGCCTTTCGCAAATACCTGCTTGAACAGCTCGAACCGCTCATGGCGGAATACGACATTCTGGTCGAGGTGGGGCCGAGCGAGCAGGATATCCCCTATCCCTATGTGGTGGAGCAGGGGGATGAACTGGCCGGGTCGGGCGTGACGGCCGCCGAGCTGGCGCGCGTCTTTCCCAGTACCGACCTGTCCGCCGCCCACGACGATATCGCCGATGGCCTGTATGACTGGGCGCAGGAAACCATTCTTCCCCTATCGCTGTTCGATGCCGCCCGGACGGACTTTTCCCTGCGTCGTATCGTGCACTATACCGGCAGTGACTGGCGCCATGTGCAGCCCTGGATTCTCCTGACCAATTACCACCGCTATGTCGATCAATTCATTCGTCATGGCTTACAGCAGCTGCGGGACGATCCTCGGTTCGTGCGTATGGTGCTGCCGGGTAATGTCACCATCGAGCGCGGCCTGGATGATGGCGAGGCCCAGTCCATCATTGGCGGTATCGCCTGGCATCGCTTTCAGATGCCGGCCTATCACCTGATCGCCGCGGATGGTCATGGCGTTACCCTCGTAAACATCGGGGTGGGGCCATCCAATGCCAAGAACATTACGGATCATCTGGCCGTCTTACGCCCGCACTGCTGGCTGATGATCGGCCACTGTGGCGGGCTGCGGCAGTCACAGAACATCGGCGATTACGTACTCGCGCATGCCTATATGCGTCGTGACGGCATTCTGGACCGTGTATTGCCGCCTCACATACCAATCCCGGCCCTGGCCGAAGTGCAGGTGGCCCTGGCAGAAGCGGCAGCTCAGGTGACGGGCGACCGTGGCGAGGCGCTCAAGCGCCGGCTGCGAACCGGCACAGTGCTGACCTATGACGACCGTAACTGGGAGCTGAGATGGGCGCAGGAGCGGCCTGTCATCAATCTGGCCCGCGCCATTGCGGTGGATATGGAGAGCGGCACTATTGCGGCTCAAGGGTATCGACTGCGCGTCCCGTACGGCACCTTGCTGTGTGTGTCAGACAAACCCCTGCACAGCGAGATCAAGCTGCCGGGCTCGGCCAATGCGTTCTACGAGCGAGCCGTAAGTCAGCACCTGGCAATCGGTATCGCGGCATTGGACCTGCTCCGAGCGCAACTGGACTCGCTGCACTCGCGCAAGCTGCGCAGCTTTGACGAACCGCCTTTCCGTTGATACCTGAAAACAAAAAGGCCAGCGTAAAGCTGGCCTTTTTTCTTATACGCCTAGACTGGCCAGGCCGATGTAAGTGGCGGCACCGCCTAGGTAACCCAATAGCGCCAGCAGACTGATGCGTTTCAGGTACCACATGAAGTCGATCTTCTCCATGCCCATTGCTGCTACGCCAGCGGCTGAGCCGATGATCAGACAGCTGCCGCCTGTACCGGCGCAATAGGCCAGCATTTCCCAGAATCGCCCATCGGCCAGGAAATGGGTGAGCCAGCCGGCATCAGCTGAGCTGGCCGCCGTCAGCGCTTCAGGGGAGACCAGCGGATACATTTTCATGGCGCCTGCTACGAGCGGTACATTATCGACCACCGATGACAGGAGACCGATTGCGATATTGATGGCATAGACATCGCCTAAGCCGTCTTTCAGCCAAGTGGCGACCTGCACAAGGTGGCCCGCTGTCGCCAGGCTGGAGACTGCCAGCAGAATACCCAGGAAAAACAATACGCTTGGCATATCGATCCGGCGCAGTACGCCAATCACGGATAGCGGGTGCTTGTCTTCATCGTTCTTGCCGCGATGGATGATTTCAGTCACGACCCACAGTACGCCAAGGCCCAGCAGGACACCCATGTAAGGCGGCAGGTGTGTCACGGTCTTGAAGATCGGCACAAAGAGCAGGGCGCCAATGCCCAGAGCAAAGACAAGGTTGCGCTCGAACGGAGTGGTTGGATTCGCATTGTTCTCATGCTCATCCAGTGCCGGTCGCTCGGCTTCGCCCTTGAGCCTGAAGCTGAGCAGCACCAAGGGAACGAGCAGACAGACCAGACTGGGAAGGAACAGACTCATGACGATACCGCTGGCCGAGATCTGGTTTCCAATCCATAGCATGGTAGTCGTTACATCGCCAATAGGTGACCAGGCGCCACCCGCATTCGCGGCAATGACCACAATCCCGGCGTAGAACCAGCGCTCCTTAGCATCGGCAATGAGTTTGCGCAGCAGGGAAACCATGACGATGGTAGTCGTCAGGTTGTCTAGCGCGGCAGACAGGAAGAACGTGATCAGGCCTACCAGCCATAGCAGGCTGACGCGCTTGTTGGTACGAATACGGTCGGTAATGACCGTGAAGCCTTCGTGGGCATCGATCAGTTCGACGATGGTCATGGCGCCCATCAGGAAAAACAGGATCTCCGAGACCTCGCCCAGGTGGTGGCGCAGCTCCTCGACCACGAAATGAGTGTTGTCGCTGCCGGGCTGCAGATGCGGCAGGATTTGATCTGCGCTCAGCACCAGCAGCGTCCAACTGACAACGGCTGTTAGCAGCGCCGAGGCGGCTTTATCGATTTTCAAGGTGTGCTCGCAGGCGATACAGAGGTATCCGAGCACGAAGGTTAAGGCCATGAAGACATACATGAGCGGCTTTCCAGGGCAGGGAGTCAGGTCGAAACCTTTTCCAATCATTACAGGGAGGGCGCCGAGGATGCCTTATATGTTTCAAAAAATGAAGAAAAAGGCACAAAAAGGATTGCTTCTCGGGTCGTCAAACGGCCTATCGATACCCCTGGGCCTGCAGCTGGAATAGATGAGCGTACCGGCCATCCTGGGCGACCAGCGCGTCGTGGCGTCCCTGTTCGATGATACGGCCATGCTCCAGGACCACAATCTGATCAGCCGAGCGAACCGTAGAGAATCGGTGAGAGATCAGGATCGTCATCTTGCCTTGGGCATGCTGACGAAACTGCTCGAAAACCTCTGCCTCGGCGGCAGCATCCATGGCAGCCGTAGGTTCGTCGAGTACGAGAATGTCGGCCTGGGTACGCATGTAAGAGCGTGACAGTGCGATTTTTTGCCATTGTCCGCCTGACAGTTCCTGCCCGCCTTTGAACCAGCGACCCAGTTGTGTCTGATAGCCTTGGTCGAGCCGCTCGATGAAGTCGCTAGAGCGTCCACGTTCGGCTGCTTCCTGCCAGCGCTGCTCGTCGTCAAAGGCTTCGACATCGCCCACGCCCAGGTTTTCGCCAGCGCTGAACTGATAGCGAATGAAGTCCTGAAAAATCACACCGATACGTTGCCGCAAGGCTTCTGTGTTCCACTCCTGAAGGTCGCTGCCGTCCAGCAGGATACGGCCCTCGCTAGGTGTGTAGAGCCGGGTGAGCAGTTTGATCAGTGTGGTCTTGCCTGAGCCGTTCTCGCCCACCAGCGCCAGGCTTTCGCCAGGCCGAAGGTGCAGCGTAATCCCCTCGAGGGCGGCCCGGGAGGCGCCTGGGTAATGAAAGCTGACCTGCTCGAAGCGGATGCCATCGCCTGGGGTATTGCCTTGTTTCAAGCTGCCATGCTCAGCGGCCACAGACTGTTCGAGGTATTCATACAGGTTGGACAGATAGAGGTTGTCTTCATACATGCCGCTGATGGCGGTCAGGCTGCTGCTCACTGCCGCCTGGCCCTGTCGGAACAGCAGCAGATACATGGTCATTTCGCCCAGGCTGATGCGCCCCTGTACGGTGTCTACCACGATCCAGACATATGCGGCATAAAACGCCAGTGTTCCAAGCAGACCGAGCAGAAAGCCCCAGATATCCCGGCGGATCGTCAGGGCCCGGTCTTCGGCATAGAGTTGAGTGAAGATATCGCGGTAGCGCTGGAGCAGGCGTGGCGCAAGACCAAAAAGTTTGACCTCCTTGATGTGGTCCTCCCTCGCCAGGACCGCTTCAAGATAACCCTGCATGCGTGCTTCAGGGGAGCGCCGCCGAAACAGGCGAAAGGCATCACCCGAAAACTTGGCTTCGGCAAAAAAGACAGGCAATGCCCCGACCACCAGGATAAGCAGCGCCCAGGGTGAAAAATGAATCAGCAGGATGGCAAAGCTGATCAGTGAAAGACCGTTCTGCATCAGGCTGAACAGCTTGTTGACCAGGGAGAGCGGGCGGATCGAGGCCTCGCGGCGGGCGCGGGTGAGCTTGTCGTAGAATTCCGAGTCTTCAAATTGGACCAGTGACAGTTGCTGGGCCTTTTCCAAGATCATCAGGTTGACCTTTTGCCCCAGCAAGACGCGCAGCAAGGACTGCTGGACGGAGAGGCCCCGCTGCGCCGCTGCGATCAGGGCGACCACGCCGGCTTCCATGGCCAACAGCCAGAGCACGGGCGACAGTAGAGCGTTCCCCTGTGTCTGATGCAACTGCATGGCCGCCACGACCGAATCCACGATCTGCTTGCCGAGCCAGGCGGCCAGCGCTGGCAACACACCTGCTACCACGGTAGCCAGGGCAAGTCCCAGGGTCAGGGCAGGAGAGGTCGACCACACGAGGCCCAATGCCCGTGAGCTGTATTGAAAAAGGCTGAGCGCCCGGTGTCGCCAAGGCTGGCGCGGCGCAGGGGGTATGGCTGTCATGGGGTATTGGAGTGCATTCCTGGCGGGGAAATCCGTCAGGAATGCTGCCATGATCGTTATGGCGTCTGCCAGTTAATCATCAGGCCTGCTTGCGAAAACGCCCCTCGGCGTCGGCTGTCTTCATGGCAGCAACTACCGAAAGCGGATCGACCCTGAAGGGCTCGTTGTGAATGGTTTCCCCTTCCGCGCAGGCCAGTTCCGCAGCCTTGAGCAGGTCTGCATCAGACGCATTGGCCAGACCGATATCTGCCAGAGTAAGCGGCAAGCCGATTCGCTGACTGAACGTGAAGGCTTCATCAATGATGGCAGGCTTGCGGCCACTCAGGATCAACATGGTCAATACGCCAAACGCAACCTTCTCGCCGTGCCAGTAGCTGTGGGTCTGGGGCAGGGCGGTGAAGCTATTGTGAATCGCGTGAGCAGCTGCCAGGCCGCCGCTTTCGAAGCCTAGTCCGGAAAGAAGGGTATTGGCTTCGACGATATGCTCCAGGGCTGGCGTGACGACCTGTTGCTGACA
Organism: Pseudomonas sp. JZ134; assembly: GCF_051027695.1. Classification (NCBI taxonomy): domain Bacteria; kingdom Pseudomonadati; phylum Pseudomonadota; class Gammaproteobacteria; order Pseudomonadales; family Pseudomonadaceae; genus Pseudomonas; species Pseudomonas sp. JZ134. The sequence goes on along the minus strand of NZ_CP069250.1, from coordinate 3,338,912 downwards.
GGCATGCAGTGCGAGTGGGCCATATTCCAGAAGCGTGTCATAGCACAGGCGTGCCAGGGCATAGGCGGTGAGAGGGCCGGGTCTTCCTGTCATGTTGCCAGCGCCGCGGATACGGCAGTCTTCTGCCTCGAACCAGGTCGCCATGGCGTCGCCCATTCCTGATACCAGAAAGCGCGCAGGGGCCTGGGCAATGATACCGGTGTCTACCAGTACAAGATCCGGGTTTCGCGGCAGAAACAGGTAGCGCTTGAAAGCACCTTCTGCGGTATAGATTACTGAAAGCGCACTGCATGGAGCATCGGTAGAGGCCAGGGTAGGCACAACGGCCACAGGTATGTTCAGTTCGTGGGCCAGCGCCTTGGCGGTGTCGAGTGATTTGCCACCACCGATCCCGACGATAGAGTCAGGCAGGTGCTGACGTGCCACCCCAGCCAGCCGTGCGACTTCCTCGGCGCTGCACTCGCCGTTGAAGCGGATACGCTGGCATTCGAGCTGATGCTGACAGGCCTTGTCGAGCGCTGCCCCCAGATGGTCGTCGGCAAAGGGGTCAAGAAGGGCCAGGGTACGTTTACCGAAGCGTGCAAGCTCCTCACCCAGGTGGTTAAAGGCTCCGTTACCTTGAACATAGCGGGAAGGGAAAATCGCCGTCGTGAGCATGGGGCAGGCTCCTCTGAAGTGGATTAGCCTGACTATGGAGCGTTTGGGAGGGCGCGCTATTGTCCTGAATCAACGCTGTTGGCATCAGCGTCTATCGCTGGATGAAAGGCGCGGAGGAGTTACCGCCGCGCCCTGGACTATCAGTGTCCAGCCGTGATGACGGGCACTGCCCAGCTCTCGCCAGGCAGCGGTGCGCGGAAGGCCTCTTCCGGCAGTCCTTGGGCTTCGCGCTCCTTGGCAAGGTCCTGGGGAGGCGCAAACTGGGCTTCGTCACTGAGCGGGAAGGTACCGAAGTGAATGCCCATGCTGGTGCTGGAGTGAAGAATCTTGTGTGCGGCTACTGCCTCCTGTGGATTCATGTGGCTCGACACCATGAACCAGCGTGGCTCATAGGCCCCGATGGACAACGCCGAGAAGCGCATGGGACCGAAACGGTCGTGAATCCGTTGGAAGTGCCCGCCCCATGCGGTATCGCCGGGGAAGTAGACAGGACCGCTGGCGGACTCCAGTACAAAGCCGCCCCATAAGGTACGGTTGGTATCGAAGCGGGTGCGGGCCGACCAGTGCTGTGAAGGCACGATATGCAAGGTTACCTGCTGGTTCAGGGGCTGACTCTGCCACCAGTCCATCTCCGTTACAGTGCCAAAGCCGGCCTCCTTGCGGATCAACTCGGCGTTTCCCAGCAGCGTGACGACGGGCGTGAGCGGGTTGATCTCGGCGAGACGGCGAAGCGTTGCCAAGTCCATATGATCGTAATGGCTGTGGCTGACAAAGATCAGGTCAAGAGGTGGAAGCTTTTCCAATGCTACGCCTGGGTCATGGTAGCGCTTGGGACCTATGAAGCTGAACGGGCTAACTCGCTCGGACCAGACCGGGTCGGTCAGAATATTCAAGCCATGGTACTGAATGAGCAGGGTGGCATGGTTGATGTAGGTAACACGCAGGTCATCGCCTGTCACGCGCTCGGGCAGCTCCTCCTGGCGCGGCGGAAGCGCCTGCCAGACCCACTCGGGACGCTCGCGGGTCAGCTGCCATTTGATCAGAGTCCAGAAACTCTTTTTGGTAAAGGGCTCCTGGTTGTAAAACTGCTGCCCGTCGAAGTGATCCGAAGGCGGGCCTTTGTATTCCGGGCCGCCACAGCCTGCAAGAGCGAGAAGGTTGACCAGCCAGAGGGAGCGAAAGATTCTCATGAAGGACTCACGTTGCCGGTAAGTGAAAATCGAGTGCCGGTTTTTCGGTACACTCGCGGATATCTTTTATCGTTGCACCGCGTTTTTAACGTGCCCGTGCCTCAAGTGCCAGTCTTCATCATGCCTCGTTCCTACCGCTCCCCTCAAACCCCGCGTCCTCGTCGTGTTGCCAAGGCCCCGCCGGCCGAGCCGCGGCTGATCTTGTTGAACAAGCCATTTGATGTGCTGACCCAGTTTTCCGATGGGGACGGGCGGGCTACGCTCAAGGACTTCGTTCCGATTCCAGGCATTTATCCGGCAGGACGGCTGGACCGCGACAGCGAAGGGCTGCTGCTCCTGACCAATGACGGGCGCTTGCAATCACGCATTGCCGACCCCAGGCACAAACTGCCCAAGACCTATTGGGTTCAGGTGGAAGGCGCCCCTACAGAAGAACAGATACAAACGCTGCGAACAGGCGTCGAGCTGAATGACGGACCGACGCTTCCCGCAGAGGTGCGCCTGTTGGAGGAGCCGGAACTATGGGAGAGAAACCCTCCCGTACGCTTTCGCAAGAGTGTTCCAACGGCCTGGCTGGAACTGGTGATTCGTGAAGGCCGCAACCGGCAGGTACGTCGCATGACGGCAGCCGTCGGCCTGCCTACATTGCGTCTGGTGCGAGTACGCATCGGCCCTTGGGCATTGGAGGGTATGGCGCCGGGTGAATGGCGCGAGGTGCCGGCGCGGCTGTAACCACGCCAGCGGATCAGCTGTAGCGATCAGTAATGTGACGTAATAACCGCGATGCCTTCGTTCAACACGTCCCGCCAGGCTTTGAGCGTCTCGTCCGTGCACTGCGGGTCGTGGCTTGAAATGGTGGCGAGCAAGGTATCGACCCAGATGCTGTAGAGTTCCGGGCGAATATCCATCTGATGGCGGCAATGGGTTTCGCCCAGCGCGCGCAACTTGGTATCCGGCATTCCGCGCGCCACCATGACCAGGTTCATGATGCCCTGTCGCAAGAGCTGCTTTTGGGCCTGCATGTTGGTATTGACGAACTTCTCGCGGATCAGCGGCGAGCTGGCAAGAAAGCGGGTATAGAAGTCATCGAAAAAGTCAGCGCTGGCGCAGCAGCGGCCGTAGCTCTGCATCACCTGGTCGGCGGGTTTCATGGCAAGTCCTTGCGAGTGTTTCGTCCACGTTTGTGGGTACAGCGGATGGGGAGCGAAGTGTAAACGGGTGGCAAGCCTATCAGGTTAAGACAATAGTCTTAAAGGCCTTTTGATATGGAGGGTTATTGGCCGTGCCCCTGTATGAGGCACGGCCGGCAGGTGAATGGCTTATTCGGGGTGACGACGCTTCTCGATCTCGTCAGCCGTCATCTCGCCCTGGGCATGGCCGAAATGCTCCAAGACAAAATTGGTGACCGCCGCCAGCTCCTGGTTGGAGTATCCGCGGGCAAAGCCCGGCATGAAGTGATCGCCGTGGGGATTCTCCAGCTTGTCTCCTCCCAGCAGGACCTGCATCAGATTGGTTGCCTCTGGATCGTTCACCGTGCGCAGGCCACTAAGCGCGGCAAAGGTGCTCTGCCGGCCCGAACCATCCCACAGGTGACAGCTGACGCAGGCGTCGGCAAACACCTTCTGGCCCAGCGGGTTGTTTCCTTTGGCCGGTGCGTCAGATGACAGCGCCTTGGGCTCCGGTCGCATCAATCCATACGGCTGACTGGGGACCGACTTCAAGTACACCACCATAGCGCGGATATCCTCAGGCGTCAGGAAGCGCAGGCTGTGATTGACGGCTTCGGCCATGGGGCCAGCCGCAACGCCATACCCTTCGGCATGGCCTGTAGACAGGTAAGAGGCCAGGGCCTCGTCCGGCCAGGCACCGATGCCGGTCTTCTGGTCACCGCTAATGTTGTAGGCCTTCCAGCCCTGGATCACCGCGCCACCCAGGTTTCGCGAGCTATCACGCGCCTGGAAGATGTTACGGGGGGTATGGCATTCGCCACAGTGCCCCGCACCTTCCACCAGATACGCACCGCGGTTCCATTCAGCCGACTGGCTCGGGTCCGGCTCGAAGCGCTCGTTCGGGTTGAACATCATGTTCCAGAACATCATTCCCCAGCGTTGGTTGAAGGGGAAGCTGATGTCATTTTCCTTGTTCGGCTGCCTGATGGGCTCCAGGCTGAACAGATACGCCTTGATCGCCAGAATATCTTCCCGCGACATCAGCGTGTAAGACGTATAGGGAAAGGCTGGATAGTAGTGCTTGCCGTCCTTGCCGACGCCTTCCTGCATGGCGCTGACAAAGTCGTCATCGCTCCAGGTGCCGATCCCGGTTTCCTTGTCCGGCGTGATGTTGGGGGAATACAGCATACCGAACGGCAGCTTGAAACCACGACCGCCAGCGAACGGTTTACCGCCGTTCTCGTCAAGGTGACAGGCCACGCAGTCAGCTGCACGGGCCAGGTATTCGCCGCGCTGGACCGTGGCCTCGTCAGCAGCCTGGGCAGACAGCGTTGTGAGGGCCAGCGCTACAGGCGCCACGCTGCTCAACACCGTACGCGTCATGGTGCCCCAGATAGAAGTGAAACGATTCATAGGAGCTCCTTAAGCCACGTGGTAACCGGCGCGAACTACCGGCAGACGACGAATGCGCTTGCCGGTTGCCGCATACAGAGCATTGACCAGAGCCGGTGCAATCATGGCGGTACCGGCCTCTCCAATCCCGCCAGGTATTTCATGGCTTGGAATGATGTGCGTCTCGACCGGTGGGGCATCGCTCATGCGCAACTGCCGGTAGTCGTGGAAGTTGCTCTGTTCCACATGTCCATCCTTGACGGTAATCTCGTTGTAGAGCGCAGCAGACAGGCCAAACAGCGTGCCGCCCTCCAGCTGAGAGTGAACAGAGGTCGGATTGGTTACCTCGCCGCAATCTGCAATACAGATCAGGCGGGTGATGTGGATGCCGTTCTGCGCATCGACCTGCATTTCCACTACGGTAGCGAGGTAGCTGCCAAAGACTTCCTGTACGGCAATTCCCCGACCATGGCCCGCTGGCAGTTTCTGGCTCCAGTTGGCTTTTTCGGCGGCAAGCTTGAGTACCGCCTGCGCACGGGGATGCTCGCCGAGCAGCTTCATCCGGTAATCGACCGGGTCCTGCTTGGCTGCGTAGGCCAGCTCATCGATAAAGCTTTCCATCACATAGGCGCCATGCAGCGGGCCTACCCCACGCCACCAGGAGTTGAGAATGGCCTTGGGCGCTTCAGGGACGTAACGGACTCTGAGGTTTGGAAGCGAGTAGACGGGTTTGTTGGAAACCTCTACTGCGTCGGCATCCAGCCCATTGGGTGGTACGGCGGCTGGCGCAAACCGCGCCATGACCGAGGCCCCGACAATGGTATGCGACCAGCCCACTGGCATGCCGTTGGCATCCAGGCCTGCGCTGAAGCGGTCGATATAATGAGGACGGTACAGGTCATGGGCGGTGTCTTCTTCACGCGTCCAGACCAGCTTGATGGGGTAGTCGACCTGCTTGGCTATGGCTGCGGCCTGACCGATGAAGTCCGCTTCCAGGCGACGGCCAAAGCCTCCACCGATGAGCTGGTTGTTGACGATGATCTTTTCCGGCGGCAGGCCGGTTGCCTTGGCAGCCGCCTGTTGGGCCATAACCGGCACCTGGGTGCCGACCCATAGTTCACAGGCATCCTCGCGGACCTGGGCCACACAGGTCATGGGCTCCAGCGTGGCGTGAGCCAGGAAGGGCATCTCGTATTCCGCCTCGATCTTGCTGGACGCACCGGCAATGGCCTTGTTGATGTCGCCAACCTCGGCGGCAATGGCGCCTTCGCGATCAAAGGCTGCATGCAGGGCGCGTTCGATCTGGGCGGAGTCGATACCGGCGTTCGGGCCCAGATCCCATTGGATCTCCAGCGCCTTCAAGCCTTTAAGGGCTGCCCACATGTGATCGCCGATCACGGCAACGGCATTTTCCAGCTTGACCACATCCCTGACACCGGGAACCGCACGAGCGTGACGGTCATCCACTGAGGCAAGCGTGCCACCCACGACCGGACAGGCGCTGACAGTAGCGATCTTCATGCCTGGCACGTGCAGGTCGATGGTGAACTTGGCGGAGCCGTCTACTTTGCCAGGCGTATCAAGGCGGCGCAGCGGCTGGCCGATGACCTTGTAGTCTTCCGGCTTTTTGAGCGGGACGTTTTCCGGAACGGGCAGTTTGGCAGCTGCATCCACCAGCGCGCCGTAGGCCAGTTCGCGATTGCCAGGGCCGATGATCTTGCCATTTTCGGCGCGGCATTCATCCGGCGACACCTTCCATTGGTTGGCCGCGGCCTGGATCAGCATTACGCGTGCCGCCGCAGCGGCTTCCCGCAGGGGTTGCCAGTTGCTGCGAGTCGATGAGGAACCGCCGGTGGCCTGAAAGCCCAGAAGCTTGTCCCCATACAGTTTTTCGTCTGGCGGTGCTTCCTGCACCCTGACCTGATCCAGAGTAACGTTCAACTCTTCGGCTACCATCATGGCAAAACCGGTCTGTACACCCTGGCCCATTTCGATCTTGGGCGAAATCAGCGTGATCTGCCCATCATGGCCTATCCGAAGAAACGCTCCCAAGGCCGTAGGGGTGTCCAGCGGTGCGTCTTCTGGCCCTTTGTTGACATACTGTTCGGCATAGCTGCGGCGGGAAAAAGGCAGTGCGGTTGCCAACAGCAAACCACCTGCGGCGATACCACTGGCCTGAAGCAGCTTGCGGCGCGACAGGCTTATGGCCTGCGCCGATACATTCTTGGTCATGGAGTGTGCTCCGCTCAAGCCTGGGAAACGCTTTTGATCGCGCCGCGGATACGGGTATAGGTACAGCAGCGGCAGATATTGCCGGACATGCCCGCATCGATTTCAGCATCGCCTGCATCTGGGTGCTGGGACAGCAGCGCCACGGCCGACATGATCTGGCCGGACTGGCAATAGCCGCACTGCACGACTTCATGCTCAAGCCAGGCATCCTGCACTTTCTTGCCCAGGTCGGACTCGCCCACGGCTTCGATGGTTACGATCTTCTGGCCTTGTGCAATGTTGCTCACAGGCAGGACGCAGGCGCGAACAGCCGTACCGTCCAGATGAACCGTGCAAGCGCCACACTGTGCGATTCCGCAGCCGTACTTGGTGCCGGTCATTCCCAGCACATCACGTAGAACCCAAAGCAGGGGCATGTCGTCGGGGACGTCGACCTGATGGTCGGCCCCGTTGATGTTGAGCGTAAGCATTGCAACCTCATGAGCACGGTAGGACAGTCGACTCGTCATGCCGGAACGCCGCCGGACAAGGTCATGCCGACGGGAAGGGCTGCGAGTCGATCGTTGGTTTATTCAGGACAGAATGAGCGGTGCTTCATTCCGTGCCCTTGGAAAAATTTAGATAAATAAATCTGATTTATCCATCTTCTGGCAAGAAACACCAGCATCGGCATCGAATTCGTGCAAATCCGCGGCCTCAGACAGGTCCATGTAAATCGCGACGATACTCAGCCACGCAGGTGCTCAAGCGGCAGCTCGGTACTGGAGATGACCTGGTTGAGAACGAAGCTTGAGCGCACGCTCGAAACGCCTTCTATACGGGTCAGGGTGCCCAGCAGCAGTTTCTGGTAGTGGTCCATATCCGGAACGACCACCTTGAGCTGATAGTCCGCATCCATGCCGGTCACCAGGCTGCATTCCAGCACCTCAGGGCACTGCCGAATGATCGACTGGAAATGCTCGAAGCGTTCAGGGGTATGCCGGTCCATGCCGATCAGTACGAAAACTGTCAGGCTAAGGCCCAGTTTCTTGCGGTCGAGTAGAGCAACCTGACGATTAATGTAACCATCATCTTCCAGCTGCTTGACCCGTCGTGAGCAGGGCGAAGGAGACAGGCCGATGCGCTCTGCCAGTTCCTGGTTCGAGATGCGTGCATCACGCTGGAGTTCGGCAAGAATACGTAAGTCGTAGCGGTCTAGTTTGTCCATTTTGAAACCAATCCTTTGGAAAATTGCGTTTAAAAGGTTTTTTTAGTGTTCTGTTGCTTAAACGGTAGAGGATATAGCAAAAAACGCAAACTTTGGTCGGTGCAACAGGGCTAAGCTGAACTCATTACTTCGATGGCCCGGACGAACAGTCCAACGGTGAGCTCCAGGAGGGCAAGCCGATAATGCCGCCGACCTATCAGGTCGTGCCGCTCCCGGGCCACTCACCGCCCAAAAGGCTGTGTGATCGCAGCAGTCGCCAAAAGCGACTCAGAGGACAGAATTCCGGAAGGGGGCGAAAGCCTCCTTTTTTGTGCGCCTGATAAAAGTGTACGCCTGTGCTCCGCCTATCCGTCAATGCTCGCCTCGCGCATACTCCTGGCTTAGATTGAGGATTCGACCGCCGCCTCGCCATTTTCGGAGCGACCGGCGGTAAGCAGGAGATAGGGTCATGAAGCGCCGCGGGCGTTTGACAGGTATCGGTCTGATAGTCGCATTGAGCGCAGGCCACGTGCTGGCAGGGCCTTTTGAGGCCGGACAGACGCAGTTCGGCAATCCGTCCGGCGGCGCTGCGCCTCCGCCTCAGGCGGGGCAGGGTCGCGTTGGAGATCACCCGGACTACTCGCCCTCTCGGGGAATGGATCCTAATGCCGGGCCTCGTCCGGGAGCGGGTCGCCCTATCGGGCAGGATGGCTCGCGCTGGCAGACCGGCAGTGGTCAGGATCTTCCCCATCAACGCTATGATTTTCCCCGGCGGCCTGTCGAGCGGGTCGATGAAAACGGTGTACGGTTTATTACCGCGCCTCCGCGAGAGGTCACAGGGCAGGCGAACCACTCTCGGGAAGACGGCTGGAATCGACCCGATGCCGTTCGGCGTGGCGATGAGCGTGCTCGCTGGGAGCAATCCGGGCCGAATGATCTGAATCGAGGCTGGGAAAATCAGCCCCGTGTCATTGATCATCCTGATTATGGGCCGTACGGCAACTGGAATCGCCCGCGCAGGCACAACGACTTTGATCGTCGTGGTTGGGGACCAAACCCTGATTGGCGTCCCGGCTATGTGCTACGCCGCCCGCCGCCCCGGTACACCCGTATCTGGCATCAACGCTATGAGTATTATTACTCCGACGGCTACTGGTACCGCCCACAAGGGTCGAGTTATGTCATCGTGACCCCGCCGCGCGGGGTGTATGTCAGCAACTTGCCTAACTATGCGCAAACTCTGGTGATCGGCGGGCTGACCTATTACTTTGCAGCGGGCACCTATTACCAGCCGCAACCGGAATACAATCGTTACATTGTCGTGGAGCCGCCTGTGCAAAACGGTGGCTATGCCATTAGCAGCAATGCTTTTGATGTCGCCATAAGCCCTGCCTATGGCCAGACGCAGGCCCAGATGGAGCAGGATCGTTATGACTGCCAGCGTTGGGCGGTCAGCGAGTCAGGTTTTGATCCATCCCGAGCAACCACTGCGCCACCGGCTGATGTGGCGGATCGTTATCGACGTTCGCTGGGCGCCTGCCTAAGTGGCAGGGGATATAACGTGACCTATTGAGGAGGGCCGTCTGCCTGTAATCTGATGAAGTCAGACGCCCTTGAGCCCTCAGCTCGGAGGCAGAGGATGCCGATGGGGGACATCGGGTGCATCCAGCGGGTCGGCATGTACCAGCACTTCGGCCTGCGGATACTCCGCCATGATCGCCGCTTCGGCCTCGTCGCACAGGCGATGGGCTTCGGACAGGGTCATTTCTCCCGGTAGCTCCAGATGCAGTTGGACGAACCAGTGGCTTCCCGAAATACGCGTGCGTAAATCATGAGCCCCCAAGACTTGGGGCACGCTGCACGCCAGCGTCAACATGTGCTCGCTGACTTCATAGGGCAATTCCTGATCCATCAGCACACTTAGCGAGTCGCGTGCGATTCCAATGGCACTCCAAAGGATATACAGCGCAATACCCAGGCCAAAGATGGCATCCAGCTGATCCCAGCCGTAGCTGGCAGCAATCAGGGCAATCAGGATGCTGGTGTTGAGCAGAAGATCAGAGCGGTAATGCAGGGAGTCGGCGCGAATCACTGCGGACCCTGTAATCCGAATGACGTGCCGCTGTAGCATCAGCAGGCCGGCCGTCACAATCAATGAAAAGATCATGACTGCAATGCCCAGCAAAGGCGTTCCCAAGGGTTCAGGTTCTTTCAGGCGTCCGATGGCCTGCATACCGATCAGGATTCCGCTGGCGCCAATGAACAGGGCCTGGGTAATACCCGCCAACGACTCCGCCTTGCCATGACCATAACGGTGGTCGTCATCGGCAGGCTTTAAGGAATAGCGCACCGCCAGCAGGTTGAACAGGGAGGCCGCGCCATCGAGTACGGAGTCGGTCAGCCCGGCCAGCAGACTGACCGACCCGCTGAACCACCAGGCGATGGCCTTCACGGTAATGAGCAGGCCAGCCACCGCGAGTGAGGCGGTGGTGGCCAGGCGCAACAGCCTGGCGTGTTCGGTACGGCTCTTCATCAGGTGTTATGCCGCAGGGCGCAACCCAAAGGCGGCCAGTTGCTCAGGGCTGCCGCTGTGCTGAATCAGGCGTGGATCGGTCAGTGGCAGGGAGCGGCCGGTTTCCTGTTCGATAATGGCCTTGAGGCGCGCCTTGTCCACCTTGCCATCCGCGTCGATAGCGTCTTTTAGCTTTTCCGGGTCGACCGAGGCGTGCTGGTCGTTGGGCAGGTAGATGGCTCCGGACGTAAAATCAACACCGAATGCAATCAGGCCGGGAATGATGTAGAACAGCAGGCCTACCGCATCCAGGATGGCAATGCCCGGGTCGATCTGGCCAGTAATTTGGCCGCGACGCTCAGGGTAAAACAGCGTACCGCAGGCCGAAATCTGGGTCAGCACTGCTGCAGCAAGGGCGCCACAGATCAGGCGAGTGCGCATTGGCATAAACACCTCCATAGGTCAGGAAACCGCACTATAACCGGCGTTGCGAGAGGCCGGAAGCGGGCCGCTGGAGTCGTTATAATCAGCAGCCACCGTATATGACCACGTGCACAGCAGAATGACGCCATTACCCATCGATACCGTATTGCCTACCCTGCGCGCCGCCCTGGTCGAGCGCGACGAAGCTGTGCTGGAGGCACCTCCAGGTGCAGGCAAGACCACACGTGTACCGCTGGCGCTGCTGGATGAGCCCTGGCTAGCGGGTCAGCGGATTCTCATGCTGGAACCACGGCGCTTGGCTGCTCGGGCAGCGGCGGAGCGGCTGGCAGCCGAGTATGGCGAACCCGTGGGCGAGACGGTGGGATACCGCATTCGCCTGGAGAGTAAGGTAGGGCCCAGGACACGGATCGAGGTCGTTACGGAAGGTATTCTTGCGCGTCGCCTGCAGGATGATCCTGCCCTCGAAGGCGTTGGTTTGGTCATTTTCGACGAATTTCACGAGCGAAGCCTGGATGCCGATTTGGCGCTGGCACTCACTCTGAATGGGCGTGAGCTCTTGCGTGACACTCCGCTCAAGGTCCTGGTCATGTCCGCAACCCTTGAGGGTGAGCGGCTTTCGGCCTTGCTGCAAGGGGCTCCGGTGGTACGCAGCGAGGGGCGCATGTTTCCGGTGGAGATCAAATGGGGGCGGCCCACTTCGACGGACGAGCGCCTGGAGTCCAGGGTTGTTCAAACCATCCAGCAGGCACTGGATGAGCAGGACGGAAGCCTGCTCGTCTTTTTGCCGGGGCAGGCTGAAATCCGGCGGGTTCATGAATTGCTGGATGATGCGCTGGCTGGCAGGGTGGATATCCGGATCGCGCCGCTCTACGGTGAGCTTGATCTGGCTGCCCAGAGAGCAGCGATTGAGCCGGCACCGGCCGGTATTCGCAAGGTTGTGCTGGCGACCAATATCGCCGAAACCAGTCTTACCATCGAAGGCGTTCGGGTGGTGGTAGATGCCGGACTTGCCCGGGAGCCCGCCTTTGATCCCGGCAGTGGCATGACGCGGCTAGCTACGCGACGCATCTCTCGCGCCTCGGCCATCCAGCGAGCGGGACGGGCGGGGCGTCTGGAGCCAGGGGTGTGCTATCGCTTGTGGTCGGAGACGCAGCATGACCAGCTACCCGCCTATGATTCACCGGAAATTCTGCAGGCTGATCTGGCAGGGCTTGCGCTTCAGCTGGCGCGCTGGGGCGCTGTTGCAGATGAGCTGGTCTGGTTGGATAAACCTCCTGCTGCTGCCCAAGCACAGGCTCAGAATCTGCTTGTGCGTCTGGGTGCGCTCAAGGCTGATCGAACGGCCCTGACAGCCCATGGACAGGCCATGAGCACCCTGCCGGCTCATCCGCGACTGGCTCATCTTCTGCTTCGGGGACAGGCCCTGGGGTTGGCGCCATTGGCGTGTGATCTGGCGGCTATTTTGTCCGAACGGGATATCGTGCGTGGCGAGGGTGCGGATATACAGACTCGCCTTGCGCTGCTGGCAGGCGAAGGGAAAGGGCCGCGAGGTGGTATCGCGCGAATTCGCCAGCTGACAAGACAATTCAAGGGCTTGCTGCGTGGCGCTTCCGAAATGCCTGTGAGCGATCCGGATCATCCACGCTGGGTAGGGTGTCTGCTGGCTTTTGCTTACCCGGAGCGGATCGCACACCAGCGCCGATCCGGCGGTGCAGAATACCGGCTGGCCAATGGCCGTGCGGCACTGTTTGCCGATGTCGATTCGCTGATGAAATCACCGTGGTTGGTGATTGCCGATCTTGGGAGCCGACAAGGGCAGCGTGAAGAGCGTATCTATCTGGCTGCCGAGCTTGATCCTGCCTTGTTTGAAGGGCCCCTGGCCGAGCAGGTATCGACCCATGAGGAGGTGGACTGGGACGAGCGGGAGGGCGTACTGCGCGCCGAACGGCAGGTGCGAATCGGTGAACTGGTCCTTTCCCGCGAACCCTTGAGTTCGCTAAGTGATGACGCGCGCAGCCGGGCATTACTGGGGCTAGTCAGGCGTAAAGGGCTTGAACTCCTACCCTGGACACCGGAGCTGCGCCAGTGGCAGGCACGGGTCATGCTTCTGCGGCGGCTGGACCTGGAGCAGGGCGGTCTCAGCGAGTGGCCTGACGTGACCGATATGGCGCTGCTGGCAACGCTGGAGAACTGGCTGCTTCCATATCTGGGCCGGGTGACTCGCCTGTCCCATTTCGCTCAGCTCGATCTGGGCGCCATCCTGCAGGGCTTGTTACCCTGGCCGCTACCAAGCCGCCTGGACGAGCTGGCGCCCCGCTCGATAGAGGTACCTTCAGGTTCCCGTATCCGCCTGGACTACACCGAGGAGCCGCCCGTGCTGGCCGTCAGGTTGCAGGAGATGTTCGGCCTGGCTGACACCCCTCGGATCGCCGGCGGACGGCTTGCTGTAAAGCTGCACCTGCTGTCCCCTGCGCAGCGCCCGGTGCAGGTTACCCAGGATCTGGCTAACTTCTGGCGCAGCACCTATGCCGAGGTAAAGAAGGATTTGAAAGGCCGCTATCCAAAGCACTATTGGCCGGATGACCCGCTCGTTGCGGAGGCGACTGCACGGGCCAAGCCTCGGCGTTAGTGCCGAGGCTTTACAGATCAGACTCGCGCCACGCGGGCGATCTGTTTGGCCAGGAACGGCCCGGATGCGATCACGCCAATCAAGCGCAAGGCCTGCATGGCCAGTACCAGCCCGACGTCCGCATGGCTGTCCACGGCGATGATCGCCATCGAGTCTAGGCCGCCAGGACTGGTTGCAAGGTAGGCGGACAAAAAGTCCTTGTTCATTAGATGAGCCAGGAAGAGGGCCGAAAGAGCGCACATAGCGATCAACATCAGCGAGGCCATGATCATCTTGGGCAAGGCTCGGGTGACATAGCGCACCGTAGTTTTATCGAACCGCAAGCCTACATAGCAGCCCATCGAGCCAAACGCGATGGCCAGCAACCAATGGGGAAGGGTAATGGTTACCCAACCGTTGAGCTGCAATATAGTGCCCAACGCAATAGGCACCATCAGGGCACCGGCCGGCAGGCGCTTGCCTAACCAGACGCCTACTACCACGACGGCCAGCGTAATTCCAAATGACTGCAGGGTGTTCCAGTCAAAGGTGATTGCGGCCGAGTGAGAGGCTGCTCCTGTACCTTCAGCCCCTAAAAAGCGGCCAACCAGGGCACTGATCACGACCACACAAACAACACGTACATACTGCATGGTTGCCACGATGCGGGAATCCGCCCCGTATTCTTCCGCCATGGCAACCATGGCGGAGGCCGCGCCGGGCGTAGTACCCCAGGCGGCGGTGGAGCCGGGTAAACCGCCGAAGCGAACCAGGATGACACCCACCAGCACGCTGAGCAGAACGGTAATGGCAGTGGCCAGCAGCATGACCGGCCAGTGCGTAGCGACCATAAGCAGAACGGCCGCTGTCATGGAGTGGGCGATCAAACAGCCCACCACGCCCTGGCTTAGCTGGAACAGTGGTTTGGGTAGACGGATCGTGGCCCCTTTGACGCCAAAGCAGATGGCGACCAGCATGGGCCCTAGGAACATGGCCGCAGGGATACCGGCACGATCAAGGCAAAAGGAAGCCAGACTGGATACAACAATCAGGGCAGCCCACTGCAGGGCAGGATGTCGTGATGGCGGTGCTGCAGATGAAACAGGGGCGTGAGGCAATGACGTCCTCCTCAAGAGGTGGCAGCCACAGACGGCGTAGCCGCGCTAGAGCCTTATTATACGCGCCTTCCATCTAAAGTTTGATAGTAAGATAACTAACGAAACGATCACGAATCGTAATGGCAGTCCTGAAGCAATCGCAGGCATTGCCGGATGTATTTGGGTTATTCCTTGTGGGGAGGGCGTTACGACCACGAAACAAGGCATTCTCCCGGATCTTTATGCCTCGGCTGTTCGAGCCGTTCTTGCTAACAGCATTCGGGGCAAGAAGCATCATTCACCACTGCCATGCCCAGAAGGGCAACACCGGTATCCACCCAGGCCGCCGAGTGACGGCCCGGGTAAGTTGAGGTCAGCGGACCAGATGCAGGAACTGCAGGTGCCGCTCGTACTGGTCGAGCATGTCGTTGATGATTTGCTCCTTGGTGTAGCCCACCAGGTCATAATCCTGGCTGCCCTCAGCCAGATAGACCTCTGCACGGTAGTAGCGACGGTTTTTCAGGTGCAGCCCGCCCATACCGGCTCGGGCAAAGCTCGGTGTGAAATACCCCTGCATGATGACCCGATAGATAAAGGGATGCTGTTCGCCATGACCAACCTCAAGGCTCAGGTTGGCATTGGTAGGATCAAGCTCGGTCTGTACGGCCAGCCCTTTTTCCCGGAATACCTCGGCCACTTCCTCAATCGCCGGGCGAACAATGGTGTCCATTACCCGATAGACCTCATCGCGCGACGGGAAGTGAACAGCCTTGGCAAGGCGCTGACGCCAGCCGCCGCTGCGGCGTGGGTTGGCCTGGGATACCGGGGCCAGGGAATGTGATCGTGCCCGTTGCCGCTGCGATTCGGTGTAGAACGCCTTGTGCAGACCCCACATCATTAGCAAGGTTACTAGCGAGAAGGGTAGAGAGGTCAGGACCACCGCAGACTTCAGTGCATCCATGCTACCGGCGACCAGCAGCCCGCCCGTGACAAGGGCAGTAGCCGTTCCCCAGAAGACGCGCAGCCACTTGGGACCGTCTTCGTCCGCTTCGCCGCCTGTCGAGGACAGGGTCGACAGCACCACAGTGCCCGAATCCGCCGATGTCACGAAGAACACAAAGCTTACGAATACCGCCACCGCAATGACAATACGGCTGGCAGGATACGTTTCCAGGAGGTGATAGAGCGCCATGGACGGCTCGCGAATAGCCGTTTCGGCCAGGCTGGTCAGGTTGTGGTTTAGCACCTGATCCAGCGCGCTATTACCAAAGATGGACAACCACGCGAGGGTAAAGCCAAGCGGAATGAACAGTACGCCAAAGACGAATTCACGAATGGTACGACCACGGGAAATTCGCGCAATGAACAGGCCTACAAAGGGTGCCCATGCGATCCACCAGGCCCAATAGAATACGGTCCAGCCGCCCAGCCAGTCGGACGGTTTGTCATAGGCATAAAGGTCAAAGCTCTTGGTGGGAACAGCGCCCAGATAATCGCCGATGTTCTGGATCAGCGTATTGAGCAGGTGCTGGGTCGGCCCGGCAAACAGGACAAACAGCAGCAGACCGACCGCCAGGAGCATGTTGATATCGGACATGACGCGCACACCCTTGTCTACACCTGATACGGCAACAAGAATGGCGGCTCCCATCATCACGGCAATCAGCAGGGCTTGTACCCATTGGGTATGGGGTACACCGAACAGATAGTCCAGGCCCGAGTTGAGCTGAAGCACACCAAAGCCCATATCGGCGCCCAGGCCGAAAACGGTGGCAATGATGCCAAAGCAATCTACCGCATGGCCAATAGGGCCGTTGATGCGCTTGCCGATCAGCGGGTATAGCGCTGAACGTAAGGCCAAGGGCAGGTTATGGCGATAGGCGAAATAGGCCAATGCCATAGCAACGAGTGCAAAGACTCCCCAACCATGCAATCCCCAGTGCAGAAAGAGCAGTTGCATGGCCTGACGCGCAGCAGCCTGCGTGCCGCCTTCGCCTTGAGGGGGATGCATGAAATGCGTCAGGGGTTCTGACACGCAGAAAAAGAACAGGGTAATACTGATACCGGCTGCGAATAGCATGCCGGCCCATGAAAGGTAACTGAACTCAGGCTGATCGTGATCGGCGCCAAGCTTGATCTTGCCGTACCCTGAAAGGGCCGTGACGATGACAAAGACCAGATAAAGTGTCATGGCCAGTAGGTAGTACCAGCCTACCGTCTGTGAGGCCCATGTCTGAGCTTCCAGCAGCCAGGCTCCGGCGCGCTCGGGGAAGGTGATTACCACCAGAGCAAAGACCAGGATTGCTGTGGCCGCGCTGTAAAAGGCGGGCGGATTGAGTCGTACGTTACCGGATGGGGTCGTGCTGCTCATGGAGCATGTTCTCCTATAGGGCAGGTGCCAAAGAGTCCGTACAGTCGAGTCGCGGGTTTCCGGTCACTCGCGATGCTGTCGGGCTAGTAGCTCAAGGTGATTCGAAAAGGGGACATTCCTTGCCCGTCGTTTGTAGTCATTTTTTATTAATTGATCGTTCAATATAAAAAGATAACACGAAAAGACGTTCAAGCGGAGCTTGAATCGCCTCCATATGTCATTTTGCTATAGTCGGTCGAGGAGGGGCGAAACCGAAGGGCCTGAGTCAGAGCGGAAGCAGGCCTGCTACGGTTGCCATTGGGTATCACTGCCGGAGAGTTTGCGGTTCAGGAAATAGGCGGCGCTGATCAGGGCCAGATGGGTCAGGGCCTGAGGAGTGTTGCCCAGGTGACGTCCACGGGCGTCAAGCTCCTCGGCAAAGAGTCCTACAGGGCTTGCGTATTTCATGAGTTTTTCAAACTCCATATGCGCCTCGTCTATCCTGCCGGCCCGAGCCAAGCACTCCACATACCAGAATGAGCAGGCCGCAAAGGAGCCCTCTTCACCTGAGAGTCCATCGGACATTTCAGACTGATCGTAGCGCTTGACCATACCATCGCAAACCAGACGCTCCTTGATGGCATCTAGAGTTGCCAGCCACGCCGGGTCTGTTGCGCTGACAAAGCGCAGCAAGGGCATCAGGAGAAGAGATGCGTCCAACGTATTCTGGCCCAGAATGGCTGTGAAATGACCTTTCTCCTTGTTCCAGAAGTGGGTCCAGATATCTTCCTGAATATCGCCCCGTGCCTTGAGCCATCGTTCATAGGGCATGGCAAGGGAACGCTTCTGTGCCAGGCGAATGGCTCGGTCAATGGCAACCCAGCACATCAAGCGCGAGTGTAGGAAGTGCTTGGGCTCATCACGAATTTCCCAGATGCCGGCATCCTTGGTCTGCCAATGATTGCAGACATAATCGATGATACTGACAACATGTTTCCAACCGCGGTGTGATATGGCCTGGCCGTACTTGTTTGACAGGTAGACGGCATCCATCAGCTCGCCATAGATGTCGAGCTGAACCTGTCCGAATGCATCGTTGCCGATACGCACAGGCTTTGCCCCGCCGTGGCCGCTCAGGTGGTCCAGTTCCTGTTCGGGCAGTTCCCGTCCACCATCGAGGCGATACATGATCTGAAGCTTTTGCGGCAGATCGCTGCTGCGCTCGATACAGTCGCCCACCCAGCTCATGAAGTGGTTGGCTTCGTCGGTGTATCCCAGGCGCATGAAAGCATAGACGGTAAACGAGGCGTCCCGTATCCAGGTAGCCCGGTAATCCCAATTTCGCTCGCCACCTGGTGTTTCCGGCAGGCTGAAGGTTGCCGCAGCAGCAATGGAACCGTGCTGCTGCGAGACCAGAAGCTTGAGCACCAGAGCCGAGCGCGAGACCATTTCCCGCCAGCGGCCGGTATAGTTGCTTTGACGAGCCCATCGCTGCCAGAACCTGAGTGTATGCTTCAGACAGAGATCAAGATCTTCTTCCATGACTTGTCGATCTTCGGCGCAGCCAAAGACGAATGTCGCGCTTTCTCCTTCCTTGAGGGTGAAGTCCGCTACGGCCGTATTCCCGTCGAGCGTAAGCGTCTCGGAACCGGCCAAGCGCATACTGCGCTGGCCCTCGGCCTGAAACACAATGCTGCCATGCTCTACCGTAGCCCTGGTTTCAGCCCGGGCGTAATCAAGCCGCGGTGAACACTTCAGACAAATGCGCGAGTCGCCTTTGACGGCATAAACCCTCCGCACCAGACGGGGCATGGTGTTCTCTTCCGTCAGGATGGGCATCCAGTCGGTCAACTCGACGGCGCCATCGTCATCAAGCCAGCGGGTCTGCAAGACGTTACTATCGGGGAGGTAGATCTGTTGCCGCCTGGCATTAGGGCGGTCGGGTGCAATCGTGAACAGTCCGGCCTCGTCACCATTGAGCAAGGCGGTAAAAACCGAGGGGCTATCTAGGTCAGGCCAGCAGAAATAGTCGATGCTGCCGTCATCGGCGACCAGCGCGCAGGTGCGCATGTCGCCGATGACTCCATGGGCATCGATGGACCGGATTCCGGCGTTGTGATCAACCATTGTCCTGGAATCCTGGATACAGACACATGCCACCATCGACAAAGAGGGTGGTACCTACCACATAGTCAGACAGGTCGGATGCCAGCCAGACGACGGCATTACCAATGTCCTCCACATCCCCGACACGCTTGTAGGGGATCAGCTTGAGCAACTCGCGGCGACCTTCCTCATTGCCAGTCACGTCTTCATTGATGGCCGTAGCGATAGCGCCGGGTGCAATGCTGTTGATGCGGATGCGTTTTTCAGCCATTTCCTGAGCCAGGGTTTTCATCATCAGGCTGACCCCACCCTTGGAGGCCGCGTAATTGACATGACCTGCCCACGGAATGACCTCATGTACTGAGCTCATGTGAATGATCTTGCCCGCCGCGCGTGATAGTTCGGCATTGACGCCTTGCTTCAGGAACTGCTGGATGGCGGCACGTGCGCATAGGAATTGGCCGGTCAGGTTGGTCTGGATGACCATGTTCCAATCCTTGAGGGTCATCTCATGGGAGGGTGCATCGCGCTGAAGTCCGGAGTTGGCCACCAGGATGTCCAGACGGCCAAAGGCTTCGATCGTCTTGGCAAAGAGCTGTTCGACGGCCTGCTCATCACCGACATCAGCACCCACGGCAATGGCCCGACCACCAGCCGCCTTGATTTCATCCGCAAGCTGTTCAGCCGGCTCGGCATTGGAGTGGTAATTAATGACAACGGCTGCGCCTACCTGAGCCAAGGCCTTGGCTGATGCGGCGCCGATCCCTGAACTGCCGCCGGTGACCAGTGCAACCTGGCCATCGAGTGAAATTTTCATAGCAAACCCTCAAGCAATTCGGTGAAAAGTCCTTGTCACCTGACCGTTGGCAGCTTGCGAGAGTTCAGAGGGGTAAAGGGCTGCCTGCCGACTCGCAGGCAGCCTTCCAGTGAGTCAGCTGGGTTTGAGGGTATGCAAGTGGTCGCGTTTGGCGAGGGTAGGGAAGAGCTTGATCCAAAGGCCTGTCACGATCAGCGTTCCTGCGCCGCCCAGCACGACCGCTTGCACTGTGCCCAGCCAGGCTGCCGTTACACCGGACTCGAACTCGCCTAGTTGGTTTGAGGCACCGATGAACAGGCCGTTGACGGCACTGACGCGGCCGCGCATTTCATCCGGCGTCTCCAGTTGCACAAAGGCGCCGCGAATGACCATGCTGATCATGTCAGCCGCACCCAGAACCGCCAGCACGGCCAGGCTGAACCAGAACGAGGTGGAAAGACCAAAGGCGATGGTTGCAACGCCAAACACACCTACCGAGATAAACATGATGCGTCCGACGTTTCGCTCGATGGGAAAGCGCGCGAGCCAAAACGACATCAGCAGGGCGCCCACGGCGGGTGCTGAGCGCAACAGGCCCAGCCCCCATGGGCCGGTCATCAGAATGTCCCGAGCAAACACCGGTAACAGTGCCGTTGCGCCGCCCAGCAGAACGGCAAAAAGGTCCAGGGAGATCGCACCGAAGATATCTCGGCGGCTGCGAATGAAGCGTATCCCTGCCAGTAGCGAATCCAGACTGGCCTTTTCCTTACGCGGTTGCTGTTCACGCGCAGGCAGGCTCAGCACGAGGAGAATTGCCACACCATACAGGGCCGTTGCCGGTGCATAGACCCAGAAGGCACCCAAGGCGTACAGAAAACCACCCAACGCTGGCGCCACGATTGTCGCACCCTGCATGGCGGAGGCCGAAGCCGCAACGGCCCGGGGAAATAGCGAGGCGGGGACGATGTTGGGCAGAAGCGCCTGGGTCGCTGGCATTTCGAAGGCCCGGCAGGTGCCCAGCATGAAGGCCAGGATAAAGATCAGCTCACGGGTCACGTTGTCGGTCAGGCTGCCGTAGACCAGCACCAGTGCGGTAAGGGCCTGACCTGTCTGGCAGAGTGCGGCTACCTTACGTCGGTCGTAGCGGTCCGCCACATGCCCTGTATACAACATGAAGAACAGACGCGGCAGGAACTCCACCAGGCCGACCAGGCCCAGGTCGAGCACATTATGCGTCAGTGAATAGATGTGCCAGCCAATGGCTACAGTGAGCATCTGAAAGCTGCTGGCGGTACAGACGCGGGCAAACCAGAACGCCAGAAAGGGTCGATGATGACGCAAATATAAAGGGTCTGAGGTCATGATGGGGCTCTTCGAGAGGTCTCTCATGATAGCCTCGGCAAGCGTTTTTTGTGCACTGATCGAGATATATTCTGAAACAGTTGGTGGGTAACAAGTTGTGTGCGCCACCTTGACGCGCGACATCTGACCACGGACCCCACTGCGTTTTAGAGGTCTAGAATGAATCCAGACGTTGACCTACGTCAGAGCCTTGCGGCTTAAAATGCGATAGTCGGACCACCTTTCAAGCGTTCCGTTAGAACGAATTGAGCACGCAAGCGCTCGAAACATTGCCTTGTGATTTGCTTAACGTTATTGACCGCCTGCGTGATAAACGCACCGGCTGCCTGAAGAGGACCGCCTATGTTCGGCTTGGAGGCTCTGGATCTTGCGAGGATCCAGTTTGCATTCACCGTCTCGTTCCACATTATCTTCCCTGCCTTGTCTATCGGAATGGCGAGCTTTCTAGCCGTTCTCGAAGGACTGTGGCTCAAAACCAACGACTCTACCTATAAGGACCTGTACCACTTCTGGTTGAAGATCTTCGCGGTCTTCTTTGGAATGGGTGTAGTGTCCGGACTGGTCATGGCGTATGAGTTCGGTACCAACTGGAGCGGCTTTGTCGACTTCGCCGGTGCCGTAACGGGTCCGCTCTTGACTTACGAGGTGCTGACCGCCTTCTTTATCGAAGCGGGTTTCCTCGGGGTCATGCTGTTTGGCTGGAACCGCGTAGGACGTGGGTTGCACTTTTTGTCCACTATCATGGTGGCGATTGGCACCCTGATGTCCACGTTCTGGATTTTGTCCTCGAACAGCTGGATGCATACCCCGGCCGGGTACGAGATTGTCGATGGCCGCGTAGTGCCAGTCCATTGGCTGGAAGTAATCTTCAACCCGTCGTTCCCCTTCCGCTGGGCGCACATGACCATCGCGGCCTACCTGTCGGTGGCCTTCCTGGTCGGCGCATCGGCGGCCTGGCACCTGTTGCGTGGGAACAATAACCCGGCCATTCGCAAGATGTTCTCCATGGCCATGTGGATGGCCCTGTTCGTGGCGCCGATCCAGGCGTTCGTGGGGGATGCCCACGGTTTGAACACGCTGGAGCACCAGCCAGCCAAGATCGCGGCGATCGAAGGCCATTGGGAGAATCCGCCCGGTGAGGCAACGCCGTTGATTCTGTTCGGTCTGCCGGATATGGAGCGTGAGGAAACCCGCTTCAAGGTCGAGATCCCTGTGCTGGGCAGCTTGATCCTCACGCACAGCTTTACCGAGCAGATTCCCGCACTCAAGGACTTCCCGAAAGAGGATCGTCCGCCGGCGTATGTGGTGTTCTGGTCATTCCGCATCATGGTGGCCTTGGGGCTGCTCATGATTGCTGCCGGTGTGTGGAGCCTGTTCCTGCGCTGGAGACATAAGCTGTATGAAACCAAGGCCTTCCTGCGCCTGATCATGTGCATGGGGCCGGCCGGTCTCATCGCTCTACTGGCAGGCTGGTTTACCACCGAAGTGGGTCGTCAGCCTTGGATCGTATATGGCCTCTTGCGTACCAAGGATGGTGTAGCCAACCACAGCGTGACGCAACTGAGCATTACCCTGGTCAGCTTCGTAATTGTGTATTTCGCGGTCTTTGGTATCGGTACGGTCTATGCGCTGCGCATGATTGGCAAAGGACCACATACCGGTGAAGGCGACTTGCCCACCCAGGGTGGACCGGGACACGATCGTCATCCGAAGCGCCCCCTTTCGGCTACTGATGAAGGTACCGAAAAGGCTCATTCCCATGATCAACTGACGGGGCACTGAACATGGCTTCTGGAATTGTTGGTATTGACCTCGCGCTGATCTGGGCGGTGGTCATCATTTTCAGCCTGATGATGTACGTAGTCATGGACGGCTTCGATCTGGGGATTGGCATTCTCTTCCCCTTCGTGAAGGGCAAGGAAGAACGCGATGTCATGATGAACACCGTGGCTCCGATCTGGGACGGTAACGAAACCTGGCTGGTGTTGGGAGGGGCCGGTTTGTACGGCGCCTTCCCGCTAGCATATGGCGTCATTCTGCCGGCCCTCTACCTGCCGCTGATCTTCATGTTGATCGGCCTGATCTTCCGTGGCGTAGCCTTTGAGTTTCGCTTCAAGGTGCAGGAAGGCAAGGAAGGGCTCTGGGACAAGTCTTTTATCTTCGGCTCGCTCTTGGCAACCTTCTGTCAGGGGGTCGCGCTGGGTGCCTTCATTGACGGCTTCCATGTGGAGAATCGTCAATATGCCGGTGGCTCGCTGGACTGGCTGACGCCTTTTTCGGTGTTCTGTGGTTTTGGTCTGATCGCTGCCTACGCACTGCTGGGCAGTACTTGGCTGATCATGAAAACCGAAGGCCCGCTACAGGCTTCCATGCGTCGCATGACCAAGCCGCTGGTGCTGTTGCTGCTGCTGTTCATTGCAGCCGTCAGCCTGTGGACGCCGCTGTCCCATGACGCCATCTCCCAGCGCTGGTTCACCATGCCGAACCTGTTCTGGTTCCTGCCTGTGCCGATTCTCGTGCTGGTAACAGTCGTGTTCCTGCTGCGCGCGATCCTGAAGGAAGAGGCTCATGTATCTCCCTTCGTACTAACGCTGATCCTGATCTTCCTGGGCTATAGCGGCCTGGGCATCAGCCTGTGGCCGAATATCATCCCGCCGGCGATTTCGATCTGGGAAGCCTCGTCGCCACCGCAGAGCCAGCTGTTCCTGCTCATCGGTACGCTGTTCATCATCCCGATCACATTGATGTACACGGCGTGGGGCTACTACGTGTTCCGCGGTAAGGTTCGTACAGGCGAGGGGTATCATTGATCATGGCCGGCAAAGAGCGTGAACCCAATCCAGCTGACAACCAACCGCTGATCAAGCGTCTCGGCTGGATGGTCCTGATCTGGGCCTGCAGTATCGTGGCCCTGGGCATTGTGTCCTACGGGCTGCGGCTGGTCATGACTGCCGCCGGCCTTAAATCCTGATACACCAGACCCCGGCACTCGCCGGGGTCTTCTTTTGTCCGTTTCTCCAGGCAGATTGTCCGCTTGCACGGTAGGCTTTCATCTACGCTATCTGTCTTACCGTTTTGGAGACACGTCCATGGAAAGCAGACCCCCATTGCCACCCTTTACGCAGGAAACTGCACGCCAAAAGGTCCGCGCAGCGGAAGATGGCTGGAATGGCCGCGATCCCCACAAGGTTGCACTGGCCTATAGCAACGACAGCGTCTGGCGTAACCGGGCCGAGTTCATCAAGGGACGCGAAGCCATCGTGGATTTTCTTACGCGCAAGTGGCAACGCGAGCTCGACTACCGGCTGATCAAGGAGCTATGGGCCCATGAGGGCAACCGGATCGCCGTACGCTTCGCCTATGAATGGCATGACGATTCCGGCAACTGGTTTCGCGCCTATGGCAATGAGAACTGGGCGTTCAATGAGCAAGGGCTCATGGTGGAGCGGCATGCCAGCATCAACGATCTGCCGATCACCGAGGCCGAGCGCCTGTTTCGCTGGCCGCAGGGACGTCGACCGGATGATCATCCAGGACTGAGTGATTTGGGACTTTAACGACAGATCACTAGGCGTTGCGGCTGCGCTTTCTTACACTGGCACTCCTTTGTAAGCAGCGAAGCCGCCCATGCCCGAGACATGCTCCCCTGAAGTCCTGCAAACCCTGCTTGATCGTGTTGCCCAGGAGGCACGGCAAGACATGGGAGAAGGCAAGGTTGCTGACTATATCCCGGCACTGGCCCAGGTAGAACCCGATCAATTCGGGATTGCCCTATGCGATGTAGAGGGTCGAGTCTTCCAGGCGGGGGCAGGGGATACACCGTTTTCCATCCAGTCCATTTCCAAGGTGCTCAACCTGGTCATTGCCATGCAGCGGCTGCCGGAAGCGGACATCTGGACGCGTGTAGGCCGGGAGCCCTCCGGTCAGGCGTTCAACTCCATCGTACAGCTGGAAGTGGAGCGGGGCGTCCCGCGCAATCCCTTCATCAATGCCGGTGCGTTGCTGGTAACCGATATCCTGGTGTCGCGCATCATGTCCATCCAATACCTGATGCGCGAACAGGCGCGGCGGTTAAGTGCCAATCCGACCATCAACTTCGATACGCGGGTGGCGCGTTCAGAGATGGATCACAAGGCGCGTAACGCTGCACTGGCCTACCTCATGAAGGCTTATGGAAACCTGCATGGCGAAGTAGATGAGGTGCTGGAAACCTATTTCCATGGCTGTGCGCTGTCCATGAGCTGTGTGGATGTAGCCCGCGCGTTCGCCTTTCTGGCTCACCGGGGCATCAATCCCCACGATGGGAGCGAGGTATTGTCGCCTCAGCAGACGCGGCAGCTCAACGCATTACTGTTGACGTGCGGCCTGTATGACGCCGCGGGGGATTTTGCCTGGCGCGTCGGGCTGCCCGGCAAGAGCGGCGTGGGTGGCGGTATTGTGGCCATCGTTCCCGGCCGCATGAGCATTTGCGTCTGGTCGCCCCGCCTGGACAGCTACGGCAATTCCGTTGCCGGTCTGCGTGCTCTGGAGCGACTCGTGGATGGCCTGGGTGTCGCTCCACTGGGCTAAAGGACCGGCGAGAACAGTCGGGCTACCCGCATGGCTGCCTTGTGCAGGCGCCGAACATTGGCATTGTCCTTGGGCGTCAGCTCGACCGACTTGGAAAAGTCGACTTCCAACATCGAGCGCACTTCCCAGGCGAAGTCAGTATCCACGGTCATGACCATGATCTCGAAATTCAGCCGGAACGAGCGATTATCCAGATTGGCGCTACCGATGGCGGAAACCTCTTCATCGATCAGCACCACCTTCTGATGCAGAAAGCCTGGTTGATAACTGAAGACTCGAATGCCCGCATCCACCGCCTTGAAGGCATATAGGTAGGATGCGGCGTACACGACCTTGTGATCCGGGCGTGACGGCAGAAGGATGCGCACATCGACGCCGCGTAGAGCGGCCAAGTGCAGTGCGGCTGAGACGGCCTCATCAGGGATGAAGTAGGGCGTTGTGATCCAGATTCGCCGCTGCGCCGAGTGAATCGCCTCGACAAAAAACAGCGAGCAGGTCTCCTGATCGTCCGCCGGACCGCTGGCAACCACTTGGCACAGCATGCCGCCATCCTCATAACGTTCAGGCAGCACCAGGGTTGGAAGCTTTTTGGTCACCCAGAACCAGTCCTGGGCAAAGGTTTCCTGCAGAGTTGCCAGAGCGGGCCCACGAATTTCGATATGCGTATCGCGCCAGGGAGCCAACGGTGGCTTGTGCCCCAGGTATTCCTCACCCACGTTGTGTCCGCCGACAAATCCTACTTCACCATCCACCACCACGATCTTGCGGTGATTGCGGAAGTTGACCTGAAAGCGGTTGATCAGTCCTCGACGGTTGCTGAATGCCTTGACCTGCACGCCTGCCTCGCGAAGCTTTGACACGTAGCTCCGCGGCAGGGCATGGCTGCCAATGGCATCGTAAAGAAGAAACACCTCAACACCCTCCCTGGCCCGCTCGATCAGCGTGTTTTGCAGTGCCCGGCCAAGAGCGTCGTCATGAATGATGAAAAACTGCACCAGCACAACCTGCCGGGCTTCCCGAATAGCGCCCAGAATGGCGCTGAAGGTTTCCGATCCGTTGACGAGAAGACGCACCTTGTTGCTGGCTACACAGGGGGTGCGGGTCAGCGCCGTCATGGCTTTGAGCTTGCGGTTTGCCGCGCTGCATTGCTGCGCAGCCAGGGCCTCAGCGATCCACGGGCGCCAGTTCAGCTCGGCAGCAACGCGGGCCATCTCTTCATCGGCCTGTCGGCGCGCCTTTACATAGCCATCGAAACGACGCCGACCAAAAACCAGATAAGGCAACAGGCTCAGAAACGGCATAAAAACCAATGCAATAGCCCAAGCCATGGCGCCCTGAGCCGTACGAACGGTAATGATGGCATGGATCGCCGCCAAAACGCCGCAGACCTCTATCAAAATGGCAAAGATGTGAAGATCGAAAGGTAACCCTGGCACGTAAGATCCCATCCGGTGCGTATGTTCGTCCTGTCAGTAGGCAAAAGGCATCACCTGGCGCCTATCTTAAAACGGTGGCGACCCAGCCTAGGCGGAATCATCCAGTCTGGATACTGCTCTGAGGCACGTTACCCGCTATGCCAGCCCGCTTGAATAAGGTCTGGCATAGGGCACAGCATCATGCTCAGTTAGCTTCGACCGCACGCAGCACCACGAATTTCGGGGTGGCAGCAACCTGTTCGACGCGCTTGAACAGCCGCTTGAGCTTGAGGTGATAACCGAGGTGGCGATTACCGACGATCCAGAGTTCACCCTGGCGGTCGAGAGCAGCACGCGCCTGTTGAAACATCCGCCAGGCCAGGAAGTCCCCCACCACCTGTTGCTGGTGAAACGGTGGGTTACACAGGACTACATCCAACGAGCGAGCCGGTTGGCTGGCCAGCCCATCATCGGCGCGCAACGTGACGGGACGATCACCCAGGGCGGCACGCCAGTTTTCATGTGCCGACTGGATAGCCATATAGGACTCATCTACCAGCGTGTACTGCGCTTGGGGATTGGTCAGTGCACTGGTGATGGCCAATACGCCATTGCCGCAGCCCAAGTCGGCCACGCGTGCATTGCCCAAGTCAGTAGGCAGATGTGGAAGAAAGGCGCGTGTCCCGATATCGAGCCCTTCTCGGCAGAACACGTTGGCGTGATTGATCAGTGTCAGCGCTGGGTCGTCCAGTCGGTAGCGGGTCGGGTAGGGTGAGGCTATCCGCTCCCTGGGTTCGGGGGTGGCAAACAGCAGGCGCGCCTTCTTGACTGCCAGCGATGCCTGGACACTGCCGATATGACGCTCCAGCAGATCTCCTGCCGCACGCGGCAGATGCTTGATCATGGCTGCTGCGATGACTCGCGCACCCGGTGCCAGCTGATCATGCAGGCGAATCAGCTGCTCCTCCAGCAAGGCCAGGGTTTTTGGAATACGGATCAGCACCAGGTCAAAGGGGCCTTTAACCGGCTCGCTGGATGGCACGAATAGCACCCGACCATCACGTCCGTTGCGCTGCAGGTTATCGTTAAGCGCGAGGGCTGCAAGGTGGGAATCTCCACTGTAAACAACGTGACCCTGATCAGCCAGGCTTGCTGCCAGGGCGCCGAAGCTATCGTTTAACACCAGAATTCGGGCGTTGTCTGGCAGGCCCTGTTCGGCCAGATGATTAAGCAGGTATTCATCCGCCGCATCGAAAGCCTGTAACGGATCGTCCCGGCGGGGTGGCTGGCGGTGCAGGTCAAGCTGGGCAAAGGGTGTGGACAGTAGAACCATGGCAGAAGATCGGAGCTGACGACAAAGGCGTCAGTGTAGGGGAGCGGCATTGCTTATGCTGCTCTTTTCTCTGGATGCCGGCTGAACGCGCCGGGCGTCTGGCGGGTCGAACAGACGTTTTGCGGGCTCAGGATGACAGGTCAGCCCGCGTTTACCACCCCTCAGGAGGCATCATGGTGGCTAACCCATTCGATTTGTCAGGCAAGGTCGCGATCATCACCGGGTGTGATGCCGGATTGGGAAGGAGCATGTGTGTAGCTCTGGCCAGTGCCGGTTGCGATATTGTTGGGATCAGCCGGCGCGAACCCCATGACACCCAGGGTGAGGTAGAGGCCAAGGGCCGACGATTCGTGAGCATCCGGGCAGATCTCAGCGCCACGGATGCGGTGCCCTTTATTGTGGATGAGGCGCTACAGGCTTTTGGTCGTATCGATATCCTGGTCAACAATGCCGGAACGATCCGGCGTGAGGATGCACTGAATTTCACCGAAAAAGATTGGGATGATGTCATGGGCGTCAACCTCAAGACGGTGTTCTTTCTTTCTCAAGCCGTGGCGCGTCAATTCATAGCGCAGCAGGACGGCGGCAAAATCATCAATATCGCTTCGATGCTGTCTTTCCAGGGCGGCATCCGTGTCCCATCCTACACAGCCTCCAAGAGTGGCGTGATGGGGCTGACCAAGGCGCTGGCCAACGAGTGGGCCAAGCACGGTATCAACGTCAATGGCATTGCGCCCGGCTATATGGTAACGAACAACACGGCAGCCTTGCGTGCCGATGAGCAGCGCAACGCAGAAATCCTGGGGCGCATTCCGGCAGGTCGCTGGGGCGAGCCAATCGACCTGGCAGGGCCTGTGGTGTTTCTGGCGTCGTCTGCCTCGGATTATGTCCACGGTCATACTCTGGCCGTGGACGGTGGTTGGCTGGCGCGTTAGTCCGGCCGGTTATACCTACAGTTTGTCCGTTGAAAACCAGTGCCGGGCTTGTTTTCATGACAGCCTGATATCGGCCCGGAAAACGAGGTAGCCCAGCATGACCGCCAGTGACGAGAAATACACCCGCCAGACCATCACGGAGGTGTGGCCCTGGGCCGATAACCTGTTCAGCCTGCGTACGACGCGTGATCCGCGCTTTCGCTTCAGTGCCGGCCAGTTTGCCCGCCTGGGTGTCGAAAAGGCAGACGGCGAAATCGTCTGGCGTGCCTATTCAATGGTCTCCGCGCCTCATGACGAATTTCTGGAGTTCTTTTCCATCGTCGTGCCTGGCGGAGCCTTTACCAGCGAGCTGAGTCGCCTTAAGCCGGGTGATACGTTGCTGGTGGAAAAGCAGCCCTATGGGTATCTCACCCTGGAGCGCTTTACCGGCGGACGCGATTTATGGCTGTTATCCACCGGTACGGGATTGGCACCGTTTCTGTCCATGCTTCAGGAGCCGGATATCTGGCAGCGGTATGAGCGTATCGTGCTGGTGTATAGCGTCCGGGAAGCAAAGGACCTGGCCTATCAGGAAATGATTAAGGGGCTGGCGGAGCTGGAGTACCTGGAAGGGGTTGCACAGAAGCTGATCTATATTCCTGTTGTAACCCGTGAGGATCATCCCGGCGCGCTGAGGGGGCGAATCACGACCCTGATCGAAAACGGTGAGCTGGAGAAGGCCGCAGGGCTTGAGCTTTCAACAGAGCACTCCCGCATCCTGATCTGTGGTAATCCTGAAATGGTGGATGACACGCGAGCCGTGCTCAAGGCACGTGATTTCCTGCTGGCCCTGACGCGCCGGCCTGGACAGGTCGCGGTAGAAAATTACTGGTAAAAGATGCGGATGGGGCCCGCAAGGGCCCTATTTGTAGCGAACAGTCACGAAGAGGTCGGAGGGTCATTACGTGTGACGGTGGCCTCAGGCTTCTGGCTTTGTTCCTTGAGCAGGTCGCGAATTTCAGTCAGCAGTACTTGATCCTTGGTAGGGCCGGCCGCTGCCTTCTTTTCCTCATGCAGGCGCAGTCGATTCAAAACCTTGATGGCGCTGAAAATGGCGAATGCAATGATGATGAAGTCGAAGATCGATTGCAGGAACTTGCCGTAAGATAGCAGCACTGCCGGTTTATCGCCTTGGGCAGCCTGCAGCGTAATGGCGAGGTGCGAAAAGTCCACGCCACCCAAAAGAATCCCGAGAGGCGGGGTGATCACATCGGCAACGAATGACGACACGATCTTGCCGAAAGCGCCGCCAATGATGATACCAACAGCCAGATCGACGACGTTGCCCCTCATGGCGAACGATTTGAATTCGCTGAAAAAGCTCATAAGCACTCCTTTTGCGGTGGAATGGTAGTGACGCCATCGCTAACGTCTCGGGCACTTTGAACCGCAAAAGCGTCTGGTTGTTTCGAAATGCTTCCTGAAAAAGTGTGCTGCCTCTCGTTGCTGCACTTTGCCGAACGGCTGCGGTCCACCATATGGATGGGCTGAAAGGCTCAAGATATTCAACCTGCCTCAGGAGGTCACACATGGTTGCCGAGCACAACTTGCACAAGGATTTTCCAGACAAGGTTCAGAAGTTTGAAGAGCTGCGCCAGAACAATCCAGAATTTGCCAAGCTGATCGAGCAATACGATGCGCTGGATCAGGAGATCCTGGAAATCGAAGGGATGGTCGAGAACAGTGGCGATGAGGAGTTGAATCGATGCCGACGAGAACGCGTCGTGATCAAGGACAAGATCGCACGCGAGCTGCAAGGTAGCTGATCAGCTCTAGGCCGCTGCCCCTGCGTAGCGGCCATAACTTAAAACGCTTGGCTTGGGTATTGATTCTGCTAATAGCGGAACAAAAGGTATTCAATTTAGCGAAGCGGTCCGGGTTCCTTACTCTTTACGTGCTTGGAACAGAGCACTTAAAAAAGAGAGGAACCCAACAATGTCCATTCGGACCTTTTCCGGATATGCCCTGAATCTGCTTGCAGCGGGCATCCTGTCTGCCACAGTCGCTTCGGCGGCCTATGCAGGTACCCTGACGCGTGACAACGGTGCGCCAGTCGGAGACAACCAGAACTCCCAGACCGCTGGAGCCACAGGCCCGACGCTCCTGCAGGACGTGCAACTGGTACAAAAGCTTCAGCGCTTTGACCGTGAGCGTATTCCAGAGCGTGTCGTTCACGCGCGTGGCGCGGGTGCCCACGGAGAGTTCGTCGCCTCGGCCGACGTTTCTGACCTGACCAAGGCCAAGGTTTTCCGCCCAGGCGAGAAAACGCCGGTCTTCGTACGTTTCTCTGCGGTGATCCATGGTAATCACTCACCGGAAACCCTGCGCGACCCGCGCGGCTTTGCCACCAAGTTCTACACTGCTGACGGCAACTGGGATCTGGTAGGCAACAACTTCCCAACGTTCTTCATCCGTGACGCCATCAAGTTCCCGGACATGGTTCATGCGTTCAAGCCTGACCCACGTACCAACCTGGATGACCCGCGTCGTACGTTCGACTTCTTCTCTCACATTCCGGAAGCGACCCGTACCCTGACCGAGCTGTACTCCAATGAAGGTACACCGGCCAGCTACCGCACCATGGATGGCAATGGCGTACATGCCTACAAGTTCGTCAATGCCAAGGGTGAAGTTCACTATGTGAAGTTCCATTGGAAGAGCTTGCAGTCCGGCAAGAAGAACCTGGATCCGAAGGAAGTGGCCGAAGTTCAGAGCAAGGACTACAGCCATCTGACCCGTGATCTGGCCAACGCCATCGACAAGGGCGACTACCCGAAGTGGGACCTGTACGTTCAGGTGCTCAACCCGGAAGATCTGCCCAAGTTCGACTTTGACCCGCTGGATGCCACCAAGATCTGGCCGGGCGTGCCCGAGCGCAAGATTGGTCAGATGGTCCTGAACAAGAACCCGGACAACTTCTTCCAAGAAACCGAGCAGGTTGCCATGGCGCCTGCCAACGTTGTGCCTGGCATTGAGCCCTCCGAGGATCGTCTGCTTCAGGGGCGTGTGTTCTCCTACGCCGATACGCAGCTCTATCGCGTTGGCACCAATGGTCTGCAGTTGCCGATCAACAAGCCTCACGTAGAGGTGAACAACGGCAACCAGGACGGAGCGATGAACATCGGCCACACGGCGACCTCCGTGAACTACCAGCCGAGCCGCCTGCAGCCGCGTGAGGAAGACACTTCCGCACGTTACAGCCAGCTGCCGCTGTCCGGTACGACCCAGCAGGCCAAGATCCAGCGCGAGCAGAACTTCAAGCAGGCGGGTGATCTGTATCGCTCCTACAGCAAGAAGGAGCGTCAGGACCTGATCGAAAGCCTGGGCGGTGATCTGCGTATTGTGGATGACGAAAGCAAAAACATGATGCTGGCGTACTTCTACAAGGCTGATGCGGAATATGGCGAAGGCTTGACCAAGGTGGCCAAAGGCGACCTCAAGCGCGTCAAGGAAGTGGCCGCGACCCTCAAGGACTGATGTCCTCCGGGCAGGCTAATCCTGCCCGTGCTCCCTTGTCGGCTTGCCTGCCTGGATAGGCAAGCCCGACAAATTGCCTGGCGAGTGTTCATGCCAGCCGGGTAACCATAGACAGTGCACAAGCCAGATCATGCCCAATGCCGCTCGCGCACGGGCAGCCCTGACCGCGAGAAAACACGCTATGCGCTTATTTTTTCTTGGCATTACGATGCTTTCCCTCACCAGCACATTGGCATTGGCTGATCCGCCACCTGAGGCGTCGGTAGCCGAGCCGGCTGCAGTCGAGGCGAAAACACCTGATCAGCCCTCACCCGATGCGGTAAAGGCACAGCTCAAAAGCTATTTCTTCGATGCGGCCCGTGATGGCCGTCAGGAGATGCTGGAAGAGTTCATCAAGGCTCATTATGACCTCAATATCCAGGATGAAAAAGGCTACACCGCCTTGATCCTGGCGGCCTACCATGGCCACAAGGAAGCCGTCGAGCAGCTGCTGGCTGCAGGTGCAGACCCCTGCATACAGGACAACCGAGGCAATACTGCATTGATGGGCGCCATCTTCAAAGGGGAGATTACCATTGCCCACCGCCTGGTTCAGGCCAAGTGTAACCCTGACCAGCGTAACAATGCCGGCCAGACGGCCGCCATGTACGCTGCGCTTTTTCAACGCAAGAGTGTGCTGGACGATCTGGCGGCCAAGGGCGCAGACCTTAATGCCAGGGATGCGATGGGCAACGATGTCGAAAAGCTCAAGCGCGGTGAATTCAGCCAGCCCCCGACCCGTTGACCCTAGCGCTGCAACAGATCTTGGACTGGAAACGCGAATCGAGTTAACTGTAAATTCATACAGTGGTGTATAATCAGGCTTTGTTTTCAGGAGCCTGGAATGGCCAAAGCCAAGCGCATGTACGGCTGCACAGAGTGCGGCGCAACGTTTCCCAAATGGGCAGGGCAGTGTGGCGAGTGCGGCGCCTGGAACACGCTTGTCGAAACGGTTGTTGAGTCAGCGCCCGGTGCCTCCGGCCGTGGCGGCTGGGCGGGCCAGCAGGCCGTGCTCAAGACATTGGCCGAGGTCAGCGTTGAGGAAACTCCACGCTTCACTACAGACTCCACAGAGTTGGACCGCGTATTAGGTGGTGGCTTGGTCGATGGGTCGGTTGTGCTGATCGGCGGTGATCCAGGCATTGGTAAATCCACCATTTTGCTACAGACGCTTTGCCGCATTGCCGAGCGTATGCCAGCACTTTATGTGACAGGCGAAGAGTCCCAGCAACAGGTGGCCATGCGGGCCCGTCGCCTTGGGCTGCCGGAAGACAAACTCAAGGTCATGACCGAGACGAGCATCGAGAGCATCATTGCCACGGCACGTCAGGAAAAGCCGCGGGTCATGGTAGTGGACTCCATCCAGACCATTTTTACTGAGCATCTTCAATCCGCACCGGGTGGCGTTGCCCAGGTGCGTGAAAGCGCGGCACTTCTGGTGCGTTTTGCCAAACAGACCGGAACGGCTGTGTTTTTGGTCGGACATGTGACGAAGGAAGGTGCCCTGGCGGGTCCGCGCGTGCTTGAGCACATGGTGGACACCGTTCTGTATTTCGAGGGCGAATCGGATGGCCGTCTGCGTTTGCTTAGGGCAGTGAAAAACCGCTTCGGTGCTGTAAATGAGCTGGGTGTTTTCGGAATGACCGATAAAGGCCTGAAGGAAGTATCCAACCCGTCGGCCATTTTTCTGACCCGTGCACAAGAGGCCGTGCCAGGCAGTGTGGTCATGGCTACCTGGGAAGGCTCCCGACCGATGCTGGTTGAGGTGCAGGCCCTGGTCGATACCAGTCACTTGGCCAACCCGCGTCGGGTGACGGTCGGTCTCGATCAGAACCGTCTGGCCATGCTATTGGCCGTACTGCACCGCCATGGCGGCATTCCCACCTATGACCAGGACGTGTTTATAAACGTCGTTGGCGGTGTGAAGGTGTTGGAAACAGCTGTGGACCTGGCCTTGATGGCAGCGGTTATCTCCAGCCTACGTGACCGCCCCTTGCCCCACGACCTGCTGGTCTTTGGCGAGATCGGTCTTTCGGGTGAGATTCGTCCAGTGCCCAGTGGACAGGAGCGCTTGAAGGAAGCCGCCAAGCATGGCTTCAAGCGCGCCATCGTACCTAAAGGCAATGCGCCCAAGGAGGCACCCGCTGGTCTTGAAGTGGTCGCAGTGACCCGTCTTGACCAGGCGCTGGATGCCTTATTCGAGTAAGCCGCCTGGGTCAGTCCTTGCCAAGGGCCGCCAGTTCGCGCTCAAGCAGGGACTGGTCGCCCAGGTTGAGCTCGACCAGACGGCGCAGGTGGCTGATGGAGTCGAGATCGATCTGCTGGCAGGCAAAGCCCAGCTGTTCGGCTTCTAGCCGTACCAGTTCGGCGCTCATCTCGACCTGTGTTTCCGCGTCCAGTGTAATGACGATCTGGAAGGGCACCTCCTGACGGCCGCTCCAGTCGTCAGGCTTTTGTGTCAGTAATCCCTTCAGGGAAATGTCGTTGACCAGCGCTGTCCAGTGCTGTTCGCCCTGTTGAATCCGCGCCGTGGCGTCAAACGCGAAGCGCTTGAAACGCCGACGTTCGGTTGAATCAGTCATGTCGCTACTCCTGAATGCGATAGAGGTGACTTCACCTCATTCTATCGGCCCAAGGCGCGGCGTCTAAAGTATTGCCGCTTAGCGTTACAGCTTAGTCAACGAACGGCAGGTTGTTCGACAAAAGGTCCGGGCTTGGTCTGCTGATGCAAGCGGGTGTCGGCATGACTATCCGGCATCTGCCTTCTGCGGTATGAATATTCAAATGGCCACTACAAACCAAACGCTCTAGACCAAGGTCTGATGGCGAAATTGCCAGCTTGAACTAAGCTTGAGCGGCAGCTTCTTTGTCCGTTTGTCATGGAGCCTTTATGAATAATAACAAGAGTGTATTCCGCCACGTGCCCTGGGCCGTGGTCGCGGCTGTAGGGGCTTGCGCCTTGGGAGTGGTGGCCTTGCGCCGTGGAGAGACGATCAATGCGTTATGGATCGTCGTTGCAGCCGTCGCGCTCTATCTCGTTGCCTATCGCTATTACAGCCTGTTCATCGCTACCAAAGTCATGCAGCTGGACCCGAACCGGGCAACACCGGCTGTTCTCAATAACGATGGTCTGGACTACGTACCGACCAACAAGCACATCCTGTTCGGTCACCATTTCGCTGCCATTGCAGGCGCAGGCCCGCTGGTCGGCCCGGTACTTGCCGCGCAAATGGGCTACCTACCCGGCACACTCTGGCTGATTGCCGGCGTGGTCTTTGCCGGTGCGGTCCAGGACTTCATGGTGTTGTTCATCTCCACCCGCCGTAACGGCCGCTCGCTGGGCGAGATGGTTCGTGAGGAAATGGGGCAGATCCCGGGAACCATTGCCTTGTTTGGCTGCTTCCTGATCATGATCATTATCCTGGCGGTGCTGGCCCTGATTGTGGTGAAAGCGCTGGCCCACAGCCCATGGGGGATGTTTACCGTTCTGGCAACGCTGCCCATCGCGGTATTCATGGGCGTTTACATGCGTTATATCCGCCCGGGCCATATCGGTGAGATTTCTGTGGTCGGCCTGGTATTGCTTCTGGCCGCCATCTGGTTTGGTGGCGTGATTGCGGCTGATCCGGTATGGGGGCCGCGGCTCACCTTTACGGGTGAACAGATTACCTGGATGCTGATCGGCTATGGCTTCGTGGCTTCCGTGCTGCCCGTCTGGCTGCTGTTGGCGCCCCGTGATTATCTGTCGACCTTCCTCAAGATCGGCACCATCATCGCGCTGGCTATCGGTATTCTCTTCATTGCACCTGAGCTGAAGATGCCGGCTGTTACCCAGTTTGTGGATGGTACCGGCCCGGTCTGGAAGGGTAGCCTGTTCCCGTTCCTCTTTATCACTATCGCCTGTGGCGCTGTTTCCGGTTTCCACGCGCTGATCTCGTCAGGCACCACGCCCAAACTGCTCAGCCGTGAGACAGATGCCCGTTATATTGGGTATGGCGCCATGCTGATGGAATCCTTTGTGGCGATCATGGCCATGGTGGCAGCATCGGTCATCGAGCCGGGCGTCTACTTTGCCATGAACAGTCCGGCGGCCATTGTGGGCGCCGATGCCGCAAGCGTTGCTGCCACGATCAGCTCCTGGGGCTTTGCGGTAACACCCGAGATCCTGACCCAGACCGCACAGGACATTGGCGAAACCACCATCCTGGCGCGGGCCGGCGGTGCTCCAACACTGGCGGTCGGTATCGCGCAGATCCTGCATCAGGTGCTGCCGGGTGAAAACACCATGGCCTTCTGGTACCACTTCGCGATCCTGTTCGAGGCGCTCTTCATCCTGACGGCTGTTGATGCCGGAACCCGTGCGGGTCGCTTCATGCTGCAGGATTTGCTGGGCAATTTCGTACCAGCACTCAAGCGTACCGACTCCTGGATCGCCAATATGATTGGCACAGGTGGCTGCGTTGCGCTCTGGGGATATCTGCTGTACCAAGGCGTTGTCGATCCGCTGGGCGGCATCAATACGCTCTGGCCGCTGTTCGGTATCTCCAACCAGATGCTGGCCGGTGTTGCCTTGATGTTGGGTACGGTCGTGCTGATCAAGATGAAGCGCCAGCGTTACGCCTGGGTAACTGCATTGCCGGCCGTGTGGCTGCTGATCTGCACAACCACGGCCAGTCTGATCAAGCTGTTTGACAGCAACCCGGCGGTTGGCTTCCTGGCTCAGGCGCACAAATACCGCGATGCGCTGGCGGCTGATCAGATTCTGGCGCCAGCCAAGTCGGTTGAGCAGATGCAGCAGATCATGATCAACAGTTATACCAATGCGACTCTGACCGTACTGTTCCTGATCGTAGTCGCCAGCGTGCTGTTCTATACCGTGAAGGTGGGTTATGCCGCTTTGTCCAAGCCTCAGCGCACGGACAAGGAAACGCCTTTCCAACCGCTGACAAATGTCTGATGGGAGCTGCGCATGTTCAATGACCTCGCCAATCTTGGAAAGTACCTGGGGCAGGCGGCTCGCCTCATGGTCGGAATGCCGGATTACGATACCTACGTCGAGCACATGCGCGGCAAACATCCGGACCTGCCTGTCATGACCTACGAAGAGTTCTTTCGTGAGCGGCAGGAAGCGCGTTATGGTGGCGGCAAAGGCAAGACCTTCCGCTGCT
The DNA here is from genome assembly GCF_051027695.1 of Pseudomonas sp. JZ134. Taxonomy (NCBI): domain Bacteria; kingdom Pseudomonadati; phylum Pseudomonadota; class Gammaproteobacteria; order Pseudomonadales; family Pseudomonadaceae; genus Pseudomonas; species Pseudomonas sp. JZ134. The sequence goes on along the minus strand of NZ_CP069250.1, from coordinate 3,300,836 downwards.
GCTAAGCACGTCAAGGTGTGATTCAACCGGGCCAGGCCTTTTAGCCTGGCCCGTTTCATTTAAGGCCGCTTATATGTCTACAACCCCCATCCCTGTAACGGTTTTGACCGGCTTTCTCGGTGCTGGCAAAACAACCCTGCTGCGTTACCTGCTTGAAGGTGATCATGGCCTCAAGATCGCTGTCATCGAAAATGAGTTCAGTGAGGCCGACATTGACGGCGCCTTGCTGGGCGATAAGGCTGTACGCATCGTAAAGGTAGCCAATGGTTGCGTCTGCTGTACCGGCAGTAAAGACTTGTCCTATGCGCTGACGGTATTGCTGGAGCAGCTCGACCAGGGCGAGATCGAATTCGACCGATTGGTGATCGAGTGTACCGGCCTGGCCGATCCAGGCCCGGTTGCTCAGACCTTCTTCATGGATGAGGATCTGCGCGAACGCTATCTGCTGGATGGCATCATTACGCTGGTGGATGCTGTTCATGCCCAGGAGCAGCTATCCAGACCCATTGCCCAGGCCCAGGTGGGCTTTGCGGATCGCCTGTTGGTTAGCAAGCGCGATCTGGTGGATGAGACTGCCTTCACGGCTTTGAGCGAACGTTTGCAACGCATCAATCGAAGGGCGCCGGTTCATGTGGTGGATCATGGTCAGGTTGACCTGAGCGTCCTGTTGGATATCAGAGGGTTCAATCTGAACGATCAGCTGGATCGTCAGATGCTTTTCCGCCCGCTAACGCCGGTGCGTACCCAGAAGCCGGACAACATCACTTCGCTGGCGCTCAAGGCCGAACGTCCGCTCGATATCGACCGCGTCAGTCGCTTCATGGAAGGGGTACTTGAGCGGCACGGCAGTAATCTGCTGCGTTACAAGGGTATTCTGGATATTGCCGGAGAGCCTCGAAAGCTCTTGTTTCAGGGTGTTCAGCGGCTGTACGGCGCTGACTGGGACCGGGAGTGGGAGGAGGGCGAAGTGCGAGAAAGCGTGATCGTCTTCATTGGCATGGAATTGCCGGAGGCCGAGCTGCGCGAAGGTCTCGAGGCGGCACAAGTCTGAGGCATATGAAAAAGCCCGGCATAAGCCGGGCTTTTCGTAAGGCTTGAGCTTACTGACCGTAAACCGGCAACTTGGCGCAGATAGCCTGGACTTTTTCGCGTACGCCATCGATCACGGACTCATCGCCCATGTTATCGAGGATGTCGCAGATCCAGCCGGCCAGCTCACGGCATTCAGCTTCCTTGAAGCCGCGGGTGGTAACGGCCGGAGTACCGATACGCAGGCCCGAGGTCACGAAGGGGGAGCGGGGATCGTTCGGAACGGAGTTCTTGTTTACCGTGATGAATGCACGACCCAGAGCCGCATCGGCATCCTTACCGGTGATGTCCTGCTTGATCAAGGACAGTAGGAACAAGTGGTTCTGAGTACCGCCAGAAACCACATCGAAGCCACGCTGGATAAACACCTCGGCCATGGCCTGGGCATTCTGGATGACCTGCTGCTGGTACTGCTTGAACTCAGGCGCCAGCGCTTCCTTAAAGCATACGGCCTTGGCGGCGATCACATGCATCAGCGGACCACCCTGGGCGCCCGGGAAGACAGCCGAGTTCAGCTTCTTCTCGATTTCCTCATTGGCCTTAGCCAGGATCAGGCCGCCACGAGGACCACGCAGGGTCTTGTGAGTCGTCGTGGTCACGACATCGGCGAACGGAACCGGGTTCGGGTAGATACCTGCGGCAACCAGACCGGCAAAGTGAGCCATGTCGACGAACAGGTAAGCGCCCACCTTGTCCGCGATTTCACGGAAGCGGGCGAAATCCAGTACCTGCGAGTATGCCGAGTAACCGGCCACGATCATCTTCGGCTTGTGCTCAACCGCCAGACGCTCGACTTCATCATAGTCGATCAGGCCGTTTTCATTGATACCGTACTGAACCGCGTTATAAATCTTGCCGGAAGAGCTGACGCTGGCGCCGTGAGTCAGGTGACCACCATGGGCCAGGCTCATGCCGAGGATCGTATCACCAGGCTGCAGCAGCGCCAGGTAAACAGCAGAGTTGGCCTGCGAGCCTGCATGGGGCTGAACGTTGGCGTAGTCGGCACCAAATAGCTGCTTGGCACGGTCAATTGCCAGTTGCTCGACCTTGTCGACGAACTCGCAACCACCGTAATAGCGCTTGTGTGGGTAGCCTTCGGCGTACTTGTTGGTCAGGACAGAGCCCTGGGCTTCCATGACAGCCGGGCTGGTGTAGTTTTCCGAAGCGATCAGTTCGATGTGATCTTCCTGACGCTGGGCTTCCTGCTCCATGGCGGCATACAGATCGGCGTCGAAGCGGGCGAGGGTTAAGTCACGGCTGAACATGGGGTTCCCCTGAAAAGCGGCTGGGCTAAAAGAGGACGCATTCTATCCCAATCCATAGTGGACTGGGTATGAGCACCCGTCATGCAGCGGTCGCATAGCATTCATGGCGGCTACATCAGCCGCAATCGGGCCTCGATCAGCTCGGGTGACAGCGGTTTGTCGAACAGATACCCCTGAACCTCGTCGCATTCATGGTCACGCAGGAATTTGAGCTGCTCTTCATTTTCCACCCCTTCGGCAATGACCGACAGGTTGAGGCTGTGGGCCATGGCAATGATGGCGCGCGCAATCTGGGCATCCTGCTCTCCATGGGGCAAGCCATCCACAAAGCTGCGGTCGATTTTGAGAATGTCGATGGGAAGCTGCTTCAGGTAGTTAAGCGAGGAGTAGCCGGTTCCAAAGTCATCTACCGAAATGCATACACCCAGCTCTTTCAGGCTTTTGAGTGTCATCAGCGCATCATCCACGTTCTGCATGAGAATACTTTCCGTCAGCTCAAGCTCAAGACAGGCGGGGGGTAAGCCCACTTCCTGCAGGATTTGGGCAATATGTTCGCCCAAGCGATTGTCGGCGAACTGTCGGGCCGAGAGATTAACGGACACCTTTGGAATGCGAACCTTTTCATCATGCCAGACGCGCAGCTGGCGGCAGGCTTCCTTGATGACCCAATCCCCAACCTGAATGATCAAACCGGTTTCTTCGAGCACTGGAATGAAATCGACAGGCGAGACGTTGCCGCGGCGCGGATTGCTCCAGCGGAGCAGGGCCTCAAGGCCGGTCAGCTGACCATTGGAGCACCGGTACTGCGGCTGGTAATGCAGGGTAAATTCATTTTGCAGCAAGGCGTGTCGCAGATCGGCTTCAAGCTCGATGCGCTCCAGCGCACGGGCGTTCATTTCCGCCTGGTAGAACTGGAAGTTGTTCTTGCCCACCTCCTTGGCGTGGTACATCGCCGTGTCCGCGTTTTTCATTAGCTGACTGAGCTCACTGCCATCCTGAGGCGATAGCGCGATCCCGATACTGGCGCTGACGAAAAACTCACGATTTTCCAGAATAAATGCTTCGGACAGGCTTTCCAGGATATTTTCGGCCACGCGGATAGCACAGGCCATGGCCTCCTCCCGACTACCTAGGTTGGCCAGCAGCAAGGTGAACTCATCGCCACCCATGCGAGCCACGCTATCCTCCGTTCCTACACAGGCGGTTAGGCGTACAGCTACCTCCTTGAGCATTCGGTCGCCAGCAGCATGCCCCAACGAATCGTTGATCGGCTTGAAACGATCCAAATCTAGGAACATCAGCACAACCCAGTTGGCATGGTGAGCCGCCTGCTCCAATGCAGTGTGGAGGCGATCCTGGAACAGCGTGCGGTTTGGCAGGAGCGTCAGGGCATCGTAATAGGCCAGACGGTGAATATGTCGTTCACTGGCCTTGCGCTCACTGATATCCACGAAGAAACACACGAAGCTGACCAGATCACCTTCATCGTCGCGTACGCCGGTAATGCCGATCCAGGACGGGTAAGGCTCACCATCCTTGCGCTTTTGCCACAGTTCACCTTCCCAGCTGCCCTGTACCGCCATATGGTTCATGATATGAGAAAGCTGGTTAGCTTCCTGAAGGTCTGCACATAGCATGCGCGGTTGCTGGTCGATGACTTCCTCTGGCTCGTAACCGGTCATACGGGTAAACATCTGGTTGACGCGTACGATGTAGCCGGCCGGATCGGTGACCAGAATGGCGGCTGCCGAATGATCGAAAACGGTAGCGGCCATCCGCATGTCTTTTTCCGCGCGTCGCTGGGCAGTGATGTCCCGGCAGATGCCCAGCAGCCCTTCGAAACGACCATGCTTGTCCCATAGCGTTTCCAGACGCATTTCCAGGCTTAACTTGTGCCCGTCGGCGTGGAGGCAGTCCAGGATAATGACCTGACTGGCTTCCTGATCTACCTCCGCCATCAGCTGAGCTGACCTAAGCGATCGACGCAGCTTTTTTATCCAGTCCCGCAGTTTCTTGAGTTGCTGGGAGTGCGTAGCCAGATCATAGGGGTTGAGCTGGTAAAGCGTTTCGAGGTTATAGCCCAGAAGGTTTTCAGCCGAAGGGCTTATGTAGTTGATAGCCAACTGTTGGTCCGTGCTGAAAATGATGTCGCTGATACTTTCCGCCAGCAGGCGATAGCGACGCTCCTGGTCACGCAGCAGATCATTGGCATTGACCATCTCGGTGACATCCAGTGCAAGGCCGATGATCTGGCGCATCTGACCCTGGCTGTCACGTTGGAACGCCTGCTCGCGCAGATCGAACCAGCACCAGTGGCCGTTCTTGTGACGCCAGCGAACCAGGCAATCGTTCACCTGGCCTTCCTGAATGATCTGCCGCATGGTGCGCAGGCGCTCGAATAACTCGTGATCATCCGGATGCAGGAGCGTGGTCAGGTAGTCCGGGCCCAATGCGTCCAGTTCGGCTTCGCTATAGCCAAGCTTGAGGCCCAGCGGATGGTTTTGATAATCAATGGTCTGGGTCTTGAGGTCATAGGTATAAAGCGTGTCCGGCGCCGCTTTGACCAAGTCGGACCAGAAGCGCTCCCGTTCAATCAGCGAGAGTTCGGTGCGTTTGCGCCGTGATACATCCGTTATGCTCAGCGGTACGGCCTCGTATCCCATTTCTGCCGGAGGAAGGTGGACAGAGAACCAGAGATGGCGATCGCCTTGCGGTGTTATGAGGCGGCCTTCCACATCCAGGGTCTGCTGTCCTTCAGCCAGCGCGGCAATCATCTTCATGCGCTTGCCATGGGCGTTGGGTTTGCTATCGCCGATCAGGTTGGCCAGTGCCTGATCAATGGTCGTAATGCCTAGCAGGGTCAGCGCCATCTGATTCATTTCAGTGATGCGAATCAGGCCAAGCAGCTCGTGGCCCCGTGAAGGATTGATCTCAAGCCATTGATAGAACGTCCGGGCACTTGTGATGTGATGTGCTAGCAGGACCTGCTGCAGGCGGGAGAAGTCCAATACACAAATGCCGGTGTTGATGCCTTCGAAAATGCTCTGGTAGCGCTGGCGTGTACTTTCTATCGTCCGGAGCGCCTGCTGCTGCTCGGTGACGTCCCGCAGTATCCAGGCGCACCCGGTAAAGGCTGACGTATGATCTTCCAGTTCCTCCAAGGAACGATTCGAGCCTACGCCGTAGCGGCTGACGGCAAACAGTCTGCGCTGGCCGTCAGGTTGGGATAGCTCGACGATCCAATCCTTGTCGGCCTCTTGCGGAGTTGATAGGTCTAGTGCAGGGAGCAGACCCCTCAAGGTGTGCTGCTCCGCATCTGTCTGTTCGATGCCCAAAAGAAGGGAGGCTTTCCGGTTGAGGTAAAGCAGGCGGCCCTCTTCATAGGTGACCAGTACGCACTCATCTACCGCATTCAGGGCTTGCATCATCAGACGCAGGCTCTGCCGTGACGAGCGTGAGGAAAGATGAAAGCCGGATTGCTCCCGCTGCAGGCAGTACACCAGAAGGGACGCGCATAGAGTCAGCAGCACAAACGTGGCAACTCGCCACAAAAACAGCGTTTTCCAAGACAGGACCGAAGGGCTCAAATGGCTACGGAGCTGCCAGTTGGTGCCATCTAATGTGAGGGCAAAGGTCTGGCTGTCCGAAACGGCAGGCTCCTCAGGCATATCCCTGGCCAACGTGGCGCCGCTTGCCTTGTCTGTAATAGTCCAGATCAGTTCATGGGTGTGGTTTTTCAGCCTTTCCAGCCCTAACCCGGCTTCGCCCGTGATCAGCCACCAGCCCTGATCGCTCTGGCTTTTCTGCCTGAGGAGCACATAGCTACCGTCGTGAGGCGTATAGCCGTAATAAAACGGTCTCGCCTCCAAACGTCGTAGGGCAGGGCTCAGGTAGTTTGGGTCGACTGCTGACGGAAATAAGGACGGGTCTTCAAGCGCGCCGGCTGGAACCCAATAGAGGTGGTTGGCCTTGGGATAGATAGCCTGCAACTGTGCCGGTAGCGCCTCGATGCCTGTCTCCGGCGTTACGTCATCAAGCTCTGCCGCCGCTTGGTGAGCAAGAAACGCAAGGGCTTGCTCGATATATTCGGCCTTTTGCAGGCTCTGCTCCCGAGCGAAGCTGCCCAGCATGGCACTTCGCTGATTCAGCTCCTTATGGAGTTGCCAGGACAATACACCCAGCAATAACAGAATCAGCCCAGCCAGCACCCACTTCAACATACGGAGTGCAGGAGAGCGCGTCAGCAGGTTTTGTAAGGGTAGGCCGGCAGAAGCTTTCACATCGGTTTTCCAAAAGAGTGCAGTTACAAGCGGCAACCGCACACGCTATAGACAGTCCTGTCACTGGGTGAGGCGCTCATGGAAGGTATCGTCATCATCCTGTCCACCATTACAAAAGAGAATTTGGGATATCCTTTGCGTTATCGCCCGCGGGGTGCAGATTCTTAAGTGATTGTTTGGCTGTCGTCTGAAGCGATAACCTGCAATCCATCAAATAGTGTGTGAGGGACTTCGACAGCTTGGCTCAGTCCCGCCATACTATTCGCCTACTTTTGCATCAGTACCAAGGTTCATCCATGGCTCAATACGTTTACTCCATGCATCGGGTCAGCAAGATCGTGCCCCCGAAGCGAGAGATTTTGAAAGACATCTCCCTGTCCTTCTTTCCTGGCGCCAAGATCGGCGTGCTGGGCTTGAATGGTGCGGGTAAGTCTACCCTGTTGCGCATCATGGCCGGGGTCGATACGGAGATCGACGGCGAAGCTCGCCCGATGCCCGGTATCAACGTAGGTTATCTTCCGCAGGAGCCGCAGCTCGATCCGAGCAAGACGGTTCGGGACATTGTCGAAGAGGCCGTTGGTGCGATCAAGGACGCTCAGGATCGCCTGAACGAAGTATACGCTGCTTATGCCGAGCCGGATGCCGACTTTGATGCGCTGGCTGCTGAGCAGGCGCGTCTGGAGGCCATCATTCAGGCCTCTGACGGCCACAATCTCGAGCGGCAGCTGGAAGTGGCCGCCGATGCCCTGCGCCTGCCGCCATGGGATGCGAAGATCGAGCACCTGTCCGGTGGTGAAAAGCGCCGCGTGGCGCTGTGCCGTCTGCTGCTGTCTGCACCTGACATGCTGCTGCTCGACGAGCCTACCAACCACCTGGACGCCGATTCCGTTGCCTGGCTCGAGCACTTCCTGCACGACTTCGCTGGTACTGTCGTAGCCATCACGCATGACCGCTACTTCCTGGATAACGTGGCTGGCTGGATTCTCGAACTGGACCGTGGCCACGGTATCCCGTTCGAAGGTAACTACTCCGGCTGGCTGGAATCCAAAGCCAACCGTCTGGCGCAGGAAGCCAAGCAGGAAGCGGCTCACCAGAAGGCCATGAAAGCGGAACTGGAGTGGGTGCGCTCCGGTGCCAAGGCCCGTCAGTCCAAGTCCAAGGCTCGTCTGCAGCGTTTCGAGGAATTGCAATCTCAGGAATTCCAGAAGCGCAGCGAGACCAACGAGATCTACATCCCGGCTGGCCCGCGCCTGGGTGACAAGGTTATCGAGTTTCATAACGTCACCAAGGGCTACGGTGATCGCGTTCTGATCGATAATCTGAGCTTCAGTGTGCCCAAGGGCGCGATTGTTGGTGTGATCGGGGGTAACGGTGCCGGTAAATCCACACTGTTCCGCATGATCACCGGCAAAGAGCAGCCAGATTCGGGCACCATCGAGATCGGTGAAACCGTACAGATCGCCAGTGTCGATCAGAGTCGCGATAGCCTGGAAGGCAACAAGACTGTATGGGAGCAGGTCTCCGATGGTCTGGACATGATTCGCGTGGGCAACTATGAAGTGCCTTCCCGCGGCTATGTCGGTCGTTTCAACTTCAAGGGTGCCGATCAGCAGAAGTTCGTCAAGGACCTGTCCGGTGGTGAGCGTGGCCGCTTGCATATGGCGCTGACGCTGAAGCAGGGCGGTAACGTACTGCTGTTGGACGAACCGTCCAACGACCTCGACATCGAAACCCTGCGCGCACTGGAAGAAGCATTGCTGGACTTCCCGGGCACCGCCATCGTGATCTCGCACGATCGCTGGTTCCTCGACCGTATCGCCACTCATATCCTCTCCTACGAAGACAACTCTCAGGTGGTGTTCTTCGAGGGGAACTACACTGAGTACGAAGCGGATCGCAAGAAGCGTCTTGGCGATGCTGCCACGCAGCCCAAGCGAGTGAAGTACAAAAAGCTGAGCTGATCAGCCCTTTTGTACCCAAAGGCCGCCGCGTAATGCTGCGGCCTTTTTTATTTCTTGTGCTGAGTGGCCCGAAGAATGCTGTCTATGATTTCATCCGGAGACTGGCGAATATCAACCAGTAGCGCCTCTTGCTCACCGGGCGGCTCAAGTGTGTCGATCTGACTTTGTAGTAGCCGTGGATCGAAAAAGTGCCCGCGTCGATTGAGGATGCGCTCGCTGAGTACCTCGGCCGGTCCATTCAAAAAGACCAGAACGATCCCGTCGGTGGCGGTTTGCAGCCGTTCCCGGTACTGCTTCTTCAGGGCTGAGCAGGCAAATACCTGGGTTCGCTGATGGCGATGGGCATCCTGCATCGCAGTGCGAATGGCATCCAGCCACGGCCAGCGGTCCTCATCATCAAGAGGAATGCCCTTGGCCATTTTTTGCCGGTTGGCGTCGCTGTGGAACTCGTCGGCATCGGAAAACTGGCAGCCCAGACGCTGGGCCAGGCGTTCCCCTATAGTGGTTTTTCCACTGCCAGATACACCCATGATCAGATAAATCATTCATCCTCCACGATTGGGTTTCGATCCTTTAAGGGTAGTCCCTTCACCCGCAAGCGCCTCCCCGGATTCAGGGGGAGGTGCATCAGAAGATTTCCCGATGGTAAGTGTCGTCCCGATAGAGGCAGCTACAATACAGGCCAGCGCCGTCCATTGGCCGAGGGTCAATGTTTCGCCGAGAAAGATAAAGCCTGACAGGGCACCCAAGGCCGGTGACAGGCTCATCAAGGTGCCAAAGGTCTGGGTAGGCAACTTTGTCAGCGCCATCATTTCCAGAACGTAGGGGAGCGCGGAGGACATGACGGCGATTGCCAGAATGACTGGCAGTGTTTCCACCGCAAACAGACCGGGACCTGTCTCATAAAGTCCAAGTGGCAGAACTCCCAGTGCTGCGATGCTTGAGCCCAGCGCAACGGTGCTCGCACCATAGACGGCCCCGGCTTTCTTGCCGAACACAATGTAGAGGGCCCAGCAGGCACCTGCCAGCAAGGCGAAAAACGCGCCCAGTAGATCTACACCGCTGGCAGCATGCCCGACCGGTAAAAGCAATACCAGCCCTAAAATAGCCAGGATGATCCAGACAAAATCGATCAGCCGGCGAGAGGCAATTATGGCGACAGCCAGGGGGCCAGTGAACTCAAGGGCGACTGCGATTCCAATGGGAATCCGCTGCATGGCCAGATAAATCGAAACATTCATGATGCCTAGGGCAATGCCATATACGACCAGAGATTTCCATGGCTTCCCTTTGCCAAGGACTTTCCACGGTCGAAGAACAGCTACAAGCAGCAGGGCGGAAAAGAGAAGGCGCAGCGCGGTTACACCAATCGGACCCAGGACAGGGAAAAGACTTTTGGCCAAGCTGGCGCTGCTTTGAAGAGAGATCATTGCCACCAGTAACAGGCAGACCGGTATGAGAGTAGCCAGGGGGCGAGCGTTTAGTTGAGACATTCTGCTAGTGCTTATCCGTTTTGATTGAGCAATAGCAGAATGGGAAAGCCAAAGCGAGCACTACTTAGTAGCGTCACGCCAGAGCGTCGGATGTTTCTGATGTGCGTTCAATTGCTGTCTTTCTGTTCCTTGCTGTCGCCGCGCAGGGCCCGGGCCATTCCACGGCGTTTGCTGCGTTCCCAGTCCTCCTCGTGCTCACTCCAATGTTCTTCATAGTAGCGACGGGTCTGTTCGTTCTGAGCCGTGCTGGCACACTGGCGGTAGCCGTCCTCCCACCCCTGCGCGTAATAACGCTCCTGGTCATAGCGGGGGACGTTCTTATGGAGGGCCCCAATGCCATTTACCGCCTGTTTACCTGTCAGACACCCGTCGTGATAGCCATCGGCATAAGGAGGTGGATAACCCTTTGCAACCAACTGGTCATGGTAGCTCTCACAGCCGCTCAGCCCGGTAAGTAGCGTTACAGCCAATAACATTCTCATCCACATGGTCTTACTCCTGCGCAAACTTCGTCGCTGGCGCAGTACGAAGACCCTTGGATTGACTGCGCATAACCTGTTTCTTTTCCTGCTTCCTTCCCTTAAGCGTAGCCCCGGACTGGCGAGTCGGTGTTATTTCTGAAGTTAGGCACTTCCATGTCACAAATTCGTCAAAACGGTGTGACCGCTTCGTGTGCCATGATGACCGGGTAGGCAGTGCCATGCCTTGCTCTTATCCGGCTCGCAACGCCAGAATGCGGACAGATATGTCCGAACGACACAAGGATTTCCGATGCATGATCCTGTAGCTGCCGGCCTGCGCCTGGCACCTGACGAATTGACCAGTCCCTTTGATCCCGCCCAGCTGTCCTTTAGTACTACCGATGAGCTAGACCCATTCCGGGGTATTCTCGGACAGGAGCGCGCTGTAGAGGCCCTGCAGTTTGGTGTGGCGATGCCACGTCCAGGCTATAACGTATATGTCATGGGAGAGCCGGGAACGGGACGGTTTTCCTTCGTGCAACGGTTCCTGAAAGCGGAAGGCAAGCGCTTGCCTACGCCCTCGGACTGGGCCTACCTGAACAATTTCGAAGAGCTGCGCGAGCCTCGTGCTGTCGAGCTGACGCCAGGCAATGGAGATGACTTCATCGCTGATATCGAGCAGCTGATCGATAACCTGCTCTCCACATTTCCAGCCGTGTTCGAGCATCCTGCCTATCAGCAGAAAAAGAGCGCCATCGATCGAGCCTTCAACCAGCGCTACGACCAGGCGCTGGATGCGGTAGAACGTGCAGCGTTGGAAAAAAGCGTAGCGCTCTACCGCGACAGTACCAATATTGCCTTTACGCCCATGAAGGAGGGCAAGGCTCTGGATGAGGCTGAATTCGCCCAGTTGCCTGAAGCGGAGCGCGAACAGTTCCATGCCGATATATCCTCACTAGAGGAGCGGCTCAATGAGGAGCTGGCCAGTCTGCCGCAATGGCGTCGCGAGTCCAGCAATGAGTTGCGCCGCCTGAATGAAGAAACCATCACGTTGGCTCTCCAGCCGCTGCTGGCTCCGCTGGTTGAGAAATACAATGACAACCCGGGTGTGTGTGCCTATTTGCAGGCCATGCAGGTCGACTTGCTCAAAACGGTGGTCGATCTGCTGATCGACGATGCCAAAACGGACACACAGCGCCGTAAGGATCTGAAAGAGCAATACCTGCCCAATCTAGTTATTGGGCACCATGCGACCAGTGGTGCACCGGTCATTTTCGAGCCTCATCCCACCTACGACAATCTGTTCGGTCGCATCGAGTACAGCTCTGATCAAGGCGCGCTCTACACCAGCTACCGACAGTTGCGTCCAGGAGCACTGCACCGGGCCAACGGCGGCTTTCTGATCGTCGAGGCGGAAAAACTGCTTACCGAACCCTTTGTCTGGGATGCCCTGAAGCGTGCCCTGCATTCACGTCAGCTCAAGATGGAGTCGCCGCTGGCTGATCTTGGTCGCTTTGCGACCGTCAGCCTGACCCCCCAGGTTATTCCGCTAAACATCAAAGTCATCATTATTGGCTCGCGGCAGCTCTATTACACCCTTCAGGAGCTCGACTCGGAGTTCCAGGAGATGTTTCGTGTGCTGGTGGACTTTGATGAAGAGATTCCGCTGCGTGACGACAGCCTTGAGCAGTTTGCACAGCTCCTCAAAACACGGACCTCCGAAGAGGGCATGGCGCCCCTGACCGCAACGGCAGTTGCGCGTCTTGCCACTTACAGTGCTCGTCTGGCAGAGCATCAGGGGCGATTGTCGGCTCGAATCGGTGATCTATTCCAACTGGTCAGCGAGGCGGATTTCATTCGCCAGCTGGCAGGCGACGAAGTGACCGATCGAGGCCACGTAGAGCGTGCCTTGAAAGCCAAGGAAACCCGTACAGGTCGTGTCTCGGCCCGTGTGCTGGACGACATCATGGCGGGTCAGATCCTGATTGATACAGAAGGCGCCGCGGTTGGCAAATGCAACGGCCTAACCGTTCTTGAGGTAGCAGACTCGGCCTTTGGTATGCCTGCTCGTATCTCCGCTACGGTCTATCCCGGCGCCAGCGGCATTCTCGATATCGAGCGAGAGGTCAGTCTTGGGCAGCCGATCCACTCCAAGGGTGTGATGATCCTGACAGGCTATCTGGGGAGTCGCTACGCCCAGGAATTCCCCCTGGCCATTTCTGCCAGCATTGCCCTTGAGCAGTCCTATGGCTATGTGGATGGTGACAGCGCCTCTCTGGGAGAAGCCTGCACCTTGATTTCCGCGCTTTCACGTACACCGTTGAAGCAGTGTTTTGCCATAACCGGCTCCATTAACCAGTTTGGTGAGGTGCAGCCTGTTGGCGGCGTCAACGAAAAAATCGAAGGCTTCTTCCGCTTATGTGCTGCTCGCGGCCTCACCGGCGAGCAGGGCGTGATCATTCCTAGGGCCAATGTAATCAACCTCATGCTTGATGAGCGCGTGGTAGAGGCGGTTAGAGAGGGGCGCTTCCACATCTATGCCGTTCGTCAGGCAGACGAAGCGCTAAGCCTTCTGGTCGGTGAGCCGGCAGGTGCACCAGACGCACAAGGGCGTTTTCCTGAGGGCAGCGTGAATGCTCGGGTTGTCGAGCGGCTTAAAGACATCGCTGAACTCGAGATAGAAGATGAACTGGCCGACAAATTGAAAGATAAGAGCAAAAAGGACACGCACGACGAGAACTGAGTACATAGCGGTCAGGTCGGAAGAATGAGAGATGTGCCATGGCCTGCGGGTCATGGCACACCGCAGCTGGCTTGCGCTGCTGAAGTTCGTTATCGCTCCTCGATAACTCCTCGGGCACGACAGGCTTATTAGAAAAAAACAGATCGAGGAAGATGCCATGCCGCGCAGCATCACTCTAATTCGTCCTTGCCTGGGTCTTGTTACCCGTATCGAATGTGAAGTCAAACCATTGGCTCATCAGCCAGGAATGTGGACTCTACTGTGTGCTGCTGGTCTGACGGGTCAGCATCCAACGGCGATCAAGGCGCAAGGGCCTTTTCACGGACCGGTTGTCGCTGAGGCAGTCATGGCAGCGATTGCCGAGAATCTGCAGGAACAAGGCTATGTTCCTGCGTCTGATCCACAGATCTGGCGCTTGCACATTCAAGGTGAACTCCGTCGAATGAATGGAGAACGTGCACAACCTGTCATGAAGTACCAAGCTCGACCCGAGCTGTGAGCAAATTGGCCCAAAAGGGTTGGGCCTCTCATGATTTGCCATGATTTGTACCGTTCCAGGCGTTTGTCGGGGCGGTATGCGCCGGTATACTCGCCGGATCACTTGTCATGAGCGAGTTACATGGAACGCTTTTTCGAAAATGCTATGTATGCTGCCCGCTGGCTGCTGGCACCTATCTATTTTGGTCTTTCGCTAGCCCTGGTCATGTTGGCCATCAAGTTTTTCCAGGAAATCTTTCATTTACTCCCGCATATATTCGAACAAACTGAAGCAGATCTGATCCTGTTGGTCCTGTCGCTGATCGATATGGCTCTGGTGGGCGGTTTGCTAGTCATGGTCATGCTGTCAGGCTACGAGAACTTTGTGTCTCAACTTGAATTGGGAGATGACAAGGAAAAACTCAGTTGGCTCGGCAAAATGGATTCCAGTTCATTGAAGAACAAGGTCGCCGCTTCCATTGTTGCGATTTCATCGATTCACTTGCTGCGAATCTTCATGGACGCAAAAAATGTCGATACCACCTATCTGAAATGGTACGTGATCATTCACCTGACCTTCGTGCTCTCGGCATTTGCCATGGGTTATCTAGACAAGCTCACCAAGCATGACCATTAACGGGTCATAAGAGGTCAAGACAGTTGTTAGCCGTGCTGGCAGCTACTTTCCCGGAGGCGCTATGAGACTCGAAGAGTTAAAGGCATTAGCCCAGGCAGGTCGCATTCAGGAACTCAACCTTCTATCGCTGGAAGGAGGGTTCTATATCCTTGACATACTCGGCGTAGAGACTCGCAGCTGCCTTCAGGAAAACGATGGCAAGACCATGCACCTGCGCTCGCCCGGCCATGCCCAGCATGTGCTCAGGGAGATACCGGAGCTTCCCTTCTACCTTGTGCAGTATTCTCCCTATGACGAAATGGTGGGCGCTGCGCCGCGTAGCGAGGCGCCTTTAAAGACGTGCCTTGGTTTCAACCGTAACGGTGAAGCAAGCGTTTGAGCCTGAGCGGTAGCTCAAAGAGAGACAGTATCACCCGTCATTTACCTGCCGCATGCACGCCGAGCCTTGCAGTCGTCTGTGTTAGGCTGGGCGTTTTGTAGCCGAGGTAACTAATGAGCGAACTCAATCTGGACACGCATGAAAGTCGTGTGAGCTACGGCATTGGCCGTCAACTGGGCGATCAGCTTCGTCAGAATCCGGTACCTGGCATGTCTCTTGAGGCTGTGCTGGCGGGTTTGTCGGATGCCTACACCGAGCAAGACAGTCGTGTGTCGGTTGATGATCTGAATGACAGCTTCAAACACATTCGCGAGCGTATGCAGGCTGAAGCGCAGGCCAAGGCTGCTGCAGCCGCAGAAACCGGTGCCGCCTACCTGCTGGAAAACGCCAAGCGCGACGGCGTTGTGCTGTTGCCTTCTGGCCTCCAGTACGAAGTGCTGGTTGAAGGGCAGGGCGACAAGCCTAGCCGCCAGAGTCATGTACGTACCCATTACCATGGCACCCTGATCGACGGCAGCGTCTTTGACAGCTCTTATGAACGTGGCCAGCCTGCTGAATTTCCCGTCGGTGGCGTCATTGCAGGCTGGACCGAAGCGTTGCAGCTGATGAGTGTAGGCAGCAAATGGCGCCTGACCGTGCCGAGTGAGCTGGCTTATGGCGCTCAAGGTGTTGGCAGTATCCCGCCCCATAGCGTACTGGTCTTCGACGTAGAGCTGCTCGAGATTCTCTGAGTCTTAGGGCTGACCGCAAGACCAGCTTAGCCAAAGCTCTGCTGACTGCTGTCCTCCGGCCGCAAGGCGCGTGCATAGCAGAACAGAAAGAGTTGGCGGACCTGTTCCTTTTGGCGAGCAGGTTCGCTGCTGCTCAAACTTTGCACATCAAGCTCGCCCATCTCCCACAGTTCATTCAATGCGTCTTCATCCAGTACAACGCATACCTGTCCAGTCTCGCGATTGAGTATGCGAAGGTAGGGGTGTGGGCGGTCCAGCCAGGCATCGATCAAATAAGTCATGACATATCCCTCCATATCGAGTGTATGAATGAGAATAATTCTTGTTATTGATTAATCAAGGGTTAATCCGAATTTTTCTGGCCAAGGCGACCAGCAGCACAAAACAGACATAAAAAAACGCCACGTGCCTGACGGCAGGTGGCGTTCTTTTTGGTTGCTATATCAGTGCGTACGCGCTACTGCAAATTGGCTTAGCTCGATGAGCGCATCACGGTGAGCGCTGTCAGGCAGGCTTTCCAGGCAGGCAATGGCCCGCTCAGCATAGTCACGTGCCAGATTGGCGGTGTAGTCAAGCGCGCCGGCGGCTTCGACTGCAGTGCGAATACCCTCCAGGTCCTTGCTGCCACCTTGCTGGATGGCCTTGCGAACCAGGGTCGCCTGCTCCTCGGTGCCTTCTCGCATGGTTACGATCAGGGGAAGGGTAGGCTTACCCTCTGCCAGGTCATCACCCACATTCTTGCCTAGCGTCGTAGCGTCGCCGCGGTAATCCAGCAGGTCATCGACCAGCTGGAAGGCGATACCAAGATAATCCCCAAACTGCCGAAGGGACTCTGCCTGCGCACTTGAGGCGCCACACAGGGCCGCAGCACTGTGTGTTGACGCTTCGAACAGCATGGCGGTCTTACCCCGAATGACCTCCATATAGATCTCTTCGGTTGTGCTGGCGTCACGGACCTTGGAAAGCTGTAGAACTTCCCCTTCGGCAATAACGCGTGTTGCCTGGGAGATAATGCGCATGACCTCCATGGAGCCCAGCTCGACCATCATCTCGAAGGAGCGGGCATAGAGAAAATCACCCACCAGCACGCTAGGGGCATTACCCCAAAGGGCATTGGCCGTTGAGCGTCCGCGACGTAGACCTGAGGCATCGACAACGTCATCGTGCAGCAGGGTTGAGGTGTGCAGGAACTCGATGGTGGCTGCAAGTAGCCGAATCGGGTAATCGCTATGGCCCAATGCATTTCCAGTCAGCAGGACCAGGAGGGGACGTAGGCGTTTCCCGCCAGCGGAGACGATGTAGTCTCCGATTTTTTCGACCAGGGGCACGCGGGAGGTGAGTTGTCGGCGAATGATGCCATCGACTGCGGCGAAATCATCAGCCACCACGCGATAAAAGGCCTGGGGTTGCGTCATGTAGGGCGTATCCAAGTGCGGTGCGTTGTTACAGCACAGTGCGCGCCGGGGCGGAGCGCTGGGCGCGTAACCTGCCGGGGCTCCAATAGGGTTGCGCGGCATGCTAGGGGGGAGGGGTGGCACTGTCAAGGCAGAGTAGTGCAGCCCTTGCTACATTATCCCTTCTTGCGTAGAATTGCTGGCCCTGAAATCCCAAGGGTTAACCCCCTGTCTTACGCAATTGCCTGGGCGTCTATCCACCCCATGCAGCCATGCCGGTCAATCACTCTTTTTATAAAGCACCGGGTGAGCAGGTTAAACGGAGATATTCCATGTACGCAGTAATCGTTACCGGTGGCAAGCAGCACAAAGTCACCGAAGGTGAATTCCTGAAAGTCGAGAAGCTCGACATCGCAACTGGCGAAACCGTGACTTTTGATCGCGTTCTGCTGGTTGGCAACGGCGATGACGTCAAGATCGGTCTGCCGGTAGTTGATGGCGCCAAAGTAACTGCTGAAGTAGTTGCTCAGGGTCGTCACGACAAGGTCAGCATCATCAAGTTCCGTCGTCGTAAGCATCACATGAAGCGTCAGGGCCACCGTCAGTGGTTCACTGAAATCAAAATCACCGGCATTCAGGCCTGATTGCCTTTTCGGAGAATTGACACATGGCACACAAAAAAGCTGGCGGTTCCACCCGCAACGGTCGCGATTCAGAATCTAAACGCCTTGGCGTGAAGCTGTTCGGCGGCCAGGTTGTTAAAGCAGGTAACATCATCGTGCGTCAGCGCGGTACTCAGTTCCACCCCGGTTACGGCGTTGGTCTGGGCAAGGATCACACTCTGTTCGCTAAAGTCGACGGCGTGATCAAGTTCGAAGTGAAGGGCGCCTTCGGCCGTCGCTATGTAAGCGTCGTTGCTGCCTAAGCGCAGATTCACCGAAAAAGCCCTGTCTTAACGACGGGGCTTTTTTGTTTCTGTATTCTATTCTTTTCCAGTTATTTTCAGTCGGCCCGCTCCGGCGGGAGGTTTTAATGAAATTTGTCGACGAAGTTTCCATTCACGTGCAAGCCGGCGATGGCGGTAATGGCATGATGAGTTTCCGCCGGGAAAAGTTCATCGAGAAAGGTGGGCCGAACGGTGGTGATGGTGGTGACGGTGGCTCTGTATGGTTGGAGGCCAACGTCAACCTCAATACCCTGGTGGATTATCGGTACACCCGCCGTTTCCAGGCGCAGCGTGGCGAAAACGGTGGCAGTACGGATTGTACGGGTGCCAAGGGTGAAGATCTGGTTCTCCAGGTGCCTGTAGGTACGACTGTTATCGATGCGGGCACCCAGGAAGTGATTGGCGATCTGACCCAGCCGGGACAGCGTCTGCGTGTAGCGCAAGGCGGCTGGCACGGGTTGGGTAACACGCGCTTCAAGTCCAGTACCAACCGTGCTCCCCGTCAGACCACCAAAGGTAAGCCTGGTGAGGCGCGTGATCTCAAGCTTGAGTTGAAGGTCTTGGCAGACGTAGGTCTGCTTGGTCTGCCAAATGCGGGTAAGAGTACATTTATCCGGGCGGTGTCGGCAGCCAAGCCCAAAGTGGCGGACTACCCTTTTACAACGTTGGTGCCTAATCTGGGTGTTGTGAGTGTGGGGCGCCTCAAGAGCTTTGTTGTGGCGGATATTCCCGGTTTGATCGAAGGCGCTTCCGAAGGTGCAGGGCTGGGGATTCGCTTCCTCAAGCACTTGGCGCGTACACGCCTGTTATTGCATCTGGTCGATATGGCGCCGCTGGATGAAAGCGATCCGGCTGATGCGGCTGAGACGATTCTCAATGAGTTGAACAAGTTCAGTCCGGCGCTGATGGAGCGTGACCGCTGGCTGGTTCTGAACAAGGCTGACCAGATCCTGGATGAGGAAGAGCGTGATGCTCGGGTCAAGGCTGTCGTTGAGCGTCTGAGCTGGGAAGGGCCTGTCTTTGTGATCTCGGCCCTGGAGCGTAACGGCACCGAAGCGTTGTGTCAGGCTATCATGCGCTATCTGGATGAGCGTGCCGAGCGTATCGCTGAAGATCCAGCCTTTGCTGAGGCGGCGCAGGAGCTGGATCAGCAGATCGAGGATGAGGCCCGTGCTCGCCTACAGGCGTTGGACGATGCGCGTGCGCTGCGTCGTGCTGGCATAAAGAGCGTCGATGATGAAAGTCTCGACGATGACTTCGATGATGATGACGAAGACGATGGTGAAGGACCAGAGATCATCTATGTCAGATAAAGAGCTTTCGATACGCGATCGGGTGACTCGCTCCGAGCGTTGGGTGGTAAAGATTGGCAGTGCCTTGCTGACGGATGATGGGCGCTGCCTTGATGGCCGTGCCATGTCGGGCTGGGTCGAGCAGATGGTTGCTCTGCATCGTGCGGGTGTTGAGCTTGTCCTCGTATCCTCTGGCGCAGTGGCGGCAGGCATGAGTCGATTGGGCTGGGCTTCGCGGCCCAGTGCCATTCACGAGTTGCAGGCTGCTGCGGCTGTTGGTCAGATGGGCTTGGTTCAGGCATGGGAGTCCAGTTTTGCCGAGCATGATGTGCAAACGGCACAGGTGCTGCTTACCCATGATGACTTGTCCGACCGAAAGCGTTATCTGAATGCTCGAAGCACCCTTCGAACCCTGGTTGAGTTGGGGGTGGTGCCTGTCATCAATGAAAACGATACGGTCGTTACGGATGAGATCCGTTTTGGTGACAACGATACATTGGCTGCTCTGGTGGCAAACCTGGTTGAGGCGGATCTGTTGGTTATCCTGACGGATCGTGATGGCATGTTCGATGCCGACCCGCGACATGATCCTGAAGCCGCGCTAATCAGCGAGGCTCGTGCAGACGATCCTGCGCTGGATGCGGTGGCTGGTGGCTCTGCAGGGGCGTTGGGGCGTGGTGGTATGCAGACAAAGCTGCGTGCGGCTCGTCTGGCAGCTCGCTCTGGTGCCTGTACGGTTATCGTAGGTGGGCGCATTGAGCGCGTACTGAGCCGGTTGCGTGAGGGTGAGCGGCTGGGTACGTTGCTTTCCCCTGAGCGGGGCTTGGTGGCGGCTCGCAAGCAATGGCTGGCAGGTCATCTTCAAATGCGTGGCACATTGGTGCTGGACGCGGGGGCGGTAAAGGCCCTTACTGAAGACCATAAGAGTCTCTTGCCTGTGGGTGTTAAAGCGATAGAAGGCAGTTTCCGTCGTGGTGAGATGGTGGCGTGTGTGGGGCCTGACGGAAATGAAGTGGCGCGCGGACTGGTAAATTACAGTGCTGCCGAGGCACAGAAGATCATGGGGCAGTCCTCGGAGTTCATTGGTCAGGCGCTTGGGTATGTCTATGAGCCTGAGCTTGTTCATCGAGACAATATGGTGCTCGTGTAACGTCACCCGCATGAAGCACGGCGCCGATGGGCGCCGTTTTTTATGCCTGAAAACGCAGGCAATAAAAAACCGGCTTTCGCCGGTTTTTTATTGCAAGCTAAGCCTTAAGCGGCAGCAGCTTGGCTCATAGCCTTGATATGGGCATTCAGGCGGCCTTTGTGACGAGCAGCCTTGTTCTTGTGAATGATGCCCTTGTCGGCCATGCGATCAATCACAGGTACTGCAGCGGCGTAGGCAGCTTGTGCTTTTTCCAGATCTTTAGCGTCGATCGCTTTAACTACGTTCTTGATGTAAGTACGAACCATTGAACGCAGGCTAGCATTGTGGCTGCGACGCTTCTCAGCCTGTTTGGCGCGTTTTTTGGCGGAAGGTGTGTTTGCCACCGTCGAGCTCCTCGAAAAACTGGGGGGGTACCACGCAAATAAGGCCGCGAATCATGCCGATGTGTTAATCGATTGTCAAGGTTATAAAGACGGCTGGACGAGTGGTTGGTAACAACTGCATCTGTACGTGCTTTATCTGTTTGATCGTCCTACACTCGCGGGCTTGCCTATGAGGCATCTTCTTGAGGCTTGGAGACACACAGGCCCTGTCATCGGTATGTATAGAATCCAAACGCATGAACCTTCTTAAATCGCTAGCTGCGGTTAGCTCAATGACGCTTGTTTCCCGGGTGTTGGGCTTTATTCGCGATACCATCGTAGCACGTATTTTTGGCGCAGGGATCGCCACTGATGCTTTCTTCGTAGCGTTCAAGCTGCCGAATCTGTTGCGGCGCATCTTTGCAGAGGGCGCATTCTCCCAGGCGTTTGTCCCGATTCTGGCAGAATACAAGAGCCAGCGCGGAGAAGAGGCGACCCGAACCTTTATCGCCTACGTATCAGGCCTGCTGACGCTGGTCCTGGCGATTGTGACCCTGGTGGGCATGGTAGCTGCGCCCTGGGTTATCTGGATTACCGCCCCTGGCTTTAGCGATACGCCTGAAAAGTTTGCGCTGACCACTTCACTTCTTCGCGTAACCTTTCCGTATATTCTGTTGATTTCCCTGTCATCGCTTGCCGGTGCAGTGCTCAACACGTGGAACCGGTTCTCCGTCCCGGCGTTTGTGCCCACGCTCCTAAACGTCAGCATGATCTTTTTTGCTGTCTTCCTGACGCCATACTTTGATCCACCGGTCATGGTGCTTGGATGGGCTGTACTGGCGGGCGGTTTTCTACAGCTGGTGTACCAGCTGCCACACTTGAAAAAAATTGGCATGCTTGTGCTGCCTCGCCTCAATCTACGGGACAGCGGAGTCTGGCGGGTATTGAGGCAAATGATCCCGGCCATTATCGGAGTGTCGGTTAGCCAGATTTCCCTGATCATCAACACCATCTTTGCCTCTTTTCTGGCTGCCGGTTCGGTTTCATGGATGTATTACGCCGACCGCTTGATGGAGCTGCCTTCCGGTGTTCTGGGTGTTGCGCTTGGTACTATCCTTTTGCCGGCGCTAGCCAAGACTTATGCCAAGGATGATCGGCACGAATACTCCCGCCTTTTGGATTGGGGGCTTAGGCTCTGCTTTCTTTTGGTTCTGCCGTGCTCGTTGGCGCTAGCGATTTTGTCCGAGCCGCTGACTATTTCCCTGTTCCAGTACGGTCGTTTTACGGCTCATGATGCACAAATGACCCAGCATGCCTTGATCGCCTATTCGGTAGGTTTGGTCGGAATCATTTTGGTCAAGGTACTGGCCCCCGGGTTTTATGCTCGACAGAACATCAAGACGCCTGTTCGGATCGCTATTTTCACATTGGTAGTAACCCAGCTCATGAACCTGGCCTTTATTGGTCCGCTTCAGCATGTAGGTCTGGCCTTGGCGATCGGGCTGGCCGCCTGTATCAACGCAGGTCTTCTTTATTGGCAGTTGAGAAAGCACAAGCTTTTCGAGCCGCAGCCCGGATGGACCTTGTTCCTGATCAAGCTAGTGGTTGCGGTTGTGGTCATGTCGACCGTACTTCTAGGGCTGCTTTATGTCATGCCCGCATGGGATCAGGGCAATATGCTGGCGCGCTTTTCACGGCTTGGGCTAGTCGTTGCTGCTGGAGTGATCGCTTATTTTGGCGTGTTGGCGGCATTTGGATTTCGTATCAAAGACTTCACGAAAAAAGCGCTGGCATGACCAATGGTTTGATGTTCATGGGCAAGCTTGTCAGTGACTGCCTGTTGTCTGCGGGCAAGCGTGCGTATAATCGTAGAATTTGCAAATAGAACGCGTGCTATGCAGCTGGTTCGAGGCCTTCATAATCTCAGTCCCCTGCCGCAGGGCTGTGTTGCCACCATAGGCAATTTCGACGGAGTACACCTGGGACATCAGGCGATTCTGGCTCGTCTGCATGAACGAGCAATAGAGCTCAGAGTGCCTAGTTGTGTAGTTATATTCGAGCCACAGCCGCGTGAGTACTTTGCGCCTGAACAAGCTCCAGTGCGGTTGACGCGCCTTCGCGAGAAGCTGGAGTTACTATCCAGGGCAGGCGTAGACCGTGTTGTGTGTCTGGCCTTCAACCGTCGACTGCGCGAGCTTTCAGCACGAGCCTTTATCGACCAGGTGCTTATCCAGGGATTAGGCATCAAGCACCTTGAGGTCGGAGATGACTTCCGCTTTGGCTGTGACCGTGCCGGCGACTTTGATTTTCTGGTCGATGCAGGGCGGATCAACGGGTTTACGGTTGAGGCTGCTACAACGGTCGAGCTGGATGGCATGAGAATAAGCAGTACGCGCATCCGAGAAGCGTTGGCTTCGGGGGATCTGTCTCTTGCAAATCGAATGCTGGGACGCCCCTATACCTTATCCGGGCGTGTACTGCATGGACAGAAGCTTGCTCGCCAATTAGGCTGGCCTACTGCTAATGTTCAGCTGAAGCGCCGTCTGCCACCCATGAAAGGGGTTTATCTGGTCAACGTGGATATTCATGGCCAGATCCGGGGAGGCGTTGCAAATATTGGTCTTCGTCCTACTGTAAAAGGCGATGGCCGTCCCCATCTTGAAGTACATCTTCTCGAATATGCTGGCGATCTGTATGGTCAGCATCTGACTGTTGTTTTTCACCGCAAGCTGCGAGACGAGCAGCGTTTCGCCTCTCTGGAGGCATTGAAGGCGGCGATTGATGCCGATGTCGCCGCCGCCCGAGCTTATTGGCTGGGCCAACCGCTTGATGAGATCTGAAGAGCCCGAAATGACCGATTACAAAGCCACGCTTAACCTTCCAGCTACCGATTTCCCCATGAAAGCCGGCTTGCCGCAACGCGAGCCTGAAACCCTCAAGTACTGGAATGGTATTGGTCTCTACCAAAAGCTGCGCGAAATTGGCAAAGGGCGTCCTACCTTTATCCTTCATGATGGCCCGCCCTATGCCAACGGCAATATTCATATTGGTCATGCGGTCAACAAGATCATCAAGGACATTATTGTCCGCTCCAAAACCCTGTCGGGTTATGACGCACCCTATGTTCCCGGCTGGGATTGCCATGGCCTGCCTATCGAACACAAGGTTGAGATCACCCACGGCAAGAATCTGCCAGCAGACAAAACCCGCGAACTCTGCCGTGCCTATGCGGCTGAGCAGGTAGAAGGACAGAAAGCCGACTTCATTCGCTTGGGTGTGTTGGGTGAGTGGGATAATCCCTACAAAACCATGGATTATGCCAACGAGGCGGGAGAAATCCGTGCATTGGCTGAAATGGTTCGTAAAGGCTTTGTATTCAAGGGTCTGAAGCCGGTCAACTGGTGCTTCGATTGCGGTTCTGCATTGGCCGAAGCTGAAGTGGAATACGCGGACAAGCAGTCCATGACGATCGATGTAGCCTTCCCCAGCGCCGAGGATGACAAGCTTGCTGCTGCCTTCGGCCTGGAAGCGCTGCCCAAGAAAGCCTATATCGTCATCTGGACTACCACACCCTGGACCATCCCGGCCAACCAGGCGCTTAATGTGCATCCCGAGTTTGACTATGCACTGGTAGACGTAGGCGACAAGCTGCTTCTGCTGGCTGAGGAACTGGTCGAGAGCTGCCTGAAGCGGTATTCGCTGGAAGGAAAGGTCATCGCGACGGCCAAGGGCGAGGCGCTGGAGCTGATCGCTTTCAATCATCCTTTCTACGATCGCCGTTCGCCCATTTACCTTGCTGACTATGTTGAACTGGGTGCTGGTACGGGTATTGTGCACAGTGCGCCTGCTTACGGTGAGGATGACTTCCGGTCCTGCAAGCGCTACGGCATGACCAACGATGACATTCTGAGTCCCGTGCAGAGCAACGGCGTTTATGTCGAGTCGTTGCCCTTCTTTGGTGGCCAGTTCATCTGGAAAGCCAATCCCGCCATTGTCGAGAAGCTGCGCGAAGTCGGCTGCCTGATGGCCAGCGAGAATATCACTCACAGCTACATGCATTGCTGGCGTCACAAAACCCCACTGATCTACCGTGCGACCGCGCAGTGGTTTGTGGGCATGGACAAGCAGCCAGTAGAGGGCGGCACCCTTCGTGAGCGTGCCTTGGCAGGCATCGAGCAGACCCAGTTTGTGCCCGCCTGGGGACAGGCCCGTCTGCATGGCATGATTGCCGGTCGGCCTGACTGGTGTATCTCGCGTCAGCGTACCTGGGGTGTCCCGATTCCATTCTTCCTGCATAAGGAAAGCGGAGAGCTGCATCCTCGCACGGTAGAGTTGATGGAAGAGGTTGCTCAGCGCGTTGAGCAGGCCGGTATCGAGGCGTGGTTCAAGCTGGATGCTGCCGAGTTGCTGGGTGATGAAGCCCCCCAGTATGAAAAAATCGCTGATACGTTGGACGTCTGGTTTGACTCGGGCACTACCCATTGGCATGTGCTACGTGGTTCGCATCAGCTGGGCCATGATCAGGGGCCGGTTGCTGACCTGTATCTGGAAGGCTCCGACCAGCATCGTGGTTGGTTCCACTCATCGCTGTTGACTGGTTGTGCCATCGACGACCACCCACCCTACAAAGCATTGCTCACGCACGGGTTTACCGTAGATGAGAATGGCCGCAAGATGTCCAAATCGCTGGGCAACGTGATTGCACCGCAGCAGGTGACGGATACGCTGGGCGCTGACATTTTGCGCCTATGGGTTTCGGCGACTGACTACTCGGGTGAAATGGCGGTTTCCCAACAGATCCTGCAGCGTTCGGCTGACTCTTATCGCCGTATCCGTAATACTGCACGTTTCCTCCTTTCCAACCTGAACGGCTTCGATCCTGAGCAGCATCTGCTGGCATCGGAAGACATGATCGCTATTGATCGCTGGGCTGTGGATCGCGCGCTCCTGTTGCAACATGAGCTTGAGGAAGCCTACAACGAGTATCGTTTCTGGAACGTGTACCAGAAAGTGCACAACTTCTGTGTGCATGAACTGGGTGGCTTCTATCTCGACATCATCAAGGATCGCCAGTACACCACGGGCACTGACAGCCGCGCTCGCCGTTCCTGCCAGACAGCCATGTTCCATATTGCGGAAGCAC
Source organism: Pseudomonas sp. JZ134 (assembly GCF_051027695.1). Taxonomy (NCBI): domain Bacteria; kingdom Pseudomonadati; phylum Pseudomonadota; class Gammaproteobacteria; order Pseudomonadales; family Pseudomonadaceae; genus Pseudomonas; species Pseudomonas sp. JZ134. The sequence goes on along the minus strand of NZ_CP069250.1, from coordinate 3,275,033 downwards.
TGGTTCGCTGGATTGCGCCTATCCTGGCCTTCACTGCCGAGGAAATCTGGCAATACCTGCCAGGCAAGCGCAACGAGTCTGTCATGCTTAATACCTGGTATGACCAGTTGACCGAACTGCCAGCTGACACTGAGCTTGATCGCGCATTCTGGGATCAGGTGATGGCGGTCAAGGCTGCTGTCAACAAAGAGCTGGAAAACCAGCGTAACGCCAAGACAATCGGCGGCAACCTTCAGGCAGAAATCACGCTGTTCGTTGACGGCCCGCTGAGTGCGGTACTGAAGAAACTGGGTGAAGACCTGCGCTTTATCCTGATCACTTCTCGGGTCGAGGTTGCAACGTTTGACGAGGCGCCTGACGAAGCGGTAGAGAGCGAGGTGGCAGGTCTCAAACTTCTGGTTCGCAAATCAGGCAGCACCAAGTGTGCCCGTTGCTGGCACCATCGTGATGACGTAGGAATTGACCCCAACCACCCTGAAATCTGTGGCCGTTGCGTCAGTAACGTCTTTGGCAATGGTGAGGTGCGCCGCTATGCCTGAGGCAGGCCGTTTTGGCCGTCTGGCCTGGTTATGGTTGAGTGTGGTCGTCGTTGTGTTGGATCAACTGAGCAAGGCTTATTTTGAAGGGCAGCTCAGTCTGTATCAGCGCATCGAGGTGATTCCTGATCTGTTCAGCTGGACGCTCGCCTATAACACAGGCGCAGCGTTCAGCTTTCTGGCGGATCATTCCGGTTGGCAGCGTTGGCTTTTTGCTGCGATTGCCATTGCAGTCAGCATTACCCTGATAGTCTGGCTCAAGCGGTTGGGACGCAACGATACCTGGATTGCTATTGCCCTGGCGCTGATCCTGGGCGGCGCTATCGGTAACCTGTACGACCGTATCGTGTTGGGGCACGTTATTGATTTCGTCCTTGTACATTGGCGGGAACATCTGTTTCCCGCTTTCAACCTGGCAGACAGCGCCATTACCGTAGGTGCCATCATGCTTGCCCTGGATATGTTCCGTACCAAAAAGACGGGAGAAGCCCATGTCTGAGATAACGGTTGGTCCGGAAACGCGCGTAACGCTCAATTTCGCGATCAAGCTGGAAAACGGCGATATTGTTGACACAACCTTCGACAAGGCGCCTGCAACGTTCAGGGTAGGGGACGGCAATCTCCTGCCTGGCTTCGAGCAAGCGTTGTTCGGTTTGCCCGAGGGTGCGCGTAGTAGCCTGACGATTCTGCCTGAGCAGGGGTTTGGTCAGCCAAACCCGCAAAATCTGCAGCAGATGCCTCGAGACGATTTCGAAAACATGGACTTGTCCGAAGGGTTGCTGATTATCTTTACCGATGCGGCAGGGGGCGAAATGCCCGGCATCGTCAAATCCTTCGATGATCATGCGGTAATTATAGACTTCAACCACCCGCTTGCTGGGCGCACGTTGACGTTCGAAGTCGAAATTATCGCCATTGAGCCGGTTGTTGCCCATTGAGGCTTGCTCAGTAGCAGACGCTGAGCGAAAGGAATTCAACATGCAAATCAAATTAGCCAACCCTCGCGGATTTTGCGCAGGGGTTGATCGCGCAATCGATATCGTCAATCGCGCGCTTGATGTGTTCGGCCCGCCGATCTATGTCCGACATGAAGTGGTGCATAACAAGTTCGTCGTAGAAAACCTGCGCAACCGTGGCGCTGTTTTTGTCGAAGAGCTGGATCAGGTGCCTGATGATGTTATCGTGATCTTCAGCGCCCATGGCGTTTCCCAGGCGGTACGCAAGGAAGCTGAAAGCAGAGGGCTCAAGGTTTTCGATGCTACTTGTCCGCTGGTGACCAAAGTGCACATGGAAGTAGCCAAATACAGCCGTGACGGCCGCGAATGCATTCTGATTGGCCATGAAGGCCATCCGGAAGTAGAGGGCACTATGGGCCAGTACGATACGCGTAATGGCGGATCGATCTACCTTGTAGAAGACGAGGAAGATGTTGCAGCGCTTCAGGTCCGCAACCCTGACTCGCTAGCCTTCGTTACTCAGACTACACTGTCCATGGACGACACCAGCAAGGTCATTGATGCTTTGCGCAGCAAGTTTCCGAACATCGGCGGCCCACGTAAAGACGATATTTGCTACGCCACTCAGAACCGCCAGGACGCGGTTAAAACACTGGCAGCTGAGTCAGATATCGTTCTAGTCGTAGGAAGCCCCAATAGCTCCAATTCCAACCGCCTGCGTGAGCTCTCCGAGCGTATGGGAACCCCAGCCTACCTTATCGATGGTGCGGAAGATCTCAAGCAGGAGTGGTTTAGTGGGGTAGGACGGATCGGTATTACGGCAGGCGCCTCAGCCCCTGAGGTTCTGGTCAAAGGTGTTATTGACCAGTTGAAAGCTTGGGGCGCGAGCGAGGGGCTAGAGCTCGAAGGCCAGCCGGAGAATATTACGTTCTCGCTGCCGAAGGAGTTAAGGGTAAAAGCGGTTGATATATAGACGTGTAAGCTTGTTGTAGAAAGTAAAAAGGCCTGATGCTCCAAAGCATCAGGCCTTTTTACTATTGTGTTATTGCCAGCAAGTTCGCGATGTTGCTGTTCCTGAGCTCCCTCTCGTCCCTCGGCTATCTAGCGTTAGAGTCGTGCACTCTGAATCATTACGCGTTGGGGTTGCGGTCAACAGGACGCAGCTGGCAATTGTTTGCCCGGCGCATGCCTGAGCACTAATATTATAAAGTCTGGTCTCGCTAGAGACTGTTGCATTAGCATCCGCATCGAAACCAAGGCCACCTGCTCCTAGATTAACAACGTAGGACTGGTTTTGAGAGTTATAACGCTCCTGTGCCTGCATGATTTCCATCAGCTTGGCTTTGCCCTCGCTACGCTGGCCTTTGCGTACATAAGATTGATAGCTGGGATAAGCAATAGCGGCAAGAATACCAACAATGGCTACAACAATCATAACTTCGATTAAAGTAAACCCGCCGTAAGCTTTCTTCATTAGTTTTCTCTCCAATAAGTTCCGCTCACGGCATTATTTGATTTGCAGAAGCCCGAGCTTGATAAAGAGCACTTAACTTGGCCTTCGCTGCCATTTGGAAGTGTCTTAGGTCCAGCTCTTTCCGTGCCAACCAGAATCGCTGCACCTTTATCGTCAAGGATAATTGACGGGGTCGGTGGGATGCCGCCCCTTACTAAATCAAAGCTTCTGGTAGGGACATCAGCGCCATTAACCGTGGTGGTGAATACAGCCGTAGCGTTAATGAGGTCCATTGCATAGAAGCGGGGTTTGCCTATATCAGGACCGCATGTTGTGACGCTTTGGCCGTTCGGGCTGAAAGTCGTGAACAGTACGGAGCCATCAAAACTGGTCGAGGCTGCTAAAACTTTTTCTCCTTGCGGGAAGCGTACAAACCAGCCACTGCTGCTATTAAGTAGTGTCATATTAGGTGTGTAGGTGTTTCCTGGAGTCAGCTGAGCATAGAGATTGTTGATATCCGAGCGAAGCGCTGGAATCTGATTCAACGCTGCATTCCGTGCTTTAGATATCATGAACTCATAAGCTTCAAACATGCTAAGCGGTGCTGCAGCATCCTGCGCGCTTGCAGCTGCAAGATCTTCTGCGCTCAACAAGTTGCTTGAGTTGTCATATTCTCGGTTCGTTAGGGCCGCCAAATCACTTTGTAAAGAGGAGGCTTGGCCTGCGAGGGCAAGTCGCTCGCCCTCCAGTTTATTTGCTAGTGCAACAAGTCCTTGCTGGTTCTGAGCTGTGTTTGCAAGTGTAGTAGCCTTGCCTTGCTCATCTCTGGTTAACAGCGTTAGGACATCATTGTTTTCTTTGCTGGGTACAGTAGTTAGGTTTAGAGACTGCGCCAGCGCGGATAAAGAGGACTGAACAGCATTATTGTCTTTAGCGTCTACTGAGTTACTTAAACTGCGAAGAATAGTAGTGATGTCTTGTTGATTGAGATTGCTACGCTTTCTATACCCAGCCATATTCTCATAATTGCTTCTGGCAGCTGATAGCTCTTCCTCAAGCCTTAATATAGTGTCTCCAGCAGCACCTTTGGCTTTGGCATCAATTACAGCCTGCTCTTTGCTTGCAACGTTAGCGCTAGCGGTATCGAGACTGCTCTGAACTAGTACTAGTCCAGCCAACTGTTGGCCAAGTTGCTTTGCTAGTTCGGAATCGTAGCTGTTGAGCTTAGTCAATGCCTGCTGAAGATTCAGAATCTTTCCTTGCAAGTTGCTTTGAGCTGAGGATTCTGTTGCATGGGCATCTAGGTATGGGTCGGCCGCATACAGTGCATCAATTTGGGCCTGTCTTGAATTAGCATCGCTATTGGCCTGTGTAAATAGATTGAGTTTTTCTATATAGCCAACCGTTGATTTATAGCTGGAAAATTTATTTTCCGCTAGTGTGGTATCTTGGTTGAGTGTATTAATTTCTTTTTGTTTGGAGTCTATTTTTCCTTGAATTTCTTGAGCTTGAGCTGATGTTAAGTTTACGCTGGTAACATCAACCAGGTTTGACTCTGTTAATGTTGTGTAGGTGGCGGGGGAGCTATAAACATTACTATCCCTCAATGCATAAAAACGATCTGCTGTATCTTCATTTAGGGGATGCTCTCTGTACCCAGATCCTATAGCGATAGTAAAGTATGTCTTTCCTCCACGTTCGCGTATCAGCGCGACATCTGGAGCATTGTAAAATCTTCTGTTATCTGCAGCTGTAGTCCCGCCAAAGTTGGCAATGCGGCCGCCTTTCGCAAAGTCGGCTGCGCCAGAGTTTCCTTGGTTGATATCGATCCTAAAAATTTGGCCTCTGGTATCAGCTAGAAATATATAATCAATATTTCCATCATTATTAATATCAACCAAGGTTGGATCAGCTGGAATGCTATTAGTCATTGATCCAATTTTTAAATTAGCTGAAGCTTCGTTTGTACTTCCTGCGTGCCATAGCAGGGCGCCTGTATTTGCATCTACTACGTATAATGAGTTACCAACAGTGTCATCTGCGGGGACATTCGGTGAATCAATGTCTTGCCGCGTGTCGTAGCCGCCGGTAAATATTAATACCTGTCGGGTTTGATTGTTAAACTTTACTTTAGAGACTTTAGGTGTCGACCATGTCTGGCCTAGCTTCTCAAAACCCGCCGTTGTGCCTCCCTTTATAACCCACTTTAATTTAGGGTCAATACTTATAGCACCTGAAACGGACGTAGGTGTGACATCAAGCGCGTAGTAATTTTTGCCGCCACGGCGCATGCCTGCGTAAAGCGTAGCTTTAGAAAGGGTTCGAGTATTATTTGTGCTTAGCGATCCGTACTCAGCATACAGATCAAACTGCCCGTCAATGCCATATTTCTTTTGGCTGGTCCCTTTCGGTGCAGTGAAATAAGTATTGAGATTAGGAAGCAACTCTTTAGGTATGAATGAGAAAATTTCATTGCCTGTAGCAGGGTCTACGGCATTGATGAAGCCTTCATTCGTGCCATAAAAAAGTACCAGCTTTTCAGTAGATGTTGCTGTTGGCGGTGTCGCTTGTGAATTTGCCACCCGAACTAGGTCTTCATCTGTTACGTACGCAATTAACTTGGGCTCATTATGAAGAATATCACCCAATGCTAGGCGCGCAGTACCATCGGTGGGATTAAGCCCTCTTCCCCATTTAATCACGTTTGCACGATTATCTGCAGTAGCAGAGCTGGATAAACCTAGCATGGCATTAGTGATGGCGGAGTTGTTTGTGGTAAGCAGATGAGCGGAAGTGTTTAGATTGACATTGGTGGTTTCGCCGGGTGCTCTGTCTGCTCCTGTATACGTTAAAACTTTTCTTGAAGAGGGATTGCTAAGTTGACCAGCAGCGCCACCAAGCTTTACGTCTTTTCCGTCAGCAATGCTGCTCCAATAGCTCATGGAGGTGTTGCTAAAATAGCCAGTCGTATCATCTATTGCTAATGATCCGTTGCGATCAAGCACGGCAGTGTTGCCGGAGCTATCTCTTCCTTGCTTATACTTTTTAATATTGCCAAACCAGCGCGCATCTTCTGCAGGCCTGAATAGCGCATAATAAAGGTCATTTCTATAGCCAAGATTGTTATAGGCGCTAACGGCTACGCTAGGCGTGGTAAAGGTCGTATTGTCGGACAATATATCTACAGCAATAGATTTTAGAGCTGAGGTTAGCTCGGATGTGTTAGTGGTTGTAAAGAATCGACCGCCTCCGAGGTTCGCAGTGTCTTGTAGCAATGATGTGTTGCTTATATTGCCAAATCCAATAGTGTAGGTGTTTATTCGCTGGGAGCCTGGTAGGTTTGGGTTGTTGTCTTGATTAGCTAAATATTCTGCAAGGCCAGGTGCCCAGCAGCCAGCATAGGCCTCACCATCTGTTGGGTATTTTTCGCAATGCTTGTAAACTTTGTTGGTTTTAGAAACTAAGTTTTGTATGGTTTGGTTGTTGTCACTGTCACCGTTAGGTAAACCATCGGTGATTAAAATAATATTGCTCTTCTGGCAAGAGTATTGAATTGGCGAGATGTATGTGTTGCCTTTTCTTGAGTTGCTGCTGCTGGGCCAAGGGTTTTGAAGTTCATAACTATTATAGTACTCCCTATAGCCCATAGAGCGGCCTCCCCAAACTAGATCCTCTCCGCGCATGTAGCGAGCCGCTTCATAATATGTTTCAAGAAGAGGTGTCGCTCCACTTGCATAATAAGAGCTCAATTCAGATTTTATTGTTGAGGCGTTATCGGCTGCTCTACCTATAGGTACATTTATAAAGCCGCCATTACTATTTGAATCGAAGCGTGCTAGGCCAATGTTAACGTCGTTGCTGCCTGCTAATTCACTTACTAGGTTGTTTATAACTTCCTTTACAACCTGTATGCGTGTTTTTGTTGCTCCATTAGTCCATTTGTAGGTGTTAGTGCACCAGTTTCTGGGTAGAGTATTAGTGTTGTTATAGTTTAATGATTGGCAATTGGTGCCCGGAACACCGCTTTGCATTGAGCCGGATGTGTCTACAACAAAAAGAATATTGGGTCTTACTTTTTGATCGGCTGGTAGGTCACGTGTCACATAAATTTCTGTGTCATCAGCAGTAGCAGACGTTGCTGCTAATACACACATGAGTGAAGCAAGGCTGGGAAGTCTGTTTCGCTTTATAAATTCCATTTCTATTCCCTTATTGCAAAAACACTGTATGTGCGACTGAGGGTGTTTTAGGTGAGAACATAATCATTCCACGCCAATCTATACGCCCGCCCAATTCTTTTTCAGAAACGGGCTCGCCTTTAAGATAAAATAAAGTCTTACTGTCAAAGCTAAATCTTCTGACTTGGCATTTTATGCATGGCGTGGCCAGCAAGAATCCCAGTGTGCCATTTTGAAGGGGCATCCTATTTAATATTATTTGAGCATCTTCAATATAGCCAAGGTCTGAATCATCAGCATTTGCCCAGTTAATTAAGGCTAAAAAAAATGGCATCCAAAGTAATAGATATATTCTTTTCATGATTATTTTATGTTAAGAAAATAGATGCCTTGAGTCTGGTCTGAGTAAGCGCCATTCTCGTGAGTGGTTTTTGTGTTAAGTTCATAGGCGGAGCATTCAAACTTTCCTATCGATGCTCCTTCACAGTTGCCTTTTGTTATAAACCTGACAGTATTAGTAGAAATTTTTGCATTTTCTATGTCTTTATCTAGAAGTTTGGAAAGGTCAACAGCTGTTCTACGGTTTGGTAGTTTGCCTGCTAGGGGTTCCAAACCTGCATTCGCAGCGCTAAGAAGTGAAGCACGCTTGCCAACGTCTTTGTTAAAGTTGGCTATTTGTGCGCGTATCTCGCTCTGGGTAGCCTGGTATAGCTCTGAGCGTGACTGGGAATTGCCCGCCATACGCTCTTCTACAGTCGCAAGGCGAGCTGCTGTGATTCCGGCAATAGTTAATACTGCAAGGAAAACAAGTGCGACAATTAGGCTTGCGCCCTGTTGTTTGCTCGTCATCATATTTTCCTTAATAGGTGTTCTTGAGTTGAACGGTCGTTGTAAATATCTGGCGTACATATCCGTCGTTTGGCGATACAGGCGGACTATCCAATAAATAATAATCTTTTTGGGGCGCTGCTGGTTTGCTTGGTGCACCTGAATTGGCCAGTACAGCGATTCTTACAGTTTTTATATCTGACCAATTACCTGTCTCTTCTATTCGATCAGCTGAGACGTACTGTTTGACTGTATCTGTCCCACTACCTAAACCATACAAAATTTGAATTCTGTCTATGCCATTAACAAGTGATTGTTTTTGGCTAAACCAAGAAAATGAAGAGTTTCCCTTTATATAGGAGCTGCATTTCAGGGAGCCATCTTCAACAAAAAAAACGTTCACTAATACCTTTTCTGTGTTGGCGCCTGTTAGCTCCTTACCTGCGCAATCTCTTCTTTTATTATTATCAGTCGGATCTTCAGGTACTTGATAAGCGACTGCCAGTGTATCTGATGTATTACCTGCGCCGTTTACAGTGCAACGAGGGATTTCACCCGCCATAACGTTACAGCCCCCCTCAATTCCGGCAGGCTTAGGTAATGCCGAGCTGGGGTCTAAGTACCCTCCTAAGCGAACGCTTCTGGTCATGAAATCAAGGGCGAATCTGCCATTTTCCTGCATCCGTGAAATGACTTCATTAGTTTGATAAGTTTGACGTGTCGATAAGAAAACCTGTATCACCCCTGCAAGTAAGATAAGGCTTAGCGTAAGCGCTATCATTAACTCGACAATAGAAAGCCCTTTTTGCTGGTTTTGGAAACGGTAGTCTGTATTCATGGCGTCACGGTTACTTCAGCTGAAAGTTTTTCCGACCCCGCACTTCTGTTTGCGCTGTCGTCACCTTTTCCCTTCCAAGAAGCGTTCAACTTATAGAGACCCGTCTTGAGTTCAGTTACAGTGACTGGGCTTCCAGATGAGGGTGCGCTTATGAAGTCTCTACTATTGTAACGAGCGGAAGCTGCAACACTGTTTTCTGAATATGCGCTGCTCGCTGCGTAAGAGCACTGTGCTTCCCATCGATCAAATTTAGCCATTTGTACAGCATCGCAGCTAGAGGCGTTAACTTTTGCACCACTAATAGGATCGTAATGATCAGCGCAGATAGGCGATGGAAGTGCCGTGCAATTAGGTGTTTCTGTATACGCAGAAACAGTGTCCGATGCATTGGATGCAAAGGAATCGTTTGCCCTCATTCGCTCCGCGAGATCCTGTAGGAGCCAAGTAGCTTGGGATCGCTGATTGCTGTCAGCAGTGCTTTTCAGGGCATTCAGTTGCAGAGTTGCAAGGCCTAGTAAACCAATAGTAAATATTAATAAAGTGACAAGAACTTCAATTAAGGAGAGTCCTTTTTCTTTGTTCATAGAGATGAGGCAGCCTTGCGTCATGTCTTTCCTTAGCACTGCACGTTGGGTTGCGCTGCACGTAAAGAGGCTTGCCCTACTGCATTGATAGTAATGCAGCGAGCATCAGTCTCACTTTGTTTTAGGGCATCAGAGCTGACTTTGAATGAGTTCGCGCTTACCCCTCCCAACAGCGTTCCATCTCTTCTGAAGGTCAGCCGGTTCGACGAGCTGAGGTAAGCGCTATTTATCTGGGTTTTCCCCGAGGCTTCGTACGATCTTATTACGCTTGCATCGTTACAGCTGTTAATACTGCTGGGACCAATACACCAACCTGCACTCCATCCATTTGAAGAGTCTTGGCGAGGGATTAGACTGATCTGTGCATTCCGTTTAGTCGCTTCGGCTCTTGCAAGCATCAAAAAGCCGTAAAGCTCTGAGGCATCGCTAGAAACCCTTTGCTTTACTATGAAATAGCCCATAGAAGGCATGGCTATCGTAGCTACGATAGCCAAGATAGCAACGGTGACAACAAGCTCAATCAGAGTGAAGCCTGAGCTCCTTCTCAAAAACAGCATACGATTCTCCCATCAGGACATTGAATTATTGCTTGACGTTTAGGGGCTGTCGCAGGCTGAGGGACAATTGGATTCCTCTATGGGATAGTCGGTCAATCTGAAGGGGAAGTGCTGCATGAACCAGCGTGTTGTAAAGGATCAGCTCCTTTAACTTGTCGGAGACGACCCTGGTTATTTAAGATCAGCCGCCACGTAACGTTGCTATCCGCATCACAGATTAGAAAGGTGTTGTTATGGCCTAAGCTAGTACCTATAGGCTGGAAAACTATTTGCGGTTCTGTCCTTGACGTAGTTATCTTGCTTTTGGTGTCAGAATAGCGAATTTGTATTACGCCTAAATCGTCCATGATTTGCCATCCCTTGCTCCAGTCCGTACCACATTTGCCAGACTCAAGAAGTGGGCATACAACGATTCTTTTGTTTTTTTGAATACTTATATGGCGAGCGCTAACGATATCTGTATACAGGTTATTTGCTAGAGCTTCCATTTTGCTCTTGTTTAGAAAATTCTGGAGCGGCGCTATTGAAAAGCTTGACAATGTAGCGACTAAAATTAATACGAATAATATTTCTATTAGCGAAAATCCTGAATATTTGTTGCTCATAAGCGAATCCATTCTTATCAATACAAGCCTTCCTGGCTGAATGAAATTTGATTATTTTTTGACTTTTGATGTCAATGTGGCATCGCGCGGGGTGTGACGTGGTTTTTGACGTGGCGATCATTGGTGGGGGCGTTATTGGCCTGCTTTCGACTTTGCAGCTCGCCTTGGCAGGGCAAAGCGTCTTGCTTCTGGAAAGAGCAGAGCTTGGTCAGGAGGCCTCCTGGGCCGGCGGCGGTATCGTTTCTCCACTTTATCCTTGGCGCTACAGCGCTCCCGTCACCGCGTTGGCGCATTGGTCTCAAGACTTCTACCCGGAACTTGGTGCTCAGCTTTTCGAAAGGACAGGTGTAGATCCTGAAGTCCATGTAACAGGGTTGTATTGGCTGGATCTTGATGATGAAGCTGAGGCGCTTGCCTGGGCCAAAGACAAACAACGGCCTCTGGCCTCGGTACCTATTCAAGAGGTCTATTCCCACGTTCCGGTATTAGGGGAGGGCTTCAAGAAGGCTATTTATATGGCGGATGTGGCTAATGTCAGAAACCCGCGGCTGGTTAAGTCCCTTCAAGCCGCTCTGGCGGCTATGCCCAACGTAACCATAAAGACTGGAAGCGAAGTGCAGGCATTTCTTCAGGAAGGGGACGCTGTCACCGGTGTCTATGTGGATGGCATTGCCGTCCAGTCTAGGCATGTTGTGGTTTCAGTGGGAGCATGGAGCGGCTCGTTATTGAAGAGCGTTGGCATCAGCTTGCCTGTCGAGCCGGTTAAGGGCCAGATGATGCTATTCAAGTGCGCAGATGATTTTCTGCCCAGTATGGTGCTGGCTAAAGGGCGCTATGCCATCCCGCGGCGAGATGGGCATATTCTGGTAGGCAGTACATTGGAGCATGCAGGCTTTGACAAGAAGCCTACCCAGGCAGCGCACGAAAGTCTTTTGCGTTCAGCCATCGAGCTGTTGCCTGCACTGGAAGGTAGCCCAATGGTCGCTCATTGGGCTGGGCTACGACCAGGATCGCCTGAAGGCATTCCCTATATTGGCCCAGTATCCGCGCGGCCTGGCTTGTGGCTCAACTGCGGTCATTATCGTAACGGTTTGGTTTTGGCGCCTGCCTCCTGCCAGCTGTTGACTAATCTGATCACAGGGGAGGCGCCTATCATCGATCCGGCACCTTATCTGCCGGATTCACGGCTGGAGATCAGCTACGTGTAATCAATCGATGCCCAGCTTTTTCAGGCGATACCGCATCGAGCGGAAGGAAAGCCCGAGCCGTTCAGCGGCGGCTGTACGGTTCCAGCGCGTCTCCTCAAGCGCTTGCATGATCAGCTTTCGCTCGATCTCTTCCAAGTAATCCTCAAGATTACTGATGTTGGCCAGACTGGTTTCGCCAGCGCTGGACGACTGAGGAGTATCTGCAAGACGCAAATCGCTTGGTTTGATCAGGTTGTCTTCACAAAGAGTATAGGCTCGCTCAAGCATGTTCTCCAACTCGCGAACATTACCCGGAAAGCGATAGCTCTTGAGTTTGGCGAGAGCATCATCTGTCAGCTGGGCCAGATCCTGCTGTGATTCCTTGGCGAGACGCTTCAGGATAGTCGAGCACAGTTCCGCAATGTCTTCGCGTCGTTCACGTAGCGGAGGGACACGAAGTTCGATGACGTTGAGGCGATAAAACAAGTCTTGCCGGAAGCGATCAGCGGCTACTTCGGCGGCCAGATCTTTATGTGTGGCACTTAGTATCCGTACATCCAGCGCTACTTCCTGCTGCCCGCCGACGGGGCGTACAGCCTTTTCCTGAATGGCACGAAGCAGTTTTACCTGCATGGCTAGCGGCAGATCGGCGACTTCATCCAGAAATAAAGTACCGCCCTGAGCGGCCTGGAATAGGCCCTGTTTGTCTTCAATGGCGCCCGTAAAGCTGCCTTTTTTGTGACCAAAAAACTCGCTTTCCATCAGCTCCGATGGAATGGCGCCACAGTTGACCGGAATAAAGGGGCGATCCGCACGAGGGCCTTGCTCGTGAATCAGTCGGGCGACCAGCTCTTTACCGCTGCCGGATTCACCGCTGATATAGACGGGCGCCTGGCTGCGAGCGAGTTTGCCGATCTGGGCCCGTAGCGTACGCATGGGCGGTGAGTCACCCAGCAGCCTGTGATCTGCCACCTTGATGGGGGCAGGCGCTGAGCTGCTCAGGCGTAAGGCGGTGCTTACAAGCTCTCGGAGCCGAGGAAGATCAACAGGTTTGGTCAGGTAATCGAAGGCGCCCGCTTTCAATGCCTGGATGGCTGTATCCAGACTTCCAAAAGCGGTAATCATGGCTACAGGAACATTTGGATATTTCTGCTGGATGTATTGCACAAGATCAACACCGGAGCCATCTGGAAGACGCATGTCGGTCAGACACAAGTCAAAGGATTCTCGAGCCAGCAGATCCTTTGCGTCTTTCACGTTCTTTGCGCTAAAGGTGTCGAGCTTCATGCGACCCAATGTAATTTCTAACAGCTCTCGGATATCGGGTTCGTCATCAACGATCAGGACTTTCTGTCGATTCATGTTCAGCTCAACTTGCGCGGATGGGCAAAGGTAATGCGGAAGCAGCCGCCTTGTTCCTGCTGGCGGTAGTCGAGGCGGGCCTGGTTACTCTCGCATAATTCGCGGGAAATATAGAGGCCGAGCCCGGTTCCTTTGCTTTCGGTGGTAAAGAAGGGTTCGAAAAGGTTGGTGATCTGGTCTTCAGGTACACCTGGCCCATCATCAATGACATCCAATATGGGAAGGTCTGAGTCGGGGTCACGGAAGAGATCCAGCCACACTTGTCCCTTGCCGTGCAGCTTGCTGCTATGGCGTAGGCCATTTTGAACGAGGTTGGTTAGCACCTGAGTCAGCTGGCTAGGGTCCATGCGGGTCTGTATCGTACCTGATGTCGTTTGCACATAGACAAGCTGTTGCTCACGTAGAGTGGTTCTGAATTCACCCGCAAAGCGGTGCACCCAGTACTTGAGGTCCAGCAGTTGGGGCTCTGCCTGGCGGCGTCTGGACAGTTGCAGGACATTCTCGATGATGATGTTCATGCGCCGGGAGTGATCCTGAATGATCTGGGCCAGGCGAAGATCATGCTGATCGAGTACTTCTGATTCCTGAAGAAGCTGTGCCGCGTGGCTTATGGCCCCCAGCGGGTTGCGAATTTCATGGGCAATGCCCGCCGTGAGGCGTCCCAATGATGCAAGCTTTAGCTGCTGGGCCTGCTGAGCAATACGGGAAATGTTTTCCAGAAAAATCAGAATATGCTGATTGCCGCTCCGTTGGATGGGGACGAAGCTGGGCTGGATCAGTGGGCCTTCGCTGAACGCTTGCATGGGTGCAGGACGAAGCGTCCGGTTCCTTTCCCACTGTTGTAGCCGGTCCATCAATTCGGGGCATTGATCATTCAACTCCCCGGTATCGAGTTCTGGATGACCGAGCAGCTCTCGAGCGGCAGGGTTGGCTAGAATAGGTGCCATTCTTGAGTCCAGAACCAGAATGCCGGTGCGCATACGGTCCAGGATCAGCGCATTCAGATTTTCCAGATCGGCAACAACGTGCGCCCGCTCTTCTGCCAGAGTCTGGCTTTTGGACAGTCGGCTGACGAGACTTTGCACCAGAAATGCGGCGGCAAAGCACAGTGCGCCCAGGCCTCCCGCCTGAACATACTGATTGGCCTCTGAGGGAAGGCTAAGCGTTCTATAGGCGGTGGCATAAATGAGGGCAAGGGTAGCCAGGGCCGCCAGCAGAATTCCAATACGCCCAACGAGAAGAATGTTGGCGATCGATACGGTAATGATGATGAGGTTGCCAATACCACTCGGTGTACCGCCAGCGCTGTACATGAGATAGGTCAGCAGCCCGATATCCACTAGAGCCAGGGCAAAGATCTGTTTTTGCTTGCGCAGTGGTGGTAGAAAAATCGCCAGGATATTACCCGCTAGGTAAATCCAGCTGCCGACCACAAAGTTTTTACCCTCGGTTACCTTCAGAAGGTTGTCGTCCAGATTGGTGGAAACCAGAAGGATAAAAACCAGCCCGACAATGACCCGGTAGTAGTGATACAACCTCAGGATACGACTGTCCTGCAGGTTGTAATGAAAAAAATCAGCGCTCACTGCTCAGGCTTTTTTGTAAGTGATCTTGGCAGCAGAACCAGAGCTCCCCGTGGGGTAGGGCTTTATCGCGAGGAATGTGTACCCCGCAGTGACCGCAGCGAACCATTGGCTGTGGTTTGGCTAGGCGTGTTTTCTGTGACTTCTGTGGTTTCGCCTGTAGCAGGCGGCGGCACAGCCATACAACAGCGATAATCAGAGCTAGCCAGAAAAGCAGGCGAAACAAACCCATAGTGTTCTCTAAATAGTAGTACGGCCGTTACAAAATTCGTTTCGGGTGTTACGGCACATTAGAAGACTGCAAAAGTAAACTCCATCACAGCGTGTGATGGCCGTTGAAGCGTTATACCTCATCATGGTCTTCATATGAATGAGGTGTCTTATTTTGCGGACCTTCAGGAGTAAATAAAAAGGAGGCTTAAAGCCTCCTTTTTTGTTCAGGTTCGCATCAGTCGAAAAGACCAAACGTCAGACGGCTGAACCATGAGCGACGCGGAGCATCAGGATTTTCGGCCTCTCCAGGCGCAGGTTGATTCTCTGGAAGCAGCTCCTGAGGAATTTCACGCTTCGCATCTTCGTATTGGCGCTGTACATCCTGAGCAGCTCGTGTCTCGCCTGGCGGAAGCGGCTCGCTGGGGCGATCAACCAAACCGAGGGTTGCGCGTGCCAGCCATGAGCGATCATCTTCGCTACGCTGCTTGGGTTTGAACTCACCGTTATCCAGGCTTGGGTTGTCCGGATAGTTCATTTTCAGCGTTTCCAGGCTGGTAGCTGCCAGGTCGTTGAGGCCCAGATGCTGATAGGCCTCAGTCATGACTGCCAAGCCATCCCCTACCGATGGGGTGCCCTGAAAGTTTTCGACAACATAACGACCACGGTTGGCCGCAGCGACATAAGCCTTGCGGCGCAGGTAGTAATCGGCCACATGGACTTCATACGCTGCCAGCAGGTTGCGCAGATAGGTCATGCGCGCCTTGGCGTCAGGTGCGTACCGGCTGTTTGGAAAACGACTGGTGAACTGAGCAAAGTCATTGAATGAGTCACGGGCAGCACCCGGGTCACGCTTGGTCATATCCAATGGTAGGAAGCGCGCCAGAAGACTGCGGTCCTGTTCAAAGGATGCTACACCTTTCATGTAGTAGGCGTAGTCGACATTTGGATGCTGGGGGTGCAGACGAATGAAGCGGTCTGCCGATGTACGGGCAGCTTCAGGCTCTCCGTTCTTGTAATTGGCATAGATAAGCTCAAGCTGAGACTGATCTGCGTAACGGCCAAACGGGTAGCGGGACTCAAGAGCCTTGAGTTTGCTGACAGCCTGGTTGTAGTTGTTGTTGTTCAAATCTTCCTGAGCTTGCTTGTAGAGCTCGGTTTCGCTCAGGTTTTCTGCCACTTCAGGTGCTTTGGAGGAACAGGCAGCGGTGAGGGCGAGGCTGGCGATCAGCAGCAGGTGCTTCAATTGCATGGCGGCTTTGCGTTCCCTGAAACGGTCGGCTGACGGAGCCGGAACCGTCCTGTTATGATGAACAACCCGGCATGAACATCATGCCAGGGCAAAAAGTTTTCGTATTTAACCACAGCGTGTGGCTGAAACCAAAAGCTACACGCCTTTGTTGGCTGCTATGTCCGATATTATCCAACTCAACGCCGAAGTGCCTACAGAACTCGGCGGTCAGCGTCTCGACCAGGTAGCGGCTCAGCTGTTCTCTGAATATTCCCGTTCTCGCCTGTCGTCCTGGATCAAGGAAGGCAGCCTAACTGTTGATGGCGCGGTCCTGCGTCCACGTGATCTGGTGCATGGCGGCGCCGTACTGTCCTTGCGCGCGGAGCGAGAAGCGCAGGGCGATTGGGTAGCGCAGGATATCGAGCTCAATATCGTCTATGAGGACGATCATTTGCTCGTGCTGGACAAGCCTGCCGGGCTGGTCGTCCATCCTGCGGCAGGCCATGCCGATGGTACGCTCCTCAATGCCTTACTCCATCATGTACCGTCGCTGGCAAACGTGCCCCGTGCCGGTATTGTCCATCGTCTGGACAAGGATACGACCGGCCTGATGGTCGTCGCCAAGACTCTGGAAGCGCAAACCAATCTGGTGGCCCAGCTTCAGGCGCGCTCCGTCAGTCGTATTTATGAGGCGGTTGTAGCGGGCGTGGTGGTTTCCGGCGGTACGGTAGATGCGCCTATAGGCCGTCACTCCCAACGGCGCCAGCAAATGGCTGTGGTTGCCGGAGGAAAGCCGGCGGTCAGCCATTATCGTGTCCTGGATCGATTCCGGGCCTATACGCATGTGCGCGTCAAGCTGGAGACTGGCAGAACCCACCAGATACGGGTCCATATGACTCACATTGGCTTTCCGCTGGTAGGGGACCCGGTATACAGCGGGCGTTTCCGAATTCCGCCTGCTACCAACCCAACACTGGTCAAGACGCTTCGAGAGTTTCCTCGACAGGCGCTGCACGCCCGCTTCCTGGAGCTCGATCACCCGGTGACGGGGGAGCGTATGAGCTGGGAGTCTCCTCTGCCTGAGGATATCGTCTGGCTGCTCAGCCTTTTGCGTCAGGATCGAGAGGCGTTTACCGGATGAATGATTGGCTGATTCCCGACTGGCCTGCGCCTGCCAATGTGAGAGGCTGCGTTACGACTCGGTCAGGGGGCGTCAGTCATGGCCCTTATCAGAGCCTTAATCTGGGCGATCATGTACAGGATGATCCGGCCGCCGTGGCGGAAAATCGGCAACGGTTGGTCGACTCGCTAGGGTGTCGACCCGCCTGGCTAAAGCAGGTGCATGGGATTTCTGTCGTTGAGGCTGATCCGGCCCAAGTGCTTGAGGCTGATGCCTCCTGGACGTCGACGACTGGCATTGCTGCAACGATCATGACGGCAGACTGCCTACCTGTCTTTTTTTGTAATCGGCAAGGGACGCGTGTCGCGGCTGCTCATGCCGGATGGCGAGGGCTGGTAAGTGGTGTGCTCGAAGCAACGGCTGCGTCGCTTGAGTCGAGCCCTCAAGATATCCTGGTGTGGTTTGGGCCTGCAATCGGTCCTGACGCCTTTGAAGTTGGGGCTGAAGTGCGCGAGGCGTTCGTGTCAGAGCATTCCCGGGCAAAAACAGCCTTCAAACCCAGCGTCAATGACGGACGCTTCATGGCGGATATTTACCAGCTGGCGCGGTTGCGGCTGGCATCCATCGGCATTGATGCCATCTACGGTGGCGGATGGTGCACGTATACCGACACTGCGCGATTTTATTCCTTTAGGCGCTCCTCGCAGACAGGGCGCCTGGCCAGCCTGATCTGGCTGACCCAACCTCTGGATGAGGCGTAATCCGACTGATCCAGGTCAAATGGCCAGCGCTTGAATCGAGCAGAATTGTCCTTATGTAAGAGGCATCTCGGCGGGTAATCGTTGTGACGCTTTTTATGGTGCGTCCCTGACCCGCGCTCATATAAAGGACATAATCATGCGAATTGACCGTTTAACCAGTAAATTGCAACTTGCGTTGGCCGACGCCCAATCCCTCGCGGTGGGACATGACCATCCGGCCATCGAGCCCGTGCATCTTTTTTCTGCCTTGCTGGATCAGCAGGGCGGTTCGATTCTGCCGCTGCTTCGTCAGGTCGGCTTTGATATTCAGATGCTCCGCCAGGCCCTGACCAAGGAGTTGGACAGTCTGCCAAAGATTCAGAACCCTACCGGGGATGTCAGCCTGTCTCAGGATCTGGCTCGTCTGTTGAATCAGGCCGATCGGCTGGCTCAGCAGAAGGGAGACCAATTCATTTCAAGCGAACTGGTGCTGCTGTCTGCTATGGACGAGAACACCAAGCTTGGCAAGATACTGCTGGCGCAGGGTGTTTCCCGTAAGGCTCTGGAAAATGCCGTCAACAACCTGCGCGGCGGTGACGCTGTCAACGATCCTAATGCTGAGGAGTCCCGTCAGGCGTTGGATAAGTTTACGGTTGACCTTACCAAGCGCGCGGAGGAGGGCAAGCTTGACCCTGTGATCGGTCGTGACGACGAGATTCGCCGCACTATCCAGGTTCTGCAGCGCCGTACCAAGAATAACCCGGTGCTGATCGGTGAGCCGGGCGTTGGTAAAACAGCCATTGTTGAAGGGCTGGCTCAGCGGATCGTCAACGGTGAAGTGCCCGATGGCCTGAAGGATAAGCGTCTGTTAGCCCTGGACATGGGATCTCTGATTGCTGGTGCCAAATTCCGGGGAGAGTTCGAGGAGCGCCTCAAGGGGGTGTTGAATGAGCTTTCCAAGCAGGAAGGGCGTGTCATCCTCTTTATCGATGAGCTCCATACCATGGTGGGTGCCGGTAAGGCGGAAGGCGCCATGGACGCAGGTAACATGCTCAAGCCTGCATTGGCCCGCGGCGAGCTGCATTGTGTAGGCGCTACCACGCTTGACGAGTATCGCCAGTACATTGAAAAGGACGCCGCCTTGGAGCGTCGTTTCCAGAAAGTCCTGGTCGATGAGCCGAGCGAGGAGGATACCATTGCGATCCTGCGCGGCTTGAAAGAGCGGTATGAAGTGCATCACAAGGTCGCGATTACTGATGGGGCCATCATTGCGGCCGCCAAGCTGTCGCATCGCTACATTACGGATCGGCAACTGCCCGACAAGGCAATTGACCTGATCGACGAGGCCGCAAGCCGTATTCGGATGGAAATCGACTCCAAGCCCGAAGCGCTTGACCGCCTGGAGCGTCGTTTGATCCAGCTGAAGGTTGAGCAGGAAGCGCTCAAGAAAGAAAGTGACGAAGGTGCCCTGAAGCGTCTTGGCAAGCTGCGTGAAGACATCGCCCGGCTTGAGCAGGAGTATGCCGATCTGGAAGAGGTCTGGAAGGCTGAGAAGGCGGAGGTTCAAGGCTCTGCGCAATTGCAGCAGAAGATTGAGCAAGCCAAGCAGGAGCTTGAGTTGGCGCGCCGGAAGGGTGATCTCAACCGTATGGCAGAATTGCAATACGGCGTCATTCCTGACCTTGAGCGTAGCCTGCAGATGGTGGACCAGCATGAAAAGCCGGCCAACCAGCTGCTGCGCAACAAGGTGACCGAGGACGAAATTGCTGAAGTGGTCTCCAAGTGGACGGGCATTCCGGTCAGCAAAATGCTCGAAGGCGAGCGTGACAAGCTGCTGCGCATGGAAGATGCGCTTCATCAGCGTGTCATTGGGCAGAATGAGGCGGTGACGGCGGTAGCGAACGCCGTTAGACGCTCGCGTGCAGGATTGGCTGATCCGAATCGGCCGAGCGGGTCGTTCCTGTTCCTGGGCCCAACCGGGGTAGGTAAGACCGAGCTTTGCAAAGCGTTGGCTGAGTTCTTATTCGATACAGAAGACGCCATGATTCGTATCGACATGTCTGAGTTCATGGAGAAACATTCCGTTGCCCGTCTGATTGGTGCGCCTCCGGGATATGTCGGCTATGAGGAAGGTGGCTATCTCACCGAGGCGGTGCGGCGTAAGCCATACTCCGTGGTTCTGCTGGACGAAGTGGAAAAGGCGCATCCGGATGTCTTCAATATCCTGCTGCAAGTGCTGGACGATGGCCGCCTGACTGATAGCCAAGGGCGTACTGTCGACTTCCGTAATGCGGTTGTCGTCATGACTTCGAACCTAGGGTCAGCGCAAATACAGGAGTTGGTTGGCGACCAAGAGGCTCAGCGTGCTGCTGTCATGGATGCGGTGTCGGCCCACTTCCGGCCGGAGTTCATCAACCGTATCGACGAGGTGGTTGTGTTCGAACCGCTCGGACGTGATCAGATCGCTGGTATCGCTGATATTCAATTGAGCCGCCTGCGTCAGCGTCTGGCTGAGCGCGAGTTGGATCTGGCGCTTTCGGCAGAGGCAATGAACAAGCTGGTTGCAGTAGGTTACGACCCTGTCTATGGGGCACGTCCCTTGAAGCGTGCCATTCAGCGCTGGATCGAGAACCCTCTTGCCCAGCAGATTCTGTCTGGGCAATTTGTTCCAGGCAGCAAGATAGAGGCGAGGGTAGAAGGCGACGACATCGTATTTGCTTAGTCTACTAAAGGGCGCCTTAAGGCGCCCTTTGCGTTTCCAGACGAGGCGTATCTTAAGTGCATGAATTTTTTGCAATAAAATTTACTAAAGGGTGTTGACACAGGAATCAATACCCGTAAAATGGCGCACCTCAGCTGATGCAGCGCAGCTTAACGCTGAAGAGCAAAGGTTGAGATTGGAAGCTTAGAAGTTCCGCGATAGCTCAGTCGGTAGAGCAAATGACTGTTAATCATTGGGTCCCTGGTTCGAGTCCAGGTCGCGGAGCCAACTTCCTTGTCGGGGTATAGCGCAGCCCGGTAGCGCGCCTGCTTTGGGAGCAGGATGTCGGGAGTTCGAATCCCCCTACCCCGACCATTAAGTGGGTCGTTAGCTCAGTCGGTAGAGCAGTTGGCTTTTAACCAATTGGTCGTAGGTTCGAATCCTACACGACCCACCACTTTCTTCTCCAAGCGTTAACCTCTTAAGCATTTCTGCTAAGCAGCGAGTTCTTCGCTGTGTCTCGTTTTAAAATCTTCTTCTTTTCAGCACACATTTGTTTGGCGCAGCGCTATTTGCTTTGTGCAAATTCGTCATGTCCAGGGTTTTGTGCCCTGCCTGCACCTTACAAACAGGGCATCTACCATTTAATGCAGCTTTAGCCTTGGCTTGAGTGTATGGCCCAAGTGATCGCTAATGATCAGCAGCAAGGTTCTGAAGTTTCCATAGAGCGCCCGCTGGTGCAGCCGATAGAGTGACACGTAAAACATGCGCGCCAGCCAGCCTTCCAGCATGACGTTCCCGGTCAGATTGCCCATCAGGTTGCCCACGGCTGAATAACGCGAAAGCGAGATCAGAGAGCCGTAATCCTTATAGTGGTATTCAGGCAGCGCTTCGCCCTTCAGGCGGGCCGTTATGGATTTCACCAGCAGAGAGGCCTGTTGGTGGGCGGCCTGTGCCCGAGGCGGGACATTACAATTGTCCTCTCCCGACATGGGGCACGCCGCGCAATCACCAAAGGCAAAGATGTCATCATCCTGTGTGGTTTGAAGCGTAGGGCGTACCACCAGCTGATTGATTCGATTGCTTTCCAGCCCGTCCATATTAGCCAGAAACTCTGGCGCACGAATGCCAGCTGCCCATACCTTAAGCTTGGCGGGAATGAATTCGCCGCTCTTGGTGGTCAGGCCGTCTTCCGTAATAGAGCTTACGGCTGCGCCCGTCATGAGGCGGACGCCTAGTTTCTGCAGCTGTTGAGCGACCGGCTCTCCAATGCGTTCGGGTAATACCGGCAATACACGTGGGCCTGCTTCGATGATCGTGATGCGAAGGTCTTCCGGGCGAATACGATTCAAGCCGTAGGAGACCAACTGTTGAGCGGTATTGCGAAGTTCTGCCGCCAGCTCCACGCCCGTGGCACCAGCGCCAACAATCGCGATATCAATGGGCGCTGCCGTTTCACTGCTTGCCTGAGCATGCAGATATTGATTGAGCAGCTGCTGATGAAAGCGCTCGGCCTGGGCGCGGGTATCCAGAAACAGGCAGTGCTCTGCAGCGCCAGGCGTGCCGAAGTCGTTTGTTTTACTGCCGATGGAAATAACGAGCGTGTCATAGGGCATGGTTCGCTCAGCGAGAACTTCCTTGCCTTGCTCGTCGGTGATAGGTGCAAGACGAATGCGCTTATTTGCTCTGTCCAGGCCAGTCAGGCGACCTAGCTGAAACTCAAAGTGATTCCATTTGGCCTGGGCGACATAGTTGAGTTCGTCGGCTGAGGAATTCAGGGAGCCTGCGGCGATTTCATGCATGAGCGGCTTCCAGATATGGGTCAGGTTGGCATCGACCAACGTGACATGTGCCTGGTTGCGCTTACCGAACTTTCTGCCCAGGCGGGTAGCCAGCTCCAAGCCCCCAGCGCCGCCGCCGACGATTACGATTCGATGTGTCATGGTGTTTAATACTCATAGTGTTGGAATTCTTTGGCGCGGGCAGCCAAGGTGCCTGCGGTGATACGAGCCGCTGATGAGGCGGCTCGTATGAAGTAATTCGTTGGGTTAGTCGTCGATGACGCTTACGGTATCGCCGACTCTAATAATTCCGCCGCTCAAGATGCGGGCAGTGATTCCACCGTGGCCACGCATTGCTTGAAACGTGCCCGGCCCTAGGCGCTCTTCCAGGCGAGCGCATGGCTGGCACCAGCCGGTTGTTTCGAAAATGGCCTGACCGATCTGAAAGCGGCGATTTTTAAGGCTGAAAAGGTTAATACCTGTGACTGCTATATTGCGGCGCAAATCCTGAGGTTCAAGCGATCGTCCGATGAGCGCGCTGACAACTGCCAGATGCTCCCACTGGATAAGCGTGACCTGACGTGCATTGCGTGGGCTGGGGCGGGTATGGTCGCCCGTCAAGCCAGCCTCGCGGCGAGCCTCAACAGCATCAACAATGATCATCTCTGCTCGAGCGGCGGGGCGGACACCCATCCACTGTACGATTCCCGTTTGAGGCACAGCTGCCAAAAGCTCTTTTAGCGGTATCATCAGGTGGGCCTATTACGATAGTAGGGTGGCGGCGTACAACGCCCTTGCTCTGGAGGAGGCTTGCGGATCTGCGGCAGATGTTCTGCTTACATTGAAAAATGACAGGCGTGAATATTTTTACAGCGATGACAGCGAAATGCCAGTCACCCTGGCGCTGCTCGCTGATACAGTTTTCACTCTTTGAACCAGTAACTGGAGGCTCCATGCGCGTCTTGCGCTCTGTGCTATTGCTGATTGCTTTACTGCCCGGATTGACCTGGGCACTGGCGCCAGGAGAGCGCCTTGCACCCTGGACGCTGTTGGATCAGAACGACCAGCCTTATACGCTGGACGATGATCTGCAGGTTTTGCTGGTTGCTCGCAGCATGACTGGTGCAAATCTCGTGAAGGCGGCTTTGAAGGATCAGCCCAAGGGCTATCTAGAGGCTAACAAGGTAGCCTTCCTGGCTGATATCAGTCAGATGCCCAAGGTAATATCGGCGTTGTTCGCCATTCCTGCCATGCGTGACTATAACTACCGCGTGCTATTGGATCATGAAGGGCGGGTGGCGCCCCGTTACCCTGGTGACAAGGAAAAGGTTCTTTGGCTCATGCTGGATCATGGCCGTTTCGTAGGACAGCGAGAGTTTGATTCTGCCGAAGGGCTGAAAGATGCGTTAAAGGCCAAGGCCAAATAAGGGAGGCGCTAGCCGAAACGTTATTGAGCGCTTCGGCTTAAAGCCAAGTGTGGCGAAAATGGTCAGTATAGGACACCATGGAGCAGTGGTTTAATGGTCCCGGCGTGGCATGTCTTCTGAAAACAAATCGTCTTCCAGATCGTTGCCGGGAATGGCGTGCTCCTCTGCTGCCCAGGCGCCCAGGTCTATTAGTTTGCAGCGGTCTGAACAGAAGGGGCGGTTGGGGCTGGCCTCGCTCCACTCCACGGGAGCGCCGCACGTAGGGCAATCTACGGTTAAAGGTGGCTTAGGCATGCTTGCCTCCTTGTAGGGTGAGATAAAAGTGATGCAGGCGTTCGACATGCTCGTGTAGCTGCGCGAGCGTCCCGTCATTAATGAGAACATCATCCGCGTGTTTCAAGCGCTCGGCTCGCTTCATTTGCGCCTGAAGGATGGCCTTGATCTGTGTCTCGTCAGCCTGATCGCGCCGCATGGCGCGTTCGAGCTGCAAAACTTCCGGCACATCTACGACAAGTACCCGTTGGGTAAGCTGCGTCTGGCCTGATTCGATAAGCAAAGGGGAAACCAGAACGGCATAGGGCGATGTGGCTTCGTTTAATGCCCGAATGATTTCCTGACGGATCAAAGGGTGTAATAACGACTCCAGCCAGCGCCTCTCTTCGGGGATAGCGAATATGCGAGCACGCAGCCCTGGGCGATTCAGGCGGCCATCATCGAGCAGAATATCGCCGCCAAAATGCAGAGCGATCTGCTCAAGAGCGGGCTGGCCAGGCTCTACCACCCAGCGGGCCGCGTGATCAGCATCTACTGTGTGAATGCCCAGCGAGCCGAAATGTTCGGCAGCGGCGCTTTTACCGCTGCCAATCCCGCCCGTAAGGCCGAGAATCCAAGGGTTGCTCATCAAAAACCGGCAAAGTGAAGGTACATGCCTGTTATTTGATCACCCCAAAGCAAAGCAATCCACCCCGCAATGGCTAGATAAGGCCCAAACGGTATTGGCGTGCTGTTTTCGGCATTCTTGAGGCGAAGCAGAATGATGCCGAGAATCGCGCCCACTAAAGAGGACAGCAATATCGTAAGCGGCAGGATTTGCCAGCCGCCCCAGGCGCCCAGCAGGGCCAGCAGCTTGAAGTCACCAAAGCCCATGCCTTCCTTGCCTGTGATCAGCCTGAAAAGCTGGAAAACCACCCACAAGCTCATATAGCCCGCCGCTGCACCCCAGACTGCATCGGAGAGACTAGAGAACAACTCAAACTGGTTAACTAGCAAGCCAACCCATAGCAGCGGAAGAACAATGACGTCTGGAAGAATTTGGTGATCAGCATCAATCAGGCTGGCGGCGACCAGCCCCCAGGTCAGTAACAAGGCGCTGGCTGCCTGCCAGGTAAAACCAAAATGCCAGACGACAAACAGGGAAAGCAGGCCGCACGTCAGTTCAACCAGCGGATAGCGAGCACTAATGGGCGCCTTACAGCTGGAGCACCTGCCGCGCAGCATGATATAGCTGATAACAGGAATGTTTTCCCACGGCCGAATGCGATGTTGGCAGTGAGGGCAATGGGAGTGAGGCTTGGCAAGGTTATAGGGTTCCGCTTCGCCTTCGCTGGGTAGTTCCAGCATTTGGCGAGACTGGGCTATCCAGTCCCGCTCAAGCATCTTGGGGAGCCGGTGTACGACCACATTGAGAAAGCTGCCAACCAATAAGCCCAGTACCAACGCACAGCTCAAGTACGCGGCGGGGTAGGTTGCCAAAAGCTCGATAGCCTCCATTAAACAACCGAGCCCAGTTGGAAGATAGGAAGATACATGGCGATGATCAAGCCGCCCACCAGTACGCCCAGAACTGCCATGATCATGGGCTCCATCAGAGCGGTAAGGCTGTCGACCATGTTGTCCACTTCTTCTTCATAGAAAGTGGCCACTTTATCCAGCATTTCATCCAGTGCACCCGACTCCTCACCAATGGCCGTCATTTGCACTGCCATAGAGGTAAACACGGCAGTGGTTCGCATGGAAAAGTTCAGCTGCATACCGGTCGAGACGTCTTGCTTGATCTTGTCGACCGCATTGCGGAAGACAACGTTACCCGTAGCGCCGGAAACCGAATCTAATGCATCTACTAGCGGTACACCCGCAGCAAAGGTAGTGGATAAGGTGCGTGCATAGCGTGCAATCGCAGACTTATAAAGAATGGCGCCCACGACAGGTATTTTGAGTACAAAACGGTCAACGGCATCGCGGAATTTTTCAGACCGTTTGTGCGCCATTTGAAAGCCGAAACCTAAAGCGAAAAGGGCCAGCAGAACGATGAACCACCATTCCTGCAAGGTTTCTGAAAGGCCAATTACCATTAATGTAAATGCGGGCAGCTCTGCGCCAAAGCCCTCGAAGACGGATTGGAACTGAGGTACAACCTTAATCAGTAGAATGGCTGAAACCACAATCGCTACTACGACAACCGCGGCAGGGTAGGTCATAGCCTTTTTGATTTTTTTCTTGAGCTGCTCGGTTTTTTCTTTGTAGGTCGCTACGCGATCCAGCAGCGTTTCCAGCGCACCGGACTGCTCACCTGCATCAACCAGGTTGCAGTAAAGATCATCGAAATACTGCGGCTTTTTGCGCAGAGAGCTAGACAGGCTGTTACCCGCCGCCACGTCCTGCTTGATGTCGTCGACCAGCTTGCGCATGTTCGGGTTATCAAAGCCTTCGCTGATAATGTCGAACGATTGCAGCAAAGGAACACCTGCCCCCAGCATGGTAGCCAGCTGGCGAGTGAACAGAGCGATGTCCAGCGGCTTGATCTTTTTGCCGCGGCTGAAGATCGAGACTGATTTTTTGCGTACACGTGTAGGGTTAATCCCTTGCTTGCGCAGTTGGGCCTTGACCAGGGCAGGGTTCAGCCCGGTCATTTCGCCCTTGATCTTGACGCCTTTACGGTCCGTTCCCTCCCAGGTAAAAGCGCTCATTTTTAATGCTTTGTCGGCCATGCAATCCGCTCTTCAAGTGCTGGAGTGCGTCTTGTCAATGTGCAGCCTTGCTGTTTGACGACGTCCACTCTTGTTCATGTGACTGACCAGCCCTTCATGGGCATCGAGTGGACACGCAAAGTTCGCGCCAATCAGTCCTTGGTGACGCGGTTTACTTCTTCCAGGCTGGTTACGCCTTGCATGGCCTTGAGCAGGCCAGATGTCCGTAGGTCATTAAAGCCCTCTTCACGCGCCTTACGGGCAATCTCGATTGAGTTACCTTCTTCCATAATCAGGTTTTGCATGGCAGATGTGATCTTCACAACTTCATAAATACCTACGCGACCACGGTAGCCGTTATTGCATTCCTCACAACCAATAGGTGAGTACAGCGTAAACTTGCCGATCTGGCTTTCAGGGAAGCCTTCACTCAACAGGGTCTCCCTGGGCACATCATATGGCTTTTTGCATTTAGGGCACAGCTTGCGTGCCAGCCGCTGGGCAATGATCAGGTTGACTGATGTGGCGATGTTAAAAGCAGGTACGCCCATATTCCGCAGGCGCGTCAGTGTTTCTGCCGCGCTGTTGGTATGCAGCGTCGACATAACCATGTGACCCGTTTGTGCAGCCTTGATTGCAATCTCTGCCGTTTCAAGGTCGCGGATTTCACCCACCATGATCACGTCAGGATCTTGACGGAGAAACGCTCTAAGCGCCTGGGCAAAGTCCATTCCTTGACGCGGATTGACGTTAACCTGGTTGATACCCTCCAGGTTAATCTCTACCGGGTCTTCTGCCGTCGAGATATTGATGTCGACTGTATTAAGGATATTCAAGCCTGTGTATAGCGATACGGTCTTACCAGAGCCGGTAGGGCCGGTTACCAGAATCATGCCCTGCGGTTGGCTAAGCGCCTCCATATACAGCTCTTTCTGGCGCTCTTCATAGCCCAGTGCATCAATACCCATCTGGGCGCTAGAGGGGTCAAGAATACGCATCACGATCTTCTCGCCCCACAGGGTTGGAAGCGTGTTGACACGAAAATCGATGGACTTGTTTTTGGAAACCTTGAGCTTTACCCGACCGTCCTGCGGCTTGCGGCGTTCAGAGATATCCATGCTCGCCATCACCTTTAGGCGGGCCGAAATGCGTGGGGCCAGCTGAATAGGCGGGCGTGCCATTTCATGCATGACGCCATCGGTACGGAAGCGTACTCGGTACATCTTTTCGTACGGCTCGAAGTGCAAATCAGAAGAGCCGCGCTTAATGGCATCGAGCAGCATTTTGTTGACGAAGCGAACAACTGGGGCATCGTCCGCGTCTACTTCAGATTTTTTCTCTTCTTCTGTATTAATCTCGATATCGAGGTCAATATCACCAAGATCAAGCCCGCCGGTGCCATTATCCAAGTATTGGTCAATGGCGTTATGGAGCTTGTCATCCTCAACCAGTATGGGTTCGGCAGTCAGCCCTGTGCTGAACTGAATATCATTGATCGCTTGCTGATTGGTTGGGTCGGATATGCCAATAAAAAGCTTATTGCCACGTTTGGCGAGCGGCAGAAAGTGATGCTGCTGCATCAATTTCTCGCTCACGATCTCCTTGGGCAAGGACTCCTTATCAACTGCGCTGAGGTCTAAAAACGCCAAGCCGAATTGTTCAGCAGACAGCTCCGCAATCGCCCGGCTTTTAACGAGGCGATTCTGGACCAGGTGCGTCACCAATGGGACTTTACTGACCTTGCTCTGCGCAACCGCGCTTTGAGCCGTTTTTTCATCCAGTAGCTCCGCCAAAACAAGCTGACGGGCAAGACCAGAGAGGGGCGCTAAATCATTCATAAGACAGGCCGATAACTGCAAGCGATGCCTGCCTTATAGCAGTCGAAAGCCGTCCTATCAAATACGCACTTTTGCGTGACAATTATTGTCAGTACTTGCCATGTAGGCGAAGCGGCAAGGAATCTATTTCACACAAATACTGTGATCTAAGCGGTTGGCACGCTGAATGCTTAAGGAGAGTCAGGCATGTTGAGCCTACTTCTTCTACTGGAGACAAGCATGAAAGCTCAAAAAGGTTTTACTCTTATTGAATTGATGATCGTTGTAGCGATCATTGGTATTCTGGCGGCTATTGCTTTACCTGCTTATTCTAACTATCAAGCACGCGCTAAAGTTGCTGCTGGTTTAGCTGAGATTTCTGCAGGTAAAACTGCTTATGAGCAGTCGGTAAACGAAGGGGTAGTTCCTACAGCAGCTACCGATATCGGTCTGCAGACAACGACAGGCAACTGTTCGATTACAATCGCAGCAAGCGGCGGGCTGCAGTGCCAACTTCGAAATGCTCCTACGCAAATTGCTTCCGCCACAATTACTTTGGCCAGAAGCAGTAGCGGTGTTTGGACATGTAGTTCTTCAGTAGGCGATACTTACAAGCCCAAAACATGTCAATAATATTTGAATTTTGAGGTGAAAAAGCCCTGCATATGTGGGGCTTTTTATTTTGTATGAATAAGTTCTTCTTGAATTCAAGTAAGTTAACAGTTTTTTTTCTGATTTTGGTGTTTCCTTTCTTAATTTTTGCTCACCTTTTCCCTTTGGGTAATTTTCTAGAAACTATTTTTTCGTCAACTATAATTACATTGGTTTTTGTTTGTTTTGCGCTTTGTTTGGTTAAGTTTCAAAGTTTAACTATAAGTAATTTGGCTGGTTTGGTATTTATATTAGGGGGGGTCTGGTGCTTTGAGTCGTTAATTAGCGATATCAGTCATTCGGACCTGATGCAGATTAGTATTTACTTTGCCATTTTAGTAATGGCTGCTCAGATTGCATTCTGGTTGAGTGGCAATGAACAGTATTATGCTTTTATAGCTGGCGTTATTGTTTTTGGTGGCCTTTTAGAAGGGCTGGTGGCAGTTGCCTTTCATTACGGTTTAGAGGGTGAGTGGCTCTCAGCTTGGATGGGAGTTGCCCAAGATCGAATGACTGGTACAATTGCTCAAGCTAATCTTCTAGCAATATATATGTATATCGCTTTTCTCTCAAATGTATATCTTTTTTTGAAAAGGTATACATCTTTTGGCTTTGCTGTAATAGTTGCTTTGTTTTTTGGGTATGTTATTGCGGGTAGTGGGTCTAGGGCTGTTTTAGGTTACTTTGCTGTTTCGTTGGTTGTTTTGTTTTTTTGCTGTTTTGAGTCAAAGAGTTATAATCTTTCGGGTCGTACTTTTTGTGTTTTCCTTGCTTTGCTTTTGGCTGTTCCGCTTTATAGTTATATAGACTCCCTTCTTCAGCCTATTCTTTACGATATGGGATATATTCAGAGAAAGGGGCTGGGTGATATGCAGCGTGATTATGCAGCGCTCGGTTTTAGACCATCAGAGATGCATAAAGCCTTTCTTATGTTTTTGGATAGCCCAATTTTAGGTGTTGGCTATGGCCAATATGCTGTTAATAGTTTTTGGATGGGGGTCAAATATCCTTGGGCTGTGACAGAGGAGACTTTGGCCACCCATAGCCATAACATTTTGGGCCAAGTTTTGGCAGAATTTGGTGCGGTTGGATTTCTTGCTTTCTTTGTTTTTTTTATTGCTTTATCTTTAAGGCTCTTGAGAATAGAGAAAAGCAAAGAGTGGTGGCTGGGTTTATCCGTTACTGGTGTATTCAGTGTTAATGCGCTGCTTGAATATGCGCTTTGGTATATTCATTTCGCTGTTTTGCTGGTTTTTTTTATAAGTCCGCTTGTTGGCGGTCGCTGTGTTAAAAAGCCTTCAGAAGTTTCCATACTTGTGGTGATAGTAGCACTTTGCTTAACCTGTATTTGCTTGATTGTTTCTTCTCTTGATATATATAGAAAGGTTATGCGATATGGAAGTGGGGTAAGCGATTCGCTGCAGGCTTACGATCTGCGTATCGCTACAAGCGATCCTTTATGGGGTAGAGATATGCAGGTTCTAGAGTTGTCTGTTTCTACGGGGCTGGCTAATGACACTGATTATTATGAGAAAGTAACCAGCTCTTTAATGGATTGGAAACCTTTCGATTTGGTTCTTATAAAAAGACTTGAAGTGCTTGGAATTGAGCAAAAAGAGTCTGAGTTAAAAAGAATAGCTGAAGCATTGGTAAGGATTTACCCCTCAAGAGTAAATATTGCTCGTGAATATCTTACGAAAATAATTGGAATCAAGGGTACGGGGGCAGAGAAAATATTGAATGAAATCCTTGTTCCTATTTGAAACGAAAAGTAGGCTATGCTAGATTTCCCAAGTGCCGGTGTAGCTCAGTTGGTAGAGCAGCGCATTCGTAATGCGAAGGTTGTAGGTTCGACTCCTATCATCGGCACCATTTTTATCTGTTTAGGTCATCGCAAAGTTTTAGTGGTTGTAATTCTTTACGGAGCGGGAAATTTACTTTGGATTTTATATTTTTCCTAATATAGCTGTCATATATAGGCTTATGTTTTCAATGGCATGCTGTCTGTATACGTTTGCTTTTTTAAGGAATAAGATGTTTTTAGCAGCTTTGGAGCTTATAGCTGTACGATAGTTGGTAAGCGATTTTTTGCTTTCGCTGCTTAAGAGGTGCTCATAGCTCTTGAGTATCTTCAAATTACGTTCGTTGTATTCCCTTAAAGTGCCTCCCAAGCTTCTGGCAAGTCGGGTGAATCTGTTTTTAAGGAGATGTGGCAGCCTACAATATTATAAATATGCTGGGGTGTTCACGGCTCGGCTTGCTGTCGTAAATTACAGTGCCATTGCAGCCACTTACAAGCAAGTAGGTTAGTCAGTCATGTGAAACGATATGGCTGTCGAATGGGTTTCTTCTAACAGTTCTTGTTCTCTGGTTGATTAGCATGATGTTTCCCCCGCTAAGCTTTGTATGAGTGCATTGTTAAAGCTGGGTTTTCCTTGGAAAAGAGGGGAATAGCCGATGGAGTTTCCGTTCTCGTCAATCAGGTGGGTTCGTGTAAAATATAACCTTGGAGTGCTTTTTTCTATGGTGGATAAACTAATTACGCTGCGCTCCAATTTATCTTCATGCCAAATGTCATTTTGATCACTAAAAGCGAAGTAATCAGCTTCGATCAGTTTATTGCGTATAAGTGACATAAACTTTTTGGAAAAGCCCTGTCGAGGGCCTTCCAATATCACAATTTTCTGCTCACCTATTTCTGTTTGGTGCTTAGGGTTTGTCTGAAAAGTCGCGTTTGTTAGCCTAATGCCGTTGTGGCAAGCGGAGGCAGACATGACAGGTCGCTACGAGCTTTCGAGTCAGCGCTGGGCATTGATTGAAGACATCGTTTCTCCTCCCCAGACCATGGGCCGTCCTCGCCGGGATGATCGACAGATGCTCAATGGTATCTTCTGGATCCTTTGCTCCGGCGCCAAATGGCGTGATCTACCCGAACGCTACGGCCCTTGGAAAACGGTCTATCAGCGTTTTCGCCAATGGCGGGACGACGGAACGTTTGAGCGCGTATTGACTCGTCTGCATCTGCGGCTTCGCCAAGATGGCTTTATCGATCTGGATACCTGGATGGTGGACTCTACGACCATTCGAGCTACCCGTGCCGCGGCAGGAGGCGGAAAAAAAGGGGCCCGGACGAACCTGTAGATCATTGCCTGGGACGCAGCCGGGGTGGGTTAGGTACCAAGATTCACCTGCTTTGCGATGCCAATGGTTATCCGCTGAGCTTTACCCTCTCGCCTGGTCAGCAGGCCGATTCGCGCAACTTTATTCCGTTACTCGATCAGGTGCGTCTTCCTGGCTCTCAGGGCAGACCACGCAAGCGTTGCCGGACAGTGATCGCGGACAAGGGCTACGATAGTGAAGGGTTGCGTCGCTATTGCGACCGCTTCGGTATGCAACCGGTGATTGCTCAGCGCACGATGCACCGCAAGCCCCGGCCAGGTCTGCCTCGCCTGTTTGATAGGCCCAAGTATCAACAGCGTAACGTGATCGAACGGCTATTCGGTTGGTTAAAGGGAAAGCGTCGGCTCTGTACTCGCTTTGACAAGCTGGCTAGCAGCTTCAAGGCCATGGTAACGCTGGCCTGTATCGAGCGATGCATGCGTGCCGACTTTTCAGACAAACCCTAATCATAAAGCTCGGCTTGATTTTTGGGGTATTCAAGCAACCGATATGCCAATGCGATTTACTTAATGCTTTGAGTGATAAGGTTTTAATGAGAGCTGACGTTCGTGCTAAAGCGGATTGTCTCTATGGACGCAGGTGTCAAAAAAACACTGCTAGTTTTCAGCCTTGGGGGCTTGCAAAGAGGTAGTGGCAGTGCGGCCTTGTGTGAAAATCAAGGCGAAGGATATTTCATGCAATTGTTGCACCATGCCCTTTCTTTTATGAGTTGCTGCTTGCTGCAACATGCAGCTTAGGTTTTTTCTGTGATGTCCCTGGACGTATCAGCGTTTGGCTGGCGATTGGTCGAAATCTTGATGGTTAGCTCACGCTTCTCAGGGTACGATTAGCGGGTAAAGGCAACTTTATGGATGAACGCTGTTCAGATTCCCTCACTAGAGATGGGAGTCGCCGTAGCTCAACCATAAACATGATCAAGGTCATACCTATGCGGTGATCTCGGTTAGCTGGTACAGCTACTCTGTAATGATGATCAACGCAACGTTCACTTATCAACGCTATGGGATCAACGTTGTTCAAGGCTCGTAACGGGGTATGCAGGCAGGCTGGTCATAACGGTACGCTGCAGGAGGCGGGCAATGCAGAACGACGCTAATGTGGTTCATTTCAAAACGCTCAGTGATGCGGCGTTGCGGATTCCTGCTGCCCTCGTTCCGGTACGCGACAAAGCTGCCCAGCGGCTCAATGCAGCGCTCCAGCAATTGTTCGATAACGCGGACGATGCGTTGTTCGAGATGGCTGACCGCGCCACCAGCAACAACGAGCAGAATCTGTTCTTCGAAGCGATGCGTGACTTGCGCCTGAAGCGCAAGACGATTGAGCGTAATTTTTTGCAGCGTTACTTTGAGCGTTTCGCGGGCCTGAATCAGGCAGACACGGCAAAAAATACTGCGCAGCTCGACGCCATTTCGTTCGAGGATCTGAGCTTGGTCCAGAATGACCAGCTCGAAGAGTCTGTCGCGCTCGATACAATGGTGACCAAAGCTGTCACCCGTAATGCGCTGGCCCTGGGCCATCTAAGTATTCGTTTCAACACTCAGTTAAGCCGAACGCTGGACGAAAACTCCAACCCGTTGGCGCCTCGTCCTTTGTGCGAAGCGTTTCTGGATGCGTGCCGTGGTTTGGGTGTTGAGATCAAGGTCAAGCTGATCATTCTCAAACTGTTCGAGCGCTTTGTGCTGAACGGTTTGGACCGTGTGTATGCCGAGGCGAATCAGCAGCTGATCGATGCAGGGATTCTCCCTCATCTCAAACTGGCGCCGCCGCGTAATACGGGGCGCAGTGCATCGGGTTATACCGGCCGCACGGCATCCACCACACCGGACAGCGAACAGGATCAGGAAGTATTCAGCGCGCTGCAGGGGCTACTTGCGCAGGTACGTCGCAGTGGTGGCGGCTCAATGGGCCTATCCGGCGGCGAGCCAGCAGGCGCGGCTGAGCTTCACCCTATTACCAGTTACGATCTAATGCGGCTGCTATCCCACTTGCAGCAGCATGTGCCTTCGCATGTCGAGAACAGTTACGACCTGCGCGGGATGCTGGATGACGCGCTGGGGCGCATCAGTGCCCGTAGCGGTCGAAAGCGGGTAGTGGGGCAGGTTGATGATGACGTTATCAATCTGGTGTCCATGCTATTCGAGTTCATTCTTGATGACCTGACGCTGCCTGACTCCTTGAAAGCCCTGATTGCCCGCCTGCAGATTCCCATGCTCAAGGTGGCGGTGCTGGATAAGGCATTCTTCAGCCGACCCAATCATCCGGCTCGTAAGCTCTTGAATGAGATTGCGGCGGCCTCGCTTGGTTGGGAAGAGCAGAATGAGCTACAGCGCGATGGGCTTTATCTAAAGATCGAGCAGATCGTTCAGCGGCTGCTCAGTGACTTTGTGGATGACCCGGATATCTTCAGCGAGCTGTTGAATGACTTCCTGGCCTATATGAGTGATGAGCGTCGCCGGAGTGAGTTGCTTGAGCAGCGCACACGGGATGCGGAAGAGGGACGTGCGCGGGCTGAGCAGGCTCGCCAGCAGGTAGAGGCCGCGCTGAATGAGCGTTTGGTTGGGCGTACGCTGCCGGAAGTAGTGGTTCGGGTGATTCGTGAAGCATGGAGTCAGGTACTCCTGTTGACATGTCTCAAGCAGGGTTATGGCTCTGCCGAATGGCTCGCCGCGCTGCAGACGATGGATGATCTGATCTGGAGTGTTGAGCCGCATGAAGATGCCGGCTCGCGGCAGAAGTTGCTGGGTATGGTGCCGGGGCTGCTCAAGGCCTTGCGTGAAGGGCTTGCCAGCGCGGCTTTCGATCCGTTCTCTACCAGTGAATTTTTCACCCAGCTTGAAGCCCTGCATGTGCAGACATTCCAGCAGGCTAAGCGCGTCGAGCACGGTGCGGCGGCGGTAGCCCATGAGCCGCTGGCAGCGATGGTTGAGGTGGCTGATGAGATCGTGCTTCAGCCGGTTCAGGCCAAGCCTGCCGAGACAGAGTTCAAGCCGGATGAGGAGTCGCTCAGAACGATTGACGCTATCCATGTGGGTAGCTGGATTGAGCTGACCGAGGCCGATGATCACAAGGTCCGTTGCAAGCTGGCGGCGGTTATCAAGTCTGCCGGACGTTATATTTTTGTAAATCGCGCAGGCATGAAGGTGATGGAAAAGTCACGTGAAAGCCTGGCTGTCGACTTGAGTCATGGAAAGCTGCGTATTCTGGACGATGCCCTGTTGTTTGATCGAGCGCTGGAGTCCGTCATCGGAAATCTCCGCACGCTCAAACGCACCTGATCCCTTCCGCTTATTCAAAACACCGATCATGGGGCCACTCGAATCGGTGTTCTTGGTCCTTCTGCCGCTCTGGTTTACATTAAGCGCTCACAGGAGTTCTTATGTCCCCAGATTTTCAGGCGGGGTGGTGGGCTCACGCTCAGCGTTGCCCATCACCCAACTACAATGAGCGTCCCGTGGGAGAGCAGGTCTCGCTGCTGGTTATCCACAACATCAGTTTGCCGCCCGGCCAGTTTGGGACGGGAAAGGTCCAGCCTTTCTTTCAAAACACGCTGGACTGCAGTGAACATCCCTTTTTTCAGGAAATAGCCTCGTTAAGGGTGTCAGCCCATTTTCTAATTGAACGTACAGGCGCTGTGACGCAGTTTGTGTCCTGTGATGATCGTGCCTGGCACGCTGGCGTATCCTGCTTTGCGGGCAGGGAAGGTTGTAATGATTTTTCGATAGGGATTGAGCTGGAAGGTACCGATACCGAGCCTTATACGCAGGCGCAATACCATGTGCTTGAGCAACTGACGCGCAATGTGCTTCGGCATTACCCAGCCATAACACCTGACCGTATTTGCGGGCATAGTGATATTGCACCAGACCGCAAGACCGATCCTGGGCCTGCCTTCGATTGGGACCGGTATCGGGCATTTTTGACAGGGGAGGGTAAATGACCTTTCTGAGCTTATTGCTTGTGTTGGGCGTTGTATGGACAACCCACTGGCGGTTGCGGCTGCAGCGTGACGGCTGGTGGCGCGCGCTGTTGGCTGAGGTGGAGCTGCATGTAGGGCGTCATAGCTCAATCGCGCTGATCGTTGTGATAGGTATTCCCCTGCTGATATTGGCTCTGGTGCTCGCGGTATTAACGCCGGTTGCCTATGGCTGGCTGCTGTTGCCCGTGCATGTGCTCGTGCTGTTGTACAGCCTGGGCCGGCATGACCCCAGGCAGGCATTGGCAGGTTTCAGGGATTCCTGGCGGCGGGGTGATCTAGAGGCCGCAGCCTTGCGTGCAGAGCAGGACTTGGGCCTTCAAGCGGAAACGCCGGATGGGCTCTTGGCGCATGTGCAAGAGCAGCTGCTATGGCGAGGCCACGAGGGCTTCTTTGCCGTGATTTTCTGGTACGTTGTGCTGGGACCGCTCATGGCGTTGGCTTATCGGCTGGTTGCGCTGACGGCTGCCCATGCGTGTAGCCCTGCCTTGCGCGCCCATGCAGAACAGCTGTGCCATGCCTTTGATTGGCTGCCGGCACGCTTGCTCACTGCCAGCTTTGCGCTAGTCGGTGATTTTCTTTGCGCCAGCCGCGCAACGTTATCCGAGTGGTTGAACTGGGATATTCCCACTCCCAAGCTGCTGGCTGATGCCGGTCGCGCTGCGGCTGATTTGCCTGTGGCTCTGGATGCCGAGGCGGGTGTTCACAGTCTTGATACGTTGTGGCAGTTGCTCGTCAGAGCTGCTGTGCTCTGGTACGTCTTGTTGGCGCTCTGGACGGTGGTGGGACGCTAGTCTTCTAAAGCGTGTCAGGGTCCCACCCAAAGACGGCACATGCATTGGTTGTACTGGCCTGGGCAAGCGCTTCGGAGGTCACGCCGAACAGCTCGGCCAGTGCCGCGCAGATATCAGGCAGATGGGTAGGGCTGTTACGGATGCCTGGGTACATGGCCGGGGCCATGTCAGGGGCGTCGGTTTCCAAAACGATGCCGTCCAGCGGCAGCCGCGGCACGACCTTTCTTAGTCGATTGGCTTGCGGCCATGTCGGCGCGCCGCCTAAGCCCAGCTTGAATCCTAGTTTCAGGTACTCCCGTGCTTCTTCGTAGCTGCCCGCAAAAGCGTGGACAACGCCCGCTCTGGGCGGCTTGTAGCGTTTTAGCGTGGCGATGACATCGGCATGGGTTTTTCTGACGTGCAGCAGGCTCGGTAGTTCGTATTCGATAGCCAGTTTGAGGTGTGATTCGAAAAGCGTCTGCTGGCGTGCCTTGTCGGGCTGCTCGATATAGTAATCCAGTCCGAATTCACCCAGTGCGCAAAGCTTGGGATGACCAGCCCATTGATCCAGCCATGCCCTGAGCGTGTCGATGTCGCTCTCCTTGTGCACGTCCAGATAGCAGGGATGCAGGGCCAGGGCCGCGTAGAGCGGTTCATGGGCCAGCGCGGTGGACCATAACTGCGACCATAGGGATTCTTCGACACCAATCAGCACCTGACGCCGTACGCCTAGCGATGCGCACTGGTGCAGGAGTGCCTCCCGATCATCATCGAAGCCGGGAAAGTCCAGGTGGTTATGGGTATCGATCAACATGGTAGGGGCCAGCTAGTCCTTGTGACGAGTCTTGAGCTGCCGGGGGATGGCATGAACACCGGGCTCGTAATGGTGGGATTCGATGGCGTCCAGCATGAGGTTCAGGGCCTGCTCTGCAATGAGTTCGTGCTGCTGATAGAGTCCGTTGACCTTGATGGGAACGAAGTCGAGCAGCTGGGCGTCGCCAAAGGTGGCGAGACGCAGATGGGAAGGCCAGCCTTCAGCCTGCTGTTGGAAAACATCGAAAACGCCTTCCAGCAGCACGTATGCCGTCGTAATGATCGCATCAGGCATATGGCCCAGCTCGCTCATCAGGTCCAGCATCAGGTCGCGTCCGCAGGTGCGGCTGAACTGCTCGCCATAGCGAATCAGCTTCTTGCCGTTGAAGTCCTGCAGGGCCGATTCGAAACCTGCGGCGCGCTCACGGCTGATGACAAGGTCCGGGCGGGCCGCGATCAGAGCTATTTCTCGAGGCGGCGTATCCAGCAGGGTCTTCGTCAGAAGAGAGCTGGCGGTCCGGTCGTCACTGACGACAGAGCAGAACTGGCTGGGATCGAGCTGACGGTCCACGGCTACTACAGGCAATCCCTCTGCCTGCAGGCGGCGATAGGGCGTATCGTCATCGGCCAGACAGCTGGCGGTGATAAGGCCATCGCAGCGGCGTGCGCGAAACAGCGAGAGCAATTGCCGTTCGGTATCGGGTTCATCGTCGGTACAGGCAATGAGCAGTTGATAGCCCCGCAGCCGGGCTCTGATTTCCAGCTGCTTGGCCAGCCGTGCATAGCTGGGGTTTTCCAGGTCAGGCAGGATGAACCCAAGCGTCAGGGTCTGGCCGCGACGCAAGCCAGCGGCGCGCTGGTCTGGCTGGTAGCCGTATTGTTCGACCACTTGCTGTACGCGCGTGACGGTGGCTGGACTGATGCGCCGCTGGTCGGCTTTTCCGTTGATGACGTAGCTGGCCGTGGTCACGGAGACGCCTGCCAGTCGAGCTATATCACTGAGCTTCAAAACGATTCCTCTTGTGGCCGTGCGGTCTGGAACGCCTTTCTTGCTTATATGACCGCAATACCTTGCCTTTCATTGACGATAATCCATTTTCGAAAACAGACGGTCCGGTATCTAACGCAATGGGCTGGCCTTTATTGTGTGTAGTGCTTCAAGGATCAACGATTATCGAGTAACGTGCCACTCTGTTTTGGTGAAACGTTTCAGCACAATAGTGTCTTATCGCTGTTAGGTCTGTATCGCCCGATGTCGATGATTCAACATGCGATTAGGCTAAAACAATCATTACAAGAAAGGCACGGTGCTCTTCGGTCGCTCGTAGTGCCATGGAGGATTTGAATGTTCGAACTCGATGCGCAGCATATTCGCATGGGACAACAGGCCGCTGACAAGGATAGCGCGCTTGCCCTACTGGGTGAGGCCCTTGTCGCGGATGGGCTTGTGGCTCCCGGCTATATCGATGGTTTGCGTGCTCGCGAAGCCCAGGGTTCTACCTACCTTGGACAG
The DNA here is from genome assembly GCF_051027695.1 of Pseudomonas sp. JZ134. NCBI lineage: Bacteria > Pseudomonadati > Pseudomonadota > Gammaproteobacteria > Pseudomonadales > Pseudomonadaceae > Pseudomonas > Pseudomonas sp. JZ134. The sequence goes on along the minus strand of NZ_CP069250.1, from coordinate 3,235,470 downwards.
GGTATTGCCATTCCCCATGGTACTCCTCAGACCCGTGACCATGTGTTTACAACGGGCGTACGAATCATGCAATTCCCCGATGGTGTAAGTTGGGGTGAAGGGCAGACCGCTTATCTGGCCATTGCAATTGCCGCCAAATCTGATGAACACCTTCGAATTCTCCAGTTATTGACGCGTGCACTGGGTGAAAAGTCGCTGGACGAGGCGATTCGCCGTGCCGAAAGCGCCGAGGCGATTGTTCAATTGCTGCATGGCGCCCCGCAAGAGCTTGAGCTGGATGACCAGCTGGTGCGTCTGCACGTGGAGGCTGATGATCTTGAAGACTTAGCGTGGGAAGGGGCACGTCTTCTGAAGAAGACACAATGCGTTGAGGCGGGATTTGCCGGTGCGCTACAAACGGGCGTCCCTCTGCCACTAGGAGAAGGGCTTTGGTGGCTGCACAGCGACCATGCCGTAAGCCGTCCTGGTCTTGCGTTTGTGACACCCGCAGCGCCGGTGACGTTGGAGGGGCAGCCAGTCAAGGGCTTGTTCTGTCTGGCCAGCCTTGGTGAGGCTCACCGTGATTTGCTGGAGCGCCTGTGTGACTTGCTGATCGCTGGCCGTGCCCAGGAGCTTAGCCAGGCAACCTCCAGCCGGGCGGTGCTCGAAGCGCTGGGCGGTGAGGTAGCACCGGACTGGCCCTGTGCGAGTGTGGTGCTGGCTAATGCCCATGGCTTGCATGCGCGTCCGGCCAAGGAGCTGGCGCGTGTGGCGAAGGCTTCAACCGGTGAGGTTCGGGTCAGGGTGGATGGCGGAACGGCCGTTTCGGCCAAGAGCTTGTCTCGCCTGCTGGCATTGGGTGCGCGCCGTGGTCAGGTGCTGGAGTTTCTGGCTGAGCCGGGAACCGATGCCGAAGCGCTGCTGGGGGATCTTGTCGCGGCGGTCGAGGCCGGGTTGGGTGAAGAGGTTGAGCCCATTAGCGCCAATACTCAACCGACGCACGCGGCCGTGCCGGTTGAAACCAATATTCTGGCGCGAGCAGAGGACACGGCGCCGCTAGCCTCAGGCGATACCTTCAAGGCCATTGCTGCGGCACCGGGGCTAGCCGTTGGGCCAGCCTATGTCGTGGCTCAGCAGCATTTCGACTTTCCTGCCGAGGGTGAGGGGGCTGCCGCTGAAACCGAGCGCCTCGAAGCGGCACTGGCGGCAGTCAGAACGGAAATCGATGCCCTGATCAGCCGTAGCGAGGCGGGCGCTATTCGCGACATCTTCCTGACCCATCTGGAGATGCTTGATGATCCGGATCTGCGTGAGGGCGTACAGACGCGCCTCAAGCGCAATGCCAGCGCCGCAGCGGCCTGGAATGCACAGATCGAGGAGGCGGCCGCTCAGCAGGAGTCATTGAAGGATGCGCTCCTGGCCGAACGTGCGGCTGATCTGCGTGATGTAGGCCGCCGTGTTCTGGGGCATCTGTGTGGGGTTGGCTCCGCCAGTGAACCAAGCGAGCCCTATGTGCTGGTCATGGATGAGGTCGGGCCTGGTGATGTGGCGCGTCTGGACCGTGACAGGGTCGCCGGTATCCTGACGGCACGTGGGGGTGCCAGCTCTCACAGCGCCATTGTTTCCCGCGCCTTGGGTATTCCTGCGATTGTAGGCGCTGGCCCGCGCGTACTGAACCTTGCACCTCAGACCATTCTGCTGCTGGATGGCGATCATGGCTTTGTCGAGGTCGGGCCGGATGCCGCACGCATCGAGCAGGTTCGTGTAGAGCGCGAGGTGCGGGAGCATCGTCGACAGGAGGCTGAAGCCAAGCGGTTTGAGCCTGCGGTCACCCGCGACGGGCACCGCATTGAGGTGGCTGCGAACCTGGGCAACACGGCGGATGCCCCGGCGGTAGTCGAACAGGGCGCAGAGGCCGTTGGCCTGCTGCGTACCGAGCTGGTATTCATGAGCCATGATTCAGCACCTGATGAGCAGGCGCAGGAAAAGGATTACCGACGCGTACTGGATGCGCTGGATGGACGACCGCTGGTGGTGCGTACGCTGGATGTGGGAGGCGACAAGCCGTTGCCTTATATGCCGATTCCAGCCGAAGAGAACCCGTTCCTGGGTATTCGCGGTATACGCCTGACCCTACGTTGCCCGGAGGTGCTGGAAACCCAGCTGCGCGCCTTGCTTCGTGCGGCCGAGGGGCGTCCGCTCAGAATCATGTTTCCGATGGTGGGACGGGTTGAGGAGTGGCGTCAGGCGCGAGACATCCTCAATCGTCTGCGGCAGGAGATTCCGGCGGTCAATCTGCAGGTAGGCATCATGATCGAAGTACCTTCGGCAGCCCTGTTGGCACCGGTGCTGGCGCAGGAAGTGGATTTCTTCAGCGTCGGAACGAATGACCTGACCCAATACGCCTTGGCGATCGACCGCGGTCATCCCTTGCTGTCCGGCGAGGCTGATGGTTTGCATCCCAGCGTGCTGCGCCTGATCGATATGACGGTCCAGGCCGCCCATGCACATGGCAAGTGGGTAGGCGTGTGCGGAGAGTTGGCCGCCGATCCGCTGGCGGTTCCGCTTTTGATGGGGCTGGGTGTGGATGAACTCAGCGTTTCAGCGCGCAGCATTCCGCTGGTCAAGGCGCGGGTGCGTGAACTGGATTTCGTGGCTGCACAAGCCTGTGCCCAGCGAGCACTGGCGCTGGCGACAGCAGATGAAGTGCGCGCCAGTGTGGAGGCCATGCAATGAGCCGTGTTTTGACCGTTACCTTGAATCCCGCGCTGGATCTGACGGTGCGACTGCCCGAACTGCATCCGGGAGAAGTAAACCGTAGTGAAGCGGTTGTCATGCACGCGGCAGGCAAGGGACTGAATGTGGCTCAGGTCCTGGCAGACCTGGGGCATTCGCTGACCGTAACCGGCTTTCTGGGCGCTGATAACGCCAAGCCGTTCGAAGCCTTGTTTGCCGAGCGTGGCTTCAAGGATGCCTTTGTGCGGGTAGAGGGCGAGACCCGCAGTAACATCAAGCTGGCCGAAACCTCAGGCCGCATTACGGACATCAATGGACCGGGACCGCACGTTACCGAGACTGCCCAGGCTCAGTTGCTGCGCACCCTGGACGACGTAGCACCGGGACACGATCTGGCCGTTGTGGCCGGCAGTCTGCCACGCGGCATCGGTGCCGACTGGCTTGCCGAGCTGGTTCAACGGCTGAAAGCCCTAGGCTTGCGGGTGGCACTGGATACCAGTGGCGCCGCGCTGCGTGCCGGGCTCAAGGCTGGGCCGTGGCTGGTCAAGCCTAATACCGAGGAGCTGTCCGACGCCTGTTCGGCACCTGCCGATACTGCCGAGCAGCAGGCTACGCTGGCCGCTCAGCTGGCCGCTCAGGGTGTTGAGCACATAGTGATCTCTCAGGGCAGCGAGGGTGTTCGGTGGTTTGCGCCAGGTCGCGTACTGCAGGCCGTTCCGCCCAGGGTGCAGGTGGCCAGCACCGTAGGGGCCGGCGACTCGCTTCTGGCCGGTATGGCGCACGGGTTGCTCACTGGACTTGAGCCGCAGGACGCGCTACGCAACGCCACAGCCATTGCTGCCATGGCCGTCACTCAAATCGGCTTTGGCATTGATGATCCTGCCCGTTTGGCAGAGTTGGCGAACGGCGTCAGTGTTCACGTCATGACAGAACAATAAGCAGGGATAACTCATGAATATCGCAATCGTTACGACCTGCCCGACGGGCATGGTTACCAGTGTGCTCAGTGCACGATTGCTGGATGCTGCCGCACAGCGCCGTGGCTGGCAGACCAGCGTTGAAATCCACGACGGCCCCGAAGCTACGCTGCTGACGGATGATCAGATCGCTCGGTCTGAATTGATTGTCGTTGTGCATACCGGTGCGGTAGACCTTCGCCGCTTCGCGGGCAAGCGCGTTTACCGTGCAACACCGGCGGAAGCCCTGCGGGACGTCGATGCTTTTTTGCAGCGTGCCGAGCGTGAGGCCAAGGTGTACGAAGCCAGCGCCGAGCCTGAAGCTGTCAGCGCAGCCGCTACGCCCGCCAAGCAGCCCCGTCTGGTGGCGATCACGGCCTGCCCAACCGGCGTTGCGCATACGTTCATGGCGGCTGAGGCATTGATTCAGACCGCCAAGAAGCTGGGCTATAAGCTGGATCTGGAAACCCAGGGGTCAGTGGGCGCACGCAACCCTCTCAGTGCCGAGGCGATCGCGGAGGCCGATGCGGTTCTGCTGGCAACTGACATCGAGGTCAATACGGATCGCTTCGTGGGTAAGAAGGTTTTCCGTTGCGGTACTGGTGTTGCCCTCAAGCAGCCTGAAGCTACGCTCAAGCGTGCATTAGCTGAGGGTGAGATCCTGGGAGGTGCGGTGGCTGCTTCGTCTTCCGGACAAGCCAAGGCCGGTGCGAAAAAGGAAAAGACCGGAGTCTACAAGCACCTGCTGACGGGCGTGTCCTACATGCTGCCTATGGTAGTCGCCGGAGGCCTGTTGATTGCCCTGTCGTTTGTCTTTGGGATCGAGGCGTTCAAGGAGCAGGGCACGCTGGCGGCTGCATTGATGCAGATCGGTGGCGAAGCCGCGTTCAAGCTCATGGTGCCGGTGCTGGCCGGTTACATTGCATACTCCATTGCCGACCGGCCGGGCCTTGCGCCGGGAATGATCGGTGGGTTGCTGGCCAGTAATCTGGGCGCGGGCTTTATCGGCGGTATCGTGGCAGGCTTTCTGGCCGGTTATGTGGCGAAGGCGATCGCTCGTTGGGTGAAGCTGCCGGCCAGCGTGGAGGCCCTCAAGCCTATTCTGATCATTCCGCTGTTGGCGAGCCTGATTACCGGCCTCGTGATGATCTATGTTGTGGGAACGCCGGTTGCCCAGGCATTGACCGCGCTGACGGGCTTTCTGGAAAACATGGGGACGTCTAATGCCGTTCTGCTGGGTGTCATTCTGGGTGCCATGATGTGTGTGGATCTGGGTGGGCCGATCAACAAGGCGGCGTATGCCTTTACCGTAGGGTTATTGGCATCCAAGACCTATGGTCCGATGGCGGCTACGATGGCGGCCGGTATGGTGCCTGCGATCGGTATGGGGCTTGCTACCGTTCTGGCGCGCCGCAAGTTTGCCCAGAGCGAGCGTGAAGCGGGCAAGGCGGCCTTTGTCCTGGGGTTGTGTTTCATTTCCGAAGGGGCAATTCCCTTTGCAGCGAAAGACCCGCTGCGTGTGATCCCCGCGAGCATCGCGGGCGGCGCATTGACCGGTGCGCTCGTCATGCTGTTCAGCTGCAAGTTGATGGCACCCCATGGCGGTCTTTTCGTACTCCTGATTCCCAACGCCATCAATCACGCCTGGCTATACCTGGCGGCCATTGCGGCGGGCAGTATCTTGACCGGTGTGGTGTACGCTGTGATCAAGCGGGGGGAGGTACAGGAAGAACTGGTACCTGCGGCATGATAAAAAAGGGCTCTCAGGAGCCCTTTTTAATGCGTTGGCGACTTGTCTGATACTGCCGGATCAGGCCAACTGAACGACATATTTGCGTGTCCGCACGGCAGCTTTCAGATCCTTTAACGCGTTGGGCAGCTGTTTGAAGGGAACAACCTCAAGAGTAGGCATGGCCAATCGATTGTTCTTGATCTGATCCATCAGCTCGGCTCCTGCGGTGGTCAGCTCCATCCAGTCCAGGACGGTGCCATGCTGGTGGATCGAGGCGAGGGCTTCCTCATGGTAAGAGATCGCCGTTGTGAAGGCAGGCAAGGGCGGCTGCTCAATCCGGTCCTGAATGCAGACCAGATGGCCATTAAGGCCCAGAAGACCGGCCAGCGAGGCGGCATGCTGGCCGGAGATTGTGTCAAAGGCAGCATAGAATTTACGGCCTTGTAGCTTTTCGAGTAACAGATCCCGCCAGTTTTCCTGGTGGTAATCCACGACCTCGGTCACGCCACGTGACAGCAGCTTTTCGCGGTGCTGCTCCCCTGCGGTTACCCAGACGCGCCAGCCTTTTTGCAACGCCAGTTGTGCCACCAGCGATCCGACCGAGCCCCCGGCGCCGGTCACGAGCACATCCTTGTTGGTTGCATCCGGTACCTTCATGACCGACTGCCAGGCGGTCAGGGTAGGGCAGGGGAAGGCGGCGGCAGCAGTGTCACTAAGGCCGTCCGGCACCGGCATCACCATGTGGGCGGCGATCTTGATATGCGTGGCATAGCTGCCGGCGTAGTAGAGGTTCTGGTGATAGGCGACCCGCGTTCCGATACGCAGGTGCACGTCGCGACCGGCCGCGATTACGACGCCCATGCCGTCCACGCCTGGAATATGGCCCGGCTTCCAGACCTTTTCGGCCTGCGCAATGAATTTCCAGTCGACAGGGTTGATGCCGATGACCTTGTTGGCGATCAGGATTTCATTAGGCGCCAGATCCTCGCTAATGGCATGGGTTTCCAGTACCAGATCCGTAGGCTCGTTACCGTGGCGCCAGGTCCAGGCGTGTACATCTAGCATAGAGGTCTCCTGTTGAGGGGCATGTTTCTTCCTTTATGGGGATCCGTAACGACACCTAAAAGCCCGGCAGAAAAGAAACATGAGCAGGAACAGCGGATGCGAAGCAGGAAACGAATAGTGGTGCAGGAACTGGCTACCTCGTATCGTCGTCAGTAACCAGTCCTGACTACGGAGGTTTAGGGGGCTTTCATGAACGCTCGGAGACGCTCCTGGCGATCCCCTTCACGCCGGCCCTGCCATATCAACTGCCAATGCGCCTCGTCTACCTTGATCGGGTGATGCTGCTGGTCGAGCAGCATCTGAATCTCACATTGAGCCTGCTCCGGCGTGGCGACCATGACCGGCTTTATGCCTGTGTAGTAATGCAGCATCGAGCGTTCGGATTCACCCATGTTGACTGTGTTCAGACAATCGAATTGTGCCGGAAGCGATTGCTCGAGTGCCTCGAACGGTCGTGCATAGCTGCGCCCTAGGTCCACCCAGGGAAGCCAAAGTGTATTGGCCAGTCCCCAGAACAGCGTAATGCCGGCAAACCAGACGTGTGCAGCCTCCAGGCGCTTGCGCCAGGCGATAGTGATCAACCACAGGCCGGTCAGTAGCAGCGCTGCAACAAACCAGGCAGGGCTGGGTGACAGTTTGATTTCTACTGGAACCAGCCGGCGAAGGCCGGAGACGATCAGGCTCGTATGGCCACTCTGGATGGCCCACCAGCCAAACCACAGGTATCCGCCCATTACGCTGAACAGTATGATCGCAAACAGACGGCCGGCGCGGTTGAAGCGCTCGGGCAGTGGCAAGCCGGCTACCAGGAGGGCAAGTGCCGGAAACAGCGGAAGCACGTAAACACTGCGAAAGACCGCCGAGGTCATGATAACAAACAGAAAAACTGCAACGTAAAGCCAGACCATAAAGCGGCCCGAGTCCTCACGCAGCGCGATCCAGTCAGCCTTGAGGCGCTGTTGGCGCAGGCTGCGCCAGAGTCCGGCTGCGAAGGCGCCTAATAGCACCCATCCTACGGGAAAGGACAGACCCAGTAGTTCTTTGAGGTTGCTGCCCGCCCCATCACTGATGCTATTGCGTTGGGAAAGGCCAAAGAAGCGGCCGAAATTATTGACCCAGAACCACTCCAGAAATAGTGTTTCATCGGTCTTCCATAGCAGGGCCGGCCAGATAAGCAGCCAGGGCGACGCCGCGAGGAGTGCCCAGCCCAGCCAGGCAAAGCCGGGGCGCGTAAAGTAGCGGCGCGGCTGAAGCAGGACGGCAGCGCAAACAGTAACGCCCAGCACACCCGGTATCAGCAGACCTTTGCTCATCAGGGCAATGCCAAAACCTGTTCCGAAGAGCAGTCCGTCGCGGCGGTAGCGTGTCGGCTCCAGGGAAAAGCCTACAAGCCCTGCCAGTGCGAGCATGGCGCCTGTCAATTGCGGTATATCGGCAATCAATAGATGGGCATGCTGAACCATACCCATCGTTCCCAGCAGCAACAGGCAGGCGACCAGTCCTCTGCCGGGACTGAGGCGCTCGGTCAGGCGATACAACGTCCAGAGTGTAAGCAGCATCCATCCCAGAACGGCCATGCGTGAGCCGTCGGGAGGCGAGAGCCAGGGAAGGAAAAGGTAGGCCGTGATTGCCCCTGTCCAATACATCAGGGGCGGTTTTTCCATGAAGGGATCTGCGCCTACCCGGGGTACGATCCAGTCGCTGCTGGTCAGAAAATTCCAGGTCATGCCAAACGAGTAGGGTTCGTCGGCTTTCCAGAGTCCACGACCGATCAGGCCTGTCACCAGATAGAAGGCCAGCAGCAGCCCGCACCAGATGAAAAATTTCATCTTGGGCGAGAGTGGGCGGGAGGCTCCCTGACTCATGAAGCCTCCCGTTGGCCGGCCGTATTCGAATAGGTAGCGGTCAGGCTGGCGCGGCGAACAGATTGGCCGCGGCCGATGGCGTAATACTGAATGCCACGACGCTCCAGGCGTGCAGGATCGTACAGGTTACGGCCATCAAAAATCAGTGGCTCCCTGAGCTTGTCCTGGATAAGGTCGAAATCGGGCGCCTTGAACATTTGCCATTCGGTGCAGATGACCAGGGCGTCCGCACCGTTCAGCGCAGCCTCAGGTGTGCCCATCAGCAATAGACGCTCATCGTGCCCATACAGTCTCTGCGCTTCCTGCATGGCCTCAGGGTCGAACGCGCGCACCTGCGCGCCATGCGCCCACAGGGCTTCCAGCAGAATGCGACTGGGTGCGTCCCGCATATCGTCCGTATTGGGTTTGAATGCCAAACCCCAGATGGCAAAGGTTCTGCCTTCCAGGTTTCCTTTGAAATGATCGTGGATCAGGTTGAACAGCTTGTTTTTCTGCTGTTCGTTAACTTCCTCGACAGCACGAAGAAGGCTGGTCTGGCAGTTCTCCTGCTCGGCGGTGTGGATCAGAGCCTTCAGGTCCTTGGGGAAGCACGAGCCACCGTAGCCGCAGCCCGGATAGATGAAGTGATAACCGATGCGTGGATCTGCTCCGATGCCTCTGCGAACCGACTCGATGTCTGCTCCCAAATGCTCGGCCAGTTCGGCGATCTGGTTGATAAAGCTGATTTTAGTCGCCAGCATGCCGTTAGCCGCATATTTGGTCAGTTCGGAACTGCGGCGGTCCATGAACAGGATACGATCATGGTTGCGGTTGAAGGGGGCATAGAGCTCCCGCATGACGTCGCGGCTGTCTTCCCGTTCGGTACCGATGACAATACGGTCCGGGCGACGGCAATCGGTTACAGCAGCGCCTTCCTTGAGAAACTCGGGGTTGGATACCACATCGAAGTCCAGTGTCTTGCCCATCTCGTCCAGTGTGCTCTGGATCAGTGCCGTGAGGCGATCGCCAGTGCCTATGGGTACTGTGGATTTTTCCACGATCACCACAGGCTGCGTACGGTGACGGGCAATGGTCTGGGCGACGGCAAAGACGCCTGCAAGGTCGGCCGAGCCGTCCTCCAGGGGCGGGGTGCCGACGGCGATGAACTGTACACGGCCATGCTGGACCGCGCGGGCGGCATCATGGGTAAAGCGCAGGCGGCCCGCTTCCATGTTTTCCCGAACGAGCCCTTCCAGGCCAGGTTCGTACAAACTGACCACGCCCTGCTCAAGCAGCTCGATTTTGTGTCGGTCAATGTCCATGCACAGAACATCATGACCGACTTCAGCCAGCACGGCGGCCTGAACGAGGCCTACATAGCCAATACCGAACACACTGATTTTCACTTACAACTCCTCTTGCGCCAGCGGACGCGAGTCATCCGGGCGTCTTGAATGAATAGCGAATACGCCCAGCATGACGAGGGCGATACCGACCGATTTGAGCCAGGTGATGGATTCACCGAAAACCACCACGGCGGCGATATAAACGAGGGGGTAGCTGAGGCTGAGCAGCGCGTAGGCCCGTCCCAACGGCAATACCGACAGGGCAGCAACCCAACAGAGCATCGAAAGTCCGTAGCAGGCGATACCGGCAAGCAGTCCGGCCAGCGCCCCGACGTGCTGTCTGAGCAGCTCAGGAGAGGCCATGGCCTCTGTCAGTGAAGGAAGAGCCGCCATGCTACCGCGCATCGAGAGCTGGGCGAGGCTCACCAGGCATACGCTGGCCAGCGCCAGCAGAAGTCCGCGATGCTGATTCATCGTTGTGTACTCAGCAGCACAATGCCCACCATGATGAGGACGATACCCAGCCAGTGACGGCCATCGATGTGCTCGTGGAAAAGTCGATGTGCCGCCAGAGTGATCCAGACAAAGTTCAGGCTGAGCATGGGGTAGGCCATGCCGACTTCGAGCTGCTGCAGAACCAGCAGCCAGAGCAGCAGGCCGGTACCCAGGCTGGCCAGCCCAAACATCAGCCAGGGTGAGGTCAGCTTGCGCCACAGGCTGACGGACCGCCCGCGCCAGCGTTCCACGGCGACTTTCTGGGCGACCTGCCCAAGACCGCTCAGCAGGCTGACCACCAACACCAGGGCGAAGGTCATGCCTGCACGCCCAGCCAGCCTTCGCGGCCTGCCAGAGCGCCCCGGGTAACCGTACCCAGGGGAAGGCGGGAGGGGTCAGAAGGCAGGCATTCCCCAAGCGGCTTGAACTGAACATTCAGCCGTTTTGCCAGTGCCAGCAGGCGCTGAAACTGGTCGGCCAGGGCTATCCCCTCTACTTCCGCATGGGCGGTATAGATGTTCAGGTCGGCCGGCATGATGTGTTGCATCAGGTAGCTGTTAAAGCCTGCAGCCGACAGGTTTGGGCCAATCGCTTCGTCGTACGTCGGCAGGGTGACCGGAATCTGCGGCGTTCCGGCAACACCATTGGCGAGCTCAGGACGAAACAATGAGTGGCCTCGGCAGTCGCTGTTGTAACGAAAACCAAAGGCCTCTTTGGCTTCGATAACCCGCTCATCCGCCCGCCAGCCGGCAGCGGCGGAGCAGGTTACGGGTTGACCCAGGATGTCACTGAGCGTGTCTACGCCATAACGGATCTGCCGGGTCAGCTGGTCCATGCTCCAGCGCCCAGCGTTAGCCTGCCAGCCATGGTGGTCCCAGGCATGCAGGCCCACCTCATGGCCTGCCGCCTGAGTCTGTCGCATCAGATGACCCAGGTGCTGGCCGATGGGCTTGCCTGGCCATGCCGTGCCCGCCAGGAGAATGTCCCAGCCATACAGACTGGCTGCATTGGAGCGCAGCATCTTCCACAGGAACTGCGGCCGGATGAGGCGCCAGAGATGGCGCCCCATGTTGTCCGGCCCGACCGAAAAGAAGAACGTCGCCTTGACCTGAGCTTCATCCAACAGCTCAAGCAGACGTGGAATACCCTCACGTGTGCCACGAAAGGTATCCACGTCGATCCGCAATCCCACCTCGATCATTACGCCTCGTCCACCTGGCTGTTCAATGCTTCGCGCAGGAAGAAGTCCAGGGTCTTGCCGATGGTTTCGCTCATCTCGATGGTGGGCTGCCAGTCCAGGAGCTTGCGGGCATTGGCAATGCTGGGCTTGCGATGGGAGACGTCCTGATAGCCTTCGCCATAAAACGACCGGCTCTCCACCTCGCGGAAGCCTGCGAACGGTGGGAAGTTGTGGCGCAGAGGGTGCGCTTCGAACTGAGCCAGAAGGGTTTCGGCTAGTTCGCGAATGCTAGCTTCGTTGTCTGGGTTACCAATGTTGATGATCTGCTGGTCGCTGCGACCACCCTTGTTTTCGATAATACGGAACAGGGCTTCGATGCCATCATCCACGTCGGTAAAGCAGCGTTTCTGCGCACCTCCGTCCACCAGCTTGATCGGCGTGCCTTCCACCAGGTTTAGGATCAGCTGAGTGATGGCACGGGAGCTGCCGATTCGAGCAGAGTCCAGGCGATCCAGGCGCGGACCCATCCAGTTGAAGGGACGGAACAGGGTGAATCTGAGGCCATCCTGCTTGCCGTGGGCCCAGATCACGCGGTCCAACAGCTGCTTGGAAACGGAGTAGATCCAGCGCTGCTTGTTGATCGGGCCAACGATCAGGCGAGACTGGTCTTCGTCGAACTCCGGGTCGTCGCACATGCCATAGACTTCGGATGTGGACGGGAAGATGACGCGCTTGTTGTACTTCACGCAGTAGCGGACGATCTTGAGGTTTTCCTCAAAGTCCAGCTCGAATACACGCAGCGGGTTACGGGTGTATTCAATCGGCGTAGCGATGGCCACGAGTGGCAGGATCACGTCGCACTTCTTGATGTGGTACTCGATCCATTCGGTATGGATACTGATGTCGCCTTCCACAAAGTGGAAGTTAGGATCGCCCTTCAAACGGTCGATAGCGTCGGAGCCAATGTCCAGACCGTAGACTTCATAGTTGCCGTCCCGCAGCAGGCGTTCAGACAGGTGATTACCAATGAAGCCATTCACGCCAAGGATCAGTACACGCGTGCGACGCTTGGCCTTGAAGGCATCGCTGCGGCGCAGGCGAAGCCCTTCGACCAGTCCCATCTCCCGTGCCAGCTGCGGCCCGGACAGATAAAGCCCGGCGTCACCTTGCTGGCCCGCTTTAATCTCCAGTACGCCGTCACCGCAGGCGATACGCAGTGGATCAAGACTTACGACGGCGCCAGGTTTCTGGTCGTGACGGGTGTCTACGGCCTGGGCTTGCCAGACAATAAGCTTTCGATCGCCTACAAAGCTGAAAGCGCCCGGATAGGGCTGGGTTACCGCGCGGACGAGGTTGTAAAGCTCGCTGGCTGGGCGTGTCCAGTCCAGCTCGCCGTCGGCAGGTGTACGGCGACCAAAGTAGGAGGCCTTGCTGTCGTCTTGCGTAACTTCCTGCACATCACCGTGAGCCAGGCGCGGGAGGATTTCGACCAGGAGCTGGCTTGATGCTTCGCGGAGCTTGGCATGCAGGGTATGCGTCGTATCGTCCTGTGTAATCGCTACCCTGGACTGACTGACGATCGGGCCGGCATCGGGACGACGCTCCATGCGGTGCAGAGTGACGCCGGTTTCGGTCTCGCCATTGACCAATACCCAGTTCGCAGGCGCACGACCCCGATAACGAGGCAGCAGGGAGCCATGCAGGTTATAGGCGCCTTTTCTGGCCGTAGCGAGAATGTCCTCGCTCAGCAGGTGACGGTAGTAGAAAGAGAAAATGAATCCCGGCTCAAGCTGACGGATGCGTTCGATCCAGAGCGGGTGGTTAACATCTTCCGGGGCATGCACCGGAATACCGTGGCGAGCACACAGTTGGGCTACGGAAGCAAAGAAGCGGTTTTCGTTCGGATCATCGGCATGGGTAAACACGGCCGCGATTTCATACTGGGCCGCGATCAGCGCTTCGATTCCGGCGCATCCAATATCGTGATAGGCAAATACAACAGTCTTGGTCATGGGTAATCAGCTTGCAGAAGGAATGGAATCGAGCGAGGCTGGCGCAGGGGAGCAGGAGGCTTCACCCCGGACAACCTGCTCAACGAAGTAGCGAGGGCGGGCACGGACGTCGTGATACATGCGGCCCAGGTATTCACCCAGTAGCCCCACGCCTACGAACTGGGCGCCGGTAAAGATGAACAGGATGGCGAAAAGGACAAACACGCCGTCGGCAGCCCAGTCGGCCCCCAGCAGCAGGCGTAGCACCAGAAGCAGCATCCCGAAGCAGATACCGGCCAGTGCCATGGCGCCACCCACGATGCTCAGCAGCCGCAATGGCGTTGTGGTCATGCAGGTCACGAGATCAAACATGAGGTTGATCAGGCGCATGGGGGTGTATTTCGACTCACCGTATTCGCGCTCGGCATGTCCCACATTGATTTCAGTGGTATGGCGGGCGAAGCTGTTAGCCAGGATGGGAATAAACGTGCTGCGCTCATGGCAGGCCAGCATGGCCTCGATGATGCTGTGGCGATACGCCCGCAGCATGCAGCCATAATCGCTCATGGCTACGCCCGTAGAACGTTGCACAGCAAGGTTGATCAGCCTGGATGGCAGGCGGCGGAATGCGGAGTCCTGACGATTTTCGCGTACAGTACCGACCACATCGAACCCCAGAGCGGCTTGCTCGACGAGACGCGGAATTTCCTCCGGCGGGTTTTGCAGGTCGGCATCAAGGGTAATGACCAGGTCGCCAATACACTGCTCGAAGCCCGCCATGATGGCGGCGTGCTGGCCGTAGTTGCGGTTGAGGATGACCGCTACCACATGACTGTCTTCGGCTTCGGCAGCTGCCTGGATAATGCTGGCCGAGCTGTCACGGCTGCCGTCATCAATCAATACGATTTCATAATCGCGGCCCAGTTTCTGGCAGGCGGCATCGGTTCTCAGCAGGAGTTCGGGCAGGCTGGCTTCTTCATTGAAGACCGGAATGACCACGGACACGCGACTGATCGGATAAGGCTTCACAAGGCTGCCTCCAGTGTGGAGCGAATGGCAGTGACGACACGCTCGAGCTCCTCGGCGGTCATGTCAGGAAACAGCGGTATCGAGCACAGTCGAGCCGAATTCCACTCGGTGTTTGGCAGGCTTACCTCTGGAAAGCGGTCCCGGTAATAACGCTGCAGGTGCGTTCCTATGAAATGAATACCGGTGCCGATATGGTTTGCCTACAAGGTCTGCATGAAGACATCGCGATTCAGACCACATTGCGCCGGATCGACGCGTACAATGAAAAGATGCCAGGCGTGGTCCTGAGGGTAGCTCGGAAGGCTCAGCGGCTGAATGGGAAGGCCGTTCAGGCGCTCCAGGTACATTTCGGCCAGCTGTTTGCGCTTGGCGTTAATCTCGTCGATGCGATCCAGCTGGACGAGTGCAATGGCTGCGTTGATATCGGTCAGGTTGTACTTGAAGCCCGGTTCGATGACCTGTGCCTGAGGCTTTCGGCCGTGGGTCATACGGTCATAGGCATCGACGCCCAAGCCGTGAAACTTCAATGTGCGGATGCGGTTAGCCAATGCTTCGTCATCCGTCACGAACAGACCACCTTCGGCACATGTCAGATTCTTGATGGCATGAAAGGAGAAGATGGCGGAGTTCCGAGCGCCAATCAGGCGGCCCCGATAGCGTGTACCTATTGCGTGGGCTGCGTCCTCGATGACGGGAATGCCATGGCGCTCGGCCAGTGCGTAGAGCGGATCCAGGTCAAAGGCTGCACCGGCGTAATGAACCGGAATGATCGCTTTCGTTCGGGGCGTGATGGCGGCTTCGATACGCGCTGCATCGGTCATCAAGGTATCGCGATCGATGTCCACGAACACAGGAGTTGCGCCCAGCAGGCAGATCAGGTTTGCGGTAGATACCCAGGTCTGGGAGGGCGTGATGACCTCATCGCCTGGACCAATACCCAGGGCTATCAATGCCAAGTGCATACCTGCCGTTGCCGAAGAGAGTGCGACGGCATGGTGGCAGCCCAGATACTCGCAGAAGCGCTGCTCCAACTCCTGATTTTGAGGGCCGGTGGTGATCCAGCCGGAGCGGAGCACGGCATTGACGGCCGCAATTTCCTCATCGCCTATGCTTGGACGTGAGAAAGGAAGAAAGGCAGTTGACATGTCTGTATCCCGTAACGGTCATGACACTACCTGCGCCATGCACATACATCGCGCTCAGGTAGAAACCGCCAAATTTTGGGATGACAAGCTTGCGTGGCTTTGCAGGTTATATGGAGAAATGATGGAGACCACGGATGACAGGGCTTGTGGAATGCTTAAACCCACCGGTCTTCAGGCCGTCGAACCACCCAACGTATCCTTAAATACTTTGTTACAATTGCTGGGCCAACCTATTTTATGTGCTTATGAGCGACTCGAGCGATCCTACTGCCCCTGACCACAGGGAAACATCTACACACCGCGCTGCGGCATCTCAAGCACCCCAACAGCGCCATCAACGGTTTCGCTCCATTCGGCAACGCCTGGCGTTCTGGGTCGGCGCGCTGCTGGTGGGTTTACTGGCGCTGGCTTTTGCGTGGCTGGCTGATCATGCCTTTCAGCTCTTTCAGCGTCTGTTGAATCACAGCCACTTATGGCCGTGGTTAGTGACACCAGCTGGATTTGCCCTGTTGGTCTGGCTGACACAGGGGTGGCTGCGTAATGCCAGGGGAAGCGGCATTCCACAAGTGATTGCAGCGCTGGAAAAGCCCTCTGGTCAGTTCAGGGCAGCGGTGTTGGCCTGGCCGATCGCGCTCGCAAAGATGATGCTGACACTGTTTGCCCTGCTAGTGGGTGCCTCGGTTGGCCGCGAGGGGCCGACCGTACATTTGGGCGCCTCGGTACTGTATGGCTTTGGTCGGCGGCTGGGCCTGTATGAGCGAAAGACGGTTTCCGGCCTGATCCTCGCCGGTGGTGCTGCGGGCATTGCCGCCGCGTTCAACACACCGCTCGCGGGCGTAGTATTTGCCATTGAGGAGTTGAGTCATACCTTTGAACAGCGCTTCAGCGGTCTGGTACTGACGGCTGTGGTGATTGGCGGTATGGTCACGCTGGGCCTGGTTGGACCGTATACCTATTTTGGCGTTATCAGCGCCAGTTTGCCCTGGGGCGATGCCTGGATAGCGGTGGTCATATGCGGGCTGGCAGGCGGCTTGTTGGGCGGCGGTTATGCTCGGCTGGTCATTCCAACATCCCACGGCTGGCTTGGAAGGTTGGGCGCTATCCGCTCACGCTTCCCGGTTCGGTTTGCCGCCGTCTGTGGATTGCTGGTCGCCTGTCTAGGCGCACTGTCAGGACAGCATGTCTTTGGTACCGGCTACGAGGAAACACGTGCCATTCTGGAAGGGCACCCTATAACCGATCAGGACTTTCTCATCTGGAAATTTCTGGCCAACGTGGTTTCTTATTTGGCGGGCATTCCCGGCGGGCTCTTTTCGCCTTCGCTCACGGTAGGCGCCAGCTTTGCGCCCTGGCTGGTCGATTGGCTGCCTGATGTCACCCTGCAGACCGGTGCGCTTCTGGGCATGGCGGCCTACCTCACGGGCGTTACCCGTACACCGCTCACCTCGACTGTCATTACCTTGGAGCTGGCCCACAGCCCCGACATGGCGATCCCTGTGCTGGCGACGTGCCTGCTGGCGAATGGTGTGTCCGGCTGGCTTTCGCCCACCTCGCTTTATCATGCGTTGGCTCAACAAATCCTGCATGCGGTGGAGCCTGAAGCGTCGAAGCCTACCAAGTGTGATTGAGATCACGCCGTAACAGCTGTTCTTCAGACTGTCACAGGGTTGTCAGGCGTTTTCGCTAAACCCATTCGCTCCAATAATCGTGGGAGCGCATGATGAGCACGTTCGATAATGGAAGACGGCGCCTGATCCAGGGGCTGGGCGTTGGACTGCTGCTGCCGGGAGTGGCACCTGTCGTGATCGCTGGCGCCAAGCAACGTCCGCTGATGCTTGAGGGAGTTCAGTCAGGTGATGTTCAGGGCAATCGGGCCATCGTCTGGAGCCGCTGTGATCGTCCGGCGCGGATGATCGTCGAGTGGGATACCAAGGAGAGCTTTCGCCATCTGCGCCGAATGGTTTCGCCTGTGGTAACAGCCGACACAGATTACACGGCGCGCATGGATTTGCGCGGTCTTCCCGCTGATCAATCCATTTTCTATCGGGTTCGTTTCGAAGATATTTACAGCGGTGCGCAGAGCGAGCCTGTCTTTGGACATTTGCGTAGCGCACCGACGCATCGTACCGATATCCGTTTCGTCTGGAGCGGCGACACGGTCGGGCAGGGATTTGGTATCAACCCCGATATCGGTGGCATGCGCATCTATGAGGCCATGCGTCGCCGACAGCCCGACTTCTTCCTGCACAGTGGCGATACCATCTATGCAGACGGCCCGCTAGAAGCCAAGACCACGACGGTGGAAGGCAAGGTCTGGCGCAACATCACCACAGAGGCCAAGAGCAAGGTTGCCGAGACGGTCGATGAATATCGTGGCAATTATCGCTACAACCTGATGGACGAAAATGTCCGTCGGTTCAATGCTGAAGTCCCGCAGATCTGGCAGTGGGATGACCACGAGACCACCAATAACTGGTCTTCTACTAAAGTGCTGGATGACCGTTACACCGTAAAGGACATCAACGTACTGGCCAGGCGGTCGCGTCAGGCGTATCTGGAATATGCCCCCATGCGGCTGCAACAGCGTGATGATGCCGGACGCATCTATCGCAAGATCAGCTACGGTCCTCGGCTGGATATTTTCGTGCTGGACATGCGGACCTACCGGGGCGGGAACAGCACCAACCTGCAACCCAATGAGGGACCAGACACTGCTTTCATGGGGCGCACGCAACTCGAGTGGCTCAAGCAGGGGCTCGCGGAGTCTACGGCTACCTGGAAGGTTATTGCGGCAGACATGCCCATTGGTCTGGAAGTCCCTGATGGGGTAGATGCAGCAGGAATGCCTCGTTGGGAAGCCATTGCCAATGGTGACGGCGGTGCACCCTTGGGTCGCGAACTGGAAATTGCAGAGCTCTTGCGTTACATCCGCCGGTGGAATATCAACAATACGGTCTGGCTGACTGCAGATGTGCACTACTGCGCGGCTCACCACTACCACCCCAACCGGGCAGCCTTCCAGGATTTCGAGCCCTTCTGGGAGTTCGTGGCAGGCCCCCTCAATGCCGGTGCATTCGGGCCCAACAAGCTGGACAACACTTTCGGGCCGGAGGCCGTGTTTGTGAAGGCGCCACCGGTAGCCAACAGCTCGCCGCTGTCGGGCTTCCAATTCTTTGGCGAGGTCAATATCGAAGGGCACAGCGGTGATCTGACTGTGACCCTGCGAGATCTGGATGGAAAGGCGGTATTCGAAAAGACGCTTCAGGCTGTTTAATCAGGCGGTAGAAACAAAGGGCTGAATGATCAGCCCTTTCTCTTATGCTTAGTGATGTTCCCGCGTCGCGCGGAATTTTATGTCAGGCCAGCGCTCTTCCATCAGGCTCAGGTTGACACGAGTCGGCGCAAGGTAGGTCAGGTGACCGCCGCCATCCACGGACAGGTTCTCCATGGCCTTGTTCTTGAATTCCTCAAGCTTCTTCTTGTCATTGCACTCGATCCAGCGGGCAGACCAGACGTTGATCGGCTCGTAGACGCATTCCACCTTGTATTCTTCCTTCAGGCGGCTGGCAACGACGTCGAACTGCAGCACACCAACAGCGCCGAGAATGATGTCGTTGTTACGCTCAGGGAAGAACACCTGGGTCGCGCCTTCCTCTGCCAGCTCCTGCAGGCCCTGGCGGAGCTGCTTGGATTTGAGTGGGTCCTTCAGGCGTACACGGCGGAACAGTTCAGGCGCAAAGTGCGGAATACCGGTAAAGCCGAGGCTCTCACCTTCGGTGAAGGTATCGCCGATCTGGATGGTGCCGTGGTTGTGCAAGCCGATGATGTCGCCTGCAAAGGCTTCTTCCAGTTGTTCACGCTCGGAAGAGAAGAACGTCAGGGCGTCAGCAATCTTGATGTCTTTGCCGATCCGCACATGGCGCAGTTTCATGCCTTTTTCATACTTGCCGGAGCAGATCCGCATAAAGGCAATCCGGTCACGGTGCTTGGGATCCATGTTTGCCTGGATCTTGAATACGAAACCGCTGAATTTCTCTTCGGCCGGCTGTACGTCACGCTCGTTGGTCGCGCGGGAGAGCGGCTGTGGCGCCCAGTCCACGACCGCGTCCAGGACGTGATCGACACCGAAGTTGCCCAGGGCTGTACCAAAGAAGACCGGTGTCATCTGGCCCTTTAAAAATTCATCCGTATTGAATTCATGGCACGCGCCCTGAACCAGTTCGAGCTGCTCGACAAAATCATCGTACAGGTCGCCCAGGTGAGTACGGGCTTCGTCCGAGTCCAGCTTTTCAATAACGCGGGTTGCGATACGCTCATGGCCGTGGCCAGGGGTATAGACAAAGATCTTGTCTTCGGAGAGGTGATATACCCCTTTGAAATCACGGTAAGAGCCAATCGGCCAGGTAATCGGGGCCGCCTTGATTTTCAGGACAGCTTCGATCTCGTCGAGCAGCTCGATCGGATCGCGAATATCACGGTCCAGCTTGTTCACAAAGCTGACGATAGGCGTATCGCGCAGACGGCAGACATCCATTAGGGCAATCGTGCGGGGCTCAACGCCTTTACCGCCATCGAGCACCATCAGGGCAGAGTCAACCGCCGTCAGGGTGCGGTAGGTGTCTTCCGAGAAGTCTTCGTGACCGGGCGTGTCGAGCAGGTTGATCATGTGCTCGCGATAGGGAAACTGCATGACCGACGTGGTAATGGAGATACCACGCTGCTTTTCCATCTCCATCCAGTCGGAGGTGGCATGGCGGTCGGATTTACGTGATTTAACGGTCCCGGCCACGGCAATGGCTTGCCCCATCAGGAGGAGCTTCTCGGTGATGGTGGTCTTACCGGCGTCCGGGTGGGAAATGATGGCGAAAGTGCGCCGCTTGGCGACTTCGGCGGCCTGCTTGGTCATGGAGGCTGATGTCCGGTGGATACTTAAACCGGCGATTATAGCAAGCCAAAAGGCCTGTAGGTTCAGGCCTTTTGGCTTTTCAGACGAGTCTTGTTCAGCAGAGTGGCCCTGATGCACTGGGCCACCCTGCCAGCGGTTTATTTAGGCCCTATTTCCGAGCAGCCCGAGTGTTTCACATACTTCTTGAGAATTGCCCACTGCGGACGCTCCTTGTTATCCCGGGGTTCGATGGAGAGGGAATAGTCGCCCCAGCCCGGACCTGCTGCCCAGTATGTAGCTGGGATACATTCCTTCTGAAGATGCGAGAGCATGTTATCCATGACCTTCATCCAGCGGGGATCATCCCCTGGTGCACCAAACTCACCAATGTGGCCTTTCTTATTATTGGCCTTGAGCCAGTCAATAAAAGGTTGAACACGTTTGACGCCAATCATGGGATCAAGCTGACTAGTGTCCTTGGATTCGTAACGACCACCGGCATCAGCGTCGAAATACACATGAGCCGAGAAAATCAGATTGTCCGCCGGATCCTTGAGGTTCAGCAGGCCTTTGTTTACCTCAGGCCAGCGCGCGCTGCTTGACCAGAAGTTGCCCTCGATCACGATCGGACGGCTCTTATCGACGGAGCGGATGCCATCGATGCCGTACTGGGCCGCGGTGTCCCAGTGGTCTTCCACATCATGCGGCTCGTTCATGATGTCGTAGCCCAGCAGGGCAGGGTGCTTGCTCCAGGTTTTGGCGATCCGCTCCATGACGTCCTGGTAAGCCTCGTAGGGTACGCTCTCCGAGCCAATGATCTGGTCGCGGTAACGCCCGTAGTTGTGCAGGTCCAGAATGACCTGCATCTTGTAGCGCTTGGCCGAATCCAGCGTCTGGCTGATCAGGTCAGCGTACTGAGTGTCCAGCTCACCGTTGAGCTTGGGTTGCAGGCGCTCCCAGGTGATCGGGAAACGTACGACGCGAATCCCGCGATAGCCCCAGCGCCTGAAGTAGGAGTCGTCAGGAAAAAAGTAGTTGGTACCGTTCACACCCGGAAGCACCTGCGCCGCAAAGCCGGCACCCGAGAAATTCAGGCCGATCATCTCGGCTGGGTAATCGGCCGCCGAGGCGGTATGGCTCATGAGCAGGGGAGCGAATACTAGAAAGGCATATCGCTTGAGGTTGCGTTTGATTCGCCCGGTTCTATTCATCGAAATAAGTGCCATAAGCGTAATGGGCAGGCCAGAACTGTACCTGCAGGGTTAACATGGATAGCCTGATAGCAAAACCCGTCAAACGTGCTCTTTGAGCAGGTCGATTGACAAGGGGGCCGGCGGGGTTTGATGTAAAAATGTGATTGCCTATGGCTTTATTGAAAATACGTACAGCGATAGGAGCGGGAAGTAAACTCGATAAGCGTTAAAAAGCCATTAAGCTGAAAGCCTGAGCCGGACTCAGGACACAGGCTTTCAAGCCTGGCGCTTAGCAGGCATCCAGACGGAAGCAGACTCCTGTCCAGCGCTCAGCCTCCTCACGTGCATCCTGCTCGTTATCGAACTCGGCAATGACTCCGCCATGGGCGTAGATCACCGCCCAGGTTTCCTTCAAGGCAACCTGCAACGAGTTGATGAATGATGGAGGCTCTACCGAGCCGTCGACTTCGATGCCAAACATTTTGATTTCCCTATGAAATGAAGCAAAACATATTGTTGGAGTTTGGCCATATCCTTCCGTGATGTAAGGCACTGCATGGCGACACACGAAGACCTGTGCGTCTTAATAAAGTTTACGCCTTGCCATATTTCTTTCATCTTTTTGGTGAGCGGCAGTATCCAAATCTGGTTAGCACTCCCTCGCAAAAATTAATCTTTGTTGAAAATGCCTATCTGGCTTGAACGGGTTCTCTCAATTGAAGAGGAATCCTGACGGATTTTGGAACATCGGTTCGCCTGGCCGGTCGGTTTTACGAGGAGGGTTCGTACCGGATCGAGGTAAATCAGACAGTCGTATGGGATTTTTGATTGATCTTGCGGGCGTGTAGTCCTAAAGTTCGCGCCCGAACGTCCATGCTGGAAACGATCCATCCGGCTCAAGTACTGACGACGAGACAGCAAGGTCAACGCTCTGGACATGTTGACCTTTTTGCTTTCGGCGACGTGCCTTGGGAAGTAGGCGAACCAAAGTGGGGAAACGGATTAGGCGTTCAGCAATACCCCTACGAATCCATTTGTTCTGCCATTGGGAGTCCGACGCATGTCCATCCAGGTCGAAGATTACTACTCGCGCGAGACCTTCCAGCGAATGAAGTCCTTCGCTGACCAGCATGAAACGCCTTTTGTCGTAATCGATAAAGCCACCATTTCCAGAGCCTACGATGATCTGGTGAACAATTTCCCGTTTGCCAAAATTTATTACGCCGTTAAGGCAAACCCAGCCATCGAGATTACTGAGCTCCTGCGCGACAAGGGCTCGAATTTCGACATCGCGTCCATCTATGAACTGGACAAGGTATTGAGCACTGGCGTCAGTCCTGACCGCATCAGCTACGGCAATACGATTAAGAAAGCCAAGGACATTCGCTATTTCTACGAGAAAGGTGTGCGGATGTTCGCCACCGACTCCGAGGCTGACCTGCGTAATATTGCCAAGGCTGCGCCGGGCTCGAAGATCTATGTGCGGATTCTGACCGAAGGCTCTAATACCGCTGACTGGCCGCTTTCACGTAAGTTTGGCTGCCAGACCGATCTGGCGCTGGACCTCCTGATCCTGGCCCGCCAGCTAGGCCTTGTGCCTTACGGCGTCTCCTTCCATGTTGGCTCGCAGCAGCGTGATATCGACGTCTGGGATGCGGCTATCGCCAAGGTCAAGGTAATATTCGAGCGCCTGCGTGAAGAAGACGGCATCGTCCTGAAGATGATCAACATGGGCGGCGGGTTCCCGGCAAACTATATTGCCAAGACCAACAACCTCGAAACCTATGCTGAAGAGATTATCCGCTTCCTGAAGGAAGACTTTGGCGATGAGCTTCCGGAAATCATTCTGGAGCCTGGTCGTTCGTTGATTGCCAACGCCGGTATTCTGGTGAGCGAAGTGGTACTGGTGTCGCGCAAATCGCGCACCGCCGTCGAGCGCTGGGTATACACCGACGTAGGCAAATTTTCCGGTCTGATCGAAACCATGGACGAATCCATCAAGTTTCCGATCTGGGTCGAGAAGAAGGGTGAGATGGAAGAGGTCGTGATTGCCGGCCCTACCTGTGACAGTGCCGACATCATGTATGAACACTACAAATATGGTTTGCCACTGAACCTTGCCAGCGGTGACCGTCTGTATTGGTTATCTACCGGGGCGTACACCACCAGCTACAGTGCTGTGGAGTTCAATGGCTTCCCTCCACTCAAGGCCTATTACCTCTAAATAGCGCCCATAAAAAACCCGCTTCGGCGGGTTTTTTTATCATTCAGACGGTAAGGGGCGTATCGTAGCGCTTGCTCTGGGCTCTGGTAAGAGCCGCTTGATCCGTCTCGTCGCCCAATTCGGCGGCGCGCTCGAAATAGCTCAGCCCGATCAGGCGTAGCGCTTCATGCTCGGAGTCCAACAGTCCTTGCCGGCTGGCCCTGAAAAAATTGAGGTTGCCGGTCTTCAAGGCTTCCTTCAACCAGTGCTGGGCTTCCTCAAGGCGACCCGTTGTTGCCAGTACCGCCGCATAGCTATATTGACCGCGAAAATCGCCTGCCTCTGCCGATCGCTTGTACCAGTCATGTGCAACCTTTGTATCCCGTGTAACGACAAGACCCTCTTCGTAGAAGCGTCCAACGAGGTTCATGGACTTGGCATGGCCCAGCTCAGCGGCGCGTCGATAGAATAAAAAGGCGCTGTGCTCGTTACGGGAGACACCGCGTCCTGTCGCCAGCAGATTGGCATAGTTGTACATGCCCCAGTCCAGGCCCTGTTCGGCGGCCTGACGATAGGCCTCGGCTGCTGCGTGGGCATCCTGCTCGCAGCCCCAGCCATGTTCGCGGCAACGTCCTACCATGTTGAGCGCCATCGTGTGGCCTTGGTCGGCAGCGATAGTGAACCAGGTCAATGCGAGGCTAGCGTCCTGTGCAATGCCGCGGCCCTCCAGCAGGATCTGGCCCAGCATGGCCTGGGCATCTGGCGAGCCGGCCTTGGCAGCTGTCAGGATGACACGGGCCGCCTCCCTGGGATTATCCGATGCCAGTGCCTGTTCCAGCGCCTGGTTTTCGAGAACTTCCTGTCGCCTCAAGACGTAGGCCATGGTTATACGTCTACCCAGCGGCGTAGCAGGTTGTGATAAGTCCCAGTCAACTGAACCAGTGAAGGATGATCAGGGACGTCGCGGGTCAGGTTTTGAATGGCTGTGTCCATTTCGAACAGCAGGGCCCGCTGGCTATCTTCGCGAACAAGACTCTGAGTCCAGAAAAACGAGGCATATCGAGTGCCTCGAGTCACCGGCTCCACCTTGTGCAGGCTGGTAGCCGGATAGAGTACGGCGTCGCCTGCCTTTAGCTTTACGCGCTGTGTGCCATAGGTGTCCTGAATCACCAGTTCTCCGCCGTCATAGCTGTCGGGATCACTGAAAAACACTGTGGTCGAGATATCGGTTCTGACGCGCTCGACGCTGTTTTTCACGTTGCGTACGGCGTTGTCTATATGGAAGTCGAATGAGCCGCCGGCGGTGTAGCAGTTGATCAAGGGCGGGAAGATCTTGTGGGGCAGTGCCGCAGACATGAACAGGGGATGCTGCCAGAGCCGATGGACAATCGCTTCGCCGATTTCACGCGTTAACGGATGGTCTTCGGGAAGTTGAAGATTATGCTTGGCCTTGGAGGATTGATGTCCGGCAGTGATTTTTCCATCACTCCACTGGGTCTGTTCAAGCGCCTCTCGGATACGAGCCGTTTCTTCAGCAGTAAAGACCTGGGGTATGGCTAGCAGCATGACGCGCTCCGACGAGCATAAAAAAACTATTAATGATAGTCATTCTCAGGATTTTTGCAAAAAGTACAGCGTAGAACTGCAAGCTGTCTTTGATAATTCAGAATACTTTAAATTACTATTGATACTAATTCGTATTTGCGTATATTTTCCGCGGCTTCGTTCGTGGGGAATAATTAGAAATGACACGTCAAACCGAGTTGGGTGTTACGCCTAGGCTGTTAGTTTCAGCGGTAGGGGTAGCCATAACGGCTTTTTCCGGTACTACGCTTGCTCAACAAGCGCCTACTAAGCAAAGTGCTAACCAAGGCTCGAGCGTACTGGATCTGAACAGCACCACCGTCCTGGGGGATGAAGAGGGCAGTTATAACGTTCAGGAGTCAGCATCGTCCAAGTACACGGCTCCGCTGCGTGACACACCCAAGTCAGTGACGGTAATACCGGCTCAGGTAATCCAAGACACCGGTGCGCTTTCATTAACTGACGCGCTACGGACTGTTCCAGGCATCACGTTTGGAGCAGGAGAGGGAGGAAACCCCCAAGGCGATCGCCCCTTCATCCGCGGTTTCAGTGCTGAAAGTGATACTTTTGTTGACGGTTTGAGAGATATCGCTTCGCAGACACGTGAAGTATTCAATCTCGAAAGCGTTGAAGTCAGCAAGGGGCCAGGCTCGGCTTATACAGGCGCAGGTTCGACTGGGGGTAGCCTCAACCTGGTTTCCAAAACGCCCAAGATGCATGATTTCGTCAATGGCGGCTTTACCTATGGCTCTGATCAGACTCGCCGTACAACCCTGGATGTCAACCATGTATTGACCGACTCGGCTGCCTTCCGCCTGAATCTGATGAAGCACGATGCCAATGTGGCCGGTCGTGATGGTCCAGATGTCAGCCGCTGGGGTGTAGCACCTTCGATTAGTTTCGGTCTGGGTACACCCACACGTGCCACGTTTTCCTACTACCACTTGGAAACAGATGACACGCCGGACTATGGTATTCCGCTGACCAATGTGAACCGCAGCAAGGCCAACCCGAGCGGGCCGGCTCATGTAGATAAGGACAACTGGTACGGGTCTAGCCGTGATTACCGTGAAAGCACGACCGACAGCGGTACGCTTCGAATCGAGCACGATTTGAATGACAGCCTCACGCTGTCTAACAGTTTTCGCATGGTGCGGACCACACTGGACTACGTGGCTACCAACCCGGACGACAGCAAAGGCAACGTTGCAAACGGTTACGTCTATCGCTCACCTAAGAGCCGCAATTCAACATCAGAAGGCTGGGTCAACCAGACCGACTTGAAGGCGCTGTTTAATACGGGGACGATTGAACATACTCTGGTAACGGGCTTGGAATTTAGTTACGAAGATGTGCATAGTCGCCCCTATACCTTTACATCGACGGCGTCCGGTACAACATGCAATGCGTCCTTGCTGGCCAGTGGTGATTGCACCAGCCTGTATAACCCCACCTACAAGGATGGATGGGCAGGCACGATTACCGAGGGTGCGTCTTATACGGATACCGACACCAAGACCAGTGCCGCCTATGTATTCGATACACTGAAGCTTAACGATCAGTGGTCTGTAAACCTTGGTCTGCGCTACGACGATTACCAAGTCAAGAGCAGCGGCTTCGGCAATAATGGTGTTCGTGGTGCAGCCAACACCAATTTCTCCAATGAAAACAATTCGCACTTCTGGAACTATCAGGTTGGTGTCGTTTATAAGCCCGCATCCAACGGCAGTATCTATGTAGCGTGGTCGACATCGAGTAACCCATCGGGCGAGACGGGAGGAGAAGGTTTGTCCGATCTGGCGGCTGCCAATAACGGGCTGGATCCAGAACGTAATCGCAATTATGAAGTGGGGACGAAGTGGGACTTCTTCAACGAAGCGCTTTCGCTTAATGCGGCCTTGTTCCGTACAGACAAGACCAATGCTCGCGTTGCCAGCGCAGACGCCAACATATCGCAAGTACTGGACGGCGAGCAGCGTGTCCAGGGCGTGGAGCTGGGCTTCAGTGGCAAGCTGACGCCTCACTGGAAAGTATTCGGCGGTTACACCTACTTGGATAGCGAGATCCGCAAGTCGACCACCACTTCCGATGAAGGCAATAAGATGCCTCAGACACCGGAAAATAACTTTACTCTGTGGACAACTTATGATGTCACTCAGGATTTCACAGTGGGGGGTGGCGCTACGTATGTGGATCGTCAGTTCGGTAATACGGCCAACTCGACCTACATTCCCTCCTACACGCGCTATGACGCGATGGCGGCTTACCGCGTGACGAAGAATCTGGATCTGCAGTTGAATGTGCAGAACCTGACGGACAAACGTTATTTCGACCAAGTGTACTCAACCCATATGGCGCACGTAGCGCCCGGACGTACAGCGCTCCTGAGTGCCAACTTCCATTTCTGATGGAAAAGTGCATGGCCCGGCTCCTGTGAGCCGGGCTTTTTGTATGGATATCTCTTACTTGTCAGGCGCATATGGCACACGCGCTCTGGTTTTGAATGGCTCGTGGATCGAGTGATTTAAATGAAAAAGCTTCTCTTCCAGCTGCATTGGTTTATGGGCATCACGGCAGGACTGGTGCTGGTCATCATAGGCGTGACCGGCGCTGCGTATTCGTTCGAGCCGGAGATATCGAACCTGATCAATCGTTCTGCAGCGGTAGAGCAGCGAATGGCTGGAAATGCGCTGGCACCTTATGAGCTTATCAAGCGCGTCGAGGCGTACGAGGGTAAAAAGGTAACCGGGCTATGGGCCGATCTGGTGCTCAACAGTAATGTCCGCGTATTTCTCGAGCCCCCGCCGGGAGAGCGGCGCGGGCCTATGCGCTTTGTCGATGCCTATACCGGTGAGGTATTGAGTGAACCGGTTGGCGCCGACTTCTTTGGGCTCATGCTGCGTCTGCATCGCTTTCTTGCTGTGGGTGAAACTGGCAAGGCGATAGTGGGCGCCTGTACCCTGATGCTCGTGTTTTTCTGTCTGTCCGGTCTCTATCTTCGCTGGCCTAAACAGGTTGCCAGCTGGCGCGCCTGGTTGACCCTGGATTGGGCCCGTAAAGGGCGCAGCTTCAATTGGGACCTGCATGCTGTCGCAGGCACCTGGTGCCTTATGCTCTATCTGCTGGCGGCACTCACGGGGCTCTTCTGGTCCTACGAGTGGTACCGCAACGGCCTGATCCGGTTGTTGGATGATGCGCCTGCCGAGCAGCGAGGCGAGCGCAAGGGTGGCAGGCCGGAGCGTCCTCAGCCAAATGGGGCACCGCCCGTCATCAACCATGAAGCCCTCTGGGCAAGCGTGCAGCAAGCGGCCGGTCCGACGCTGGAAGGTTATACCTTACGCCTGCCCTCGGCAGCCGGTCAGCCGGCAACAGTCTTTTATCGCCTTCAGAATGCCGATCATCTACGTGCACTCAACAAGCTGGACCTGGACCCGCAAACCGGCGCGGTTCGCAGCCATGAGCGCTACGCTGACAAGAGCATCGGCGGGCAGCTGCTGGGCAGCATCTATGCGCTGCACACGGGCGAGTACTTCGGGTTGCCGGGGCGGCTGCTGATGTTTCTAGCCAGCCTCGCCATGCCCTTGTTCTTTATCACGGGCTGGTTGCTCTATCTGGATCGCCGCCGAAAGAAAAAGGGGATTCGCCAGGCTCGTCGCGAAGTCATACCTACGGCAACAGGGGATGAGCCCTGGTTGATCGGCTTTGCCAGTCAGAGTGGTTTGGCGGAGCAACTGGCCTGGCAAACCGCCGGCCAGCTACAGGCTGCAGGCCAGCCAGCAACGGTAAAGCCGCTGGCTCAGCTCAATTCTGATGCCTTGACGGCGGCTCGCAAGGCATTATTTATCGTCAGTACCTTTGGTGATGGCGAGGCTCCAGATAATGCCCGCAAATTCGAGCGCGCCGTGTTGCGGCAGGCGATATCCCTGAAGCAGCTCTCCTACGGTGTGCTGGCGCTGGGGGATCGGCAATATCCGGATTTCTGTGCGTTTGGACGACGTCTACAGCGCTGGCTGAGCGGGCAGGGCGCTCACAGTCTGTTCGATACGGTTGAGGTAAACCGGGACGATGAGGTTGCCTTGGGTCTATGGCAGTCTCGCCTGGGCGA
The DNA here is from genome assembly GCF_051027695.1 of Pseudomonas sp. JZ134. Taxonomy (NCBI): domain Bacteria; kingdom Pseudomonadati; phylum Pseudomonadota; class Gammaproteobacteria; order Pseudomonadales; family Pseudomonadaceae; genus Pseudomonas; species Pseudomonas sp. JZ134. Next base: position 3,206,002 of record NZ_CP069250.1, on the reverse strand, counting down.
GTTGGGTGCCGTGGCGCATATCCAACCAGCTACTGCTCCGTTCCAGGATTATCACCTGTCGGCCCGTCAGTGCTTGAACCCCAGAGGGCAGGGATGGCCCGTCTTCAGGGTCGATCTCCAAATGCCGGCAAATTGCTCGTGGGCAGCCGGCGACCTTATCGAAATACTGCCGCGTTATCCTGTGTCATTCGTACAGGAATGGCTAAGTCCATTGGGACTTTCTCCAGATTCCCTTGTATGGCTGGACGGGATCGAGTTGCCGTTGGATCAGGCATTGGCAACACGTTTTCTGCCTGAGGACGTGCACCAGATGGTAGGCATGCACGCACAGGGATTGGTTGAGGCGCTGCTGCCTTTGGCGGTCAGGCAGTATTCAATTGCATCCCTGCCCGTTGAGGGGACTATGTCACTGATCATTCGCCAGGAGCGCAAACGAAGTGGGCAGTTGGGTATCGCGTCTGGCTGGCTGACCACCCATGCTCCAGAGGGTGGGCACCTGATGGCACGCCTAAGACCTAATTCCGCGTTCCATATGCCTCATGACGATCGGCCTGCGCTCTTTATTGGCAACGGCACGGGGATAGCCGGCTTACGGGCACTGCTCAAGGCACGCATCGACGCAGGCCACAGCCGGAACTGGCTGCTCTTCGGTGAGCGGAATCGTGAGCATGATTTCTTCTACCAAGACGAATTGGAGCACTGGCTGGCGCATCGGCAGCTTGCCCGGCTTGATCTGGCTTTTTCCCGTGATCAGGAAGACAAGGTATATGTTCAGGATCGCTTGCTGGAATCCACAGAAGAGGTCCGAGCCTGGGTCGAGCAAGGCGCGGTCATTTACGTCTGTGGCAGTTTGCAGGGCATGGCACAAGGCGTACATGCTGCCCTGGTTGAGATCCTGGGCGAATTGGACCTGGAGCGGTTGCAGGAGGAAGGGCGCTACAAGCGGGACGTTTATTGACGGATATCCGCCGGCCATTTCCATTTGCAGGAAGGAGATGGCCAGTTGCGCTTTGCCTGTAAATCGATAAGCTCTCCGGCCACTCGGGAAAGCACATGCATAGCGGCGGTGATGCCCCTTGAGAAGCAGCTTTCCACTCTGTCTGCCATGGTTCGGATCCTGGCATTCGCTTAGAAGGGATGTGTATGTCGGACGTACGTCACGGTTCTACCCAACATTGCACTGCTGACGAGGCAGGGACTTACCGTCTTGTTATCTGGCGACTCATTCCGTTTCTCTGTTTCTGTTACCTGGCTGCCTACCTGGACCGTATCAACATCGGATTCGCAAAGTTGCAAATGCTTGATCAGCTGCATCTTTCCGAGACGGCTTACGGGTTGGGGGCAGGGCTCTTCTTCGTCGGCTATATCCTGTTCGAGGTGCCCAGCAACCTGGTGCTGGAGCGTGTCGGCGCCCGTATCTGGATTGCCCGAATCATGATCACCTGGGGGTTATTGTCGGGCGCCACGATGTTTGTGACCGAGGCATGGCAGTTCTATCTCTTGCGCTTTCTGCTGGGCGCAGCCGAAGCGGGCTTTTTGCCTGGTGTTCTGTTTTACCTGACCCAGTGGTTTCCCACCTACCGCCGAAGCCGCGTCATCGCACTGTTCATGATTGGTCTGCCGCTGTCGAGCCTGATTGGCGGGCCGATTTCGGGCTGGATCATGAGCCATTTCCATCAGGTCAACGGCTTGCAGGGCTGGCAATGGCTTTTTCTGCTGGAAGCCGTGCCTACAGTGGTTCTGGGTATTTTGACTTTCTGGGTGCTGCCCAACACCATCAGCGAAGCCGCTTGGCTGAGCGCAGAACAGAAAAAGGTGTTGTTGCAGAAACTTGAGGAAGATGAATCCGATCGACCCGACACGCCCTATCGTTTTCGCGACGGATTCTGGGACATCAAGGTCTGGATGCTGGGAGGAATCGATTTTTCAATCCTGCTCTGTGCCTATGCCATGGGGTTCTGGCTGCCAACCTTCATCAAGGGCGCTGGGGTAACCGATACCGTGCATATCGGATGGCTCACCGCCATTCCAAGCCTTATGGGGCTTATCGGTATGCTGGCCATTGGCGCAAGCTCGGACCGTTTTCGGGAGCGCCGCTGGCACATCATCGTGCCGTTCATCGTAGGGGCTGCGGCGCTGTCCATGAGCACCTTCTTCTCCCAGGACGTCATGATGCTGGTGCTGCTGTTCGGAATCGCCTCGGCTGCGATCATTGGCGCCGTCCCGGTCTTTTTCAGCCTGCCGGCCACCTTTCTCAAGGGGACGGCGGCTGCGACCGGCTTTGCCCTGGCCTGTTCGCTAGCCAACATTGCCGGTCTGGTCAGCAACTCGCTGATGGGGTTTGTGCTGGATCTGACCCATAGCAGCGCCGTAGCGCTCTGGTGCTTTGCTGGTTCGCTGCTGCTCAGCTGTCTGCTTGTACTGGCCCTGCCGGCCAAGGTGGTAAACCGCTGAGGTCAACCTGCTGCTAGGCTGAAAGAAGTCCTGATTACGGAGGCGCCCATGTTCAGTCACATCCAGCTTGGCATTCACGATCTGTCACGCATGACGGCCTTTTACAACGCTGTTTTGAGCGAGCTTGGCATGATTCGTATGCCCAACGAGCAAGACGGTGGTCCCGAGGGTGCTGGCTGGCAGTATCCCGGGCAGCGATGGCCGCAGTTCTTTATCCAGTTTCCCTTTGATGGAAAACCCGCTTCGGTGGGTAACGGAACGCAGGTAAGTTTTGCGGCTCCCTCACAGACCAAAGTGGATGCCGCATGGCGTCAGGCGCTGTTGCATGGCGGCTCCGATGAAGGCGCTCCGGGGCTAAGGCCACAGTACGCGCCAGATTACTATGGCGCGTACTGCCGCGACCCTGAGGGCAACAAGTTATGCTTTGTTCATGCCGAAGGGCTGCCGTTAGCGCACCACCAGTAAGGCGCCGCCGGCCGTACGCAGCATATTGCCGGTATTGCTACCCATGAAGAAGTGTCGTAATCGGGAATGTCCGTAGGCGCCCATGACCGTCAGGCCAATTTCCTGCTGTTTGCGGTACTTCTCAAGCGCAAGCTCTACATCGCCTTCGACGATGGCGGTCACAGCGCTCAGACCCACAGAGCGCAGGATAGTGGCTGCATCTTCAAGAGGCTGACGATTTTCGGCGTTATCCTTTCCGACGGTCACGATATGGCACTCCAAACCCCGAAATAGCGGGCTTTCGGCCATAAGCTCGAGTGCCTTTCGCGCACTGTTACTGTTATCGAAGCCCAGCATAACGCGCTGAGGGATCTCAAACGCTACCGGTGTCACAAGAATCGGACGGGTCAGGGTGCGGATTGCGCTTTCCAGATGGCTACCGATCAGCCGCGTCGGTGGGGTTTCCTCGCCCAGTCGACCCATGACGAAAAGGGCGCTTTGCGCCTGCATATCCCGCAGCGTATCGAGAAAGTCTCCGTGCCGCTGCAGCGTATCGGTTTCCTGAGCGCCCAGCTTGGTAACATGCTCCTGAGCCGCTTCCAGCAGAAGCTGCCCTTGCTTGAGACCTAGCCCCCTGCGTTTCTCATCCAGTCTGGCCAACTCGTCCAACAGGTGCTCCCGGCTGCCCAGCCCGATAGTGCCACTCAGGTCAGAATCGGCAGGATAATGTTTGCGGTCAAGCACATGCAGCAGATGTATGGGGGTACCCAGCTTCAGGCTGGCCCAGGCAGCATAATCGCAAACACCTCGTGTAGCAGGGGAGCCATCGATACAGGCGATGATCCTGTTCATTACTGTTCCTCGATCAGTAGCATTCAAAACGCGATACCTAGTGGCCCATCACTTTGTTGGCCGCGTCCGGTTTGTCATGGATGCCAAAGCGGTCGACCAGCGTAGCACTAGCCTGGTTCAGGCCAATGACCTCCACGTGCGCTCCTTCCCGACGGAACTTGAGAACGACGTTATCCAGTGCCGAAACCGCTGTAATGTCCCAGAAGTGGGCATGGGTCAGGTCGATCACTACATGGGAAACCGCTTCCTTCAGGTCAAATGCTGCGTTGAAACGAGTAGTCGATGCGAAGAAAACCTGCCCCTTTACGTCGTAGATCCGTTTTTGCCCATTTTCCAGTCGACTCTCTACCGTCAGGTAGAACGCCACCTTGTTGGCAAAAAACAGCGAAGCCAGCAGTACACCGGTAAGCACACCAAAGGCGAGGTTATGCGTGAAAACCACCACAGCCACGGTGACCAGCATCACTATATTGGTGGATAGTGGGTATTTTTTCAGGTTACGGATGGAGTCCCAGCTAAAGGTGCCGATAGAGACCATGATCATGACGGCAACCAGTGCAGCCATGGGAATGCGCGAGACCCAATCCCCAATGAAAACCACCAGAATCAGCAGGAATACTCCAGCTACGAGAGTGGATAGCCGGGAGCGACCGCCAGACTTCACATTAATGACGGACTGGCCGATCATCGCGCAGCCTGCCATTCCGCCCAGAAGACCCGAAACGATATTGGCCAGCCCTTGGCCCTTGCATTCACGGTTCTTGTCGCTAGACGTATCGGTCAGGTCATCCACGATAGTGGCAGTCATCATGGACTCCAGCAGGCCTACCACGGCAATGGCAGCCGAGTAGGGGAGGATGATCAGCAGGGTATCCAAGTTGAGCGGCACGTCAGGCAGGAGAAATACCGGCAGGCTGTCAGGCAGTTCACCCATGTCACCTACGGTGCGTACATCAAGACCCAGATACATCGAGAGGGCCGTCAGCAGCAGGATGCAGACCAGTGGCGAGGGAATGAACTTGCCTAGCGTGGGTACGTAGGGAAACAGATAAATGATGCCCAAGCCAGCCGCCGTCAGGGCATAGACATGCCAGGTGACATGGGTCAGTTCAGGCAGTTGCGCCATGAAAATCAGGATAGCCAGTGCATTAACGAAGCCGGTCACTACGGAGCGCGAGACAAAGCGCATCAGCGAGCCCAGCCTCAGAAAGCCGATGATGATCTGGATAACGCCAGTCAGCAGCGTAGCGGCAAGCAGGTATTGGAGGCCATGATCGCGCACGAGGGTGGTCATGAGCAGGGCAGTCGCGCCTGTCGCTGCCGAGATCATGCCGGGACGACCCCCTGCGAAGGCAATAGTCACCGCGATACAGAAGGACGCATACAGGCCGACTTTCGGATCGACGCCAGCAATGATGGAAAAGGCGATGGCCTCTGGGATGAGCGCAAGAGCAACGACCAGGCCGGCAAGAATGTCGCCGCGCAGATTGTAGAACCAGTGATTCTTGAGGGTATGCAGCATTGCAGGTACCAAAGCAAAAGCCAAAACCCGCACGCCGAGCAGACGGCATGCGAAGCCCATGGGTTATGACACGTTGAAAAAAGACAAGTGCTGGGCCTGAAAGGCGCGCAGCAAATACCGCACTGACGGGTGCTTCCAGCATCAGCGGTACAGGCGAGGAGGGGAAAGCGCTATGGCGGCGTAGGCAGCCAGCAAAGAGGGTTAAGCAGTGTCATCAGACCTGTCTTCAGCCTTCAAAATAAACGAGGGAGCGACCTTAACACAAAATGTAAAAAGGTGCAGACAGCATTAAAGACTTGCTGTATTAGGCCGATAACAAAATCAGAAGTTTCGGAGCGCGCCTCTGACAGAAGTGCTCTGCGAAAGTTCCCAAAAGAGCAAAATAATCGGATAACTGGCTAGTTGCCACCGCTTCGATTGGTTATATTTTGCTCAGGGGTGCGGCGAAGAATCGCACTTCACTTCTGATGAGGAGTCAAGACGTGGATATGAACCGTCGGCAATTCTTCAAGGTCGCGGGTATCGGCCTTGCAGGATCTAGCCTGGCGGCACTAGGCATGGCACCGACGCCAGCTTTTGCCGAACAGGTGCGCCATTTCAAACTGGCGCGCACCATCGAAACGCGTAACACCTGCCCTTACTGCTCTGTGGGTTGTGGCTTGGTTATGTACAGCCATGGCGATAAGGCCAAGAACGTTGCGCAAAACATCATTCACATCGAAGGCGATGCGGATCACCCGGTGAACCGCGGTACGCTGTGCCCGAAAGGTGCCGGTCTGCTGGACTTCATCCACAGCCCGAATCGACTGAAGTATCCCGAGGTCCGCGAAGCAGGCTCCAACGAGTGGAAGCGCATCTCCTGGGAAGAGGCGATGGATCGCATCGTCAAACTGGTCAAGGAAGAGCGTGACGCCAATTTTATCACCAAGAATGCTCAGGGCCAGACGGTTAACCGTTGGACGTCCGTTGGCTTCCTGGCTGCGTCCGCTGCTTCCAACGAAGCCGGTTATCTGACTCAGAAAGTCGTTCGTAACCTTGGTCTAGTCGGTTTCGATAACCAAGCTCGCGTTTGACACGGCCCGACGGTGGCAAGTCTTGCCCCGACATATGGCCGTGGCGCCATGACGAATACCTGGACGGATATTCGTAATGCCAACCTGATTCTGGTGATGGGCGGAAACGCCGCTGAAGCGCATCCGTGCGGCTTCAAATGGGTGACCGAAGCGAAGGCCCATAACAAGGCACGCCTGATCGTGGTCGATCCGCGTTATACCCGTACGGCTTCCGTATCGGATTATTACGCGCCGATTCGTACCGGCTCGGACATTGCGTTCTTGGGCGGCCTGATCAATTACCTGATCACAAACGATAAGATTCAGCACGAATACGTTCGTAACTATACTGACGTCTCCTTCATCGTGAACGAAGGTTTCACGTTCGAGGACGGTCTGTTCAGCGGTTACAACGCCGAGAAGCGCACCTATAGCGACAAGTCCACCTGGAGCTATGAGAAGGGCGCGGATGGTTTTGCCAAGGTCGATCCGACCCTGGAACACCCGCGTTGCGTCTTCCAGCTGATGAAGAAGCACTACAGCCGTTACACACCGGAAGTTGCCAGCAATATCTGCGGTATGCCGCAGGATCGCATGATGAAGATCTGGGCGGAAATCGCCGAGACCTCGCAGCCTGGCAAGACCATGACCATTCTGTACGCCCTGGGTTGGACGCAGCACTCTGTGGGCGCCCAGATCATCCGTACAGCGGCAATGGTTCAGCTGCTGCTGGGTAACGTGGGTCTGCCGGGTGGCGGTGTGAACGCACTGCGCGGTCATTCCAACATCCAGGGTCTGACCGACCTGGGTCTGCTGTCGAACCTTCTGCCGGGCTACATGACGCTGGGCAATGATGGTGAGCAGGACTTTAACGCTTACATCACCAAGCGTGCGCTCAAACCGCTTCGTCCTGGCCAGATGTCCTATTGGCAGAATTACGGCAAATTCCATGTCAGCCTGATGAAGGCCTGGTATGGCGATGCGGCGACCGCTGAAAACAACTGGTGCTACGACTATCTGCCCAAGCTGGACGTACCAGGTGCCGGTTATGACGTGATGAAGATGTTCGACATGATGTCTCGTGGCGAAGTCCGTGGCTATTTCTGCCAAGGCTTCAACCCGATCGCATCGTTGCCGGACAAGAATCGCGTAGTAGCTGCGCTTGCCAAGTTGAAGTGGCTGGTCATCATGGACCCGCTGGCAACCGAAACCTCCGAGTTCTGGCGTAACGCCGGCGAGTACAACAACGTTGATACCGCCAGCATCAAGACCGCGGTGTTCCGTTTGCCCACGACCTGCTTCGCTGAAGAAGATGGCTCTCTGGTCAACAGTAGCCGTTGGCTGCAGTGGCACTGGAAGGGCGCTGAAGCACCCGGTGAGGCGCGTACCGATGTGACCATCATGTCGGAAATGTTCCTCAAGCTGCGCGAGATGTATCGCACGGAGGGCGGCGCCTATCCGGATCCGATCCTGAACCTGTACTGGCCGTACAAGATTCCGCACGAGCCGTCTCCCGAGGAGTTGGCCAAGGAGTTCAACGGTTATGCCGTCAAGGACGTTACCGATGCCACTGGCGCGGTAGTGGCCAAGGCTGGCCAACAGCTGTCGGGCTTCGCTCAGCTCAAGGACGACGGTACGACGGCTTCGGGCTGCTGGATCTTCTGTGGCAGCTGGACCGAGCAAGGCAACCAAATGGCGCGCCGTGACAACAGCGATCCCTATGGTGTCGGTCAGAGTCTGGGCTGGGCATGGGCGTGGCCGATGAACCGCCGGATTCTGTACAACCGTGCCTCGGCCGACCCAAGCGGTAAGCCATGGGGACCGGACAAGAAGCTGGTCTGGTGGAACGGCAAGAACTGGGGCGGCGCTGACGTTCCGGACTTCAAGCCGGACAGCGCACCGGAGGCCGGTATGAATCCGTTCATCATGAACCCGGAAGGTGTGGCGCGTTTCTTCGCTGTCGACAAGATGGCCGAAGGTCCGTTCCCTGAGCACTACGAGCCCTTCGAGACGCCGATCGGGGTTAACCCGATGCATCCGAAGAACGACAAGGTGATCAGCAACCCGGCCGCTCGTGTTCTGCCCTCCGTATGGGAGTCGTTCGGCAAGGCCGACAAGTTCCCGTATGCGGCGACCACGTACCGTCTGACCGAGCATTTCCACTTCTGGACTAAGCATTGCCGTTTGAATGCGATCGTCCAGCCCGAGCAGTTCGTCGAAGTCGGCGAAGCGCTGGCGAAGGAGAAGGGCATTGCGGCGGGCGACAAGGTTCGGGTGAGCTCCAAACGCGGTTACATCGTGGCTGTCGCGGTGGTAACCAAGCGGATCAAGCCATTGGAAGTGAACGGCCAGACCGTGCACCAGATTGGTATTCCGTTGCACTGGGGCTTCTCGGGTCTGACGCGTCACGGTTACCTGACCAACACACTGGTTCCATTCGTCGGCGATGGCAACTCGCAAACGCCCGAATCGAAATCGTTCCTCGTCAACGTGGAGAAGGCATAAATGGCACTTCAAGAAATCGTTGCCCAATCCGCGACGACGACCACGCCTTCCTCCATCCGTCAGGTGGAGGAGGTCGCCAAGCTGATCGACGTCTCCAAGTGCATTGGCTGCAAGGCCTGCCAGGTGGCGTGTTCAGAGTGGAACGAGCTGCGTGATGAGGTGGGGCACAACCATGGTACGTACGACAACCCGGCCGACCTGACCTCTGATACCTGGACGCTCATGCGCTTTACCGAGCATGAGAACCAGGCCGGCGATCTGGAGTGGCTGATCCGTAAGGACGGCTGTATGCATTGCGCCGAGCCGGGCTGCCTCAAGGCGTGCCCGAGCCCGGGAGCGATCATCCAGCATGCCAACGGTATCGTTGACTTCAACCAGGATCATTGCATTGGCTGCGGCTATTGTATCACCGGTTGTCCGTTCAACATTCCGCGGATCTCGCAGAAGGATCACAAGGCGTACAAGTGCACCCTGTGTTCCGACCGTGTGTCCGTAGGGCTTGAGCCTGCGTGCGTGAAGACCTGTCCGACGGGTGCCATTACGTTCGGCACCAAGGAAGACATGAAGCACCATGCCGAAGAGCGCATCGTCGACCTGAAGAGCCGTGGTTACGAGAACGCCGGTCTGTACGACCCGGCGGGTGTAGGCGGTACGCACGTCATGTACGTGTTGCACCACGCCGATCAGCCTGCGTTGTACAACAACCTGCCGAACGACCCGGCCATCAGCCCGATGGTAAGCCTGTGGAAAGGCATCACCAAGCCGTTGTCGCTGCTTGCCATGGGCGCTGCGGTGCTGGCGGGCTTCTTCCACTACGTACGTATCGGACCGAACCGTGCGGACGAAGAGGATGAGGCTCATCACGATGCTGCCGCCGAGCAGGTGGAGAAAAAGTCCCAGGACACGTCGGTGAAGACGTTCGATCCGACCAAACGCTGAGATAACGTCTCCCTCGCAGGCGGGGGAGACGCTCCAGGAGCCTTCAAATGAAAAAAGAGATCGTTCGTTACGGTGCCAGTGAGCGCACCAATCACTGGGCGGTGGCTATACTGTTCTTCATGGCAGGCCTGTCGGGGCTGGCGCTGTTCCATCCAGCGCTGTTCTGGCTGACCAACCTGTTCGGCGGCGGACCGTGGACACGGATTCTTCATCCCTTCATGGGCGTGGCGATGTTCCTGTTCTTCATGGGACTCGTGATCCGCTTCTGGCATCACAATATCCTGGAAAAGCGGGATATGCAGTGGGTCAAGCAGATCGGTGACGTGCTGAACAACCGGGAAGACAAGTTGCCCGAAATCGGCAAGTACAATCCGGGACAGAAAGTGTTGTTCTGGGTACTGCTGGCTTCCATGCTGGTACTGATGTTCAGCGGGATCGTGATCTGGCGTGAGTACTTCAGCCATTTCTTCCCGATTGGTGGTATCCGTCTGGCGGCACTGGCCCATGCGGCTGCAGCGTTCCTGTTGATCCTGTCGATCATCGTGCATATCTATGCCGGTATCTGGATCAAGGGTTCGATTGGTGCCATGCTGCACGGTAAGGTCAGCCTCCTCTGGGCCAAGAAGCATCACTCGCTCTGGTACAAGGACATCACGCGAGACAAGAAGTAAAAGTCCCTTCATGGCCTGTTTCGGCAGGCCATGAACAGGCGTCAAACGTGTAGCCATGCCTGGCATGGTTGTCGCCGTCACGGACCAGGAGGTCTGTGGCGGCTCCCATCACCGAAGAGGTTTCCTGCGTGTCAGGTCAGATTCTCGAACCGGGGCAGATCGAAGCCTCAGCCGTAACGCCTCCCTTCATCAACCTGCCGCCGAAAAATGCGTTCAGCTACCGTGCCGAGCGTTTGGAAAAGTTGGCGGACGGTAACCCGCTCCGTGATTACTTGCTGCTTGTCAGTGGCATCTGCCGTGCTCAGCAGCAGGTTTTCGACAACCTGGAAAACCTTCCGCTGGAGGCTAAGCGGATTGAGCAGAGCCAGCATCACGGCCTGCCCCCGCTGAGCTGCGATACGCTGGTCCGCGAAGAGGCGTGGCTGGGTGTGCTGGACGCTTTGCTGAAGGCCTATCAGGCCCTCGAAGGCAATACGGCCGTGCAGGAAGCGCTTGAGCAGATTCGTACAGCGGACGCCGGACAGCGCAAGGTGTGGGCAATTGCCTTGGTCAGCGGGCAGTACGATCAGGTTCCAGCGGCACTGGTGCCTTTCCTGGGCGCAGCGCTACAGGTTGCCTGGACAAATTGGCTGTTTCAGATCGAGACGGACAAGTTTCGTGAGTCCAAAAGCCAGACCCATTGCCCAGCCTGTGGCTCACTACCGGTTGCCGGTGTGATTCGTCACCGCGGCAAGCTCAATGGTCTTCGCTACCTGAGCTGCTCACTGTGCTCGTGTGAATGGCATTACGTGCGGGTAAAGTGCACCCAGTGCGAAAACAGCAAGGAGTTGGGTTACTTCTCGCTGGAAAACGATGCGGTCCTGGCCGAAAAGGCACCGCTGCGAGCGGAAGCTTGTCCCAGCTGCGAAACCTACCTCAAGCTGCTGTATCTGGAGCATGATACCGAGGCGGAGGCCGTGTCAGCCGATCTGGCCAGCTTGGCGCTAGACATGCGGCTCGATCAGGAAGGTTATCACCGTCAGGCCCCTAATCTGCTGCTGGCTCCCGGCGGCTGATTCCTGATAAACAGAGTCCGCTTCGCTTATAGCGGCGGGCTCTGCCAGCCTTTCTTTTACGGGGCTGAAGTGTTGGTCTTGCTACGTGCGCATGCGCGATGCTGCATCCGGTTGTAAACTCCAGGCTCATGTTCTTGTTATGAGGCCTGCATGACAGCCGTCCGTTTGCCTTCTGTTGATCGTCTGTTACGTCATCCCGCTGCGACATCGCTCCTGGACCGCTATGGTCGTGAAGCATTGCTCAAGACCTTTCGCGAGCTGCTCGATGAGCTGCGTGAGCCTTTTCGACAGGGACAGATCAGCGAGGCGGATGTCGATGAGGCCGTTCTGACAGGCCGGGCCGGGGAGCGATTGGCTGTCCGAAACCAGCGTCAGGTCCGACGCGTATTCAACCTGACTGGAACTGTTCTCCATACCAATCTAGGGCGTGCGCTGCTGCCTGAAGAGGCCATCGATGCGATGACCCTAGCTGCTCGCTACCCGCTCAATCTTGAGTTTGACCTCAATACCGGCAAGCGCGGTGACCGCGACGACCTGATTGCGGGATTGATCCGTGAGCTGACCGGCGCCGAAGCGGTGACGGTAGTCAACAACAATGCCGCCGCCGTATTGCTTGCCCTTAACAGTCTTGGCGCTCGCAAGGAAGGCATCATTTCGCGTGGCGAGTTGATCGAGATCGGTGGCGCTTTTCGTATTCCGGATATCATGGCGCGCGCCAATGTAAGGCTGGTCGAGGTCGGTACGACCAACCGTACCCACGCCAAGGATTACGAGAGCGCCATTACCGAGCGTACCGGGCTGCTCATGCGTGTTCACACGAGTAACTACACTGTGCAGGGGTTTACCAGCAGTGTGGCAACTCCCGAACTGTCCGCTATTGCTCGCGCCCATGAAGTCCCCTTGCTGGAGGACTTGGGGAGCGGCTCTCTGGTAGACCTCACCCGTTGGGGATTGCCCAAGGAGCCAACCGTCCAGGAAGCGCTACGCGATGGCGCTGATATCGTGACCTTTAGCGGCGATAAGCTGCTCGGTGGTCCGCAGTGTGGAATTATCGTCGGGCATAAGGACCTGATCGCCCGCATCAAGAAAAACCCCCTCAAACGTGCTTTGCGAGTCGACAAGATCACCTTGGCTGCACTTGAGGCGGTGTTGGCGCTTTATCGAGACCCGGATCGTTTGGGTGAAAAGCTGACCAGCCTCAGATTACTCTCCCGTGGCCAGGGGGATATTGATAGTCAGGTTCAGCGGGTAATGCGTCCTTTATCTCAGGCACTGGGCGAGCGTTGGCAGGTAACGAGTGAGCTCACGCTCGGCATGATTGGCAGTGGTACCCAGCCGGTGGCTCGTCTGCCCAGCGCAGCGTTGTGCATGCGGCCGAATAGCTCCAAGCGCCTGCGAGGCCGTGCGCTGCGCCTGCTGGAAGAGGCCTTGCGACAGCTGCCTATCCCCGTGATCGGACGTATCGATGACGATGCGCTTTGGCTTGATCTGCGTCAGCTCGATGACGAGGCCGGCTTTCTGGGGCAGCTGGGAGCGCTATCGGTTGGGGAGTGGGACGCATGATCGTTGGAACGGCGGGCCATATCGACCACGGCAAGACGTCCCTCATCCGAGCCCTGACGGGGGTGGAGGGCGATCGTCGCCGTGAGGAAAAGGAGCGAGGCATCACCATTGACCTGGGGTACGTTTACTCGGATCTGGGAAATGGAGAGCTGACCGGGTTTATCGATGTTCCCGGCCACGAGCGGTTTGTTCATAACATGCTGGCCGGGGCCAGCGGAATTGATCTGGTGTTACTGGTCGTGGCTGCCGATGACGGTGTGATGCCACAAACACGCGAACATCTGGCCATTGTTGAATTGCTGGGCATACGCCGCGCGATGGTCGCCATGACCAAGACGGATCGGGTCGAGGCTGCGCGTGTCGACGCAGTACGGGAAGAAATTGATGCACTGTTGGCAGAAGGCCCGCTTGCCGGGGCTCCGGTATTTCCAGTTTCCAGCCAGACGGGAACGGGTATCGAGGCACTGCGTGCAGCGCTTCTGGATCAGGCTGAACAGGCGCTGGCCCGCAGCGACCAAGGGTATTTCAGGCTTGCAGTCGACCGTGTTTTCAGCGTCTCGGGTGCCGGGGTGGTGGTCACGGGAACGGCTTTCGACGGTCGTGTTGCCGTCGGAGATGAGTTGTTACTGGGCACGCTGGGGCGTCGCGTGCGCGTGCGTGGCCTGCATGCGCAAAATCGAGAGGCCCAGATTGCCCACGCCGGGCAGCGTGTGGCAGTAAACCTGGCGGGTGAGCGGCTCAATGTCGAACAGATCCGGCGAGGCGATTGGCTGCTCGATGCAGCCCTCCACGCGCCGTCTACCCGTGTCGATATTGATTTGCACCTGCTTGGCAGCGAAGGTAAGGCGCTGGCCCACTGGACCCCTGTCCATGTGCATCTGGGTGCCCAGAATCTGACCGGTCGGGTGGCGCTGTTGGAGGATGAGGGTGTATTGACGCCTGGTGGGCGCACACTGGCGCAGCTGGTGCTCAACTCGCCGTTACAGGCTGCTCATGGTGACCATCTGGTGCTGCGGGATCAATCCGCGCAGCGAACCATTGGCGGTGGACGTGTGCTGGATCCTTTCGGGCCTGCCCGCAATCGGCGTACTCCCACACGTCTGGCACAGCTTGAGGCATTGCGTCAGGGCTCCTTTGAGGACGCACTGCCGGAGTTGCTCAAACAGGCGGACAATGGCGTAGCGCCTGCCGTGCTGGAGCGCCAGTTCAATCGACCGAGGGCGCGCTGGCAACTGCCTGAACATGTCATGGAAGTTGCTACCCGACAGGGTATCCGTCTGTTCGATGCGACCCGCTGGCAGCACTTGCAGTCTACGCTGTTAGAGCGGCTCGGAACCTTTCATGTCGAACAGCCCGATGAGCTAGGGCCTGATCGTGATCGATTACGTCGTTTTGCCTTGCCGCAACTGGAGCGGCCTGTGTTCATTGCGTTGTTGGAAAGCCTGATGGCGTCCAGCCAGATCGAGGCGAGCGGGCCGTGGCTGCACCTGCCGGGCCATCGGGTTCGTCTGACCGAGGCCGAAGAGGCGCTGAAAGAAAAGCTCTGGCCTCTTCTTGAAGCAGGCCGCTTTGATCCCCCCTGGGTACGTGATCTGGCCCGGGAAATTGGTGAGGACGAAGCAGGGGTTCGTCATCTGCTACTCAAGCTGGCACGCCTGGGGCAGCTGCAGCAGATCGTCAAGGATCTCTTCTATCCTGAAAATACGATAAACCATTTGGTACAATTGACGTTGCGTCTTGAGCGCGAAGAGGGGATCATTCGTGCAGCCGCGTTTAGGGATGGTCTGGGGATCGGACGTAAGCGCACAATCCAGATACTCGAATTCTTCGATCGGATCGGTTTGACTCGCCGTATGGGTGATGAACGCAAGATCCGCCCAGACAGCGCACTGGCTGCTCAGGTCGAACAGGCGAGTTGATTGATGGAAGGCAATCGTGCCCGGTGGCGCGGCCGGGCTTCAAACCCGGTTGGGGACGGCAGCCGTTCCCGGGTGAGTTCGACTCTCACTGCCTTCCGCCATTTCTTTTAGACCGAATGTCCTGGCCTGACTTTGCTTTTCTGAATCTTACCTATACTGGATAGGACAAGGCAGCGCGTGACGCCTCCTGTTCTGCTGGCGCCAGGCTGTCAGCCTATGCAGTGGAGGTGACGCGTATGAAGACGAGAGCCGGCGCGGCCTTTCTTTTTCTGACCTTGTTAGCGGTGTTGCTGGGTGGGCTTGGCCTCGACCCAGCTTCGACTCCATCGACTGAAGCCTCTACAGCCGCTTCGACAGACTGTATGTATGGATATGAGCCCTATGGTTGCGCAGCGCCTATGCAGGTAGGCGGCGACTTTGCCATGCTGGCCCGCATGTAGCGGGTAACGCATTCAGAGACGTTTTCGCAGGTGTATCAGGGCTGTTCGCTGTCCGGAGGGATCGCGTCGCTCATCAATGGATACCGGCAAATAGCCCAAATGGGTATAGAGCAACAGGCCCGGCGTATTGCTGCTGAAACAGGCAGCATGCAGAAAACGCACGCCATGCTGCTGGCAGGCTTGCTGCTCCATCACTCCGATCAGGTGTTGCGCTATGCCCATGCGTCGTGCCCAGGGTGCCACCATTAAATTGCCCAAGTCGCACCGTTCGCCTGGTTGACAGCGAAAGAAGTTTGCGAATGCAGCCAGACGATTGTTCAGCAATACAACCGTGCTGCCCTGGCGGTTGGCATATGCCTCTGCCAGTTGGTCTCTTGTTAGTGGCCACTGAGCTGTGGGATAGCTGTAAAACAGCTCTTCACGACTTTGCGGAAAGTGACACACGGCCTGCAAATCATCAAGGGTGGCCGCGCGATGTGTCAGTTTGGTATTCATCAGTGAGGTGGGTACTGCGACAGGATCTTGCCAACGGCTGTCTGGATGGTTGCAGTACGCTGCGCAGGGGTATCAGCTGTCTGGTCAGATGACACCTCGGTGCTGCCACGCCATACCAGTTTTCCGTCCCGGCCATCGAGCAGGTCGATCTGCAGCGTAGTTACCTGATAGGTAAAGGTCTGGGTCTGGGTATAACCGCCACCCCAAGGGCCCCAGTATCCCCAGGGACCACCCCAATAAGGATCGGTGCGCATGGTTTGCCCTTGGCGCTCGTCCGTGAACAGATAGGCCCGAACCCTCAGGTCTGCCTGTCCGTTCGCTGCGGCAGGGCGTAAGCCGCGCTGATCAAGCTGGCTGCTTACGGCATCCTTGATGCGCTGCTCGGTCAAGTCACTTTTCAGCCACGGATCTTCAGGCTTGTACGAGACGGCAGGCTGGGCCCAGGTCCAGTTTCGGTAGGCCGCATAGTCACGGGAGGGATCATAGTCCCGGTTGACGGTATTGGTCTCGCACGCGGCAAGGGCAAGCGTAAACGCGATAACAAGCAAACGACGGATCATGATCATTCTCCGACCAGGGACGCTTAAAAGAAACAATAATCACTCATGGGACCAGGCCGTATGAGCTTTATCTTCAATGCGGTGGATACTGCTCCAGCGCGCGACGAGCGGCTTCGCGGATCGCCTGGGCCCGGGCGCTCTGATCATTGCCGCCCCGTTCCTCGGCACTGCCACTCCATATTCTCTTGCGGCTCTGCGAATCGATCAGCTCAATGCTCAGCACCTGAACCTGATAATACCGAGGGCGAGTCTGGCTGTAGCCTGTTCCGCCGTACGTGCCCCAACGATCGTAGCCATACGGATAGCCGCCGCCATAGCCGACACCACCTCCGTAGTAATCGGTATCGTATACGACACGTTGCTCCTGTCTGACCGTTGCGCTCACGTAGAGATCAGGACGCGTACCGGTTGGCGCAGGTCGGAGCCCGCGCTGATCGAGCTGGGCGCTGATGGCCTCCTGAAGAGTGCTGGTATCCATTGATTGAGAGGAATCACCGCTGGCACGAATGCCCTCGGGTGACCAGGCCCAGCTCCGGTAGCGGCCATAGTCGACTGGGGCTGCTGGATAGCTGCTCGGGTCGATACGTGCCGGAACAGCAGGTGCTGGCGCAGCAAGCTCAGGCAGGGCGCTGGCTATATAGGGATTCTGGCTCTGACAGGCGGTCAGCCCCAGGCTGATAACCACGCAGGCAAACAGGCGATGCATAGGTCACTCCTCTAACGCGCCGGGTTGGCAGATCCAGTGCAGATAACGACCAAGCCCGGCAAATGTAGGGTGCCGTCGATGGGCCAATTCCATTTCGATCAGATCGGCTTCGTTGACCTTACCTTGAAATTCGACTGGCATATAGTCATGAAAAACACGAACGCCACTTCGGGTCACGATCTGCCAGCGACTGCTCATGGCGCGCTCCAGCTCTCGTGGGTCTAGTGGCTGTTGAGGTGTCAGACCTTTGCCTTCGCCCGCATATTCCTGGCGCTTGAGCTTTTTGAAATGGCCTTTGAGCAGGTTCCGGTAGATCAGCGCGTCCCGGTTGTAGAACGCCAGTGAAAGCAGACCATCCGGAGCCGTGAGGCGCGAGAGGACTGGCAGAATCGTATGTGGCTCGGCCAGCCATTCCAGTACGGCGTGGCAGATGACCAAGTCAAAGCGAGTCGTGAGCTGCTCGCTCAGTTCCTGCCAGGGCGCCTCGATAAACGTTGCCTCAAGGCCAGCCTCGGCGAAGCGTTGGCGAGCACCCTCCAGCATCGGGGCTGAAGGTTCTGCCAGTGTGACGGAGTGACCCTGCTCAGCCAGCCAGAGCGCCATATGGCCCAGTCCTGCTCCAATATCCAGAACCCGCAGCGAGCGTTCAGGCAGGGCTTCCTTCAGGTCGGCCTGGAGTACGGCCAGCCGGATAGCACCTTTGGCATTGCCATAAATCTTTTCGGCAAAACGGATGGCGCGGTCATCGAAAAAGGTATCGGTCATGGCAGGAAGCGCCGCTCATTATCGGCCAGCTTGGCGCGAGTGATTGTCTCCATGTCGAGTCCGAGTTCTGCGCAGAGTTGCAGCAGATAGAGCACGACGTCTGCAATCTCCTGGCCGGCATGCTCAAGGTGATCAGCCGTTAAATGGCGGGATTCCTCTTCGGTCTTCCACTGGAAGATTTCAGCCAACTCGGCCATCTCAACGCCGGCAGCCATAACCAGGTTTTTCGGGCTGTGATAACGCCGCCACTCATTGGCATCGCGAATGGCGTGCAGGCGGGCAGTAAGTTCGGAAAGGTCCATGCAGGGCTCCTGATGGCCGCATGGCTGGTGGATAGCTATGCGGCGCTTGTTAAGCGCCGCATTTTTTCATGGACTGACGCGAAAGCGTAGCGGCTTAGCGCGTCATCAGCAGCCAGGGCGTGCCGATCCCCAGCCATGCAGCCAGGAACAGGAAGCCAAAGATAGCACCCAGGCGCCACCACATCGGTCCAGGCAGATAACCGCTGCCGTAGTAAACCGGGCTAGGGCCGGTACCGTAGGGCGTAATGATGCCCATGATGCCGATGGTGGGCAGAAGCAGCAGTACGAAGGTATGCATGTCGATGCCAGGAATACTGGCGGCAGCGGCCACCATAACCGGTAGCAGAGCCGTGGTATGCGCGGTGGCGCTGGCAAAGAAGTAGTGCAGCAGGTAGAAAGCAATCGTGAGCAGGACCATTGCCACAGTGGGATCGAAATGGCCCAGGTAGTTGGCCATCAGCATACCGAACCATTTCACAAAGCCGACCATGTTCAAGCCGTCTGCCAGGGCAACTAGCGTGGCGAACCAGGCAAAGGTGTTCCAGGCGGCTTTATTACTAAGGATATCGTTCCAGGTCACGATGCCGATAATCAGCATGAGACTGATCACGAGCATACCAACCAGCGCGGGTGAAATAACGGCAGTACCAAAGATCCACATGGCCAGCGCCAGGACGACCAGAATCAGCAGAATGACTTCGTTGCGCGTCAGGCTGCCCATCTTGGCCAGCTCCTCGGCGGCCCATTTGGGCACTACGTCACCGGACTTCAACTCGGGCGGGCACAGCCAGTAGCTCAACAGTGGCAACAGGGCGAGCAGCAGGATGCCGACCGGCGCGGTGGCCATGAACCATTCACCCCAAGTAATGCGAATGCCGGTGGAGCTTTCCACCAGGGCAACGGCGAGCAGGTTGGGGGCGATACCTGTCAGAAACAGTGTGCTCGTTACACAGGCTGAGGCAATCGCCACCCACATGAGGTAGGTGCCGATGCGACGCATGCTGGGATCGTTGGGGTGCGAGTCATACAGCGGTGGCAGGTTACGCAGAATAGGGTAGAGCGTACCGGCGCTGCGTGCGGTATTAGAGGGTGTAAAGGGGGCCAGAACGGTATCCGCCAGCATGATGGCGTAGCCCAGCGTCAGGGTACGCTTGCCCATGGTTTTAACCAGCCATAAGGCAATACGGCGACCCAGGCCGGTCTTCTCGTAACCCAGGGCAAACATGAACGCGCCAAAGATCAGCCAGACTGTAGAGTTGGTGAAGCCGGAAACGGCCCAGGTAAAGGCCTTGTCGGCCACCTTGAAGCCCGGCTGTGCCAGTTGCTCGGGCGAGAAGAGAGCCCAGGGCGCCAGGACCGCAGCAACCACCACGCCAATCAGGCCGATGACGGCACCTGGTAAGGGTTCAAAGATCAGACCGATCACACAGCCCAGAAATATTGCGAAGAAATGCCATGCGTGCGGTGCCAGCCCCTCGGGACCCGGCAAGGCTGCAATGACGATCGCCACGATCAATGGCGCCATCAACTTGGCCAGCGATTTCATTTTAACTCCCATGCTTTAAAGAGTTTGCGATCTTAGCGCCTGAATGAGACGGCTCAATCGTTTAATTAAACTAAGCGCTAATTGACTTGATTGTTTTTATTGATTAGCAGTTCAGTGAAATTGAGGCAAACGCAGGCCAACCGACAAAAATGCCGGTGGCCATTAGCGTAGGAGAGAGTAGACGCCAGACTGAAAAGTCTGGCGCTGTCCTGGATCAAAGAAAGTTTTCGGCGTAATGACAGGCAACCTGACGGTTGTCTACATCACGAAGGGCAGGAACTTCTGTCTTGCAGCGCTCAGTTGCGTAGGGGCAACGGCGGTGGAACACGCAGCCAGGTGGCGGATCCAGTGGATTCGGCAGCTCGCCCTGGATCTTGATGCGTGGCTTGCTGGCGTCCGGTTGCAGGCTTGGCGTGGCTGAAAGCAGCATCTGAGTATAGGGATGCAAGGGCTTTTCAAAGAGTGCATCGCGAGGCCCCTTTTCTGCCGTACAGCCCAGATACATCACCATCACGTCATCGGCGATATGACGCACCACCGACAGGTTGTGTGAGATGAAGACGTATGCAGTATGAAACTCCTGCTGCAGATCCATGAACAGGTTAAGTACTTGCGCCTGGATGGAAACGTCCAGTGCCGACGTCGGCTCGTCCGCTACCAGCACCTTGGGGTTGAGCATCATCGCGCGGGCCACGGCAATCCGCTGGCGCTGGCCGCCAGAGAACATGTGAGGATAGCGCTGGTAATGCTCGGGACGCAGGCCCACCTGCTGCATCATGGCCTGTACCTTGTCACGACGCTCGCTACGGGACAGGTTTGTATTGATAACCAGCGGCTCCGCCAGTTGGTCCCCGATCTTCTGCCGTGGATTGAGCGAGGCGTAAGGGTTCTGGAACACCATCTGCACATCGCGGCGCAACTGCTTGCGGACTTCTGCACTGGCACCACTGACCTCATGACCGCCAATGTTGAGCGAGCCGGAGGACGGCTCCTCGATCAGCGTCAAGGCACGGGCCAGAGTGGATTTGCCACAGCCCGACTCACCAACGACTGCCAGTGTCTTGCCGGGTACGAGGTCAAACGAGACACCATTCAGGGCGCGTACGGTTGCCTGGCCTTTGAACAGACCTCGGGAAACATGGTAGTGACGTGTCAACGCTCGGGCGGTAAGTACGCTATCCGCCGGTTTGGCAGCGTTGGTATTCAAATCAGGCGCGGCCATGGGCTTCTCCAGGTAGATGACTAGGACGCTGGGACTCCGGCAAGACTTCCGGCCACTGCGCAGGGTTCAGGTTGCGCGGGAAGAAGCAGCGGACCGAGCCGCTGACACCATCGTGAGTATAGGGCTCGAGGGCAGGGCGCTCCAGACAGCGTGGCTGTGCGTAAGGGCAGCGCGGCGATAGCAGACAGCCCTTGGGTCGATCGTAACGGCCGGGAACGATACCAGGCAGCGTGGAGAGCCGTTCGCCAAGGCTATGCTCGGGGATGGCGGCCAGCAGCGCTTCCGTGTAGGGATGTTTGGGTGCCTGAAAGATATCCGGCACAACGCCGGTTTCCACGGACTGGCCGGCGTACATCACGCAGACCCGCTGGGCTGTTTCAGCTACTACGGCAAGGTCATGGGTGATCAGGATCAGGGCCATGCCCTCATCACGCTGAAGGTTGAGCAGCAGGTCCATGATCTGCGCCTGAATGGTAACGTCCAGCGCTGTGGTCGGTTCGTCGGCAATCAGCAGCTTGGGTTCTGCCGCAATCGCCATGGCGATTGCCACACGCTGGCTCATGCCGCCGGACAGCTGATGCGGGTAGGCGGAAAGGCGGCTCGCTGCGGCTGGAATCTCCACCCGCTCAAGCAGTTGAAGCGCCCGCTGGCGGGCTTCTCGGCCTCGCAGACCCAGGTGCTGGCGAATTACCTCTTCGATCTGATAACCCACCGTGTAACTGGGGTTCAGGGCGGTCATCGGGTCCTGGAAGACCATGGACAGGTCCTTGCCGATCAGCTGACGCCGGGCACGACCCTTGAGCTTGAGCAGATCCTGGCCTGCAAAGCTCAGCCGATTGGCCGTGACCTTACCGGGCGCTTCGATTAGGCCCATTACAGACATCATGGTCACGGACTTGCCGGAGCCGGATTCACCTACAATGGCCAACACTTCGCCCTGGTCGATGGTCAGGTCGAGACCTTCGACGACCGGGATGGCATCTTCACCGCCAAAGCGGACATTCAGATTCTGGATTTCCAGGAGGCTCATGGCTGCTCCTTGATCAATAAGCAGGAATCGATCGGCAACGGGCTGCCGCATCGAGACAACGAAAGAATGATTGGCAAGCCGGTCATGACTGCACCTTCAGGCGAGGGTCGAGGGCGTCACGCAGGCCATCACCCATCAGGTTAATAGCCAGTACGCTCAAAAGAATGGTCAGGCCGGGCAGGGTAACCACCCACCAGGCGCGCTCGATATAGTCACGGGCCGATGCCAGCATGGTGCCCCACTCAGGGGTGGGCGGCTGTACGCCGAGGCCAAGGAAGCCCAAGGCCGCTGCGTCCAGGATGGCCGAGGAGAAGCTCAGGGTCGCCTGGACGATCAGAGGCGCCATGCAGTTGGGCAATACGGTGACGAACATCAGGCGCAGGCGTCCGGCACCTGCCAGTCGAGCAGCCGTTACATAGTCGCGATTCACTTCACCCATGACGGCGGCGCGGGTCAGACGTACGTAAGAGGGCAGCGAGACAATGGCAATGGCAATGACGGTGTTGGACAGGCCAGGGCCGAGAATTGCCACGATGGCTACCGCCAGCAGCAGCGATGGCAGGGCCAGCATGATATCCATCAGGCGCATGATGAAAGGGCCGGCTCGCGTGGGCGAAAAGCCTGCAATCAGCCCGAGCAGAATGCCGGGGATGAGTGAACAGATCACCGAGGCCAAACCAATCATCAGCGACAACCGCGCGCCGTGAATCAGGCGGGACAACAGGTCGCGTCCCAGTTCATCGGTGCCCAGCAGGAACTGCGTCGTGCCGCCTTCCAGCCAGGAGGGAGGCGTCAGCAGGAATTCACGGAACTGCTCGCTGGGATCGTGGGGTGCAACCCAAGGGGCGAACAGGGCGCAGATCACGATGATAGTCATGAACAGCAGGCCGCCCAGGGCGCCCTTGTTGTGGGAAAACGCTTTCCAGAACTCCTTGTACGGAGACGGATATAGGACAACCTGATCTTCGACCTGAGCGCCTTGTGGCAAAGTACGTTCCATAGGGCCTCCTTAGCGCTGATGGCGGATACGGGGGTTGGCAAAGCCGTAGAGAATGTCCACGACAAAGTTCACCAGGATGACAAGGGTGGCGATCAGCAGGATGCCGTTCTGCACGACGGGATAGTCGCGACGGGAGATCGCATCGATCAACCATTTGCCTACACCAGGCCAGGAAAAGATCGTTTCGGTCAGCACGGCGCCAGCGAGCAGGCTGCCCACCTGCAGGCCCAGTACGGTGAGAACCGGGATCAACGCGTTACGCAGTGCGTGGATGAATACGACACGGGCTGGCGACAGGCCTTTGGCACGAGCCGTACGCACGTAATCTTCTCGCAGCACTTCCAGCATGGCGGAGCGCGTCATCCGTGCGATAACTGCCAGGGGAATCGTGCCTAGCACAATAGAGGGCAGAATCAGGTGGTGGAGGGCGTCCATGAACGCGCCTTCTTCATCGGACAACAGGCTGTCGATCAGCATAAAGCCGGTTTTGGGCTCGATGTCGTAAAGCAGATCGATCCGGCCAGACACCGGGGTCCAGCCGAGCTGTACCGAAAAGAACATGATAAGGATGAGGCCCCACCAGAAGATCGGCATGGAAAAGCCCGTCAGGGAAATGCCCATCACACCGTGGTCAAACAATGAACCGCGGCGAAGCGCTGCGATCACTCCGGCCAGAAGGCCCAGCACGGTAGCAAAGATCATGGCGCAGAGAGCCAGTTCCAGGGTGGCCGGAAAGAGGGTGGTGAACTCGTGCCACACATTGTCACGGGTAATCAGCGACTCTCCCAGGTTGCCGTGGGCAAGGTTGCTGAGATAGTCGAAATATTGCTGGTAGAGCGGCTTGTCGAGCCCGAGGCGATGCAGTGCTTCGGCATGCATCTGCGGATCGACGCGGCGCTCGCCCATCATGACCTCTACCGGATCGCCAGGAATCAGGCGAATCAGGGAAAAAGTCAGTAGCGTGACACCGAAAAACGTCGGTATCAGCAAGCCCAGGCGGCGGGCAATAAAACTGAACATGGGGTTGAATACTCCTCATCGGAGGCAGGGAAGCGTGCCCTGCCTGTTTCCGTCTTTTTATTTTGCGTACGTTGTAGCGAAGTTGTTGTTGGCCAAGGGACTCAGGTGATAGCCCTCGACGTTGCTGCGCATGACGTTGAACAGCTTGGGATAAGCCAGGGGGATCCAGGGCGCATCATTGTGGAAGATCACTTGAGCCTGCTTGTAGAGCTCGGCTCGCTCATTTTCATCCTGGCTGGTACGAGCCTTGTCCAACAGGGCGTTAAACTCCTTGTTGCACCAGCGTGCACTGTTTTCGCCTGACTTTGCGGCATCACATGACAAGTTAGGCGTCAGGAAGTTATCCGGATCGCCGTTGTCACCTGCCCAGCCAAAGAAGAGCAGATCGTGCTCGCCTTGCTTGGCCCGGCGAATCAGCTCACCCCACTCCAGATTGCGGATGTCCAGTTGTACGCCGACCTTGGCCAGGTCGGCCTGAAGCATTTGAGCACCCAGCGCAGGGTTGGGGTTGGTCGGGCCGCCGCCTGAACGTGTAAACACGGTCAGCTTGAGGCCTTTCTCCATGCCGGCCTCTTTCAGCAGTGCCCGCGCCTTTTCAGGGTCGTAGGGCCAGTCCTGAATATCACGGTTATACCCTAGAAGGGTAGAGGGATACGGATTGACGGCAGGCACAGCGTTGCCTTCACCAAACAAGGCCTTAATGTAGGCGTTCTTGTCAAAGGCCAGATTCAGGGCCTGACGGATACGCACATCGTTCAGCGGTTTATGCTCGGTGTTCATGGCAACATAGGCAATTAGCAGTGCTTCGCCTTCAGCAAGCTTAAGGTTCGGGTCCTTGCGGATGGCTGGAATATCGTCCGGTTTAGGATAAACGCCTACCTGACATTCACCGGCTCTCACGCGCTGCAGGCGTACATTGCTGTCGAGGGTGATGGCAAGGACCAGGCCATCAGCTGGAGGTTTGCCTTCGAAATACTCGGGGTTAGCCTTGAAACGTACCTGAGCATCCTTGGTATAGCGCGAGAAAATGAACGGACCGGTACCGACCGGCTTGAAGTTGAGCTGATCAAACTGTCCGGCTTTTTCCAGTTGAGCGGCATATTCAGCCGAATAGATCGATGCAAAGCCCATCGCCATGTCCCGCAGGAAAGGTGCTTCCGGACGATTGAGCACGAAGCGGATCGTGTAGTCGTCGACCTTATCGATCGACTTGATCAGATTTTGCAGTCCCATGGCCTCAAAATAGGGGAAGCCATGCTGCGCCTTGTCGTGCCAGGTGTGCTTGGCATCGTATTGGCGCATGAAGCTCCACATCACGTCGTCGGCATTGAATTCACGTGTGGGCTTGAAGTAATCGGTTGTCTGAAACTTCACCCCTTTACGCAGGTGGAAGGTGTAGGTCATGCCGTCTTCGCTGACGTCCCAACGCTCTGCCAAACCAGGCGCGATGTCGGTAGTGCCGGGCTTGAAGTCTACGAGGCGGTCGAATAGCGTCTCAGCTGAGGCGTCAGCCGTCGTGGCTGCGGTGTACTGAGCGATGTCGAAGCCTTCAGGACTGGCTTCCGTACATACCACCAGAGGTTTGGCTTGAGCCAGGGTGGCGGCGCCAAGCAGACTCACGGCAAGCGCGATTCGTGTTAATGCATGCATAGGGATGCTCCTAGGTCTGTAACCGGTCTACGGCATAGAGCGAGCCTCGATCAGCCTGATCGGGCTCGTCTTCTTTTTGGGAAAAGCGCTTAATCCAGGCGCACAGTTGAAAAATCGTTTTTACCCAGAGGGCTCATGACAAAGCCGCTGACGTTGCTGCGTGTCACAACGTTCCTGACAGGCTGTGAGGTGGGAATCCAGGGAATTTCGTTGTGAAAGATCTCCTGGGCCTTGCGGTAGAGCTCAGCGCGCTTGTCCTGATCACTGGTACGGCGAGCCTGCTCTACCAGCGAGTCGAACTCGGCATTGCACCAGCGTGCACGGTTCTCGCCGTTTTTGGCTGCCGAGCAGGTGAGGTTGGGTGACAGGAAATTGTCCGGATCGGCATTGTCGCTGACCCAGCTCATGCTGAGGATATCGTGTTCACCCTGCTTGCCACGACGAACAAATTCGCCCCATTCATATTGACGAATATTGACCTTGATACCGATCTTGGCCATGTCTCCCTGAAACAGCTGGGCGACTCGCAAGGTATTTCCCGAGGGGCCTGACCCGGTAGAGCTCATATAGGTCAGCTCCAGCCCGTTGGGGTAGCCTGCTTCGGCCAAGAGCTGCCTGGCCTTTTCCAGGTCATACGGCCAGGGTTTGATATCGGTGTTATAGCCCAGCATGGCAGGAGGATAGGGACCCCAGACCGGCTTGGCTGCGCCTTCACCGTACAGGGCCTTGATCGTACCCTCCTGATCGGTTGCCATGGCAATGGCCTGACGGACGCGTACATCGCTGAGTGGCTTGTGCGTTACGTTCAGAGCATTGAAGCCTATGGTTAGCTCCTCGACGCTCAGTACTTTCAGATTGGGGTCTTTTTTTAACGCCGGAACGTCTGACGGCTTGGGGGTCAGTGAAATCTGGCATTCGCCTCGCTTCAGACGTTGCAGGCGCACGCTGGAGTCCAGTGTAATGGCTTGTACCAGATCGACTGCTGGCGCACCGTCCCAATAGTTGGAGTTGGCCTTGTAGCGCACCTGCGAGTCGCGGCTGTAGCGCTCGAAAACAAAAGGTCCCGTACCTACCGGTTTGAACCCCAGGTCATCAGTTTTTCCGCTCTTGAGCAGCTGATCAGCATATTCAGCTGAGAGAATCGAGGTAAAACCCATGGCCAGATCAGCCAGGAAGGGCGATTCTTCATGTTGAAGAACAAAGCGCACCGTATGGTCGTCGACCTTTTCAATATGGTCGATGATCTTGCTCATCTCCATCGAGTCGGAGAAGGGGAAGCCTTTGCTGGCTAATTCGTGCCAGGGGTGCTTGGGATCGATCTGACGCTCGAAGCTCCAGATTACATCATCGGCTGTCAGCTCACGGGTAGGCTTGAAGTAGCTGGTGCTATGAAATTTAACACCCTTGCGCAGGTAAAACGTGTACTGGAGACCATCCGGGCTGATATCCCACCGCTCGGCCAGTGACGGCTGAAGCTCCGTCGTGCCGGGTTTGAACTCAACCAGCCGGTTATAAAGAGGCTCATCTGCCGCATCGGCTGTATAACGCGAGGAGTGAACCGCCGGATCGAATGTCTCCGGACTGGCCTCGGTACATGCCACCAACGTTTTGGCTTGTGCCTGTACAGCCGTTGCCAACGCAACCGCCAACAGACAGGTGTTCAGCCTGAATGCAGCTTTCATCTTTCGTTAGGCTCCATGGTGAGGCGGTAACAGTCGGGTTGCGACTGTAACCGCTTGCAATCCCGTCGATGGGTATCGGCGGAAGGTGTCCTTGCCGGGGTCCGCTGGCATCGCTCGGGTAAAGCGTCGCACCAGAGGAAATCCGGCAAACCGGCTGTCTGCGTGCTGATCGAGCACGTCGCCGGCGGCAATACAGGACAGCCTGCCTCTCATCGGGCAAGGCTGACGCCATAGAACGCGCTAAGCCCGAAGGGGCTGATCTTGAAGTCCTGGACTTCTTTGCGCATGGGTTGATAAACGATGGAATGGGCGATCGGTGTAATCGGTACGGCGTCCTTCAGCACGTGCTGCGCCTGCTTGTACAAGCGAATACGCTCCTCTCGATCATTGCTGATCTTGGCCTGTTTGATCAGTTTGTCATAGGCCGGATCGCACCATTTGGAGTAGTTGCTGCCATTGACGGCATCGCAGCTGTATAAAACGCCCAGCCAGTTGTCCGGATCACCATTGTCTCCGGTCCAGCCGTAGATCATTACATCATGTTCGCCCTGACGGGCACGCTTGATGTACTCGCCCCACTCATACGTGATGATGTTGGCCTTGATGCCGATCCTGGCCCAGTCCGCCTGTACCATCTGCGCAGACAGGCGGGCGTTGGGGTTGGATGCGCGAACGACCGGCATGGCCCACAGGTTGAGCTGTGTGCCTTGCTTGATACCAGCCTTCTTGAGGAGCGCCTTGGCCTTTTCCGGATCGTAGGGGGCATCCTTGATCGTGTCGTCATAGGACCACTGCGCCGGTGGCATGGGGTTGGTGGCGAGTTTTCCATTGCCCTGGTAGACGGCATCGATGATGGCCTTCTTGTTAATGGCCATGTCCAATGCCTGACGGACTTCGAGCTTGTCCAGCGGCGGATGCTGAACGTTGTAGGCGAAATAGCCCAGATTGAAACCGGGTTGCTGAAGCACCTTCAGGTTGGGGTCTTTCCTGACCTCGGCAATATCTGCCGGACGTGGATAACCACTGATCTGGCACTCACCCGCCTTGAGCTTTTGCAGGCGAGTAGCGGCGTCCGTCGTAATGGCAAAGATCAGGTTGTCGAGTTTGACGTCCTCGGGCTTCCAGTAATCCTTGTTGCCCTTGTAACGAATGACCGCGTCCTTCTGGTAGCGACTGAATACAAAAGGTCCGGTACCAATCGGGTACTGGTTGATATCGGCTGCTTTGCCCTGCTTGAGCAAATGATCGGCATATTCGGCTGACTGGATGGAAGCAAAGCTCATGGCCAGGTCCGAGGCAAAGGCGGCATCGGTCTGATTCAGCGTAAAGACAACGGTGTAATCGTCTCGCTTTTCGATCTTGGCGATGTTCTTGTCCAGGCCCATGTCGCTGAAGTAGGGGAATTCACTCGGGTAGGCTTTACGGAACGGGTGCTCCTTATCGAGCATACGCTGAAACGTGAACACGACATCGTCGGCATTGAATTCACGTGTCGGCTTGAAGTAGTCGGTCGTATGAAACTTCACGCCCTTGCGCAGATGAAAGGTATAAACCTTGCCGTCTGGAGAAACCTCCCACTTTTCGGCCAGCCCCGGTGTCAGAGTGGTGCCGCCACGCTCGAATTGAACCAGGCGATTGAATACGGTCTCGGCAGACGCATCGAACTCGGTTCCGGAGGTGTACTGAGCAGGGTCGAAACCGGCCGGGCTGGCTTCGGAGCAATACACGAGATTGCTCGCCGCCTGGGCGAGCGGAGCGGCTGCAAGCAGGCTTGCAGTAAGAAAGGAGAGGGCGAAGGACGTACGCATGGATGAATTCCCGTCAGTCAAGTAAAGCGGAGCGTTCGGGGTTTTACCCTACGAACGCTCCGCCGCCAATCACTTGCTGACGCTTACGCCATAGAACTCGTTCAATCCAAAGGGACTGATCTTGAAGTCCTGGACTTCCTTGCGCATCGGCTGGAAAACTGTCGAGTGCGCGATCGGCGTAATCGGAACCTGTTGTTTCAGGATCTGCTGAGCCTGCATATACAGCTTGGTCCGCTCGTCCATATCGGTGGTGCGCTTGGCAGCCTTGATCAGCTTGTCGTACTCCGGCTGGCACCAGCGAGAGTAGTTGTTACCGCCGATGGCATCGCAGCCGTACAGGGTGCCCAGCCAGTTGTCCGGGTCACCATTGTCGCCGGACCAGCCGATCAGCAGAGTGTCATGCTCGCCTGCCTTGGCGCGCTTGTTGTACTCGCCCCATTCATAGCTGACGATCTTGGCCTTGATGCCCACCTTGGCCCAATCCTGCTGGATCATCTCGGCCATCTGACGTGCGTTCGGGTTATAGGGACGCTGAACAGGCATGGCCCAGAGAGTGATTTCCGTTCCTTCCTTCACGCCAGCCTGCTTGAGGAGCGCCTTGGCTTTTTCCGGGTCGAAGGGTGCATCCTTGAGGCTGTTGTCATAGGACCACTGGGTCGGCGGCATACCGTTGACCGCCATCTGGCCAGCGCCCTGGTAGATCGCGTCGATGATGGCCTTCTTGTTGATAGCCATGTCCAGCGCCTGGCGGACTTCGAGCTTGTCCAGTGGCGGATGCTGAACGTTGTACGCCAGATAACCATCGTTGAAGCCGGGCTGTGAAGGCACCTTCAGGTTGGGATCGTTCTTGAGTCCTTCCAGGTCGGCCGGGCGTGGGTAAACGGTAATCTGGCATTCGCCGGCCTTGAGTTTTTGCATGCGGACCGAGGCGTCGGAACTGATCGAGAAGATCAGGTTGTCCACCTTGGCACCTTCTTCCGGATCCCAATAATCCTTGTTGGCCTTGAAACGAATGACCGCATCTTTTTGGTAGCGGCTGAAGACAAATGGGCCTGTTCCGACAGGTTTCTGGTTAATGTCACTGGGCCGACCGGACTTGAGGAGCTGGTTGGCGTACTCCGAAGACTGGATCACAGCGAATGGCATGGCCAGGTTCTGAATGAACGCCGCGTCGACCTCTTTCAGGGTCATGCGTACCGTGTAGTCGTCCACCTTTTCAAGTTTAGTGATGTTTTCATCGAGGCCCATGTCAGTGAAATAGGGAAACTCGGTGGGGTAGGCCTTACGGAACGCACTGTTCTTGTCCAGCATGCGCTCGAAAGTGAATACCACATCGTCTGCGTTGAATTCGCGGGTCGGCTTGAAGTATTCCGTAGTATGGAATTTCACGCCCTTGCGCAAATGAAAGGTGTAGGTCCTGCCGTCTTCGCTAACATCCCAGCTGCTTGCAAGCCCGGGCTGCACTTTGGTGCCGCCGCGTTCGAACTCGCTCAGGCCATTGAACATGGTTTCAGCAGAGGCATCGAAGTCCGTTCCGGTGGTGTACTGTGCAGGATCGAAGCCTGCCGGGCTGCCCTCAGAGCAAAAAACCAAGTTACTGGCTGCTTGAGCAAATGGGGTTCCGGCCAATAAACCAGCCGCAATGAGAGATGAAAGTAACTTCTTATGCATGCAGACCTCGGTTGGCTGATGTCGACTCAGGCGATGGATACGTCTGGGTCATACAGAAACAGTTGAGACTTTTTGGGTCATTGGGCGGACGCTATGCAGGAGATATGCCTGTAATAGGATGACTGACGAGTCAGTGGCAGGTTGTGGAGTAACACTGAATGTTTGTGTCGCAAAAATATAAAAACAGGCGTGCTAGAGCGGAAAAATGAAACTGTTCCTACGGTAACAGCACCAAATTGTGTTACCGCAGGTGTGTTTTGCACCAAATTAGAGCGATGCAAGCGGGGTCTTTGCTTTAATTTAGGGCGTCTGCACTTCAATGACACCATCGGCCGTGATAGACACTGCGCTAGTACCTGCTTCGATATCCTGGCTGGGTGCGCTTTCAGCGTAAGCCATGGTCTTCATTCTCATCATGGGCATAGGGCCGGTAGCGTTGTTGGTTATCAGGTTGAGATTCACAAGCTTGTAACCGGAACCGCCCAGGGCATCGGTTGCTAGTTGAGCACGTGCCTTGAAGGCGTTGACGGCCTCCTTGAGCAGGGCATCTTCACTTTTCTTGCGCGTCTCGTCAGCAACAGTAAAGGTCATGCCGCCCATTTTGAGGGTACCCAACAGGTCGGCTGTCAGGCGGGAAAGGCTGGCAAAGTCACTGCTCTGCAAGTGAAGCTCACCACGCTCGCGCCAAGCGGTAATGGTCTGGCGTTTATCGTCATACAGCGGAAAACTGTTGCGCCCTCCCTGACTGATCTCGACGCCATTGACCTTGCGCGCAGCCTCGACCCCTTCGTTGAGCGCCTTGGTGATGTCCGCCGCCAGTTTGGCAGGGTCATTACCTTGCTGTTCGGTATAAAGCGTTACCTGCATGCGGTCTCGCGGAACATCCTGACTGACTTCGGCGCGCAGGCTGATCTGGTTGTAACGAGGCTCCTCGGCCTGTGCTGCATGGGAAACACTGATCAGTGCACCCGCTGCCATGATCGATGCCATCCCTCTGGACAAATGTTTAGTCAAGGCAGGTGAGGTGGCGAGACGGGAAAAGACAGGCATCATGGACTCCTTTCGTTCATTAACAGTGACTTCCGTTCTATCCTATGGGTTTGTGCGGCGCTATGTCGCGCCTTGCGGACAGAAATGGGCCAGAGCCACCGTTATACTCGCCGCCCCTGGATAAATACATGTTTGAATCTCCTGTGCAGTGGTTATCCGCTAGTCGTCAAAACCTGGGTCGTCTTGTTCTCATTCGCGTACTGGTGCTGGCTGCCCAAGCCGGTTCGGTAGGGGCTGCCTGGCTCTCCGATATCGTCGAGCTACCATGGCTGGCTATCAGCGCCACATTAGGTCTGTCCGCGCTACTCTGTGGCATCACTGCGCTGCGCCTGAGTCGAGACTGGCCTGTAACCGAGCAGGAGTATGCGGCGCATCTTGCCTTCGACCTGCTTATCCACAGCGTGCTGCTCTACTATGCCGGAGGGGCAACCAATCCCTTCGTGTCCTACTACCTGGTGCCGCTGACCATTGCGGCGGCAACCCTGCCTTGGCTCTACACGTTGCTGCTGGCGGGCCTTGCCTTGGTCAGCTTCACGTTCATGCTGATCTGGTTCCGGCCACTGCAACTTCTGATCAACCCAGGTGGCGAAATTCTGAGTTATGGCATGTGGCTGAGCTTTGCGCTATCGGCGGCACTGATCACCTTTTTTGTCGCCAAAATGGCTGAAGCGCTCCGCCACCAAGAGCTGCTGCAGGCCCAGCGCCGTGAGCAGGGGATGCGCGATCAGCAACTGCTGGCGGTGGCCACGCAGGCCGCTGGCGCTGCCCATGAGCTGGGTACGCCATTGTCGACCATGAGCGTACTGCTCAAGGAGCTGCGCCAGGAGTACACCGATAAGGCTGAGCTACAGGAAGACCTGTCGCTTCTGCAGGATCAGGTTCAGCTCTGTAAGGAAACCCTGCAGCAGCTGGTGCGCGCCGCTGAAGCGGATCGCCGTCAGACTATTCATGAGCAAACGGCACTGGAGTGGCTGGAAGCCGTACTGAGTCGCTGGCATCTGATGCGGCCCGAGGTCAGTTACCGCTTTGAATGTCCAAGCGTAGGCGCAGCGCCTCGTTTGATTCCACCCACGGATCTGACTCAGGCGCTTCTTAACCTGCTGAACAATGCTGCCGATGCCTGTCCGGATAATCTGCTGGTAACCCTGTCATGGAATGCCTCGGAAATTTGCCTGTCCATCAGAGACCGTGGCCCAGGTGTACCGCTGGCCATTGCCGAGCAGATCGGTAAACCGTTCTTTACGACCAAGGGCAAGGGCTTTGGTCTAGGGTTATTCTTGAGTCAGGCGAGTGTGACCCGTGTCGGTGGTACAGTGAAGCTGTATAACCATGAAGAAGGCGGCACGCTGACCGAGCTGCGTCTGCCACGTCAGTATCCATTGGTCTGAACTGCTGTCGCGAGGATTACAATGAGCGAAAACATTCAACATGACGATGAGCAGCCCCATCTGCTGCTGGTCGACGACGATGCCACCTTTACCCGCGTCCTGGCACGGGCCATGGATCGTCGCGGGCTGCGCGTATCGGTCGCGGGCTCGGCAGAGGAGGGCTACGAGCTGGCCAAGCAGGATCTGCCCGATTACGCCGTGCTCGACCTGAAAATGGAAGGCGATTCCGGCCTTGTCCTGTTGCCCAAGCTGCTTGAGCTGCATCCCGACATGCGCGTCGTGATTCTTACCGGTTATTCCAGCATTGCCACGGCGGTCGAAGCGATCAAGCGTGGTGCTACGAATTATCTGTGCAAGCCTGCCGACGCAGATGATGTGCTGACCGCGCTACTTTCCCAGCATGCCGATGTGGACAGTCTGGTGCCGGAAAACCCGATGTCGGTTGATCGGTTGCAGTGGGAGCATATCCAGCGAGTATTGAATGAGCACGACGGCAATATTTCGGCAACGGCACGTGCACTTGGAATGCACCGTCGTACCTTGCAGCGCAAGTTGCAGAAGCGTCCGGTTCGTCGCTGATCAGCTGATCCCCTTCCGGCTGGAAGGGGATTGATAAAAAATGGACAGAAATCTTTTGTTACGTTTGGTGTGACAGAAACCATTCAGCTTGGCTGCCCTATGATGGCCTTTGGTTACGTTATTACGTGCTTGCCGAGCTGGAGCGATGAGAGAAAACGATACTCCCGTACCGCCTGTGTATGGTTCGACCAAGGGCCATTTCCTGTCCCGCGTTTGGGCATTGACGATACCCTATTGGCGCAGTGAAGAAAGAAAGAAAGCCTGGCTGTTGCTGGTTGCTGTGATAGCTCTTTCGCTGGCGGGTGTTGGTTTGTCAGTGGTATTCAATACCTGGAACCGGTACTTCTACGATGCCCTGCAAAATCACGATCTAAAGTCCTTTACGCGTCTTATTTTGTATTTTTGCGGCTTGGCGGCCCTGTTCATTCTGCTGGCCGTATACCGGCTTTACCTGACCCAGATGCTTACCATCCGGTGGCGACGCTGGCTGACCGAGCAGCATTTCTCGCTATGGCTTAGGCACCGCAACTATTACCACTTGGAGCAGAAGGGGGGGGCGGACAACCCGGACCAGCGTATTGCCGAAGATCTGAACAGCTTTACGGACATGACGCTCTCCCTGGGGTTGGGATTCATCCGCACCATCGTCAGCCTGATTTCCTTTTCTGTCATCCTGATCACTATGTCGGGCAGTATCGAGCTGTTTGGCATCACCATTCCTCATTACATGTTCTGGGCTGCAGTACTGTATACCGCCATCGGCACCGTTCTGACGCATTACATTGGTCGACGGTTGATTGGCCTTAGCAATCAGCAGCAGCGCTATGAGGCGGATCTGCGTTTTGGGTTGATCCGTGTCCGGGAGAATGCCGAGAGCATTGCACTCTATAACGGGGAGCAGAACGAGCAGCAACGGCTCCAGGAACGATTCGGGCACGTCTGGGGCAACTTTTGGATGCTGATGCGCTATCAGAAGCGTCTGACCTTCTTCACCTCTGGCTACTCCCAGATTGCCGTCATCATTGGCGCCGTGCTTTCGGCACCGCGCTATTTCAGTGGCAGGATCCAGCTTGGTGACATGATGCAGATCAGCGACTCGTTCAGTAATGTTCAAGGCAGCTTGAGCTGGTTCATTGACGCATACCTGCAACTGGCGAACTGGCGTGCTGTAACTGATCGTATCCTGAGTTTTCGCGACACCATGCACAGGCATGAGGCTCAGGCTTCCGCCATTACGCTGGAGCGCGGCGAGGATGCATTGGTATTCGACAGGCTCCAGGTTTCGCTGGCCAACCAGACGCACTCACTGATCGACCCTATCAGCGGCCGCATTGAGTCAGGCGAGCATGTGCTTATCAGCGGTCCCTCAGGGGGTGGCAAAAGCACCCTGCTACGGGTTATCGCAGGGCTGTGGCCCTATGGTAGCGGGACAGTAAGTCTCCCGATGGGTCGATGCCTATTTCTGCCGCAACGACCTTACCTGCCTATTGGAACATTAAGGGCTGCGTTGAATTATCCTGGGGAAGTTCAGCATGCGCCAGAGTGCCTCGAGAGCGTGCTAAGGCAATGCCGTCTGGCGCATCTGGTTTCTGTCATGGACGAGGCTAACCATTGGGAACGGCGCCTCTCTCCTGGAGAGCAACAGCGTCTGGCCATTGCTCGGGCTATCCTGTACCAACCGCACTGGCTGTTTCTGGATGAAGCGACTTCTGCCTTGGATGAGCGTGATCAAACGGCTATGTACACCTTGTTACGAGAGCACTTACCCGATACGACGCTGGTGAGTGTAGGGCATCGAAGCAGTCTGCAACGCTTCCATCAGCGGATCTTGCGCCTGGAGGAGGGCATCCTCAAGGACGTTACTGTCTATGAAAGTGCCCAACTTTAGATTAATAGGGTCATCCTACAACGCGGTTACGCTATTATGGTTCATATTTCCAAGACGCCCTGAATGAACCCTTATGCAAAACAGTAACGTGACTCCTCGCCCACGTAAAAAGTCTCGCAGTCTGGCCGAAAACGTTGTCGAGGTCATGAAGGCTCGTATTCGTGACGGCGATCTGAAACCCGGCGACAAGCTGCCGACCGAGTCGGCCATCATGCAGGAGCAGGGCGTCAGCCGAACGGTGGTTCGTGAGGCGATCTCGCGCCTGCAGGCTGCAGGGCATGTCGAAACGCGCCACGGGATTGGTACGTTTGTGCTGGAGCGGCCTGCCGAGGGGCCACTGTTCATCGATCCGGCTACCATCACAACCTTGCGTGATGTGTTGGCAATGCTTGAGTTGCGAATCAGTCTGGAAGTTGAAGCTGCCGGTCTGGCGGCGCAGCGCCGAAATGACGAGCAGCTTCAGGAGATGCGTCGTCTGCTGGATCAAATGAAGGCGCGCACCGAGCAGCCTGCCGAGGCTGTCAGTTTCGATCTGCAGTTTCATTTGCAGATCGCCATGTCCACGGGCAATCGCTATTTCAGCGACATCATGACCTACCTCAGTAGCGTTCTGATCCCCCGCACCCGTCTCAACTCGGCTTATCTGGCTCACGATGATCAGCAGCGCTATCAGCTGCGCCTGGATGGCGAGCATGAAGACATCTACAACGCTATCGCTCGGCAGGACACTGATGCGGCACGTGCAGCGATGCGCCTGCATCTAACCAACAGTCGCGAGCGACTACGTCGAGCCAATGAAGAGGTAGGAACAGGCCA
Organism: Pseudomonas sp. JZ134; assembly: GCF_051027695.1. Lineage (NCBI taxonomy): Bacteria > Pseudomonadati > Pseudomonadota > Gammaproteobacteria > Pseudomonadales > Pseudomonadaceae > Pseudomonas > Pseudomonas sp. JZ134. The sequence continues at coordinate 3,169,408 of NZ_CP069250.1, read as the reverse complement.
GAATTCACGCTGATTAAAAAATCTGTGTAAGGGGAGTTGTACCCTGGAATCTATAGTTGTACGATGACTGACAACGGGCGATAGCCTGTCTCATCAACTTCTGTATGCCGTCAGGCCAGGGTGCAACAAAAATGACTCCACAAGAACTCAAGCACACCCTTTCATCCGGATTGCTGTCCTTTCCGGTAACCGATTTCGATGCGCAGGGCGACTTCCGCCGCGATACCTACATCAAGCGTCTGGAATGGCTGGCGCCCTACGGTGCCAGCGCCCTGTTTGCGGCTGGCGGCACCGGTGAGTTCTTCTCGCTGGACCAGAAGGAATACTCCGACATCATCAAAACGGCCGTGGACACCTGCAAGGGCATGGTCCCGATTCTGGCCGGTGCCGGTGGCCCAACCCGCGTGGCGATCCAGCAGGCTCAGGAAGCTGAGCGCCTGGGCGCCCAAGGCATCCTGCTGCTGCCGCACTACCTGACCGAAGCCAGCCCCGAAGGCGTAGCCGCGCACGTCGAGGCGGTGTGCAAGTCCGTCAAGTTTGGCGTGGTGGTGTACAACCGTAACGTCTGCCGTTTGAAGCCTGACCAGCTGGAAATGCTGGCCGAGCGCTGCCCCAACCTGATCGGCTTCAAGGATGGCATGGGCGATATCGAGCTGATGGTCTCCATCCGCCGTCGCCTGGGTGATCGCTTCACCTACCTGGGCGGTTTGCCGACCGCTGAAGTCTACGCCGCGGCCTACAAGGCGCTGGGTGTACCGGTGTACTCCTCGGCGGTGTTCAACTTTGTTCCCAAGACGGCCATGGACTTCTACAAAGCCATCGCTGCGGATGACCACGAGACCGTGGGCAAGCTGATCGATGACTTCTTCCTGCCGTACCTGGACATCCGTAACCGCTGCGCAGGCTATGCGGTAAGCATCGTCAAGGCCGGTGCGAAGATCGCAGGTTACGACGCCGGTCCGGTACGTGCACCGCTGACTGATCTCAAGCCTGACGAGTACGAGCGTCTGGCTGCTCTGATGGACAAACTCGGTCCGCAGTAAGTGTGTAAATGGCTGACTGGTTTTAGTAGACCAGTCAGCCATTTTTGTTTTATTGTGTTCTGAAATGATTGCGCTATCATTTGGTTGTATAAGCAAAGGCGATGTTCTCGCCTCGCTATAAAAGACTACCCGCGACAAGAATAACGAGTGGGGGCAGAGTGAATATCAACCGAGTCAGTGTGACATCGCTTGCCTTGTCAGGCACTTCATTGCTCGGTGCTCTTGGCATTCGCAGACCCCGCATTCTGCGCGCGATCAGCTTTTCTGAACGCTTATCTTTAGTCATCCCGCTTGCCATGGTCGGCTCCCTTATCGGAACGCTGAGGGTTGCCAGAACCTGTCATTTGTCCAGTGGCGGGTCGATCAGGTGCTCTTTATTGCAACCAGTGGCGAAGCGTGGAGAAGCGTCCGCGTGTGTATCGGTGACTCACCGCGGAGGTATGGAGATGGATGAGTTGACCGCCGGTTTACGTTGAATAACAGAACGCGGGCAGAGCATCGCTCTGTTCGCATGCCTTAGCCTGAGTGAGTATAAGAAGGAGTGAGTCATGCAGTTGATTGAACACCAGGACTCGCCTCGTTACATCCGACTTCATGCTGACGATAACGTCGCAATCGTTGTAAACGAGCAAGGTGTTGCGGCCGGTGGCCAGTTTCCAGACGGTCTCATGACCATTGAAGCCGTTCCCCAAAGTCACAAGGTAACGTTGGTCGATATCCCTGAAGGTGGCGCTGTTCTGCGCTACGGTACAGTGATCGGGTATGCCTTGAAGCCCATTCCGCGTGGCTCCTGGGTGAAGGAAGAGCTACTCAGCCTGCCTTCGCCGCCCCCGCTGGACAACCTGCCACTGGCAACCGATGTGCCGCCCATTCAGCCTCCCTTGGAAGGCTTTACCTTTGAGGGTTTCAGAAACCCGGACGGTAGCGTAGGGACGCGCAATATCCTTGGCGTGACCACCACGGTTCAGTGCGTGACCGGTGTGCTTGATCATTGCATCGAGCGTGCCCGCAAGGAGCTGCTGCCCAAGTATCCGTATGTGGATGATGTCATCGCATTGACTCACAGCTATGGTTGCGGTGTAGCGATCAACGCCCCCGATGCTGTCGTACCCATTCGTACGCTGCGTAACATCAGTCGTAATCCCAACCTCGGTGGCCAGGCGCTGGTGATCAGCCTGGGATGTGAAAAGCTTCAGGCCAGCCAGATCATGCCGGACGATGAATTGCCCTCTGGTATCGATGAAGAGGAATGGCTGTTCCGCCTCCAGGACTCCAATACCGGTTTCAGCGGTATGGTCGAGCAGATTCTTGGCATGATCGAGGATCGCCTGAAGGTGCTGAACGAGCGCCGTCGTGAGCCATGTCCGGCTTCCGATCTGGTGGTCGGTATGCAGTGCGGCGGCAGTGATGCTTTTTCCGGGGTAACAGCCAATCCGGCATTAGGTGTTGCGGCTGACCTGTTGGTGCGCGCAGGGGCTACCGTGATGTTCTCGGAAAACACCGAGGTGCGCGACGGTATCCATCTGCTGACCTCGCGGGCGGCTACACCTGAAGTCGCCAAGGCCTTGGTTCGTGAAATGGATTGGTACGACCGCTATCTGGATCGCGGCATGGCGGATCGCAGTGCAAATACGACGCCCGGTAACAAGAAGGGTGGCCTGAACAACATCGTGGAAAAGGCCATGGGCTCGATTGCCAAGTCGGGCTCCAGTGCCATTGCAGGCGTCGTATCACCCGGCGAGCGCGTTAAGGGCAAAGGCCTTTATTACTGCGCAACACCTGCCAGTGACTTTATCTGCGGTACATTACAGCTGGCCGCTGGCATGAACCTGCATATCTTTACCACAGGTCGCGGAACGCCTTATGGTCTGGCCATGGTGCCCGTCATCAAGGTGGCAACGCGTACCCAGTTGGCACAGCGCTGGCCAGATCTGATCGATGTAGACGCCGGTCGGGTGACATCGGGCCGAATGACACTGGAAGAGTTGGGTTGGGAGATTTTCCATCTCTACCTGGATGTTGCCAGTGGCCGCAAAAAGACATGGGCTGAACACCACAAGCTGCATAACGATCTGACACTGTTCAATCCGGCTCCAGTGACCTGATGGCTAAGTGAAGTACAAAACAGCGGAGCTTGGTGCTCCGCTGTTTTTTGCCTATCAGGATAAGCGCCTGGTTCGGGACAGCGAATTGAAAGGGCGTCCCTCATGCCAGGACGCTAGCTAGGTATAAGGCAAGCTGACCTCTCTGCTCCAACGCATTACTAGCCCCGTCTAGTCAAATCAGTCCAAGGCCCTGATCTGGACTTTCGCAACGCCATCAGAAATCAAGCCGATTGAACTGGCCGCATTGCGTGACAGATCAATAATCCGTCCACGTACGTGAGGACCACGGTCATTGATGCGTACGACTGCACGCTTTCCGTTGCTCAGGTTGGTCACCTCGACTCGCGTGCCAAAGGGCAGCGTACGATGAGCGGCTGTCATCTCCGAAGGATTGTAGCGTTCTCCGCTGGCAGTGCGGCGTCCAGCATGGCGTTTGGCGTAGTAAGAAGCGAGGCCGGAGTCCTGGTAACCATGAACAGCAGCAGGTGACATGGGTGAAGAATAAGGCTCTCGGTTGGCACACCCGGCAAACAGTATGGTGAGCGATAGAAGAGCAATGCGTAGGCTCCATGACATATCGAAAGCTTCCTGGCGATTTGATATCAGATTGGCTATATGACTCTCTTGAGTTCAAGCCGTTTCGCTGTAATTACGTGCTGAAACACATTCCAGGACTAGTCCGACATTCAGCCCTGAAGATTGTATAAGCGTGCGTAATCTACAGGCGCAGGCCAAGTCCATCGCTCAGAAAGCTCGACTGCTTCGCATCGGCTGAAAAAGAAAAATGAAGAAAGAAGAAAGAAGAAAGAAGAAAGAAGAAAGAAGAAAGAAGAGGTAGATTCGTGAGTGGCATAGCCATGACGCAAGGTTGCGTCATGGCTATCGGAGGAGGTTAACCTTCCAGCTTTTTCTTCAGCAATTCGTTGACTTGCTGAGGATTGGCCTTGCCTTTGGAGGCCTTCATCGCCTGGCCTACGAAGAAGCCAAACATCTTTCCGCGCTTGGCCTCATCACTGGCACGGTACTGCTCGACCTGGGCGGCGTTGGCTGCCAGGACTTCATCCAGCATGGACTCAATAGCGCCGGTGTCGGTTACCTGCTTGAGCCCCTTCTTTTCGATGATCTCATCGGCAGAACCTTCGCCGGCAGCCATGGCTTCGAACACCATCTTGGCGATCTTGCCGGAAATGGTGTTGTCCTTGATACGCAGGATCATACCGCCCAAGTGCTCAGCGGAAACCGGCGAGTCGGTGATATCCAGGTCCTGCTTGTTAAGCAGGCTGGAAAGCTCACCCATGACCCAGTTGGCGGCCAATTTGGCATCGCCGCTGACCTGTTGGACCTGCTCGAAATAATCAGCCATTTCACGGCTGGAGGAGAGGACCGTCGCGTCATACGTAGATAGGCCAAAGTCACGCTCGAAGCGCTCACGCTTCTGCTGCGGCAGCTCTGGCAGCAGACTCCGTGTCTCTTCGAGAAAACTGTCTTCGATCACCACGGGCAGAAGGTCAGGGTCAGGAAAGTAGCGATAGTCGTTTGCTTCTTCCTTGCTGCGCATAGCCCTTGTGTCATCGAGGTTAGGGTCGTATAGACGCGTTTCCTGAATGACTTTGCCACCATCCTCAATGAGGTCAATCTGGCGTTGAACCTCACGATTGATCGCCTTCTCGATGAAGCGGAACGAGTTAACGTTCTTGATCTCGGCGCGAGTACCAAACTCGGCCTGACCTTTCGGACGAACCGAGACGTTGCAGTCGCAACGCAGCGAGCCCTCGTTCATGTTGCCATCACAGATGCCCAGGTAACGCACCAGTGCATGAATAGTCTTTACATAGGCGACGGCCTCCTTGGCGCTGCGGATATCCGGCTCGGAAACAATCTCCAGGAGTGGCGTGCCGGCGCGGTTCAGGTCGATGCCCGTCATGCCCTGGAAGTCCTCGTGCAAGCTCTTGCCGGCGTCTTCTTCCAGGTGCGCACGGGTGATGCCGATTCGCTTGACGGTACCGTCGTCCAACGTAATGTCCAGGTGGCCCTTGCCTACGATAGGCAATTCCATCTGGCTGATCTGATAACCCTTGGGCAGGTCAGGGTAGAAGTAGTTCTTGCGCGCAAAAACGTTACGCTGGCCAATGTGTGCGTCGATGGCCAGGCCAAACTTGACGGCCATGCGCACTGCTTCCTGGTTGACTACCGGCAGTACGCCGGGCATGCCCAGGTCGATCAGGCTGGCCTGGGTATTGGGTTCGGCACCAAAGGTGGTGGAGCTGCCAGAAAATATCTTCGATTTCGTGGAGAGCTGTGCGTGAATTTCCAGCCCGATCACGGTTTCCCATTGCATGTGAGTCGTCCTCTGCCTTCTATTCCAGGAACCCAGTCGGGGCTTTCGTATGCCAATCAGTCGCCTTCTGGTACTGGTGGGCAATATTGAGCAGGCGGCCTTCCTGGAAGTAGGGGGCCAGCAGCTGTACGCCAACGGGCAGGCCGTCGACAAAGCCGGCCGGCATCGAAAGACCAGGAACGCCAGCAAGGTTGGCGGTGATGGTATAGATATCCATCAGGTATTCAGCCACGGGATCGTTGTTCTTCTCGCCGAGTTTCCACGCCACGCTGGGCGTCGTCGGGCCGAGAATGACGTCCACATCATTGAAGGCGGTCATGAAGTCGTTCTTAATCAGGCGGCGGATACGCTGTGCCTTCAGGTAGTAGGCATCATAGTAACCGGCAGAAAGTGCATAAGTGCCCACCATGATCCGGCGGCGAACCTCATCACCAAAGCCTTCTGCGCGAGAGCGTTTGTACAGGTCAGTCAGGTCTGCCGGGTCTTCACAGCGATAACCGAAACGTACACCGTCATAGCGCGACAGGTTGGAAGACGCTTCCGCCGGTGCGATCACGTAATAGGCAGGAATCGCGTGCTGCATGTTTGGCAGACTGATGTCCTTGACGGTTGCGCCCAGCGCCTTCAACGCTTCTACAGCCTTGAGCGTAAGATCTGCGATACGGCTGTCCAAGCCCTCACCGAAATACTCTTTCGGCAGGCCAATGCGCAGGCCTGCAAGAGGCTTTTCCAGACAGGCCAGATAGTCATCGACCGGTTGGTCTACGCTGGTGGAGTCCTTGGGGTCAAAGCCAGCCATCGCCTGCAAGAGCAGGGCGCAGTCTTCGGCGTTGCGAGCCAGCATGCCGCCTTGATCGAGGCTGGAGGCATACGCAATCATGCCCCAGCGGGAAACGCGTCCATAGGTAGGCTTGAGGCCAGTCAGGTTGGTCAGCGCCGCAGGCTGACGGATCGAGCCGCCGGTATCGGTACCGGTTGCAGCCGGGACGAGGCGAGCCGCTACTGCCGCCGATGAGCCACCTGAAGAGCCGCCTGGAATACGAGAGATATCCCAGGGATTCTTGACCGGGCCGTAGTGGCTGGATTCGTTGGCCGAGCCCATCGCGAACTCGTCCATATTCAGTTTGCCCAGGCTTACAACGCCTGCATCTGCCAGCTTCTGAACCACAGTGGCGTTGTAGGGCGCGATGAAGTTATCAAGCATTTTCGAGCCGCAACTGGTGCGAATGCCCTGAGTGCAGAAGAGGTCTTTATGTGCGATCGGTGCCCCCAGGAGCGCGCCGGTTTCGCCCGCTGATCGGCGCTGATCGGCGATTTTGGCCTGCTCAATGGCCTGTGTTTCCGTCACGGTGATAAAGCTGTTGAGCTGTGGATCAACCCGGGCGATGCGGTCCAGCAGGGCGCGAGTCAATTCCTCGGCAGAAAATTCCTTTGCCGATAGCGCACGGCTGATCTCGGCCAGGGTCAACGTATGCATAGGGGTGTCCTTCATTACTCAATCACCTTGGGTACCAGGAACAGGCCGTTCTCGACCGCCGGGGCGATAGTCTGGTAGGCGTCACGCTGATTGGTTTCGGTGACTTCGTCCGGTCGCAGGCGCTGTACGGCTTCCAGCGGGTGCGCCAAGGGTTCGACGTTATCGGTATTGACGGCCTGCATGCGATCAATCAGGCCGAGGATGTCATTCAACGTCCCGGTGGTCCGTTCAATATCGGCATCGTTAAGGCCTAGTCTGGCCAGGTGAGCGATCTTTTCGACGTCGGAGCGTTCGAGCGCCATCGGATTCTCCAGCAATATCGGGGCTTGACCATGGCGAAAGTCATAAATCGAGAGATTTGCACGGTAGGCGGTCAAGCACCGCGTTAAGAAAGGCCTAAGAGGGCCGCAGAAACGAGCAATCTAGCACATCACCGCCTTGCTCAAAATCCCTGCCGTTGTTAGAGTCTGCCGCAATTTTTCCCACGCGTTTCATCTGCGTGCCTGACGCCACCGCCTAGGGTCACTTCATGTTCAAAAAGTTGCGTGGCATGTTTTCCAGCGATCTGTCGATCGACCTGGGTACAGCCAATACCCTCATTTATGTCCGGGATCGCGGTATTGTCCTTGACGAGCCATCCGTTGTTGCCATTCGTACGCATGGCAATCAGAAGAGTGTAGTTGCCGTCGGTACCGACGCCAAACGCATGCTGGGTCGTACGCCTGGCAATATTTCTGCGATCCGACCGATGAAGGATGGTGTGATTGCAGACTTCAGCGTTTGTGAAAAAATGTTGCAGTACTTCATCAACAAAGTTCACGAGAACAGCTTTCTCCAGCCAAGTCCCCGTGTACTTATCTGCGTACCGTGCAAGTCCACCCAAGTCGAGCGCCGTGCCATTCGCGAATCGGCTCTGGGCGCTGGCGCCCGTGAAGTCTTCCTGATCGAAGAGCCGATGGCAGCTGCCATTGGCGCAGGTCTTCCGGTTGAAGAAGCGCGTGGTTCGATGGTAGTGGACATCGGTGGCGGCACCAGCGAGATCGCCTTGATCTCCCTGAACGGTGTTGTCTATGCCGAGTCCGTACGCGTAGGCGGTGACCGCTTCGATGAAGCGATCGTGACCTATGTCCGCCGCAACTACGGCAGCCTGATCGGTGAATCTACTGCCGAGCGCATCAAGCAGGAAATCGGTACGGCCTACCCGGGCGGTGACCTGCGTGAAATCGACGTCCGCGGCCGCAATCTGGCTGAAGGCGTACCGCGCAGCTTTACGTTGAACTCCAACGAAGTGCTGGAAGCCCTGCAGGAATCGCTGGCAACCATCGTCCAGGCGGTCAAGAGCTGTCTGGAGCAGTCCCCGCCGGAGTTGGCTTCGGATATTGCCGAGCGCGGTCTAGTCCTGACCGGTGGTGGTGCTCTGCTACGTGATCTAGACAAGCTCCTGGCGCAGGAAACCGGCCTGCCGGTGATCGTGGCGGAAGATCCTCTGACGTGTGTTGCCCGCGGTGGCGGCAAGGCGTTGGAGATGATGGACCGTCACGCTATGGATCTTCTTTCCACCGAATAAGTCGCATGCATGAATATCAGGGCCTGCATGGCGGGCCTTGATGTTGTCATGATTGACGCTTCGAGGACGAGACCATCAAGCGTATATTTTCCAAGGGTCCTTCGCTTGGCGTCCGTCTGCTGGCTCTGGCTGTTCTGTCTGTCAGCCTGATGGTGGTAGATGCCCGCTTCGATTATCTGAAGCCGGTGCGCAGCGAAATGGGCCTGGTGCTTACACCATTCTATTGGGCAGCCGATCTTCCGGTTCGTGCCTGGCAAGCCGTGCGCGATCAGTTTTCCAGCCGTACTGAGATCATGGCTGAAAACGAGCGCCTCAAGGCTGAAGCACTGCTTATGCAGCGTCGCCTGCAAAAGCTGGCGGCTTTGACCGAGCAAAACGTACGACTTAGAGAATTGCTCAACTCTGCCGCCCTGGTAGACGACAAAGTGCTGGTCAGCGAGCTGATTGGCGTCGATCCGAATCCATTTACTCACCGTATCCTGATCGACAAAGGCGCGAAGGATGGGGTCTTTATCGGCCAGCCGGTGTTAGACGCCAGTGGGTTGATGGGGCAGGTGGTCGAAGTCATGCCCTATGCCGCCCGTGTCCTGCTGTTGACGGACGTCACCCATAGCATTCCTGTTCAGGTCAACCGCAATGGTTTGCGTGCTATCGCCATGGGAACTGGTAACCCTGAGCGTCTTGAACTGCGCCATGTGGCCGATACCGCCGATATCAAGGAAGGCGATCTACTGGTCAGCTCTGGCTTGGGGCAGCGGTTTCCTGCGGGGTACCCGGTCGCAACCGTGACTGAAGTAGTGCATGACTCAGGGCAACCGTTTGCCATCGTGCGAGCTGTACCCACTGCCAAGCTGAACCGCAGTCGCTATGTGCTATTGGTCTTCAGTGATCCACGTACACCTGAGGAACGGGCCTACGATGCTGCCCGGGCCCAGGAAGAAGCGGATCGCAAAGTGTCCCAGGAGCAGCAGGGAACAACGCCAGCGGCAACCTCGCCCGCCCAGGTTAATAATCCCGCTCAGCCAGCCAGTGGTAATAACAAGACACCGGCGACCAACGCGGCGGCTCCGGCTGCTCAGTCGGCCAAGCCCCAGACTCAGCCCGCGAAGCCTGCCGCCAAGCCGCAGGCCAGCCAGGCCCCGGCTGCCTCGACACAACGCGCCCAGGAGGCCCGTTAATGGCCTTTCGGATCGGCCATAACGGCTGGGTTATCTGGCTGACGTTGCTGGTGGGACTGCTGCTTTCCGTTGCGCCGATGCCGGACTTCATGGAGATTGGACGGCCTCTGTGGCTGTCTATGTTCTTGACGTTCTGGACGTTGGCGCTGCCCCATCGGGTGGGCCTGAGTACGGCCTGGGTCTTCGGATTGGCAGAGGATGTGCTGTACGGAAATCTGCTTGGCCAGAATGCCTTGATTCTGAGCCTGGTAGTTTTTCTGGTGCAGTCATTACAACAGCGGCTTCGCGTCTTTCCCATTTGGCAGCAGGGCTTTGTGCTGCTGGTCGTCTATGGCATCTCGCAGCTGGTTCAGCTCTGGCTGAACACGTTGACGGGTAATCGTCCACCCACACTGGTATTTCTTGCACCTTCCCTGGTCAGCGCCTTGCTCTGGCCTTGGGTATATCTGGTGCTACGTGATTTGCGAACGCGTTTCAATGTAAGTTGACGTGGCGTCGGCGGCTGATCTGTTGACGTGAGCGTTTCAAGGAGCCTTCTATGCCACGTCTGTATCTTGCTTCCGGATCTCCACGCCGTCGTGAGTTGCTTGAGCAAATCGGTGTGCCGTTCGAACGTCTTTCGGCCGAAATTAATGAGGCCGTGCTGCCTGGCGAGACGGCAGATGCCTATGTCGAACGTCTTGCCAGAAGCAAGGCACAGGCAGGTCTGGCACTTTTGTCTGGTGACACGGTTGATTGCGTCCTGGGAGCCGACACTAGCGTCGTGTTGGATGGGCATATTCTGGGCAAGCCGGAAAGCCGCGAGCATGGCATGGACATGTTGGTTCGCTTGAGCGGCAAGACGCATACCGTTCTGACCGCAGTTGCCGTAGCCAGTAAAGATCTGTGCCTGGCGCGCGTCGTGTCGAGCGAAGTAACGTTCAGGCCTATCAGTGAAGACGAGCGTCAAGCCTATTGGGCAAGCGGTGAGCCGGCCGACAAGGCAGGCGGTTACGGAATCCAGGGGCTGGGCGCTGTCTTTGTTCAACATATAGCGGGAAGCTATAGCAGCATCGTCGGACTCCCCCTTTGTGAAACAGCGGAGCTGTTATCAACGTTTGGCATACCATGCTGGCAGCCCAATGTACCTCGTTGAAAAGGTTAATACCCTAGATAGCGCCGATACCGATAAGCTGCAAGACACCTCGAATAATGGATAAGTCTATGAGCGAAGAAATCTTGATCAACATCACCCCGATGGAGTCTCGGGTGGCGGTTGTTGAAAACGGCGTTCTGCAAGAGGTTCATATCGAACGCACGATGCGCCGGGGCATTGTAGGCAATCTGTATCAAGGCAAGGTTGTCAGAGTCCTGCCTGGGATGCAGGCGGCCTTTGTGGATATTGGGCTGGCCAGGGCCGCCTTTATTCATGCTGCCGAGATTTCTACCCGCGAGGGCAGTGCTGTCGAAAGCATCAGTGCCCTGGTTCATGAGGGGCAAAGTCTGGTCGTTCAGGTCACGAAGGATCCTATCGGAACCAAGGGGGCGCGCCTGACGACGCACCTTTCAATTCCCTCGCGCTATCTGGTGTACATGCCCAAGACCAATCATGTGGGCATCTCGCTGAAAATCGAGGATGAAGCCGAGCGTGAACGGCTCAAGAACATCGTTGAAAAGTGCATCGCCAACGAGTGTATCGAGGAAGCTGGTGGCTTTATTCTTCGTACGGCGGCGGAGGGCGCGCGTGAAGATGAAATCAAGGCGGATATCCGCTACTTGCGGCGGCTGTGGGCTCAGATTCATTCTCAGATGAATAAGGTGCCTGCGCCTACGACCATCTATGAAGACCTTGACCTTCCATTGCGTACCTTGCGGGATCTGGTCAGTCCGCGCAGTGAAAAGATTCGTGTGGACTCTCGGGAAAATTTCCAGCGAATTGGCCAGTTCGTGTCCGAGCTGATGCCTGAAGTATCTGATCGCCTGGAGCATTATCCTGGCGAGCGTCCGATTTTCGACTTGTATGGCGTCGAGGATGAAATCCAGAAGGCGCTTGAGCGAAAGGTCATGCTCAAATCGGGCGGGTATCTGATCATCGATCAGACCGAGGCGATGACTACGATAGACGTGAATACAGGTGCATTCGTAGGGCACCGTAACCTGGAAGAGACGATTTTCAAGACCAATCTTGAGGCAGCTACGGCAATTGCCCGGCAGTTACGGCTGCGAAACCTGGGCGGTATCATCATTATCGATTTCATCGATATGGAAGATGAAGAGCATCAGCGCCAAGTGCTTCGCAATCTGGAGAAGCAGTTGGAGCGCGATCACGCCAAAACCAACATCATTGGAATTACTGAGCTTGGTCTCGTCCAGATGACGCGCAAGCGCACACGTGAGAGCCTGTCGCAGGTCCTGTGTGAGCCTTGTCCGGCGTGCCAGGGACGTAGCATGCTGCGGACGGCTGAAACTATCTGCTACGAAATCTTCCGTGAAATTCTGCGCGAAGCACGCGCTTACCAGGCAAACTCCTATCTCGTGTTGGCCAATCAGAAGGTGGTAGACCGTCTTCTTGATGAGGAGTCAGGCAATGTAGCGGACCTGGAAGCTTTTATCGGTCGAACGATCAAGTTTCAGGTCGAACCTATGTACTCCCAGGAGCAATATGATGTTGTACTGCTGTAAGCCGCTGAGCTTAGGCTGATGGCAGGGTTGGGCCGCTTCATCGGAACACTCCTGCGCCTTGGTTTCGGTCTGTGTGCTCTGATCCTGATCCTGCTGGCGCTTTATGTCAGCGTAGGGCGCCAACTCATACCGGGCGTTGCCGAGTATAGAGCCGACGTTGAGGCGCGCTTGAGCAGTGCCTTGAAGCAGCCTGTACGCCTGGGCGCCTTGAAGGGAAGCTGGCAAGGACTCAATCCTGTCATTGACCTGCAGGACCTGGAACTGGGTGAGGGCAGCCAACCTCTGCATCTGGAGCGAATCAGGGTTGTGCCGAATATGTTCCAGAGCCTCCTGCACTGGCAGCCCATACTGAGTTATGCCAGCCTCGACGGTGTACGACTCGAGTTGCTAGAAGAGGCGGATGGGCGCTGGCGTATCGCAGGACTGCCCCAGCGTGATGATGAGCAAAAGCCTTTTGATCCCGCGCCGCTTCTCAAGTGGCTGTCCTCGCTTGGGCGACTATCAGTACTCAATGGACAGCTCAGCGTTTTATCCCATGAAGGAAAAGTGTTTACGCTGCGCTATGTCGAGGCAACGCTGTCTACGAGACGTAACGGCGATGTCCGTCTCGATGCGCGTTTGAATCTACCTGACGGGCAGCCCTTGGCCTTAGACGTCCAGGGGCAGGTCGATTCGGCGCATTGGCAGGACAGCCGATTCAAGAGCTATTTGAGCCTGCCCCAAACGGACTGGGCACAGTGGGTGCCACGTACTCTGACGCGGCAGTGGCAGCTGCATGAGTTACATGCAGGAGGAGAGGTCTGGCTTGACTGGGCTCATGGATTGCCTCAAGACGCAGCCTTGCGACTCAATGCGGCTCGGCTGGTGGCTTCGTATGGTACCCGTGCGCCTGCTGGTCTTGATGACCTCGCCCTGAACCTTGCATTTACCCGCGAGAAAAACGGCTGGCGAGCCATCGGTTCCGATCTTGCGGTAAGCCTTGGGGAGAAGCGCTGGAGTGGTGTGACATTAGCGGTTCAGCGCAATGATGCAGCGGATCGCTGGCAGGTACGTGCCGACCGGCTCGATCTGGCACCATTGACGGCCGCCGTCCAGGCACTTGCGCCTTTACCTGAAAATGTGGCGTCAGCGTTATCGGCACTTAGTCCGCATGGTGCGCTACGTAACATCTCGCTGGACTACCAACCCCAGAAAAGTCTTGCTGATCGCCTCGCGTTTGCAGCCAACCTGGAAAAGGTAGGGTTCTCGGCCTATCACGGTGCGCCGGCTGTCGAGAATGCCAGTGGTAGTGCAACTGGCGGACTGCAGCATGGCGAATTGCGGCTGGATACCACCAACTTCTCGCTGCATCTGGCCACCCTGTTTCCTGAACCGTGGCAGTACCGTACAGCCAAAGCGCGCTTGAATTGGTCTTTAAGCGATGACAGCTTTACCTTGTCGAGTCCGTTGATGCGCGTCTCGGGTAAAGAGGGTGATGCCGCCGGTGACATGTTCATCCGGCTGGCGCGCAAGCCAGGCATTGAAAGCTACATGGACCTGCGTGTTGGGCTGCGCAATGGTGATGCGCGCTATACCGCCAAGTATCTGCCTACCCGGACACCCGCGATGAGTGGCCCTCTGGCTGACTGGCTCAAGACCGCGATCAAGGGTGGCCATATTGATGAAGGTATTTACCAGTATCAGGGCTCCCTGATGCACGATGCACCGCCGGGTGCACGTACCATGAGTCTTTTCTTTCGCGTCCACGACGCATTGCTTGCCTACCAGCCGGGTTGGCCAGAGTTGCGTGAGGCCAGCGGCGATATAGTCATTGAAGATGATGCCGTTCGCATTCAGGTACCGGAGGGGCGAATCCTGGATACCCAGGTCAGCAAGGCAAATGTCACCATCCCGCTGCGACATGATGGCAGTACGGTCCATCTGTATCTGAAAAGTGACTTGGACAGTAGTGTAAAGGACGGGCTCACGATCTTGCAGGAGACGCCGTTACCGACAGCCGAGACATTCAAGGGATGGCGGGGGGAAGGGGCTCTAAAGGGTAAGCTTGACCTGGATTTGCCTTTTGATCATGGGCTACCGCCCAAGGTGATTGTGGATTTCGTGGCTAATGGGGCCCGGTTACAGCTGGCAAATCCCATGCTCGATGTCACCAATATCCGCGGTGCGTTTCGCTATGACACGACACGAGGCTTGAGCGCACCGGATATCAAGGCGCAGGTATTGGGCAGTCAGGCCCACGGCAAGGCGTTCGCCGAAGGGAGTCAGACCGATCCCAAGACCCGCCTCGTGGCTGAGGGCAAGGTAGCGCTCAGTCAGCTTACCCAATGGCTGGGTGTTGGAGGCCGGCCCTTGCCAGTGTCAGGCGATATTCCGTATCGCATGAGCCTGACCCTGGCAAACGAGGCTAGCGAAATCGTAGTAGCCTCGAATCTTCAAGGGGTAGCTATTGATCTGCCGGCACCGTTTGGCAAGGATCCGCAGACCGCCCATGATGGCTTTTTCAGCATGACGCTTAATGGGCCCGAGCGTCGTTATGAGGCGACGTATCAAGGCTTGGCGGATGCCGTTATCGTCGCACCGCCGGATCGCTTGACCGAGGCCCGTGGTGAGGTTGTTCTGGGAAATGGCACAGCCAATCTCCCGAGCGGTCAGGGAATCCGTGTTCGTGGCGTCCTAGATCGTCTCGTGCTGAGTGAATGGCAGGTCGCTATCGAAAAGTACGTTACGTCTGGTAAGGAAACGGCGACGCGCTCCGGTGGTGGGCCTGCCTCGTCCGACTCCATGCTCTCAATACTTGCGGGCGGGCAGCTCAAGGTAGTGCATTTCGAAGGTTTCGGTCAGACCGTCGAAAACCTCGCTGTTCAGCTGGAACCACAAAGTAATGTCTGGGTGCTTACGCTCGATAGCTCGGTCATTGCCGGCCAGGTACGGTTGCCGGAAGACCGCAAGGTACCCATTACGCTTGCGCTCAAACACTTGGACTTTCCCAGTCATGCTGCTCCGGCAGGGGGCGCCAAGCCCGTCGAAAGTCCTGATCCCCTGGCGAATATCGACCCGCATGGCCTGCCGGCAATGGACGTATCGATTGATACCCTTTCGCTGGGCGGTGAGCCTGTTGGCGCACAGCGACTCAGGATCCGGCCAACGACGGCAGGAGTGCGCTTTTCAGACCTGAACCTCTATCTGAAGGGACTGAAGGTCGAAGGTACGATGGATTGGGAGGGGTTGCCGGGCACTACGCGTACACGGTATAGCGGTCGTCTCTCGGGTGACAACGTTGCCGATGTATTGCTGGCCTGGAAGTTTGCATCCAGTGTGACCAGTCGCGAGTTTCGTCTTGATGCCAACGTCAGCTGGCCTGGATCACCAGCCTGGGCGGGGCTGAATCGTCTGTCCGGCACACTGGATGCCAGCCTGCGTAACGGACAATTGCGTCAGGTTGAAGGCTCTGCATCAGCGCTCCGGGTGTTTGGCCTGCTCAATTTCGAGGCCATACGGCGGCGGCTGCGGCTGGACTTTTCCGATATTTTTGGCCGCGGCCTGAGTTACGACACGATCAGCGGGTTACTGGAGGCGCAAAACGGTGTTTTTCTAACCCGGAAACCCATCATTCTGGATGGTCCTTCTACCGATATGCAGATGCAGGGTACGCTGGACCTGGCTCATGATCAGGTCGATGCCCATTTGCAGGTTGGATTGCCCTTGACCAACTCATTGCCTATCGCAGCGTTGATTGCCGGAGCACCTGCCATAGGCGGAGCCCTGTTCATTGTGGATCGCTTGATTGGTGACAGGGTAACCCGCATGGCCAGTGTGAACTATCACATCCACGGGCCTTGGCAAAACCCACAGATGACACTGGGCAAGAAGTGAACCCTGCGCAAAAGAAATGCAGGCTGTTCTGCCATGACAGAAGTCGGTTGAGCGTAAGCGGATCCTCTGCGTAGCATAGACAAGTCAATACGAGGTGGGCTATGACGTTTGCGGTAATCCAGATGGTCAGCCAAGACGACATAGAGGCCAATCTTGCTACGGCATACCGTCTGCTTGAGCAGGCGGCCAAGGCTGGAGCACAGCTGGCGGTCCTGCCCGAGAATTTCGTTGCGATCGGTCACTCCAATCCAGCCATGATCGGCCAGGCGGAGGCGCTAGGAGCAGGGCCAATCCTGCCTTGGTTAAGCTGTTCTGCTCGTGCATTGGGGCTCTGGATTGTCGCCGGGACATTACCGCTTCCTCCGGATGATCAGCCATATGCCAAGCCAAGGGCGTGCTGCCTGTTGATCAATGATCAAGGGGAGCGAGTAGCTCGTTATGACAAGCTGCATCTCTTCAATGCCCGTGTAGATGACCGGCAGGGTAGCTATAGAGAGGGTGATCACTATGCGGAAGGCCAGGATATCGTCGTGGCGGATACCCCTGTAGGGCTGCTTGGCTTGACGGTTTGCTATGACTTGCGTTTCCCTGAGTTGTACACCTCTCTACGTGAGGCCGGTGCCGAGTTGATTGCTGCGCCTTCAGCATTCACGGCTGTTACGGGAAAGGCTCATTGGGATATCTTGATACGTGCCCGGGCTATCGAAACGCAATGTTATATTCTGGCCGCTGCGCAGGGAGGTCTGCATCCACGAGGTCGGGAAACCTGGGGCCACTCCGCTATTATCGATCCTTGGGGGCGCGTCCTTGAAGAGTCGCCTACAGGGGAAGCTGTCATGATTGGACGACGTGATATTGGCCAGCAACAAGCATTACGCGAACGGATGCCGATTGCTCAGCATCGTCGCTTTGGTTTTGCAACATCGCCCTTGCCAAGCCACGAATGACCACAATCGACTTGATTGGGCATTTCCATTAAGCACAACGCGCAAGACGCGCTAAGGTCAATAAAGAAGATCTGTGTTGTTTCAACGTGTTGTGCACGCCTTGCATAAGACCTTTCGGCTATTGGAGTAAGCATGAGCCAATACCTGACTTCTGTCAGTCAACATCTTCTCAATCCAGGTGGGCTTGAAATCGACAGCCTGCCAGTGGTTCTTCATCAACTGGCGGGACCAGGAATCGACGCCGCCGATCTGTATTTCCAAAGCATGATTTCCGAGTCTTGGCTGCTTGAGGACGGCATCGTCAAGGAAGGCGGCTTTCATATGGACCAAGGTGTTGGTGTCCGTGCTCAATCAGGTGAAAAGACCGGGTTTGCCTATAGTAACGCCATCACGCTGGATGCCTTGAGCCAAGCTGCCCAGGCTGCACGTTCCATCTCACGCAGTGGGGATAACGGCAAGGTTCAGGTATTTAGCCACATCGAGCCGGTACGGCTTTACCCCGAAGAAAACCCACTGGATGTCTTGAGCCGTGCAGAGAAAGTCGAGCTGCTCAAAAATATTGACGTAGCCACGCGGGCTTTGGATCCCCGTATCCAACAGGTTACGGTCAGCCTTTCCGGTGTCTGGGAGCAGGTGCTTGTCGCCGCCAACGATGGAACGCTGGCGGCGGATGTACGCCCTCTGGTGCGCTTCAATGTCAACGTGGTCGTCGAGCAGAATGGTCGCCGGGAACGTGGCAACAACGGCGGTGGCGGACGCACGGATTATCGTTACTTTCTGCGTGAAGACCGTGCCATGAGCTACGCGCGCGAAGCGGTGCGGCAGGCCTTGGTAAATCTGGAGGCTGTTGCCGCTCCAGCGGGCACGCTACCGGTTGTGTTGGGCTCGGGATGGTCTGGCGTCCTGTTGCACGAAGCTGTAGGTCATGGCCTGGAAGGTGATTTCAACCGCAAGGGCAGTTCGGCTTATAGCGGACGTATGAACGAGCGTGTAGCTTCATCGCTATGCACCATTGTTGATGATGGCACTCTCCCTGATCGCCGTGGTTCGGTATCGGTCGATGATGAAGGCACGCCAGGTGCTTACAACGTGCTTATCGAGAATGGAATCCTCAAGGGATACATGCAGGACAAGCTCAATGCCCGGCTTATGGGAGTGGCACGTACCGGCAACGGGCGCCGTGAATCCTATGCGCACCTGCCCATGCCTCGCATGACTAACACCTATATGTTGGCGGGTGAAAGCGACCCGGCAGAAATCATCGCCTCGGTCGAGCATGGCCTGTATTGCGCCAGCCTGGGGGGCGGTCAGGTCGATATCACCAGCGGTAAATTCGTCTTTACGACCAATGAGGCTTACCTGATCGAGAACGGCAAGGTGACCCGGCCGGTGAAGGGCGCCACGCTGATAGGAAACGGTCCGGAAGTCATGACTCAGGTATCAATGGTCGGCAATGACCTGTCGCTGGACAACGGCGTTGGCACGTGCGGGAAGGAAGGCCAGTCAGTTCCGGTTGGCGTAGGCCAGCCAACTCTGAAAATTGATGCCATCACGGTAGGAGGAACGGGTGCCTGACAGGCAGGCAAGGGCCGCGTATTAACGCAGGCCCCGCTTGGTATCATCCAGTTCACGGATGTACTTGAACAGTTTACGTGCCGCTGACGGCGGCTTGTTATGCGCCTGCTCGTGTTGGGCGTGACGGATCAACTGGCGCAGGTGCTGGCGGTCAGCGTCCGGGTAGTCTTCGACAAAAGCCTGCAGGACCTCGTCGCTACCACCCAGCAGGCGATCCCGCCAGCGTTCAAGGGCGTGAAAGCGCTCGTTGTACTGGCGGGTCGAGGAATCGACTTGTTCGATCATGGCCATGATCGCATCAAGATCCTGATCGCGCATCAGTTTGCCCAGGTACTGGGTATGTCGCTTCCGGGCGACGTTGGCTTTGTGCTTGGGAGCCTCGGCCAAAGCGCGGCGCAAAGGCTCGGTCAAGGGGAGGCGGTCAAGCAGGTCAGGGCTCATCCCGGCGAGGCGCGCGCCAAGGTCCTGCAGGGCATGCAATTCGCGCTTGATCTGCGATTTGCTCTTCTCTCCGGAGAAGGAGTCGTCGTCAAGAAAATCAGACATGAGGGTGGTCCATAACTAAAGGTCGCCATCATAACGAGTTGAAGGTCGGTTGTCCGGTCCGCCGGGCTGCCAACGCTGTATAGGAGAGAAGCATGAATCAATCCGTGGAAGCTGTCGGCCCGGCTGCCTTACCTGCCTTGCGTGAACAGATCGAGCGCATTTTGGCGGAGGCGCGTCAGCAGGGTGCCACTGCTTGTGAGGTCTCGGTATCTGTTGAGCAGGGGTTATCTACAACCGTTCGCAAGGGCGAGGTTGAAACGGTTGAGTTCAATCGTGATGAGGGCTTCGGTATTACCTTGTACGTAGGGCACCGCAAGGGCTCGGCCAGTACGTCCGCAACGGGCGAAAATGCTATCCGTGAGACCGTAGCCGCGGCTCTTGCCATTGCCCAGCACGCTTCCGAAGACGAATATTCAGGCTTGGCCGATCCGGAAAAAATGGCCAAGAGCCTACCTGACCTGGACCTGTTCCATCCCTGGAGCATTACGCCTGACGAGGCGATCGAGAAAGCGCTTATTTGCGAGTCAGCGGCCTTTGCAGCCAATCCCAAAATCACCAATGCTGATGGGACAAGCCTCAACACTCATCAGGGTTGCCGTATCTATGGCAACAGCCATGGCTTTATCGGTGGGTATGCCAGCAGTCGACACAGCCTGAGCTGCGTCATGATTGCGGAAAGTAATGGCCATATGCAGCGCGATTATTTTTACGACGTCAATCGTGTGGCTGAAGAGCTGATGGACCCTGTCTATATTGGTCAGCGCGCAGCAGAACGGGCGGTGAGTCGCTTGGGGGCTCGTCCGGTTCCGACGGCCCAGGTTCCTGTGCTGTTTGCGCCTGAACTGGCCTCAGGATTGTTCAGTAATTTCCTGGCCGCTATTTCTGGCAGCAACCTCTATCGGAAGACGACCTTCCTGGAAGGCGCAATGGGGCAGCAGCTCTTCCCTGAGTGGTTATCCATTGATGAACGGCCGCTAATCCCTAGGGCGTTGGGCAGTGCATCGTTCGACAATGAAGGACTGGCGACCTATGCCAAGCCCTTTATCGATAAAGGTGAGTTGGTTTCCTATTTGTTGGGCACCTATTCCGCCCGCAAGCTGGGGATGCAAAGTACAGCCAATGCCGGAGGCGTGCATAACCTGTTTGTCAGTCACGGCAGTGATGACCAGGCGGCCCTGATCCGTCGCATGGGCAAGGGACTTCTCGTAACTGAACTCATGGGGCAGGGGGTCAATCTGGTAACGGGCGACTATTCACGGGGCGCTGCCGGTTATTGGGTCGAAAACGGCGAAATACAGTTTCCGGTGCAGGAAGTCACTATTGCGGGGCGTCTTCAGGATATGTTTCGCAACATCGTTGCGATCGGTTCGGATGTAGATCGTCGCGGTGGTATTCGAACCGGATCGGTGCTGGTTGAGTCCATGACTCTGGCCGGACGTTGATTCAAACTTTTGCGCCTGCTAATCAAACTACTGTAGGCAGGCGTAAAACGTCGCTTTCGTTTGTCGAATCTGTTAGATATGTTATTGATAAAGAATCTCATTTCTTATGAGGTCTGGTTTTATGGGTGACAGGTCTTTAATTCTGTCCAGTTAGCCCATAGCTAATAACCTTCAGCGTTAAGCCTCACTGGCGCGCTTCACTCAGCAGTAAACATGTGAACGTTCGAGCAACACAGGTCTGCCCTTAGGCAGACGATAGTTATCCTCACATCAGGAGACGACATCATGCCTCATACGCTTCCAGCTTTACCCTATGCCTACGATGCACTGGAACCTCACATCGATGCGCAGACAATGGAAATTCACCATACCAAGCATCATCAGACCTACATCAATAATCTGAATGCTGCGCTCGAGGGGACCGGCCTTGAGTCCTTGCCGGTAGAAGAACTGCTGACTCAACTGGACAAGCTGCCTCAAGATAAGCGTGGTGTGGTAGTAAACAACGGCGGCGGACATGCCAACCACTCTCTGTTCTGGACCGTTATGACTCCGCAAGGCGGTGGTAACCCGGAAGGTGAATTGGCTCAGGCGATCGATTCCCAGCTGGGCGGTATGGACGCATTCAAAGAAGCCTTTACCAAGGCTGCGGTGTCTCGCTTTGGCAGTGGCTGGGCATGGTTGAGCGTGACGCCTGAAAAGAAACTGGTTGTTGAAAGTACACTCAACCAGGACAGCCCCATCATGAATGGCAATACGCCTATTCTGGGCCTGGACGTATGGGAGCACGCATACTACCTGCGTTATCAGAACCGTCGTCCGGAATACATTGGTGCCTTTTACAATGTAGTCAATTGGCCTGAAGTTACTCGTCGCTATCAGGCAGCAATGGCCTAACGGGGTACAAGCGTCGTGATCTTCGCGGTGTAAGGGATTCTTGCACCGCGTCTTCCAGTCCTGTCTTTCTTGCCTTGGCAGGTTTATGCGCTCAATACAGGCCTTTCTCTCAAGCTATCTCGGATTGACGTTGTGTCTTATCCTGCTTTGCATTGGGATCACATTTCATCAATTTGATGCACTCCAAGCGTTATTTCAAACATCGTCCATGCAGAATGCGCTCAAAGGCGGCATGCTTTGCGCATTAGGGACTGCACTCGGGGCGCTTCCTGTCCTTGCGCTTTCCCGTATCTCCGAGCGTCTATCCAATACCATGTTGGGCTTTGGTGCAGGCGTCATGCTTGCGGCTACTGCCTTTTCCCTTCTATTGCCTGCATTGGATGCAGGGGGCTCGCTAGGGTATTCCAAGTGGGGCAGTGGAGCGGTAGTCAGCTGTGGAATCATGCTAGGCGTACTGGGCATGCTAGGGTTGGAACGTGTCATGCCGGAGCAGGAGTTAGAGCAGCGTGATTCTATTTCCGCCGTAGAGCCGCGAATCCTACTGTTCGTTGCAGCCATTATTCTTCATAACATTCCCGAAGGGATGGCTGTCGGTGTAGCCGCAGGTGGTGCTGTTGAAGGGGCAGAGAGTCTGGCGCTTGGGATCGCCCTGCAGGACTTTCCGGAAGGGATGGTGATTGCGCTGGTGTTGGCTGGAGCGGGCGTAAACCGGTATAAAGCGGTGGGCATTGGCGCAGCCTCAGGGCTGGTTGAGCCGCTTTTCGCAGTCATTAGCGCCTGGCTGGTCAATTTCAGTCAGATGATGCTGCCCTGGGGGCTGTCGCTGGCAGCAGGTGCCATGCTGTTTGCCGTAACCCACGAAGTCATTCCTGAGGCGCACCTTAAAAAGGGTCACCGCAGTGCTGCCACCGTAGGGCTCGGCATTGGTTTTTGTCTGATGATGGTAATGGATACCGCGTTAGGGTAGGGGAGCGTGGGCGATCATTCGCCTTCGTCGAACCGGTTGTTGATCAGTTCAATCAATGCCTGCAAGGCTTCTTCGCTCTGTTCGCCTTCCGTTGCCAGGTGAAGCATCGTGCCTTTGCCAGCAGCCAGCATCATGACAGACATAATGCTTTTCCCATCGATTGTGCTTTCAGGGCTTCTACCGACTCTGACTTCGCAAGGAAAGCGCCCAGCCACACCGACGAACTTGGCCGCTGCGCGTGCATGCAGCCCTAGCTTATTGATGATGGTGATTTCTTGGGCGGGCATTACGTTGAGTGTCCTTAATCGCTATTGTCCAGGTAGGTCGCGGTGGCGAATCTGGACTTTTTTCAGTTTTGATTTGAGAGCTGTTCCCAGTCGCTGGGCAATGTAAACCGAGCGGTGGTGGCCTCCCGTACAGCCAATCGCAATCGTTACATAAGAGCGATTGTTAGCGGCGAAATTGGGCAGCCATTTAGACAGGTAATTATAGATGTCTTGGTAGAGCTCTTCGACCTCGGTTTGCTCCTCCAGATACTCGATCACGGGTTGATCCAGACCTGAAAGCTCCCTGAGCTCTGCTTTCCAATAGGGATTGGGCAAGAAGCGGATATCGAAAACCATATCTGCATCAACCGGCAGGCCCCGTTTGAAACCGAACGACTCGATTAGAAACGCAGTGCCAGGCTCGGGTGCATTGAGCAAGCGTAGCTTGATCATGTCCTTGAGCTGATAAAGATTCAGATGAGTGGTGTCGATCTTCAGGTCAGCCAGATCGGCAATAGGCATCAGCAGCTGACGCTCATCCTCGATGGCTTCAGCCAGCGAACGATACTCGCTCGTAAGCGGATGACGACGGCGGGTTTCCGAGAACCGTTTGAGCAGTGTCTGATCATCTGCATCCAGATACAGCACATCGCAACGGATATGGCGTGATCTGACTTGCTCAAGCAGCTCGGGAAAGCGTTGTAGCTGGCTAGGCAGGTTGCGGGCGTCGATAGACAGGGCTATCTGAGACTGAGCCCCTTCGGATTCAGTCAGGGCGCGCTCGGACAGGTCCGGTAAAAGACCGGCAGGTAGATTATCGATGCAATAAAAGCCGTTGTCTTCCAGCACATCTAGTGCTGTGCTTTTGCCAGATCCGGAGCGTCCACTGACGATAATCAGATGCATGTTAATGACCGCTTTGGGCGTCGATAACTATTTGATAGAGCCCATTGCTAGTAGTTGCATGGCGCAGTCGGTCGCGGATTTCAGCCTTATCCAGCATGGCTGCAATCTGGCGCAACAACTCCAGATGCTGCTCGGTAGCGGCTTCGGGTACGAGCAGGACGAAAATAAGGTCTACTGGCGCTCCGTCGAGTGAGTCGAAGTCTACCGGTGTTTGCAGGTGGCACAGCACACTAATAGGCTCCTTGGAGCCACTCAGGCGGCAGTGAGGAATAGCTATTCCATTGCCGAAACCGGTCGACCCTAACTTTTCTCGGGCCATGAGGCTTTCGAAAATTGAGTGAGCGTCTTGCCCTGGCAAGTCAGTCGCAGCAATTTCAGAAATCTGCTGAAGCACGCTTTCTTTACTGACCCCTGGTACGCTCACGTGTGAGCGGCTAGGGGTCAGAATGGTTTCTAATCGAATCATAGGGTGATGTTAAGTCTCAACGGACGCCCAACCCTTGCTGCCTCTCGAGCTGTTTCTCTTTGTGTTTGATCAACTGGCGGTCGAGTTTATCGGTGAGAAGGTCGATGGCAGCGTACATGTCTTCATGTTCGGCATTTGCAACGACAGACGCACCTGCAACATGCAAGGTGGCTTCAACTTTCTGTTTCAGTTTATCGACCTGCATGATTACCTGAGCACTGGTAATGCGATCGAAGTGGCGTTCAAGTCGGGCGAGCTTTTCTCCAACGTAGCTGCGAAGGGAGTCGGTAACATCCAGTTGATGCCCACTGATGTTGACTTGCATACCGCGTTCTCCTTATTGCCGTGGTGTAACAGGCAGGCATTAGGCCTGCCGAAGAAACACTGTTGAGCGATAAGCGCCTCTTTCCCCCGCGCTCGCAGTCCGCTCGTGGCGAGCCGCCTAAGTCTAGACCAGCCTTTTCCGTTCACTCGATGGAGCAATGCCCAGCGACTCACGGTATTTGGCTACAGTCCGACGCGCGACCTGTATGCCTTGTGACTCCAGTAAACCAGCGATCTTGCTGTCGCTCAATGGCTTTTTTGCATTTTCGGCGGCAACAAGTTTTTTGATGATGGCGCGAATGGCGGTCGACGAGCATTCACCGCCCTCAGCCGTGCTTACGTGACTGGAGAAGAAGTATTTCAATTCGTATATGCCACGAGGCGTGTGCATATACTTTTGGGTGGTCACACGAGAAATTGTGGACTCGTGCATGCCAACCGCCTCGGCAATATCGTGAAGTACGAGTGGTTTCATGGCTTCTTCGCCATACTCTAGAAAGCCACGCTGATGCTCGACGATTTGCGTCGCAACCTTCATCAGGGTCTCGTTACGGCTCTGCAGACTCTTGATGAACCAGCGAGCTTCCTGCAACTGGTTACGCATGAAAGTGTTATCTGCACTGCTGTCGGCACGTTTCACGAAACCGGCATATTGTGAGTTTACGCGTAGCCGCGGCACCGCCTCCTGGTTCAGCTCAACCAGCCAACGGTCATTGTGTTTGCGCACGATGACATCAGGAACCACGTACTCGGCTTCACCTGATTCGATCTGGGAGCCTGGTCGGGGGTGCAGGCTTTGAATCAGCTCGATTACGTCGCGTAACTCATCTTCCTTGATCTTCATGCGGCGCATGAGCTGGCTGTAATCACGGCTGCCTAGGACGTCCAGATAATCTGTGACCAAGCGCTTGGCTTCCGCCAGCCGTGGTGTTTTGCCTGGAAGCTGATTGAGTTGCAGCAGCAGGCATTCCTTGAGATTACGTGCGCCTACGCCTGCCGGTTCGAACTGTTGAACACGGCGTAAAACTACTTCGACTTCATCAATCTCTACCTCAAGCTCAGGATCTAGCGAGGCGTGTATGTCTTCGAGTGATTCTTCGAGGTAGCCATCATTATTGATGCCGTCGATGATCGACATGGCGACCATGCGATCCACGTCCGACATGGGGGCCAGATTCAGTTGCCAGAGAAGATGGCTCTGCAGACTTTCACCTGTCGACGTTCTGGATGTGAAATCCCATTCATCGTCGTCAGAGCTCGGAAGGCTGCTCGCGCTTGTCTGATAGATATCTTCCCAGGCGGTATCGACGGGAAGCTCATTGGGGATACGGTCACTCCATTCGGACTCGTCCGACTCAGAGGTCTCTATCGAGGGAGCCGTATCCTTGAACGTAACCTCCTGGCTACCAGGATTCGATAGCTCCTCGCCATCGGCAAGCGGGTCGCTGTGATCAAAATCATCGCCTTCTTCTTGCCGCTCGAGCATGGGGTTGGATTCCAGGGCTTCCTGAATTTCCTGCTGGAGATCAAGCGTCGAAAGTTGAAGCAATCGAATGGCCTGTTGCAGCTGAGGAGTCATGGTCAGCTGCTGGCCCATCTTTAAAACTAACGATGGTTTCATGGCTGCGGGCTTAGCACCTTAATCTACAGACGCGAACTGCGCCACGGAGCCCACCAGATAATTTGGTAGGGATGAGCAAATTATATGCCTGGTTTTTACCCTTTTGCCTAGAGGCGGAATTCGTGCCCCAGATAAACTTCCTTAACCAGGTCGTTGGCCAGCACGCTTTCGGCATCGCCTTCAGCAATCAGCTGTCCGTCATTCACAATATAAGCCATCTCACAGATTGTGAGGGTTTCCCGAACATTGTGATCCGTGATCAAAACGCCAATGCCTTTGGCTTTCAAGTGGCGAATGATTTGCTTGATATCACCCACTGAAATAGGGTCGACACCGGCAAAGGGCTCATCCAGCAGAATGAACTTGGGCGCCGTGGCTAGGGCGCGAGCAATCTCGACGCGACGACGTTCCCCACCCGACAGGCTCATGCCTAGGTTGTCACGAATATGGGTGATGTGAAATTCTTGAAGCAGCGACTCGAGCGCCTGGGTGCGTCCGTTTCGGTCCAGGTCCTTGCGTGTTTCAAGGATGGCCATGATGTTGTTGGCCACGGTCAGCTTGCGGAATATCGATGCTTCCTGGGGGAGATAACCGATACCTGCCTGCGCTCTGCCGTGCATAGGCAGGTTGGTGACATCCTGGTTATCGATCAGTACACGGCCATGATCGGCGTTGACCAACCCTACGATCATATAAAAGCATGTCGTCTTGCCCGCACCGTTAGGGCCGAGCAGTCCCACGATCTGGCCGCTTTCGATGGTCAGGCTGACATCCCGGACCACTTGGCGACCCTTATAGCTCTTGGCCAGATGCTGGGCTTTGAGCAGTACTGTCATTGAGCTTGCCCCGGCTGCTGGTCTTTGTTCTTGGGCTGGATGACCATGTCGATACGCGGTCTTGGTGTGGTGATCTTGTTACCGTTTGCACGGCCAGCATTCACGATCTGGCGCTGGGTGTCGTAAACGATCTTTTCGCCTTCGAACGTATTGCCTTGCTGTTCAACGCGTGCCTGGTCGATCAGAACGATTCGGTTTTCATCCGCATAGTACTGGATAGTCAGGCCGTAAGCCTTCACCGTATCTTTGTCCGCAGATGGCTTCTGCTCATAGTGAGCCGGCTTGCCAACGGCAGTTGCAACCTTGATGTTGCCGTTGTTGTCCTGGGTGATGGTCACGGTGTTACCCGTGATCTTCATCGTGCCTTGGGTAATGATGACGTCGCCTCGATAAACCGCTACGTTCTGCTTGTCATCGAGTTCGGCGCTGTCGGCCTGTACCCGGATGGGCTGGTTGCGGTCAGAAGGCAGAGCCCAGGCGTTAACGCTTCCGAACGTAGCGCCCAGGGTTAAAAGAAGGGGTAGAGATTTAACGAACCTCATGCTGGCCTCTTACATTGGACAGCAGGAGCATTCTGCCGTCATTCAGGTACGCTTTCATGCCTTTCGCTGTGGTCACGCTATTAGCGGCCTCAATCTTAACGGCTTGCTCAGTCTGCGCATAATTTTTGTCAGGAAAAACAGTCATTCGCGTCGTCGTCATCACGATAGGGCGGCCCTTTTCGTCTGTACGCTCGACCCTTACATCATCGATCAACTCAGCCTGTGTACCTTTTGGCGCCACCTCGGCCCTTGCGCTGCGAACATGCCAGGGCAGGTCAGTACCGCGGTATGCCAGCATATCGGGTTTCGAAACCAGTGTGACATCGGTGGCCTGAACGTGATCAAGCCGTTCGGCTGTCATCTCGTATTGTACCTTTCCATCGGCACGGTACTGGATCGTTTTGACATTTGTTGCATAGGCATCAATGGCATTATCGGTCTGGGCATTGCCTGCCGGGTCATCGATAAACCGTTGCGGCAAGAGGTTCCAGTA
The DNA here is from genome assembly GCF_051027695.1 of Pseudomonas sp. JZ134. Lineage (NCBI taxonomy): Bacteria > Pseudomonadati > Pseudomonadota > Gammaproteobacteria > Pseudomonadales > Pseudomonadaceae > Pseudomonas > Pseudomonas sp. JZ134. Next base: position 3,141,338 of record NZ_CP069250.1, on the reverse strand, counting down.
ACCGATAGCGACCAGCGCCAGGGCAATCAGGACATAAAGTACAGGTTTACGCAGTGTACGGAACATGACAAAAGGCCTGCAAAAGCATTGTAGTCAAACGGCGGCATAAAGCACGGCAAAGGCTCTGTACCATTTGAAACGTAAAGCATTTATGAGTGCCATCACTGCCATGCAGCAGCAATGATGGGCTGTCTCTCGATATGAGCTGCATTCACATGACGCCTGCGCGAAGCAGGTCGTGCATGTTCAGTGCCCCCAGAGGGTAATCTTTCTCGTCGATCACAACCAAGGCGCTAATCTTGTGATCTTCCATGACTTTCAATGCCTCGGCTGCCAGCATCTGTGGGCGTGCCGTACGACCATGCTCCGTCATGACGTGGTCTATGGTCGTTGAGCGTACGTCAATTCCGCGATCAAGCGCACGCCGAAGGTCCCCATCAGTAAAAATACCTGCCAGTCGGCCATCAGGCTCCGTGACGACGGTCATGCCAAGCCCTTTTTGGGACATCTCAAGTAATGCACCGCTAAGCGAAGTGCCTCGTGGCACTTGAGGTAATTCCTTCCCGCTATGCATGACATGCTCGACCTTGAGAAGCAGGCGTCGGCCCAGAGCGCCGCCGGGGTGAGAAAAGGCAAAATCTTCAGCCGTGAAGCCTCGTGCATCGAGCAAGGCAATGGCAAGCGCATCCCCCAGAACCAGACTGGCAGTGGTGGAGGAGGTCGGTGCAAGATTCAGCGGGCAGGCTTCCTTGGCAACGCCTGCGTCCAGGTTGACAGTAGCTGCCTGGGCCAGAGGTGACTGGGGATTGCCTGTCATACTGATTAACGTGATTCCCAGTCGCTTGATAAGTGGCAAGAGCGTCACTATTTCAGGGGTAGAGCCAGAGTTGGACAGGGCCAGCACAATGTCCGCCTGGGTAATCATCCCCATGTCGCCGTGGCTTGCTTCGGCGGGATGGACGAAAAACGCGGGTGTGCCTGTGCTTGCCAGCGTGGCCGCAATCTTATTGCCGATATGTCCGGACTTTCCCATGCCCAGTACAACGATGCGGCCCTTGCAGTCCAGCATCAGTTCACAGGCTTTGACAAAGCGATCATCTATACGCCCACGCAATGCGTTCACGGCTTCCACTTCATAGCTGATGGTACGATTTGCGGATTCGATGAAATTTGCAGCGTGGGTCATTTGTCTACCAGTTTGCTGGGCAGCAGATTGATTGAAAACGCAGAATTATAACGACAATCAATCCCCCCTCCTATGAAAACGATTGAATTATGTTCATGTTGGGGAGGTAGCGCTGAAATGTTATGCTATGTCCTTGTCGAATAGGCCCTTAAAAGTGCCTTGGATGCTATTCGATGCGTCTGCCAGGAGGGCTGTAAGCTAGGAGTTTAGATGAACACCGATAGCGAGTATGCGGTCGAGCTTAAAGGCGTTACCTTCAAGCGAGGCGAGCGTACCATCTACGAGAATGTTGATATCCGCATCCCGCGTGGCAAGGTGACCGGTATTATGGGGCCTTCAGGGAGCGGCAAGACAACGCTGTTACGCTTGATTGCAGCCCAGTTGCGCCCTGAAAAGGGTGAGGTATGGGTTAACAATCTCAATCTTCCCACGCTGTCTCGAAGTGACCTGTTCAATGTGCGTAAGCAGATGGGCGTTCTGTTTCAGAGCGGTGCACTGTTTACTGACCTTGATGTTTTCGAAAACGTGGCCTTTCCTCTCCGGGTTCATACCAAGCTGCCTGAGGAGATGATCCGGGATATCGTCCTGATGAAACTTCAGGCGGTCGGTCTGCGGGGCGCTATCGAGTTGATGCCCGATGAGCTGTCCGGAGGCATGAAGCGCCGGGTGGCTCTGGCTCGGGCGATTGCATTGGATCCTCAGATCCTGATGTATGACGAGCCTTTCGTGGGACAGGACCCCATTGCCATGGGCGTACTGGTGCGCCTGATTCGTCTGCTCAATGATGCACTGGGATTGACCAGTATCGTTGTGTCACATGATCTGGCCGAGACGGCAAGTATCGCTGACTATCTTTACATTGTCGGGGATACACAGGTGCTGGGCCAAGGAACCCCCGCAGAGCTCAAGGAGTCGTCTGATCCACGAGTGCTTCAGTTCATAAAAGGTACCCCGGATGGCCCGGTACCCTTCCATTTCGCAGCGCCTGACTATAGCGAAGATCTTTTGGGGAGGCGCTAATGCGTCACATTTCACTGCTTGAGCGCATCCGCTTATTGGGGCGCACAGGCCTGGATGTATTGGCTGCAGCTGGTCGTTCTGTTCTTTTGCTATTGCAATCCTTGTTTGGCCGCTCCGGCACAGGCAAGGGTGGACAGTTGCTGATCAAGCAGCTCTATTCGGTAGGGGTTTTATCACTACCCATCATCCTGGTTTCCGGTCTTTTCATCGGTATGGTCATAGCGCTTCAAGGCTATAACATTCTGGTTACCTATGGCTCGGAACAGGCGGTTGGGCAGATGGTGGCGCTTACCCTGCTGAGAGAGTTGGGCCCTGTAGTTAGTGCGCTTCTGTTCGCAGGTCGCGCGGGTTCCGCGTTAACGGCTGAAATCGGCAACATGAAGTCGACAGAGCAGTTGTCCAGCCTCGAAATGATCGGTGTTGATCCGCTCAAATATATAGTGGCTCCGCGCCTGTGGGCGGGCTTTATTTCCTTGCCTCTGCTCTCGGCCATCTTCAGTGTTGTAGGTGTCTGGGGCGGTGCGATGGTTGCGGTTGACTGGCTCGGCGTCTACGACGGCTCGTTCTGGAGCAACATGCAGAACAGCGTCCAGATGGCGGATGTCATCAATGGCATGATTAAAAGCCTTGTCTTTGCCTTTGTGGTGACCTGGATCGCCGTGTTCCAGGGGTACGACTGCGACGCTACTTCCGAAGGGATCAGCCGCGCGACGACCCGAACAGTTGTCTATGCCTCTCTGGCAGTGCTGGGTCTCGATTTTCTTTTGACTGCTTTGATGTTTGGAGATATCTGATGCAAACCCGCACCCAGGAAATTGGTGTCGGCCTGTTTCTGCTCGCTGGCTTGCTGGCTCTCTTGCTGTTGGCTTTGCGAGTGAGTGGCTTGAGCGTTGGCGAGCACAATGACACCTATAAAGCGTACGCCTATTTCGACAATATCGCCGGTCTGACCGTACGTGCAAAAGTCACGATGTCAGGCGTCACGATTGGTCGAGTCACCGCAATCGATCTGGATCGTGATAGCTACCGTGGTCGAGTGACCATGCAGATCGACCAACAGGTCGATAACATTCCGGTCGATTCCACCGCCTCCATCCTGACAGCAGGTCTGTTGGGTGAAAAATATATTGGTATTAGCGTGGGAGGGGATGAGGAGGTTGTCAAAGATGGCGGAACTATTCGTGATACCCAGTCGTCGCTGGTATTGGAAGATCTGATCGGCAAATTCCTGCTCAACACCGTCAACAAAGATTCGTCTGGCGATAAGTAAGAAGGACACGACATGCTCAAATTATTGCGAAACAGCGTTCTGGCCTTGCTGGCCGTAGTGCCATTGCTGGCCTCTGCAGCGCCTTCGGCTCACGATGTCATTCAACAGACTACAGATAAGTTGCTGTCTGATCTGCAAACCAACAAGGAAACATATCGGAGCAATCCAGATGCTTTCTATAACTCTTTGAACGAGATCCTTGGTCCGGTCGTTGATGCCGAAGGTATCTCCCGCAGCATCATGACCGTAAGGTACAGTCGTCAGGCATCGCCTGAGCAAATGGCTCGCTTCCAGGAGAACTTTAAGCGAAGCCTGATGCAGTTCTATGGCAACGCACTGTTGGAGTACAACAATCAGGGTATTAAGGTTCTGCCGGCAACTGACAATGATCCCGAACGTACTAGCGTAGGCATGGAAGTGCGCGATAGTCGCGGAACTGTCTATCCGGTCTCTTATACCATGGTAAATATCAATGGCAGTTGGAGGGTGCGTAACGTAATCATCAACGGCATTAATATCGGTAAGCTGTTCCGTGATCAGTTTGCTCAGTCCATGCAGGCCAACGGCAACAACTTGGACAAGGTTATCGATAGCTGGGCCAATACCGTGGCGCGTGCCAAAAACTCTCCTGAAGCTCAAAAGGCCCAGGCTGGCTCATGAGTACGCAGGCGCATCTAGGAGAGAAAGTGCCGGGCGTCATGACGCTGTCTGGTCTTCTCGATCATCAGACGACGGTAGCGCTGCGTCAGGAAGGGCAGCGCTATATACAGCAGAGCAGTACCGATGTGATCGTGATCGACTGTGCTGGTGTCGAGCGCTCCAACAGTGCAGGGCTTTCCTTGTTGCTGTCCTTTCAACGTGATGTGTTGCAGGCTGGCAAAAAACTTGAGGTTTGGAATTTGCCTTCAGATATGAAGCAGATCGCAAGTGTGTCCGGTTTGCTGGACATTCTTCCTCTCTCTCATTGAATATCCCATCGCCCTCTATCTGCAACCTTGGGGTTCGCAGTTGGAGGGCTTTTTTGTATTATGTCTGGCTGCGGAATAGGCTGCCAGGAGGTTGAACATGCAGGCTGAAGAAGTTAAACGCTTATTGGAAGCACAACTGCCGGAAACTCAGGTTGAGGTAGAAGGCGAGGGCTGCAATTTCCAATTGAACCTGATTGGCGATGAATTGGCTGCTATGAGCCCAGTAAAGCGCCAGCAGCAAGTCTATTCCCATCTCAATGCATTGATCGCTGATGGCAGCATCCATGCAGTCACTATGAAATTCTATACGCGCGCCGCTTGGGCTGAACGGGCTTGAGTTCGGCGCCGCCGAGATACCTATGGATAAATTGATTATTACCGGTGGCGCCAGCCTAAACGGAGAGATCCGTATTTCAGGCGCAAAAAACTCTGCCTTGCCGATCCTGGCTGCCACCTTGCTTGCGGATACGCCTGTAACTGTTTGCAATCTGCCGCATCTGCATGACATCACTACCATGATCGAATTGTTCGGTCGTATGGGGGTGCAGCCGGTTATCGACGAAAAGCTCAACGTTGAAGTAAATGCTTCGACTATCAAGACGCTTGTAGCGCCCTATGAGCTGGTCAAGACCATGCGCGCCTCTATTCTGGTGCTGGGTCCGATGCTGGCTCGTTTCGGTGAAGCCGAAGTCGCACTGCCCGGCGGATGTGCCATTGGCTCGCGTCCGGTCGATTTGCACCTGCGCGGCCTTGAGGCGATGGGTGCCCAGATTGAAGTCGAGGCAGGCTATATCAAAGCCAAGGCTCCAGCGGGCGGCCTGCGTGGCGCACATTACTTCTTTGATACCGTCAGTGTAACCGGTACTGAAAACGTTCTGATGGCGGCAACGCTGGCCAAAGGACGTAGCGTCATCCAGAACGCTGCACGTGAGCCGGAAGTCGTGGATCTGGCCAATTGCCTGATCGCCATGGGAGCCCATATTGAAGGTGCCGGTACCGATACCATTACGGTAGAAGGTGTCGAGCGTCTGGGTGGCGCCCGTTATTCCGTACTGCCCGACCGTATCGAGACGGGTAGTTATCTGGTTGCGGCGGCGGCTACCCGTGGTCGCGTCAAGCTCAAGGATACTGATCCTTCCATTCTCGAAGCCGTTCTGCTCAAGCTGGAAGAGGCAGGTGCCCACGTTTCTACTGGATCCAACTGGATCGAGCTGGACATGAAAGGGAATCGACCCAAGGCAGTCAATGTGCGTACTGCACCGTACCCTGCATTCCCAACAGATATGCAGGCGCAGTTCATCTCCATGAACGCTGTGGCAGAAGGCACAGGAACGGTCGTTGAAACGATCTTTGAAAACCGCTTCATGCACGTCTATGAAATGACTCGCATGGGTGCTCAGATCGCTGTGGAAGGTAATGCTGCCATCGTAACCGGCATTCCTCACCTGAAGGCTGCCCCCGTAATGGCTACTGACTTGCGTGCATCGGCCAGCCTGGTAATCGCTGCGCTGGTAGCGGAAGGCGATACCCTGATCGACCGCATCTACCATATCGATCGGGGTTATGAGTGCATCGAGGAAAAGCTACAACTTCTGGGTGCTAAAATTCGCCGTGTTCCGGGTTAAGGGCTCATGCTGACTATCGCGCTTTCAAAAGGCCGAATCCTGAACGATACGCTGCCGCTTCTTGCGGCGGCGGGTATCGTCCCAACTGAAGACCCCGATAAAAGCCGCAAGCTGATCATCCCCACAAGTCTGGATGATGTGCGTTTGTTGATCGTACGTGCGACCGACGTGCCGACCTACGTTGAGCAAGGCGCAGCTGACTTGGGTGTTGCGGGAAAGGATGTGCTTATGGAGCACTCTGGCCAAGGACTCTACGAGCCGCTGGATCTGCAGATCGCCAAATGCCGGCTGATGACAGCGGGTGCAGTAAATGCTCCAGAGCCACGTGGCCGCCTCAAGGTAGCGACCAAGTTTGTCAATATCGCCAAACGTTACTATGCCGAGCAGGGACGTCAGGTCGATATCATCAAGCTCTATGGCTCCATGGAGCTTGCACCGCTAGTAGGGCTGGCTGACAAGATCATTGACGTGGTCGATACAGGTAATACCTTGCGCGCCAATGGGCTTGAGCCACAGGAGCTGATTGCCCATGTTAGCTCTCGATTGATCGTCAACAAGGCTTCGATGAAAATGCAGCACGCGCGTATCCAGGCGCTGATCGATGTGCTGCGTGCTACGGTCGAAGAGCGACACCAGGCCTGACCTTTCGCACGGCTGATGCCGTGCCTGCCTATCCGTGTCATAGCCAATTTTCTCAGGTACCCGCACGGCAGGGCTGATACTCTAGCGGTGCCTGAGACTAGCCATTGATAAGAGGCTTCGCTATGACCGCACCGATTACGCTTCGCCGACTCGACGCTGCCGATCCTGATTTCGCGCGTCATCTGGATCATCTGCTGAGCTGGGAAAGTGTTTCTGACGCTGGCGTCAATCAGCGAGTCCTGGAGATTATCGAGGCTGTTCGCACCCGAGGGGATGAAGCTCTGGTGGAGTTCACACAGCGCTTTGATGGCGTCCAGGCTAGCTCAATGTCTGATCTGATTCTGCCTCGCGAAAGACTTGAGTTGGCTCTTACGCGCATTACCGATGAGCAGCGAAATGCTCTTGAGCATGCAGCAGATCGTGTTCGCAGCTATCACGAAAAGCAAAAGCAGGACTCCTGGCGTTATACGGAAGCGGATGGCACCGTTCTTGGGCAGCAAGTGACGCCGCTTGATCGGGCTGGGTTATATGTACCTGGCGGCAAGGCTTCCTATCCCTCTTCGGTGTTGATGAACGCCATTCCTGCCAAGGTTGCCGGTGTTGCTGAAGTTGTAATGGTCGTGCCAACGCCTCGCGGTGAAATCAACGAGCTGGTGCTCGCTGCTGCGTGCATTGCAGGCGTGGACCGCGTTTTTACTGTGGGTGGTGCGCAAGCAGTAGCGGCACTGGCTTACGGTACGCAAAGCGTCCCTCGTGTGGACAAGATCGTAGGGCCAGGCAATATCTATGTTGCAACGGCCAAGCGTCATGTCTTCGGACAGGTGGGTATCGACATGATTGCCGGGCCCTCCGAGATTCTAGTGGTCTGTGATGGCCAGACTGATCCAGACTGGATCGCCATGGATCTGTTTTCTCAGGCTGAGCATGATGAAGATGCCCAGTCGATACTTGTCAGCCCTGATGCCGAGTTTCTGGACAGGGTTGCTGAAAGTATCGCTCGTCTTCTGCCGACAATGGAGCGTGCTGAAATCATCCGGACGTCCTTGGAAGGACGAGGTGCTCTGATTCATGTTGCCGATCAGGCTCGGGCCTGCGAGGTCGTCAATCGCATTGCGCCTGAGCATTTGGAGCTCTCTGTAGCTGATCCTGAAGCCTGGTTGCCGGGTATTCGCCACGCGGGCGCGATCTTCATGGGGCGTTATACCGCTGAGGCACTGGGAGATTATTGTGCAGGGCCCAACCATGTTCTACCCACGTCCGGCACTGCACGTTTCTCTTCTCCTTTGGGCGTGTATGACTTCCAGAAGCGCTCGTCCTTGATCTTTTGTTCCGCGGATGGCGCTTCAGTGCTGGGTCGTACCGCCTCGGTGCTTGCGCGTGGGGAGTCCCTGACAGCTCATGCGCGCAGCGCTGAATACCGGATCAAGGAGTGATGTCATGAGTCGATTCTGGAGTCCCTTCGTCGAGAAGCTGGTGCCTTATGTACCTGGCGAGCAGCCCAAGATTGCCAATCTGGTAAAACTCAACACCAACGAAAACCCCTACGGCCCTTCGCCCAAGGTTATTGATGCGATACGGGCCGAACTGGGCGAGGGCTTGCGGCTGTACCCTGATCCCAATGGGGATCGGTTGAAGCAGGCGGTAGCAGAGTATTATTCAATCAATGTCGAGCAAGTGTTTGTAGGCAATGGTTCGGATGAAGTGCTTGCCCATATCTTTCACGGCTTGTTTCAGCACAAGGCGCCCTTGCTGTTCCCGGACATTTCTTACAGCTTCTACCCGGTGTACTGTGGGTTGTATGAAATTCCATTCGAAGCGTTGCCACTGGATGAACACTATCAAATCAATCTGGAAGACTACATCCGGCCTAACGCCGGTATTATTTTCCCCAATCCTAACGCGCCTACAGGGTGTCTGGTAGGGTTGGAGCACATCGAGTCGCTTCTGCAAAAGAACACGGACTCGGTTGTGGTGGTTGATGAAGCCTATGTGGATTTTGGTGGCGAGACTGCTATTTCACTGGTGGGTCGTTATCCAAATCTGCTAGTGACTCAAACGCTCTCCAAGTCCCGCTCCCTGGCAGGCTTGAGGGTTGGGCTGGCAGTAGGTCATCCCGATCTCATCGAAGCATTGGAGCGGGTCAAGAACAGTTTCAATTCATACCCGCTTGATCGGTTGGCGCTGGCAGGCGCCGTCGCAGCGTTTGAAGACAGGGACTATTTCAGTCAAACGTGCGGAGCAGTGATTGAAAGCCGAACGGTGCTGGTAGCCGAATTGGAAGCACTGGGTTTCCATGTGCTGCCCTCTGCTGCAAATTTCGTGTTCGCTCAGCACCCTTCGTATGAGGGGGCTGAATTGGCGGCTGCACTGCGTGAAAGACGCGTCATTGTGCGTCATTTCAATAAGCCTCGAATCGATAAGTTCTTGCGTATCACTATTGGTACGCCAGAACAAAATGCTGTTTTGATCGAGGCGTTGAAGGACTACGGACTCGCCTGATGGAAGAAAAAACGGCGCCTATGGGGCGCCGTTTTTTTGTGTTGACTCATCAGAAGAGGGCTCGGATGACGTGCTGGTATCAATGGGTGGCCTTAAGCCTATGATTCCGGTCAGTTTAAGCGGCTTTCCATTGCGAAGCACTTCTATCGAGATCTTGTCTCCGGGTCTTCTGCGTGCGACCTGATTCATGGACTGGCGACCATCGATCGCAGGTTCGTTGTCCAGCTTAAGCAGAATGTCGCCTGGCTGCAGGCCGGCACGTTGTGCCGGACCGTTGGGGTAAACCCCAGAAACGACAATGCCGTCCTGATTAGGCAGGTTGAGCGAGGCGGCAAGCTCTGGGGAAATACGTTCTACCTCAACCCCTAGCCAGCCGCGGATTACCTGGCCGTGGGCAATGATTGATTGCATGACGTCCATGGCCAGTTTGATGGGAATGGCGAAGCCGATACCCTGCGAGCCACCGGATAAAATCGCTGTGTTGATACCAATCAGATTGCCGTTGGCATCTACCAGTGCCCCACCAGAGTTACCCAGGTTAATGGCTGCATCTGTCTGGATGAAATCCTCATAGGTATTTAGCCCCAGCTGGTTACGGCCTGTGGCACTGATAATACCCATGGTCACCGTCTGACCTACGCCGAACGGGTTGCCAATAGCCAGTGCCACATCCCCGATGCGAATGGCTTCCGAATGGCCGATGGAGATGGCCGGAAGACTATCCAGATCAATCTTGAGAACAGCCAGATCTGTATCGGGATCGCTTCCTATCAGATGCGCCACCGTCTGCCGGCCATCCTGTAACGCTACGACAATGGTATCGGCGTCAGAGGTGACATGGTTGTTGGTCAGCAGATAGCCTTCATGGCTCATGATCACTGCCGAACCCAGGCTCAGCTCTTCGTTACTCTTTGGTGGATTCTTATCAAAGTAGGGTTTGAATAAGGGGTCATCCTGAATTGGCGCGCTGGGCTTCTTGGGATGCTTGGTCGAACGTAGTGAAACTACGGCCGGAGCTGCCTTGCTGGCGGCATCAGCATAAGAGACCGGGCCTTGAGTGCGAGGGGAGGTCTCAGTCGTCTGCTCGAAATGTACCTGCTGCTTGGGCAAGCCTACCCATTCAGGAAATCGAATGACTACCACCGCTGCCAGCAGGATGCCTACCACGATGGGCCAGCCGTAGGAGCGCAAGGCCTTTAACATTATTACCAATCCTTGTTGCGAGGCCTGTGTACGGCCGATAAGGTGCGGCCATTATACGGAGCTGCCTTTGTCTATAAAGACATGCGAACCGATTGGTAGAGCCTGTTTAATGGAGAATATAACCATGACCATAGCCTTGACGACACTGCTGGATGAGGCGAACCGCTATCTTGATGCTGCTGCAATCAAGGATTACTGCCCCAATGGCCTGCAAGTGGAAGGTCGCGCTACGGTGGGTCGTATCGTTAGCGGTGTGACCGCAAGCCAGGCGTTGTTGGATGCCGCGATAGAGGCGGGAGCCGACATGGTGCTTGTGCACCACGGCTACTTCTGGAAAAGCGAGGATCCGCGTGTCATCGGAATGAAGCAGCGTCGACTCAAGACCTTGATCATTAATGACGTGAGCCTGGTGGCTTATCACCTGCCGCTCGATTTGCATCCTGTGGTGGGTAATAACGTTCAGCTGGCCGAGCGCTTGGATATCACGGTTGAGGGAGGGATCGAGCCAGGTGATCCACGCTCTATCGTTTTGCAAGGGACACTAAGTGAACCGCGTACCGCTGCCGAGTTTGCAGCTCATATCAAGCATGTTCTAGGGCGCGAACCTCTCGTAATCGAGGGTGATCGCCCCATCAAGCGGATCGCCTGGTGTACAGGGGGAGCCCAGGGTTATATCGATCAGGCTATCGCCGCTGGTGTTGATGCCTATCTTACAGGTGAAGTATCGGAGCAGACCGTTCACAGTGCGCGTGAAAATGGCATCAGTTTTTTTGCGGCTGGCCATCATGCGACCGAGCGTTACGGCGTTCAGGCTTTGGGAGAGTATCTTGCAGGACGTTTTGGCATAGAGCATGTCTTCATCGACAGTTCGAATCCGGCTTGAATATATATATAGAACACTTGGTTCTAAGCAGGCTCCTGAATAGAAGAGTTATGCTGTGGTATCGTGAGTGTTCGTCCACGGCCCGCTGGCCGTCCCTCCGCAATTCCGTGAGTAGCCATGCTCGATAAACTGACTCATTTGAAACAGCTCGAGGCGGAAAGCATCCACATCATTCGTGAGGTGGCCGCCGAATTCGACAACCCTGTGATGTTGTATTCCATCGGTAAAGATTCCGCGGTAATGCTGCATCTGGCGCGTAAAGCCTTTTTTCCCGGCAAGTTGCCGTTTCCTGTTCTGCACGTCGATACAGGCTGGAAATTCAAAGCCATGTACGAGTTTCGTGATCGCATGGTCAAGGAAATGGGGCTGGATCTTCTGATTCACCAAAACCCAGAAGGTGTCGCTCAGGGAATCAATCCCTTTACACATGGTAGCGCCAAGCATACCGATGTGATGAAGACTCAAGGCCTCAAACAGGCACTGGACAAATATGGCTTCGATGCTGCCTTTGGCGGCGCCCGTCGCGATGAAGAAAAGTCTCGTGCCAAGGAGCGCGTCTATTCGTTCCGTGACACCAAGCACCGCTGGGATCCAAAGAACCAGCGCCCGGAGTTGTGGAATATCTACAACGGCAACATCAATAAGGGCGAATCGATTAGGGTCTTCCCACTTTCGAACTGGACCGAGCTGGATATCTGGCAATACATCTATCTGGAGAGTATCCCGATCGTTCCGCTGTACTTTGCGGCAGAGCGGGACGTGATCGAGAAGAATGGCACGCTCATCATGATCGACGACGAGCGTATTCTCGAACACCTTTCCGACGAGGAAAAAGCACGTATTCAGAAGCAGCAGGTCCGCTTCCGTACCCTGGGTTGCTATCCGCTTACCGGGGCGGTCGAGTCTTCTGCGGCTACGCTACCCGATATCATTCAGGAAATGCTGCTGACTCGGACCTCCGAGCGTCAGGGTCGAGTCATTGACCATGATGCGGCGGGGTCAATGGAAGAGAAGAAACGTCAGGGGTATTTCTAATATGTCGCATCAATCCGAACTGATTAGTCAGGACATCCTGGCATACCTGGCCCAGCACGAGCGCAAGGAGCTACTTCGCTTCCTGACGTGCGGCAACGTAGATGATGGCAAGAGCACCCTGATCGGTCGCCTGCTGCATGATTCCAAGATGATCTATGAAGATCATCTTGAGGCAATTACTCGCGACTCCAAGAAAGTCGGTACCACAGGCGAGGAAGTAGATCTGGCGCTGCTGGTGGATGGCTTGCAGGCCGAGCGTGAGCAGGGCATCACTATTGATGTGGCGTATCGTTATTTTTCTACGGCCAAGCGCAAGTTCATCATCGCCGATACCCCTGGCCATGAGCAGTACACTCGCAATATGGCAACCGGTGCGTCCACCTGTGACCTTGCGATCATCCTGATCGACGCACGTTACGGTGTGCAAACCCAGACACGTCGCCACAGTTTTATTGCATCGCTGCTCGGCATTAAGCATGTTGTGGTTGCGGTGAACAAGATGGATCTGCTGGGCTTTGACGAAGCGGTTTTCAACCGGATTCGCGAGGATTACCTGAGCTTTGCCGAGCGTATCAGTCTGGACGCCAAGGACATTCACTTTGTCCCGATGTCAGCGCTCAAGGGCGATAACGTGGTCAATCGCAGCGAGCAAACGCCCTGGTATACCGGCAAGCCGCTGATGGAGATTCTGGAAACCGTCGAGATCGCAGCCGATCGCAATATCACCGACATGCGCTTTCCGGTTCAGTACGTAAACCGTCCAAACCTGAACTTCCGCGGGTTTGCCGGTACTCTGGCCTCTGGTGTGGTGCATAAGGGTGATGAGGTTGTTGTGCTGCCGTCAGGCAAGGGTAGCCGTGTGAAATCCATCGTCACGTTCGAAGGCGAGCTGGAACAGGCTATTCCTGGTCAGGCCGTTACGCTGACGCTTGAAGATGAAATCGATATCTCCCGTGGAGATCTATTGGTTCACCCAGATAATCGCCCCCAAGTGGCGGACAGCTTCGAAGCCATGCTGGTCTGGATGGCTGAAGAGCCCATGCTGCCCGGCAAGAAATACGATATCAAGCGTGCAACCAGCTATGTCCCTGGCTCTCTGCCCAGCATCGTGCATACGGTTGATGTGAACACGCTGGAAAAAGGTCAGGCCAGCCAGCTCAAGCTGAACGAGATTGCGCGGGTCAAGGTCAGCCTGGATGCCCCTATCGCTCTAGACAGTTACGAGCGCAACCGTACCACGGGTGCCTTCATCGTTATCGATCGGCTTACCAATGGTACGGTCGGCGCAGGCATGATCATCGCGGATCCCAAGGTGGGCGGTACTGCCGATCAGCATGGCCATCAGCTACATGTCTCCACTGAGGAGCGCGCGGCTCGGTTCGGCCAGCAGCCTGCTACAGTGCTCTTTACAGGTCTTTCCGGCGCAGGCAAGAGCACGCTGGCGTACGCAGTCGAGCGCAAGCTGTTCGATGCCGGACGTGCGGTATATGTACTGGATGGGCAGAACCTGCGTCATGACCTTAACAAGGGGCTTCCGCAGGATCGTGCAGGGCGCCGTGAAAATTGGCTTCGGGCGGCCCATGTGGCCCGTCAGTTCAATGAGGCCGGCCTATTGACCCTTGCCGCATTCGTAGCGCCGGACGCCGAAGGGCGTGAGCAGGCCAAGACTCTGATTGGTCCTGAGCGGGTCATTACAGTGTACGTTCAGGCCTCTCCACAGGCATGTCGTGAACGCGATCCTCAGGGGCTGTATGCGGCTGAGGGTGACAACATCCCGGGTGAGTCCTTCCCCTACGATGTGCCGCTAAACGCCGACCTGATAATCGATACGCAAAGCCTTTCCATCGAGGAAGGAGCTAGGCAGGTAATTGCCTTGCTGCGGGCCAGAGGTCATATCTAGGTGTTAATAAAAAGCCCGGCTATTGCCGGGCTTTTTATTTATCTTTTCAGCGATGATTCTTAAGGCCGTAGGCCTCATCCAGCCCGCTGTCAGTATCGACCTTTGGCGCGTAGTCCTTGGGCGCCTCTGCAGGACCGTCCAGACGGTCGCGTGGTGATGGGTAGTTGTCATGGCTATGCAGGGCCGCTTGTAGGCGCTGGCGTGTCAACTCGTCCAGAGCCAGGCGATCCGCACCTTCGGAAAGGTGACGCTGCACATCCTGGTAATTCTGGGTGAGTTTTTTCACAAGTCCTGCCGTTGTGCTGAAGTGGCTAGTGACCTCATGTTGATAACTGTCAAAGCGCTGCTGAAGCTCGTCAAGCTGGCGTTGTACTCGGTTGGGCGCGGTGCCAGGCATCAGGCGCGCAATCAGAAAGCCGATGCCTATACCAACGAGCAGGGCAATAACAGGCATTAGCCAAATAGTCAGGGACTGGTCCACGAATCTTCCTCTCTGAACGTCTTTTGCATTACGGTAACGGCTTCTTGCTGCGCTTGTACACTGTCCCATGTTAAATAGTGAGCGCAGTCAACGAGCTAGACGAGTCGACCCGATAGAGGGTCACGGAGTTCAGGTGTGTCTACACGAGAAAATCCAGTTTCGATCGAAGGGCCTTCAGGGCCACTCGAAGCCTTGCATCTTGATCAGCCTGACGCCCGTGGCGTAGCGATCATCTGCCATCCGCATCCCCTGTTTGACGGGACTATGCACAATAAGGTCATTTCTACGCTGCAACGTACTGTAAGGGATGCAGGCTTTTCCACGCTACGTTTCAACTTTCGAGGCGTAGGACAAAGCGCTGGAAGCTACGGTGAGGGAGCAGGTGAGATTGATGATGCCTATGCGGCTGCACAGTGGTTGATAAGGCAGCACCCAGGGGTACCTTTAACCGTCATGGGGTTTTCATTCGGTGCCTGTGTGGCGGGATGCCTGGCAGGGCGTCTGGAAGGAGACGGGCAGGCATTGACTCGTCTGTTCATGCTGGCTCCTTCTGTCGAACGCTTCGATATTGAAGGTAAGCTACCGCTGCGCTGTCCTTTGACGGTCATTCAGCCCGAGGCCGATGAAGTCGTTACGCCGGAAAAGGTCTATGCCTGGTCTGAAGCGTTGCAGCAGCGCCATGAGTTGATCAAAGTCCCTGAGTGCAGCCATTTCTTTCATGGCAAACTGACCGACCTCAAAGCGCTGGTCCAGCCTCGACTGGACTGATTAAGCCGTTGCGTCCGAAGACGCCGTAATTGGCGGCCATGCCTGATACTGGCCGCCCTAGATGAGAATGCACCATACGCCATGACCACACGTATTCTGACCGGTATTACCACAACCGGTACTCCTCACCTTGGTAATTATGCAGGCGCTATCCGTCCTGCCATTGTAGCCAGTCGCTCGGCCGATACCGACTCGTTTTATTTCCTGGCGGATTATCACGCCTTGATCAAGTGCGATGATCCGTTGCGTATTCAGCGCTCTCGCCTTGAAATTGCTGCTACATGGCTGGCGTGTGGTCTTGATCCTGAAAGGGTCACGTTCTATCGCCAATCCGATATTCCAGAAATACCGGAGTTGACATGGCTGTTAACCTGCGTCACCGCCAAAGGCTTGCTCAACCGCGCTCATGCTTACAAGGCTTCCGTTGACAAGAACGTCGCTGCTGGCGAAGACCCGGATGCTGGCGTCACGATGGGGCTATACAGCTATCCGGTCCTGATGGCAGCAGACATCCTGATGTTTAACGCTCATCAGGTACCGGTAGGTCGGGACCAAATCCAGCACGTTGAAATGGCACGTGACATCGCTCAACGCTTCAATCATCTGTTTGGTGCCAGCAAGGATTTCTTTGAGCTGCCTGAAGCGCTTATCGAGGAGACGGTTGCCACGCTGCCGGGGCTGGATGGTCGCAAGATGTCCAAAAGTTACGATAACACGATCCCACTTTTTGGGACCGCCAAGCAGCTCAAGGAGGCGATTGCCCGTATCGTCACTGATTCGCGAGAGCCGGGCGAACCCAAAGATCCGGACAGCGCTCATTTGTTTACGCTTTATCAGGCATTTGCTACAGCCGAGCAGACGGCCGAGTTCCGTCATGATCTGCAGGGTGGTCTGGCTTGGGGAGAGGCCAAGCAGCGTCTGTTCCAGCTTTTGGAGGCAGAGCTGGGCGAGGCAAGAGAGCATTACAATGCATTGATTGCCAAGCCAGACGACATTGAAGACGTTCTTCTAGCCGGTGCTACCAAGGCGCGTAAGATAGCTACACCGTTCCTGGGTGAGTTGCGCGAGGCTGTGGGGCTTCGCTCCCTGAATGCCCAGGTCAAGACTGAAAAGACCAAGAAAAAGGCCACGAAGCGGGCGCGTTTCGTTAGCTTCCGCGAACATGATGGTACTTTCCGCTTCAGACTGCTGGCCGCCGATGGCTCTCAACTGCTGCTTTCTCGCGCCTTTGCGGATCCAAAAACCGCTGGGCAGATGACGCAGCGCCTCCAGAGCGAGGTTGGGCAGCTGGAAGTCAAGGCAGAAGAGCTACGCTTCACGGTATGGCTGGCTGGCGAGCCTGTGGCGGAAAGCCCGGACTTCGCTAATGCCGATGAGCGTCAACACGCTGTTGATGCCTTGCGTGAAGCACTGGTGGAAATGACTGCCGAGTAATGGCGCCTATCGCCGAGGCGGGCAGCTTAAGCCGCTTGCCTCGTTAATTGTCAACTTGGAAGCTCGCCGCTAAAGTGAGCTCCCCTTCGAATCTATGCAGCCTGTCATGACACCCTTAGAGCGCTACAAGGCCGATCTGGAACGTCCCGACTTTTTTCATGACCCTGCTCAGGAGCAGGCGGTAAAGCATCTTCAGCGGCTTTATGATGACCTGGTTAGCCAGGCAGACAGCAAGCCTGGGTTGCTAGGCCGTCTTTTGGGTAAAAAGCCCGCCGGCCCTGTAAAGGGGCTTTATTTCTGGGGCGGAGTAGGGCGCGGCAAGACCTATCTGGTTGACACCTTTTATGACTCACTTCCCTTCGACAAGAAGATGCGTACCCACTTTCATCGGTTCATGAAGAGGGTGCATGAGGAGTTGAAGACGCTAAAAGGTGAGAAGAACCCATTGACCATCATTGGTCGGCGCTTTGCGGACGAAGCTCGTGTCATCTGCTTTGACGAGTTTTTCGTATCGGACATTACCGACGCCATGATTCTGGCAACACTGCTGGATGAGCTGTTCAAAAACGGCGTATCGCTAGTGGCAACTTCCAATATCGTCCCTGACGGGCTTTACAAGGATGGATTGCAGCGCGCCCGCTTCTTGCCTGCGATTGAATTGCTGAAGCAGCACACCGAAATCGTCAATGTCGATAGCGGTGTGGATTATCGTTTGCGTGCGCTGGAGCAGGCTGAGCTTTATCACTGGCCGTTAACGGAGCAGGCCGAGACGGAAATGGCCAAAAGCTTCAAGGCGCTTACGGTGGAGTGCGGTAGTGCATCAACTGGTGAGCCGTTGGTTATCGAGAACCGGGAGATCAAACCACGCAAGACGTGCGACGATGTAGCCTGGTTCGAGTTTCGAGAGCTCTGTGACGGTCCTCGTAGCCAGAACGACTACATTGAGCTGGGTAAGATCTTCCAGGCGGTACTGGTTTCCAACGTCGAGCAGATGAATGCAACGAAAGACGATATGGCGCGTCGCTTCATCAACCTGGTCGATGAGTTCTACGACCGTAACGTTAAATTGATCCTGTCGGCAGAAGTTGAGCTTAAGGATCTGTATGCAGGTGGACGGCTCGAGTTTGAATTTCAGCGTACGCTGAGCCGTTTGCTGGAAATGCAATCCCACGAATATCTGTCGAGAGCGCATAAGCCATAAGATTCAGGGGCCGCAAGTGTGGCCCTGCTGTTATCTGGAACTGGCTGCATCCAATCCGGTTCGAATACCGTAATGGTAACGACAGGAGTCAATGTGGCTACTTCACCTTTCAATGAGTGGGACGGCACGCCCGCCGCTGCGCGCAAACAGCAGATTGAGCTGGCCAAGCAGGTCAGACTGGAGGATGACTTTCCTTCGCTGCGTCTGATTGCTGGCGTGGATGTAGGCTTTGAGGAGGAGGGTGCCGTGACCCGTGCTGCGGCCATCCTGCTCAATGCTGAAACATTGGATCCCATTGCTCAGGCGGTAGCTCGTATCCCCACCAATATGCCCTACATTCCTGGGTTGCTTTCCTTTCGGGAGCTGCCTGCGGTTCTGCAGGCCTTATCGGAGCTGCCTGAAACCCCGGACCTGATCTTTTGCGATGGTCACGGGATTGCTCACCCAAGGCGCTTGGGTATTGCCGCCCACTTGGGGGTCGTTACAGGACTGCCAACGATAGGGGTTGCGAAAAAAATCCTGACGGGAAGCCATGAACCTTTGGCAGAAACACGGGGCTCTCAAGTGGACCTGCTTGCCAAGGGAGAGTTGATTGGCACTGTTTTACGCAGCAAGGACAAGGTAAAGCCTCTGATCGTGTCGCCCGGTAATCGGGTCAGTTTGAAAACAGCACCGGAACTGGTTATGGCGTGCGTGCGTAAACACCGCCTGCCCGAGCCGACCCGATTGGCTGATCGACTGGCTTCTCGGCGAGACAAGTCTTCTCAGGCATCAGGTCAGCTTGAGGATCAGGGTGATTTATTCTCGTAGCGTAAGCGCTTTCTTGAGGGAAAGCGCTTTTCCGTTAGGGCGCTGGATTGGGTTGGATTTTATGAATGGCCTCAATGCCTGCGACCACTTCCTCCGATAGCGTCAGATTTATGCTGTCGAGATTGCTTTGAAGCTGCTCCAGAGAGGTCGCTCCAATGATATTGCTGGTAACAAATGGACGGCTGGTAACGTAAGCCAGTGCCATTTGTGCAGGATCAAGGCCGTGCTGCTTGGCTAGCTGAACGTATTGTTCGGTAGCTCGCATCGTTTCAGGATTGTTGTAGCGAGTGAAGCGGCTGAACAGTGTCAGGCGTGCGTGTTCCGGCCTTGCACCGTTGGCATACTTTCCGGTTAGCATGCCAAACGCCAGTGGCGAATAGGCCAGGAGCCCGCATTGCTCGCGGATAGCGATTTCCGCCAAACCTACTTCAAAGGATCGGTTCAGGAGGTTGTAGGGGTTCTGAATGGTGACTGCACGTGGCCAGCCGCGCTCTTCCGCCAGTTGAAGAAAGCGCATCGTGCCCCATGGTGTCTCATTGGAAAGTCCGATATGGCGAATCTTTCCCGCCTGGACCTGCTCATTCAAGACTTCAAGCGTTTCCTCAAGCGGCGTAAACGTCTTGTCGTTATGGACATAGCCTAGCTTGCCGAAAAAATTGGTTTCTCGGTCCGGCCAATGCAATTGATAAAGGTCGATGTAATCCGTTTGCAGACGTTCAAGGCTACCTTCCAGTGCCGCGATAATGTGCTGCCGGTTGTGCTTTAGGTTGCCGTCACGGATGTGGGAAATGTTATTGCCCGGCCCGGCAACCTTGCTGGTCAGGATCCATTGGTCACGGTTGCCTCGTTTCTTGAAATAATTTCCGATAATGCGTTCTGTCTGGCCATAGGTCTCTGGTCGCGGCGGGACAGGGTACATCTCGGCGGCATCCATGAAATTGATGCCATGTTCTGCTGCCCGGTCTATTTGAGCGAAAGCTTCATCCTGGGTGTTCTGCTCTCCCCAGGTCATGGTGCCCAGGCAGAGCTCGCTGACGCTGATGGTGGTTCGTCCAAGGCTACGATACTTCATTTAATTTCCTTTCTTGATGTGATAACAGTTGATATTTTCACAGTAATCGTCATAATTCCGCAGCTTTATTGACAGGGGATGCCTAGCCTGTCGATTTTCGCCGTAGCGGACGCGCTGACCCGAGCCCCCGATTAGCGTCTGTTTCCGGCTGCCCTTGACTTGTCAAGGATCGTACTGTTCTGTAAGATTTGCCGTCTTTTTTCAGGCGGCCCTGAGGCCATAACGAATGAAAACCTTCACAGCAAAACCGGAAACTGTTAAGCGCGACTGGTATGTCGTCGACGCTGCCGGCCAGACCCTGGGTCGTCTGGCTACTGAAATTGCTAGCCGTCTGCGTGGCAAGCATAAGCCGGAATACACTCCTCATGTTGATACTGGCGACTATATCGTTGTTATCAACGCCGAGCAGGTTCGTGTAACTGGCGCCAAAACTACCGACAAGATGTACTACCACCATTCCGGCTTCCCGGGTGGTATCAAGTCGATCAACTTCGAAAAGCTGATCGCTCGTGCTCCTGAGCGCGTTATCGAAACCGCAGTCAAAGGTATGTTGCCGAAGAACCCGCTGGGTCGCGACATGTATCGTAAGCTGAAGGTTTACAAAGGTAGCGTTCATCCGCATACCGCTCAGCAGCCTCAAGAACTGAAGATTTAAACGGGATAGTACATAATGTCGGCGACTCAAAATTACGGTACTGGCCGTCGTAAGACAGCTACCGCTCGCGTTTTCCTGCGTCCGGGCACTGGCCAAATTTCCATCAATAATCGTAACATCGACGTATTCTTCGGTCGTGAAACAGCTCGCATGGTGGTTCGTCAGCCGCTTGAGCTGACTGAAACCCTCGAGAAGTTCGACGTGTACGTAACTGTTGCGGGTGGTGGTGTTAGCGGCCAGGCCGGTGCTATTCGTCACGGTATCACTCGTGCTCTGATCGAATACGACGAAACCTACCGCAGCTCTCTGCGCAAAGCGGGTTATGTTACCCGTGACGCGCGTGAAGTTGAGCGTAAGAAAGTCGGTCTGCGTAAAGCGCGTAAGCGTCCGCAGTACTCCAAGCGTTAAGCTCCAGCAGCTTCGCTTGCAAAACCCAGTCTCTTTCGAGACTGGGTTTTTTTTTTGCCCTGCGTCTGTTGCCTAGATATGTTTGGGCAGGTTTGGCTAGAGCAGATGAATAGGTTCTCTCGTTGAATTTAAGTATCCTCTGCCTTCGCGTGACATGGCTTGGGTGGTGGTGGCCGAAGGGGCTTTGAATGAGTGATGGGGGTGTCAATCAGGGGCGTCGCCGACTATTGGTGGCGGCAACCTCGGTAATAGGTGCAGTGGGGGTCGCTGGCGCCGCTATCCCGTTTATTAAATCATGGTCTCCAAGTGCCAAGGCGAAAGCCGCTGGCGCTCCGATAAGGGTCAATATTTCCAAGTTGGAGCCGGGGCGGCAAATTGTCATTGAATGGCGTGGTCAGCCTGTTTTTGTACTCAGACGTGGCGCAGATGCATTGGAGCGCCTGTCGAGGTTGGAAAATCAGCTGGCTGACCCTGATTCTCATGACTCAATACAGCCCGATTATGTGAACAGTCGCTTGCGTTCAATCAGGCCGGATGTGCTGGTCGTGGTAGGTGTTTGCACTCATCTGGGCTGCTCCCCGATCTTTAGGCCGGAAGTTGCTCCTGCTGACCTAGGAACGGAGTGGTTGGGAGGATATTTCTGCCCATGTCATGGCTCACGCTATGATCTGGCTGGAAGGGTGTACAAGGCGCAGCCTGCGCCGCTCAACCTAGTGGTTCCGCCTTACGCTTACGAGTCTGAACATATTATTGTGATAGGCATGAGTCAAAAGGAGGCGGGATGAGCAGGTTGAAGGCTTGGCTAAATGCTCGTTTTCCTGCTTCGCGTCTATGGAGCGAGCACCTAAGCCACTATTACGCACCCAAGAACTTTAATGTCCTTTATTTTTTTGGATCCCTGGCCTTGCTTGTCCTGGTCAACCAATTGGTAACAGGCATTTGGTTGGCGATGAGCTATACCCCCACGGCAGCAGGTGCCTTTGCTTCAATTGAATACATCATGCGCGATGTCGATTACGGCTGGCTCATTCGCTATCTGCATTCAACAGGCGCCTCAGCTGTTTTTATTGTTGTCTACCTGCATATGTTTCGAAGCCTGCTCTATGGGTCTTACCAAAAGCCGCGCGAGTTAGTCTGGGTCTTTGGCATGTTGCTGTATCTTCTACTCATGGCCGAGGCGTTCATGGGATACCTGCTGCCTTGGGGGCAGATGTCTTATTGGGGGGCTCAGGTAATCATCGCTTTGTTTGGCGCCATTCCTGTAGTGGGCGAAGACCTGGCGCAATGGATACGCGGCGATTACCTAATTTCAGGTATTACGCTCAATCGTTTCTTTGCGCTGCATGTTATCGCGCTGCCACTACTGCTGGTCGGGTTGGTGGTGCTGCATATTCTTGCCCTGCACGAAGTGGGTTCCAATAATCCGCTGGGGGTGGATATCAGGAAAAGCCTTGATGAAACGGGTAAGCCGCTTGATGGTATTCCCTTTCATCCGTATTACACCGTCAAAGACCTAATGGGTGTGGCGGTCTTTCTCTTTATCTTCTGTAGCGTGGTTTTCTTCTTTCCTGAAGGTGGTGGTTATTTTCTGGAGAGATCGAATTTTGAAATTGCCGATCCGCTGAAGACGCCTGAGCATATCGCTCCAGTTTGGTATTTCACGCCTTTTTACGCGATGCTTCGAGCTGTGCCTGACAAGCTGGCCGGCATCATGATTATGGGGGCAGCTGTTGCCGTCCTATTCGTAGTGCCCTGGCTAGATCGCAGTCCTGTAAAGTCGATGCGCTTCAAAGGATGGATGAGCCGATTGGCGCTGTTGCTCTTTTGTATGGCCTTTGTAGCGCTTGGCGTACTAGGGATTCTTCCCCCTACGTCTGAACGGATTTTTCTATCTCGCTTGGCTACTGTGCTGTACTTTGGCTATTTCGTCTTCATGCCGTTTTACACCCGTGTCGAGCGGGTAGGTCTGGTACCTGAGAGGGTAGTAAGGTGATGCTGTTCAGGCTAATGGCATTGCTGGTGCTCACGTGTATGCCATTAGCCCTGAAGGGGGTGGAAAATGTTCCGTTTGAGAAGGTTCGCGTTGACCTTTCTGACAAGGCCGCCCTTCAGGAAGGGGCGCGCACCTTTGTTAATTTTTGTATGGGGTGTCATGGCACCCAGTATCAGCGTTATGAGCATGTAGCTAGGGACCTTTCCATTCCTGAGGATGTTCTACAAAAAACACTGATTTTTACTGAGGCCAAGCCAGGCGATCACATGACTTCAAGTATGCGTGCTGAGGATGCAATGGGCTGGTTTGGCGCCGTACCTCCTGATTTGACGCTGGTGGCTCGCGTTCGAGGGGAAGACTGGCTGTATCACTATCTCAAAGGATTTTATGAAGATCCCTCCAGGCCCTGGGGCGTGAACAACCTCGTATACCCCAATGTAGCCATGCCAAATGTCCTGGGCGCTTTGCAGGGCCGTCAGGCCTGTCTGCCTGTAGAAGAGAATAGCGCAGGCAGTTGCAGGGAGCTTGTTGTCATTTCAGGGGCAGGATCGCAAACCGCTGAGCAGTTTGACCAAACGGTTCGCCATCTTGTGGCTTTTCTAGCGTATTCAGCGGACCCGAATAAAGAAAAGGCTGAGCGGATTGGCGTTTATGTTCTGGCGTATCTGGCAATTCTTTTTGTATTTGCCTACCTGCTCAAGCGAGAATATTGGAAAGACGTCCAATGATGTCTGTTTTTAGTGGGATCTGTGCCGTGAGGTGCGATCGTTTGCCCTGTTTGGGGCTGCACAGCGAAGAAGTGTATGGCTAATGTAACGCGTCTCACCTGTTTTTCTGACTCTAGGGATCCGTACTCGCATCGTGTTCGCCTTGTGCTTGCCGAGAAGCAGGTCGATGTGGAAGTTAAAGATATCGATCCTGCCAGGTATCCGGCAGCACTGGCTGATGCGAATCCCTACAGGACGCTACCTGTTCTGCAGGATCGTGATCTTGTGTTATATGACTCGACCATCGTGCTGGAGTATTTGGAGGAGCGTTATCCCCATCCTCCGCTATTGCCGGCTTACCCTGTTGCTCGAGCACAGATGCGATTGCTCATGCATCGCATCCAGAAGGATTGGTGCGACAACGCTGATCTCATCATGAGTCAGCAAAAAGGAAGTGGTGATGTTCAGCAGGTCCGCCGGCAGCTCGTCAGCAGTCTTACTTCGGTTGCTCCTCTTTTTGCAGACAAGAAATTCTTCTTAAATGAGGAAATGAGCTTGGTTGACTGCTATTTATTGCCTTTGCTCTGGCGTTTACCTGGCCTGGGTGTTGAGTTGCCGCGACAAGCCAAGCCGATTTTTGATTATATGGATCGCCATTTCGTCCGCGATACCTTTCAGGCGAGCTTGTCGCCAGTTGAGCGCGAGATGCGCTGATAGGAGGAACATAATGAATTCAAGCCGTCCCTATTTGATTCGGGCGCTGTATGAGTGGATCGTGGATAACGATTGCACACCGCATATCCTGGTCAATGCGGACTATCCGAATGTGCTGGTTCCGCCGGGCTATGCCAGTGACGGTCAGATTGTTCTCAACGTTGCGCCAGGAGCTATTCGCCAATTGCACATGGATAACGAAGCCGTGAGTTTCGATGGGCGGTTTGGTGGTGTAGCCCATAGTCTCTATGTGCCCACCCAAGCTGTTCTGGCTATCTATGCGCGCGAAAATGGGCAGGGGATGGTGTTTGATCTGGAGCCTTCTTCTCCAGATGATGATCCCAAGGGTAAGCCGGAAGGTTCTGCGCCTAAGTCCGCACCAGGCAAGCCGCAAGGGCGGCCTAGCCTGAAAGTAGTCAAGTAAAACGAAACCGCCCACATCAGTGGGCGGTTTTCATTCAGCGCTTCAGTGAGGCGGGTAGATGAGGTTGCAGCGTAGTCAACAGTGCCTTGAAGCACTTGGTGTTGCCTGCTACTACATGACCTTTTTCAAGGTAGTCATGGCCGCCATTGAAGTCGCTGACCAGACCACCAGCTTCTTGAATCAGTAGCGCACCTGCTGCCATATCCCACTCGGATAGCCCCATTTCCCAGAAGGCGTCGAATCGACCAGCGGCCACATAAGCTAGATCCAATGCAGCAGATCCCGCGCGGCGAATACCTGCGGTTTGGGTGCTCAGGGTGCGGAACATGCCTAGATAATTATCCAGGTAGTCCATATTGCTGGAGCGATACGGGAAGCCAGTGCCGATCAATGCACCCTCAAGGCTTTTACGAGTGCTGACACGCAAGCGTCGGCCATTGAGAGCGGCGCCACGTCCGCGACTGGCGGTAAATTCTTCCTGACGAACCGGGTCCAATACAACGGCATGCTCGATGCGGCCGCGATACTTGCACGCGATGCTGACAGAGAAGTGCGGGACGCCATGAATGAAGTTGGTGGTTCCATCCAGCGGATCGACGACCCACAGATAATCAGCGCCATCACCCTGACCTTCGATGAGTCCGGACTCCTCGCCTAGAAAGCCGTGGTTGGGGTAAGCCTTGCGTAAAACGTTGAAAATAGCTTGTTCGGCGGCCCGGTCGACCTCGGTCACGAAATCGTTGGCGCCTTTTTCGTCGATAGCGATGAGGTCCAGGCGCTCGATTGAGCGAAAGATCAATTCACCGGCACTACGAGCTGCGCGCAGCGCAATGTTCAGCATGGGCTGCATGAGAAACCACCTGGTTGTAAAAGAAAGCCGGTTATTCTAGCAGAAAAGAATGCAGAGAGCGGTTGCCTTGTCGGCATGAATGGTTTTGCGCACAGGGGTCCGGTAAGATTCGCACCTTTAAAGAGGGGGTGCTACTTGCTCGAGAACATACGCGTTGTCCTAGTTAACACAAGCCATCCTGGCAATATTGGCGGTGCGGCTCGCGCCATGAAGAACATGGGATTGAAGCGGCTGTATCTGGTGCAGCCTGAGCAGTTCCCCCATGGCGATGCCGTAGCGCGCGCATCCGGTGCCACGGATGTGCTGGATAATGCTTGTGTTGTCGAAACGCTGGAAGATGCGCTGACAGGGTGCAGCGTTGTTCTGGGAACCAGCGCAAGGGATCGCCGTATCCCCTGGCCGCTGCTCGATCCCCGTGAGTGTGCACAAACGTCGCTGCAGCATGCCGAGGTGGGTGGGGAGGTGGCGCTGGTATTTGGTCGCGAATATGCAGGCCTGACGAATGAAGAGCTTCAGCGCTGCAATTTTCATGTTCATATTCCTTCTGACCCGGAATTTGGCTCTCTGAATCTTGCGGCTGCGGTACAGGTGCTCGTCTACGAGGTACGCATGGCATGGTTGGCCCTTCAAGGGCAGCCCACCAAGATGAACAAGGTCGAAAGTACGGCCATGCTCAATACCCAGCTGGTTACTGTTGAGGAGTTGGAGCTGTTCTATCGCCATCTCGAGGAAACGCTTATCGATATTCGTTTTCTCGATCCCGAGAAGCCTCGCCATCTCATGTCTCGCCTACGCAGGCTTTATGGGCGCAGTGCAATCACCAAGCTGGAGATGAATATCCTTCGTGGTGTTCTGACCGAGACGCAAAAGGTTGTTCGTGGCGAAAAATGCAAAACCGATGATGTCTGAAGGCCAGTTTTAGCCGAGTGCGCCAACGCCTCTGGTCGGCTTTAATGGTTGACTGAATCGATAGGGCTTATAGTTGACTTAAATAGTCAGGAATTGCATACTTGACCTATCTAAAGTACATCCTGGTTTTGCCATGAGACTGACAACCAAAGGACGATACGCCGTCACTGCCATGCTTGATCTGGCGCTGCATGCGCAGCGTGGACCGGTCTCCCTGGCTGACATCTCTGAGCGCCAAGGTATATCGCTTTCCTACCTTGAGCAGCTGTTTGCCAAGTTGCGCCGTGGCACTTTGGTAACCAGTGTGCGTGGACCGGGCGGTGGTTATCAACTGTCGCGCGATATGCAGGACATTCATGTCGCTCAGGTCATCGATGCCGTAAACGAGTCTGTCGATGCTACCCGCTGTCAGGGGCAGGGCGATTGCCACTCCGGTGACATATGCCTGACGCATCACTTGTGGTGCGATCTGAGCGAGCAGATTCATACGTTTCTCAGCGGTATCACGCTAGCGGATCTAGTCGCGCGTAATGAGATACAAGCTGTAGCGAACCGTCAGGACAAGCGAGTGTGCAATAGCCGAACTCGTGCCTCGGACATTGAAAAGATTGAAGCGTCCGCTATTGAGTGAGCCGGCCGCCAGCCTGATATAGGAGTTACCGATGAAATTACCGATTTATCTTGATTACTCTGCAACTACTCCAGTCGATCCACGTGTCGCTCAGAAAATGAGCGAGTGTCTCTTGGTGGATGGTAACTTTGGTAATCCAGCCTCGCGCTCGCACATGTTTGGCTGGAAGGCTGAAGAAGCGGTCGAGAATGCTCGCCGTCAGGTTGCCGAGCTGGTGAATGCCGATCCACGTGAAATCGTTTGGACATCCGGTGCGACCGAATCGGATAACCTGGCGATCAAAGGTGTGGCTCACTTCTATCAGAGTAAGGGCAAGCACATCATTACGTCGAAGATCGAGCACAAGGCCGTATTGGATACGACTCGCCAGCTCGAGCGCGAAGGTTTTGAGGTGACTTACCTAGAGCCAGGCGAAGATGGCCTGATCACGCCGGATATGGTTGAAGCAGTATTGCGTGAGGACACCATTCTGGTTTCCCTGATGCACGTCAACAACGAGATCGGCACCATCAATGACATCGCTGCGCTGGGTGAGCTTACGCGTGCCCGTGGCATCCTGTTCCATGTGGATGCTGCTCAGTCAACCGGTAAGGTTGAGATCGACCTTGAGACGCTGAAAGTTGACCTCATGTCCTTCTCGGCACACAAGACCTATGGTCCGAAAGGTATTGGTGCGCTTTATGTTCGTCGTAAGCCGCGCGTTCGTCTTGAGGCGCAGACCCATGGCGGCGGTCACGAGCGTGGTATGCGTTCCGGTACGCTGGCGACTCACCAGATCGTCGGGATGGGCGAGGCCTTCCGAATTGCTAAGGAAGAGATGGCGCAGGAAAACGTTCGTATCAAGGCGCTGAGCGATCGTTTCTACAGCAAGCTTCAGGATATGGAAGAGCTGTATGTAAACGGCAGTCTGGTTTCACGCGTACCGCATAACCTGAACTTGAGCTTCAACTATGTAGAGGGTGAATCCCTGATCATGGCGCTCAAGGATCTGGCGGTATCGTCGGGCTCCGCCTGTACTTCGGCCTCGCTTGAGCCTTCCTATGTGCTGCGCGCGTTAGGCCGTAACGATGAACTGGCTCATAGCTCCATTCGTTTCACCTTTGGCCGTTTCACGACCGAAGAAGAAGTTGATTACGCCGCCGAGAAAGTGCGTGATGCAGTAACCAAGCTGCGTGAACTTTCTCCGTTGTGGGATATGTACAAAGAGGGCGTTGACCTGACCACAGTTGAATGGCAGGCACACTAAACCGCTCCTGATGAGTGAGGATTGAGAAATGGCTTACAGCGATAAAGTAATCGATCACTACGAAAACCCGCGTAACGTTGGCAAATTCGATGCCGAAGATCCTGACGTCGGAACAGGCATGGTTGGTGCGCCGGCGTGTGGTGATGTCATGCGTCTGCAGATCAAGGTCAACGATCAGGGCATCATCGAAGATGCACGCTTCAAGACCTATGGCTGTGGCTCTGCCATCGCTTCCAGCTCGCTCGCTACCGAGTGGATGAAGGGCAAGACCATCGATGAGGCAGAGGCGATCAAGAACTCCATGATTGCTGAAGAGCTAGCTTTGCCTCCGGTCAAGATTCACTGCTCGGTTCTGGCCGAAGACGCCATCAAGGCGGCGGTGCAGGACTATAAGCAGAAGAAAGGTTTGGCTTGAGGAGGCACTGATGGCCATTAGCATGACTGAATCTGCTGCACGTCACGTGCAGCGTTCTCTGGAAGGACGCGGCAAAGGCGAAGGTATCCGTCTGGGCGTACGTACCACCGGATGTTCGGGCTTGGCCTATGTGCTGGAATTCGTTGATACGCTGGCTGAAGAAGATCAGGTGTTCGAAAGCCATGGCGTCAAGGTCATCATTGATCCGAAGAGCCTTGTCTACCTTGACGGTACCGAACTGGACTTCGTCAAGGAAGGACTCAACGAGGGATTCAAGTTCAATAACCCTAACGTGCGCGGTGAGTGTGGCTGCGGCGAAAGCTTCAACGTTTGAGGTCGCCCGTGGGAACGCCTTGTCACTTTGCCTTGTTCGATCTCAAGCCGTCTTTTGCGCTTGATCTCGAGCAGCTTTCGAGTCGCTATCGTGAGCTTGCGCGTACAGTGCATCCTGATCGCTTTGCCGATGCCCCCGAGCGGGAGCGGCGACAGGCACTGGAGCGTGCGGCGCAGTTGAACGAGGCGTATCACGTTCTCAAGACTCCCTCGCGGCGAGCCCGTTACCTGCTGTCGCTTCAAGGGCATGAAATGCTTGTTGAGGCGACTATCCAGGATCCCGACTTTCTCCTTCAGCAGATGCAGTGGCGTGAAGAGTTGGAGGAATTGCAGGATGAGGGGGACGTTGATGGTATCGCGCCCTTCAAACAGCGTTTGAAGAAATCCCAGGCTGAACTCGAGCATGAGTTCGATTCGTGTTGGGAGAACGCTTCGAAACAGGAAATTGCAGAACGGCTTGTTCGCCGCATGCAGTTTCTCGACAAGCTGAGCAGCGAAGTGCGTCAGTTGGAAGAGCGCCTCGACGATTAATCTGGCGCCTGCTTAAAGGCGCCCCTAGCACAAGCTGAATAGCAATGGCTTTATTGCAAATTGCCGAACCTGGAATGGCTCCCAAGCCGCATCAACGCAAGTTGGCGGTAGGGATTGATCTGGGCACTACGAATTCTCTTGTCGCTGCCGTGCGCAGCGGCGTCTCTGAGCCGCTCCCTGATGAGCAGGGCGGTGTCATTCTTCCCTCAGCCGTTCGCTATCTGGAAAAGGATATTGAAGTAGGGGATGTAGCCAAGCAAAGTGCTGCACAAGACCCTTTCAATACGATTCTTTCCGTAAAGCGCTTCATGGGTCGCGGTCTGGCTGATATCAAGCAGTTGGGCGAGCAGTTACCCTATCGATTCGCTGAAGGCGAGTCCCACATGCCTTTCATTGAGACGATACAGGGACTCAAGAGTCCTGTTGAGGTCTCAGCCGAAATCCTTCGTGTACTGCGTTCGCGTGCAGAAAAGACCCTGGGTGGTGAATTGGTTGGCGCGGTAATAACCGTTCCGGCTTACTTTGATGACGCGCAGCGCCAAGCGACCAAGGATGCTGCCAAGCTGGCCGGTTTGAATGTGTTGCGGCTGCTTAACGAGCCCACCGCAGCGGCAGTGGCCTATGGGTTGGATCGTGGTGCGGAGGGCCTCATTGCGATCTATGACCTGGGTGGCGGCACATTTGATATTTCCATCTTGCGTTTGAGCAAAGGGGTTTTCGAAGTCCTGGCTACCGGAGGTGATAGTGCCTTGGGTGGTGATGATTTTGACCATGCCATTGCGACCTGGGTAATCGATCAGGCGGGGCTGTCTACTAATCTGTCGCCCTCGGAGCAACGTCAGTTACTGCAATTAGGCTGTATGGCCAAAGAGCAATTGTCGGCGCAACCTACTGTTACGCTCAGTTACGGTACCTGGCAGGGCGAGCTTACTCGCGAGCACTTTGAAACACTGATCGAGCCGTTGATCGCGCGAAGCCTGAAAGCTTGCCGTCGCGCAGTGCGTGACTCTGGTTGCGAGCTTGAGGAAGTCAAGGCGGTGGTCATGGTGGGTGGCTCCACTCGCGTGCCGCAAGTCCGATCCGCAGTGGCCAGACTGTTCGGTCGCGAGCCACTGACGGACATTGATCCAGATAAGGTTGTTGCCATCGGTGCGGCCATTCAGGCTGATACCCTGGCGGGTAATCGTGGTGGCGAAGAGCTCTTGCTGCTGGATGTCATTCCGCTCTCCCTTGGGCTTGAAACCATGGGCGGTTTGATGGAAAAGATTATCCCGCGTAACACGACCATACCTGTGGCACGTGCCCAGGATTTCACAACGTATAAAGATGGCCAGTCAGCCATGATGATTCATGTGCTGCAGGGTGAGCGAGAGCTGGTGAAAGATGCTCGTTCGCTGGCTCGTTTCGAGCTGCGCGGCATTCCGCCTATGGTGGCTGGCGCTGCCAAGATCCGTGTGACTTTTCAGGTAGATGCGGACGGCTTGCTGAGCGTCTCGGCGCGAGAGCTCTCCAGTGGTGTGGAAGCCAGTATCCAGGTCAAGCCATCCTATGGTCTGACGGATGGTGAAATCGCGCGTATGCTGCAGGATTCTTTCCAGAATGCCGGCGATGACATGAACGCTCGCGTGCTACGTGAGCAGCAAGTCGAGGCGCAACGTCTTCTAGAGGCGGTCCAGGCGGCTGTCGCTGAGGACGGCGATCGTTTGCTGGATGCTGAAGAGCGTGAAGTTATAGAGGCCGAGATCGACAAGCTAAAGAGTCTTGTCGACCATTCAGATGCCTCTGCTATTGAAGTACAAACCAAGCGTCTTTCCCAAGTGACCGATGCATTCGCGGCTCGCCGGATGGATGCATCGATCAAGGCGGCCCTGGCGGGTCGTCGTCTTAACGAAATCCAGGAGTAAGTTCACCATGCCGCAGATCGTTTTTCTGCCCCACCCAGAGCATTGCCCCGAGGGCGCGGTGATCCAGGCCGAAGAAGGTGAAACCATTATCGATGCAGCGTTGCGCAACGGTATTGAAGTCGAGCATGCCTGTGAGATGTCTTGTGCCTGTACGACCTGCCATGTCGTCGTTCGTGAAGGCTTTGGCTCCATGGAGCCGTCTGACGAGCTTGAAGATGACATGCTGGACAAGGCATGGGGACTGGAGCCGGAGTCCCGGCTGTCCTGTCAGGCAAAGGTTGGCACTGCCGACTTGGTCGTTGAAATTCCCCGCTACACCATCAATCAGGTATCGGAACGTCACTAAGGAAGATCATCATGGCGATGAAATGGGTCGATGTGCTGGATATCGCAATCGCTCTTTCCGAAGCTCACCCGGATGTGGATCCCCGCTATGTAAATTTCGTGAATTTGCGTAACTGGGTCACCGCACTGCCCGGGTTTGACGATGACCCCCAGCGGGGTGGCGAGAAGGTACTTGAAGCCATCCAGGCTGCGTGGATTGAAGAAGCGGACTAACCTATTCTTCGTTAGCCTACGCTTTTGACCGAAGCCCGCGTATAATCCGCGGGTTTCGTTTTTGCTAAATGCCCAACTTTGGAGTTGTCATGTCTGTTCAACGCACCCTTTCTATCATCAAGCCGGACGCTGTAGCCAAGAACGTCGTTGGTGAAATCATCACTCGCTTCGAAAAGGCTGGCCTGCGCGTTGTGGCCGCGAAGATGGTTCAGCTCTCCGAGCGCGAAGCCGGTGGCTTCTATGCTGAGCACAAAGAGCGTCCTTTCTTCAAGGATCTGGTGTCCTTCATGACTTCCGGTCCGGTCGTTGTTCAGGTTCTGGAAGGCGAAAACGCCATTGCCAAGAACCGTGAGCTGATGGGCGCTACCGATCCCAAGAAAGCAGACGCCGGTACCATCCGCGCTGATTTCGCTGTTTCCATCGATGAAAACGCTGTTCACGGTTCTGATTCCGAAGCATCGGCTGCCCGTGAAATTGCTTACTTCTTCGCTGCAACTGAAGTTTGCGAGCGCACTCGCTGATCCACAGGTGAATCCATGAGTAATACAGTCGGCAAGACTAACCTGCTGGGGCTTACCCAGCCACAAATGGAGCAGTTCTTCGAGTCCATCGGAGAGAAGCGCTTTCGTGCCGGCCAAGTGATGAAATGGATTCACCACTTTGGCGTTGATGATTTTGACGCCATGAGTAATCTCGGCAAGGCCTTGCGCGAAAAGCTCAAGGCCTGCGCCGAGGTTCGTGGCCCCGAAGTAGTAAGTGAAGATATTTCGGCGGATGGCACCCGCAAGTGGGTCATTCGTGTGGCTTCCGGTAGCTGCGTTGAGACGGTTTACATTCCTCAGGACAAGCGTGGCACGCTGTGTGTTTCGTCACAGGCAGGCTGTGCACTTGACTGCAGTTTCTGTTCGACCGGAAAGCAAGGTTTCAATAGCAATCTCACGGCTGCCGAAGTCATCGGCCAAGTGTGGGTTGCCAACAAGTCATTTGGTACTGTGCCGGCCAAGATCGACCGTGCCATTACGAACGTCGTGATGATGGGCATGGGTGAGCCGCTGCTCAATTTCGACAATGTCGTAGCTGCCATGCAAATCATGATGGATGACTTGGGCTATGGAATATCCAAGCGCAAGGTAACGCTATCCACGTCAGGGGTTGTGCCCATGATTGAAGAGCTGGCCAAGCACGTCGATGTGTCTCTGGCGCTGTCGCTGCATGCGCCCAACGACGCCTTGCGCAACGAGCTGGTACCGATCAATCGCAAGTATCCTCTGGCCATGCTGCTGGATGCCTGTCAGCGGTACATTGGTCAGCTGGGTGAAAAACGTGTTCTGACCATTGAGTACACTCTACTCAAGGACGTCAACGACCAGCCCGAGCATGCTGTGCAGATGATTGAATTGCTGCGCAACGTGCCCTGCAAGATCAATCTGATTCCTTTTAATCCTTTCCCTCATTCCGGTTACGAGCGCCCCAGCAAGAATGCGGTGCGTCGCTTCCAGGAACTCCTGCAGCAGGCCGGTTTCAATGTCACCGTGCGTACTACGCGTGGCGATGATATCGATGCAGCCTGTGGGCAGCTGGTAGGAAAGGTTATGGACCGTACTCGACGAAGCGAGCGGTACATTGCTGTACGCCAGTTGAATAATGAGAACGATGCGGCTTTGGGTGTTCGCCAGAATTAATTAAAAGGAGAGGGTTAGTGATGTTGCGTGCAGTATTGGCTTTGGCAGTTGCAGGACTTTTAACCGGCTGCGTCACTACTGGCTCTACTGACCCTCTGAGTACGGAAAAAGGTCGTGATCATGCCCGGGACGCCTACATTCAGTTGGGTCTGGGCTATCTGCAGGAAGGAAACACCGAGCAGGCAAAGATCCCGCTGAAACAGGCCCTGCAGCTTGACGCCTCGAGCGCTGATGCCCATGCCGCGCTGGCATTGGTGTTCCAGACCGAGATGGAGCCCAAACTGGCTGACGAAGAATACCGCAAGGCCATGTCAGCACGCCGTAACGATTCCCGTATTCTCAATAATTACGGAAGCTTTCTTTTTGAGCAGAAGCGATACAGCGAAGCCTACGATCGTTTCATAGAGGCCTCGCAGGATCCTTTGTACCCTGAACGCTCGCGAGTCTTTGAAAACCTCGGTTTAACTGCGTTAAGGTTGAATAAGCCCGAATTGGCACGCCAGTATTTGGAGAAGTCGCTGAGACTGAACAGCAACCAACCCAAGGCTTTGCTGGAAATGGCGCAGCTCTCTTATGCGGCTCGTGAGTATGTACCTGCACGTGGGTATTACGAAGCATTTAGCCGCATTTCGCCCCAGGATGCGCGTAGCCTCTTACTGGGCATCCGTCTGGCCGAAGTATTCAACGATCGCGATACGGCTGCCAGTTATACCTTGCAATTGAAGCGGCTTTATCCCGCTTCTGAAGAATATAAACAACTTCAGTCGGAGCAACGATGAGTAATGTGCAACCTGAGGCTGTAATGTCAGCTCGTGGTAATCCAGGCGACATACTGCGCCAGGCTCGCATTTCCAATGGGTGGAGCATCGCTCAAGTGGCTGCTCAGATGAATCTGAGTGGGCATGTCATCGAGTTGCTGGAAGCTGGGGACTATCAAAAGCTGCCAGGGCATACGTTTGCCCGCGGTTATGTCCGCTCTTATGGGAAGCTGCTGGGGCTTGATCAGGCTGAGCTTGTAAAGGTCTTCGATCAGTACACAGGGACCGATGCCAAAGGCAGTACGGTTCACACCATAAACCGTGTTGAAGAACCGGTGCGCTTGTCGCGTAATGTCCTGCGTATCGTCAGCTTTATTCTGGTCGTTGTTATCATTGGGCTTGGCCTGTTCTGGTGGCAGGAGCGCTCCGGGCTTGGTATGGGCGGTAATGGCCTTAGCCTTGAGCATGTCGAAGTAGAAAGCGCAGACGGCACTACTGAAATTCATACGCTTGATGAGCCTGAAGATCAGGCTGTGGCGGAAGCTCAAAAGGCTGAGGTGCCCGCTGCATCAGAGCCAGGTGTGCCCGCTACACCGACTGCTCCCGCTGCCAATGCTGTTGCGCAAACGCCTTTGCCTGCAGCCAATACCGCTTCCGGTGCGGCAGCCAATGGCGCTGCGAATGCTGCTCCTGCTACGGCCGTTACACCGACTACTCCGGTTGTATCGACCGATGCTGCGCTTGCGCCTACCACGCCGCCAGCCGGCGAAACTGCGCCAGCGGCAGGGCAGGGAGGCTTGAGCATTCAGCTGGTAGCGGACTGCTGGATGCAGATCACAGATGCGTCGGGGAAAGTTATTTACAGTGGCCTCAAACGAAAGGGTGATACCCTGCAGTTTGAAACGGTAAAAGCTCCCGTGGAGATTCGTTTAGGCTACGCACGGGGTGCGCAAATTACCTATAACGGCCAGCCTGTAGACATCAAGCCCTATGTACGTGGGGAAACTGCTCGCTTCAAAGTAGGACAGGCGTCTCAGTAACCAGAATTGCAGTACGATCAAAGCGGCATCATTCTGCCGCTTTGATTTTATTATCGGATCATATTTTATAGTTCTCTGGTTTTAACCAGTCTCCGTAAGGATCTGGTATTTATCAGGAAGAAGAGTCCTGTCATGCATAGCGAATCGCCGATCAAACGTCGCCCTTCTCGAAAGATCTGGGTAGGCTCCGTGCCGGTAGGAGGCGATGCTCCTATCGCGGTACAGAGCATGACGAACACCGAAACCTGTGATGTTGCCGCAACAGTTGCGCAAATCCGTCGTCTGGAAGATGCAGGCGCTGATATCGTTCGGGTTTCAGTTCCCGACATGGATGCTGCAGAAGCATTCGGTCAAATCAAGCAGCAGGTGAATGTTCCTCTGGTTGCAGACATTCATTTTGATTACAGAATTGCCCTTCGAGTAGCTGAACTCGGTGTGGACTGTCTGCGTATCAACCCTGGCAACATCGGGCGTGAAGACCGGGTCAGGGCGGTAGTCGATGCGGCGCGTGACAAGAACATTCCGATTCGTATCGGCGTAAACGCGGGCTCTCTGGAAAAGGATCTGCAGAAAAAATATGGTGAGCCTACCCCTGAAGCGCTACTGGAATCAGCCATGCGTCATGTCGATTACCTCGACAAATTGGATTTCCAGAACTTCAAGGTCAGTGTGAAGGCGAGTGACGTCTTCATGGCCGTATCGGCTTATCGCTTGCTTGCGAAGCAGATCGAGCAGCCGCTACACCTGGGCATCACCGAGGCAGGTGGTTTGCGTTCCGGCACCGTAAAATCTGCGGTTGGCCTGGGCATGCTGCTGGCCGAAGGCATTGGCGATACCATTCGTATCTCCCTGGCGGCGGATCCGGTCGAAGAGATCAAGGTGGGTTTCGATATCCTGAAGTCGTTGCGCTTACGCTCACGTGGCATCAACTTCATCGCCTGTCCAAGCTGCTCTCGCCAGAACTTTGATGTGGTCAAGACCATGAATGATCTGGAAGGGCGCTTGGAAGATCTTCTGGTTCCCTTAGATGTGGCCGTTATCGGCTGTGTGGTCAACGGGCCGGGAGAGGCCAAAGAGGCTCACGTAGGGTTGACTGGCGGCACGCCTAATAACCTGGTGTATATCGATGGCAAGCCTGCACAAAAGCTGACCAATGAGAATCTGGTGGATGAGCTGGAGCAGCTGATTCGCCGCAAAGCGGCTGAAAAAATGGAAGCGGATGCGGCTGTTATTGCCCGTAGCTGAATGCCGTTAGAGAATTGAATTAAGGACTCCTAGTGAGCAAGTCTTTGCAAGCCATTCGTGGCATGAACGACATACTGCCAGAGCAGACGCCAGCCTGGCGCTATCTGGAAACAACCTTCGCCACCTTGCTGGATGGGTACGGCTACAAGGAAATCCGACTGCCTATCCTCGAATTCACCGAGCTGTTCGCTCGGGGTATCGGCGAGGGCACCGATGTGGTCGACAAGGAAATGTATACTTTTCTCGACCGTAACGGTGAGTCGCTGACGCTGCGTCCGGAAGGCACAGCAGGGTGTGTCCGCGCCGTGCTGGAGCACGGCCTTACAGGCGGTGGCCAGGTTCAGAAACTCTGGTATACGGGACCCATGTTCCGCTACGAGAAGCCGCAAAAAGGACGCTATCGCCAGTTCCATCAGATTGGCGTAGAGGTCTTTAACTTGCCTGGGCCGGATATCGATGCTGAGCTGATCATCATGACGGCGCGCCTGTGGAGGCAGCTGGGTATTGATGATGCCGTTACACTGCAGCTGAACAGCTTGGGTTCAAGCGAAGCGCGTGCAGCCTATCGGGATGCCTTGGTTGATTACCTTAAGCAGCATTTCGATCAGCTGGATGAAGACAGTCAGCGTCGTTTGACGACTAATCCCCTGCGTATTCTGGACAGCAAGAATGCCCAGACACAGGCCTTGCTGACCGATGCTCCCACGTTGTCGGATTATCTAGACGAAGAGTCTCGTGCTCATTTTGAAGGCTTGAAGGCACGCCTTGAGGCAGCAGGCATCGAGTACACGATCAATCCGAAGCTTGTACGGGGTCTGGACTACTACGGTCGTACCGTATTCGAGTGGGTAACCGATAAGCTGGGCGCACAAGGTACGGTGTGCGCTGGCGGACGCTACGATGGTCTGATCACTCAGTTTGGTGGAAAGCCTACGCCAGGCGTTGGTTTTGCCATGGGTGTTGAGCGTCTGGTGCTGATGCTTGAGACGCTGAACAAGATTCCTGCCGAGCTTAGCCGTCCGATGGACATCTACCTATGCACCTTTGGTGAAGCGGCAGAACTAGCCGGTCTGGCCTTGGCCGAGCAGCTGCGTACGGCCTTGCCTTCCTTGCGTCTGGCGGTTAATGCTGGCGGCGGAAGTTTCAAGAGTCAGTTCAAGAAGGCAGACAAGAGCGGTGCATGGTTTGCTCTGATTCTGGGTGAGGATGAGCTGGCGCAGCGCCAGGTTGGCCTCAAGCCCTTGCGTAATGATAGTGCCCAGGAGATGGTCGCCTGGGATCAGTTGTCCGCACGCCTGCACGATAGCTTGCAGCAGCAGACGTCCGCACACAGCGAAAGCGAATAGGAGTGACCGGTGAGTTCGCAGAATGAAGATCCAAATGTCGCCCACCTTCAGGATTGGTGGCAGCGTAACGGCAAGCCGCTGCTCACCGGTGGCGTTGTGGCCCTGGTGGCCGTGCTGGGCTGGCAATGGTGGGAGCGTAATCAGACCAATCAGTCTCAGGCTGCGTCCATCGTATATCAGGAGCTGGTTCAGGCAGCGCTGGATCCCAGCGGCAAACCGGATACCGCTCGGGTAACGGACCTGTCCAACCAGCTCAAGCAGGAGTATTCAGGTACTACCTATTCCCAATACGGTAGTCTTTTCGTGGCCAAGGTTGCTGTTGAGAGTGGCAAGCTGGATGACGCAGCCAACGAGCTGAAGGCGATTGTCGATAAGCCGGCGGATGATACTGTGGGCGAACTGGCACGCCAGCGTCTGGCGCGTGTGCTGGCTGCGCAGGGCAAGGCTGAAGATGGCCTGAAACTACTGGAAGGCAAGGTTGCAGAGCCTTATGTCGCCAACCGCGAAGAGTTACGTGGTGATCTGTTGGTCAGTCTGGGGCGTGTCGACGATGCCCGTGCCGCTTATGAAAAAGCCAAGTCCGAATTGCCTGCCGATGCCGCCGAAGGCACGCTGCAGATGAAGCTGGATGACCTGGCAAAAGGAGATGCCTGATGCTGCGTTGGAAACATGTTGCGCTACTGGCTTTGGCCCTGACTGCTGTCGGGTGCAGCAGTAACAGCAAAAAAGAGCTGCCGCCTGCTGAATTGCAGGACTTCAAGGCCGATGTTCAGTTGCAGGAGCAATGGAGCCGCTCGGTAGGGGAAGGGCAGGGTGATACCTACAACCTGTTGACGCCTGCCATTGACGGTCAGTCCCTGTACGTGACTGATAACGAAGGCCTGGTCATGGCGTTGAACCGTGAAAACGGTGACATCATTTGGAAGAAAAAGCTGGACCTGCCTGTTTCAGGTGGCGTCGGCGCTGCCTACGGGCTGGTTCTGGTTGGTACGTTGAGAGGGGATGTCGTTGCCCTGGACGCAACCTCGGGCGATGAAAAATGGCGTGCTAGGGTTTCCAGTGAAGTACTGGCTCCGCCGGTCAGCAACGGTGACATCGTGGCTGTCCAGACTCAGGACGACAAGCTTTATGCCCTTGATGCCGAGACGGGTGACCGTCGCTGGCTGTATGAGGAGAGCATGCCTGTTTTGACCCTGCGTGGCACAGGTGCTCCGGTCGTAACCAATCGCTATGTTGTCGCTGGCCTGGCCAGCGGCAAGGTGATTGCGCTGGATGAACAGCGTGGCTTGCCGATCTGGGAGCAGCAGGTTGCCATCCCGCAGGGGCGCTCTGAGCTGGATCGTATGGTTGATATCAACGGCGGACTGCTGCTTTCAGGTACTACGCTGTATGTGGCCACGTACCACGGCCGGGTTGCCGGACTGGATCTTGAGAGCGGTCGTGTGCTCTGGCAACGTGATGCATCCAGCTATACCGGTGTCGCTGAAGGTTTCGGTAACGTATATGTAAGCCTGGAAAATGGCACCGTTGAAGCAGTAGATCAAAATTCGGCTTCAGCGCTGTGGAGCAATGATTCCCTGGCGCGTCGTATGTTGTCCGCCCCGGCTGTGCTGTCGAACTACGTCGCAGTAGGTGATTATGAAGGCTATATTCACCTGCTAAGCCAGACGGATGGTCATATGGCCGGTCGTCAGAAGCTGGGTAACGGCGGCGTTCGGGTTCGCCCGTTAGTGGATGGCGACTGGATGTATGTGTACGGCAACGGCGGTAAGCTGGCTGCCTACACCATTCGCTAAGCTGTCCTGTATGTGTATGGCCGCTATCGCCCTCACGGTAGCGGCCTTTGTGTTTTCTGTATTCCTGTGGAGAGCCGTATGGTTCCCGTTATTGC
Organism: Pseudomonas sp. JZ134; assembly: GCF_051027695.1. Taxonomy (NCBI): domain Bacteria; kingdom Pseudomonadati; phylum Pseudomonadota; class Gammaproteobacteria; order Pseudomonadales; family Pseudomonadaceae; genus Pseudomonas; species Pseudomonas sp. JZ134. The sequence goes on along the minus strand of NZ_CP069250.1, from coordinate 3,101,101 downwards.
TCTGGTAGGACGCCCTAATGTAGGCAAGTCCACCTTGTTTAATCGACTTACCAAAACCCGTGATGCCATCGTGGCCGATATCGCGGGCCTGACCCGCGACCGCAAGTATGGCGAGGCGCGTTGGCAGGGTCGGACGTATATCGTTGTCGACACCGGAGGTATCTCTGGCGACGAAGAAGGCATCGATATGAAAATGGCCGAGCAGTCGCTTCAGGCCATTGAAGAAGCCGACGCCGTTCTGTTCATGGTGGATTCCCGTGCCGGGATGACGGCAGGCGATCAGATGATCGCCGAGCATCTGCGTACGCGTAATAAGCGCTGCTTTTTGATTGCTAATAAGGTCGACGCAGTTGATCCAGACATTGCCCGGGCTGAATTCAGCCCAATGGGCCTGGGTGATGCGCTGACCATTGCGGCTGCGCATGGCCGCGGTATCAACGGCATGCTTGAGCAGGTGCTGGGCTCCTTCCCTAAGGACGAGGAAGAAGAGTTCATTGTTGATGCGGAGGACGAAGAGGGCGATCAGGCTTCGGATGAGAGTGTCATCGAGAAGCGTATTCCAGGACCAGATGAAAAGGCCGGGATCAAGATCGCCATCATTGGCCGTCCCAACGTGGGCAAGTCCACGCTGGTCAACCGCATGCTTGGCGAAGAGCGGGTCATCGTATATGACCAGGCCGGCACGACTCGCGACAGTATCTACATTCCCTTCGAGCGCAACGAAGAGAAGTACACGCTGATCGACACCGCCGGTGTGCGTCGCCGCGGCAAGATCTTCGAAGCGGTAGAAAAGTTTTCTGTTGTGAAGACGCTTCAGGCCATTCAGGACGCCAACGTCGTTATCTTTGTGATGGACGCCCGTGAAGGGGTAGTCGAGCATGATCTGAACCTGTTGGGTTTTGTACTGGAAACCGGTCGCGCCCTGGTGATTGCGCTCAACAAGTGGGACGGCATGGAGGCCAGTGAGCGCGATTATGTGAAGACCGAACTCGAACGCCGCCTGATGTTTGCCAATTTCGCAGATATTCATTTCATTTCCGCACTGCATGGTACCGGCGTAGGGCATCTGTACAAGTCAGTGCAACAGGCATTCGCTTCGGCCGTTACCCGCTGGCCGACCAGTCGTTTGACCAAGATCCTTGAGGATGCGGTACAGGAGCACCAGCCGCCGCTGGTGAATGGCCGTCGAATCAAGCTGCGTTATGCGCACATGGGCGGAGCCAACCCCCCGCTGTTGGTTATCCATGGTAACCAAGTGGATGCGGTCCCGCGCGCCTATGTCCGCTACTTGGAAAACACCTATCGCCGTGTATTGAAGCTGATAGGTACGCCTATTCGCATTGAGTTCAAGTCAGGTGAAAACCCTTTCGCCGACAAGAAGAACACGCTGACCGAGCGGCAGGTGAACAAGAAGCGCCGCTTGATGAGCCATCACAAGAAAGCGGAGAAGAAGCGCAAGGATAAGCGTCGCTAGTCGCTTCTCTGTTGTAACAGGCCAGCGCTGCCTGGCCCGTTCGAATACCAGGCCGCTCGGGCACCTTCCGAGTGGCCAGTCTTAAGTCATGATAGCGGTGCATAGTGCTTCGCTGAGCCGTCGACGGCATCGAAGCCGACCGCCTTGTTGTCGGAGCGTTCGATGATCCAGAGCAAGTTGCCTTCCCTCGGTGTGACTATCTTTACCCGCATGTCCCAGCTGGCTATGGAAACGGGTGCAATCAACCTGTCTCAGGGTTTCCCGGATTTCGACGGCCCGGATGCCTTGCGCGAGGCGGTAAGTCGGCACGTCATGGCCGGTCATAACCAGTATGCGCCCATGACAGGATTGCCCGCCTTGCGTGAGCAAGTGGCCCGCAAAGTGGCTACGCTCTATGGGCGCACGGTTGATGCCGAACAGGAAGTCACCATTACGCCCGGTGCGACGCAGGCCATCTTTTGCGCCATTCAGTCCGTGGTTCGCAGCGGTGACGAAGTGATTGTATTCGATCCCTGCTACGATTCTTACGCACCCTCGGTTGAACTGGCCGGTGGGCGCTGCATCCACCTACCCTTGGCACTGCCGGATTTTGGGATTGACTGGGATCGTTTGCAGGCAGCCCTGACGTCGCGCACACGGGCTATCGTGCTGAACACGCCCCATAACCCGAGCGGCTCGCTGGTTGGTCGCGACGCGCTGGACCGCCTCGCCGCATTGATTCGCGATCGGGATATCTACCTGATCAGTGATGAGGTATATGAGCACTTGGTTTTCGACGGAGCAGAGCATGCCAGTGTACTCACCCATGATGAACTCTACGCCCGTGCGTTTGTTATCAGCTCCTTTGGCAAAACATATCATGTGACAGGTTGGAAGACCGGGTATGTGATCGCCCCGCGCGAGCTTTCAAGCGAACTGCGCAAGATTCACCAGTATGTAAGCTTTTGCGGGGTGACGCCTCTGCAATGGGCATTGGCAGATTTCATGGAAGCGCATCCCGAGCATGTAACCGAACTCCCAGCGTTTTATCAGGCCAAACGAGATCTGTTCTGTGATTTGTTGGGTTCGTCTAAATTGGCGTTTACACGTGCAGCAGGGACCTATTTCCAGCTGGCGGACTATTCCGCTATTCGGGATGACGTAAGCGATGTCGAAATGGCCGAGTGGTTGACGCGTGAGCACGGTGTGGCTGCCATTCCGATCTCCGTGTTTTATCAGGAAGCTCCAAAGGACTTGCGTCTGGTACGTTTCTGCTTCGCTAAACGAGAGGAGACGCTGCGGCTAGCAGCGGAAAAACTGTGCGCGATCTAAGCCTGAGACCTGATTTGAAACTGGCACTCATCCAGACTGAACTGTTCTGGCATGATGCTTCGGCCAACCGCGACCGGTTTACTGCCTTGCTGCAACAGGCGAAAGGCGCGGATCTGGTCGTACTGCCTGAGATGTTCACTACCGGCTTTTCGATGGAATCAGCCCTGCTGGCTGAGGATGAAGGCGGACGTACCCATGCCTGGATACGCGAGCAAGCGGCATCGCTCAATGCTGTGATAACGGGCAGCCTGATCGTTCGTGATGCCCAGGGGCAGTACCGTAATCGACTCCTGTGGGCGCGGCCTGACGGCACGATGTCCCATTATGACAAACGTCACCTGTTTCGCATGGCCGGAGAGCACGAACATTACACCGCAGGTGAAGCGCAAGCGGTATTCGAGCTCAACGGCTGGCGCATTCGTCCCTTGATCTGTTACGACTTGCGGTTTCCGGTGTGGAGCCGTGATCCAGTCAAGACCGATCTGTTGCTCTATACCGCCAACTGGCCAGCCGCACGGCGTAACCACTGGAATCGGCTGCTTCCCGCTCGGGCCATTGAAAACCTCTGTTATGTCGCGGCCGTGAATCGCATTGGCGAAGACGGAAAAGGAATCGCCTATAGCGGCGACAGCCAGGTATTGGACTACCAGGGCGAGCCGCTCCTGGACGCCAAGGACAGCGCAGGAGTGTTTACGGTGTCGCTGTCTGCCGACACGCTGTCGCGCTACCGCGATGCGTTCCCCGCGTATCGGGATGTGGACGACTTCGAACTGCTCTGATCGCTCGCTACTCCTCTCTAGCGCCCCGTCTGCCATGCTGGCGATGGGGCACTATTGTTTTCGGCGCTTGCCCTTTGCCTTGGGACGATTGCAGACTGGCCCTTCGACAGGCTATTCAGGACAACAACAATGCAAACGCCTCGAATCGCAATTATTGGCGCCGGCCTCATGGGTGTCGGGATTGCCACTCATTTTGCTCGTCACGGACATTCGGTTCTGCTGCGGGACGTTTCCGCCGAGCGTTTGAGCGATGTGCCCGCCATTGCCGGAAGCATCTTGGAAGAGCTATCAGCGGTTGCGCTGTTTGAACCCAGTCAGACCAAAGCAGTGCTGAGCAGGATCACGACAACCGATGCGCTGGCCGATTTGGCTGATGCCACGCTACTGATCGAGGCTGTACCTGAGCGGCTGGCGCTCAAGCATGCGTTGTATGCGGAGCTTGAGTCAGTCGTTTCGCCAGAGGCCATCATTGCCAGTAACACAAGCGGCTTTCCTCCCGATCAACTGGCTCAGGGAATGGCATATCCCGAACGGTTGCTCATTGCTCATTTCTGGAACCCGCCTCATCTGATTCCACTGGTCGAACTGGTGCCGGGAGAAAAGACCAACCCAGCCCGTTTGGAGAGGGTGCGGGATGTATTGCAAGTCATGGACCTGGAAGTTGTTTTGCTCATGCGGGCGATTCCGGGCTTCATTGGCAACCGCCTGCAGTTTGCCGTGCTGCGTGAGGCCCTGCATATCGTACAAAGCGGTGCAGCGTCGCCTGAAGATGTGGACCGGGTCATGCGGGCCTCTCTGGGTAGGCGCTACGGCATGGTGGGACCGCTGGAAGCGGCAGACATGGGTGGTCTCGATACCTTTCTGGACATCGCCAGCCACCTGATGCCGACCTTAGCCAAGGATGAAGAGGTGCTAGAGGTTTTGCGTGAACGCGTCGGGCAGGGAAGAACAGGCCTACGCAGCGGCAATGGGTTTTATGAGTGGAGCGAGGAGCGCAAGGCGCGGATAGCCGAACGGCGTGCCCATCAGCTACAGCATGCCTTGCGGCCATGAATCGCTATACAGGTGTCGATATGGCGACCGCCAATGACCTGAGCGACTATCAGCAGATCAGTCTGCGGGCAATTCGCTCGCTATTTGAAAGCATCGAGCAGAGCAGCGAAGGTACCGTGATTGTGGACCGTGACCTCCGTATCGTCTGGATGAATGAGCGTTATGCCCGGCGCTTTGGCTTGCCCAGCGCAAAGTCGGCGATCGGGCAGGTGTGTGAGCAGGTGATTCCGGGAAGCTTGTTGCGGGAAGTAGTCAACACGGGCCAGCCCATCCTGCTGGATCTGCTTGATACACCCAAAGGACCAATGGTGGTGATGCGTTTGCCCATCCATGACGATACCGGTCAGGTCATCGGTGCCATTGGCTTTGCCTTGTTCGATGAGTTACGGACGTTGGCCCCCTTGGTGACGCGGTTCTTACGGATTCAGGAGGAATTGGCTTCGACGCGGCGGTCGCTGCAGAACGCCCGGCAGGCCAAATACAGTTTTGCCCACTTCGTAGGCAGCGGCCCGGCCAGTCAGGAGGTCAAGCGACGAGCGAGACGTGCGGCTACGGTAGAGACCTCTGTCTTGCTGTTGGGCGAGACCGGCACAGGAAAGGAGTTGTTGGCCCATGCCATTCATGCGGCATCCCCTCGGGCCAATAAGTCGTTTGTCAGTGTGAATGCGGCTGCCATCCCTGAAAATCTGTTGGAAGCTGAGTTCTTCGGCACGGCGCCTGGGGCTTTTACAGGCGCGGACCGCAAGGCGCGGGCAGGAAAACTGCAGATTGCGCAGGGCGGAACGCTATTTCTGGACGAAATCGGCGATATGCCCCTGAGCTTACAGACAAAACTTTTGAGGGTGCTTCAGGAAAAGGAATTCGAGCCGCTGGGGTCCAACGAGGTGCTGCGCTGCGACGTTCGGCTGATTGCGGCAACCTCACGCAATCTGGATGCGCTGGTAGCTGAAGGCTCATTTCGGGCGGATCTGTACTACCGCTTGAACGTACTGCCCATTGTGGTTCCGCCGCTGCGTGAGCGGCGAGAAGACCTGCCGGCGTTATGCGAAGCCATCCTGGACAGTTTGCTGGCGGAAGGACATGCGCCTCGGGAGCTAGATGAGGAAGCACTGGCGTTACTCGCCCGCTACGATTGGCCTGGTAACGTACGTGAGCTGCGCAATGTTCTGGAGCGCGCATCGCTGTTGAGTGATGAGGCCGTTATTGGCGCGCTCAGCATTGGCTCGGCATTAGGAAAACCCTTGCCGCCCAAAGCGATCGAGCTGGTGTCCGTTAGTACTATCAGGACGCCTAGTAGCAACATAACGTATGAAGAGGCGAAGCGGCAATTCGAGCATGAGCTCATTACCCAAGCCTTGTCATCGTGCTCAGGCAGGGTCGAGGAGGCTGCCAAACGCTTGGGCCTCGGACGCTCAACCCTTTATAAGAAAATGGCCGCCCTGGGGCTTTTGTCTTGAAACAGAGACTATTCTCAAGTTAGAGACAAAATCGATACGAAGTTGTCTCCAATTGGGGAAATCAATGAATTGAAGGAGCAATTAGTTAAGTAATTCAAGGTGTTAGTGTCTGGCATGGATCTCGCTAATAAAGCCTTGCTGTCTCCACAGCTACAACAATAACTAGCCGCTGCGTTCGGTGCTGACCGGCCAGCGAGGAGAAAACATGAGCGTATTGATTGCTCTGGCGGCGCTGGGTCTGCTGATGCTGGCGGCGTACCGTGGTTATAGCGTTATCCTGTTTGCACCGATTGCAGCCCTTGCGGCGGTGCTGCTGACCGATCCTTCCGCTGTGGCTCCGGCATTTACCGGTGTGTTCATGGACAAGATGGTCGGCTTCATCAAGCTGTACTTTCCTGTCTTTCTGCTGGGTGCAGTCTTCGGCAAGCTGATCGAGCTTTCCGGTTTTTCCCGTTCCATTGTAGCTGCTGCGATTCGTCTGCTGGGCACACGGCAGGCCATGCTGGTCATCGTGCTGGTTTGCGCCTTGCTGACCTATGGTGGCGTCTCGCTGTTCGTTGTCGTGTTTGCGGTGTACCCATTCGCAGCCGAGATGTTTCGCCAGAGCAACATTCCCAAACGTTTGATTCCAGCCACCATTGCACTGGGTGCGTTTTCATTCACCATGGATGCCCTGCCGGGTACGCCTCAAATCCAGAACATCATCCCTACGACGTTCTTCAACACGACGGCCTGGGCCGCCCCTTGGCTGGGGTTGATCGGCTCGTTGTTTGTCATCGCGGTCGGGTTGACCTATCTGGGGCGGCAGCGTCGTAAAGCGATGGCGCGTGGAGAAGGGTACGGCACCGAGTTACGCAACGAACCGGAAACACCGGACAACATCAACTTGCCGAACCCGCTTCTGGCGCTGTCGCCACTTATCCTAGTCGGTGTCATGAATCTGCTGTTTACCCATTGGATTCCTCAATGGTACGGCAAGACGCACACGCTAGCGCTACCGGGTCTGGCAACGCCTGTTACCAGCGAAGTCAGCAAGCTGACGGCAATCTGGGCCGTCGAGGCTGCCTTGTTAATCGGCATTTTGCTGGTGCTTGTGGCTGCGTTTAAAACCATCCGTACCCGCTTGGCCGAGGGCACTAAAACCGCAGTAGGCGGGGCTTTGTTGGCCGCCATGAATACTGCGTCTGAATATGGGTTTGGTGCAGTAATCGCTTCGCTGCCGGGTTTTCTGGTCTTGGCAGACGCGCTCAAGACCATTCCCAACCCACTCATCAATGAAGCCATTACCGTAACGCTTCTGGCCGGTATCACTGGCTCGGCCTCAGGCGGCATGAGTATTGCGCTGGCGGCCATGTCGGACAGTTTTATCGCCGCAGCCAATGCCGCACAGATTCCCCTTGAGGTGCTGCACCGGGTGGCGGCTATGGCCAGCGGTGGCATGGATACCCTGCCGCACAATGGCGCCGTCATCACCTTGCTGGCAGTAACTGGACTGACGCACCGGGAAGCTTACAAAGACGTATTTGGTATCACGCTGATCAAGACGTTGGCAGTGTTCGTGGTCATCGGCGTGTTCTATGCCACTGGCATCGTGTAGAGGAGAACGTTATGGACTTGAAAGGCAAAACCGCCTTGGTAACCGGTTCGACCAGTGGAATCGGTCTGGGTATCGCCACGCGACTGGCCGAAGCGGGTGCCGATGTGATCCTCAATGGCTTTGGTGACAGCGAGACGGCTAAAGCCGACCTAAGCCGTTTGGGTGGGCGGGTGGGCTATCACGGGGCGGACTTGTCCCGGCCTGAGCAGATTTCTGATCTTTTCGCCTATGCTGAGCATGAGTTCGGTGGTGTGGATATTCTGGTCAACAATGCCGGCATCCAGCATGTGGCATCGGTCGAGACGTTTCCGGTCGAGAAGTGGGACGCGATCATTGCAATCAATCTGTCCTCGGTATTTCACGCGACTCGTCTGGCATTGCCGGGCATGAGGCAGCGCGGCTGGGGAAGGATTGTGAACATCGCTTCCGTGCATGGACTGGTAGGGTCGGCACAGAAATCCGCTTATGTGGCTGCCAAGCATGGCGTGGTCGGACTGACCAAGGTGGTTGCACTGGAAACGGCCGATTGTAACGTGACCTGCAATGCGCTCTGCCCGGGCTGGGTGCTGACACCTCTGGTGCAGCAGCAGATCGATGCACGCGCCGCTGCAGATGGCGATGCAGAGCGCGCACGGCGGGAGCTTCTGGAGGAGAAGCAGCCGTCACTTGAATTCGTCACGCCTGCCCAACTGGGCGAGCTGACACTGTTTCTTTGCAGCGATGCGGCCGCCCAGGTATGTGGCGCCGCGTGGAATGTCGATGGGGGCTGGTTGGCCCGTTAACAACAATAACGACACGAGGTAAACCATGAACAAGCTTTATCCCAGTGCCGCTCATGCCCTGGAAGGGGTCGTGGAAGACGGCATGACGCTAGCGGTCGGCGGTTTCGGTCTGTGCGGGATCCCCGAAGCGCTGATCCTGGCATTGCGCGAGACCGGCAAGCGCGAGCTGACCGTGATCAGTAATAACGCCGGAGTAGACGGGTTTGGCCTGGGCGTACTGCTCGAGTCCCGGCAAATCAAGAAAATGATTTCCTCCTACGTAGGCGAGAACAAGGAGTTCGAGCGGCAGTACCTTTCCGGTGAGCTGGAATTGGAATTCACCCCCCAAGGCACGCTTGCGGAAAAATTGCGTGCCGGTGGTTCAGGCATCCCGGCGTTCTTTACGCGTACCGGCTATGGCACGCTGGTGGCCGAAGGCAAGGAAACCCGTGAGTTCGATGGTGAGCAGTATGTGATGGAGCGGTCGCTGGTGGCGGATGTGGCACTGGTCAAAGCGATCAAGGCTGACAAGGCAGGCAATCTGGTCTTCAACAAGACTGCGCGTAACTTCAACCCTCTGGCAGCAATGGCGGGCAAGCTATGTATTGCCGAGGTGGAACAGCTGGTGGAAACGGGTGAGCTGGACCCCGACGAGGTTCATCTGCCGGGCATCTTTGTGCAGCGCATTGTTGTGAATGCCAACCCCGAGAAGCGCATCGAGAAACGCACCCTGTCGGAGGGCAACTAACATGGCCTGGACTCGTGAACAAATGGCGCAGCGCGCCGCCAAGGAATTGCAGGACGGCTTCTATGTCAACCTGGGCATTGGCCTGCCCACTCTGGTCGCCAACTATATCCCTGAAGGAATGGATGTGTGGCTGCAGTCTGAAAACGGACTCCTGGGTATCGGCCCGTTTCCGACAGAAGAGACCATTGACCCGGACCTGATCAACGCCGGCAAGCAAACTGTTACTGCCCTGCCGGGCAGCAGTTACTTCGACAGTGCCTTGAGTTTTGCCATGATCCGGGGCGGTCATATCAACCTCGCCATTCTGGGCGCTATGCAAGTGTCGGAAAAGGGTGACCTCGCCAACTGGATGATTCCCGGCAAGATGGTAAAGGGCATGGGCGGGGCGATGGACCTTGTTGCCGGTGTAAAACGCGTGGTAGTGCTGATGGAGCACACTGCCAAAGGCGCTCACAAGATCCTGCCGGTCTGTGACCTGCCACTGACCGGAGTAGGAGTGGTCAACCGGATCATTACCGACCTGGGGGTGCTGGATGTGACCCCAGAGGGATTGAAGCTGGTCGAGCTGGCTGAAGGCGTCACCTTCGAAGCGTTGCAGGAAGCCACCGGCTGTTCAGTAATGGCATAGGCATGGTGCGCCTGTTGATCAGCGCAGGACGTACGCGACGGGATCCAGACGAATGCCGCAGGCGAACCGCCTTGTGCTGATGCCGGGCGCATGGCCATCTTATTTCAGGAGAACAGTAATGCGAGACGTTGTTATCGTGGCCGCTACGCGGACGGCCATTGGCAGCTTTCAAGGTGCGCTGGCCAATGTGTCGGCCGTGGAGCTGGGGGCTGCAGTCATCAAGGCCGTGATCGAAAAAACCGGTATCGCACCGGAACAGGTCGATGAAGTCATCATGGGCCACGTATTGACGGCAGGTCTTGGACAGAACACGGCGCGTCAGGCCTCCATCAAGGCGGGATTGCCGCCTACGGTGCCAGCGATGGCGCTTAACAAGGTGTGCGGCTCGGGCCTCAAGGCGCTGCATCTGGCCACCCAGGCCATTCGCTGTGGTGATGCCGACATCATCGTGGCCGGTGGCATGGAAAGCATGAGCCTTGCGCCTTACGTTCTGCCCAAGGCGCGTACCGGTCTGCGGATGGGAAATGCCGAGCTGGTCGATTCGATGATTCAGGACGGTTTGTGGGACGCGTTTAACGATTACCACATGGGGATTACTGCCGAGAATCTGGTCGAGAAATATGGCATCAGCCGCCAGGCGCAGGACGAGTACGCCGCGGCCTCCCAGCAGAAGGCTCTCGCGGCTATCGAGGCGGGCCGCTTCAAGGACCAGATTACCCCTGTCGTGATCCCTCAGCGCAAGGGTGATCCGGTGGTGTTCGATACCGATGAGCAGCCGCGTGCAGGCACGACAGCCGAAGCCTTGGCCAAGCTCAAGCCAGCATTCAAGCCCGACGGTACGGTCACGGCCGGTAATGCTTCCAGCATCAATGATGGGGCCGCTGCGCTCATTCTCATGAGTGCGGAAAAGGCCGACGCGCTGGGCCTGCCGGTGCTGGCCCGTATCAAGGCTTATGCCAATGCAGGGGTTGATCCTTCCATCATGGGAATCGGACCCGTGTCAGCGACGCGCCGTTGTCTGGACAAGGCAGGATGGGATCTGGGCGAGTTGGACCTGATCGAAGCCAACGAAGCCTTTGCTGCCCAGGCATTGTCGGTAGGGCAGGAGCTGGGATGGGACTGGGACAAGGTCAATGTGAATGGAGGGGCTATCGCGCTGGGTCATCCGATTGGCGCGTCGGGCGGACGGGTCGTGATCAATCTCCTGTACGAGATGATCCGGCGTGACGCGCACAAGGGGCTGGCGACCTTGTGTATTGGTGGTGGCCAGGGTGTCGCGCTGGCTATCGAGCGATAAGCCAAGGGCTACACGCTTTGTAATGCTACAGGTGTGTAGCCACTGAATTTTCGATGCGTATGTGGTCGTTATGCAAAGACCCTTTTCTTGATGGGAGTCATAACGATGTCTATTTTACGCATGCTGAAAGCCGGTACCTTGAGCGGGCTCATGGCGATTGCGGGAGGCGTGATGGCCGCTGACGCGGACAATCCTTTGACCCAGGAGCGTTGGAAGACGCGTCCCCTTGTTGTCCTGGCGGCTTCGGCGGATGATCCGGTGCTCAAGCAGTTGACCACCTCCCTTGAAGAGCCACGCAACCGTGAGGCTTTTATCGAGCGGGATATGGTGCTTTATACCGTAGTCGGTGATCGTGGCCAGCGTAACGGTGAGCCGCTGAGCGAACATCAGACCCAGGCGCTGGTCAGTGCGCTTGATGAGCAGCCGAGCGGCGAGGCAACGGTCATCCTGGTCGGCAAGGACGGCGGGAAGAAAATCGTGCAACAAGGCCAGATCGATCCTGCCGCAATCTTTGCCACCATCGACAAGATGCCCATGCGCCAGCATTAACCCTGGGCGGCATAGTCATAGGGGCCACCTTTTTCCAGGGCGCGTTGATACGCCGGTCGCGCATGGATACGCTCCAGAAAGGCCTTGAGCTTGGGGCGGCCCTGCGTCAAGCCTGCGCGACAGGCAGCCGCTTCCAGCGGGAAACTCATCTGTATATCGGCTGCTGTAAAGGCGTCACCTGCAAACCATTCGTGCTTGCTCAACTCACTTTCCAGATAATCGAAGTGCAGGTTCAGCTGCGGCTGAATGAAGACTCGGGTGACCTGATCACTGATAGCGCGCGCGATAGGGCGGGCGAAAAAAGGCATCGGACCGGTGCGGACACGGTCGAACACCAGCTTGAGAAGCAGGGGTGGCATGGCTGAGCCTTCGGCATAGTGCAGCCAGTAGGTATAGCGTGCACGCTCGGGGGCGTCGGCGGGGGGAACGAGTGACTGCCCGTAGCGGTGGGCCAGATAATCGATGATGGCGCCTGACTCCGCCAAGGTCATCGAGTCATCGGTAATAACCGGCGACTTGCCCAATGGGTGAACATCACGCAGCTCCTTTGGAGCCAGCAACGTCTGCGGATCACGCTCATAACGTTTGATCTGATACTCGAGCCCCAACTCCTCAAGTAGCCAGAGGACACGTTGCGAGCGGGAGTTGTTGAGGTGATGAACCGTGATCATGGGCGCTCCATAGGCTGAGGAGATACATAGCCTGGCGTACTGTGCGTCTCGCCAAGCAATAAGCGGAACCAAATAAAAAAGGCGCCGTGTAACGGGCGCCTTTTTGGACAGCGAAAACTCAGCGACGCTTCAGCCAGGCCGCATAGGGCGGTGGCAGCAGGTCCTGAGGATTCTCGCGACTCAATTCGATAGCCGCATGGTAAGGCCAGAAGGGATCACCCAGTACAGCCTTGCCCAGCATGATCAGGTCGGTCTGGCCGCTTTCGATGAGCTCATTGGCATCCTTGGGCTCGCGAATGGACCAGCTGATGGAGGTCAGCACATCGACCGCATCGGTGATTTGCTTTGCCTTTTCCCCCATGAAGCCTGGCTTGCCCCATGGAACATTGGACACATCAGGCGTATTGAAGCCCATGCTGACGTCGATCAGGTCCATACCGCCTTCCTTGAAGCGGCGAACCAGCTCGATGGACTCTTCCATACCCTGGTCGCCTTCAACGAAGTCGGTCACGCCCAGGCGTACGATCAACGGTAGGCTCTGGGGCCATACCTCGCGTACGGCATGGAAGGTTTCCAGCAGGAAGCGTGCACGGCCTTCGAAGTCGCCACCGTATTCATCGGTACGCTTGTTGGCCAGCGGCGAGAAGAAGCTCTGCGCCAGGTAACCATGGGCGAAGTGCAGTTCAAGCAGTTCAAAGCCAGCAGCCAGGGCGCGCTTGGCAGCGGCTACGAAATCAGCTGTAACGCGATGGATATCCTCGACCGTCATCTGCTTGGGGGCACGGGGCAGGTGGGCACCAAAGGCATTATCGGAGGGGCCAATGGTTTCCCAGGCCAGCGGATGGTCTTCCGGCAGATGATCATCGCCTTCCCAGGGACGGTTGGCGCTGGCTTTGCGCCCGGCGTGAGCAATCTGGATACCGGCTACGGCACCGGTGGATTTGATGAAATTGACGATAGGCTTGTAGGCTTCGGCCTGCTCATCGTTCCAGATCCCCAGGTCAGCAGGGGTGATACGGCCTTCAGGGGAGACGGCGCTTGCCTCTACAACAATAAGACCTGCACCGCCTGCCGCACGCGAGGCATAATTCTGGAAGTGCCATTCGTTGGGCATGCCGTCTTTTGCCATGTACTGGCACATGGGAGAGACGGCAATACGGTTACGCAGGGTAACGTCTTTGATTTTCAGTTCGCTAAACAGATCAGCCATTGGGCATGTTCTCCAAGAGTAGGTAGCATCTGGCAGTTAGAGGCTTACCGATATATTGTGTTCAATATAATTGCGTGAAATGTAAACAAGCAAGAGGCTCGGCGTCGCAGGATGTTCGCTTTGGTCTCGACGAGGTCGTCATGTCTGATTCGATAAAAGAGACGCCAAATCGCTCCGTGTGCGAGCTTTCACTCGACGAACAGTTGTGTTTTCCGCTTTACGCAGCGGCAAATGCCACCGTTCGCGCCTATCGGCCATTGCTTGAGCCGTTGGGTCTTACGTATCCGCAATACCTAGTCATGCTTGTGCTCTGGGAGCGGGACGGGCTCAAGGTCACTGAGATCGGCAGGCGCCTGCATCTGGATACCGGAACCCTTACCCCGCTGGTTAAACGCCTCGAAGCTGCCGGCCTGGTCCAACGGTCTCGCCTGGTTGAGGACGAGCGTTGTGTGGCGGTAACGCTGACCCAGGATGGGCGAGCCCTGCAGGAGGCCGCACGTGGCATTCCCGGTACGATGAAACAGACGCTTCCTCTGGACGCCGACACGGTGGCGGCTCTGAAGGCAGGTCTTTCACGCCTGATCGAAGTCAGTGAAACATTGAACGGACGCGATTAGGCCTGGATTGAAACTATAAGGCGCCACGCTTTCCTAACCCTCTGAGACAGTACATTCGATAGGGTGCCGCCATGGCAAAGGCGCATGCACTCAAAGCGCCACGATAGAGACAACAGGTTAAGGATTCTTGAATGCGCGTGTTTAGAACGCTGGGACTGCTGGGGCTGATTTCACTGCTGGCTGCCTGTGCAACACCGTTCGGACCGCCGACCACGCTGGACGGCAAACTCAGGCGACTGGGCTATAGCCAAGGCGAGCCAATCCGTACAATCCTTGGGTTCGACTTGTCTGGATGGAATTATCTGGATCGCAGCCACATTGCGCTGGGAACTGGCCTGGGGCGGGCCTATCTGGTTGAGTTTGCGCAGCCTTGCGGCAACCTGCAGGCAGGTAACCGTATCGGCTACAGCTCAAGAGCGGCCGGCTTGCGGCCTGGAGATCTGATCATTTCCAATGCGCCAGCCGGTGATGCGGAGCGGTGTACCATTGGTGAGCTGTACAAGCTGATTCCCCTGGACCGCTGATCGCTGCACCGTAGGAGTGGTACTTTGAACAGCAGCTCTGCCCATTTTCTCCCAAGGAGTTTTCGCGTGAGGCGTCTGATTCCGTTTGCCGCTTTTTTCCTGTTTCCGTTGCTGGCCCAGGCCGAGACCATCAACTGCCGTGTGGTAGGTGTGCACGATGGCGATACGCTAACCTGCCTGACGCCACAGAAAAAACAGCTCAAGGTTCGATTGGCCGAGATCGATACGCCTGAGTCCAAGCAGCCCTATGGGACTCGTGCGCAGCAGTCCCTCTCCAGCATGGTTTTTGGCAAGGATGTGCGGCTTGAGGTACAGGATACCGACCGCTACGGCCGCAAGGTGGCGCGCGTTTACCAGGACAGGACAGATGTGAATGCCGAGCAGGTCAAGTCCGGCTCGGCCTGGGTGTACCGGCAGTATTTGAAAGACAAGTCGCTGCTGGATCTTGAGGCCGAAGCCAAGGCGGCCAAGCGCGGTCTTTGGGCGCTACCGGAGTCGGAACGCATGCCACCGTGGGAGTGGCGCAAGGCCGACCGTGACAAGCGTCAGGATAAGCGGCAGGGATCAGCCACCTACACGCCGCCGGTCAAGTCGGCAAGCGAGGAAGGCGGCGAGTTCAACTGCTCGACGCTCAAACGCTGTAATGCCATGTCCAGCTGCGCCGAGGCGAAATTTCAACTGCAGCAATGTGGCAACACTCAGATCGATGGAAATCACGACGGGGTGCCCTGCGAGGCGCTTTGCAAGCGGTAGGATTGTTATACCCGTAAGCCTTGCGGGCTTACGGGCTTTCATTGACCCCGTCAGGGTGTATAGGCGTTGATGAAGATGGCGGGATCGACCCGTGCATCGTTCAGGCTGACATTCCAGTGCATATGCGGCCCGGTGGCTCTACCCGTCGACCCCACGAAGCCCACCACGCCACCTCTGGGCACTTCCTGCCCCAGCTTTACGTTCACTTTGGACATATGGCAGAACATGCTGATAAAGCCCTGTCCGTGGTCGACGAATACCGTACGGCCATTAAAGAAATAATCGCCAATCAGAATGACCTTGCCTGCGGCTGGCGCCTTGATCGGTGTACCGGCTGGAACGGCAAAATCGAGGCCTGAATGTGGGTTGCGCTCCTGGCCATTGAAAAAGCGCCGCAAGCCGAACGGGCTGGAAAGGCGTCCATCGACGGGGCGGTCCAGCAGCAGGTTACTGGGCGTACCGGGGGAAAAGATCTGATAGGCCTTGGTCTGCTCAGCCAGCTCACGCTCGATTCGCTTGAGATCCGCCGGATTGGGGTTTACCTGCCGATCATTTTTCAGCGTGATGTGCTGTTCCTTGTAGTGGCGACTGCGTACGGCAAATGTTTCCGTGCGGCTACCATTGACCGTCAATGTCTGCTGACCGGGTTTGATCGTGAGTGGAATACCGACGATAGCGATCCAGCGCTGGCCCTCTTCGTGGACCACCATGACCGGCTTCCCTTGATAGGTGGCTTTGGGAGCCGTCGGGCCGTTGCCCAATGGAACAACCGCTACACCCCCTGGAACAGGTTTATCCAGCAGGCGGGTGATGAAGCCTTCAGCATGGGCGCAAAAGGTAAAACACAAGGTAATCAGTAGCAGAAGAAAGCGAGGCATAGGAAAACAATCAAGGCGATGTGATCCAGTCATCCTCGTTCATGTCTTGGCTTCTGGCAAATCGCTCGTGGCTGAACCCGGGCGAGTTCACACCGGTCACTGCATGAGGACATCAAGGAGAAGCCTCATGAAACTCTACTACTATGAACACTGTCCCTTCAGTACCAAGGCGCGTATGGCGCTGGGCCTCAAGCAACTCGATGCAACGCTTCAGGTGCTGTTGTATGACGATGTGGCCACCCCTGAGCGTTTGGTAGGCAAGAAGACTGTCCCGATCCTGGTAAAGGACGACGGGACCGTCATGACGGAAAGTCTGGAGATCGTCCGTTATCTGGATCATCTCGATGACATGCCGATGATTGAGCAAACCCATTCGCACGCAGTAACCGCCTGGATTGAATCTGCCCTGCCGTCGTTTCAGCAGCTGGGCTATCCGCGCTGGGCACAGATCGGCCTTAAGGAGATGGGCTCGCGTGAGGCGCACGCGCTGTTTGTCGAGAAGAAAAGCCAGATCATCGGAGATTTCAATGCGGCCCTGTCAAACAGCCAGCAGGCCATTGAAGACATCAACCACCGCTTGACGCTATTAGTTGAGATGTACGGCCTTGATCCGGTACGTCCGCAGCTCCTGCTGGATGACTTCAACCTGTTTCCAATTCTGCGAGGCCTGAGCGTCACGGCTGGGCTGGAGTGGCCTGACTCGGTGCGCCGCTATGTCGACGAGCTGAGCGCACGTGTTCAGGTAGAAACGTTTTTCAGTCGCGCCTGCTAATGGTCAGTCCAGTAGGGAGAGCGTCGTTGGTTCCCGATGATTGTCTTCCACCCGAACATCCAACTCGCCTTCAGCCAGGCGGGCTTTGAGGCGCTGGCCATTACGCGTTTGATCGGCGGACCGGATGGCGTGGCCGCGTTCGTCGAGCAGAATGCTGTAACCACGACCCAGAGTGGCAAGCGGGCTAACGATATGCAGCGTTTGAACCTGGGCGGCCAGGCGCTGACGACGCTCCTTGAGCTGGCGTTCCATGCAGCGCGGAAGCTGCTGGGCCAGTTGATCCAGCCGCTGACGTAGCAGGGCAAGTTGACGGCCCGGATGCTGGCCTGCCAGTCGGGTTTCGACATGGGCAAGGCGATCCCGGCGTCTGTTCATATCAATCACAAACGCACGGCGCAGTCGCATGTCCAGATCATCGATACGCTGTGCTTGCTGGCGCAGCCGCTCGCCCGGATGCTTGAGCCGACGCGTCATGTTTTCCAGGCGCAACTGCTCACGGCTGAGCCGCTCACCCATGCGGACAACCAGGCGCCGATACAGCGCGTCCAGGCGGTTTTTAAGGTCCCCGCTGTGAGGGGCCAATAGTTCTGCGGCAGCGGAGGGCGTCGGGGCGCGTACGTCGGCCACGAAGTCGGCAATCGACACATCCGTCTCATGCCCGACCGCGCTCACGATAGGCGTTTGAACGGCTGCAACAGCGCGGGCAACCTGCTCTTCGTTAAAGCACCATAGATCCTCAAGAGAGCCACCGCCCCGGGCCAGAATGATCGCATCGAAACCCTGCACGTCTGCCGTTTGCAACGCACGAACGATCTGTCCGGTGGCCTCACGCCCTTGTACTGCCGTAGGTATCAGGACCAGCTCGACCTGTGGTGCACGGCGCTTGAAAACGCTGACGATATCGCGGATGACCGCTCCAGTCGGTGAGGTCACGATTCCGATACGGCACGGATGGCCCGGCAGCGGTTTCTTTCGCTCTTGCGCGAACAAGCCTTCGTCCAGCAGTTTCTGCTTCAGGGCTTCGAATGCCTGTCGCAAGAGCCCGTCACCTGCTGGCTCCAGGGTTTCCAGAATCAGCTGATAATCACCACGGCCTTCGAACAGGGAGACCTTGCCGCGAACCTTCACCGCCATGCCATCCTTGAGCAGGTTCCTGACACGCACGGCGTTCTGCCGGAAGAGGGCGCACCGTACCTGGGCGTCCTTATCCTTCAAGGTAAAGTAGATATGGCCGGAGGCGGGGCGGGCAAGATTGGATATCTCGCCTTCCACCCAGACCTGAGAAAAGACGTCTTCCAGCAGAACACGGGCGCGGCCGTTGAGCTGGCTGACGGTTAGGACCTCACGGTCGAGGCCGAGACGTTGAAAAGGATCGTTAAGCATGGCGGGCATCATAAGCCCGCCGTCGGCTGGATGCTAGCGACCCAGCACGTCTGGGTTCGCGACATTTTCCGGCTCGCCCGCAAAGAAGGCGATCAGATTGGCAAACGCTTCGCCAAAGTAGAGTTCGTAGCTGTGTTTCTCTACGTAACCCAAATGAGGCGTGCACAGGATGTTGGGGTGGGAAAGGAGGGGATGGCCGGCCGGTACGGGCTCCTCTTCATACACGTCTACCGCGGCATAACCTGGGCGACCTGCCTCGACAGCTTCAAGCAGTGCGCCCGGCTCGATCAGACCTGCACGGGCAGCATTCACCAAAAGGGCTGACTTCTTCATCAACGCCAAGTCCTCACGACGGACGATATGGCGGGTCTTGTCTGAAAATCGCAGATTCAGGCTCAGTACATCCGACTCGGCAAAGAAGGTTTCCTGGCTGTCGGCGGCGCGATGACCGTCCGCCAGTGCAGCCTGCCTCGAGGTCTCGCTGCCCCACACCAGAACAGGCATGCCAAAGGCCTGACCATATCGGGCGAGCAGCTTGCCAATCTTGCCGTAGCCCCAGATCCCCAGAATCTGGCCGTTCAGCCGTTCGCCCAGATTGACCTGCCAGCCACCGGCATAAAAGGCATCGACGGCCGGTTTGAGTTTGCGCCGCGCCATGAGTATCAGCGCCCAGGTCAGTTCGGCAGCGGCGATGGGCGAGCCGGTGCCTTCCACCACCGCAATTCCGCGATGAGTACAGGCTGCGACATCCAGATGACCGGTCGCCTTGCCGGTCTGGCTGATCAGCTTGAGGCGGGGTAGATGGGACAGCAGCGCCTCGTCGACATGTGTTCGCTCACGGGTCAGCACCAGCGCATCGGCTTCTCGAAAGCGCTCGATCAGAACGGCTGGGTCACGCTCGGCATCATGATAGACCGTGACGGTATGCCCGGCACGTTCGAGCAGGGTAAAGCAGTCCAGGGTTTCGACAACGTGTTGATAGTCGTCCGGGATGACGATGTGCATGGCGGCGCTCCGTTGTGTTCTTGTGCCGATAGTTGAGCATAAGAACAGAGAGCCGCCTAGGTGGGATGGGCCGTCTGGGCAGGGTGCCCAAACGGATAATCTGATGCCCTCAGAAGGTCACGCTGGCACTCAGACGCGCCGTACGAGGCTCGCCCACATTGACCTGCAATGCGCTACCGGTGCTGGAGGGGTAGTAATGCTTGTCAAACAGATTGTCGACGTTGAGTTGCAGCTTGGCTTTATAGCCATGCACAGGCAAGTCCCAGCGCAGGAAGGCGTCAGCGACGGTATAGCTGCTCATATAAAAGCTATTCTCGTCGTCACCGGCACGTTCCCCTACATAGCGCGCACCTGCACCGGTATGCCAGTCACCCAGGTTGGACGGCACCTGCAAATGATGGGTGAGGTACAGGCTGGCCGTATGTTTAGGTGCCTGATTGAGGCGGTTGCCTTCCCAGGTGGGATTGCTGTTATTTTCCAGAATGCGCGTGCGGGTATAGGCATAGGTGCCGATGAGTTTCCAACGCTCGGACAGCCGCCCGGTTACGTCCAGTTCCAGCCCGCGAGCACTCACTTTGCCTGCACTGCCTATCGACTTTCCGTTGACCATGCGAGTGCTCACTACATTGTCTTTTTCGATATCGAACACGGCTGCGTTCAGATTCAGGCCCGGCGCCAGAGTGTATTTGGCACCCAGTTCATAGCTGCGTCCTTTTTCCGGATCGAATGTCTGATTGAGATCGTCCACGGTGGTGTTGGGAACAAAGGAGCGGCTGTAGTTTCCGTAGAGCGACAGGGCGTCGGTTGCTTGAAAAACCAGACCAACAAACGGGATAACTACCTGATCGTCCCTGTCCAGGCTAGTTTTTCGGTTTGCTCCCAAACCTTGGGCGGCATATTGCTGGAATTGCTGATAGCGACCGCCTAGGACCAGAATCCAGCGATCATCCAGATGCCAGTTATCTTTGAAATAAAGCGAAGTGGACTCAAGCTCGTTGCGTGCATTGCTTTGCGTAGGGCTGATCTGACTGGGCGCGGCAAGCTTGCCATAGGTGGGTGAATAGATATTGATGTTACGGCGGGAGTCAGTGCTATTGCGATAGGTCTTGCCCCTGTACTGATCATTCATTTCATGATCGATACCGATCAATAAATCATGGCGCTGGCCCAGGAAGTCCTGTTTCCCAATAAAGTCCCAGCTGGTGTAGGTGGTCTCGTAATCATAATGACCGCCATTGGCTGTTCGCAGAAGTTCGCCACTGGGCGTAACCGAGACCGGCTGAGCGATGGCGAGGCTATAGCGGTCGTTATTCCAACCGTAGGTCAGACGCGTCTTCCACTCGTCGCTAAGCTGATACTCGAATCGAGCCGTTGCAGTCTCGCTGATGCCGGTTGTGTTGGCCCATTTCTCATCCAGACGCTTGTCGTAGCTGATACTGGCCGGATGGCCATCGACAAACACCGTGCCGCGGTCAAACGGGCTCGTATAGTCGTTGTATTCATAGGCCAGCGTCACGCTGGCGCGTTCGCCAGTCCAACTCAGCGAAGGAGCGATGAGGGTGTGCTGATTGACACCATAGTTGCGCCAATAGTCCTCGCTTTGCCGCTCGGCGATCAGGCGATACGCAAAACCGGTATCGCCCACAGGCCCGGTAGTGTCGATATTCAGACTACCGCCCCCTTCGCTGAAGGCCGAGCCGCCAAAGGTAGTGCTCTGCACATACTGAGGCTGTTTACTGACTACGTTGATCAATCCACCCGGCTCAAGTGCTCCGTAAAGAAGAGAAGCCGGGCCCTTGAGAACTTCGACCCGCTCACTGGTAGGGCCAAAGTTGCGGGACAGGTTTGAGCGTACGCCATCGCGAAAGATCGAACCGTCGGCATTCGTACCAAATCCCCGCTTGACCAATGAATCCTTGGTGTTCCCCAAGGTATTGCCCTGGCTGACGCCGCTGACAAACTTCATTGCATCATCCAGCGACTGAACGTCGTAGTCCTGAATGATTTCAGGCGTTACGACCTCAATAGACTGTGCTTCCTCCTTGACTGGCACATCACTCTTGCTGGCTGTACCTGCCTGTACGGCTGTATACCCGTCTTCTACCTGAGGCATATCTGCCTGAATTTCCATGGTAGACAGGTCGACGCGGTCTTCCGCCTGGGCGGGTAGGGTGTACGCAGCGATGCAACCGGCGAGCAGGGAAAGAAGGAAAGGGGTTTGCCGGACATGACCGAAGAGGAGTAGCGAAGCTTTCAAGGAAATTACTCATGATTTGGTAATGATAATTATTCTAATTTGATATCGTTTCCCATGTAAACGGAGCGGCAACTTTCATGCCTACGTTGAGGCTTTCCTCTAGGACAGGTATAATGTCGCGCTTCTTATTTTTCCCGCCCGGGAGCCCCTGCCATGCTGCGCATCAGCCAAGAAGCCCTGACTTTCGACGACGTTCTCCTGATTCCCGGTTATTCCGATGTCTTGCCAAAAGACGTCAGCCTGAAGACCCGCCTCACGCGCGGTATCGAGTTGAACATTCCCCTGGTATCTGCTGCGATGGATACCGTAACCGAGTCCCGCCTCGCCATTGCCATGGCCCAGGAAGGCGGTATCGGAATCATCCACAAGAACATGACGGTCGAGCAGCAAGCTGCTGAAGTCCGCAAGGTCAAGCGCTTCGAGGCCGGCGTTGTAAAGGACCCGATCACGATCGATGCCAGCGCAACCGTCCGCGACCTGTTCGACCTGACGCGTCAGCACAACATCTCGGGTGTACCGGTCCTGGCCAACGGTGATCTGGTCGGTATCGTCACCTCCCGTGATGTGCGCTTTGAAAACCGCCTCGATATTCCGGTACGCGATGTGATGACTCCCAAGGAGCGTCTCGTTACCGTTCGCGAAGGTGCCAACAAGCAGGAAGTGCGCGAGCTCTTGCACAAGCACCGCTTGGAAAAGGTCCTGATCGTCGATGAGGCCTTCAATTTGAAAGGCATGATGACCGTCAAGGACATCGAAAAAGCCAAGGCCTACCCGAACGCCAGCAAGGACGAGGCGGGCAGCCTGCGTGTCGGCGCTGCCGTCGGTACCGGCGCCGAGACGCCTGAGCGTGTGGCTGCGCTGGTTGCTGCCGGTGTTGACGTTATTGTGGTCGATACCGCTCACGGTCACTCCAAGGGTGTGATCGAGCGTGTACGCTGGGTCAAGGAAACCTATCCGCAGGTTCAGGTCATCGGTGGCAACATCGCCACGGGTGAAGCCGCCAAGGCACTGGCTGATGCAGGCGCCGATGCCGTCAAGGTCGGTATCGGCCCGGGCTCCATCTGCACCACGCGTATCGTAGCCGGTGTGGGGGTTCCGCAGATCTCCGCCATTGCCAACGTTGCCGCTGCGCTGGAAGGTACAGGTGTTCCATTGATCGCTGACGGTGGCATCCGTTTCTCCGGTGACCTGTCCAAGGCCATCGTGGCGGGCGGTTACTGTGTCATGATGGGCTCCATGTTCGCTGGTACCGAAGAGGCGCCGGGCGAGGTCGAGCTGTTCCAGGGCCGCTCCTACAAGTCCTACCGTGGCATGGGCTCGCTGGGTGCGATGTCGCAGAGCCAGGGCTCCAGCGACCGTTATTTCCAGGACTCCGCGTCCGGTGCTGAAAAGCTGGTACCGGAAGGCATTGAAGGTCGCGTACCGTACAAAGGTCCGTTAGCCGCTATCATTCACCAATTGATGGGTGGCCTGCGTGCCTCCATGGGTTACACCGGCTGCGCCACAATCGAGGAGATGCGTACCAAACCTCAATTCGTTCGCATCACCGGCGCCGGCATGGCGGAATCCCATGTACACGATGTGCAAATTACGAAAGAAGCGCCCAACTACCGCGTAGGCTGATTGCCGCGACAATAGGTTCGCTGGGTGTTTTATGTTGAGATTCGGGGCTGTCTTAGATGGCCCCGAATCGTCTGTTCTTACCGCTCATGAGAAATGGCCATGTCCCAAGACATCCACGCTCACCGTATTCTGATTCTCGACTTCGGTTCCCAGTACACCCAGTTGATCGCACGCCGTGTGCGTGAGCTCGGTGTTTACTGCGAACTCCATCCCTTCGACATGGATGACGCCGACATCCGTGCCTTTGCCCCTCGCGGTATCATCCTTGCCGGCGGACCGGAATCGGTACATGAAGCCAACAGCCCTCGCGCACCCAAGGCCGTATTCGAGCTGGGCGTTCCGCTGCTAGGCATTTGCTATGGCATGCAAACCATGGCCGAGCAGCTGGGCGGCAGAGTCGAAGGCTCCAACGTTCGCGAGTTTGGTTATGCCAAAGTCGATGTGGTCGGCAAGAGCCGCTTGCTTGACGGTATCGAAGACCATATCGACGACGATGGCGTCCTCGGTCTGGATGTCTGGATGAGCCACGGCGACAAGGTATCCAACCTGCCGGAAGGTTTCCATATCGTTGCCAGCACTCCAAGCTGCGCCATTGCAGCCATGGGTGACGAAAAGCGCGGGTGGTATGGCGTGCAGTTCCATCCGGAAGTGACTCATACCAAGCAGGGCGGCCGTATCCTGTCGCGCTTCCTGTTGGATATCTGCCAGTGCAAGGCACTGTGGACACCTTCCAATATCGTTGAAGACGCCATTGCCCAGGTTCGTGCCCAGGTTGGTAGCGCTAACGTGCTGCTCGGGCTGTCCGGTGGTGTGGATTCTTCTGTGGTCGCGGCGCTATTGCACAAGGCTATCGGCGATCAGCTGACCTGTGTCTTCGTCGATAACGGTCTGCTGCGCCTGCATGAGGGCGATCAGGTCATGGCCATGTTTGCCGAGAACATGGGCGTGAAAGTCATTCGTGCCGATGCCGAGCACCGCTTCCTGACCAATCTGGAAGGCGAAGCCGACCCAGAGAAGAAGCGCAAGATCATTGGCCGCACCTTTATCGACGTGTTCGATGCTGAAGCCAGCAAGCTGCCAAACATCAAGTTTCTGGCACAGGGCACTATCTATCCGGACGTGATCGAGTCTGCTGGCGCCAAGACGGGCAAGGCGCACGTGATCAAGTCCCACCACAACGTGGGTGGTCTGCCAGAAGAGATGAACCTGAAGCTTGTCGAGCCGCTGCGTGAGCTGTTCAAGGATGAGGTCCGCAAGATTGGTCTGGAGCTGGGTCTGCCCTATGACATGGTGTACCGCCATCCTTTCCCGGGTCCGGGTCTGGGCGTGCGTATCCTGGGTGAAGTGAAAAAGGAATACGCCGACCTGCTGCGTCGCGCGGATGACATTTTCATCACCGAACTGCGCAAGGCTGATTGGTATCACAAAGTCAGCCAGGCTTTCGTAGTATTCCAGCCGGTCAAGTCGGTTGGTGTGGTTGGCGATGGCCGCCGTTACGCCTGGGTCGTAGCCCTGCGTGCTGTAGAAACGATCGACTTCATGACCGCGCGTTGGGCTCACCTGCCTTATGAGCTTTTGGAAAAGGTTTCCAATCGCATCATCAACGAGATCGACGGCATTTCCCGCGTGACCTACGACGTGTCGAGCAAGCCGCCGGCAACGATCGAGTGGGAATGATCTGACGCATTGAGCACAAAGGCCGCCTTTCTAGGCGGCCTTTGTGCTTTTAGGCGCCCCGCTTCAGCCCCAGCCACCGTCGACAGGAAACTCGTGCCCCGTCAGTTGGGCACTGTCATCCGCCGCTAGGAACAGCACAGTAGGGGCAACGTGCTCAGGAAGCAGGCGCAGTTTGAGGCACTGGTGTTCCTGAATACGGGCTTCGTCTTCCGGCGTGATCCATTTCTCCAGCTGACGCTCGGTCATGATGCAGCCTGGCACAACCGTATTGACACGAATGGCATCGACACCCAGATCCCGTGCAAAGGTTCGTGTCAGTCCGTGTACCGCTGCTTTGGCACTGACATAGGCTGCCAGCCCGCCAAGCGCAAGCTGGACGCTGATGGAGCCAAAGTTGATGATCGATCCGCCGCCAGCCTGGATCATCTGTGGCGCAGCGGCCTGAATAGCAAAAAACAGGGGGCGAAGGTTGATGGCCATGCGGTCGTCCCAGTATTGGGTATCCACTTGGCGCCAATCGTGACGATCATCATTGGCAGCGTTGTTAACCAAGACACGGATAGGCCCCAACGCTTGTCCTGCGTCCCTTATGGCTTCCTGAAGACTATCGATGTCTCGGATATCACAGCGGCGAAACCAGGGGGCTTGGCCGGTTTCGGTCTCCAGCTCAGTTATCAGGCGCTGACTGGCCTGCTCATCGATATCGATAAAGGCGACGTGTGCGCCTTGTGTATGAAAGGCGCGAGTCAGGGCACCACCGATGCCGCTGCCACCACCCGTAATGAAAACGGTGCGGTCCTTGAGGCTAGGGTACTGTGCAGTTGCTTGATTCATTTAGATTTCTCTGTATGGACAAGAATTAGGCGCGCTCGGCGACCAGGTCGGATGCTGAAGGCGTCCGAGGTGACCAGGCAGCATTCATTTCTTCCAGGGTTTTGTTTTTTGTCTCTGGGACCCAACGCCAGACAAATACAGCGGCCAGCAGGCCCATAACGCCATATACCCAATAGGCGAAGCCGTGGTTGAAAAGGTCGGTCAACCAGGCATTGCTGTTCATCATGGGGAACGTCCAGGACACCAGTAGATTGGCTAACCATTGAGTAGCGACAGCAATGGAAAGGGCGCCTCGAATGCTGTTAGGAAAGATCTCTGAAAGCAGAACCCACACCACAGGCCCCCAGGAAACTGCAAAGGCGGCTACGTACACCAGCATCATCAACAGGGCAGTAATGCCTAGGCTTTGGAGGTAGAACGCTGTACCCAGCCCCAGCATGCTAACGGCCATTCCAAGCGCGCCGATGATCATCAGGGGTTTACGCCCAACACGATCTACTAAAACGATGGCAACAACCGTGAAGATCAGATTGACTGCACCAACAATGATGGTCTGGATCAACGAGACGTCTGCTTGGCTACCCATGTTCTTGAAGATTTCCGGCGCGTAGTACAGCACCACATTGATGCCCACAAACTGTTGGAAGATGGACAGCAGCATGGCAATCAGGATGAGGGCGCCGCCATAAGAGAGCCAGGGCGCTTCACGGTGGCTCTGCTGGAAGGACAGACGAATCTCATTAAGAATGGTTTGTGCTGCGGCAGAGCCGTTGATTTGTTCAAGTACCTCCATGGCACGGCCCGTTTGGCCTTTCATGACGAGATAACGGGGTGTTTCAGGCGTCTTGAGAAGAAGCGCCATAAAGGCGAAAGCCGGTACGATCTCTGAGCCCAGCATCCATCGCCAGCCGTATTGGCTCAGCCATTCCGTAGTTTGGCCGCGGGCAATGAAGTAATTGACGAAATACACCAATAACATGCCAAAAATGATGCAGAACTGGTTGCACGACACCAGGCGACCACGCATGTGGCTGGGAGCAATTTCAGCGATGTACATAGGCGAAAGCATAGAGGCAATACCAACCCCCATTCCGCCTATGATCCTATATAGGTTAAAGGCGCTGATGTGCTCAATACCAAATACGTTGACGACTTCAGGCAATGCGGAGCCGATAGCCGAGACGATAAAAAGCAAGGCGGCTAGGATCAGCCCGTTGCGACGGCCTAGACGCTGGCTGATATAGCCCGCAAAAAAGCCCCCGATTACGCAGCCTAGCAGGGCTGATGCAATGGTAAATCCAGTAATAGAGTTGGCGAGATTAGGCGTGATTTCATCAGGAAGAATGAAAACTTGCCTGTAGAACAGCCAGCCCGTAATAGCGGAAACAATCGCAGCAAACACTAACCCACGCATGCGTCCGTAAAGCCGCATGAAGTAATAGATACTTAAGGCAAGCACAAGCAGGGTACTGAGCAGAAGCGTGTTCTTGAACTCAATGACGACCCGACTGGCCTGCATCGGGTCTTGAAACAACGGGTCAATAAAGTGCATCCGTATCGGTTCTACAGCACCGGAAATCACGGCAGTGTCGTAGCCGAACAGCAAGCCGCCGAATGCTGCGGCAATAGTGACGAATACCAAGAATCCAGAGGATTTGGCACGGTTCATGTTGTCTCCTAGGCTGTGGAGGCAGCCGGTTTTTGTATTTGTTAGCGATTCCCTGGAGTACAACGATCCGCCTCCTTGCGGATCAAAAAACTGTGCTGAGTAGTGAGGCAGGTTCAGCCTGGAGCAGTCAGGCTGAACAGTTCAGGTAAATACGGGGCTGCTGATGGGTCACTGCAGAGGAAAAACGCTCAAGGGCAGGCCGCGGCGCTGAAGATTGTCCATTAGTGAGCGAATGCCGAAGGACCACGGGGCGGCTTGGTCGCTGGTGGTGACCCGGTTGCTCAGCGTGCCCAAACGCGATGTGCTGATCGTGACCACATCGCCCAGCTTGTGGGTGAAGCCACCGCCGGGTTGATCGCGATCCTGGCGTGGAGCGAATAGGGTACCGAGAAACAGGACAAACCCATCCGGGTACTGGTGGTTGGCATTAAGCGTCTGCGCGACCAGATCGAGTGGGTCTCGGCTGATCTGGCGCATGGAGCTGTGGCCTTCCAGCAGATAGCCGTCTTCGCCGTGAATGCGCAAGTCAACCTCTGCCGAGCGCACATCGTCGATGCCGTAACTTTCATCGAAAAGACGAATGAAAGGGCCGATGGCTGTTGAAGCATTATTGTCCTTGGCTTTGGACAGCAGCAGAGCGCTACGACCTTCAAAATCCCTGAGGTTTACATCGTTGCCCAAGGTCGCGCCCTGAACTTTGCCCGTACTGGAGACCACCAGCACAATCTCAGGCTCTGGGTTGTTCCAGGTGGATTTGGGGTGAATACCAATGTCCGAGCCGTAACCTACCGCTGAAAGAGGCTGGGCCTTGGTAAACACTTCGGCGTCCGGCCCTATACCTACTTCCAGATATTGAGACCATAGGCCCTGCTCGATGAGTACCTTTCGTAGCGCTTCTGCCTGATCTGATCCTGGCACGATGTCGGATAGATCAACGCCGATGCGCTCAGTCAATGAGGCGCGGATGTCAGCCGCCTTGCCCGGATCGCCCTTGGCCTGTTCTTCGACGACGCGCTCCAGCAGGCTGGCCGCGAAGGTGACACCGGCTGCCTTGATAGCCTGTAGATCGATCGGTGCGAGAAGCCAGGGCTTGCTCTCATCACGCTCGCGGTTGTCGCTATTGGCGAGCAGACCTGGCAGGTCTATTAGGGGCGCTGGCAACGGCAGCTCACGAAGATAGGCAGCAGGGTTGTCCAGTTCCATCAGCGCAGATATGGTCGAAACCGAGGTGCTGATGTCATACACCGCCTGCTCTTTGACGAGCACCACGGCAGGGCCGGCGGTGGAGCCGGGTAGCCAGACACGGCCGACCCAGGTACCAGCGGCCATGTCGTCAGGCGCTTGATAGGCCGCCGTCAGGGGATGTGAAGGCGTGTAGGAAGACATGCGGTTCTCCTTACTCAATGGGAGTGGCGAGGGGCACCGTTTTCGGTGATCACTCGCATATACAGGGTGGCTGGCTCCAGGCAGCCGCCAGTCGATAACTGCCCGACCAGTTTGCGGTAGAGCTCCTGCCAGGGGGTCTGAGAGGTCGGAATGCTGGGCAAGGCTTCGCCGCGCCGACGCTCCAGTTCATCCTCGTCGATCAGCAGTTCGACCCGTCGTGCATTAAGGTCGACCCTCAGGCGGTCCCCTGTCCTGAGCAGGGCAAGTCCGCCGCCTATAGCTGCTTCGGGTGACATGTTGAGAATAGACGGGCTGGCTGAGGTGCCGCTCTGGCGTCCGTCACCCATGCAGGGCAGTGAATCGATGCCTCGACGGATCAGCTCTGAAGGTGGCGCCATGTTGACCACCTCGGCGCTGCCGGGGTATCCCACTGTGCCGCAACCGCGAATGACCAGGATGCAGTGCTCATCGATTTCCAGGCTGGGATCGTTGATACGGGCGTGATAATCCTCAGGCCCCTCGAAGACAATCGCACGCGTCTCGAAGGTGTTCTCCTTGCCTGGCTCGGCCAGATAGGTCTGACGGAACGCTTCACCAATAACCGAGACCTTCATGATGGCGCTATCGAAAAAATTGCCGCTCAGGACGATAAACCCGGCGCGATGCTTGAGGGGCGATTCACAGGGGCGAATCACATCATTGTCCAGCGTCTGATGCTGCGTGATGATCTCGCCAATGGTTTTGCCGGAGACGGTGTTGCAGTGCCGATGGATCAAACCGGCCTTATCCAGTTCGTGAAGCACGGCCGGTACACCGCCCGCGCGGTGAAAGCTTTCACCCAGGTATTCACCTGCCGGCATGCAATTGACCAGCAACGGGACGTCCTCGCCCAGGCGCTGCCAATCTTCCAGGCTCAGATCGATACCCATGTGGCGGGCAATCGCGATCAGATGTGGAGGGCAGTTGCTGGAAGCCCCTAGGGCCGAAGCCAGCACGATGGCATTTTCGAATGCCTCTCGCGTCATGATCTGCGAGGGACGAATTTCTTCTTTCACCAGGTCGACAATGCGCTTGCCTGTGACGTAGGCCATCTGGCCACGCTCGCGGTAGGCAGCCGGAATACTGGCGCACCCAGGCAGCGACATGCCGAGCGCCTCGGCCAGTGAGTTCATGGAGAGGGCTGTGCCCATGGTGTTGCAGTGGCCGATGGACGGGGAGGCCGCCGTGGTCATTTCCATGAAGCCTTCGTAGTCGATCGTCCCGGCAGACAACAGGTTGCGTGCATGCCAAAGCACGGTTCCGGAGCCGATACGCTTGCCGTTATGCCAGCCGTCCAGCATGGGGCCGCCGGAAAGCACGATGGCAGGAAGATCTGTCGTGGCGGCTGCCATCAGGCAGGCCGGGGTGGTTTTGTCGCAGCCTGTAGTCAACACCACGCCATCGAGCGGATAGCCGTGCAGAATCTCCACAAGCCCGAGATAAGCCAGGTTTCGATCCAGCGCAGCGGTAGGCCGCCGGCTCTGCTCAGCGAGCGGGTGCACCGGAAACTCCATGGGGATTCCGCCTGAGTCGCGAATGCCGGCCTTGACGCGTTGGGCAAGTTCCAAATGGTGGCGGTTGCAGGGGGCCAGGTCACTACCTGTCTGGGCGATCCCGATAATAGGTCGACCCGATTGCAATTCATCACGGGTCAGTCCGTAGTTCATATAGCGCTCTACATAAAGCGCGGTCATGTCGGCATGGGCAGGATCATCAAACCATTGCTGGCTGCGTAGTCGGCGTTGTGTGGGTTCACTCATGCTTTGTTGTTCTTCAGATCAGAGGTGAAGGGGCGCAGCGAGCGCTCCGGAGCGATAACAGGTATCAGACGCTGTGCTGGAAAAGAACGTGTGAGGGGCAAGGACATGATGCGTTCACCACTATTGTTTTTATCAAGCGAATGTTAGCGCATACATTTCGATGTTAGCGCCTACATTTTGTTTGTAAAGACCTCTTTTGACGCTAAAATCAGCTGTGCTTATAACGGTATGGATGATGAGAAACCGGAAACCGGCTCGTAGACGAGTCACGATGCAGGACATAGCGGAACACGTCGGCGTGAGTTCGATTACGGTTTCCCGAGCGCTCAAGACGCCGGAAAAGGTCGCCGTGCCGGTGCGTGACAAGATCCTCGAAGCATGCAGCCAGCTGGGCTACGTCCCCAACCAAGCCGCTATGGCCCTGGCGTCGGCACGTTCCCAGAATATTGTCGTGTTGATCCCCTCGCTTACCAATAGCGTGTTCGTCGACATCCTGGTCGGCATCAAGGAGCGGCTCGACCGGCATGGTTATAACCTGCTCATCGGCATAACCGGCTATTCGCTCGAACAGGAGGAACACCTGCTGCGTACCTATCTGCAGCATTCCCCGGATGGTGTGATCCTGACGGGTATCGACCATACGCCCGGGCTATGGGCATTGCTGGAACAACAGCAGATTCCAACGGTGCATACCATCGAAACCCTAACGCGGGACGATTGTTGGAGCGTAGGGTTTTCCCAGTTTGCCGCTGGGTATGCCGCGGCCCGTCATCTGATCGAGTGCGGCTATCGACGTATCGGCATCATTGGCGCGCAGGGCGATCCACGCACGCTGCGGCGTCGAGATGGGTGCCGCCAGGCGCTTGAGGAAGCCGGGTTATATGATCCACAGCGGGAGCTGTTTGTGACCAACAACTCTTCCCTGGCGCTGGGGGCAGAGCTGTTTGAGCGGATGCACCGTACACATCCCGATTGTGAGGCGCTGTTCTTTTGCAATGATGACTTGGCGCAGGGCGCTGTTTTCAAATGCGGCCGCCTGGGTATTGCCGTTCCCGACCGCATGGCCATCATGGGCTTCCATGACCTAAACGGGTCGGCCTGGACGTCTCCGCCG
Source organism: Pseudomonas sp. JZ134 (assembly GCF_051027695.1). Lineage (NCBI taxonomy): Bacteria > Pseudomonadati > Pseudomonadota > Gammaproteobacteria > Pseudomonadales > Pseudomonadaceae > Pseudomonas > Pseudomonas sp. JZ134. The sequence goes on along the minus strand of NZ_CP069250.1, from coordinate 3,069,275 downwards.
CTCACGACTGTGGCAACACCACGCTATCGCATCGGTTGTGAGGCCGCAGAGCTGCTTGTCGCTCATCTGGCGGGGCAGGACAGGCCGGAGCGTCATGTAGACCTGGGATTTGAAATCGTTCACCGCGAAACGACACGGCTTGATCCCAGGGCCTAGGTCGCTCATTCCCATCAGTCTGAAAGCGTACGTCTCCGCTTACTTAATTGAGAGTGCTTCTTATCTTTGAGTGAAATCGGGTGTATTGTGCGCTCCTCCAATTTCCCGAGGGACTGCATTTCATGTCTTTCACGCGGCGCCAGGTGCTCGGCGGTTTGACCGGTCTGGCTGTGGTAGGGGTAGGCGCTGGCGGCGCTCGCTGGTGGCTGGGGCGGCCACAAGTGGCCAAAGCGTATGACTACGAGCTGATCGCGGCACCGCTGGATGTCGAGTTGGTGCCGGGGCATGTCACGCCTGCGCTGGCCTATGGCGGCCAATTTCCAGGCAAGGAAATCCGGGCGCGGCAAGGCGAGTGGCTGCGTGTCCGCTTCACTAATCATCTTGATCAGCCCACCACGATTCACTGGCATGGCATTCGTCTGCCCATCGAGATGGATGGCGTACCGTATATCTCGCAGGCACCAGTGCTACCGGGCGAGAGTTTCGTTTACCAGTTCAAGACACCAGACGCTGGAACCTATTGGTATCACCCGCATGTCGCCAGCAGTGAGCAACTGGGGCGAGGCCTGGAAGGACCGCTTATTGTCGAAGAGCGTGAGCCGACCGGCTTTGCGCACGACATGACGTTGTGCCTGAAGAACTGGCATGTGGATGATCAGGGAGTCTTTACAGCGTTCAGCATTCCTCGAGAGGCGGCTCGCGTAGGCACGCTGGGTCGGCTGACCACAGTAAACGGAAAGCACGTTCCCACTATTGATCTGCCCGCGGGCGCAGTGGTGCGTTTGCGCATTCTGAATGTGGATAACACGGCAACCTACCGATTGAACCTGACGGATGTCGAGGCGCGTATTTACGCGCTGGACGGCCATCCTATCGAGCCTCGGGCGTTTGGCGATGAGTACCTGCTAGGCCCTGGTATGCGCATCGATCTGGCATATAGGGTACCGGCAGCCGGGACAACGGTGTCCCTGCGTAACGGCCCGTTGCGACTGGCTACACTGGGGTCTACCGATCAGGGCGCCCAGCCTGGAGAATGGCCGCGGCCATTGCCGCCCAACCCTGTCAGCGAGCCGGACCTTGAACGGGCGGAAACCGTAAGCTTTCGCTTCGAATGGGTAGCGACCCTGGCCAGCGACCCGGCGTACTGCGGCAAGGCGATGTACTGGCAGATCAACGGCCAGGCCGGTGGCGAGCACAAGGAAGGGGACCCGCATCCAGCGTTGGCGAAGCTCAAGCTTGGGCAGAGTTACATCCTTGAGTTTCGTAACATGGCCCAGTATTTTCATCCTGTGCATCTGCATGGGCTGACCTTCAAGGTCTTGAGCTCGGACCGGCATCCCGTGACGCCGTACTATACCGACACCTACCTGCTCGGCAAGAACGAGACAGCTCGGGTAGCGCTGGTGGCCGATAATCCAGGACAATGGATGCTTCACTGCCATGTGATCGACCACATGGAAACCGGCCTCATGGGGACCATTGAGGTCAGCTGACGTTTGAGCTTGTCATGAATCGTATGCGCCGTTTCCCTCCCATTATCGACCGTAGTCAGGATGAGCTTTTCATGCGAGAGGCGCTGGCCTTGGCGGCTGAAGGGGCATCCCTGGGTGAGGTGCCTGTCGGTGCGGTATTGGTTCATGAGGGACGGATCATTGGACGCGGCTTCAATCAGCCCATTACCGGCCATGATCCCAGCGCCCATGCAGAAATGCAGGCCATTCGTGCAGCGGCCTTGGCGCTGGAAAACTATCGTCTGCCGGACACTACCTTGTATGTAACCCTTGAGCCGTGCAGCATGTGTTCAGGGCTTCTGGTGCACGCCCGGATCCAGCGTCTGGTGTATGGTGCACGTGAACCGCGTGCCGGTGCGGTAGAAAGCCGTGGGCAGTTTTTCAAGCAGGATTTCCTGAACCATCGCGTTATCGTTGAGGGCGGTCTTCTGGCTGAAGAGTGTGGCGCCTTGCTGACCGATTTCTTCCGGGCGCGTCGGAGTAGATCCTAAGGCGCATTGGCCTTTTTCTTTCGCTTCGGCTTGGCCTCCTCGCCAATCAGGCTTAGATCCCATTTGCCCAGGCTTTCCTTCAGGCCTAGCGCCACTGTGAGCCGGTCGGCATCGAACGGCGCGTGGACATTGGCATCATTATCAAAATAGCAATAGATGTCTCGGCTCTCCTGTGTGGGCAACCGATGTGCCTGGTCAATCAGCTGGGCATCGTCCGGCTCTCCACCTTGCGCCCAAGCCTGAATGCGAGACGTCCAATAGTGCAGCGCTTCATCCGAGTAGCGGCTTGAATAGAGCTGCTCGTGACCGTGCAGGCGTATATAAAGAAAGTCTGCCGTGACATCCTCCCGGTACAGCCACTTGCCCGCTGTGTCGGCAATTACCAGCGCCACGTTATAGCGCCGCAGTAGCTCGACAAAAGCGGGGTCGATAAAGCTCTCATGCCGGATCTCGACGGCGTGGCGCAAGGGGCGATTGGCATCGATACTCAGGCTGCAGCGGCCCTCCATGCGCGCCTCACAATGCAGGGCGAGCGCCTGGGCGGTCTGGGTGTCCTGAGGCAGGAGCTTTAGAAATGCCTCAAACCGCTCAGGCTCGAACTTCAAATTAGCTGGAAACTGCCAGAGGATAGGTCCCAGTTTCTCCTTGAGCTCAAAGATGCCGGAGGCCAGAAAATTGGCCATCGCTTTTTCGATATCTTTTAGGCGCAGGATATGCGTGATGTAGCGCGGACCTTTGACGCTGAAAAGAAAGTTTTCACCGGTTTCTGCATACCAGCTGGCGTAGCTCTGAGGGCGCTGAAGCGAATAGAAGGAGCCATTGATCTCGATTGTAGACAGCGCCCGTGAGGCAAAGCGCAGCTCCTTGTTTTGAGTCAGCCCTTCAGGATAGAAAACACCCCGCCAAGGCACGTAGCGCCAGCCGGAAATACCAATACGGATCTGCGCAGCCATAGAAAACTCCTCAACTCGTCTCTTCTTCGGACTGCGCGGAGGGGAGCGGGGTTCGGCTAGGCTTCAGCCAGCGTTCGCATGCGTTCGACTACCGCACGTAGGCCATTGCCACGAGAGGCGGAGAGTTGCCGCTCCAGCCCTAGTTGGCCCAGCCAGTCATGAATATCCAGCACGGCCAGTTCTTCCTGGGTCAGTCCATTGGCTCGGACCAAGAGTACAGCCAGCAGGCCACGTAGAATGCGAGAATCGCTGCCTGCCCGAAAGAAGTGCTGCTCTCCATCCTGCTTGTGAGTGACCCAGACCTGACTTTCACAGCCATAGACCCGATCTTCGTCTCGTCGGGTTTCAACATCGGGCAAGCGTGTCGCCCACTGCAGCAAGAGGCGTGAACGAGCTTCCCACCCGTTGGCGGAAGAGAAGGCATCCAGCGCAGCCTGCGCCTCAGTCGTCAAACCTGTCATCGTAGTAGCTCCAAGGCATTATCCAGCGCCATGAAGAAGCGCTCCAGATCCGTTGAGTCACTATACAGACCGAGAGAAATCCGCAGCGAGCCTGCCTCGCCCAGGCGCTTGAACAGCGGCATGGCGCAATGATTGCCCGCCCGCACGGCAATGCCTTGCTCGCCCAACATATGGGAAAGATCAGCCACATGTATGCCATCAACCACTACGCTGGCCAGGGCAATCTGCGGCTCGCCCAATACACGAACGCCCTCGCGAGCAGCCAGTCCGGCCTGTAGCTTCACGCACAACGCCTGCTCATGACCAAAAATGGATGACTCGTCTTGTGCGCTGAGCCAATCCAATGCTGCCCCCAAGCCAATGGCTGCACCAACAGGCGGTGTCCCGGCCTCCAGCCCCATGGGAGCAGAATGAAACTCAGCGTGTTCATAATCGGCGTTACGCACCATCTCGCCACCAAACTGCCAGGGCGCAAGAGCTGCCAGGGCCTCGGCATGTCCCCAGAGTACCCCTATGGCCTCTGGTGCGTAGAGCTTATGGCCGGAAAATACATAGAAATCCGCGCCCAGGTCCTTGGGACTGTGGCGGCCATGAACCACGCCTTGAGCGCCATCCACAACGAACCAGGCGCCTTGATCGTGGGCCAGACGGGAGAGCTCGGCCAGCGGCTGCCAGGTTCCCAATACGTTCGACAGCTGGCTGATGGCAACCAGACGCGTGCGTGGGCCGATCAGTTCACTGGCTCGATTGAGGTCGATATGGCCCGAGTCTGTAAGCGGCAATACGATCAACTCTACCCCCTGACGCCGAGCCAACTGCTGCCAGGGCAGAAGGTTGGCATGATGCTCTAGGGCACTGACCACAATTTCATCGCCGGGCTTGAAGTGATGCTCAAGCCCGTAGGCTATCAGGTTGAGCCCTTCCGTCGTGCCGCGAGTAAACACGACTTCCCTTGAACTGGAAGCGCCCAGCCAGCGGGCCACCTTGGCGCGTACGGACTCATAGGCCTGGGTTGCGCGCTCGCCAGGGCGGTGCTGAGCGCGATGAACATTGGCGGCGCCGCGGGCATAGTACGCTGTGAGCGCATCCAGTACAGCCTTGGGCTTTTGCGCTGTGGCCGCAGTGTCCAGATAGGTGATGCCGTCTTCTTCAAAGGCAGCAAGGGCCGGAAAGTCGGTGCGCCAGGGGGAGGGCAATGTCATGGCTTCAACTTTTGGAAACGGATGAAAAAAAGCCGCCCGGCCGTGAGCCGGCGGGCGGCCTACTTACAGGTCTGGACCCGGTACCAAGGTACCGGGTTCCATGACTCAGTTATGCGCGTGCAGGGCTTCGTTCAGCTCGATTGCGCTCTTGTTGGTTTTGCACTCGACCGCGCCGGTCTGGGAGTTGCGGCGGAACAGAAGATCATTCTGGCCTGCCAAATCGCGCGCCTTGACCACCTGTATCTGCTGGTTCTGATCATCCAGCACAATCACCTTAGTGCCCGCTGTTACATACAGGCCGGACTCCACGGTGCAGCGATCACCCAGCGGAATGCCGATGCCCGCGTTGGCACCGATCAGGCAGCCCTCGCCAACGCTGATCACGATATTGCCACCGCCAGACAAAGTACCCATGGTGGAGCAGCCGCCGCCCAGATCCGAACCCTTGCCGACGAATACACCCGCCGAGACGCGGCCTTCGACCATATTTGGGCCCGCCGTACCGGCATTGAAGTTTACGAAGCCCTCATGCATGACGGTTGTGCCTTCACCGATATAAGCGCCCAGACGAACACGGGCGGTATCGGCGATGCGCACGCCACTGGGAACGACATAGTCGGTCATCTTCGGGAATTTATCGACGGAGAACACTTCCAGCAATTTGCCGCGCAGACGGGCTTCCAGTTGCTCGGAAGGCAGTTCTGCCAGGTCGATGGCACCCTGATTGGTCCAGGCAACATTCGGCAGCAGAGCAAAGATGCCGCTCAGGTTGACGCCGTGCGGCTTGACCAGGCGATGCGACAGCAAATGCAGCTTCAGGTACGCCTCAGGCGTTGAGGAGGGCGCAGCGTCTTCCGCCAGAATCGTGGCAACTAGCGGCTTGGCGCTTTCAGCCAGACGGGTTAGCAGCGCCATCTGAGTCTGAGCGTTCTCTACACCACGCAAGGCATCGGCCAGAGCGCGCGCCTGAGACGGCGTAAAGGTGATGGTTTGGTTCCCGCCTGCATAATTGAGAACCGGCGTGATGGCCGCAATCAGTTCTGCCGAGGGGTTCAGCAGGGGCTGGGCATAGAAGACTTCGAGCCAGGCGCCGTCGCGATTTTGCGTGCCGACACCAAAGGCCAGGCTGAACACATTCTGAGACATGAAACTTTCCTTCTAAACAAATAAGGTCAGGCCGGACGCCGGCTGAGAAGTAGTCCCACACCGGCACTACCCAGAAGGGCGGCACAACCACGGTTGAACAGACGCTTGGCACGCTCACCAGCCAACAGGCGGCCGAGACGTGCTCCGGCGAAGGCGTAAATTGCGATGGCGAAGCATTCCATGATCAGAAACGCTGCGCCCAATTGAGTAAACTGCTGCCCAAGCGGCTCACCCACCACTACAAACTGCGGAAGAAACGCGGTAAACAGCAAAATAGCTTTGGGGTTGCCTGCAGCGATCAGAAACTCCTGACGCATCAACTTCCAGAGGTCTGCCTTGATGACTTCGTCAGGAGATGGAGCGTCCGTCGAGGTGTTGGCAGTCCATAAGCGGATGGCAGTCCAGATGAGGTACATCGCACCTACAAGCTTGATCGCAGTAAAGAGCCAGGCCGACGTCAACAATACGAGCGCCAGGCCTGAGCCCGCCAGCGCGATCATGCCGGCAAAGGCAATCAGTCGGCCCAAGGTGCCGATACAGGCCGCTGCAAAGCCGAAGCGGGCAGCATTATTGACGGACAGCAAATTGTTCGGCCCAGGCGCCATGTTCAATGCGAAACAGGAAGGTATGAATAGTGCCCAGGCAATCGACATGTCAGCGGTCCAGTTCAGCCGAGTAGAGTTCCGGCTTGAAGCCTAGTACGCGACGCTCTCCCAGGTCCAGTACAGGACGCTTGATCATGGAGGGCTGCGCCAACATGAGCTCGATGGCACGGGTCTCGTCAAGATCTGCCTTTTGTTCGTCAGGCAGTTTTCTGAACGTAGTGCCGGCGCGGTTCAGCACCTTTTCCCAACCAAGCTCACGGCACCAGGTTGAAAGGGTTTCCCGGTCGATGCCGCTGACCTTGTAGTCGTGAAAATGATAGGTCACGCCATGTTCGTCGAGCCATGTGCGCGCCTTTTTCATGGTGTCGCAGGCCTTTATGCCATACAAACTCAATGTGCCGTTCGTGTCGGGCATTCCTGGCCTCCCACCCTTGTAAAGTAATCGCCAAATAGGAATGTCAGAGTATGCCATGTAGAGGTGGGCTGTGCGCCTATCGACGCAATCTATAACAAGGCGACAAGGCATTGCCTAAGCTCTCTACGCACTCTATACGATAGGAATATGAAGAAATGGCGATCGACCTGAACCACAGACCCAGACTGAGCGATATGCGCCGACTCGCACCGCAGGAGGCAGCGCCTGCGGTTGATCTTGAGGCCAGGCAGCAGGGCCCTCGTATCACTGATGCCGAGTCGCTGTCCGGGCGCCCAGGATATGCCGCCGACTTTCTTGGTGAATTCAGCGTACCCTGGCCTACCATGAGCGATGAGCGTGCCGGGGACGTGCTGCCTGTTTCAGGTTCCGCCGAAAATCGGCTCGACTATATGCATTTCTCCATCACCATGTCGGCGTCACGCCGGCTGGCGTTCTACGTTGGCGTCAATATCGATGGTGCTCAGTCCGTTTCGGTCGAGCGGGGCAAGGATCGCTGGTCCTATGACGGACGTATCCCGCTGGAAGCCCAGATTGGCGAAGACCTGTACGCCAATAACCTGCTGGATCGCGGACACCTTGTTCGTCGTGAGGACCCTAACTGGGGGAATGAGGCGGAAGTTGCCAACCGTGACACCTTTCATTTCACCAACTGCTCTCCGCAGATGGCCGGCTTCAATCAGAAGAACTGGCTGGATCTGGAAAACTACCTGCTGGAAAACACCCGGCGCTGGAAGGAACGGGCAACGGTATTTACCGGGCCGGTTTTCCGGGACGATGACCGGCGCTATCGAGGTGTGCTGATCCCGTCTGCTTTTTGGAAGGTAGTCGCCTTTTTATCCGATGACGGAAAACCATCTGCAACCGCCTACATGATCGATCAATCTAGCGAGCTGGGACAGCTGGATGCCGCGTTCGGACGCTTCCGAACCTATCAGCGCAGTGTTCGTCGTATCGAACAGCTGACAGGTATCAATTTTGGCCCACTCTCCCGTTACGACGGTTTTTCCAACGAGGAGGCCATGACAGGGACACGGATCGAGGCTGAGCTTCACACATTGGCCGACATACGGGTTTGATGGCTTAACGCCTTGCAGCTCAAGACGTTGGCCTCTTGAGTTGCAATCGTTTTCTGCCAAGCGGACACAAGGTAAGGAACTCACCCGCCAGGCAGGGGCCAAATTGTACAACCTGTACAATTATTAACTGCCAGATGTGCTGACGTATGCAGACCACTACACGAGCCACGACGAGCCGACAGGCTGTGTTAACGCCGTACGCCCTTGAGCCATCCCGTCATCTTTATTTTTCTCTGCTTGAACAGAAACCCGCGGCTGACGCGCTCGAAAGGGCTCGGCACTATCTTGACGAGCAGCTGAGTGCGACTGGACCTATGCCATCCGATTTGCCGGAGGATCCGCAAGGGCTAGAGCGCTGGATGCTACAAAGTACCGAGCAGGTAGGTCAGGAGTACCGAGCCTATCTTAAGTCGCGAAAGGCAGGCGCCCCTCGTCGTTATTTCACGAGTAAATCCCATGCGCTCTACTTTTTGAGAGGGGTTGCCCCGACCAAACTGGTAGACGGCGCCTGGCTGTACGGTATTTTGCAGCGCTGGAATGACACCCGCTTCACTGCACCTATCCAGATCTATCTGGAAGAGTTGGGCGAGGGTTTGCCAGACAAGAATCATGTCGTCCTGTATAAGAAATTGCTGGCCAGTAACGGTTGTGAAGACTGGGATGGCCTGAGCGATGATCATTATGTTCAGGGTGCGATCCAGCTGGCGCTGGCCTATAACGCCGAGCATTTCCTGCCCGAGATCATTGGATTCAACCTCGGCTATGAACAGTTGCCGCTTCATCTGCTCATTACCTCTTACGAGTTGAATGAGCTTGGGATCGATCCTTATTACTTTACGTTGCACGTGACGGTCGATAACGCCGGTACCGGTCATGCAAAGAAGGCCCTGCAGGCCGTTCTTGACGCCATGCCGGTAGAAGGTCGCGAAGCATTCTATCGACGTGTAGCTCAGGGCTATCTGCTCAACAACCTGGGCGCAGGCACAACGTCTGTCATTGGCTCGTTCGATCTTGAACAGGAAGTTATTTCGCTACTGGCAGAGAAAAGCACCGTCGGCAAATACGTGCATTCTGATTACTGCCGAATCGGTGGGCGCAATGTAAGTGAGTGGCTGGCCGATCCAGCTCAGATACCGGCCTTTCTTGAAGCCATGGAGGCTCAAGGCTGGATCAAGCGCCATGAAGACCCACAAAACAGCCGTTTCTGGAAGCTCATACAAGGTGAGCGTGCCGAAATGTTTGGTGTGTTTACTGCCTATGAGCAGCAGCTTATCCATGACTGGATTGCGGGTGATCTGGTGCACACCGGTGCCAAGGTAATAGCCAAGGACCAGGCAGGGCAGGACCGAGTTGCTATCTTGCCTAAGCGGGAGCTGAGCTTTCGCGCCAAGCAGCGCCAGCAGGAAGCGCTTTGTCAAAGCGCAGGCGATAATGCGGCCTCAAATGCCTCTATTGCAGAGGTAAATGACTTTGACAGCGAAGCCGCGGCCCTGGAGCAACGCCTGGCGTGCCAGCCGACTCGCGAAGCGGGTATGGCGCTTCTGATCGAGATGATGTCGCCAGCCAATCACCATACCGCCTCTGGATTGTTGGCCACACGCCTCTTCAACAAGCTTTTCAACTGACCATCCAAGGACAGGGCCCAATAAGGGCCCTGTCCTGCTTCTAAAGGATCAAACTGCGTGACGGATACACAGATGCGCGAACAGCCTGCAATCTCCAAACACTCGGTCCAACCTTTTCGCCTCCTGATCGAAGCATTACGCGACGCTCATTACCAATTCATTACAATAACGCCGGCCTCACATGCCCGCGTCAATGGTCGCCCCGGCAACGAGTGGGCAAAGGACTTGCAAGGTATTTTTGGCTGGAGTCGGCCTTTCAGGCAGGGGCTCATTTCACCCGAGCTTTTCGAAGCCATGCAGGCCGCCGACATCCTGGAATCCTACCAGGATGGTTGGCGCAGCAAGGTTCGCGTGTCGACTTTGGGCGATCAGCTGTTCGTCCACTCCGCTTATCCTACGGACGAGGCGGATGCAGTGTTCTTTGGTCCAGATACCTATCGCTACGCCAACGCTATCGAAGCCCAGCTGCGCTTCGGAACTGGGCAGATCCGGCGGGCAGTCGATATCGGCAGTGGTGCAGGTCCGGGTGCGATACTTGTCGCGCTGGCGAGGCCAGGCGCCGAGGTCTTGGCTGTTGATATCAACGATCGCGCGCTCCGCTTTACTGAAATCAATGCGGACATGGCTGAAGCGACCAATGTGGTGGCTCGGCATAGCAACCTGCTGAATGATGTTGAAGGCGAGTTCGATCTTATTATTTCCAATCCGCCTTACCTGGTCGATCCTACCGAACGCGCCTATCGCCACGGGGGCGGGCCGCTGGGAGCCGGACTCTCTCTTTCCATTCTGGACGCCGCGCTGGAGCGCTTGGCACCAGCGGGAACCTTGCTGCTGTATACCGGCGTGGCCATGGTGGGAGGCCAGGATCCGTTCCTAGAGGCTGTCCAGGAGCGGTTAGCCAAAACAGATTTGGTCTGGCGTTATCGTGAGATGGACCCGGATGTCTTCGGTGAAGAACTGGAATCCGGTGTTTATGCACAGGCCGACCGCATCGCGGCTGTAACCCTGACCGTTACCCGCCCAGCCTGAAACTGTTTTTCAACGTGACGCCCTCTTAGTTGAGGGCGTCCAGTTGGCGCCAGCACGACGTACTGGCGAGCCTTGGGTGAGGTGTATGACCTCATGACACGTCATGCCTACCGTTTGGGCACGGCATTGCCGAACGTGTCTTTGCAGGGCTTGTCGATAGGGATCGTGTCGTACAGATCGGGCGGATCGGCTCGGTAGCCAGCGGAGAGAAGCGGTGACACTCGTTTATACCATCTTGATCATGCTGCTTGTGGTGGGCGCGACCCGCTTGAGTGCTCAGTTTCTTCCCGTGCCGCTTCCACTGATCCAGGTCGTTGTCGGGGCGTTACTGGCGTTGCCATCCCTGGGCTTGCATGTCGCGCTTGATCCTGAACTGTTCATGCTCTTATTCATTCCGCCACTTCTGTTCTCCGATGGGTGGCGCATGCCGAAGCGCGAACTCTGGCGGCTTCGGGCGCCTATCCTGACGCTGGCGTTTGGTCTGGTATTCATCACCGTTTTGGCCGCTGGCGCCTTTATTCACTGGCTGGTGCCTGGCTTGTCCTGGCCGGTAGCCTTTGCACTGGCCGCGGTTCTGTCGCCGACCGATGCCGTTGCGGTGTCCGGAATTGCACGTGGGAAACTGCCCAAGCGGCTGATGCATATCCTGCAGGGTGAAGCACTTTTCAATGATGCGTCCGGTCTTGTCACCTTTCGCTTTGCCGTAGCGGCTGCCATGACGGGCGTGTTTTCGCTGGCAGATGCGAGTCTGACGTTTCTCATGGTTGCCATTGGCGGTCTCTTTACAGGGGCGGCGCTCAGCTGGCTGACAGGGCAGGCCCGTAACTGGCTGGTCGAGCATGGGTGGACGGATCCTGCACCCTATGTCGTCTTCTTGCTTCTATTGCCATTTGCCGCTTATGTCATTGCCGAACACCTGGGCTTCTCAGGCATTCTTTCTGCGGTTGCCGCCGGGCTTGTGCAAAGCCGTATCGACATGCTGCCCAGGCAGTCGCGTACTCGATTGCTCAACCACAGTATCTGGTCGATGCTGGAGTTCACCTTCAATGGACTGGTGTTCCTGCTCTTGGGCCTGCAGCTGCCCGACATCATTGCGGCCGTGCTCAAGCCTTCCGAGCATGTCTACAAGACGCTAGGGTGGCTGATGGGGGAGGTGACTCTGATCTTCCTGGCGCTGATCCTGCTGCGTTACCTAGTCATGAACTTGTATTGGCGCATCTCCCGACATCATGAGGCTATGCCGGGCAATGATTTCCAACGTACCGCAATTATTGCGTCAATTGCAGGTGTACGCGGGGCCGTGACGCTGGCAGGTGTACTGTCTCTACCCATTGTTCTCGCGAATGGACAGCCATTCCCCCAGCGCGATGTCCTGATCTTTATTGCTGCGGGCGTAATCCTGCTGTCCCTGCTGGCGGCCAGCATTGGATTGCCCCTGCTGCTGCGTGGACTAAGTGTGGGTACCAATGAGGCTGCCGACCGTGAGCGCCGAGAGATTCGGCGTAATACGGCAGAAGCAGCTCTTCGCGCCCTTGAAGCGGAAAGTATTGATGACGAAGATCCTGCGCGTGCGGGATTGAAGGCGGAAATCAAGACGCAGCTCATGGCCGAGTTTCGCGAACAGCTTGATATCTACCAGGACACGGAGGAGGTTCAGGCGCGTGCCCGAACCAGTCTGTTTATTGAAACGCAGCTGCGGTTGCTGGCTATCCGGGCTCAGCGTAGGGAGCTCTATCGTATGCGCTTGTCTGGCGTAATCGACGATGAAATCGTCGCTGAAGTCCTGAGTGATCTGGACTTCAGCGAGGCGACACTGATGCGCAGCCTGCCAGCTTCAGCGGCAGGCTGAGCAAGCGTCAGCGGCTGCAGAATGCGCGGATACGCTCGGCTGCTTCGATACACTCGCTCAGAGGTGCTACCAAGGCCATGCGAACCCGATTGGCACCAGGATTCACGCCGTCCACCGTCCGGGAAAGGTAGGAGCCTGGCACAACGGTAACATGTTCCTTTGCGTATAGCTCACGGGCGAAGGACTCGTCATCTAACGGTGTCTTAGCCCAGAGGTAAAAACCGCCGTCCGGACGCTCGACATCCAATACATCTTTTAGTATTGCCAGCACAGCGTCGAATTTTTCCCGGTAAAGCACGCGGTTCTCGCGTACGTGGATCTCATCGCTCCATGCGGCAATGCTGGCGCGCTGTACCTGGATCGGCATGGCGCAGCCGTGGTAGGTCCGATACAGCAGGAAGCGTTTGAGAATCTCAGCGTCCCCTGCAACGAAGCCTGAGCGCAAACCAGGTAAATTCGAGCGCTTGGACAGGCTGTGAAAGACCACGCAACGGCTGAAGTCCTTACGACCTAACTCCGCGCAGGCTGTCAAAAGGCCTGCAGGTGGGTTGTTTTCATCGAAATACAATTCGCTATAGCACTCATCCGCTGCAATTACGAAGTCATGGTGGTCGGCCAGCTCGATCAAACGCTTCAAGGTCTCGACAGGCAACAATGCTCCGGTTGGATTGCCGGGAGAGCACAGGAACAGCAACTGGCAGCGATCCCATATTTCGGCTGGAACAGCATCGAAGTCAGGATTAAAACCTTTCTCGGGCAGGCAGGGCAGGTAGTGCGGCTGCGCACCAGCCAGCAGCGTGGCGCCTTCATAGATCTGATAGAAAGGGTTGGGGCTTACTACCAGCGCGCCTTCCTGGCGATTCACCACCGCCTGTGTAAAAGAGAAAAGCGCTTCGCGCGTGCCGGTTACCGGTAGGGCATGCTGAGCTGCGTCCATCCAGCCGGTCGGTACACGAAAACGCTGCTCGCACCACGTTACAATCGCTTCGCGCAAAGCAGGCAGTCCGGCTGTTGTTGGATAGACCGCCAGTTGATCAAGGTGCTCGGTCAGCGCTTTTGCGACAAACGCTGGGGAGGGGTGTTTAGGTTCGCCGATTGATAACGCGATGGCCTTTTTATCTGCCGGTGGCTGGACACCTGCCAGCAGCGCGCGCAGTTTTTCGAAAGGGTAGGGCTGGAGCAGGTTCAAGGCATCGTTCATATACAGGTCTCGCGAGTGCAGCCTGGCCTTAGGCTGAGTTGTCCATTAGATACTGATGCGTAGCAACGGCGTTTCTGAGCCATTGGCCCCGCTTAGGTTTTTGATCAGCGCTTGTTGAAGTTGCTCGCACAGCTTCGGATCCGACAGGGGCTGCCCTTGAGCATCCGTAACATAAAAGACGTCTTCAACACGCTCGCCCAACGTGGCAATTTTGGCATTCTGAACCGACAGGTCGAAATCCAGGAATATACCGCCCACGCGAGCCAGCAGGCCCGGGCGATCAGGGGCGGTCAGCTCAATCAGGCTCACGGCGCGCTGAGCATCCGTATAGATATTCACGTGTGGCGCGAACGCAAAATGCTTGAGCTGACGAGGGACACGTCGGTTGATGATGTTGGGGTACTCTTCAGGTGTCTTCAGGGCCTGGATCAAGCCGCTTCTGATCTGCTGGATACGGGCCGGATTATTGCCGATAGAGCCTCCGTCCGCGTCGAGTACAACATAGGTATCCAGGGTAAACTGGCTGGTGGACGTAATAATACGCGCGTCCTGGATGCTCAGGTTCAGCTGGTCCATTGCCGCCACGGTCACAGCAAAGAAGTCGTGCTGGTCCTGCGCATAAATGAAGATCTGGGTGCCGCCTTCAAACTCGCGTTGGGTAGTTTCCTTGATCAGGATCAGCGGATTACCGTCATTGGGATGACTCAAAATAGCTTCGGTGTGCCACGCTACATCGCTGGCAGTGTGACGCAGAAAATAGTCGTCACCGAGCTGCCCCCATAGGTGTTCGGCATCATCCTGATCGATGCCATTACGCACCAGAATATCGATGGCTGAACTCTGTGTCTGGCGAATTTGCTCTTCACGTTCTACCGGATTCTCAAGTCCGCGGCGCAAGGCACGCTTGGTCTCGGTATACAGCTGTCGCAGCAGACTGGCGCGCCAGGAGTTCCAGAGGTTGGGGTTGGTCGCGTTGATATCTGCCACAGTGAGCGCATAGAGATAATCCAGATGGACCTGGTCGCCTACCGTCTGTGCAAAGTCATGAATCACCAGGGGGTCAGACAAATCCTTGCGCTGCGCTGTTGTCGACATCGCCAAGTGATTGCGTACCAGCCAACAGATTAGGTTGCTGTCCCATTCGGGTAGCTGATGGCGGCGGCAGAACGCTTCGGCATCTACGGCGCCCAGCTCCGAATGATCACCGCCTCGGCCCTTGCCAATGTCATGGTAAAGACCGGCAATATAGATCAACTCCGGTTTAGGCAGCTTGTTCATCACCCGCGTGGCCAGGGGATACTTTTCCGTCATCTCTGGTCGGTTCAGTTTGCGCAGATGCTTGATCAGATTGAGTGTATGCGCATCGACCGTATAGATATGGAACAGGTCATGCTGCATCTGACCGATGATTTGGCCGAACTCCGGCAAGTACAGGCCAAGAATACCGTAGCGGTTCATACGGCGAAGGTTGCGATGAATGCCTTCGCGGCTCTTGAACAACTCGATAAATAAGCTGGTGTTGCGGATGTCATGTCGGAATTCGTCATTGATCAGATGACGGTGGTCGCGAAGCAGCCGGATCGTACCCGCAGAAACACCCTTGATTTCCGGGTGCTGAGCCATCAGCACGAAAATTTCCAGCAGTGCAAAGGGGGTGCGCTTGAATACCTCCGGATGCGTAACCTCAATATAGCCGTCCCGTAACTGGAAGCGGCTGTTAAGAGGCTGCGTTGGCTCGCTTTCGTCATCCCGCAGGATGGCTTCCTCAAAGTGCTGCATGACAACATCGTTGAGCTGGGCAATGTCCATGACCACGCGATAATACTTCTGCATGAAGCGCTCAACGGCCAGCTTCGCATCGCTGTCTTCATAACCCAGGAGGCCGGCGATGCGGCGCTGATGATCAAACAGGAGGCGATCCTCAGGTCGGCCTGCCAGCATATGCAGGGCATAACGCACCTTCCACAGGAACTCCTGACTGGAAGCCAGCAGCGAACATTCGCTTTCAGTCAGAAAACCCTGACCAACCAGCGCATGCAGGTTCAGCGTCCCGAAATGGCGGCGTGCAACCCACAAGAGTGCCTGGATATCACGTAATCCACCCGGTGAGCCTTTGACGTTGGGCTCAAGGTTGTATTCCGTGTCGTTGTACTTGGCATGCCGGGCTTTCTGCTCATCCCGCTTTGCCAGAAAGAAATCACGGCTGGGCCACATTCGCTTGGGGCTGGTTACATCCAGCATCCTCAGACGAAGGGCTTCCGGGCCGGCAATGGTACGGCACTCCATCAGATTGGTGATGACGGTCAGGTCGGCCCTGGCCTCATCCGCGCACTCCTGAACCGAGCGCACACTCTGTCCGACAGCAAGGCCGATATCCCATAGCAACGTCAGGAAGCCTTCAATGGCTTCCCGATGCGCTTCCTGATCTTCTGCGCCCAATAAAATGAGCAAATCGATGTCCGATTGCGGATGCAGCTCGCCGCGGCCATACCCCCCTACGGCGAGCAAGGCAATTTGTGCATTACCCCAGTTCAGTCGTTGCCAGGCTTCGCACAGTATCTGGTCAACGAACCAGGCTCGATCTTCAACCAGGCGACGCGTACTGCGCCCGGCTGAAAATCGCTCGTCCAATACCTCATTTGCCTTGCGGATCGCCTTTTTGAATGCGGCGATGGGGCTGGTCTTTAATGCGAGTTCAGCCTGGAACTGTCCGCGGTCGAACAGTTCGGGATCTACCTGGGGCATACCCGTATTACCTCATGCGGGGGTGCGGGAAATGGTTTCGTCTTTGCGCAGTGTCAGAATTTCATAACCATCGGCGGTAACCAGTACGGTGTGTTCCCACTGAGCAGACAGCTTGCGGTCCTTGGTGATGGCCGTCCAACCGTCACCAAGCAGCTTGGTTTCAGCGCGGCCCTGGTTGATCATCGGCTCAATGGTGAAGATCATGCCTTCCTTGAGTTCAAGGCCTGTTCCAGCACGCCCATAATGAACAACCTGCGGCTCCTCATGAAAGCCCTTGCCGATACCATGACCACAATACTCGCGCACCACGGAAAAACCCTGTTTTTCAGCGTGCTTCTGAATGATTTCGCCAATATCACCCAGCCGGGCGCCGGGGCGAACAACCGAAATACCTTTATATAGGCACTCCTGAGTTACCTCACAGAGTCGCTTTGCCCACTCGGCCACTTCGCCGACGCAATACATCTTGCTGGTATCGCCGTGGTAGCCGTCTTTGATAACCGTGATATCCACGTTAAGGATGTCGCCTTTCTTGAGTGGCTTGTCATTGGGGATGCCATGACAGACGACATGATTAAGCGAAGTACAAATAGACTTGGGGTAGCCCTTGTAATTGAGTGGCGCCGGAATAGCCTGTTGCACATTGACGATATAGTCGTGGCAAAGCTTATTCAGCTCCTCGGTCGTAACGCCCGGCTTAACATGCTCATCCAGCATTTCCAGTACATCAGCCGCCAGTTGGCCGGCGATACGCATTTTCTCGATGTCTTCAGGGGTCTTGATAATAACGGTCATTAGAATCTCTAAGCGCTGCGCAGGCAGCCTGCATATGAACTAAAATAAGAGGGTTGGACAGGATTCTAACAAACCTGTCCTTCGTCACCATCCCAATCGCAGTAGTCTGCCATGGTTTAATTCAGCTGACTTCTGTGGTATAAAGCGCGGCGCTTTTCGGGCAATAGCCCTAAAACGCCCTAAACCCCACACACGTATCGGCACGATGGCCTGGGTGCTCTGCAAGGAGTTGGCCATTGGGATGCGTGGAGGCCCAACCCGACTTATTGAGGAAATATCAATGTCCCAAGTCAATATGCGCGACATGCTGAAGGCCGGTGTGCACTTCGGCCACCAGACCCGTTACTGGAACCCGAAAATGGGTAAGTATATTTTCGGCGCGCGTAACAAGATTCACATCATCAACCTCGAAAAGACTTTGCCGATGTTCAACGAAGCGCTGAGCTTTGTTGAGCGCCTGGCTTCTGGCAAGAACAAAATCCTGTTCGTTGGTACCAAGCGTTCCGCTGGCAAGATCGTTCGCGAAGAAGCTGCTCGTTGTGGCATGCCTTTCGTGGATCACCGCTGGTTGGGCGGTATGCTGACGAACTATAAGACTATTCGTCAGTCCATCAAGCGTCTGCGTGAGCTTGAAGTTCAGGCTGAAGACGGCACCTTCGGCAAGCTGACCAAGAAAGAAGCGCTGATGCGCACTCGCGATCTCGAGAAGCTCGAGCGCAGCTTGGGTGGTATCAAGGAGATGGGCGGTCTGCCGGACGCTCTGTTCGTTATCGACGTTGATCATGAGCGCATCGCGATCACCGAAGCGAACAAGCTTGGTATCCCGGTTATCGGTGTTGTTGATACCAACAGCAGCCCTGAAGGCGTTGATTACATCATCCCGGGTAACGATGACGCCTTCCGCGCTGTCCAGCTGTACCTGAGCGCCACGGCTGATGCCGTACTGCGTGGTAAGCAGAACGCAGGTGCAACACCTGAAGAGTTCGTTCAAGAAGCAGCGAGTGAAGCTGCTGAAGGCTGATTGACCCTGTCGTAAAGACTTGGACATTCAGTGAGCAGGAAGGGGGCTAGGCCCCCTTTTTGCCACTCAGAGAATTACTGCCCTAGGGCATTGGTTTAGACACTGATTCAAGAGGATTCGAGCATGGCAGAGATTACTGCGGCCCTGGTCAAAGAACTGCGTGAGCGTACCGGCCTTGGCATGATGGATTGCAAGAAGGCGTTGACTGCTGCCGGCGGCGACATCGAGAAAGCCATCGATGATATGCGTGCAGCTGGCGCCATCAAGGCGGCCAAGAAGGCTGGTAACATCGCTGCTGAAGGTGCGATTGCTGTCAAGGTTTCCGACGACAACAAGGCTGCTCTGATCATCGAAGTCAACTCCCAGACTGACTTCCTGGCTCTGCAGGATGACTTCAAGGCTTTCGTTGCAGATAGCTTGAATAAGGCGTTCGATCAGAAGCTGACTGATGCTGCTCCGCTGGTAGAGTCCCAGGAAGAGGCGCGTCTGGCGCTGGTTTCCAAGACAGGCGAAAACGTCACTATTCGTCGCCTGACTCGTGTAGAAGGTGATGTGATAGGTGCCTACCTGCACGGCCACCGCATCGGTGTTGTTGTTGCTCTGAACGGTGGTACGCCTGAGCTGGCTCGTGATATCGCGATGCACATTGCTGCAAGCAACCCCCAGTTCCTGAATCCTTCCCAGGTTTCTGAAGAAGCGATTGCCAAGGAAAAAGAAATCTTCCTGGCACTGAACGCAGACAAGATTGCTGGTAAGCCGGAAAATATTGTTGAAAACATGGTCAAAGGCCGTATCAACAAGTTCTTGGCTGAGGCAAGCCTGGTTGAGCAGCCTTTTGTAAAGGATCCGGAAGTCAAGGTTGGCGATCTGGCTAAGAAGGCTGGCGCTGAAATCGTTTCCTTCGTCCGTTACGAAGTAGGTGAAGGTATCGAGAAAGCCGAAGTGGACTTCGCAGCTGAGGTGGCCGCTCAGGTCGCAGCCAGCAAGCAGTAAGACGCTATCGATGCTGAAAAAGAGGCTGCCCGCCACCGCGTGCGGCCTCTTTTTTCAAGTAGCGAAGGTATGGGTTTTCTTTTTTATTTGGTAACGATCCCACTATCGATGCGTCAACGCTGACGTTCCGGCTCGGTAATGGGAAAATGATTTGTTTTTTATTATTTCAAATCGTCGCAGGAGAGACTGAATGGCTCAGCAGATGAGTGGTCGCCAACCCCGTTACAAACGTATTCTGCTTAAACTCAGCGGCGAAGCCCTAATGGGATCCGAAGACTTCGGGATTGACCCAAAAGTGCTTGATCGTATGTCCTTGGAAATCGGTCAGCTTGTTGGTATTGGTGTTCAGGTCGGGCTGGTGATTGGTGGTGGTAACCTGTTCCGTGGGGCTGCGTTGTCAGCCGCAGGTATGGACCGTGTTACGGGTGACCATATGGGTATGCTGGCTACCGTTATGAATGCGCTGGCTATGCGTGATTCCCTGGAGCGCTCCAATATCCCGGCAACTGTTATGTCAGCCATCTCTATGGTGGGTGTGACCGATCAGTATGATCGTCGTAAGGCTATGCGTCAGTTGCAGAACGGCGAGGTGGTTATTTTCTCGGCCGGTACGGGTAACCCATTCTTTACCACTGATTCGGCTGCCTGCTTGCGTGCTATCGAAGTTGAGGCTGATCTGGTGCTTAAAGCAACTAAGGTCGATGGCGTGTACACTGCAGATCCTTTCAAGGACCCGAATGCGGAAAGGTTCGATCGCTTGACGTATGACGAAGTGCTCGACCGTAAGCTGGGCGTGATGGACCTGACAGCAATCTGTCTGTGTCGTGATCATAAGATGCCGCTTCGGGTGTTCAATATGAATAAATCCGGCGCCTTGCTGAATATTGTTGTAGGCGGCGGAGAAGGTACTTTGATCGAAGAGGGCACAGTATGATCAATGAAATAAAGCAAGACGCTCAAAGCCGAATGACCAAGACCATTGAAGCGCTTGGTCACGCTTTCGCCAAGATCCGTACTGGACGCGCTCATCCAAGCATTCTTGATAGCGTTATGGTGTCCTATTACGGTATCGACACGCCGCTGCGCCAGGTGGCCAACGTGACAGTGGAAGATTCCCGTACGTTGGCGCTGACTGTTTTTGATAAAAGCATGATTCAGGCTGTTGAAAAAGCCATCATGACTTCGGATCTAGGACTGAACCCAGCGACAGCCGGGACTACCATTCGCGTCCCGATGCCGGCTCTCACTGAGGAAACTCGAAAGGGTTTCACTAAGCAGGCGCGCCAGGAGGCTGAACAGGCTCGTGTTTCCGTGCGGAATATTCGCCGTGATGCGCTGGCTCAGCTGAAGGATCTGCTCAAGGAAAAGGAAATCAGCGAGGACGAAGAGCGTCGTGCGCAGGATGAGATCCAGAAATTGACTGATAAATATGTCGCTGAGGTCGATAAGGCCTTGGAGGCTAAGGAAACTGATTTGATGGCCGTTTGACGGCAGGGATGCAAGATGGGCAATAGCGACCCTAGTTCTGTAGTACCGCGTCATGTCGCCATTATCATGGATGGTAATAACCGCTGGGCTCGCCGGCGGTTACTGCCTGGAGTGGCAGGACATAGAGCTGGTGTCGACGCTGTTCGTGCGGCTATAGAAGTCTGCGCGGACGCCGGTGTCGAAGTGCTCACGTTGTTTGCGTTTTCCAGTGAAAACTGGCGGCGCCCGACTGATGAAGTCAGTGCATTGATGGAGCTGTTTCTATCAGCGCTTCGACGGGAAGCCAAAAAGCTCGATCAGAACGGCATACGTCTTCGCATCATTGGAGATCGTTCCAGGTTTCATCCTGAACTGCAGCGTGAGATGGAGCAGGCAGAAGCCTTGACTGCTGGTCATACAAGACTGGTACTCCAGGTGGCTGCCAATTATGGTGGTCAGTGGGACATCGCCCAGGCGGCCCAGCGGCTGGCGCAGGCAGTCAAGGAGGGTACACTTGAGCCTGAGCGGATAACGCCTGAGTTACTTCAGAACTGCTTGACCACCGCAGGCATGCCTTTACCTGATCTATGTATCCGTACGGGTGGAGAGCATCGCATCAGCAATTTCCTGCTCTGGCAATTGGCTTATGCGGAGCTATATTTTTCCGACTTGTTCTGGCCTGACTTTAAACATGAGGCTATGCGTAAGGCGTTGGCGGATTATGCGACGCGGCAAAGACGCTTTGGAAAGACCAGTGAACAGATTGAAGCAGAAGTGAGAGCATCATGCTAAAGCAAAGGGTCCTTACCGCTCTGGTGTTGCTGCCCATAGCGATTGGGGGCTTTTTTTTGCTAGAAGGTGGGATATTCGCTGCCTTTATCGGAGCAGTGGTTTCCCTGGGTGCTTGGGAGTGGGCTCGGCTTTCCGGGCTCGTCTCTCAGGCGGCTCGTGTAGGTTATGCAGCTGTAATTGCTTTCCTTCTTCTGCTCTGCTGGCAGATGTCTCAGCTGGCGTTGGCTATCCTGCCGATGGCAGTGGCTTGGTGGATTTTTGCTGCCGTGCTCGTTATGACCTATCCAGAAAGCGCTCATTACTGGAAGTCAACTTGGCGACGCCTTTTGATTGGTGTGGCTATCCTGGTTCCTGCCTGGCAGGGGTTGATCCTGCTGAAGCAGTGGCCTCTCAATAATTGGCTTATTCTTGGTGTCATGCTGCTGGTATGGGTGGCTGACATTGGTGCTTATTTTTCCGGCAAGGCATTTGGTAAGCGCAAGCTTGCTCCCAAGGTAAGTCCAGGTAAAAGCTGGGAGGGCATGATTGGCGGCCTGATAGCCAGTCTTGTGCTGACATTGGGTGTAGGTCTCTATCGCGGATGGGATGCCAATACCCTGATTAAGGCTCTGATCGGTGCTTCGCTGGTTGTCGTTGTTTCGGTTGTAGGTGATCTTACGGAAAGCATGTTCAAGCGAC
Organism: Pseudomonas sp. JZ134; assembly: GCF_051027695.1. Classification (NCBI taxonomy): domain Bacteria; kingdom Pseudomonadati; phylum Pseudomonadota; class Gammaproteobacteria; order Pseudomonadales; family Pseudomonadaceae; genus Pseudomonas; species Pseudomonas sp. JZ134. Next base: position 3,047,043 of record NZ_CP069250.1, on the reverse strand, counting down.
AGATGGGGCTTAAGGACAGTAGCCAGCTTCTACCTGGGCATGGCGGCATCATGGATCGTATTGATAGTTTGACTGCTGCAGTGCCTCTTTACACAGCGCTTCTCTGGTGGTCGGGCTGGGGTGTTATGTGACTAGTCCTCAAAACATCACCGTACTGGGTGCTACCGGATCGATAGGTCTCAGTACTTTAGATGTCATTGCACGTCATCCTGATCGTTACAGGGCATTTGCGTTAACTGGCTATACCAGGCTCGATGAGCTCGGAGCGCTTTGTATTACTCATGAGCCGAGGTTTGCTGTAGTGCCGGGCGGCGCGCAGGCCGAAGCGCTGGAACATAGAATCAAGGCGGCTGGACTCTCGACGCAAGTGCTGGTCGGTGAGGCAGGGCTAAGTGAAGTATCAGCTCATCCTGATGTTGATGCTGTTATGGCTGCTATAGTTGGCGCGGCAGGTCTTAAGCCTACCCTTGCAGCCGTCAAGGCAGGAAAAAAGGTTCTCCTTGCCAATAAAGAGGCGCTTGTCATGAGCGGCTCCCTGTTTATGCAGGCTGTCAAAAAGTACAACGCAAAGCTGTTACCAATTGATAGTGAGCACAATGCCATTTTTCAATGCCTGCCAGTAGGCTATGAAGAGGGACTGGTGGCAAAAGGGGTGCGGCGAATTTTGCTGACGGCTTCAGGCGGGCCTTTCCGTGAAACCTCATTGGACGTATTGCGTGACGTTACGCCTGATCAGGCGTGCGCGCATCCTAACTGGTCGATGGGACGTAAAATTTCAGTAGACTCTGCCACCATGATGAACAAGGGGTTGGAGTTCATTGAGGCCTGCTGGTTGTTCAATGCAAGGCCTGATCAGGTTGAAGTTGTTGTTCATCCTCAAAGTGTTATCCATTCGTTAGTGGACTACATTGACGGTTCGGTTCTTGCGCAGTTGGGCAATCCCGATATGCGTACGCCAATTGCTCATGCATTGGCATGGCCTGAGCGAATAGAGTCCGGGGTTAGCCCTCTTGACCTGTTTGCAGTAGCACGCCTTGATTTTCAAAAGCCTGATGAGCAGCGCTTTCCTTGCCTCAGATTGGCGAGACAAGCTATTAGCGCAGGTGGTACCGCGCCTGCCACATTGAACGCTGCGAACGAAGTGGCAGTAGATGCCTTTCTAAACGGCAGGGCACGCTTTGATGAGATACCGCAGATCATCGAGGCTGTGCTCAAGCAGGAAACAATCTCTGTCGTAACCGATCTTGAATGTGTCATGCAAGCGGATCGCCATGCCAGAGACTTAGCCAATGCCTGGCTTGAGCGCCACAGGCGCTAAGCGCGGAGGAACGCCATGAGTGCACTGTATATGATTCTTGGAACCCTGATTGCATTAGGGGTGTTGGTTACTTTCCATGAGTTTGGGCACTTTTGGGTTGCTCGTCGATGTGGTGTCAAGGTCCTGCGTTTCTCTGTTGGATTTGGTAAGGCGCTATTTCATTGGCATGACAGGCAGGGAACTGAGTTCGTAGTAGCAGCAATACCGCTTGGCGGTTATGTAAAAATGCTGGACGAGCGAGAAGGGGAAGTTTCTGCTGACCAGCTCGACCAAACGTTCAATCGTAAGTCTGTATATCAGCGTATCGCTATCGTAGCGGCGGGTCCGGTGGCCAATTTCTTATTGGCTATCGTGTTCTTTTGGGCTCTGGCCATGCTTGGAACTCAGCAGGTGAAGCCTGTCGTCGGAAAAATCGATGAAGGTAGTCTTGCTGCGCAAGCAGGCTTGCAGGCAAACGATGAAATTGTCTCGGTTGATGGGAAGGCCGTTTCCGGATGGGGTGAGGTCAATCTCAAGCTGGTTCGCCGTCTCGGTGAAACGGGTACGTTGGTCGTGGAAACTCGCGAGTCTGGTAACAGTCAGCAAGAAGTACATTCCATTCGGCTTGATGGTTGGCTCAAGGACTCTGATAGCCCGGACCCTATTGGATCTCTCGGCATACATCCATGGCGTCCGGCACTGCCACCTGTTGTGGCTGAACTAGATCCTGAAGGGCCTGCCTCCAGAGCAGGTATTCAGTCTGGTGATCGTATTGTTTCGGTCGAGGGTTCATCGGTTAATGACTGGCAAGAGGTGGTCGATTATGTTCGTGCCCACCCGAATCAAACAGTAAACCTAGTGCTTAATCGTTCCGGAATTGAGCGCTCTGTCCCAGTTATGCTTTCTAGTAAAGGTGATGCAAAAAGTGCCTCTGGCTACTTGGGCGCTGGTGTCAAGGGCGTGGAATGGCCCTCTGAAATGCTTCGGGAAGTCAGCTATGGCCCGCTGGAGGCCATAGGTCAGGGACTTTTGCGCACTTGGACCATGAGTTTGCTGACGCTCGACTCGCTTAAGAAAATGTTGCTTGGGGAACTCTCGGTAAAAAACTTGAGTGGGCCGATAACCATTGCTAAAGTGGCGGGCGCTTCTGCCCAGTCAGGTGTCAGTGACTTCTTAAACTTCCTGGCCTACCTGAGCATAAGTCTTGGGGTTTTAAACCTGCTTCCTGTGCCGGTACTGGACGGTGGACATTTGTTGTTCTACTTCGTCGAGTGGGCAAGAGGGAAGCCTGTATCCGAGCGCATTCAGGCGTGGGGTATGCAGATTGGTATAAGCCTAATTGTTGGTGTCATGTTACTGGCTCTGGTCAATGACCTTGGGCGTCTGTAACTCGCCGCTGAACGCTTAGTCTGCCGTATAAGCGGTAGGCTATTTATTTGTCAGTTGGAATAAAAAAGGGACTCATGAAACGCTTGCTGCTACCTGCGGTAATAGCCGCGCTGATGATCGGCGAGGTTCACGCCGAGTCCTTCACCATCTCCGATATTCGTGTAAACGGTTTGCAGAGGGTTTCTGCCGGAAGCGTTTTCGGTGCATTACCTCTTAACGTAGGCGATGCTGTAGATGATCGTCGCCTTTCCGATGCGACTCGCTCCCTGTTCCGTACGGGTTTTTTCCAAGATATTCAATTAGGGCGTGACGGTAACGTCCTGGTTGTGAGCGTAGTTGAGCGCCCCTCGATTTCAAGCATCACTATTGAGGGCAACAAGGCGATCTCAGAAGACGACCTTAAAAAAGGTCTTCAACAATCGGGTTTGGCTGAAGGTGAAATTTTCCAGCAGGCAACGCTGGAAGGTGTGCGCAATGAGCTGCTTCGTCAGTATGTTGCTCAAGGTCGCTATTCTGCCAATATCGAAACCGAGGTCATTCCGCAGCCACGTAACCGCGTTCAGTTGAAAATCAAAATCAACGAAGGTGAAGTAGCAACGATCTCTCAGGTCAATATTGTCGGAAATCATGTGTTTCCAGAGCAGGATCTAATTGATCTGTTCGAATTGAAGAAAAGCCATCTGCTTTCTTTCTTCAAAAACGACGACAAATATTCCCGTGAAAAACTTTCTGGCGATCTTGAGCGCTTGCGCTCCTATTACCTTGATCGTGGTTATATCAATATGGATATCACCTCGACTCAGGTATCGATTACGCCTGATAAGAAACACGTCTATATTACGGTCAACGTCAACGAAGGTGAAAAATACACCGTTCGGGATGTAAAACTTTCAGGTGACCTGAAAGTGCCGGAAGAAGAAATTCGCAGGCTGATGTTGGTACAGCCCGGACAGGTGTTCTCTCGAAAGGTGATGACTGGCACCTCAGATTTGATCACCCGCCGCCTCGGGAATGAAGGCTATACGTTCGCTAATGTGAACGGTGTACCGGAACCACATGATGATGACCATACGGTTTCGTTGACCTTTGTAGTCGATCCCGGCAAGCGTGCCTATGTAAATCGTATCAATTTCCGTGGCAATACCAAGACGGAAGATGAAGTCCTCCGCCGCGAAATGCGCCAGATGGAAGGTGGCTGGGCCTCTACTTACCTGATTGATCAGTCCAAAACCCGTTTGGAACGTCTGGGCTATTTCAAGGAAGTCAATGTCGAGACGCCGCAGGTTCCTGGCACTGACGATCAGGTCGACGTGAATTACTCTGTGGAAGAACAACCGTCTGGCTCTATTACCGCAAGTGTTGGCTTTGCTCAAAGTGCGGGTTTGATCCTTGGTGGATCTATCAGCCAGAGCAACTTCTTGGGTACTGGTAATAGAGTAAGCGTAGGCTTGACGAGAAGTCAGTATCAGACTCGCTACAATTTCAGCTTTACTGATCCATACTGGACCGATGACGGTGTGAGCCTTGGCTATAACGCCTTCTATCGCTCAACCAACTATGATGATCTGGATGTTGATATTTCCAGTTACTCCATCAATAGCCTCGGCTTTGGGGTAAATTTTGGCTATCCGATCAGTGAAACGTCTCGACTGAACTTTGGGCTTGGCGTTCAGCGTGATGAGCTTGACCCCAATAACTATACTGTCGACGAAGTTTATAAATTCATTGAACAGGAAGGGGATAGTTTCACTAACTTTAAAGCTTCGATCGGCTGGTCAGAGTCAACCCTAAATAAAGGCGTGCTGGCTACTCGAGGGCACTCGCAAAGTCTTTCTCTGGAAACAACAATTCCGGGAAGCGATCTGAGCTATTACAAAGTTGACTATCGTGGTCAGATTTTTGCTGGGTTAACGCAGAATACTGCACTTCGCTTCCATACCGAGCTGGGATATGGCGATGGTTATGGTTCAACCAGCGGCTTGCCATTTTATGAAAATTACTATGCTGGTGGTTTTAATTCAGTTCGTGGTTTTGAAGATAGCAGCCTTGGTCCGAGGAGTACTCCTGCTTCTGGAAGATATAAGGCTCAAGGTCAAGAAACAGATACCGATCAAGATCCTGAACCATTTGGCGGTAATGTGTTGATCACAGGCGGGGCCGAATATCTGTTCCCCTTGCCTTTCGTGAAAGATCAGCGTCAGCTGCGAACAGTGCTGTTCTGGGATGTGGGTAGTGTCTTCGACACTAAGTGCCGCTTGGTCGACAAGGATAGCGCCAGCTGTAACAAGGTCAGCTTTTCCAATATGGCAAGCTCCGTGGGTGTTGGCTTGACTTGGGTAACTGCGTTGGGTCCGTTAAGCTTCAGTCTGGGTATGCCCGTCAAGAAGCCTGATAATGCCGATACGCAGGTATTCCAGTTCTCGCTGGGCCAGACGTTCTAATTGATCTAACTCTATATCGCGTTTAAACGCAGGAGTGCATTGTGCGTAAGTTCTTCCGTTTCGCCTTGATCGCCGCCGCTGTTGTTGCCACCCCGGCTTTTGCCGAGATGAAGATTGCGGTGCTCAATTATCAAATGGCACTCCTGGAGTCGGATGCGGCAAAAAAATACGCTGTAGACGCTGAGAAAAAGTTCGGCCCACAGCTTAATAAGCTGAAGGCACTGGAAGGTGATGCGAAGAATATTCAAAGTCGCCTTGCTGCCGGGGGCGATAAAATGAAGGATTCTGAGCGTGACCGTCTTGAGTCGGACTTCAAGCAGAAAGCGCGTGACTTCCAGTTTCAGTCAAAAGAGCTGAACGAAGCCAAGGCCGCAGCTGATCGCGATATGTTGAAGCAGCTCAAACCGAAGCTGGATAAAGCGGTGGAAGAAGTATTGAAGAAGGGCAACTACGACATCGTCATCGAGCGTGGCGCTGTGGTTGATGCCAAGCCTCAATATGATATTACACGTGATGTTATCGAGCGGATGAACCAGAACCGCTAATGATGACCTCTACCACTTACACTCTAAGGCAGCTGGCAGAGCGCCTTGGAGCTGAGCTCCGGGGAAACCCGGAGCTTCTCATTTCTGGTCTTGCGACATTGCAGGATGCCCAGCCCGAGCAGTTGAGTTTCCTCGCCAATGCCCAGTACAAGAAATATTTGGCTGACACCAAAGCGGGTGCTGTGATCCTGCATCCGACTGAGGTGGAGGGATTTTCAGGCAATTGCCTGGTAATCGCCAATCCTTACCTTGCCTATGCGCAGCTTTCCCATCTGTTTGATCGAAAACCTCTGCCGAAAGCTGGTATTCATCCTTCCGCCCTGGTCGCTGAGGATGCTTTTGTAGACCCTACGGCAAGTGTCGGTGCGTATGCAGTTATCGAGTCAGGTGTATCGATAGGTGCAGGTGTTGTCATTGGAGCGCATTGCTTCGTCGGTGCTCGTAGTCAGATCGGCGAAAACGGATGGCTTGCACCGCGAGTTACGCTGTATCACGACGTTCGAGTTGGGAAGCGAGTGGTTATCCAGTCTGGCGCCGTTATCGGCGGCGAGGGATTTGGTTTTGCGAACCATCAGGGGCAATGGAAAAAAATTGCTCAGCTGGGTGGTGTCAGTATTGGCGATGATGTCGAGATTGGCGCCAATACTACTATCGATCGAGGCGCGCTGGCCGACACGATCATCAGTAATGGCGTTAAGCTCGACAACCAGATAATGATTGCTCACAACGTACAAATTGGTGAGCACACAGCGATGGCGGCTTGCGTAGGGATCTCAGGCAGTACCAAGATCGGACGCCATTGCACGATTGCCGGCGGTGTCGGCATGGTTGGACATATTGAGGTCTGCGATAACGTTTTCGTTACTGGCATGACCATGGTTACCCGCTCGATTACCGAGCCAGGCGCTTATTCTTCCGGCACGGCAATGCAGCCTGCTGCCGAATGGAGAAAAAGTGCGGCTCGTATCCGTCACCTGGATGATATGGCTCGGCGTCTGCAGCTTCTCGAAAAAACAGTAGCTGCCGTGACCTTACAGGATGACGCTGCTTCTGATGCAGAGTAACGCATCGGGCGTTTCCTTTTTTTTGAACAGGCCTCTCCAGATATGATGGACATTAACGAGATTCGCGAATACTTGCCTCACCGCTACCCGTTCCTGTTGGTGGACCGGGTAGTGGAGCTGGACATTGAAGGCAAGCGTATTCGTGCCTACAAAAATGTCAGCATCAACGAACCCTTTTTTAATGGTCATTTCCCTCAGCATCCCATTATGCCGGGTGTTTTGATTATCGAAGCAATGGCGCAAGCGGCAGGGATTCTTGGTTTCAAGATGATGAATTCTTCTCCGGCAGAGGGAACCCTGTATTACTTCGTCGGCTCGGATAACATGCGCTTTCGTCAGCCTGTTTTGCCGGGCGATCAGTTGCAGCTGGAAGCTCGTTTCATTAGTTGCAAGCGCGGCATTTGGAAGTTCGAATGCCAGGCAACAGTTGACGAGAAAGCGGTATGCTCTGCTGAAATTATCTGTGCGGAACGCAAACTATGAGTTTGATCGACCCTAGGGCGATCATTGAGCCAGGCGCCAAACTGGCTGACGACGTCAAGGTTGGGCCTTGGTCCATCGTAGGCGCCGATGTTGAAGTGGGTGAGGGCACGGTCATAGGCCCGCACGTTATACTGCATGGACCAACGGTCATCGGTAAGCACAACCGCATCTACCAGTTTTCTACGATTGGAGAGGACACCCCAGACCTCAAGTACAAGGGTGAGCCTACGCGCCTTGTTATTGGTGACCATAATGTCATTCGCGAGGGTGTCACGATCCATCGGGGGACCGTTCAGGACCGTAGCGAAACCACTATTGGTGACCATAACCTGCTGATGGCATATGTCCACATTGGGCATGACAGTGTGATAGGCAATAACTGCATTCTGGTCAATAACACGGCGTTGGCAGGGCATGTCCATGTGGATGATTGGGCAATTTTGTCCGGTTACACACTGGTACATCAGTTCTGCCGTATCGGTGCACACAGCTTTTCAGGTATGGGCACTGCCATCGGTAAGGATGTGCCTGCCTATGTAACGGTCTTTGGCAACCCGGCCGAAGCGCGCAGCATGAATTTTGAAGGCTTGCGCCGCCGTGGTTTTTCCAGTGAAGCGATTCATGCCCTCCGTCGTGCTTACAAGGTTGTCTACCGCCAAGGTTTGACGGTTGACGAAGCATTGAAGGAATTGGAGCAGGTTGCTCTTGAGTTTCCCGAAGTTGCAGTCTTCAGGGACTCTATAGTCAGCTCCACACGCGGCATAACACGTTAATCCTTTCAAGGCCGCAGATGCGGCCTTCAGTTTATATATTGGCGCTATTAAAGAGCTGGGTATGTCTGCCTTGAATCGACCCTTGCGAATCGCTCTCGTTGCCGGTGAGGCTTCTGGGGATATTTTGGGCTCAGGCCTTATGAGAGCGCTTAAAGCACGGCATTCGGCTGTCGAGTTCATCGGTGTTGGCGGTCCGCGCATGGAGGCAGAGGGCATGAGCTCGGCCTTTCCCATGGAGCGACTCTCCGTCATGGGGCTGGTAGAGGTGCTAGGCCGGCTTCGAGAGCTTTTGCGGCGTCGAAAAGAGCTTATCCAGACACTCATACAGGCCCGCCCCGATGTCTTTATTGGCATTGATGCGCCAGATTTCGTACTTGAAATGGAGCAGCAGCTTCGTGCCGCAGGGATACCGACTGTTCATTATGTCAGTCCCTCTGTCTGGGCATGGCGGCAAAAGCGTGTTCTTAAGATTCGTGAGGCCTGCGATCTCATGTTGACGTTGTTTCCTTTTGAAGCCCGCTTCTATGAGGAAAAGCAGGTTCCCGTGCGTTTCGTTGGGCACCCGCTGGCCGATACCATTCCGCTTGATCCTGATCGCACGCTTGCCCGCAAAGCTTTGGGCTTGCCGCCAGATGGGCCAGTCGTTGCTTTGCTCCCAGGAAGTCGTGGTGGTGAAGTTTCACGGCTGGGTGCTCTTTTTTTCGATGCCGCAGAACGGTTGAGTGCGTTAAGGCCTGATATTCAATTTGTATTGCCTTGTGCCAATGAGCATCGGCGTAAGCAGATAGAGTCTTTACTTGAAGGCCGCTCTGTTCGTGTGATGTTGACTCAGGGGCAGTCACATGAAGTGCTGGCCAGCTGTAATGCTGTGCTTATTGCTTCAGGAACGGCCACATTGGAAGCAATGCTTTTTAAACGTCCAATGGTGGTCGCCTATAAGGTGGCTCCATTGACGTACTGCATCTTGAAACGGATGGTAAGGAGTCCTTATATCTCTTTACCGAACTTGCTGGCAGGCAAGCCTCTTGTTCCCGAGTTGATTCAGGACGATGCCACGGCAGAAAGATTGGTAAACGCGATATTGCCTCTTTTGGATGATCCCTCTATGCAAACAGAAGGATTTGAAGCTATTCATCACGCATTACGTCAGGACGCGTCACGACAAGCCGCAGATGCAGTACTGACGCTTATTGGGGCTGATTGATGCAATTGGGTTTGGATTTCACATTGGTGCAGGAATTGGTCGCAGGTGTCGATGAAGTAGGACGAGGTCCCTTATGTGGGCCTGTCGTTACCGCTGCTGTGATCCTGGACCCAGCACGTCCTATCCATGGGCTCAACGACTCTAAAAAGCTTACCAAGGCGCGCCGCGAGGCGTTGTTTGAAGAAATTCATGAAAAGGCATTGGCATGCTGTATCGCTCGCGCCGATGTTCATGAAATTGATGCGATCAATATCCTTCATGCAACCATGCTGGCAATGAAGCGAGCGGTTGAAGGACTGGCTGTTTTACCCAAGCTGGCCTTGATCGATGGTAATCGCTGCCCGGTACTGTCGGTTCCAAGTGCTGCGGTGATCAAGGGTGACAGTCAGGTGCCTGCTATCGCAGCAGCGTCTATATTGGCTAAGGTCTCTCGAGATCGGGAAATGGCAGAAATGGATCTGCTTTATCCAGGATATGGTTTGGCAGGTCACAAGGGGTATCCCACAGCTGAGCATCTTGATGCACTTAAACGGCTTGGCCCTACGCCTATGCATCGACGCTCATTCGCGCCCGTGCGGGATGCTTTTGCTGCGTTGGAAGTCAGCGTGAGGCAAGTTTCAGGGGCTATGGCGCTCTAATCGAAGATTAAGAAAAAACGAACCGACGGACGGCGACGCCTGTATTTTCTAGGCTGAACAGTGTTGGCGCATTCATTTGCCTGAGCATGCATATCTGCTCATTCCTATCAAGCTTCTAGCTTGTCCTCCCGGTTAGTACAATTCCGGTTCGTTTTTGCATGATTGTCGGGGTTTCCATGACCGTATCCTTTGTTCACTTGCGTTTGCATACTGAATATTCGCTGGTTGATGGTCTGGTCAGGGTAAAGCCCTTGGTCAAGTCGGTAGCGGGGGCAGGCATGCCTGCTGTAGCGGTGACAGACCAGAATAATTTGTGCTCGCTGGTAAAGTTTTACAAGGCTGCTATGGGGGCCGGTATCAAGCCCATCTGTGGCGCCGACCTGTGGCTTGCCAATCCTGACGAGGAAGGGCCGCTTACCCGCCTGACCTTGCTGGTTATGAACAAGCAAGGCTATAGAAATCTGACTGAGCTGGTTTCGCGCGGTTATCAGGAAGGACAGCACGAAGGCCAAATCATTGTCCAACGTGAGTGGGTCAAGGCGGCTGCTGACGGCTTGATTGCGCTTTCCGGCTCTAAAGAGGGTGAGGTAGGGCTGGCCTTGCTGGCCGGTGACAATCTACGCGCCGAGCGGTTGTTAGGTGAATGGCTGGACGTCTTTGGTGATCGTTTTTACCTGGAGGTGCAGCGTACCCAGCGCGTCAATGATGAAGAGCATCTTCACGCCGCGGTTGCCTTGGCGGATCGTTGCAACGTACCGCTTGTAGCAACCAATGATGTTCGTTTTATCAAGCAGGAAGACTTCGAGGCCCATGAAACGCGGGTCTGTATTGGTGAGGGACGTGTACTCGATGATCCGTTGCGTCCTCGTACCTATAGCGATCAACAGTACCTCAAGTCTCCTGAGGAGATGTGGGAGCTTTTTAGTGATCTGCCAGAGGCCTTGGAAAATACGGTCGAAATCGCCAAGCGCTGCAACATTGAAGTGCAGCTTGGCAAATATTTCTTGCCTAATTTCCCCATTCCCGAAGGCATGACCATTGACGATTACCTGCGAAAGGTATCGTTTGACGGATTGGAAGAGCGTCTGGCGGTACTCCTGCCCAAGGAAACGCCAGATTACGAGGCCAAGCGGCAGGTCTATGTGGATCGCTTGAACTTCGAGCTGAATATCATTATTCAGATGGGGTTTCCCGGCTACTTCCTCATCGTAATGGACTTCATTCAATGGGCGAAGAACAATGGCGTCCCGGTGGGGCCGGGCCGTGGATCGGGTGCTGGCTCGCTGGTAGCGTATGTGCTGAAAATTACGGATCTGGATCCGCTGGCCTATGACCTGCTGTTCGAGCGCTTCCTCAACCCTGAACGTATTTCCATGCCTGACTTCGATGTCGATTTCTGCATGGACGGTCGTGACCGCGTAATTGATTATGTTGCGGGCGCCTATGGGCGTAACGCGGTCAGTCAGATCATTACTTTTGGCACCATGGCCGCAAAGGCGGTGGTTCGTGACGTTGCTCGTGTGCAGGGTAAGTCTTATGGTCTGGCCGACAGATTGTCCAAGATGATCCCCTTCGAAGTAGGCATGACGCTTCAGAAAGCCTATGAGCAGGAGGAGATGCTTCGTGACTTCCTCAAGGTCGACGAAGAGGCCCAGGAAATCTGGGACATGGCGCTCAAACTGGAGGGGATTACTCGGGGAACCGGTAAGCACGCGGGTGGTGTGGTAATCGCACCTACCAAACTGACAGACTTCTCTCCCGTTTCTTGCGATGAGGACGGTAACGGACTGGTTACCCAGTTCGATAAGGACGATGTAGAGCAGGCGGGCCTGGTGAAGTTCGACTTCCTGGGTTTGCGAACATTGACCATCATCAAATGGGCAATGGAAACAATCAATCGGGAGCACGCTGTAAAAGGGCTCGATCCGGTTAACATCGACTTTATCCCGCTGGATGACAAAAAGACCTACGATCTCTTGCAGAAGGCGGAGACGACGGCCGTGTTCCAGCTGGAATCCCGCGGCATGAAAGAGCTGATCAAAAAGCTCAAGCCCGACTGTCTGGAAGACCTGATTGCATTGGTGGCCTTGTTCCGTCCGGGGCCGCTGCAGTCAGGCATGGTAGATGACTTCATCAACCGAAAGCACGGCCGTGCCGAGCTGGCCTATCCCCACCCCGATTATCAGTATGAAGGGCTCAAGCCTGTCCTGGCTCCCACCTATGGCATCATTCTGTATCAAGAGCAGGTTATGCAGATTGCCCAGGTCATGGGGGGCTATACCCTGGGTCAGGCCGACATGCTGCGTCGCGCCATGGGTAAGAAAAAGCCGGAGGAAATGGCCAAGCAGCGGGGCGGCTTTATTGAAGGTTGTGCCAATAATGGCATCGATGCTGAGCTTGCCGGTAACATCTTTGATCTGGTAGAAAAATTTGCGGGTTATGGCTTCAACAAGTCCCACTCGGCTGCCTATGGTCTGGTGTCCTATCAAACTGCCTGGCTGAAGGCGCATTTCCCTGCGCCGTTCATGGCTGCGGTGTTGTCAGCGGATATGCACAACACCGATAAGGTGGTAATCCTCATTGAGGAATGCCGCCATATGAAACTGCGGATCGATGCGCCGGATGTGAACATCTCTGACTTCAAGTTCACTGTAAATGAAGGTGGACGCATCGTTTACGGTCTTGGTGCTATCAAGGGGGTTGGTGAGGGTCCGGTAGAGGCGATTGTAGAAGCGCGCCAGGAGGGGCCTTTCAAGGATCTGTTCGATTTCTGCGACCGTGTCGATCTCAAGCGCATCAACAAACGTACCCTTGAAGCGCTTATTCGCTCGGGAGCGCTGGATCGCCTGGGGCCGCATTATCATGACGAGCTCAAGGCCTACCAGGCGACTATCGATCAGAATCGCTCAGTGCTGTTGGCCGCAATGGAAGAGGCGATTGCGGCAGCCGAGCAAACGGCACGGAGCAATAACAGCGGGCATATGGATTTATTCGGGGGTGTGTTTGCCGAGCCGGAAGCCGATGTCTACGTTAATCATTACAAGGCACGAGCGCTGACGCTCAAGGAGCGTCTACGGGGGGAAAAGGAAACCCTCGGCCTGTACCTGACGGGGCATCCGATCGATGAGTATGAGGGTGAAGTACGGCGACTGGCTCGCCAGCGCATTGTGGACCTCAAGCCCTCTCGTGAAACCCAGACGGTTGCCGGCCTTATCGTTAATCTGCGTGTGATGAAAAACAAGCGCGGCGATAAGATGGGGTTTGTTACACTGGATGATCGCTCGGGCCGGATTGAGGCTTCGCTGTTTGCCGAAGCATTTCATGCTGCTCAGTCCTTGTTGCAGACTGACGCCTTGGTCATTGTTGAGGGCGAAGTCAGCCAGGATGATTTCTCGGGCGGCTTGAGACTGCGCGCCAAGCGCGTGCTGGGCCTGGAAGAGGCTCGCACCGCATTGGCTGAAAGTCTGCGCATCTCGGTTGCAAGCGATGCATTGAAAGGCGACCGTCTTCGGTGGTTGGCCGACCTCTGTACCAAGCATCGGGGCGCTTGCCCGGTTACGCTGGATTATCGAAGCCAGGATGCCAGGGCCCTGCTGCAATTTGGCGAGCAGTGGAGAATCGATCCTGGTGATGGCCTGATACAGGCACTACGTGACCAGTTTGGAAGAGAAAACGTCTTCCTGAACTACCGTTGATCCGAGCGGCGCAAGTGCCGCTCATTCGACCAAACCATGCCAATGGCCTCTAGGGTTGAGGCGGCGATCTCGATAATTGATCTGCCGGCCTCGACCTGATCCGCCTGATCTTTTAAGGTAGGCGACCCGGCCGCTGGCTCAAGATTGCAAGACGGATACTCATGAACCCGAACTATCTCGATTTCGAACAGCCGATCGCTGACCTCCAGGCCAAGATTGAAGAGCTTCGCTTGGTTGGTAATGACAATTCGCTGAACATCAGTGACGAGATTGCCCGGCTGCAGGAAAAGAGCCAGGCACTGACCAAAAGTATTTTCGGTAGTCTGAGCAGCTGGCAAGTGGCTCGTCTGGCGCGTCACCCCTTGCGGCCCTACACGCTGGACTATATCAGCCATCTTTTCGTTGATTTCGAAGAGCTTCATGGCGACCGTCATTTCGCCGATGATCCAGCCATCGTTGGCGGTATCGCTCGGCTGGATGATCAACCCGTCATGGTCATTGGTCATCAGAAGGGGCGTGAGGTGCGTGAAAAGGTACGTCGTAATTTTGGTATGCCTCGCCCGGAAGGTTACCGTAAAGCCTGCCGTCTGATGGAAATGGCCGAGCGTTTCAAGATGCCGATTCTGACGTTTATCGATACTCCCGGTGCTTATCCGGGGATCGATGCCGAAGAGCGTGGACAAAGCGAGGCGATTGCCTGGAATCTGCGTGTCATGTCGCGTTTGAAAACGCCTATCATCGCAACCGTGATCGGCGAGGGTGGTTCTGGTGGCGCCCTGGCAATTGGCGTGTGCGACCAGCTGAACATGCTTCAACATTCGACTTACTCTGTGATTTCGCCTGAAGGCTGCGCCTCGATTCTCTGGAAAACTGCCGAGAAGGCGCCTGATGCGGCTGAAGCCATGGGCATTACTGCGGAGCGTTTAAAGGGGCTGGGTATTGTAGATACCGTTATCGATGAGCCACTGGGCGGTGCCCATCGTGATCCCGCTGTAATGTCTGCTTCCATTCGTGAAGCTCTGGTAGATCAGCTTGATATGCTCAAGAAATTCTCCAGCGAAGAGTTGTTGACGCGTCGTTACGAGCGTCTGATGAGCTATGGCATTTCCTGATCTGTCTCCATGTATGTCCGGCCTATGCCGGACATATGCCTAAGCTGTTTACATGAATAATGTGTATTCATTGATGGGCAGCCATGTCCCTTTCTGATGTCCCGCTTCCCCCCCTGGCTGACAACGTCCTGAAGGTCTTGACGCCCTATCTGCATGCCAAGCGATGGCATATCGCATTTTCAGGTGGCATGGATTCTTCGGTTCTTCTGCATGTTTTATCGCGGCTGTCCTTCTGCAGACAGGTGCCGTCGCTACATGCGATTCATGTGCACCATGGTCTTCTTAAAGAGGCTGACGAGTGGGTGGAGCATTGTCGGCAGATGTGTGACCTGCTCCAGGTTCCCTTGAGCGTCGAGCATGTACAAGTGGATCAGAATTCAAGCCTGGAGCGAGCGGCCCGGGATGCACGCTATGCCGCCTTTGCGCGGCACGTTAGAGAGCATGAAGTTCTGCTAGTGGCTCAGCATCAGGACGATCAGGCAGAGACTCTGCTGCTAAGACTGCTGCGTGGAGCTGGGGTAAAAGGTTTGTCTGCCATGGCGACCTCGCGTGCAATGGCTGAGGGGCGCCTGGTAAGACCCTTCTTGTCTGTTCCTCGAGCTGAACTGTCACGTTATGCCTTAGCGGAAAAGCTGGAGTGGGTGGAAGATCCTAGTAACATACAGGTTGTTCAGGATCGTAACTTCCTGCGCCATGAGATTCTCACTCGACTGCGCTTACGATGGCCGCAGGCTTCAGCCAGCGTTGCCCGCAGTGCAGGGCATATGGCCGAGGCGCTGGCTATTCTTGAAGAGTGCGCTGCCATGGACTTGTCTGCCGCACAGACAGCTACTGCATTTCCTTGGTTGCCGCTTCCAAGTCTCGAACTTGAGATTATCAGGCAGCTGAGCGAGCACCGTCAGCGCAACGCACTTCGCCACTGGTTAGATCGATATAGCCGTATGCCAGATACTGATCATTGGGTGGGCTGGGCTGCATTGCGGGATGCCAGTCCCTCGGCCAGTCCCGTCTGGGTGCTGGAAAGCGGTGAGATACATCGGGGGGCGGGACGGCTCTGGTGGTTACCGCATCAGTGGTTGGGCGCCGCCTGTGTGCCTTGTCAGTGGCCTGAAAAGGAGTCGGAGGTAGCGTTGGGTGGCAATGGACAAGTGTATATCGTTGGTCAGCGGCCCTCGGGATCACTTGAAGTCCGCTATCGTCAGGGAGGAGAAATCATGGCTGTCCCTGGGCGCGGGCACAGAGATCTCAAACGGCTCCTGAATGAGCATCATGTGCCGACGTTCTTGCGCGGCAGATTGCCGCTGCTGTTTTGTAACGGGCAGTTGATAGCCATTGCGAATCTGTCTGGACTCAGTGGTCCAGCCGATCAGCACTGGCGGTTCGAGTGGGTTCCTGCGACGAGCGGCCAGCGTTTGAGCTGAAAGGCACTTTGTTGTAGACTACGCTCCCGTCTTGTACCGCACTTGTTGTTTACGTAACAACCGGTGTGCGTTGGGCATGAAGTATTACCGTGCTCAACCGAGGCCTCTAGGCCTCCCTCGCTTCCCGGCGGCTTTCCGCCTAACTACAGATTTCTAGGAAAATTCATGACGCGCTACATCTTCGTCACGGGCGGTGTTGTTTCTTCATTGGGGAAAGGCATTGCCTCGGCTTCCTTGGGCGCCATTCTGGAAGCGAGGGGCTTGAAGGTCACCATGCTCAAGCTGGATCCCTATATCAACGTCGATCCAGGTACCATGAGCCCATTCCAGCACGGCGAAGTGTTTGTCACCCATGACGGTGCCGAGACCGATCTCGACCTGGGTCACTACGAGCGTTTTATTCGCACTACAGTGACTCAGGACAACAACTTCACGACCGGTCGCATCTACATGGATGTGCTGCGCAAGGAGCGTCGCGGCGATTACCTGGGCGCAACCGTTCAGGTAATCCCTCACATTACCGATGAAATCAAGCGCCGTATTATCAAGGGCGCAGGTGATGCGGATGTGGCGCTGGTCGAAATCGGCGGTACCGTAGGTGACATCGAGTCCCAACCCTTCCTGGAAGCCATACGCCAGTTGCGCGTGGAAATCGGCGCTCGCCGTGCCATGTTGATGCATCTGACGTTGGTGCCCTATATTGCAACCGCGGGTGAAACCAAGACCAAGCCGACTCAGCACTCGGTAAAGGAATTGCGCTCCATCGGCCTGCAGCCTGATGTTTTGATCTGCCGCTCCGATCATCCGGTAGACAGTTCTTCCCGCCGCAAGATTGCGCTGTTCACTAACGTGGAAGAGCGTGCCGTCATCTCTCTGGAAGACGTGGATACGATTTATCGTATTCCTTCCGTTCTGCATGCGCAGGGTCTGGACGATTTCGTGGTAGAGCGCTTTGGCCTCGAATGCGGTCAGGCTGACCTGAGCGAATGGGATCGTGTGGTCGATGCCAAGCTCAACCCTGAGCGTGAAGTAACCATTGCCATGGTTGGCAAGTACATGGAGCTTCTGGATGCATACAAGTCGCTTATCGAGGCGATGACGCATGCCGGTATCCAGAGCCGTACAAAGGTCAACCTGCGCTATATCGATTCGGAAGATATCGAGCAGCAGGGTACCCATCTGCTCAAGGGCGTTGATGCGATCCTTGTGCCGGGTGGTTTTGGTCTGCGCGGTGTAGAAGGCAAGATTCGCACGGTTCAGTATGCACGTGAGAACAAGATTCCGTACCTGGGTATCTGCCTGGGCATGCAGGTAGCGGTAATCGAGTTCGCCCGTAACGTATTAGGCTGGACCGATGCCAACTCCACCGAATTTGACAAGTCTGGTCAGCACCCGGTGGTTGGTTTGATTACCGAGTGGCAGGATGCGTCCGGCGCTACCGAAATCCGTACAGAAGCTTCGGATCTGGGGGGCACCATGCGCCTGGGAGCTCAGGAGTGCCAATTGTCTTCAGGTACACTGGTACATGATTGCTACCAGCAAGACGTAATCGTTGAGCGTCACCGTCACCGTTACGAAGTGAACAACAACCTGCTGCCCGAAATCATGGCGGCGGGCCTGAAGGTCACTGGCCGTTCCGGCGACGGTGCATTGGTGGAGGTCGTCGAGGCGCCGGATCATCCCTGGTTTGTGGCGTGCCAGTTCCATCCGGAATTCACCTCTACCCCGCGTGATGGTCATCCGCTCTTCAGCGGTTTCGTGAATGCGGCTCTGAAATACGCTAATAAGGCTTGATGACTATGGCTCAGAAAACGATTCGTGTCGGTACTATCGAAGTGGCTAACGATAAGCCGTTCGTGCTGTTTGGCGGAATGAACGTGCTTGAGTCTCGCGATCTGGCGATGCAGATCTGCGAAGAGTACGTGAAGGTAACGCAGAAGCTGGGTATCCCTTATATCTTCAAGGCCAGCTTCGACAAGGCCAACCGTTCTTCGGTCAACTCTTTCCGTGGCCCAGGCCTGGAAGAGGGCATGAAGATCTTTGAAGAGATCAAGAAGACCTTCAATGTACCGGTTATCACGGACGTCCATGAGCCCTATCAGGCGGCACCGGTTGCAGAAGTATGCGACATCATCCAGCTGCCGGCTTTCCTGTCCCGGCAGACGGATCTGGTAGTCGCCATGGCTAAGACCAATGCCGTTATAAATATCAAGAAAGCCCAGTTCCTCGCGCCTCAGGAAATGAAGCATATCCTGAAGAAATGTGAGGAAGTGGGTAATGATCAGTTGATCCTGTGCGAGCGTGGCACGTCCTTTGGTTATAACAATCTGGTAGTCGACATGCTGGGCTTCGGCATCATGAAGCAATTCGACTACCCGATCATTTTTGACGTGACCCATGCCCTGCAGATGCCTGGCGGTCGCAGCGATTCCGCAGGTGGTCGTCGTGCACAGGTTACCGATCTGGCCAAGGCCGGTTTGAGTCAGGGACTGGCAGGTCTGTTCCTGGAGGCACATCCTGATCCTGACAGTGCCAAGTGCGATGGCCCTTGCGCACTTCGATTGAACAAGCTGGAGCCCTTCCTGGCTCAGCTAAAGGCACTGGATGAACTGGTGAAGTCGTTCACTCCAATCGAAACCGCCTGATGCTCCGCTGAACTTAGTTCCAAATAAGAAGCCGAAGGTGCAGTTTGCACCTGACCAGAACCATGGAGAGCGTATAACAATGGCAAAGATCGTCGACATAAAAGGCCGGGAAATTCTGGATTCCCGCGGTAACCCTACCGTGGAAGCCGAGGTGATTCTTGATAACGGTATCGTCGGCAGGGCTTGTGCGCCCTCTGGTGCATCCACAGGATCCCGCGAGGCATTGGAACTGCGTGATGGCGACAAGAGCCGTTACCTGGGCAAGGGTGTTCTGACAGCCGTTGGTAATGTAAACGGCCCGATCCGTGATCTTCTTATTGGCAAGGACCCATCGGATCAGAAAGCGCTCGACAAGGCGATGATCGAGCTCGATGGTACTGAGAACAAGTCCAAGCTGGGCGCCAACGCCATTTTGGCGGTATCCCTGGCAGCTGCCAAGGCGGCCGCCGAGGATAAAGATCTGCCCTTGTATGCCCATATCGCAGAGCTGAACGGCACGCCCGGTCAGTACTCCATGCCGGTTCCGATGATGAATATCATCAACGGCGGCGAGCATGCCGATAACAATGTCGACATCCAGGAGTTCATGGTCCAGCCGGTTGGCGCAAAAAGCTTCGCTGATGCCCTGCGCATGGGTGCTGAGATATTCCATCACCTGAAGGCGGTTCTCAAGGCGCGTGGCCTGAATACTGCCGTGGGCGATGAAGGTGGCTTTGCCCCGAACCTGTCCTCCAACGAAGATGCCCTAGGTGCTATTGCCGAAGCGGTTGAAAAGGCCGGATACAAGCTGGGCACGGATGTCACTCTGGCCTTGGACTGCGCCTCCAGCGAGTTCTATGAAAACGGTCAGTACAGCTTGTCTGGCGAAGGCAAGACGTTCGATGCTCCTGGTTTTGCCGATTATCTTGCAGGTCTGAGCGAGCGTTTCCCGATCATCTCTATCGAAGATGGTATGGATGAGTCCGACTGGGCTGGCTGGAAGGCGTTGACTGATAAGATCGGCAACAAGGTGCAGCTGGTAGGTGACGATCTGTTCGTGACCAATACCAAGATTCTCAAGGAAGGG
The DNA here is from genome assembly GCF_051027695.1 of Pseudomonas sp. JZ134. Taxonomy (NCBI): domain Bacteria; kingdom Pseudomonadati; phylum Pseudomonadota; class Gammaproteobacteria; order Pseudomonadales; family Pseudomonadaceae; genus Pseudomonas; species Pseudomonas sp. JZ134. Next base: position 3,027,270 of record NZ_CP069250.1, on the reverse strand, counting down.
ATCGAGAAAGGTATCGGTAACTCCATCCTCATCAAGTTCAACCAGATCGGTTCTCTGACCGAGACGCTGGAAGCCATCCAGATGGCCAAGGCTGCTGGTTATACAGCAGTTATTTCTCACCGCTCGGGTGAGACCGAAGACGCAACGATTGCTGATCTTGCCGTGGGTACTGCGGCAGGGCAGATCAAGACCGGCTCACTGTGCCGTTCAGACCGGGTCTCCAAGTACAATCAGCTGCTTCGTATCGAAGAGCAGCTTGGTGCAAAAGCACCGTACCGTGGACGTGCCGAATTTCGTAGCTGAGTTCACAGTGAGCGGCGCAAGCCGCTCCGCTGTTGCGAAATGATGTGTTAAAAGAGCAGGATTGAAGTGTCGCTTATCGATATAGGCATCATTTCCTTCCTGCTCTTGTTTTAAGTATGTTCTCATTAGCTCACTTAACTTGTTGCTTTGAACCGTAAAGCCAATGCGTAGCCCTTACTGGTTGTTTCCTGTCCTGATCATTGCATTAGCCGGCCTGCAGTATCGCCTGTGGGTAGGTGATGGCAGTTTGGCGCAGGTAAAAGAGCTGCGTGAGCAGATTTCCAGTCAGGATGAGGAAAATAAGCAGCTGCTTGAACGCAACCGGATCCTCGAGGCGGAAGTTGCCGAGTTGAAAAAGGGCATGGAGACGGTTGAAGAGCGGGCTCGCCATGAGCTCGGTATGGTTAGAGAGGGTGAGACCCTTTACCTGCAGTCCAAATGATAAACACCTCATTACCTCTTTTCTGGGCCGTTATTCCGGCAGCGGGTATCGGTTCGCGCATGCGAGCGGATCGCCCCAAGCAATATCTGGATCTGGCGGGCCGAACGGTCATTGAGCACACGCTTTCTGCGTTATTGGATCATGCTTCCCTGCAGGGCATAGTCGTTAGCCTGGCGGTTGATGACAGATGGTGGCCTGGTCTTGCCTGCGCTACGGATAATCGGATTACCCGGGCTACTGGTGGGAAGGAACGTGCCGACTCTGTATTGAACGGCCTTATGCGGCTGGAAGCCTGCGGCGCATCTGATCTTGACTGGGTATTGGTACATGATGCAGCAAGACCTAATCTGGCTCAGAGCGACATTGATCGGCTATTGCAGGAGCTGGCTGATGATGAGGTTGGGGGATTACTGGCTATTCCAGTCAAGGATACGTTAAAGCGTGTCGACCCCTATGGCCGGGTTGAGGTGACAGTAGATCGTAGTGTCATCTGGCAGGCCTATACACCCCAGATGTTTCGATTGGGCCATCTGAGACAAGCGCTCAGTGATGCATTGACTGCTGGCGTCATGATCACGGACGAAGCCTCTGCTATGGAGTGGGCGGGCTATAGACCCCGCGTGATAGAAGGGCGAAGTGATAACATCAAGATTACGCGGCCCGAGGATCTGGTCTGGCTGACGCAACTTTGGCATGAGCGCCGGCACGAACCGACGCCCACGACCTGACCCTTTAGAAGCGATACACTGCCGCTGCCCCCGTCTTGGACGGCATACGTTCACGGGGTACAACGACCACATCGCCGCCATGTTCCATGACGTAGGTGATCAGCTCATCCAGCACATCGGCTGTTTCAGCTCCAGCGGGTTTGGAGGGGTGCAGCTCGCCACTTTCCCGATCAAGCAGCCCGGGTATCTGGCGATCAGCCTCTACCAGCAGCATGGCTACACGGCTTTCAGCAGTGGCTTTTCCAATTTCTTCCAGTTGATCGGAGGCCAAGCCTTGGCCACGGGATTCGCCGTATTGGTCAAGAATGCCATTCAGGCGTTTCAAGTACATAGGCTCCATGAGCTTCCAGCTTTCCTGGCGCAGCATTTCTGTATCCAGGGCACCCTGGCCGATAGAAATACCTTTTTCCAAAAGCTGCTGGTTGTGACTGACATGACGGAAAACGGTCTGATTTTCCGGGAGCGCAGCCAAAATAAGGGGTAGTCCGGAGGGTTTGGAGTGGTGTTCAGTAATGGCTCGGTCGACAGCTCTAAAAAAGCGCTCACAGTCGATATCGATCTGCTCTTGCTTACCACTTCCACCAGAGCCGTGAATCATGGGGTCGCCACGCTCGCTCGCTCCACCAAAGCCGTTGGTGTTACCAATCTGATCCTTGGGCGTTAGTTCTGAACCTAATGCCTCATCTTGATTGCGGGGTACTTGAGGCGCCAGCTCAACTTCATCCAATACGTCCCGGTTGCCTTCAAAGAGGCGTACCTGATTACGAGACAAGCACAGAATCTGGTAACGATCTGCTGACTGAGCAATACGAAGAATGGGCTTTAGATAATGCTGAGAGTTAACAAGGGCTACCTCAGGCACCTTGCGCTGCAACGGATAAACCATGAAATAGTCTTTGCCACCAAAGACGGCGACACCATCACGGGTGTGATTCCAGAAGTCGCGGTTATCAACCAATTCATCGAATGGCTTGAGTAGCGTATCGCTGGGAGCGTCGGGGAATTGCTGTTCCAGAGAGGCTCTCAGGTCGCGGACCAGATTCTTGAAGCGGATCGGGTCCTGCGTGCGCTCTGGGAAGCTCCGATGGGTAGGCATGTAAATCGATAGGCATGGCGGCTCATGCTTTTCCATTAGTTCAGCCAATGTTGCTTTGGTGATGGGTCCGTACATGGCGGCTTCCTCGCTATGGTTATGGAGGGTTCGTCAACTACGAATGAGCGTGGCACCTGGTATAGACCAGGCAGAGCCGGCTCCTCGCTGAATCCGGCAAGGCAGAACGTATCCGCTTTCGGCTTCACATCGCTTTGAAAGTATCGATGCAGAATGCTCAAGAATGCGGTGCCGTTCTGACCTCTGGGATTCGACTGTTTGGAGCATGACCCTTTCATGTTCCATATAGGTACGACGAGCCCGGCAACGGCGGGTTCCAACCGTTGGACGTATGGCGTCTCCGCTGGCAACTCTCGCGTCAGCTCTGAAGATAGGTGACCAGATTGCTTTTGAGGTAGTCCACCAGTTGCCTGACCTTCGGGGACAAGTGGCGCCGCTGTGGATACAGCGCCCATACGCCTGTGTTGGGCGGTTGCCGGTTTTCCAGCAGGGAGACCAGCTCCCCTCGTGTCAGGTGAGGAGCCACGTAGTAATCCGGCAGCTGGCACAGACCAAAGCCTCTTAGTGCTGCATCCAGAACGGCCTGGCCGCTGTTGCAACGCCAGTTTCCTGCAACCTTGATGGGGATTTCCCGTCCATCTTCCTGAAAGGTCCAAACATCGCTATTACCGATCAGACAGTTATGCCGTGCCAGTTCTGACAGGGCATGGGGAGCGCCGAAGCGCTCGAGATAGCGTGGCGCAGCGCAAAGGTACATGATGCGAGGCGCAAGCTTGGTTGCTATGAGTTGAGAATCGTTTAGCCGGCCCAGGCGGATTGCCAGATCGAAGCCTTCCTGCACCAGGTCCAGCGTGCGGTTGGAAAGCTCTATTTCCAGACGTAATTGCGGGTGCAGTGCCATGAAGCTGTTTACCAGGGGGATGATAAAGCGCTCCCCGTAGGTCACTGCACATGTCATGCGTAGCAATCCCTTGGGCTCGCTGGACAGATCACTGACGGCCCGAAGTGCTTCCTCGCGGGCATCCTGCAGGCGTTGGCAATGCTGAAGAAAGGTCTGTCCGGCCTCGGTCAGCACGACACTGCGCGTGCTCCGATAGAACAGGCGTGTCTGCAGACGTTCTTCCAGTCGGGCGATTTGTCGGCTGACATGGGATGAGGAAACACCAAGCCGTTCGGCGGCCAAGCTGAAATGACCTGCTTCAGCAACCGCAACGAACTCATCCAAGCCTTCCCAGGCGCTCATGATTATCCCTGTATGGCAATAATATTTTGCAGTACGTTGGATTATTAACTGAATCAAAGCTCATACACTAGACGTACCGTATCACCAGATGGATGACGACCTCCATGATTAAATCACGCGCTGCTGTTGCTTTTGAGGCTAACAAGCCCCTTGAAATCGTTGAAGTAGATGTTGCCCCGCCTAAAGAGGGCGAGGTGCTGGTTCGTATCGTGGCGACAGGTGTCTGCCATACCGATGCCTACACACTGTCCGGTGCTGATCCGGAAGGTATTTTTCCTGCGATCCTTGGGCATGAGGGCGGCGGTATCGTCGAAGCGGTTGGTCCGGGAGTGACGTCCGTTGCCGTAGGTGATCATGTCATTCCGCTGTACACCCCGGAATGTGGCAAATGCAAGTTTTGCCTGTCCGGCAAGACCAACCTGTGCCAAGCCATTCGCGCTACCCAGGGCAAAGGGCTCATGCCGGACGGCACGTCCCGTTTCTCTTATAAAGGCCAGCCGATCTATCACTATATGGGAACTTCCACGTTCTCTGAGTACACGGTATTGCCGGAAATCTCGCTGGCCAAGATTCCCAAGGAAGCGCCTCTGGAGAAAGTCTGCCTGCTCGGCTGTGGTGTTACTACTGGGATCGGTGCAGTACTGAACACTGCCAAGGTGGAAGAGGGCGCTACTGTAGCCATCTTCGGTTTGGGTGGTATTGGCCTGTCAGCGGTAATCGGTGCGACCATGGCCAAGGCGGGACGTATCATCGCCATCGACATCAACCCTACTAAGGCTGAAATTGCCAAGCAGCTCGGGGCTACGGATTTCGTCAACCCCAACGACTACGACAAGCCTATCCAGGAAGTGATAGTCGAGCTGACGGATGGCGGCGTGGATTACTCGTTCGAGTGTGTGGGTAACGTGAAGCTTATGCGTGCTGCACTGGAATGCTGCCACAAGGGATGGGGTGAGTCGGTCATTATTGGTGTCGCTGGCGCTGGTCAGGAAATTAGTACACGTCCATTCCAGCTGGTTACGGGGCGTGTATGGCGGGGCAGTGCGTTCGGAGGCGTCAAAGGTCGCACCGAGCTACCGGGCTACGTCGATAAGGCCCAGAAGGGCGAAATTCCGCTGGATACCTTTATTACCCACACCATGGGGCTGGACAAGATCAACGATGCCTTTGATCTGATGCATGAAGGTAAGAGCATTCGTACGGTTATCCACTATTGATCATGCATGGGTCCGGCGTCTTGCAACGTCGGGCCTGTCTCTGCCCATAAGGAGCTATCCATGAGCAATACGCTGGAATTGGTCTCATGCCAGAAGTCTTTTGGCGGCTGGCACAAGCGCTACAAGCATCGGTCGACGGTTCTGGGCTGTGAGATGACTTTTGCTGTCTATCTGCCTCCTCAAGCTGAGCAGAAAACACAGCTGCCAGCCCTGTACTGGTTGTCAGGGCTGACCTGTACCGATGAGAACTTCATGCAGAAGGCTGGCGCGCATCGAGTAGCTGCTGAGTTAGGACTGTTACTCGTAGCACCGGATACCAGCCCTCGTGGTCCGGACGTGCCCGATGATGCTGAAGGTGCCTGGGACTTTGGACTGGGAGCGGGCTTTTATCTAAATGCCACTCGCGAGCCCTGGGCCAAACACTATCGGATGCATGATTACGTTGTGAGGGAGCTGCCTGCTGTCATCGAGGCAAACTTCCCGGTGTCAGAGAAGCGTGGCGTAAGCGGCCATTCGATGGGAGGCCATGGTGCTTTGGTCTGCGCCTTGCGTAATCCTGGTTTCTATCGTTCGGTTTCGGCTTTTTCACCTATCGTAAATCCGATGAATTGTCCTTGGGGGCAAAAGGCGTTTTCCAATTATCTGGGGGAAGACCGTTCCACCTGGGCTGAGTGGGATGCCTGTGCACTGATGGAAAAAGCGCAGGAACGACTACCTGTTCTTGTGGATCAAGGGGAGCAGGATAGCTTTCTTTCCGAGCAGCTCAAACCAGAGGCATTGGAGCAGGTAGCTACCCGTGTCGGTCATCCCTTGACCCTGCGTCTGCAGCCTGGTTATGACCATAGTTACTATTTCGTTGCCACCTTTATCGAGGATCATTTGCGTCATCATGCCCGCGCGCTGATCGATTGATCGAACTTGCGTGTTCGGTAACGGCGACGTTTACGGATTACCCCGGTAGAATTGACGCCCTGATCCTTCAGGGCGTTTTTATTTATGCGAATTGGCCACGGCTATGATGTCCATCGTTTCGGTGAAGGTAACTTCATCACGCTGGGCGGTGTACAGATTCCCCACACTTCTGGACTGGTTGCTCACTCGGATGGTGACGTCGTTCTGCATGCCTTGGCAGATGCCCTGCTGGGAGCGGTTGCACTGGGCGATATCGGTAAGCACTTCCCAGATACCGATCCGCAGTTCAAGGGTGCCGATAGCCGAGCATTGCTACGTCATGTGTTGGGTCTGGTCCAGCAAAAGGGCTTCAAGGTTGGTAACGTCGACGCCACGATTATCGCTCAGGCTCCCAAGATGGCCCCTCACATCGATGCCATGCGTCGTGTGATTGCAGAAGATCTGCAGGTTGAGCTTGATCAGGTCAATGTAAAGGCAACCACCACAGAACGCTTGGGATTTGTCGGGCGTGAGGAAGGCATTGCCGTGCATGCAGTAGCGTTGTTGCTTCCGGTATGACTGAAATCGAACTGCTAGGCCCGCCGGCTCATGGACCGGTCTGTGGTACCGCTGTATTGAAGGCGACTGCCGAAGACTTTCAGGTGAACGAGGTGCTCGATATTCCCTTGGAAGGCGAGGGTGAACATCTCTGGCTCTGGGTCGAGAAGCGAGGCCTCAACACAGAGGAGGCTGCACGTCGTTTGGCGCGCGCGGCTGGTGTTCCGCTACGGGCCATCAGTTATGCAGGGCTCAAGGATCGACAGGCGCTCACGCGTCAATGGTTCAGCCTGCATCTTCCAGGAAAGACCGACCCTGAGCTCAGCGCTGCTGAAGGCGATGCCCTGTGCATCCTGAAGCGGGCCAGGCACCGCCGTAAGCTTCAGCGCGGCGCTCACGCAGCCAATGGATTCACGCTCAGGCTGACCGAGCTGGCGGCTGACAGGGATAAGCTGGAGGAGCGGCTGAGCAAGATAGCAGCTGAAGGTGTACCGAACTACTTCGGACTGCAACGCTTCGGGTACGAGGGTGGCAACCTGGACGAGGCGCGACATTTCGCACAGCAGGGCACGCTGCCCGAACAGCGTAATCGCCGTTCCCGCATACTGTCCGCAGCGCGTAGCTACCTGTTCAATCAGGTATTGGCGCAACGTGTTGCCGCCGGAAGCTGGAATGTGGCCAGGGTTGGCGATCTGTTGGCCTTCACTGACAGCCGCAGCTTTTTCCCTGCGGGGGAGGCAGAGTGCTCCGACCCCCGGCTGGCGGCCCTTGACCTTCACCCTACCGGCCCGCTCTGGGGAGAAGGTGACTCACCTGCCGGTGGCGCAGTCCAACAGGAAGAACAGGGTGTAGCCGCCGATGCGGCCGGATTGCCCGCCTGGCTTGCTGATGCGGGGCTTCGGCATGAACGGCGCATTCTTCGCCTCCCTATTAACGGTTTGTCATGGCATTATCCCGAGCCTGACATTCTGCAACTTGATTTCGTCTTGCCGGCTGGCTGCTTTGCTACCGTTGTAGTGCGTGAGCTCGTCTCGCTGGCCACGGCAGGACAGACGGATACTCCATGCGACTTTTGATTGCCAACGATGACGGCGTTCTTTCACCCGGCATTGCTGCCTTGCATGCGGCGCTGGACGACTATGCCGAGTGCACCGTGGTAGCGCCATTGACGGATATGAGTGGAATCAGCAGCGCCTTGACGCTGGATCGTCCCTTGCATCCACAACGGTTGCCTAATGGTTATATCGGTATAAACGGTACGCCTACCGATTGTGTGCATCTGGGCATCAACGGTCTGCTGGAGCATACGCCCGATATGGTCGTATCAGGTATCAACCTGGGCGCCAACCTGGGCGATGACGTTCTATACTCGGGAACGGTGGCAGCGGCACTGGAAGGTCGCTTTCTTGATCGTCCGGCTTTTGCCTTCTCGCTCTTGTCACGGCTTCCGGATAATCTTCCGGCGGCCGCGCAAATCGCCCGGCAGCTGGTCGAGGCCCATACGCAGTTTGATCTACCGCCGCGTACGGTGCTGAATGTCAACATACCCAACCTGCCGCTTGAACATATTAAAGGGGTGCGGCTGACCCGGTTGGGCCATCGTGCACGTGCCAAGCCTCCGGTCAGGGACGTTAATCCCAGGGGTAAGGAAGGGTACTGGATCGCAGTCGCGGGTGATGCTGAAGACAGCGGCCCGGACACGGATTTTCATGCGGTGATGCAAGGTTACGTATCGATTACGCCGCTACAGTTGGATCGGACCTTCCATGAAGGGTTTGCCGGACTGGCTGTTCTAGAGGAGATGTTTCGATGAATCAGGGGCAAGAGCATATGCAGCGTCATGGGATCGGCATGACTTCGCAGCGGACTCGCGAACGGCTCATTCAAAGGCTTTATGAGGAAGGCCTGTCCAATGCGCAGGTGCTGGAAGTAATTCGACGCACGCCCCGTCATCTGTTTGTCGACGAAGCCCTGGCGCACCGTGCCTATGAAGATACGGCACTGCCCATTGGTCATAACCAGACCATTTCTCAACCGTACATGGTGGCTCGCATGACCGAGCTGCTGCTGGCGACCGGTCCGCTGGACAAGGTCATGGAGATCGGTACGGGATCCGGCTACCAGACTGCGGTGCTGGCCCAACTGGTTGAGCGTGTGTTCTCTGTTGAGCGTATTCAGTCGCTGCAGGACCGAGCCAAAGAGCGCCTGGTCGAACTCAATGTGCGCAACGTCGTATTTCGTTGGGGAGATGGGTGGGAGGGCTGGCCAGCCCTGGCTCCCTATAACGGCATCATCGTAACAGCGGCGGCTCGTGAAGTGCCTCAAGCCTTGCTGGATCAGCTGGCACCGGGTGGACGTCTCGTGATTCCGGTAGGCGAGGGCGAAGAGCAGCAATTACTGTTGATCGAACGCCAGGAAGAAGGTTTTTCACGTCAAGTGCTCGATTCTGTGCGCTTTGTTCCACTTCTGAATGGACCGTTGGCCTGACCCCTTCGTCAGGGAACGATAGCATTGGCAATGGTCAATACAGCGGCCAATTCGGCTTGCGTTGACGTACAAGCTTTCTAAGGGGGAAGGAGTGAGGCTTCTTAAGGCCCGGCTGCGAGGGATTCGCAACGGTAGTGGGATCAGCTTGGTAGTGGCTCTGATGCTAAGTCTCGTCTTGTCAGGATGCTCCAGCTCCTCATCCCGAGGTGTACAGGTCGTTGATCGCTCCGGTGGTTCGGCAAATACATACCGTGTTACAAAAGGACAATATACCGTTCGGCGGGGGGATACCCTTTACGCTATAGCCTCCCGTAATGGATGGGATTGGCGAAGCCTTGCTGCTCATAACGGTATTTCTCCACCGTATGTCATCCATGTTGGCCAAAAAATCAACTTTGGCGGCAGCAGCTCCAGTACGGTCGCAACTACCTCTCGAAGACCCGTACAAACCGTGTCGTCTGCGCCTGTTTCCACCGCTCCGGCTAGTACGAACACGCCTGTGGCTACGCCTGCACCCGCCTCTCCACCCGTAGCGCAGAGCGTTCCAGCTGCGCCTCCGCCGGTAACGGCGCCCCCGGCGACTACACCAACTGTCGAGGTTGCCAAGACTTCTGCAGGCTGGGCCTGGCCCACTAAGGGCACACTGATTTCCCGGTACTCCTCGAACGGCAGTTTGAATAAAGGCATTGATATAGCCGGAGATTTGGGACAGCCTGTTCTGGCGGCTTCCGGTGGAACCGTCGTGTATGCAGGCAATGGGTTAAGGGGTTACGGTGAGCTGATCATCATCAAGCACAACGAAACCTACGTCAGTGCGTACGGTCATAATCGCAGGCTTCTGGTTCGGGAGGGGCAACAGGTCAAGGTCGGGCAAACAATCGCCGAGATGGGTTCTACAGGAGCCGACCGGGTGAAGCTGCATTTTGAGATTCGCCGGCAGGGTAAACCCGTAGATCCTCTGCAATATTTGCCAAATCGTTGACTCGTTGTCTGACCCGTTCCAGCGCTAGGGGGACGGGTTCAGGCGTAATCAGGGGGATTGATCACGCCCGGGCTTGTTGTCGAACTCAAGCAAGGGACATTGATCATGGCGCTTAATAAAAAAGAACCCGAGTTTGACATGAGTGACGAAGTGCTCCTGCTGGAAACTTCCGTCTCATTCGAAGAAGGGTCATTTGATGCATCACAGCTACTGGGTGATGCGCCTAAAGCACTTCAATCACGTACGTCCAAGCAAACCAAGCATATCGATTACAACCGGGCGCTCGATGCGACTCAGTTGTATCTCAATGAAATCGGTTTCTCTCCACTGCTTTCTCCTGAGGAAGAGGTTCATTTTGCGCGATTGGCGCAAAAGGGAGATCCCGCTGGCCGCTGCCGTATGATCGAGAGCAACCTTCGTCTTGTGGTGAAGATTGCTCGCCGTTATGTGAATCGGGGGCTGTCCCTGCTCGATCTGATCGAGGAAGGCAACCTGGGGCTGATTCGCGCGGTAGAAAAATTCGATCCTGAGCGTGGCTTCCGCTTCTCAACCTACGCGACCTGGTGGATCCGACAGACCATCGAGCGTGCCATCATGAACCAGACGAGGACGATTCGTCTGCCCATTCATGTGGTCAAGGAGCTTAATCTGTATTTGCGGGCTGCCCGTGAACTGGCGCAAAAGCTTGATCATGAGCCGTCGCCGGAAGAGATCGCCTGTCTGCTGGAAAAGCCAGTGGAGGAGGTGAAGCGGATGATGGGACTTAATGAACGGATCAGCTCTGTTGATGTGTCTTTGGGGCCTGATTCAGACAAGACGCTTCTCGATACGCTTACCGACGATAGGCCAAGCGATCCGTGCGAACTATTGCAGGATGACGACCTCAGCCAGAGCATTGACCAATGGCTGTCGGAGTTGACGGACAAGCAGCGTGAGGTGGTTGTCCGGCGTTTTGGCTTGCGCGGGCATGAAAGCTGTACGCTTGAAGAAGTAGGGCAGGAGATCAACCTGACCCGCGAGCGGGTACGGCAGATACAGGTCGAGGCCCTAAAGCGGTTGCGCGAGATTTTTGAGCGTAACGGCTTGTCGAGCGACTCGTTGTTTCAATAAGCCTTCTAATTGGCACTAAAGCCCGACGTTGAGTTGGGCTTTTTTATAGGCGCGCGAAAGCCATCGGCAACGTGATAACGAGGTGGCAGAGGTGAGTCACGGGAGGTTCTCTAATGCTCTAGGCAGCGGAGAAAGAGAGCGGGTTGCAAGGTGGTGCGGCAGATGAATAAACAAAGACAAAGGGCGAGTTAACTCGCCCTTTTAGATGCGTGCAACAAATGCAGCGCCTGAACAGCTGGGTTCAAGCCCTGATCAGCGCTCCAGGTACTGCAACTTGTTAGGCTTGCCGTCCCACTCTTCCGCATCGGCCAGCGCTTCTTTCTTCTCGGTGATGTTCGGCCAGACTTCACAGAGATCACGGTTCAACTCTATGAATTCCTGCTGGTTTTCCGGTACCTCATCTTCAGAGAAGATAGCCTGTGCAGGGCATTCCGGCTCGCATAGAGCGCAGTCGATGCACTCATCTGGATGAATGACCAGAAAGTTGGGGCCTTCGTAAAAGCAGTCCACCGGGCATACTTCTACACAGTCGGTATATTTGCATTTGATGCAGTTGTCGGTGACAACAAAAGTCATTATTAGAACTCCTCAGGCGGCTAGGCGCGGGATTTTAGCAGTATTAGGCCAATCCCCGTCATCGGGTTGTCAGATACGCTTTTTCCATTCATAGATAAGCTGCAGCGCTTTAAGTGGCGTCAGCTCGTCGGGATTCAGTTTTTCCATCTCATCCAACAGCGGATGCGTAGCCGCTGCAAACAGATCGGCCTGCATGGGTTGAGATGCCTGGCTGATAGTTTTCGGGGCTTCGTGGGACAGACTGGTCTTTTCCAAATGCGCCAGATGCTCACGGGCCCGCTGGATGACCTGACTAGGTACGCCTGCCAGTTGAGCGACCGCAAGGCCGTAGCTCTGGCTGGCCGGGCCGGGCAGAACATGGTGCAGGAAGACAATCCGGTCGTTGTGCTCAGTGGCGTTGAGATGCACGTTGGCTACTACTGGCTCGTTGTCTGGCAGAACCGTAAGCTCGAAGTAGTGTGTTGCAAACAGAGTGTAGGCACGCAGCTTGGCCAGCTGTTCAGCAGCGGCCCAGGCCAATGACAGGCCGTCGAAGGTACTGGTGCCTCGCCCGACTTCATCCATGAGGACCAAGCTATGCTCGCTGGCATTGTGCAGGATGTTGGCGGTTTCACTCATTTCGACCATAAAGGTCGAGCGCCCGCCTGCCAAGTCATCACTTGAGCCAATTCGGGTAAAGATGCGGTCTACCAGGGACAGGCGGCACGCCGCTGCCGGTACGAAGCTACCGATATGTGCCAGGAGAACGATCAGGGCGGTCTGACGCATATAGGTGGATTTACCGCCCATGTTCGGGCCGGTAATGATCAGCATCCGCGTATCGTTATTCAGGTTCAGGTCGTTGGCTACAAACGGGGTATCCAGCACCTGCTCCACAACGGGGTGACGGCCCTGTGATATTTCCAGGCAGGGCTCATCGACAAAACTCGGTCGATTGAAGTCGAGGTTCAGTGCACGTTCGGCCAAGTTGCTCAGTACATCAAGCTCGGCCAAGGCCGCCGCGGTGTCCTGAAGGGGGGCAAGCTGTTCGATGAGGCTATCGATCAAGGCTTCGTACAGGACCTTTTCACGGGCCAGTGCACGGCTCTGGGCTGACAAGGCCTTGTCTTCAAACGCCTTCAACTCCGGCGTAATGAAGCGCTCGGCCCCTTTGAGCGTCTGTCGGCGAATGTAGTCAGCTGGTGCCTGCTCAGCCTGTATCCGGGGTAGCTCGATAAAGTAGCCATGGACGCGGTTGTAGCCAACTTTCAAGCCGGAAAGGCCGGTACGCGCCTTTTCCCGTGCTTCGAGATCCATCAGAAACTGCCCGGCGTTCTCGCTCAAGGTCTGTAGCTCGTCCAGCTCGGCATCGTAGCCGCGCTTGATGACGCCGCCATCGCGGATGACTGCTGGCGGAGTGTCGACAACAGCGCGAGAAAGCGTATCCGCCAGTTCGGGATAGGTCTGGATGCTTTTGGCCAGGTCGTTGAGATGAGGCGCTACCAGATCCTGCATGCCGCGCTGTAATTCGGGGAGCGCCGAGAGCGCGTCGCGCAGACGGGCCAAATCCCGCGGGCGAGCCGTACGCAGTCCGATTCGGGCCAGAATACGCTCTATGTCGCCGATTTCTTTCAGTTGAGGCTGCAGCTGTTCGAAGCGGTATTGCTCCAACAGGCAGGTAATGGCGTCTTGGCGCGCCTGGATGACGCTGCGGTTGCGCAGGGGGCGGTTGAGCCAGCGAGTCAGAAGGCGGCTACCCATGGCCGTTTGGCAACGATCTACCACCGATTGCAGTGTATTCTCACGGCCGCCGGAGAGATTGGTATCCAGTTCCAGGTTGCGGCGGCTGGCGCCATCTAGAATGACCGTGTCGTCCAGGCGCTCGTGATGCAGGCTGCGCAGGTGATGAAGCGCAGTACGCTGCGTCTCTTTGGCATAGGCCAGCAGGCTACCAGCCGCACCGATGCCCAGTTTGAGCTTGTCACAGCCAAACCCTTTAAGGTCCTGCGTACCGAACTGCTGGCATAAACTCTTGACGGCCGTGTCGCAGTCGAAGTCCCAGGGTGCTCTACGGCGAAGTCCGCGGCGCTTTTCGATAGGTAGACCCTGCGGCCAGTCATCAGGAATAAGCAGCTCGGCCGGGTTGAGTCGCTCGATCTCGGCCATGAGCGGCTCCCAGCCGGATAGCTCCTGAACAACAAAGCGTCCACTGGTGATGTCCAGGACCGCAAGACCGAACAGTTTGTGATCGCCTAGAATGGCGGCGAGCAGGTTATCGCGTCGCTCATCCAGCAGGGCTTCATCACTGACTGTGCCAGGCGTAAGAATCCTGACGACCTGACGTTCCACGGGGCCTTTGCTGGTAGCCGGATCGCCGATCTGCTCGCAGATGACTACGGACTCACCCAGTTTGACCAGTTTGGCCAGATACCCTTCGGCTGAGTGAAAGGGGATGCCCGCCATGGGGATAGGCTTGCCTGCCGACGCGCCACGGGCAGTCAGTGTGATGTCGAGCAGCTTGGACGCCTTTTTGGCATCATCATAAAAAAGCTCGTAAAAATCACCCATGCGATAGAAGAGCAGCTGCTCAGGGTGCTGATGCTTGATCTTCAGGTATTGCTGCATCATCGGCGTATGGTTGGAAAGGCTTTCCATACAGGTCATTCACTCGCGGGGTCGTTTTACAGGGTCGGTAATTCTACCGGATTTGTCGGTATCGTCGGATAAAAAGCACCGGGTAGGAGGCTGTTGAGGCGCTAAACCCAAGCGGTAGCCGGAAGCGGATGATTGATGGGTAAAGGCGCTATCAGTCTATCGTCCAGAAGACACTAAATTTTCTCTCAATCCCCCCTTCACAACGGCTTTGCCGCGAATAAAATGACGCTTCTCTCGCCGGCATTCGTCCGGTTTTTTCTGGTGTTCTGCCAAACATGTCGACCGATAATCCTTGCCTTAACTGCGGTGCCTGCTGCGCGTTTTTTCGTGTGTCGTTCTACTGGGGTGAATGCCGGTCCGCCGGTGGTCTGGTGCCGGATGAGTTGACGGTGGGAGTTACTCCTCACCACGTTGCGATGGTAGGTACTGATACCAAACCTGCACGCTGCGTCAGCCTACTGGGCGACGTAGGCTGCGGTACGCGTTGCACTATGTATGAAAGCCGACCGAGCCCTTGCCGTGAGTTCGAAGCCTCATGGATCAATGGTGAGCATAACGAGCGGTGCGATGCTGCGCGTGCGGCCTACGGGCTGCCTCCATTGACGCCACCGTTGCAGCCTCATCAGTCGCCTGAGCGTGTGGCCTGATAGCTGGGCGTTTCAACAGAGGCGGAAAAAAGCTTCAAGGGGGCTGCAAATGGAAAGGGCGCGGGTAATGATGGCGATGATCAGGCCCAGCATGCCCAATGTGCCTGCCCACAGCAGGGCCAAGCCGACAGGATGCTGATTTCTGGCGAAGCCTGTGATAAGCATGGCTGAAAACAGAATGATGAAAACAAGGGTAGTGTTGTGATTCATGATGATCGTCCGTCGGTGGCGGTCCGAAGTGTATGCCATTCGCCGCTCTAGAGGCGGCCTATCATCATGTTTGGGAAGAAATATCGAGGGGCCGGTATGAGCGGCAATCGCTCATACCGGTAATGACCCGGTCAGGCTGCCTGCCAGGAGCGCTCTGCTTCGTCACGCGTCTTGACCAGTTGAATCTTGCCGCCTTCGACAGACTTCACCCAGGACAGCGGAATATAGTGGTGCTGGCCATTGGCATCCTGATCCTGCTTGGTCAGCTTGATACGATCAGTGCCTTCCAGGTGATCGACTGTGCCAACGTGCTGGCCATCGGACCCTACAATTTCAGCGTGCTCTTTAATGCTGTTTACATCAACCATTTCATTCTCCTGTTGGGACGTGAAAGGGTGAGTTGCCCTCAAGCAACTCGCTTAGGCCCGTTCAAGGTGCCTACTCAAGGTCCGACAGGGAGAGGCTTCGCTATGTTTCATGGGTGCGACGAGAGGTCGCAGAGGTTGCCGTGCTGTGAAAGTAGGATGACGGTTGCGTGATGAAAGGTGCGTTTCGAAGGTAGAAACGCCCGGATGATCCGGGCGTTTGAAAGCTCTGACAAGGTATTCAGATGCCTTCATCTCCTTGAAACTCTTCAACGGCGCGAACCACTTTGTCATGGTGGGACTCGCCTGCAGCCTCTGCCAGCTTTTCAACCGCCTTGGCAAGTGCCTCAAAGGCATCACGGTAATAAGCAGGCTGATCTTGATCGGCCGCTTTGCCAGCCTGCATACGGGCTTGCTGGAGCAGTTCGGCAATTTCTCCTTTATTTGCTGCCATGGTGGTTTCCCTCATGTAATCGACAGACATTGGACAGCCGCTCGCGAGGTGGATTCACCTTTACTGGCTACGTCGTTCCCACGCCTCCCGATTGACCAGATCAGGCGGGCGCTTACCTGACAGGGCAGCCAGCAGATTATCGACCGCACAGCGTGCCATGCCTTCGCGCGTGCCATGGGTTGCCGAACCAATATGAGGTGTAGCGACCACATTGGGCAGGCTCAGCAGAGGGGAATCTGCCGGAAGCGGCTCCTTTTCGAAGACATCCAGACCGGCACCTTTGAACTGCTGCTTTTGAAGCGCGTCGATCAGGGCCTTTTCATCAACCACCTTGCCACGGGAGATGTTGATGAAAAAGCTTTCCGGTTTTAATAACGCCAACTCCTGCGCCCCGATGAGGCGCGTTGTTTCGGAGCTTAGCGGTACGGTGACACAAATAAAGTCCGCCTCGCTCAGCAGTTGGTCCAGAGAGCGGTACTGTGCGGCGAACTCCCGTTCGATATCCGGCTTGGGTGAATGGCTGTTGTAGAGGATAGGCATGCCAAAGCCGAAGTGACCGCGACGGGCAATCGCCGATCCGATCCGGCCCATTCCCACTATTCCCAGCGTCTTGCCATGAACATCACTGCCGAAGAGGGGTTCCCCCAGGCTGGCCTGCCAGTCTCCCGCCTTGACATAGTTCGCAAGCTCAACCACACGTCTGGCGGTCGACAGGATCAAGGCGAAAGCTGTGTCAGCGACAGTTTCCGTCAGTACATCCGGGGTGTTGCACAAGAGAATGCCGCGGCGGGTAAGGTAATCGAGGTCATAGTTGTCGTAGCCTACCGATACGCTAGCAATGGCTTCCAGGTGAGGTGCCTTGTCCAGCAGTTCAGCGTTGAGTTTGACGCTGGAACCAATCAGGCCGTGCGCGTCTGGCAAGGCGTCTTCCAGCGGTGCCAGACCATGCGTACCGGTTACATCGACATAGATCAGCTCAGCTGCTTCCTGTAGGCGGGCAGTAAGCGCAGGTGAGAGTTTCTTGTAGGCAATGACACGCTTTTTCATGAGCAGTCCTGTTCAGTGAGAGGTGACCGTACGCATCGGCTGTGCGTTCTTGGCTGTTTCCTGGCTGGCAGTAGTAGGAGCGGAACGCAGGAGCATGGTCAGCACGGCAGAGACGAGAAGTGCACTGCCCATGAAGACATAGGATGCAGCAGGGGTACCGGTAACACCGTTCAGATAACCCACGATGTAGGAGCCAACAAAGGAACCCAGTGCTCCCATGCTGTTGATAAGCGCCATGGCTCCACCCGCCACGTTGCTGGGCAGGATCTCCGGCACGATGGCGAAGAACGGACCGTAAGGCGCGTACATGCAGGCACCTGCGATAACCAGCAAGGTGTAGGACCACCAGAAATGCTGAGTGCCCAGCATGAACGACCCTGCGAAAGCGAGGGCGGCGATCAGTAGCGGCGGCCAGACAAACCGTTTGCGATTGAGGGTTTTGTCGGACATCCAGGAGACCGCCAGCATGGCAAGGACCGCCATCAGATAGGGCAGGGCGGATAGCCAGCCAGCCTCGACGATATCCAGCTGAGCGGCCTGCTTCAGAATAGACGGCAACCAGATCACGAACCCATATACGCCAATGCTCCAGCAGAAGTACTGGGCAGACAGCAGAATGACTTTGGGCGAGCGAAAGGCCTCCCGGTAATTCTTGACGGGTTTCATACCCACCTGTTCAGCCTGAAGCGCGCTCTCGAGGTCCTGCTTTTCCTGAGTGCTCAACCATTTGGCCTGTGCGGGACGGTCATCGGCCAGGCGCCACCAGATAAAGGCCCAGATAATGGCGGGAAAACCCTCGATAATGAACATCCAGCGCCAGTTGAGGGTATGAACCAGGTAGCCTGAAACGACCGACATCCAGAGAATGGTTGCGGGATTACCTAGGATTAAAAACGTATTGGCCCGGGAGCGCTCCGCACGGGTAAACCAGTGACAGAGATAAACGAGCATGGCTGGCATGACCGCTGCCTCAACCACGCCCAGGAGGAAGCGAATCGCAATCAGGGCTTGTACGTTTGGAATCACGCCGGTCAATGTGGCACAGCCGCCCCACAGGATCAGGCTCCAGAAGATCAGCTTTTTTACGCTGCGCTTTTCAGCGTATATCGCGCCAGGCACCTGAAAGAAGAAATAGCCAAGAAAGAACAGGGCACCCAGTAGCGACGACATGGCTGGAGTAATGGCCAGGTCATCAGCCATGCCGGAGGCGGCCGCGAATCCATAGTTGGCCCGGTCCAGATAGGCCAGGCTGTAGGTGATGAACACGATGGGCATGATGTACCACCAGCGGCGGGTGGCAATGGAGGAGGTTGCATTCATGACGATATACCTGTGGGCTTATTGTTGTTGTCCATGGGGTGTCCAGGTGTTACGGCAGCTCGTGGCGGTAGGGCAGACCTTCCATATCTCCGATAACCTGTACGGCCTTGGCGCCAATCCAGTTACCCCGGGCCACGGCAGCGGAAACATCCAGGCCTTCGAGGCAGGCACTGACAAAACCGGTTGCGAAGCCATCGCCAGCGCCGACGGTATCGACGACGTTTTCCACCGGATAGCCAGAAACGTGACCCTCGCTTTCATGGGTGCGGTAGTAGGAACCCTCCGGTCCCAACTTGATAGCAACCACCTGGGCGCCCTGGTTCAGATAGAAGGTAGCAATGTCTTCGGGAGTGTCATAACCGGTAAGTAACCTGCCTTCGGCCAAGCCCGGCAGTACCCAGTGGGCCAGACTGGCGAGGCGGTTGATCTCCTCGCGCATGCGGGCTTCGCTAGGCCAGAGGGAGGGACGCAGGTTGGGATCAAAGGACACACTACGGCCCTGCTGGCGTGCACTGTTCATCAAGTGGTAGGTCAGTTCGCGAAGCGAATCTGAAAGGGCGGGTGGAATACCCGTCGCATGCACGTGACGAACATCCAGCAGGGCGTCATCGAAGTCATGCTCTATCGATAGATGGCTGGCGGCTGACCCCTTGCGAAAGTACTCCACGATGGGATCACGGCCATCGATTTCCCTCGATTTGAACTGAAAGCCCGTAGTGTGCTTGGGGTCGATGGCAACCCGGCTGCAGTCGACCCCCTCGCGCTCGAGCGTTGCACGAATAAAGCGGCCCAGAGAGTCATCGCCTACCCGTGACAACCATTTCACTTTCAAACCCAGACGGGTCAGGCCAATGGCAACATTACTGTCGGCACCCGCGATACGTTTGCCGAAATGTTCGACGTCGGCCAGGTCACCGGGCTCTTCAGCCACGAACATTGTCATCGTCTCGCCAAAGGCCAGCACGTCGTAATCAGGCATGGTGCGTCTCCTGCTGAGTGGTACCAAGACGGCCCAATGCCTCGACATGACGCTGGGTCTCGCGAACCACGTCGCCCTGCAGGGGAAATTCGATGGCGCGTGGCAGTCCTGTCTTGAAATGAGTAAATAGCCGCGCCCAGCGTTTCAGATCCTCGGCTTCAGGGGGCATCGCATGAAGACGGCCGTTGCGCTCGCGAACAGCCTTGCAATGGATGTACTCCACGTAGCACCCTAGTAATTGTGCGGCCGTTTCTGGTTGCTCGTTCTGCCAGTGCCAGTTGCCGACATCGAAGGTCATGCCGATAGGCAGTTTCATTCGCTGCACAACATCAAAAAACGTTTGTAAGGCCTTGAGTCGACCCCCTTGCGGAGTCTGGTCATTTTCAATCAGCAGACGCACTGAGCTGGCGTCCAGCATGTGACCCAATGCTTCCATGTCACAGTAAGGTGTGAAGTGGCCAAGGGAGATCTTGAGCGTATGCGCTCCAAGGCGGGCGGCGCGTACCATCGCAGGCTGTAACTCACGGGTGGGTTGATGCTCGCCTTGTGACCATAGCTCGATGGGGACCGAGTAGACGCATTCCAGTCCCTGTGCAGCTATGCTGTTACCCAGGGCGGATAGCTCAGGTCGCATGTCATCGAACAGTTCGTCACGTATCTCGACGGTACTGGCGCCGGCTCCTGCTATCAGCGGAAGGAAATTTTCCTGACCGCGAGCGCGTACGGCATCAGCACCAAAGGCAGAAGTAGTCACTACGACATCAGGTTTCATAACGCCTCCTGAAACCGGTTTCATTGAAGGTCGAGCACAGTGTGCCGCCCCCACATTGTTGTTTTAACGTCGCGCCGGGGTAGAGCCGCGTACCACCAGTTCGGCCGGTAATGCCAGCGTCCGTGAGCTCGACACATCGCCTCGCAGGCGTTCCAGCAGATACTCCAATGCGGCTACGCCCAGCGCATGGGTTGGTTGAGCAATGGCGGTAATGCCGTCGCCTACCAATGGATACCAGTCAAGATCGTCCAGGGCGATTAGTCCAACCGATTCAAACGTTCTGTAACCTAATTCCCTGAGGCCTTTTGTCACAGCGAGCGCGGCAATGCCGTTCGCCGCCATGATGGCTTTAGGGCCATGATCGGTATCGGAGAGAAAATGCGCGAGCTGCTCAAGTAGCGTAGCGCTGAAACCGGCGGAGGAGCTGACGCGCCCTCGCACACCCGCGCGGGGTGACAGGTAGTGAATGAAGGTTCGGGCGCGCTCTTCTCGTGAACTGGTTCCGTCCAGATCTTCGGTCACCATGAGCAGGTCGCGGTAGCCCCGCTCAAGCAAATGCTCAAGACCCAACCGAATGGCCTGTGTGTTATCCAGCCCAACGAGATCGGCATCCAGACCATCCAGCTTGCGATCAAGCAATACCATGGGCAATTCTCGATGCAGTTGCTGAAGCTCTCGGGGATGGTGACCTAGCGTGTTAACGATCAAGCCTTCCACGTTATAGGACTGAAGCGCATTCAGGTGGCGCTCTTCCTGGAGGTCATCTCGATCAGTGTTACATACGATGAGAGAATAGCCATGCCGACGGCAGGCCGTCTCGACGCCATGCATGACGGCAACGGAATAGGGATTGAGCATGTCGGCTACCAGCATGCCGATAAGCCGGCTGCGGCCGCGCTTGAGACCTCGCGCCATTTGATTGGGCTGAAAGCCAAGCTTTTCGATCGCCCGTTCGATGCGCAAGGCCAGCGCATCCGATAATAGCTGCCGATCCCCGCTGATGTAGCGAGAAACGCTCGCCTTGGAAACGCCTGCTTCCTGAGCGACCTGATTGATAGTGGCACGCGGCGGCCGCATGCTTTGAAGAGGCATATCCAATGGGCCTGCTCCCTAATATTGTGGAGTTCTTGTCTATGGAACGACAGGCTTTGAAACCGGTTTCAGAAAACCATTTTATTCTGTGGCTTGGCAAGAGTACGCCTGGCTTGAACCGACGAGCGGCAGCCCTCATATAGAAAGCTCATAACCTTGTACAATAAAGGTTTCGCCTCGCCATCTTCTCAGGGCCACACAATGACTATCGATGAGTTATCAGCTGAGCTGGGCAAACGGTTATCGGCATTGAAGGCACAGGTCGTAACTGCCGAGTCCTGCACCGGCGGCGGTATTGCCGAAGCCATTACCCGCGTAGCGGGCAGCTCTGCCTGGTTCGAAGCGGGATTTGTGACGTATTCCAACGCCCAGAAAACGGCCCAGCTGGATGTGCCGGATCACTTGTTTATGGAGGTAGGCGCTGTCAGTCAGGCGGTTGTCGAGGCCATGGTACGTGGGGCGCAGGCACGCAGCGGGGCCCGGTTCGCTGTTGCGGTCAGTGGTATCGCAGGCCCGGGTGGCGGCTCTCCAGAAAAGCCTGTCGGGACGGTCTGGCTGGCGTGGGGAAACGGCTCTGACATCTATAGCGAGAAACATTTTTTTCCTGGCGACAGAGCTGCTGTCAGGGCTCAGACCGTTGTGGCTGCATTGGAAGGATTATTGCGAATTTCGACATGAGAAAATCGCATCGAAAGGTAGCCAGCGAGCCCTTCTTATGCTTTAATACTGTTCACATATACAGTGCTTTCCACGGCCGTCTGGCCTACCTTCTTGCGAGAGGATTTTAATGGACGACAACAAAAAGCGCGCCCTGGCCGCGGCCCTGGGTCAAATTGAGCGTCAGTTTGGCAAAGGCGCAGTCATGCGCATGGGTGATCATGAGCGTCAAGCAATTCCGGCCATTTCCACCGGTTCGCTCGGCCTCGATATCGCCCTGGGGATCGGCGGTCTGCCCAAGGGCCGTATCGTAGAAATCTACGGTCCGGAATCGTCGGGTAAAACTACGCTGACCCTGTCCGTCATTGCTGAGGCGCAAAAGCAGGGCGCAACCTGTGCCTTCGTTGACGCAGAGCATGCGCTGGATCCGGATTATGCCAGCAAGCTGGGCGTCAATGTTGACGACCTGCTGGTTTCCCAGCCGGATACCGGTGAACAGGCGCTGGAAATCACCGACATGCTG
This sequence comes from Pseudomonas sp. JZ134, assembly GCF_051027695.1. NCBI lineage: Bacteria > Pseudomonadati > Pseudomonadota > Gammaproteobacteria > Pseudomonadales > Pseudomonadaceae > Pseudomonas > Pseudomonas sp. JZ134. The sequence goes on along the minus strand of NZ_CP069250.1, from coordinate 3,004,922 downwards.
GTGCGCTCCAATGCTGTAGACGTGATCATCGTCGACTCCGTAGCTGCCCTGGTGCCCAAGGCGGAAATCGAAGGCGAAATGGGTGACATGCACGTAGGTCTGCAGGCGCGTCTGATGTCTCAGGCGCTGCGCAAGATCACCGGCAATATCAAGACCGCCAACTGCCTGGTTATTTTCATCAACCAGATCCGTATGAAGATCGGGGTGATGTTTGGCAACCCGGAAACTACAACTGGCGGTAACGCGTTGAAGTTCTACTCCTCGGTCCGTCTGGATATCCGCCGTACCGGTGCGGTGAAGGAAGGGGACGAGGTGGTAGGTAGCGAGACCCGCGTTAAAGTCGTCAAGAACAAGGTGTCTCCACCATTCCGTCAGGCTGAATTCCAGATCCTGTACGGCAAGGGCATCTACCGTAACGGTGAGATTATTGACCTGGGCGTACAGCTGGGTCTGGTTGAAAAGTCAGGTGCCTGGTATAGCTACCAAGGAACCAAGATTGGCCAGGGTAAGGCTAACGCGGCCAAGTTCCTGGAAGAGAACCTTGAAGTACGTAATGCGCTCGACAAGAGCATTCGCGAAAAGCTTCTAAGCCAGGCCCCCGTTAAAGGGGCGGCCACTGAAGAAGCCGAAGCGGGCGCTGACGCTGACTTCTAAGGTTCTGCCTGATAAAAGCCCTCGCTGTGCGAGGGCTTTTTTATTTCAGCCTGATAATTTTACGGGGCGTTTGAATGCCTATTGAACTCGATACCCCAGCGGCTGTTCGCCTGGCAGCCATGGATCTACTGGCCCGCCGAGAGCATGGCCGACAAGAGCTGGTTCGCAAGTTGCGTAAGCGGGGGGCACCGGATGAACTGATCAACGCAGCCCTGGATCGCCTGGCCGAAGAGGGGCTGCTGAGCGAGACACGTTATCTGGGTAGCTATATCGCAAGTCGTGCCCGGGCGGGTTATGGACCTGTTCGTATCCGTGAGGAATTGGCCCAGCGCGGTCTTGCCCGTGCTGATATCGAACAGGCGCTATCGGAGTGTGAGGAAGACTGGTCGGCCCATTTGCGTGATGTCTGGCAACGCAAATTCAAAGGCAAGCGCCCCGCTGACGCTAAGGAACGCGCACAGCAGGGCCGTTTCTTGAGCTACCGCGGTTTCTCCATCGACAGCGTCAGCCGATTGCTGCGTGGCGCGCCAGATGACTGATAGGTCGGGCCCGGCTAACGCCTCTCGATTAGCGTAGCCAATGTTGTGGATCGTTCAGTGAATCCACCAACTCGCGCAGGCGCCCATAATCGCGGCCATTGAAGTTGAAGGAAAGCTGGCTCAGGTGAGCAAATTCCGGTTCGTCGATGTTGGTTTTGCCCGAGGCTTGCTGAGTGAAGTGCCCGCTTTTGCACAGGTCCGCAAAGTGCGTATCGATATGCGCCAGCGCCTCGGATGTTAGGGCATGGTTCAGACGCATCACGAATTGACCGTTCAGCCAGCGTGTCGAATGAAAGTTGCTGTAGAACCGGCTGATGATCTCTGCTGCCTCTTCCGCAGTATGCACCAGCGTTGCCAGTTTCAGGTCTTTGGGCAGGATATAACGCTCATCCGCCAGGTTCTTTTTCAGAAAACTGACCGCATCCTTCCAGAACGTACCCTCAGGTGTATCCAGTAGCACGACGGGTACGAGAGGGCTTTTGCCGGTTTGTATCAGCGTAAGGACTTCAAAGGTTTCGTCCAGGGTACCAAATCCGCCAGGGCAGAGCACAAGTGCATCGGCTTCCTTGAGAAAAAACAGTTTACGTACGTAGAAGAAGTGAAAGGACAGCAGGTGATCGGTGCCGTCCATGGTTTGGTTGGCCCGTTGTTCAAAAGGCAGGGTAATGTTGAAGCCCAGGCTATTGTCCAAGCCGGCACCTTCGTGAGCTGCCGCCATGATGCCGCCACCTGCTCCAGTGATGACCATCATGTCCCGCTGAGCGAGGGCTGAGCCGAGTGTGCGGGCCAGCACATAGAGTTCATGATTCACGGCCGTACGGGCTGATCCGAAAACCGTTACCTTGCGCCGCCGCTTGTATTGCTCAAGATGACGAAAGGCATTTTCCATCTCTCGCATGGTTTGCATCATGATCTTGGCATCCCAGCGGTTGCGGTCTGCCTGGGCCATGCGAACCACGGTCAACAGCATGTCGCGATACAGAGACAGATTGGGACTGTTGGCCGGAACAGTATGAGCCAGCAGCTCATCAATCTTTTGGGAAAGGTCTTCGGCACTGACCTGTACATGACGAGACAGATAGTCGTCTTGTGCGTCTGGGTTCATCTGCATACTCCTGGTAGCCACTGCTGTATAATCAAGCTGCCATTCCAGGCAGCGATTACCTTGCCTTTAGCATAGTCGGGCGCGGAGTAAGAAAGGCAAATGCCTGTCTTGAATGGCCATGCCAGGCGCGGCATGGCAAAGGAAGCTTACTTGCTCAGACCGCAATCGGCTGCTTCGAAGCGCTCGTTCGCAACCGGGCGATTGCTCTGGTATTCGGTAAAGCTGTACACCAACATGGCGCCACGGGCTAACAACTGGCGGTAGCCGGTGTTGCGGCAGACACTGGCGGCCAGCTGGGTGCGTACCGTCGCCGGGTTGGCTTCCATCTGATGCGCATGGCTGGCACGTACACTCAAATGATTGATGAGCTGGCGCCCTTCAACGGTATAACCACGGTCAAGAATGTCTTCATTGATAGCGCGCGGAGTCCCCACGCTGCTTTCTTTCGCGACCTTTTGCAGCATCTGCGACAGTTCTTGTTCTTTCAGCGAGGCCGCCTGGGCCGCTGCAGGAAGGATGAAGCAAAGGGCGAGGGCAGTATAACGCAGCATTGAACTCTCCAACGTAGATCAGGCTCGCTTCGACCGCAGGGCAGCCGTGATGTTCGCAAGCAAAGGCTAATTGCGGTACGCAAAGGGTACTCCTGTGGTCGGCGCTTTCAAAATGCCAGATGTGTTCTGGACAGCCTTTGTTAAACTTGTCCACGTAAATCACGCAGTACTTCTCATGCCTTATATCCGCTCTGCCAACTCTTCTTCCAGTCCGCCAAATGCCGTAGCCCGGCTGCGTCATGATCGTCTGGCGCGTAGCAGCAAACCTTTTGTTGCCCGTGGATCCCGTATTCAACGCTGTGAGGGGTGTCGCCTTGCGCTGCCTCACTGCTTCTGTGAATGGCGACCTGCGGTCGAGTGCGCGGCAGGCATGTGCCTGATCATGCACGATGTAGAGCCGCTCAAGCCAAGCAATACCGGATGGCTGATTGCCGATGTGGTCAGTGACAGTTTTGCCTTTGGCTGGTCGAGAACGGATGTAGATGACGCACTACTGGCCGTGCTGAGCGATCCTCAATGGCAACCCTATCTTGTATTTCCGGCCGAATACTCAGCGCCTGAACGAGTCGTGCAAACGGTAGAGCCAGTCCAGGGCAAGCGACCTTTATTCGTCCTACTGGATGCTACCTGGACGGAGGCACGAAAGATGTTTCGTAAGAGCCCTTATCTGGATAGCCTGCCGGTGCTAAGTCTGAGCCCTGAAGAGCTTTCCCGCTATCGCCTGCGACGCTCCACACGAGGCGAGCACCTCTGTACGGCAGAAGTGGCTGCACTTTGTCTGGAGCTGGCGAGGGAGGAAAGAGCGGCGGTGGCGCTTGATTCCTATCTGGACGTGTTCAGTGAACGTTATCTCAACGCCAAACAGAATCGCCAGACAGATCCGTTCAGCCCGGCGCATCAGCGATTGCGGCCCTTCGTTGCCGCATTCTCCTGATTAGTTTGTCACCTTGGGCTCGACCACGGCCTTTCTGGGCCAGAGCTGCGCAACCAGCATGCCGATAAACATGAGCGCGCAGCCCAGATAACCGCGGGCGGTAAGCGACTCGTCTAGCAGCCAGGCGCCAAAAAAGGCCGCAAAGACGGCTTCGAGTGAAAAAATGATTGCCGCATGGGAAGCAATGGCGTCGCGCTGTGCAACGACCTGCAACGTATAACCGATGCCGGCGGCAATGATACCGCCATACAGCAGCGCGGGAGCGGCCTGAATAATGTTCTGAGCTTGAATCGGCTCAAACAGCAATGCCAGCGTCAGGCTGACCGCTGCACAGAATGCGAACTGAAGGATGGACAGTAGCATCGGATCATGGCGGCTCGCAAAATGCCCTACGACCAGCACATGCGCTCCCCAGGCAAAGGCGCCGGCCAATTGCAGCCAATCGCCGGAAGCTACCTTAAAATTCTCGCCTATGCTAAGCAGACACATGCCTGCCACCGCCAGGCAGGCACCTAGCCAAGTGCCTCTGCCGGTGCGTTCGCCAAACAGCAAACCCAGAATGGGGACTACAATCACATAGAGTCCGGTGATGAAACCGGAGTTGGTCACGGATGTGAATAGCAGGCCCACTTGCTGGAAGTTGATCCCAATGGAAAGCAGCAGACCCATCAGGCAGCCGCCGACCACTACGCGACGGTCGAGGCTAATCGGTGTTCTGGCGCGGCGATGCAGCACCAGCAGGACTGGAATCAGTGTCAGTGCACCCAATGCAAAGCGAAGTCCCGTAAAGAGGAACGGACCGATGGAGTCCATGCCGGCGCGCTGTGCAATAAAGGCGCTCCCCCAAATCATGGCTGTGATCAGCATGAGAGCATCGGCACGCAGGGCTTGGGTACGCATGACAGGCTCGCTTGGCAAAAGCCGCCACTCTGCCGGATGGCTGTGACTTTGGGAACCCTGTGATTATGGTCGCAAAGTGCCTTGACCCGTCGTCGGACGCTCGGCATTCTGAGCCGCTGAAATTACAGAATCATAATAAGGACCAATTTACCGATGGCCGCCTATCAGATCCTCATCGCGGATGATCATCCGCTGTTCCGTAGCGCCCTGCAGCAAGCCTTGACGCTTGGCTTGGGGCAGCAGGCACAGCTGGTGGAAGCGGCAAGTATCGCCGAACTCGAGGCTCAGCTGGCGCACAAGACTGACTGGGATCTGGTCCTGCTCGACCTCAACATGCCGGGCGCCTATGGTTTTTCCGGACTGGTACTGCTGCGCGGGCAATACCCACAGATTCCTGTTGTCATGGTCTCTGCTCAGGAAGACGCCGCTGTAGTGCAGCGCGCTCGGGAGTTCGGTGCCAGTGGTTTCATACCTAAATCCAGCGATCTGGAAACGATCCAGCAAGCCGTACGCCTTGTGCTGGATGGTGATACCTGGTGGCCGGCCCAAGGAGAGGGCGCTGCGAACCTCAGCGAAGAAGCCAAGGCCGCGAAGGCCGGATTATCCAGCCTGACGCCCCAGCAGTTCAGGGTGCTGACCATGGTATGCGATGGTCTTTTGAACAAGCAGATTGCCTATGAACTCAGCGTGTCGGAAGCCACAGTGAAAGCGCATGTAACGGCGATCTTCCGTAAATTGGGTGTGAGAACCCGAACGCAGGCCGCCCTGTTGCTGCAACAGCTCGAATCAACTCCAGGCTGATGAGTTTTCACGCTTTTTCGACACGCTACAGGCTAGTCTTCTATTGAGTCGCTGCATGGAGCCTGGTGTGATATCTCCCTATAAAGGCAAGACCGGCCTTAAACGTGTCGTCAAGGCTACGGGCTATTCCCTGGCCGGTCTGAAGGTGGCTTTCAAAGGGGAGGCTGCCTTCCGCTCGCTGGTGCTGATGAGCTGCATCCTGATCCCGCTGGCCTTTTGGCTGGATGTATCGCGAGGCGAGCGGGCGATCATGGTGGGGGTTTGCCTGCTTTCGCTGATTGTCGAGCTGTTCAATGCTGCTATCGAAGCCGTGGTGGACCGCGTCTCGCTGGGATGGCATGAGCTGTCCAAGAATGCCAAGGACCTGGGCAGTGCGGCTCAGTTCGTAGCAATGTGGATGATTGCAGCCGTCTGGTTGATCATTCTGCTGGGGTAGCACGCTCCTTGAAGGGGGCCAGCAAGATCTGGTCGCTACGTGCAATACCCTCGGTAAGCTTGCGACACAGTACCAGGAATTCGGTCATGGCTGCCGTCTGGTATTTCTGGCGGTGCCAGATAAAACAGAACTGACGACGCAAATCCAGGCTGGGAGTTTCGATTGGGACAAGACTGCCGCGCTCGAAGGCATCGCGCAGGGCAAGCCTCGAGATGCAACCGATGCCCAGACCTGATTCCACTGCCCGAATAATGGCCTCTGTATGCTCCAGCTCCAGGCGAATATTCAGGGGCGCTGCATGATGACGCATGGCCTGATCGAACGTCAGGCGAGTACCGGAGCCTTGCTCCCGAAGAATCCAGGCCTGATCAATTAGCTCTTCCAGACCTACCGTTGGATGGTTGGCTAAAGGATGTTGCGGAGCACAGAAGATTACCAGCTCATCTTCAATCCAAGGGTGGACTTCAATATCCGCGTCCTGGCAATCCCCCTCAATCAGTCCCAGATCAATGTCATGGTTAGCCACGCGCTGTACGATATGCGCTGTATTATGAACATGCAGGCGTACCCGGCAATCGGGATGACGTTGCATGAAATCACCCAGCAGGAGCGTAGCCAGATAGTTGCCAATAGTGAGCGTGGCGCCGACCTCCAGTGAGCCGAATCCGGTCTTGCCCCGTAGCAGGTTCTCGATCTCGTCGCTGCGGTCGAGCAAGGCAACTGCCTTGGGCAATAACTGGCGGCCCAAGGCATTGAGGGTCAGCCGTTTGCCTGCACGGTCAAAGAGTTTGCAGTCGAACTGACGCTCTAGCTCTCCCAAGGCCGTGCTGGTTGCCGATTGTGAGAGCGCAAGCGTCTCTGCCGCGCGGGAAACACTTTCCAGGCGGGCGACGCCGACGAAGACTTCGAGTTGACGCAACGTGAATCTCATATCTGCTCACTGGATAACCGATATCCGAATTATTCATTTTACGGATATTCTTACGTTATATAAAATGCCGCGCAAATGCGCTTGGTCGCGTCCTTTTTGTCAAACCCGATCCAGAGCGGTCACACGTGCAGGTAGTCCCGCCTCCGCGAGACAGAGCCGGGCATCAGCGTCTTTGGGCAGGTGATTAGGAGTTTTTCATGAGTAATCTGTACACCGAGCGCGTCCTGAGCGTTCACCACTGGAACGATACACTGTTCAGCTTCAAGACGACCCGTAATCCGGGGCTGCGTTTCGAGAACGGCCAGTTCGTCATGATCGGACTGGAAACCGAAGGCGGCCGTCCGCTGATGCGCGCCTACAGTATCGCCAGCCCCAACTATGAAGAGCACCTGGAATTTTTCAGCATCAAGGTTCCGGATGGTCCGCTGACCTCCCGCCTGCAGCACCTGAAGGAAGGCGATAACCTCATGGTTAGCCGCAAGCCTACCGGTACGCTGATTCTGAGCGACCTGAAGCCTGGCAAGCACCTTTATCTGCTATCCACCGGCACCGGCATGGCGCCGTTCCTGAGCACCATTCAGGATCCGGAAACCTATGAGCGTTTCGAGAAGGTGATTCTGGTTCACGGTGTACGTTATGTAAATGAACTGGCCTATGCCGACTTCATCACCAACGTACTGCCTGAGCATGAATACTTTGGCGATATGGTTCGCGAAAAGCTGATCTATTATCCGCTAGTGACGCGTGAAGAATTCCGCAACATGGGTCGTCAGACCGATCTGATGCGCAGCGGCAAGTTATTTGAAGATATCGGCCTGCCTCCGATCAATCCTCAGGACGATCGTGCGATGATTTGCGGCAGCCCTAGCATGCTGGACGAAACCAGCGAAGTGCTGAACGAGTTTGGTCTGACCATCTCTCCACGTATGGGTGATCCGGGTGACTACCTGATCGAGCGCGCGTTCGTCGAGAAGTAAGCGTTACCCGCGTTATCGAAACCCGCCCTGGAGGCGGGTTTTTTGTGTCTACGGTAAGGGCTGATCAGGCGCAGAAAGGCTGTTTGACCCAGACTCAGTCATTATCTGCACGCTCGATATCCAGAATACGGATGACATTGGGCTCCGGATAATGCCAATGGACGTCTACATCCCATAGGCGAACACCATAACGGCGGTCAGGCGGCGGGATTTGATAAGCCGGGCGAGGGTCCTGAGTCAGGCATTGCTCAATCAGAGCGGCCAATGGCTCATTCAGACGCTTTCCATGCTGCTCCGCCTGCACGCGGGCTTCGTGCGTCCAGAGGACCGGAATCCCATCGGGAGGTGCACTGGCTATGGTATTAAAGGCAGTTGGAATTGCATCGGCGTAGGGCACGTAAGGCTTGATGTCCAGCACCGGGGTACCGTCCAGCAGATCGATGCCTGACAGCCTGAGCCGGCCCGGCTCGATAGCGTCCAGTGTTACCACAGATTGCCCAATACCATTGGGACGGTGAGTGGCACGCGTCGCAAAGACACCTAGGGAACGGTTCCCGCCCAGGCGGGGAGGACGTACTTTAAGACGCGGTTTCTCTTCCAATGTCTGGTGAAAGAGAAACAGCAGCCAGACATGACTGACGTGTTCCAGTCCCTGTACAGCATCCGGGTGGTCGAACGGCGGCACAAACTCCAATACACCTCGGGCAGCCGGAGCCAAATGGGGCTGGCGAGGGATGGCGAACTTCTCCTTGAAACAAGAGCGGATATGGCCGATAGGGGAAACGCTATAAGTCATGGGGAGCGTCATAAGGGAGACAGGCTGGCTATTTTAGCCTGTCTGGCTCAAGTATGACTCTCACGCATAGCCTTTGAAGTATTCAGCTGGTTACGGCGAACACCACGGATGTTCATGAATGCCAGCCCCAGTTGCAAAACGATCAAGGCATACGCCTGTGTATGCAGGCCCCAGGTGATCCATAATCCATTGCTGGCAAGAAAGCACCAGAACCCAAGGTTTCGGCGGTTTTCACGTTGGGAAGCAACCAGCCACGCCGCGATCAAGGTCACGGCCATGGCTGGCCATTGCAATAAATCGATGTAATCCATGAAACATTCCTGCTGACAGACCTTATGCAGAGCGCTCTATCGGCAGGTGAGTTCCAACAGCGTGTCGGCGGTCATCCATCAATGATGTCGAATCAGTCGCAGGCCGTTTGCAACCACAAGCAGGCTGGTACCCATGTCGGCGAAGACAGCCATCCAGAGCGTGGCCTCGCCCATGATCGTCAACGCCAAGAATATCGCCTTGATTCCCAAGGCTAGTGCAATATTCTGCATGAGAATGCGGTGCGTGCTACGGGAGAGGCGAATGAAGTCCGGCAATTTGCGCAGGTCGTCATCCATCAGCGCCACGTCTGCCGTTTCGATAGCTGTATCGGTACCGGCGGCGCCCATGGCAAAACCGATGTTAGCCCGAGCCAGAGCAGGGGCGTCGTTGATGCCATCGCCAACCATACCGATCACAGCACCGCTCCGTTGCTTTTGCTCCAAAATCGCAAGCTTGTCTTCGGGCAGTAACGAGCCATGCGCTTCATCGATGCCTACCTGACCGGCAATACGGTCTACGCTGTGAGGATTATCGCCACTGAGCACCAGGGTTTTTATGCCTAACCCATGAAGTGCTGCGACAGCGCTCTGGCTAGTTTCCTTTACTTGATCAGCAATGATGAACAGCGCCAGTACCTCCTGTTGGCTGGCAAGCGCCACCACACTTTGACCTGTCTGCTCGAGCGATTCGATACGGTGCCGTAGATTCTCGGAGGCCAGCCCTTCGTGCTCCAGCAGGCGGCGATTACCCAGAAAGTAGAGCTGATCCTCTATACGGCCTTGCACGCCTTGTCCTGCCCGAGCCGAGAAATCCTGTACGCCCTTTAAGGCAGTACCTTCTTGTAACAGATCATGGCTCAGAGCCTGTGAAGCGGGATGGTCTGAGCGCGAGGACAAACTGGCCGCCCATTCCAACGCCTGATTCTTCTGTCCGGTGAGTACGATGCGGTCGACCAACTGCGGCTTACCCTCAGTAAGCGTGCCGGTCTTGTCGAGGGCAATCCACTCAAGCTGGCGGCCTTGCTCAAGAAATGTCCCACCTTTCACCAAGATGCCACGTCGTGCGGCAGCCGAAAGCCCGCTGACAATTGTGATCGGTGTTGAGATGACCAAGGCGCATGGGCAGGCAATAACAAGCAATACCAGCCCTTTATAGAGCCACTCCAGCCAACCTTCCCAACCCAGCAGGGGAGGCAACAGGGCAACCGCAACGGCAATGAGAACAACCGCTGGCGTATACAAGCGGGAAAAGCGATCTACAAATCGTTGAGTAGGCGCGCGCGCGCTTTGAGCCTGCTCTACGGCGTGGATAATGCGAGCCAGGGTACTTTCGTTGGCTCGATGGGTAACACGATACTCCAGGCTGCCCTCACCATTGATGGTGCCGGCAAACACGGTATCGCCGGGAGCCTTGTCGACCGGCAGGCTTTCGCCTGTAATAGGCGCCTGGTTGACACCTGACTGGCCGGACTCTACTTCTCCATCCAATGCGATTCGCTCACCCGGTCTTACCCGAATGAGCGCGCCGGGTTGGACCTGTTTGGCTGGCAGTGTTGCCCAAGTACCATCCGCCTGTCGTACGGTTGCGTTTTCTGGTGTCAGTGCCAGTAATCCCTGGATGGCATTGCGGGCACGGTCCAGTGAGCGTGCCTCGATCACTTCAGCGATGGCAAACAGTACGCTGACCATGGCCGCTTCAGGCCAGTGGCCAATTAACAGGGCGCCGGTGACCGCAATGCTCATCAATGCATTGATGTTAAGAGTGCGCTGCCTGATAGCGATCCAACCTTTGCGATACGCCGGTAGACCAGCCAGGGCAATGGCGGCCAATGCCAGGAATGCTACAGCGAACTCAGGCACAGTACCCAACCACTCACCGACTTCGGCTGCCAGGGCGGTAGCCAAGCCCAGGCCCAGCGGCCACCAGGGTTTTGCCGCTGGTACTGCAGAGGCTTGCTCATCACCTTTCAGTTCAACAGCCTGCATGCCCAGCCGATTGATCTGGGTCTTTAGCGGTTCTGCATCGGGGTAGCGATGGCGAACGCGTAGGCTGCGCTGAATCAGGTTGAATTCCAGTGCTTCGACCGCCTTCAGCTTGGCGAATGCATCACGGATCAGCTTCTCTTCAGTCGGGCAATCCATGGCATCGATACGCAGGCTTGTCCACTTGGAGTGATCAAGCACCTCGGGCTCGGTAATGCCCGGTAGAGGATTGGACTCAAGCGAAATCTTTGTGTGGCTGTCGCAGCAGGTCTTTACCTGAGGCTCACAGCAGGACGATGGTTTGGGTCCGCAACAGGATGAATCATGCGCCATGACAACCTCCATTGACGTTAGGGTTGTCATTGCACACCCTGTAGCTACTACAGGGTCAAGGAGGCGTTATGAAAATAGGTGAATTGGCCAGCCGAACGGGATGTTCCGTGGAAACCATTCGGTATTACGAGCGTGAGGGACTGCTGCCAGCGCCTGTTCGCAGCGCGGGAAACTACCGTCAATACAGCGAGGCCCATCTGGAGCGATTGACCTTTGTTCGGCATTGCCGCTCTTTGGACATGACACAGGACGAGATCCGTTCCCTGTTACAATTGCGGGATCAGCCTGAGCCGGACTGCTGTCGGGTCAATGATCTGATCGAGGACCATATTCATCATGTGGAGGTGCGCATTCGAGAGTTGACCGAACTGCGCAGACAGCTCATGGCGTTGCGTCAGCAATGCTCAGGCAAGGTATCCAGCGATATATGCGGCATCATTCGGGAGCTGCAACAACCCGCTGGACCTTCAGCGATCGAGGAGGCCTGTAGCCATGCGGGGCATGACCATGTGCCAGGAGTGCACAGACGATAGGGTAGGCCGGTCGGCATAGGGCACCCATAAAAAAGCCCTGCAATCGCAAGGCTTTTCGGGGTTATGGCTGCGTTACAGCGTCTCGGCCCACAGGTCGTATTCGTCTGCGTCGGTTACGCGTACCCATACCTTGTCGCCTGGCTTCAGGTCGTGTTCGCTGTTGACGTACACATTGCCGTCGATCTCTGGGGCATCGGCATAGGAGCGGCCAATGGCGCCTTGTTCGTCGACTTCGTCGATCAACACTTCAATATCCTTTCCAACCTTCAACTGCAGGCGAGCCGCAGAAATGGCCTGCTGATGCGCCATGAAGCGTTCCCAGCGATCCTGCTTCACGTCATCCGGTACGGCACCTTCCAACTCATTGGCCGGTGCGCCTTCCACAGGGGAATACTGGAAACAGCCCACACGATCCAACTGAGCTTCGGTAAGCCAGTTCAGCAGGTACTGGAAATCCTCCTCCGTCTCACCAGGGAAGCCCACAATGAATGTGGAGCGAATGGTCAGTTCCGGGCAGATCTCACGCCACTTCTTGATACGGGCCAGGGTGCGGTCCTCGAAGGCAGGACGCTTCATGGCCTTGAGAACTTTGGGGCTGGCATGCTGGAAGGGGATATCCAGGTAGGGCAGGATCTTGCCCTCGGCCATCAGCGGAATGATGTCGTCCACGTTCGGGTAGGGGTAGACGTAGTGCATACGTACCCAGACGCCCATGCTGCTCAACGCCTCGCATAGTTCCAGCATGCGAGTCTTGACCGGCTGGCCATTCCAAAAGCCGGTACGGTACTTGAGGTCGACGCCATATGCACTGGTGTCCTGGGAGATGACCAACAGCTCCTTGACTCCGGCCTTGACCAAACGCTGAGCCTCATCGAGCACATCGCCGATCGGGCGGCTGACCAAATCGCCACGCATGGACGGGATGATGCAAAAGCTGCAGCGATGGTTGCAGCCTTCGGAAATCTTGAGATAGGCGTAGTGGCGGGGGGTGAGCTTGATGCCCTGCGGCGGTACCAGGTCGACCAACGGATTATGCTCGCGCTTTGGCGGCACTACCTCATGGACTGCGGTCACCACTTGCTCATACTGCTGCGGACCCGTTACCGCCAGTACGCTCGGATGTACATCACGAATCGCAGATTCTTCCACCCCCATGCAGCCGGTCACGATGACCCGGCCATTTTCAGCCAGGGCTTCACCGATCACCTCCAAAGATTCGGCCTTGGCGCTGTCAATGAAACCACAGGTATTGACCACCACCACGTCGGCGTCCTCGTACGTGGGAACAACCTCGTAACCTTCCATGCGAAGCTGGGTCAGGATGCGTTCGGAGTCGACCAGAGCTTTAGGGCAGCCGAGGCTGACAAAGCCGACTTTGGGCGTGGCGGGGGTGGACATGGCTAACCTCAGGAGGTGCGCAGAACGCGCTGATGATCAAAAAACGCGCGATTTTAGCGGTGCGCGCCCGGACTGAGAAGAGGCATTTGGCGCTTTTACTCGGATTAACCTGCGCTTCGTCAGTTATCGGGTTTGGCTTGCCCGAGGCTGAACCGCTAGACAGGCATAACTAGTGATAGGGTATTTATTATGTTATAAAGTAACAACAACGAGGTGGTTTATATGTCATCGAATTCTTCCCTTACGTTCAAGACGTCCTTTCTGACCCAGTCTGCCTGGGCCCGTTTAGGGGTGTCGATCGTGCTGCTTCTACTGCTATGGGCTGCTATCCACTGGGCGGTATCCATCCCATGAGTGCCTGTATTTCATTAAATGACTTAACGGTTGCCTACGAGCGTCATCCCGCCGTACATCATGTGTCGGGTTGCTTTGAAGCGGGCAGCCTCACCGCTATTGTGGGCCCTAACGGCGCAGGCAAGTCGACTCTGATCAAGGCCATGGTCGGCATGCTGCGACCAGTAGGGGGCGGCGTCGACCGAAAGGCCTTGTCTGCCTCGGCCATCGGCTATCTGCCCCAAGCGGCTGAAATTGACCGAACCTTTCCGCTGACGGTTCTCGACACGGTTGCCATGGGCGCCTGGAGACGCATCGGCATATTCGGTGGAATGAGCCGGGGCCAGCTGCAGCAAGCCCATGAGGCGCTGATTGCCGTCGGGCTGGAAGGTTTTGGGCACCGCCTGATCGGTTCCCTGTCGGCAGGCCAGTTCCAGCGCGTACTGTTCGCACGGCTCCTGCTGCAGGATGCGTCAGTCATCCTTCTGGATGAGCCGTTTAATGCCATCGATGCACGCACGACCCGCGATCTGCTTGATCTGGTTCGGCGCTGGCATGGTGAGGGGCGCACCGTCATCGCTGTTCTGCATGATCTTGAGCAGGTAAAGCAGCATTTTCCCAGTACATTACTGTTGGCTCGCGAAACCATTGCCTGGGGGGATACCCGAACGGTGCTGACCCAGGAGAATCTGCGGCGTGCCCGGAATATGGCTGAGGACTGGGATGAACAGGCCGACGTCTGTGATGAGAGGCGCCGCGCATGATGTTGTATCACGCCTTGTTCGAGCCGTTTATCGAGTTCGGATTCATGCGTCGCGCCTTGGTCGCCTGCATGGCGCTAGGGCTGGGCTCAGGTCCGGTCGGTGTATTGCTCATGCTCAGGCGCATGAGTCTGGTAGGGGACGCCATGAGTCATGCGGTCCTGCCGGGGGCTGCCATCGGTTTTCTGGTCGCTGGGCTTTCCTTGCCAGCCATGGGCCTGGGTGGGTTGGTAGCCGGCTTGGCCGTAGCCCTGTTGTCTGGGGTGGTCAGTCGTTTTACTTCGCAGCGTGAAGATGCCAGTTTTGCGAGTTTCTACCTGACTTCTCTCGCCGCGGGTGTCTTGATCGTCTCGCTAAGAGGCTCGAATATCGACCTGTTGCACGTCCTGTTCGGTACGATCCTGGCAATTGATGATGCAGCGCTCTATCTCGTGGGCGGCATTGCCTCTGTGACGCTTCTCCTGCTGGCCGTTATCTATCGTCCGCTGGTGCTTGAGTGTTTCGATCCTGGATTCCTGCGGGCCGTAGGTGGCAAGGGCTCGCTTTATCACTTCCTGTTTCTGCTGCTGGTCGTGCTCAACCTGGTCGCAGGCTTTCAGGCGCTTGGAACACTTATGGCGGTCGGCCTGATGATGTTGCCTGCCACCGTAGCGCGCTTCTGGGCTCGCTCGTTGCCTGGACTGATGCTGGTAGCGAGTCTGGTTGCCATACTGTCCGGCTTTATCGGCTTGGTTGTTTCGTACCACCTGGGCGTGGCCTCGGGTCCGTCCATTGTTCTGACGGCCAGTACGCTTTACATCTTCTCGTTGATCTTCAGCCCTCTGGGCGTCGTTCGCCGTTTCTTCCCTAAACCCCACCTATCCCGTTGAAAGGAGTCATGTCATGCGTCTCACGTTGTGGAGCGGGGCTGCTGCCTTGCTGTTGTCAGCGCTTTCCACTTTTGCCCAAGCCAAGCCGGTAGAAGCCGTTGCGTCATTCACGATCCTGGCCGATATGGTTCACCAGGTAGGAGGCGAGCGGGTTCATGTCATTTCATTGATCGGGCCCAACGGCGATCCTCATACGTATGAGCCGACGCCTGACGATGCCAAAGCGCTCAAGACCGCCGATGTGGTATTTATCAATGGACTTCATCTAGAAGGCTGGATGGATCGCCTGATTCAGGCGTCAGGGTATAACGGTACCCCTGTCGAGCTGTCGGACGGTATTAAGACTCGTATGCGGCAGAAGAACGGCAAGACCGTAGTGGATCCCCACAGCTGGAACAGCGCTGCCAGTGGTGTTGTTTATGTTCAAAACATCATCAAGGCCCTCAAGCGCATAGACCCCGAAGGCGCTGATCAATACGAAGCCAATGGTCAGCGCTATATCGATCAGCTAAAGGCGCTGGATGCGTATACCAAGCAGCAGATCGAAGCCGTGCCGAAGGCGCAGCGTAAGGTGCTTACCTCCCATAACGCGTTTGGCTATTTCGGTGATGAATACGGTGTGACATTCCTGTCTCCCCTGGATCTTTCTACCGAATCTGAAGCGTCTGCCCAAAAAGTGGCCAATCTGATCCGTCAGATCAAGGAGGAGCACATCACGGCTTATTTCATTGAGAACTCGAGCGATCCGCGTCTGGTGCAGCAGATTGCCCAGGCAACCGGGGCTCGTGCCGGTGGCGAGTTATATGTCGAGTCGCTGTCCAAGGCGGACGGGCCTGCGCCTACCTACCTGAAAATGTTCCGTTACAACGTCGATAAGATGGTTGCAGCCATGAAAGGAGAGTGACTGGTTTCTTTTCATTCAGCCACGTAACAAGGCGTGGCAGATGGAACTCCTGAATCACAAGAACCGTCCTTTTAGGACGGCTCTTGCTTGAATCCGGAGAAAACAATGACGACTCGCCGCCGCTTCATGCAATATTCCCTGTGCGCCTCGTCGGCGCTGCTCTTGGAAGCCATTTTGCCTCGTCTTGTGCTTGCACAGGCTGGCATGCTGAGGCGGCAGATTCCCTCTACTGGCGAGCAACTCCCTGTCATTGGCCTGGGAACCGCCGATTCATTTAATGTCGAAAGCACTCCACAAGCCTTAAAGCCGTTGGCTGACGTGCTTGACCGTCTATTTCAGGCGGGAGGCACTGTTATTGATACGGCACCGAGTTACGAGAAATCCCAGGGTGTCATTGGTACGCTGCTGGCGCAGCAGGGGCGTGCTGAAAAGGCGTTTCTGGCTACCAAAGTAGAAGGGCGGGAGAGCAGCATCGAAGAGATCCAGCAGGAAATGGCGGACCTCAAGGGCGCTCCTATTGATCTGCTGCAAGTGCATAGCATGATCAATTACAAGACGCTGCTCCCGTTGCTACGAGAGATGAAGCAGCAAAAAATGATTCGATATGTAGGGATTACCCATCACTCAGAAATGGCTCAGGACCAGATGATTGACCTGGTCGCTTCGGAGCCGATGGACTTCATTCAGATCAATCTCAATCCCAAAGATACCAAAGCCGAAGAAAAGCTGTTGCCTCTGTGTCAGGACAAGGGCGTAGCGGTCATGATCAACCGTCCGTTTCTGGATGGTCGGCTGTTCGATCGGGTTGCGGGCAAGGCGCTCCCGGGATTCGCGTCCGATATCGGATGTACCTCCTGGGCGCAGTTGATGATCAAGTACTCAATTTCGCATCCTGCAGTTACCTGCATCATTCCGGCGACCTCAAACCCGGCTCATATGGCAGAAAACGCACTGGCCGGAACCGGTGAGCTGCCCGATGAGTCCATGCGCAAGCGCATCGCGGAATATTTCCAGTAAAGTGTCAGGTAATCGCTGGACACTTTTAAGCAGGATTCAATACGCCGGGTAGGGTAATGACCATGCCTTGGTTGCGTTGTGCACACATATTCTTGGCAATCCGTACTTGATCCTGCCGCCACATCGGAGCAGGATGCGCCCGTTTCGATAAACCCGGAGTCTTGCATGAGTCAAGCTGCTTCCCAGGCCCATGGTGAAAAGGGAGCCTCGGCCATAGGTATGGCCATCGCGGCCGCGGGTATCGTCTATGGCGATATTGGTACCAGCCCGCTGTATACCCTCAAGGAGGTGTTTTCTCCTACGTATGGCCTGGTGCCTACCCACGATAGCGTCCTGGGTATCCTGTCCCTGATCTTCTGGTCGTTGATCTGGGTCGTGACGATCAAGTATGTCTTTTTCGTTCTGAGGGCGGATAACCAGGGCGAGGGCGGCATCATGGCCTTGACTGCACTGGCGAGGCGGGCGTCCGCACCGTTTCCAAAATTGCAAATGGTGTTGGTGCTGTTGGGGTTATTTGGTGCCTCGCTGTTTTACGGCGAAAGCATGATTACACCGGCCATTTCGGTACTGTCTGCTGTAGAAGGCCTGGAAGTAGCCTTTTCCGGGCTTGATCATATTGTGGTGCCAGCGGCAATCGTTATCCTGGTCGGACTCTTCATGCTACAGCGGGGCGGTACTGCCAAGATTGGCAAGCTGTTCGGTCCGGTTATGGTCCTCTGGTTCACCGTGCTAGGCGCATTGGGTATTTATGGCATTCTGCAGGCGCCTGAAGTCCTCAAGGCTTTGAACCCATGGTGGGCATTCAACTTTTTCATTGTACACCCCGGACTTGGCATCGCTATTCTGGGCGCTGTTGTGCTGGCGCTGACAGGGGCTGAGGCGCTGTATGCCGACATGGGCCATTTCGGCCGCAAACCTGTCGCGCGCGCCTGGCTCTTCCTGGTGCTGCCCGGATTGGTACTCAATTACTACGGGCAAGGTGCCTTGGTTCTGATCGACCCAGAGTCTGTACGCAATCCTTTCTACCTGCTCGCACCTGAATGGGCATTGATCCCAATGGTCGTCCTGGCGACTTTTGCCACGGTCATTGCCTCACAGGCAGTCATCTCAGGTGCGTTCTCCATTACCCGTCAGGCAATCCAGCTGGGGTATGTACCGCGTATGCAAATCCTGCATACCTCAAGTCATGAACAGGGCCAGATTTATATTCCTGCCATGAACTGGGCGCTTCTGACAGGCGTTATCCTGTTGATCATTGGATTCGAGTCCTCTGGCAACCTGGCCGAGGCCTACGGCATCGCTGTCACGGGAACGATGCTGATCACAACCTGCCTGGTATCTTCGGTAGCGCTGCTGCTATGGAAATGGCCTCGCTGGTTCGCCATTCCGATGCTCATTGGATTCTTCATTGTCGACTCGCTGTATTTTGCAGCCAACGTTCCAAAAATCGTGGCAGGCGGTGCATTTCCTGTCATTGCGGGCATCATCCTGTTCACGTTGATGACCACATGGAAGCGCGGCCGGCAGATTCTGGCTGAACGGCTGGATGAAGGGGCACTACCGCTACCGATCTTTATCGGCAGCATCCGCTCCAATCCGCCTTTCCGTGCCAAGGGGACAGCCGTCTTTCTGACAGCGCGGCAAGACGCCGTTCCACACGCCCTGCTTCATAACATGCTGCACAATCAGGTATTGCATGAGCAAGTGGTGTTGCTGACCGTTATCTATGAAGATACGCCGCGGGTTCCTGTCAGCCGCCGTTTCGAGGTGGACAGCTACGGGGATGGGTTCTACCGTGTTCTCTTGCATTATGGCTTTATGGACGAGCCCGACGTGCCGGCTGCGCTCGCATTGTGTCACCTGGAAGACCTCGATTTCACGCCCATGCGGACGACGTACTTCCTTAGCCGTGAAACGGTCATTGCGTCGAATAATCGTTTGGGAATGGCTCGCTGGCGAGAGAATCTGTTTGCCTTCCTTATGAAGAATGCCAGCGGCAGCCTGCGTTTCTTCAACCTGCCAGTTAACCGGGTAATCGAGCTGGGTACTCAGATCGAGATCTAGCAGCCAAGTCGCAGATATAAAAAAGCCGCCTTGGGGCGGCTTTTTTATTGGGATCAGTTGAATACAGGTGGAGGCAGGGCATCCGGGTCGGTAATGAACGGCATCTCCCATGGGTCCAGCGATTGACCCAACTGGGAAAGCTCTTGCCGAACATTCTCGATAAAGCCTTTAAGCTGCAGCGGATCGCTGTACTGTGCAGCGGTCACCTCAGGGACCGCCAAGACCTCTTCTCCTTCATGCCCGATTACGCTGAAGCCAAAGCTGTCAGCCTGGGGGTTGGCTGAAATAACACAACCCAGCGGAGTGAAGGCATCTACAACCAGTTTTTCAGCAGCATCCAGCGAAAGGGGAGTGGTCATGGGCGTCCTCGTTCAAAGGTTGAGAGCCGGTAGACCATTGATCGCACGCGTTCTTTCCGACCATTCGTCTCCAGCCGCGGAGGTGATCCATCGGCTGGGCGTCCTGGTTACGGTGTGCGTGTACGAGCCTCGATGGCGTTTATCATGTGGCGTGCAAGCTTGTCGTAGTCATTATCGAAATGGTGACCACCGGGTAACTCAAGCTTTTCGAAATTGGCTCCAGGCTGCGTGCAACCGCTCTCGTCCTTTTCTTCCGCACCGTAAATGCAGTAGATCTTGCTGGCAGGCACCTTGACCATCTCCGGTCCGGTTTGCATCTCGTCACCAGCCTTGCCCAGCCAGCCCTCAACCTGGATTTCAAAATCACCGCTACGGGCAAAGGCCAGCAGCACCATGGCCGATACCTGTTCCTGATCTGTTGCAGGTAAACGGTTATAGACCGCCGGAAGCAGATCCGCGCCAAATGAGTAGCCGGCCAGGACGAAGCGTTTCGCGCCCCAACGCTCACGGTATGTCTGCATCAGATGGGACAAGTCTGTCGCCACCTGTTCCGGGCTTTTGTGTTCCCAGAAATAGCGCAAGGTATCGATACCTACAACTGGCCACCCGTTTTCTGCCATGGTCTGTGCCGAATCACGGTCAAGATCACGCCAGCCACCATCGCCGGAATAAAAAAACGTCACTGTATCCTTGTGCGCGGCCGGCTCTTCAGCCGGGACTTCTACAACAGGGACATCGCCACCCTGGCCGAGCAACTGACGTTGAAGCTGAGTACGTAAAAGCGTAACCAGCGGTGTGCCGTAATCACTGATAGTGGTATCGGCATTATCCTGGCCGCGAACAAAACGAGCAGTCTCATCGCCTGGGTTATCGTTCCAGGCGAGATGCCATTTACCGTGTTCGGCTTTCTGCGGCAGCGGATCAGAGCAGTCGGGCTCGTCGAGCTTTGTACCGACCGACAGGGCGCTGACCTTGTCATCCTGTTGCCCGGCCAGCCAGCGCCAGGCCAATGATCCACCCGCATCGATGCCTGCCACCATGGTAGGCGCTCCGCCAAGATGGCTGATGGCGTCTTCCAGGCTGGCGCGTTGCGCGGCACATGCCTTGCTCTCGGGCAGCTCATACTGGACCAGCATGGACTTGGTGTTTTTGGCCAGGGTTAGCAGGTCAGCATCGGATAACTGCTGTTCAGCGGGGTTTGCAACAACGACTCGGGCCAGTGGCTTGCCGGCAGGCCTTGCGACGGTTACGACGCTCTGATCATCCTGTACGTGTACCTCAAGGCTGGCGGTACTGGGCCAGCGATGAAACCACCACCACAGTGCCGCTGCGGCAATGACAATTATCAACAGAAGAAAAAGCAACCCGCGTTTACGTCTAGTCATCAACGTTTTACCAGTCCTGTAATACCGCCTGCAATCAACGCAGCGGTGTCAGCCAAGGCGACCAAGGGATCAAGTCCTGCTGGAACGGCCAGATAGCGAGGCTCCCATTCCGGATCGAACTTATCTTTGAACCGTCTCAAGCCCTGAAAGTTATAGAACTGCTCGCCACGTCGGAACACCATGGCCCCTAGACGCTGGGTCAGAGGAGCACCACGGCGTGGATGCAGTCCCGCCAATGGCACCATCCCCAAGCTGAAGCGTTCCAGGCCTCGCTCCTTGAAGTGCAGGATAAGGCCGAGCATGAGGAACTCCATGGTTAGTTTGGGCGCATCAGCTGCCACTCGCATCAGGTCGATACTGGCCAGCTCTGGCCGATCGGTTTCCAGAAGATTAGCAAACGCTACCGCTTTTCCCTGAAACCGAACGACAGCAATGCGGAAGTGCTGCAAATACTCCGGGTCGAAACGACCAAGTGAAAAGCCCTTCTCGCGGACATGTTTACTCTCCAGCCAGATATCGGAGATAACTTTTAGCTCTTCGAGAGGTGCCTGACCCGGCTCATGGAACTCGATGAGCAGTCCATCCCGCTGGCCTCGGTTCCAGGTGTAGCGCAGGTCTTTCTTACCCTTGCTGTCCAGATCGAATGTTTTGAGATTGACGCGGGCTTCCTCACCTAACTTCAGTGCGGTGAGACCGATGTCCATGTAGAAAGGCAGATTCTCGGCACGAACCTGATAGAACACAGGTCGTGCATGGTGCATGTCGCACAGGTCGCGGAATTTCCAGATCAACTCGGCTCGTGTCTGAGCGGAGCCGATAGGATCAAACAGGGCGATCATGCTACGGCCACGACGGCCATACATCAGGAAAGCATTTTCCGTTTCATGAAACAGCAAGGCCTTGTCGCCTGTCATGGCCAAGCCGCCATCAGGCTGCTCAGATGCTTTGACGGCGTCCAATGCCTTTTGTAGATCTTCTGTGGTAGGCAGCGTAATTTCTGGCGGTGCAGCCCGCAAGAGCCAGCCGAGTGACAGGGCCAGTAGTAGCACCACGCTGCCCATGGCTGCTCGTGCACCTCGCGGGGCGCCTTCCTCCAGCGTAAATTGCCACCAGAGCTGGTTGTCGTAGGACGCATCCTGGTAAACAAACAGGAGCAACCAGATAGATGCCGCCACGACGCACAGGCTTGCAACGACGTACAGGGGTGAAAAGGGCAGTTCCAGTAAGCGGCTCCGGCGGTAGAAGGAGCGGCGGAACGTAGCCAGGAGGGCAGCCGTAATCGCCAGGATCGATGCCTCCTCCCAATCAAAGCCCTTTAGCAAAGAAAGCAGGGAGCCTACCAGCAACAGCACCAGGGTGAGTACCCAGGCGGCCGAGAGCCGCCGCCGCAGGCCTTGAGCCAAGAGTAGGCACACAACTCCGATTAGACTGGCTCCCAGATGCGAGGCTTCAATAAGACGCTGTGGCAGCAGGAATCCGATACCCTTCAGGCGCGTATCGATCTCTGGCGTAACGCCTGAAAAGAGCAGTACGACCCCTGAGAAAAATACCAGGACTGACAGAACGGGGGCTGCAAGGCCAGAGGCAACGCGGATGGCCGAGCTGCCAGATAGAAAGCGCTTTCCCTCGGTCAGCAGCAGGACAAGGCAAGCGATGACCAGGGGAAGCAATACATAAATGATCCGGTACAGCAGCAGGGCCGCTGCCAGGGGAGCTGTCCCGATCTTGTCCGAAAAAGCGGCTAGCAAAACGGCTTCAAATACCCCAACGCCACCCGGAACATGGCTAAGCACGCCTGCTGCGAGTGCCAGTAGGTACACCAGCATGAATGCACCCAGCGGTGGTGCCTCGGGCAGTAATAGATACAGCACTGTGGCGGCAGCCATGACGTCCAGGGCTGTAATCACCAACTGTAGGGCGCTTAGCTTGAAGGTGGGTAAGCGTAGGGTCTTACGGCCCAGGCGGAACAGGCGACTATCAGGCGAAGGCTGCTCGTCCAGGGCTCGCTTGCGAAGGAATACAATGCCTATGGCATAGATTGAGAGAATGGCAATCGCAATGCCAGCTACCAGAGTAGGTGAAAGACGCAGTGCTGTGGAAGCCGAAGGCAAATCACTTAATGCTGCAACCGCAGCCAGAGGGGGCAGTGCCGTTCCCAGCGACAGGCTGGCAAAGAAAGTCATCTGGGCCACTTCAATGGCGCTCAGGCCTTGGCGGGCATAGAGACGATAACGAACCGAGCCGCCAGACAGCATGGACAGCCCAACTGCATTACCAATGGCGAAGGCGGTAAGTCCACCCAGCGCCAGGGTCTTGCCTGGTAGATGGACGCCGGCGAAGCGACTGGCAGACCATTCGTAGCCAAGCAGAATGAGGAAGCCCACAGCCATTGCCGCGACGGCACCCATAATAGCGTGCGAGGGGATACCCAGCAGTGCAGTGTGGAGAGAGGGTAGATCAATACTGCTGACCAGATGCCAGCACACAAGCAGGGCGACGCCAAACAGGAACAGTGTTAGGCCCAGCTCAAGAGGTTCTTTATAGGCCGTAATGCGCTCTAGCAGGCGCCAAGGCAATGCTTGCGGAGGAGAAGAAGGTGAAGATGAAGACGAAGAATCGGATGAAGAAACAGCAGATTTGTTTACAGGATCGTTGGCGCTCATGAAAGCCCCTCAGGGAAACTGCGCGTCAGATTAGTCACATACAGACTTTTGCCAAGCCCCATGTATCAAAAAATGGAAACTCTTTGAATATTGAAGGCTAAAAGGAATAAAAATTCGACACAAACAAAAAAGCCACTCGATTGAGTGGCTTTTTAAATTTGGT
Organism: Pseudomonas sp. JZ134; assembly: GCF_051027695.1. Classification (NCBI taxonomy): domain Bacteria; kingdom Pseudomonadati; phylum Pseudomonadota; class Gammaproteobacteria; order Pseudomonadales; family Pseudomonadaceae; genus Pseudomonas; species Pseudomonas sp. JZ134. The sequence goes on along the minus strand of NZ_CP069250.1, from coordinate 2,981,222 downwards.
TGCGGGGGCAGGATTTGAACCTACGACCTTCGGGTTATGAGCCCGACGAGCTACCAGACTGCTCCACCCCGCTTCTGATGTGGCCAGTATACGGGTTTAAAAAATGATGTCAACAAAAAATTCAATGCTGACAATGATTTGCTGAAAGCCTTATCACGAGGACTTATGAATGCACCTTTATAGGTAGCGCATTGCCTAAAGAGGGTATCCCTTCATCGGAGTGCCGAAATGAAACCGCAATGGCTGATAAATACCTCCATGGCACTGGCTTTACTGTCACCGCTAGCCATGGCCCAAACGGCTGAATCAGGCCGTACCCCTCAGGACACCGAGCATGATCCACAGCATGTCGAAGTTATTTCACCAGATGCGCAGGAGGTCGAGCAAAACCAGCGGGGCGTTGAGCTGCCGGAAAACAGGGTCAATCAAGGAGCTACTCGAAGCGATCCGCTCGCTCGAGAACGGCAAAAAATCGACAGCGATATGGAGCTTGATCGCAAGCAGCCGCTGAACAACTGAAATGAGGCCTGTATCCCGTTACCTGGACGAGCGCGATGAACGGCGACCAAAAAAGGATTTTTTGCATTGCCGAGGTGGTCATTTGAATAGGCTCTGGTTATTCCAGTGTCTCCCTGGCGGTTTCAACGTCGCTGTCGGCCGCCAGGGCTTACCTCTGCTCTAAAGCATAGGCGCATCTGGTAACCTTTTTATCATTAAAGTTATCACGATAACGGTCGATAAGATCTGGACCTTCATGCCATTTCAACGGCTTGCCAAATATGTTGTCCAGAGGCTGCGCTATGCTCCAACGTTTGAAATTTAGCCATAAGATTTTAGCGACGGCCTCTATTGTGCTGATCGTCGCCTTTTCATTATTCATGGTCTATAACGATTACCTGCAGCGAAAGGCTATTACACAGGATTTGTCGTCACGCCTGGACGAGTTGGGCTCCAGCGCATCAGCAAATATCGTTAATTGGCTCAATGGCCGAATCACTCTGCTTGAAGGTGAGGCCCAGTCTATCCAGAACAATACCTCTCCTGAAGGAGTGTTTTCCATCCTTGAGCAGAAGGCCTATCTCTCCAGCTTCGAGTTCACCTATCTGGGACATGCCGATGGTCAGTTTTCCATCCGTCCTTACGATGAAATGCCTGCCGGTTATGATCCCCGTACCCGTGATTGGTATGTTGCCGCTCAGTCGCAGGGCCGATCCTTGTTGACGGAGCCTTATGTTGATGTGGGTAATGGAAAGCTGGTGATGACGCTGGCTACGCCTGTCATGAAGAACGGCGCCTTGGCGGGTGTTCTGGCTGGCGATCTGAGTCTGCAGACGATGGTGAGTATCGTCAATTCGCTCGACCTGGGCGGTATCGGTCATGCGATTCTGGTGAATAGCGAAGGCAAGGTACTGGTCAGTCCCAGAAAAGAGGAAGTGATGAAAAACCTCGCTGAGCTGTTTCCCGCCGGTGCGCCTGCACTGGATGGCGCGCTCAAGCGGGTCGAGCTGGACGGCAAACCTCAGCTTATGGTCTTCAAGCCGGTCACCGGTCTGCCATCGGTCAACTGGTATCTGGGCCTGATGGTTGATGAAGAGAAAGCCTATGCCCCGCTCAAGGAGTTCAGAACCTCGGCCGTGCTGGCCATGGTGATTGGCGTTGTGCTGATCATGCTGCTCCTGGGTGTGCTGATCCGTGTGCTGATGCGTCCGCTCACGACCATGAGCCAGGCGATGCAGGACATCGCACAAGGAGAGGGCGACCTGACCCGGCGTCTGGCCATTAATAGCCAGGACGAGTTTGGTGTGCTGGCCGCTGCCTTCAACCGCTTTGTCGAGCGTATCCATGGCTCGATCAGCGAAGTATCGGCCAGTACCCGCCAGCTCAACGAGGTCTCCCGTCAGGTGTTGGCGGCCTCCAACTCCTCGCTGCACAACTCGGACAACCAGGCCGGACGTACCGGAAGCGTGGCGGCAGCCATCAACCAGCTGGGCGCCGCTACACAGGAGATCGCCCGCAACGCTGCCGATGCGTCCGTACAGGCTACCAGTGCCCGGCAGCAGGCCGAGGAGGGTCGCCGCGTACTGGGCCAGACCCTGACGGCGATGGAAACCCTGTCCGCCAACATCAGCGCCTCCTGCGGCCGTATCGATGAGCTGAACCAGAAGACCACCCGCATCGGACATATCCTGGAAGTGATCCAGGGCATTTCCGAGCAGACCAACCTGCTGGCGCTCAATGCTGCGATCGAAGCTGCACGGGCAGGCGATGCCGGGCGTGGTTTTGCGGTGGTAGCGGACGAGGTGCGTGGTCTGGCACATCGTACCCAGAGTTCGGCCCGAGAGATCCAGAGCATGATTCAGGAGCTGCAAACCGGGGCGAGCGAAGCGGTTTCCACCATGACCGAAAGTCAGCGCTTCAGCGAGGACAGCATGACCATCGCGCAAGAGGCCAACGAGCGGTTGGGCTCGGTAGCCGAGCGCATTACCGATATCGATGGCATGACCCAGTCGGTGGCGGCCGCTACGGAAGAGCAGAGCGCGGTGGTGGAGTCGCTTAATGTCGACATTACCGAGATCAACTCGCTCAACCAGCAGGGCGTAGAAAACCTGAACGCAACCCTGGACGCTTGCCATGCCCTGGAGCAACAGGCCAATCGCCTCGATCAGCTCGTTTCAAGCTTCAGAATCTAACGATAGGGAGGCGGGCAGGTTTTCTCGTCTGTCTCTAATCGTTACCGCGGCGCCTCGGCTATCGGGGCGCTGCTGTTTATATGTGCCGATTCAAACCGTTCATGGTCTTAGCTTTCAAGATGCTCTATGCCGATACATTCATCTATTCGAGAAGCTGACCATGTACCTGATCCAGTTACTGCTGCCCCTTTATGACAACGATGGTCACGACCTCCCCAAAGCGCTGTTTGGTGAAGTTCGCAATGAACTCGTGGAAAAGTTTGGCGGATTGACCGCATTCAGCCAGGCTCCGGCGAAAGGACTATGGCAGGAAGACGAAAGCCATACGGTACGGGATGAATTGATCATTTATGAGGTGATGGCCGACGCGCTGGAGCAGGTGTGGTGGCAGCAGTACCGGGCCTCGCTCGAGACCCGGTTTCGTCAGGAGACGGTGGTAGTCAGGGCCCACACTATCAGCCTATTGTAAGGTTTATTTATCCAGCTTTTTCTCGACTTCGTCCAGCTTACGGTTCAACTCACCGACCTGGCTGTCCAGCTCCTTGTTTGATACCGGAGTGATGACCTTATCGATGGTATGAGTGCCAGGCTCAGGACTTTCCAGATCGCTTACCGCCTCTTCGGGTAGCTTGCGCTGTGCATGAGCTTCGTCGCGTTTAGCGACCTGATCATGGTCATGGGACTTGTCGAGTTTATCCGTACGATCAGTCATGGCGGCTCCTGGTTATCGTAATGTTCTAGAATTCCGAGTGTCGCGAGGCCGCTAAAGTTTCGGAGAACCGCTGGGTGGGTAAGGGCGTATAGCGCATAATACAGGCGCAGCGGTGTTAGCGAGCCTGTCGAGCATGAGGGTATGACGCAGAGAAAAATCATCCATATCGATTGCGACTGTTTTTATGCCGCCGTCGAGATGCGTGACGACCCTCGCCTGGTAGGCCGGCCAATCGCCGTCGGTGGTACTCCCGATCGGCGTGGTGTGGTCGCAACCTGCAATTATGAGGCGCGTGCATACGGGGTGCGTTCGGCAATGGCCTCCCATCAAGCCCAGCGGCTGTGCCCCGACATCATCTTTGTGCGCCCGCGCTTTGATGTCTACAAGGCGGTATCGCGTCAGATCCATATGATATTTCGTGATTTTACCGATTTGATCGAACCGCTTTCCCTGGATGAGGCCTATCTCGACGTTTCGGACAGTCCGCATTTTTCCGGCAGTGCAACCCGAATTGCGCAGGAGATTCGCCGACGTGTGTGGGAAGAACTTCATATCACTGTTTCAGCTGGCGTGGCGCCAAACAAGTTTCTGGCCAAGATTGCGAGCGACTGGCGCAAGCCGAACGGGCTGTTTGTTATTACCCCACCGGAAGTGGCCGCGTTTGTGGCTACTTTGCCTGTTGCCCGATTGCATGGCGTAGGCAAGGTGACGGCTGAAAAGCTGACGCGCCTGGGGATCGAGCGGTGCGAGCAGTTGCTGGAGTGGGGGCGCCTTGCATTGATCAAGGAGTTTGGTCTGTTTGGCGAGCGGCTGTGGAATCTGGCTCAGGGAATTGACGAACGATCAGTCCAGGTGGATAGCCGACGTCAGTCGGTCAGTGTTGAAAACACCTTCGAGCATGACCTGCCTGATCTGGCCGCCTGTACGGCCCAGCTGCCCGCTTTGCTTGAAGAGCTGGCCGGGCGGCTTGGCCGACTGGATACCCATTACCGGCCGGAAAAACCTTTCGTCAAGGTCAAGTTTCACGACTTTACCCAAACCACCCTTGAGCAGGCCGGGGCTGGGCGGGATATCGATAGTTATCGACGGCTTCTGACCCAGGCCTTCATGCGGGGAGGCAAGCCGGTTCGCCTGTTGGGCGTAGGGGTAAGACTGATCGATTTGCGGGAGGGCGCCCGCCAATTGTCACTCTTTGAAGAGTAACCCGGGCGCCAGATACCGCTCGGTCAACGTGGACGCATCGACTGGACGGGAGAACAGGTAACCCTGGTAGAGATCGCATCCCAGGCTATCCAGGAGCGCCAGTTGTTCATTGGTTTCCACCCCTTCGGCAACGACTTTCAGATCCATCAGGCGCGCCAGGGCGATCAAGGTCTTGATCAGCGTTTCCTGGCGCTCGCTGCCAGGAACGTCGGCCAGGAAGGATCGATCAATCTTCAGGCTCGAAATAGGCAAGTGGGTCAGGCGGCTGAGTGACGAATAGCCAGTGCCAAAGTCATCCATGGTGAGTCGATAGCCGCTGGTTTCGAGGGTCTTGAGGTTGGTCAGCGTGGTTTCGTTTTCATGAAGCAGGCTGCTTTCAGTGATTTCGATTTCCAGGTCATGAGGGGTCAGCCCGTATCGTTGCAGGCAGCCGGAAAACTTTTCGGCCAGACCTTCCGTTGCGACTTCCTGAGCGGACAGATTGACTGCCACCAGTGGTGCGGTACCCAGGTCGCGTTTCCAGCGTGCAATCTGGGCACATGCCATATCACGAACATAGGCGTCCAGCGTATGGATCAGTCCACTTTCCTCGGCTATGGCGACAAACTGATCGGGTGGAACGGGACGGCCGTTGGGGTCCGTCCAGCGTACCAGTGCTTCCACACTGTGAAGGTTGCCTTGAGCATCGACCCGAGGTTGATAGTGAAGAAAAAGGGCGCGGGTTTCGATGGCCTTTCTCAGTTCCAGCAACAGCTCGGTTCGCTCGAACGTGCGCTGCGCCAGGGTGGAGTCATAGGTGGGTAGCAGCGTATCGCCATGGGGATTCTTGAGCGCATGACTGCTACGCTCGATCAATTGCAGCGCATTGGTCGCATCCTGAGGATAGAACGCGGTTCCAAGATCAGGCGCCACATCAATAAGATGTCGGTCGATCTGCAAATGCGGAGGTAGGCTGCTCTTGAGTTCATGTAGCCGATCAAGGCCGATTTCGATGCTGTCCAGCTCGGTGAGAACCACCAGAAACGTGGCGCCCTTGAGGCGAGCTACCAGATTCTTTCGTGGCAAGCGACTCAGGTGGTGCGCAAAGGCCTGCAGGTACTGATCGCCGACGTCCAGGCCATACTTGGTATTGATGTAGGTCAGGTGAGGAAGGCGAATGGTCAGCGCGGCCAGTGGCTTCGAGCCCGCCTGGCCAATTGCCTGCTCCAGTCGCTTGATGGCGCCGCTGCGGTTCAGTACGCCTACCAGCGGGTCCAGAATGCTCAGGCGCTCGGAGTTACGCAGTTCGCTTTGCAAAGCATGCAGATGGGTAATGTCACGCAGTTTTACCAGTACATTCTGATTGGATGTCGGCTGACTGATACGAAGATTGAGCCAGCGAGGTTTAGTTCTACTCTGGACCTGCCATTCCTGCAGGGAGTCGTCCGGAACCAGTTTGACCGGCTCACCTTGTTCATTGCGTACTAGATTGCCCAAATAAACCTGACTCTCGATTACCCGCGCTGGTAGCCCCAGCAAGGCAGCCGCTTCGTCATTGAGTTTGAGGATCAGTCCATCGCTTCGGCAGAGCAGAAAGGCGCCCAGGTGGGAAAACACCTCATTGTAAAGTTGCTGGCTGTATTGTAGCGCCTGATTGAGCTGATGCTGGCGTCGCTGCGCATTGGCCAAGGTGGTTATGAGACGAGCAATGGCAAGCGGAATACACACGTTGAACAGCATGAACAGAAGCAAATGCAGGTAGTTGCGCGTGTAGTTCAATGACAGGTTGATGCCAAACAGATGAGGTATGGGGGTGTCGCTCAACAAAAGGTAAAGAGGCAGCAAATTGGCGACGCACAGCACCAGATAAACGCGCCAGTTGAAAAAGATCAGCGCCAGCAGCGGTGTGGCATAAATGATGAGGATGCCAGCCTTGGCTTGCTTGTAGTCGACGAAGAACAGGCTACACAAACCGAGTGCGTATAGGACGAAGATCAAGACCGTACCGCTAAGCCGATAGGAGCGTGATCTGAAAGCGAAGAGGCTGAAGAAGGCGCCAAGAAAGACGGCTTCCATTATCAGGACGTAAGGGCGACCGGCCTCTAGTGCCTGATAAGTACAGTGAATGAAAATAAGGGCAACCAGCACGATACTGCTGAGCGCCAGTACACGCAGCGTGCTGGTTTTCCAGATAAAGTCAGGTGTTGGGGTTTGTCTGGATTCATCCAACAATAAAAAACGTCGGAGCCGATGAATCACTATAGATAGCCTGTCTGACAGTTAAGCGGCGGCGAATATCGCATACCGGATTTAAGGTGTCACGATAATGGCGCCACGGAATGGACGCCGTTTATCGAAAAGATAGCTGCCTACTATATAGTGTTTACAAAGGAGTGAAACCTTGAACACTGAGTTGGCCTATTGGCACCACTCCGTTAAATAGGTGTTTTGGACATGGTCGAAAGCTGCACGATAGCGGCATCAAGTTCGTCCAAAATGGGCGATGAAGTAGGGGCGCCTTGTTTGAGCAGTGTCTCGCTCTGGTAGCACGCGGCTCGTAACTGAGGAACTCCACAGTAGCGGGTTGCGCCATGCAGGCGGTGGATCCGCTCGATTAGGCCGATGCGGTCACCATTCTCTCGGGCCGAGCGGATGGCTTGCCGGTCAGCTGCCAGCGAGGCGAGCAGCATGGTCAACAGGTCACTGGCCAGATCGGCCTTGCCTGCGGCCAGCCGCAGCCCTTCGTCTTCATCCAATATGGCCAGATTGGCAATGTCCGCTCCGGAAGAGGACAGCGGGCTCATCTCCTGAGTATCGTTTTGCTGAAGGCGCAGACCAGTCCATTTGAGCACCACCTGGGCGAGCTGCCGATCACTGATGGGCTTGGTTAAGTAATCATCCATGCCTGCCTGAAGCAGGGCCCGCTTCTCGTTGGACATAGCGTGGGCAGTCAATGCCACGATAGGTACCGGCGGATGTTCGCTTTCCACCTCCCAGGCGCGAATCGCTTCAGTGGCCTGTCGGCCATTCATGCCAGGCATCTGTACGTCCATGAAGATAAGGTCGTAGCGTTCCCTCTGTGCTGCCTCGACAGCGGCATAACCACTGTCGACACCCGTGACCTCAGCGCCAAGGTCGGTAAGAAGCGTTTCGACCAGCAGCAGGTTGGCGGGGTTATCGTCAACACAGAGCAGGCGAGGTGCGCGGTCAATTCGGGTATGGGCAGTATTTTCAGGACGAGTCGGCCGCTGATTGAGCAGCTCACCCACGGCGCGTTCCAGTTTACGGCTGCAGGCAGGCTTGGCCTGCAATTGGCAATGCACATCTGGCAAGGCTGCATGGAACACGGACTGATCGGTCGTGGGGCAGAAGATCAACGAATTACAGTCCAGCCGCTCCAGCTGCCAGACGCGCTCAGTCAGTAGATCAGGTGGCAGGATGCTGGAGCTTACCCCTAGCACGGCCAGCGTGATGGCGGCCTCGCTTTTCCGCTGCCTGGAAACGGCTTCCGTCAGCTGCTCAAGCGTCTCGAACTCGACCACCTCTAAACCGCAATCCTCCAGCTGATGGCGTAGCGATTGGCGTGTCAGCTCGTGTGGTTCCACAAGGCCTACGCGGCGGCCGGCAAAGGCCAGTCGGCGATGGGTTTCCAGCGGATTGCGCGATTTGGGCAGGTTGATGGTGATCCAGAATTCGGATCCTTCCTCGGGCTCGCTCTCCAGTCCAATTTCGCCGCCCATTTGCTCGACGAGACGTTTGGAGATGACCAGACCCAGGCCGGTGCCCCCTGCCTGTCGGGAGAGTGAGTTGTCTGCCTGGGTAAAGGCCTGGAAAAGCATGTCCCGATCTTGCTCGGAGAGACCAATGCCTGAGTCCTGAACACTGATCCGTAGCTGGGCATGGTCATCGTCTTCATCTTCCACCATGGCGCGGACAGCAATAGTGCCTTCGTGAGTGAACTTGATGGCGTTGCTGACTAGGTTGGTCAACACTTGGCGCAGGCGCTGGGGGTCACCTACCAGATGGACCGGAGTGTCACGGTAGATCAGGCTGACCAGTTCCAGCTGCTTTTCATGTGCAGCTGGCGCCAGAATGGTCATGGTGTCCTGAATCATGTCGCGCAGATTGAAGGGAATACTTTCCAGAACCAGCTTGCCGGCTTCGATCTTGGAGAAGTCCAGGATCTCATTGATGATGCCCAGCAGGCTCTCAGCAGAGTTCTGAATAGTGCCGAGATAATCTTGCTGCCGGGGCGTCAGCTCGCTTTTTTGCAGCAGATTGGTAAAGCCGATGATGCCATTGAGGGGCGTTCTGATCTCATGACTCATATTGGCCAGGAATTCGGACTTGATCCGGCTGGCTTCCAGGGCTTCCTTGCGGGCGAGATCCAGCTCGATGTTCTGGATTTCGATGGTTTCCAGGTTTTGCCGCACATCTTCCGTGGCCTGGTCGATGTTGTTCTGCATTTCCTCCTGGGCGTTCTGCATGGCTTCGGCCATACGGTTGATCCCGTCCGCCAAGGTATCCAGCTCGTAACTGCCAAGGTCTTTGGGCAGGCGGGTTTCCAGCTGACCGTCCTTGAGATGACCCACGCCATCGCTGATGATGCGCAGGGGATGATTGATGCTGCGACCGATACGGACAGCTACCACGGCTGTCAGGCAGAGACCGAAGATGATCAAAAGGAGGCTGATCACCAGATTGCGGTAGCCGCGCAGGAGGGTGGCATGGTGAGACAGCTCGATATCGATCCAGCCCAGCAGGTGCGAGCTGGGCATGTTGACCTCACCGGTAATGAGCTTGAGATGCCGGGCCTGAACGGGTAGATGGAAGTGTGTGACATCCAGACCGCTGCGCAGGCTGGCGGTCTCGCCATCGTCGTTACGAATGGCGATTGTCATACGAGGGCCGGCATGGGCCAGGATTTTTTGGTCGGCACTGATGAACTCGACAGCCCGTACATCGGCCTGATCAAGTACATCCTGGGCAATGCGCTGGAGCAGGACCCGGTCATCCCGAAGCAGGGCAGGCGCGGCCAGCGGTCCAAGCTGTTCGGCGATCAGTTGGCCGCGCTCTTCTAGCACCGTCCGCATGTCGGATAGCTGAACCCAGCTGAAGTAACCGCCCAGCACCATCGCCATGACGCACGTCGGTAGCAGGCTCAGCAGCAGGATGCGGCCCTTGATTCCCAACTCGTTCAGCACTTACCCGTCTCCAGAGCAACAATGGGGAAAGTGTAAAACACTTGTTTCGATTGCCGGGACGATTTTGTGGCGGATGGTCGCTAAACGGTTCTCCGCGGGAGTAAACAGGCCGAAAATGCTGGAGTCGTGGTGTCAGCTCACGGCCAGAGGCTGCGGAAAAGACGACCTGATATCGCCTTTATTCATCCCGCGCATCATGGGATTAGGGAACGCCCCTCATTTGCCGGTATCATAGAGGCCTATTCAAAGGCATCGGAACCGAGCGAATTCCATGAGCGTGCAGTATCCGACCATTGCCGACTGCGTCGGCAATACACCGCTGGTGCGTTTGCAGCGCCTGCCCGGTGATACATCCAATACCCTGCTGGTCAAGCTGGAAGGCAACAATCCGGCAGGATCGGTAAAGGATCGGCCAGCCCTTTCGATGATCACGCGTGCCGAGTTGCGCGGTGACATCCAGCCGGGCGATACACTGATCGAGGCGACCTCGGGCAATACGGGCATTGCCCTGGCGATGGCCGCAGCCATCAAGGGTTATCGCATGGTTCTGATCATGCCGGATAACTCCAGCGCCGAGCGCAAGGCGGCCATGACGGCTTATGGCGCCGAGTTGATCCTGGTCAGTCGCGAAGAAGGCATGGAGGGTGCGCGTGATCTGGCGACCCGTATGCAGGCCGAGGGCAAGGGCAAGGTGCTGGATCAGTTCGGCAATGGGGACAACCCTTCTGCCCACTACAGCTCGACCGGCCCTGAAATCTGGCAGCAGACCGGCGGTAGCATCACGCACTTCGTCAGTTCCATGGGTACGACCGGTACCATCATGGGCGTGTCGCGCTACCTGAAGGAGCAGAATCCTAAGGTGCAGATCGTCGGACTGCAGCCGAGCGAAGGTGCCGCCATTCCCGGTATTCGCCGGTGGCCGCAGGAGTACCTGCCAAAGATTTTCGATGCCACGCGTGTGGATCGTATCGTCGACATGAGCCAGGAAGAGGCGGAAGACGTGATGCGCCGTCTGGCCCGAGAAGAGGGTATTTTCTGCGGCGTATCGTCGGGTGGTTCCGTAGCGGCTGCGCTGCGTATTTCCAAAGAAGTTGAGAATGCAGTCATCGTGGCGATCATTTGTGATCGTGGTGACCGTTATCTTTCTACTGGTGTTTATGATCCGCGTTAAACGCGGGTTTGATTCAAGAGAACAGTATGCGTGCAAAAGGGCTGCGTTTTCAGCCGAGCGGCGGTAGCCGGGCCTCGTCGGTTCCGGTCGGCAAGAAACAGCGCCTGACCATTGAGAAGATGGCCAATGATGGCCGGGGTATCGCCTATCTCGAAGGTCGGACCTGGTTCGTTTCGGGTGCCTTGTCATCGGAAACGGTTGAGGCACGTGTGTTGTCTGCCAAAAGCCAGGTGGTTGAGGCGCGTGTGGAGCGGGTGCTTGAGCCTAGTGGCGAACGACGCCTGCCTTCGTGTGCCATGGCCGGTCGTTGCGGTGGCTGCACCTTGCAGCATATTCCGCATGAGGCTCAACTGGCCCTCAAGCAGCGTACGCTGGCCGAGCAACTACAGCGATTTGCCGGCGTGACGCCCAATGAATGGGCTGCGCCACTGCATGGCCCAGAGTTGGGCTATCGGCGTCGTGCACGCATCGCGGTGCGCTGGGATGCCAAGGCTCGCCGCCTGGATGTTGGATTTCGGGCGCTTGCCAGCCAGGATATCGTTCCGCTGGAGGCCTGTGGTGTGCTGGTCGAGCCATTGCAGCCTATTGCCAGGGCGCTACCGGCTTTACTTGTCGGGTTGGAGCAGCCGCAAGCCATTGGTCACGTCGAGCTGTTTCAAGGGACGGCCTGCGCCATGCTGGTGCGTGTCACGCGTCCGCTCTCGCCGCGTGACAGCGATCATCTGCGCCATTTCTGCATGGAGCACTCGGTTCAGCTCTGGTGGCAGGCCGAAGGTGAGCCGTACCCCGACGAGCCCGAGGCAGCACTTAGCTACCAACTGGAGCCATGGAGCCTGACGATTGCTTACCGTCCGGGTGATTTCGTACAGGTCAATGCATCAGTTAACGAAGCGATGATTGCACAGGCGCTCGACTGGCTTGCGCCGGAGCCGAATGAGCGGGTGCTCGATCTGTTTTGCGGACTTGGCAATTTCGCCCTGCCATTGGCGCAGCATGTGCATGCCGTGGTTGGCGTAGAAGGCGTTTCCGTCATGGCGGAGCGCGCGAGTGAAAATGCCCGGGCCAATGGCCTGGGTAACGCGCACTTTTTCCAGGCAGACCTGTCGAAGCCGCTTATCGATGCGCCATGGTTTGGCCAGACCTTTTCATCCGTATTGCTGGACCCGCCACGTGATGGCGCGTTGGCCGTAGTGCAGCAGATGAAGCAACTGGGTGCACAGCGTGTGCTCTATGTGTCCTGTAATCCCGCTACATTGGCACGGGATGCAGGCGAACTGGTTCGTCAGGGGTATGTTCCTGTGCGGGCTGGAATCCTGGACATGTTCCCGCAGACGGCGCATGTCGAGGCGATGGTTTTGTTTGTAGCGAGGTAGGGGCAGGTCTAGCGAAAAGTAATGAATGAGGGTGAGTCCGGTGTGACTGTATTCGGGACTGTAATGGCCTTTTACATTCCGATCACTCGCAGATCACCTGAATACGTGTTTTTTCGTTTAGCCTGAACCTCGCGTAATCGGCCAGTTGATGGCTGGACTTAAACGGCGCAATAAATAGCGCCGAGGAACGTAAGATGGTACAGGTCAGAGCGCATCAACCCGTCAATAATGATGGCAGCATCAACATCGAGGCATGGCTCGATCACGTCCAGAGCATGGACCCGAATTTCGAGCGTCAGGCCTTGCTGGAAGCATGCGAATTCGCTCGTGCGGCCGAAGCAGAGGCCGCACCCTCCGAACACTTGTGGGCTCCGGGTACCTCCAGTTTTCAGACGGGGCTGGAGATGGCGGAGATCCTGGCAGATCTCAAACTGGATCAGGACTCCCTTGTCGCCGCGCTGATCTACCGCGCCGTACGTGAAGGCAAGGCAAGCCTGGAAGAGGCTGGCAAGCGTTTCGGCCCGGTTGTGGCCAAGCTGATTGAAGGCGTGCTGCGCATGGCGGCGATCAGTGCCAGTCTCAATCCGCGGCAATCAATGGTGCTGGGCACCCAGGCCCAGGTGGATAACCTGCGCCGCATGCTGGTAGCCATGGTGGACGATGTCCGCGTGGCTTTGATCAAGCTTTCCGAGCGTACCTGTGCGATCCGGGCGGTCAAGAACGCCACGGATGAACGCCGCAACCGCGTCGCGCGTGAAGTGTTCGATATTTATGCACCGTTGGCGCATCGCCTCGGAATTGGCCACATCAAATGGGAGCTGGAGGATTTGTCCTTCCGCTACCTGGAGCCGATTCAGTACAAGCAGATCGCCACGTTGCTGCACGAGCGCCGGCTCGATCGCGAGCAGTACATTGCCGATGTCATGCAGCAGCTCAAGCAGGAGTTGGCTGCGACGGGTGTCAAGGCGGATATCAGCGGTCGAGCGAAGCATATCTATTCGATCTGGCGAAAAATGCAGAAAAAAGGTCTGGAGTTCAGCCAGATCTACGACGTTCGTGCGGTTCGTGTGCTTGTTCCTGAAATCCGCGACTGTTATACCGCCCTAGGAATCGTCCACACCTTGTGGCGCCATATTCCCAAGGAATTTGACGACTATATTGCCAACCCCAAGGAAAACGGCTACCGCTCGCTGCATACGGCGGTGATCGGCCCTGAAGGCAAGGTGCTTGAGGTGCAGATCCGTACTCATGCCATGCATGAAGAGGCGGAGCTGGGGGTGTGCGCTCATTGGCGTTACAAGGGGACGGATGTCAAATCGGCCTCCAGCCATTACGAAGAGAAAATCTCCTGGCTCCGGCAGGTGCTGGAATGGCACGAGGAGCTGGGTGATATCGGTGGCCTGGCCGAGCAGCTGCGGGTAGATATCGAACCTGACCGGGTCTATGTGTTTACACCGGATGGGCATGCCATCGATTTGCCCAAGGGCGCTACTCCACTCGATTTCGCCTATCGTGTGCACACTGAGATCGGGCATAACTGTCGGGGCGCCAAGATTAATGGCCGCATCGTGCCGCTCAATTACACGCTGCAGACAGGTGAGCAGGTAGAAATCATTACCGGCAAGCAGGGTTCACCCAGTCGTGACTGGCTCAACCCGAACCTGGGCTATGTAATGACCTCGCGTGCTCGGGCCAAGATCGTTCACTGGTTCAAGTTCCAGGCCCGTGATCAGAATGTGGCTGCCGGGAAGGCCATGATCGATCGAGAGTTGCTTCGTCTGGCGCTACCGCCGGTGGACTACAACACGCTCGCCGAAAAGGTCAATTACAAGAATGCCGAGGACATGCAGGCTGCCCTGGGCGCAGGTGACCTGCGTCTTGCCCATGTCATGCATGCGGCTCAGCAGCTGGTCGAGCCAGAAAAAGAGACCGATCCACTTGATCTCCTGCAGCGCAAGCCGTCTCCGCACAAGTCGGGCAAGCGGGGCGATGTACAGATCAACGGTGTGGGCAATCTGCTGACTCAGATTGCCGGCTGCTGCCAACCGGTGCCGGGTGATCCCATTGTCGGCTACATCACGCTGGGCCGTGGCGTCACCATTCACCGTCAGGATTGCCAGAATGCGCTGCAGCTTTCCAGCCGTGAGCCCGAGCGTATCATTCAGGTCAGCTGGGGGCCGGTGCCTGTCCTAACCTATCCGGTGGATATCCTGGTCAAGGCCTACGACCGCCCGGGGCTTCTGCGTGACGTCTCGCAAGTGCTGCTCAACGAGCGCATCAACGTCTTGGCAGTCAACACGCGTTCCAACAAGGAAGAGAACACGGCCAACATGCTGCTTACCATCGAGATTCCTGGATTGGACGCGTTGGGAAGGCTCCTGGGGCGTGTCTCCCAGCTGCCCAACATCATAGAGGCCCGCCGTAATCGTGCCACCTGAGCCCCGCCGGAGCCGTGTATGACCATGAAAGGGTGAGCGTAAGCTCGCCCTTTTTATTGACCGTATTTCGATTGTAAGGACGACCTATGTATAGCCTCGACGATCTGCTTCATCTCATGGCCCGACTGCGTGATCCGCAGCATGGGTGTCCTTGGGATCTCAAACAGACCTACGCCAGCATCATCCCGCACACGCTCGAGGAGGCTTACGAGGTGGCCGATGCCATAGAGCAGGGCGACTATGCGCAGCTGCGTGATGAGTTGGGGGATCTGCTGTTTCAGATCGTCTACTACAGTCAGCTAGCCAAGGAAGAACACCGGTTCCTGTTTGCAGACGTCGTAGACAGCATTACCCGCAAGCTCGTGCGGCGCCACCCGCATATATTCCCCGACGGCGATCTCTATGGCCCTCTGGATCAGCCCCGTCTGAGTGAGGAAGCCATCAAGCAGCGCTGGGAAGAAATCAAGGCGCAAGAGCGTGCCGAAAAGGCCGAGACGCCAGAGCAGCTCTCTCTGCTGGATGACGTTCCTGCTGTGCTGCCAGCGCTGTCTCGTGCGGCCAAGCTACAGAAGCGTGCAGCTGGAGTAGGTTTTGACTGGCCGGCCGCAGAGCCCATCATCGACAAGCTGCACGAAGAGCTGAACGAAGTTATCGAAGCCATGGCCGAGCAGGATCATGAGCACATTACTGAGGAGGTTGGTGATCTGCTCTTTGTGGTGACCAACCTGGCCCGCCATCTCAAGGTCGATCCGGAAAATGCCTTGCGCGGTGCCAACAGCAAGTTCGAGCGGCGCTTCCGCTTTATCGAGCAGGCGTTGCGCGAGCAGGGTAAGCGTCCGGAAGCATGTGAGCTGGAAGAGCTGGATGCGTTATGGGATGCTGCCAAGGCGAAGGAACGAGCGGCCAAAGCGCCCCGTTAAGCGCTTTGGCACAGATGGATCAGCCGAATATCCACTTCAACAGCAGGACAAAGACCAGGATGGCCAGTACAGGCTTGAGCACCTTGTATGCCTTGGGGTGGCGACGCTTGAAGCTGCGAACCATGCCACCAAAGGCATCACCGAAGCGCTTGCTGAAGGCATAGGCCTGGTTGATACCGCCTACACGTTCTCCATCAACGTTCTGAGGCGCAGTGGCGCTGCCCAGAAAATGGCTGACGCGACGGTTGATGGAAGTCAGCAGACGCGAGCGGAGCGGACGTTCGATATCGCAGAACAGGATGACCCGTGTCTGCTCCGTTTCGTTCTTGACCCAGTGCACGAAGGTCTCGTCGAACATGACGTCCTCACCATCCCGCCAGGCGTAAGGCTCGCCATCTACGTAGATCCGGCAGGCATCCGAATTGGGAGTCGAAAGTCCCAGATGGTAGCGCAGGGAGCCGGCGAAGGGATCGCGGTGCGGGTTCAGATGGCTGCCGCCGGGCAGCAGCGCAAACATGGCACCTTTTACATTAGGGATGCGACTGACCAGTTCGACGGTCTTGGGGCAGAGCGTCTGGGCTGAAGGCAGCGGCTCGCCATACCAGGTCAGGTAAAAACGCTTCCAACCCTTCTTGAAGAAAGAGCCAAAGCCCGCATCGTTGTTTTTTTCGGCGGCGCGAATATAGCCTTCGTCGAACAGGTGCATGGCCTCTTCACGAATGACCTCCCAGTTGTCCTTGAGCACATCCAGTTCCGGGAAACGCTCACGATCAAGGTAAGGCTTGGAGGGTACGCTAGAGAACAGATACATCAGGGAATTGTAGGGCGCGAAGACCGCAGAGTGATTGACCAGCTGACGCAGGAATGGCAGGCGTGAGCGGCCGCGCAGATGTACGAACAGTACGCTGGCAACGAACAGGGCAAGAATAATAAAGGTAATCATGGGGCTCGGCTTTTCAGGTTGAGCTGGTTAGCAGGCTAAGCATTTCAGTGGCGTAGTGTGCCAATATTAACGCGCTGACTGTATGGTGGTGATTATTTCACTCTATACCCATGCTTGCACTGCGCAAAATCAATGCACAGGATGGTTGGCGAACATTGACGATTCCGATTGTCGGCTGGCCTAGGGGCCGACCGTCCGGGTACTATGCGTCTTTTAACGTAACATGCCCGCCCGACGGGCTTTAGAACGAGTTGCACCCATGAGTATGTCTTTGCGCGACCAGCTCCTGAAGGCGGGTTTGGTCAACGAGAAACAAGCCAAGCAGGCTACCAAGCAAAAGCAGAAGCAAACCCGTATGGAGCACCGCGGGCAGGCTGAGAAGGATGAGTCCCAGAGACTGGCTGCCCAACAGGCCCAGGCTGAAAAGCTTGCCCGGGATCAGGAGCTTAATCGTCAACAGGAAGAAAAGAAGCGGCGCAAGGCTGAGCAGGCTCAGATCAAGCAGTTGATCGAAGGGAGTCGCCTGCCAAAGCTTGAAAGCGACGATTACTATAATTTCGTTGATGAGAAGAAGGTCAAGCGCGTCCCGGTCAATGCCTTGATGCGTGAGAAGCTGAGCAAGGGTAGCCTGGGGATCGTGCGACACGAAGGCCGTTATGATGTAGTACCCCGCGCAACGGCTGAGCGCATCCAGGAGCGTGACCCACGCCGAGTCGTGCTGCTCAATGTGCAGAATGAAGCGCCAGATGCGGACGATCCATATGCGGCGTATCAGATTCCTGACGATCTGATGTGGTAAGCCAGGATCCGGCCGCTTATGCGGCCGAGTCTCTTTGGGCAGGAAGCCTGGCAAGCACTGTGTAATGTCCGCCTTCGATTTCTTCGAATGCGATCAATTTGTCAATCAGGGGCAAGGTCAGCACCTTACCTTCATTCAATAACAGCATGCCGTTATCAGCATGAAGGTTGCTGGCCAGGATCATGCCGGCCCTGAGCTGGTATGTGCTCAGCGCATGGATATTAGGATCACCAATTCGTACGTGGGGCAGACAGTGTATGCAGGTCTTGATGAAGGGTTCTACCAGTTCAGGATCGTACAGTTTGCCTGCGTATTTGCGTATGAATAGCAACGCCTCATCGTGACTCAGGCGTCTATCCATAACCAAGCCCAGCTGTAGCTCGACGAAGTCGATGGCAAGCTTGAGTAACCGAGCGCCTAACGGAATTGCTTCACCCTTGAGGTGATCTGGAAAACCGTTACCGTCCCAGCGCTCCTGATGATGACGAATCAGGTGAGCGCTATCCTGCAAAGGCTCAAGCGCCATCAATAGGGATTCGCTCTTGGCCGGATAATGACGGTAGGTTTCTCGCTCGTTGGGATGCAGGTGTTCGTAGGGCGTGGTAATCAGCGCATCGCTCCACGGCAGTTTTCCAATGTTGTATAGCGCAGCCGCCATTGACAAGACACGCGTGGTGCTCTCATCGAACGTATATTGCTCGCAGTAGGCACGTATCAAGGCGATAACTTGCGCATTCGCTTGCTTGTCCTTGGGCAGTCGCTGGTTGATAAGTAGGGAAAAGACTTCCGTACTGGTGACATAACTGCGATGCAGCTCGGCGAAAGAGAGATCGAGCATGTCTGCCGTTTGCTGAAGCTCGGCAGTACGTGCCTCGACCCGTTTTTCCAGGGTCTCGTTAAGTTGGCGAAGCTGAGCGTTCTGGTCTCGAGTAAGCGCTTCGAGCCGATGCCGCTCATGTCGTGCCTGCTGATAGGCAAGTGCTTTCTGCACATTCAGCCGTAATTCCTCAGGATGCCATGGCTTGCTGAAATAGTGATAGATCTCACCTGCATTTATGGCATCGATCAATGTGGCAAGGTCTGGCTGGCTGGTCAGTAGAATACGCAAACAGCCGGGGTTGCGCGCTTGTACGGCAGCCATAAAGGAGGCGCCATCCACACCTGCGATAAGCGCGTCGGAAATAACCAAATCAATAGGGTGCTGATCCAGTAGTGCTAGCGCTTCTGGCCCATTATGGACGGCATAAACCGTACAACTCAGGCTGGCTAGTACAGCTTCAAGGTGAGAGAGGGTGCTGGGGTCTTCATCAACGAGCAGCACGGTAGGCGATGATACAGGGACAGTCAGGAGCTCGCTCATCGCGACATACTCCGCAAGGCTGATCAGGCGTATTTATTGTTATGGCGGGATCCAGCCCCGCCTGTATGGGAGGACCCGCCTTAAGGGTAGCGGCCGCCTGGCTTGAGACTTGATGGCTTCAAGACGAACGGTCAGCCATCATGAACAGGCGAAATATGGCGATCGAAGAGATGAGCTGGAGCAGACCAGACAGGCTCTGCAAAATGATTTGCAGGGCTGGCGTATCGCCAAATTGACTGCTGATCCAGGCATCCAGCAGCCAGGCGGGTAGAAGCGTGATTAGGATCAGCGGCAGCAGGGTCAGGAAATGTCCGCGCGTCTTCTGGAAGCTGGCGCTCATGGCCTCCAGCGGGGCCATGCCACGCAGGACCAGCATGGGCTCGGCAAAGGCAAACTTCACCATGACCAGAAAACCCGGCACGATCATCAGCGAAAAGCCGAGCACGACCAGCGAGGCAACCAGGCCCGCCATGATGGCGAAGCGGGGCCATAGACGAAGGGCATGACCCCACAGCTCGGTAATCGGAGGCATATGGCCGTGGCTACGGGCATTCAGAAACAGGATAAGTGAGCCGGTGTAGATCGGATAGAACATTACACCAACCAGCAGCTCCCAAAGGCCTCCTTCGGTCCCGAAGTGCTGAACAACCTGCCAGCGTGCCACGCTTTCTATGATCAGCCAGGGCAGGCAAAGGATCAGCAGCGAAACCAGGTGGCGGGAGAAGAAATACAGTGCATCGCGCAGGATATTGAAAGGCGTCATGACTCGCTTGTCCGATAAGAACGGAACGGCTTTTATCAGCCGTTTTCTGACAGGGTAAAACCGAGGCCTGACAGCAGCTGGGCTGTCGTCATGACGTCGGCATATTCTTGTTGCAGGTTGGACATGGCCATGGCGTGAACCTCTTCGGCGCTTCGGGGAGTGCCATAAAAGTCCGTCTTGGCAAAGGTGTAGCAGGCATCCTCCACTACACGCGTGGCAAACCCCAGGTTGCTGGCCGTCCGGGCAGTTGCTTCCACCGAATTCTCGCTGGCTACGCCGGTAATCACAACCTGCTTGATGCCGCGGGTATATAGCCAGCGCTCAAGGCCGCTATGGATAAAGGCATCGGTGACGTTCTTCTCAAAGACCATTTCCTGGGGCAACGGGCACAGGCGCGGCTGAAACGCTGCGCCTGGCTGGCCTGGAGCGAAAACAGATTGTGGATCACGTGAGATATGACGCACATGAACAATTGGCCAGTGTTGTTCACGCCAGACCGTGAGCAGGGCCGCGATTCGCTGCTCAGCTTCGGGGTGGTTGCGTGGTCCCAGCGCGGGTGACTGGATACCTTGTTGCTGGTCAATGATCAGTAGGGCGGCGGGCTCTGTGGTCATGAAAGCGCTCTAAGGTGGGGAGCTGGAAACTGTACACGCCCTTGGTCGGTTGTCCATGTCTTGTAACAAACGCGAGGAACTTGCGCGTTTCGCAGGCCTTCTGAACACAAAGCCTACTTTCAGGAGAGCCTTATGAGCAATGCGTCAGATGGTCTGGGCGGACGTCGTAAATTTCTCATGTATGCCGGACAGGGTGCGGTAGCAGCCGGTATGCTTGGCCTGGCCAGCAACAGTGCCTGGGCCCAGAACACGTCGGGCGCTGCCCAGGCGGTGCCGACGGGCGGGGCGGGCCAGCCAGCAGAGCAGTTGCCCAAGCCCATTACACTGCCGCATATGCAGGAAGGCAAAAGCGACAAGACGGACATGCCGGTTCAACTGGGACGTGACCAGCGTGTCGGGGTTGCAGTTGTGGGCCTGGGAAGGCTGTCGCTTGAGGAGATCCTGCCAGCCTTTGCATCCTCTAAGCGATGCAAGGTGACCGCGCTGGTCAGCGGAGATCGCGAAAAGGCAATGCGTGTCGCCCAGATGTACAACGTGCCCGAAAGCAGTCTCTACAACTACCAGAGCTTTGATCAGATCCGTGATAACCCGGACGTGCATGTCGTCTATATCGTATTGCCCAACAGCATGCACCATGAGTTCACGCTGCGAGCCGCCAAGGCGGGCAAGCATGTCCTGTGCGAGAAGCCCATGGCCAATTCCGTAAAAGAGTGCCAGGAAATGATCGAGGCCTGCGCTCAGGCCAATCGGTTATTGATGGTGGCTTATCGCATTCAGTATGAGCCGCGTAACCGCCAGGTAATGGAGTGGCTGCGCAACGGAACTGGGCTTGGCACTGTGAAGCTGCTGGAGATGGCGAACTGTCAGAATCAGTCCAAGGAAAATGTGGACCAATGGCGGCACAAGAAAGCCTTGGCCGGTGGTGGGGCCTTGCCGGATATAGGCCTGTATTGCCTGAACACCGCGCGCTTTCTGTTGGGCGAAGAGCCGGTCGAGGTGTTCGCCACGCAGTACAGCACGCCGGATGACCCGCGCTTCAAGGAAGTCGAGGAGGCCATGCTCTGGCAGATGCGATTCCCCAGTGGTGTACACGTGCAGTGCATGACCAGCTACTCCACATTCAATTCCAAACGCTATCGGGTCGTAGGGGACAAGGGATGGGTAGAAATGGACCCTGCGTTTTCCTACCGGAACCTTCAGCTCAAGCGCAGTCAGGAGTCGCAGAACACGACGGAGTTCGTCGCGCCGGTGGTGGAACAGATCAATGCCCCCGACAAGAACCAGTTCGCTATCGAAATGGACCATTTCGCCGAATGCGTTGTAACCGGCAAGAAGCCTTACACCCCCGGTGAAGAGGGGCTACAGGATCAGCGCATCATGGAGGCCTTGTATGAATCGGCGCGAACCGGTCGGCCTGTAAAGCTGGATGAGGTCAAGCAGAAAGATGCCTTCCGTGGCACGCCGCCTAGCAAGGAGGCGTCGAGCTGAATCGATTCTGAATGGCTGCGGGGACAGGATTGAAATATCCGGGGCTGACCGGCATTTATAAAGGGCCGGTCCGCTGGTAGAAACCGATCTGCCAGCGGACCATGACTCGATATTCACGAACACCTGTGCAGGTCTACGGCGCCTGGGTTTTCGTTTCTTGGCCGTCTTCGGGAGGTCACATGCAATCTGAAGAGAAACAACTGATCGAAGGCCTGTTTACGCGCCTCAAGGATGCGGAGGCTCAAACCGCCAGCCGCGACGCTCAGGCTGAAGCTTATATTCAGGAACGCCTGCATCAACAGCCCGCCGCACCGTACTATATGGCTCAGGTCATCCTGATCCAGGAAGCGGCACTCAAACGTCTGGATCAGCGGGTGCGCGATCTGGAAGCGCAGGTGGCGCAGATGCAGCAGAACAAGCCGAGCAGCGGTGGCTTTCTGTCCAACCTGTTTGGTGGCGGCTCCCAGCAGGAGCAGTCGCGATCGCAGAGTCAGGCACAAGCTCAGGCACCTCGTGGTGGCTGGACCGACCCGGGCCCGCGCCAGGCGCCTTCCTATGGCCAGGCGCCTGGGTATGGTCAGCCTAATCCAGGGTATGGCTACAATGCCGCACCGGCTGCGCCCTCCAGAGCGGGCAGCTTTTTAGGGGGAGCAATGCAGACTGCTGTGGGGGTGGCCGGCGGTGTATTGCTGGCGGAAACTATTTCCAGCATGTTTCACGATTCCCAGCCGCAGGAAATCGTCAACATCATCAATGAAGAACCTGCGGCAGACTTGGCCAGCGATACTGGGAGCCAGGACAGTGGTTTGACGCCAGCCAGCGA
The DNA here is from genome assembly GCF_051027695.1 of Pseudomonas sp. JZ134. NCBI lineage: Bacteria > Pseudomonadati > Pseudomonadota > Gammaproteobacteria > Pseudomonadales > Pseudomonadaceae > Pseudomonas > Pseudomonas sp. JZ134. The sequence goes on along the minus strand of NZ_CP069250.1, from coordinate 2,958,742 downwards.
CGCTGGCGGCTATGATGATGGCTACGGTGACGGCGGCTTCCAGCAAGCCGACTACGGAAGCGACGACAGTGGCTTTTTTGACGATGGTGGGGATGACGATCAGTTCATCTAATCGACCGTTCGAAAGCAAAGGCAGCCCAATTGGCTGCCTTTGTCGTTTCAAGTGACCTATTCTGTAAAAACGGCTTCAGGCCGGTGGTAGAGGAGCGTATCGGGGCGGAGTGACCCGGACAGAAATGACCTTGATGTACGCGACGTTAGTCGATGGGAGTGTTGTGAAGAAGATTGCTGTGTTCGTCGATGTTCAGAATATCTATTACACGGTTCGCCATACGCATGGCTGCCACTTCAATTACGCGAACTTCCTAAAGGAAATCTCGCAACGGGGCGAACTGGTGTTTGCGTCAGCCTATGCCATCGAGCGAGGAGACAGCCGGCAACAACAGTTCCAGCAGATCCTGCGTAATCTGGGTTTTACGGTAAAGCTCAAACCCTATATTCAGCGCAGTGACGGTTCCGCCAAAGGCGATTGGGACGTAGGTATCACAATCGATGTGCTCGATGCTGCGCCCAAGGTCGATGAAATCGTCCTGGCTTCAGGAGACGGTGACTTTGACCTCCTGCTGGAGAAGGTCCGTGAGTGTTACGGCGTTCATACCCGTGTCTATGGGGCTCCTGGTCTCACGGCGCATGCCTTGATCCGGGCAGCGGACGAATACGTCGTCATCGAGGACGGTTTGCTGTTGCGCTGAACATCAGGCGCGGCGGATGGATCGAGCGTCCTCGACTGCCGGATACAGTTTGGCTGGAGTCTGTCTTTCGAAAGGCGTCGATAGAATGATCGACGTCTTGCTCATGCCGTATCGCATCAGCCGATCGATGAGCGCCTCCAGTTCAGCCATGTCTGCCACGGCTGCCCGCAGCACGATACAGGACTCACCCGTTACGCGATGGCAGGCGATAAGCTGCGGAATCGCGGCCAGCTCATCGAACAGTTTGTCGCTGCTGGTTTTGGTCAGTGTTACTGAAATCAGACATTCGATTGGTTGGCCAAGGGCTTTGAGGTTGACCGACGCGTGATAGCCGGTAATGACACCGCTGGCTTCCAGTTTCGCGACACGTTCTGCTACCGCAGGAGCCGACAGATTAACTCGCCGCGCCAGGTCGGCAAACGAGGCTCTGCCATTTTCCAGTAAGGCATTGATGATCTGTCGGTCATAGTGATCCATACGTCCTCCTGTGACGGTTTGGAAACCTCGCCTGTTTTATCAAAAGACCTTTGAAACGAAGGCGGGGGCGCAGAAAAAACAAGCTTATCGCATTAACGCGCTCGCTTGCTCTTTCTAAACTAATGATCTGGTTCGTAAGCCGCTGATTGACTCTGACCGTATTCAGGATTGCACGCTGCGCCTGGCCGAGAGGGCCGCTTCCTATAGCAAGGAGCCTGCTGCTTGAATACGTTTTCCGGTTCTTGATCACCTGTACGACTCAGCTACCAGGATTTCAATCATAAGAGTTGCCACCATGCCTGCCCGGGATAGCCGTTCGCTGTTGCTTTTGTTGTGTGCTTTTTTCGCGCTCTACGTTATTTGGGGCTCGACCTATCTGGTCATTCGCATCGGTGTTGAGTCGTGGCCGCCCTTGTTGATGGCCGGTTTACGTTTTCTGATTGCTGGCAGCCTGTTGTTTGTCTGGCAACTTTCCCGAGGAGCCCCCATGCCGACACGGCGTGAGTGGGTAGGTGGCGGCTTGGTTGGGTTTCTGCTGCTCAGTTGCGGAAATGGCGGTGTGACCCTGGCCGAACACTCGGGGGTTGCCTCTGGAGTGGCCGCGCTGGCCGTGGCTACGGTACCGCTCTTCACCTTGTGCTTCGGCCTGTTCTGGGGACAGCACAATACCCGGCTCGAATGGGCTGGGATTGGCTTGGGATTCATTGGCATTCTGCTGCTGAACTTGGGCGAGAATATGCAGACGACCCCCCTGGGGGCGGTGATTACCCTATTTGCAGCTGCCAGCTGGGCTTTCGGTTCAGTGTGGAGCCGTCATCTGCCACTGCCGGCAGGGCCGATGGCCAGTGCCGTCGAGATGATTGTGGGCGGAGGCATTCTATTCATTGGCAGCCGTCTCAGCGGTGAGCCGTTGACCACACCGTCGACCATGGACGGCTGGTTGGCGTTGGGGTATCTCATCGTGTTTGGCTCGATCATCGCGTTCAGCTCTTACATGTATCTGCTAAAACATGTACGACCGGCCGCAGCGACCAGTTACGCCTATGTCAATCCGGTCGTGGCGGTGCTGCTGGGGATTGTGTTTGCCGGGGAAAGGATAGGTCAGGCGGAATGGATGGCCATGATAGTAATCGTGGCGGCCGTGATACTGGTTGGGCTTCCACAGTGGCGGGCGAGAGGTAAGGCTCGCAAAGCGAGCCTTACCGACGCGGAAATCAAGCCGCAGGCTTGAGCACCACTTTGGTCCAGCCATCGTCCCGGGCATCGAAATGCTTATAGGCGTCCGGGGCCTGGTCCAGCTTGAGGCTATGGGAGATGATCTTCGAGGGGGTGGCGCGTCCAGCATGAATCAGGGCGCTCAGGCGACGGTTGTAGGCCTTTACGTTGGCCTGACCTGTCCGAATCTGCTGACCCTTGAACCAGAACTGACCGAAGTCAAAGGCCATTTTGCCTTCCTTTGCCAGTTCATTCTGTGCGCCTGGGTCCTGCGGTATGAAAACACCCACTACGCCGATGCCTCCAGTTGCCTTGGTCGAGGCAACCAGATTATTCATGGTGAGGTGATTGGCTTCATGACCATGGCGGTCGCAGCATTGATAGCCCACACACTCGCAGCCGCGGTCCGTACCTCGGCCATTGGTTTTGTTGAGAATCTGTTCGACCGCCTCGCCTTCTGCGCCGTTGATGGCAATTGCCCCCAGACGCTCGGCCAATGCGAGCCGGTCAGGGTGCGTGTCGACCACGAAGACCTGCGAAGCCCCTTTGATCATGGCCGAGTGAGCGGCCATCAGCCCTACAGGACCGGCCCCGTAGATGGCGACTGATTCGCCCGGTAAAAGGCCTGCCAGTTCGGTCGCATGCCAGCCGGTGGGAAAGATGTCGGAGAGCATGACGTAATCGTCCTCTTTCTCCTGGGCATCTTCGGGCAGTACCAGGCAGTTGAAGTCGGCGTAGGGAACGCGCAGCAGCTCAGCCTGGCCGCCTTCATAAGGGCCCATTTCCGCAAAGCCATATGCAGCACCCGCACTACCGGGGTTGGCGGTCAGACAGAATCCGGTCAGCCCTTTTTCGCAGTTCTCGCAAAAGCCGCAGCCGATGTTGAAGGGCAGGCATACATAATCACCGACCTTGACGCGATCAACACCCGAGCCGATTTCGACTACCTGACCCAGATTTTCGTGGCCCAGGATGCGGCCTTGCTCAAAACTGGTACGGCCTTCATACATGTGAAGGTCAGAGCCGCAGATGTTGGTAGTAGTGATACGCACCAGAGCATCTGTAGGTTTTTCGATCTTGGCATCGGTGACATTCTTGATGCTGACATCACGAGGGCCGTTATAAACGACAGCTTTCATGGAGTCTCCTTGCTGGATTGTTCGATATCTGGCTGTGCCAGTCGAATTCATCAGATCCTTGATCGGTAAGGCCATACATGAGGGTTACCGCCTGAGACGTCCAGGGCATCCTTTAAGAGTTGGTCTGCACGAATAGCTGAGCGTTCAAGAAAAGATCCATTAAAGCGGCGTAACCCTCAAAACGGGGTGCAAAAGCGTTCATTCGGCAGGGCAGGAGTCGGCGTTTGTCTACCGCTCCGATGGCCGCGCTCGACGCTACGTTGCTTGGCGCCTACAATTTCGTCCTTTTCTTCATTGCGGTTAGCGTCATGACTTTTGCCGAACTCGGCCTGATCGAGCCTTTGTTGCGTGTGCTCGACGCGCTGGAACACACCACTCCGACTCCGATCCAGGCTCAGGCCATTCCTGCGGTACTCAAAGGCCGCGATCTGCTTGCCGCGGCCCAGACGGGTACAGGCAAGACAGCTGGCTTTGCTTTGCCGACACTGCAGCGCCTCGTTCAGGAGGGCCCGGCAGTCACGGCGAATCGAGTCCGTGCATTGATTCTTGTGCCAACCCGCGAACTCGCTGAGCAGGTTCACACCAGCGTACGTGATTACGCGCAGCATTTGCCGCTGCGTACGGCGGTGGTGTATGGCGGCGTCAGCATCAATCCGCAGATGATGAAGTTGCGTAAAGGGGTGGATGTGCTGGTCGCCACGCCAGGTCGTTTGCTGGATTTGTTCAACCAGAACGCTGTGCGCTTTGATCAGGTACAGACGCTGATTCTCGACGAAGCGGATCGAATGCTGGATCTGGGCTTTTCCCGCGAGCTGGGCGAGATTTTTGTCATGGTGCCCCAGCGTCGGCAGACACTTCTTTTTTCCGCCACGTTCTCTGAAGCCATTCGTGATCTGGCCAAGCCACTGCTGCGCGATCCGTTGACCATCGATATCAGTCCGCGCAACACGACCACCAAGAGCGTCAAGCAGTGGCTGATTCCCGTGGACAAAAAGCGTAAGGCGGAACTGTTCTGCCACCTCTATGCGCAAAAGCGCTGGGGGCAGGTGCTGGTATTTGCCAAAACCCGTAAGGGTGTCGACCAGCTGGTGGAAACGCTGACGCAGGAAGGTATTCGTGCCGAGTCGATTCATGGCGACAAGCCTCAACCGGCTCGTCTGCGTGCGCTGGCTCGGTTCAAGGCGGGTGAAGCGGATGTTCTGGTGGCGACTGACGTGGCCGCACGAGGTCTGGATATTCAGGACTTGCCGCTCGTGGTCAATCTGGATCTACCCATCGTGGCGGAAGATTATGTCCACCGTATTGGACGTACAGGGCGTGCCGGTGCGACCGGGGCGGCCGTTTCTCTGGTAGCTGCCGATGAAGTCGACCACTTGGCAGCCATTGAGACGCTGATTGGACAAACCATTGCGCGACGGGACGAGCCGGATTTCATCCCTGATCACAAGGTGCCGCAAACCGGCCCTGGTGGCGTTGTGATGAAAAAACCGAAGAAGCCGAAGAAACCCAAGGTAGGCTCAGTAAGCGACGCTAAAAGCGGGAAGCCTCTAGGGCGCTGGATCGAGAACGACAAGCCGTCGGTGAAGCCGGTTCGCAAGATGCCTGGGTTCGGCAAGAAGAAGTAGATGATCGTGCAGTCTCTGTAACACCGTCCGGCGTTACAGAGACTGTCAGGGCTCAAGCCGCTTTGCGTGCGTTGAGCTCTTGCTTGAGCGACTTTTTGCGCTCCTGCATTTGTGTGCCTAGCTCGTCCAGCTGGGACGCCAGCAATTCCTGAGCATCCTTGAACATCTCTTCTTCTTCCTCTTCGATGTGATGCTCAAGCAGTTCCTTGACCACTTTCACACGACCGGAAAACTCCAGGCTATCAGGCGCTGTAGCCTTGATGTGCGGCAACACCAGCGAGTCGACTGCCCGATGCTCTTCAATCGCTTCGTAATACATCTTTGCTTCTTCTTTCTTGCCCGCCGCCTTGAACGCCGGATAGAAAATCTCTTCCTCGATATGCGTATGCAATGTCAGCTCGTGTTCAAGCTTTTGCACCAGATCCTGACGCTTTTTAACAGCGCGCTCGGAGGTGCTGCTCAGCTGCTCAAGAATATCGAGAATGGTTTTATGATCGTTTTTCAGGAGGTCGATAGCATTCATGGTCAGGCTCTCTCATCATAAGGATAAGCACGGTAGTAAGCCTCGTCACGGGCTCTATGAGAGCTGACCATGGGCATGACGAGGCGGTTCGGGGCATCCGACAGGAGGGCTGTGATCAAGGCCGCACAATAAGCGGTTTACTGCTGCAGCCAGGCTGCAGCACCCAGGCCGGCGGTACGGCCAGTAGCAAAGCAGGCTGTCAGCAGATAGCCTCCCGTAGGCGCTTCCCAATCCAGCATTTCACCGGCACAGAACACGCCCGGCAGGGCGTTGAGCATGAGCTGCTCGCTCAGCGCTTCAAACGGTACGCCGCCGGCCGAACTGATGGCTTCCTCGATAGGACGGGGGCGGATTACAGTCAGGGGTAACGATTTGATCGCGGCTGCCAGATGCTGCATGTCATCAAACGCCTTGGCGGGAGCCAGCTCCCGCAGCAGGGCAGAGCGAGCGCCTTCCAGCCCGGCATGGGCACGCAGGTGATTGGCCATGGACTTGCCTTTGCGCGGCTTGCTTAGCGCCGCGGCAAGCGCGCTCTGTTCCTTGGTAGGCGCAAGGTCCAGATATAGGGTGGCGGAGCCGGTACGAAGCAGTTCGGTGCGAATTTCAGCCGACAGGGCATAGACCAGACTGCCCTCAATGCCTGTCTCAGTCAGCACGAATTCGCCTTGGCGGCGAGTACCGTCTTTAAGCATCATGGCTACAGGCTTGATAGGCGAGCCGGCAAACTTGCTGCGTAAATGATCGCTCCACTGAGCGACCTCAAAACCGCAGTTGGCTGGTTGCAGCGGGGCAAGGGCAATACTCTGTTCCTCAAGATATCCTGTCCACACTCCATCGGAGCCCAGTCGCGGCCAGGTGGCTCCACCCAGGGCCAAGACTGTCGCTTCGGCGTGCAGGCAGGTTTCCCCAGCCGGAGTGGAAAAACGCAGGGCGCCATGCTCGTCCCAGCCCAGCCAGCGGTGCCGCGTATGAATGCGAACGCCTGCTTCCCGGAGGCGATGCAGCCAGGCTCGGAGCAGAGGGGCGGCCTTCATGTCTGTGGGAAAGACGCGGCCTGAGCTGCCGACAAACGTCTCGATGCCCAGCCCATGAATCCAATCTCGCAAGCTATGACTGTCGAATCCGTCGAGGCAGCGGGAAAGGGCGGTTTCACGCTCGCGGTAACGGGAGCGAAAGGCGGGTTGGTCTTCGGCGTGGGTAATGTTCATGCCGCCTACCCCGGCCAGAAGAAACTTGCGTCCGACTGAGGGCATACCGTCATATACGTCTACTGTTACACCAGTACCGGCTAGAACTTCGGCAGCCATAAGGCCGGCAGGCCCACCGCCGATAATGGCGGCGGTACGGGAATGAGTAGGCACGTGTGGGGACATGACAGCCATCGCAGGTAGAGAAAGCCCGCCAGTTTACCGCGAAGTACCAGCAGAATCCCGTTGGTGTACGATTGAACAGGGCATGGCTCTTGCGTGACTAACCGATTATCGATGAACGGAGCGTGGTGGATGGGACCCGAGGTTGATCTAGTCAAGGCGGATAAGGCGCTACCAGCCAAGGTTCAGGTCGTTGTGATCGGCGGAGGCATTGCCGGGACCAGCGCGGCATTGGCGCTGGCGCGGGAAGGCATTTCCGTGGTGCTCTGCGAGAAGGGTTATATCGCTGGAGAACAGTCCAGCCGCAACTGGGGGTGGGTGCGCAAGCTGTACCGTGACCCCCGCGAGATTCCGCTGGCAGTTGAAAGCCTGAGGCTCTGGGAGGGTCTCAATGAGGTTGTACAGGGTGAAACCGGTTTTCGCCGCTCCGGCATTCTGTTTTCGTCCGAATCCGAACAGGAGGAGGCCGACTATGAAAAATGGATCAGTGTGGCGCGTCAGCATGATATAGACGTGCGCATGGTGTCTGGCAGCGAGCTCAAGCAGTTGCTGCCAGCCGGCGAAGTCAGCTGGAAAAGCGGTATCTATTGCCCCACCGATGGGCGCGCCGAGCCCCAGAAAGCAGCACCTGCGATCGCAACGGCGGCCCAGCGGTTCGGGGCTGTCATTCTGACCGACTGCGCCGTGCGGGGCCTGGAGCTGTCGGCCGGGCGGGTCAGTGCAGCCATTACCGAGCGAGGCCGAATTGCCTGCGAGTCCGTAATTCTGGCAGGTGGGGCCTGGTCGAGCCGTTTTCTGAAGGACCTTGGCGTACGACTGCCACAACTCAAGGTACGCAACAGCGTACTGCGAACGGCGCCGCTGGAGGAGGGACCTGACTGTACGCTCTGGACGCGCGACGTGGCATTTCGCAAACGCCTGGACGGTGGCTATACCATTGCCAATGGCAGCGTGAATATCGCTTCGCTGGTACCCGACAGCTTCCGCTTCTTTCTGGACTTTTTACCGACCCTGAAATCGGAATGGTCGAGCCTGCGGATCCGGTTTGACGAGCGCTTCCGCCAGGAATGGCATGAAGGCAAACCTGTCCCGCTGGATCGCCCGTCTCCCTACGAATACATGCGCGTGCTGGATCCTTACCCGGACCCTCAGCAGAACCTGAACGCCATGAATCAACTGGTTCGTCAGTTTCCAGTGTTTGCCAAGGCACAGATCGCCCAGCAGTGGGCGGGGCTGATCGACGTAACCCCGGATGCCGTTCCTGTTATCTCCGAGATTGATGCAGTGCCTGGATTGGTTGTGGCGACAGGGCTTTCCGGTCATGGGTTTGGCGTGGGGCCTGCGGTTGGGCAGCTGGCAGCAGACCTGGTAACAGGCGCCAGGCCGATCGTTGATCCTTATGAGTTCCGGTTTACCCGCTTTTCCGATGGCTCCAAGCCCAGACCCATGAAGCTCTAGCCCGGCGCAAGCCCACTGGCCCAGACTTTGGCGGCGCTGTGATGCAGGATGCCGTGCCGTCTGGCCAGCAGAGCTCGGTCCCGGTCGTAGCCGCCGCCAATCACGCCGACGACCGGGATATCCCGGCTCAGGCAATGGCGGATGACGTATTCGTCCCGTGCAGCGATGCCTTCATCCGTCAGCATGAGATAGCCCAGGGCATCGCTGGCGTGCACATCGACACCGGCATCATAGAGCACAACGTCAGGCTGGTAGAGAGGTAACAGGTAATTCAGTGCTTCCTCAACGGTATGCAAATACCCCGCATCACCCATGCCCTTGGGTAATGGAATGTCCCAATCGCTCTGTGCCTTACGCGCCGGGTAGTTGGTCTGGCAATGCAGCGACACCGTGACGACATCGGGAACATGTTCAAGAATTCGGGCAGTGCCGTCCCCCTGGTGAACATCGCAGTCAAAGATCAGAACGCGTCCCGCCTTGCCGCTTTCCAAGAGATACAGCGCCATGATGGCCAAGTCGTTGAAGATACAAAACCCAGCTGGGTAATCATGATGTGCATGGTGCGTGCCCCCAGCCATATGGCAGGCTAGCCCGTGTTGCAACGCCAGCTCCAGCGTCAATAGCGAGCCGCCCACAGCGCGAATGGTTCGTCGTGCCAGCGCCTCGCTCCAGGGCAGACCCAGCTGGCGCTGCTCGGCATGGGACAGCTCGCCGCCCATGTAGCGCTCGACATAGACCGGATCGTGAGCCAGGGCCAGCACTTCTGGCACAGGTAATTCCGGGCGGTACAGGTTGTCAGCCGTCACCAGTCCGCTTTCGCTCAAGTGCTCATAGAGCAGGCGAAACTTCTCCATCGGAAACCGATGCTCGGGTGGGAAGGGTGGGCTGTAATCGTCGTGGTAAACCAGAGGAAGTGCTGTCATGAAAAGGCTGATGGCTAGAGCAGGAGACTGATGAGCAGCCAGACGATACCGCAACAGAATCCGCTGGCCAGCAGGAATATAAGTCCATCACGGGCAATCAACGAGATAGCGAACGCCGTCATGGCGGCTCCGGCCGTGGTATTGGCGAAGGGCACCAGATCCAGAACCGGCATGCATACCGCGACCCCAATGCAGAGCAGCGCCGTGATGTGCTGGAAGATACCCTTGGTCAGGAAAGTCAGACGTGGTTTCAAAAAGCGATCTACGACACGTGCGGTAGGGTGCAGCATGCGCAGTGATTTTCGTAGCTTGCCACGCGGAACCTGACGTTTCAGTGCCCAGCGCGGCAGCCAGAAATGCTTGCGGCCGATGAGCAGTTGTACGCTCACCAGAACGACATAGATCGAGATGACGGTGGCAACGCCAGGAATGCCCGTCAGGGGAGACAGGGCAATGATGCCTGCAAGCAGAAGAAGTGGACCGTAGGAGCGACTCCCGATGGCATCGATCAAGTGGCCCACGGAAACCTTTTCCGGGCTGCGCCCGACCTCTTCGAGGCAACTGAGAAAGGCTTCCAGACTGGCTGGTGAGTCACTTTCGGCGCTGCACTCGTAGCGGTCGTCTTCCTCCATCACACCCTCATTGTCATTCATCCTGCTCCGTCCAGTATCTTCCTGACTCGACGCGCGAGTTCCAGGCGACCGTAGGGCTTGCTCAGCACTTCGAATTCAGAGGTATCCGTCTGCCCACGTTCCAGCGTGGTATCGGCATAGCCGGTCGTGAGCAGGACGCGGATATGAGGCCAGCGTCGGCGGGCTTCCTGGGCGAGCATTACGCCATTCATGCCGCCGGGCATGATCAGGTCGCTAAAGAGCATCTGGATATCGCCATGCTGCTCCAGGGTAGCCAGCGCTTCCTTGCCATTGTAGGCGACCCGAACCGAATAGCCGAACTCCTCAAGAATGGCCTGCGCCAGCGCTGCCACTTCTTCTCGATCATCCACAACCAGGATAGTCTCGTTACCGGGCTCCTCGCTGGTGCCATTGGATTCGGCAGGCTGCTGGATGATTTCACTTTGTGTCGTCGGGAAATACAGGCGGACCGTCGTACCCATACCGGCCTCGGAGTACACACGAACCGCGCCGCCGGACTGCTTCATGAAGCCATACACCATGGATAGACCAAGACCGGTCCCTTTGCCTTCCTCCTTGGTTGTGAAGAACGGATCGAGGACCCGTCCAAGCACTTCTGTTGGAATGCCCTCTCCGGTATCGGTAATCGCGATGCAGGCATAGCGGCCAGGAGTCAGGCCTCCGTAGGCCATATCCTCTGGCGTTACTTCAATGTTGCGGGTTTCGATCGTGACACGACCTTCACCCCGCGATTCCATGGCGTCACGTGCGTTCGTTAGGATATTGATGAGCGCCATTTCGGCCTGGGTCGGGTCTATCTTGCAATTCCAGAGGTCAGGCGCCAGCCGAGTCGTTAGCTGATAGGGCTCTCCCAGCGTTCGATACAGCAGGTCGAGTCGCTCTTCAATCAGCTCGTTGATGTTCAACGTTCGACCGGTCAGGCGCTGCTTGCGGGCAAACGCCAGAAGTTGTTGCGTCAGTGTAGCCGCGCGATTGACCGCTTCTCGGGTGTTGTCGACATGGCGCTTGGCCTTTTCCCTGTCCATTTCCGGGCGATCCAGGTTGATCCGGAGAATGTCCAGATAACCCACCATGACTTGCAACAGATTGTTGAAATCATGGGCAATGCCGCCGGTGAGCTGACCCAACGCCTCCATTTTCTGGGATTGCCGCAAGGCCTCTTCGGCGTCATGGCGACGGCTGACATCCAGTTGCGAGGCGAAGAAATACACCAGCTCGCCTGCTTGGTTGTAGACCGGAGAAATATACAAGGCATTCCAGAAGGTCGAGCCATCTTTGCGGTAATTCAATAACTCGGTATTGCATTCATGACGGGACTCGACGCTTTCGCGGATCTGCCGGATGGTCTCCCGGTCCGTTTCCGGGCCTTGAAGAAAACGGCAGTTGCGTCCCAGTACTTCATGCTCTTCATAGCCCGTCGTTTTCAGGAAGGCGTCGTTGGCAAAAATAATGGGATTATCGTCCTGCCGTGGGTCGGTCACGATCATGGGCATGCGGGTCATTCTAACCGCAGCGAAAAAGATATCGCCTTGCTGGCTACGGACTTCTTCTGGCATACCCTTTACCACTTTATTGCGGTCGGCAGAATTGAGATTGTCCGAATTCTTGGAAGTCATGTGTGTGCAGCAGCCTGAAAAGAACGCATTAATGATGTAGGACCATTCGCCGGCCATATTGCTCAGTGAAGGTCAATACATTGGTCGAATTTAGAGATGTAGTTGTTAGGATTCGGCTAAATGCCAAGTTTCGGCAGATACAGGCGATGCTGCCGACGGGCGCTCATGATGACGATTCCTGCCGATCTCGCCAAGCGGTAGCCATTATCAAAAAACCGAACCGGCTTTACGGAATACTCTGGCTTCACAACAGTCCCAACATCAAAGGACCTTAAAAGAGGGTGGAGATGAGCCAGGCCTATCCCAAGGTGTTACGTACCGAACGTTTGATTTTGCGCCCCTGGCGCAATGAAGACTATACGCCTTTCGCTGCACAAAGCGCTGATCCTCGGGTAATGGAATTTTTCCCCAAATGCCTGAGTGAGGCTGAAACGCAGGCGCTGACCGAGCGTATCCAGGCACACTTCCATGATCATGGCTATGGCTGGTGGGCCGTAGAGGTCAGAAATGGCCCGCCTTTCATTGGGTATGTAGGGCTTGAGCATTCCAATTTCGACGCACCTTTTACGCCGGCGGTCGAGATCGGCTGGCGGCTGGGTGCCGAATATTGGGACGAAGGCTATGCCCATGAAGCTGCCGAAGCCGCGCTTGCCTTTGGCTTCGAGCAGGTAGGCCTGGAAGAGATCGTGGCGTTTACCGTGCCTGAAAACGAACGCTCCCGCGGCCTGATGGCACGATTGGGTATGCAGTACGATCCAGCGGACGACTTTGAACACCCGAGCCTGCCGGAAGGTCACCCCTTGCGCCACCATGTTCTGTATCGACTCAGCCGCCATCAATGGATCAGTAGACTGGAAACCGGCGACAGCATGAATGCCTGTTAATGACAAAGAGGACTGCATGACCCCAGAAGACATCGTCAGAGCCTATCATTCGCTCAGCATGCACCGTCGTGAGGGCTATGCCCGCGGACCCGATGCGCTCGATTGGGCTAACCAACCTGCGCCATTCCGCCGTTATCGGGGATGCGAAGTCATTCCGTTACTGCGCCGCATGCTGGAGGATTCGCCTCTGTACGATGAGGTTTTTGCAGGTCCTGTAGGCGAGCCGGCCCCGTTGGATCCTGCCAATATCTCTCGGCTGTTTTATGACAGTTTGGCCATTTCTGCCTGGAAAGAGTCGGGCAGCAGCCGCTGGGCGCTGCGAGTGAATCCCTCCTCCGGCAATCTGCATCCCACCGAAGCCTATGCCTTGCTGCCACCGGGTGTACTGAACGATCGTGCCTTGATGACACATTACACGGCCGATCTGCATGCCCTGGAAGTACGCGCCGAGCTCCCCGAAGTGCTGGATGAAGACATCATTGGCGCCTTGCCGCCGGGGAGCTTTTTGGTCGCACTGTCCAGTATCTATTGGCGTGAGGCCTGGAAATATGGCGAGCGAGCCTGGCGCTACTGTCAGCATGATATAGGCCACGCCTTGGCCGCCATTGCCATTGCTGCCGCCGCGCAAGGTTGGGAAACACGACTGATTCACGACGTGGCGGATGAAACGCTCGATGCGGCGTTTGGAGTTGATCGAGACGGCTTTGGTGAGCAGGAGCAAATGGAGGCGCTGCTCTGGATCGGTCCGCCGCAATCGGCCGAGCCTTCCTTGCCCGATAGTCTGTTCAAGCTGCTGAGTCAGTTGCAGCTCGCCGGCACGCCTAATCGACTTTCGCGAGAGTACGTAGAGTGGCCCGAGGTTGGGCGGATCGCTGCCGCATGCCGTGCGCCCAAGCGCTTGCCCTATGACATGCCCATTTCCCGGGGCGTAGTTACCCAGGAAAACGACCAGCTACTGCTGCGGCCATTGCTGCATCAACGGCGTAGCGCGCAGTCCATGGATGGTCGGACGGGCATTCTGTCTGATCTTTTCTTTGCCTGGCTAAGGCGTACATTGCCGGAGCAGGCACCGGTGCCTTTCCTGACGTTGGGCAAGCCTGCTCAGGTCAATCTTCTGATCTTTGTAAATCGCGTTGTGGGACTGGAACCGGGGTTGTACTGGCTGGCGCGCAGTGAGGGAGAGCTCAATATCACCGCCCGAGCGGACTTACTCTGGGAGCGGGTAGAGGAGGCAGAGGGGCTCAGGTTGTTCCGGTTGCTCAAAGGGGATGCCAGTGAGCTGGCTGGCTTGCTTTCCTGCGGCCAGGACATTGCGTCTGACGGTTGTATCAGTATCGCAATGATGGCTCGTTTCGATGATGCCCTTGCCCAGGGGGCCTGGTGCTATCCGCAGCTATTCTGGGAGACCGGACAGATTGGACAGGTGCTTTACCTGGAGGCAGAAGCGGCAGGGCTTTCAGGCACCGGTATCGGTTGCTATTTCGACCCGCTGGTGCATGACTTGATAGGGCTTGCGGATACAACCTGGCAAAGCCTTTATCACTTCACCATGGGACGCGCGACCGTGGACATGCGCCTGACCTCGCTGCCCGCTTATCCCGCGCCTGAGAACGACTTTGCCTGATGGGTGGCGGAGTCCTGAAGGGACGTCCTACCGCTGCCGTTTCCTCATCATGGGGCTACGGCTTCACGACTGACTTGCGTATGATTTGGCCATTATCAAAACGACCACGGAAAACGTGATGAGCACAGTGCTGGATGATCTTGTTGCCTTGTTAAGCCTTGAGTCCATCGAGGAAAACCTCTACCGCGGTCGTAGTCAGGACCTGGGCTTTCCACAATTATTCGGTGGGCATGTGCTCGGTCAGGCCCTGTCAGCGGCGAGCCAAACGGTAGATGCGTCGCGTCAGGTGCACTCGCTGCATGGCTACTTCTTGCGGCCTGGCGACGTGACGATTCCGGTGGTGTATGAGGTGGATCGCGTCCGGGATGGCGGCAGCTTTACGACCCGTCGCGTCACGGCCATCCAGAAAGGCAAACCGATTTTCTTTTGCAGTGCCTCGTTCCAGGGTCTGGAACCCGGTTTTGAACACCAGAGCGAAATGCCGGACGTGCCCGATCCAGACTCGCTGGCGTCCGAGCTGGACTACATCCAACAGTTTGCCCAGTTCATCCCGGAGCCTACGCGGGAAAAGCTGCTGGCGCCTAAGCCCATCGAGATTCGTCCGGTCAAGGTGACCCATCCGTTTGATCCAGAGCCAACAGCGCCCGCACGCCATGTCTGGTTCAGGGCCAACGGGCAGCTGCCGGACAACCCTGCGCTGCATCGATACCTGCTGGCCTATGCCTCGGACTTCAACCTGCTCCCGACGTCCTTGTTGCCTCATGGCATCAGCTACTGGAACAAGGAGATGCAGGTTGCCAGCCTTGATCACGCGATCTGGTTCCATCAGCCGCTACGGGTGGACGAGTGGCTGCTGTATTCCATGGATAGCCCGTGGGCCGGGGGGGCGCGTGGATTGTGCCGTGGCAGCATATACAACCGAGCGGGTCAGCTTGTCGCCTCGGTTGCCCAGGAAGGGTTGATCCGCAAGCGCGTCTAAAAACAGTCGATATCTTGAAAAGGGCGGACGGGTTCCGCCCTTTTTTATGACACATCAATGAAATTTCCTGTACGACCAGTCTTTTGGTGTCAGAAAAGGTTGTCATTTTGCGCTCCGCTGACTACTGTATAAATAAACAGTAAATAAGAGGAGGGCGTACCGATGTCTCCAGCAGACGATCTTTCCCAATCCCTGGCTATGGCAGACTCAGGCACACTGATGCAGCGCTACCGAGCGCTGGAGCTTGAGCACCGCTATCACCTGAGTGTCATCAAGGATTTGCGCTATCACATCACAGCGTTACAGAGGGAAAACGATCGGCTGAGGCGTCAGCTGAACCAGGTCGACGTGCGATGACAAGGCTGCCCTTGGCAAATAGCGATGCCTCAGCAAGTCTGGTTAAGGCATGTCCGGTCGTACTGCGTCATAAAAGCGAACTGCAGATACTGGCGTTCGAGCATCCTCTGGCAGGGCTTCGGTTGATCAAAGGGTCTATCGAGCCGGATGAACTACCTGCTGAGGCTGCGTTGCGGGAGCTATGGGAAGAATCAGGTATCCAAGTGCCCGAATGGCCTGTGGATCTAGGAACATGGGTCTCTGGCTATCAGGAACAGGTATGGTCGATGCACCTGTGCGAAAGCGCGTACGAGTTACCTGAGGGCTGGGTCCATCGCACCACAGATGGAGGCGGATTGGAGTTTCGCTTTTTCTGGTACCCGCTTGGTCGAGCCGCATCGTCCCAGTGGCACTGGGTCTTTCGGGAAGCCCTGAAGGTCATTCACGACCGTGTTAGACGGATGGGTTGAGAAGAGGGTCCACTCCCTGGGTAAGGGAGTGGACAGCAAGGCAGGGTTACAGAATGAAGCGGGAGACGCGTTCGTTCAAATCACCGGCGTGGCTTTGCAGTGAGCGGGATTGATGCTCCGCCTGCACCGAGCTTTCAGCCAGGGTATCACCCAAGGATTTAATGGTTACCACGTTACGGGTAATTTCTTCCGTCACGGAGGTCTGCTCCTCAGCTGCCGCTGCAATCTGCATCGACATGTCCGAGATCAGCGAGGCCGACTGGGTGATCTGCTCCAGCGCCACGTACGCCTGATCGGCATCCGCCACGCTGCGTTCAGCGAGATGACGGCTGTTGTCCATCCGGCTGACTGCATCCTGTGTTACACGCAACAGATTGCTGATAGTCGTCTGGATTTCCTGGGTAGACGCCTGGGTACGTTGCGACAGGGTCCGCACCTCGTCAGCCACCACCGCAAAGCCGCGACCCTGCTCGCCCGCCCGCGCCGCCTCAATCGCTGCGTTCAAGGCCAGAAGGTTGGTCTGCTCAGCGATACTCTGGATGCTGGTCAAGACATTGGAAATGGACTGGGAATGCTGGCTGAGTTCAGTGATGACCTGGGTTGTTTGCGCCACTTCCTGGGCAAGATCTGTAATGGAGGTCTGGGTCTTGCGAACCAGCTCCAGACCTTGCTGACTGCTTTCGGTAGACTGCTGCGCCGATTGCGCCGTACGTTCGGCATTACCCGCAATTTCCTGGGTAGCCGAAGCCATTTCGGTGACTGCTGTTGCGACCAGTGTCAGCTCCTGCTGGAGACGCCCCAGATCAGCGACCGACAATGTGCTGTTGTTTAGCACCGTCGTGGATTCCTGGCCGATTTCCACCGCCTGATGGCGAATATGCGTAACCAGTTCATGCAGACTGGCCACGAACTGGTTGAAGTGCAGGGCCAGATGGCCCACCTCGTCCTGGCTCTGTTGAGGGATGCGCTTGGTCAGGTCGCCATTGCCATGGGCGATTACCTGAAGTCCCTGGGAGACCACACCCAGCGGGCGTAGCAGCCAGGCGCACAGCATGTTGATGGCGATCAGCGACAGAACCAGGATAGCGCCGAATGCGCCCAGACTCACCCACAGTTGCTGATAGAGCGGGGCGGTCAGAACAGCGTCGTCCAGCGTCATGATGAGAATCTCTCCATCATGATCGATCGGGACAGCGTACAAACGCTCACCGTTATGGTCCAGCAAGTGCTGCGTACCCTTGCTGGCAGCCAATGACGCCAGGGTGGCAGGGGTGAGCTCCGTCATCAGGTCGCTGACCTTCTTGTCGAGCAGGGCCGTGTCCGTGTGGCCCAGAATGGTGCCGTCCTTGTCTACAAAGAAGGCCGAGCCATTGCCAGGAAGCTTGATCTGTTTCAGCTGCTCAAGGATCTCGGTCATGCTGACGTCAGCGCCTACCACCCCAAGCGTGTTTCCGCTCTGCTGCAGGGAGCGGCCTAAGGACAGCACGTGGCTGCCAGTAGCCGCCGCAATAGTCGGCGTCGAGATGTAGACCTTGTTTGGCGCGACCAGCGCCTGCTGGTACCACTTCCATTTGCGAGGGTCATTATTGTCTGGCGGCAGGGTTACACCGTTGGCGTTCACCTGGCTGCCATCGGCCCGAGCAAAAAAGACGTTGTCGAAACCGCCGGAAATCTTGGCCTGATTAAGAATCGACAGCATGGCAGACGGGTCGTCAGTGGCCTTCACAGCCTGGAGCACCACCTCCTTGCTTTGCAGCCAGTAACGCACGTTGGCGCTGAACGTCCTGCTGGCATTGCTGACCTGTTCTGCAATGTGGATTTCCAGGCTTTTCTGACTGTTCCAGAAGTTCATACCGGTCAGGCTGGCGCCCACCAGCAGTACCGCAGTGCTGGAGGATAGAGCAATCTTTTTACGCAAAGACCATTTCATAAAGACATCAAACCGACAGAGACAAATACGACACGGCAACCAACTGCCGCGGACTGATAGGAGGCTATCGGCCCGGCTTGATAAATCTGGAGCGCTATGCTCGTCCAGGTATCAATGGCCGATGATCGGTTGTACAGAGAGGCGCGGACATGGCAGGGCACTGCCGGCAGTGCGGGCTGGATATGGCGACTTGCTCGTCTTTTTGGCTCACGAGAGCGCTGGATCTGCTTGAGGATTCGACGTTGCCAGATGTCTGTGTCGCAGGCGGAGCCGACAGCTTATCTGTCAGGTTCGGCCTGTTTGAAGCAGCCAGCTATGCTTTAAGTAGTACAGCATTGCCCTGATGGAGTAACAGTATGGCTTTAGAAACCGACAGCGATCCGTTTGATCAACGCCAGCAGTTGACTCTGGCGGCCGAAGCCCTAGGTTGGAAGGTAGTCGATTGGGCGCAGGACATACCCATCGTCAGGGATGAAAACGGCGAGAGCTTCCAGTGGCTTCCCCATATCGACGACGGTGAGTCACGTCGACTTCAGATACGCCTGGGGATTCACCTGTCCTACAACCCCCACGAGAAAACCATGCGCGTCAGTTGTCCCCTGTGGGACGTAGAGGACCTTACCTTGGATTGCGAGGAGGCGGACGCTTTGGAAATGGCGCGCTACATGGTAGTGCTCTTCGCAGCGCTGTCTACCGGCGTGGAGATAAGCAGTCTGGATGCTGCGCAGGGGCTGTTGGGCTATTGACCTGAACACGTCTGGAAATAGATGTCTCAGTGAGAGAAGGGGGGGAAACAAAGGAGCATGCGCCGCTTGTATACCCTCCTGTTTCGGTCCTGCCTGCCAGGGCCGGCTCTTTCAAACCCTCGCTTCATGCAAAAACTTGCAAACATCTCTCGCTCTCTCTGCTCTGAAAAGTTTGATATATCTATGCGCCGTGCAAGGAGACAGGCGTCCTGAACCGTGGCGCTTGCTTGTAGAGCCATCCTTGCATGAACGCTATGGCTCGCCGTTTGGCTTCATCTACCCGTGAAGTCGTTGACGGGCAACTCTATTATTCAGTTTGAGAGACATGAACTCAGAATCTGCATATCCAGCTGTTTCAAAAACAAACCGCGGATATCCTCGTAAAAGACCCAGCTCTACGGCTTGGTTTGCCACACTTTCCACCTTGTTCGGTATCTTGTTGGTTGTCACGATCGCAATGCCCAACTAATGCCAGGCCGTCCTGCCGTTACTGAGTCTGATGCGTCGCATCCATAGCCTATAAAGAGAGATGGAAAACACGTATCAGACCTGTTTATTACGAAACCTCAATAAATAAGCCCGTGCCAGAAGGGCGGTAGAAACCGTCCTTCTGGCACGGCTGCGTCAATTATTGGTAGGTTTATTTTGACGGAATACCAATACCAGCCCTATAAGGATGGCCATCATTCCCATACCACCTTGTGCGTCGACCCGGTGACCAAGAATCAGGTAATCCAACAGCGTTGTCACAAGTGGCACCAGATAAAACAGACTGGTTACGTTTACCAGATTGCCGGCTTGTACGAGTCGATAAAACAGGAGCTGTGCAAGAACGGAGATGACGACGGCCATCCAGAGAACGGATGTCACAAGCTCCGAGGACAACTCAAACCTGATGGGCTGGAAGGGGACGAAAAGCAGGCAGAGTACCAGGCTGATACCGACCTGCAACGGCAAGACGTCCGCTGGGGGCTGACTCAGGCCTTTCTGCAGAATGGCACCAATCGACATGCACAAGAGCGCTGCCAGCGCATACAGAATTCCACTCAAGGACAGATGCGCCATCGCCAGGCTGCGGTAGACGAGCAGAGACAGTCCACCCAGGGCCAACAGCAGGCCCGCCAGCCGACGGGGTGATAATCGTCTTTCAACCAACACCAGGGTAAGAATGGGTTGTACACCCAGAAGGGTAGCCAGGACTCCCGGCGTAACGCCTTTATCCAGAGCCAACAGATAACAAATGCTATAGCCGCCGATAAGCAGTGCTCCGGTGAGGGCTACCCGGCTGCGAGAGCCCGGCGATGGCAACCAGCGTCGCCGCCAGAGCCCCATTAGCAAGAGCACTGTAAACGCAATGAGGAAGCGTAACAGCAGGAACGCGAATGCAGGAGCGTGGGTAACGCCCACGTGAGCGAATAACGCGCCGCTGCTCCAGAGCAGCACGAACAACCCTGTGGCGCTATTGGCCACAAGCAGGGTTCTTAATGAACCTAACATTGTCATTTCACCTGTCAGTACGAAAAGCAGGCTCCAGCCAACGGCCTGTGGTAGGCAGTTCCGATCAAGACTGGAGAAAGAAAACGGCTGTAATCAGCCGAGCGTCATCAGGCAGCGACTACTGCCACGACAACCGGAGGGGATACGACAGGTGGTGCGAGGGAGAAACGCGCATGCAGGCATGCCACGTCCGGTGCGGACGAGGAGGAGAACTGGCCTGTATGCAGATGATTCATGGTAGCGTCAGCCAACAGCTGGCAAATGATTAAGAAACATTAGCGCCTCCGCTGGCAGTGCGCAAGCCACAATCAGTCTTCCAGAATAATTTCCTTGATCCGGCTGGCCAGCAATTCCATTGGGAATGGTTTGGTCATGACGTGCATGCCTGCCTCAAGGTTGCCATTTCCCACGGCTGCATTTTCCGCATAGCCGGTGATGAACAGTATCTTGAGATCAGGGCGTGCCTGGCGGGCCGCATCGGCCATCTGCCGCCCGTTCATGCCGCCGGGCAGGCCCACGTCCGAAATCAGCAGGTCCAGGTGCGTATCGGAGAGCAGTATCTTCAGCCCCGAAGCACCATCGGCCGCTTCGATGGCGGCATAGCCCAACTCTTCGAGCACTTCAGTGATGAGCAGGCGCACCATCGGTTCGTCGTCAACAACCAGAACGGTCTCGCCGGTGCTGGCACGTGGGGCGCGCATCAGTTCAGTCTGCTGAGGCTCTGGTTTGCTCTCTTCCAGATGGCGCGGCAGATAGATCCAGACCGTGGTGCCTTTACCAGCTTCGGAATAGATGCGTGCTTGCCCGCCTGACTGCTTGGCAAATCCGTAAATCATGGACAGGCCCAAGCCGGTCCCCATGCCGATGGGCTTGGTCGTAAAGAACGGGTCGAATGCCCGCGCTACGATTTCTGGGGTCATGCCAATGCCAGTGTCCATGACTGCTATGGCAACGTATTGCCCAGAGAGCATGTCCTGTTCATGGGCATCACGCTCATCGACCCAGATATTGGCGGTACGGATTGTCAGCTGGCCGCCGTCCGGCATGGCATCCCGTGCATTGATACATAGATTGAGCAGGGCACTTTCCAGTTGGTTCGGATCGCACAGCGTTGACCAGAGATCAGAGGAAAGGCTAGTGGTTACCGTAATCTCCGGGCCTACCGTCCTGTCGATCAGGTCCTGCATGCTTTCGATCAGTGTGTTGGCCTGGGTCGGTTTGGGATCGAGCGTCTGGCGACGGGAGAAGGCCAGCAGCCGGTGGGTCAGGGAGGCCGCGCGGTTGGCGGCCGTCTGGGCGGCGGTAATATACCGATCGATATCCGTAGCGCGACCCTGGGCCACACGCATCTGGATCATCTCGAGGCTGCCGGAGATGCCTGTCAGCAAGTTATTGAAGTCATGAGCGATACCGCCAGTAAGCTGGCCCACCGCCTCCATTTTCTGGCTGTGTCGCAATAATTCTTCGGCGCGGTTGAGTGCTTCGCTTTGCTCTTTTTCGGATGAAATATCGCGCACGGTGGCATAAATCTGATCCCCTCGAGCCACGGCATTCCAGGACAACCAGTGATAGGTGCCATTCTTGTGCCGGTAGCGGTTCTCAAAGCGAAAGACCGTGTCGCCCCGTTGCAGCATGTGCAGTGCCTGGGCGGTGCGCTCTACATCGTCCGGGTGGACAAATTCACTGAAGGGCTTGGAATGCATCTCCTGATCCGACCAGCCAAGCGTTTTGGTCCAGGCCGGGTTAAGGCTTACAAAATAGCCTGCAGCGTTAGTTGTACACACCAGGTCAGGGGTTGTTTGCCAGATCTGGTCGCGCTCACGGGTACGTTCCTCTACGCGACGCTCCAGTGTGTCCATCAGGTCGTTCAGGCGAATCAGGTTCTTTCTGAGTGCAGCGCACACTGCCACGATGCCGAAGTTGACGAGGATGAACAGGGCGTTGGCTGCCCACTGGAGCAGATCAAGATCGAACGTGAAGGGGGTAGAGACAAACAGGTAGGCCGCTGCAAGGGCAGCAACAACGGTGGCGAACAGACCAGGCCCCAGGCCCAGCGTGAAGCCGATAATCATTAGAAGCGGAATGAATAGCAGGTATGGCAGGCCCAGGACAGGCAGGGCCAGACGAACGCCTGCACTGACAATGACAGCCGCCCCGGCAACAGCATAGCGCAGGGGGGTAGGCCATTCATGGCGTAATACCCACTGTTGCAGGCGATCAAAGAGCGTTTCTTTCTTTTGCTGCAAGGTTCCGGTACCTGTTCAAGCTCAAGTCTATGACTTGGGCTTGCCACGCTAAGGATATAGAACGGAGGTTACGACGTGTAAGGGCACGCTCGTAAATGATCCGTAGTCACTCGTGTTGGACACACCGATTGCGATAAGGTCCCGACTCGTTCAGGTTGAGGCCGTAGCGTAATCCTGACAAGTGACAGAACGCCCTATCCAACTGCAAAATGGTCGGGCATTGGCATATAGCGATTGGCGCCTCATTTTCTTGGGGTCGCGCTCAGCATTGTTCCTTTGGACGCAACCTTTCACCGCTTCTTGAGGATAGTGTCCAGACGGGTTGCCAGCAACTCCATGGAAAAAGGCTTGGTCATGAGATACATCCCGTCCTCCAGGTTGCCATTGCCTACTACCGCATTTTCCGCATAGCCGGTAATAAACAGAACCTTCAGATCCGGGCGTTGATGGCGGGCGGCATCGGCCATCTGGCGGCCGTTCATGCTCCCTGGCAGTCCTACGTCCGAAATCAGCAGATCGATATGGGTGGAAGAGGAGAGTATGTCAAGCCCTGACGCGCCGTCAGCCGCTTCGATTGCCCTATAGCCCAGCTCCTCGAGTACCTCTTTGATCAGCATGCGTACGGTGGGCTCATCATCAACGATAAGTACGGTTTCACCCTTTTCCGTGCGCGGTGCCTCCCCTGATCTAACCTGCTCCGCACCGGCCTCGACCGAGCCTGCATAGCGGGGCAGGTAGATTTTCATGGTGGTGCCCTTGCCCGGCTCCGAGAGGACACGTACCTGACCGCCGGACTGCTTGGCAAATCCGTAAATCATGGAAAGACCCAGCCCGGTACCCCTGCCGATAGGCTTGGTTGTAAAGAACGGGTCGAAGATACGCTCTATGATTTCCGGCGACATGCCTGTGCCCGTGTCGGATACTTCCGTCACGATGTACTGACCCGGATTCATGTCGCGCTCATGGGCGCTGGTCTCATCCAGGTAGCGATTTTCGGTTCGAATGAGCAATCGGCCACCATCCGGCATGGCATCTCTCGCATTAATGCACAGATTCAGCAGGGCGTTTTCAAGCTGATGGGGGTCACAGAGCGTGGGCCAGAGTGTTTCACTGAGATCGGTCGTGATACACACGGCTGGTCCTACGGTACGTGTGATCAACTCACGCATGCCTTCGATCAGCTGGTTGGCCTGGGTCGGTTTGGGGTCGAGCGTTTGGCGACGGGAAAAGGCCAGCAATCGGTGGGTCAGGGCCGCGGCTCGATTGGCAGAGTCCTGAGCGGCGGTGATGTATTTGTTTACATCGCTCAGGCGCCCCTGGGTCAGGCGCGTCTTGAGCAGGTCCAGGCTACCGGAAATTCCGGTGAGCAGGTTGTTGAAGTCATGGGCCAGACCGCCGGTGAGCTGGCCCACAGCTTCCATTTTCTGGCTATGGCGCAACCGTTCTTCCGTCTGATGCAGGACTTCGGCCTGCGCCTTTATCGTAGTGATATCGCGTGCAATGCTGTGGAACAGTCCATCACGACGCTGGGAGTTCCAGGATAACCAGCGATAGCTGCCATCCTTGTGCCGGTAGCGGTTCTCGAAGTTTGACAAGACCTGGCCGTTGGCGAGTAGCCGCTTGGTTTGCACGGTATGTTCCAGGTCGTCTGGGTGGAGAAAATCCTTGTAGGGGCGTGCTTTCAGCTCTTGCTCCGACCAGCCCAGGGTTTCGCTCCAGGCAGGGTTGAGGTTGAGAAAGTAGCCTTCCGGACTGGCGGTGCAGACCAGATCTGGCGTGGTGCGCCAGATTTGATCGCGCTCGCGGGTACGTTCCTCGACACGTTGCTCAAGGGTCTCGTTCAGCTCCCTCAACTGGCTCTTGCTGGCCTTGAGCCGGTCTTCAGCTGCCTTGCGAGCCGAGAAATCAATGGTTACGGCAATAATAGAGCGGGGATTGCCTTCATCATCGTTCAGACAGGTCAGATTGCTATTGGCCCAGACGATAGTGCCATCGGGTCGGAGGTAGCGCTTGTCGAGGCGAGTCGGCTGTCGGGTGGCCAGGACATGTTGAAGCGCCTCGAGCGTCCTGGGCTGGTCTTCAGCCAGGGTAACGGTCTTTGCGGTTGTGCTTAGTATCTCTGTGCGAGAGCGACCCAACAGGCGGCAGAGCTCGTCATTGACCCGTAGAAAGCGGCCGTCGAGGCTGATCTCGGACAGGCCTACCGAGGCTTCGTCGAAAATGGAAGCCAGGCGGGTTTCGCTTTCCTTCAACGCCAGCTCAGCACGGGTGCGTTCGGTGATGTCGCGGCCAATGGAGAGCAGTTTTTCAGGCGTGCCGTCTGCGCCTGGTATGCAGGAAATGGCAATATCCCACCACTTGGGTTTGCCTGTGTGGGTAGGGCAGTAGCCCTGGAAACGTCCTGTCCCTCCGGCACGAGCACTTGCGATGGCGTTGCGTGCCGCCTCCAGATCCGCGCCTTTCCATACCCGGAGCCACGGCTTGCCCAGTACGGAAGAGAGGTCCGTAATCTCCATGGACTCTATACCGCCGGGGCTCACAAACTGAGTATGTCCTTCGAGATCCATGATCACGATGCAATCCTGACTCGAGTTGAGAATCAGGCTGTTCATCTGGCGAGAGATGCGTAGCGCATTCTCGATAGAGTGATTCGCAGTAATGTCCCGCGAAATGGAGAGCAGCTTTTCAGGCCTCCCATGAGAGCCGAGGATAGGCGTGACCTGTACATCCCACCACTTAGGGGTTCCTGCCAGGGTATTGGCCTGCCCGATAAACCGGCCAACCTGACCCGCGCGGGCCAGCGTCATGGCCTCTTTGGCTTCCTGGCTCCCCTTGTCTTGCCAGAAGGTCGGCCAGGGGCAACCCGCAATGGCATTGAAGTCGCTGACTTCCATAGCGTCCTGGCCGTTTGGGCTCATGTAAAGCAGTTTGCCGTCAAGGTCGAGCACCTTGATGCAGTCGTCAGAGGAGGCCAACACGCTGCGCAGGAACTCGGCGTCGGCCTGCTGAGCTTCAATCACTTTTTGCTGCCGGGTCTGATCGCGCAGGATCTTCAGAAAACCCAGGTGGGTTCCATCAGCTGTCCGGAGCGGCATCATCTCGCCATTAGCCCAGAACAGGGCGCCGTCCTTTTTCTGGTGCCAACGCTCATCACTGGCGCGACCTTTTTCCAGGGCGCGTTGCATCTCGCATTCGGCGCGCTGCTGGAGTTGGTCCTCTACGGTGAAGAGGCGATTGATAGAGGTCCCTAGTATACTTTCGGCTGTCCAGCCAAAGACCTGCTCTGCACCAGAGTTCCAGTGAGTAATGCGACCGCACTGGTCGGTTGTGATGATCGCAAAATCGACAGCACTGTTCAGAATATCCTGATGGCGCTGGTTCTGTTGGTGAGTCGTTTCGGCAACGGCCTTGAGCGCCGTATTTTCGGCTTCGAGTTCGGCGATACGCAGACGCAGATGTTCGTTTTCGATGGTAGTCATGCCGGTATAAAAAGAAGGGTGCGGTACGCCAGGTACCTGGCGGTAGGGGCCAATGCCTTGCATGAGTAGCAGCACACAGGCACAGCTTCGCTCACGATCAGGTCACGAATGGATGACGTTGGAAAGGAAGGGGATTGGTGAATGACCCAGTCTATCCAGCACTTGAGAGACTGTCTATCACGCCGGCTGCCCAACCGTCGGCCTGTCTGGGTAACAGGTATGTAGGCGGGATGATATCGATGGGCTATCGGTGTGTCAGGTGCTAAAAGCCGGACTGTCGTTTACAAGGACCGACCGGTTAGTTCTAGCGTTTGATGACTGTCAGGCTGATCAGGCGAGCCACTACCAATGTGATGTACATGACGCCTGCAAACTCCTCGAGCATTACCAGCCCGCGGGCAAGCGGTGAAATAGGCAGAACATCACCCAGCCCTACGCCGGAAAGCGTGGTAAAGCTCAGGAACAGCAGTTCCATCCAGGTCCGTGGTGCCTCAGGGTTCTGCATGGCGGTAAAGCTGCCCGGCAGGAGCAGCTGGCAGACGGTAAAGGTATAGGCAAACGCCCACGCCAGCAGAGTAAAGGTTGCGCCTACGGCAAACAGTTCATCGGTCGATGCGCGCTGATCTTCCATCATGTAGGCAATCAGGCTGGCGGCTGCGTAAAAGTAAAAGGCACCCTCCAGCAGGGCTGAGGCAACCGTGACGGCCTGGTTGGGCCAGATCTCGCTGACGATAGCCAAGCACAGGATGAGCGCGGCCAGAATGAAGGCAATCGAGTGGAGCATTGGACTGCGGCGAACCATACGCAGGGCAGCGACCAGCACGATGACGCCAAACGCGCCAAAGACGGCTCGCCCACCCGGCATGTTCTCCATGAAGGGATAGAGCACGATGCCCAGTAACTGGATAAGTAACAGGCTTGCAGACGGGTAGCGAACCAGATACGTAACGAGGGTAACTTTCATTCAGGGCACGGGCAGGATGGAAACGCCATACAGCGTAACCCGGCAGCGCAAGGCTCACCAGAGCCTTGCGGATAAAGAGCTCGACAAGGTCTATGACTTCTTCTTGAAGGCGTAGAACAGGTTAGGCTCACTGATCACATACAGGTTGCCCTGATCATCCATTGTCATGCCCTCAGCCTGGGGAACATCCTTGGCAAGCCCCTGATTACCACCCCTCAAGCTGAAGGAGCTGACCGGCTTACCGTTGGCGTTCATTTCCACGATCATCTTGGATTCATCAGACAAGGCCAGCAGATGGCCTGTACTCGTATCATAGTGAAGGCTGGACAGGTCGGTCACAAACAAATCCCGGTCGCGCTGTGCGTTGACATGCACGTCGATGTCGATCGGCTGGTCGGGCGAGGCGGTCAAAAAGCCGTTGATCTCGAAGATGCGGACCGGGTCCTTTTCCTTGGCAACAAAAAGGCGCTGCTCCTTGGGGTCGTAGGCCAGGCCCTCGAAGCCTTTGTTGCTGTTATCCGCTGCGCTGAGCGAAAACTGTTTGGCATTAGCTGGGTCGGCAATATCGATCACCTGGGTCTGATCATTGACATGCACTTCGATCAGACGATGGTTACGTTCCTCTGTAATCAGGAGGACGCCGGGACGAATGTATTCGATCGCTTCCGGATCACCGAAACCCCGCAGCGGAATACGACGCAGCACATCACCGGAGAGCGAAAGCTCGATAAGGTGCGAGTCTTTGTTGGTTACTGTAAAAAGCGTCTGGCGGCTGGCGTCGAAGGTCAGCGCTGACATGTCTTCGTCATTACCCAGCGGCTTGGCATCGATTGTGACATGGTAGTCAGGCAACCACAGGGCTTGCCCTTGGGCCTCCTTGGAGCTGAAGCGCTGTTCCAGACGGAACCAGACCTGCTCAAACAGGCGCTGGTGGGCACCTGCGGTTATCGCGGCTGCCACTAGCAAGCAGGCCAAGGCCGTTGCCATCGTTTTGGAGGAGAGAGCGTTCTGCATGTTAGGTCAGGTTCAAAATTCTGGGCGTATAGCCTACGGGGGTTGGGCTTAACTGAAGCTGAATAAGGCAGGTGCGAGTGTTTCCGATTCTTTCACCCATGGTTCGATAGGTGCGCTCTATGGACGATAAATCCTGAGCGCTTTGGGTTTGATAGAAAAAAGAGCGGGCGTGTAGGTGGTCAGCTCACCATCAGTATTGATGGGCATGGGTTTGTGGGTATTCAGCCGGATAGCGGTTGTCTGAAACGCCCTGACCTTATCTGCCTTGCCATGGGTGCCCTTGCGCAGGCTGGGCAGCAATGCGATCAGTTCCCACCAATGCCTGACCTCAAGGCTATAGAAATCCAGGCGTCCATCGTCGGCGGTTGCGGACTCTTCCACCGTCATGCCACCGCCATAGTGACGGCCATTGCCCACGGATGCCTGGACCGTTCGGACCTTTTCCACCTGTCCGTCATGTTCGATATACAGGGTGAAACGGCGAAAGCGGCGCAGTAGCCGAAAGGCGGTCAGGCCATAGCCGAGACTGCCCCATTTCTTCTTGATATCCGCGGTCAGCTGATCAGCCAGATCGGCACTGAAGCCAATGCTGGCGACGTTGAGAAAGACATGATCGTTGACGACACCTACATCGATGGCTCGCAGCTGCCCCCGCACAATGATGTCGACGGCCTCGAGCGGGTCCTGAGGAATATTCAGTGTCTTGGCTAGGTCATTGGCAGTGCCGAGCGGCAGGAGGCCGACGGGCAGGCCAGCCTCAATCAGGGCGGGAGCTGCGGCGTTCAACGTGCCGTCGCCGCCGCCGACAATGATCAGGTCGCATCCCTTGGCCTGTCTGATCTTCTCGCTGATGGAAAGGTTTTCCCCTCCGGTAGGTTCGACTACGGTTATTCCGCCCTGGCTGAGCTTTTCAACGATAGGCGTGTAGGATTCACTCCCACGGCGGGCGCGTTTATTGATCAGCAGAAGGGCGCGGCGGGTTTCGGTAGCGGTCATTGCGTCTGAGATCCCCTATGACTTGTTTATCTCTGACACTTCACGTGTAGGTCTGTCCGAGGGATGGAACGCGAGAGTGCCCCGTTCTGACAACTGCCTGCGAGGCGGAGTTGTTTCAAAAGATCAGTGAAGCCTTACGTTGCGTGATCATCCGCTCAGACTGACGTTAAAAGCATAGCTAGCAGGTAGGACCCGACGGTTTCAGGCGCGAGGGCTGACACGGGCGCTTTTGAGCAGCCGGTAGTCCTGCCACAGGATCACGGCCGCTGCGGCGGCGTACGCAAGGCAGGGTGCCCAATAAGCAGGATTAGCCAGCGCTTCGCTCAGGCACATGACCGCACTGATAGAAGTAAATAGCCACGACGGCATTCGCAGGACACACGCCATTGCGCTGGCCCAGAAGCGATCCCTCAGAAAGCCCAGGGGAACGCAGGCGGCAATCTGCATGACTACCAATACGAAGGTCGCAACAGCAACGGTCAGCACCACCTGATTGTCGGGCGTTTGTGCGTCACGAATAGGGATGAGCAGCGTGCCCAGGCGGGTATGGCTCAAGGCGGTATAAGCCAGGAGCAGCAGGGCGCTGGAGAAGATGATGCGGGCTGGTATCGAGTTCATTGAGCGTCGCGTTACAGGAAAAGGCGCCTATATTACCTGAGCCCGGCGCCTGTTCATGAATACTGTCCAGACAGGTTCAACCCGACGGTGTCTGTTCGGCCAAGGTATGAATAGCGTCGAGTACTGCCTGCGGTGCCAGATGATGCAGCATATGCCCGGCGCCCTCGATGACACGGAAATCCATCTCCGGCAACTCGGTATGCAGCCTGCCCGAGTGCACATGGGTATGAACCAGCCGATCCTCGCGTCCCGCCATGATGATGGAAGGTACTGTCAGCGTCTTGTAACGCTCCTTGAGTTGTAGCGTTGCGGGAATGATCAGGGCTATTTCGGCTGCGCTGGCATGAAGCTGCACAGGACGAAAGGCCATCCAGGCCGGAAATCGCTTGAAGCGGGCGGGCACTTTGGCGGGTGCAAACATCCGCTTCATCATGAGTGGCCATATGCTGCGATACAGCAGCGGTGAAACAGAGTGGCACATGAGGTCACCCACGCCGGGGATGGCCGGCAAAGCCGCCATGGGAATATCAGGGCGAACGGTCGGGTAATAATAGCCGGACAGCAGCACAAGGCCTCGGACAGACTGCGGGAGGTCGAGCCCCAGCGCCATGGCCACCAATGCGCCCCAGGAATGGCCGAGAACGATAGGGCGGTCGATACCCATTGCGGCAAAGGCTCGATTGAACAAGTGGGCCTGTTCGAGCGGACCCCAGACAATAGACGACGGGCGCTCGCTGTAGCCATACCCTGGGCGGTCAAAGATGATGACCCGATAGGTGCGGGCTGCGTGTTCAACCAGTTCGCTCAACTCGAAGTCAGTACCCATGGTCGTGTTGCCATGCAGAAGCACAAGGGGCTGTCCCTCGCCATATTCGACGTAATGGAGCCGGATACCATCCACCTCGATAAACGTGCCTGCCGGTGGGTGCTGCTTTTCCGCCTGACGGCTGTAATGGCGGACCAGCATGGCTGATGCCGCGACGGCCAGGGAGCCCCACACAAGCGGGCCGGGGCGGGAGGATGAAGGCGTGGTTTTGCTAGGCGTAACGTGTGCGCTGTCGGTATGCCGGAGATTTTTCATGCCAGGGCTCCCGCTAAAGACAATTTAGAGTAGTCCACGGGAAAGCCGTTCGCGGTAGGGACGAATGGCACGTTTGTTTTTTACCTGAAACCAGCCATCCGCCTGCAGGGGGCGGATGGCTGTAGGTCAATCAGGCTGCGCCCAAGCGCTTGGTCAGCTCGGCCAGTCCCTGGGACAGGTTTTGCAAGTGCACCGCAGCGTCTTGTGTCTTTTCAACCTGGGCCTGGTTGGCGCTGGCAATAGCCGTAATTTCAGTCAGGTTACGAGCAATGTCTTCACTGACGGATGTCTGTTCCTCCGCTGCTGCCGCAATCTGGATGTTCTTGGCGCGCATCGAGTCGACCGAGACCGAGATGGTGTCCAGAATCGCGCCAGCTTCCTTCACCTGCGTGACGCTGCGCTCACTGATGCTCTGACCATTCTGAATGGCCTTGGCCGCATTGGCAGTGCCGGTCTGAACGTTGGCAATGATCTGGTTGATCTCGTTGGTCGAGTCGGCTGTGCGACGCGCCAGGTTACGGACCTCATCGGCCACAACCGCAAATCCGCGACCGGCCTCACCGGCGCGGGCGGCTTCGATGGCCGCGTTAAGCGCCAGAAGGTTGGTCTGTTCAGCAATGCCGTGGATGACTTCCATTACCTTGCCGATACGCACGCTGTCTTCTTCGAGCTGATTGATGACAGAGGCCGTACCGGCAATCTCGTCGCTCATGTCGACAATAGTCTTGATGGTGCCCTGCATGACGACGCTTCCGCGCTGAACAGCCTGATCGGTCTCGGTAGCGGCAAGGGAGGCTTCGCTTGCGTGACGTGCGACTTCTTGGGCAGTAGCCGACATTTCATGCATGGCGGTCGCCACCTGATCGGTACGGGAGAACTGCTCGTTGCTGCCCTGAGCCATCTGGTTGGCAATGGCGTTCAGGTCACGGTTGGCAGAGTCCAGGTCCTGGGTGCTCTGCTTGAGGCGCGTGAATGTATCGGACAGGAAGTTACGCAGAATGCTGGCGGCTCCCGCCAGTCGACCGAGTTCATCCTGGCGGCTGGATTGGATATTTACGCTGAAGTTGCCATGACTGAGCTGATTGATATGGCCGATGAGCTCACTGATCGGTACGACCAGGCGGCGATTGACCAGCCACAGACTGATAACGAGGATGGCGATACCGCCCCCAATCAAGGCGATCAGGCCTGTCAGGAAGGTGGTGTCAGCCTGCGCGCTAATTTGGGCAGACAATTCGTCACTGTGCTTGTGCAGTTTGGTGACAAGATCGGCCATCTGGGCGGTGGCGCTACGGTCGATACCTTCAACAGCCTTGTCGCCTGCCTCCGGGTCAAAACCGGCAGCCCTGAAGCGCTCGAAACCTGTGCGATAGGCTGTACCCAGCGTCTTGTGCTCGGTCTGCAGGCTTTGAATGGCTTGTGCGATAGAGCTGTCTGACCACGGTTGCTTGCTCAGGTCAGACAGGAATGCTTGAACCTTTTGCTCTTCTGCCTGGAAGGCATTCCAGTGTTTTTCGCGCTTGGCGTCATCCTTGCCACGCAAGAGGGCGTTTTTCCATTCCTGAACTTGGGTTTTAAAGTTCAGGTTGGCTTCGTCGATCAGCAAAACACTACGAATCTCATTGGACAGAAGGCCTTGATAGCGTTGAACGCTCCCGGAAAGAAATTTGAAGGAAACGATTGAAATAGCCATGAGCAGCAAGAGACTGCCGCAGAGCAAGGCAAGAACTTGAGCACGCAGGGAACGGTTAAGCATCACAGTGTCTCGAGAGAGGGAGGTACTCGTCACTGTGTCGTTGAAATAGCAAAAAACTTAATGCGATAAATATTCTATCGGCTTGATAAATTAATGAATTTTTTGTGACAGGCGTCTGGCTCGAACATTTGCCGTGAACGGCTATCCAACAGAGTAATATTCATTAACAGATAAGAACGCGAGGTGCATTATGAGTGATGAACTGCTGGCGTCCATTCACGCGATGGATCCAAGCCCGATCAACCCAGGCGGTGGCCAGGAGTCGCCCTGGCCCGATGAGCCAGTAGGGCCTGATGGGATCATTGATCACCCGGATGACGTGACCGATAACCCTGACGTGATTGATCCGGATACTCCGCTTGTCCCCAGTTGATCCATGAGAAGGCTGGGCAGAAAACCGCTGTCCAGCCTTTTTTCACCGACTTTCCTATCCGCGACCGTAAACGACCGCTACCATCTTGCGTTGAGCCTGCATGGTCGCCTGGGCCTTGGTGTTCAGGGCCTGGAGACGGGTGTTCAGCTCTTTCTGGATAGCGGGGTCGGATACTTCGATCATGGCACCGTTGACCTTGATCACGTCCTGATGGGCATTGATGTAATCAAGCGCTTCGAGCGTTGCCGTCAGGGTCTCGCTGGCAACCGGCATCATGTTTTTCATGGCTTCGGCCGGCTGGGTGACAACTCGATCATAGGCCTTGTCATAGACAGCCTTCAGATCTTCCGGCTGCTTGAAGGATTTACGCGCTTCATCCGCCTTCGCCTGTTCTTCGCTGATCAGCGCTGGCAGCTCGTTCAGTGTTTTTTGGGCAGATTGAATATCCTCGCGGCGCTGAATAGCCTGTCCCATCGAGCTGATGTTCATCTGCTTCATCGCCGTGGTCAGCGAGTCTTCGGTTCGCTTGTTGAGGGACTCGTGAAAGTGCTGCATCGCCGCATACTGGGCGCTGTATTCGCCAAAGAGGTTCTTGTCTTCGTCCCGAAGAACCGGAACGTGTACGCCGGGCTTATCGATGATGCGGGTTTGCAGGAATTCAATGAATGCCTTGCGCTGCGCCTCTTCGTTGGAGCAGGCGGACAGCAGGCAGGCGCATATCAGGGTGAAAAACAGGGCAACCGCGGGGTTACGCTTGAGCATGAGATCTCCCTATGAGCTCAAATGGAGTAGAGCCGACCTGCAACCAGAGGTCAGCCGGCGCACCGTATATAGGGGATTGGAAAGCGTGGCGAGCGGGATCAGCCGAATTGGTGAACGGGTTCTGCTTATGAGGCGGGCTTTAAGTCTCAGGCAGCGTTAGCCCATCGGATCGAAATGGCTTTTGGCCGAGCAATACCGCTCTTCCATCCACTTGCTTTTGTTCTGCTCATCTTCATCGTGGCGGACGCGCCAGTCCTGGCACTTTTGTCTGAAATATTCCTTGGCGCCCTTGCGGCATTCGCTATAGCCGACCGAATCCTTGCGGTAGTTGCCGCATACGCTGGTGTCGTCGATGCGGTTGTTAACAATTTCCCAGGCCGCCAGATAGCTTTCACTGCTGCCCCATGCCTCAACCCAGTGCTGCTCGCTTTCCCGTACCGGGTCGGTCGGATAGACGAGCGCCCGTGGCAGGTGATCGTGGTGGGCGCGGTAGGCTCTGGGGACCGCCCCTTGATGAGGGTACGGTGGCTTTCCCAGATGACAGCGAATGATCGAGTCATCGGTCTCGCCGTCGCCTCGCATACAGGTAAGGTCAGCAGAAGAAGCAATTTCGGTCTGATCCAGCGAAAGATCGACAAGACCCTGGGCCGAAGGGGGAGTATCGATACCGTCAGCGGGCTCAAGCAGCGTGACAGGGGCTTGCAGCTGTTCAATGTCCTCCAGCGCATTCCAGGCCAGCAGGCTGGCAAACAGCAGCAACGCCAGCCACAGAAGTTGAGCCAGGGTTAATGTACGGCGGCGCTTGAGTGGTCGGGTGACAGGATTTGGTTCATGCATAAGCATGGGCTTGTGCCCATCGTCTTGCTGTTGACCGCGGTCGTGTGCGCCCATGATGCTTCCTTGCAGGACTCGAAACGACGGTACTGACGTTGAAGATACGTGATGAATTTCACGTTACATAAGGGTATCCAGACCAGGCGGATAAATCCAGCAGGCGGACCGTGCTTGAGCCGTTCAACCGATTGAGCAGAGATAAAAGGCAGTAAGGAGGCGATGAAGCGGACCAGGCGTACCTGGTCCGCTCGGTGGTCAGGCGCTGCGCTGCTGCGAGGCGCCGTACCAGATCACCAGGGCAAAGCAAAGCATGGGCAGCGAGTACGAATAGGCAGTGCTGCTCATATCGGCAATGAGGCCCATGAAGTAGGGCATGATCGCGCCACCCACGATAGCCATGATCATGAAGGAGCTGGCGCGCTTGGTGTGTGGGCCGAGGTTCTTCACACCCAGCGCAAAGATGGTGGGAAACATGATCGACATGAAGAAGAACACGGCGATCAGACCTACTACGGCGATGCCGTCGAATCCGGCCACCACCAGACCGCACAGGAAAAAGTTGATCACGCCATAGATCATCATCAGACGAGCCGGCGCGATGAATCCCATCAGCCAGGTGCTGAAGAAACGGCCCAGCATGAAGCACAGCATGGCAATGGACAGCATGAACGACGCGGACTGGCTGGAAGTGTCGGACCAGTGTTCAGTCACGTAGTTGATAAAGAAGGCACCCACACCTACCTGCGCCGCCACGTAGAAAAATTGGGTGATGACACCGCCGACGAAATGCTTGTGCTGCCAGAGTGTGCGGCTGTCCTGACGGGCAACGGCTTCCTCCTGATTGCGAAGGTCAGGGAGAGTGGTTTTGGCAAAGAGCACGGCGATCATCAGGACCAGAGCGGCGATACCTACGTAGATCATGCTGACCGAACCCAGGCTGTCGGAGGAGGCGGTACCAGCACTGTTGGTGGCCGAAAAGAACAGGGTGCCGCCCAGGATTGGGCCGGTGAACTGACCGAGGCCGTTGAAAGACTGGGCGAAATTGAGGCGGCGCTCGGCTCCGTTCGGATCGCCCAGAACCGTGGCATAGGGATTGGCTGCCGTTTCCAGGCAGCCCAGACCGCAGGCGATTACGAACAGGGCAAAAAGAAACATGGCAAAGCTGGCTGAAGACGCTGCCGGAACGAACAACAAGGCACCTAGGGCATACAGGCACAACCCGACCAGGATGCCGGCCTTGTAGCCGCGCTTGCCCATGAAGATCCCGGCGGGCAGGGCAACGATAAAATAGGCGCCGAAGTACGCCGCCTGAAGCAGGCCGGACTGCGCCTTGGTGACGTGCAGCGTTTCCTGGAAGTGTTTGTTGAGTACGTCCAGCAGGCCATACGACAGGCCCCACATGAAGAACAGGCTGGTGACAAGGATGAATGCCCATTGGTAGCCCGAGCGTTCCTGGCTGGCAACGGGTGTGGCCGTTCTGGTTTGGTTGACTAACATGACAGCTCTCCGTGGTTCTTATCGTTGTGCAGCGTTGAGGTCATTTGGTGGTACAGCAAAACCGGCGTCCTGTCGTTGAACGGTCGTTCCCCCGAGGGCCAGCAGGCCTGCGCCAAGCAGGGCGACAGTTGCCAGGGTGTACATGCCGGCGTGGGGATTGGCGAACGTCTGTTCCATATAGGTTTTAAGGGTGGGCGCAAGAAAGCCGCCCAGGTTGCCCAGCGCACCGATCAGGGCAATCGCGCTGGCTGCTGCGACACCGCCCAGGTAGCGGGTGGGTAATGTCCAGAAGAGGGGCTGAACCGTGATAAAGCCAGCAGCCGCGAGGCAGAAGGCAAACAGCACGGGCACGATGCTTTCGATAACCGTCGATCCTGCTATGCCCACTGCGGCGAGCAGCAGCATGGCCACTGCCAGTTGGCGATGCTTGCCGGTGCGGTCTGCATAGCGAGTCACCATGAACAGTGCACCCAGGGTGAATAGCCAGGGAATGGCCGTCAGCATGCCAACCTCAAAGCCGATCTTGGTGCCGAGCAGCTGAGCGATGCGCGCCGGAAGATAAAACAGGACGCCGTAAACGCTTACCTGGATAGTGAAATAGATCAGTACGAAGTACATGACCTTTGGGTTGACGAGGGCTGCCTTCCAGGAGGAAGGGCTATGTTCCTTCTTGTCTGTCTCTTCCTGTTCGATAGCCTTGTGCAGTGCCGTTTTCTCGTCCCGGGTCAGCCACCGTGCATCCCGCGGGCGGTTCGGCAGGTAGAAAAACGCAATCACGCCAATGACCGAGGCAAGCAGTCCTTCCACCACGAACATCCATTGCCAGTTGCGCAGGCCGAATACGCCGTGCATTTCCAGCAGCCAGCCGGATACGGGGCCGCCCAGTAGCAGCGAGGCCGGCACTCCGAAGTAATAGAGCCCATACGCGGCACCGCGGTGGCGATGAGGGAACCAGTAAGTGAGATACAGCACGACCCCTGGCGACAGGCCTGCCTCGGCCACGCCCAGCAGAAAGCGGAGGATATAGAAGGACATTTCGCTCTGAGCGAACATCATGGCAGCCGAAACGAGGCCCCAGGTCACCATGATTCGGCTCAACCAGATCCGTGCACCGATACGGTGGAGGATAAGGTTGCTGGGAACTTCGAAAAGCGCGTAGCCGATAAAGAAAATTCCCGCGCCGAGAGCAAAGGCCGCATCGCCGATCCCTGTGTCGGCCTGCAATGCGAGCTTGGCATACCCAACGTTAGAACGGTCGATAATGGCCATGGCAAACATCAGGGCCACGAATGGAATAATTCGGCGACGGCTCTTGGTCAGGGCACTGTCGAGCGGGGCGGTAAGCGTAGACATGAATGACTCCAGTTATTGTTGTTTTCCAGAGTGCTCATACATCAGGCATGCACTGTCTACGCTGAGGCAGGTTGCTCGGCCAGTGCAAAGATCTTCTGCAGCGGAATCCACTTGCTGCCCTGCGGCGTCCAGGGTGTCGGTGTCTGGTATCGCCACATCAGCGCTTCCCACTCCTGCACCTTGGGATTGGCCGCGGCGGCGGCTTCGAAGGCATCTACACTGAAGTCAGCACCGACATCCATGATCATGAACAGGCGCGTGCCGAGGCGGTAGATCTGCATGTCCTGCACACCGGCGTTGCGCAAATGGGTGGTGATCTCGGGCCAGATACGCGCGTGCAGCTGCTCGTATTCGGCAATGAGCGCAGGGTCATCCTTGAGGTCCAGCGCCATGCAGTAGCGAGTGCTCATGTGAGTGCCCTGTCCAGATGCATATAGCCGCCATCGACCGTGAGCCATTGCCCGGTGGTATGGGCAGCGCGAGGTGATAGAAGGAAGACGACCGTGTCGGCAATCTCCTCGGGAGTGGTCATGCGCTTGCCCAGCGGAATCTTGCTGACGATCTTGTCCAGTTTGTCTTTAGGATCGTCAAAGGTGTTCAGCCAGTTCTCGTACAAAGGCGTCATGACCTCGGCCGGGATGACTGCATTCACGCGGATGCCATCAGCCAGCAGCGAGGCGGCCCATTCTCGAGTAAGGGACAGTTGTGCGCCTTTGGCGGCGGTGTAACCACTGGTGTTGCCCTGGCCGGTGAGCGCGGTCTTGGAGCTGATATTGACGATGCTGCCCTGGCTATCCCGAAGGGCGTCGAGGCAGAGATGGGTCATGACGTAATAATGGATGAGGTTCTTTTCCAACGACTGGATAAACGCCTCGCGTCCAGCCTCAAGACTGACCCCGTCGT
This sequence comes from Pseudomonas sp. JZ134, assembly GCF_051027695.1. NCBI lineage: Bacteria > Pseudomonadati > Pseudomonadota > Gammaproteobacteria > Pseudomonadales > Pseudomonadaceae > Pseudomonas > Pseudomonas sp. JZ134. Next base: position 2,920,649 of record NZ_CP069250.1, on the reverse strand, counting down.
TGACCCCGGCGTTGTTGACCAGTCCGTCCAGGCGGCCGAATCGGGTCAAGGTTTGCTCGACGGCTGCGCGGCAAGAGATTTCATCGCACAGTTCGGTCTGGATAAAGAGTGTCTGTGGCTGAAGCGCGTCCAGCTTGGCGGCGAAGTCATCTTCCAGCGGCGTGCGGCTGACAATCACTGGGATAGCGCCTTCGTCAGCCAGACCGAGGGAAATGGCGCCGCCGATCCCTGAGCCGCCGCCGGTTACGATAAAAACTTTTCCATCCAGATGCAGGTTCATGCGGCGTGCTCCTGTGCATTGACCGTAAGGCCATACAGGCGAATTGCATTGCCGCCCATGATGGCGGACTGCTCGGCGGATGAGAGGGGCGCGATGGCCAGCTGAGCCAGGGCATGGACATGGTCGTACTCGCCCGCCAGCCGGCACACCGGCCAGTCCGATCCGAACAGCACGCGCTCCGGGCCGAACAGCTCTAGCGCCTGGTTCATATAGGCGACCAGATAGTCCGGTCGCCAGGTTGTCCAGCCAGCCTCCGTAATCAGGCCGGACAATTTGCAGTACACATGGGGCAGGGCGGCCAGTGGCGCGAGCTGCTCGGCCCAGGTTTGCAAGTTGCCGTGGGCGATATCGGGTTTGCCCAGATGATCGAGCACCAAAGGCTGGCGGTCATGCCTTCGGGCAAAGGCGTACGCGGCCTTGAGCGAGGGGGACTTGATAAGGATTTCATAGAGGTAGCCGCGGGCCTGAATAATGGCTACACCCTTATTAAATGCGGTGTCGGCGAGAAAGGCGTCCGGGTCCGCTTCGTCCTGGATCTGGTGGCGAAAGCCACGCAGGCGCAGCTGGCCTTGCCAGCGATCGAGCGACTCAAGCAGGTTGGGCGCTTGTAGATCCACCCAACCAATAACGCCGGCAATCCACGGATGTTTCGCAGCCAGCGCCAGCAGCGCGTCAGTCTCCTCCTCGCATTGCCGGGCCTGAACGGCAATGCATCCCGCCATCTGGTGTTCTTTAAGAAGCGGCTCGAGATCCGAGGGCAGATAGTCGCGCTTTAACACTGACATGCTGTTGTCGATCCAGTGGTACTGTTCCGGCTCGTAATGCCAGAAGTGTTGATGTGCGTCGATTCGGGGTACTTCAGGGCGTGTCATTTTTATTGTCTCCTGAAAGCAGTGGGCGGCGGGATCGGTGAGGTTGGTCCCTCCGATATGCTCGTTGAGTAAAAGGGTAGGCCCTCTACTCAACCTGCCGCTAAGTGTTACGGGGAAACCGATACTGCTGGCGCGAGGCCGGTTTCATGGTGATCGAAAATCCTGGTGCCTGGGGCGGCAGGTAGGCGGGCCCCTTCATGACGCAGGGGTCTTCGAAATGCTCATGAAGATGATCGACATACTCCACAACGCGCCCTTCATGCGTGCCTGCCACGCATAGGTAATCGATCATCGAGATATGTTGCACGTATTCGCACAGCCCAACGCCGCCGGCATGGGGGCAGACAGGTAGCTCGTACTTGGCAGCCATGAGCAGCACAGCAAGCACTTCGTTCAAACCACCCAGGCGGCAGGCATCGAGCTGTACCACGTCGATGGCGCCACGCATGATGAATTGCTTGAACAGAATACGGTTCTGGCACATCTCGCCGGTAGCCACCTTGACCGGGGTAATACCCTCTTTGATCGCGCGATGACCTTCTACGTCGTCCGGGCTGGTGGGTTCCTCGATGAACCAGGGCTTGGCAAACGACAGCGTGTTTACCCAATCGATGGCCTCGTTGACTTCCCAAACCTGGTTGGCATCGATCATCAAGTGTCGGTTAGGGCCTATCACTTCACGGGCAATGGTGACGCGGCGGATATCGTCCTCAAGGTCACGGCCGACCTTGAGCTTTACATGAGAGAAGCCTGCATCAATGGCCTCCTGACAGAGGCGGCGGAGTTTGTCATCCGGATAGCCAAGCCAGCCGGCAGAGGTGGTGTAGCAGGGGTAGCCATGGGCCTTGAGCAGGCCGATGCGTTCTTCCTTGCCTTTGGCGCGCTCCGTGAGCAGTTGTATCGCTTCTTGCGGTGTGATGCAGTCGGTGATGTAGCGAAAGTCGACGCACCGTACGAATTCTTCCGGCGACATGTCGGCGACCAGCTGCCAGACCGGCTTGCCAACCTGCTTGGCCCACAGGTCCCAGGCCGCATTCACGACGGCACCGGTCGCCAAGTGGATGGCGCCCTTGTCCGGACCGATCCAGCGCAGTTGGCTGTCGCTGGTCATGTGGCGCCAGAAGCGGCCCATGTCCGCCGTGATCCATTCCAGATCAAGCCCTTTGATCTGACCTTCCAGTGCCTGAATGGCCGCACAGCAGATCTCGTTGCCCCGGCCAATGGTAAAGGTCATGCCGTGGCCTTCGAGCCCAGGCTGGTCGGTTTCAAGAATCACATAGGCGGCAGAGTAATCGGGATCGGGGTTCATGGCGTCCGACCCGTCCAATGCCTGGGACGTAGGAAAACGAATGTCCTCTACGCGAAGACCGGTGATTGTTATTGTCATATCGGTTCTCCGGAAGCCCTTGATGCCGGGCTTGTCAACGCTGTGTTGGAGGCCCGCTCAAAAGCTCTTCATATGAGAGCGCATGTTGAGCGGGCGCTTCTCCGGGTGTGCGACGCGGTTAAGCGTCCCAATCACCCGAGGGGCATGGTTTCAGTCAGCCTGAACCGTGCGCTGCTTCTGCTCGCCCAGGCCCGCGATGCCCAGGCGCATTTCCTGGCCGGGCTTCAAGTAGACTGGTTCGGGCTTGATGCCCAGACCTACTCCAGGCGGGGTACCCGTGGAAATGACATCCCCCGGTTGCAGGCTCATGCAGCGGCTCAGGTAGGCGATCAGCTCCGGCACCTTGAACACCATGGTGCGGGTATTGCCGTTCTGGTAACGCTTGCCATCCACTTCCAGCCAGAGGTCGAGCGTGTGTGGATCAGCGATTTCGTCCTTGGTAACCAGCCAGGGGCCGAGCGGGCCGAAGGTATCGAACCCCTTGCCCTTGTCCCAGGTGCCGCCACGCTCGATCTGCCACTCACGCTCGGATACATCATTGATTACGCAATAGCCCGCTACATAATCCATGGCATTGGCTTCGTCGATGTAGCGTCCGGCCTTGCCAATCACCACGCCCAGCTCAACTTCCCAATCGGTCTTGGTGGAGCCACGCGGGATCTCTACGTCGTCGTTCGGGCCACAGATGGCGCTGGTCCACTTGTTGAAGACCACCGGCTCCTTGGGGACGTCAAGACCGGACTCGGCCGCATGGTCGGCGTAGTTAAGACCGATACAGATAAACTTGCCGACACGGCCGACGCATGGGCCGAGGCGAGGGGAACCGTTCACAACGGGCAGGCTACTCGGATCAATGTTCCTGAGCGTGGCGAGTCCTTCAGCAGTGATGGCCTGACCGGCGATGTCATCAATATGGCCAGATAGGTCACGAATCTGACCCTGAGCATCCAGCAGGCCCGGCTTCTCCTGACCTTTTTCCCCGTAACGCAGCAATTTCATGAGCGGTTTCCTTGTGCAATAAGAGGGTGTGCGGTGGCCTTAAGCGACCCATCCGCCATCGATAACGTTGATGGTGCCCGTTGTGAAGCCTGAAGCCTCTGAGCCAAGGTAGAGCGCCAATGCGGCGATCTCCTCCGGCTTGCCGATTCGGCCCATGGGTTGGCGGGACACAAACGCAGCATAGACCTCGTCTTCGGCTCGGCCTTCCTGCTGGGCTTGCGCCGCAATACGCTGGCGCAGGGAAGGCGAGTCGACCGTGCCGGGGCAAATGGCGTTGCAGCGAATACCCTTGGCGACGAAATCAGCCGCTACGGATTTAGTCAGGCCGAGAACAGCGGCCTTGCTGGCGCAGTAGGCGAAGCGATTCGGGACGCCTTTCACGCTGGACGCCACCGACGACATGTTGATGATCGAGCCGCCGCCGTTTTCGATCATGGCCGGTAGAAAGGCACGGATCATCCGGTACATGGCGGTAACGTTCAGATCGAAGGAGAATTTCCAGGCATCCTCATCACAATCGAGAATGGTGCCGCTGTGCACGTAACCGGCGCAGTTGAAGAGCACATCAATAGCGCCTAACTCACTGGCAAGTGCCTGGATAGCATCGGGCTGAGTGACATCGAGAACATGGGTACGAACATTGGGAAGCTCGGCGAGGGCGGTAGCGTTGATATCGACCGCAATGACGTCAGCGCCCGCTTCGGCAAAGGCCAGGACGCTAGCCCTGCCAATTCCTTGAGCAGCGGCGGTGACGAGGACACGTTTTCCAGCAACGGACATGAGAGCCTCCTGTTTTTATTATTCGTATGGATGACCCGCTTGCGTTAACCGCTGCTATGCTGGGGCATATTGAGCGGCTAATGGTCAGGCCATTGGTCCTCTGGTTTAGCAGTGAGTCAGCGGCTGCGCAAGTTTTTTCTGTAGCGCAAGCGACGCGATGTATACCAGTGGGATACGTGATGCCAATACAAACAATTGAAAATCCAAGGCTTTATCGTCAGATCGCCGATCAGCTGCGCAGCCTGATCGACAGTGGCGAATTTCCTCCTGGGAGTCGCCTGCCGGCCGAGCGGGAGCTGGCTAAGCAAATGGGTGTAAGCCGGGCCTCGGTACGTGAAGCGCTCATTGCACTCGAAGTCATTGGCCTTGTAGATGTGCGGGTTGGTAACGGCGTACTGGTTTGTGCTGGCGCCCAGCGCCCGGCGGACGATGCGCCGGTGATGGAGCTGGCGGCGCGCGGCCAATGGGTAGGGCCTGATCCTGAGCTGGATGTGCAGGTGGATTTCAATGCCGAAATCCCGCCGTTCTCGCTGCTTCAGGCGCGGCAGCTGATCGAGCCGGAAGCGGCGGCCCTGGCTGCGATCAATGCCAGCGAAGAGGAGTTGGCCGGTATTCACGCGGCCTATGAGCGCAATGTGCAGGACAACCGTGAGGGCTCGACAACCCATCCCGGCGATCGCCTGTTTCATATCCGCATCGCCCAGGCCAGTGGTAATCCGGCCTACGCCCTGATGATCCAGCATCTGCTAGGGCACCGCTATGGCTCGATGTTTCAGCGCTTGCAGGCACACTACACCCCTGAGGACATGCCCCATCGCTCTGAGGACGAGCATCTGCGTGTACTGAAGGCATTGCAGGCCCGCAATGCGCAAGAGGCGCGCTCCGCCATGCGGGCGCACCTGGATGAGGTGATTCGGATCTTTTCTCGCGGTCAGGAAGCGGAGTAAACGCCTTTATTCCATGGCTGTCGGCCTGAGCAGGATTTCATTGATATCGACCGCTGCCGGTTGACCGATAGCAAAGGCAATGGACTGGGCGATCGACAGGGCAGGGATAGCCATCTCATGAATGTGCCGCACGCTTTTGGCAACGTTTTCGTCCGTCACGCTATTGGGCAGCTCCGTGTCGACCGGGCCGGGTGAAATGATCGTGCTGCGGATGTTGTAGGGCGTCATCTCCATGCGCAGCCCTTCGGCAATCGCGCGTACGCCGAATTTGGTTGCCGAATACACGGCACTGGTCGGGCGCACCCGATGGCCGGACAGGGACGAGACATTGATGATGTGTCCGCTCTTCTGCTGCTGCATGATCGGCAGGACCGCCGCAATCCCGTAAAGGGTGCCCTTGAGATTGATATCGATCATGCGCTCCCAATCTTCGACCTTACGCTGATCGAGTCGCGAGTTGGGCATGATGCCCGCATTATTGATCATCACATCGACCCGCCCAAAGGCCGTAATGGCTGCCTGGATAAGCGACTCGACGTCATCCCGCTTGGCCACATCCATCTGCACCACCTCAACGCGACCGCCAACGGTTCGCAGCCCCTCCGCAATGGCGTTCAGTTTATCCAGCCGACGTGCGCCCAGGACGACCGTCGCGCCCTCTGAGCTCAATAGCCGTGCGGTGGCCTCGCCAATGCCACTGCTGGCACCGGTAATGACAATGACCTTGCCTTTTATGTTGCTCATGGCTGTTACCTGAATCGACTGGTTTACGAGGGAGTGCCTGAACGCAGGGAGGTTCCAGACATGGGTCAGCAGAGCGGCCTTTGCTACTCGGCAGCGCTTGAAATTTATTGTCTGATCCTTACATTTTTCCGCGGCATTTTTGCCAGCGAACATTCGCACCTTTCTGGCCTTGTTCATCCTTTTTTCAAGGAGATTAATTGATGAAGATCGCGCAGATTGCCCCCTTGTACGAGGCCGTTCCGCCAAGTCTCTACGGCGGAACGGAAAGAGTGGTGGCTCACCTGACCGATGCGCTGGTCGAGTTGGGTCATGAAGTCACTCTGTTTGCATCCGCTGACTCCCGCACATCAGCCCAACTTGTGCCCGGTTGCGAGCGGGCGCTACGACTGGACCCTGCACCGCTCAAGTCTGATATTGCCAGTCACTTGAGTATGCTGCACACGTTGCGGGAGCGGGCCGATGAGTTTGATGCCCTGCATTTTCATGTGGATCTGCTGCATTTCCCCTTGTTCGAGCCCTTGGCTGAGCGGACACTGACCACTCTCCACGGGCGGCTCGACCTCAAGGGATTGCCGGAAGCCTACCGGCGTTGGCACCGGTTCCCGCTGGTGTCCATTTCTCACCATCAACGCACGCCACTGGCTTTTGCCAACTGGCACGGCACGGTGCACCACGGTCTGAATGCGTCCACGTACCGGTTCCATGAGCAGATGGGTGAAGGGTACTTGGCATTTCTGGGCCGCATTTCTCCAGAGAAACGGCCTGACCGGGCGATTGCCATTGCACGGCAGGCAGGTGTTCCCATCAAGTTGGCGGCCAAGGTGGACAACGCCGATCGCAAGTACTTCGAACAGGAGATCAAGCCGCTTCTGGATGATCCGCTGGTGGAGTTCATTGGCGAAATTGGTGACAGTGAAAAATCCGAATTTCTGGGTAACGCGCGGGCGCTGCTCTTTCCCATCGACTGGCCTGAGCCGTTCGGGCTGGTGATGATCGAGGCCATGGCCTGCGGGACGCCGGTGATTGCCTGGCACTGTGGCTCAGTGCCAGAAGTCGTGGAACCGGGCGTGACCGGGTATATCGTAACGAGTGAAGAGCAGGCCGTGGAGGCGGCGCGGCAGGTCCTGACCCTGGATCGACGTCGGGTTCGCGAGGTATTCGAGCAGCGCTTCTCCGCCACGGCCATGGCCAGACACTATCTGGAACTGTACCGGCAGCTGCCGGGCAATCGGAACACTGAAGTCAACTTCAAGCAAACGGCGTAACGACCATGGGTGAAATCCTTATGTCTGATCAGTCAGCACAGCAAGGAAGCGAGGTCGAACAGGCGCGTCATCCCGAACGCCTGTTCGTGCTCATGGAGGGTGATACTTTTGTCGTGGCAGATGCCTATGGTGACATGGGTGGGCGGGACGATGGCTTGTTCCATAACGATACCCGCATCGTGTCCTGTTACCGATTGACCGTGGCGGGGAGGCGACCCTCGCTGCTGTCAGCGTCGGTCAGTCAGGATAATGTCTACTTTACCTCCCATCAGACCAACCAGCCGTTGCCGCGGCTGGGTGAAAGCACGACGCCCGAAGGCGTGATTCACATCGAACGCAAGCGCTTTGTCTGGAAGGGGTATGTGCATGAGCGCATCCTGCTGGCCAACTACAGTGACTTGTCTACTGAGGTGCCGCTGGAGCTTGAGTTTGGCGCGGACTTCCGAGACATGTTTGAAGTGCGTGGACAACAGCGTAGCCATCGGGGCGAGCAGGAGCATACCCAGATGGCCGAGCGCAGTGTCACGCTACGGTATCTTGGGCTCGATGAGCAGCCGCGCCGTGCTGCCATCAGTTTTTCCGAACAGCCTGTTGAGTTAAGCGAGCAGGGCGCGCAGTTCAGGGTGGCTCTGGAAGGACGTGGAAGCTGGGAGCTGTATATCGACATTGGACCAGAACCGGCTCAGCCTTCGCGGGCACGTTATCGGCAGGCCGCTGCACAAGCGCGGCGCAGTATGCGCAGGCGACAGCGGCGGGGTGCTCAGGTCAAGGCATCTGGCCGTCTGTTCCAGGCGTGGCTGGAGAAGTCCCGTGCGGATCTGGCGCTGCTCACAGCGGAGCTGCCTAGCGGGCCATATCCCTACGCCGGTGTACCCTGGTACTCAACACCGTTCGGCCGTGATGCGATCATCACGGCGCATCAGGTGCTCTGGTTGAATCCTGAGCTGGCCCGTGGGGTGCTGTCTTATCTTGCGCAACATCAGGCTCATGAAACGTCGAGCTTCCGGGATGCCGAGCCTGGCAAGATCATGCATGAGACGCGCAAGGGCGAAATGTCGGCGCTAAACGAGCTGCCGTTCGGTCGCTATTACGGCGGGGTGGATACCACACCGCTGTTCGTCATGCTGGCTGGAGCCTATGCTCGGCGTACGGGCGACCGGGCATTCATCCAGGAAATCTGGCCCGCACTGCAAGAGGCTATTCGCTGGGTTGAGGGTAATGCCGAGCGTAACGCACAGGGGTTCATCAGTTATGCCCGTGCAGAAGAGAGTGGTCTGGCCAACCAGGGATGGAAGGACAGCCATGACTCGATTTTCCATGCCGATGGCCGTACACCGGATGGTCCGATCTCACTGATTGAAGTGCAAGGGTATGCTTATAAGGCGTATCTGAGCATGGCTGAACTGTCGGAATGGCTCGGTGAGCAGGACAAGGCCGCGCACTGGCGCACACGGGCCGAGCATCTGCGGGCAGCGGTGGAAAAGCATTTTTGGCTGGAGGGTCGGCAGTTCTATGCTCTGGCCCTGGATGGCCATGGCGAGGCATGTGCGGTTCGAGCCTCCAATGCAGGCCACCTCTTGTTTACGGGGCTGCCTCAACTGGCGCGTGGTCAGGCCGTGTCGCAACAGCTTTTGTCCCGCGCTTTCAATTCCGGATGGGGCGTACGGACCCTGGTGCCAGACGCTGTACGGTTCAACCCCATGTCCTATCACAATGGCTCGGTCTGGCCACATGATGTGGCCCTGTGCGCCGCCGGTATGGCGCGCTACGGTGAGCGGGAAGGGGTGGTACGTCTGCTCGGAAACATGTTTGAAGCCGCGGCCCATTTCGGTATGCGTTTGCCAGAGCTCTTCTGCGGTTTCGAACGTGCGCCGGGCGAAGCGCCGATCGCCTATCCGGTGGCCTGTCTACCCCAGGCGTGGGCCGCCGGCTCGGTATTTATGCTGCTACAGGCTTGCCTGGGCGTGGAGATCGATGGGCACACCGCAAGCGTCACGATCACTCAACCCCGCTTGCCGTTTGGCATCGACCGTATTCAGCTGAAACGGCTACGCCTGGGCGAGCAGGAAATAGACCTGACCTTCCAGCGGCTCGGCGAGCGTGTGGTCGCGTTTATAGACGCTCAGTACGGGCCTCAGCCGGTCCGGGTTGATATACGTCTTTGAGTCGATGGCAGGGCTGGCCCGGCTGGCCCTGCCTGCTCAACAGACGAGCGGTAAGACGCCCGTCTGCCGTGGTATTGCAGAGGTCAAGAAAGCGCTATTCAGCACGAAAACCTTACCGGTGGCTTTGAACAGGTCTGGCTCTTGAGCCGTGATCTCCGTACGCTTCGCCTTTTTTGCAGTTCCAGATCTACCCAGAGGCTTATTCATGCAGGACGCGGCTCATCTGACGCCCGGTTTTATGGTCGTTCACGGCAATCGTCTGGAGGACCTGCGCAATCTGACTGTTGCCTGGATGCGCCATCATCCCCTCGCGCCTTTGGAAAACGAGCAGGTGCTCGTGCAGAGCAACGGCATCGCCCAATGGCTCAAGTTGGCCCTGGCCGAAGACCCGACGGAGGATGGCGAAGGCGGCTGCGGTATTGCAGCGGCTATTGATGTACAGCTGCCGTCGGCTTTCTTATGGCGGGTGTACCGACAGGTCTTGGGTCGCGATACCGTTCCAGCATCTTCCCCGCTGGATCGTACGCCGCTGACCTGGCGCCTGGTGCGGCTGCTGCCCAGCCTGCTTGAACGTCCAAGCTTTGCCTCACTGCGCCGCTTCCTTGATGAAGACAGCGACATGCGCAAGCGCTACCAATTGGCAGAGCGTCTGGCCGATCTCTATGATCAGTATCAGGTGTACCGCGCCGACTGGCTGGAAGACTGGGCCAATGGCAAGGATCAACTGAACAAGCTACGTGATGGCGCCGTACCGCTGCCGCCGATATGCCAATGGCAGGCGGAGCTGTGGCGTGCCTTATTGGCCGATGTAGGCGACGACGGCATGGCGGAAAGCCGGGCGGGGGTGCATCAACGTTTCATCAATACCATGAAAGCGCTGGAACAAGCGCCTTCGCACCTGCCGCGGCGGGTCGTTGTATTTGGTATTTCCTCGGTGCCCGCCCAGCTTTTGGAGGCCTTGGCTGCCCTGGCGCGGTTTAGCCAGGTATTGCTCTGTGTTCACAACCCGTGCCGCCACCATTGGGGTGACATCGTGGCGGACAAGGACCTCTTGCGCCACGAATACAAGCGGCAGCTGCGCAAGCCCGGCATGCCCACTGCGCTTGATCCGGACGAGCTGCATCAACATGGCCACCCACTACTGGCCAGCTGGGGCAAGCAGGGGCGTGACTACATTAACCTGCTGGATAGTTTTGATGAGCCGGACGGCTACCGTCGCCTGTTCCATGATGTAAACGGCGGACGGATCGACCTGTTTGAAGAGGTCGAGCCCCAGCACATGCTGGCGCAATTGCAGGACGATATTCTCGATTTGCGCCCCTTGAGTGAAACCCGCGAGCGTTGGCCGGCCGTCAATCCCACTAAAGATCAATCCATTCGTTTCCACATTGCTCACAGCCCGCAGCGCGAGGTGGAAATTCTCCACGATCAGCTTCTGGCGCGCTTCTCGGAAGACCCTACGTTGCGTCCGCGGGACGTCATCGTCATGGTGCCGGATATCGACAGCTATGCGCCCCACATTCGCGCCGTGTTCGGGCAGCTGGACAGCCATGATCCGCGCTTCATTCCGTTCACGTTAGCGGATCAGGGGCAGCGTGGCCGTGATCCGCTCCTGATTGCACTGGAACATCTCCTGCGTTTGCCGGAAAGCCGCTTTTCGGTGAGCGAGATTCTTGACCTGCTGGACGTCCCGGCCCTGCGCAAGCGCTTCGGCTTGAATGACACCGACCTGACGACTCTGCATCGCTGGATCGAGGGTGCCGGTATCCGCTGGGGTTTGGATGCCCGGCAGCGGGCACGGCTGGATCTGCCTGATGATCTCACCCAAAACACATGGCGTTTCGGTCTGCGGCGCATGTTGCTGGGGTATGCCGTGGGGCAGGGCGTGGCACGGGATGAAATCGAGCCGTTCGACGAGATTGGTGGCTTGGATGCTGCCCTGGTCGGCCCGCTGGTTACCTTGATGGATGCGCTGGACAAGGCCCATGACGAGCTGGCCGAGCCTGCCACTCCTGCAGTATGGGGCGAGCGTCTGCAAATGGTGCTGCGCACGTTCTTCGTGTCTTCCAGCGAACGTGACGAGTACTTGCTTGGCCAGCTGGAGCAGCTGCGTGAAGACTGGTTGGACACCTGCGAGGCGGTCCAGTTGGACGAAACGTTGCCGCTTACGGTGGTGCGTGAGGCATGGCTCGCCGGGTTGGATGAGGGCAAGCTGTCCCAGCGTTTTCTGGCAGGCGCAGTGAATTTCTGTACCCTTATGCCCATGCGTGCCATTCCATTCCGGGTGGTGTGCCTCCTGGGTATGAACGATGGCGATTATCCACGCGCCCAGCCGCCGTTTGACTTTGACCTAATGGGCAAGGACTATCGCCCCGGCGATCGCTCCCGCCGTGAAGACGACCGCTACCTGCTATTGGAAGCACTGCTGTCTGCCCGTGATCAGCTCTATATCAGCTGGATTGGCCGTAGCATTCGCGACAACAGTGAGCGACCGGCCTCCGTTCTGCTAGGCCAGTTGCGTGATCATTTGGCCGCAGGTTGGACGTTGATAGATGAGGGTCCTGATAAGGAAAAGGGCAAAGAGGGCGAGCGCTTGCTTGAGGCGTTGACTCAGGAGCATCCGCTACAGCCCTTTAGCATCCGTTATTTTCAAGGCGAGCCGGGCTTTTTCAGCTATGCCCGCGAGTGGCTTGCCGTGCACGACAAGCAGCCGCCGCGAGGTCAGGAACCTATACTTCCGCCCCATGAGCAGGACGAGCCACTGAGCCTGAATCAGCTACAGGATTTTCTGCGCCATCCGGTGCGACATTTCTTCTCCCAGCGGCTCAAGGTGCATTTCGAAGAAATTGCCATCCTGACCCAGGACAAGGAACCCTTTGTACTCGACGGCCTGACCCGATATGCCTTGAGCGAAAGCCTGCTTGATGCCGCTTTGAAGGCACCGGAGCGCGCCGAAGAGGCGCTGCGTGCCCAGGGGCAGCGGTTGCAGCGCAGTGGTTTGCTGCCACTAGCAGGCTTTGGTGAGCTGATGCAGCAGGAGCTGATCCAGCCACTGCCTGACTTGCTTGAACGCCATACCGGCCTGCTGGTGGCGTGGCCGGAAGAGGTGGCAGGTGCACAGCCGCTCAGCTTCGAACACAAGGGTCTACGCCTGGAGGGTTGGCTTGAGCGGTTACGTCGCCGCTCGGATGGCAGCCTGATTGCAATTACACCTGTTCCGAATGAAATCGGTTCGGCCAAAACACGTAAGTGGTATCGCCTGATCCGACCGTGGATCGTGCACCTGACGGCCTCTGCCTGTGGCGTGCCGCTTACGACGGCCTTGGTGGCCACCGATGAGACTCTAATGCTCGCTCCGCTGGAAACCGCCCAGGCCGCCGCTGCGCTACGTGATCTTTTGATCGCTTGGCAGCGTGGCATGTGTTGTCCACTGCCGGTCGCGGTAAAAACGGCGTTTGCCTGGCTCAATGCCGAGCAGGACCCCGTCAAGGCGCAAATGGCGGCTCGTAAAGCCTATGAAGGTGATGGTGTAAACAGCCTGGGCGAGCGAGCTGAAAGCCCAGCCTTGATGCGTCAATACCCGGACTTCGCTAGGCTGACCGCCAGCGAGGAATTTGAGGGCTGGTGCAATGCCTTGTATCGTCCGATGTTCGAGGCAGGTTGGTGTGAGCAGCCAGCACAAGGAGCCGCCGCATGACTGCACAACAGGAGCGGCCGCTTGCGTTGCGCTTTCCCTTGCGCGGTAGCCAGCTGATCGAGGCGAGCGCTGGCACCGGCAAGACCTTTACCATTTCCGCCTTGTACGTACGCCTGATTCTTGGGCATGGCGGCGAAGAAACCGGCTTTGGCCGCGAGCTGCTGCCACCACAAATTCTGGTCGTGACCTTTACCGACGCCGCCACACGTGAGCTGCGTGACCGAATCCGTGCGCGCCTGTTCGAGGCCGCCCGCTATTTTCGTGGCGAGATCGATAAGACCGATGCGTTGATCAAGGCGCTACGGGCTGATTTTTCTGAAGAGCAGTGGCCTGGCTGCGCACGCAAGCTGGAGATGGCCGCGCAATGGATGGACGAATCCGCCGTTTCCACCATTCACAGCTGGTGCCAGCGCATGCTGCGCGAGCATGCGTTCGACAGCGGCAGCCTGTTCAACCAGACCCTGGAAACGGATCACAGCGAACTTCTGGCTGAAGTGGTGCGGGATTACTGGCGACGGTTCTGCTACACCCTGAACGGTGAATCACTGGCCTGGGTGCGCGAACATTGGGTCAGCCCTGACCAGTTGGCAGAATCCGTACGCGAGCTGATCGTGGGCGAGACGCAAGGTATTGCCGACCAGGAGCCGGGCACGCTGATCGATGAGTGCCTGACACGCAAGCGAGGACTGCTCCGAGAGCTAAAAGCACCGTGGGCGGCCTGGGCTGAAGAGCTGCGCCTGTTGTGTGACGACGCCTGTGCCCGCAAGGTGGTGGATGGCCGCAAGCTCAAGGCGCAGTGGTATGTCCCCTGGTGCGAAAAGATCACAGCCTGGGCGCAGGATGAATCCGCCGAGCTGCTTGATATCGGCAAGGGCTTCGAGCGTTTCACACCTGAGGGCTTTGCCGAGGTCTGGACCAAGGCTTCTGCGCCCGATCATCCGGCGCTGGCGGAAATGAGCAGGCTCAAGGCCGCGCTGGACAGCCTGCCCAAACCGGACGTTGAACTCCTGCAACATGCCGCCCACTGGATCAAGCAGCGCTTCATTCTGGAAAAGCGCCGCCGTGCGGAAATGGGCTTCGATGACCTCCTGGCCCGTCTGGACGTTGCCCTGCAAAGTGACGGGGCAGGAGAGCGTCTGGCCGAACTGATCCGCGAGCAGTTTCCGGTGGCCCTGATCGACGAATTCCAGGACACCGATCCGGTGCAGTACCGCATTTTCGAGACGATCTACCGGATACAGGATAACCGGCAGGATACCGGGCTGTTCCTGATTGGAGACCCGAAACAGGCCATTTATGCCTTTCGTGGCGCGGACATCTACACCTACCTGAAGGCACGCTATTCCACCGAAGGACGCCTGCATACGTTGGATACCAACTATCGCTCCAGCGAGGCCATGGTGGCTGCCGTCAACCAAGTATTCGAGCAGGCCGAGCAGCATGAGGAAGGGCGCGGTGCCTTCCTGTTCCGCAAGGACGATGAAAATCCATTGCCGTTCCATCCCGTCAGGGCGCAAGGTCGCAAGGAGCGCCTGGTGGCCGAGGGGCAGGGCATCCCGGCGCTCACCCTCTGGCACCCCAGCGAGACCGAGCCGGTTTCCAAAACCGCCTACCTTGCACAACTGGCGCAGGTGGCGGCCAGCGAGATTGTGCGCCTGCTCAATCTGGGGCAGCAGGACAAGGCCGGTTTCGAGCACCCGGAAAAAGGCCTGCGTGGACTGCGTCCGGCAGATATCGCCGTGCTGGTGCGTGACGGTATCGAGGCCCAGGCCATTCGCAGTCAGCTGGCGGCCCGTGGGGTACGTAGCGTTTATTTGTCGGACAAAGACTCGGTCTTCAACTCTCAGGAAGCACACTGCCTACTCTCCTGGCTGCGTGCGTGCGCCGAGCCGGATGTCGATCGTGTGCTCCGTGCCGGGCTGGCCAGTATCACGCTGGACCTGCCGCTGGCCGAGCTGGACAGGCTTAACCACGACGAGCGCGCCTGGGAGTCACGGGTCATGCAGTTCCGCCACTACCGGACCCTCTGGCGTACCCAGGGCGTGCTACCCATGTTGCGCCGTTTTCTGCATGACTTTCAGTTGCCGCAAACACTGATGGCGCGGGTTGACGGTGAGCGTGTACTGACCAACCTCCTGCATCTGGCTGAACTCCTGCAACAGGTGGCGACTGAGCTGGATGGTGAGCAGGCCCTGATTCGTTATCTGGCGGAGCACCTTACCGAAGGCCATACCGCCGAGGAGCAGATCCTGCGCCTTGAAAGTGATGAGGCACTGGTCAAGGTTGTTACTATTCACAAGTCCAAAGGCTTGGAGTATCCACTGGTCTTCCTGCCCTTTATCTGCTCGTTCCGTCCAGTGGACGGCAGCCGTATTCCGGTGCGTTATCACGACCTCGATGGCACACCCAAGATGACCCTGACGCCGGATGCCGAGGTGATCATAGCCGCAGATGAAGAGCGTCTGGCCGAGGATCTGCGCCTGCTGTACGTTGCCCTGACGCGTGCACAACACGCCTGCTGGATGGGCGTGGCTGACCTTAAGCGCGGGCAGAGCAAGGAGTCGGCTTTCCACCGCTGCGCCCTAGGATATCTCACGACCGGAGGAGAGGTACTGTCGTCCTCGGGTGTGTTGGCGGGCATGTTGGAAGAGATGACAGGTAAACTGCCGGCCATCTCGGTGGGGCCGCTGCCGGAAATCACCACTGCACGCTTCGCGCCTCGCGAAGAGGTGCGGCCTGAACTCAAGGCCTGCCAGCCACGGCGCGTAGTCGCGGAGCACTGGTGGATTGCCTCTTATAGTGCGTTGCGCATCGGCGAGCTGACTGACGAGGCAGAGACCGCCGTTCTGCATACCGACCTGTCACCCGAAAGCCCGGAAGCACAAAAACTGTTCGACGATGACCGCCTGGACGATGACGCCCAGCCCGCCACAGCTAGCAGCGGAGTCGACCTGCATCGGTTCCCCCGCGGCCCGGGTCCGGGAACGTTTTTGCACGGTCTGCTGGAGTGGGCGGGTAATGAGGGTTTTGCGAACATAGCCGAACAGCCCGAGCTGATCGAAGACACTGTGGCACGCCGTTGCAACCGGCGCGGCTGGGAAGGCTGGATTGCTACCCTGAGCGATTGGCTGAAAGAGCTGCTGACAAGGCGTCTACCGCTCGGCTCAACGGGCTCGTCTGTGACGCTGGCCCAGCTCACGCACTACCAGATCGAAATGGAGTTCTGGTTCTCCACCCATCGGCTGGAGGCGGAGGCCCTCGATCAGCGGGTTCGTCGCTATGTCATGCCAGGCAAGCCACGGCCCTCGGTTGGGCGAAGCCTGCTTAACGGCATGTTTAAAGGGTTCGTTGACCTGACGTTCGAGCATGAGGGGCGCTATTACGTAGCGGACTATAAGTCCAACTGGTTGGGCGCCGATGATGCCGCTTATACCCAGGAGGCCATGGCGGGCGCTGTGCTAGAGCATCGCTATGACCTCCAGTACGTCATTTATCTGCTGGCGCTGCATCGCCAGCTTAAGGCGCGTCTTCCAGACTATGATTACGACCGTCACATGGGCGGTGCTCTTTATCTTTTCCTGCGGGGCAGTCGTGCTGCCAGCAAGGGCGTGTTCTTTACTCGGCCACCACGTGAGCTGATCGAAGAACTCGACCTGTGCTTTCAGGGAAGTCCTCAACTGACCGGGGAATACGCATGACTCAAGAACAACTTTCCTTATTCGATATGGCTTTTGCCGACGAGCCTGCGTCAGCCGATGCTGCAGCCGCTGCGTCGGCCAGGATAGCCACTGCACTGACGGCCCATACACCGGACCTCCGGCCGCTTGAATGCATGGCGGATCTGTTTTTGCTGCTGGACCGCTGGGTTGAGCGAGGGTGGCTTAGGCCGCTGGACCGCGCCTTTGTATCCTTTCTTTATGAGCTCGACGGGCAGAGCCACCCGAGCGTGATGCTGGCAGCGGCATTGACCAGCCATCAGCTGGGCCATGGGCATGTGTGTCTGGATCTCGCCGAAACCTTGGGCAACCCGGACATGGCATTATCGCTGCCACCGGAGGGCGATGAAGACAGGCAACCGGTGCTGCTGCCTTCCGAGGTACTGACAGCTCTCAACGTAGCGCACTGGCTGAGTGCGCTGGAGGCCAGTCCTATCGTGGCCATCGGTCAGGTGGATGACTGTCCGCTGGTGCTCGATGGCCAGCGGTTATATTTGCGCCGTTACTGGAGCTATGAGCGCCGTGTCAGCGAATGCCTGCGGCTGCGTCTCTCCGGCCTGGGGTCTGTGCCGGATGACCTTTGCACACGCTTGGCTGCGCTGTTTCCCGAGCGTCCATTGATCGATGGCAAGAACGTGACCGACTGGCAGAAGCTGGCCTGTGCCCTGGCGGCGCGAGGCGCGTTCAGCATCATCACCGGCGGTCCGGGTACCGGCAAGACCACTACAGTTGTCCGGCTTCTTGCGCTGCTTCAGGCTCCGGCTGTCGAGAAGGGAACGCCCATGCGTATCCGCCTGGCGGCGCCAACAGGCAAGGCTGCCGCCCGGCTGACTGAATCCATTGGACGACAGGTCCAGTCGTTGGGTGTAAGCGAGGCCGTGCGTCCGCATATTCCCGTGGACGTTACTACGGTGCACCGGCTGCTTGGCAGCCGCCCGGATACCCGTCATTTCCGCCATCACGTCAGCAACCCGCTGCCGCTGGATGTGCTGGTCGTGGATGAGGCGTCCATGATCGATCTGGAGATGATGGCCTGCCTGCTCGACGCACTTCCGCAGCACGCGCGGCTGATCTTGCTGGGCGATAAGGATCAGCTGGCCTCGGTCGAGGCAGGCGCCGTTCTGGGCGATCTGTGCCGTGATGCCGAGCTGGGCTATTACACGCCGAAAACTCGCGCGTGGCTGGAGGAAATCTGCGGGGAATGCCTGAGCGACGAATCGCTGGAAGACGGTCACGAGGAGCATCATGCCCTGGCACAGCAGGTCGTCATGCTACGTCATTCTCGCCGGTTCAATTCCAGTAGCGGTATCGGCCAGCTGGCGCGCCGGGTAAATCTTCAGGAGGCCAGCGGTGCACGTGAGCTGCTGGTCAAAAAGACCTACGATGACCTGTTCTGCCTGCGGCTGCGCGATGCCGAAGACAGGGCGCTGGAGAAGCTGGTGCTAGAAGGTCATTCACCCAAAGGACCTCATGGCTACCGGCATTATCTGCGCGTGATGCAGGCGCTTCGCCCCAGTTACGACCTGCCTATGGATGATCCTGTCTGGGAAGCCTGGGCCAAGGCTGTGCTGGATGCGTTCGATGAGTTCCAGCTACTCTGCGCGGTCCGTAAAGGACCGTGGGGAGTGGAGGGCCTTAACCAGCGGATTGCCAAGGCATTGCTTAATGCAGAACTCATCAGCCAGGACCAGGGCTGGTACGAGGGCCGCCCGGTACTTGTCACCAAGAACGACTATAGCCTGAACCTCATGAATGGCGATATCGGCATTGCCTTATGTATGCCCGAGCCTGCCAATCGATCAGGCAAGGCAATCCGGGTCGCATTCCCGCGCAACGACGGTAGCGGCGGTCTGCGCTTCATTCTGCCGAGCCGGTTATCTGCCGTGGAAACCGTGTTTGCCATGACAGTACACAAGTCCCAGGGCTCCGAGTTCGCGCATACGGCGCTGATCCTGCCGGATACGATCAGCCCAGTGCTGACCAAGGAGCTGATCTATACCGGTATCACCCGGGCCCGGGACTGGTTCAGCTTGATCGAATCTAAAACAGGCGTTTTTGAAGAGGCGGTGTCCCGCCGGGTCAGGCGCTTGAGTGGGTTGATGCTGATGTAAGCCCGTTCACATGTAAAACGTATCGGCCTTGGCCTCGGCGTGGAGCGCCTTACCCAATCTGTATTTCTTGCAGGTTGGTGGGGCAGGCTTGGGAGTCATCGCTGACGTGGCGGCTGGTGTCACAAACGCTACCAGGCTGTTCTTCAAATCATACTTTCGCGCTAAAACCGGGCCGTAGGCACTGGACGGGCTCATCCGGCCCACATAAGGTGCGAGCTTTGATGTATCCGTTGTGAGGCTGGCTATGAATTCGCTGAACCTGATCTCCTTGGTGTTGCCGCTGGCGGCGCTGTTGGGATGGGGCGTCACGGCAGCGTTGCTGGTCAGACAGCAGCAAGGTTTGCAGGCGCGCCTTCAGGAAACCCAGGAACTGATCGAGGCAGAGCGCAGTGAGGCCCAGCGGTTGGAAGTGGCCAACAGTCGGCAGGCAGTTGAGCTGAATGCCGAGCGCGACCGTATAAAGCAGTTGAAAGAGCAAATCGAAATGCTTCGGCAAAGCGAGACGGAGCTGCGAGCTCAGACACGTCAGGCGCAGCTGGAGATGTCGGATCACCGTGCCGCGGCTGAAGCGGCGCGCGCGCAGCTGGACGGCCTGCAGCAGCAGCTTGCCGAGCAGCGCACCCAGCAGGTCCGCGAGCAGCAGATACTTCGTGAAATACAGACACGGTACGCCCAGTTGGTGGAAGAACATGCCACCTTGCGGACCACGCTTGAGCAAAAAGAACAGCATTTCCTTGAGCAGACTCAGCTCCTGAAGGAAAGCCGCGAGCAACTCAAGGCCGAATTCGAGCAACTGGCCAGCCAGATCTTCGAGGCGAAGGGGCAGACCTTTTCCCAGCACAGCCAGCAGTCGCTGGATGCATTGCTCAAGCCGTTTCGCGAGCAGATCGAAGCGTTCCGCCACAAGGTTGAAGATATCCACCACAAGGACACCCAGCAGCAGGCCGCTCTGGCACAGCAGCTGTTCGATCTAAAAGAGCTTAATCGGCAGATCACGCAGGAGGCCCATGAGCTGGCGACCGCCCTGAAAGGCCAGAAGAAAGCTCAGGGCAACTGGGGTGAGCTGATTCTTGAAAACGTGCTGGAGCGCTCCGGTTTGCGTCAGGGCACCGATTTCATGCGTGAGGTCAGCTTTACCACCGAGACAGGTCGTCGTCGGCCGGACGTCCTGGTGTATCTGCCCCAGAACAAGCACCTCATCATTGATGCCAAGGTCTCGCTCAACGCCTATACCCGCTACATCAATTGTGAAGATGAGGCCGAGCGCCGGATCGCTCTGGCAGAACACGTGCGCGCGGTAGGAGAGCGCATCCGCGAGCTATCGGATCGTGAATATTTCAAGCTGCCGGGACTCAACGCGCCCGAGATGGTTTTCATGTTCGTACCCATCGAGTCGGCGTTTGTCGAAGCCCTCAAGGCAGACGAGACCTTGTTCCAGCGGGCCATCGAACAGAATGTGCTGGTCGCAACCCCGACCACCCTGCTGACCAGCCTCAATATTGTCCGGCAGCTCTGGCGCTTCGAAGACCAGAGCCGGCACACCGCCGAACTGGCCGACCGCGCCAGCCGGGTATACGACAAGCTACGGACCTTTCTGGGAAGCATGGACGGTATTGGCAAGAGCCTGGAAAAAGCCCAAGAGGCTTATCACAAGGCCTGCGGGCAGCTCGTTAGCGGGCAGGGCAACCTGGTCAAGCAGGTCAACGATTTCCGCGCGTTGGGCGTGTCCGTCAAAGCCGAGATCGATGAGCAGTGGGCAGAGCGGGCGGACCTTGAACTGAACCTGATTTCCCTTGAGGGAGAGTCGGTGTTTCAGGAACGTGAGGCATAAAAAAGCGCGGCACAGGCCGCGCTTTTTCATTCAGGAGCAGGCTCAGCTCTTGGCTGGTTCGGCGCCAGTGAGTGCCTCGTTCGCATTAACCGGCTGCGTGTCGGTCAGGTGAGAGCGGTCGGTTGCCACGTTCCAGACGATCAACGCCGCCACGATGTCGAAAATGGCCAGTACGATAAACAGTGGGCTGTAGCCTACCTTGGTCACCAGCACGCCGAAGACAAACGTGAACGCCGCGGCGCCCAGGTAACCGAACATGCCGCCCATGCCGGTCGCAGTAGCCACTTCATTCTTGCCGAATGCGTCAGCGGTCACCGAGTACAGCGCTCCTGAAAGCGTCTGATGGGCAAAGCCTCCGATGCAGAGCAGGGCAATCGCGGTATACGGGCTCGCCACAAGGCCAGTACAGGCTGGTGCGATCATGCAGAAGGCACCCAGCATTAGTACGATCTTGCGCGAGGTGAACAGCGAGACCTTGAGGTGCTTGTGGAAGAAGGGGCTCATGTAACCGCCCAGCACGCAACCGATGTCTGCTGCCAGGAAGGGAAGCCAGGCAAACAGAGCCACTTCCTTAATGTTCATGTGACGTTCGGTCATCATGTACAGCGGAATCCAGGCGTTGAAGGTCTGCCAGGCCGGCTCGGACAGAACGCGCGCCGCTCCAATGGCGAAGAAGTTTCGGCTGGTCAGAATCTTTTTCCAATTGGCTTTGGCAGGCGTCTCATCCTTGTGCTGGGCTTCCTGGCCCGAAAGAATGTAGTCCCGCTCGGTGTCGGACAGCAGTTGCTGCTGACGCGGATGTTTGTAGAACACTAGCCAGAGGGCGCTCCATACAATGCCGAGCACGCCCACGATCAGGAACGCCAGCTCCCAGCCGCTCTGCAGGATGGCCCAGACCACCAGCGGCGGTGCCAGCAGGGCGCCTACCGATGAGCCGATGTTGAACCAGCCAATGGCGACCGAGCGTTCCTTGGCTGGGAACCACTCGGAGGTAGCCTTCACCCCTGCGGGGATACCGGCCGCTTCTGTCAGCCCCAGTAGGCCCCGGAAAAACGCAAGCCCTTGCCAACCGTTGGCCATGGCTGCTGCTGCGCACGCCACCGACCAGGCAATGGCGAAAATCGCAAAGCCCAACTTGGTACCAATGGCATCCAGCAAGTAGCCTGCAATAGGCTGCATGAAGGCATAGCAGAGCTGCCAGGCGATTACGATGTGAGAATACTCTTCGGCGCCAAAATCGAGCTCTTTCATCATGGTGGGCGCTGCCACCGACAAGGTATTACGGGCCAGGTAGTTGACGATCAGACCGCCCGTGACAAGGGCGACCATCCACCAGCGGATTCCTTTTATTTTCATGACACACCTTTAATTGTTCTTAATGGTTGAGCTGTGCTGCAGGGCAGGGCTAAAGCGTTGAAACGCCGCAATGCGTAATCAAATGCTGCGTTCGAAACAGGACACACAAGGCGAGCAACGGGCGCGAAGCATTCGGCGTGATATCGCCATAAAGGGGCTTAAACCCGGCCAACGAATAACGAAATGATGCGGATCGGAGGAAGCGTGCATGAGGCACGATGGATTCAAGAGGCGGATGTATGACGTCTTTGATTTGACGCCGGACCTGCGGGTGATGCCAAGCAAGCGTGACAGATGTAGGCCTGTCAACAGGCTTACAACTGCCCTAGCAGGCGGGTTTACCTCTGCGCGATAAGTAGTCGGTGCCACACGGTTTCGAATAGGTGTAATCGCTGCGAGGGCCATAGCGCTACATATCCATTTGTTATGATTGTTGTGTCATACGTCGTCATACAACTGGAAATATTATGTAACGTTCCTTTGTTACTTTGTCAATTCAGACTATCGGCGAAAGGCAGACGGTTTTGCTTTCTACGGTAAGAAATTGCAGATTTTTCCCAATAAAAAAGCCCGCGGTGTTCACCACGGGCTTTTGGGATCAGCGAGAGCTGCGGCGGAAATTAGTCCAGCGTCCAACCGCTCATGGCTGCGTTCTGGGCACGCTCGGGATCGGCCTTGATGGCGCGATTGAGGGCCTTGACTGCCTCGCTACCGCCATGGGCAGCCAGAGCCTGCATGACATCCTCGCCCGGGATCGTCTCGTGCTCGAGCAGGCCTTGGGTAATGCTGTCCAGGGCCGGACGCAGGCGCTGCAACAGGGCCATGCATTGATCGTTCAGGCGATGCAGGAGCTCATCTGCGGCCTCGATGGACGTATTTGCATCGTATTCAATGCCGGCATCACGCAGTGCCTGAATGCTGATCAGCGAGCCTTTCGGTCCCATACCCAATGAACCCACCATCGACAGGGCCAGCTTGGAGGCTTCCTGCAGGTCCTGGGCCGCGCCCGAAGATACTTCATGGAAGTAGATCTGTTCGGCACAGCGGCCGGCGAGCAGCATCTGGATACGAGCCTTGAGTTCGGACTCCAGATGAAGACGCTTGTCTTCCACCGGTGTTACCAGTGTCACGCCCAGGGCCTGACCACGGGGCAGGATGGTCACCTTCTCGACACGCCCAGTGTTGAGCGCCGCTGCTACCAGAGCATGGCCGGCTTCGTGTACGGCAATACGGGTCCGCTCGGTATCGCTCAGCGGCGTGACAGCAGTAGGCTGCTCACCGATACGGCAGGTCTCGATCGCATCCACAAAGTGGCTCATGCTGACCTGAGTGCAGTTCTCACGTGCCGCCAGCAGTGCCGCATGGTTGGCAATGTAGGCAATGGCTGCAGGTGTCAGGCCAACGGTGTTACGGGAAAGGGCCTCGAAGTCCAGGTCACCCTGCACCTGAATTTTCTTGGCGTACAGGCGGAACAGCTCGATACGGTCCTCCAGGGTTGGCAGGCCGACCGCAATGGTCCGGTCGAAGCGGCCTTCACGCACCAGTGCCGGGTCCAGCGAGTTGGCAAAGTTGGTCGCACCCAGGACAAGCACGCCGCTGGAACCATCGAAGCCGTCCATCTCGGTCAGGAACTGGTTGATGATGCGGTTGGCTTCCGCGTCGCTTGAGCGGGACTGCTCGGCACGCTTGCCAATACCGTCGATCTCGTCGATGAAGATGATGCACGGTGCCTTCTTGCGCGCTGTACGGAACAGGGACTTCACTTTCTGAATGCCCACTCCGAAGAACATCGAGGAGAAATCACTGCCCGTCACCTGGATGAAATGCGCGTTGCATTCCGTAGCCAGTGCCTTGGCCAGCTGGGTTTTTCCTGTGCCCGGCTCACCAGTCAGCAAGACACCCTTTGGCGGACGTGCGCCCAGTGCCGAGAAGGCGGCAGGGTTACGCAGGCAGGTAGTGATGTCCTCCAGTGCACGCTTGGCTTCATGGGCCCCAACGACATCCTCGAAGGAAACATTCGTGCCCTTGCGCTGGATCTTGAAAGGGCTCATAGCGCGGAACGCCAGCGGTACGGCCAGCAGAAGCAGCAGCAGATAGGTGGGCAGGTTGGCCAACAGGCTTTCCATGACCGGACTGCGCTCAGCCGATTCGGCAAAGGTCGCAACCGGGAACAGGGTCTCGCCACGGTTCGAGTAGTCACGCAGAACCAGATCGCCGACCCGGCCAGACGGATCGGCTACCGTGTAGTGAGCATTGGCCGTGGTAGTGATATACACCGCTTTTTCGCCAATCACAGCACCTGCAATGGCGTTGCTGCGCATGTCGTTGACCAGAACGGACAAGTCCTGCGGATGGTCTGTCCACGGTTGTGGTGCCGTGCGGACCGTATCAAGCATCGCTTGAACCGAGCCGGGGGCTGCTGTGCTGACAGTTGCCTGACCAGACGTCAGGCTCCAATAACCGATACTGCCAGCAATTACTGCTGCCAAGGCCAGCGCGGGAATAACAGTGAAACGATGCTTACTAAAAAAGGATTTCTTCATGGCGATTCCGGTGAGGCGAAACGTCAGCAAGAGAAAAATACTCTCGCTCGAAGGGAACTTCCGGATTATCGGCATGTAGCGCAGCGAGTGAACCCACTCTTGTCGAAATGCGATGAGTGGCGGCACCGTCGGTCGAGTTTGAAAACGATAAGGTATCTGTTGGTAAAAGAAAAATGAGAACTTTGAGCACTTGTGTAGCGTATTTACACAAGTGCTCTGGCATGCACTTCCCATTAAAAAGGTAGCGCCTGCCGCAAAAACTGGTTACGTTTCAACTGGCAAATTCATATTAATTGGCTACAACTGGATAAGCATTTCATATTCAGACAAGAACGTTTTATTCACCAATAGGACTCTTGGTGAAAAAAGACCGGAAAGGCCTCTTTATAAAAGCAGGATCGGCCCACTCATGGAAAGATTGGAACAGATGTTATGAGCCAAACCCCATCTTCTACGCCCCTGGCGATAGATGAAGCGCTGAAACACTGTATTCGCGATGCACAGCATGTGGTGTTCTTTACCGGTGCAGGCGTATCGGCCGAAAGCGGCATTCCCACCTTTCGAGATGCGCAGACCGGACTCTGGGCAACGTTCGATGCCACCGAACTGGCAACCCCCGAAGCCTTTGAGGCGGATCCGGCCCTCGTCTGGGGATGGTACGAATGGCGTCGTATGAAGGTGCTGAATGCTCAGCCCAATCCGGCCCATCTTGCCATTGCCCGTCTGGCCCAGCACTTTCCACGCGCTACCGTCGTTACCCAGAATGTCGATGATCTGCACGAGCGTGCCGGGAGTGCCGATGTATTGCACCTGCATGGCAGCCTGCATCAGCCGCGCTGTTTTGCCTGCGGCACCGGCTATTCGTTCGAGCGTGAAATACCGGTTGAACCAGATCAAGGTCGTCGTGTCGAACCGCCACGCTGTTCCAGGTGTAATGGTTTTATAAGGCCGGGCGTCGTCTGGTTTGGCGAGTCGTTACCGGTACAGGCCTTGCAGCAGGCATTTGATGCGGCAGCCCAGTGTGATGTCCTGTTTTCCGTCGGTACATCCGGTGTGGTCTACCCGGCCGCTCAGATGCCTCAGATTGCGCGTGACGCCAATGCCGCGGTCGTTCATATCAATCCGCAGCTGGTTTCAGGAGTACATTCCGATGACTGGACGTTGATTGGTGCAGCAGGTGATCTATTACCTAAGTTGGAAAGAGAAGTCTTTTCCTGATGTATCTCGTTACGTGAATACAGTCCTGTTTCATAAAGTGTTCACGTTGGTTCTTGAGAATTCTGTTGTTTCAATCCAGCCTACTGAATATTCAACCGTCATCAGGGAGTGATGCCAAAAGAATCTCAATATATCGCTGTGTTTAATTTCTCATTTGTTTGAGGCGAAATGGTTTCAGGGGCTTTTTTGTTTGTGATCGCAAGATCGTTGGATAGCCTACCGACATTAAGAATAACCGAGGCTTAAAGTTGAGTTCAGCAGACGCCATTATGGCAACAGGCCGCCCGCCACTTACCGTCAAACTACTGACCAAGAATCAGTTGTTGGGGCAGTTGTTCCAGCACTTTCTCAATCAGCAGACGGAATTCGAGTTATGCGTGGGTGACTTCAATGGATTGGAAAAGGCCAGGGCATCTCTGTGGCTGCTTGATGTCGGTAGTGTCGCATTCGAGCAGTGCTCGGCTGTGCTGGATCAGTTGATTGGTCAGGCACCGGTTGCGCTGGTCAATACCTCGGATGAGCAGGCGCAGCAGCTCATCGAAAAGCATCCCGAGATCAAGGGAATCTTCTACACCCATACCTCCCGAGAGCTTTTGCTCAATGGCATACAAGCCCTGCTGATGGGACGGGACTGGTTGCCACGTGATGTCATGGAGCGTCTGATCGAGCGCTATCGGCGGATGCAGACACTGGAAGAGGAGGCGGTGGACCTGACCGGGCGCGAGCGTGAGATCCTGAGCCTGGTTGGCAAGGGGTATTCAAACGCGGAGATTGCCCATCAGCTTTGCCTGAGTACACACACCATCAAGAGTCATATTCATAACCTGCTTCGCAAGATTGGCGCCTCCAATCGTGCAGAGGCCGCGCTGAAGTTCTACGAAAAGAGTAAAGGACATTAACGCAATGAAGCGCTGGGGCGTCGGACTGCTGGGGATGATGATGCTGATGTCGGCACAGGCTGCCGATGATGAGGAGAATATCCAGGGCTTTATCGTCGACAACACGATCTCCCGCTTCGGTCACGACTTTTATCGCTATTTCAGCGATCGGTTGGTCGATACCAGCCAACTGGATTTCAACTTGGTAGTACGCGAGAGGCCTTCTGCGCGTTGGGGAAGTTTGGTCTGGGTGGAGCATGACCAGCGAGTGGTTTACCGACAGTTCATCCAACCTAATGTCTCGGAGCTCAAAGGCACGGCCTATGCAGCGGCGGACATGGTCAAGGACACAGTCGCTAAACAAAAACTGGAAAATCTTTTATATGACACCTTCGACATGGACAGAGACGAGCTATGAAGAATAAGAACGTACATTCGGCAACGATGCTAGGGCTGCTATTGCTAGGTTCCGTCTCGTCGCTCCAGGCCACTGAACTAGTCTATACCCCCAAGAACCCTGCTTTTGGCGGCAGCCCGTTGAACGGCTCGTATCTGCTCGGTAACGCGCAGGCCCAGAATGACTATGACGATCCGGATGCCAAGTCTTCCAGCAGTATGTCGGCCATCGAGCGCTTTACCAGTCAGTTGCAGTCGAGCCTGCTTTCGCAGGTATTGACCAATGCCCGTAACGGCAAGGCAGGCAGCGTTACTACCGACGATTTCATCGTCAATATTCTCAATGACGAAACAGGGCAGCTGGTCATCCATATTACGGATCGGGTGACAGGCGAGGTCTCTGAGATTGCCGTAAACGGATTGGCCGGAACGACTTACTAAGCAGCACGCTAAATCAGGAATAGCCATTATGAAACGACTCATGATGTCGTCAGCGTTGCTGTGCGCGATGCTGATGCAGGGATGTTCTGTGCGTGACCCCATGCCCGCCGAACAAAATGCCCAACCTACACTGACCCCACGGGCTTCTACCTATTACGATCTGCTGAATCTGCCGGCGCCGCGAGGCAAGCTTGTTGCGGCCGTCTATGGGTTCCGTGACCAGACCGGCCAGTACAAGCCCAGCCCGGCCAGCTCGTTCTCTACCGCCGTCACCCAGGGTGGCGCCAGCATGTTGGTCGATGCACTCCAGGCCAGCGGCTGGTTCGTGGTGCTGGAGCGTGAGGGTTTGCAGAACATTCTGACCGAGCGCAAGATCATCCGGGCGACCCAGAGCAAGCCCAACACGCCACAAAACATTCAGCAGCCGCTCCCTTCACTGCAGGCAGCCAACATCCTGCTGGAGGGTGGCATCGTTGCCTACGACACCAATATTCGCAGCGGCGGCGAAGGCGCTCGCTACCTGGGAATCGGTGCGTCCCAGGAATACCGGGTCGATCAGGTGACGGTCAATCTGCGCGCCATCGATGTACGTGGCGGACAGGTATTGGCGAACGTGATGACATCCAAGACCATCTTCTCGATTGGTCGCTCGGCGGATGTCTACAAGTTCGTCGAGTTCAAGAAGCTACTAGAGGCAGAGTCTGGCTATACCACCAACGAGCCGGCTCAGCTTTGTGTGCTGTCGGCTATCGAAGCGGCTGTCGCACATCTGATTGCCCAGGGGATCGAGCGTAAATTGTGGGTCGCCTCCGACGTTCATGCGCTGGATGACAATGAAGTCCTGAGCAAGTACGTGACCTCGAAAACGATGCCCAAGTAAGCCAATGGGGCCTCAAGCAGGCCCCATTTCCATAGGCCCGATCAATTCGGGCCTATTTGTATGCACTGACTAGGTGTGCTCAGGTATTTCTTGAGCGTCGGCCATTGCGGGCGTTCCTGTCCATTCACGGGCTCAACCGCCAGGTTGTAGTTACCCCAGCCAGGACCTGCCGCCCAATAGGTTGCCGGGATACAGTTCTGTCTGAGATAGGCCAACATGTTGTCCATCAGTACCAGCCAGCGAGGATCATTGTCCGGGACGCCAAACTCGCCGATATAACCCTTCTTGCCATGCTTTTTCAGCCATTCTACGAAAGGCTTCACTCGCGCCACACCATACATGGGGTCCAGTGTGCTGACGTCCACGGTCTCGTAGGTGCCACCGGAGTTGTTATCGAAATAGGTGTGCGCCGAGAAAATCAGATTGTCGGACGGGTCTTTCAGATTGAGCAGCGAATCGTTCCATTGCGCCCAGCGGGTTGCCTCCGCCCAACCATTGCCTTCGACAATGATGGGTTTGACCTTGTCCACAGTACGCACGCCATTGATGCCATGCTGTGCTGCGGTCGGCCAGTAATCGAGCGCACCGTTGGGTTCATTCATGATGTCGTAGGCGTAGAGGGCAGGGTGCTTGGCCCAACGAAAGGCGATGCGGTACATCACGTCGTGGTAGGCCGCATACGGCACGTTCTTTGTACCAATCAGCTCACCGCGATAGCGCGCATAGTTGTGCAGGTCCAGAATGACCCGCACATTGTATTTCTGTGCATAGTTCATGGTCTGCTGGATCAGCCCTACATAGTCTGGATCGAGCATGTTGTAGAGCTTGGGCTGTAGGCGCTCCCAGATAATAGGGAAGCGAATCAGGCGAACGCCTCTCTCGCTCCAATCCTTGAAATGGGTTTCCGTAGGGAAAATGTAGTTGCGGTTGTTGAGGCCGGGTAGAACATGGGCCGCAAACCCAGCGCCCGACATGTTCAAGCCAACCAGACCGACGCTTAAATCATCCGCTTGGGCTGTAGCGGATAGCGTAGCCACAGAAGCAGAGAGCAGCAGCCCCTGTACTGCACCACGAAAGAGGCGTCTGAGTCGTGCGATGGATTCAAAGCGGTTCATGAAAGTTTCCCCAATATTGAATAAATCAATTACCAGCTGCTGTGTTGCGCTGGATAAGCCGTGACAGTCGTTTAAGCACCGAGGTGATTTCTGCAGCGCATGCTGTCGTTGTGCTTGGCGTATCGACGGCTTAGCGTTTGGCTTGAGGAAAAAAATGGCAGTGAAAAGGCCGTCATAGAGCGGCGATTAGTCGCAATAATAGCTATTTGGAATGATTAATTCAGGGCTGTCAAAAATATGGCGAAGGCGCTTATAAAAATAATTGGCGCGGCTAAGTGACGATGAGTCAACGATTAACCAGAGCTATGAATGATGTTCGGGACAGATATTTTCGTGGACGAAAAACGCACAGGAAGCGCGAGGCGGACCAGCGAAGAGGATTTGAAGCGTTAACGGCTAAAGTTCTAAAGTGTGAGCTTGATCAATTTATCAGTGGCCTCTGCCGCTGCTGCAGAAGCCACCGATTCCAAGGGCATTCCAGACGTTAATGCACGGATTGGGCGCCTACCTTGCTGAGCACTGCAAGGGTCTGCTTGAGCGCGGCGAAGGCAGCGTTAGTATTCTCATCCGTACTCAACAGGCCGTCGAACAGGCTGGCAATCAGCACGTTATCCCGCTGCGTAAAGGTTTCGATAATGGCCGTTGCGTTCACCTTGGCAGCCGTACCGGTTGCCTGGATATGCTCGACCAGCAGCGAGGCAAGCAGGGCAACATAGCGGGCTGCCAGAGGGTAGGCCTTGAGAAACACACTGTAGGGCGCGTCAAGCAGGCTTGGAGAGAACCCTTTGGCGAGACCACGTTGAGCCGTAGCGGCTGCCAGGTGAATGGCTGCCTCACGGTCCTGAGTAACGGCAGGATTATCCTGCAGCGCCTTGCTCATATGGGTAATAAGTGTGTTGAGAAATACCTTGCGGTTGGCCAGGTATTCGTCTTCGATATCCAGCAGGTTCTTGTGGACGTATGCCAATTGCCGGGCTTCTTCTTCGCCTTCGGCGGCAATCGTCGCGTTAAAGGCTCGCGTCAACGGCGCGGCGAGGATGCTGGGTTTGCGTCCTTCCAGCTCGGCCTGAAGAATTGGCCCGCTGGAATCTGAAAAGAAGATGCGATCTTTGTACTGCTTGAATAATCCGTTACGGGCCGTTACCCATTGCTCGGGTTGAAAGAGCTGTACGGCCGTGCTGTCGGAAATGATGACACGGTTCTTGGGACGTGCAGACAGGTAGGCTTCCAGCTGTGGGCTGGTGAAGGCGCTGCTATCGATGACAAGGTAGCGATGGCTCACAAAGGTTCCTTGATAAAGCCTGCGGGCCAGCGAACCGGCCTGCAGTGAACAACAGGAGGCATATGATCAAAGCGCCAGGCGCATGGAAAGATCCAGTGCCTTGACGTCTTTGGTCAGCGTGCCTATTGAAATATAGTCGACACCGGTTTCGGCGATTGGGCGAATGGTCGTGTCGTTGATACCGCCCGACGCCTCCAGCCTGGTGCGGCCCGCATTGACTCTTACGGCCTCGCGCATATCCTCAAGCGAGAAATTGTCGAGCATGACGATTTCAGCGCCTGTGGCCAGGACCTGCTCCAACTCAGCGAGGTTCTCAACCTCTACTTCAACCGGCTTGCCGGGGGCGATACGACGCGCCGTCTCGACCGCCTGAGCAATACCACCGCAGGCCGCAATATGGTTTTCCTTGATAAGAAAGGCATCGTACAGACCAATGCGGTGATTATGACAGCCGCCACAGGTAACGGCATACTTTTGTGCCAGCCGCAGGCCGGGTAGGGTCTTGCGCGTATCCAGCAGGCGGACCTGAGTACCGCTGACCAAGTCTGCGTAGTAACTGCAGCGAGTCGCTGTGCCTGACAGCAGTTGCAGGAAGTTGAGCGCTGTTCGCTCGCCCGTCAGCAGGGAGCGGGCGGGGCCTGACAGGGTAAAAAGAATCTTGTCGGCCATGACCCGTTCCCCGTCCCGAACCTGCCATTCAACCTTTACGGTGGAATCGATCTGGCGGAACACCTCATCGACCCAGGCGGTGCCGCAGAGGGTGGCGTCTTCGCGGGTAATGACAGTGGCCCTGGCGGTGCGGTCGGCAGGGATGAGCTGGGCGGTGATGTCGCCGGTTCCTACATCTTCAGCCAGCGCAGTGCGGACGTTGGCCTGAATTTCCTGAGATAATTGTTCTAGGTAGGTGCTGGGCATGGACAGTCCTGGCGTGCAGCGTAAAACGCAGCCGAGTGGATGCGCTTTACGGGCGTGGGTCAAGACGGCCAGATTACCAGAGCTTGGCTGCCGTCGCCTTACTCGATCGGTTCATAAGGCAGACCCACATAGTTTTCGGCAATGGTTTTTCTACCGGCTTCAGAACCCAGGAAATAATCCAGCTCGGTCTGCTGGATGCGGCGGCCAAAGTCATCGGTATCAGGAAAGCGATGAAGCAGGGATGTCATCCACCAGGAAAAACGTTCGGCTTTCCAGACGCGGCGCAAACAGACCTCCGAATAGCGTTGTAGGAGATCCGTACGGCCGTCGTGATAGACCTTGGTCAAAATCCGATACAGGGTGCAGACATCGCTGGCCGCCAGGTTCAGCCCCTTGGCCCCTGTGGGTGGAACGATATGCGCCGCATCGCCGACAAGGAAGAGATGACCATACTGCATGGGCTCGACCACAAAACTGCGCAGAGGCGCGATGCTTTTCTCGATAGAGGGGCCGGTAACAAGTCTGGCAGCGGTTTCGGCCGGCAGGCGCTGTTTGAGTTCATCCCAAAAGCGTTCGTCGGACCAGTCCTCGACCTTCTCGTCAGCGGAAACCTGCACGTAATAGCGGGTACGCGTCTTGGAGCGCATGCTGCATAGGGCAAAGCCGCGCTCATGGTTGGCATAGATCAGCTCTTCGTTCACCGGTGGGGTGTCGGCCAGGACGCCCAGCCAGCCGAAGGGATACACCCGTTCGAACGTCTTGAGCGCGTCTGCCGGAATCGACTGGCGCGAGATGCCATGATAGCCATCGCACCCGGCGATATGGTCACAGACCAGGCGTACGGTTTCGCCATTCTTTTCAAAGGTCACATAGGGCTTTTCGCCTTTCAGCTCGTGAAGCTGTACGTTGCTGGCTTCGTAGATACTAAGCGCACCACTGGCCTTACGTGCCTCCATCAGATCTCGGGTGACTTCGGTCTGGCCGTAGATCATGACCGTCTTGCCACCGGAAAGCGTCTTGAGGTCGATGCGCTCTTGGCGACCTTCGAACGCCAGCTCGAATCCATCGTGGACCAAGCCTTCCCGATCCATACGCTCGCTGACGCCAGCCTCGCGCAGGAGGTCGACCATGCCCTGTTCGAGGACGCCGGCACGAATGCGGCCCAGCACGTAATCAGGACTCTGACGTTCGAGGATAACGGTGTCGATGCCAGCGTTGTGCAGCAGCTGACCCAGGAGAAGGCCGGATGGACCGGCGCCGATGATGGCGACTTGTGTCTTCATTGTTATGGTCTCTCGCTTATTGTGTCGTCACGTCCGGCGAAGGGGTGGCCAGCGTGCGTTCTTATCTGCGTCGCCTGTATTTTTGGTTGATCATTGCCGGGCGAGAAGGCACTTTACGTAGGAAG
The DNA here is from genome assembly GCF_051027695.1 of Pseudomonas sp. JZ134. Classification (NCBI taxonomy): domain Bacteria; kingdom Pseudomonadati; phylum Pseudomonadota; class Gammaproteobacteria; order Pseudomonadales; family Pseudomonadaceae; genus Pseudomonas; species Pseudomonas sp. JZ134. Next base: position 2,887,423 of record NZ_CP069250.1, on the reverse strand, counting down.
TTCTGGACTTTTATAAACACCCTTGCATAAGAACGAGGTCCACCATGAAACCGCCCGTGCCGAATATTCCGGTGTTCATGCTCTATGGCGACCCATTGGAATGGCCTACACCGGACCTGCTGCATTGCGAGTCCATCCCCAAGCGCAGCAGCCTGCACGATTGGGAGATTCAGTTGCACCGGCATGCCGATCTGGTGCAACTGCTCTATGTGCGAAAGGGATGGGCCGAGCTTAATGTGGATGGGCAGCAGACCCGGATCGATGATGCCGCCATCCAGGTGGTGCCTGCCTTTTGCATTCATGGATTTCGGTTCTCGGAGGACATCGACGGTTTTATTCTCACCCTGGCGATGCCCCTGGTTTCCCGGCTGCAGGAGCATCTGGGCGGGCAGACCCAGACCTTCAGCCAGCCTGCGCTTTATCAGGTCGGACGAGAGCGGCGTTACATCCACACGCTGTTTGCCGCGATCAATAATGAGTACAGCTCCTCGGCGCCGGCGCGGGACCTGCTCCTGCAATCACTGGTTGGGGTGTTGGCGGTATGGTTGGGGCGGCAGGTGATGGTGCGCGACGCCCAGGAGCGGCCCGAGCGGGGTCAGTCCTACCTGACTGCGTTTTCCCAGCTGGTAGAGGCGAATTACAGCAATCACTGGCCTATCGAGGCCTATGCCAAGGCGTTGGGTATCACACCGGCCTATCTCAATGGGCTTTGCAGGCGGCTGCGCGGACAGACCTCACTGGGCGTCATCCATCAACGGCTGTTGCTTGAGGCTAAGCGAAACCTGATCTACACGGGCCTTACGGTTAACCAGATTGCGGATCTGCTGGGCTTTTCCGAACCGGCGTATTTCACGCGGTTCTTCAAGCGGCTGGCCGGGGTGTCGCCCTCGGTGTTCCGCCAGGAGTCCTCCTCGCGCGAAGCAGAACTGCATACAGCCTGAGTTCATGGCTACACTGACGGCTCGCTTATCGATAATCGGATACCCATGGATCTTGAACTGGCCCGTACCTTTCTTGAAATTGCCCGGACTGGAAGCTTTCTGGCTGCGGCGGAACGGCTGCATGTGACGCAAACCGCGGTCACGGCGCGGGTACAGAATCTGGAAGCTCAGCTTCAGTGCCGGCTGTTTGTGCGTAACCGGGCGGGTGCGAGGCTGACGGCAGATGGTCAGGTGTTTGCCGGATATGCCAGTCAGCTGGTACAGACGTGGGACGCTGCGCGGCGGGACCTGCCGCTGCCGGAGGGGTTTCGCAATCTGCTCACGGTAGGCGGGGAGGTCAGCCTGAGCAATCCATTGATCCTCAATTGGGTAAAGCGTTTGCGGGAGGCATTGCCTGGCTACGCGGTACGGGCTGAGATTGCCGACAGCAGTCGTCTGCAACAGCAGGTAGAGCAAGGCGTGCTGGATGCGGCACTGGTCTATCAGCCGGAATACTGGCCAGGAATGCAGGTCGAGCAGGTGCTGGAGGAAAAGTTGATTCAGGTCTGCTCGGTAGCTCAACCTGAGCCCTACATCTACATTGATTGGGGCGAGGCCTTTCGCAAGCAGCACGACGCAGCCATGCCCGAAAAGGCGAAAGCAGCGCTTTCTTTCAGTCTGGGGCCTCTGGCCTTGCAGTACCTTGTACAGAATGGAGGTGCAGGATATTTCAGGACGCGCGTCGTCCAGAGCTATCTGGATAACGGCATTCTGCAGCGGATAGAACGAGCACCGGAGTTTACTTATCCCACGTATCTGGTGTACTCGCGGGACAAGGAAACGCCCGTGCTTCAGGATGCGATCCAGTTGCTGCGAGACGTGATCGGTGAGGACGCAGACTGGTCCCAGCGTTGGGAGGGGTAAGGCCGGGAGGACACATGGCCTTAACCATGCGCCCTCTGAATCAGGCGGCGCTTTCCTCGGAGGCGCGCTGATTGGCCGCCTCACGGTGCGTCAGTACGTTCTTCAACCAGCGTTGGTAGAGCGCAGCGATCAGGTCGGTCTGGCTGATGATGCCGACCAGGTTGCCCGGCTCATCCAGGACAGGCAGGTAATGCAGGCCCTTGTCTGAAAGCAGTGACACCAGCTCCACGATATGGGTGGTATCCCGCACACATTGCACATGGCGTGTCATAAAGCGCTCAAGCGGGATATCGCCTGGATTACCCTGCGCGTTCGGCGAGCCCGGCTCGATGGCCTTGAACAGGTCGGCCAGGGTCACGATGCCCACCAGATGCTTTGCCTCATCAAGAATCGGCAGCGCTTTCAGGTGATGAGATTCCAGCAGATTCCAGGCATCCTGTAGCCGCGTGTCAGGATGGGCGATCTGTAGGTCCCGCGACATGATCTGAGCGGCGGTGATGGCGCCCATGCTACGACTCAAGGCGTGGCGCTCGGTCTGACGGACCAGGGACTCAAGGTCGTCTCGAGTGATGTCGACAAAGCCACCAAACTCCTTCATGGCAAGCTCAAGATCTGCCGTCGTAAAGCCCGCACGCTGCGACGGAAGCGGGTCTCGCGTGTTATGCGGATTGGCGGCTGGCGCCGGAGCTTTCGGGTAGGGCAGGCGAGTCAGGTTGTTGTAGATCAGGGCACCTGCCAGGACGATTAGCGAACAGAGCGCCACCGGCAGCATGATGTACAGACCGAGCTGTTGAAAGGCCGGTCCGCCCAGGCTGACTGCCACGACAACTGCGATGCCCGGTGGATGGAGGCAACGCAGGCTGAACATGGTCACGATGGTCAGCGCCATCGCCACCGCGGCGGCCAGCAGGGTATGGTCGATCCACTGGCCAACCAGCGCACCAATTCCAGCAGCCACTACGTTGCCGCCGATAATCGACCAGGGTTGCGCCAGAGGGCTGGACGAGACAGCAAACAGCAGCAGGGCTGATGCACCGATAGGGGCTGCAATTCGCAGCGCAATCTCGAGTCCGTAGAAGTGAGTACACGCCAGAACGCTGGCTACCATGCCCAGGCAGGCGCCAAGCGTGGCACGGACCAGTTCACGGGGCGGGGCTTTGACGGCAACAGGTTTGAAACGCTTGAACCAGGGCAGCAAGGAACGCAGTCTTTTTTTCACGATTATTAGAGGCTTTTATAGGCACGCAGGTAATAGCCTCTTTATCCTAGCGAGCCTCCTGGGATCGATCTAATAAATAATAATGAGCCTTTTATTCAATAAAAGTGAATTAAAAGGCGGGCCGTTGAGACCCGCCTCTTTACTCAGGCTTCCAACGATGCTGCTGGCCCAAAGAATTCATAGTGACTTTGCGCTTCAGGTACACCCAGTGCTTTCAACTCACGCTTGATCAAAGCCATGAAGGGCTTTGGACCCAGGAAGTAGGCATCCAGGTCACGATTCTCGGGTAGCCACTGTTCCAGTAGTGCATGTGTTAAAAGTCCGTTTGCATCGCCCCGATCCTCGGGACGCGGATGGCTGTAGCAGAAGTAGCAGCGTAGCTGAGGATGCTTTGCCTTCTGCGCTTCGAGCCACGGGCGGAAGGCTTGGACGCCTGCATCGCGGGCGCAGTGGATGAAAGTAATGGGACGACGGGTTTCGAGTGCCGCTTCCAACATAGTGAGTGCCGGAGTGATGCCGACACCAGCGGTAATGAAGACCAGGGGCTTGTCAGATGGCCTGAGCGTAAACTCGCCTGCCGGTGGGAAAAGCTCAAGACGATCCCCTTCGTTTACCTGATCGTGCAGGTAATTGGAAACACGGCCATCGGCCTCGCGCTTGACGCTGATGCGGTATTCGCGACCGTTGGCGCGTGCCGATAACGAGTAATTACGGCGTACCTCTTCACCCTCCAGAATCAGGCGCATGCCAATGTATTGGCCCGGTTGAAAGTCCAGCAGGGCTCCGCCGTCCTCGGGTACCAGGTAAAAGGACGTGATCTCGTCACTCTCTGCCACCTTGCGGGCAACACGAAACCAGCGACCGCCACGCCAGCCGCCGGGGGCTGCTTCATGAGTGGCGTACAGATCTTCCTCTGCGCCAATCAGGATATCGGCCAGCTGACCGTAGGCTGCGGCCCAGGCGTCGATCACTTCGTCGGTAGCGATTTCCTGGCCCAATACCTCGCGAATAGCCCGCAGCAGGCAGGTCCCTACGATGGGATAATGTTCCGGCAGAATCTGCAAGGCGACATGCTTGTTGACGATCTGAGCCACCAGCGGGCCGAGTGCCTCCAGCTGGTCGATATGACGGGCATACATGAGTACGCCATTGGCCAGGGCACGAGGCTGGGCGCCACTGGCCTGATGCGCCTGGTTGAACAAGGGGCGGACCTGCGGGTACTCGTTGAGCATCATCTTGTAGAAGTGAGTCGTCAGCACCTCACCTCCGGTTTCCAGCAGCGGAACGGTGGACTTGATGATTGTGCGTTGTTGAGCGGTTAACATGGTTTAGCTCCTGCGTTGGCTTTATCTTAGTAATACACGAGGCGTGCCAATAGCGAGGGCTTTTAAAATCAATAGGTTATCTAGATTCGAGTCATTTTGACTGCTTAATGCGTTTGTCAAAATGACTCTATGAGAGGTCATAATGACCACGGCTCCGTTGTTGTCTGCACTGATTCCCTTGGTCGCCGACCTGTCCCGAGAGCTGCCGGAGCAAGAGCGCTATCGCAAATTATTGCTGGCACTTCGGGAGTTGCTGCCCTGCGATGCCGTTGCCTTGCTCAGGCTGGATGGCGATCAACTGATACCACTAGCCGTACAGGGGCTCAGCCCTGATACGTTAGGGCGACGCTTTCGCATCAGTGAGCACCCGCGGCTCAAGGTGCTGATCGAACATCGAGGGCCGACCCGCTTTGCAGCAGACTGCGACTTGCCCGATCCCTATGACGGTCTGGTTGAGGGCCATGAAGCTCTTGAGGTCCATGACTGCCTGGGCTGCCCGCTGTATGTGCAGGATCAGGTCTGGGGATTGCTGACACTCGATGCCCTGGACGAAGCGCGTTTCGGCACTGTGGATCTGGACATGCTGCAAGCCTTTGCCAGTCTGGCTTCGGCCACCGTAACAGCAGCCGAGCGGATCAATGCTTTGACGCGACGCGTGGCCGATGAAAGCCAGTTGGCCGAACTCTACAAGCAGGCAGCAGGTCAGGTTCGAACCCGTGAGCTGATCGGGCAGAGTGCTGCACACAAGCAGCTCCTGCAGCAGATCGCTCTTGTAGGGGATAGCGACCTGACCGTATTGGTGACGGGAGAGACCGGTGTTGGCAAGGAGCTGGTGGCCGAAGCCATTCATGCGCAGTCTGCCCGTGCACGCCGGCCCTTGATCAGCATCAATTGTGCGGCGCTGCCGGAAACCCTGGTCGAAAGCGAGTTGTTCGGGCATGTGCGTGGCGCCTTTTCCGGAGCGATCAGCGAGCGCAGCGGCAAGTTCGATCTGGCCAATGGCGGGACGCTGTTTCTGGATGAAGTGGGTGAAATGCCTTTGGCGGCTCAAGCCAAATTGCTCCGGGTTCTACAGAGTGGTCAGCTACAGCGGGTAGGCTCAGATCGTGAGCATCATGTCGATGTTCGGGTCATTGCGGCCACCAACCGCGATCTGGCCGAAGAGGTAAAAGCTGGCCGTTTCAGGGCAGATCTCTACCATCGTTTGAGTGTGTACCCGCTGAAGGTGCCCGCCTTGCGCGAGCGTGGACGTGATGTACTGCTGCTGGCCGGCTACTTTCTTGAGGAGAACAGGGCGCGATTAGGATTGCGTAGCCTGCGCCTGAGTCCTGAGGCTCAGAAGTCATTATTGACCTATGACTGGCCTGGGAATGTGCGCGAGCTGGAGCACCTGATCAGTCGCGCCGCACTCAAGGCGCTGTCGAGCCACGGCGAGCGGCCCCGTATCCTGAGTATCGACAGCCGCTCGCTGGATCTGCCCACTGCAACACCCATTGCAGGCATAACGCCTGCTGTTGAAAGGCCCGACCTGCCTGTTAGTCTTCCCTTGCGCGAAGCGGTAGATACCTATCAGAAGCAATTGATTGAAGCATCGTTCGAGCGGCATCACCATCGGTGGGCGGATGTAGCCCGAGAACTGGCCGTTGACCGTGCCAACCTGAGCCGCCTGGCCAAGCGATTGGGGATCAAGTGATGTAGCTAACCTGATTCAGATCAGGTTTTGGGTTCAAGCGCCGCTGCACCATGGGTATCCGGAGAGGTCCAATAGTGCATCGAGCAGGAGAAAGGATATGACGCAGCGACTCGAATATCTCAGCCGCGAGCAGATAAAAGCTATCGCGGCATTGGCAACCTGTACCCAACTTACCCATGACGGGTTTGGTACCGGGCTGGGGGGAGGCCTGGGATTGGGAGGCGAATCCGCTACAGGCTCACTGATTGGTGAAACACTGGCCGAACAGCGCTTGCGGGAGGCGATATCCGGCCTGACCCACGAACAACTGGTTGAACTGTTGGCGCTGGTCTATGCCGGTCAGGACTGGAGTACCGCGCGGGCGCTGGAAGAATATGCAGCATCCAAGCAGTCGCTACAGGACCTGTGCTCGGAGTTTCTTATCGACAAATGCATCGAGCACAGTCCCTATCTGCATGAGCATCTTGAGCGAGCTTTGGACGTGATCGCCTGATGCTGCGGAGCCCTCCGGTGGGGCTCCTTGAGTGGGCAGGGCAGCAATCAGGTGGATGGCACCGTAGAGGGCAGGTGGACTTCCACCACGACGTGGTCGTCAATATTCTTGAATTCAGCATGGCCGCCAAAGCTTTCACATAACGCCTTGACGATGGGAAGGCCTAGTCCCCAGCCGCGATCATCGCTGCGGGTGGAAATGAAATAAGGCGTTGCCAGGTTGACCAATACCTCGTCAGGCATCCGGCCCTGGTTGCGAACGCATAGGACAATGCGTTCGGCAGACATTTTCTGACTGACTTCAATTCGAGTGTCTGGAGCGCCATGCTTGGAAGCATTGATGACTAGATTATCGATGATTCGCAGGAAGGCGTGTTTGTCCCAATAGACGATTTGTTCGGGCGAATTGAGGGTTAGCGTAATTTCGTTCGTTATCTGAATACGCAGGTTGCTGACTGCCTCGCCAAGCAATGTACCCAGATTTAGCCTCTCGCCGTGTAGCTTAACGCCGCCACCCAGACTGGTATGGGAAATATCCAGTACGTTCGTGATCATCTGATTCATGCGCTGCAGGTTTTCCTCGAGCAGCTTCAGCATGTCATCGGTGCGTCGGGCAGGCGTGCGACGCATGAGGCTGGCTACCATGGTCGCGGCAGTCAGCGGGGAGCGAAGGTCATGGTTCAGCGAACGCATGAAGCGCTCCAGCATGATCTTTTCGGCCTCCAGGTTTTCACTGCGGGCAATGGCGACGTTGCGCTGGTTTTCGATGCTCGCCAGACGAGTGCTCGATTTGAGCAGGGACGAAATGGTAGCCAGGACTTCGTCCCGGTTGATCGGGTGGGTCAGGTAGGCCTGGGCGCCCTGGTTGAGCCCCATGGCCTTGTCCTTGCCGCTGACGAACGTGGCCGAGATATTGATAATGGCCGGCATCTTGTCCTGGTCCAGCTTCTTTTCAATGGCCTGAATCAGTTCGAAGCCGCTCATGTCTGGCAGGTTGATATCAATGATCACCAGGCTGGTCTGATCGTTGATCAGCTCGAGGCCGGCACTGCCGCTTCCGGCCTCGAGAATATCGAAGTCAGGCTGGGACAGCAGAATCTTCCGCAGCACATAACGGTTCGCATCCGTATCATCAATGATGACGATGCGCTTACGGTCACTCATTTCTCAAGCTCCTGGACAAACTCTGTACCTGACAGAGCAACTGCTCAAGATACCCAGGTTGGGATTTTTGCAGAATGGCATGGCAATAGGGTCTGAGACGGGCCAGCTCTTCATCATTAAGAGCTTTGGCCGTGTTGACCAGGACGCGACGGTGCATGGACCAGTCCATGCTCTCCAGCAGCTCTTCACCGCTGATATCCGGCAGATCGAGGTCAAGGAAGATAATATCCGGTCGCACGGCATTGAGCTTGTCCATGCTGGCCTTGGCGCTGTCAGCCTCAATCATGATCGGGGCGTAGCTTTCCAGGGCGCGGGTAACGATATAGCGATCGGCTTCGCTGTCGTCGATCAGCAGAATCGTCATGCCGGCGAGGGCGTTCTGCTCGAGCGTGGAGGCGTTTTCCTCCAGCGCTATCGGGATGCGCAGGTAAAACTTGCTGCCCACGCCTTCCTGGCTGGTCAGATCAATTTCGCCTTTGAGCAGGGTGGCCACCTTCTGCGCCAGGGACAAGCCCAGCCCCGTCCCTTCAATGTTCTTCCGGCCCGGTGATTTGATCCGGTAGAACTCGTCGAATACCTTTTTCTGGTTTTCTTCGGAAATGCCGATCCCGGTATCGGCCACCATGAATTCGATCTGCTGGTCGTCCGGACGGAAACAGCGAATCGTCACGCTACCCTTGGGCGTGTACTTGAAAGCATTGGAAATCAGGTTGCGCAGGATCTGGAACAGACGCTCCCGGTCCGTATTCAGAATGACGTCTTCCGGCAGGCGGTCGAGCCGGTAGCTGACATTCTCGTAGCGGAACGAAAGCGCGGCGGCAAAGGCTTCGATTCGCTCCAGAAGTTCATTCAGGCTGAACGGCTCAGCCATGACTTTCATTCGACCGGACTGCACTTCAGCCAGATCCAGTAGCTCATTGACCAGGGTTGAGAGTTCGGCTGCAGCATCACTGATGAATTTGACCTGACGGTACTGTTCTCCATTCAGTGGTCCGTCCTGACCGGAGATCAGGAGCTTCGAAATGTTTTCGATAATGTTGATCGGCGTCCGGAACTCATGGGTCATGTTGGAGAAAAAGCGACTCTTGGCTTCGCTGGCATCCTGCAGCTCCTGAGCGGTCTTTTCCAGCTCGGAGTACAGGGCCACAACCCCTTTGTTGGTTTCCTCCAGTTCCTTGTTGGTGTCCTCCAGTTCCTGCTGCTTGGCGCGCAGTTCCGAGGTGGTCACCAGCAGGTCTTCGCTCTGGAGCTGCATTTCCTTGTAAGGGTCCAGCGCACTCTTGTCGGTGAGCTGATGCAGCAGCCGACTCAGCTCCGCCTCGCTGGGAAAGGGCTTGGGTACGGACAGGTATTTGGCGGCGCGGATGCGGGTACCGCTCGAAGAGGTGTCAATCTGGAAATCATCCATCAGGCGCTGGGCGCCCCGCAGACCTACACCCATACCGGTCTGAGAGACGTAGCTGCCATTAAGGATATCGTCCAGATTCTGGATGCCTGCACCGTTGTCCTGCGCTTCAAAGCGCAGGCCGTTCAGGCGTCCTTCACTAGAACTCATCATGTAAAAGCTGAATCGACCCTGCCTGGCGTACTGGTAGATATTGCGTGCCAACTCAGAAACCGTGGTGGCAACGCGAATCTGGTCGAGCCTGGGTAGCCCAATCCAATCGGCAAGCTGCTTGGCACGTTGGCGACACCAGACGATGTCCTGTTCGCTTTCGATACGCAGGCTAGAAATCAGGCGGTCATTACACATGACGTACTACCAGCGCCGTGGCGTCATCCGTTGAGCGCTTGAAATCACGATGAATCAGGGCAGCGATAATGGCGGGATGCTTGCCTAGCAGGCCGGTATACCCTGCAAGGTTGACCCGGGAATTGATACCATCCGAATTCATGACCAGCACGGTAGATTCATCCCAGGGATAGGAAAAGGATTGTACGCGGCCTATCTTGTAGCCAACAGTACCGTTGGCCGAGACCATGCTTCGCGGCCGATCTGCCATCAGGGTGCCGGCAATATTGCCAACACCACAGAAATTGACGGTGCCTTGTTCCGGTAGAATTTCAGCAAAGGCCAGGGCTGCACCACGTGTACTTGTCAGGGCACGGTGCATGCGCTCCATCAGCTCGGTCAGGGGAAGGCCGGTGGGGTGGTTGAGAAATATATCCCGAGCCTTGGCACTGGCTTCTCTGGCCTGTGTGCCATGCCCAAGCCCGTCACACACCATAATCCGGTTGTTAAGCACGGCCCAGCTGTCGCCACACACTTCCTCCCGCGGATGCGGGGTGCACAACACACCGTCTTCAAACCGCTTGCCTGGGAGCGAGGGCACCAGTTGCGTTCGGGAAAACACAATAGTGCCCTTGCCCGGCTGCGAGTAGATATCGAAGCGATCAGACATACGCCGGATCGCCCCCAGTCCGGCCCCCATCGTACCCTTGGTGGAATAGTTGTCGCTCAGGCACTGCGCCACGTTGACCATGCCTGGACCGCTATCGACCGCGATCAGGTCCAGCTCATGGTTATTATGGCTCAGGTACAACTCGCCTTCGCCGGCATGGTTGACCAGATTGCGTGCCAGCTCCTGGACAACAAGGGTCAGCTTGCCCAGTACTTCTTCGTCATCGGTCAGTTCGCGGGCATGACGGATGACCGACCGGCGCGCAGCATCCACGTGAGCAACATCGGAAACCGAGAATGTCTGGCTGCAATACAATGGGGTCAACGCCACTTCCACAACTCCACACGTGTACCCTGCCCGGGTGCACTTTCGATTGCGAATTCATCCACCAGCCGCTTGGCACCGCTCAGGCCCAGGCCCAGACCATTGCCTGAGGTATAGCCGTCCACCATGGCCTTGCTGATGTCATCGATTCCCTTACCTTGGTCGGTGATGACCAGATGAACGGCACTGCGGCCGTTACGCATCGTATCCTCGATCACGCATTCGCCACCGCCGCCGTAAATCAGAGCATTACGGGCAATCTCGCTTGCGGCCGTAACGATCTTGGTCTGTGAGACAAGCCCCAGCTTGGCTGTCTCGGCAGATTGCCGTACACGCTGCCGGATGAGGACGATATCAGTCTCCTGCTTCAGCGGAAGTATGTCTTTCTTCGCCACGCTCTAGCTCCAGGAGTTCATCATCCGCGACCATCTGTTCCAGACGGGCCATCCCTTTTTCTACATTCAGTGCCGTGGCAATGCCGTCGAGTGATAGGCCTAATTCGACGAGCGTGATTGCGACGGCAGGTTGCATGCCCACGACGATGACCTTGGCGTCAAGGATGCGAGAGACATTGGCAATGTGGGACAGCATGCGGCCAATGAACGAATCGACGATCTCCAGGGAAGAGATATCGATCAGCACGCCCTTGGCTCGGTGCTTGACGATTTGATTGGTCAAATCTTCCTGCAGGTCCAAGGCCAGTTGGTCGTGCATGTCGACCTGGATGGACAAGAGCAGGTATTTGCCCATTTTGAGAATAGGGATCTTGTCTACCATGGCGGCTCCTTAGCGTGCCGTAGCAGAAACGAGACGAACGTTGAGCTCTTTCAGAGCCATCTGGAATGCATCGGCCAGCGAGGCTTTGGTCACGACATCACCCAGCTCTACGCCCAGATGGACGATGGTGGCGGCGATTTGCGGGCGAATACCGCTGATGATGCACTTGGCGCCCATCAGCTTGGCGGCAGTCACTGTCTTGAGCAGATGCTGGGCGACCATGGTGTCTACGGTAGGCACGCCGGTAATATCGATAATGGCAAGGTCGGACTCGGTCTGGACGATCTTTTCCAGCAGGGCCTCCATCACGATCTGGGTACGGTTGCTGTCGAGCGAGCCGATTAGGGGAATGGCCAGGATGCCTTTCCAGAGTTCAACGACAGGGGTCGACAGCTCCAGCATACTCTCCTGCTGCTCGCGAATGATGACCTCACGGCTTTCCATATGGCTTTCAACACAGTACAGGCCGAGCTTGTCCAGTAACTTGCTGGCAATCCATATCACTTCTACGGGATTGGCGCACTGCGCCTGAATCCGTGCAAAAAGGGGCTCCTTCAATGAAAAAACGAAGGTTGCCGTCTCCGAAGGCGTGAACCCCTGCCGGCTCTGGCTGCGAGACAGACGATCCAGCATGGCTTTGACCGGGGTCCATTGGTCATGATGAAGATCATCCAGGCCTTCGGCAGCCGCAACGGTCAATAGCTTGAGCATTTCTCTGGAGTTGCTCTTGACCGTTTCCTCATCAATCAGATCGGTACGAATACCTGCTGAGCGTTGCGCAGTGATCCATTCCTCTAACAACTCGCGTTCATGCTGTTGTAAAAGCTCGGCAATAACAGATGCAGGCATTGCTTATCCTCGTAAGAAAAGCGAGGTCGCCAGACGCGTACCTCATGGACATCAGATTCAACCTGAGTGTCCATCATGCAGTATTTTGCGGGCTGGCATGATGGAATCGTGGCGTCGGGTCATTGATGCTGAATAATCAGCCTTTTAATGTGGCCTTCGACCCGCGATTCAAGGGATGGTGCACACACTGAATCAAAGAATCTCAGCGGCAGACAAGCGGAGGGTAGCGCGTGCAGGGCATGAAGCGGTATGGCGTTTCATGCCCTGCCAGGGAAGTTTACTGCGAGCTCAGTGCCTGCTGACCCGCGCCCTGCAGATCCTTGCGGCGGAACAGAACCAGCGTAGCCGTCAGGCCAAGTACGGCCGCCAACGTCAGCCAGATGCCCGGTGCGGCACGGTTATCCAGGGTATGGATCAGCCAGGTACAGATGACCGGGGTGAAGCCGCCAAAGGTCGCCGTGGCCAGACTGTAGGCCAACGAAAAGCCTGTAGTCCGTACGTCAGCCGGCATGACCTCAGCCAGGGCAACGACCATCGCACCGTTATAGCTGCCATACAGGAAGGACAGCCACAGTTCGACTAGCAGCAGACGGGTGAACGAGGGTTCGTTTGTTAACCAGATCAGCGCAGGGTAGGCGGTAAAGATAGCCAGAACCGTTGCTGCGATCAGCAAGGGGCGACGTCCGATCCGGTCCGATAGCGAACCCATCACAGGTAACCAGATGAAGTTTGAAACTCCTACGCACATGGTGACCAGCAAACTGTCGATGTCGCTCAGGTGCAGTTCGGTCTTGCCAAAGGTCGGGGTATAGGCGGTGATCAGGTAGAAGGATGCTGTGGTCATCGAGACCATGGCCATCCCGGCGATGATCAGACCGAAGTTGCTGCCAATGGAGCGGATTACTTCGCCCAGAGTCGGACGGTGGTGGCGCGCCTGGAACTCGGGCGATTCCTCCAGCGAACGGCGAATGATGAACAGCACGGGTACGATCAAGCAGCCAATCAGGAAGGGAATACGCCAGCCCCAGTCCCCCATGTCTTCTGGAGACAGCAGACGATTGAGCATGACGCCCAGCAGGCCGGCAAAGACCACTGCTACCTGTTGGCTGGCTGACTGCCAGCTGACAAAGAAGCCGCGGCGGCCGGGCGTTGCAATCTCGGCCAGATAAACGGATACACCACCCAGTTCGACACCCGCCGAGAAACCCTGCAAAAGACGGCCCAGCAAGACGAGGATGGGCGCAAGCACGCCCAGCGTGGCATAGCCGGGCACCAGTGCAATCAGCAAGGTTCCGGTGGCCATCAGGGCCAATGTGATGACCAATCCCTTGCGACGGCCATGACGGTCGATATAAGCCCCTAGAAAGATGGCGCCTAGAGGACGCATCAGAAAGCCCGCTCCGAAGGTCGCCAGGGACAGCATGAGCGAGGCGAGGGGGTTGTCGCCGGGGAAGAAGGTTTTGGCAATGGCGGTGGCGTAGAAGCCATACACCATGAAATCGTACATTTCCAGGAAGTTGCCGCTGACAACCCGGAAGATGGCTTTGCCTTTGGAGTTGTTCGCCATGGGTACACACTCGATGTTGGAATAATCGGCCCTGACGTATCTGGTTACAAATATCAGGCTCTTTTGAGTCACGCACTTGTAACCATATGTGTAATTGCCACCTTACGGCAAGGCTTGTCAGCATGCGCATTTCCAGTTATGGGTGTCTGGCATCACTATTTTGGAAAAGCAAGAGGGGCAGGCTCTGGCTCGAGACGCCAGACGGACGTGGGTCCGCCTTTCAGCAAGCCTTGGCGCTTACAAAATCGCTTGGCCGACAGCTGGTTTGTGCCCCATCAGTTTCGCTTTTGCAAAATGTGACCGTTTGGGCGTAGTGAGGAGGATTCAACCCGTTCATTCAGCGGGTTCGGCTTTAACTGTCCCGTTTAGCTCTGCTAAGGCAGCACATCTCGGCCGGCACCGGTGTGTCTATAAGGTTAGTTTGCTACGCAATTTAATGGCACACTGAGCGGGCAACGCGTCGTCTGCACCGGGCTTTTGGCTGAATTGCCGAGCCGTGGAAAGCGATGCGTACCATAAAGACAAACGACAAATGAATTGAATCTCGACTGCCAATGAGATCTTGCACCTCTCGATTTTTACGGTGCACCATTTTTAAGGAGAGCCACCCCTGATGAAGACCTTCAGACTGAGCACGCTAACCCTCTCGTTAATGGCTTGCAGCAGTACAATGGCCTTCGCCGGTCAAGCGGATTCCAATGGATTTATCGAAGACAGCCATCTTCAGCTCCTGAATCGCAGCATGTACTTCAATCGCCAGGTCAAAGGCGATGGCCACCACGAAAACGCGCATAACCAGCGTGATCCTCGCGATTGGTCCTATGGTCTTCTCGCCAATTATGAATCGGGGTTCACCCAGGGAACGGTAGGTTTCGGGGTAGATGCCTTCGGGTATCTTGCGCTTAAACTCGACGGCGGTAATGGACATGCTGGCAGTGGCAATGTCCAGGTCAACTCGAGTGGCGAAACCCAGGATGAATATTCAAAGGCTGGCGGCGCGGTAAAGCTACGAATCTCCAACACTATTCTGAAGTATGGCGAAATGCAGCCGACGGCCCCGGTGTTCGCGGCAGGTGGCAGCCGACTATTGCCGCAGACTGCACGTGGTCTGAACATCATTAGCAAGGAAATCGATGGTCTGACTCTGGACCTGGGGCATTTCACGGCGGGTACCGAGCCCACCTCTACCAGCACCGATGGCGGCTTATGGGCTACTTATGCCGGCGTGGAGACAAGCAAGGTTGATTATCTGGGAGGCGCCTATCAGGTTAATGACAACCTCAGTGTCTCGCTGTATGGCTCGGAATTCCAAGACCTCTGGCGTCAATACTACGGTAACGTCAACTATGCGCTGCCCTTGCAGGATGATCAGTCGCTAACCTTCGACTTCAACATCTACCGTACCAATGATGAAGGGCGCGCCGAGGCGGGCTCCATCAGTAACACGGCCTGGTCTCTGGCAGCGGCCTATAACCTAGGCGCGCATACCTTTACGCTGGCGCACCAGCGCATTCACGGCGATACGCCCTTTGATTACGTAGGCTTCGGCAACAATGGCGCAGGCGGCGGCGGTGACTCGATCTTCCTGGCCAACTCGATCCAGTGGTCTGACTTCAACGCACCGAATGAAAAGTCCTGGCAGGCGCGTTACGATCTGGATATGACGTCCTATGGCGTGCCAGGGCTGAGCTTCATGGCCCGCTACATCTATGGCTATGACATCGACGGTACTCATGCGGACGCTGGCGGTGCCTACGTATCCCGAGACGAGGCGGGTGCGGTAACAGGTTATGCCTACGATCATAATGACAAAGAGCGTGAAACCAACCTGGAGGCCAAGTATGTCGTTCAGGAGGGGCCGGCAAAGGATCTGTCCCTGCGCGTTCGTCAGGCATGGCACCGTGGCGCTGCCTCGACGGGCGGGTCGGTCAACGAGTTCCGCTTGATCGCTGATTACCCACTCGACATCTTCTGAATACGAAAGCCCGGCGCTGTCGGGCTACTGATTGGCTTACACCAACGGTTTGGGTTCTCGCTCAAGCAGGGCAGGGCTGTCGTTACGAACACTGCCGACAGCCTTGTTCACCGGATACCACTCGAACTGGTCGACAGAGATCGCGCCGTCCTGGGCGATTTCCTCGGCGCGTTCGGGTGAGAGGTCTGGCTCTATCCATTCCCGGGCCGCTTCAGGCGTCAATACCAGCGGCCGTCGGTCATGAATGTCGATCATGCCTTCATCGGCAGCCGCCGTGATGATGACGAAGCCATCATCTTCATGTTCGTGTTGGTCGGTACGATGAAACTGTCCAATGGCGGCAAAGAACATCGGCTCGTCTGACTTCAGCTTGATGAAGTAAGGCTGCTTGCGTTTGGGGTCATCGGCATCCTTTTTCCATTCATACCAGCCATCAGCTGCTACCAGTGATTTTCCATGCTTCCACAGGCTGCGAAACATTTTACTGGTGGCCGCTGTTTCTACACGGGCATTGATGACAGGAGGCCGCTTGGGCTTGTGTGACTCTGGATCACGTGCCCAAAAGGGTGCGTATCCCCACGGCACTGGATCGAAGCGGATGCCTTCGGTCTCTTCATGCAGCAATTGCACCCGGGTGCCAGGTGCCACGTTGTAACGGCCAATGGGCATGGGGTCGAGTCCGCCTGCAAAGTCAACCGATGTCTTGAGTGCCTCGATATAGTCTATGGCGGTCCGGTATTGCGCAAATCGTCCACACATGAAGGGGTGCCTGGCTGCTAGTACTGTCCAGTCGACAACACCGCCTGGCATAAGAGTTCATTTTTAAGAAAGGCGCAGCAGGGCGGCGTGAGTGCATCTTGATACAGGAGACGCTAGAAGGCCCTTGGCTAGTAATAGTCAAAGTCCCTAAAGGGGCCTAGAATTTCAAGCATATTCACCTTTGAATAAGGTCGCAGCAGTATGTCGATCCGCGCCAAGCTTATTACGCTGGTAATAGCCATCTTGGCTCCGACACTGTTGGCTTCTACATTCGCCATCTACTACGTCTACCAGGATCAGCGAAGCAAGGTGGAAGAGAGCATGCGGGCCACCACCCGGGCGCTTTCGCTGGCCGTTGACCGTGATCTGCTCAGGCGTGATGCCATTATCTCGACTCTGGCCATTTCGCCTTCCCTTGAGCGCAACGACCTTGAGGCCTTCTACAAGCATGCGCGACGGATTACCCAGACCTGGGAAAACTCCATCATCCTGTTCGACCTGGACGGGCAACAGCTAATCAATACCCGTAGACCTTTTGGTGCAGACCTTCCCCATAGCATTAACGCTGAAATCAATGCCACCGACTTCAACAAGCCGTTACTGGTGAGTGGACTGTATGTCGCGCCTGTGGGGAAAGAGTACAGCTTTGCGGTCCGGCGGCCTGTTTTTCGTGATGGGCAGGTCACCTACTTTATTGCAATGGGCTCGTTTGCCTCGCAGATGGATACGGTGCTTAAAGAGCAGCAGCTGCCCCAGACTTGGCTGGGTGTCATCATGGATTCCAAGGCGCAAGTCGTAACCAGAAGTAGCCGTCCGCAGGACTTTGTAGGAAGACAGGCTTCAGGCCCCTTAATGGATCGGCTGATGGTCGATAGTGAAGGGTTTCTCGATTCGGTCTCGCTGGAAGGCATGCCCATGCGCTCCTTCTTCAGCAAGGCACCCTTGTCGGGGTGGTCAGTGGTTATTGGCCTCCCACGCGCGGAAATTCAGCGTACGGCTATTCATGCCTCGATTGCCGTCATCGTAGGATCACTGATTCTGTTGGGGTGCGCCATTCTTCTAGCCTTCTGGATGGGGCGCAGAATCGCGCAGCCGCTTCGTCTGCTGGATCAAACGGCCCAGGCGCTGGGCCGAGGCGAGGCGATCAAGCCCATTGCAACAGGCATGGTTGAAACGGACCGCACTGCTAGCGTACTGGCAAAGGCCAGCGAGGAAATACAGAGCGCCAACGCCAAGATGAACCAGCGGGTGGATGAGGCGGTTGCTCAGGCCGAGCGCTCGCAGAAGGCGTTGCTGCAAGGGCAGAAACTGGAATCTCTGGGGCGCCTCACCGGCGGTATTGCTCACGACTTCAATAACCTGCTGCAAACGCTAACCATGGGGTTGGCGCTGGCTGAGAAGTCAGCCACGACACCCCGCGCCCAAAAAGCGATCGAAGCCTGCAGCCGGTCTGTTGAGCGGGGCACCAAGTTGACTCGCCAGCTCATGGCGTTCAGTCGCAGCCGGGTTGATGAGGCTCGTACAGTGGACCTGCGTACGGTCCTGATGGGTATGGGCGATCTGCTGGATGGCGCCTTGCCCAGCCGTATAAGGCTCACGCTGGAAATACCGGACCAGTCCTGGTCGGTATTCCTCGATCCGCTTCAATGCGAGCTGGCCGTCTTGAACATGGTATTCAACTCCCGCGATGCCATGCCTGATGGCGGCGAAATCACCGTCTCGCTGGTGCGTAAGGTAATCCAGACCGGTGAAGTAGAGGGATTGGCAGGGGGAGAATACGTGGCGTTGTGCGTGAAGGACAATGGCCATGGCATGAGTGAAGATGTGCAGGCCAGGGCCATGGAGCCGTTCTTCACGACCAAGGAGGTGGGGCAAGGCACCGGGCTTGGGCTTGCCCAGGTCTATGGGTTTGCCAGGCAAGCGCGGGGGACGGTGCTGATCGAAAGCGCTGTAGGCGTAGGCACGACCCTTACAATCATGCTGCCCCTGGGGGAGGCCGTATTGATCGAGCACCAGGAGGCCGCTTCCGACAGCGCGTTGCCTGTTGCGTCTGCCCGGGTGTTGCTGGTGGATGATGACGAGCAGGTGAGGGAAGTGGTCGGACCGATGCTGGAAGAGTTGGGGTTTGAGGTAACCACAGCCGCCAATGCCGACGAGGCCTTGCAGCGGTACGAAACGATGCTGTCCGGCTCGCCCAGCGTACGACCCAACATCATCTTTTCCGACATCATTATGCCTGGCCGTCTGGACGGCGTCGGACTGGCGTTGGCGCTACGCGAGCGCGATCCAGGTCTGCCGATTGTATTGGCCACCGGTTATACCGAGCACGCGGTAAAGGATTATGGCTTCAAGGTCCTTTCCAAACCCTACGATTTGAAGACCCTGGCGCAAACCCTGAGAGATGAACTTGACCGCTCTGCCGCCTGAAGAGGCATTAAGCATTACCCGTCCAGGACAGCTGTTGGGTATCGCTGGGCTGTACCCAACCTGCTGAGCGGAGTGTAATGGAGAGAGCAATTAGGATGGGTTGAGCAATGCGATACCCAACTGGAGCGCAAGAACCGAATCAGTAAGGTATCCAGCAGAGCGGTTGGAGATTGCATCACGGCATCCAACCGACTCGCTTATGACCACCTGACCAAAGGATGCCAGCCCTCAATCAGGCTGGCAGCTCATACGTCAACCCATTCGGGCCTGTATCAGCAGGGCGTAGCCCAGCGCCATCAGCGTCCAGGCTAACAACGGGCCAAAGGCCCACTTCCAGACTTTCGCCCGAGGGTCGAACCCTACGCCGTGCACAAAGCCGCCCGCCACGCCCCACATCACCAGCATAAGCATGCTATGGCTGTAGTGGCCTTCGGCATTCAGAAACGCAGTGGGATAGATGAGCAGCAACAGGCACAGTGGCGAGGCGAGGAGCAGGGAGAGTACCCTGAACCCTCCTCGCAGCAGCACCGGGCGGGCGTGGGTGATCACGGCTGGATCTCCTCGTCGAGATTTTCAGTCGCTTCGAGCCACAATGCATTCATGATGCCGAAGCCGCACGCCAGAGCGATACCGAGAACCCAGGTGAAATACCACATGATGATGACTCCTGAAGATATTTAGGGCCTGTCCGGCCGATCCCTGGGACTGTTTTGAGCCTCCGCAGGGTCGGCCGAATGAGCAGACGAATGAATCAATAAAGGCCGTGGGGGTTGTCGTTGATATGCGCGGTAGTCACCTTGCCCCACATCTTCACATAACCCCACAGGGTATAGGTCAGGATGATCGGGACGAAGATGCAGGCTGCTACCAGCATGATCCCCAGAGTCTTGTGACTGGAGACGGCGTCCCACATGGTCAGGCTCGCCGCGGGATCAAAGCTTGACGGCATGATGAAGGGGAACAGCGCGAAGCCTGCGGTACACAGCGTGCCCACGATGGCCAGGCTGGAGCCGAGAAAGGCTACCCAGCTACGGCCGGAGGACGAGGAGAGCAGGGCCATCAGACCGCCGATGATGCCGATAGCCGGGGCCAGCTTGGTCGTCGGATATTGGACGTAGTTGGCCATCCAGCCGACGTTGGTCTGCGCGACTTCCTTGGCTAGCGGATTCAGTGCGGCGTTGGCGTCAAAGCTGGAAAGCAGGGCGAAACCGTTGATGCCACCCATCCACAGCCAGACACCCGCCCCGATAAAGGTAGCAAGGAACGCCAGCGCCAGAATCTGCGAGGCGCGGCGGGCGCGTTGGCTGATGGCACCTTCGGTGCGCATCATCAGCCAGGTACCACCATGCAGGGCCAGCATGGTAAAGCTGACGATACCGGCCAGCAGGCCGAAGGGGTTCAGCAGTTGCCAGAAGCTACCGTGATAAGAGGCACGCAACGTGTTGTCCAGTTCCAGCGGTACGCCTTGCAGAAGGTTGCCAAAGGCCACGCCAAACACGACCGAGGGCACGACTGCACCGGCGAACAGCCCCCAATCCCAGGCCTGACGCCATTGGGTATTTTCCAGCTTGCTGCGGTAGTCGAATCCCACCGGGCGTACAAAAAGTGCAAACAGCACTACCAGCATGGCCCAGTAGAAACCTGAAAACGCGGCGGCATAAACCATCGGCCAGGCGGCGAACATCGCACCGCCTGCGGTGATCAGCCACACCTGGTTGCCGTCCCAGTGGGGCGCAATGGTGTTGATTACCACGCGCCGCTCGTTGTCCGTACGGCCAACGATGGGCATCAGAATCGCCGCACCCAGATCGAAGCCATCGGTCAGGGCAAAGCCAATGAGCAATACC
Source organism: Pseudomonas sp. JZ134 (assembly GCF_051027695.1). Classification (NCBI taxonomy): domain Bacteria; kingdom Pseudomonadati; phylum Pseudomonadota; class Gammaproteobacteria; order Pseudomonadales; family Pseudomonadaceae; genus Pseudomonas; species Pseudomonas sp. JZ134. The sequence continues at coordinate 2,866,759 of NZ_CP069250.1, read as the reverse complement.
CCCACCAGTACCCACCAGATCAGTTTAAGACTCTCGTAATCAAACATAAGGGTGTTCTCAGGCAATGATGGTTGGAGTCGCAGCCGCTTCCGGAGCCTGCGGCAGTTCGGTTTTTGCGCCTTTCTCGAAGTGGTAGCGACCGGTGTGCAGGCTGGACGGACCGAGGCGAGCGAAGCGGATCATCAGGTACATTTCGATCACCAGCAGGCCGCTGTAGAAGACGATCAAGGCGATCAGCGAGCCCCAGACATCACCTGTAGAGACGCTGGAAGCCGACAGGTGAGTAGGAAGCAGTTCGCCAATGGACCAAGGCTGACGACCGTTCTCGGCGACAAACCAGCCCGTCTGGCCGGCAATCCAGGGCAGCGGCAGGCTGAACAGGGCAAACTTGAGCAGCCAGGTCTTGGTGGCCTCGTTGCGGCGTGCCACGGCGTAGAAGGCGCAGGCGAACAGGATCAGCATCAGGAAACCCGAGGCGACCATGATGCGGAAGCTCCAAAAGATGCCAGATACGTGCGGGATGGTGCTCTTGGCCGCTTCCTTGATCTGGGCATCGGTAGCCGATACCACATCAGGGGTGTATTTCTTCAGCAGCAGGCCATAGCCCAGATCTTTTTTCACATCGTTGAAGGCAGCGATGTTTTCAGGGGTCTTCTCACCGCCACGCAGTTTTTCCAGCAGACTATAGGCCACCATCCCGTTACGGATGCGGTCTTCGTGCTGGTCGATCAGCTCATGAATGCCGGTCACCTGCTTGTCCAGCGAGCGGGTGGCGATAATGCCCATGACATAGGGAATCTTCACCGCATAGTCGGTGCGCATGGTTTCCTGATTCGGGAAGCCGAACAGGGTAAAGGAGGCCGGAGCTTCTTCGGTATGCCATTCGGCTTCGATGGCGGCCAGCTTGGCTTTCTGCACGTCACCCACTTCGTAGCCGGACTCGTCACCCAGCACGATCACAGACAGCACCGAGGCCAGGCCGAAGGCAGAGGCGATTGCAAAGGAGCGGCGCGCAAAGCCTACGTCACGCTTCTTCAGCAGGTAGTAACTGGAGATGGCCAGCACGAATACCGAGCCGGTCACATAGCCTGCCGCCACGGTATGCACGAACTTGACCTGCGCGACCGGGTTCAGCAGCAGGGCGCCAAAGTCGGTCAGCTCCATGCGCATGGTCTCGAAATTGAACTCGGCACCCACCGGGTTCTGCATCCAGCCGTTGGCGATCAGAATCCATAAGGCCGAGAGGTTGGAGCCCAGGGCTACCAGCCAGGTTACCGCCAGGTGCTGTTTCCTGGATAACCGCTCCCAGCCAAAGAAGAACAGGCCGATAAAGGTCGATTCGAGGAAGAATGCCATAAGGCCTTCGATCGCCAGCGGTGCGCCGAAGATATCGCCCACATAGTGGGAGTAGTACGCCCAGTTGGTGCCGAACTGAAATTCCATCGTCAGGCCGGTAGTGACCCCCAGGGCGAAATTGATCCCGAAGAGCTTGCCCCAGAATTTGGTCATATCCTTGTAGACCTGCTGGCCGGTCATGACGTAAACCGTTTCCATGATGGCCAGCAGGAAGGCCATGCCCAGCGTCAGGGGAATGAAGATAAAGTGATACATCGCCGTCATGGCAAACTGCAGACGCGACAGGTCGACGACTTGTTCCGAGATCATCTCGGTGTCTCCTCAATTTTAAGCGAAGCGGGAGTGGCACCCAAAAGGCGTTGGCTCATTTCCACGGTGCCGTCCTTGGGAACGGTGGGCGCGTCGAACCAGAGGGCCTTGATGCCCATGAGCAGGGTCAGCTTGATCAGGAGAATCACGGCGATCTCCTTGGCCAAGCGGTGTTTAAGAAAGCTGAAGGGCGAGTTCATAGTCGATACTCCGTGGAGTATCGGCATTAGAGACGATGGCAGGGTGCTATCTATTGATCTGGCGCAATGAAATCAGAGTAGAAGCATCCCTCAAGGGATGGCAGTTTGCCGCAGGGGTCAGGTGTAGCGGATAAAAACCTCGCGAACCTTGGCCAGCGCCTCGGCACTGTCCTGATCGGGATCGCTCATGGCCTCTTCAATCAATGCTGTCAGCATCAGGCGATACGCTTTTTCCAACGCACTGCGTGAGGCAGAAAACTGCTGGGCCACCGACTCGAAGCGCTCTCCGCGTCGGATCATGGCCTGAAGGCCCCGAATCTGGCCTTCGATACGGGCCAGCCGCTTAAGCATCACCTGCTGCGCTGTGGGGTGTTCGAGTAGATCATCATTTGCGGAAAGATTCGATTTCATGAAGCGCTCAGTAAACATAACGAGGCCACGCTCTTTGAAAGGCGTTATGCCATAGGGCGAGGCGGAAAAACGTAATCAAGATCATGGCTACTGCTTAAAGACACGTCTTATCCATTAATAAAGGAGGCGCCAAAGCGGCTGATAAGTAGCAGGGCTTGCGAGTTACCTCCAGATGGAAAGGAGCAGGTTACGAGTCCAGGCCCATCAGAGCTGACGTTACGATGGCTGGAGCCTCGCAAGGGTGTGTCCGATGTAGCCTAGCAGGTGATGCCGGTGGCCCTTGTCTAGGCAGCGGACTAATTCGCTCGCGATTGACTTGAATCAATTGAGGTGACGGGCTGTGCTCTTTATGAAGCAGTGAGGTGTGTTTACTGCGGTTTACAGGGTATCCGTACCAAGGCAGCTTGAATGACATCAATCGGGTCGCGGCACATGAGCACAGCGGTTTACTCAAGGCAGAAGAGACTCGCTGCGCTGCACGCTTTGCAACACATGGCCACTAACCTTTCCGTGTTTATCCTTCTGTCGGATCAGGCCGCTGGTAGGCCTCTGAGTGCTGCCGATTTGATATTGAAAGCAACAGTTCATGAACGGTATTGATTGATTTGATTAGTAAGTTTTCATGATAAATCAATCGATTAACGTGTTTTCTTAATGGGGATTCAATTTAACGTTAAGGTTCTCAGCGAGACGGCCGTTACAATAAAGACGATTACAGATTATTGGCGTCAAGGTGTATGCTCCGCACGCATGCTTGATATCGAATGGCCATCGCTCCGCGTGATGAAGCAGCTGTTGGCTGTGCAAGGTGCAGACAGGATCGTGCAGGTCAGGCTGCCAGGGTAGGCCAGTAACCATTCATTATCCGATTTGTTTCATCGCGTGGCGGTGAACGTAGTTATCAGGATTTTCTTGTGCGGAACCGCTTCTCTCAAAGCCCGATTCATTTTGCGCCGCCCTTGTTTCTAGCAATGGTGGCGTGGCTGCTTAGCCTGTATTGGCCGGGCACGGCTTTCATGGCATCGCTGTTCAGCGTACTCCCAACGCTTCTGGTGTTGTTGGGAGGAGCCTTTTGTGTGGTCTATCAGCGGCAGAGCCAACTGTTTTCCCTGGTCACGCTTTACATTGCACATTTTTCATTGTCGCTTCAGGTCAGCCATTATCAGCAGACCCATACGCTCAACCCTGAAACGCCCTTAGTCTTTCACCTTGCCACAGTCATGACTCCACTGCTGATTGGCATCTATTGCGTTTGGCAGGTCAAGGCGCATCTGCTGCAGGACAGCATTGCCCGGCTGACGCTACTGATTGTGGCAACAGTCGTCCCGCTAGCACTGGGCCGTGTCTATCCCGAGGCGATGCTGCACGCGGTCGATACCATCTATTGGCCCATGCTGCACGGCGACTGGATGAAGCTGGCGCAGCTGGCCTACTTCACTTTTATCGTGGGGTTGGGGCTTGTCATCACGCGATATGTTCTCTTGCCAAGGCCGCAGACGGCGGCGCCTATTGTGGCTATTGGCTGTCTGATGTGGATGTGGTCCAAGGTCTTTATCGAGCCCCAGATTCTGGATGTAATGATCAGCTTTGTTCAGCTCATCATTATCGGCTCGGTCATTCATGAAACCTTCTACATGGCCTTCCGAGACGAGTTGACCGGTATTCCGGGGCGCCGTGCGCTCAATGAGCGTTTGAGTCGCCTGGGCAACCAGTACGTCATTGCCATGGCGGACGTGGATCACTTCAAGAAATTCAACGACACCCACGGCCATGACGTCGGCGATCAGGTACTCAAGCTGGTCGCTAGCAAGATGCGCAAGGTCGGCGGTGGCGGCAGTGCGTATCGGTATGGCGGCGAGGAGTTTACGCTGCTTTTTCCAGGCAAGACGCTGGAAGAATGCCTGCCGCATCTGGAAGCTGTGCGGCGTAGCATCGAAGAGTACCCTTTGCGTATCCGGGACAAGCAGAGCCGCCCCCAGGATGACGAGCGGGGCAGGGAGCAACGTGGCTCCGGTGAGGCCAAGACTGTCTTTATCACAGTCAGCATGGGCGTCGCAGAGCGGGGCGTGGCAGCGCGCACCCCTGAAGAGGTCATCAAGTGTGCGGATCAGGCACTGTATAAAGCCAAGGGCGCTGGCCGTAACAATGTCATGCCTTATGGGCAGAGCGCCCAGCCTGCTTCACGGGTCAGGCGGGCCTGACCTTGGTGCCGTGCAGGAAGAACTGCACAGCATGGTCGACAAGCCGGTCCAGCTCCCCTGAGGTAGGTGAGGGGGCCGCACCCAGGGCGGCGCGGCGCTGCGGGCCTGGAATTACCATACCTAGCAGCATGATCAACGCCTCCCTGTCGTCTGGTATATGCCAGCGTCTCGCCTGGATACTTGTAGCGGTAACTACCGCGTCAGCGCAGGCGCCAACGCCCTGGAGCGCCCACTCAAGGCACAGGTGCGCCTTACCGAGAAATAACTCGCGCCGTAACCGTGAAAAGCCGCAGCTACCGCTGCGGCTTTTCGCTTCCGCGGTATCTGCTTGTCCTATGTTGGGCACCCTCCGGTCATCCCTGGGTCATACCTGTATCGATAAGCCACAGTAAGTCAGTGCAGCCATGCGACCGATTACGATAAACCTCGAAGCGCTCAAATCAGTCCTCACCAGTGAGGCCCGACACGACCACGTACTTGATCTGGAAACCGGCAAGCTCCTGAATCTGACCGAGGATGACTTTGAAGCCGAAGAACTGCACGCCATCGAAACCCAGAAAGACCGCTACGTGCCCATAGAACCACTGGGCATCGCCGAGCGCGTAGCCATGCGAGAAGCCTTTCTATTCGACCTTCATGACCCCCATGCACATCCGGTGCTCTCCCGCGCCTTGACCGACCGCAAGCCGCTGCGCACCTTTGACTATGAACTCAAGAATTTCCCCAAAGCCCAGAAAGCCTGGGAAGCCTATGAGGCTACTCAGGTCAGCCAATATGCCCTTATCTGGCTGCACGACCATGATCTGGAGCCCGTTTCAGAAGACTACGCTTCCCAGCCTGGTGTTAAAGAAGGCGTGCCCGAGGGCATTCTGCGCCGCATGAACAAGAGCAACGTTCAAGAGTAGAGCTCTACCTGATAGCAGCAGGTGCCTGAATAACTGATTCAGGCACCTGCCTGGATACCTCTGATCCCCTCCACTGGCCCGCCCGTTCTGCACAAATAAATTTGATGAAGCTATCTAGCCAACCGAACTGTCATATGGGATAGATAGGATGGACAAAACATAACAAGAAAGTCATCTGTACAACGGGGGATGGAGACCATGCGTGGTTTAGTAGTAGTAAGTCTGATCACGTTACTGACAACCGGCTGCGTCATGAGCGGGCGCAACATTGACGAGCAACAGGTAGGGCAGATTGTCGAGGGCCAGACGACCCGCTCGCAGCTCATCGCCATGTTTGGCGAGCCTCAATCCAAAATCCGCAAGTCGGGCTATGAGATGCTGTACTGGTCCTATTTCAATTCAGGCTTTCTCGCTGCCTCTGAACAATCCAAGGGCCTGCGCGTCCTGATCGATGAAGACGGTACGGTCAAGAAATACCAGGCAATCAACTCGAATACCAAGTCCGCACTGGCACAAAGCGATATCTAAGCGCATTCATACCGGTTGCCTGTGCGTTGCTCAATGGCAGCGCACGGGCAAACTCATGTCTTCTGCCTACAATCCTTACAGCAGGTATGTATTTTTGAGGGGTGATATGCGGAAGGTAACGGTGCTAACGCTGCTGCTTGGAGTGGGATGGCTGGTGCTGGTCGCCATTACGCTTCGCGGCACTGTCGAGATGGGCTTAGTGGCGGGCCTGTACACCTTTGTAGGCGACTTTGCTCATCCGTGGCGAGCGCAGTTCCACTCAGACCTGAGCCTGAACGTTTTTCTGATTGCCCTCTGGCTCCTCTATCGAGCCCGCCCCTGGCAGGTTGGTCTGCTATGGGGCTTGCTGGCACTCATGGCGGGCGCCTTGTTTACGCTGCCTTACGTAGTGATAGCAATGATCCGGGCGAAGGGGGATTGGCGAGTGCTGCTACTGGGAAGGCAAGCCAGGATGTCAGCCCCGCTTGAATCATGAGGAAGCGAATTGGAGCGGGCGAAGGGAATCGAACCCTCGTCATGAGCTTGGGAAGCTCAGGTAATGCCATTATACGACGCCCGCTTCGGGAGGCGTCCTTTGTACCAGAAGCCGAGCCTTGGGTGAAGCCTCTTGATAAGGTTTTTGTGCGAGGGAGTCTAGGGCGGGTTTTGCGGTCTAACTCTGTGCCACGTAGAGTGGCGTGAGAGGGGTAGTGTTGTGCTGCTCCAACGCTGGCTGCTTAGGGAGGGCGTTCGTATGCCTCGCTTGGGTTCTGTTCAAGGTTTTATCCCCCCGTACATCCTCAGCCGTATCGTTGATCATGGCGATGAACGCCAGCGCTCCTGCGCGTTGGGTACGCTAAGTCATGTACGTACGCTTTTGCATAATCCAGGCCCGCCTGGGGTGCGTCAGGCACCGGTGAGTGAGCTGGAGCGTACCGATGATGAGCGTGCACAGCGCAGCATCTATGATGCAAAAAATGGCAACCAGTTGCCGGGTGTGCTGGTTCGCAAGGAAGGCCAGCCTGCCGTAAGCGACATTGCTGTAGATGAGGCTTATGACCATCTCGGCGCCACCTTCGATTTCTTCTATCAGGTGCTGGGCCGCAACTCCATTGATAACCGGGGCCTGCCGCTCTCGGGCACGGTACATTACGGGCAGGACTATCAGAACGCCTTCTGGAATGGCGAGCAGATGGTATTCGGCGATGGGGACGGCGAGATCTTCAACCGCTTTACCATTTCGCTGGATGTCGTTGCCCATGAGCTTACCCACGGGGTGACGGAAAGTGAGGCGGGGCTGGTGTATTACAACCAGTCTGGCGCACTTAATGAGTCCGTGTCCGATGTCTTTGGGGTCTTGGTTAAGCAATACAGCCTGAAGCAGCGAGCCGAGGAGGCCAACTGGCTGATCGGGGAAGGGCTGTTGACCGAGAAGATCAATGGTCGTGGTCTGCGCTCGATGGCTGAGCCGGGTACGGCGTATGATGATCCGATGCTGGGCAAGGACCCGCAACCTGGCCATATGCGTGACTTCATTGAAACGCGGGATGACAATGGCGGTGTGCACCTCAACTCGGGCATTCCAAATCGGGCATTCTATCTGGCGGCAACCGGGATCGGTGGATACGCATGGGAGACAGCGGGCCGCGTTTGGTATGACACCTTATGCGACAGCCGCTTGACCAACGATGCTGATTTTGCGGCCTTCGCTCGACTCACCGTTTCGAATGCCGGTCGCCGCTTCGGCGCAGAAGCGCGCGAGACCCAGGCAATTAACAAGGCCTGGGAAGACGTTGGGGTAGAGCTGACCTGAGGAGGTCATTATGAAAGAGCTACCGAAACTGGGGCCGGATGCCTTGTTAAGGCTTTCTCGACAGGGCGGCTTTGCAGCGATCCATGCACTGGCGCGCCCACGGGAGATCGATTTTTCCAGTTGCAATGAGGATGAGCGTGGACGAATCTGTTCCGTGCTCGAGCGTTCGCTGCCAGCCTCGGCGGAAAGCGTAGGGCGTGGCGATCAGCGGTATTACAAGATCGAGTTGCGCTTCAAGGACAAGCCCGACGAGATCACAATTACCGTTCCGGAAGACCGTGCACCCAACGAGCTGGTAAGGCTGTGGGATAAGGGCGACGCCAAGGTGCCCTGAACCCACTTCACGCCTAGTGTCTGGCCGTCTCGCCTGGCACCGGCGCATCAGGGGGCAGGACGCCCTGCTCCCGTAGTGTTGTCCAGAGTTCCTGCGGGATTGGTACCTGCATCAGTTCAACGTTTTCCCTGACCCGCTCAGGCTTGCTGGTGCCCGGGATCGTGGCGGCTACAGTGGGGTGTGCTACGCAAAATTGCAAGGCGGCAGCGCGTACGTCGACATCGAACTGTTCGCAGACCCACTTGAGATGCTTGGCTTTTTCTTTAATGGACGGATCAGCCTCGGCATAGTTGTAGTTCTCGCCGCCCGCCAAAATACCCGAGTTGTACGGACCTCCTACGACAATACCTACACCGCGCTCCAGGCATTGCGGGAACAAAGTATCCAACGCCTCGCGATGGTCCAGCAGTGAGTATCGACCCGCCAGCAGAAAGGCATCCGGGTCAGCCTGTTCCAGGGCAAGACGGCAGGGCTCGACCATGTTCACACCCAGCCCCCAGCCTTTGATGAGGCCTTCTTCGCGCATCCGGGTCAGTGCAACCGCTGCGCCTTTCATGGCTTGGTCAAAATACTCTCGCCATGTGGGGCCGAACTGGTCTTCGGATATATCATGGATCCAGACGATATCAATCCGGTCGGTTTTGAGGCGTTCGAGGCTGTCTTCAATGGAACGACGGGCACCGTCTGCGCTGTAGTCCAGAATGCGGCGGTAGGGGCGCTCGTTGACGAACGGGGCCGCATTCTCAGGCTGGTCGGCCTTTTGCAGCAGACGGCCAACCTTGGTGCAGAGGGTGTATTCATCCCGGGGTTTTTGACTGAGCACCTCGGCAAAGCGAATTTCCGACAGGCCGGCACCATAATGGGGAGACGTATCGTACAGACGGATACCGGCCTCCCAGGCCGCCTCAAGCGTGGCGGAGGCTTGTTCTTCGGTGAGCTCATGAAACATGTTGCCCAGCGGGGCGCCGCCAAAACCGAGGCGGGGAACGTGAATGCGCATACGGCTCTCCTGGCTGATGAATGATTCTTATGCCGACCGGAGTGCGCGACGAATGTTCCTCAGTGGTCTAGGCAGGGACGCCGCATGCGATTTCTGTAGCGGTAAGAGGACGATATTCACCGGGTGCCAAGGCGGGATCGAGCACAATGGGACCGATCCGCTCCCGGTGCAGGTGTAAGACCTGATTTCTAAAGTGCCCGAACATGCGCTTGACCTGATGATAGCGGCCCTCGATGAGAGTAAGCCGCGCGCTGCGCTCGCTCAGGATATCCAGATGAGCGGGCAAGGTAGTAAGGTCTTCAAACTTGAAGTACAGCCCGGCGGCGAATGTGGAGACGTATTCCGGCAGGATCGGGTTGGCCGTCTCGACGTAATACACCTTGGGCAGCTTGCTGCCGGGCAGGGTCAGACGACGAGACCAGAGACCATCGTTGGTGATGAGCATAAGGCCTGAGGTGTTCAGGTCCAGACGGCCAGTCAGGTGGAGATCATCCTTGTCCTGTTCGTTCAGCAGATCGATTACCGTGGGGTGATCCGGATGCTGCGTTGCGCTCACATACCCAACGGGTTTGTGCAGCATGAAGTAACGAGCAGCCTTGCCAGCTTGAAGCAGCTCGTCCAGCAGCTCGACCCGATCGAAGAAGCGTACCTCGTAGCGGCCATCACGCACAGGCACGCCATTGATCCGTACGTGTCCATGCGCTAAATGCACGCGTGCGTCCAGGCGGTTGAGGGTAGGTCGGTTACTGATGAAACGATCCAGGCGCATCAGCCGTTAGTATCCGTTTCATGTTCTAAGGTAGCACTGGCGCAGCGGGCGCACAGGCAAGCCACGTTGCGAGCGTCTTCCGGCAAGGTCTCGAGTGCTTCGGGAGCGATACGGGTGTGGAAGCACCAGCAGTCAGTTACCGGTTGGCTGCAACCGAGCTGAGCACAGCCATTGGGTTGCCCGCAGCCTGGGCAGAGGTGGGGTGGATAGGCTGTGTTCATGTCTGTCGCCTCGTGCGCCTGTAAGGGCGTACGGAAATTCAATGTAAATAGGGGTAGACCGTAATCGTACCCCGTGTGAGGCAGTACGGCTATGAAGACCAGCCGTATGGGCTACGCTTGCTTACGTTCTTTGACTGATGGCCCGCAAGGGTGGGGATAAGCGGTATCGTCACGTTAACGTCGTGTTCATGCCGCAGCATGGGCGTTGTGTATTCAAAATCCAAAAAGTCACAGCAACGGGAGACACCGATGGATAGAGGTTTATGCAAGGGATTATTGGCAGGAGCGCTAATGGTGGCCATGGGGATGATGGGGCAGTCGGCTGGTGCCACGAGCGAGCCGGCAGGCAAGGCGCTGAGCGAGAAGGCGGGCATTCCGTATCCGGCCGTGATTGCACACCGGGGGGCGTCCTATGATGCACCAGAGTCCACCGCGCCCGCGTATATGCTGGCCCGTGACTTGGGCGCCGACTATCTGGAACTGGACCTGCAGCGTACCCGTGATGGCGTCCTGATCGCCCTGCATGACGACAACCTCAAGCGCACCACTAACGTTGCGCAGCGCTTTCCGGACCGGGCGGATCAACCTGTCAGTAGCTTTACGCTGGAGGAACTTAAAAGTCTGGATGCCGGAACCTGGTTCAATACGGCTCACCCGGACCGTGCGCGGCCCAGCTTTGCTGGCCAGAAAATTCTGACCCTGGACGAGGTGATCGATATCGCCGAGGGTGGCCAGAACAAGCCGGGCCTATATATCGAGACAAAGCAGCCCAAACTGTTCCCAGGTATCGAAAAAGACCTGAAGGACAAGCTCCAGGCACGTGGTTGGCTAGGCAAGCCTGCGGCAAAAACATCGGATACCCCGCAGGTGCATGTGGCCTCGATGCCAGGTCGCGTAGTCCTGCAGACGTTCGAAAAGAGCAGTATGGAACTGTTGCAGCAGGAAATGCCGCAGGTGCCCAAAGTGCTTCTGCTATGGCTGGGCGATGGCAGTATCGAGCCCAAGTCGAATGTGAGCTTTGCCGACTCGGGCGAAAAGGATAAGGCCGCCTATTATGCCAAGCAGGAGGTCAAATCCAAGGCTGAGTACGAACGCTGGCTGAATTGGGCGAAAGCGCATGGCGCACTGGGAATAGGGCCTTCCTCGGCACTGACAAATGGCGGTGATCAGAGTTATGCGGATCTGGTGAAGCCCTGGATGAATCAGATGGCTCATGAAAAAGGGCTGATCGTGCATCCATACACGGTGGACGAGGCCGTGGACTTCAAGAAGATCAGCGATGCGGGCGTAGATGGCTTCTTTACCAACCGCACTGCCGAGCTGTTGAAGTTTTACAACCGCCCTGCAAAGGACGGCATCGACACGATACTGAAGCGCCACGGTTATTGATAAACGCCCTTTAGCTTTATGATGGGTACCGCGTTGCTCCACCCACTCTAGAAGAGACCGGCTTGGACGTAGGAGGGGGAGCAGCGATACCCGTCATGTCGCCCCCTTTATCCATATAATTACCTATGCGGTCACCGCAATTCGATCACAACACGGATAAACTGGCAGGGTGGGTCTGAAAAAGAGTCTGCCACCAGGAGAGCAGTAGTGAACGACTTTTCCGGGGCTAAACTTGCCTTGTTGTGTGGTGATCAACTCCTGACCTACAAGCGAGACGAGAAGAACTCAATTCCCTTCCCGGGCTGCTGGGATTTTGCTGGCGGTGGTCGAGAGGGGAATGAAAGCCCAGTCGAGTGCGCATTGCGAGAGTTGGATGAGGAGTTTTCCCTGCAGCTGACCAAAGATCGGATCATTTGGGAAAGGTGCTACACGAGTTATACCCGTAAGCCTCTTGACGCCTATTTCTTCGTCGGCGAACTAACCGCTGAAGAGATCGAGTCCATACGCTTTGGTGATGAGGGCCAGTATTGGCAGATGATGCCAATAGCGGAGTTCCTGTCCTTGCCGGACGCAGTACCTTATCTGCAAACACGGCTGCGCGACTACCTTGAGCAGATATCTTGAGATGAAATATCTGGTTACGTTGCTTAATGCCAGCTGAATGCCTGGGTGATTACAAAGAACAGGGTTTCGCAGAACGGTAATATGCCATTACGCACCGTTTTTTAGGGCGTGGAGGATACTGTTTTGCGGCGTCTATTCTTGGCGTTAGCGTTTGCTCTACCGTTAAGCGGCTGTGTGGTTTACGACGATAACCCTTACCGTCATACCACCACGACCTACTACCGCTCCTATACCCCCGTTTATGTAACACCGGCTGTTCCTGTTGGGCCGCCGCCTTCTGTCATTATTTATGACCGACCTGTGACACGTTGGCGCTCGAATTTCTATTATGGCCCACCACCGCCTCCGCCGCGGTTTCGCCCTGGTTGGGGCCCCGGTCCCGGCCCAGGCTATTGGCGTCATGGACCGAGACCGTACTGGGGGCCACCACCGAGACGGTGGTAAGCCCCGGCAAGCGATTAGCAAGCCCCTCCTATCGCTGGCTGGCCATATAAGCCCGCCAGCCACCGAAGTGGGTGATGTCCTTGGCGCCTTCCAACCCATAGGGCTCACAGATAAACCCGGTTTCCCAACTGCCATCAGCCAGCTGAACCTTGCCTAGGCCGAGCGGAGCAGGAATACCCATCAGAAACGAGCCTAGCTCGCGGCTGGGCAGTTCCCAGATTTCCACGGCAATGGCTCGACCACCTTCGGCTACACGAACCATGCCCGGGCGGAAGGGCGGTCCACCGGCCAAGGCGTACAGTTTGTAGTCGGGGCTGCTTTCTGTACGTGAAACCAGTTTGCCGCCCCGCTTCATCAGTTGCCAGTTGAGCGGCAACCCTTCCAGATGCGCACCGCAGACGACCACACGAGCATGATCATGGCGCGCTACCGTAGTAGGTGCAGAGGCGGGCATATGTGCACCGTTTACCAGAGGTAATTGCTGCACACGCTGGATGGCATCGGCCAGGCTCAAGAGGTACTGGTCGGTGAAGGCGCGTCCGAACAGCGTCACGCCCCATGGGAGGCCGTTTTGCATAAAGCCGGCTGGCATCGCCACGGCAGCATAATCCAGCATGTTCATGAAGTTGGTGTAGTAACCCAGATCGGAGTTACGGGCGACAGGCTCGGCCTGCAACTCATCCAGAGTGACGGGGCGGGGGTAGGCAGGCGTCAGTACGCAATCCAGCTCGGTCAGCGCCTGGTCACAGACAGCCTTGAGTGCTTGCAGGCGGTACTGTGCCCGGAAGGCGTCTACGGCCGTCGTGCCGGGCGCCTTGGCCAGTACTGCCTTGATGACGGGCAGTACCGCGTCCGGTTGTTCTTCGATCAGCTCACCCGCCACGCTGTAGCGCTCGGCTACCCACGGACCTTCGTAGAGCAGCTTGGCCGCTTCGAGGAACGGGGCGAAATCCAGTTCGACTGCCTCGCCCCCGAGCGCTTCCAGCTGTCTTACCGTGTGCTCGAACAGCGCGGGACTTTCCGGACAGCCGAGAAATTCGAGCTGCCTGGGTACACCAAAGCGGAACGGGCGCGGAGTACCGAAGGCCGAGGCATCGTTCCAGAGCGGATTGGCGCGACTGTACGCGTCGCGTGGATCGTATACAGCGGTCAGGGCGAGCAGTTCGCTGGCCTCTTTAGCCGTGGCGGTGAAATAGGTGACGCAATCCAGTGTACGGCACGCCGGAACGACACCCGCCGTCGAGATCAGCCCTTTGGTGGCCTTGAGACCGACCAGGTTGTTCAGCGCAGCAGGTACTCGACCCGAGCCGGCCGTATCGGTACCCAGTGCAAAGGTAGCCACGCCCAGCGCTACGGCTAGGGATGACCCCGCGCTGGAACCGCCGGAAGGGTAGTCTGGATGAACACTGTTGCGGCAGGCGCCATAGGGCGAACGTGTACCGTTGAGGCCGGTGGCAAACTGATCCAGATTGGCCTTGCCCAAGGGAATCGCACCTAAGGCGATCAGCTGCTCGACAACGGTGGCCGAGCGCTCCGGTGTATAGGCAAAGGCTGGGCAGGCGGCTGTAGTAGGAATGCCCGCCAGATCGATGTTGTCCTTGATGGCAAAGGGGACGCCATACAGCGGAAGGTCCGCGGGGGACCTGCTTTCCAGTGCCGCCAGATAGGGTTCCAGCTCCGCCAGGGAGAGCAGATGGATGAACAGGTGAAAGTCGGGATTCAACTGCTCGGCCTTGTTGCGAAGTTCGGTAATAAGCGTGCGTGGCGTGGTGCGGCCTTCACGGTAGGCGGCGCGGAGGGTATCGAGGCGCAGGTCAGTCATAAAATAGTCCCTGGTAGTCTGGATAAAGCCATTGGCAATACCCAGCAATAGCGTTCTGAGCCGGGTATCGCCTTGCTCGACCCGCCTCTGGCTAAGTTAAGTTGGATCAGGCGTGCTCGATTACCATCATTCTTTGCCCGGCGCGTACAGGAGAGCCGGGCTGCACGCGAACGTCCTTTACGAGTCCATCGCAAGGCGAGAAGAGCGGAATCTCCATTTTCATGGATTCCAGAATCACCAGCACATCGCCGGCTTTGACCTCTGTGCCCGGTTCCACCTGTACCTGCCAGAGATTGCCGGCAATATGGCTTTCCACAGCGGTCTGCCCGGCAGTCAAGGGGGCATCCTCATCGGGCTCTGGCGTGACGTCTTCGCTTTCGAAGTGCGCCTGACCGGACTCGAGCCAGCGCTGGCGCTCGGCATTGAAGGCCGCCTGCTGGTGGGTGCGGAAGGTGTGAATAGAGTCCGCCTCTTTGGCAAGAAATGCCTGATAGTCCGCCAAGGACAGCTCGGTCTCTTCGATCTGCAGGGGATAGCGACCCAGCGGAAAGTCGGCGCGTATCGTGAGCAGTTCTTCTGCTGACACCTCATGAAAGCGAATCTGGTCGAAGAAGCGCAGCAGATAAGGCTGGCCGCAGAAGGCATCGACCTGCTTGTAACGGTTCCACATTTGCAGCGTGCGGCCCACGAACTGGTAGCCCCCCGGGCCTTCCATGCCATACACGCACAGGTAAGCGCCGCCGATGCCGACAGAATTTTCCGCCGTCCAGGTACGGGCCGGGTTGTACTTGGTTGTTACCAGACGATGGCGAGGGTCCAGCGGTGTGGCTACCGGGGCGCCGAGGTAGACGTCTCCCAGACCCATCACAAGGTAGCTGGCGTCAAAGACGATTCGCTTCACCGCTTCAATGGAGTCGAGGTCATTAATGCGGCGGATGAATTCCAGATTGCTCGGGCACCAGGGGGCGTCCTTGCGGACAGTCGTTGCGTATTTTTCGATCGCCAGTTTGCACGCCGGGTCGTCCCAGGAAAGCGGAATATGGACGATACGAGAGGGTACGCGCAGATCGTTGGCGTTGCGTAATTCCCGCCAGGTTCGCTCGACCAGGATCAGCAGGTCATTGAGTGACAACTGCTCGGGGCGATAGTGAATCTGTAGCGAACGGATGCCGGGGGTGAGGTCGATGATACCCGGCAGGTCGAGGGCTTCTAAGGACTGCATCAGTGCATGCCCCCGGAAACGCAAGACCAGATCCAGTTCGGCCGGTCCGATTTCCAGGAGCAGATGGGTATCGCCAGAGAGCCGTGCGACCAGACGTTCGTCGTTATGGCCGATGTCCAGCACGATGGGGCTGATCAGCTTGGAGTCAGTACCGGCCAACGGCAGCACGTCATAGTCGACATTTGGTGTCAGCGATTCAGTCTCGGCATGACGCGCCTTGACCAGTAAACGTGCCGTCTCGATGCTGACCGGCACAAAGCGCACCTTGTCACCGGCCTTGAGCTGACCCATCTGCCACAAGTCTGCCTCAATGATTGTGACCGGGCAAACGAAGCCGCCTAGGCTTGGGCCGTCTGGTCCGAGGATGACAGGCATGTCGCCCGTAAAGTCAACGGCACCGATGGCGTAGGGATTATCGTGAATATTGGAGGGGTGCAGACCAGCCTCGCCGCCGTCTTCTCGTGTCCACTCCGGCTTCGGTCCGATCAAGCGTACACCGGTGCGGCTGGAGTTGAAATGCACTTCCCACTCGGTATCCAGGAAGCGCTGGATATAGGCCTCGCTGAAATATTCCGGCGCGCCGTGCGGACCGTAGATCACGCGCAGGGTGCGGGTATCCGTCAGCGAGGTGCACAATTCGGGCGAAAGGTTGGCACCTGCATGGTAGTCCTGCGACGGGTACAGGTGCAGCACATCGCCTGCCCGCAAGGCACGACCGCCATGCCCGCCGAACTGACCAAGAGTAAAGGTGCTCTTGCTGCCGAGGTAATCTGGTAGATCCAGGCCGCCTCTCAGGCAGAGATAACTGCGCGCGCCGGCACCGCTGACCGTACCCAGCGTCAAGGTTGCCCCGGCGGGGATGAACAGCGTGGTATTCATGGGTTGCGACACGCCATCAAGCTGTACAGGCAGGGCTGCCCCTGTCACGGCTACCACCGCAGGCGTGTTGAAGCGCAAGGCCGGCCCGGTCATGGTGATCTCGAGCCCCGCAGTGCCCTCGGGGTTGCCCAGCAGACGATTGCCCAGGCGCAAGGCGCGATCATCCATGGGACCTGACGGCGGAATACCCACCGCCCAATACCCCTGGCGGCCTGGGTAATCTTGTACGGTCGTCTGAGTGCCCGCGCTGATGACTTCAAAGGTAGTAGCTTGATAAGTCAGGTTCTCCAGGCAGCGGGTCCAGGGGTTGCCTGAGGCGAAGGGGGTATCGGTGAGGATCTGACGCAGGTAATCGCGGTTACTTTCTACCCCATAGAGGCGGGTGCGTTGCAAAGCAAGGTCCAGTGCACTGCGCGCGGCGTCTCGGGAGTCGGCCCAGGTAATGACCTTGGCGATCATCGGATCGAAGTAGGGCGAGATTTCACAACCCGCTTCCACCCAGGTATCGATACGCAGGGCGCGACCCTCCGAGGGCGGAAACTCGACAGCGGTCAGCAGGCCAGGGCTGGGCTGGAAGTCGCGGCCTGGATCTTCGGCATACAGCCGCGCCTGGATGGCATGGCCATGTGGCTTTAAATGTCTGGCAAGTTCGGCCAGTGGGGGCAGATCGCCTGCGGCCAGCTCGATCATCCAGCGCACCAGGTCCACACCCCAAACCTGTTCGGTTACTCCGTGCTCGACCTGCAGGCGTGTGTTTACTTCCAAAAAGTAGAAGTGCTGGGCTTCGCTGTCATACACGAACTCGACGGTGCCGGCGCTCCGGTAATTGACCGCCTTGCCCAGCGTGATTGCTGCTGCGCACAGGGCTTCCGCCATGCCGTCAGGCAGGTTAGGCGCTGGGGTCTCTTCCAGCACTTTCTGGTTGCGGCGCTGTACGGAGCAGTCGCGGACACCTAGGGCAATCACGTCGCCCTGGCCGTTGCCAAAAATCTGGACTTCCAGATGGCGGGCGCGCTGGATGTATTTTTCAATGAATACGCCCGCGTCGCTGAAATTGTTCTGACCCAGACGTTTGACGGCGTCGAATGCTTCAGCGAGTTCACTGGCCGAGCGGCACACCCGCATGCCGATACCGCCACCGCCAGCGGTGCTTTTCAACATGACCGGATAACCCACGGTCTCGCCAGCCTTTAACGCAGCCTCCAGATCCTCCAGAAGCTCTGTGCCTTCGAGCATCGGTACGCCTTGGGCCTTGGCCAGCGCGCGGGCCGTATGCTTGAGGCCAAAGACACGCAGCTGTTCAGGAGTGGGGCCAACGAAGGCGATGCCGGCGGCCTCGCAGGCTTCGGCGAATGCGGCATTTTCGGAAAGAAAACCATAGCCTGGATGGATAGCCTGTACGCCGGTTGATGTAGCGATAGCCAGGAGCTTGGGCACATCCAGATAAGTAGTCGCGGCTGCGCCTTCACCCAGGCTTACGGCCTCGTCAGCGTGGCTCACATGCAGGCTGGCGCGATCGGCCTCGCTGTAAACGGCTACGCCTTTTACCTGGAGGTCGCACAAAGTACGCAGAATACGGCAGGCAATGGCACCACGGTTAGCGATCAGGAGTTTGGTGAACATGTCGCACCCTCGAAAGGGAGGCGGGCCGTCCCGCCGTAATTTCACGCTCCAGGGTCGTCCCGGGAGCCAAGTCGTTGTCATGCATAGCTGGAGGGGGTATAGCGGGGCGATACCTGTCGTTTTCGGCGTCGCTCAGTCCCTTTTGCACTCAGAGCGTCGTGTATTCAAACACTGCCCGGAGCGGCTCTGGCAAAGAGTATGCAACCAGGTGCGTAGTCGCTGTTTCAGCTCCATATCAGCACCTCTGCCGGAGTCGGGTTCCAGCCGTTGCATGGGTTGTTGAGCTGCGGGCAGTTCGAAATCATCACAATTACATCCGTCTCGGCGCGCAGTTCTACGTACTTTCCCGCGCCGGAGATGCCATCCTCGAAGGTCAGCCCGCCTTCAGGCGTCACCGGAACATTCATGAAAAAGTTGATGTTGGCAGCGATGTCGCGCTTGCCCAACCTGCCGTCATGGTGGCAGGCGCAGAGAAAGTTATCGCGGCAGCTATGCATGTAGCGCTTCTCCAGCGCATAGCGCACGGTGTTGCTCTCTTGGGCGCAGGCGCCGCCAAGCGTGTCGTGTCGGCCACAGGTGTCGGCAACGATGGTCAGGAGTGGATTGCCCAGGTTGGAATACAACACGGTCCCGGTGGTGAGGTAGACCTTGCCCTGTCGACGCAGCGTACGCTGGGCGTCATAGCGCTCGCGCGGGTTCGTTGCGCTGTAGAACAAGGTATCAACAGCCTGATTGCCTTCGAGGTCATGAATGCGAATTGTCTGGCCGGCCTTGATCTCTTTCAGGTAAGGCGCACCCGCCGGGATGACCTCACGGTAGAGGGCATTTTCAGGACGTTTTTCGCTAGCGGTTACGGTCATGGCAGTCATCCTCACAGAAAGAAGCGTTCGGTGTTGATAAAGCCGCGAATATTCTCTTCACGGGATGTACGGCAGACGTTGGCCACGCCTGGGTCGGCGCTTTTCAATGTCAGCGTGACGGGTTTCGGTGCGTATTCGGGTGTTGGGTCCAGCGGGTGCTGCAAGGCAGTGAGTACAACCAAGGTATTCATGGGGGCATACAGCTCGATGTAATCGCCCGCTTTGGAATTGCCTTCGATGAAATGGAAGGCGCCTTCGGCGTCCACGTCCACCCGACTAAACAGATTCAGCGTCATGAGCAGGTCTTCCTGCCCCAGCCCCCACTTGCCCATCTCCACCAAGAGGTTGTCAGTACCGTTGCGGTGAAAGCCGTTGCGCAGCTCCTGATATCGGCCGGGGCCGTACTTTTCAGTGACTTCTTCGGCATTTGCCACGCCACCAAAGCTGTCGTGCCAGCCGCAGGTATCTTCGACAATGGCGGCCAGCACGCGGCCCATGTCTGAATACAGGCAATGCCCTTTGGTGAGCTTGGCAGTGTGCTGGCATTTGAGTGTATCCGGCAGGTTCAGGCGTTCGCTCTTCTCCTGCGCGTTGAACAGCATCAGGCTGACATTGGCGCCGCCCAGTTCGTCAGTGATCCGCAGCAACTGGCCACGTTTGACGATGAGCGAGGTATGGCCACCACCGGGAACGTGTTCTTCGAGCAACAGGGAAGCAACAGGGCGTGTTTCGTTCATAACAGGGTCCTCAGTTGACGGCGGGTTGGCCCAGCAGAGTTTCCACCGACGTCAAGGCGCCGGAGGTTTTTCTGCGGTTTACCGGGATGTTGTAAGTAATGCGTGCGCCATAGGCGTTGGGCGCATGGGGATCGATACGCATCTTGTCGAATACCAACACGCGGCTGGCGAGGGTGAAGCCTTCGGAAAGATCATGGGTGACCATGAAGACGGTCAGCTTGTGCTCCTTCCACAGCTCGGTCAGCAACACATGCATGTCCTTGCGGATGCCTGGGTCGAGCGCACCAAAAGGTTCATCCAGCAGCAAAATACGTGGCTTCACAATCAGCGCCTGGGCGATGGCCAGACGCTGCTGCATACCACCGGAAAGCTGGCTGGGATATTTGTCGAGCGCATGGCCCAGACCGACCCTGTTCAGCATGGCCGCTGCCGTCTCGCGAAGGCGTCGCTTGTCGGTGCCGAACAGGCGACCCAGAAGACGTGAATGGGGGAGCTCCATGCCGATTACCACGTTATCCAGCACGGAAAGATGCGGAAATACGGAGTAGCGCTGAAAGACTACTCCACGGCTGGGATCGGGCTCGGCACAAAGCGGTTGCCCATCCAACAGGATGTGCCCGCGGGAGGGGCTTTCCTGGCCTAAGAGCATCCGTAGAAAGGTTGATTTACCGCAGCCGGAAGCCCCTACCAGGGCACAGAACTCACCCTCTTGAATGCTCAGGTTCAGGTGTTCCAGTACGACCTGATCACCGTACTGCTTCCAGACATTCTTAACCTGGATCATGAACGGGCTCCTGTGTCGTACCAGGGGAAAGCCCAGCGCGTCAGCTGTCGCAGGCCAACGTCCATGGCCCAGGCCAGCGCCGTGATCCAGACGACATACGGCACGATCACATCCATCGCCATGTAGCGGCGGACCAGAAAGATGCGGTAGCCGAGCCCATCAGTACTGGCAATAGCCTCGGCGGCGATCAGGAACAACCAGGCCGAGCCGAGCGCCAGGCGCAGCGCGATCAGAAGACGAGGCAGGACTTGAGGCAGTACCACACGCAGAATCAGTGTCCAGCTGTTGGCGCCAAGGGTTTGTGCCTTGATCAAGAGTTCCTGTGGAATCTCGCGGACCCGCTGCTCCATGTCGCGAACAAGCACCGGTGTAATACCGATGACGATCAGCATGACCTTCGACAGCTCACCCAAGCCGAACACGATAAAGAGGATAGGGAGGATCGCCAGCGGCGGCACCATGGAGAGTACGGTTACCAGCGGAGAAAGCGGCGCGCCAAATAGCGGAATGGCACCTGTGGCGATACCGACCACCAGTGCGATCGAAGCACTGATGACCAGTCCGGTAGCCAGGCGGGAGAGGCTGGACATTGTGTCCTGCCAGAACACATAGTCACCGGTGCGCTTGTCTTCCTTGAACGCCAGACGATCTATCGCTGCGGCCATTTGAGTCGCGCTGGGCAGGAGCTTGTCGTTGGGGTTTTCCGCTAGGCGAGTAGCCGAGCCGCTGAAGTAAGCAAACAGCAGCAGGGCGAAAGGCAGCAGGATGAGAAGCAGACGACTTCCGCGATCAGGCTGGCGATTGATCAGGCGCATGGTGGATTACCTGTGTAGCGGATATGGGCCGGCCCAAGAGACGGCTCAGGCCTTAGTCAAAGCGTGCCGTCAGCAGCCATTTGCACGTACGTCGGGTCGAAGCGCAGCTTCATATTGCTGGTGTCGCCCACCGTTACACCGCCGGCGAATGCCATGCCAATGGCATTCGCATCCGGCGCACCTTCGCCCAACAGGCCGTGATCAAAGGAGAACCGGGCGATCTTTTCCATCGTCTTTGGTAGCTCTGGGCTGAGTACGAAGCTCAGGGAGTCCTGAGGGGCATAGAAGAGCCTTGTATTGGCCAGCTGCGCCTTGAAGCCCGCAAGGTCGGTACCCGATGCATTCGCCATGGCCGTGAGTGCCGCCTGGCCTTCAGGCGTTCCGGCTGTCATCAGGGCAGTCATTTCATACCAGGCGCCGGTCAGGGCCTTGCCGAGATTGGGGTTTTCCTTCAACGTTTCGGTATTCACCACCATCATGTCCATGATCTCGCCGGGAATCTGGCTGGAGTTGAATACTTCTGTGGTGTCTGGCGAAGTTTTGATTTCAGCGAGCAATGGATTCCAGGTCGCTACGTTCTGTACGTCCTGCGTGTTGAACGCGGCTACCATGTCAGCATCCGAGGTATTGATTGTAGACAGGTCCTTCTCGCTTAGGCCGACTGTTTCCAGCGCCCGGGCGAGCAGGTAATGGGAAACGGAAAACTGTACGAGATTGACGGTCTGGTCCTTGAGGTCCGCAACGGTTTTACTCTTGCCCTTCATGACGATGCCATCGTTGCCGTTGGAAAAGTCACTGACGATCAGAGCGGTTGTATCCACTCCGCCGGCCGCTGGAATGGTCAAGGCGTCCATATTAGTCATGGCGCAGCCATCGAACTGGCCGGCGGTGTATTGATTGATGGATTCGACATAGTCATTGAGCTGTACCACATCGATCGTAATGCCGTACTTCTTGGCCCATTTGTCGATGATTCCCTGGGTCTTGGCTTCACCCCATGGCATCCAGCCGGCATAAATAGTCCAGCAGACCTTGAAGTCGTCGCGAGGTGATGCCAAAGAGGGTAGGCTGACCCATGCAGTCAGACTGAGAGCGAGGGTGGCAAGCAAGCATTTACGCATGGAACCTCCGAATGAGTGGTGGGCAAGCAGGAGCAGAGCAGCGCAATGCGCGTCTTCTCCCGGGCTTTTGTCCCGCCGTGTAACCTCGTCGGAGGTCGATGACTCTCGGACCAGTCACTTACTTTCGTAAGCCGGAACCCTAGTCATCTATTTCGCCAAGTTGTGGTGCTGCGGTTCCGGTATGCCGGCTGCTCCTGCACATAGGTCGTATAGCTAGCACCATGCCAACTTCTCCAAACCCTGATAGCACATGGGTTGCGTTATACATTGGGGCATTTGGAAAGAGGTATCGTGCGCAACCTTGGGGCATTGCTCTATGCTTCGCACGTTTGTGGGGCGGGAGCCTGCTGGCAGGAAATGGGATGAATGGTTGACAGAGCAGATCACCTTTCCTACGGTGCGCTCGATTGACATGAGGACATAACGTGGACGACGACCGCATCAAACTGGAACCGCAGTGGAAAGCAGCACTGCGTGATGAATTCGATGCTCCTTATATGAAGCAATTGGGTGAGTTCCTGCGCAGCGAAAAAGCGGCCGGCAAGGTGATCTATCCGCCAGGCCCCTTGATCTTCAATGCGTTGAACAGTACGCCGCTCGATCAGGTAAAGGTCGTTATCTTGGGGCAGGATCCCTATCACGGCCCAGGGCAGGCCCATGGCTTGTGCTTCTCCGTACAGCCCGGTGTCCCTGCACCGCCATCCTTGCAGAATATTTACAAGGAATTGAAGCGGGACCTGAATCTGCCCATTCCTAATCATGGCTATCTACAGCATTGGGCCGAGCAGGGCGTACTGTTGCTCAACACCTCGCTGACGGTAGAGCAGGCCAAGGCCGGCTCCCATGCCAATGCCGGCTGGCAGCGTTTCACTGATCGTGTGATTCAGGTGGTCAGCGAGCAACGTAACCATCTGGTCTTTCTGCTGTGGGGTGCTCACGCACAGAGCAAGGAAAAGCTGATCGACACACAAAAGCATTTGATCCTGCGCTCACCCCATCCGTCACCCCTCTCTGCCCATCGAGGCTTTATCGGCAACGGCCATTTCAGCCGGACGAACAAGTTTCTGGAGCAGTCAGGCCTTACGCCCATCGACTGGGCGTTGCCGCCTTTGTAAGGCATCGGGCCGGGTTATTCGATTACTCGGCCCGTTATATCCTCAAAGCGTACTGAACACTTTTTTGGCAATGTTGGTAGCGGCGGCGGCCGGGTTTTCCCGGAGTGCGCGTTCCTGGTCAGCGATTACGGTGAATAACCCATTAAGCGCCTGGTCCGTGACGTAGCTTTCAACGTTTGCACTCTTGGCATCCACCGCGCCGAAGGCAGCAGCTTTGCCAGCCAGGGCGTTGTACTGCTGAGCCAAGCCTACCTTGTCCGTTGCCTGCTTGATGATGGGCATCAATTGAGCGCGAAGCTGGTCTCGGCTGGAGCGGTCCAGATACTGCGTGGCCGCATTGTCCCCGCCGGTCAGAATACCCTTGGCATCCTGAACCGTCATACGTTTGACCGCATCGATCAGCAGGGCCTGCGCCTTTGGCACAGCGGCTTCAGCAGCCTGGTTCATGCTGGTTTCCAGCTGTTCTACCTGCGCACCCATACCGAACTGCTTGAGCAGGGTGGATGCTTTGCCCAGTTTTCCAGGCAGCTCAATACGGACTTCCGGGTTGTTGGTAAATCCTCCCGGTTTACCCAGCTGTTGAACCGCGATTTGCGCGCCCTGAGTCAGTGCGTCCTTCATGGCGCTGGCGGAATCTTGTTGGGAAAAG
Organism: Pseudomonas sp. JZ134; assembly: GCF_051027695.1. Taxonomy (NCBI): domain Bacteria; kingdom Pseudomonadati; phylum Pseudomonadota; class Gammaproteobacteria; order Pseudomonadales; family Pseudomonadaceae; genus Pseudomonas; species Pseudomonas sp. JZ134. The sequence goes on along the minus strand of NZ_CP069250.1, from coordinate 2,842,649 downwards.
TCAGACAGACTCAAGGCAAAGGCGTTGACCGAGAGGGTTAAGGCAGCAAGCGTAAGCGCGAAACGTTTCATCTATATCCCTTGTATCAACGGACGGGGGTCAGCTTGATTTCAACCGGCTGGTCGTTGGTGCCATTGAGTTGCACCGGTATTGCCTTTGGCGTCAGGAACAGCGGGCGGCCACCCAGCAATACGCGAGCGCTGATGGCATAGCGCTGACCAGCCTTGACCTTTGATGGGTCGTAGTCCAGACGGAAAGGGATAGGCGTTTCCTGTTTCACGAAAACGGTACGTTGTGCGAGGCGCCCTGAGGGCGTATCGCCCGTGGCCGCATTGTGCAGACTGACAGTCAGCTTGGCGGTAGGCGGCAAGGGTTCGGACTGTTCGAAATAGGCATCACCTTCCAGGCTACGTTTGGCCGGTGAAGGCGTACCAGGTTGCGGCATGATGACCGGAGGTTTGCTCGTGCTGGGAGTCGTAGGGGTAGGGCCAGGTTCGGAAACTGGGCGCAGCCCGCCGCTACAGGCCGTAAGCAACAGGCTGGTCAGACTTAACAGAACAATCTTGCGCATGACATAAGGTCTCTTCTGAATGGGTCAATCGGGCATCGGAACTGAGGGCGGAATGCTGGGTTCATCGGGCCGTTCCAATGCCACGTGTCGAATCGACAAGCGTATTTCGGCTGGCAGCATTCGCTTGCCAGCCTCTTCGGCCAGCTCGCCCAGCAGTTCATGATGGCCAAGCTTGCCTTCGGCGTTCTTGTGCAGCACGCCTTCTTTCAATAGTGTTTCGATAAAATGCCGGAACAGGCTCTTGTCAAAGAATTCCGGTGCGTTCAAGCCATGCAGGATGGAAAGTCGCCGTGCCATGACGGTACACAATTCCTCCAGCTCGCTGGCGGTTAGTCTACCCTGGCCCTGGTTAAGCAGTAGGGCAATGGCCATGTAATAACGCTGTAGCGTTTGCTGAATGCTGCGGGCCAGCAGTGCCAGACGTACAAACTGCCGTGAGCTGGGAGGCGGGCGCTTAAAGGTCTCGTCCTCTTGTTGAAGCAGGTCATACTCCACCAACGCTGCCAGCCACTGATCAATCATGGGGGGCAGCTCGTCGCGGTCCCAGCGGATGAACAGTTCGGCTTGTAAATAAGGGTATAGCGCCAGGGTAAATCGGTGAATCTGCTCTCGGCTCATGCGAGGCGTGTTCTGGAAGAAGCTGGCCAGTAACGCCGGTAATGCAAAAATGTGCAGGATGTTGTTGCGGTAGTAGGTCATCAGGATGGCATTCTGCTCATCGAGATAGAGGATACGGCCCAGCGCATCCTGTTGCTCGGCCAGCAGGTTCAGACTCTTCACGTAGTCCACCTGCGCTTGTCCGTCACCCTCGGGTAGGGTTGCAGAGGGCGAGTAGGGGGCCTTTCGCAAAAGCCCCAGGTAAAGGTCGAGTACGCCAACCAAAGCACGCTCATCCATCGCCTGTCGATGGGTGGATAGCATGATCAAGGCCACCAGATTAACGGGGTTGATGGCTGCCGCATCGTTGATCCTGCGAGCCACCACCTCACCCAGGCAATGAGTCAGCGTGCTGAACCACTCAGGGCGGGCATCATGATCAAAGGAGAGATTACGCCAGCCTTCCTGGCGCTGGTCCAGAAACTGCGGCAGGCTCAGGGGCTCGCCAAAATTGACCCACACCTGACCGAAGCGCTTGCGCAAGGCCCCTACGGCCTTGAACACATCAAAGATAGATTCCTTCTTCTTGGTCGCTCCGCGCAGCTCGCCCAGGTAAGTGCGGCCTTCAAAGACCCGCTCGTAGCCAATGTACACTGGCACGAACACCAGCGGACGACGGGAGTCCCGCAAAAAGCTGCGCAGGGTAATGGCCAGCATGCCGGTGCGTGGCTGCAGCATCCGTCCCGTTCGCGAGCGACCGCCTTCTACAAAGTATTCGGTCGAGAAGCCCCGGGAAAACAAGGTGTGCATGTATTCATTGAAGACAGCGGTATAGAGCGCATTGCCCTTGAAGCTACGGCGCATAAAGAAGGCACCGCCACGGCGCAAAATATTTCCCACGACGGGCATGTTCAGGTTGATACCTGCTGCGATGTGTGGAGGCGTCAGTCCATTGTGAAATAACAGGTAGGACAGAAGCAGATAGTCCATGTGGCTGCGGTGGCAGGGCACATAAACGATCTCGTTGCCCTGCGCCACATTCTGGACGCGCTCGATATGATTTACCCGCAGACCCTCATAGAGCTTGTTCCAGAACCAGGTCAAGATGACTTCAAGGCAGCGTACTACCGGATACGAGAAGTCCGAGGCTATTTCCTGGGCATACTCCAAAGCCTGCTGCTCGGCTTGTGCATGAGATGTGTTCCCATGCCTGGCTTCATGTTCGATTACCTCACGAACCTGGGGGGCCTGGATCAGGCTTTTGACCAGATTGCGCCGGTGGGAGATATCAGGGCCGATAACCGCTGTCTTCAGGTTACGGAAGTGCACTCTCAGGATACGCAGCACCATGCGCTGAGTGCGCTCCTGCCCTTTGTTCTGGGCGACAAGCCGGCTCAAATGGATAGGATCAGAAAACAACACTCGCGTCATGCGGCCCAGGAAAAGGATACGTGCCAGTTTGCGTAGTCGGCCTGTAATGACCCAGTTATCCGTCCAGAGCAGTTTCCATAGGCTCGTTTCACGGTCAGGCGACTGCCCCCAGAACACGCTGACAGGTACGATCTGGGCATCTTCGACTGTGCTTTGGCCAACAGCTTCAAGCAGTCGGGTAAGGCAAGGTGGAACGTTACGCCTGGTAGGACGACCCAGCCAGTCAGGTGAGGGCGTTGTATAGATATAGGCATTCGGTTCGACCACATCCCCAATCGTTACGGGTGTTACCGGACGGGGCAGGCCATTTTTGATGCATTCGGCATCCAGGACGGCCAGATCGCTTAGCGAATGCTCCTGCAGGACATAGATCACCGGCTTGCTGCGGTCGAGCTTGAGGGTTACTGCTGACTGATTGATGGTCTGCGAGCGAACCCAGGTGTACAGCAGGCGTTTGAAGGCGGCAAACAGCATGCGGCGAAAAGGGGAGCGATTCATGACATGTACCTGAAATTCAAGCGAGCAGTGTGCCGTAATGGCCCGATGGCGCAAAGCCCACGATCATCAGACTGAAACACTCATCAGCAAAACTAAAGAGGCTCAGGCACTGCTTGATTGACGCTCTTTTTTTGACATTTCGATTACGCAATTTGTTGTTATAAAGCACGAATTTTGTGCTTTCAGCCACGATTAGTACGTAATTAGCACCAAAAAAGAGCATAAAACATTTTAGTGATAAAACCTGTTGCAATTGCCTGGAAACTTTTGCTTTATACGCCGGTACGGCGGAAACGAGCATCAGTTGTTTGGCCTGGAAGGCCATGAGGATGACTCGGATCGGCTGGGGAGCTGTCCTGCAAGGGCACAGATAATAATTGCGAAGCTTGGAGAGTGGTAATGGCTGAACGTGAGACCGGAACCGTCAAGTGGTTCAATGACGCCAAAGGTTATGGATTCATTCAACGTGAGAGTGGCCCGGATGTGTTTGTTCATTACCGCGCCATCCGTGGCGAGGGGCATCGCTCGCTGATTGAAGGCCAAAAGGTGGAGTTTTCTGTGATTCAGGGCCAGAAAGGTCTACAGGCCGAAGACGTCTCCAAGCTTTGAATCCTGAAAAAAAGCCCGTTAGTTCAACTGACGGGCTTTTTTATTACTGGCAAATCTTCAGGTTCGCCAGATGATTTCTTCTATGCCGGCTGAGGTGACTTTTATCCAGCGATCGGCATCATCCTCGCCCTGTTCCTCTTCCCAGCTCCCAGGGGCGCACCGTACCTGGATATCCAGTGCGGCAGCGGCTGCCTTGGCGCAGGCCAGATCGTCTTCCCAGGGGGTTGCATCGCTTTCCAGCAGAAGGCTGTTCCATTTGCCGACAGCTTTGGGTAGCCAGGTTACTGGAATCACGGTGCCCTGGTAGTCGACCGTACACTTGTAGGTTTGCCCCTGCTGGCGCCACTCGCTGCAGGTACCCAGCGCCTGGCTCAGCCACTCGGTAATGGCAGGCTGGTCGGCATCCTTGAGGTAGATTTCAATGTCTGGCTGGCGCATGGTTAATCTCGATAGGGCTTTCAGGTCCGGGTAATCCAATCGTAGCGTACGGCAACGGTGACCTCGAAGGGTTCAGCCAGTACGCGTTCGCGACGCTCGGCATTAACACGCCAACCATGGGGTGTCATGGATAGCAGATCGGCTCGGGCTTCGCGAGTTTCCAGGCTGAGGCGAAAATTCAAGGTTTCACTGTCGGCCAATGTCAGCGCCGAAGGCAAGCCCTGCAGGTGCTTGGCCTCGTCGTAATCACGTACATCATCGTACAGCCGCTGGCGCAGTTCGATCAGATGATCACGCGCCGGACCAAGGCGCAGTATGCCGCCGCCGGGCGTCAGCAAGCGTACGGCTTCAGCCCAGTCAATCGGACTGAATACGCTGGTCAGGAGCTGGCAGCTTGTGTTGGGCAAGGGAATGCGGGCCATGCTGGCAACCAGCCAGTTCACCCGCGGCGCCCGGCGACTCGCCCGGCGTACCGCCTCACGGGAGATGTCCAGCGCGTAACCATCGCTCTGTGGCAATGCTTCTGCCAGACGCGTGGTATAAAAACCTTCGCCGCAACCAATATCGACCCAGCGAGCCGGTGCTTTTTCCTGTGCCAGTTCCGCCAGACGCTGCGCCAGCGGAGCATAGTGGCCAGCATCGAGAAAGCGGCGACGCGCCTCGACCATCTCGGCATTGTCGCCAGGGTCACGGCTTTTCTTGTGCTGTACAGGCAGCAGGTTCAAATAGCCCTGGCGTGCACGGTCAAAACGGTGGCCTTGCTCACAGATAACACCTTGTTGTGCCTCGGTCAGCTGGGCCGAGCAGAGGGGGCAGATCAACATCATGCCAGCAGCCTTACCAGGGTCTGGTAGTACACCTCGGTCAACAAATCCAGGTCACTGGCCAATACTCGTTCATTGACCTGATGGATCGTAGCGTTAACAGGCCCGACTTCAACCACCTGTGTGCCAAGCGTGGCAATAAAGCGACCATCCGAGGTCCCGCCGCTGGTAGAGGCTTCTGTTGTAAGACCGGTAACCGCCTGGATGCTCGAGGCGATAGCGTCCAGCAATTCGCCAGGCTCGGTGATGAAGGGCAGGCCCGAAAGAGACCAGTCAATGTGCCAGTCAAGGTTATGCTTGTTCAGGATAGCCTCAACGCGCGCCTTGAGTCCCTCTTCGGTCGACTCGGTCGAAAAACGGAAGTTGAACAGGGCATTCAGCTCGCCCGGGATTACGTTATTTGCGCCTGTGCCCGAGTTCAGGTTGGAGATCTGGAACGTGGTGGGCGGGAAAAAGTCATTACCGGCATCCCACTGCTCAGCGGCAAGTTCTGCCAGCGCCGCTGCGGCCAGATGAATGGGGTTGCGGGCCAGATGAGGGTAGGCCACGTGGCCTTGCTTGCCACGAATCGTCAACTTGCCGTTGAGCGAACCGCGGCGACCGTTCTTGACGACGTCGCCCAGAAGCGTCGTACTGGAAGGCTCGCCTACAATGCACCAGTCCAGGCGTTCATTGCGTACACGCAGACGCTCGACCACCGCGCGTGTCCCGTGCAGGGCAGGCCCTTCTTCATCACTGGTAATCAGAAAGGCAATGGCGCCTCGATGGTTGGGATGATCGGCTACGAAGCGTTCGACCGCGATGATCATGCTGGCCAGGCTGCCTTTCATGTCCGCTGCGCCACGCCCCAGGAGCATGCCGTCTGCGTCGACCTGAGCATCGAAGGGGCCTTGTTGCCAGGCCTCGACCGGCCCGGTCGGCACAACGTCAGTATGCCCGGCGAAGCACAACACCGGACCTTCGCCTCCCCGGCGTGCCCAGAAATTATCGACGTTTTCGATACGCATGGGCTCGAGCGCAAAACCTGCTGCTTCAAGCCGCGTCATCATCAGGGCTTGGCAGCCCTCGTCGACCGGTGTGACGGAGGGGCGGCGGATGAGCTCGCAGGCAAGCTCGAGCGTCGGGGTAAGGGTCGTCATGGATGAATCCTGAAGCAGCAAGGGCACGAAAAGTTGTCCATGGTAAAGCAAAACGCCATAAGGAGCGTCGCTCTTCGGTGATCAACAATGCCGTGGCATGTCTTTATACTATTAGCTCGTTGAGTGAGAGCCATTATGAATATTGATCAACAACGCTTTGGTGGCATTGCCCGCTTGTATGGTAACGATGCGCTCGAGCGTCTGGCTGCCAGTCATGTCGCGATAGTCGGTATTGGTGGCGTAGGGTCCTGGGCGGCCGAGGCCCTGGCGCGCAGTGGCGTTGGCCGTATCAGTCTGTTCGATCTGGACGATGTCTGCATCAGCAATACCAATCGACAAATCCATGCGTTGGAAGGACAGGTGGGACGGGCTAAGGTCGATGTGATGGCTGAGCGCATCCGGGCAATCAACCCGGCGTGCGCCGTCCATGCCGTGGCGGATTTCGTCACGCGGGAGACCATGGCGGATTACATCACGCCGGAGATGGATCTGGTGCTGGACTGTATCGATAGCGTCGCGTCCAAGGCTGCTCTGATCTCATGGTGCAAGCGCCGCAAGATCAACATCATCACAACCGGTGGAGCGGGTGGTCAGATCGACCCGACCCAGATTCAGGTCGTCGATTTGAACCGGACCTATAACGATCCGCTGGCGTCCCGCGTACGTTCACTGCTGCGCCGCGACTATGGGTTTTCACGTAACCCCAGCCGGCACTACAGCGTGCCGTGCGTGTTCTCGACCGAGCAGCTGCGTTATCCCAAGCCGGATGGCAGCGTGTGCCAGCAGAAAAGCTTTGTAGGGGAAGGGGTACGACTGGATTGCTCTGGCGGTTTTGGTGCGGTCATGATGGTGACCGCAACCTTTGGCATGGTGGCCGCAGCCAAGGCGGTAGATAAACTGATCGCCAAGTCTTCAAAGCCAAAGACGGTCTAGGCCCGTCGGCTACATTTCCTGCTCGGGTTCCTTTTCAGCGATACCGGGCAGGTGCATGCCGCTCTTGGCCAGCTGTGAGCCTTCCATCTGCGGCTGGGTCACCCAGGTCAGAATGTCGTAGTAGCGGCGAATATTCTGCACGAAGTGCACCGTTTCGCCGCCTCGGGCATAGCCGTAACGGGTCTTGCTATACCATTGTTTCTGACTGAGTCGTGGCAACATGCGTTTGACGTCCAGCCAGCGATTAGGATCCAACCCTTCGTCCTGCGCCATCTTTCGCGCATCTGCAATATGCGCACTGCCAATGTTGTAGGTTGCCAAGGCGAACCAGGTCCGATCCGGCTCCTTGATCGACTCGGGAAGCTCGCCGCGAATCTGATTGAAGTACCGGGCGCCGCCCTCGATGCTCTGGAAAGGGTCAAGCCGGTTGGACACGCCCATGGCCTGGGCTGTGTTGTTGGTCAGCATCATGAGGCCGCGTACCCCGGTTTTTGAGGTCGCATCAGCCTGCCACATCGATTCCTGATACCCGATGGCAGCCAGAAGCCGCCAATCGACCTCCCGTTGCTGTGCAGCCTTGCGGAAGTGCTTCTCATAAACAGGTAGGCGTTGTTGCAGGTGTTGGGCAAAGGTGTAGGCGCCTACATACCCCAGAACATCCACATGACCGTAGTAGCGCTCCTTGAGGTGCTGAAGCGTATTGTCCTGCTTGGCCTTGTCGATAAAAGCGTTGATGGCTTTCATCAAGGTGCCGTCTTCGCGCTCGGCTGTTACCCAGGCGAGGCTTTGTCCATCTCCGAGATCAAAGGCGACGCGCACGTTGGGAAAGTAGACCTGATTCATGGCCAGCTCGTTGGAGTCGACCAGCGTAAGATCGATCTGGCCCTCATCGACCATCTTCAGCAGGTCAGCTACCTCGACCTGATCGGACTCTTCGTAGGTAAGATCCGGCTGCTGGGGTTTGAGTGCAGCCAATTGCTCCGCCTGGCTGCTTCCCTTGAGCACCATGATGCGCTTGCCTACCAGATCGCTTACCTGTGCAGGGCGCCGTGAACCATTGCGATAGATGATCTGCGGAACAACATCAAGATAGGGATGTGAGAAGTGGAACTTCTCCTGCCGTGCCGGGCTGGGCGTCAAACCTGCCGCTGCCAGGACTGGTCCTTCAGCACTGTCGAGACGGTTGAAAAGATCATCCAGGTTATCTGCAGTTTCGATCTGCAGTTTGAGCCCCATACTGTCGGCGAAGCTTTTCACCAGCTCGTATTCGAAGCCGGTATCACCGTTACGGTCCTGGAAATAGGTCGCCGGGCTGTTGCGGGTAATAACGCGTAGAACGCCCTCCTTCTGTATCCGTTCCAGGGTAGTGGGTTGTTTGGGAGGAGCTTCGTCAGGCTCTTCGCACCCCTGGAGCAACAGAAAGATCGCAGTCGCCATGATGCAGGCGATTCGTTTCAGGCAAAGCGCATGGTGTGCAAACATCCACTCAGTATACGCAAAGCTATCCAAGTGCCATACCAGGGGAACGCCACAGAATTTTCTATTGCCTGGATTCCACTCGTAACCAATTTTTGCTAAGCAAGGCCAAAATATCCGAGTGAAATGGGATCAGTCGCGATGATTCCAGGGTTTCCAAGAGGCACCTTCAAGCCATCGAGAGGTCGTCATTTCTGGAGCGAAGCGCTTCTCAGGACGGCTTCATGAGTCGGTTTGACGCAGCATTAGCGAAACCTTTGTCGCCTAAAGGTGTCTCGCCGGGTCCTTTGCGGTAGAATACCGGCCCCTGAAATTCCTCTAGCCCCGAGGCTGTCCTACGATGCTGATCTTGCGCGGCGCTCCCGCTCTTTCTTCGTTTCGTCACGGCAAACTGCTCGACCAACTGACCCGTAAAGTGCCGGGTGTTTCCGGACTTTATGCCGAGTTCGCTCATTTTGCCGAGGTGGTCGGCACGCTTACCGCTGAAGAGGAGCACGTGCTTGAGCGCTTGCTCAAATACGGACCCAGTGTTCCGGTACAAGAGCCTGTAGGCCGGCTGTTCCTGGTAGTCCCGCGCTTTGGCACGATTTCGCCGTGGTCCAGCAAGGCCACTGACATCGCCCATAATTGCGGTCTGGCCAAGGTCGAGCGCATCGAACGGGGCGTCGCCTATTATATTGCCGGCGATCTGTCCGATGCCGATGTTCAGGCTGTGGCTGCCACCCTGCATGATCGTATGACCCAGCTCGTACTGGGAGGTCTGGATGAGGCTGAAGCCCTGTTCAGTCATGCGACGCCCAAGCCGCTGACGGTCATCGATATCCTGAATGGCGGCCGTGCCGCGCTGGAAAAGGCCAACAGCGAACTAGGTCTTGCCCTGGCGGATGACGAGATCGATTACCTGGTCAAGAGTTTCCAGGGACTGGGTCGCAACCCCCATGACATCGAGCTTATGATGTTTGCTCAGGCAAACTCCGAGCACTGCCGTCACAAGATCTTTAATGCCAGCTGGGATATCGATGGCGAAGGCCAGGAAAAATCCCTGTTCGGTATGATCAAGAACACCTATGAAATGCACCGTGAAGGCGTCTTGTCTGCCTACAAGGATAACGCTGCGGTGATCGAGGGATTTACTGCCGGTCGTTTCTATCCTGACCCGCAGACTCATCAATACAGCGCCAATCAGGAGCCGATTCATATCCTGATGAAGGTGGAAACCCATAACCACCCAACAGCAATTGCACCATTCCCTGGCGCCTCTACGGGTTCGGGTGGCGAAATCCGAGACGAGGGGGCGACCGGTCGTGGTGCAAAACCCAAGGCAGGTCTGACCGGTTTCACGGTTTCCAACCTGAATATCCCAGGTTTCGAGCAACCTTGGGAAAAGCCATACGGCAAGCCCGAACGCATCGTGACACCACTCGATATCATGATCGAAGGGCCATTGGGCGGCGCGGCATTCAACAACGAATTTGGCCGCCCGGCACTGGCAGGTTACTTCCGTACCTTCGAGCAGGCGGTTGAAACCCCACGTGGCGAAGAGGTCCGGGGCTATCACAAGCCGATCATGCTGGCGGGCGGTATGGGTAACATCCGTGCCGACCATGTCCAGAAAGGTGATATCTCCGTAGGTGGCAAGCTGATTGTCCTGGGTGGCCCGGCCATGTTGATCGGCCTGGGTGGAGGCGCTGCCTCGTCGATGTCCACTGGCTCCAGCTCGGCAGACCTGGACTTCGCTTCCGTGCAGCGTGAAAACCCCGAGATGGAGCGCCGCTGCCAGGAGGTGATCGACCGCTGCTGGCAGATGGGTGACAAAAACCCTATTACCTTCATCCATGACGTAGGCGCAGGCGGTCTATCCAATGCCTTCCCTGAGCTTGTCAACGATGCCGGTCGTGGCGGTCGCTTTGAGCTGCGCAACGTGCCTAACGACGAGCCCGGCATGAGCCCGCTCGAGATATGGTGCAACGAGTCCCAGGAACGCTATGTGCTGTCCGTGGACGCCGAGAACTTTGAAACCTTCAAGGCTATCTGCGAACGCGAGCGCTGCCCGTTTGCGGTAGTTGGCGAGGCTACTGAAGAGCGTCGTCTCACGGTAGCGGACAGCCATTTTGAAAATAATGCGGTCGACATGCCGCTAGATGTTCTTCTGGGCAAGCCTCCACGTATGTATCGCTCCGCTACTCGCGAGGAAGCGCTGGGTGATGACTTTGACGGTGCCGGCCTGGAGCTCAAGGAGGCGGTAGAGCGCGTTCTTCGGCATCCAGCCGTTGCCAGCAAGAGCTTTCTGATCACCATCGGTGACCGGACCATCACTGGCCTGGTTGCGCGTGATCAAATGGTTGGTCCCTGGCAGGTTCCAGTGGCTGACTGTGCGGTTACAGCGACCAGCTACACCGCTTATACCGGCGAGGCAATGGCCATGGGCGAGCGTACGCCCTTGGCATTGCTGGATGCGGCAGCGTCTGGCCGGATGGCGGTAGGTGAAACACTGACCAACCTGGCGTCGGCGCGTATCGAGAAAATCAGCGATATCAAGCTTTCCGCCAACTGGATGGCAGCTGCCGGACATCCGGGTGAGGATGCTCGCCTGTACGATACGGTAAAGGCAGTGGGCATGGAGCTGTGCCCGGCTTTGGGTATCACCATCCCCGTGGGCAAGGACTCCATGTCCATGAAGACCCGCTGGGAAGAAAACGGTCAAGACAAGAGCGTGACGTCGCCTCTGTCGCTGGTCGTGACGGGCTTTGCTCCAGTGCAGGATATTCGTCAGACCCTGACGCCTGAGCTGCGCATGGATAAAGGCGAAACGGACCTGATCCTGATCGATCTTGGTCGAGGCCAGAACCGCCTGGGTGGTTCAATTCTGGCGCAGGTTCACAACAAGATCGGCCACAAGGCACCTGATGTGGATGATGCAGAGGACCTCAAGGCCTTCTTTGCAGTCATCCAGGGGCTCAATAAGGACGGGCTCATCCTGTCCTATCATGACCGTTCCGATGGTGGCCTGATCACGACGCTCGTGGAGATGGCATTTGCCGGTCACTGTGGCCTGTCTCTGAAACTGGATGCCTTGGCCGCTACTCGTGATGAACTGACCCGCGCCTTGTTTGCCGAGGAATTGGGTGCTGTGATCCAGGTGCCTCAGGATTTCACATCCGAAGTGCTGGCGCAGTTCACTGCTGCAGGTCTTGAGGATTGCGTGGCGGTCATTGGCCAGCCGGTAAACGGTTACGAGGTCAATATCACCTATAACGAGCAGAACGTCTTCAAGGCCGAGCGCCGCTCGTTGCAGCGTATCTGGAGCGAAACCAGCTATCAGATCCAGCGACTGCGTGACAACGCTGACTGTGCTCAGCAGGAATACGACGCATTGCTCGAAGAGAACAATCCGGGCCTGTCTGCCAAGCTGAGCTTTGATCCGAACGAAAACATCGCTGCACCTTATATCAAGACAGGTATACGGCCTCAGGTCGCGGTTCTGCGTGAGCAGGGCGTTAACGGTCAGGTCGAAATGGCTGCAGCGTTTGACCGTGCCGGCTTTGCCTCGGTAGACGTGCACATGAGCGATATTCTTGCTGGTCGTGTCGATTTGAATGACTTCAAGGGTGTCGTTGCGTGCGGCGGTTTCTCCTACGGTGACGTCTTGGGTGCCGGTGAGGGATGGGCCAAGTCGATTCTGTTTAACGCCCGTGCACGTGATGCGTTCCAGCAATTCTTCGAGCGTACGGATAGCTTTACGCTAGGCGTCTGCAACGGCTGCCAGATGGTCTCGAACCTGCGCGAGCTTGTCCCGGGCAGTGAATTCTGGCCACGCTTCGTGCGTAACCGCTCAGAGCAGTTCGAAGCGCGTATTGCCATGCTACAGGTACAGGAATCGCCATCCCTGTTCTTTGCGGGCATGGCAGGCTCGCGCATGCCGATTGCCATTGCGCACGGTGAAGGCCATGCCGAGTTCAGGGACGCCGCGGCCCTGCAGGCAGCAGATGCCTCTGGCACCGTCTCGCTACGCTTCGTTGACAACCATGGGCGTGTCACCGAGACGTATCCGGCCAACCCCAATGGCTCGCCGCTGGGTATTACGGGCCTGACCAGCCGTGATGGTCGCGTCACCATCATGATGCCGCACCCTGAACGCGTTTTCCGCGCAGTTCAAAATTCCTGGATTCCACGTGATTGGCAGGGCGAGGACGGCGGCTGGATGCGCATGTTTCGTAATGCGCGTGTCTGGGTAGACTGATAAGTCCGAGAAGGCCGGTCATACTGTTTCAGGTATGACCGGCCTTTTTGCATCTGGAGGATTTATGTACAAGTTATGCTTCTATGTGCCAGGCAGCCATGTGGAGTCCGTCAAGGACGCGGTATTTGCTGCAGGAGGTGGTCGCATCGGTAATTACGAGGCGTGCTGCTGGCAGGTCTTGGGGGAGGGGCAGTTTCGCCCATGTGCTGGAAGCAACCCTTTTCTAGGGAAGATTGGCGAGCTGGAGCGCGTGGCAGAATGGAAAGTAGAGCTGGTCGTGACCGATGACTATGTAAAGCAGGCTGTCGAGGCGTTACGCAAAGCCCATCCCTATGAGACGCCAGCCTATGAGGTGTGGCAGCTGGCGTCATTCTAGGTCAAGGCCGAACGTTGTGACTCCTGTGCTTCAAGGTGTGTACCGGAGCTTCAGGGGCGTATCTCGATCAACGTACCGTCCTTGACCAGCGTCCAGATTTCACGCATATCCGCATTGGTTAGTGCAATGCATCCATTCGTCCAGTTCAGCGAAGAGAAATACCACTCCGGGTATTCTTCATCGATAGGGGTGCCGTGAATCATGATCATGCTGCCCGGTGGCACGCCTGCTGCTTTTGCGCGTGCCAGGTCCTGTGCATTGGGGTATGAGATGTGCATCGACAGGTTGAACTTGTCGCTCGTCTTTCGCCAGTCTATCCAGTAGAAGCCTTCTGGCGTGCGCTGATCGCCTTCGCGAAACTTGGGGCCCTTGGGGAATTTGCCCAGTGATACCCGGTAGGACTTGATGGTTTCGCCCTTGCTGAGCAGCTCAAGCTTGTTCATCGACTTTATGACCAGCACCTTGTCGATTGTCCGCCCATCAAGTGTTGTTGTCGTGCTGGCAAGGCAGAGGGTAGAGAAAAACAGGCAACAGAAAGCAGTAAGCCAATACATCCGGCGCATTTGAAAAATAATCCCTAGCTAAGCGACTGCAGAAAGCAGCCAAGGCGTGCTGCTGTTCACTCTGTATATATCAGCTGGAACTAGCGTTCCAGCATGGGTGCGATGCCTTCATGATGCACTGAATAGTGACCGGTTCGGCGATCAGCAAAAAAGCATTCTAGGGTACGCGCAATGGTCGGAAAAGCGAGTGACGACCAAGGGATATCTGCTTCGTCAAACAGGGCTGTTTCCAGGCTTTCTTCACCGATGCCAAACGACCCGCCGACAAGCTCGCCGAGGAACAGCATATAGACCTGATTGATATGGGGCAGGTCGAATAAGGTATAGAGCTTGAGGTTGCCGACGTTAGCGCAGGCTTCCTCCCAGGTCTCACGGGCGGCGGCCTGTTCGATCGTTTCGCCGTTTTCCATGAAGCCGGCCGGGAGTGTCCAGTAGCCGCGGCGAGGTTCAATGGCGCGGCGACATAAAAGTACTTTATCTCCCCAGACGGGCAGGCATCCCGCCACAATGCGAGGGTTCTGGTAGTGCACCGTGTGGCACTGTGTGCAGATGTAGCGAGGGCGCGTATCCCCCTCGGGAATGCGCTGAACCAGCGTGCCGCCGCAATAGTTACAGAATTTCATGATGCCTCCTCGTCGTCCTGCCATCTTGCGAGGAGCTGAGGCTGCAAGCAAGGGGTTGGGCAAGCTGGATATTCCATGCCATGATGCCTCAAGAGTAAGCGTGTGGAGAAAGCATCGTGGATGAGTTGCTCCATCGATTGCGGCATTATCGACCGCGTCACCTGGAGACTGATCGTACACACCCCGAAGCCGCCGTATTGTTGCCTATTATTCGAGGTGATGATCCTGAGCTGGTTCTGACGCTGCGCGCCAGCAATCTGTCGACGCATGGGGGAGAGGTCGCATTACCAGGTGGGCGACGTGATCCGGAAGATCCGGACCTTATTCATACAGCGCTGCGTGAGGCGTATGAGGAGATTGGTCTGCCGCCGGGGCTGGTTGAAGTGGTCGGGCCGTTGAGCCCCTTGATTTCTTATTACGGGATCAAGGTAACGCCTTATGTCGGCATTATTCCCGATTACGTGGAGTACACGCCCAACGACGCTGAAATCGCAGCCGTATTTACGGTTCCGCTCAGCTTTCTGTGCGAAGTGCCTCCAGAGGTCACGCCGAGGATCGATGAGCAGGGGCGACGTTCCTATATCCCAAGTTATCAGTACGGTGAGTATCGGATCTGGGGCCTGACGGCTGCCATTATCGTGGAGCTGGTCAACCTGCTTTATGATGCCGGCATTTCGCTTCATGAGCCGCCTCATTCAGTTGAGAAATGATGCCTTTTGATGCACTTCTGCCATCAGGCCAAGTAGAATTCATGCCAACGATACGTTATCAGGCCGCTGCCTGTACGAGATGACAGCCTTGGACATGAATGAAAACGAAAAGCCTGTTCGCTCTCCCTGCGTGCAAGTCTGTGTGCTGGATGAGGCCGATATGTGCACAGGATGCCAGCGCACCGCTCAGGAAATATCTCAATGGGGACGTATGACCAACACCGAGCGGCGTAGGGTCTTGCAGCTGTGTGAGGAACGTGCCTGCGCCGCTGGCCACTATTTCTAAGGGCACCTCAGATAGCGATCGAGTGCGTTGTCGCTATGGGGCAGCCCGGTTAAATCCATGACTGTATACACCAGAGGATGCTGCATGACCCAGATAGGAACTCCATTGTCACCTACCGCCACTCGCGTTCTGTTATGTGGCTCTGGTGAGCTTGGTAAAGAAGTTGTCATCGAGCTACAGCGTTTGGGTGTGGAGGTCATTGCCGTCGATCGTTATGCCAATGCACCGGCCATGCAGGTAGCCCATCGTAGTCATGTCATCAATATGCTGGATGGCGCCGCGCTTCGCGCGATCATCGAGCAGGAAAAACCTCATTACATCGTGCCCGAGATCGAGGCAATTGCCACGGCAACCCTCGTTGAGCTGGAGGGTGAAGGGTATACCGTCGTGCCTACTGCACGCGCTGCGCAGCTGACCATGAACCGCGAAGGTATTCGCCGTCTGGCTGCGGAGGAGTTGGGTTTGCCCACTTCACCGTATCACTTCGCGGACACCTTTGAAGAGTATGCCGCTGCCGTCGAATCTGTAGGCATGCCCTGTGTCGTGAAGCCGATCATGAGCTCCTCTGGCAAGGGGCAGAGCGTTATCAAGTGCAGCGAAGACATTCAGGCCGCCTGGGATTATGCTCAGGAGGGTGGACGAGCGGGTAAGGGACGCGTCATTGTTGAAGGCTTTATCGACTTTGACTATGAAATCACCTTGCTGACAGTCCGTCATGTCAATGGAACATCGTTCTGCGAACCTATTGGTCATCGTCAGGTAAAAGGTGATTACCATGAGTCCTGGCAGCCGCAAGCGATGAGTCCCAAGGCACTTGCTGAGTCCGAGCGTGTCGCCAGGGCGGTTACCGAGGCGCTGGGCGGGCGTGGTCTGTTTGGTGTTGAGCTGTTTGTCAAAGGCGATCAGGTGTGGTTCAGTGAAGTCTCTCCACGTCCCCATGATACAGGCCTGGTAACGCTGATCTCTCAGGATCTCTCTGAGTTTGCCCTTCATGCCCGTGCCATTCTGGGATTACCGATACCGGTCATTCGCCAGTTTGGTCCATCAGCCTCTGCCGTACTGCTGGTTGAAGGACAATCTACCCAGACAAGTTTCGGCAATCTGGGTGCAGCGCTAAGTGATCCGGATACGGCCCTGCGCCTGTTTGGCAAGCCTGAAGTGGCAGGGCAGCGCCGAATGGGCGTGGCACTGGCTCGAGATGAGTCGGTGGAAGCGGCCCGTGAAAAGGCGACCAAGGCGTCGCAAGCCATCAGCGTAACGCTTTAATCCTTCGGGACGACAGCCCTGCCTGCACAGGGCTGTCGCTTGATTACAATTCCCGATCTCGTGTTTCCTTAAGGCACAGTACGGCAATCAAGCTGATCAGCGCCGCTGCGGAAACATAACCTCCTACCCAGCTCAAGCCTCCGGTATCGGCTAGCTTCTGCGCAATATAAGGCGCTACCGAGGCACCCAGGATGCCGCCAAGGTTATACGCGGCCGAGGCGCCGGTATACCTGACGTGGGTGGGGAAAATCTCCGGTAACAGCGCGCCCATCGGTGCGAACGTCATACCCATGAGAAACAGCTCCAGCGCCAGGAAAAGCGCAATGCTACCTGTTGAGCCATGGGTAAGCAGCGGCTCCATGGCAAAGCCTGACAGCAGGGCGGCGGCTGCACTGATTGCCAGAACTGGTTTGCGGCCATAACGGTCGGCAAGCGAGGCCGACAGAGGTGTAGCCAGAGTCATGAACAGAACGGCAAAGCACAGGAGCCCTAGAAAGCCCTCTCGGCTGAACCCTAGTGTTTTAACGCCATAGCTCAGCGAAAACACCGTTGAGATATAGAACAGCGCATAGCACACCACCATGGATAAGGCGCCCAGCAGCATGGGATGCCAGTGCTTGGTAATTGCTTCGGTTAATGGAAGACGTAGCTTTTCGTGTCGCTCCATGGCTTTGGCAAACACTGGTGTTTCACTTAGTTTGAGGCGGACATAAAGGCCAACCATTACCAAGGCGGCGCTCAGGATGAAAGGAATCCGCCAGCCCCAGGCCTTAAATTGCTCGTCCGATAGCAGCACGGCCAGCGCGAGAAACAAGCCGTTAGCCGCAAGAAAGCCGATAGACGGGCCCAGCTGAGGAAACATGCCAAACCAGGCTCGCTTGTTCTTCGGCGCATTTTCCGTTGCCAGCAGCGCGGCGCCACCCCATTCTCCGCCCAGCCCAAGCCCTTGGGCGAATCTGAGAACGCACAACAGCACGGGGGCCCAGCCACCTATGCTGGCATAGCCAGGGAGCAGGCCGATCAGCGTGGTCGAAACACCCATCAAGAGGAGCGAAGCCACTAGAGTGGATTTTCGACCAATCCGATCGCCGAAATGGCCAAACAGTGCAGAGCCGAGAGGACGGGCCAGGAAAGCGATGCCAAAGGTGATGAATGCGCTGAGTGTTTGCGCAATCGCAGATGTTTGTGGAAAGAACACCGGGCCGATGACCAGCGCAGCGGCGGTAGCGTAGACATAAAAATCGTAAAACTCGATAGCCGTGCCGATAAAGCTTGCCGTTGCGATACGGGCTGTAGAGTTTGCAGGCGCGGCAGGCGAAACAGGTTCCGCCTCGTAGGTTGCAGTAGCAGTCATTGGATGTCCCAGGCGCTGTCGTTTTTTATGGCCTGACTCGTACGCTTGCCCGGGTAAGGCGCAGGTGCGTAATCATCCGGTGCGGATGTGAATCGTTAGCCTGTTATGACGCGGCTCTATCGGCGAGGGGGTAACCGCAGAGAGAGACGTTTAGCTGGGTAAGCCTTTGGATTATGGACAAGCCTTGCCGGAAACGGCAAGGCTTGCGAAGGGCAAAGGGCCTATGAGGCGATCTTCAGATGTGCAGGATGAATTCACGTACCAGCTTGCTGCCGAAATACGCGAGCATCAATAGGCAGAAGCCGGCCAGTGTCCAGCGGATGGCCTTGTGTCCACGCCAGCCCATGCGATGACGCCCCCACAGCAGGACGCCAAACAGGACCCACGCCACACAGGACAGAACCGTCTTGTGCACCAGGTGCTGGGCAAGCATGTCTTCGAGAAACAGCCAGCCGGAAATCAGGGACAAGGACAATACAGCCCAACCCGCCCACAGAAAACCAAACAGCAGGCTTTCCATGGTTTGCAGAGGGGGGAAGCTCCGGATCAGCCCCGATGGGTGCTTGTTCTTGAGCTGCCTGTCCTGAATCAATAGCAGCAACGATTGAAAAACAGCCAGTGTTAACAGACCGTAGGCAACAATCGAGAGCAGGACATGGGTTAATATGCCCGGCGTAATATCGATCGGTTGAACAGTGCCCGACGGTAACACGTCAGCCAGGAGCGTCGTGATGGCTCCTAGAGGATAAATCAGTACCAGTAATGTCTGTAGCGGCATGCGGATGCAGCCGAGCAGAATCAAAAGTATGGCTACCGCCGCGATCAGGCTGGACGCATCAAAAAAGTCCAGCGAAAGACTGCTGGGTAGAATCAGCTGAATGAACAAGGCCGCGCCATGGGCGAGCAACGCTACTACGCCCAACGAGACCAAAAGGGTATTGTTGGGACGCTTGCGCGTGGTCAGACACACACTTTGATAGGCCGTGGCGACACTATAGAGAAGGGCAGCCGTCAGGCTGGGCAACAGGGATGACATAAATCCTTGAATCACTGAGCCGAAAGCAGATGAGTTTGGCACAGATGCCAGTGTTCAAGGAAGACTGTAGACGATGCCAGCCGACGTCCTCTTCGTTATACTTCACAACCTGCCGCCAGTTTTGGACGCATTTGCATGTTTGAAAACCTGACAGATAGACTCTCACAGAGCCTTCGCCATATCACTGGCAAGGCAAAATTGACCGAAGACAACATCAAGGACACGCTGCGTGAAGTGCGCATGGCGCTCCTTGAGGCGGACGTGGCGTTGCCGGTCGTCAAGGATTTCGTCAATAAGGTCAGGGACCGTGCCGTAGGCACTGAAGTCTCCAAGAGCCTCACTCCTGGCCAGGCCTTCGTGAAAATCGTTCGAGCCGAGCTCGAAGAGCTGATGGGGGCTGCAAACGAAGATCTGGCTCTCAATGTCTCTCCACCGGCCGTTATTCTCATGGCCGGTCTGCAGGGTGCAGGTAAGACCACTACAGCAGGCAAGCTGGCGCGCTTCCTGAAAGAGCGCAAGAAGAAAAGCGTTCTTGTTGTCTCTGCTGACGTTTATCGTCCTGCCGCGATCAAGCAGCTGGAAACCTTGGCTCATGAGGTCGGCGTTACGTTCTATCCCTCCGATATCAGCCAAAAGCCTGTTGCGATCGCCGAAGCCGCTGTGCGTGAAGCCAAGCTCAAGTTCATTGATGTCGTAATCGTGGATACCGCTGGTCGTTTGCATGTCGATGCAGAAATGATGGCTGAAATTCAGCAGGTTCATGCCGCGATCAAGCCTGCCGAAACGCTGTTTGTTGTGGATGCCATGACGGGTCAGGACGCGGCTAATACCGCCAAGGCCTTCAATGACGCGCTTCCCTTGACAGGCGTCGTGCTGACCAAGGTCGACGGTGACGCCCGTGGCGGTGCGGCATTGTCCGTGCGAGCCATTACAGGCAAGCCGATCAAATTCCTGGGTATGGGAGAAAAGAGCGAGGCGCTGGATCCTTTCCATCCTGATCGTATTGCTTCCCGTATTCTGGGTATGGGCGATGTGCTCAGCCTTATCGAGCAGGCCGAGCAGAACCTGGATAAAGAAAAAGCCGAAAAGCTGGCCAAGAAGCTCAAGAAGGGCAAAGGGTTCGATCTGGAAGACTTCCGTGACCAGCTTCGCCAGATGAAAAGTATGGGCGGCCTTGGCTCGCTTATGGACAAGCTTCCTACCATGATGGGTGGTGTCAATTTGTCCCAGATGGGAAATGCTCAGGGAGCAGCCGAAAAACAGTTCAAGCAGATGGAGGCTATTATCGACTCCATGACGCCTGCTGAGCGCCGTGATCCAGAGACGATCAGCGGCTCGCGCAAGCGTCGAATCGCCATGGGTTCTGGAACCCAGGTACAGGATGTAGGCCGCCTCATCAAGCAGCATAAGCAGATGCAGAAAATGATGAAAAAGGTGACCTCAAAAGGCGGCTTGTCAAAGCTTATGCGTGGCATGGGCGGCATGTTCCCAGGAGGAATGCCCAAGCTGTAAATCCCCAGGTTGCTGCCGTTGGGCGATCAGCCCTGCATAAGATAGGGAAAAAGAGTTTGCAATCGCTCGGATTATCCTTAGAATATGCGGCCTTTCGGGCCTGAGGCCCAGCGTGCGTAACATTTGTAAAGCACCGACTACAGGAACAAAGTTCACATGTTAACCATCCGTCTTGCCCGTGGTGGCTCCAAGAAGCGCCCCTTCTATCACCTGACCGTGACCAACAGCCGTAACGCCCGTGATGGTCGTTTCGTTGAGCGCATCGGCTTCTTCAATCCGGTTGCTTCCGGTAATGAAATCCGTTTGTCTGTTGACTCCGAGCGCGCTAGCTACTGGCTGAGCCACGGTGCACAGCCGTCTGAGCGCGTTGCTCAGCTGCTCAAGGACTCTGCTAAGGCAACTGCCTGAAATTTATGAGTCAGACGCCTGCGCCTGAAGAGGACCTGGTTGTCCTCGGTAAGATTGTCTCGGTGTATGGCGTGCGTGGCGAAGTGAAGGTCTATTCCTTCACCGACCCCTTGGACAATCTGCTGGAGTATCGTCATTGGACCCTACGTCGTGATGGCGAAATCCGCAAGGTAAGTTTGGTAAAGGGCAGCCTTCACGGCAAAGTCCTGACGGCCAAGCTTAAAGGTCTGGATGATCGCGAAGAGGCACGAGCCCTTTCAGGGTTCGAAATTTGTGTGCCTCGCCATGAGCTTCCAGGCCTGAACGAAGGTGATTACTACTGGTACCAGCTCGAAGGGCTGAAAGTGATCAACCAAGAAGGGCAGATGCTCGGCGTGGTGGATCATTTGCTTGAGACTGGTTCCAACGATGTCATGGTGGTAAAGCCATGTGTCGGCAGTCTGGACGATCGCGAACGCCTGTTGCCCTATGTTTTGGAGCAATTCGTCAAATCGATTGATCTAGTGGCAGGTGAGATGCGGGTTGACTGGGACGCGGATTTTTAAATCATGCGTGTCGACGTCATCAGTATCTTTCCTGAAGTATTCACAGCCGTCCGTGATTTCGGAATTACCGGTCGTGCGGTCAAGCAGGGGTTACTTCAACTCAATTGCCTGAATCCGCGGGACTATACCGAAGACCGGCATCAGACTGTTGATGATCGTCCTTTTGGGGGTGGTCCCGGCATGGTGATGAAAATTCAGCCATTGGAGCGGGCATTGAATAATGCACGCAGCAAGGCTGAGGGCTCGGTAAAAGTAATTTACCTTTCCCCTCAAGGGCGACAGCTGTCGCAGCAAGGGGTGAAGGAGCTGGCGAAAGAAGAACACCTCATTCTGATCGCTGGTCGTTACGAAGGTATCGACGAGCGCTTTATTGAAGCGCACGTTGATGAAGAATGGTCGATTGGTGACTATGTGCTGTCTGGCGGCGAGCTGCCAGCAATGGTCCTGATCGATGCGGTGACGAGGCTACTGCCTGGAGCGTTGGGGCATGTAGATTCCGCCGAGCAGGACTCGTTTACGGACGGTTTGCTCGATTGTCCTCATTACACTCGACCTGAGGTGTATGAGGGACGGCGGGTACCTGATGTGCTGCTCAGTGGTAATCACGAGCATATCCGGCGTTGGCGTTTACAGCAGTCCCTTGGAAGGACCTATAAACGGCGCGCTGATCTTCTGGAAAGACGCTCGCTTTCTGGAGAAGAGCAGAAGCTGTTGGCGGAATTCCTTCGTCAACAGGACGATAGTTAACGTATCGATGGCAGGTCTGACGGCTTGTCTTAGGAGCACACTAGCATGACCAACAAGATTATTGCACAGCTTGAAGCTGAACAAATGAACAAGGAAATCCCGGCTTTCGCGCCCGGTGATACCGTAATCGTTCAAGTAAAAGTAAAGGAAGGCGACCGTCAGCGTCTGCAGGCCTTTGAAGGCGTTGTAATTGGCAAGCGTAACCGCGGCCTGAACAGTGCTTTCACCGTTCGCAAGATTTCCAACGGTGTAGGTGTAGAGCGTACCTTCCAAACTTACAGCCCCATGATCGACAGCGTCAGCGTCAAGCGTCGCGGTGATGTTCGTAAAGCCAAGCTGTACTACCTGCGCGAACTGTCTGGCAAGGCAGCACGTATCAAGGAAAAGCTGGCTTAATTCAGCGATTCCACAAAAAAGCAGCCCTAGGGCTGCTTTTTTGTTGCATGGATGAAAAGTCAATATGGTGAGTTAGCTAAGCGAGTTCCCGGATGTCCGTGACCCCTAGAGAGCAAGAAATCGCACGCCGAACAGAGCTGTCTGAAACGCGCGTGGCCAAAGCGGTATTTCCTCCTGATACCAATCATCATCACACGTTGTTTGGCGGGCAGGCGATGGCGTGGATGGATGAAGTCTCTTTCATTACGGCGACACGGTTTTGCCGTTTGCCGCTGGTAACGGTATCGACCGACCGTATCGATTTTAATCACGCCATTCCAGGTGGCTCTATCGTTGAGCTGATTGGTCGAGTGATAAAAGTGGGTAATACCAGCATCAAGGTGGGTGTCGAGGTTTACCTCGAGAGTATGTATAACGAAGGACGTGAACTGGCGATCAGTGGTGCTTTTAGCTTTGTTGCGATCGATGAGGATAAGCGTCCCGTCGCTGTTCTGCCGGACTTCCCTCAACACTCCTGAGTTGTAACACTGCCGATGCGAGATCATCCGTACATCAATCGATTTTTGGATGCCTTATGGCTTGAGAAAGGCTTATCCGAACACACGCGTGACGCCTATTCCAATGATTTAGGGCAGTTCAACGCCTGGTTGACGGAGCAGGGCGTTTCGCTTGAAAAAGCTGGTCGAGAGATGATTCTTGATCACTTGGCCTGGCGGCTGGACAAGGGTTACAAGGCACGCTCAACAGCGCGTTTTCTATCGAGCGTTCGTGGTTTTTATCGATATGCGGTTCGTGAAGGACTGATCGATGTTGATCCTACGCTACAGGTCGATATGCCTCGCCTTGGCGCTCCTCTACCCAAAAGCTTGTCCGAGGCAGATGTCGAGGCATTGCTTGCCGCACCGGATACTGATGACCCGCTGGGCTTGCGTGATCGAACCATGCTGGAGGTACTGTATGCAACGGGTCTTCGAGTCAGCGAGCTGGTTGGGTTGACGCTTCAGCAGGTAAATTTGCGACAGGGCTCGATGCGGGTGTTTGGCAAGGGAAACAAGGAGCGTCTGATTCCTCTGGGGGAGGAGGCTATCAATTGGCTGGAGCGGTATGTGAAGGAAGCGCGCGGCCTGTTACAGAACGGGTTGGCATCTGATGTGCTGTTTCCGAGCCTGCGTGGGACTGAAATGACGCGGCAGACCTTTTGGCACCGCATCAAGCTGCACGCCCAGGTGGCCTGTATCGATAAGCCGCTTTCACCCCATACGCTGCGCCATGCCTTTGCAACCCATTTGCTCAACCATGGTGCTGACTTGCGTACCGTACAAATGCTTTTAGGCCATTCAAGCCTTTCGACAACCCAGATTTACACGCATATCGCCCGGGCTCGTTTGCAGGCTTTGCATGCGGAACATCATCCTCGCGGTTAAATTGTAGGGTCGGCCTCTGTGGTAGGCTGGCAGCTATTGTTCACAGGAGTTATTCATGCGCATTACTCGTTTGGTGCTGGCGGTTTGCCTGGGGCTCGCAAGTACCTTTGCAATGGCTGAATCCGAGCAGGCTATCCGTAAGACCTTGAGTGCATTACAGCCTGATCTGGGTATCGAGTCGATTGGAAAAAGTCCTTTTGAAGGCCTTTATGAGGTTCAGCTCAAGGGCGGGCGTATCCTGTATGCCAGTGCTGATGGGCAATACATCGTTCAAGGATACCTGTACCAGTATAAGGACGGTCACGCCGTTAACCTGACGGAACAGGCTGAAAATGCAGCAGTGGCCAAGCAGATCAATGGTTTGGACAAGCAGCAGATGGTCGTCTTTCCGGCAGTGGGCGAGACGAAAGCTCACATTACCGTTTTTACGGATACCACATGCCCTTATTGCCAGAAACTACACGCCGAAGTTCCCAAGTTGAACAAGCAGGGTATCGAGGTGCGTTATCTGGCATTCCCGCGTCAGGGTTTAAATTCGGCGGGGTATAAGCAGCTTGAGGCAGTATGGTGTTCTAAGGATCGGGCCGAGGCGATGGAGCGCATGTTCGAGGGTAAGGAAATCAAGGCTGCTTCCTGTGATGATCCGGTTGCGAAGCAGTTCACTTTGGGGCAACAGATTGGCATTCAGGGCACGCCTGCCATTATTCTTGCCAATGGACATATGATCCCTGGTTACCAGCCAGCGTCAGAATTGGTAAATGACGCGCTGGCAGCCGGTAAATAGGTATAGTGCAGTCATGACGGCCGAGCTAAGCTCGGCCGTTTGGTCTTGACGATAAGCCTGAGCGATACGTGGCAGCCAAGCGGCGTGCTTGAGGTAAACTCCGTTTCCAAGTTTTTATCAGCCCGGGTGTTCTACCGAGGCCTACAGCAGGGGAATAAAGCGTGAAACCGGTAAAAGTGGGTATTTGCGGACTGGGTACCGTGGGTGGCGGTACTTTCAATGTGCTCAAACGAAACGCTGAAGAGATTGCACGTCGTGCCGGCCGTGGTATTGAAGTAGCACAGATTGCTCAGCGTCGTCCTAATCCCAAGTGTGATACCGGTATTACCCCGATTACCGACGATGTGTTCGCTGTGGTGGATAACCCGGAAATCGACGTGGTGGTCGAGCTGATTGGTGGTTACACAGTGGCCCGTGAATTGGTCATGCGTGCAATCAACAACGGCAAGCATGTGGTTACCGCAAACAAGGCGTTGATCGCAGTGCATGGCAACGAGATTTTTGCCAGGGCGCGTGAAAAAGGCGTCATCGTAGCCTTCGAAGCGTCGGTTGCTGGAGGCATTCCTGTTATCAAAGCTGTGCGTGAGGGTCTTGCGGCTAACCGCATCAATTGGGTGGCGGGAATCATCAACGGTACTGGCAACTTTATCCTGACCGAAATGCGCGAAAAGGGCCGTACGTTCGAAGATGTACTCAAGGAAGCCCAGGCGCTCGGTTATGCCGAGGCGGATCCAACCTTTGATGTTGAAGGTATCGATGCGGCGCATAAACTTACCATTCTGGCATCCATTGCCTTCGGTATTCCGCTTCAGTTCGATAAGGCCTACACCGAAGGCATTACCACGCTGACCACGGCCGACGTTGGTTATGCCGAGGCGCTGGGTTACCGCATCAAGCATCTGGGCGTTGCGCGCAGCACCGAGAAGGGTATTGAGCTACGTGTTCATCCCACCCTGATTCCAGCCGATCGCCTGATTGCCAACGTAAATGGGGTAATGAACGCCGTCATGGTCAATGGCGATGCGGTGGGTTCGACACTGTTTTATGGCGCAGGCGCTGGTATGGAGCCAACGGCTTCTTCCGTAGTGGCTGATCTTGTCGATGTGGTACGTGCCATGACGTCAGATCCGGAAAATCGCGTTCCGCACCTGGCTTTCCAGCCTGACGCTTTGTCCGATCATCCGGTATTGCCTATCGAAGCCTGTGAGAGCGCCTACTACCTGCGTATCCAAGCCAAGGACCATCCAGGTGTGTTGGCCCAGGTGGCAAGTATCCTGTCGGAGCGTGGCATCAATATAGAGTCGATCATGCAAAAGGAAGCCGAAGAACATGACGGCTTGATCCCCATGATTCTGCTGACCCACCGGGTACATGAACAGCATATGAATGAAGCCATCAAGGCGCTTGAGTCACTTGAGGATGTGGTAGGGGCTGTTGTTCGTATCCGAGTCGAACATCTGAACTGATCCAGGCCGGCCGGATGATGGATCCGGCTATCAGCTGCTCTAATTGAAGGTTAAATCGATGCGTTACATCAGCACCCGCGGCAATGCGCCAGCGTTGAATTTCGAAGACGTTCTGTTGGCTGGCCTGGCCAGTGACGGAGGTCTGTATGTGCCGGAAAATCTGCCGCGGTTTACTCAGGAAGAGATTGCTTCCTGGGCTGGGCTGCCTTATCACGAGTTGGCGTTCCGCGTCATGCGCCCGTTCGTTGAGGGCAGTATCAGCGATACCGACTTCAAACAGATTCTTGAGGAAACGTATGGCGCATTCGCTCACAGTGCGATTGCGCCGCTGCGTCAGCTCAATGCCAATGAATGGGTGATGGAGCTTTTCCATGGCCCAACCCTGGCGTTCAAGGATTTCGCACTGCAGTTGTTGGGTCGTCTACTGGACCATATCCTGCTCAAGCGGGGCGAGCGCGTCGTGATCATCGGTGCCACCTCGGGCGATACGGGATCTGCCGCTATCGAGGGTTGTCGTCGTTGTGAAAATGTAGACATTTTCATTCTGCATCCTCACCAGCGTGTATCTGAGGTCCAGCGTCGCCAGATGACGACCATCCTTGGCGAAAACATCCATAACATCGCCATCGAAGGCAATTTTGATGACTGCCAGGAGATGGTGAAGGCGAGTTTTGCCGACCAGAGCTTCCTCAAGGGCACGCGTCTGGTTGCCGTAAACTCGATCAACTGGGCGCGCATCATGGCCCAGATCGTTTACTACTTCCATGCAGCGCTGCAGTTGGGTGCCCCGGCGCGCTCCGTAGCGTTCTCGGTCCCGACCGGTAACTTTGGCGATATATTCGCAGGATACCTGGCGCGTAACATGGGGCTGCCTGTAAGTCAGCTTGTTGTAGCAACCAATCGCAACGATATCCTGCATCGCTTCATGAGCGGCAACCAGTATTTCAAGGAAACGTTGCACGCCTCGCTATCGCCTTCCATGGATATCATGGTGTCGTCCAACTTCGAACGTTTGTTGTTCGACCTGCACGGACGTAACGGTGTGGCGTTGGCCGAGCTGATGAGCACGTTCAAGGCCACGGGCAAACTCTCCGTTGAAGAAGATCGTTGGGTTGAAGCGCGTAAGCTGTTTGATTCATTGGCGGTAAGTGATGAAGACACGTGCGCTACCATCGCTGATGTCTTCAAGCGTACCGGCGAGGTGCTTGATCCGCATACGGCAATTGGCGTCAAGGCGGCGCGAGAGTGTCGTCGTAACCTGTCTACACCGATGGTAGTGCTGGGAACAGCACACCCCGTCAAGTTTCCTGACGCAGTCGAGAAGGCCGGTATTGGTAAGGCGCTGGAGCTTCCGGCTCACCTGAGCGATCTATTCCAGCGCGAGGAGCGCTGCACTGTGCTGCCTAACGCCATTGAGGCGGTACAGGCTTTTGTCGCTCAACATGGTAATCGCGGCAAGCCGCTCTAAATAGCGTTCAGGAGCGGATGCTGTTCTGGCATTCGCTCCTGACCAGCTTCCCCTTGCTCGTTTGATTGACACGCGTACTGCCAGGAGGGCTGCCGTGACTTTGAGCATGCCTACGCTACTTGTGACCAATGTGTATGTACTCGTTCTGCTTGGCGTGCTGATGCTATTTGCATGGGCAAGAGGGAGCCGCGAGGCAACTCTGGGCTTTCTGTGTGTGATGCTATGGTCGGGCGCGCTGGGGCTGGTAATAGGTAGCCTGCGTGGACGAGGAATGGATGCGTTGCCTATCGTGCTGGGAAACGTGCTTGTTCATGTCTGTTATGCCATGGGGTGGACTGCCATGCGGGCTTTTTCCGGACGACGAGTATTCTGGTCCGGAGTGTGGGCTGGAAGTGTCCTATGGTTGCTTGCCTGTCTGATTCCCGCCTTTTATGGCTCGCTGGCTGCGCGAATTCAACTGAGCTCGCTGGTAATTGTCAGCTATACCGTGTTGGCAGGTTATGAACTCTGGCGCTCCCGGAACGAAAATCAGGTATCGCTGGCGGCCTTGTTCAGTCTGTTTGGATTGCACAGTGTTTTTTATGTCGGTCGTTTCTTTCTGGATCGCTCACTGCCGTTCGCCGGGGAAAGTCATGGAATCGACTTTGCGGCGTTTCTGCTGCTCGAGACCTTGTTGTACAGCATTGGTCTGACGTTTGCGGCGACAGCCATGGTGCAGCAACGAACGGAGAGGCGTTACCGGCAAGCCTCGTTGACGGACTCGCTGACAGGTATTGGCAATCGACGGTCCTTCGTCGAAGACAGCGAAAACATGCTGCGTCACTGCCAGGTTCAGCATAGCCCTGTGACATTGCTACTGTGTGATATGGATAATTTCAAACAGCTCAATGACAGGCATGGTCATCAGGCTGGAGACCAAGCATTGGTAGCCTTTTGTGAGGTGGCCAGGATGCGGCTTCGAAAACGTGATGTTTTTGGTCGTTTGGGCGGCGAAGAGTTTGCGTGCCTGCTACCAGACACCACTACTGAAGCGGCGTATCAAATGGCTGAGCGGATACGGAAGGAATTTGCTTCATGCTCACGGGTAGCAGGGGTTTCCTTGAGTATCAGCATTGGTGTAGCCAGTTCGGCGGAGGCGGGTTATGTGCTTGATTCGCTGATTGCCCTGGCTGATAAGGGATTATATGAAGCCAAGGGGCTCGGCAAGAATCGAAGTGTCATTAGCCAGCCTGTCTGAGCAAGCCACTTTTCAGGCGTTTTCACGGTACACTGGTCAGCTTTACTTTCGAGCGGACATTCATGGCCCTGCAAGCCACGCCTTATAAAGTTGAACTTAACCTGACGGATCTGGACCGCAGCGTCTACGAGAACCTGCGTTTTACCGTTGCTCGTCATCCCTCCGAAACCGAAGAGCGTCTGGCTGTGCGCATCCTGGGGTACGCCTTGTGGTACGGCGAGCAGCTTGGGTTTGGTCGGGGACTTTCCGATGTAGATGAGCCTGCCCTTTGGGAAAAGAGTCTCGATGATCGTGTACTGCATTGGATTGAAGTAGGGCAGCCTGATGCTGAGCGCCTGGTCTGGTGTTCTCGCCGTGCGGAGCGGGTCAGCTTGCTTGCCTATGGCAATTTGCGGGTCTGGCAGAGCAAGGTAGTCGATTCGGTGAAGATGCTGAAGAACCTGAACATTGCAGCGGTGCCTGTTGAGCCGCTGGCTGCATTGGCTACTGATCTGCCACGCTCGATCAGCTGGAGCGTAATGATCAGTGAGGGGACTGTGTTCGTGACGGACGAGCGTGGTCAACACGAGCTTCATCTCGACTGGTTGATGGGTGAGCGTTGATTCATCGGAAAACGCTTTAAAAGCCATGGAAGCAGACGCATCTTGAATCTATCCATGGCTTGAGCCGTCTGTTCGGCCTGTTCTCTATTTCTGTTGTAATACTTGAGTAATCGATGCGTATCGAACTTCGTTCCCTGCCGGATGAATTGCCCGATCTGGGTGATCTTCCGCCGCTACTGACCCGTCTTTATGCCGCGCGTGGCGTGAAGAGTGCTGATGAGCTTGAAAAAGGGCTGGCGCGGTTACATCCCTATCGGTTGTTCAAGGGGATGGATGACGCCATCGAATTGCTGGTCGATGCGCTGGCCAAGCGTCAACGCATTCTGGTCGTGGGTGATTTTGACGCTGATGGCGCAACCGCTACCAGTGTGGCGGTTCTTGCCTTGCGCAGTCTGGGTGCCGCCTGGGTCGATTACCTTGTTCCTAATCGCTTTGAATACGGTTATGGGCTGACACCTGAAATCGTCGCGGTTGCCCGGGAGCGCCAGCCTGACCTGCTGGTGACCGTGGATAACGGAATTTCCAGCATAGACGGTGTCGAGGCTGCCAAAGCCGCAGGAATGCGCGTGCTGGTGACCGACCACCATTTGCCGGGCCATGAGTTACCTGCTGCTCATGCGATCGTTAACCCCAACCAGCCTGCCTGTGAGTTTCCCAGCAAGTGCATTGCTGGCGTGGGCGTTATCTTCTACGTGATGCTTGCACTGCGGACGCGGCTGCGTGAAGAGGGCTGGTTCGATGCGCTGAACATCAAAGAACCTAATCTGGCTGAGCTGCTGGATCTAGTTGCGCTGGGCAGTGTTGCCGACGTGGTCCCATTGGATGCCAATAATCGGATTCTGGTCCATCAGGGATTAGCGCGTATACGTGCCGGTCGCGCTCGTCCGGGGCTCAGAGCATTGCTGGAGGTGGCTGGGCGGCAACCGGGTAAGATTACTTCTACTGACCTGGGATTTATTCTGGGGCCGCGCCTGAATGCGGCGGGGCGGCTGGATGATATGTCGCTTGGAATCGAGTGCCTGCTGTGCGAGGACGAAGCCCTTGCACGAGACATGGCCGTCCAGCTGGACCAGCTCAATAAGGATCGAAAGCTGATCGAGCAGGGCATGCAGCGTGAGGCCTTGGCGCAGCTCAAGGAGTTACCCAGAGACGATATGCCGTTCGGATTATGTCTGTTTGATCCCGAATGGCATCAGGGCGTCATTGGTATTCTGGCATCTCGTCTCAAGGAACGTTACCACCGGCCCACGCTGGCCTTTGCCGATGCCGGTGACGGCATGCTCAAGGGCTCGGCGCGTTCGGTTCCAGGGTTTCATATCCGTGATGCGCTGGATGCTGTTGCGGCGCGTCATCCTGGGCTGATCACTAAGTTCGGCGGGCACGCCATGGCAGCGGGGCTATCACTGCCTCAAGAGAATTTCGGTGCGTTTGCTGCGGCTTTCGATGCGGAAGTCAGACGGCATCTGGTCGAGGATGACCTGACAGGGCGTTTGCAATCGGACGGTTCGCTGGAAACCTGCGATTTTCAACTGGAGATTGCACGTGCACTCAAGCATGCTGGCCCCTGGGGGCAGCATTTCCCCGAGCCGATGTTTCACGGTGTGTTTGAGGTCGTGCAGCAGCGTATTGTAGGTGAGCGGCATTTGAAGCTGGTTTTGAAGAGTGAGTGCGGAGGCATTCAACTGGACGGCATTGCGTTCAACATTAATTGCGAGGTCTGGCCGAATCCGCAAATTCGCTGGGTCGAAGCCGCCTACCGCCTGGATGTGAACGAATTTCGTGGTCAGGAAAGCGTGCAGCTGATTGTGGTTCACCTGACGCCCAAGTGAAGTAATAGGCCTCATAAAAATAGTTGCATTGCTATCGAATTGATCATTCCGGCAAAGTAAGGCTCTAATAGATTCAAGTCCTTGTGCCGAGAGCGATCATGAGCAAACTTTTTGAGCCTTTTACCCTTCGCCAACTGACGCTTCCGAACCGCGTTGTAGTTTCCCCCATGTGCCAATATTCGAGCGAAGACGGTTTCGCCAATGATTGGCACTTGGTCCACCTGGGCAGCCGTGCCGTTGGTGGCGCGGGTCTGGTCATCAGTGAAGCTGTTGCCGTTACGCCAGAAGGACGTATTACTCCGCAGGATCTGGGCTTATGGAAGGACGAGCAGATTGAGCCGCTGCGCCGCATCACTCAATTCATTCAGTCACAGGGCGCGGTACCGGGTATCCAGATTGCCCATGCCGGGCGTAAAGCCAGTACGTGGCGTCCTTGGGAGGGCAAGCACGGCAGCGTTCCCATCGCTGAAGGTGGCTGGGTTCCCGTAGCTCCGTCAGCGATAGCCTTTGACCCCCAGCACACACGTCCTACCGAGCTGGATGCTGAGGATATTGCCGGTCTCACCAAAGCCTTTGTCGCAACAGCCGAGCGCGCACTGGCTGCCGGGTTCAAGGTTGCTGAAATCCACGCGGCCCACGGTTATCTGCTACATCAGTTTCTTTCACCGATTTCAAACCAGCGTAGCGATCAATACGGTGGCAGTTTCGATAACCGTATCCGTTTCCTGTTGGAGGTTACACAAGCCATTCGAGCAGTCTGGCCTGATGAGCTGCCTGTCTTTGTTCGGTTATCGGCAACCGATTGGGTAGAAGATGGCTGGAATGTAGACGAGACGGTAGAGCTGGCCAAGCGCTTGAAACCCCTGGGTGTCGATCTGATTGATGTTTCCTCGGGAGGTACTGCGGCAAACGCCGAAATCCCGGTAGGCCCAGGTTATCAAACGCAATTTGCAGAGCGGGTTCGCAAGGAGGCTGAGATTGCCAGTGGCGCCGTGGGCATGATTACCGATGCGGCCCAGGCTGAGCACATCATTCGTACCGGTCAGGCCGATGTGGTACTGCTGGCACGCGAACTGCTGCGTGATCCGCACTGGCCGCTGCAGGCCGCTGAAGCATTGCGCGACAAGGTTTCCTGGCCCGCACAGTACGTTCGCGCGGCACACCGGGATACGCCCCTTCGCAAGCCGCTATCGTTCGATTGACCCTGTTAGGGCGAGCTTCCAGTAGGTTCGCCCTGTTTAATCCTCCCTCCAAGCGTCCCTGCAATATCTCGCAGCAGAAGAGCGCTCCGCTGCATGAACCATCTGCCGGTGTGTCTTGCCCTAATAGGTATCTACCATTATCTGGAGAGCAATGATGCAAACACGTGGCCTGCTGGATCAATTACTCAAGACAGGGCAGGACATGCTCGCCAAGCAGGGCGGCCTGTCCGGTGCACTTGGAAAGTTGAATCAAGGTAATGCGAAGTCTCAAACCCCTTCGTCGAAAGACCCTCTGAGCGGCATGCTGTCGAGTGCAGGCGGCGGAGCGCTGGCCGCCAGTGTGTTGGGGATGCTTTTGCGCGGCAAGGGCGCCACCCGTATGGGAGGTGGCCGGATGGCCAAGTATGGTGGGTTGGTCGCGCTGGGTACGCTAGCCTACCAGGCTTATACAAACTGGCAGAAAAGCCAGGCCAATGCGCCTCAGGCCGAGCCTCAGACAGTAGATCGTGCGCCGGAAGGAAAGGTGGAGCAGCACAGTCAGGCCATTCTGAAGGCACTTATTGCGGCAGCCAAGGCAGACGGGCATATCGATGATCAGGAGCGTAAGCTCATTGATGACGAAATGAATCGACATGCAGATGATCCTGAGCTTCAGAACTGGCTGCGTCAGGAAATCAATAAGCCGCTGGACCCTGCCGAAATTGCTGCCAGCGCCAAGACGCCGGAAATGGCTGCCGAGATTTACCTGGCAAGTCTGTTGATGGCCGATGATCAGCAAGTGATGGAAAAGGCCTATCTAGACGAGCTGGCGCGTCATCTGAACCTGGATCCCGCCCTCCGGGCTGAGTTGGATAGCAAGGCCAAGGGCTGATCATGTGTCCGGGCCGTCTTGCTCGGCGGCCTGGCCCATCAAGACATGTTGGTGTTGCTCGCACAGGCCAACCAGAAAATCCCAGACAACGCGCAGCCGCACCGTTCGATGAAGTTCTCGGCGCGATGATATCCAGTAGTGCCGAATGACGCGCTCCTGCGGCAGGACTGGTATCAACAGGGGATCGCGGCTTCCCAGGTAGTAGGGAAGGATGGCAATGCCGATTCCCGCCTGAGCCGCCATTTGCTGAGCCAGCACGCTGGTGCTCCGGAACGCTACTTGCGGGTGCTTGCACATTGTCTGGAGAAAAAGCAGTTCTTTGGTGAATATCAGGTCGTCTACGTAGCCAATCCAGCGATGGCGGGAGAGATCTTCCCGTGAGTGAAGGGGAGGCGCTTTTTCCAGATAAGCTGAACTGGCGTACAGTTGGAGACAATAGCTGCTGAGTTTTCGAGCGATGACCAGATCAGCGCTGGGCCGTTCGAGCGTAACGGCAATATCCGCCTCCCGGTTAGTAATGCTGACAAAGCGGGGAACCGAGACCAGCTCGATTTCAAGGCCCGGATAGCGCTCCAGTAAGGTTGCCAGCCGCCCGGCCAGGAAGCCCGTGCCCAGTCCTTCCGTCACCCCAAGGCGAACCTGGCCTAGGGGATTTACGCTACAGGTCATTTCTTCCTGCGCCAGAAGGGCGGATTCCTCCATGGCCTCGGCATGCTTGAGTAATGCCTGACCGGCTGGTGTGAGCTGATACCCCTGGGTGTGCTGAACGAGAAGCTGCGTGCCCAGGGTGCGTTCGAGCGATTCGATGTGCCGAGCGACGGTCGTGTGGCTGGTTCCCATACGCCTGGCCGCGGATAGCAAGCGCCCGCTGCGCTGTAATTCCAGAAAGAAGCGGAGGTCGTCCCAGTTGAACATTCGCGTGACTCCTCACCTAGGTAACTGCTGTGCATTTTTGAACAACGGCTGCCTGAAAATGATTGTTCTTGTTCTGAAATACTCCGTCTAGCATGAAGAGCAATAACAAGTACAACAAGAGCAGATGTTCTGATGACCACTCTTCCGAATTCATACGACTATGTCATCGTTGGCGCAGGTCCTGCCGGTTGCCTGCTGGCCAATCGGCTATCGGCTGATCCTTCGGTTCGCGTGTTGCTTCTAGAGGCGGGCGGCCGTGATACCTATCCCTGGATTCACATCCCTGTCGGCTATCTCTACTGTATCAATAATCCCCGTACTGACTGGTGTTTCAAGACCGAGCCCGAACCTGGTCTCAACGGGCGGGCGCTGGGTTATCCGCGCGGCAAGGTGATGGGAGGTTGCTCTTCTATCAACGGCATGATTTATATGCGTGGTCAGGCGCGTGACTATGACGAGTGGGCGGCTGCGGGTAATGCCGGTTGGGGTTGGCAGGATGTCTTGCCGCTATTCAGGCGCATGGAGAATCACTACGCAGGAGCGTCTGAGCTGCATGGGGCGGGTGGTGAGTGGCGCGTCGAGAAACAGCGCCTGAGCTGGGATATTCTCGAAACATTCCGTCGCGCAGCGGCAGAGTCGGGCATTCCTTCGGTCGAAGACTTCAATACGGGTGACAATGAAGGCTGTGGTTTCTTTCAGGTCAATCAACGTAGCGGAGTTCGATGGAACGCAGTCAAGGCCTTTCTCAAGCCTGTCCGGCAGCGAGCCAACCTAACGATCGTGACCAATGCCGAGGCGGATCGGGTCATCCTGGAGGACGGACGGGCCCGTGCCGTTCAGGTCGTACGGAAGGGGCAATTGCAGCGCTTTATCGCGCGTCGGGAAATTATCCTGTGCAGCGGTGCCATAGGCTCTCCCGCCATCTTGCAGCGCTCGGGTATTGGCCCGCGACCGCTATTGGAGCGGCTCGGGATTGGTGTTCAACATGAACTGCCCGGCGTTGGTGCAAACCTTCAGGATCACCTGCAGTTACGTCTGATCTACAAGGTCTCGGGTATTCATACGCTCAATCAAATGGCCAGTAGCCTATGGGGTAAGCTGAACATGGGCCTGCAGTACGCATTCGGACGCCGCGGCCCGCTGGCCATGGCGCCGAGCCAGCTGGGTGCTTTCGCTCGCTCCGAGCCGAGCCAACCGTCTGCCAATCTGCAATACCATGTTCAGCCATTGTCGCTGGATCGCTTCGGCGAGCCGCTGCACACCTTTCCAGCATTCACGGCCTCAGTGTGCAACCTGCGGCCAGAGAGCCGGGGGCGAGTGGAAATTCGTTCGGCAGAACTGGATGCTGCGCCGCTGATCCAGCCGAACTATCTCAGCCATGAGGCGGATCTCAAGGTCGCTGCCGATGCTATTCGTCTAACACGACGTATTGTCGGCTCGCCGGCCCTGGCACCTTATGCACCGGAAGAGTACCTGCCGGGTCCGGACTTTCAGACAGAGGAGCAGCTAAGAATGGCTGCCGGCAGTATTGGTACTACCATCTTTCATCCTGTGGGGACCTGCAAGATGGGGGCAGGTCCCGAGGCGGTCGTGGATGCTCAGTTGCGCGTTCATGGGATACCGGGGCTACGTATTGCCGATGCGTCGATCATGCCCACTATCGTGTCGGGTAATACCTGCTCACCTACGTTGATGATCGCGCAGAAGGCGGCCGAACTGATAGTGGCAAGCCAGCGAGACGAGCGGCTGACCCATGCTGCCCAGACGATCCGACGTGAGCCGGAGCGGCTGGCAATCTGAGCAACACAAGGCAATCTCAACGAAGGCAGTACCGCTTGAACAGGCCGTATGAGGTTCTGGCGTCCCGCAGTGAATAACAATGACAACAGACACTGAGACCCCACGAGGGTCGGGAGACAAGCATGGCAGAGTATGCCCAGGCCAGCGGCTACAGCCGCACCGTCAGCAGCACCCGTGAAGAGCGCAAGGTTATCTTTGCCTCTTCTTTGGGGACCGTGTTCGAGTGGTATGACTTTTTTCTTTACGGCGCCCTGGCGGCCGTGATCAGCAAGCAGTTCTTCGCAGGTGTCAACGAAACTACCGCCTTCATCTTTGCCCTGCTGGCTTTTTCGGCGGGCTTTCTGGTCAGGCCGTTTGGTGCACTTGTCTTTGGCAGGCTAGGCGACAAGATCGGCCGCAAATATACATTTCTGGCAACCATCCTATTGATGGGTGTTTCTACCTTTGGGGTTGGATTGTTGCCTACCTATGCCTCCATCGGACTTGCCGCCCCCATTTTGTTAGTTACGTTGCGATTGCTTCAGGGGCTGGCGCTGGGTGGCGAATATGGAGGAGCCGCCACTTATGTGGCTGAACACGCACCGGCTGGCAAGCGGGGTAGCTATACCAGTTGGATTCAGTCAACAGCAACCCTTGGGCTTCTGCTTTCGCTACTGGTCATTCTGGTCTGTCGGAAGCTGACCGGTGACGCATTCGAAACCTGGGGCTGGCGCTTGCCGTTCCTGTTTTCGATTGTGCTGTTGGGTATCTCAACCTGGATTCGTCTGTCGATGCACGAGTCCCCGGCGTTTCTCAAAATGAAGTCCGAAGGCAAGACGAGCCATTCTCCTATTAGGGATTCGTTCACCCGCTGGAGCA
The DNA here is from genome assembly GCF_051027695.1 of Pseudomonas sp. JZ134. Lineage (NCBI taxonomy): Bacteria > Pseudomonadati > Pseudomonadota > Gammaproteobacteria > Pseudomonadales > Pseudomonadaceae > Pseudomonas > Pseudomonas sp. JZ134. The sequence goes on along the minus strand of NZ_CP069250.1, from coordinate 2,805,615 downwards.
ATTTGCGCGTTGTGTTGATTGCGTTATTCAGCATCAATGCCGGCCAGGCAGTAACTTTTTATACCGCGCAGTTCTACGTCCTGTTCTTTCTGACGCAAATGCTCAAGATGGACGCCGCCCTGGCTAATACGCTGCTTATCATCTCGATTGTCATCGGTGCGCCTTTCTTTGTCTTTTTTGGTTGGCTGTCCGATAAGGTCGGTCGCAAGCCGATTATGATGCTAGGACTGCTGCTGGCAACGGTTTGCTATTTTCCAATCTTCAAGGCTTTGGGGCATTACGCCAATCCGGAGATTGATATGGCCAGCCGGCAGGCACCGATTACCGTCGAGGCGGATCCTGCCACCTGTACCTTCCAGTTCGATCCTGTCGGCAAGGCACGCTTCGACAGTCCGTGCGATCGGGTCAAGGCACTTCTGGTAAAGCGCGGCCTGCCTTATCAGACCGCTGAAGGTGCCGCTGGCAGTGAGATCGTCGTACGGGTAGGGCAACAGGAAGTACGCGGTTATGATGCGGCTACCCTGAGCGCAGCAGTGGACGCAGCCGGTTATCCACAAAAGGCTGATCCGGCGGCCATCAATCAGGGCATGGTCGTGCTGTTGATCGTTGCGCTGATTTTGATCGCTACCATGACGTATGGTCCATTGGCAGCATTGATGGTGGAACTGTTTCCGACCCGTATCCGATATACCTCGCTATCGCTGCCATACCATGTTGGCAACGGCTGGTTCGGCGGTCTGTTGCCTACCGTGTCCTTTGCGCTTGTCGTGTATACCGGCGATATTTTTTATGGCCTGTGGTATCCAGTGCTTATTACTGGGGGCAGTCTGGTGGTAGGCCTGCTGTTCCTGCGTGAGACCCGTCATGTCGATATTCACGCAGATTAAGCGCACTCAAAGGTCTGGGCTGTGTAGGCCGCGCTGTAAACTGTGCCGCCTGTATCGGATGTCGTACCGGTAGGCGCCAAGCGGCATGAGTCGACCGGAGCCTGCAGCAGTGCTTTTCCATGCTGCTGTAGGCCATTCGGAGGGGCTGAATAACGGAGGGACGAACAAACACCGGCAAAGGCTGCCGGATCGGAGCCGGTTGCAGTATACTCGCAGGCTTTTCCACGTTTTCCGCGAGTGATTGCCAGCCATGGAAATCAACCCGATTCTGAACAGTATCAAAGACCTCACCGGACGTACCCAGACCATTCGGGGGTATCTTTGACTACGATCATAAAAAAGATCGTTTGACCGAAGTTGAGCGCGAGCTCGAAGATCCAAGTGTCTGGAACAAGCCTGAGTACGCTCAGAGCCTTGGCAAAGAACGCGCCCAGCTGGCCCAGGTGGTCGAAACCCTTGATGAGCTTTCCGGTGGTCTGGCCGATGCAAACGACCTGCTGGAAATGGCTGCCGAGGAAAATGACGAAGGCGCTGTCAACGATGTAGCCACCGAGGTCGAGCGTTTGCGCGAGATTCTCGAGAAGCTCGAGTTCCGTCGCATGTTCAGTGGCGAGATGGATCCGAACAATGCCTACCTTGATATCCAGGCTGGCTCCGGCGGCACTGAGGCTCAGGATTGGGCCAATATGCTGCTGCGCATGTACCTGCGCTGGGCAGACAAACACGGCTTCGAGACGACCATCATGGAGCTCTCCGAAGGTGAAGTGGCAGGGATCAAGGGCGCAACCGTTCATGTGAAGGGTGAGTATGCGTTCGGCTGGCTCAAGACTGAGATCGGCGTACATCGGCTGGTTCGCAAGAGTCCATTCGATTCGGGCAACCGCCGCCACACGTCGTTTACAGCCGTCTTCGTTTCGCCGGAGATCGATGACAACATCGAAATCGAGATCAACCCAGCCGACCTGCGGATCGATACCTACCGTTCCTCCGGCGCGGGTGGTCAGCACGTTAACACCACGGACTCGGCGGTGCGTATCACCCACGTGCCCACCAACACGGTGGTCAGCTGCCAGAACGAGCGCTCCCAGCACGCCAACAAGGACACCGCCATGAAAATGCTGCGGGCCAAGTTGTATGAGCAGGAAATGCAGAAACGTACGGCCGCTTCCCAGGCGTTGGAAGACTCCAAGTCCGATATCGGCTGGGGCCACCAGATCCGCTCCTATGTACTCGACCAGTCTCGGATCAAGGATCTGCGTACCGGCATCGAGAACAGCAACTGCGATGCGGTACTGGACGGCGACCTGGACGAGTTTATCGAGGCCAGCCTCAAGCAGGGCCTGTAACACTACCTTAAACGCCTTCTCCGACAGGGGAGGGCTGATCCCGTGATGGAAATACCCAGACCATGAGCGAACAACCTTTAGACCAACATGCCCAAGAGCAGGAACACAACAAGCTGATTGCCCAGCGCAAGGAAAAGCTTGCAGCCCTGCGCGCCGAGCAGCGCATCGCGTTCCCGAATGACTTCCGCCGCGACAGCTACTGTGCGGACCTGCAGAAAGCCTATGAAGGCAAAAGCAAGGAAGAGCTGGCCGAAGCGGGCATCAAGGTCAAGATTGCTGGCCGCATCATGCTCAACCGCGGTGCGTTCATGGTTCTTCAGGACATGACCGGCCGGCTTCAGGTTTATGTAGACCGCAAGAAGCTGCCAGCGGAAACGCTGGAAGCCATCAAGACCTGGGATCTGGGCGATATCATCGCGGCCGAGGGCACACTGGCCCGCTCCGGCAAGGGCGACCTGTATGTAGACATGGACAATGTTCGTCTGCTGACCAAGTCTCTGCGTCCTCTGCCTGACAAGCATCACGGCCTGACCGATACCGAGATGCGCTACCGTCAACGCTACGTCGACCTGATCGTCAACGACGACGTCCGCCATACGTTCCGTGTACGCTCGCAGGTGATCGCTCACATTCGCCAGTTCCTGCGGGATCGTGACTTCCTCGAAGTCGAAACGCCCATGCTGCAGACCATTCCAGGCGGTGCGGCAGCCAAGCCCTTCGAGACGCATCACAATGCGCTGGATATCGATATGTTCCTGCGTATCGCTCCAGAGCTTTATCTGAAGCGCCTCGTAGTAGGTGGCTTCGAGCGCGTGTTCGAGATCAACCGCAACTTCCGTAACGAAGGCGTATCGACTCGGCACAACCCTGAATTCACTATGCTTGAGTTCTACCAGGCGTATGCCGATTACGAAGACAACATGGACCTGACCGAGGAATTGTTCCGCGAGCTGGCCATGGCGGTTCTGGGTACCACCGATGTGCCGTACCAGGGCAAGGTCTTCCACTTCGGTGAGCCGTTTGCACGCTTGTCCGTGTTCGACTCGATCCTGAAGTACAACCCCGAGATCAGCGCTGATGATCTGCGTGACATCGAGAAAGCACGTGCGATTGCCAAGAAGGCCGGTGCGGACGTCAAGGGCTTCGAAGGGCTTGGCAAGCTGCAAACCATGATTTTCGAAGAGCTGGTCGAGCACAAACTGGAGCAGCCTACGTTCATTACTCAGTATCCGTTCGAAGTCTCTCCGCTGGCCCGTCGTAACGACGACGATCCAAGTGTGACTGACCGCTTCGAGCTGTTCATCGGTGGCCGTGAAATCGCCAACGCCTATTCCGAGCTTAACGATGCGGAAGACCAGGCTGAGCGCTTCCACGCTCAGGTGGCCGATAAGGACGCCGGTGATGACGAAGCCATGCATTTCGATGCCGACTTCGTGGCGGCGCTGGAATACGGCATGCCGCCAACGGCAGGTGAGGGCATCGGTATCGACCGTCTGGTCATGCTGTTGACCGACTCTCCGTCGATCCGTGACGTAATTCTGTTCCCGCATATGCGCCCGCTGTAAGCAGTTGCTGTAAACAAAGAACCGCCTTTATGGCGGTTCTTTTATTTCTGGCGTACCGAGATCTGTCGAACCGCCGTCTACCCAGGCAGTCGATACGCTATCCTGCATACGTCAGGGTTTGTCTTCCCTGTAATGAGGTGGGCATGAATTCACGCAAGGTGAAAAACCAGTACCAAGAGACGATTCGCACGCTTTCCGATCGTATCGTGGCGGCCCAGGCCCCCATCCGGATTCTCGATGCGGTGAAGTGGGAGGATGAGGTCAAACAGCGCTTTCTCGATGGCAAGGGCAAGATGCTACCCCCGGTGGATCGCGCCTACTATGAACAGCGGCCGTTAGGGTTCGACCCGGATGAGGTCAAGGGCGAGTTTCAAAGCATCGAGCGGGAAGTGACCCGGCACCTGGGGCAATTCAGCCCGGTGGGGCAAATCATGCGGCGTATGTGCCGTGAGTACCGCATGGTCGTGCGGATGCTTCAGGCGCGAGGGACGCGAGATTTTGGCCTGATCTCCCAGGAACTCTATGGGGCAGCGTCCGATGCCTTTCATGCCGGTGACCCGACTCTGGCGGATCTAGGCATGATGATGTCGGACTATCTGAACAACATTGATAAGCGCAGCGATCTCAAAGACGAGCCCAAGACACTCAGCGCCAAGGAAGCTGCACCGATGCTGCAGCAGCGCCTGAATGCAGTATTTGGAGAAGACGAAGGCACTATCCGTGTGTTCGAATCAGATGGAATCGTTGCCGACGCTGCCGCAGGCGCGGATTACATCAAGATCCGGGCGGACGCCATGTTCAACGAACGTGATATTCGTGCGTTGGAGGTTCATGAAGGGTTGGTCCATGTTGGGACAACACTGAACGGTCAGAATCAGCCGATCTGCACCTTTCTCTCGAAAGGACCGCCATCGTCCACCGTTACGCAGGAAGGCTTGGCTATCCTCATGGAGGTCATTGCCTTTACTTCTTACCCTTCACGCCTGCGCAAGCTAACCAATCGTACCCGTGCTATTCACATGGCAGAGGAGGGTGCTGATTTTCTGGATGTCTTCCGCTTCTATGAGGAGCAGGGTTACAGCCTGGAGGATGGTTACCAGAATGCCAGTCGCGTATTCCGCGGTTCTACGCCTTCCGAGTTACCGTTTACCAAAGACCTCTCCTATCTCAAGGGCTTCATTCTCATCTACAACTATATTCAGCTGGCCGTTCGTAAGGGCAAGGTAGAGCAGATTCCCCTGTTGTTTTGTGGCAAGACCACCCTGGAAGACATGCGCATTCTGAGCCAGCTGGTTGAAGAGGGTCTGGTCGCGCCGCCCAAATACCTGCCGCCCCAATTCCAGGATCTCAATGCCTTATCGGCCTGGATGTGTTTTTCCAACTTCCTGAACCATCTCAGCCTGGATCGAATCGAAGCGGATTACGCCAATATCATTTGACCACGCCGACGCCTTGTGTCGGCTTACAGGAGTAAGCCATGCCCAGTCATGAGATCGATTACCGCATCATTGGCGAGTCCATGCAGGCGGTGGAAATCGGACTTGATCCCGGCGAGACCGTTATCGCCGAGGCAGGTGCCATGACCTATATGGAAGAAGACATCGATTTCACTGCCCGCATGGGGGACGGATCCGGCGGAGTGCTGGGCAAGCTGTGGAGCGCTGGTAAACGCATGATGGGCGGCGAATCGCTATTCATGACGCACTTCACTAATGAGGGGAAGCGCAAGCGTCATGTAGCCTTCGCTGCGCCTTATCCAGGACACGTTGTACCGGTTGACCTCTCAGCTATTGGCGGTACGCTTTTCTGTCAGCGCGATGCCTTCCTCTGTGCTGCGCTAGGTACGCGTGTAGGCGTAGCGTTTACCCGCCGCCTGGGGGCCGGCTTCTTTGGTGGTGAGGGTTTCATCCTGGAAAAGCTGGAAGGCGATGGTCTGGCCTTCATGCATGCGGGCGGTACGGTCATTCGCAAAGAGCTCAATGGGGAAACGCTCCGGCTTGATACCGGGTGTCTGGTTGGTTTTACCGAAGGTATCGATTACAGCATTGGCTTGGCAGGCGGCCTACGCAGCATGCTGTTTGGCGGTGAGGGCTTGGTATTGGCAACCCTAGAAGGACACGGCTCCGTATGGGTCCAAACGCTCCCTTTTTCACGTCTCGCTGAGCGCGTCTATGAAGCAACGACCAAGGCGCAAGGCGAGAAAGGCAGTGAATAGCCATCCATTGCTCGTAGAGGTTTGAATGAAAATTCGGGTATGGCAAGGGGATATTACCGCGTTAGATGTTGATGTCATCGTCAACGCGGCGAATGAGCGTCTGCTAGGCGGGAGTGGCGTTGATGGCGCGATTCACCGGGCAGCGGGTCCTGAACTCTTGGAGTATTGCCGACGACTGGGCAGATGCCCGGTAGGAGAAGCCAGGCTTACGCCTGGTTTCAATCTTCAGGCCCGCTTTATCATTCATACTGTCGGGCCGGTTTGGAGCGGAGGCAATTCAGGTGAGCCCGAGCAGTTAGCGCGGTGTTATCGAAACACGTTGGCGCTGGCTGAAAGTATCGATGCCCGTACCCTGGCCTTTCCTGCGATCAGCTGTGGTGTCTATGGATATCCTGCGGAGCAAGCGGCACGCGTTGCGGTATCCGTTCTCCAAGAGCCCAGACCGGAAGGTAGCTCGATTCGTGAAGTCATCCTGGTAGCGTTCTCCACTGAAATGGCAGGGGTATTAACTAACGCTACGCTCATTGATTGATCACCCGCCCATAAAAAAAGCCCGGCATTAGCCGGGCTTTTAGGATGGTCACCTATTACATGCGTGGTGCAACCGGATTCGCGTCGTTGGAAATAGTAACCTCTACGCGACGATTCATGGCGCGATCAGCTGCGGTAGAGTTGCTAGCTACCGGGAATGCCTTGCCATAGCCTCGGGTTACGATGCGATTAGGCGATATGCCCATGCTGACCAGCGCGGTCTTGATAGCATTCGCACGGCGCTCGGACAGCTGCTGGTTGTATGAGTCGGAGCCAGTGCTATCAGTGTAGCCTTCAACAATGACCTGACGTTCTGGGTTCTGCTGCAGGAAGCTGGCTAGCTGCTGAACGTTGGTCATGCCTGCGGGCTTAAGTGTGGCCTGGTTCAGATCGAATAGTACGTTGCCGAAGGTTACGACAGTACCACGATCCGTCTGCTTGGCGTTAAGCTGGCTTTGCAGCTGCTTGAGCTGTGCAGTACGGGCATCCAGACGAGCCTGGGTACGCTGTGCGTCAACGCCTTGCAGTTGCTGCTCGGTCATGCGCAGTTTGACAGTTTGCATGGCCAGTTGAATGCGCTGGTTGGCCAGGTACGCTAGCTGGTCGACTTTCTTTTCATTCTCGCCTTCACGGTAAGCACGGCTGGCTTTATCTACCCAATCGCCTGCATCTTTGGTTTCCAATGCCGCTAATTGAGAAGATTGGGGCTGTGCCTGCAAGGCAGCATAGTCAGCCTGGGCCTTCTCAAGGTTCGGGTTTGGTGGAGTCGAACAGGCAGCCAGGGCGATGCTCAGGGCAGATACGGCAGGGATAAGAAACTGTTTACGCATAACATTCATCCTTTAGGCATAAGACGGGAATAGGGGATGGGTCAGCTTATTGCTGGCGTTGGTTCTGCTTTTGCTGCAGCTCGCCGTTGATCATCCCTTCCTCGCGGATCTGCTGAATGCTCTTCTGAGCGTCCTGGAGGGCTGCATCAGCCTTGGCAGCCTGGGTCTTGCGAGTTGCAAGACGTGCGTCCCACTCGGCCTGCTCAGCCAATTGCTTGGCCTTTTCGTAGTTCTTTTCGTTCAGTGCTGTTTGAGCCTGTGTCCACTTGTCCTGGGCGGATTTAGTTTCCAGCGGAGCGTACTGGTTACCGCCACCACTTACCGCTTCATTGACTGCGGATTGAGTAACGGCCATCTGCTCACTAGGCGGATCACCTGCGCAGCCGGTTAGGATCAGTGCACTGCCTAGCGCCAGTGCAGCGAATTTCAGACCACAGGCCTTTTGTATCGATTTCTTGGCAGTCAATGTATTCATAGGGCTCAGCTCCATTAATAGTCCAAACAGCTAAATTGTTCCCTGGCTGACAGGGTGGCCGAGGCCTTTTATTACCTTCGCTATTTATCGGATCGAAGGTTATTGACAAAAAACCTCTCATTTACTGGCTAACGTATGGACCGCTTCAAGTCACGAAATGTTCATCCCTTGTCTAAAAATCCATAGCACGCTAAGCGGTAAAACAGCATTTCAATCCAGCTAATGGATTGTTCTGGCTAGGGTTATTGTGCGTCTGGCGATCATGTGGACGAATCGTTTTTGTTGAGCTCAGCCAGGTGCTTCTTCGACAGTTCCAGAAAGCGTGGCGTGGGGCCAACATCTTCATAAAGTGGATCACCCAGCTCGTCCGTTGCTACGACTCGCTGTCCCTTGACATAGGGAAAACTGGCTTCAAGTTCCTCTAGCGCCGCGCCTACCAGCTCAGCTAAGAGTTCTTCTACGCTACGCTTTGGATACATTTCGTGGAGGGCATGCAACCGGGCCGCGGATTCAAGGTCCAGAACCAAGTTGTAGTGTGCGTGGGCCATACGGCCTGTAGCGTTCTGCTCCCATTCCTGTACGAGCTCGCTGATCTTCATGAGAATCTCCTTCGCCTGACCGTTTCGTTGCAGTTCTACAAAAGCTAGACAGCAGAGTGTCGTACGAGGTCCCTGGCGCAGGTGTGCTAGAACAACAAAGAGAACAACGAAAGAGGGATAAACATGGTCGTCGAGATTGATGTTCGTCTGCGGGAAGATGTTCACCGACTGGGAGAGCTGTTAGGACAGACCATTAGCGATCAGTATGGTCCTGCCTTTCTGGAAAAGATCGAGCGTATCCGAAAGGGCGCGAAAGCTTCGCGTGGCGGGTCGCTCCGTGGCGAAAGACAGCTGTCCGAGACGCTCAATTCGCTGGATGAGTCCGAGCTGCTACCAGTTGCCAGAGCCTTCAATCATTTCCTGAACCTGGCCAATATCGCCGAGGAGTATCACCGTATCCGTCGGCGTAGCGCTGGCGAGCCGGCACCGCTGGAAGACCGGGTGCTCCAGGAAGTTCTGTCCCGGCTCAAACAGGCGGGGCACACTGGGCCAAAGCTTGCCGAGCAGCTGTCTCAGCTGAGTATCGAGTTGGTTCTCACTGCGCATCCAACGGAGGTTGCTCGCAGAACGCTGATTCAGAAGTACGAGGAGATTACCGAACAGCTGGCCGCCCAGGATCACGATGATTTGACGGCTGCCGAGCGGCACGAGGTGCAGCAGCGACTGCGCCGCCTCATTGCGGAAGCCTGGCATACCGAAGAGATTCGCCGACAGCGGCCCACGCCTGTCGATGAGGCCAAATGGGGATTCGCAGTTATTGAAAACTCGCTTTGGCATGCAGTACCCAAACTGCTGCGACAAGTAGACGAAACGTTACAGGAGGCTACTGGAGAACGTCTACCGTTGCTGGCAACGCCTGTTCGATTCGCTTCTTGGATGGGCGGCGATCGTGATGGGAATCCGAATGTAACGGCTACGATAACGCGCGAAGTACTGCTGTTGGCACGCTGGATGGCGGCCGACTTGTACATGCGTGATGTAGACCGCCTTGCATCGGAGCTTTCCATGCAGCGTGCCTCGGCTGAACTCATGGCAGAGGTCGGTGATACACCTGAGCCGTACCGCGCCCTGCTCAAGCAACTACGCGAGCGACTCAAAGCCACGCGCGACTGGGCTGCCAGAGCCGTTCATGAGCCTCATATCCCCAGCACAGGGGTGCTTGAGCACAATGAAGAGCTCCTGGGACCTCTCAAGCTCTGCTATGAGTCGCTCCATGCCTGCGGAATGGGCGTTATCGCTGACGGGCCGTTGTTGGATGCGTTGCGTCGCGCTACTACCTTCGGACTTTTCCTGGTGCGGCTGGATATCCGTCAGGATTCGACCCGCCATGCGTCAGCCATGAACGAAATTACAGAATATCTGGGGCTTGGCAGCTATGCCGAATGGGATGAAGCGCGTCGGCTGACGTTTCTGGAGACCGAGCTTTCCAATCGCAGACCCTTGCTGGCACCGGATTACACGCCCTCGGCAGACACTGCCGAAGTGCTTGCAACCTGCCGTGTAATTGCCGAGTCACCTGCAGCAGCGCTGGGGTCCTATGTGATATCGATGGCGGGCTCAGCGTCAGATATCCTGGCCGTGCAACTCTTGCTCAAGGAAGCAGGCGTACGTCGACCCATGCGGGTGGTACCTTTATTCGAGACACTGGATGATCTTGAACATGCAGGCGAGGTCATTGAAAGCCTGCTGGCGCTGCCGGGCTATCGCGAACGGCTTCAGGGGCCCCAAGAGGTCATGATCGGCTATTCCGACTCGGCCAAGGATGCAGGAACCCTGGCTGCGGCCTGGGCGCAGTATCGTGCCCAGGAAGCCTTGGTAGACATCTGCAGCCGGCAGGGTATCGAACTCATCCTGTTCCATGGGCGCGGAGGCACGGTGGGACGCGGTGGCGGTCCTGCCCATGAGGCGATCCTTTCGCAGCCGCCAGGTTCGGTCTGCGGCCGTTTCCGGGTAACGGAGCAGGGCGAGATGATACGCTTCAAGTTTGGTCAGCCCGATATCGCGCGGCAGAATCTCAACCTTTACCTGGCTGCTGTCTTGGAGGCTACATTACAGCCGCCTCCAGTCCCTGAGCCGGAGTGGCGGGCTGACATGGATCGTCTGGCTGCAGACAGCCTGAAGGCTTATCGTGGCGTGGTGCGGGAGCATCCTCAGTTTGTTGACTACTTCCGCAGGGCTACGCCTGAGCAGGAACTGGGCCGTCTGCCCTTGGGCAGCCGCCCGGCGAAGCGTCGTGAGGGCGGGGTGGAAAGCCTGCGTGCCATCCCCTGGATTTTTGCCTGGACACAGACCCGCCTGATGTTGCCTGCCTGGTTGGGCTGGGAAACAGCGTTGGCTAGGGCCCTGGAGCGGGGTGATGAACAGCGGTTACAGCAGATGCGTGAGCGCTGGCCGTTCTTTCGTACTCGCATCGATATGCTGGAAATGGTTTTAGCCAAGGCTGACGGAGACATTGCCCGGCTCTATGACGAGCAGTTGGTGCCGGAGCAGTGGCGTGCGCTAGGGCAAGAGCTCCGCGACCTGTTGTCGCAGGCGGAGCGCTCTGTACTGCGTCTGACCGGCCAGGCCGAGCTGCTAGCTCACAACCCTCAAACGCGGGCATTCATTGCCGTACGTAATATCTACCTTGATCCGCTACACCTGCTTCAAATCGAGCTGCTGGAACGTTCTCGGCAGGCTGGGGAGGGCACGGCAAGCCCCCTGGATCAGGCCCTGCTGGTCAGCGTTGCAGGCATTGCGGCAGGCCTTCGCAATACGGGTTGAGGGCCGGTTCTTTTGTTTGAAAACGTCCTGTCTGCTCCTCATGAGGGAGCAGCAGGACGGTCAGCCAGGCAATCCTTCCATTTCATCTGGAAAGCACGAATAAATCCCTGCGACTTTTAGTGGCTTGTGCCCCCTCGTGATGCTGTGTATTTTGAATCCCCTTGACCGTCAAACGGCCAAATAAAACATCGAGACAGCCTGAGGATCGCAATGGCTCTGTTGAGCGGGCCACTTCAAGGCAAGTCCTGGATACCATCATTTAAGGAGCGACGTGCATGCGCGTGATACTGCTAGGGGCGCCCGGTGCCGGTAAAGGTACTCAGGCTCGGTTCATTACCGAGAAGTTTGGCATTCCGCAAATTTCCACTGGGGACATGCTGCGTGCTGCCGTTAAAGCCGGGACTCCGCTAGGTCAACAGGTCAAAGGCGTCATGGACAGTGGTGGCCTGGTTTCCGACGAAATCATTATTGCCCTGATTTCCGAGCGTATTCTGGAAGCCGATTGCTCCAACGGTTTCCTCTTTGATGGTTTCCCTCGCACCATTCCACAGGCCGAGGCGCTGAAGAATGCTGGCGTCACCATCGATCACGTGCTTGAAATTGCCGTGGATGATGAAGAGATCGTCAAGCGTATGTCGGGTCGTCGCGTACATCCGGCTTCAGGTCGTGTGTACCACACGCTCTACAATCCGCCGAAAGTCGAAGGTAAAGACGACGAAACCGGGGAAGATCTGGTTCAGCGTGAAGATGACAAAGAAGAAACCGTACGTAAGCGTCTCGATCTGTACCATTCCCAGACCAAGCCGCTGGTAGACTTCTACCAGAAGCTAGCAGACGCTGAAGGTACGCCGAAGTGCAGCCGGGTTGAAGGTGTCGGGTCCGTCGAATCGATTACGGCCAAGGTACTCGAAGCGCTCAAGTAAAGGCGTTTCCATCTGTTGCCAAACGGTCCTTTCAGGGCCGTTTTTAGTATCTGAAGGGAAAATGCAAAAAACCAAAAAGCACCCTCTCAAACAGGAATAGTTGAACTCCTCTGCCTTGCGCTTAGTCCTAATAAGGCACACAACGAAATTAGGAGAACGCTATGAGCAGCACAACAGATAAGATCAAAGGCACTGCGAATGAAGTAGCGGGTAAAGCTAAGCAAGGTGTAGGTGAAGCCACCGATAACCAGAGCCTCAAGAATGAAGGCGATGCCCAAGAGATCAAGGGTAAAGGCCAAAAGGTGGTTGGCGATGTCAAAGATGGCGTCAAGAAAGCCGGCAACTTGTAAGCATTAGAGATTCGATCAACGGCCATCTTCGGATGGCCGTTGTCGTTTCTGGAACTTATACTGGCAGACTTTGCTGTTTTGTCTGGATACCTACCGATGCCTACGCTGTTGGCCATTGATACTGCTACCGAAGCCTGTTCTGTTGCGCTCCTTCATGAAGGAAGCGTCATGTGCCGCTATGAAGTGATTCCCCGTATGCATGCACAGAAAGTGCTGCCTATGATTAAGGAACTCATGGCTGAATCAGAGCTTGCGCTAGCGGCCATAGACGCCATTGCGTTTGGTCGCGGTCCCGGTGCCTTTACCGGCGTACGTATTGCAGTCGGTGTTGTTCAGGGGTTGGCTTTCGGTCTGGAGCGCCCAGTGTTACCTGTATCCAATCTGGCTGCGCTGGCGCAGCGCGCCTATCGTGAGCGAGGCGTTATTCAGGTAGCCGCCGCTATCGATGCGCGTATGGATGAGGTCTACTGGGGCTGCTATCGCCTGGAGCAGGAGGTCATGCAGCTGGTTGAAGCCGAAGCAGTACTTCCTCCCGAGCAGACACACCTTCCGGAAGACACTGCTGGCGAATGGTTTGGTGCCGGTACAGGATGGGGATACGTTGGCCGTATGGCTGCTTCTGTTGCCGAAACGGATAGCACTCTCTTGCCCCATGCCAAGGATATCCTGACCCTGGCGACGTATGCCTGGACTCAGGGGCGTGCCGTTCCTGCAGAGGAGGCGCAGCCTGTGTATTTGCGTGATCAAGTTGCCACGCCTAAGCAACCACGTTGACCCGCCCTCGACAGCAATAGGCGACAGGCGGTAAAACCTCGTCCGTATTACTGAGGTCAACAGATGAGCTGCTGATTTCATCGACCATATGGTATTTGAGATGATTTGCTAAGCGCAGGAGATCTCATACAGTGGCGATACTGGCAAAAGGGCATTAATCATGCGTATCGATAGCTACACTTCCTCTTACTCATTAGATCGTCCTGGTCGTAATCGGGCGGACAGCTCGTATCATGAGATACAGAATGAGGAAGAAGTCCGTCGTGAGCAGCCCGCTACGGGTAATGTTTCCTCGCAGGGGTTGGGTACTGCGCCACTGATTCGCAGAGTCGAGTCAACCCAGCCAGATGATGAAGTGACCAGTGATGCTCAGCTGCTGACAGCGCGGGAATATGTTCTCTATGAACAGCCGATCAGCGCCCGTAGCGCACGTGCCATTGCCAGTTACGACAGTATCGCTATGCTACCGCGAGATCCAGGGGCCGCCCAGGTAGTAGGGCTGGACTTTTATGTCTAAAGCGTAATGCTGCCTTATTACATCGGTTGCCCATCATGGAGTGATCCTCATTGGCGAGGCTCACTTTATCCAGCATCTACACGATCCTCGGAATTTCTTCCGCGCTATGCTCAGGTGTTTAACGCGGTAGAGGGAAACACCACGTTCTATGCCGAGCCCTCTGTCGAGACGGTATCGAGATGGGCTGAGTTGATGCCGGATCACTTTCGCTTCTGCGCCAAGTTTCCTCGCGAGATCAGCCATGACGGTGATCTAAGAGCCTGCTTATCCCATGCGCACTCCTTCATGCAGTTGCTGGTCCCGTTAGGGAGGCGTGTCAGCCCATACTGGCTTCAGTTCTCTTCAAGCTTTGGTCCGAATCGACTGGCCGAGCTGGCTGATTTTCTGGATGCACTGCCTTCCTCAGGGCGAATAGCAGTAGAGGTGCGACATGACGATTTTTTCAGCAAGGGTATGGCTGAGCGTGAGCTCAACAATTTGCTGATGGCCAGAAATGTCGAGCGTATCGGACTGGATTCCCGTGCCTTGTTCAGTAGCGAACCGGTCTCCGATGTCATCCGTGATGCGCAAGCCAAAAAGCCTCGCGTGCCTGTCCGTGTTCCTGCTTTTACCCAATCACCACAGATCCGCTTCATTGGTCGGTTGGAACTTGAGGCCAATGATATCTATCTAGAACCTTGGGTGAATAAATTTGCAGAGTGGATCAAGGAAGGGCGTACCCCTTACATATTTCTGCATACACCTGACAACCGTCATGCTCCTGAACTTGCCATGCGTTTTCATGCGCAACTGCAGGAGCGCTTGCCGGAACTACCGCCATTGCCAGTCATGGCTGAGCCTGTCGAGCAGCTAGGCTTGCTGTAAGCCAGATCATATACGCCAGTCATGACCGCTCACCGTCAGGACAGGTATGCGTTACGTCTTTGCTCTAATGTGCTTGATCATTCTAGTGGCCGGGATCGGTCTGGCCTATGACTGGATCCGTGTTCCGCCTCAATGGAATCCATTTAAGCCGCTTGATGTGCGACAGCCACCCAATTTTCTGACCCGATACAAGCTGATGAGGCTGCAACACGATCCTGAGCTATGCGCACAGGCGTTGCAGACGTCACCGCTGCGCTACGCCCAGATGCCTGCTAATGCCGGGACCAAGCAGTGCCCGCTGGAGAATGTCGTTAGGGTGCAACGCTCCAATATAGCCTTCAGCGGCAGTTTCCTTGCGACATGTCCTTTAGCAACAGCCTACGCCTTGTTTGAACTGCACACGTTACAACCAGCAGCAGAGGCCGTTTTCGGGCAGCGTGTCGTCAGTGTCGAGCATTTTGGAAGTTTCGCCTGCCGCAATATCTATCATCGTGCCAATGCCCGTCGTAGTGAGCATGCTAGCGCCAATGCGTTGGACTTGGCTGGCTTTCGCCTGGAGAACGGACAGCGCATTACCGTAGCGCGTGATTGGAAAGGGGACGATAGCAAGGCACGGTTCTTACATTTGCTTCGAGAAGGAGCCTGTAAATCCTTTAACACGACGCTGTCTCCAAATTACAACGCGGCGCACCATGACCACTTTCATCTCGACATGGGGGGCTTCCATGTGTGCCGTTAAGCGTGCCTATCCGGCAGCGCTCTGGCAGAATGCGGGCTTTGTTTCTTGATTGACCTTGTCATGATTACTGATCCAAGTGCTGTCGCCATTTCCATCCAACCGCTTGATGCCGCATGGCAGGGACAGGCAGATGCCTTGGGCTTGCAGCTAGGCCTGCCTGTCACCCAAGCGCCTGAGACGGATTTTGTGCTTCAGTTGGGGGAGTCGGGTCTTCAACTGGTTCAGCGTGGCCCAGATGCGCCAGGACCCGTGCGGGTTGATCTTTTGGAAGGTGCAGCAGCGCATCGGCGACGGTTTGGAGGAGGCAGTGGGCAGATGATTGCCAAGGCTGTCGGTGTTGGCACAGGCATACGTCCGAGTGTACTCGACGCCACGGCCGGCCTTGGCCGTGATGCCTTCGTTCTGGCGACGCTGGGCTGCGCGGTCACATTAATCGAGCGCCAGCCCTTGATTGCTGCTCTGCTTGAGGACGGACTAAGGCGTGCAACAGGCGACGAGGAAGTCGGCGCTATCGTGGCGCGCATGACCCTTCTCAAGGGAAATGCCATTGAGCTGATGCGGAAGATGCATGAGGCACCTCAAGTGATCTACCTCGATCCCATGTTTCCCCATCGTGATAAATCGGCGTTGGTAAAAAAGGAAATGCGCATTTTTCGTCCCCTGGTGGGTGATGATCCTGACGCACCAGCCTTGCTTGAGGCTGCCCTCGGGTTGGCCAGTCATCGCGTGGTGGTGAAGCGTCCACGCAAGGCGCCTCCTATCGAGGGGGCGAAGCCCAGTTATAGTCTGGATGGCAAATCCAGTCGCTACGATATTTATCCCAAAAAGGCGTTGGGCAAGGGCTAGTCGCTAGTCAGTCGCTCGGCGCATCCAGAGCCGGTAGACCGGTTGTGCCAGGAAAAGAACCAGCAGCAGCCGAAGCACCTGCATGGCGGTGACCAGCGGTACCAGCAAATGCAATGCTTCGGCGGTCAGGCTCATCTCGGCGATACCTCCAGGTACCATCCCCAGCAAAAGCGAGCGGGCATCGAGTCCGGTCAACCAGCCCAGTCCCATTGCAATAGGGGTGGCAATGAGGATGGCCAAGCAGGTAGCCAACACCGTGCGTGCCATGAAGGCGGGCGCCTGGCGAAAGAAGGGGCGATCGAAATAGCATCCTAGTGAGCTGCCAATGAGCCACTGGCCGATGTCCCCCGCTCCTGCAGGCAAGCCGATATTCAAATTGAATGTCACGCTGGCTGTAATGCTGGTCAGGAGAGCGCCCAATTGCCAGGCGTTTGGCAGTCGCAGCTTTTGAAAGATGAATGCCAGACCGGCACCGGCCACCATGATGGGCAATAACCAAGAAAAACTGATTTCAACAGTGTGCGAAACAAGAACATGCTCGCCACCAAATAAATACTTGTAAGCTGCCGGAACGCTTAATAGCACAAACACCATTCTCAGGCTCTGAGCAGCGGCCACTCGAGCCAGTACGGCGTCATTGCGTTTGGCCAGATTGACCATTTCATTGGCGCCCCCAGGCATGCTGGCAAAAAAAGCAGTTGCACGGTCCTCGCCGCCGCGTCGTAATAAGACGATGCCTATCACACTGGCGGTGACGGTCAGCACCGTGCCAAGCACAATGATCAGCGCGTGCGCTGCAATTTGCTCAACAATGGTCTGGTTGAAGTGCAGTCCAATGCCTGTGGCGATCACCCATTGGCCTCCTTTGCGCGCGTGAGGCATTTCCTGAGTCAGCCAGCCACAGCAGCGGATAGCGATAACTCCAAGCAGTGATCCGATCATCCAGGGAAGGGGCCAGTGCGCGAGACTGGCTAAGTATCCTCCGGCCGCTCCGGCCAGGGGAGTCATCCACCAGGGCCGGAGCGAGACGATCAACGTGTGACAGAAACGCTTCACTGTTTGGTTTTTGCCTTTATCACGCGTTGGCCAAGTTGGCTTTACGGCGAAGAGAGCGACGACGCCAGATGCGAACTATCGGCAGGATCAACATGACGATGACCAGCAGCCATACGATTTGGCTGATGCCACTGGACCATAGAATGTCCATGCTGCCATTGGAGATCGAAAGCGCCCGGCGCAGGTTCTGTTCCATGAGGCCGCCCAGAATGAAGCCCAGCAGCAGCGGCGACAGTGGGAAGTCCAGCTTGCGCAGGATGTATCCAATGATTCCAATGATCACCATGAGGATCAGGTCAAACGTTGTCGCGTGCACGGCATAAACGCCAATTGACGTGATGATGGCAATGATAGGGACCAATGCCCAGTTCGGTACTGCCAGGATCTTGGTGAAGACCTTGATCATGGGTACGTTCAGGATGAGCAGCATCACGTTGGCAATGAACAGCGAAGCGATCAGACCCCAGACCAGCGTAGGTTCGTTCTGAAACAGAAGCGGGCCAGGAGTGATGTTGTACAGCGTAAGGGCACCAATCATGACTGCTGTCGTTCCCGACCCTGGAACACCCAGCGTCAGCATAGGGATCATGGCGCCACAGCAGGACGCACCGATCGCGGTTTCGGGTGCAGCAAGGCCGCGAAGGTCTCCCTTGCCAAACTCACCCTTTTCACCAGCCATGCGCTTTTCAGTCATGTAGGCCAAGGCACTGGCCAGTGTCGCACCCGCACCGGGCAATACACCCATGACAAAACCGCCAACAGCACAGCGAAGGTTGGTCAGGAATACCGACTTGGCTTCCTTGAAGTTGAACAGCATGCGACCTGTTGCCTTGACAGCTTCCTGGCCATGGTGGGTTTTCTCAAGCAGCAATAACACCTCGCTTACTGAAAACAAGCCCAGGACCAGCACAACAAACTGGATGCCGTCTGCCAGATGGATGCTGTCAAAGGTGAAGCGATAAACACCACTGTTGGCATCAATGCCGATGGCTGCCAGGAAAAGCCCTAGCAACGAGGCGACCAGCGTTTTGACGGGTTTGTCACCCGCCATGCCTGCCAGACAGACAATGGCAAAGACCATCAGCACGAAGTATTCAGCTGGGCCAAAGGCAATTGCCCATTTAGCCAGCAGCGGGGCAAACAGTACCATGCCGCATGTCGCCACGAAGGCGCCAATAAAGGAGCTCCAGGCCGACAAGGACAGGGCTACGCCGGCCAGTCCTTTACGGGCCAGTGGATAGCCGTCCAGGGTGGTCATGAGCGTTGATGCTTCGCCCGGGATGTTCAGTAGAATCGACGAAATACGTCCGCCATATTCACAGCCAAGGTAAACAGCTGCCAAAAGAATCAAAGCGGATTCAGGCGGCAGACCTAGCGCAAACGCTACCGGGATCAGCAGGGCCACCCCGTTGATAGGGCCTAAGCCTGGGAGCAGGCCAACCACGGTTCCGATCAGCGTACCGATCAGGGCGATAATAAGGTTGGTAGGCGTTAAGGCAACACCAAAGCCTTGGGCAAGAAAATTCAAGGTTTCCATCTTAGATCTCCAGGCCGTCTAGGATGCCCAAGGGCAGTGGAACGTCCAGAATGCGATCGAACAGGATGTATAGGCAGATGGACATGACAATGCTGGTCACGAGGCTGGGCAACCAGCGCCCGCCATAGAGTCGAGCAAACAGAAAGCCTGCAACGATGCTGCTGGGAACAAAGCCGAATGGCTCGAACAGCAGGGCGTAAGCCAGTAGCAGCAGAACGCAGCTGACTACCTTGCGCGCAGTCGGTGCATCCATGGGTTGTTCGTCATGGGCGTGATCAATTGGCGTAGGCTTGACCAGAAGGTAAGCCAGCCCTGCTGACATCAGTCCCAGCATCAACATGGGGTAGGCGCGGGGGCCGACCGGCTCGTAAGAGAACGGTGCCTGATAATCCAGGGCAAGGTACATCATGACCAAGCCGGCAATTAGCCAGGCGCCCAGAAAGAGACGTTGAAAAAGCATGGCATTTCCCTCGGACGCTCCGCCTGCGCGGAGCGTCAGGTAGCGTTATTGGATCAGGCCAAACTCTTTGGCCATGCCCCGGTACTTGGCAACTTCCTTCTGTACATAGGCATCCAGCTCACTGCCAGTCATGGCAAATGGGAAAAGCTCACGCTGGTCGCGTAGTTTGGCAAAGTCATCCGAAGCCAGCAGTTTGTCGAAGGAGGCTTTCCACCAGTTGTAGTCTTCATCACTGACTTTCGGGCCGAGGTAATAGCCGCGCACTACAGGCCATACGATGTCGTACCCCTGCTCGCGAGCGGTGGGGATGTTGGCCATGGCAGGCTCATCCAAACGGTTTTCGGAAAAAACCGCCAGGATTCTCATATCACCGCTCTCGATGTGAGGCATGGAGTCAGAAATATCCGTACTGCCTACTTGAATATGCCCACCCAGCAGAGCCGTTGCGATCTCGCCACCGCCTTCCAGTGAGACATAGCGGAGGTCACGCGGATTGATACCCGCGGCCTTGGCAACGAGGGCGGTCTGCATCCAGTCCTGGCTACCGACGGTTCCGCCAGAGCCAATGACCACTTTGCCTGGATCCTTTTTAAGCGCTTCGACCAGATCGCCAAGGGTCTTGTAGGGGGAATCATTCTTTACGGCAATAGCACCGTAACTGGTTCCTACCGCTGCCAGCCATTTAACGGCCTTTTCATCGAAGCGGCCAAACTTGCCCTGCGCCAGGTTGAGCAGGGAGCCGCTTGAAAACGCAACGATTGTTCCACCTTCCTTGGGGCGTTGTGCCACGACAGTATTGTAAGCCACTGCGCCTACACCTCCTGGCATGTAGGTAACCCGCATAGGTTTTTCTAGCAGCTTGGCGTTTACCAGCGCGCTCTGGGCAAGTTTGCAGGTCAGGTCGAAACCACCGCCTGGAGAGGCTGGTGCAATACATTCAGGGCGTTTGGGTTCAGCTTGCAGCTGTGTGGAGAGCATTGCTGCAACAGCAGCGATTGCCAGGGGGCGTAGGGATAGGGCCATGGTTATCTCCTTTTGTTTTTATAGTGCGGAACGGCAACAGAGCAGTGTGATTCCATTGCTGAAGCAATCTTGCGTCAGTTGAAAACTGATACGTAAACAGGTAGCGAGCCTGGCGGCTGGCGAAGTGCGTAAGTAGGGTAGGGTGGAAGAGTTTCCGACGAGGCGAGTACGCGACGATTCTGCATGATGGGATTCCGTATTGTTGTTTTTGTAGGGCCTTTGGTGCGTATAAGGCTTATTAACCTGATCGTAGTGGCACAAGCTTTCACGAAGCTTTCAATCTGAAAGGATCTAGACCATTTATCAGTCGCTCTGGGTACACTGAGACGATCTAACACGATTTCGGAGAATCGAGTGCGTATCTTGCTCGTCGAAGATCATCTGTCACTGGCTGAAAGTGTGGCGCAGGCGCTGAAGGGAGAAGGTTGGACTGTCGACGTCATCAATGACGGTGTCGCTGCTGACCTGGCACTGGCAAGTGAGGAATACGCATTGGCCATTCTGGATGTTGGGTTGCCGCGAATGGATGGCTTCGAAATCCTGGCCCGTCTTCGTGAGCGGGGTAACCGTTTGCCGGTATTGATGCTGACGGCGCGCGGGGAAGTGAAGGATCGGGTTCAGGGGCTTAACCTAGGGGCTGACGATTACCTGGCTAAACCCTTCGAACTTACCGAGCTCGAAGCTCGAGTCAAGGCACTGCTTCGACGCAGTGTGTTGGGCGGCGAGCGCCAACAGCGCTGCGGCCCGCTCGTCTATGACCTCAACACCCGACGCTTCACGCTTGATAATGAACCCTTGACCCTGACCTCGCGTGAGCAGGCAGTGCTTGGCATTCTGATTGCCCGCCCCGGTCGGGTGATGAGTAAGGAGCAACTGGCTTCCCAGGTCTTTGGTCTAGATGAAGAAGCCAGCCCTGAAGCCATCGAAATCTACATACATCGTTTGCGCAAGAAGCTTGAGGCCAGTGCTGTTCGTATCGTGACCTTTAGAGGGCTGGGCTACTTGCTGGAGTTTTCAGGTGCTTGAGCGCAGGGAAGGCGTGCGGGTAAGCCCGGAGATCTCTGAAGCCAATAGCAGCGTTATCATCGAGGGCAGTCTGCGGGGTCGATTGCTTGGTCGTCTGGCTGTTTTGCTGGCCTTGTTATTGATCGTGAGCAGCCTTAGCGCCTATATCAATGGTCGCCAGGTTGCCGACACCGCCTATGACAGGACGCTTTTAGCATCAGCCCGAACCATCGCAGCCGGACTGTCCGCAGAGGACGGTACCCTGAGGGCCGATGTGCCCTATGTCGCGCTGGATACCTTTGCTTATGACAGTGCCGGCCGAATCTATTATCAGGTGCTCGACATTGAAGGGCATCTGACCTCCGGGTACGAAAATCTTCCGCCACCGCCTCCGGGTACGCCGCTGACTCAGGACTATCCTGCCTTGGCGCGCTTCTATGACGGACAGTACCGGGGGCAAGGTGTACGAGTTGTCAGTTTGATGCAGCCGGTCAGTGAAACCAACATGAACGGCATGGCTGAAATACGGGTAGCGGAGACAGAGCAGGCTCGTGAAAACATGGCGCGTAGCCTGCTGGTTGATACCTTGTTGCGGCTCTGCCTTCTTTCCGTGGGAGCTTTGCTGCTGGTTTGGTGGGTTGTAAGCGTAGCGCTTCAGCCGCTTGAGCGATTAAGGGCTGCGGTTGAGGAGCGTCAGGCGGACGATTTGCGTCCACTGCCTAGGGTGGTGATTCAGCGGGAGCTGTTTCCCTTGGTAAGCGCATTGAACCAGTTTACGGTCAGGCTGAGAGGGCTCTTCGAGCGTCAGGCTCAGTTCATTGCCGACGCCGCCCATGAATTACGTACACCACTGGCCGCGCTAAAGGCTCGTCTTGAGCTGGGTGTTCGTGAGCAGAGCCCGCAGCAATGGCATGCAACCCTGCTTGATGCCCAGCGCAATACAGACCGTTTGGCTCATCTCGCCAATCAGCTCCTGTCCCTGGCAAGGATCGAAAGCGGGGCACAGGCCATTGCCGAAGGTGGAGCAGAGCGCATCGAATTGGGAGCCTTGGCCAGAGATCTTGGTCTTGCGCTTGCGCCGTTGGCCTATAAGCGAGGTGTCTCGCTGGAGCTGGAAGCGGAAGCTGAGGTATGGGTAAAGGGCGAGCCGACCTTACTCAATGAGTTGTTATCCAACCTTATTGATAACGCACTGGCTCACACGCCTGAAAATGGTACGGTCATAATCCGGGTGCTCACACCCTGTATTCTTGAGGTCGAGGATGATGGCCCGGGTATTCCTGCCGATGCGCGAGCGCACGTTTTCGAGCGATTCCACCGGCTGGATCCTCAGCGGGGCGGTGCCGGGTTGGGATTGGCTATCGTGGGAGAGATCTGCCGCGCTCATCAGGCTGCTATAACCTTGCATGATGGCGCGGCGGGAGGGCTGCGTGTAAGGGTTGTATTCCCTGACGAGCGCGTGATCCCCAATATCGATTGGACGGCCTATTGAAGGAAGTGCTTGGACTGTTCCAGTGCTTCCCCTAGATCCTCATCGGCCTTGATGTCGGTAGAAGGATCCAGCCCCAGCTTTCTAAAGGAAGCAATAGGCGTCCAGTCCATTTTAGTCAAGGGGTGCTCCGTGCCGCTAAGGCTCTGCAGGTAAGCAACCTGAACAATGTCGGCGTAATCCACCTTGGGCGTATTGCGCTCGAAGTGCAGATAATCCTGAGGCACGTTGACAATGGGCTCCTGGAAATCCCAGGCTTTCAGAATCCGCTTTCCTATCTTGGGATGGATTTCCTCGATTACACGATCCAGTGTCAGCGAGTTGGCCAGCAGTGAACTGTGTTCTTCGGCATACGTCAGGATGGGTAGCACACCGATCTGATGCACCAGGCCCGCCAGTGCAGCCTGATCGGGAGAAAGGCGAGTGAAGTGCTTGCACAGAACATAGCTGATACCCGCGATTTCCGTACTTTTAGCCCATACCTCACGCATCTTATGATCAACCGCGTCGGTAGTAGCTTGGAACATCTGCTCCATTGCAAGTCCGATTGCAAGATTGCAGGTGTAGTTGATACCTAGCCGATTGATAGCGGTGTGAAGATCCGTGATCTCGTTGCTAATTCTGAGCAGCGGACTGTTTACTACCTTAATGATTCGCGCCGTCAATGCCGTATCGTTGCCGATGAGCTTGCCCATGTCAGCGCTTGTGACATCCGGATCCTCGGCGGCCTCGCGAACACGCAGGGCCACTTCAGGTAACGTTGGCAGAACCAGCTGATCGTTTTCAATGGCCTCGTTGAGCTCTTGAGCTACCTGTTCGGCAAGCATGATCATTCTTTATCCCTCGAAAAGCATTCGTCTGATACGTCAGCGTTGAATTTCGCGATCCGTATCGATTACATAAGGCAGATCCAAGAGCTCGCACACGGGGCCCTCGTTAGATGCGAGATGAATGCGGCCATCCTCTTTCGCATCGATTTGTAAAACAGCCAGAAACTCTGTTCTACCGTCATCCCGCGCAGCCAATACCACTTCTCCCACGCTGCTATTATGCACCGGAGAAAACAGCTCGGTGCCAGGCGCTGGTGTATCAGCGTCTACCTTTAGGCGATAGAGTCGGCGCTTCAGTCGCCCAAGGTATTGCATGCGTGCGACGATTTCCTGACCGGTATAGCAGCCTTTCTTGAAGCTGACGCCATCCACGGCCTGCAGGTTGATCATTTGAGGAATGAACAGCTCGCGGGTGGGGCCGAACACCTGTCCGATTCCCTCGCGTATCTGGCCCAGCAGCCAGTGCTCTAGGGCGACCTCAGGCGCTATGCTGCTTAATTGCTGATGGAAGGACTCTGCAAGCGCGCTAGGAGTCCAGATTTCGATACGCTGTCTACTCAGACGTATCGCCAGCATGCCGTTAAAATGAGCAACACCATTAACCTGTTCGGGAAGAGTTAATGACGGCAGTGCTTTCTGCGCTGTCTCAACGCTGGCGCCGAATCGCACCCATTCAGCACTTTCGTCTGCCAGCGTCGACTTGGAAAACACTGCGTATTTCTTTAGGTCCGTCAACTGCGGCTCTACTAATTCCTTCGCCATCGCCAGCAGGTATCCTTCCTGGATTTGCACGATGCGAAAGCTCGAAACCATTCTTCCCTTAGGCGTACAGCGAGCACCCAGGCTGGATGTTTCTGCATTGAGATAATTGATGTTGCAAGTCACTTGGCCTTGCAGGAATTTTCCCGCGTCCGCTCCGCGAATCGCCAGGATGCCTTCATGAGACAGTGCGCAAAAATATAAGGAGTCAGCCATAGAGCATCAACGGCAAGAGAATGAACGCTCATCATAGAACGCAGGCGTGTTCTTGTCAGTTGCGATAACAACAAGATGCCTTCCTGCAGGTAGAGCTGAGCAATCTGATGAACTCGCCTATAATGCGCCCAACTTTGAGGAGCCACCATGACAGACGAAACCGAACTCAAGCGACTTTTCTGGCACAGCCGTCGCGGCATGCTTGAACTGGACGTGTTGCTGGTACCTTTCGTTCAGGAAGTTTACCCTTCACTGAGCCAGCAGGATCAAGACCGCTACAAAAAACTCCTCGACTGTGAAGATCAGGACATGTTCGTCTGGTTTATGCAGCGGGGCGAGCCTGAAGATCCAGACCTAAAGTATATCGTTCGGATGATTCTGGATCGTGTCCAACCGGATTGAGCCGTTTGAATGCCACTGGCAGCACTCTCGACAATTATTTTGTGTCTATTGTGCGACCTTGCTGTTGGCCTTCGCCTCGTTATTTATGGCCAACATTCCGACATGGGCGGCCATCATGGGCGCTCTCATGTGTGTCGCCCATGCTGCCTGGGTAATTCCGGGCGCCATATTGTTGCATCGGCCAAATGAGCCGCGCCGCCTGAAACATGATGAGAGCGGATGGCAACTCTGGTCTCCAGGGCAGGGGTGGCACCCTGTTCAGCTATGCCGGGATAGCATGGCGCTGCCGCTTATTATCGTGTTGCGATATCGGCGTGTAGATGAAAAGTGGACCCGGGCAGTTTGTATCCCGTCTGATGCCATGACGCCGGATGCTCACCGGCGTTTGCGGGTCAGGCTCAGGTTTGCGCAGCGACGTTGGGCGGCACCAGAATAGTATCCTGTACCTGATTGCACGGCCTGGGATAATCCAGTGTGTAGTGCAGGCCACGGCTTTCCTTGCGCGCCATGGCGGAGCGGACAATCAACTCTGCTACTTGGGCAAGATTTCTAAGCTCAATCAGATCACGGCTTACTTTGTAATTGCTGTAGAAGTCATCTATTTCTTTCATTAAAAGCTGTATGCGGTTGTAGGCGCGTTGCAATCGCTTGTCGGTTCGGACGATACCTACATAGTTCCACATGAAGCGGCGCAGCTCCTTCCAGTTGTGCGTAATAATGACATCCTCATCCGAATCGGTTACCTGGCTGGCATCCCAGTTGGGAAGGTGGGGAAGGTGCTGTGTCTTGTCGAGCTGACTCTCGATATGCCTGGCCGCCGAGCGCGCATAAACGAAGCATTCGAGTAGTGAGTTGCTGGCCATTCGATTGGCACCATGCAATCCCGTAAAACTGGTTTCTCCGACGGCATAGAGCCCCGGCAGGTCAGTACTTCCGTTTTCATCTACGCATACCCCGCCGCAGGTATAGTGAGCAGCCGGTACGACAGGGATTGGCTCGTGGCGAATATCGAAGCCCAGGCTCAGGCATCGCTCATAGACCGTAGGAAAGTGTGCAGTAATGAAGTCGGCCGGCTTATGGCTAATATCGAGATGGACATAAGGAATGCCAAGTCGCTTCATCTCATGGTCGATCGCCCGGGCTACGATATCGCGTGGCGCCAGTTCGGCTCTCTCGTCAAAGCGCGGCATGAACCGCTCACCGTTTGGCAGCTTCAGAAGAGCCCCTTCGCCTCGCAATGCTTCCGTAATCAAAAAGTTGCGGGCCTGCGGATGATAAAGGCAAGTAGGGTGGAATTGATTGAATTCCATATTGCTTATACGGCAGCCGGCTCGCCATGCCATGGCAATGCCGTCACCGCAGGCGCTTTCTTGGTTGCTGCTGTAGAGGTACACCTTGCTTGCTCCACCGGTCGCTAAGACTGTGAAGCGTGCACCGTATGTATCAACTTCACCGGTGTTTCGGTCAAGTACGTATGCACCTAGGCAGCGGTTGTTTTTTAGTCCGATCTTGATGCCTGTAATCAGATCGACCGCAACCTGTTGTGAAAGCAGATGAATATTAGGCCGTTCCTTAGCGGCAGCCAGTAGAGTATCGAATATTGCAGCGCCAGTTGCGTCGGCAGCGTGGATGATCCGCCTATGGCTGTGGCCACCTTCACGGGTCAGATGAAGAGGAAACCTTTTCTGTGCGTCTCCTTCGCTTCGAGTAAAAGGAACGCCTAAGTCGATTAGCCATTCCATGGCCTCACGGCTTCTTTCCACCGTGAAACGAACAGCCTGTTCGTTGCATAATCCAGCACCCGCTATCAATGTATCCTTGACGTGGGAGTCTATGGTGTCGTCCTCATCCAGCACAGCGGCTACACCACCCTGTGCCCAGTAGGTTGAACCATTGGAAAGGTTGCCTTTGCTGAGAACTGCGATCCGAAGGTGCGAGGGTAAGGTTAGTGCCAGGGTGAGGCCAGCAGCGCCGCTGCCGATGATCAGAACATCATGATCGATGTGTTGGCCCATATATCGTCTCTTTTTGTTGGTTTAGCTATACGATTAACTAGCGTAATGGCGATGTCATTCTATGGAGGAAGGAACTTTATAGGGCCCGGAGCCGTCCATGTGAGGATAATTTTCCACACGGACAGTAAAAAGTGGCCGAGAGAATGAATAGTGGAATGACTGCTAATAGCTATCAGCGGATGTCGGCGGAAGACCGGCTTACCGATCAGCGAATCGAAGACAAGGTTCGCCCGATATCTGCCGTGGGGAGAACTTTTACGCAGCACCCTGGTCTATCCAAACAACAGGATGAGAAGGGTGAAGCGGGTCTCCTTCGGAATCAACAAGGAGCTCCCATGCAAACCCAGGAACAGGATCAGCAGCTTGTCGAGCGCGTGCAGCGAGGCGATAAGCGTGCATTTGATCTCCTGGTGCTGAAATACCAGCACAAGATTTTAGGGTTGATTGTGCGCTTCGTGCACGACACCCAGGAAGCGCAAGACGTAGCGCAAGAAGCTTTCATCAAAGCCTATCGCGCGCTAGGGAATTTTCGTGGTGATAGTGCGTTCTATACCTGGCTATATCGCATTGCGATAAACACAGCAAAAAATCATCTGGTTGCTCGTGGTCGTCGTCCACCGGACAGTGACGTAAGCGCAGAAGATGCTGAGTTCTATGAAGGTGATCATGCCTTAAAGGATATTGAGTCGCCTGAGCGTTCGTTGTTGCGGGACGAAATTGAAAGTACCGTTCATCGCACCATTCAGCAATTGCCAGAAGATTTAAGAACCGCGCTAACTTTGCGTGAATTTGAAGGTCTTAGTTACGAGGACATTGCAAATGTGATGCAGTGTCCAGTAGGTACAGTACGCTCGCGCATATTCCGTGCGCGGGAAGCCATCGATAAAGCCCTGCAACCTTTGTTGCGGGAAGCATGAGACAGCGGCGACAGCTATGAGAGAGGTTGATATGAATCGTGAAGCTCTGCTGGAATCACTGTCCGCTGTTATGGATAACGAAGCGGACGAACTGGAAGTCAGACGTGTACTCGCGGCGACAAGCGAGGACGCTGAACTCCGTGCTACTTGGTCCCGTTATGCAATGGCTCGTGCAGTCATTCGCAACGAACCTATCATGCCAAAGCTTGATATCGCATCTGCAGTATCGGCTGCGCTGGCTAACGAAGAGGCGCCTGTGGTGACTACACCTGCTGCAGTGGCTAAGCCCAAGGCAGGCCGGTGGAGTGCGATCAGTCGAGTGGCAGTCGCGGCTTCTGTAACAGTGGCTGTGTTGGCAGGTGTGCGGCTGTATAACCAGGAAGGCGTCTCTGAACAGATGGCCCAACAGGCTCCAGCACCTATCAGCGTACCGCAGGTACAGAGTCCTGCTGTATTGGCTAATTACAGCGAAGAAAGTGCTCAGAGCTCTGAGTCCAAGGCGGCTAATCCGTCAGCAGTGGCCAACCCACAGCTGCCTGGCTACATTCGTCAGCATGCACAGCAGGCTACTTTCAACAGTGTTGAAGGTTCCGCGCTTCCTTATGCACGTGGTGCTAACGCAGAAACTCGTTAATCCCTGATAAGGAAGAGCATGCGGTTTGCTCCAGTTATATATGGAATAGGCGGTTTGTTACTGATAACTCAATCAGTACAAGCCGCCGAGTCAACGGATTGGTTGAACAAGCTATCAACCAGTGACAAGGTTAATTCCCAAGGTTCTTTTATCTACGAGAGCAATGGGAATCTAACTTCACATCATATCGCCAGAAAAGTCGATTCCAATGGGGATGTTAAAGAGCGTCTCTACCGGCTTGATGGCATTCCTTATGAAGTAGTGCGTGATAATAATCGCATTGTCTGCAGTACTTCAGCAGATGATCAGGTTGATGTGGCAAAAAGCCTTGCTCCCAAATTGAGGCCTGATCAAATCGATAAAGGCTATACCCTCAAGCATCTCGGAGAGTCGCGCGTTGCAGACAATCCCACGGATGTCATAGCGTTTATTCCTAAAGATTCCTATCGATACGCTTATGAAATGCAACTAAGCAAGTCGACTGGACAGGTCCTCAAATCCACCACATTCGATCAAAAGGGTAATGCACTGGAAAGACTTCAGTTCATTACTTACTCGTCGCTTGCGCCAAGTACAGCTGAGCTTGATCCTAAAGGTGACTGTGCTCCTAGCGCAGAAGCGGAAGAGGCGAGCCATGCAGACCAAGCTACATGGGCGGCTTCCTGGCTTCCCTCCGGCTTCGAGCAGGTACGATCATTGAAGAGCTGGCAGGCAGGTGGGGACGGACGACCTGTACAGTACCTTCTATACAGCGATGGTCTGAGTAATTTTTCTGTATTTGTTGACTCTGATAGTCATACAGCGATGACCGATAGTCGAAACCAGTTTGGTCCTACCAGTGTCGTATCCAAGCGCATCAATCCATCTGACAAGGATGTGTTGATTACTGTTGTAGGCGAAGTTCCTGCCGGTACGGCCGAGCGCATAGCGTTATCCGTACGGCCCGACTAAGTCTGTGCCGCTAATAAGTACATGTTTCCTGATACTCATAGGGAGTATCAGGAAACATTCAGCTTTTCTATGGTATTTCGTCAGGTGACTCTTTTAAGGCGGTTCGTCTGCTGCCTGAAGTAGTGATGCGGTGGGTACTGCACCATCGCTTGGTAAAATCTAACTGTTAGCACTGTCTGTCCCCTGCAAGAACGGGAGCTGTATTTCATGCGAATGTTTAAACATTACCTGGCAGCCTTGATGGCAACATGGGCGCTAGGCGTATCGCTATTGGCCCATGCGGATCTTCCAGACTTTACTCCGCTGGTAGAGTCGGCAAGCCCTGCCGTTGTTAATATCAGTACTCGCCAAAACCTGCCGGCTAGCCGTGGCGGTGCCATGTCCATGCCTGATCTCGAAGGGCTGCCGCCAGGTATTCGTGAATTCTTCGAGCGAAGCATTCCTCAAATGCCGCAAGGGCCGGACAGTCGTCGGCGAGAAGCCCAGTCGTTGGGGTCCGGTTTTATTATCTCGGCTGATGGTTATGTCCTGACCAACAACCATGTGGTAGCCGATGCGGACGAAATCATCGTGCGCCTTTCTGACAGAAGCGATCATACTGCCAAATTAATTGGTGCTGATCCGCGTACAGACGTGGCGCTCCTCAAGATTGACGCCAAGAATCTTCCGACCGTTAAGTTAGGTAATTCTGACAAGCTCAAGGTCGGTGAGTGGGTGCTGGCTATTGGTTCGCCCTTCGGGTTCGACCACTCCGTGACAGCCGGTATCGTAAGCGCCAAGGGGCGTAGCTTGCCAAACGAGAACTATGTTCCATTCATCCAGACGGATGTTGCGATCAATCCTGGCAATTCTGGTGGCCCGCTGTTCAATCTGAGCGGGGAAGTGGTAGGCATCAACTCTCAGATATTTACGCGTTCGGGCGGCTTTATGGGGCTTTCCTTTGCTATCCCGATCGATGTCGCTATGAATGTGGCCAATCAGTTGCGTACCGAGGGTAAGGTGACACGCGGTTGGTTGGGAGTTGTCATTCAAGAAGTAGACAAAGACCTGGCAGAGTCCTTTGGCTTGGAGAAGCCAGCCGGCGCTTTGATCGCTCAGGTTTTGGAAAACGGACCTGCAGCCAAGAGTGGCTTGAAAGTGGGAGATGTCATCCTGTCGGTTAACGGGCAACAGATTGTTGAGTCAGCAGATCTGCCTCATCTGATCGGTAACCTGAAGCCTGATGCCACCGCGGAAATGAATATTGTGCGTGAAGGCGCACGCAAGACCGTATCCGTTAAGGTCGGTGATATGCCCGATGATGATTCTATTGCTGCCTCAGGTCAGCCCGGCGCTGAGCGTAGCAGTAATCGAATGGGGATTGCTGTTGCGGATCTGACTGATGAGCAGAAGAAAAGCCTTCAGTTGCAAAGTGGCGTGGTAATCAAGCAGGTAACGGACGGACCGGCTGCCATGATTGGCTTGCGTCCGGGCGATGTAATTACTCATTTGAATAATCAGCCGGTTTCCTCGGCGCGCCAATTCCAGGACACAATGAAGAAGCTTCCTGCCGACAAGTCCATTTCCATGCGCGTCATGCGTGATGGACGAGCCAGCTTTATTACTTTCAGGCTGCCCAAGTAAGGCCAATGAGGCGAGGTGGAAACACCTCGCCTTTTTACCTTATGTAAGTCCGTGCGTGACGGGTTTCCATAGTATCGGGTAAACTCCCAGGCTATTTTTTCCAGCGGGCATTCCGCTGCTGGCCTTTCGAGTGTTGATCCGTGAGTGACCTAAGTCATATCCGTAACTTTTCCATCATTGCCCACATTGACCATGGCAAGTCGACGCTAGCCGACCGCTTTATTCAAATGTGTGGCGGCCTGTCCGACCGCGAAATGGAAGCCCAGGTGCTGGACTCCATGGACCTCGAGCGCGAGCGCGGAATTACCATTAAAGCCCACAGCGTGACGCTGCACTACAAAGCGCAGGATGGTAAAACGTACCAGCTCAACTTTATCGATACCCCTGGGCATGTTGACTTCACCTATGAAGTAAGCCGCTCTCTGGCTGCCTGTGAGGGCGCTTTGCTCGTTGTTGATGCTGCTCAGGGCGTTGAGGCTCAGTCCGTAGCCAACTGCTATACAGCGATTGAGCAAGGTCTTGAAGTCATGCCTGTGCTCAACAAGATGGACCTGCCTCAGTCCGAGCCAGAGCGCGTTAAGGCAGAGATTGAGCACATCATTGGTATCGATGCCACTGACGCGGTTCCCTGCTCAGCCAAGAGTGGCATGGGTGTTGTCGATGTCCTGGAGCGACTGGTCAAGGTAATCCCTGCTCCTGAAGGCAATATCGAGGCGCCTCTACAAGCATTGATCATTGATTCCTGGTTCGACAATTATCTAGGTGTTGTGTCCTTGGTACGCGTCAAGCATGGACGTGTGAAAAAAGGCGACAAGATTCTGGTGAAGTCCACCGGCAAAGTACATCAGGTGGATAGTGTTGGCGTCTTTACGCCTAAGCATACCGAAATGCAGGATCTTAAGGCCGGTGAGGTAGGCTTCATTATCGCTGGTATCAAGGAGATCCTGGGGGCGCCAGTAGGTGATACGCTGACGCTTTCCAGCACGCCAGACGTAGCCATGCTGCCGGGCTTCCAAAAGGTCAAACCTCAGGTCTATGCAGGCCTCTTTCCGGTCAGCTCGGATGATTTTGAAGACTTCCGCGAAGCGCTGCAGAAGCTGACCTTGAACGATGCGTCTTTGCAGTACGAGCCTGAAAGTTCAGAGGCACTGGGCTTTGGCTTTCGCTGCGGTTTCCTCGGTATGCTCCATATGGAGATTATCCAGGAGCGTTTGGAGCGCGAATACGATCTGGATCTGATCACGACTGCACCGACTGTAGTGTTTGAAGTCGTGCATAAGAATGGCGAAATCGTATACGTAGACAACCCCTCAAAGCTGCCTGATCTTGCATCGATTGCAGAAATGCGCGAACCGATCGTGCGGGCCAATATTCTTGTGCCTCAAGAGCACTTGGGTAACGTCATAACCCTATGTATTGAGAAGCGTGGTGTGCAGCGGGACATGCAGTTCCTCAGCAGCCAGGTTCAGGTTAGTTATGATCTGCCTATGAATGAAGTTGTTCTGGACTTTTTCGATCGACTCAAGTCCGTTAGTCGTGGGTATGCTTCGCTGGATTACAGTTTTGATCGCTTCGAAGCTTCTAATCTGGTCAAGCTTGATGTCCTTATCAATGGTGAGAAAGTCGATGCGCTGGCATTGATCGTTCACCGAGACAAGGCTCACCACAAAGGTCGAGCTCTGACAGAGAAAATGAAGGAGCTGATTCCACGTCAGATGTTTGATGTGGCGATCCAGGCAGCTATTGGTGGGCAGATCGTAGCGCGGACAACCGTAAAGGCATTACGTAAGAACGTATTGGCCAAGTGTTACGGTGGAGACGTATCCCGTAAGCGCAAGCTGCTGGAGAAGCAGAAAGCGGGTAAGAAGCGGATGAAGCAGGTTGGGAGTGTGGAAATTCCACAAGAAGCCTTCCTGGCTGTACTCAAAGTGGATAGCTGAGAATATGTCATTCAATTTTCCTTTGCTTTTGGTTATCGCTGTCGCAGTGTGTGGCGGTTTGGCACTGTTTGATTTGGTCTTTCTGGCGCCACGCCGGCGTACAAGAATTGCGACATACGAAGGGCAGGTTACCGAGCCCGATCCAGTTGCTTTGGATAATTTGAGGAAGGAGCCACTCTTGGTCGAGTATGGGAAGTCATTCTTTCCTGTACTCGCCATCGTTTTGGTTCTGCGGTCGTTTCTGGTGGAGCCTTTCCAGATTCCTTCGGGCTCAATGAAGCCCACATTGGAAGTGGGCGATTTCATCTTGGTAAACAAGTTCGCCTATGGAATCCGTTTGCCGGTTATCGATACTAAGATCATCCCGGTTGGAGACCCGCAACGTGGTGATGTCATGGTATTTCGCTATCCCAGCGACCCCTCCGTTAATTACATCAAGCGTGTTGTAGGCTTGCCTGGCGACACCATTCGCTATACTCCAGAGAAGCAGCTTTTTGTGAACGGTCAATTGGTCTCAAAGCAACTGATCGGAGAGGAGCCTGGCTCTTTGGGTAGTGCAAAGCTATACAAAGAGAAATTAGGCGAAGTAGAGCATGTCATTCGTGAGGAGATGACTCGTTATAACCTGCCGGCGGATAGTCAATGGGTTATACCGGCTGGTCATTATTTCATGATGGGGGACAACCGGGATAACTCCAATGACAGTCGTTACTGGAGCGACCCTGGTATTCCACACGAATTGCTTGGCATGGTTCCCGATAAAAATATTGTTGGCAAAGCCTTTGCTGTCTGGATGAGCTGGCCTGACCCAAAGGTCAAAAATTTACCTAACTTTTCCCGTGTAGGGATCATTCATTAAATAGGAAATGCGTCATGTCTATGTCGCACAGGCAAAAGGGACTTTCCTTCATAGGCTGGCTGCTAGTGCTGTGCATTATTGCTTTCTTGGCAAGCACAGCCTTTAAGCTTATTCCTCATTATCTGGATTATCAGGCGATGACCAAAGTCATCACCTCTATAGAAAGTGAGAAAGCGATGAATATTCATAGCGTGCCCGATGTGTATTCGTATGTAAGCAAGGGCATGCAGGTTAATAGCATTAATGATATTGACCTTGATAAAGCCATGCAGGTGAAGACTGAGGACAATAGATTCCTTATCCATCTGGATTATGAAAAGCGTGAACCTCTAATCCGTAATATTGATTTAGTGGTTCATTTTGAACGCGACTTCCGTATAAGTATCCCGTGAACCCACCCTTAGATCGTCTCGAGCGCCGGCTCGGTTACACCTTCAAAGACCAGGGCCAAATGGTCCTGGCTCTCACTCATCGCAGTTTTGCCAGTAAGAATAATGAGCGTCTTGAGTTTCTAGGAGACGCTATTCTTAACTTTGTGATTGGCGAAGCGCTCTATCAACATTTCCCTCAAGCCCGTGAAGGCCAGCTTTCTCGCCTGCGCGCAAGATTGGTAAAGGGAGAGACCTTAGCTGTCCTGGCCCGTAGTTTTGAGATTGGAGACTATCTCCGGCTAGGCTCGGGCGAGTTGAAAAGTGGCGGCTTTCGCCGCGAGTCTATTCTGGCAGATGCGATGGAGGCTCTGATTGGCGCTATCTATCTGGATGCTGGGATGGAAGCGGCCAGAGATCGGATCATGGCTTGGCTAGGGCCGCAACTTCGTGAGCTTACGCCAGTCGATACGAACAAGGATCCCAAAACACGCCTTCAGGAGCATCTGCAGGCGCGGGGATGTGAGTTGCCAAAGTATGAAGTGGTCGCGATCGAAGGCGAGCCACATTGTCGCGTCTTTTTCGTTGAGTGCGACATATCGATGCTAAGCGAAAAAACCAGTGGCCAAGGGCCCAGTCGCCGCATCGCAGAACAAATGGCTGCAACAGCCGCGTTGATTGCTTTAGGAGTAGAGAATGGCCATGACTGACCCGGTATCCCGTTGTGGATACGTAGCTATCGTTGGGCGTCCTAACGTGGGCAAATCTACTCTGCTGAATCATATCTTAGGGCAGAAGCTTGCTATCACCTCTCGAAAGCCCCAAACGACACGTCATACGTTGTTGGGTATTAAGACAGAAGGGGATGTTCAGGCTGTTTATGTCGATACGCCTGGTATCCACAAAGAGAATCAAAAAGCTCTCAATCGCTATATGAATAAGACCGCATCCGCAGCCCTCAAAGATGTAGATGTAGTTATCTTTGTGGTGGATCGCATGCGCTGGACTGAAGAGGATGCGTTCGTTCTAGAACGAGTCCGCCATGTCAAATGTCCGGTGATTGTGGCGGTTAACAAAACGGACCGCATGGAAGATAAAGCAGAGCTTCTACCTCAGTTGAAGTGGCTATCCGAGCAGTTGCCTGAAGCAGAGGTTATCCCTATCTCTGCGCAAAATGGTGTGAATCTGGATTCCCTCGAGAAGCTTGTAGCGGATCGGCTGCCTGAGGGAGACCACTTCTTTCCTGAGGATCAGCTTACTGATCGTAGTAGTCGTTTTCTGGCTGCAGAGCTCGTACGTGAAAAAATTATGCGTCAGCTGGGTGCTGAACTTCCCTATCAGGTCACGGTTGAAATTGAGGAGTTTAAACAGCAAGGGAATGTGTTGCACATCCATGCGCTGATTCTGGTAGAGCGTGATGGACAGAAAAAGATACTCATCGGAAATGCAGGTGAGCGAATCAAGCGGATTGGTCAGGATGCTCGGAAAGATATGGAGGCCCTCTTCGATTCGAAGGTCATGTTGAACCTTTGGGTGAAGGTAAAAAGCGGCTGGTCAGACGATGAGCGCGCACTCCGCTCTTTGGGATACGCAGATCTTTGATGCAGGAACCTGAGAAAGTCTTCGTTCTTCATGCTCGGCCCTTCAGGGAAAGTAGCACGCTCGTAGACTTTTTTTCATTGCGTGGGAGGTTTCGAGCAGTCTATCGAGGCGCTCGTGGAAAATCTGGCAGTGTTGTTCGGCTGTTTCAGCTATTTGAAGGGCAGTTCCGGGGACGTACTGAATTAAAGACAGTTCACCGTATGGAGCCTTTGGCTCCTCCCTTTCTTCTGAGCGGAGATGCTCTGTTTAGTGGCCTTTATCTCAATGAGCTCATCGTACGTCTTCTTTTGCCAGAAGAGCCGCACCCGGCGATCTTCCATCAATATGCAAATACCTTGCGTGCATTGAGTAATCATACAGACGTGGAACCTCCGCTAAGGAACTTCGAGTGGACGTTTCTCGATGAGTTGGGTTACGGCTTTTCATTAGAAGTGGATAGTCGCGGCAACGCTATAGATCCCAAAAATATCTATCGTTTTGTTCCAGATGAAGGCCTTGAATGTATACCTGTATATCAGCCTGGTGCATTCCAAGGTAGTGAGCTGCTGGCCTTGTCTGGCGCTGACTGGAATGATGCAGGTGTCCTTAAATCAGCTAAACGACTCATGCGCCAGGCTTATGCTCCGCTGCTTAGTGGCAAGCCGCTTATTAGCCGTGAATTGTTTCTTAAGTGAGAGTTGAATGCGATGTTTGCTAGCCGACTTTTATTAGGCGTCAACATTGATCATGTGGCAACTTTGCGCCAGGCGCGCGGTACACGTTATCCCGATCCTCTTAAGGCAGCGCTTGATGCAGAGGAGGCTGGTGCAGATGGAATTACACTGCATTTACGTGAAGACCGTAGGCATATTCAGGAGCGAGACGTTCGCCTCTTCAAGGCAGCCCTTCAGACGCGCATGAACCTTGAGATCGCAATGACTCCGGCGATGCTGGATTTAGCCTGCGATGTCAGGCCGGAGCATGTCTGCCTTGTACCTGAAAAAAGAGAAGAATTGACGACAGAGGGTGGCTTGGATGTTCTAGGGCAAGAACATCGGATAAGGGAAGCTATCGCTAGGCTTGCGTCGGCAGGTTGTCAGGTATCACTTTTTATCGATCCCGATCAGCAGCAAATAGAGGCCGCCGCGAGAGCTGGCGCTCCTGCCATTGAACTTCATACAGGAAAGTACGCGGATGCAGCGAGCGAAAAAAGTCAAACCCTCGAACTTGAGCGTATTAAAGACGGTGTTGAGGCAGGTTTGTCTAGCGGGTTAATAGTGAATGCAGGTCATGGCCTTCATTACCATAACGTAGAGCCAATAGCGTCAATCCCAGGTATTAATGAGTTGAATATAGGTCACGCCATTGTGGCCCATGCTGTGTTCGTTGGCTTTAAGCAAGCAGTAGTAGAAATGAAAGCGTTAATGTATTCGGCTTGGCTCAAAAATAAAGCTTG
Source organism: Pseudomonas sp. JZ134 (assembly GCF_051027695.1). NCBI lineage: Bacteria > Pseudomonadati > Pseudomonadota > Gammaproteobacteria > Pseudomonadales > Pseudomonadaceae > Pseudomonas > Pseudomonas sp. JZ134. The sequence goes on along the minus strand of NZ_CP069250.1, from coordinate 2,768,270 downwards.
ACCTGTGAGCGGAGGGGCCTATAATGCGCCCCACTTCCGCTGCAACGTAACAGCAAAAAGCCTTGTAGGTCAATGGGTTAGCTGTTTAGTCAGGGTCAGGCCTCCGGTCTGGCAGAAGCGGAAAGAGGGAAGCGGTAGTTGACAAGCCCCTGGGTTTGTGTAGAATACGCCTCCCGCTGCCAGAACAGGTTTCCTGATCCGGCAGGTCCGACAAGCAGTTCAGCAGGTTAGACCGGTTGAACAAAAAGCTTGACAGGACAAGAGGTTAGCGTAGAATGCGCGCCTCGGTTGAGACGAGGTCTTAACCAACCGCTCTTTAACAAGTTGAATCAAGCAATTCGTGTGGGTGCTTGTGCTGTAAGACTGATGGATCGACAAGATTATCAGCAAGACAAGTAACACTCGTGAATTCGAGAGTTTATTTGCGATTGCTGAGCTAAGTTTAGGGTTTTCTCAAAACCCGGATATGTTTGAACTGAAGAGTTTGATCATGGCTCAGATTGAACGCTGGCGGCAGGCCTAACACATGCAAGTCGAGCGGATGAAGAGAGCTTGCTCTCTGATTCAGCGGCGGACGGGTGAGTAATGCCTAGGAATCTGCCTGGTAGTGGGGGACAACGTTTCGAAAGGAACGCTAATACCGCATACGTCCTACGGGAGAAAGTGGGGGATCTTCGGACCTCACGCTATCAGATGAGCCTAGGTCGGATTAGCTAGTTGGTGGGGTAACGGCTCACCAAGGCGACGATCCGTAACTGGTCTGAGAGGATGATCAGTCACACTGGAACTGAGACACGGTCCAGACTCCTACGGGAGGCAGCAGTGGGGAATATTGGACAATGGGCGAAAGCCTGATCCAGCCATGCCGCGTGTGTGAAGAAGGCCCTCGGGTCGTAAAGCACTTTAAGCTGGGAGGAAGGGTTGTAACCTAATACGTTGCAGCTTTGACGTTACCAGCAGAATAAGCACCGGCTAACTCTGTGCCAGCAGCCGCGGTAATACAGAGGGTGCAAGCGTTAATCGGAATTACTGGGCGTAAAGCGCGCGTAGGTGGCTTGGTAAGTTGAATGTGAAATCCCCGGGCTCAACCTGGGAACTGCATCCAAAACTGCCTGGCTAGAGTACGGTAGAGGGTGGTGGAATTTCCTGTGTAGCGGTGAAATGCGTAGATATAGGAAGGAACACCAGTGGCGAAGGCGACCACCTGGACTGATACTGACACTGAGGTGCGAAAGCGTGGGGAGCAAACAGGATTAGATACCCTGGTAGTCCACGCCGTAAACGATGTCAACTAGCCGTTGGGGTCCTTGAGACTTTAGTGGCGCAGCTAACGCAATAAGTTGACCGCCTGGGGAGTACGGCCGCAAGGTTAAAACTCAAATGAATTGACGGGGGCCCGCACAAGCGGTGGAGCATGTGGTTTAATTCGAAGCAACGCGAAGAACCTTACCAGGCCTTGACATGCAGAGAACTTTCCAGAGATGGATTGGTGCCTTCGGGAACTCTGACACAGGTGCTGCATGGCTGTCGTCAGCTCGTGTCGTGAGATGTTGGGTTAAGTCCCGTAACGAGCGCAACCCTTGTCCTTAGTTACCAGCACATTATGGTGGGCACTCTAAGGAGACTGCCGGTGACAAACCGGAGGAAGGTGGGGATGACGTCAAGTCATCATGGCCCTTACGGCCTGGGCTACACACGTGCTACAATGGTCGGTACAAAGGGTTGCCAAACCGCGAGGTGGAGCTAATCCCATAAAACCGATCGTAGTCCGGATCGCAGTCTGCAACTCGACTGCGTGAAGTCGGAATCGCTAGTAATCGTGAATCAGAACGTCACGGTGAATACGTTCCCGGGCCTTGTACACACCGCCCGTCACACCATGGGAGTGGGTTGCACCAGAAGTAGCTAGTCTAACCTTCGGGAGGACGGTTACCACGGTGTGATTCATGACTGGGGTGAAGTCGTAACAAGGTAGCCGTAGGGGAACCTGCGGCTGGATCACCTCCTTAATCGATAGATCCCAGCTTTGGCATAAGCTCCCACACGAATTGCTTGATTCACTGAAATAAAGACGCGAGATGAGTCAAGACTCAAGCGTTAGACGATTGGGTCTGTAGCTCAGTTGGTTAGAGCGCACCCCTGATAAGGGTGAGGTCGGCAGTTCGAATCTGCCCAGACCCACCAATCGATGGGGCCATAGCTCAGCTGGGAGAGCGCCTGCTTTGCACGCAGGAGGTCAGGAGTTCGATCCTCCTTGGCTCCACCATCTAACACCGCGTTAAAGCTCAGAACTGAGTGCTTACCCCCCCCCCTTAAGGGTTGGGTCGGAGCATTGACTTCTGAACTTTGTTTTCAGACTGTTCTTTAAAAATTTGGGTATGTGATAGAAGTACGAACACATAGGCTGTTTCACTGCAGACTATGTGGTCAAGGTAAATTTGCGAGTTCAAGCGCAAGTTTTCGGCGAATGTCGTGTTCCAAGCCAAACATAACTTCAGATTCTTTGGGGTTATATGGTCAAGTGAATAAGCGCATACGGTGGATGCCTTGGCAGTCAGAGGCGATGAAAGACGTGATAGCCTGCGATAAGCTTCGGGGAGTCGGCAAATAGACTGTGATCCGGAGATCTCTGAATGGGGGAACCCACCTGACATAAGTCAGGTATCTCACACTGAATCCATAGGTGTGAGAGGCGAACCAGGGGAACTGAAACATCTAAGTACCCTGAGGAAAAGAAATCAACCGAGATTCCCTAAGTAGTGGCGAGCGAACGGGGACTAGCCCTTAAGCTCAATTGATTTTAACCGAACGCTCTGGAAAGTGCGGCCATAGTGGGTGATAGCCCCGTAGGTGAAAGGATCTTTTGAGTGAAATCGAGTAGGACGGCGCACGTGAAACGTTGTCTGAATATGGGGGGACCATCCTCCAAGGCTAAATACTACTGACTGACCGATAGTGAACCAGTACCGTGAGGGAAAGGCGAAAAGAACCCCGGAGAGGGGAGTGAAATAGAACCTGAAACCGTATGCGTACAAGCAGTGGGAGCCCACTTTGTTGGGTGACTGCGTACCTTTTGTATAATGGGTCAGCGACTTATATTCAGTGGCAAGCTTAACCGTATAGGGAAGGCGTAGCGAAAGCGAGTCTTAATAGGGCGTTTTAGTCGCTGGGTATAGACCCGAAACCGGGCGATCTATCCATGAGCAGGTTGAAGGTTAGGTAACACTGACTGGAGGACCGAACCCACTTCCGTTGAAAAGGCAGGGGATGACTTGTGGATCGGAGTGAAAGGCTAATCAAGCTCGGAGATAGCTGGTTCTCCTCGAAAGCTATTTAGGTAGCGCCTCATGTATCACTCTGGGGGGTAGAGCACTGTTTCGGCTAGGGGGTCATCCCGACTTACCAAACCGATGCAAACTCCGAATACCCAGAAGTGCAAGCATGGGAGACACACGGCGGGTGCTAACGTCCGTCGTGAAAAGGGAAACAACCCAGACCGTCAGCTAAGGTCCCAAAGTTGTAGTTAAGTGGTAAACGATGTGGGAAGGCTTAGACAGCTAGGAGGTTGGCTTAGAAGCAGCCACCCTTTAAAGAAAGCGTAATAGCTCACTAGTCGAGTCGGCCTGCGCGGAAGATGTAACGGGGCTCAAACTACACACCGAAGCTACGGGTTCATCGCAAGATGAGCGGTAGAGGAGCGTTCTGTAAGCCTGTGAAGGTGAGTTGAGAAGCTTGCTGGAGGTATCAGAAGTGCGAATGCTGACATGAGTAACGACAATGCGAGTGAAAAACTCGCACGCCGAAAGACCAAGGGTTCCTGCGCAACGTTAATCGACGCAGGGTGAGTCGACCCCTAAGGCGAGGCTGAAAGGCGTAGTCGATGGGAAACAGGTTAATATTCCTGTACTTCTAATTACTGCGATGGGGGGACGGAGAAGGCTAGGCCAGCTTGGCGTTGGTTGTCCAAGTTTAAGGCGGTAGGCTGACTGTTTAGGTAAATCCGGACAGTTAAGGCCGAGAGCTGATGACGACTCTTCTTATGAAGAGGAAGTGGTTGATGCCATGCTTCCAGGAAAAGCCTCTAAGCTTCAGGTAATTAGAAATCGTACCCCAAACCGACACAGGTGGTCGGGTAGAGAATACCAAGGCGCTTGAGAGAACTCGGGTGAAGGAACTAGGCAAAATGGCACCGTAACTTCGGGAGAAGGTGCGCCGGTGAGGGTGAAGGACTTGCTCCGTAAGCTCATGCCGGTCGAAGATACCAGGCCGCTGCGACTGTTTATTAAAAACACAGCACTCTGCAAACACGAAAGTGGACGTATAGGGTGTGACGCCTGCCCGGTGCCGGAAGGTTAATTGATGGGGTTAGCGCAAGCGAAGCTCTTGATCGAAGCCCCGGTAAACGGCGGCCGTAACTATAACGGTCCTAAGGTAGCGAAATTCCTTGTCGGGTAAGTTCCGACCTGCACGAATGGCGTAACGATGGCGGCGCTGTCTCCACCCGAGACTCAGTGAAATTGAAATCGCTGTGAAGATGCAGTGTATCCGCGGCTAGACGGAAAGACCCCGTGAACCTTTACTGTAGCTTTGCACTGGACTTTGAGCCTGCTTGTGTAGGATAGGTGGGAGGCTTTGAAGTGGGGACGCCAGTTCCCATGGAGCCATCCTTGAAATACCACCCTGGCATGCTTGAGGTTCTAACTCTGGTCCGTTATCCGGATCGAGGACAGTGTATGGTGGGCAGTTTGACTGGGGCGGTCTCCTCCTAAAGAGTAACGGAGGAGTACGAAGGTGCGCTCAGACCGGTCGGAAATCGGTCGCAGAGTATAAAGGCAAAAGCGCGCTTGACTGCGAGACAGACACGTCGAGCAGGTACGAAAGTAGGTCTTAGTGATCCGGTGGTTCTGTATGGAAGGGCCATCGCTCAACGGATAAAAGGTACTCCGGGGATAACAGGCTGATACCGCCCAAGAGTTCATATCGACGGCGGTGTTTGGCACCTCGATGTCGGCTCATCACATCCTGGGGCTGAAGCCGGTCCCAAGGGTATGGCTGTTCGCCATTTAAAGTGGTACGCGAGCTGGGTTTAGAACGTCGTGAGACAGTTCGGTCCCTATCTGCCGTGGACGTTTGAGATTTGAGAGGGGCTGCTCCTAGTACGAGAGGACCGGAGTGGACGAACCTCTGGTGTTCCGGTTGTCACGCCAGTGGCATTGCCGGGTAGCTATGTTCGGAAAAGATAACCGCTGAAAGCATCTAAGCGGGAAACTTGCCTCAAGATGAGATCTCACTGGAGCCTTGAGCTTCCTGAAGGGCCGTTGAAGACTACAACGTTGATAGGTCGGGTGTGTAAGCGCTGTGAGGCGTTGAGCTAACCGATACTAATTGCCCGTGAGGCTTGACCATATAACACCCAAACAATCTGTTGTTTGGTAAAGACCAGCCGAAAGCTTGGTTGAACCGCAAATACCGATCACATACCCATTCGGGGAAACGACTAGACACCGGTTCCCCACCCGAATTGCTTGACGACCATAGAGCGTTGGAACCACCTGATCCCTTTCCGAACTCAGAAGTGAAACGATGCATCGCCGATGGTAGTGTGGGGTTTCCCCATGTGAGAGTAGGTCATCGTCAAGCACCTATACCCAGAACCCCCAGGCCTAACCGCCCGGGGGTTTTGCTTTTGCGGTAGAAATAAAAGAGATAGGCTGCTCTTTCTTGCGTGGCCTACTGGCTAATTTGGTAAGGCGATATAGCAGCCGTATAGACAGCTGCTATACAAAAGCTTTCTATGGCTTTTCGGCTATGAATGTGGCACGCAGTGGAGCCGGAAGACCTTCTATAGTGCGGCTCATATCAGTAGTGTCAAGAAAGTCGGGCAAAGATTGAAATTTCATCCATTCGGTAGAGCGCTGCTCCTGAATAGAGGTTCTGCTAATATCCGCCAGTCTTATATTTTTGAATCCCGCCCGACGCAGCCATAGTTCTAATGCTGCAGGCGAGGGCAGGAACCAGACATTTCTCATTTGAGCATAACGATCTTCTGGTACCAGTACAGTCTGCTCGTTTCCTTCTACAACTAATGTCTCGAGTACTAATTCACCTGATGAGCGCAGACATTCTTTCAGTGCTAGAAGATGATCAATAGGCGAGCGTCTATGGTAAAGCACGCCCATCGAGAAGACGGTATCGAACCCGTTGAGAGAAGGGGGAAGCTCTTCAAGCGTTAGAGGAAGACTCCAAACTGGAATATCGGGCAAATACTTTTTCATGGCCATAAACTGACATAAAAAGAGCCAGTTAGGATCAATCCCGATTACTGTATGAGCGCCGGCACCTACCATGCGCCATGCGTAATAGCCGTTCCCGCAACCTACATCCAAGACAACCTTATTGTTCAGATCCAAGTGTTTGGACACGCGCTCCCACTTCCAGTCGGAACGCCATTCTGTGTCGATGTGAATACCGAAGACATCGAAAGGGCCTTTGCGCCATGGTGATAATTGAAGTAGCGCGTTTTTTAAGGTTTGTTGAGTCTCAACGTCTAAAGGCTTTTCTAGACAAAACCTATCCTTTAAAACAATCGAATCGGGTTTTAAGTCAGGCAGGGTCTTGAGAGCCGTTTGCCATCTCGCGAGGTCGCCATGACCTTTTTCAAGCTTTGCTGCAATCGCAGGTGGCAGACTGGCTAACCACTTTTCTAAGGGGCCTTCACCCAAGCGATTGGCAAGGCCTTCAATATTTAGTGTATTGATCATGGAAGAGCTATAAATGAAGCGAAGTTGAAGCATTGAAACCAAGGGATAACCGAGCTAAAGCCAGCCTCTTTCAAGCGCGCACGATGTGCTTCAATGGAGTCGATCATCATGACATTCTCCAAAGCGCTACGCTTTTGAGCGATTTCCATTTCGCTGTAGCCATTAGCTCGCTTAAATGCAATGTGAAGGTCGTTAAGCAGTACTTGCTCTTCCTGAGATTCAAATCTGATCTTTTCCGATAGAAGCAAAGCGCCCTTTGGGTGAAGGGTACTGTGAATTTTACGCAACAGGCCTAGGCGTTTTTCAGGGGCGATAAACTGCAAAGTAAAATTCAAAGCCACTACTGACGCAGGCTGAAAATCCAGCGAAAGGATATCCGTTTCAACAATATCTATAGGTAGCAGTTGCTCATACATTGAGCTTTGCGCAGACATGTATTCACGGCAACGCTCAATCATGGCCGCTGAATTATCAACCGCAACAACCTTTGTTGATTCACTCTGAACGTGCCGTCTCAGCGACTGGGATACTGCACCTAGAGAGCAGCCTAGATCATAGAGAATCGTATTAGGCTGAGCGAATTGTGCAGCAATAACGCCTATATTTTCGACGATAGTGGGATAGCCTGGTACTGAACGCTTGATCATGTCGGGGAAGACCCGAACGACATCTTCGTTAAACGCGAAGTCGGCAACAGTAGCCTGTGGCTTGGCAAATAAACGGTCCTGCTCACTCATTAAGAGGTACCACTAGAAAATGTAAATGGTGTAGCCGCGCGGTGAGTGGCTATTTTACTTCGATACGACAAGTGAAGGCCTTTTGGGGAGTACTATTTGCGTCCCATGGCTGCTGATATTGCAGCTTAAGCTCAGTCGCTCCTGATTGAGTCGCTTGGAAGCGCCAGGAAGATAATCCTGCCGAGCCTATGCCATCTTCGCTTTCGTCAGAGGATGAAAATACTTCAGGACCTAGGCTTTTCAACACGGAAGGAACCGTGTTTTCGAGCTTCCATCTATAGCCTGTTGTAGGGTCGCTGGGAAGTGAGAGGTGTAGCTCTTGACCTTGTGTTAGTAAAAGAGGTTTACAGCGCGTGCGCTCGTTGATTGCGACGGTATGCTCGGGGCTGCTTGCACAGCCGGTCATTAGCAGCGTTGTCAATAAAGCGCAAAGCGTAGCTGATTTTAACATTCGTATCTCCAACCAAACTCTTCAACCGGCTGCAAGGATAACGAAGTTAAGATAGGCAAGGGCAAGCTCGTACACAAACTGCCCTTGCTAATGGATTAAAAAAGGATTTTGGCTACATCTGCAAAACGCTTTGCAAAGTGGACAGTCAGCCCCTCCTTCAAGTACTCAGGCAGCTCTTCGACGTCTCCTTTGTTGGCGTCTGGCAAAATAAGCTCAAATATTTTCTGCCGACGTGCTGCGATAACTTTTTCCCTGACGCCACCAATGGGCAAAACCTGGCCGGTTAAAGTCAGCTCGCCTGTCATGGCTACGTTTTTCTTGGGTGCCTGATTTCGTGCCAAAGATAACAAGGCGCTAGCCATGGTAATACCGGCACTTGGTCCGTCTTTAGGAGTAGCACCCTCTGGAACATGCAGGTGTACAAAGGCTTGGTCGAAGAACGTAGGATCTCCCTTGAATTCCTTCAGGTGAGAGGTAACGTAGCTGTATGCAATTTCAGCGGACTCTTTCATAACCTCGCCCAATTGACCGGTCAGTTTGAATCCACGGTTTAAGGTATGAATGCGCGTAGCTTCTACAGGTAAGGTAGCGCCTCCCATGCTGGTCCAAGCCAGGCCGGTGATAATGCCTACGCCGTTTAGAACCTGTTCCTTACGGAAAACAGGCTTCCCTAGATAACTTTCGATGTCACTCGCCCCAACCTTTATTCGGAGCTCAGGTTCCTCAATGAGCTGTAGAACAGCCTTACGCACCAACTTACCCAACTGTTTTTCAAGTTGGCGTACACCAGCCTCTCGAGCATAGCCTTCAACGATACTTTTCAACGCACTGTCGCTGATGATCAGGCGCTCTTTAGGCACACCGGCTTTTTCCAATTGCTTGGGCCACAAGTGGCGTTTGGCAATCGCTTGCTTTTCTTCCGAGATATAACCTGAGAGGCGAATGACTTCCATGCGGTCCAGAAGAGGCCCAGGAATGGAGTCCATGGTGTTTGCGGTGCATACGAACAATACATTAGATAGGTCTAGCCGCAGATCCAGATAGTGATCCAGGAAATCTACATTCTGTTCAGGGTCCAGCGTTTCCAGCAAGGCAGACGCAGGGTCACCTTGATAGCTGGCTCCCATCTTGTCTATTTCATCCAGCATAATGACTGGATTCATTACTTTTACATCACGTAAAGCTTGAACAAGCTTGCCCGGCATGGCTCCGATATAGGTGCGACGATGCCCCTTAATCTCTGCCTCGTCTCGCATACCGCCCACGCTGAAGCGATAGAAGGGGCGGCCCAGTGATTCGGCAATCGATTTGCCGATACTGGTTTTACCTACGCCTGGAGGGCCTACCAAAAGCACGATGGAGCCAGATACTTCCCCTTTGAACGCGCCAACAGCCAGAAACTCAAGAATGCGGCTTTTGATGTCATCAAGGCCGGCGTGGTGACGATCCAATACCTTACGCGCACGTTTTAGATCAAGGTTGTCCTTGCCCTGTATACCCCAGGGTAAATCGGTTGCCCAATCCAGATAGTTGCGCGTTACACCATATTCAGGCGAACCGGTTTCAAGAATGGATAGCTTATTGAGCTCGTCGTCGATGCGTTTACGTACCGGCTCGGGCAGGACTTTGCCCTCCAGGCGCTGCCTGAAGCTTTCTAGATCGCTGCTGCGATCATCTTTCGTTATACCCAGCTCTTGCTGGATCAGTTTGAGCTGCTCTCGAAGGAAGAACTCTCGTTGCCGCTCATTGATTTTTCGGTTGACCTCAGCAGACAGTTCTTTCTGCAAGCGTCCGACCTCAACCTCTTTACGCAGCAATGGCAAAACCTTTTCCATGCGCTTAAGGATCGGGACGGTATCCAAGACCTGCTGCAACTCTTGACCCGGCGCGGTTGTAAGGGCTGCAGCAAAATCAGTTAAAGGCGAGGGATCATTGGGGCTGAAGCGGTTGAGATAGTTCTTTAGCTCTTCGCTATAGAGTGGATTGAGCGGAAGCAGCTCCTTAATGGCATTGATCAGCGCCATGCCATATGCCTTGACCTCATCGCTTGGGTCAGTCGGAGTCTTGGCATGCTCAACTTCAACAAGGTAAGGGTGCTTACGTCTCAGCCAACCGCTGATCCTGACGCGTGAAAGCCCCTGCGCTACGAATTGCAGCTTGCCGTTTTCCCGACTGGCATGATGGATACGAACCAGTGTGCCGTGCTCTGGCAGGTTATCAGGGTCGAAGCTGTTTCCATCCTCGGGAGGATTGTCCATATAGAACAATGCCAGACAGTGATGATCGGTTTTGGCCACCAGCTCCAACGTTTCGGCCCAAGGCTCTTCATTCACAATAACAGGCAATACCTGCGCTGGGAAAAAAGGCCGGTTATGGATGGGAATGATGTAAAGCTTGTCGGGAAGATTTTGTCCAGGCAGTGCAAGGCCGGTCTTTGAACCGTCGCCACTGATGATTTCGGGAGTATGTTCCTGATCGCTCATTGACTTACCTTAGAATGACTATTTGCGACCAACATGGGGAGGGCTTTGAAGCTTTTCAATGTGGTCGATGGCTACTCTAGACTTGACCGCAGATAAATAGGCAAGTGCGCTTCATTTGAGTAAGTGCACATAAACAAACTGGCTCCGTCCTATATTGTTTGCTTAGCTATTATCTCTGGACGGGCGAGGTAGAGAGCGTGCCGCCTGCAAGCCTGCACTGCTCTTGGCGAACGTGTTTATGCTTTTGCAAGGTTAGGCGATAACCAGACGTTGATTGTCTATCTTGATGAAGATGACATGACGGAAAACGTTTCTGATGTCATGGAAAGGTTGCGTGTTTTAGCGCGTTATCCTGCGCCGGACCCAGTTTTCAACACATGTTGTATTACGCCTGTGAAGAACTGTTCTCGTTACGGCAATGACCAGCCTCTGTCCAAAGCTCTGTTGACGGGCCTGCTTCAGGCGATTTATGCCCTTCAGATCGATAAGTGATCATTTCCATTAGCCGGGGCGTTGGATCTTGAGGCTATTGAATACTGTGTGAGTGCTCACCTTGATCGCCGAATCACGGTGGCGGAATTAACTTGGCAAGTCCCGCCAGGCCTTGGTTATTTCCATATCCAGTTTAGGACGTTACAGGCATGACGCCGTATTGATAGCTGTTGAAGGCTCGCCTGGGTTAGACGCTCCATCTGCTGAGCGAGACGGAGATACCCTTCAGGCGAGTAGCGGCCAGATGCGGCGTTTCCTGCCTATTGGGCTTCGCCTTGGCTAGAGAGCGCTAGATTCCTTTACAAACATCATAGCGCCTCAACTATCCCGACACTGTGCCGATAAGGACGAGTAGGTAATTGCCAAGCCGTGTTCGAAGGATAACCTCATGTCTTCATCTATGATGCGTATAGCGCGGTGGCTAACCGGTGGGCTTATGGCGCTCTCTGTTCCGGCATGGGCCACTCAAGTGCATATCGCAGTTATCGATGGACAGGATAATCCGTCAACGGATGCGGTTGTTACGTTAAGCGGAGGCACTAATCCTGCTGTGCTCCAGCCTTCGGTCATGTATCAACGGGAACGTCGTTATGTACCGCATGTACTGGCGGTTCATACCGGAACGCAGGTCAGTTTCCCTATTAGTGATAATGTTCGTCATCAGGTGTATTCCTTTTCACCTGCCAAGCGATTCGACTTGCCTCTTTATCACGGCATTCCAGCTGATCCAGTAACTTTCGACAGACCAGGCGTTGTTGTGTTGGGTTGCAATATTCATGATTGGATGGTGGGTTATATCGTTATTACCGATGACCCATGGTTTGCTGTCAGTAACGAAAAAGGTGAAATAACGTTCGATTTGCCACCCGGCAAGTACCATGTCTCTTTATGGCACCCCTTTGCAAAGGCCAGACAGCTGCCTCATGGAGGGGATCTGATTGTATCGGCCACTGCGGGCACAGCTCGATACGCTATTGAGATAACGCCAGATAATGGACCCTCAGAGCCGGCGCCGAGTGCGTTGGAGCAAGCCTTTCGGAGCGCTGTCGATGACGCTGCGAAATAGCTTTCAGGCGCGCATCGCTAGCGCCATGTTCATCCTGGCGTTGCTAACCATCGGAACGGTTTATTTTGCCGTAAAGGCTGCTACCCAATCATCTGTACGGGCTGAGTCGCTTTCACAGCTCAATACCGGCGCTCGGGTATTCGAGCGTCTTGTGGAAATGCGCGGACGGCAACTGCATGACACGGTACAGGTTCTGACATCCGATTTTGCTTTCAAAGGAGCTGTCGCTTCTGGAGATGGGTTAACGATAACTTCAGCGCTAGCTAATTATGGCGCTCGGATCAAGGCGGATGAGGTGTTGCTGCTTGACCTGACGGGAAGGGTAATCAGTAGTACCGTTTCGCTCTATACAGTTGGGTCGATATTTCACGAGGGTAACAAGGTCCAGGTAGACGGTGCGACTGATCAAACGATGCGTATCGTTTCTCTGCAACGTGTTCCGCATCTGATGGTAGAGGCTCCTGTACTTGCTCCTCTACCAGTTGCGCGCGTGGTAATGGGCTTTGCCATGGATCAGAGCCTGGCGGGCGAATTGCGCTCGCTAAGCGGCCTGGATGTGTCTTTTATTGCGCAAGAGGGGGGCGTTCCAGGTGAGCCGATCAGTACCCTTTCGGATCAAGCCGCTGACGAACTGCTAAGCCATCCGGCCAATGAACTCAGGCTAGGCAAACCGTTGCCGCTCAGATTGGATGGTCGTAACTATCTGACGGAGCGGCTGACGTTAACTGATGCCGATACCTTCAAGGTATCCGCTTTTCTGCATCGCCCGCTCGACGAAGCCATGAAAGCGTTTTCTCCTCTGATGCATCAGTTGTTCTGGATAGCCGTACTGACGCTTGTCCTGGCGCTGGGTCTGGCTTTACTTATTGCAAGAGGGGTTGCCGAACCTGTTCGACGATTGGCAGCTGCTACCCAGCGGATCGGTAATGGCGATTACACCACGCCAATTGCCCTGGCGCGAAGTGATGAGTTTGGCCGGTTAGCCAGCACACTTGACACCATGCGGATCGGAATCGCCGAACGAGAACGGCAATTGAGTCATAACGCACTCCATGATGCGCTTACAGGGCTTCCCAATCGGGCGTTGGCCATGGAGCGACTGTCTCACGCCATTGCGGGAGAACAGTCTGTTGCGGTCATGTATCTGGGGCTTGAGCGTTTTCGGGAGGTCAATCAGAGCAGTGGTACTGCAGGTGGAGATGTGGTTCTGCAAACCATTGCAGATCGACTTAAACGTCTTGTAGGAAATGGAGATTGTGTTTCTCGTCTGGTTGGCGATGAGTTCCTGCTCCTGCTCAATCCAGGTACTCCTGATACTGCTCTGGCAGCCGCTGAAGAAATTCAGCAGGCAATTGCTTTGCCTATTGCTGTAGGGCTGAACGAATTCAAGATGAGCTGCCGCGTAGGGGTGGCTTGCTACCCGCAGGATGGTCATGAGGCCCATGAGTTGCTCCTGCGGGCCAGTATTGCAATGCGGGACGCAGGCAGCCAGGCCGGGCGTCTGCAGCTTTACGAGAATGGTCGGGATGATGCTTATTATCGTCAGATCAGTCTTATCAGGGATCTTCAGCATGCAGGCTCAAGGGGTGAGCTGCTCTTGCATTATCAGCCCAAGCTGAGTCTGGATGGACGGGGACCTTTCATGGCTGAGGCGCTTCTACGTTGGCAGCATACTCAGTTCGGTATGGTATCGCCTGGGGAATTTATCCCGTTGGCTGAGCGTACCGGCAGCATCACCCTATTGACGATTTGGGTAGTCGAGGAGGTGTTTCGGCAGTTGGAAGAGTGGAACGAGCAAGGCCTTACTGCACGAGTGTCTCTCAATATATCCGCTGCCGACTTGGTTGATGGCGATCTCCCCAATCGTTTGGAGCGACTACTTAAAGGTTCGACTGTACGAGCAGACCAGCTTGTTCTGGAGGTAACGGAAAGTGCCATCATGCAGGATCCTGAGCGAGCAGTAAGCATTCTGCAACGTCTCCGGGATCAGGGTATCAGTCTGTCCGTAGATGACTATGGCACCGGCTATGCCTCATTGGCTCACTTGAAACGTTTGCCGGTAAGCGAGTTAAAGATCGATCAGTCGTTTATTCGCGACCTGAGTGATAACAGCGAGGACGCTGTGATTGTTCGCTCCACTATCGATATGGGGCATAACCTTGATATGAAGGTTGTTGCCGAAGGTGTGGAATATGCTCAGGCGCTGGAGTTGTTGACGCTATGGGGCTGCGACATGGTGCAGGGCTACCTGATCAGTCGTCCGCTGCCGGCGCAGGCGTTTGAACATTGGATGAATGACCGCCGTGTTCAGACCCCTGTTGAGGCGCTAGCACTGTGACGCGCTCATGGATCGCCGTGGTCGCGATACTGCTTGTCATGAGCTTCCGACCCGCTTGGACGAATGATGGGTGTCTGCTGGCTACCCTGTTCCGACGTAAAACAGATTACTTGCGCGTCTTTCGCCTATGCGCAAAGACATTATTCATCAATGATAAGCGTGTGAGGCGCAACCAATCGGTTGCACCTGTCTCTTTCGTCGCTCAATCAATCCTGCTGACATAGAAGGTTAAGACCTTGTTTCAGGAAGTGTTTTTGATTGTCAGTGGCTATCCCAACTTGTTTGCCAATTCCGTAGAATGTTCATCCGGCTACGGTTGCACTTCGTCTGATGACGCTTTTGTCGTCTGGTAGCCCAAGGTAATACCTAGTTTGATCCAAACACGCCAGGAAACTGGTAGTTCCAGAAGACAGAATGGAACTCTGTCTGGTGCATACCTGATGGGTTGCCCAACGGTGACGGCATGTGCGTCGCCCTCTGCCAACGTGGGAGCGATGAGTAATTGATCCCACAACAACAAATAATGAGGGAATAATGAGCGTCAATACTCCAACGTTGATCACTTTCCTGATCTATATCGCTGCCATGGTCCTGATCGGCTTTCTGGCATGGCGATCTACAAAAAACTTCGACGATTACATCTTGGGGGGAAGAAGCCTCGGTAGTGTAGTGACAGCGTTGTCCGCCGGTGCTTCGGACATGAGCGGCTGGCTGTTGATGGGCCTGCCAGGCGCTATTTTTCTCGCCGGTATTTCTGAAAGCTGGATTGCCATTGGCCTGATAGCAGGTGCCTGGCTGAATTGGCTTCTGGTTGCAGGTCGGCTACGTGTCCATACCGAGCACAACAATAATGCTCTGACACTGCCAGACTATTTTACGCATCGCTTTGAGGATCACAGTCGTGTCCTGCGTATTTTCTCGGCAATCATCATCCTGGTTTTTTTCACCATCTACTGTGCTTCCGGTATTGTGGCTGGGGCTCGTCTGTTTGAAAGCACCTTTGGCCTCTCGTATGGGACAGCCTTGTGGGCGGGTGCACTGGCGACCATTCTCTATACCTTTGTAGGTGGCTTTCTGGCAGTAAGCTGGACGGATACTGTGCAGGCTACGCTCATGATCTTCGCCTT
Source organism: Pseudomonas sp. JZ134 (assembly GCF_051027695.1). Lineage (NCBI taxonomy): Bacteria > Pseudomonadati > Pseudomonadota > Gammaproteobacteria > Pseudomonadales > Pseudomonadaceae > Pseudomonas > Pseudomonas sp. JZ134. The sequence continues at coordinate 2,752,815 of NZ_CP069250.1, read as the reverse complement.
GATTCTGGCGCCAGTCATGATACTCAATGCCACAGGTGGTCTTGAGCCAGCATTTGCTGCCATCGAAAGCGTAAACCCCGCCCATTTCGACCTTTTCAAAGGGGCTACCTTCGTTGGCGTTATTTCATTACTGGCCTGGGGACTGGGTTATTTTGGCCAGCCTCATATCCTGGCACGCTTCATGGCTGCAGATTCGGTCAAGTCAATGCGCTCAGCACGTCGAATCGGTATGACCTGGATGATTCTGTGTCTGGCGGGTGCGGTGGGTGTAGGCTTCTTTGGAATTGCTTATTTTGCCGCGCATCCTGAGCAGGCTGGCGCAGTGACAGAAAACCCTGAGCGGGTTTTCATCGAGCTGGCGAAGCTGCTGTTCAATCCATGGGTGGCCGGTGTTCTGCTGTCAGCCATTCTGGCAGCTGTCATGAGTACACTAAGCTGCCAGCTGTTGGTCTGCTCAAGTGCGCTGACTGAAGACTTCTATAAGGCTTTCCTTCGCAAGCACGCATCCCAGAAAGAGTTGGTGTGGGTGGGACGTCTCATGGTTCTTCTGATTGCAGTCATTGCGATCGCAATCGCTTCCAATCCTGAAAACCGCGTATTGGGACTGGTCTCCTACGCCTGGGCAGGTTTTGGTGCAGCCTTTGGTCCGGTTGTCCTCTTCTCGCTCCTATGGAAGGGAATGACACGTAACGGTGCATTGGCCGGCATGATCGTTGGTGCTGTGACTGTGGTGGTCTGGAAGCAGCTGGGATGGCTTGGCCTGTATGAAATTGTGCCTGGCTTTATTCTTGCGAGCCTAGCTATTGTTGTATTCAGCCGACTGGGTAGCGCTCCGAGCGCATCAATGAGGCAGCGCTTCGAGGTCGCGGAGCAGGAATACCGCAATAGCTGAGAGAAATGTCAGCTAAGCGGTAAAGAATGGTGAGCAGGGGGTAAAGTCGTTCGAGAAAGAACGATGTGCCGGGTAGTGTTAGCTTTAAAGGCTCCTTTGAGGAGGAGCCTTTAAATAAGCTGATCGACCTACGAGGTAAACCATGCGTCATCGTGTTTTGCTAGCGACTACTTTAGCGGTCAGTTTGCTGCTGAGCGGCTGCTGTGGATGGTGGGGGCCTCATGGAGGTCACCATAGAGGTTCCGGTGGGCCAGGGCCAGGATTTGAACAAGGGCATGGCCGTCCGTAAAAAAGCCGGAGCAATTGCTCCGGCTTTTTTATCGCTGCTTTGTAGCGTCAAACCTGGTACGTCATTTGCTCAACCGATGGTTATCGGTCAAGTATTTATCCAATAGTGTTCGGAGAATAATCATGCCATGGCTTTTTCGACATAGCCGCTGGACAACAGGCTTGTTGCTGATTGTGAGCCTAAGCGTAGCCGCAGCGCCTGCACCTTTCTTCAAATGGCGTAGCAAGTTCAACGGGCAGGTGGTATGTCAGAGGACATCGCCCGGCGATGGATGGGAACGACTGGCAGGGCCGTTTCGAGATATCGGCTGTCAGCAGTCTGGAGAGAAGCCGTTACAGCGATGGGACAGGGTAACTGCTTCCCCACGGTCCTGAGGAAGCAGTATTTATCAGGTCAAGGCGTCTCGTTGGTGTACAGGGCGGCCTTGATCAAGTCCTGCCCGATCTGTTTCTCGAAGTGCTGCCATACAGGTTGCATGGCTGCTCTCCAGCGCTGACGCTGATCATTGGTTAACGTGATGACTTCATTGTTACCAGCACTCACGATCTTGGCCTTGTCTTTCTGATTGAGTGCGTCTGCCTGTCGATTCACCTCATAGGTCACTTCGCCAAGAATAGTTTCTAGCTTGATGCGAACGTTAAAAGAAATCTGGCGCCAGAAGCTGGCGTTGGTAATGAGCATGTAATCCAGAGAGCCATGGTTGCTCTCAGTGATATAGCGCTGCTGCTCGTAAAGATGCTTGCTATAAAGGTTGGTCCAAGGGTTTTCTGCCGCGTTGATGGTCCCGTCAGCAAGTGCCTGGTTTACCTTGCTGAACGACAGCTTGACGGGCGTAGCACCCAACGACTGGAATTGAGACTCAAGGACGTCCGAATCCTGAATGCGAACCTTTAGGCCTCGCATGTCTTCCGGCTCACGCAGCGGCTTCTGAGCGGAAAGCTGCTTCATTCCGTTATGCCAGTAAGCCAGCCCTGCGATGTTCTGCTTTTCCATGGACAGGAGCAGCTGTTGTCCGGTTGGCTTGCTTTGGAACCGATCCAGTGCGGCCTGGCTGTCAAACAGGAAGGGTAGGTCAAACAGCTTCAGTTTGGGTGAATAAGTACCCAGTTTGGCCAATGCCACTGCCAGCATTTCTACCTTGCCATCTTGAAGCGCCTGAATTTCTTCCTTATCGCCATACAAGGATGAGTTGGGGTATACCTCTACCTTGACGGTCCCTCCCAGCTGTTCCTCTACCTTCTTCTGAAACAGTAGCGCACCCTGGCCTTTAGGCGTATCTGGCGCGGCAACATGCGAGAAACGGATAACGATAGGGTCGGCTGCCATGCTTATTACAGGAGAAAGCATGGTGAGCGTGCATACCAGGAGTTTGGAAAGAGAGCGGTACATGTAGAAGTCCTTGAGGCGCATCAAGTAATTGCCAGTTCCAGGTTTGGCGGGGGCGCCACTTTATCAGTGAGATCCGTCTCAATCGAGTGCCGACAGGCAGGCGACGTATGGTCATTCCGACCTTTTGACAGAACGCAAGACAAACACGGCGTCTAAGTTCAATAGACTTCAGGAGGATCGTTCATGACTTCTACCCCTTCGGCGGCACATGGCTTTGCCATTCCCTACCTTCGCTACCACGACGCTCCCGCTGCCATTGACTGGTTGCGCCTGACGTTTGGGTTCGAGGTAAAAAGCCTGATCTCGAATGAAGACGGCAGTATCGAATATGCACAGCTTGTTTATGGACAGGGAATGCTCATCGTAACGTCCGTGCTGCATAACGATGTGGATGCTTATATGGTCCAGCCGGAACAGGCCAGAGGCGTGACTCAAGGAGTGTATCTGGTAACCGATGAACCTGATGTCTTATGCGAGCGTGCCAAGGCATCGGGTGCCGATGTGATCATTGATATCCGTGAGGCGCCTTATGGAGGCCGTTCCTTTACTTGCCGGGACCGTGAAGGGCATCTCTGGAGCTTTGGCAGTTTTAATCCGTGGAGGGATAAGCCTGCCAAAACATCGGGTAACGGGTATGCCACCGAAGGGTATACGTCATGAAAACGGTTCGTTTACCTGACGGCACAACTGTCCCTGCGCTTGGCCAGGGTACTTGGCATATGGGTGAACAGGCATTAGCGCGCGAAAGAGAGATACGCGCTCTACGCCGTGGGATCGAGCTGGGTATGACCTTGATCGACACGGCTGAAATGTATGCCGAAGGAGGTGCTGAACATGTCGTTGGCGAAGCCATTCAAGGTCAGCGTAACAGTATTTTCCTAGTCAGCAAAGTCTATCCCCACAATGCGAATCGCGAGGGTGTTTTGCAGGCATGCGATCGCAGCCTCAGTCGTCTGCGTACAGATCGTATCGACTTGTATCTTTTGCATTGGCGGGGAAGAACACCGCTGAGCGAAACGGTAGAAGCATTCGAGACGCTGCGAGAACAAGGCAAGATTCTGCATTGGGGCGTGTCGAATTTTGACGTGGACGATATGCTTGACCTCGCGGACGATCGCTGTGCCGCGAATCAGGTCCTGTATAACCTGGAGGAGCGAGGCATTGAATTTGACCTCCTGCCTTGGTGCCAACGGCAGCAAATGCCTCTTATGGCTTATTGTCCGGTAGGGCAGGGTGGCGGCATACTCCAGCATCCAGCTCTTCTGGCCGTCGCGGAGCGACTTGAGGTTACACCGGCTCAGGTAGCGTTGGCTTGGGTGCTTCGACAGCCTGGGGTGATTGCCATACCCAAGGCCGTCGGGCTTGATCATATCGAACAAAATGCCAAATCTGCGACGCTTCAACTATCGGAGCACGATCTGGCATTACTTGACGCGGCGTTTCCTCCGCCCCAGCGAAAGCAGCGGTTAGCGATGGTATGAGTATGTCATCAAGCTTGGCCCCTGATAACGGCTCTCAGAGGAAACCGGTTGGGGTGACAGGCCTCTGCTACGGCACGAGGTAATGGCAGTGGCTCATTGTTCAACCACGCCGCCAACAGCTCGCCGGAAAGTGGCGCGGTAATCAGGCCGCGAGAACCGTGGCCTGCGTTGACAAACAGATTATTCAACCAAGGTACCGGACTCTCCGGTACTTGCCGAGCATCTTTGCCGAGAATGGAATAAGTATGCGCAAAGGCGGCAGCATCAGCTATCGGGCCCACGACTGGAAGATAGTCAGGGGTCGTACAGCGAAACGCAGCCCGTCCTTCCAGTGTTGCTGGATCCAGTTGTTCGGCGCCAAGTGCCTTGGCCAGCACGGGTGAGAGGGCATTAAGTAATGCAAGATTACCTTTATGTTCTTCAGTGCACAGCTCAAGATCGTCACGCTTGAAGTCGAAGCTGGCTCCCAATGTATGGAGATGATTCCGTGAAGGAGCAATGTACCCTTCACCGCAAACTACGCATTGCAGCGCCTGGCTTGCGCGTGTCGCTGGCAAATGAGTTATCTGTCCACGAATACGTTTGAGTGGTAGTTGGGCGTTTTCTATCAGTGTTGCCGTCTCGGTCGCGCTGGCCACCACAACAACAGACGCTTGAGCTAAAAGTGCTTCGTTGCCGTACACCTTCCATTGGGCGTGGTGACGCTCGAGCCGAATAGCCTCCTGATGGGTCATCAGGGTGATATTGGGATGCTGCAGTAAAAATCGACAGAGCGCAGGTGGATGAACCCAGCCCGACTCCGGAAAGTGAACTCCCCCTTGGGAAAGCTCAACCCCAGAAAGCTTTGAGGCTTCATCAGCACTGACTCGGCGCAGTAAAGCTGATGGCAACCGTTCTGCCAGTTGCTGCTGACGTTTGTCCTCGGCAGGGTCAGTAGCCAGTTGTATCGTACCGCACCCGTCCCAGTTCAATGTTTTGTCCAGACCCTCCAGCAGACGACGGGTATAGCCAAAACCGCTTAAGGCTAAGCGGGTAAGCGGTGTGAAGTGAGGGGAGAGTTTAAGGTATAGAACGCCTTGCAGATTGCCGGATGCCTCTGCTGCAGAAGTTGCATGGCGCTCCAGAACCGTTACCTGCCAACCGCGCATTGCGAGACTGGCCGCTGTCGAAGCGCCTGCCAGCCCTGCACCTATTACTATGGCTGTTCTAGGGCCAATATGGAGCGGCGGCCGCTCAAACCATGGTTTGACAGAGCCAGGTACCGGCGCCACAAGACTGCCTTTGAGCATTTCCCGCTTATGTCCAAAGCCTTGTACTTTCTTCATTGCAAAGCCCGCCTCTAGCAGACCGCGGCGAACAAATCCGGCACAAGTAAATGTAGCGAGTGTTGCATCATCAGCCGACAGCCGGGCTAGTTGCCCAAACAGAGCGCTTGTCCACATGTCCGGATTCTTGGCTGGAGCAAATCCGTCAAGAAACCAGGCATTACAACGAGCATCCAGCTCCGGCAGACAATCGAGTGCATCACCTACCAAAAGCGTTAGCGTAACTCGGCCATCATCTAGGGAAAAACGCTGAAAGCCAGCATGTACGGCAATGTATTGAGCCAACAGAGCGTCGGCGTAATCCACTAATTCAGGCCAAAGGGCCAGAGCTTTTTTCAGGTCCGAAGCACTCAGCGGGAATTTTTCAACGCTAACGAAGTGCAGCCGGGCCTCAGCGGGTGCTGTCTGTATAAAGAGCTGCCAGGCACAAAGAAAATTGAGTCCCGTTCCAAACCCTGTCTCACCAATCGTAAAGACCTCACCTGCATGAAGCGCGGCGAAACGACGTGGGAGCTCATTTTGAGCCAGAAAAACGTAACGGGTTTCTTCAAGGCCACTCGCCTTGGAAAAATAGACATCGCCAAAGGAGCGGGAGATCGGTTGACCCTGATCGTCCCAGTCCAACTCAGCGTGAAAGGTATCTGACATCGACTGCACTGCTTATTTGGGCCAAGCAAAGCGCAAGTCTAGCCGATCCGAACGCGAGATTTTATAGGAATTAACCAGCTCGCTTTTGAATTTCAGCGGCCTGGGTCATTCTGGAGATATACCGTCCGATCTGGTGCTCGGCCTCTTCACGAGTAAAAAAAGGTCCTTCGAGCGTACCTTCTCGCGTTGTGAAGAAATAATTGCCATTAACCCAGCTAATGCGCTCGCTGCGAAAATGAGTGGCTGAAGTACTATCTTCAGTGCGCTTACCAAACATGACTGATCTCCGAACCGATTTACTTTCTGACCGCGCAAAACAGCGTTGGTTTGCTTTACCGTCAACTATTTTGGCTATGGATATATTGCCAAGCGTTTCCAGAATGGCAGGGTTACAGCGCGAGTCGTATCACTAAAGGTGTAGGTGATAATTCGCTACCTGAAAAGCTTGAGATATAACCCCTGAACATTAGAGTTCAGTTTTTAGGTATCTGTTGCATCCATTCATCCAGACATGGTTGATTGGTAGTCGCCTCGCTGTTATCTGTATATACATCCACCCTGTGCTCGAAAGACCTCCTTCATTCAACTACGCAAAAACGGGTTTCTTTTGTTAAGGCCCGTAGCGGTACTGTGACCCTCCATGCACGCTACTCGAATTCTGGAAGATCCGTTTTATTACCTGAATAATTTCCACACGGTACTGGCCTGGACCGGCGAGCGTTACAGTGATCTTCTGAATGAGACGGAGAAGGTGTTTCTCCAGGTTTTTCCTTCGCTTCCTAAAGCCTCGCAGGCCCTGTTGGTTAGAATGGTCATGCGCAAAGGGGCGCTGTTCCGAGGCAGCAAGCTGTGCTACCAGGAGATTGGCTGCCCCCATCAAGCAGTGTTGCCACTGATTGAGCTGGGCTGGGTATCGGATAGGCCAGTACTTTCTCTAGAGCAACTGTTCGGGTTACTGAAAAAGGCAGAATTGGCTCAGGTCTTTCCTGAGCAGTTATCTCGCTCATCTTTAAAGAAGTCAGAGCAGCTTGAGGCGCTCAAGGCTGACTTTGATGATCCGAGGCTGCTGACGGAATGGTGCAGTTCGCTGGATGACCGCGTCTATGAAATTACCGTTACAAACATATGTGACCGATTAAGGCTTATGTTTTTCGGTAATTTACATCAGGACTGGAGCGAGTTCGTCTTATCGGATCTCGGAATTTTCCGTTATGAAAAGGTGGAATTTTCTGATTCATCACGAGGCTTCCGTGTCCGCAAAGACATCGATGATTACGTAGCACTGTATGACTGTCGTGAGCGCTTTCGTGACGGAACTGCATTGGACGACATTCTAAATGTGCTCCCCAGATTACCGTTAGATAATGATTGGCTGGAGGCACGCAGAGGTAAACTGACTTATGAGGTTGCCTACTGCTGTGAACAGCAGGGTAACTTTACTGCCGCCCTGGATCTCTATCAGAGTTGCCGGCATCCTGGCGCAAGAATTCGCGCTATCCGTGTACTCGAAAAAACCGAGCAGTATAAAGCCGCTTTCGAACTGGCCTGCCAGGCAGAGCGAGCTCCAGAAAGTGATAGTGAAGCCCAGCTATTGGCCCGTATGTTACCCCGGCTGCGGCGTAAGCTGAGTATGCCCAAGTTGCCCAAGCGCATCGAACGCTGCGTTGAGCGTATCGACCTGACGTTACATCGTCTGGATGCTTGTCGTCCCGTTGAGTTATGTGTTCAAGAGCATCTGTCGGAACCTGATGCGCCGGTCTTTTATGTTGAAAATATCCTGATCAATGCGCTACTTGGTCTTTTATGCTGGGACGCAATTTTTGTTCCTTTGCCTGGAGCCTTCTTTCATCCTTTTCATCGCGCTCCTGCCGACATTCATATGCCGCAATTCGCAACCAGGCGTGCACAGCAATTTGAAGCATGCCTGTCTCAGCTCGAAAGTGGCTGTTATAAGGAAACCATCAAACGCAACTTCCTGGAAAAGCAGGGTATCCAGGCCCCTTTTATTGCATGGGGAGCCGTAACGGCAGAAGTGTTGGAGCTAGCATTGCAGTGCTTGCCTCCCCAGCATTTACGCGTGTGGTTCGAGCGAATACTTCAAGATGTAAAGGTCAACCGGACAGGATTTCCAGACTTGATCCAATTCTGGCCCCACGAGCGACGGTACCGCATGATCGAAGTGAAGGGACCGGGTGATCGTCTCCAAGATAATCAGGTTCGCTGGTTGGATTACTCTATGGCTCATGAAATGCCGGTATGTGTGTGTTATGTGCAATGGGAGGAGTCTGTTGCGTGCAGTACAGCGTTGCTGTAAGGGCTCTGTGTGAGTTTGTTGCTAAGCAGGGAGACCTTGATCTGCGTTTCACGCCATCACCGACAGCCCTTGAGGGCATTCAAGGACATGGCATCGTTACCTCGCGTCGAAAGCAGTCTTACCAGCGGGAGGTCGCGCTGGAGGGTGAGTACAGGCATCTTCGCATCAAAGGGCGGGCCGATGGATACGACCCGGAGCTGAACCGGCTCGAGGAAATAAAAACTTACCGGGGTGACCTGACTCACATGCCGCCCAATCATCGTCACCTGCATTGGGCGCAAGCGAAGATATATGGATGGCTGTTATGCCAAAAATTGTCGCTTCATGAGCTCGAGCTGGCGTTGGTGTATTTTGATGTAGGCAGTCAGAAGGAAACTACTCTGCTTGAGCGGTTTACATCTGGAGTGCTTAAAGAGTACTTCGAACGGCAGTGCAGCCTGTTTCTGGACTGGGCTGAGCAGGAACTGACTCATCGCGAGCACCGCCAGCGTTACCTGGAGGCGTTACCCTTCCCACATGCCTCCTTTCGTACGGGGCAGCGTGATCTTGCCGAGGCTGTCTATAAAGCGGCCCATGTAGGCTGTAGCCTCATGATCCAGGCGCCCACGGGGATAGGCAAAACCATTGGCACCTTGTTTCCATTGCTCAAGGCTATGCCACGGCAAAATCTGGACAAGGTCTTTTTTCTTACCGCAAAGAATTCTGGTCGGCAGTTGGCTTTCAATGCGATGGGCGCTATCACCCAGGCCGCACCAGAGCTTTCGCTGCGTATTCTGGAGCTGAGGGCACGCGACAAGGCATGTGAACACACGGATAAAGCATGCCATGGTGAATCCTGTCCTCTGGCCAAGGGGTTCTATGACCGTTTGCCCCAAGCCCGGCAAGCCGCCTTGAAGGAAAAGGTACTGGATCATGACTCGCTACGCACCATAGCGCTTGGGTGGCAGGTTTGTCCTTATTACCTGAGTCAGGAGATGGCGCGCTGGTGCGATGTCATTGTAGGGGATTACAACTACTACTTTGACAGCAGCGCTATGCTTTTTGCCTTAAAGGAGCAGAGCCAATGGCGGATCGGAATCCTCGTTGATGAAGCTCATAATCTATTGGAGCGTGCGCGGGGGATGTATACCGCCTCTCTGGATCATGCTGTGGTAGCGTCACTTCGCAAAGAAAGACCTCCAGTGCTGAAGCAACCACTGGATCGGATCAATCGTTGCTGGAATGCCTTAATCAAGGAACAACCTTCAACCTATCAGGCATACGACGAAATTCCCGCGAAGTTGTTATCCGCGCTGCAAAAAGCGATTTCAGCTATAAACGATCTGCTTAGCGAGACGCTGGCTCCACTGGATGCTACGCTTCAGCGTTTCTATTTTGATGCAATTCAATTCGTTCGGATGGCTGAAAGCTTTGGTGAGCACTCACTGTTCGAATTACTGAAAAAAAATGAGCTGTCACGTAAACCAGCCGTGCAACAGTCCGTTGTAACCATACGGAATGTAGTCCCGGCACCTTTTATCGGCCCGCGATTCAACGCAACCCATGCCGCTATTCTTTTTTCCGCGACCTTAAGTCCGCCTCACTTCTTGCGGGATACGCTTGGGCTTGCAGCGGGTACACCTTGGGTTAACGTAAAGTCCCCGTTTGCGGCTGAACAGTTATCGGTTCGCCTCGTAGACAACATTTCGACGCGTTATCAACACCGAGAGCAATCCCTGCGGCCCATTGCAGAGTTAATGGCTTGGCAGTACAGACAGGAGCCAGGAAATTATCTGGCTTTCTTTAGTAGCTTCGACTATCTCGAAAAGACTGCATCGTTATTTTCCAATCTTTTCCCGGATATTCCGCTTTGGCTCCAGGCACGGCAGATGAATGAGGCAGACAGGGTCCAGTTTCTGCAACGGTTTACAAACACCAGCAGCGGTGTTGGTTTCGTAGTACTAGGGGGGAGTTTTGGCGAGGGTGTCGATTTGCCAGGGCAGCGGCTGATAGGAGCTTTTATCGCAACACTTGGCCTTCCTCAGATCAATCCTGCCAATGAACAAATCAGGACGAAGCTCAACCGACAATTTGGTACCGGTTATGACTATGCTTACTTTTATCCAGGTATGCATAAGGTCATTCAGGCAGCAGGTCGGGTTATAAGGACAACCTCTGATCGTGGTGTGCTGTACCTGATTGATGACCGTTTTGCTCAGTCCAAGGTCAGACGGTTATTGCCTGAATGGTGGAGGGCGCAGACCTTTCGATGGCCTTACAGCGTTAACCGGAAATAAGTCTGAAGGAAAAAGCGTAGGCTGAAGAGGCGGTAGTAGGGGAGGGGGACTCAGGACCTGAACGAGTTGTCCAGGCCCTGAGGTGAGGCACTGTTAGCGAGCCATCGCTACCAGTACTTCAGAGGCAGGAACATTGAAGTCTACCGACATCATCACGCTCAGCGCAGTGATCGTAACGATGGAGAAGACGAACAATTTTCTTGCCCAGGCATTGTCATCGTTGGTCTTGTAGCCCATTAGAGCCATGCGCAACCAATAAACGCCCATGGCTGCTGCAACCACCAAGTACTTATAACCGGCGTAGCCCCCAATCGTGAGCGCTAGCGTAGCGGCCAGAAAGGCCAGGATATAGACCGTAATATGGCGCTTGGTTACAGGGATACCCTTCATGACTGGCAATACCGGAATTGAAGCTGCCCGATAGTCGTTCAGTCTGAAGATTGCAATAGCGTAGGAGTGCGGCATTTGCCAGAGGCAGAAAATCAGCAGAAGGATAGCGGCACCCATATCGAACTCATTGCTAACTGCGCAATAGCCGATTACAGGAGGAGCCGCACCCGACAGGCTACCCACTAGGGTGCCATACACAGATTTACGCTTCAGGCACAGGCTGTATAGACCCACATACACAACGAATCCCATGAGCCCAAAGGCTGCGGATAGCGCATTTACCTTGAAGTAAAGAAGCGAGATACCCGCAATGCCCAAGAGCGTGGCGTAGGACAATGTGACACTTGGAGAGATAAGTCCTTGGACGAGGACACGATTTTTCGTCCGTTCCATGACCTTATCAATGTCACGGTCAATATAGTTATTGAAGACGCAGCCGGAAGCGATGACCAGAGACACCCCTACTGCGGTAGCTAAGAAAAGTGCTAAGTCGATGCTTCCTTTCGAAGCAAGGAAAAAACCTCCGGCAACCGAGATCAGGTTGCCGAAGATAATGCCTGGCTTCGTTATAAGTAGGTATTTCTTGATCATCGAAGCGACTCTTAGTGGGCCAGCATGTTGCTATGCATGCCGTGAATGATCCACAGCGAGCCCGCGACCACGATAACAGTAATCAGAATAGTGAAAGCAAAAGCGATCACATTCCAGCGCTGCTCGGACGACGTGTTCATGTGCAGGAAGAACACCAAGTGTACAAAGATCTGCACAAGTGCCATCACCCAGATCACGATCAGCGTAGCCGACTGTGACAATACAGGGTTCATGACAATGCCGAATGGGATCACGGTCAGGATAACGGACAGAACGAAGCCGATAATGTAAGACTTCACAGTGCCGTGGCTGGAGCCCGCATGGACGATATGTCCGTGTTCGTGAGCCATTACATAACCCCCATCAGATATACAACGGTAAACACGCAGATCCAGACGATGTCCAGGAAGTGCCAGAAGAGGCTCAGGCACATCAGGCGGGTCTGGTTGGTCGCAGTCAGACCTTTCTGGCTAACCTGAATCATCAGGATTGCCATCCAGATCAGACCGGATGTGACGTGCAGACCGTGAGTACCGACCAGGGTAAAGAACGCAGATAGAAACGCGCTACGCTGAGGGCCAAAGCCTTCAGCAATCAGGTGATGGAATTCGTTGATTTCCATCACGATGAAGCCAAGGCCGAGCAGGAAGGTAACAGCCAGCCAGCCCAGCGCCTTGCTCTTTTGCTCCTTGTGTGCAGCGATCATGGCAAAGCCATACGTGATACTACTGAACAGCAGCAGGAAGGTTTCTACCAGAACATAAGGCAGTTCAAAAATTTCTTTACCGGTAGGACCGCCGGCAAAGCTACCGCTCAGGACAGCATAGGATGCGAAGATAGTCGCAAACAGAATGCAGTCCGTCATCAGGTACAGCCAGAAACCGAATACAGTCATGGATCCGGCATCGTGGTGCCCATGCTCCTCAGCATGGGCAACTTGGTTGTGAAGAACTTGACTAGACATAAGTTTAAGCCTGACTCGCTGCTAGTTTCTGGAGATGTTCATTCTCGATACGGGCCACTTCAGCGGCAGGTACGTAGTAGTCGATGTCATCGTCGAAGCTGCGAACGATAAAGGTAGCGATCATGCCGACGAATCCAACAGCAGCTAGCCACCAGATGTGCCAGATAAGAGCAAAGCCGAGGGCTAAGCTGAACATACCCATGATGAATCCAACGCCTGTGTTGCGCGGCATGTGAATGTCTTTGTAGTCAGCAGCTTTACGCTCAGCCAGACCTTTTTCCTTAGCTCCCCAGTACGCGTCGATATCATCAACAACCGGCTGCTCTGCGAAGTTATAGAAAGGTGGCGGAGAAGAAGTAGACCATTCCAGTGTACGGCCACCCCATGGGTCACCGGTTACATCCTGGTTCAGTTTACGGTCACGGATGCTGACATAGTACTGAAGCAACTGGCATAGGACGCCACATAGGATGATAGCTGTACCAATAGCCGCCACGATCAGCCAAGGATGCCAGTCCGGGTTGTCATAGTGGTTCAGACGACGAGTCATACCCATGAAGCCCAGTACATACAGCGGCATGAAGGCTACATAGAAGCCAACCAACCAGCACCAGAAGGCGTATTTACCCAGTCTTTCATTAAGTGTGAAACCGAAGGCTTTCGGGAACCAGTAGGCAACACCTGCAAAGTAACCGAATACAGCGCCACCAATGATCACGTTATGGAAGTGAGCGATCAGGAACAGGCTGTTGTGCAGAACGAAGTCGGCACCTGGAACAGCCAGTAGAACGCCGGTCATACCACCGATACTGAAGGTGACAATAAAGCCAATCGTCCACAACATGGGAGTAGTGAAGCGGATACGGCCTTTATACATGGTGAAGAGCCAGGTAAAGATCTTCACACCAGTCGGGATGGCAATAATAGTCGTAGCGATACCGAAGAACGCATTGACGTTAGCGCCGGAGCCCATGGTAAAGAAGTGGTGCAGCCATACGATAAAGGACAGCACGGTAATAGCCAGCGTAGCCCATACCATGGATACGTAGCCGAACATGCGCTTGCCGCTGAATGTAGACGCTACCTCAGAGAACACGCCAAAGGCGGGCAGAATGAGGATATATACTTCCGGGTGACCCCACGCCCAAATCAAGTTGACGTACATCATGGGGTTGCCACCAAGCTCGTTGGTGAAGAAGTGCATGCCCAGATAACGGTCAAGCGAGAGCATAGCCAATGTGGCGGTCAGAATCGGGAAAGCTGCAACGATCAGAATACTGGTGCACAGGGCGTTCCAGGTGAAGATCGGCATTCTCATCAGAGTCATGCCAGTGGTACGCATTTTTAAAATGGTTACCACAAAGTTCACACCTGTTAACAACGTACCCAGGCCCGAAAGCTGCAATGCCCAGATGTAGTAATCTACCCCTACGCCCGGGCTATATTGAATACCCGATAGTGGTGGATAGGCTACCCAGCCGGTTGCTGCGAATTCACCTATGGCTAGAGACAGGTTGATGAGGATCGCACCTACCGCGAACACCCAGAAGCTGAAGGAGTTCAGGAAGGGGAAGGCAACGTCCCGCGCGCCAATTTGCAGCGGCACGACAAGGTTCATCAGGCCAGTCACCATCGGCATGGCCACGAAGAAGATCATGATCGTGCCGTGTGCGGTAAAGATCTGGTCGTAGTGATGTGGAGGCAGATAGCCTTCTGCACCGCCGGCTGCGATAGCCTGCTGTGCACGCATCATGATGGCGTCGGAGAAGCCGCGGAGCAGCATGATGAGCGCAACCAGGATGTACATCACCCCAATTTTCTTGTGGTCAACCGTCGTGATCCATTCGGACCACAGGTAACCCCATTTCTTGAAATAGGTGAGGCCGATAAATACGGCTATCACACCCAGAATCATGGCACCGACCGCACCTACGATGATCGGTTCATGATAAGGAATGTCTGCGAGACTTAATTTTCCGAACATGATTTACTCCGCCGCACCTTCGTGCGCACTCTTATTCATTGCCTGATCCATTACCTGATCTACACGCTTGCTGTAATCGCCTTTCAAGTATTTATCGATGATGTCCTGGAAAAGGTGAGGAGCCACGGATGAGTAATACTCGATCGGGTGCTTCTCGCTGGGCATGGCCAGGTCTGCATAGACCTCAGAGCTCAGTGTCTTAGGAGAAGCCTTGACCTTGTCGACCCACGCGTTGAACTCTTCAGGTGTCGTAGCGTGTGCGATGAACTTCATATCCGAGAAGCCAGCGCCGCTGTAGTTGGCCGAGCCACCGCCATACTGGCCAGTTTCATGAGCCATCAAATGCAGTTGGGTCTGCATGCCACCCATGGCGTAGACCATGCTGCCCAAGGCCGGAATAAACAGAGTGTTCATGACGGTATCGGAGGTGATGCGAAAGTTAACCGGCGTGTTGGCCGGGAATGCAATCTCGTTGACCGTAGCGATACCCTGTTCCGGATAAACGAAAACCCATTTCCAATCAGTAGCGATAGCCTCGATGGTAATCGGCTTAACGTCAGAGTCGAGTGGCCTGAAAGGGTCAAGAGAGTGGCTGGTCTTCCAGATGAGCACGGCCAGAATAGCCACGATCACCAGCGGAACACCCCATACAACCACTTCGACCTTGGTCGAGTGCGCCCAGTTGGGTGCGTAATCGGCATCCTTATTGGAGGCGCGATATTTGATTGAGAAAAGGATCGCCATGACGATGACTGGGATAACGACAATCAACATCAGGCCAGTGGCAGTCAATATAAGGTGTTTTGATTCTAAACCTACTGGGCCTTTAGGGTCTAAAAGCGTCATGTTACAACCACTGAGTAAACCAGTGGCACCTAAAGCCAATAGGCTAGAAAAAATACTATGTTTCTTTTTTCTCATCTCACGACCTCGGTTGAGGGGCACTCTTCGTTTCAGGGGGATAGCCAGTAATCGGTACCATCACTTATTTAAGTGCGGCGCAGAAATAGGTCAGGCTGATGAAGCTTTGGGTGTCGCGGTCATTACAAACGTGTCGATGACGTCGTGCGTCATTGAGTCACATGTAAGGATATGTTACGACCGAAATCCATTTGAGCCAAGCTGAGCCAGTCTTGGGCCTACGTCTGGATTGCACGTTTCACCAGTCCTCCTTACCTAGCCTGCGTAGAGTGCGGGCTTGTTCGGGCCTTAATGTTGAAATCGATCGCAACTGGAAAACAGGACTCTCCCAGACAGGCTACGCGCTCGTGGTATTACCAAGCATAGCAGGGGATACATTTAAGGCTTGGCCGTGCCATGAATCTTATTCACGTCAGTGCCGTGTACCAAAAAATAACGCTGCAACTTGGGTAGCGTAAGCTGTACCAATAAGCACGAGGCCTATGCGGACGCGCTAATGGGCAGCATCCGGACCAATCTCGCTTGCTTACCAACCCGGTGGACTTGAAGCCATCTGCTTGCGAGCGAGCATATTGTTGCAAGTTGAAAATTCACCCTGCCTTATGTAGGCATATTGCTATCAATCAGGTGTTTTTTCTCTCTCTCAAGAGCGCTTCAAGGCACGCCTTATTGGGCCGTGCGCAGTTTAAGTTCATCTAGGGTTCACGTCTATCATTGAGTCGCTTTTAGGCGATACAAGGAGCTAGCTAAGTCCTTGATTTTTCAATACCTGCTTCAATATGTCGCACCTTGGTTGAGAGATTGTTGATTGTAGGGAATTGACAGTAGGCAAGTACTACAAAAAGAAGCGGAAAAGGAGTCGAAGCGAGAGTGCTAAAAATAAAGATTGTTACATATTATGAAATTATGTTTTGTCATGAAAGTGCGCTGACAAGCATACGCCAGCGCAACTCAAATAAGGTTTGGTTTCTACGAAGTCAGCTCTGTTATGCATATTGGGCTTTCTTATTTAAAAGACTATTTATTAAGTTCAGGTAATTAATTTAGCAGCATACCTTTTAATAAAGGTTTCTAGTTCAAGTGCGACCCCATTCTTTGCACATCTTGAAGCCATCTCAATCGTTGTTCCTCGCTACTTGCTCTTATTGGTGCGAATTCCAGATGTTCACGAATCTGTATGCCACACACATCCAAGGCCTCTCGCATCATGAGGCGATGCGGAGCAAGTCCTCTCAGGCGCTTCCAGGGAGTAGGCAGGCTGTCAGCAGTGACGATAAGGTCAGCGCTTCGGCCTGATAGAAGTTGTTCACCTCCCCAGATCTGATCGCGATAAGCGAATGCAAAGCCTGGCAAGAAAACACGCTCGATAAAGCCGCTTAAAAGGGCAGGTAGACCACCCCACCAGATGGGGTAAACAAATAGAAGATGTTCTGCCCAATGAATCAGTCGTTGAGCTTCCAGCAAATCTTCTTCAAGAATCTGGCTCTTATCGTAGCCTTCTCGAAGTACCGGGTCGAAACTAAGCTCTCCCAGTCGTAGTTCACGTACCACATGATTATGTTGGCGAGCCCCTTGTATATAGGCTGCGCTCAGCGCATGACAGAAGCTTTCGCTCTTGGGCGAGCCCTGGATAACCAGGACTCGTTTGCCATCGCCCTCTAGAGGTGTTGCGCCCGTTCTTGGCTCAGCCATGGCTGCCTGCTTCCAGCATGGTTTCAGGCCTTACCCACTCATCGAACTGCGCCTCGCTCAGATGACCAAGCTCAAGGGCTGCTGTTCTGAGGGTCTTATTTTCGGCATAAGCCTTCTTCGCAATTTCAGCGGCCTTGTCATAACCAATGTGGGGGTTCAAGGCTGTTACAAGCATCAGACCTTGCTCAAGGTGAGCTGCCATTTTCTCGGCGTCAGGCTCCATGCCGGCTACGCAGTGTTTGTTGAAATTGCGGCAGCCGTCGGCCAGTAAGCGAATGGATTCAAGAATGTTATAAGCAATGACAGGCTTGAAGACGTTCAGCTGCAGATGCCCCTGGCTGGCAGCGAAAGTGATGGTGGTATCGTTTCCCATTACCTGGCAGGCCAGCATGGTTAAGGCTTCCGCCTGGGTTGGATTGACCTTGCCGGGCATAATGGAGCTGCCAGGTTCATTGGCTGGTAGTTTGACCTCGGCAAAGCCTGCCCTGGGGCCGGAGCCTAGCAAGCGCAGGTCGTTACCAATCTTCATGAGGGCTACGGCCAGCGTTTTCAGTGCGCCTGACAGTGCGGTAAGTGGTTCGTGACCTGCCAGGGCAGCAAACTTGTTGGGTGCAGTGACAAAGGGTAGGCCGGTAAGTGATGCAATTTCTTTTGCAATCGCCTCGTCGAAGCCTTTGGGAGAGTTGAGGCCAGTTCCTACTGCCGTTCCGCCCTGAGCAAGTTCATAAATGGCTGGAAGGGCTGCACGAATGGCGCTCTGAGCGATGTCGAGCTGAGCGACGTAGGCCGACACTTCCTGACCGAAAGTAATAGGTGTTGCGTCCATCATATGGGTACGGCCAGTTTTGACCAGACTCATATGGCGTGCGGCCTGCTGGGCCAGACCTCCGGAAAGCTCATCGATAGCAGGCAGCAGATCTCCCAGTACGGCTTGTGCAGTTGCGATGTGCATGGCAGTCGGGAAGCAGTCGTTGGAGCTTTGGCCGCGGTTGACATGGTCGTTAGGGTGCACAGGCTTCTTGCCGCCCTTGCCCTGGCCTGCAAGTTCATTGGCGCGCCCCGCAATCACTTCATTGACGTTCATATTGCTTTGGGTGCCGCTGCCGGTTTGCCAGACAACCAAGGGAAACTGATCATCATGACGCCCTTCAAGCACCTCATTGCTTGATTGCTCGATAAGGTCCGCTATCTCTTGCGGCAATTCGCCTAGCCCTGCATTCACCCGAGCCGCTGCTTTCTTGATCAGCGTAAGTGCATGCACGATCGCCAGCGGCATTTTCTGGCCACCAATGGCGAAGTTTTCCATGGAGCGCTGTGTCTGAGCTCCCCAATAGGCATTTTCGTCGACTTCTACAGGACCTAGGCTGTCGGTTTCGGTACGGCTCATGATGCTCTCCTGCATGCAGATTTGGGTGGTCGGCGCGCTGGCCAATGAAAGGCTTTCAAGTAGTGATGGGAAACCAATAGAGCCAAGGCTAGCGCTTATCGGTGATTAGTCTATTCAGATGTGGGGTGGGTTCCGAAAACATCAGGCGGGTCAGATTTCAGCTGGATTTACCATTGAAGATGCTGAAGCTTGCCTGAACAGAGCCGGAATACGACTTGAGTCATCGGGAAACACATGGGCAGAATACGGATCTTTTAGCTATCGCTATTCATGTTTAAAGGATGTCCGATGAAGACTTTTCGTGCTGTCTGCACCGCTGTGATGCTCTCTGGTGTCAGTGGCCTGGCCCTGGCTGATGCGGCTAGCCATGCTGCCCAAGCCGAGCGGTTTCTAAAGCTGGCCAACGCCGACAAGCTCACTACACCGGTTTATGCCCAAGTGCATGAATTGTTTGATCAGCATTTCGCCCAAGCCAAGGCTCCGGGCAAGAAGGCTGTTCTTGAAAGCTACGTTGCGCGTGCTAATGCAACACTGGACAAGTCGATTGGTTGGGACAAGGTTAAGCCTGATCTGGTCAAGCTCTATACTCAGAACTTCAGTGAAGCCGAGCTGAAAGACTTGATCGACTTCTACCAGTCTCCACTGGGTAAGAAAATGATGAACACGCTACCGCAGATCTCCATGCAGTCTGCCCAGCTGACCCAGGGCAAGCTCGAGCAGGCAGTTCCCCAGGTCAACAAGCTGCTGAGTGATATGGATAAGGAGCTGGGTGTTAAGCCACAGGCTGCTCCTGAAGGTAGCGGTTCTAAGAAATAAGCGAGACCTATCCATGAGTATGCGCGACCGTATTCTTTCAACGTTAAGCATGCTGCAGCCGCAGCATCTTGATGTTGTTGACGAAAGCCACATGCACAGCCGTGGTCAGGAAACCCATTACAAGGCTGTAGTGGTCAGTGAACAATTTGAAGGGTTGAATGCCGTTAAGCGGCATCAGAAGGTCTACGGGGCGCTGGGTGGGCTGATGGGTGAGTTTCATGCCCTGGCGCTTCATACCTACACACCCGAAGAGTGGGCCAGACAAGGAATGGCACCTGAGTCGCCGACATGTCGCGGTGGCAGCAAGCATGACGGACTGCACGACTAGAAGTGGCTGTGATCCGCTTGAGGGCTCTGTTCAAGCCCGTCGCGCTTCCTTAGACTTGTCGCTCCAGCGCCGGCCTTTGCCGGCGTTGTGCATTAACCGGTCCGTCCCTTACGAGGACGACCACTGGAGAAGTCGACATGTCTGGTTCTATTGTTGTAGCTGCACTGTATAAATTTGTCACCCTTGAAGATTACGTCGAGCGCCGTGAGCCCTTGCTTACTGTCATGTTGGACAATGAGGTAAAGGGCACCCTGCTACTGGCGCAAGAGGGCATCAATGGCACCATTGCTGGCTCTCGGGCCGGAATTGATGCGGTTCTGGCTTTTTTGAAGGCAGACTCGCGTCTGGTTGATCTTGAGCACAAGGAATCCTATTGCGATGAGCAGCCGTTCTATCGGACCAAGGTCAAGCTCAAGAAGGAAATTGTTACCTTGGGCGTGCCGGGCGTCGATCCCAACAAGAAGGTTGGAACCTACGTAGATCCGAAAGACTGGAATGCGCTTATTTCAGACCCTGATGTTGTATTGATTGATACGCGCAATGATTACGAGGTCGGTATCGGGACCTTTACCAATGCGGTGGATCCCAAGACCAAATCCTTCCGCGAGTTTCCTCAGTATGTCAGACAGAATTTTGATCCTTCCCGTCATAAAAAAGTGGCCATGTTCTGCACTGGTGGTATCCGCTGCGAGAAAGCGTCGAGCTTCATGCTCAATGAGGGCTTCGAAGAGGTCTATCATCTTAAGGGTGGTATTCTGAAATATCTGGAAGAGGTGCCGCAGGAAGACAGTCTTTGGCAGGGCGACTGTTTTGTGTTCGATAACCGTGTAACGGTCAGGCACGATCTGAGTGAAGGGGAGTATGATCAGTGTCATGCTTGCCGGACGCCCATATCAGCTGCAGATCGGGAATCTGAGCACTACGTGCCTGGCATTAGCTGCCCTCATTGCTGGGACTCATTGCCAGAAAAAACACGTATCAGCGCACGTGAGCGTCAGAAGCAGATTGAGCTGGCCAGGCAGCGGAATCAGCCGCATCCCATTGGCCGGGATCCCCGACAGGTTTCCAAGCTATCGCAGGAGGCTTGACCTATGAAGGCGCGATTGCTCTATGTAATGGATCCTATGTGTTCCTGGTGCTGGGGGTTCGCGCCTGTCATGGAAGCACTGGCTGAGCAGGCACGTCTCTATGGCGTGCCCATGCATCTTGTCGTAGGTGGGCTGCGTAGAGAGCGAGTCGCCATGGATGCCGCAGCGCGGGTGCGTACTCTGTCTTATTGGCAAGCAGTCGAGGAAACTACAGGCCAACCCTTCACGGTTGACAATGCGCTGCCTGAAGGGTTTGTCTACGATACAGAACCGGCCTGTCGAGCACTGGTTGCAGCAAGAGGATTGGATGAGCAGGCGGTATGGCCGCTGGCAAAGCTTATCCAGCGTGCTTTTTATGTAGAAAACCGCGATGTTACCCAGCCGGCTGTTCTTGTTGAGCTGGCGGAGAAGGCAGGGCTGCCTCGCATTGAGTTTGCTCCGGCTTTCGATGCCCCAGAAACAAGAGCCGCAACCCAGGCGGACTTTGACTGGGCTCTCAATTTAGGCATTGCAGGCTTCCCAACCTTGCTGGCGGAGCGTGAGGGTCAACTAGCACTTGTCACCAATGGTTATCAGCCCCTCGATAACCTCTCCGAGCTTTTGGGCATGTGGTTGGTGCGCGGTACTGAGTTCTAGTCCGCCTATTGTCTTTAAACCCTCATGATCCCTTGAGGTCTATCAAGGTACGTCCTTGCCTATGGCTGCATATCAATGATTAGTATATCTAATACTGTTTCCCTGCCAGATACTGAAGTGGAATTGACGGCGGTGCGTGCTCAGGGGGCAGGCGGCCAAAATGTAAACAAGGTGTCCAGCGCCATTCATTTGCGTTTCGATATTCGGGCTTCGTCGCTCCCGGATTTTTATAAGGAAAGGCTGCTGGCTCTGCAGGACACGCGTATTACGCGTGAAGGTGTTGTGGTACTCAAGGCGCAGCAATACAGAACGCAGGAGCAGAACCGTGAAGATGCATTAACGCGTCTTGCTGAGCTTATTCAGAGTGTTACCCGCGTTCAAAAAACACGCCGCCCAACCAAGCCAACGCTGGCGTCCAAAAAGAGACGACTCGAAGGAAAGACCAAGCGCAGTGCAGTCAAGGCAGGGCGTGGCCGGGTTGATTTTTCATAGAGGAGCTTGTACGGGCATTTGATTTGTCTGCAGTGTTTCCTGAGCATGACTCCCTTCTTTTGATGTAAGTCTGTCTTTTTGATGGTAATCAGATTATCTGGCGCCTCGGCTGTCTTTCACCGGGACATCAGCGATTTACGTTCCTGTCCATGATCAAGCGGCATCAGTACTGAGATAGCCGTTAAGACCTTTGTCGAATAGTTACCAAGGCGCTCAGCCAGTAAAACGGAACTACAAAAACAACAAACTTCTCCGTTGAGGTAACCGCCATGAGTGCCGCATCCCTCTATCCCGTACGTCCTGAAGTAGCCGCCCTGACGCTGACTGATGACGCTAGCTATAAGGCTCTATATCAGAAGTCCGTGATTAATCCAGACGGATTCTGGCGGGAGCAGGCCCAGCGGATCAGCTGGACAAAGCCATTTACTCGCGTCAAACAAACTTCATTTGACGATCACCATGTCGATATCAAGTGGTTTGCCGATGGAACGTTGAACGCGTCTTACAATTGCCTTGATCGTCATCTCGAAACGCGGGGTGATCAAGTGGCTATTATCTGGGAGGGCGATGATCCTTCCGAGCATCGTCACATTACCTATCGTGAATTGCACGAAGAGGTCTGCAAGTTTGCTAATGCACTGCGTGGCCAGGATGTACACCGTGGTGACGTAGTCACCATCTATATGCCGATGATTCCAGAAGCAGTGGTGGCCATGTTGGCGTGCGCTCGCATCGGTGCGGTGCACTCTGTCGTCTTTGGCGGCTTTTCTCCCGAGTCATTAGCGGGTCGTATCAGTGACTGTCGCTCTAAAGTCATCATCACTGCGGACGAGGGTGTCCGAGGCGGCAAGAAAACACCTCTGAAAGCCAACGTTGACGAGGCCTTGACCAATCCGGATACATGCTGTGTCCGTAAGGTCATTGTATGCAAGCGCACGGGTGCCCCCATTGCCTGGCATGCGCACCGCGACGTCTGGTATCACGACGTAACTCAGGTTGCCTCCGCGCACTGCGAGCCCAAGGAGATGGATGCCGAGGCGCCACTGTTCATCCTGTATACCTCAGGCTCTACCGGTAAACCCAAGGGCGTCATGCATACTACTGGCGGCTATATGGTTTATGCGTCACTCACGCATGAGCGGGTGTTCGACTATAAGCCAGGCGAGGTTTATTGGTGTACGGCTGATGTAGGCTGGATTACCGGTCATAGCTACATTGTCTACGGGCCTTTAGCCAATGGGGCTACCACATTATTGTTCGAAGGGGTCCCCAACTACCCGGACGTAACCCGTGTCGCCCAGATTATCGACAAGCATCAGGTAAATATTCTGTATACCGCTCCGACGGCTATCCGGGCGATGATGGCCCAGGGGGATGCGGCTGTTCGAGGGGCCGATGGTAAAAGTCTGCGCCTGCTGGGGTCAGTAGGTGAGCCGATCAACCCTGAGGCGTGGCACTGGTACTACAAAACCGTAGGACAAGAGCGTTGCCCGGTTGTTGATACCTGGTGGCAGACCGAGACGGGCGGAATTCTGATCAGTCCATTGCCTGGCGCTACGGCCTTGAAGCCTGGCTCCGCTACACGGCCTTTCTTTGGTGTTCAGCCAGCGCTTGTTGATAATGAAGGCAATATTATTGAAGGGGCTGCGGAGGGCAATCTGGTTATTCTAGATTCCTGGCCGGGACAGGCGCGCACGATCTACGGTGACCACGATCGTTTCGTGGATACCTATTTTAAGACATTCAAGGGTATGTATTTCACCGGGGACGGCGCCCGTCGTGACGAGGATGGTTATTACTGGATTACTGGTCGCGTTGATGATGTCCTTAATGTTTCGGGACACCGCATGGGTACGGCAGAGATTGAAAGCTCAATGGTTGCACATCCCAAGGTGGCCGAAGCTGCTGTGGTAGGAATGCCTCACGATCTCAAAGGGCAGGGGATCTATGTTTACGTTACCCTCAACTCAGGTGAAGAGCCTTCGGAAGCGTTACGTCAAGAGCTCAAGCAGTGGGTGCGTAAGGATATAGGGCCTATTGCAACGC
Organism: Pseudomonas sp. JZ134; assembly: GCF_051027695.1. NCBI lineage: Bacteria > Pseudomonadati > Pseudomonadota > Gammaproteobacteria > Pseudomonadales > Pseudomonadaceae > Pseudomonas > Pseudomonas sp. JZ134. Next base: position 2,728,866 of record NZ_CP069250.1, on the reverse strand, counting down.
CTGACATCATTCAGTGGGCGCCGGGGCTGCCCAAAACACGCTCCGGAAAAATCATGCGTCGGATCCTGCGCAAGATTGCTGTAGGTGAATATGACACGTTGGGCGACATTTCAACCTTAGCCGATCCGGGTGTTGTTCAGCAGCTTGTTGATACCCATCGTGGCATGACTCAGGCTGTAGCATGAGTACGTAACAATGGATGCGCCGAAATGAGGCTATGAGTAACATCTGGGCTTCATTTCGGCGCATTCTCTCTTCCCTGGCTCTACACGAATTGAGCTAAGCAGCGGTTTCATAAGGAAATATTGTCCTTGGGCGCGCTTATTGCTTCGTATATCTATTTTTAATTTTTTTCAAGCATGCTATCGTATAGCCTGTCAAGACTGTTTAGGTCTGTCTAAAACCCTTCTGTAATTACTTGTCGCATAGACGAAATAACCCTTACTAGGCTGCCGCTAGAATGCCGCTACCCACGCTGCTGCATTGCTGGTGCCATGCATGTGCATAGAGTATTGCCATGCGTATTGGTAGCCTGGGCTATTAACTAACGTCCGCAGCCCATTCCTTCGTAGGAGCTTGCATGAAAAAGCTGGCATTGCTTGGCGCTCTCGCGCTGTCTGTCCTCACCAACGTATCCGTAGCGGCCGATGGCAAGCCGGTTCGCATCGGAATTGAAGCAGCGTATCCGCCCTTTGCCTCGAAAGCAGCCGACGGTAGCATCGTGGGTTTTGACTATGACATCGGTAACGCGCTGTGTGCTGAAATGAAGGTCAAGTGCCAGTGGGTTGAGCAGGAATTTGATGGTCTTATCCCTGCACTCAAGGTACGCAAGATCGACATGATCCTGTCATCGATGTCCATCACCGATGAACGTAAGCGTTCCGTTGACTTCACTAATAAGTACTACAATTCGCCAGCCAAGCTGGTGATGAAGGAAGGTGCTCAGGTCAACGATATCAAGACTGACCTGAAGGGTAAGAAGCTGGGTGTACAGCGTGGCAGTATTCATGACCGCTTTGCTACTGAGGTACTGGAGCCTGCCGGCGTTAGCATCACCCGCTATAGCTCTCAGAATGAAATCTATCTTGATCTGACTGCGGGCCGTCTCGACGGCACATTGGCCGATGCTACCTTGCTGGACGACGGCTTCCTGAAAACTGATGCAGGCAAAGGGTTTGCCTTTACCGGGCCTGACTTCAATGATCCCAAGTATTTTGGCGAAGGTATCGGTATCGCTGTACGCAAGAACGACGGTGAGCTGAAAGAAAAGCTGAACACTGCAATCAGCACCATTCGCGAGAACGGTACGTATAAGAAAATTCAGGACAAATACTTTAATTTCAATATTTACGGAAATTAACGAATCCTGATGAGGCGTGGTGGCTTCACTGCCATCGCGCCTGTTTTGTATCTGGGCGCTTGATTTTGTTGCGCTGAGGAGTTGTCCACTATGCTCAACGGCTACGGGGCGAATATTGTCGATGGTGCCTGGCTTACCATACAGCTGGCCCTGATATCCATGGTGTTGGCCTGCGGGCTGGGTCTGGCTGGCGCTGCCTTTCGCCTTTCACCGGTACGCTGGCTGGCTTGGCTGGGCGATCTGTATTCGACAGTCATTCGGGGAATTCCCGACCTGGTATTGATTCTGCTGATCTTCTACGGTGGTCAGGATTTGATCAATCGTCTGGCTCCTATGGTGGGGTATGACGATTACATAGATATCAATCCGTTTGCAGCAGGTGTTTTTACCCTGGGTTTCATCTTCGGCGCATATTTGTCCGAAACCTTTCGAGGCGCTTTTTTGGGTATTCCAAAAGGGCAGGCTGAAGCGGGTGTTGCCTATGGCATGAGCGGCATCCAGGTATTTTTCCGAATTCTTGTCCCGCAAATGATTCGACTGGCCATCCCTGGATTTACCAATAATTGGTTGGTACTGACCAAGGCAACCGCGCTGATCTCTCTGGTGGGACTGCAGGACATGATGTTCAAAGCCAAGCAGGCGGCCGATGCTACCCGCGAGCCCTTCACGTTTTACGTGGCTGTTGCGGCGCTTTATCTGATTATCACCAGCGTGTCGCTTCTGTTGTTGAGGCTGGTTGAAAGACGTTATTCCGCAGGCGTTAAGGTGGCTGACCTATGATCTTTGACTACAACGTCATCTGGGAAAATTTGCCGCTTTATTTTAACGGGCTTCTGGTTACCTTGAAGTTGCTGGCTGTTTCTCTGGTCATTGGGCTGGCCGCTGCCATCCCGCTGGCGTTTATGCGGGTATCCAAGCGTATTCTGATCAATTTCCCTGCCTGGCTTTACACGTATGTAATTCGAGGAACACCAGGCTTGGTGCAGCTTTTCCTGATCTATTACGGCTTGGCTCAATTCGAGGTGATAAGGGAAAGCTGGCTCTGGCCTTGGCTCTCGAACGCCACGTTTTGTGCATGCCTGGCCTTTGCCATCAACACGAGCGCTTATACCGCCGAGATCATTGCGGGTAGCTTGAAGGCAACGCCGCACGGTGAGATCGAGGCGGCTCAGGCGATGGGAATGTCCCGTTCGCTCATGTATCGGCGGATCGTATTACCTTCTGCATTGCGTCGCGCACTGCCTCAGTACAGCAATGAGGTCATCATGATGCTGCAGACGACTAGTCTGGCCTCGATCGTAACCCTGGTCGACATTACCGGCGCAGCCCGTACAGTCAATTCCCAGTTTTATCTGCCTTTCGAGGCCTATGTCACCGCCGGCGTGTTCTACCTTGCGCTGACGTTTATTCTGGTCCGGCTATTCAAACTGGCCGAGCGGCACTGGCTCGCCTATCTGGCGCCTCGTAAACATTAAATATCGAGTACAAGCCGGGGCCTGTGCACTGGCTAGACTAATCAAGGCTTTGAAACCATGTTCAAACTTGAAATACAGGATCTACACAAGCGTTACGGTGATCATGAGGTGATCAAGGGGGTTTCGCTTGCGGCCAAGGCCGGCGATGTCATCAGTATCATCGGCTCCAGCGGTTCGGGTAAATCGACGTTGCTACGTTGCATCAATATGCTGGAACAGCCCCATGCGGGCAAAATCCTGCTTAATGGTGAAGAGCTCAAGCTGCAGTCTACCAAGCAGGGTGCGCTCAAGGCGGCAGATCCCAAGCAGCTGCAGAAGATGCGCTCGCGCTTGGCGATGGTGTTTCAGCATTTCAATCTATGGTCACATATGACGGTGATGCAGAACGTGATCGAGGCGCCAATTCATGTATTGGGTGTTCCCAAGGCTAAAGCCATCGAGCGAGCTGAGCGTTATCTGGCTAAGGTCGGGGTATCTCATCGTAAGGATGCATACCCTGCCCATATGTCGGGAGGCGAGCAGCAACGCGTAGCAATAGCTCGCGCGCTGGCCATGGAGCCTGAAGTCATGCTGTTTGATGAACCTACCTCTGCGCTGGATCCTGAGCTGGTAGGAGAGGTGCTCAAGGTGATGCGTGATCTGGCGCTTGAAGGGCGTACCATGGTGGTGGTTACCCATGAGATGGGCTTTGCCAGAGAGGTCTCCAATCAGGTTATCTTTCTGCATCAGGGGCGCGTCGAGGAGTCTGGCAATCCTCGTGAAGTCCTGGCTAATCCGAGCAGTGTGCGACTACAACAATTCCTGTCTGGCAGCTTGAAATAACATATGGCCATTCGTATAGGCTTTTTGATTTGGCCCGAAACCCGCCCTTTGACGGTAGCCCTGGCCGAAGAAGCCTTTCGAGTGGCTAGACGGCAGCAGGCCAGCGCTGAATACGTGCTTGAATTGATACGCATCGATCAGGCCGAACAGCGCTTGACGCATATCTCCTGGCCCGCTCAACTGGAGCACTTCCAAAGAGTGTTTTTGTTGGCGGATGAGATTCCGCAGTCACTCTCGGTCCCGCTGAGTACGGCGCTAAAGCAGTGCGCTCGATCCGGAGTGCAGGTAGGGGCCATTTCAGCAGGCGTATTTCCGCTGGCGCAGTCAGGTCTGCTTGACGGTTACCGCGCTGCGGTGCACTGGCGCTGGCTGGATGATTTCACAGAGCAGTATCCCAGGGTTATCGCAACCAATCATCTGTTTGAGTGGGACCGTGACCGGCTCTCTGCCTGTGGCGGTCTGGCTATCCTGGACATGGTCTTGGCCATGCTGAGCCATGACCATGGGGCGGACCTGGCTGGTGTTGTTTCGGAAGAGCTGGTTGTCGAGCGAATCCGTGAGGGTAATGAACGCCAGCGAATCCCGCTGAAAAACCGGCTGGGCTCCAGTCATCCAAAGCTGACCCAGGCAGTCATGCTCATGGAGGCCAATATTGAAGAGCCGCTTACCACTGATGAAATCGCACAGCATGTCTGCGTGTCACGTCGTCAGCTCGAGCGTATTTTCAAGCAGTACCTGTCACGTGTGCCAAGCCAATACTATCTGGAGCTTCGGCTGAATCGGGCACGCAAGATGCTGATGCAGACCAGCAAATCCATTATTCAAATTGGGTTGTCGTGCGGTTTTTCGTCGGGGCCTCACTTCTCCAGCGCCTACCGAAATTTCTTTGGTGTAACGCCGCGTGATGATCGTAATCAGCGGCGTGGGGCAGGACCGGATGTCGCGGTTGTTACCGAACGTTGAGCCGCGGCTTGGGCTTGCTCAGCCAAATAGTAGAGATAGTTCATGCGCAGGTAATGCCTTGCTGAAATGAAAGCCCTGTACCTCGTCGCAGGCATCGCCACGTAGGTGCTCAAGTTGCTCTGCTGTTTCTACGCCTTCAGCCGTAACCGTCATGCCAAGGGATTGGCCCAGCGTAATGATGGCCTGGACGATAGCGCGATCGTCTGGGTTTGTACCGATACCAGCGACAAAGCTGCGGTCTATCTTGATGCCATCAAAGGGGTAGCTGCGCAGGTATCCCAGAGAAGAAAAGCCTGTACCAAAATCGTCCATGTGGAGACGTATCCCGAGCGCCTTCAGGCTGTTGAGTGTCTCCAGCGCTCCGTCAGCATCGTCCAGCATGACGCGCTCGGTAATTTCCAGTTCAAGTCTGGAAGGGTCCAGCCTACTCTCGGTCAGCGCATTTTGTACCTGACTGATCAGGTCATGGCGACCAAACTGTCGGGGCGAGAGATTCACAGAAATACCTACCGGTTGTGGCCATTTGACAGCTACGTGGCAGGCGCGTTTCAGTACCCAGTTTCCGATGGGAACGATAAGGCCGGTGTCTTCTGCCAGTGCAATGAAACTATCGGGTAGCAGCATGCCATGCTCAGGATGCTGCCAGCGTAATAGCGCTTCGAACCCGGTCAGCCGATTTCCCGTAAGCGAATAACGTGGCTGAAAATGGAGGCTCAATTCTTCTCTTTCCAACGCCTGACGGAGATCGTTCTCCAAGCGTCGACGGCTGGTAATCAGCTCGTTCATTTCGTGGGAGTAGAAGCGCCATGTATTACGGCCCGCAGCCTTGGACTGATAAAGCGCAATATCGGCGAGCCGCAGAAGCTCCTCTGCGTTATTTGTATCAGAGGGCGCTAGTGCAACGCCTATGCTTCCTCCAATAAACACGGTCTGGTCATCCACTTTGATAGGCTGATGGAGCTGATCAATGATTCGTGAGCTCAGCGCAGAAATTTCTTCATGGTTCTGAAGGCGGGTCATCACGACAATAAACTCATCACCACCGACCCGCGCGACTAGATCGGCTTCTCGAATGCAATTACGCAGGCGCTTGGCTACTTCCCTGAGCACTCTGTCGCCCGCTGCATGACCCAGCGCATCGTTGACCGGTTTGAAGCGATCCAGATCCACACTTAACAAGGCCACAGGGGCAACGCGTGTTGATGGGCCTACATGCTTTTTTAGAAACTCGTTCAAACGGTTGCGATTGGGCAGATCGGTTAAGGGATCATGCAGAGACAGGTGCCTTACCTGAGCTAGCGCCTTGACCTCGTCGGTAATATCGCTGGCCGTGCCGCGAAACCCTTGCGTGCCGTCTTTTATCGGTCGCGCCGAGACGCGGCAGGTCCGCTGCTTACCTTGTCGGTCATGATAATGACAGACGAGTGGAGTAGATGTAGAGGCGTTCCTTCGATGGTTCAGCCATGTTGTTAATGACTCATGGTCTGCTGTCAGCAGTTCATCAAGGTTTTTACCAAGCCACTGCTCAGGTGTAGTGCCTGTAACTTCCTCGAAGCGCCCTGAAAGATAGGTCAGGCAGTACTGAGCATCGATTTCCCACAGCCAGTCCGACGCGGCTTCTGCTACGTCTCTAAAGCGCTCCTCGCTAACCGCTAAAGCTTCCTTGCTCTGAGTCAATTCAACGTAATGAGCCTCCATGAGTCGTGCGGTAGAAAGTGCATTACGCAGGACTAGCCAGGTTGACGCGATCAGCATGAGGCCCGCGATACCGAAGTAGGGAAGAATCGAGTCAAGCAGCGCCTGGCCATGACGTGGCGGGTCCCAGGCCAAGTGGCTATCAGCGCCAGGTGCTAGACGAAGCGTGGACGAGCCTTCAATCTGAGGCGTCTGTGTAGTCCGAAGATTGATTAATCCATATTGCGTACCCAGCGCCTTGAGCTTGTCTGGTGTAAGGATATCGACGAAGAGAAGTACTGAGCGGGTGCCGGGCCGCTCCTTAACGGTTGGGTCTTTTCCTGGCGTGATGGATCCAGCCGCAACGATGGCAGGTACTGAGTCGACTTTCAGGAGCTCACTGACTACCTCTTCCTTATTTTCAGGCGCGCGTGCCTTTTTCAGCAGAGCGTCAAAATCGCCTTGTAGCCATTGTCGGGCATCAAGAGGTGTTTGCTCACCTTCAAACAGTGAATAGACGGTTTGGTCCTGCGCATTTAGAACAAGTAACCCCTGAAAGCCATAGAGCTCATAAATCGATTCGCCCAGGTTTTCTCCGTCATACGCCCAGCTGATATTGAGCTTAAGGTGCATGTTCTTGTAAAGCTCACCCCATTTGGAATAGTCAGATATGTCCTTTTTTATGCTTGTATTCAGGTCTTCAAGGGCTTTTTGAGCAGCGTATAAGGTGTCTGCCTGAGCCTGTTGATCCTGGCTACGAGCGTTGTGGATCAACAGCCCACATGCGAGCGAAAACATCAGGAACAGCAATACTGTAACCAGAGGGAATACGCGGCGGGTAAAAGTAGTACTGAGCATAGTAGGCAAAGGCGGCGCAGAGTGGTCTTGAAATATAGGCATTGATGGCAGATGGCCACTCTTGGGGAGGGGAGGCATCCTATAAGATGTCGACTGATGTGTGAAATAATTCAGCTAAAACAGATATTAAACTAGCAGGCCTAGTGAGCTTGACGAAATAGATATTTGTCTGATGTAAGGCGGGCTTCCATGAGGCAGTAAACGAAGAGCCTCGGAAAGAGGCTTTCATTGCCAATGCGTGCTGTTGAGGCTTGGCAACAGCACGCAGGACTGGATTTCTTTAATGGGTATCAGTAGCACCGCCATAGTGCGCGCAGCCTGACATGCTCTTGCCATTGACACGCAGCTCCGCCTGAAGGGATTGAACCGTACCAGTGCTTTCATCAACACAGCGCTGCGGACTGACCCATAGCTCGACACGCTCGCCGTTGGCTTCGGTAGACAGGCTACGACTACCGTCGGGTAGTTGCTCCTGCAAATATGGAAGAGCCTGCTGGCTGCGATCGGTCGAGGCTATAACCATGCCCTGGCCACTTACTACCACATTCCATTCTGGAGTATGACCGGCTGCGCGAAGCGTCAGGCGCTTGAAATTAGAGTCTGAACAGCCGGGCCCGGTGTACTGCATGCGATACACTTCGGAAACGGCAAATACGCCATCGCTTCCAGCCGGCCCTCCAGATTTCATCTTTCCGCGTAAATCTGCGAATAGACTGCTGGCACCGCTATCGGCCGTCAACTCATGAGCATCGTTGATAATAGACGTGTTGGCCGCATCGTCTATTTGAAAGTAGCGATGCTCCTGACAGGGGCGAAAGAGTAACTGGTCATTCGCTAACCGCAAATCACCTTGCAGGCGTACGCCTTGAGACGCCTTGGACGAAGCGATGCTATCGCTCGGGGTGCTATGGCAGCCTGCCAGCAACGTGGCCAGCAAGGTCAGGGGCAGCAGCAAGCGTGGCGCTAACATCTAGAGCTCTCCATTGAAACAAGGGTGGCAACGTTACTGAGCTATATCCGTTAGGACAAGGCTGAAATGAACTTGTGCGCTCTTTTTGAACGGAGCGCACAAGCGATCCTTTAGCCTCCCAGGTAGGCCTTGCGTACGTCAGGGTTGGCCAATAGGGCTTCGCCGGTATCCTGCATGACGATATGACCATTTTCTAGAACGTAGCCGCGGTCTGCCAGTCTGAGCGCCTGGTTGGCGTTCTGCTCGACCAGAAATACCGTTACGCCATCCTCGCGCAGTTGTTCGATGATATCGAAAATCTGCTGAATGATGATGGGGGCTAAACCCAATGAGGGCTCGTCAAGCAGCAGGAGACGCGGATGACTCATCATCGCACGACCGATGGCCAGCATCTGTTGCTCCCCACCGGACATCGTGCCTCCGCGCTGGTGATAGCGCTCCTTCAAGCGAGGAAACAGGCCAAGAACCTTTTCAAGCTGACGATCATAGTCATGCTTGTCGGTAAAAAAACCGCCCATGGCGAGGTTTTCCTCGACAGTCAGGCGAGCAAAGACGCGGCGACCCTCAGGAACCACGGCGATACCCTTGCGCATGATTTCGGAGGAGTCTTTTCCGACCAGCTCTTCACCTTCGTAACGAATACTACCGCCAGCTGCCTTAGGAGAACCGCATAGCGTCATCAGGAGGGTAGACTTGCCAGCGCCATTGGCGCCGATGAGTGTCACGATCTCCCCTTTGTTGACGGACAGGCTGACCCCATGCAGCGCCTGGATCTTGCCATAGAAAGTCGAAACGTTTTCGAACTGCAGCATCACGCTTCTCCCAAATAGGCTTTGATCACGTCAGGGTTATTACGGATTTGCTCCGGCTTACCATCAGCCAGGGGGGTGCCCTGATTGATAACGACAATATGATCCGAGATGCTCATGACCAGGTGCATGTCGTGCTCAATGAGCAGAACAGTTACGCCGTGCTCGTCTCGCAGTAGGGAAATCAGCGCTTTCAGGTCTTCCGTCTCGCGAGGATTAAGGCCGGCGGCAGGTTCATCAAGCATGAGGAGTTGAGGGCGTGTCATCATGCAGCGAGCAATCTCAAGACGGCGCTGTTGGCCATAGGCCAGATTGCCGGCAGGTCGGTTGGCAACCTCGGTGAGGTTGACCTGCTCAAGCCAGTGGCGGGCAAAGTCCATGGCTTCAGATTCTGCGCGGCGAAAGTCGGGAGTTTTGAAAAGGCCGGCTAGAAAATTCGTATTCAGATGGCGGTGTTGAGCAACCAGCAGGTTTTCAACCGCCGTCATTTCCTTGAACAACCGAACATTCTGGAAGGTGCGTACGATGCCGCGTCGAGCGATCTGGTGACCCGGCAAGCCATGAATGGGCGTACCTCTAAGTAGAATTTCGCCTCCTGTTGGTTGATAGAAACCGGTCAGGCAGTTGAACACGGTCGTCTTGCCGGCGCCGTTCGGTCCTATCAGGGAAACGACCTGCTTTTCCTCGACGCTGATATTGACGCCATTGACTGCCAAGAGGCCGCCAAAACGCATGGTCAGGTCTTTAGCTTGAAGAATAGGTTGGCTCATTTGCGCAGCTCCAAATGGGGGCGCTGCATCGGGAGCAGGCCTTGCGGCCGCCAGATCATCATCAGGACCATCATGGCGCCAAACATCAACATGCGATATTCACTGAACTCACGCATCAGCTCTGGAAGCAGAATCATGACAATGGCTGCCAGAATGACGCCCAATTGTGAGCCCATTCCACCCAGAACAACGATCGCCAAGATGATGGCTGACTCAATGAAGGTGAACGATTCCGGCGACACCAGCCCTTGGCGAGCCGCAAAGAAGCTGCCCGCGAAACCTGCAAAGCAGGCACCCAGCGTAAAAGCGGAGAGTTTGATAAGGGTCGGATTCAAGCCTAATGCACGGCAGGCGATCTCATCTTCACGTAAGGCTTCCCAAGCGCGACCGATGGGCATGCGCAGTAATCGATTGATCACGAAAAGCGTAAGCAGGACGAGCAGTAACGCAACCAGGTAAAGAAAGATCACCTTGTAGTTCGAGTTGTAGGCGATGCCAAAAAACTCATGGAATGTCTGCATGCCTTCAGGGGCACGCCGCTCAAACGTCAGGTTGAATAGCGTAGGCTTGTCGATTCCGCTAATGCCGTTGGGGCCGCCGGTGATACTGGTAAGGTTGCGTAGCAGAATGCGGATGATTTCGCCGAAGCCGAGCGTTACGATGGCGAGATAGTCACCTCGCAGGCGCAGCACGGGAAAGCCCAGCAAAAAGCCGAATAGCGCAGCCATCAAACCGGCAATGGGCAGGCAGATCCAGAATCCAAGGCCGTAATAGTGGGAGAGCAGGGCGTAACTGTATGCCCCTACGGCGTAAAAGCCGACGTAGCCCAGATCAAGAAGACCCGCCAGGCCGACCACAATATTCAGACCAAGCCCCAGCATTACATAGATGAGAATCAGCGTAGCGATATCCACGGCTCCCCGTGAGCCGAAGAATGGCCAGACTAGCGCGACAAGAACCAGCCCGAGGATGACCCAGCGTTGAACAGATGGCTCGGTGAGCTGGGTGCCTAGTTTGGTCAGTGGTGAGGTGTGGGTGCCCCTGGTTCGGCGCGGCATGGGAATGCGATCACGTACCAACTGCCATACGAACATAAGGGCGGCCGCCCCAAAAATGATCGTCAGGGTGGTTGGGCTGGCGCCATGGACTTCGAGCCCGATACCCACTGTGGTCAGTTTTAGCCCCAAAACAGGGTAGGCCACTGCGAGTACGAGAAGCGCACTGAAAAAAGCCGTTTTAAGCTGTTTGTTGAAAGGGGTACTGCTCATACTTTTTCTACCTCCGGACGGCCCAGAATGCCGGTCGGCCGGAACAACAAAACGAGGACAAGAAGTGTGAACGCCACGACATCCTTGTACTGATCACCAAAAATATCGGCTCCGAACGCTTCGGCTACCCCTAGCACCAGTCCGCCCAGCATGGCGCCTGGAATACTGCCGATCCCGCCCAGTACTGCGGCAGTAAACGCCTTGATACCTGCCAGAAAGCCCAGACTCGGATTAATGACGCCGTATTGCATGCCGAGCAAAACAGCCGCGATGGCTGCCAGGGATGCGCCGATAACAAAGGTCAGGGCGATAATATTGTTGGTGTTGATGCCAAGCAGGTTGGCCATCTTGATGTCTTCGGCGCAGGCTCGGCAGGCGCGGCCGAGACGCGAACGTGAGATGAACAGTGTCAATCCGAGCATGGCCAGAAACGTGACCACGAAGATCAGAATCTGCATGTACGAAATGACGACTCCACTCATGGCATCATTGCCAAATATGATGTTGCCAGGCAGCAGGCTGGGAATGGCCTTGTCCTTGGAGTCCTGTGCCAATAGCACTTCGTTTTGCAGGAAGATGGACATGCCGATGGCTGAGATCAGCGGAATCAGGCGATTACTGCCACGTAGCGGACGGTAGGCAATACGCTCAATACTGTAGCCATAGGCACTGGCAACAATAATGCTGGCAGCAAAGGCCGCAATCATGATGATCGGCAAACTATGAATGCCCATGAGTGCTAATCCGGCGATGACAATGAAGGCTACATAGGAGCCAATCATGTATACCTCGCCATGGGCGAAGTTGATCATGCCAATAATGCCGTAGACCATGGTGTAACCAATGGCTATCAAGGCGTAGGTGCTGCCAACGGTCAAACCGTTTACCAGCTGTTGAAGATAGTGGTAGAGCTCAGGCATTACTTTCTCCTGAATAGCGGCCACAGTGCTTTTGGCGTCTTGGCACGCCTACTCATTTGGAATGAACAAAGCCCACGGAGGATACCGTGGGCTTTTGAGGACGTTTGCCAGACAACGTGCTGGCAAGTTCCTGCTTAACGGTTACTTGGCTTCGGTCTTGGTGCCGTCGGCGTGCCACTCATAGACGACAAATTCGAAGTTCTTCAGGTCGCCTTTTTCGTCAAACGCCAGGTCGCCTGTAGGTGTGCTGAACGTATTGCTGCGCAGGGCCTCTGCTACAGCATCGGTTTCAGTGTTGCCTGCCTTCTTGATGCCATCAGCAATAACTTGCACGGCTGCGTAGGAGGGGAAGACGAACGGGCCGCTCGGATCCTGCTTCTTGGCTTTGAATGCTTCAACCAGGGCTTTGTTTTTCGGATCCTGATCGAAAGAGCGGGGAAGGGTTACAAGCATGCCCTCTGAGGATTTGCCTGCAATGGCGGAAATTTCAGAGTTACCCACACCTTCCGGCCCCATGAAGCGAACTTTCAAGCCTTTTTCCTGTGACTGGCGCATCAGAAGGCCGAGCTCCGGGTGATAGCCGCCGTAATAGACGAAATCCACACCCGCCTGCTTCAGCTTGGAGATCAGAGAAGAAAAGTCCTTGTCGCCGGCATTGATACCTTCGAATACGGCAACTTTGACATTGGCGCCTTCAAGTGTCTGCTTGACGGCCGTGGCAATGCCTTCACCGTACTGCTGCTTGTCGTGGATGATGGCGACTGTCTTGGGCTTGATATGCTCGGCTATATATTTGCCGGCAGTAGGGCCTTGCATGTTGTCAAGACCAATGGTGCGGAAGATTAGTTTATGTCCGCGTGCCGTGAGATCAGGGCTGGTTGATGCTGGGGTGATCATCAGGATGCCTTCGTCCTCGTAGATATCGGACGCCGGCTGGGTGGAGCTGGAGCACAGGTGGCCAACCACGAATTTCACTTCGTCATTGACGATCTTGTTGGCAACGGCAACCGCTTGCTTTGGGTCACACGCATCGTCGTAGACTACGCCTTCGAGCTGCTGGCCATTGACGCCGCCAGCCTTATTGATTTGCTCGATAGCCATTTTGGCGCCGACAAATTCCATTTCCCCATATTGCGCTACAGGGCCGGTAACCGGGCCGGCCAGAGCGATTTTTATTGTATCGGCAGCGACGCTGTAGCTGGTGAGTCCAGCCAGGGCCATAGCGGCGAATAGTCGGGAAAGACGCTGAGTTGCCTTATTCATAGTGCTCCACTCGAAATGCTTATTGGTTTTGGCAGATCACAAACGTTTATTGCAGTATTTATTCTTATTGCTGGCTTTCTTGTTATGACGATAAATCGGCATCGCAACGTGCGGAGTGTAGAGTGCCGATCACGGAATTGAAAAGTGGCACATCGACTGTATCGATACACTTTGTCGCATCATGTATCGGATACGAGCCGAAACTGGGCTGAAGACATGTCAATCCTGTCGACAATAAGCGACAGCCGCTATCATGTCGCTTTATTTTTAGGGGTGACGTGATGTCCGAAACCAGCACTCTGTACGCTACGCTGTTGGGCCAGACCGCTGAAATCTCATGGCAAGAGTTACAGCCGCACTTTGCCAAGGGTTCGTTGCTTCGGGTGGATGCCGAGATAGACTTGATAGAGGCGGCAGAAGCCATTGTTCAGGACAATACAGGCAAGGTTTCTGCCTGGCTGACGTCCGGGCAAATGGCCAAGGTGACCGAGGATGAGGCACGGGGGTTTTTGGTAAGCGATCCAGTCTTTTGGGCAGTGGTCGTTGCGCCCTGGGTGCTTATACAGGCTAGAAACGGTAACAGCGGCGAGGCATGAGACCGCCAGGGTGGATCAATGATTGATCCACCGCTGACGGATCCAGGCACTAAAAGCGTCCACCAGCAGTACCAGGGTCAGCATGGCCAGGATAATGGTTGCAGCCTGAGCGAGTTGAAACAGGCTGAGGCTGATTTGAAGCATTTGTCCTAGGCCGCCAGCGCCCACGAATCCCAATATCGTCGCCATGCGGATATTGTTTTCCCAGCGATAGAGAATATAGGCAAGCAGCTGAGGCCAGACGCTTGGCAGAATGCCATAGGCGAAGGCGGCAAGGCGTCCGCCGCCAGCCAGTCTGATCGCATCGCTGGGGGCGGACGGAGTGTTTTCCAGCGCCTCGGCAAACAGGCGACCCAGTACACCCGCCGTATGCAGTGCCAATGCAAGCGTGCCGGCGTTGGGCCCTAGCCCTGCAGCCAGTACCATCAGTGCCGCCCACACCAGTTCCGGGACGGCGCGGAGGGCATTGAGCAAGAACCGCGCAACTGCTTTGAATAGAGTACCGAGTCGGCCTGCCGCAGGCAGGGCCAGTATTATGCCAAACAGGGCTGCCAATAGGGTTCCCATGGCTGACATGGCCAGTGTTTCCAGGCAGGCCCAAGCGATGGCGTATAGGTGACTGCGGGAGAAGTCCGGGGTAAGAAATCCGTTGGCAAACTTCGCCATTTGCGCAAGAGAGGTCCGCGAAAACAGCTCGATAAAATTCGTCTCAAGGTAAGCAAAGGACGAGGCAATGGCGGCTAGTACTACGATAACGGCGGCAAGACCCTTGATTTTCATCGTTACGGCTCTCGCAGCAAGCGGCTGATCAGGTCGGCCAGCATGACCAGTATCAGAAAGGTCAGCATCAGGCTGGCAACTTCTCCGCCAGCAAACATTCGCAGAGACAGATCGACCTGTTGCCCCAGCCCGCCAGCGCCGACAAATCCCATGACGACCGATGCACGGATAGCACACTCCCAGCGGTAGATCGTATAGGAGATCATTTCGCCGCTGGCGGCCGGTAGCAGTCCATATGCGAATGCCTGAAGTCGAGAGCTGCCACCCAAGAGCAATGCTCGCGTCGCGTCAGCAGGTACGGATTCGAAAATCTCGGCGTACACCTTACCCAGCATGCCACCATACGTGATGGCAATGGCCAGGACGCCCGCGGTTGGACCCAGGCCTACCGCTCGTACAAATAACAAGGCCCAGACAATTTCGGGAATGCTGCGCAGAATTACAAGAACGATACGTACCGTATTGCGAATCGTCTGACCCAGCCACGAAGGGCGTCCTTGCCGATGAAGCGCGGAGATGGAAAGCGAGCGTGTTGCCAGCAGGGCTGCTGGAAAGGCGATCACCCAGGCGAGTGTCATGCCGGCCGTGGCAATGGCTAGGGTTTCCAGCGTGGCTTTGCCAACTATCGAGAGAAACTCCGAATCGTAGGCTAGCGGCCAGAATCCTGCCAGAAAGCTACCCATGATTCTGGCGTTCTCACCGGTGAGCAAACCAGGAATATCCAGCTCAGACAGGTGAAGCCCAGGCCAGAGCAGTATGATTGCCAGCAGGCTGATGCCTAGACGAGGCAGGGTGGCAGGATCATGCGAGGGGGCAGTCAGCATCGCGGTGGTGTGGCAGGCATGAAATAAACACTGGATGAGTTCTCTGGTGCCAATTGCTCATTGGCATACAACTGCTCCAGATCATCGGAGGTAACGGCTTGCGTTGCTTTGTCGAATACAATAACGCCTTGGCGTAGTCCAATGATTCGCGGAAAGTGTTTGAGCGCCAGCTCTACGCTGTGCAGGCTGGCGATCAGCGTTGCGCTTCGTGTTTCGGCCTCACGAGCGAGAATGGTTAGTGTATGGCTGGCAAGTACCGGATCCATGGCGGAGACAGGCTCATCCGCCAGTATCAGCTCAGGCGCCTGGTATAACACGCGGGCAATGCCGACGCGCTGGAGTTGGCCCCCCGAGAGCTGATCGCAACGCTGATACAGCTTTTCTGACAGGTCCAGCTTTGCCAGAGCCTGTTGGGCGCCCGGACGATCCAGTGGATAGACAAGGCTGACCAGGCTCTTCCATAAAGGCCATTGGCCCAGGCGCCCAGCCAGTACCGCCGTTACGACGCGTTGCCGCGCCGGGAGGGGAGGTGCCTGGTGAATCAGACCGATATGTGCACGAAGCGACTTCAATCGGGACACGCTCAATGACCACGGATCGGTCTGCAATACGGTGAGTTGTCCTGCCGTTGGCTTGTGGCTTGTCGCCATCAGGCGGAGCAAGCTGGTCTTGCCTGCTCCAGAAGGGCCAATCAGTGCGACGCGTTCACCTTTGGTGATCTTCAGGTCAAGCTTTGAAAGCGCGCGATGCCCATTGGCATGAAGAAGCTCCACGCCAGCTAACTGGACGCTCACTTCAACAGACCGGCCGCACGTGCAGAGCCTTCGATGCCCTTATAGTTTTCAGGAGAAGTTTCTACAAAACGACTGGCTGCCTGTAGATCCAGAATGGCTTTGTCTTCAGGCTTCGAAGGATCCAGTGCAAGAAAGGCCGCCTTGATTTTGGCCGTCAGTTGCGGATCCAGATTGCCTCTGACGGTCCAGTTGTAATCGTAATAGGGCGGAGTGGTCGCGAAGACCTTGACCTTGCTTGTGTCTACTTTCTTGGCATCAACCAGCTTCTGCCAGACCGAAGCGTTCAAAACGCCTCCATCCACTTTTCCAGCCTGTACCCAGGCGGCAGTTGCATCATGGGCTCCAGAATAGGCTACACGTGAGAAAAACTGCTCCGGTACTACCCCTTCCTGTTGCATGAAGTAACGGGGCATCAGGCTGCCGGAGGTCGAAGAGATCGAGCCAAAGGCGAACGTTTTGCCTTTCAGATCTTGAACCGATTTGACGTTTGGATCAGCTGTAATGAATTTGCTGGTGAACTTCTGATCTTCTTCCCGTTGTACCAGCGGACTCATAGGCGCTTTGAGTTGGGCCTGGACAAAGGTAAAGCCACCCAACCATGCCATGTCCAGTCTGTCAGAAGCCAGCGCTTCGACCACGCCTGCATAATCGGAGACCGGCACGAAGGTAACAGGCATGCCAATCTGCTTTTCCAGGTACTCTCCCAGCGGTTTGAACTTGCGAAGCAATTCGGTGGGTGCTTCATCCGGGATAGCCGAGACGCGTAGTGCATCTGCTGCCTGGGTAAGAAGGGAAGTGGCGCACAGGGTAAGACCGGCCACGAGGGCCAGGGAACGCTTCAACATGAGTTTCTCCGGTTCAATAGCGGAAAAAATAGAGCCGCGAAGTATACGGAGATTGACGAAATTTCACAGCCGGTTAATGGCACCCTGGTGTGGTGACATGTAACGAGGCAGGAGCTACAAAGCTATTGCAGCTCCTGCTCAAGCCATCAAGTTTCGTCAAAGAAGCGTTCGTGCCACTCTACCAGTGGCTGAGGCGTATTAAGTTTTTGGCCGTAGATGACAGCATACGCCAGCACGTTTTGGACATATTGGCGGGTTTCGTCAAACGGAATGGTTTCTACCCAGACATCGAACGCCAAGTGCCGGGCGTCCTTCAGCCATCTTTTTACACGTCCGGGACCGGCGTTATAAGCCGCTGAGGCTAGAACACGGTTACCGTTGAATTGCGCATGAACCATGCTCAGGTAAGCGGTGCCCAGCTGGATATTCGTGTCCGGTTGCAGAGCTGATTGAGGGCTGGCCAATGGAATAGAAAACTTGCTGGCAGTATGTTTTGCCGTCGCAGGCATCAACTGCATCAAGCCCATGGCTCCCACGCCTGAACGGGCATCGGCCATGAAGCCGCTCTCTTGCCGGGTAATAGCGAAGACCCAGCTGCTATGCAAGCCTCGCTGGCGCGCTTCACGAACGAAACTGTCGCGGTAGGCGATAGGGAAGCGGATGTCCAGATCGTCCCAGTACTTGGCCTGGCTAATTGAGCGAATAGCCGGGAAATACCATTGCATGTCGTAGGCCATGCGAGCCTGGGCAACCAATTCGTCCCGGTTAAAGCTGCGGCTGACATGAAACCACTCGCGCCGCGCATTTACAAATTCACCACGTGCATAGAACTCGAGCGCGCGCTGAATACCAGGCGTGGTGCGTACTCGGTTGCGAAGGCTATTGCTCAGTACGAGGGGGCGATTGTTAAGCTGATAAGGCGCCTTGATGCGGTCGGCTGCTAGAAAGCCGTAGAAATCGCGCTCACGCGAGACAGGCTGGTAATCGGCCAGTACGCTTGAGCTTTGCGGCTGAGACAGCTCCAGGGTACGGGCGCGCCAGTACTGCCAGCGGTTGGTTTCCAGAAGCGATGGGGGAAACCGCTGGATTAACTGGTAAGCCTCTTTCCAGCGGGCCAGGCGCAGTAGAAGGCGCGCACGCCATTCGCTGACCGTGTCATCACGGAGTTCTGGATCGTAACGCTCCATGAGCGGAAGGGCTCGTGGGTCAAAGTTCTTGGCCAGGGTCAGCCCGATCTCACGCGCAATGGATACTTTTTCGTCGCGCGAAAAGGGCAGGCGCTGACTATAGGTATCGAGTAGGCCCAATGCTTTCTCGGGATCCTGTTTGGCAAGGCGTCGCAAACCCAGACCAACCACATCGGCCATGGGCTCGCTGGCAGGTGTGAAGCGCTGCACATCGGCTAGCTGTTGGGGTTTCTGAGCGATATCGCTCATCAGGTTGGCAAGTGAGCCCAGGGTGGGCATCTGCTGTCCCAAATGGGTGACCAGCCCGTAATTACGCGCTTCGGCCGCCAGTTTGGCACGTTTCCAAACCATGCTTTCAGGCATCTGGCCGCGAGCAGCCCAGGCACTGAAAAGGTCATCACAGGCGGCTGGCTGTGACTTGCCTACCAGCCAGAGCTTTTCCGCTGTTTTGAAGGGTTGTGTTGTCTGGCCTTCCTGAATCTGGTGCTGGGCATTTAGGCAATCCAGCTCGGTAAAGTTGAGCTTGGAGTCATAGTAGCGGTCAAAGGTACTCCAATCGCCGCGCTCGGAGAGCCAGCGCAGCCAGCGCAGCTTCATCCAGTTTGCCTGCGGGAGATCGCCATGCTCGGCAAGAAAGGCTTCTATTTCTGTATTGCTGGCGTTCTTGAGGCGTGCGGTCAGCTCGTCATATTGCAAGTAGGGCTCCAGGGGATACCCTTGCAACGCATTGCGTGACTGCAAATAGAGACTGGCATCTCCCTTGGCCAGCGCTGCCTTGGCTTGGTCGTATAGGAGACGTTGTTGCTCAATGGGGGCCGCGTGAGCGGTTTCCAATCCAATGAGAGAAGCAAAGACACAGGTCAACAGCTTGAACAGACGGCCGCGCATGAGATTCCCGGAGAAGACTGCTGGTACATGCGGCTCGGCCGCACAAAGGCGATTACTTTAGCTTGTCGGCCATTACGACGAAAGCGTATGAGCTACCAACGGTCAGGCTAATAATCTTGTCGTCATATGTACGAAAACATTGAGTGCCGTCGGTAGGAAAACATGCAGTTCGTGCGGATGGGCACTAGAATGCACGTCCTTTTTCTTGGAGATGCCTATGACCTTGCTCAAATTCACCGGCGTATCCCTGGCTTTCGGTGCCATGCCATTGCTGGACGGAGTGTCCTGGCAGATCGCTCGGGGTGAGAGAGTCTGCGTGATCGGGCGCAACGGTACTGGCAAGTCCAGCATGCTGCGCCTGGTCAAGGGCGAGCAGATGCCAGACGATGGCGAGATCTGGCGTGCTCCGGCGCTGAAGATCGGAGAGTTGCCCCAGGAGCTGCCTCGGGCAGATGATCGTACCGTATTCGATGTTGTGGCCGAGGGATTGACTGGCGTAGGGGAGTTGCTGGCGGAGTATCATCGACTGTCCCAGAACATTCACACTGACGAAGACCTGACGCGTCTGATGCGCGTTCAGCAGGATTTGGAAGCCAAGGATGGCTGGCGACTGCAGCAGCTGGTCGAGAGCACGCTGAGTCGCCTTCAGTTGCCTGCAGAAAAGACCCTTGCAGAGCTTTCCGGTGGCTGGCGTCGACGTGTGCTATTGGCGCAGGCCCTAGTGGCCGAACCTGACTTACTATTGCTCGATGAGCCAACCAACCATCTGGATATCGGGGCTATTGCCTGGTTGGAAGAGGCCTTGAGTCAATATCCGGGTGCGATTCTGTTCATCACTCACGACCGAGCCTTCTTGCAAGCCCTGGCGACACGCATTCTTGAGTTGGATCGAGGCCATCTGATCGATTGGCAGGGCGATTACGCCAGTTTTCTGGTGCATAAAGAGCAGCAGCTTGCAGCGGAAGAGACCGCCAACGCACTGTTCGACAAGCGCCTGGCTCAGGAAGAGGTCTGGATTCGTCAAGGCATCAAGGCTCGACGTACCCGCAACGAAGGGCGAGTACGTGCATTGAAGGCCATGCGCTTTGAACGCAGCGAACGACGCGAACGCCAGGGTAAGGCAAATCTGCAGCTGGAAACCGCCGACAAGTCTGGAAAACAGGTCATTGTTGTCGAGCACGTGGATTACGCCCATCCAGGCAGCGAACCCATTATCCGTGATTTTTCCCTGGTGGTGCAGCGAGGCGACCGGATGGGCTTGTTAGGCCCCAACGGCTCTGGAAAGACAACCCTGCTTAAACTGCTGCTGGGTGACCTTGAGCCGACGGCAGGAAAAATCGTGCATGGCACCAAGCTCGAAGTGGCCTATTTCGATCAGTTGCGACATGCGCTTGAGCCTGAAAAAACCGTCATCGATAATATGGCTGAAGGACGTGAAATCATCACAATCAACGGCCAGGATCGTCATGTCCTCAGTTATCTGGGGGACTTCCTGTTTAGTCCACAGCGTGCCCGTACGCCAGTGAAAGCGCTGTCGGGGGGCGAGCGTGCCCGGTTGTTGCTGGCGAAGCTGTTCAGCAAGCCGGCCAATCTGCTGGTGCTCGACGAACCTACCAACGATCTGGATGTGGAGACGCTGGAACTGTTGGAAGAAGTGCTTCTGAGCTTTGAGGGCACCGTGCTGATGGTCAGTCACGATCGGGCGTTTCTCGATAACGTCGTGACCAGCACCCTGGTATTTGAAGGCGAAGGCCTCGTGCGCGAGTACGTCGGAGGCTATCAGGATTGGCTACGTCAAGGTGGATCGCCTCGCTTGTTAGGTGCGACAGGGTCGAAAATGGAGGCCAAGTCGGATGCGGCGGCCACTCAAGCGACACCCGTAGAAGCATCCAAGGCAGCAGCGCAGCAGGCGCCGGCCCGTAAAAAGCTCAGTTATAAGGATCAACGCGAGCTGGATGCCTTGCCGGCACAAATCGAGGCGACGGAAAACGAGCTGGCGAGACTGCAAAGCCAGATTTCCGATCCGGCGTTCTACCAGCAGCCGCTTGAAACGACGCGTGTCGTTGTTGAGCGCTTCGAGGCTTTACAGCGTGAGCTCGATCAGCTGCTAGAGCGATGGGCTGAACTGGAAGAATGAAAAAAGGGCTCCTGAGGGAGCCCTTTTTAGTATTACTTCCGGGTCAGGGAGACCGCTAAGGTGTCACACGGGGCACCATGTAACAGGTCATTGGCGGTCGAGCCCAGAAGAAGGGCAAGGCCATGGCGGCCGTGGCTGCCTACAACGATCAGATCACAGGCATTTTCGCGAGCAAAGCGGTGGATTTCCTGGCGAGGCTGCCCATAGGCCAACTGGCACTGGCCCTTCAGAAGGCTGTATTGCGCAACAAAGCTGTCCAGGCGTTCACGGGACTGTTCGATCTGCTGTTGTTGAAGGGAGGAAAGGTCCATGGGCACGTCACCGCCGAACGCCATAGCCATTGGTTCGACCACATGGACCAGGGAAACCTTGCTTTGGAGGCCGGTAGCCAGATCGACAGCACGACGGATTACGGCATGGCATTCATCAGTCAGGTCGATGGCTACCAGAATGTGTTTATAAGACATTTTATTTCTCCTCCTTAAGGATGGCGAACATTTCAAGTATGGCCTGTCTGGTGCGGCTCGCACCTGCTATCCAGATACCGTTTGGACCGCATTTCGCGGTACTTGCTCCTTGCTGCGGGTGTTGCGCCTCGCTGTTGTTAACAGATCGCTGCGCCAATTGCACCTATCCTTTGTAGAGATTGACGATTTTTCAGTCCCATGCCGTCCGGGCTCAATGGGTTGTTATGCCACGTTAACGCATGGGTCGAATTGACATAACGCAGGTTTTGAATGATCGTGTAGGGGCTGTCAAACACTTGTATGAATCAGATGTTTGTCTTGCGGGCCCTGTAGTGCTCGGGCAGAGAAGAGAAGGTTGCCGCAAGGTATAGCTTTCGCGTTCCGCCCGGGCTTGACGAATCCTAGTATCACGCCATGCAGTTGGCTGCCTGCCTGAATGGGCAACAAGGCTTGGATGTGAGTGTTCCGCTTCCACGTATGGAGATCAGTTGATGATTTACGAAGGTAAAGCCATCACGGTTAAGGCTCTAGAAAACGGTATCGCCGAGTTAAAGCTTGATCTTACTGGCGAGTCGGTCAATAAATTTAATCGCCTGACCTTGAACGAGCTGCGCCAGGCTGTCGATGCCCTCAAGGCCGACGCTTCGGTCAAGGCCGTCATTCTCAGTAGCGGAAAGGATGTTTTCCTCGTAGGGGCAGACATCACCGAGTTTGTCGAAAGTTTCCGTATGCCAGACGAGGATCTGCTGGCAGGAAACCTCGAGATCAATCAGATCTTCAATGACTTTGAAGACCTCAACGTCCCTACTGTAGCGGCAATTAACGGCATCGCGCTTGGTGGTGGCCTTGAAATCGCCATGGCCGCCGACTTCCGGGTCATGAGCGAGACCGCAAAGGTTGGTCTGCCAGAAGTAAAACTGGGCATTTATCCCGGTTTTGGCGGGACTGTTCGGTTGCCTCGCCTGATCGGTAGCGACAATGCTATCGAGTGGATTGCTTCGGGCAAGGAGAACTCTGCTGCCGAGGCGCTCAAGGTCGGTGTCGTAGATGCAGTTGTTGCACCCGACAAGTTGCAGGCCGCGGCGTTGGATCTGGCACGTCGAGCCATTTCTGGCGAGCTTGACCACAAGGCCCGTCGTCAGCCCAAGCTTGAAAAGCTCAAGCTAAACCCTATTGAAGCCATGATGGCATTCGAGTCGGCCAAAGGCTACGTTGCAGGTCAGGCGGGTCCGAATTATCCCGCGCCAGTAGAAGCGATCAAGACCATCCAGAAGGCCGCTAATTTCGGACGAGAGAAGGCGCTTGAAGTCGAAGCCAAAGGCTTCGTGAAGCTCGCTAAGACAACTGTTTCGCAAAGCCTGATCGGTCTGTTCCTGAATGATCAGCTGCTCAAGAAAAAGGCTAAGGTTTACGATCAGCAGGCGGGTGAGATCAAACAGGCCAGCGTCTTGGGGGCAGGTATCATGGGCGGTGGTATCGCCTATCAGTCTGCGCTCAAAGGCACGCCGATTCTCATGAAGGATATCCGTGAGGAAGCCATTCAGCTCGGTCTTGATGAAGCGAGCAAGCTTCTCAACAAGCGCGTCGAGAAGGGCCGTCTCGAGCCGGTGAAAATGGCTGAAGCGCTCAATCGTATTCGCCCCACTTTGTCCTATGGCGACTTCAAGTCGGTGGATATCGTGGTTGAGGCTGTCGTTGAGAATCCCAAGATCAAGCAGGCTGTGCTGGCAGAGGTCGAAGATCAGGTTGGTGAAGAAGCCATTCTGGCGTCCAATACCTCGACCATCTCGATCAGCTTGCTTGCACAAGCCCTGAAGCGTCCTGAAAATTTCTGCGGTATGCACTTCTTCAATCCGGTGCACATGATGCCTCTGGTTGAAGTAATCCGCGGCGAAAAGACCAGCGAAAAAACGATTGCGACCACTGTGGCCTATGCCAAAAAAATGGGTAAGAACCCTATCGTGGTCAATGATTGTCCGGGCTTTCTGGTCAATCGCGTGCTGTTCCCTTATTTCGGTGGTTTTGCCGGCCTGATCGGGCAGGGCGCTGATTTCCAGCGTATCGACAAGCTCATGGAAAAGTTTGGCTGGCCTATGGGGCCGGCTTACTTGATGGATGTTGTAGGGATGGATACGGCGCATCACGCCCGTGATGTGATGGCGGAAGGCTTCCCTGACCGGATGAAAGAGTCCCGCAAGACCGCTGTTGATGCGCTGTACGAGGCTAAACGTCTTGGACAGAAGAACGGCAAAGGGTTCTATGTGTACGAGACCGATAAAAAGGGCAAGCCAAAGAAAGTCGCTGATGCAGAAACCTACACCTTGCTCAAACCTGTCGTGTATGAGCAGCGCGATTTCACGGATGATGAAATCGTTCAGCGCATGATGATTCCGCTGTGCCTGGAAACGGTTCGTTGCCTGGAAGATGGCATTGTCGAGTCGGCTGCAGAAGCGGACATGGGATTGATCTATGGCATTGGCTTCCCTCCCTTCCGAGGCGGTGCGCTGCGTTATATCGATTCCCTGGGCGTTGCCGAGTTCGTGGCACTGGCCGACCAGTACGCTGACCTGGGACCGCTGTATCACCCGACTGAAAAGCTGCGCGAAATGGCCCGTAACGGCCAGTCCTTCTTTGGTTAACGCAGACAGTACAGAGCGAGAATTCTTATGAGCCTGAATCCAAGAGACGTTGTTATCGTCGACTTTGGCCGCACACCGATGGGTCGCTCCAAGGGTGGCATGCACCGTAATACCCGGGCAGAAAACATGTCTGCCCATCTGATTACCCAGCTTCTGGCACGTAATCCGCAAATCAATCCGGCAGAAGTGGAAGATGTGATCTGGGGGTGCGTAAACCAGACGCTCGAACAAGGCTGGAACATTGCGCGAATGGCGTCCTTGATGACGCCCATCCCTCATACCAGTGCCGGGCAGACCGTAAGCCGGCTCTGCGGGTCTTCGATGAGCGCACTGCATACAGCGGCGCAGGCCATCATGACTGGAAACGGGGATGTGTTCGTGGTAGGTGGCGTCGAGCATATGGGACACGTCAGCATGATGCATGGCGTTGACCCTAACCCGCATCTGTCGCTTTATGCTGCAAAGGCCTCTGGCATGATGGGGCTCACAGCAGAGCTGCTGGGCAAGATGCACGGCATTACCCGGGAAGCACAGGATAAATTCGGCTACCGTTCGCACCAGTTGGCTTGGAAGGCCACTCAGGAGGGTGCGTTCAAGGACGAAATCATCCCCATGGAAGGACATGATGAAAATGGCTTCCTGAAGATGTTTGACTATGACGAGACCATCCGTCCTGATACAACGGTGGACGGCCTGGCCGAACTCAGACCTGCGTTTAATCCAAAGGATGGTACAGTAACTGCAGGTACGTCATCCCAGATCACCGACGGCGCCTCCTGCATGATTGTGATGTCCGGTCAGCGGGCAATGGACCTTGGCCTGCAGCCACTGGCGCGTATTCGGGCCATGGCGGTTGCTGGTGTAGACCCTGCGATCATGGGTTATGGTCCTGTTCCGGCTACCCAGAAGGCCCTCAAGCGTGCAGGGCTGTCGATGGGCGACGTTGACTATGTCGAACTCAATGAGGCTTTCGCAGCCCAAGCATTACCGGTGCTGAAAGACCTCAAGCTCCTCGACAAGATGGACGAAAAGGTCAATCTTCATGGTGGGGCCATCGCGTTAGGTCATCCCTTTGGTTGCTCTGGAGCCCGTATTTCCGGCACGCTATTAAATGTCATGAAACAAAAGGGTGGTGCACTGGGCGTAGCAACCATGTGTATCGGCCTGGGTCAAGGCATTACGACGGTGTTCGAACGCGTCTGAGAATGGCGTTTATGCTACCGAAACCGGGGCCTGGCCCCGGTTTTTCTTTCTGGAGGGAACATGTCCTTACAACCTGGGCTCTATCGGCATTACAAGGGGCAGGAGTACCGTGTCCTGGGCGTAGCCAAACATTCTGAAACGGAAGAGGAGCTTGTTTTTTACCAGGCGTTGTATGGTGAATACGGCCTTTGGGCGCGTCCGCTCAGCATGTTTCTGGAAAGCGTCGAGGTGGACAGCGAGCGTGTTCCCCGCTTTGCTTTAGTAAAGGTTGAGGAGAATCCGTTAGGGCTTGCCGATAACGCGCAGCCTTGACCTTGCTCCAACAGCCACTATATATAGCGGGGCCGTACAGCCACGCTGTCATGGTTCGTCAGTCACTGCCTCACTGCCAAATGTCTGTCAGACTGTCTCGCCTTTCTCTTTACATCTTTTAATAACGCAGGAATCAACCGATACATGGGCAAATCGCTGGTCATCGTGGAATCCCCGGCCAAGGCCAAGACCATCAACAAGTATTTGGGCAACCAGTACGTGGTGAAGTCGAGTATCGGCCATATCCGTGACCTGCCTACCAGTGGGTCGGCAGGCGCGTCAAAAGAGTCCGCCACGAAAGGACGCAAGTCTGCTGCCGAAGCTCCAGCCCTTTCTCCAAAGGAAAAGGCCAAGCGCCAGCTTATCGCTCGCATGGGGGTCGACCCTGAGCATGGCTGGAAGGCGCACTACGAGATCCTGCCTGGAAAGGAAAAGGTGATCGAAGAGCTCAAGCGTCTGGCTAAGGAAGCTGACACTGTTTATCTCGCAACCGACTTGGACCGCGAAGGGGAAGCCATTGCCTGGCATCTTCGTGAGGCCATCGGAGGAGACGAAAGCCGATTCAAGCGGGTCGTCTTCAACGAAATCACTAAAAAAGCGATTCAGGATGCGTTCTCCAAGCCGGGCGAGCTGGATATCAATCGAGTCAATGCTCAGCAGGCCAGGCGCTTTCTGGACCGTGTAGTAGGCTACATGGTCTCGCCTCTGCTATGGCAGAAGATCGCCCGAGGGCTTTCGGCTGGACGTGTTCAGTCCGTTGCGGTCAAGCTGCTTGTGGAGCGTGAGCGGGAAATTCGTGCCTTCGTCCCTGAAGAGTACTGGGAAGTTCACGCCGATTTGGCGAACCCCAAGAATGCCAAGGCGCGTTTTGAGGTCGTCCGGCAAAACGGCGAAGCATTCAAGCCGTTGAACGAGGCGCAGGCAAGTGCTGCCGTCGAGAAGTTAAAGGCTTCCAGCTACAGCATTAGCAAGCGTGAAGACAAGCCTACCAGCAGCCGACCTTCCGCTCCGTTCATTACATCGACTTTACAACAGGCTGCCAGCAATCGGCTGGGCTTTGGTGTAAAGAAAACCATGATGATGGCCCAGCGTCTTTACGAGGCGGGTTATATCACTTACATGCGTACCGATTCGACGAACCTATCCAACGATGCCATTACCATGGCTCGGGCGTTTATCGAAAATGAATTTGGCGACAAATACTTGCCGGCCAAGCCTAATTTCTACAGCAGCAAGGAAGGTGCGCAGGAGGCTCACGAAGCAATTCGTCCGTCTGACGTAAACACGCGTCCTGACCAGCTGTCTGGCATGGAGCGAGACGCCGAACGCTTGTACGATTTGATCTGGCGTCAGTTCATTGCCTGTCAGATGCCTCCTGCGGAATATCTTTCTACGACCGTTACGGCAAAGGCCGGTGAGTTTGAGTTGCGCGCCAAAGGGCGAATCCTCAAGTTCGATGGCTTTACCCGAGTTCTGTCGCAACAGAGCAAGCCTGGCGAAGACGACGTACTGCCCGAAATGAACCAGGGCGATGCCATGAAGCTGCTGAAGCTGGATCCCACTCAGCACTTCACCAAGCCGCCGGCACGTTTCTCTGAGGCCAGTTTGGTCAAGGAGCTGGAAAAGCGCGGTATTGGTCGTCCGTCTACCTATGCAGCCATTATTTCCACGATTCAGGATCGCGGCTATGCCACTGTGCATAATCGCCGTTTCTACGCAGAAAAGATGGGTGACATTGTTACTGACCGGCTGGGCGAGAGCTTCTCTGACCTCATGGATTATGGTTTTACCGCCAGCATGGAAGGTGATCTTGATACCGTAGCGCAGGGCGAGCTTGACTGGAAAAACCTGCTGGATGAGTTCTATAGCGATTTCAAGAAAAAGCTAGAAGCCGCTGAGAGCGCTGAAGGAGGAATGCGTGCGAATGTGCCGACTCTCACGGACATCCCTTGTCCGACATGTAGCCGGCCGATGATGATCCGTACCGCTTCAACGGGTGTATTCCTTGGATGCTCGGGTTATAGCCTGCCGCCCAAAGAGCGTTGCAAAGGAACGATCAACCTTGTTCCGGGTGATGAAATTGCTGAGGACGACGAAGGCGAGTCGGAATCGCGTGTGCTGCGTGGCAAGCACCGCTGCGATATTTGCGGAACTGCGATGGATGCTTACCTGATTGACGAGCATCGCAAGCTCCACATCTGTGGCAATAACCCCGATTGCTCGGGTTATGAAGTTGAAACCGGTAACTATCGCATCAAGGGCTATGAAGGGCCTTCACTGGAGTGTGACAAGTGCGGCAGTGAAATGCAGCTCAAGACGGGTCGTTTCGGCAAATTCTTTGGATGTACCAATCCTGAGTGCAAGAATACGCGCAAGCTGCTGAAGAACGGCGAGCCGGCTCCGCCCAAGATGGATGCCATTGCAATGCCTGAGCTCAAGTGCGAGAAAGTCAACGATACGTATGTATTGCGAGATGGAGCTTCAGGTTTATTCCTGGCGGCCAGCCAGTTTCCAAAGAATCGCGAAACTCGCGCACCGTTGGTCAGCGAGCTGTTGCCGCACAAGGATGAAATCGATCCGAAATACCATTATCTATTAAGTGCACCGGCCAAAGACCCGGACGGCCGTTCTGCTGTTATTCGCTTCAGTCGCAAGACGAAGGAGCAATATGTACAGACAGAAGAGAATGGTAAGCCGACCGGTTGGAAAGCCTATTTCGATAATGGGAAGTGGAAGGTAGAAGACAAGCGTAGTTGATGCGCTGTATCTGGTTGCCAGGTCTGCAAGCCTGGCAATTGGTGTCTGTGTAGCGGGGCAGTTGGCACCGCTTTGCCTTGGGAGGATTCAGGCATGTCTCATGAGATCTATACTCGTACCAACCAGAAGTTGTACTTCGCCGGTTTAAGCCTTGAATCGTGGCGCAGGGCGGAGCACGAGCAGAGCATGAATGCCCAGGGGCAGATTCAGGCCGAGCGAGAGGCGACGTTGTTTCATTTGTATGGTGCTGTTTTGGGGTTGTGTCATGAAGTGGCAGGTTATTACCGCCTGCCTAACGCCCAGGCTGCCTCAATCGATCAGTTTTTAAATCCACAAGCTTTGAAAGATTCGCCAAGTCCTGAGTTGGCTGAATTGTTTGAGTTGGCAAGTCATCAGCAAACATGGCTGGCTCAATTGCTGGATGGGTTCTCCGCATTGCAAAAACCACCGCAGCCTATCAAGCAAGCTAAGGTTGATCCTGGTCTGCCGCTGATTGAGTCGGTTACGCTTGATGAAGAGAAGAGGCTGCTGAGCCATACTGAGCTCGAGGCCTGGAGAAAAAACATCAAGGAGTTGGCGCTGCGCTTTCGTGGTTCATTGACCGAATGGTGAGGCACAGACGCCAAAAATGTGTAGATCTTCTTGATTGAAGAGCTGTTTTGCAACATTTTAGTCTTTATTGCATTACGTTAATCGATAGAGCCTAGGGAAGGGCAGGTGCGACTGCTACAATGCCAGCGCCTGCTGGAGATGCACATATGTCTACGTCTTATCTTGAAATTGTCGAACTGGCTGATGGCCGTATCGTTCTTCGCCGTGCCGATGGTGAAGAGGCACTGGTGACATTGGAGTTTTCTTCCGATGCAAAGGATTTTCTGCATGGCCAGCAAGTTGAAGTGGCTAAAGCCATGTTCAATTTGGGTGTGCAGATGGCGGGGCGTCTAGCCGAAGGGGATATGATAGAACGCGAAGATACTCCCCGCGTTCTTCATTGATCAGCCCAAGCGAATGTTAAGGCTTTGGGCGTTGCCTGTCTGAGCGGCCAAAGCCAGCTTTTTCTTCTCGGAAGTCTTCATGCCGTGGAGCCAGCTCACCACGGTATGGCTTCTTCCTGAACGTAAGGCTTCACAAGCAAGCTCTAGTGTCTGCATGCTCTGACGCGGTTGCAGCAGCAGGATTCTATTTAGATTCAAATCCCTTGAGCGCAGCCACTTTGTCGTTAGCAGCGTCGGAGGTGCTATCAGTGTCAGCCACCGGGGATCCTGTTCGTCACTCAACTCCCGCAGCATGGGTGCTAGCAAATGCAGGCAATGGTCTTGAGCGCCGTTTAGAGTCACTTCACTAAAGCAATCAGGCAGAGTCGCCGCCTGAATAGGTCCAGCCAAAAAAGGATTGAGCGACGGTTGAACCAGTGCGTCGTGAAACAACGGCAACTGTCCATGATCCGGCGGCAATAAAGATTGCACTGAACACCTCCTTATAGATACGTTGACTCGTTAACGCCTGATGACACCTACGCTCAGGCCTTCGATTACTAGATCCTGCTTATTGAGGTCCACCTCAATAGGCTGGAAATCAGGGTTTTCAGCAATCAGCCAAACCTTGTTGCCCTCACGTTTGAACCGCTTGACCGTAACTTCTTCTCCGACACGAGCAACCACGACTTGCCCGTTGCGTGCCTCACGAGTGACGTGAACCGCCAGAAGGTCACCATCAAGAATACCAATGTTCTTCATGCTCATGCCTTCTACCTTGAGAAGGTAATCCGCACGTGGTTGGAAGAAGTCAGGGTTAATATTGCAATTTTCTTCCACGTGCTGCTGGGCCAGGATTGGCGCGCCTGCAGCGACACGACCAATGACAGGAAGCTCACTGTCAGAAGGTTTCTGTGTTTCCAGTCCAGGAATACGGATTCCGCGAGAGGCACCAGGCGTCATTTCAATAGCGCCTTTACGTGCAAGCGCCTTGAGGTGCTCCTCTGCCGCATTCGGGGATTTGAAGCCAAGCTCCTGAGCGATTTCCGCACGGGTGGGCGGGAATCCATTTTCTTCAAGGCAGCGCTTGATGAAGCTCAGGATTTCAGACTGTCTCGGAGTTAGTTTTAGCATGATAGGTGTCTGGCTTTATATACAGTTCCTGGGATTATATACAGTATTGGTTTAAGGGCAACCGACTTTTTATCAGCCAAATGCCATTAAGGCACTTAGCTATCCCAGGCATTGACTCAGGAGCGTTTTAAACATATGTTTAAAACATTTTATGATCAGGTAGTTAAGCGATGGCTCAATCTGAAACGGTCGAGCGGATATTGGATGCCGCTGAACAACTTTTTGCTGAGCGTGGCTTTGCTGAAACATCGCTCCGCCTGATAACCAGCAAGGCGAATGTAAACCTTGCAGCAGTGAATTATCACTTCGGCTCGAAGAAATCCCTTATCCAGGCGGTATTCTCTCGTTTTCTGGACCCTTATTGCGCGTGTTTGGAAAATGAGCTGGACCGACGGTACGGCAAGTCCGGGACCAAGGCAGACCTTGAGGAGCTTCTTTATCTGCTGGTAGATCAGGCGTTAGCCATCAAACCGCGTCACGGTAATGATCTTTCCATTTTCATGCGGCTTTTAGGGCTGGCATTCAGTGAGAGCCAGGGGCATCTGAAGAAATACCTCGAAGAGGCATACGGACGCGTTTTTCGTCGCTACATGGAGCTGGTTGCCGTGGCCGCGCCTGACATTCCTCCGCTGGAGCTGTTCTGGCGCGCCCACTTCATGATAGGGGTGGCTGCATTCAGCATGTCAGGTATCAAGGCTTTGAAGGCCATGGCTGATAATGATTTTGGTGTACATACGTCAACGGAGCAGGTATTGCGTTTGATGGTGCCTTTCATGGCCAGTGGCATGCTGGCGGAGAGTGCAATGACGGATCAGGCTCTGGCATCTGCGCAATTCAAGCCCCGCAAGCCTGTCAGTCAGGATGCTCAGCGCTTCTGAGTGAGGATATGCCAGCGCTTTCAGCAAAGGCATTACTGACACATTGATTGAAACGAGTTGAAAGGGCACCATGCCTCACTTGTTTTCTGTGCCTCAGGAATGCCTATGCAAGGCTCATTAATGGTGGACATTGGCGGCACATGGCTGACCGCTGAAGACCGACATCTCCTGCGCCAGCCCGAAGTGGGTGGGCTCATTCTTTTTGCTCGCAATATCGAGCATCCTCGCCAAGTGCGTGAGCTATGTGAAGCCATACGCGCCGAGCGGCCGGAGTTGCTATTGGCTGTCGACCAGGAGGGCGGCCGCGTCCAGCGACTTCGACAGGGCTTTGTACGTCTGCCTGCCATGCGGCGATTTGCCGATCATCCAGAGGCCGACCGCCTTGCCGAGGCATGCGGGTGGATAATGGCAACCGAAGTGCTGGCCGTCGGGCTCGACTTCAGCTTTGCTCCGGTTCTGGATCTTGATCATGGCCGTAGCGCGGTAATCGGTCAGCGAGCCTTCGAGGGGGCGCCGGACAGGGCGACCGATCTGGCGGGCGCCTTCGTTCGCGGCATGCATGCTGCTGGCATGGCTGCAACCGGCAAGCATTTCCCGGGGCATGGATGGGCAGAAGCCGACTCGCATGTGGCTATTCCCCGTGACGAGCGTAGCCTGGAAGACATCAAGGCCGTTGATCTTGTACCTTTCAAGCGTCTGAGTGGGCAGCTGGAAGCGATCATGCCTGCTCATGTGATCTATCCCTGCGTAGATGAGCAGCCAGCCGGGTTTTCGCGGCGGTGGCTGCAGGACGTGCTTCGCGGCGAGTTGGGTTTCAAGGGTGTTATTTTTAGCGACGATCTATCCATGGCCGGTGCGCATGTTGCCGGTGACGCGGCAGGACGCATAGAGGCTGCCTTGAGTGCTGGCTGTGACATGGGGCTCGTTTGTAATGACCGTGCCGCGGCTGAGCTGGCGCTAACCGCGCTGCAGCGCTTGAAAGCCAACCCTTCGCAGCGGTTGAAACGCATGAGTGCAAAAGCATTTCCGCCCATTGAATACCGTCAGCATCCTCGCTGGCTTGCGGCTTTATCTACTCTGCGCCAAGCAGGTTTGATTGATTAAGGAGTTTATATGACCGTTTACGCCATTATTGGCGGGACTGGCCTGACGCAGCTGGAAGGTCTGACGCTGGATGAGTCCCTCAGAATAAACACGCCCTATGGCGCGCCTTCGGCGGACATTCTCAAGGGCCATTATGCAGGGCGCGAAGTATTGTTCCTGGCACGCCACGGTCATCCACATCGCATCCCGCCTCATCAGGTTAATTATCGGGCCAATATATGGGCGCTCAAGCATGCCGGTGCAGAAGCAATCCTGGCCGTTAATGCGGTAGGCGGTATCCATTCAGCAATGGGTAGCGGGCATCTATGTGTGCCTCACCAGATCGTCGACTATACATGGGGTCGTGAACACACCTTTTTTGAAGGGTCTCTGGAAGCGGTAACCCATATCGATTTCAGCTACCCCTATGATGAGGCGCTTCGCCAGCAATTGATCAGTGCGCTGCGTCAACACGGCTATGCCCACAGTGATCAGGGCGTCTATGCCTGTACACAAGGGCCGCGCCTGGAAACGGCAGGAGAGATCGTTCGCCTGGAGCGTGATGGATGTGACATCGTGGGGATGACAGCCATGCCAGAAGCCGCACTGGCTCGGGAGCAGGATTTGGCTTATGCCTGTCTGGCGTTGGTTGTTAATCCAGCTGCAGGTAAGGTAACTGGCGTTATCACCATGGCTGAAATAGAGCAGGCGCTACATGAGGGTATAGGCAGGGTTAAAGCTGTACTGGCAACAGTACTGGCAGGTTAAGCCCGACTGGCCGGGCACCTCCTGAGTGCCCGGCCGGTTACCTGGACTAGACGTTTTCCGGGGTCAAGCGCTCGAAAAGTGCCTCAATGATATTGAAACGCTCTTCAGGACGCTCCATCGGTACCTGGAATTTAAAGATGGTTGCACCCTCAAGGCGATACTTGTTGGGCTGGCTTTGTATCATTTTGACCAGTACCAACGGATCAACCTTCGTATCATGAGTGAACTCGATGCGACCGCCTTGCGGGCCGGCATCAACCTTCACAACACCTAGGGCTTCTGCCTTGATCTTCATAAGTGTCAGGCGGACCAGGTTTTTGACGGCATTGGGCAAAAGGCCAAAGCGGTCAATCATCTCGACCTGTAGCTCCTTGAGTGCATCTTCATCGGCTGCAGAAGCAATACGCTTGTACAGAATCAGGCGAGTATGGACGTCTGGTAGATAGTCCTCTGGAATGAGCGCAGGTACCCGCAGATTGATGTCCGGACCACCCCCAAGGGGCTGTTCCAGGTTCGGTTGTTCACCTTTGCGAATAGCCTTGACCGCCCGTTCCAGCATTTCCATGTACAGCGTAAAGCCTACAGCCTGGATCTGGCCGCTTTGACCTTCGCCCAGGAGTTCGCCGGCGCCCCGTATTTCAAGGTCATGGGTGGCCAGAATGAAGCCTGCGCCCAGGTCCTGCGCACCAGCAATCGCCTCAAGACGTTTTTCAGCATCAGGCGTCATGCTTTTTCGTGGCGGTGTTAGCAGGTAGGCATACGCCTGGTGGTGACTTCGTCCCACACGTCCACGCAGCTGATGCAGCTGCGCCAGGCCAAACTTATCTGCACGCTCGATAATGATGGTATTGGCGCTGGGAACGTCAATACCGGTCTCGATAATAGTTGACGCTACCAGCACGTTGAAGCGCTTGTGGTAGAAGTCGCTCATGACCTGTTCCAGTTCCCGTTCGCGCATCTGTCCATGACCAATGCCAATACGGGCCTCCGGCACCAGCTCCGCAAGATCCCGGGCGCACTTTTCAATGGTCTTTACTTCGTTGTGAAGGTAGTAGACCTGTCCGCCGCGTAGCAGCTCGCGAAGAAGGGCTTCCTTGATAACCGCGTTCTGCTGCTCCATGACGAACGTCCGGACCGACAAACGTCGAGCCGGCGGAGTGGCGATGATGGACAGATCGCGCATACCTGCAACAGCCATATTGAGCGTGCGCGGAATCGGTGTGGCCGTAAGGGTCAGAATATCGACTTCGCTGCGTAGCGCTTTGAATTGCTCCTTCTGACGCACGCCGAATCGGTGCTCCTCATCAATGATGACGAGTCCCAGATTCTTGAGCTTCACGTCGTCCTGCAACAGTTTGTGTGTGCCGATAATAATGTCGATATTACCGTCAGCCAGTTCCTGTACGGCCTTTTCAACATCCTTGGCAGACTTGAAGCGAGACATCACCTCGACGCGCACAGGCCAGTCGGCAAAGCGGTCGCGAAAGCTGTTGTAATGCTGCTGCGCCAACAGTGTTGTAGGAACCAGGACGGCCACCTGCTTGCCGCTGTGTACCGCTACAAACGCCGCCCGCATGGCGACTTCGGTCTTGCCAAAGCCTACATCGCCGCAGACCAGACGATCCATGGGCTTGCCTGACAGCATATCCTTGAGTACAGCATCGATAGTAACTTGCTGGTCAGGTGTTTCTTCAAACGGAAAGCCTGCTGCGAAGGTTTCGTAATCCGCCTTGGGATCAGTAAACGCAAATCCTTCCCGAGCGGCTCGACGGGCATATACATCCAGCAGCTCGGCTG
Source organism: Pseudomonas sp. JZ134 (assembly GCF_051027695.1). NCBI lineage: Bacteria > Pseudomonadati > Pseudomonadota > Gammaproteobacteria > Pseudomonadales > Pseudomonadaceae > Pseudomonas > Pseudomonas sp. JZ134. The sequence continues at coordinate 2,693,651 of NZ_CP069250.1, read as the reverse complement.
CAACATCGCGCACCTGCTCAGCTGCCTTGCGTTTGGCTTTCTGCCAGGTTTCAGAACCTAGTTTGTGCAGTGGAGCAAGCGCGTCGTCAGCGCCTGAATAACGGGCAATCAGGTGCAGGTTGGCAACCGGAACATAGAGCTTCGCTTCGTCTGCATATTCCAATAATAGAAATTCTTGCGCCTGGCCCTCCAACTCAAGCGTTACCAGACCCATATAACGCCCAACGCCGTGATCGATATGCACGACCGGCGCGCCCTCGCGTAGCTCGGTCAGGTTCTTGACGACGTTGTCACCATGCTCGTTGCGCTTTTCCCGGCGACGACGCTGCATGATACGCTGACCAAACAACGGACTTTCGGCAATGAGGGCTACATCGGGTTTTTCGAGTAGCAAGCCTTCGTCGAGCGGCGCGACTGTAATCGACAGGCGCTCGTCAGTTTCCTGAAAATCTTCCCATCCCTCGACCGATGTAGGACGCAGGTTGATACGTGCCAGCAACTCAAGCAGCACCTCCCGACGGCCGGCGGATTCTGCTGTAAACAGGATGCGCCCATCAAACTCAGCCAGGAAATTTTGCAAGGCCGCCAATGGCTGATTAGCCTTGGCCTCAATGGCAAGATTGGGCAGAGGCCGCGCTGAAAAACGCTCACGACCCACACCCGGCTCGATATCATCGCCACTGATAACAATGCGTGGCCATTGCTTGAGACGAGCGAAGCACTCTTCTACCGGGAGGAAAACTTCAGCCGGTGGTAATAGAGGACGCTCCGGGTCAACGCGACGGTCCTCGTAACGGGTCCGTACGTCCGTCCAGAACTGTTCAGATGCCTGCTCGATGCCTGGTAACGAAAAAACCTGTGCGCTCTGAGGCAGGTAGTCAAACAGCGTTGACGTCTCATCAAAGAACAGCGGCAGGTAATACTCGATGCCTGCGGGCGTCAGGCCACTGGCCAGATCCTGATAAAGAGGGCTGCGGCGATAATCCACATCAAAACGCTCTCGAAAGCGCGCCCTGAACCCTGTGACGGCTTCTTTATGCAGCGGAAATTCTCGAGCAGGAAGCAGTCGGATCGAGTCCACCTTGTCGATTGATCGCTGCGTCTCTGGATCGAATGTGCGTAATGTCTCAATTTCGTCATCGAATAAGTCGATTCGGTACGGGAGACTACTGCCCATCGGGAAGAGATCAATCAGTGCTCCACGGACTGTAAATTCGCCATGCTCGTAGACGGTATCGACATAGCGGTATCCGGCTGCCTCCAGGCGAGCCCGCGTAGCCTCTACATCCAGACGTTGTCCCACATCCAGCACAAGACTGCTGCCTAACAGGAAGCGTGTAGGTGCCATACGATGTAGGGCTGTTGCGATAGGCACTACCAAAATGCCGTGATCAAGCTCTGGTAGACGATAGAGCGCCGCTACACGTTGGGAAATAATGTCTTGATGCGGCGAGAAAATATCGTAAGGCAACGTTTCCCAATCAGGGAAATGCAGTACGGGAAGCCTCGGGGCAAAGAAGCGCAGTTCTTGCTCCAGGCGTTCGGCGCTCTGGCTGTCCGGCGTTAAAAGTAGGGTGAAGCGTTGGCTGGCAGCGCTTGCAGCCTCGGCAATAGCCAGACTTAGCGCGGCTCCGGGGAGATTTCCCCAATGCTGTCGTCCGGCGGTATCAGGAATTGATGGAATGCGCAAAACGGGCACGCTGGTTAGGCTCCGTTGAAAAAAATCTGAGTTGGGATTGTAACGACGGTCTCGTCTCGCTGTCAGTGCATCGACGCGCGAAGATTGCCGGTTCAGGCAGGTGCGGTCATAATGTAGTTCCTTTTGTTAGCCCCTACATATGGAAGGTATCACCGTGAGTCAGAACTCCGACCAGTGTCTTGGTGAATGGATCGATCGTGAGGCGATTGCGGAGGCAATGATTCCGCTGATCGGTCAGCTCTACCGTAATAATAATGTTGTGACCTCTATATATGGGCGTGGTTTGGTTAATCGTTCAGTGATCGCCATTCTCAAGGCGCATCGCTTTGCACGTCAGGTCGATGATGTCGCATTGTCTGTACACGATACCTATCCGCTGCTTAAGGCTATTAGTGAACTTGAGCTAGGTGCCGCTTCCATTGATTTGGCGCGTCTGAGCTTGAAATTCAAGCAGGCGGGGGCAGGGCGTGATCTAAAAGAGTTCCTGCGCGAAGAACTGGCTGCCGTTGTAGGTAAGCAGGGCACCGAAAAGCGCCAGGGAACCGATGTGGTTCTGTATGGCTTTGGCCGTATCGGACGTTTGCTTGCACGTATCCTTATCGAGCACTCTGGAAGCGGCGATGGCCTGCGTCTACGTGCCATTGTGGTGCGTAAAGGCGCTGAAAACGATCTGGTCAAGCGCGCCAGCCTGTTGCGTCGCGACTCGGTACATGGCTCCTTTGAAGGCACCATCACCGTTGACGAGACCAACAATACGATTTGTGCAAATGGCACCTTGATTCAGGTGATCTATTCCAACGATCCGACCACAGTCGACTACACCCAGTACGGTATCAATAATGCGATCATTGTTGATAACACCGGTAAATGGCGTGATGCAGAAGGCCTGTCGCAACATCTGAAGTGCCCGGGTGCTGCACGTGTCGTGCTGACTGCGCCTGGCAAGGGTTCGCTCAAGAACATCGTTCACGGTATCAACCACAACACTATCAGCCCGGAAGACAGCATTGTTACGGCGGCTTCCTGCACCACCAATGCTATCGTGCCCGTGCTGAAGGCCGTCAATGACAAGTACGGCATCATCAGCGGTCATGTAGAAACGGTTCACTCCTTCACCAATGATCAAAACCTGATCGACAACTTCCACAAAGGTGATCGTCGCGGTCGTAGTGCACCGTTGAACATGGTGATTACCGAGACGGGCGCCGCCAAAGCGGTCGCCAAGGCGCTGCCTGAATTGGCTGGCAAGCTGACAGGTAATGCCATTCGCGTTCCAACGCCCAACGTGTCGATGGCTATCCTGAACCTGAACCTTGAAAAAGGCACCAATAAGGAAGAGATCAACGATTATCTGCGTTATATGGCGCTGCACTCTGATCTTCACAAGCAGATCGATTTCGTCAACTCGCCTGAAGTGGTATCCAGCGACTTCGTTGGCTCTCGTCATGCTGGCATAGTAGACGCAGGTGCTACCATTTGCAGCGATAACCGTGTCGTTCTCTATGTGTGGTACGACAACGAGTTCGGCTATAGCTGCCAGGTTGTTCGTGTGCTTGAGGAAATGGCTGGTGTAAACCCGCCGGCTTATCCAGCGGTTTAAGCATTGTTCATATGAAGACGGGAGCTTAGGCTCCCGTTTTTATTTATCGCTTTAAATTGAAAAGATTTTCTAGTGTGACGAAAGGTCGCAACGAGAGGATAGGTGTAACCTATATAGAGATCATCGCTTAAATCGGGTTGCCGTAGAGCCGGTGATGATGTGCTCGACGCTCATGAGCGATCGGTTCGTTTTTTCGAGGAGTAATCATGGCTGTCTATAACTATGACGTAGTGGTGCTGGGATCGGGCCCGGCAGGCGAAGGGGCTGCAATCAATGCAGCCAAGCACGGACGCAAGGTGGCGGTCGTAGACAGTCGCCAGGTCATCGGTGGAAATTGCATTCACCTTGGCACCATTCCGTCAAAGGCTCTGCGTAACTCAGTCAAGCAGATCATCCATTTCAACAATAATCCGATGTTCCGCACGATTGGCGAGCCTCGCTGGTTTTCCTTTCCTGACGTGCTCAAGAGTGCTGAGCGCGTCATTGGAAAGCAGGTTAATTCACACACATCCTATTTTGCTCGTAACCGGGTCGATGTGTACTTCGGAACCGCAAGCTTTATCGACGAGCACACGATCAACGTCATAAATCCCAATGGCGGTACCGAACAACTGGTTGGCAAGCAGGTGGTTATTGCAACGGGCTCGCGTCCTTATCGCCCAGCTGATGTTGATTTCTCTCACCCGCGTGTCTATGACAGCGATACCATCCTGACCTTGAGCCATACACCACGGCGCCTGATCATTTATGGAGCAGGTGTCATTGGGTGTGAATACGCCTCCATCTTCAGTGGCCTGGGTGTGCTCGTCGATCTGATCGATACGCGCGATCAGCTGCTGAGCTTCTTGGATGATGAAATCTCCGATGCGCTTAGCTACCACTTGCGTACCAATAATGTGCTCATTCGTCACAATGAAGAGTATGAGCGTATTGAAGGCCTGGAGCATGGGGTCGTTCTTCACCTTAAGTCCGGCAAGAAGCTGCGAGCTGACGCGCTTCTGTGGTGTAACGGGCGCACCGGCAATACCGACCAGCTGGCGTTGGAGAATGTTGGTATCGAGGTGAACAGCCGCGGCCAAATTAACGTGGATGAGAATTACCGCACCAGTTGCCCCAATATCCTGGCGGCTGGAGATGTCATTGGTTGGCCTAGCCTTGCCAGTGCAGCGTTTGACCAAGGTCGTTCAGCTGCCGGTAATATTCTGGATGATGATTCAGCGCGCTATGTCGATGATATTCCTACTGGAATTTATACCATTCCCGAAATCAGTTCTTTGGGTAAAAACGAGCGCGATTTGACGCAGGCTAGAGTACCCTACGAAGTTGGCAAAGCGTTCTTCAAAAGCATGGCGCGAGCGCAGATTTCAGGCGAGCCGGTAGGCATGCTCAAAATCCTGTTCCATCGCGAGACTCTGGAAGTCCTTGGTGTTCACTGCTTTGGCGATCAGGCGTCCGAGATTCTTCACATCGGACAAGCCATCATGAACCAGAAAGGTCCTGGCAATAACATCAAGTACTTCATCAATACGACGTTTAATTATCCCACCATGGCTGAGGCGTACCGCGTAGCTGCCTTTGATGGGTTGAACCGGCTTTTCTAAGCCGGCTTAGCCTGTGGTTTGTGATCATCCAGCACGGTTCTGGCCAGTGCTGGATAATCCGTAATTAAACTGTCTGCACCGAAGTCGATTAGGCGTCGCATCAAGGAAGGCTCATTTACCGTCCATACCGATACATGCAGGCCTTGGCGCTGGGCCTTCAAGAGTCGCTCAGGGGTGCACAGCGTCCAATTGAGCGCAAGTAAATGGCAGCCGTAGTTAGCAGCCACTTTCAGCGGATCCAGCCAGGCATATTCTGCCACCAGCCCACGTTGAAGCCAGGGAGTATCACGGTTAAGCGCCCTTAATACTTCCCGTGAGCTGGACGTTACCGTAATGCGATCGCTGAGATTGAAACGTTTCGCCAGCTCATCGATGGCTTTGATGGTGCGTGCAGCCCGGACGCGTGAAGCGCTTTTGACTTCAAGCTGCCAATGCTCGAAATCCACTTGCTTGAAAAGATCCTCAAGGCGTGGAATAGGGCAGGGTCGAGGCCATGAGGGACCTGCCAAGCGTGCGTCGTAGGTAACCAGCGTATCGGCAGGCAACTCGACAACCTTACCTCGACGTCCCGTAGTACGCTTGAGGGTAGGGTCGTGAATGACCATCAATTCTCCATCACTGGACAGGTGGAGGTCCAGCTCGCAGCGGGTTACGCCCACCTGCAGGCACTGCTCAAAGCTGGCTAGCGTGTTTTCCGGGGCCTCGCCTTTGGCTCCTCGATGGCCGTAGATGACTGTCATGGCGTTTCCCTGCGATTAAGTGGCTGATGGTCACGAACCGCATCAATGACACGGTTATTCTCAAAATAGACGCTGAAGTCGCGATAGTCCCAGCGAGTAATGGGCGGCTTACCTACGGCTGGATGTTCTTCGTCCGGCAAACCAAATCGATTCAGCACCTCGGTGCGAAGTTGCCCAGGTTGGGGCAGGGCCGTGTGGGTGTCACCTTGACGACTAATAGGGATCGAGAGCGTATCGGCGAAAACAGCTGTTGGGCCGAGCAACAGTAAAAAACTCAGCCAGTAGTTCACTATTGCTCACCCTTGGGCTGTGCTCTGAGCGTACGGCGCTCATGGGCCTGCTTCTTGAAGATATGCCGAGCAAGCAGCTGGCGTTGTGCATCGCTGATGTCTACGAAGCTGGTGCCTATCTCATAACTGTCTGGCGTAGCCGGCTGGCAGTGAATCACTTCAGCTTTCAATTCAAGGCCCAGTGCCTGAGGCATCAGTATCATGCGCAGGCTTAGCTGGCTACCCAGTGAAAACGCCTCTGAATGTTGAAAGCTGATGCCACCCTCGGACAGCACGACAGGTCTGGGTTCTCCGACTTCATGAATCAAATTCCAGGTCAGTGCCTGACCCAGTAAATCGATTCGCTTGTTGAGCAGCTTTATACAGGCGGCAATTGGGCGGTCGCGCTCATTGACGCTACGCAGAAGGTGCTGTGATTCGAACTCCAGAAGATGCATTTCACTTAGCAGATCGAACAAAGGTGACACATTAGGCGTGGCGGATTGTTCTGTCCCGGCAAGTGGGGTGATTTCCAGTGCGATCGAGTCTGTGATGCGATAGTATTCGCGGCGTTCATCCGCGTCTGGTGCGGTCATGGTAAACCCACGGCGATGATCGAAGCGTTGAGTGTAATGCCTGCTGATGGGGGCTTGCCAGTCTGTAAGCTGGCGCTTCGTCAGGGCTGTGAAGCAACAGGGATTCGCTCCGCCTGAAGTGGCGAACGCTACATATATGAGTGTAGTCGAGCTTGGGACTATAACGGCCAGTTCTGTATTGTTTGCCGTTTCCCTTGTCCATAAGGACTCGCTTGCGTCCCATTCCTGCTTAAGCCTGGATATGTTTAGACCACTACCTATCTACATCGGCATGCGTTATGTGCGTGCCAAGCGAAGAAATCACTTCGTTTCATTTATTTCCCTGACCTCCATGGTTGGGCTGGCGCTGGGTGTGCTGGTCATGATCGTAGTGCTTTCGGTCATGAATGGATTCGACCGTGAAATGCGCGACCGCGTCCTGGGGATGATTCCCCATGCCACTGTAGAGTCCTACCAGCCGATTAATGATTGGCGGACTATTGCCGATCAGGCCAGAAAAAATCCTCAAGTTGCCACGGTTGCGCCGTTTACCCAGCTGCAAGGCATGCTAACCCAGGACAAGGCCGTTCAGACCGTACTTCTCAACGCCATTGATCCGAATGAGGAGCCGAAGGTTTCGATCATCAGTGACTTCATGCGTGAAGGTAAGCTGACGGATCTCAAACCGGGCGGTTTCGGCGTTATTATCGGAACGCTGGCTGCGCAGAAACTGGGCGTTAAAGTGGGTGATAAGGTTACCTATATCGCCCCGGAAGTAGCCGTGACGCCTGCCGGTATGTTTCCCCGGATGAAGCGGCTTACCGTCGTAGGTATTTTTAGCGTCGGGGCCGGAGAGCTGGATGGTTCGGTGGGTCTGATCCATGTTGAGGATGCGGCGCGCCTGCAGCGGTGGCAGCCCAGTCAGGTCCAGGGCATCCGCCTGAAACTGCACGATCTGTTCAAGGCACCCCAGGTCTCATGGGATATTGTCCGGTCGCTGGCAAGTGACAACGAAGACTTCTATGCACGTGATTGGACTCGCACCCATGGCAACCTGTATCAAGCCATCGGTATGGAGAAGACCATGATTGGCCTTCTCCTTCTTCTGATCGTGGCGGTAGCTGCCTTCAATATCATCTCGACATTGGTCATGGTGGTAACTGACAAGACGTCCGACATTGCCATTTTACGGACGTTGGGTGCCACGCCTCGCCAGATCATGTTTGTTTTCATGGTTCAGGGTACTTTCATCGGCGTAATCGGAACCCTGCTTGGCTGCGCCTTGGGAGTTGTCGCTGCGCTTAATGTTAGCGGCTTCATTGCTTGGCTGGAACGTACGACAGGACATCAGTTCCTGAACGCTCAGGTGTATTTCATCAATTATTTGCCGTCCCAGTTGCAGCTCAATGATGTCTTGTGGGTGTGTGGTGCCTCGCTGCTGCTGAGTTTCCTTGCCACCCTGTACCCTTCCTGGAGTGCTGCTCGCACCCAGCCTGCCGAGGCGTTGCGTTATGAGTGATAAAGCCGTACTGCGTTGCCAGAACCTGGGCAAGCGCTACGAAGAGGGACCGCAAACGGTCGACGTCCTGACCGGCGTAGAGTTGGAGCTGCTTCCAGGAGAGCGTGTTTCGATCGTAGGCAGTTCCGGTTCAGGAAAAACTACGTTGCTGAACCTGTTGGGCGGACTGGACACCCCAAGTCAGGGCAGTGTATGGCTGGATGGGGAGGAGCTTTCGGCGCTCAATGAGAAGGCACGCGGCCTGTTGCGTAACCGTGCCATGGGCTTCGTTTATCAGTTTCATCACTTGCTCCCTGAGTTCAGCGCACTGGAAAACGTCTGCATGCCATTGCTTATCGGTCGAATGTCGATAGCTGAAGCCCGCAGTAAAGCTTCTGCATTGCTGGAGCGGGTGGGGCTGGGACATCGACTAAGCCATAAGCCGGCTGAGTTATCCGGAGGCGAGCGTCAGCGGGTAGCCATCGCACGTGCATTGGTCAATGAACCCAAGCTGGTTTTACTGGACGAGCCTACAGGCAATTTGGATCAGCATACGGCCCATGGAATTCAGCAAATGATGCTTGAACTTTCAACGTCTTTGCGTACGTCCTTTCTTGTAGTAACCCACGACCAGGCGCTGGCCGCTCAGATGGATCGTACGCTGCGCCTGGAAGATGGCCGCCTGGTTCCGGCCTGACGGCCGTTCTCCTCCTGAAACAGTGTAAGGCGAAATGTTCAGACCTTTATCTCTTTTCATTGGATTGCGATATACACGGGCAAAGCGCCGTAAATCGTTTATCTCATTTTTCTCGCTGGTCTCCATGATCGGGCTGACGCTGGGCGTATTAGCCATGATTCTGGTGCTATCAGTCATGAACGGCTTCCAGCGGGAGATGCGTACCCGAATCCTGGGAATGGTGCCTCATGCAACCATTAGTGCAGAGCAGCCATTCTCGGACTGGAAAAGCGTAGCGGACAAGGCGGTGCAGCAGCCCCATGTATTGGCTGCGGTTCCCTATACCCAGCTGCAGGGCATGCTATCCCAGCGCGGACGCATGCAGCCGCTGTTGGTGGATGGCGTTGATCCTGAGCTGGAGCCCAAGGTCTCGATCATCGGTGATCGCATGGTTCAAGGGCAGCTGGATAACCTGAGAGCGGGTGAGTTTGGCATCGTTATTGGCGAGATCACGGCTCATCGCTTCCAGCTGGGTATGGGTGACAAGGTCACCGTTATCGTCCCTGAGGTAACCTCTGCGGCAGGCAACATCACGCCACGGATGCGTCGCTTTACTGTGGTAGGTATCTTCAAGGTCGGTGCAGAGCTTGATGGTTCCCTAGGGATTATCAATGTAGCGGACGCCGCTCCATTGAAAGGATGGGAGCCAGGGCTCGTTCAGAGCGTTCGTCTGGCATTCGATGATCTGTTCAAGGCGCCACAGTATTCCCGTCAAGTAGCTAATGCCATGGGGCCGGGTTATCAGGCGCAGGACTGGACCAGTACTCAGGGAAGTCTGTTCCAGGCAATGAACATGGAAAAGACCATGATTGGTCTGCTGCTTCTACTGATCGTAGCGGTAGCGGCCTTTAACATCATCGCCACGCTGATCATGGTTGTTGCCGACAAGAAGGCAGATATTGCGATCTTGCGTACATTGGGCGCTACGCCTCGCCAGATCATGTTTGTTTTCATGGTGCAGGGGACGGTGATTGGAGTTATCGGCACGCTTGTTGGCGGTGTCCTGGGTGTTATTGCTGCGCTTAATGTAAGCCAGTGGATTTCAGCCCTTGAACGTATTGTCGGGCATAAGATATTTGGCTCTGACATGTACTTCATCAGTAACCTGCCGTCTGAGCTCCAGCTAGAAGATGTAGCGCTAATCTGTTGCGCCGCGTTGTGCATGAGTTTTTTGGCTACGCTTTACCCTGCCTGGCGTGCGTCGCGCACAGAGCCTGCCGAGGCCTTGCGATATGATTAACGAGGCCGTGCTGCGTTGCGTTGATCTGGGCAAACGCTATGTCGAAGGCCCTGAGATCGTCGAGGTTCTTTCAGGGGTCAATCTGGATCTTCAGCCAGGTGAGCGCATTTCCATTGTAGGCAGCTCTGGTTCAGGCAAAACCACATTACTGAACCTATTGGGTGGCCTGGATACACCGTCTCAGGGCGGTGTTTGGTTGGCAGGCGAAGAGCTTTCCCGACTGGGTGAGAAAGCGCGCGGTCTATTGCGCAATCGTGCCATGGGCTTCGTCTATCAGTTTCATCACTTGCTCCCGGAATTCAGTGCATTGGAAAACGTCTGCATGCCGCTGCTTATTGGCGCTACGCCAATCTCGGAGGCGCGGGAGCGTGCCGCTCAACTGCTTAAGCGGGTGGGGCTGGGGCATCGGTTGAGTCACAAGCCTGCTGAATTATCGGGTGGTGAAAGGCAGCGGGTCGCGATAGCCAGGGCCCTTATCAATCAGCCCAAGGTTGTTTTGCTGGACGAGCCTACAGGCAATCTGGATCAGCATACTGCACACAGTATCCAAGAGTTGATGCTTGAGTTGAGTGACTCGCTGAGCACAGCCTTCCTCATAGTGACGCATGATTTGGCGCTCGCAGCGCAGATGGATCGGTGTTTGAAATTAGCTGACGGACAATTGGCTGACGTATAAGGTTGAATCCGGCAGGATGCCGGGTTGTTGTTCTTGGGCTTCGATGGAGCGGAGTCATGCGCACAGGGATCGTTGCGTTCATTGCAGGCCTATTGGTGCTGCGCTTTCTACCCGAATTGCCTGATCGAGAGGCTCTTGTTGCCTGCTTGATAGTGGCATTCGGTCTGATGTTCCTGCCCCGTGTCTACGTGGCAGGTGCCTTCTTGATAGGCTTTGGCTGGGCCTGTCTGTCGGCTCATTGGGCGCTGGATGAGCGACTGGATGATGGTCTGGACGGAAGAATAGTCTGGCTTGAGGGAACAGTTGTAGGGCTTCCTGAATTGCGCGAAGGTTCGACGCGTTTTCTTGTGGAAGATGCGCAGAGCCGTCGAGGGGCTTTACCAAGCCGTATCCGGGTCTCCTGGTCAAATGCGCCTGCCGTACGATCAGGTGAGCAATGGCGTCTCGCTGTAGAGTTGCAAAAGCCGGGCGGGCTCCACAATCTCCGGGGAATGGATGGCGAAGCCTGGATGCTGGCTCATCGAATCGGTGCAAGCGGTGTCGTTAAGGCAGGGCAACGACTTTCCCGTCAGGCCACCTTGGATGCCTGGCGAGACGCATTAAGGCAGCGGCTATTGCATCTTGACGCCTTTCAGCGAAACGGTGGGCTGGCTGCATTGGTTCTGGGCGACAGCTCAGGCGTTTCGACTCGGGATTGGCAGCTTTTACAGGCCACAGGCACTACGCATCTGATGGTTATTTCCGGTCAGCACATTACGCTGCTTTCGGGATTTGTATTTGCGCTGATCGCCGGATTGGCGCGTCTGGGCTACTGGCCTGTCCGGATACCGTGGTTTCCTGTTGCTTGCCTGTCTGCGCTTGTATCGGCGGTAGGATACGGATTTCTGGCAGGCTTTGACGTTCCTGTAAGACGAGCCTGCGTCATGATCGCGCTGATTACACTATGGCGATTACGGTTTCGTCACCTGGGGGCATGGGTACCGGTAGGTATTGCCTTGGCGGCTGTGCTGGTGGCTGAGCCGCTGGCAAGCCTTACGGCAGGCTTTTGGTTGTCTTTTATCGCTGTAGGTCTCTTGATATGGATCTTTGGCGGCCGTTTGGGTCAATGGAATCCTTGGCGCAGTTGGGGGCGGGCCCAATGGATGATGGCAGTCGGGCTAGCGCCGGTTTTACTGGCTCTGGATCTGCCTGTCAGTCTGTCGGGGCCGATCGCTAACCTTGTTGCCGTGCCTTGGGTAGACTTTTTAGTGGTGCCAGCCGCCTTGCTGGGTACCGTGTTTCTTCTGATCATTCCTCCCCTAGGCGAGTTGCTACTGTGGTGTTCAGGCGCGACCCTTGATGGTTTATTCGCATTTCTCGGGTACGTGTCGGCACTGGTTCCTGCGTGGCAGGGAGCATGGGTGCCTGCGTGGGCTGTCGCTTTAGGCATGCTGGGTGTGTTGCTATGGCTGGCTCCCGATGGGGTGCCGGTCAGGCCTTTGGCAGTATTTCTGCTGATTCCGTTGTTCTGGCCGCCAGTGACCCGACCAGCGTCAGGACTGGCAAAGGTAACCGTGCTCGACGTCGGACAGGGGTTGTCTGTATTCATACAGACCAAAGGCCACGCCATGCTATACGACGCTGGGCCGCTTAGCGGAAGCTATGATGCTGGCGAAAGGGTGGTAGTCCCCAACCTGAAAGCTACAGGCGTCAGTCATCTAGACATGATGTTGATCAGTCATGGGGATGCAGATCATGCAGGAGGCGCCGCTGCTGTTTTCAGCGCCTTGAAGGTGGACAAGGTGGTGAGCGGGGAAGTGAAGCGGCTTCCTCCTGGCTTGCATCCGACACCCTGCGAAGATAATCAGCGCTGGGTGTGGGAGGGAGTCTTATTTACTGTCTGGCAGCCTAGCCCCTTGATGAAGGGAAACGCTGCATCGTGCGTGCTGATGGTAGAAGCAGCAGGCGAGCGCCTTTTGCTAACCGGTGATATAGACGAAAAGGCCGAGCGTCGCCTCGTTGAATCTGGGCGGGATATACGGGCTCAATGGTTATTGGCACCTCATCATGGCAGTCGAACGGCTTCGAGCGAGCGTTTCGTCAGTCTGGTAAAACCTGAATATGCCTTGATCTCGAGGGGAATTCACAACAACTTTGGCCATCCACATGCACAAGTGATCAGTCGTTATGAACGTCATGGCGTCCGGATTTACGATACAGCCTTGAACGGTGCAATATCATTTACCCTCGGTAAGCATGATTTGCCGCAAGGCGCTCGTCAGAAGCGTTATTTCTGGCAAGAAAAATAATTGGCGCTTCATGATAGAGTTGCGCACTTTTAAGGAAAGGGTTCAGGGCGTGTTCGAACTGGTCAAAGCAGGCGGCTGGATGATGCTGCCAATTATTCTGAGTTCTATTGTAGGCATGGCTATCGTAGCCGAGCGGTTATGGACACTGCGCCGTGCACGTGTCGTTCCGCCGCAACTGTTGGCTCAGGTATGGAAGTGGCTGCAAGATAATTCGCTCACAAGCGAGAAGCTTAAGGAGTTGCGCGCCAATTCGCCTTTGGGTGAGGTAATGGCTGCAGGGCTTGCCAATTCCCGTCATGGCCGTGAAGTCATGAAAGAGGCCATTGAAGAGGCTGGTAGCCGCATCGTGCATGATCTGGAGCGCTATCTGAATACCCTGGGTACGATTGCTGCCATGGCACCCTTGATGGGACTGCTAGGCACGGTGTTTGGCATGATCGAGATCTTCAGCTCTTTCATGGAAAGCGGTCTGGCCAACGCTCCGGTTCTGGCTGGCGGTATTTCCAAGGCCTTGCTGACCACGGCGGCTGGTCTGATCGTGGCTATTCCTGCCGTATTCTTCCATCGCTTCCTGCTGCGTCGTGTCGATGAACTGATTGTCTCCATGGAACAAGAGTCCATCAAGCTGGTTGAAGTCGTTCAGGGTGATCGTGAAGTAGACTTCGTCACGGAAGGTACCAAAGCGTGAAGTTTCGGCGTAGATCAGGCGGGGCAGCTAGAGACGAGGCCTACGTCAACCTGACATCACTGATCGATGTTGTATTCGTGTTGTTGCTGTTCTTTGTCGTAACCACCACCTTCAACAAGCCGAGCCAGTTGAAACTGGAGCTGCCTGAGGCGCAAAGTGCAGAACCTGCCGAAGCAGCTGCCAAGGACTTGGAAATCAGCATTTCAGCAGACGGCGTCTTTTCACTGAACGATCAAACGTTGGCTAAAGGTGATCTGACTTCGCTCATGACTGCATTGCAGCGTGAGTCGGGTGGGGATAACAGCGTGCCACTGATCATCTCTGCTGATGGCCGCACGCCTCATCAATCAGTGGTGACGGCAATGGATGCCGCTGGAAAGCTGGGCTTTTCACGAATCCGCATCACAACGGTTGAGGCTCAGGCAGACAAACAGTGAGTATTTCCTCACGGCTTCTCAGGGCTTGGTATCGTGGTCATCCGGCCCTGAATGTACTGAAACCCTTGGAGGCCCTGTATTGTCACGTTGCTCGACGAAAGCGTAGGCGCTTTCTGGAGAGCGACAAGGGTGTTTTCGTTTCACCTGTTCCTGTGCTAGTCGTGGGAAACCTCACAATAGGTGGAACGGGCAAAACTCCGATGATCCTTTGGCTCATCGAGCACTGCCGCGGTCGTGGATTGCGAGTCGGTGTGGTAAGCCGGGGCTATGGTGCAAAACCTCCACATTTTCCCTGGCGGGTAATGCCGGAGCAGCTGCCTGCGGTAACGGGTGATGAGCCTTTGCTTATTGTTCAACGGACCCGGGTTCCGCTTGTCATCGCTCCGAATCGTCCTGCTGCGGTTCAGGAGTTGCTGCGAACCGAGTCGCTGGATCTCATCCTCAGTGATGACGGTCTACAACACTATGCGCTTGCACGTGACCTTGAACTTGTCATGGTTGACGCGGCAAGGGGCTTTGGCAACAAGCGCTGTCTTCCGGCGGGGCCACTTAGAGAGCCTATTGAGCGACTGCTAAGCGTTGACGCCATTCTTTATAATGGTGGCACCAGCGATACGGAAGATGGCTACTCGGTTCAATTGAAACCAACGGCCTTGATCAATCTAGTATCAGGTGAGCGCCGGCCTCTCAATTATTTTTCTCCTGGCCAGGAGGTTCACGCACTGGCTGGGATTGGTAATCCTGATCGCTTCTTCAAGACGCTCGAAGCATTGCAGTGGCGACCCATTGCCCACCCATTCGCCGACCATGCAGTTTATACCTCTGAGCGACTACGCTTTCAGCCGGCTTTACCATTGATAATGACTGAGAAAGATGCCGTCAAATGCAGAGCCTTTGCCGCTCCTGATTGGTGGTATCTTGCGGTTGATGCTCAGCCTTCAGCAGCTTTTGTTTCGTGGCTGGACAGACGGCTAGACCTGTTACAGGCTCAATAACTTATTTACCCAACAAGGATTCCTTATGGATCTCAAGCTTCTCGACATCCTGGCTTGTCCTATTACCAAAAGTCCGCTCAAGCTAAGCGAAGACAAGACTGAGTTGATTAGCAAGGCCGCAGGGCTTGCGTATCCTATCCGGGATGGCATCCCGGTCATGCTGGAAAGCGAAGCCCGTGTCCTCAGCGTTGATGAGCGTCTGGATAAATGACTGTCTCCTATACCGTAGTCATTCCTGCGCGTTTTGCTTCGAGCCGTTTGCCCGGCAAGCCGTTGCAGGATATTGCAGGCAAGCCCATGGTTCAGCATGTATGGGAACAGGCCAGTAAGAGCGCAGCCGGTCAGGTGGTTGTGGCTACAGATCATTCCGACATCATGGCAGCCTGCGAGCGTTTCGGTGCACATGCGCTGCTGACGCGTACTGATCACGCTTCAGGTACGGACAGGCTGGCAGAGGTAGCCGAACTTATTGGCCTCCCGGACGATGCCATTATCGTGAATGTTCAGGGGGATGAGCCGCTTGTTCCGCCTGCCATTATCGATCAGGTTGCTCAGAATCTTGCCGCTCATTCCGAGGCGGGCATAGCCACATTGGCTGAGCCCATTCATGATATCGCCGCGTTATTCAACCCGAATGTTGTTAAGGTTGTCAGCGACAAGAATGGTCTGGCCTTGTCATTTAGTCGAGCGCCTATGCCTTGGGCGCGTGATGCGTTTGTCACAAGCCGCGATATCTTGCCCTCAAGCGTGCCGTACCGACGTCATATCGGTATCTATGCCTATCGAGTAGCATTTCTGAAGGACTTTGTGCGCTGGGGTGCATGCTGGCTTGAAAATGCTGAAGCCTTGGAGCAGCTACGTGCACTTTGGCATGGCGTGCGTATCCATGTAGCAGATGCCATTGAGTCACCAGAGGCCGGAGTAGATACAGCTGAAGATCTGGAGCGGGTTCGCCGAGTCTTGGGAGGCGAATAATGCGTGTTCTGTTTGTCTGCATGGGCAACATTTGCCGCTCCCCTACGGCCGAGGCCATCTTTCGCGACAAGCTTGTCAAGGCTGGCCTATTTGACCGTATTGTTGTCGACTCGGCGGGAACAGGCGACTGGCATGTCGGTAAAGCCCCCGATCCTCGCTCGATCCAGGAAGGTGCTAAGCGAGGATATGATCTTTCAGGTCTGCGGGCTCGACAGATTACGGCTGAAGATTTTCGCTCATTTGACCTTATCTTGGCGATGGACCATGAGAACATGGCCTTTTTGTCCAGGCTTCGTCCTTCCAACGCTTCAGCTGAAGTGGATCTTTTGCTTCGCCGTTATGGTCTTGAGCAGGATGAAGTGCCGGATCCCTATTTTGGCGGAGTTGCTGGCTTCAAGCATGTTATTGACTTGCTTGAAAAGGCATGTGAAGCGCTTGTGCATGAGGTAAGGGGGCCACTTGAGCCTTACTGTACGTGAGTGGGTTTGTCTTAAACCTTTTAATACATTTGGTTTCGATGTGCGGGCACGCTTCTATGCAGAGGCTTACACGGATAATGATGTTCGTGAGGCTATGGCGTTTGCCGACAAGCAGGATGTGCCGCTCTATATCTTGGGCGGAGGCAGCAATCTGGTGCTTACGGAAGATGTTCAGGCTCTGGTGCTGCACATGCGTAGTCAGGGGATCCGACTTCTTGAGGAGGGCTCCTCAGGCCGTGTGATCGTTGAGGCTGAGGCAGGCGAGTCATGGCATGGGCTAGTCGAGACTTCATTGAGTATGGGGCTGAGCGGGCTGGAGAACCTGAGTCTCATACCGGGTACTGTGGGCGCCTCTCCCATGCAGAATATCGGTGCCTATGGTGTTGAGCTAAAGGATGTGTTTCATGGCTTAACGGCATTGGATCGCAAAACTGGCCAGACTTGCGAGTTTACCCTTGAAGAGTGCTGTTTTGGGTATCGAGAAAGCCGATTCAAGCAGGAGCCTGGCCGTTGGGTCATATTGCGGGTTCGTTTCAATCTAAATCGACACGGTACTTTGCGTCTGGATTACGGTCCTGTTCGCCAGCGCTTGGTGGAACAGGGCGTTGATGATCCGTCTCCCCAGGCAGTAAGCAAGGCCATTATTAGTATTCGACGGGAAAAACTGCCTGACCCTGCCATGTTGGGCAATGCGGGCAGTTTCTTCAAAAATCCTGTGGTTTCAAATCAATTGGCTACAAGACTTAAGGAGTGCTATAGCGATCTGGTCGTTTACCCAGTCACGGATGACCAGGTAAAGCTTGCAGCGGGTTGGTTAATTGATAAGGCTGGCTGGAAGGGCTTTCGGGAAGGGGACGCAGGCGTTCATGCGCAGCAGGCGCTTGTCCTGGTTAATTACGGTACAGCGTCGGGTAAGGATATTCTTGATCTTGCTCAGCAAATTCGCACTGATATCGAGAGTCGGTTTTCTGTCCTGTTGGAGATGGAGCCCGGAGCGCTGAATTAGCGGTAACGGCATAATAAAAAGGGATGCATATGCATCCCTTTTTATTTGTTGAGGTATCAGGGCTGCGGTTTAGGCGCCTGCTTTTCCTCTTCGCTTTCAGATGGCTTTTGCTCTTCCACAGCATCCTGCTGAGGTTGTTGCTGCTCTACTGTTGGCTTTGGCAGGGCAAGCTCTGCAGGAATTTCGGCAGACTCAACCCTTTGTGCTGGCAGTTGATTCAAGCTTTCCGAGCTTGGCATAACAATCTCGGCCGTCATGGCAGGCTGGCTTTCTTTCGAGGGCTCATCCAGTGGTTTTTCCACATGTACATTCTCCAAGCGCTCTTGTGCCTGAGTAATGCCAGAGGGGAGGGCGGCTTCAACAACGGGTTCTGAGTCGGCAGCCAGGACCGGAGAGGCGTGCTCTACAGGCGCTGGGGTTTCAGTTGGCAAGGAAGCTGCCGGAGGAGTAGTCAGGCTGACAGATGTTGCGGCCTGTGCTGCTGCAGCTTCCTCCTGTTCACGCGCCAAGCGCTCAGCCTCACGCTGACGGCGGCGACGCTCACGGGGATCGTTAGGCGCACGTCCAACGGCCGGTGGGGTTAACTTAGGCTGTGCTCCAATGTCAGGCGTGTCTTCGCTTGCCTGAACGAGGGGCTGAGCCTCGGAAGAGACCTCCACGGGGGATGCGGCTTTCTCTTTCTGCACAGGCGCCGTTTCATTGACTGCCTGGGTAGGCTCCTCGGCTTGAGGAGCTTCAACCCCTACTACCGCTACCGTCTGATGAGTTTTCAAAGTAGTCTCGTGCGAGACTACCGCAACGACAGGCTGCTCTTCAGTGTGGTTAGGTGCAGAAACATCCTGGGCAACGATTGCTTCTGCTTCCGCCTGGGTCTGATTTTCCTGTTTGGGCCCGTTTCTTTCCGTTACGGTTGTGGCTTCAGCTGCTTGGGCATTGACCACTTCGGCAACCACAGCGGCGTTGGCAAGAGATTCAGTGTTGGATTCTCCCGTCAAGGCAACAGATTCGTTGTCGTTTGACTCGCCATGAGTGTCACGCTGACGTTCACGGCGATTGCTGCGACGACGCTGGCCGCGGGAGCGACGGCGTGGACGCTCATCGCTGTCTTGATCATCATTCTGATCGTTCAGCTCTTCGTCGTTCAGTTGCTCGGCGTCAACTGTTGCATCCTGACGTGTTTCGGCCTCTTCTCTGGTCTGACGGCGTTCGGCGCGGGAAGGACGTTCGCTGCGGCTGGGTTGTTCCTCGCGGGCAGGGCGCTCGTCCTTGTTTGCACGCTCTTCACGGGCAGGACGCTCTTCGCGTGGTTGGCGTTCCTCACGGGCGGGACGCTCTTCGCGTGGCTGACGTTCCTCGCGGGCAGGGCGTTCTTCACGGCTCTGACGCTCTGCTCGTGGCTGACGCTCTTCACGTGGTTGGCGTTCTTCACGGGTAGGACGTTCTTCTCGAGCGGCCTGACGCTCTTCGCGTGGAGGGCGCTCGGTACGCGGTTGGCGCTCTTCACGGGTCGGACGCTCTTCGCGATTGTCACGGGCCTGCGACTGACGTTCTTCGCGAGGCTTGCGTTCTTCATCGCGACGGTTGTCACGGCGACGATTCTGCTGACGACCATTGCGGCGCTCATCAGTACGACGTGCTTCGCCATTGGGCTGGGCAGTTTCGGCTACAGCGGCAGGTTCTTCCGTCTTGCCAGCAAACAGACTGACCAGGGAGCGCACTAAGCCCTTAAAGAGGCTTGGCTCCGGCTGATGAGCAGGTTTGCTGGGTGCTTCGACCTGAGGTGCCGGAGTGCGCTCGGGTGCGACCTTGACTGCAGCTTCTTGGCGAACAAGGGTTCGTGTAGCGCTTGCGGGCTGGATCTCTTCGGCCTCGCTGTGAGTCATTTCATAGCTGGACTGGCCGTTCAGAAGATCCGGGTTGTCATCACGCAGGCGTATCACTTCGAAATGCGGGGTTTCGATGTGATCATCCGGTAGGATGATGATGCGAACCCGTGTACGTAGTTCAATTTTGGTGATGCTGTTGCGCTTTTCATTCAATAGGAACGAGGCGACCTGTAAGGGTACGCGTGCTCGAACCTCTGCTGTCCGATCCTTGAGTGCTTCCTCTTCAATCAGACGCAGAATGGCAAGCGACAAGGACTCGACATCTCGGATAATGCCCTGACCGTTACAACGTGGGCAGACGATGCCGCTCGTCTCGCGTAAAGAGGGGCGTAGCCGCTGGCGGGACATCTCTAGAAGGCCAAATCGAGAAATGCGACCGATCTGTACTCGAGCACGATCAGCCTCAAGCGCTTCCCGCATGCGATCCTCAACGGCGCGCTGGTTTTTCACCGGTGTCATGTCGATGAAATCAATAACGATCAAGCCGCCGATATCCCGTAAACGCAACTGGCGAGCGATTTCCTCGGCCGCTTCTAGGTTCGTTTGCAGGGCTGTCTCTTCAATATCGCCACCTTTGGTAGCGCGTGCAGAGTTGATATCGATCGAAACAAGCGCTTCAGTAGGGTCGATAACAATCGAGCCGCCAGAGGGCAGCTTTACTTCACGTTGAAAGGCAGTTTCGATCTGACTTTCGATCTGGAATCGATTGAACAGCGGTACGCTGTCCTGATAGAGCTTGATCTTGCTCTGGTACTGAGGCATGACCTGACGAATGAAGCTTAGTGCTTCTTCCTGAGCCTCTACGCTATCAATAAGCACTTCGCCGATATCCTGGCGAAGATAATCACGAATGGCTCGAATGATGACGTTGCTTTCCTGATAGATCAGGAAAGGCGCACTACGCTCGACAGAGGCTTCCTTGATAGCGGACCAGAGCTGCAGTAGGTAGTCCAGATCCCACTGCAGCTCTTCGGTGCTGCGGCCAAGGCCTGCTGTGCGGACAATCAGTCCCATGTCGGCTGGGGCATCCAGTCCATTCAGGGCTTCGCGCAGCTCGTTGCGCTCTTCACCCTCGATACGGCGGGAAATGCCACCTGCACGTGGGTTGTTTGGCATCAGAACCAGATAGCGACCAGCCAGGCTGATAAAGGTAGTTAACGCAGCGCCCTTGTTGCCACGCTCTTCTTTTTCAACCTGAACAATGACTTCCTGCCCTTCGGACAGAACTTCCTTGATGTTGATGCGACCTTCTGGCGCTTTCTTGAAGTATTCGCGAGAGATTTCTTTGAGAGGGAGAAAGCCGTGACGCTCTGAACCGAAGTCGACAAATGCGGCCTCGAGGCTGGGCTCGATACGAGTGATGCGGCCTTTATAGATATTGGCCTTTTTCTGTTCACGAGCCCCTGACTCGATATCCAGATCAAATAGTTTTTGGCCATCTACTAACGCAACACGTAGCTCTTCAGGCTGCGTGGCATTGATGAGCATTCTTTTCATGTAATACCGTCGGTTTCCGGGCTACCGGAAACGGCGTTCGGCACACACGACTCGCCGAGGGTCGGTGCTTGGGGTCGTATCAAAGGCGGAGCCATCCGCCTTCGTGTCCAGCAGTACTCGGTTGTATGCCGAGCCGCGACTACGTCTCCTGCTTGCTGTCGTAACAGCAGCAACGTCAAACAGTCAGGAGGAGGAATAAGCTGTCAAAAGCGGACGAATAAGCGTCTAAGCCAGGCATTACCGGCTACACAGTTCAACAGCGGTACATCTCCACCCTTCACGTATCCTTCAGGAATCCTGGTGCCGCTCGCAGAATCCGGAGCGGTTGTTTTTTGTACTCACCTTCAACAGTGGGCACGGTGTTTTTATAAGGCTTTTGTTTTAAGTGGCACGTGTACTGCTTATAGCCATACGAACCACTCGAAGGACGGCCTGACGTCCACTGAACATGTTTATGACAGGGAGCTTATTTACAATCGCTGTGTCATGCCAGGGTTATTGGCTTCCGGGACTATAACAGCAACCATTAAGTGCTTCAATTAAGTGGAAATTGCTATTATGTAGCAATGACTAATCCTACTTCTTCCAACAATGGTGTACAGCTCTTCGAAGTTTCTTCAGAGCTGGCTGGCCAGCGTATCGATAACTATCTGCGTACTTTGCTCAAAGGTGCGCCGAAAACCTTCATTTATAGAATACTTCGCAAGGGTGAAGTACGTGTTAATAAGGGGCGTATAAAGCCGGATTATCGGTTGCAAGCCGGCGATATCATTCGTGTCCCTCCTATGCGTTTGCCTGAAAAAGATGGACCTGCACCTGTCTCCCAGGCGCTTGCCGAGTTGATGGAGGCTGCGATTGTCTATGAAGACAAGACACTGATCGTTATCAATAAGCCTGCAGGTATTGCCGTTCACGGAGGGAGTGGTGTCAGCCTAGGCGTTATAGAGGTCTTTCGTCAGATTCGTCCAGATGCCAAAGACCTTGAGCTGGTTCATCGCCTGGATCGGGATACCTCGGGTCTGCTCATGATTGCCAAGAGGCGCAGCATGCTGCGTCATTTGCATGAGGCCTTGCGTGGAGATGGAGTCGACAAACGCTACCATGCGCTGGTTCGTGGTCACTGGCCTGCAGCAAAAAAACAGATTCGAGCGCCTTTGATGAAAAATAACTTGCGTTCCGGTGAGCGGATGGTTGAAGTCAATTTAGAGGGTAAGGACGCTCTCACGGAATTTCGAGTGCTCAGACGCTACGGTGATTTCGCTACTCTAGTAGAGGCAAAGCCGGTCACAGGACGTACTCACCAGATTCGTGTTCATGCCAAGCACGCAGGTCATTCCATTGCAGGGGATCCTAAGTACGGTGATGAGGCGTTTTCCAGGGAGATTCGGGATTTGGGCGGGAAGCGGCTGTTTCTTCATGCTGCCAGTCTTAATGTACCGCTCCCCGATGGGGAAACATTGCAACTGACTGCTCCTGTTGATGAGACCTGGGCGGCTACATTGAGTCGATTGGATGCCTAATTACGACTTGCTGGTATTTGACTGGGACGGGACGCTCTCTGACTCGGTTGGTCGCATCGTGGACGTTATGCAGGCAGCTGCCGCCGACCTTCGGCTCCCCGTTCGAAGCGATCGATCGATTAAGTCCATTATCGGGCTGGGCTTGCCAGAGGCCATCCAGACGCTTTACCCGGAGATGACGCCAGGAGCTGTGGAGCGTTTTCGTCAGTGTTATAGCGATCATTTCGTTATGCGTGAGCAAGAGCCTTCTCCGTTTTTCGAGGGTGTGGCTGAAGGCTTGGCAGCGTTTCGGCGCAAAGGCTATCGTTTGGCTGTTGCTACCGGTAAAAGCCGAAGAGGGCTGGATAGGGTGCTTGCAGCCAAGGGGCTGGCTGACTTCTTTGACGTAACGCGTTGCGCTGATGAAACGGCCAGCAAGCCGGATCCGTTAATGCTTAACGAGATCTTGGCGCATTGTCAGGTGCATCCGTCAAAGGCGCTGATGATCGGGGATGCACCATTCGACCTTGAAATGGCTCGCAGAGCGCAAATGGCCTCGGTTGCAGTCAGTTACGGTGCTCAGCCAGTTGAGGTGCTGCGTAATTACGAGCCAACGCTTGTGGTTGATCGTTTTGAGGAGTTGCGTGTCTGGTTGGATGCGTAACGATTAATTGAACCAAGCAGGACTACCAATGGCAGATGATTGGAAAGCGTCGGATCGCCCGGCGGATGAAAAAAGCTGGAAGCTCATCGAAAAGGCGATGCTGGCCAGCGTGCATGAGCAAAGAAGGGCACGTCGTTGGGGAATCTTTTTTAAATTCCTAACGTTTACTTATCTTTTTATCATGCTGGCGCTCTTTGTTCCTTTTTCCGGGCTCAAGGGAGAAGCCTCGCGTGAGGGTTCCCATACGGCGCTTATTGAGGTGAAGGGAACCATTGCGGCTGATGAGAAGGCGAGTGCCGACAATATTGTTGGAGCACTGCGCGATGCCTTTAAAGACGAAGGTACCAAAGCCGTTATCCTTCGTATCAATAGCCCAGGAGGCAGTCCTGTGCAGTCAGGTTATGTCTATGACGAGATCAAGCGTCTGCGTGGATTGCATCCTGACATCAAGCTTTATGCCGTGATTTCTGATCTGGGAGCTTCGGGCGCCTATTACATCGCCAGTGCTGCCGATGCCATCTATGCTGACAAGGCCAGTCTTGTGGGCTCAATCGGCGTAACGGCAGCATCCTTTGGCTTTGTCGGAACCATGGATAAGCTAGGCGTTGAGCGTCGCGTTTACACATCCGGTGAGCACAAGGCCTTTTTGGACCCCTTCCAGCCTGCTAAAGAAGAGGAGACCCGCTTCTGGCAACAGGTGCTCGATACTACACATCAGCAGTTTATCGATAGCGTGAAAAAGGGGCGTGGTGATCGCTTGAAGGTCGAGGGTCATCCTGAGTTGTTTTCCGGGCTCGTATGGTCTGGAGAGCAAGCGCTTGGGCTGGGGCTAATCGATGGCCTGGGCAGTGCCAGCTTTGTGGCTCGGGAGGTGGTTGGTGAAGAAAAGATTGTGGATTACACCGTTCAGGAGAGCCCATTCGACCGCTTTGCCAAGCGCCTGGGGACCAGTGTGGCGGAGCGCCTGGCATTGCTGGTGGGGTGGCAGGGACCTGTGTTGCGATAAGTTGAGAGGCTGATGCTAGGGTACTACCACGCCCTCATTGAGTAGGAGATCGGTCAGCCGAATAAGCGGCAGGCCGATCAAGCTGGTCACGTCCTCTCCTTCGGTAGAGCGAAAAAGGGTAATTCCCAGTCCCTCGACTTTAAAACTTCCAGCGCAGTCATAGGGTTGTTCAATATTGAGGTAACGCTCGATTTGATCGCTTTCCAGCGTACGGAAATGAACGGTAAACGGTACGCAATCCAGCTGGCAGGTTCCGGTTTGAGTATTGAGCAGCGCGAGCCCGGTCATGAACGTCACGCTTTTTCCGCTGGCATTCGACAGTTGCTTATGGGCGCGCTCGTATGTCAGAGACTTGCCAAGTATCTGGCCGTCAAGCGAGGCGGTTTGATCGGAGCCAATAATAAGATGGTTGGGGTAATTAGGCGCCAGCGCGCGGGCCTTGGCTTCAGCCAGTCGCATAGCCAAATGACGAGCGCTTTCGCCTGGATGAGAGCTTTCGTCTATATTAGGTGAAGCGTATGTAAAGTTTAGTTTCAGGCGAGCCAGCAGTTCGCGTCGATAGGGTGAGCTTGAAGCGAGCAGTAACGGAAGCATTATAATGAGTCTCTGTGAACGCAGAATCGTCGGTCTAACCGACCAAAAGTCAGCAAAGGATACTATCCTTTGCCTAATTTCCTTTGACAGGCCTGAGGTCGTCTCTATAATGGCGCGCTTATGTTGAATGGGCCACTTCCACCTCACGTAGATCCACGCAAACTGGCTGATCGCGGTGTCACGCTTCGGGGTGAACTGCCGGTATCTAGTTTGCCACGTCTTTGCGAGCAGCTGTCGAGCACTGAGGGAACGGTGAAGGCCGTCCTCGAGTTCTTCCGTGATGAGCAAAGGCTTGTCGTCATTCATGGCGCACTGGATACTGAAGTGCAAATGGTATGTCAGCGATGCCTGGAGCCGGGCGCGTTTCCTGTACACGGCGAGTACGATTACGCAGTGCTATGGGAAGGGCAGTCGGCGGATGCGTTGCCAAAAGGTTATGACGCACTGGAAGTCGGTGAAGAGCCTTTGGATCTGATTGGTTTGATTGAGGATGAGCTTTTGCTTGCCTTGCCAATCATTCCAACTCATGAGCCCGGCATCTGCCATCATCCAGCAGGATTCGAAGCGCCTGAAGCGCCCGAAGAAAGCGCGGACGAGGAAAAGCGAGCCAACCCGTTCAGCGTACTGGCGCAGTTGAAGCGTGACCCAAACGTTTAGGAGTTAATGAGTTATGGCTGTTCAGCAGAACAAAAAATCCCGTTCCGCCCGTGATATGCGTCGCTCCCACGATGCGCTCGAGCCGAATGCATTGTCTGTAGAAAAGAGCACTGGTGAAGTTCACCTGCGTCACCATGTGTCTCCGGACGGTTTTTACCGTGGTCGTAAAGTGATCGACAAGGGTTCCGACGAGTAATCCTTGTCGTCACCTGTCATCGCTATCGATGCAATGGGCGGGGACTTCGGTCCCCGCTGCATTGTGCCTGCCTGTATTTCCTTCCTCGCTAGTCATCCTGCCGTTACGTTGATCCTTGTTGGTGATCCTGATGTCATCCAAGGCCATGTCGGTCAGTTCTCATTTGATGATTCTCGTCTGCGTATCCATGTAGCCACTCAGGCCGTTGATATGGCGGAAAAGCCTTCCTATGCCCTTCGTAACAAGCCTGACTCTTCCATGAAGGTTGCGCTGGGGCTGGTTGCCAGTGGCGAGGCTGACGCATGCGTTAGTGCAGGTAATACTGGCGCCCTGATGGCCTTTGCTCGACAGACGCTGGATACGCTTCCTTGGATAGAGAGGCCGGCCATCTATACCCATCTGCCTGTGATGGGTCGTCAATGTGTATTGGTGGATCTTGGCGCTAATCTGGACTGTTCCGCTCTCAATCTTTACCAGTTTGCATGCCTGGGGGCCGCTGCTGCTAAAGCAACAGGGATACATGAACCTCGAGTCGCTCTTTTGAATGTAGGTGTTGAGCCGACCAAGGGTAATAGTGTCGTCCAGCAAGCATCAATTCTGCTGGAGAAGTGCAGGCGCCTTAACTATGTCGGCTTCATCGAGGCGAACGCAGTGTTCCGGTCTGAAGCGGATGTGGTGGTGTGTGACGGATTTGTTGGCAATGTCCTGCTTAAAGGAAGCGAGGGGCTTATTTCCATGCTTTTCAAGCAGTTGGAAGGGGCGCCTGTTTTTCTAAGGCTCCTGGCTGCTCCCCTGTTATATCGTCTGCGAAAAGAGATGATGCCTGCCCGCCATAACGGTGCCGGTTTTCTCGGGTTGCGTGGACTGGTTATTAAAAGTCATGGCAGTGCTGATGAGTTCGGCTTTCAGCGTGCGATAGAGCAAGCGGTGCAGGCAGTAGAACTTCGCCTGGATGCCTTGATAAAGGCGAATTTTCTGGACCTTTATGAGGATTCAGTGCCTAAGTGTGACTGACCTCGGTTGCCTGACATCAAACCAAGAACCTGCTGCGGCATGCTGTTAGGCTGTGGCTTTTGATGAGACTAAAAAGAGATCGACTATGTCTGCTTCTTTCGCTTTCGTATTTCCAGGCCAAGGCTCACAGTCCTTGGGGATGCTGGCCGATATTGGAGCTCAACATTCGCAGATACGCGATACGTTTGCTGAGGCTTCTGATGCGCTTGGCTACGATATCTGGTCACTGGTTCAGCAAGGTCCGGAAGAGCGGTTGAATCAAACGGACAAGACTCAGCCCGCCATTCTGACGGCGTCTATTGCCTTGTGGCGACTGTGGGAGGCAAGGGGAGGCGTACGTCCTTCTTATGTGGCAGGTCATAGTCTTGGCGAATATTCCGCTCTGGTTGCTGCAAGTGCTCTGGCCTTTACTGACGCTGTAAGGCTCGTTGAGCGCCGTGGACAGCTGATGCAGGAAGCTGTGCCAGCGGGCGAGGGCGCAATGGCCGCTATCCTGGGGCTAGAAGATGCAGATATCGTTAACGCCTGTGCTGAAGCGGCCCAAGGTGATGTTGTGAGCGCAGTGAATTATAATGCGCCTGGGCAGGTAGTCATTGCAGGTAACGCAGCTGCAGTGATGCGAGCTGTCGAGCTATGCAAGGCGCGTGGCGCAAAACGTGCGGTTCCGCTTCCGGTAAGTGTGCCCTCCCATTGTGAGTTGATGCGTCCGGCAGCGGAGCGCTTTGCCGAGGCTGTTAACGCGATCCAATGGCAGCAGCCCTCCATTCCGGTCGTTCAGAATGTAAACGCCGGAGTCAGTGCAGATCTTACAGCGCTGAAGCAGAACCTGCTGGCGCAACTGTACAGTCCGGTGCGCTGGGTCGAGTCCGTTCAACTGCTTGCGGACAAAGGGGTTACTCAACTGGTAGAGTGCGGGCCCGGAAAAGTCCTGGCAGGTTTGAACAAGCGGTGTGTCAAAGGTATAGAGACCTATAGTCTTGACGCGCCTGATGCTTTTGCTGCTACCCAAGCAGCATTGGCTTGATTTAAGGAGAAAACATGAGCCTCCAAGGTAAAGTCGCATTGGTAACCGGTGCAACACGTGGCATCGGACAGGCCATTGCTCTTGAGCTCGGACGCCTCGGGGCTACCGTGATCGGTACGGCTACCAGCGAAAGCGGTGCCTTCCGTATCAGCGAAAGCCTGAAGGCCAATGGTATAGAGGGCACCGGACTGGTGCTGAACGTTGCAGACAACGCTTCGGTGACGGCGGCGTTGGAACAGATTCAGCAGCAATATGGTGCGCCTGCTATTCTGGTCAATAATGCGGGCATCACGCGAGATAATCTGATGCTGCGCATGAAAGACGACGAGTGGTTCGATGTAATCGATACCAACCTGAACAGCCTGTTCCGTTTGTCGAAAGCCGTATTGCGTGGGATGACCAAAGCTCGTTGGGGGCGCATCATCAGCATAGGCTCTGTTGTCGGGGCTATGGGTAATGTTGGCCAAGCCAATTATGCTGCCGCCAAGGCCGGTCTTGAGGGGTTTACTCGGGCGTTGGCTCGTGAAGTAGGTTCCAGAGCGATCACGGTAAATGCCGTGGCTCCAGGGTTTATTGATACTGATATGACGCGTGAGCTGCCAGACGCTCAGCGTGAAGCGCTTTTGACTCAAATTCCACTGGGTCGATTAGGGCAAGCTGAAGAAATTGCAAAAGTTGTCGCCTTTTTAGCAACGGACAGTGCTGCGTACGTTACAGGTGCTACTGTTCCAGTTAACGGCGGAATGTATATGAGTTAAGCGATTTTTGACGGGTTGAACGACTTTTTGTGAATTTTCAAGACTAGCAAAAAGTCAGTTCAGAGGTCAGGATGTCGCGTCAGCTTGAAATATTGAAAACCCTTTCTATACACTTACGCGCAGTCCGGCTGCACGGATTATTCCATAGGAGTGAAAACACGGTATGAGCACCATCGAAGAACGCGTTAAGAAGATCGTCGCTGAACAACTCGGCGTGAAAGAAGAGGAAGTAACCAACAGCGCTTCCTTCGTCGAGGATCTGGGCGCCGACTCCCTTGACACCGTTGAGCTGGTGATGGCTCTGGAAGAGGAATTCGAAACTGAAATCCCGGACGAACAAGCCGAAAAGATCACCACTGTTCAGGAAGCTATCGACTACATCGTTGCTCACCAGCAATAAGTCGGTTCTTCTGTAGAACACGAAAGCCGCACGCCTGTCCAGGCGTGCGGCTTTTCTATATAACGGTCATCAATGTAATAACTTTAGATGATCGAACAAACGAGCTATGAGGAAATCGTTGTGTCACGTAGACGCGTCGTGATCACGGGCATGGGCATGGTATCGCCGCTGGGCGGGGACGTGCAAAGCAGCTGGGAAGGCATTCTTGCTGGTCGCAGCGGTATTGCCCCGATTGAACACATGGACGTTTCTGCCTTTGCTACCCGCTTTGGGGGATCAGTCAAAGGATTCAACGTAGAAGATTATCTCTCTGCGAAAGAAGCTCGGAAACTCGACCTCTTTATTCAATATGGCCTGGCGGCTAGCTTCCAGGCTATGCGTGATTCTGGACTTGAAGTGACAGATGCCAATCGGGATCGAATTGGTGTCGCCATGGGGTCTGGTATTGGTGGTCTCTCCAATATCGAGAACAACTGCAAGGCCTTGTTTGATCAAGGTCCCCGCCGTATTTCGCCATTTTTTGTCCCTGGCTCGATCATTAACATGGTCTCCGGCTTCCTTTCCATCCACTTGGGATTGAAGGGGCCTAATTATGCAATTGCTACAGCATGTACAACCTCCACGCATTGTGTAGGTATGGCTGCACGTAACATTGCCTATGGTGATGCTGATGTCATGGTGGCTGGCGGTGCCGAAATGGCTACCTGCGGGCTAGGGTTGGGTGGTTTTGGTGCTGCACGGGCACTTTCTACCCGAAATGAAGAGCCTACTAAGGCCAGCAGACCTTGGGATCGTCAGCGAGACGGCTTTGTGCTGTCTGATGGCGCGGGTGCATTGATTCTGGAAGAGCTAGAGCATGCTCAAGCGCGTGGCGCCCATATTTATGCTGAGCTTATTGGGTTTGGCATGAGCGCTGATGCGTTTCATATGACGGCCCCCCCTGAAGATGGCGCTGGCGCAGCACAGTGCATGAGCAATGCATTGAAAGATGCGCGAATCGATCCATCCCAGGTCGATTACATCAATGCGCACGGTACGTCCACGCCTGCTGGTGATATGGCAGAGGCTTCTGCGGTCAAGCGGATCTTTGGTGAGCATGCCTACAAATTGTCGGTGAGCTCTACCAAGTCAATGACTGGGCATCTGTTAGGGGCTGCCGGGGCTGTTGAAGCCATTTTCAGCATCCTGGCCATTCGTGACCAACTGGCGCCACCTACCATCAACCTGGATGATCCGGATGATGGCTGTGATCTGGACTTTGTGCCGCATAAGCCAAAGGCAATGCCTATCGAGATCAGCCTGTCCAACTCCTTCGGCTTCGGTGGTACTAATGGTAGTTTGATCTTCCGTCGCTTTTCTGAGTGATGAAAGACTGGGTTAATGGTCAGCCGGATGAGGCTGGCCTTTCCTTCCGGGATCGTGGTTTGGCATATGGCCATGGGCTTTTCGAAACGATAGGCGTCCATAACGGCCAACCACGATTCCTTGATGATCACCTGATGCGGCTGCTTGATGGATGTCGTCGTCTGGCAATTCCCTTGGAGCTTGATGCAGTCAGGCTTGAAATTCTTGAGTATGCTGCGTTGCTACGCAACGGTGTAGCCAAGCTGATCATTACGGCCGGCCTCGGTGAACGGGGTTATGCGGCTCCGTCGAATCCACTTCCGCAACGTCTTCTGCTGGCCTCTTCTGTGCCTCGCTATCCATCTGAGAATGCTGAGCAGGGGATCCGTCTGTTTCCCTGCCAGACACGTCTGGCTTGCCAACCGCTATTGGCTGGACTCAAGCACCTGAACCGTCTTGAGCAGGTATTAGCGCGGGGAGAGTGGCAGGGAGCAAACTATGCTGAAGGCCTTATGTGTGATGCATTTGGGCATGTTGTAGAAGGCGTTTTCAGTAACCTTTTCATCGTGTCCAGGAACACATTGATAACGCCCGTGCTTGATAGGTGTGGTGTTGCTGGTGTGATGCGCTCCTATCTTCTTCGTTGCGCAGATGGGCTTGGCGTCATGACCGAAATCAGGCCGGTGACGTTGAGTGAGTTCATGGCCGCTGATGAGGTATTTATGTGCAACAGTCAGTATGGTGTTTGGCCAGTATGTACGTATGCTGAGCATGAATGGCCAATAGGCCCGTTGACACGTCAACTTCAACAGATTGCCTCGAAGGCTCTGGATTCGTAATGCGAAAATTATTGGTTCTGCTCGAGGGCGGCTTGCTCTTGATGGGGCTGGCGCTAGCCGGAATGGGCTGGTTGCAACACAAGGCACTCGAGCAGCCTGTGGCGGTTGGTCAGGAACAGCTTGTCGAAATACCCAAGGGCGCTACGCCGGGCGGTATGCTCCGGCATCTTGAGGAGGAGAAGTTACTGAGCGGATCCTTCTGGTTGCGTTTGTATTGGCGTTTCAATCTTTCCGGACAGGCTCTGCACAGCGGTGAGTACCGAGTAACGCCAGGGATGAGTGTTCGTGAATTACTTGCCCTCTGGCAAAAAGGCGAGGTGGTCCAATACAACGTTACGCTCGTTGAAGGCTGGAACTTCCATCAGGTTCGGGATGCCTTGGCTCGTCAGGAAAAGCTGGAGCAAACATTGGCTGGACTGAGTGACGAAGACGTCATGGCGCGTTTAGGCAAGCCTGGTATGCATCCTGAGGGGCGTTTCTTTCCCGACACCTATCGTTATGTAAAAGGAATGCGCGACGTCGAAATTCTGAAGCAGGCCAGTCAACGTTTGGAGCAGGTTCTTGCCGAGGAGTGGGAGGCGCGCGCCGCGGATGTGCCCTATCAGGAGCCGTATCAGGCTCTGATCATGGCCTCTTTAGTGGAGAAGGAAACAGGGGTTCCGCAAGAGCGGCCTCAAATAGCAGGCGTTTTTGTTCGCCGTCTAGCGTTGAATATGCTCTTGCAGACAGATCCTACGGTTATCTACGGGCTGGGTGACAATTACAAGGGCAAGTTGACCCGAGAATATCTCCGCCAACCTACGCCTTACAATACCTACGTGAACCCTGGTTTACCTCCTACGCCTATCTCCATGGTAGGGCGGGAAGCGATTCATGCCGCGCTGCATCCTGAGCCAGGTAAAAGTCTTTACTTTGTAGCGCGTGGAGACGGGACGCATGTGTTTTCTGATGACATCGATGCACATAACCGCGCTGTTCGTGAGTATCAACTTAAACGCCGAGCCGATTACCGTTCGAGTCCGGCACCTATTAACAAGGAGTCTGAGTGAGCGGGTTGTTTATTACGTTGGAGGGGCCGGAAGGGGCAGGTAAAAGCACTAACCGTGACTATCTGGCAAGGCAATTACAATCGCATGGCCTTGAAGTGGTGCTGACACGTGAGCCTGGTGGAACGCCATTGGCCGAGCGCATCCGCGGACTTTTGCTTGACCCCTGCGATGAGGGCATGCATGCGGATACTGAGCTGCTGCTTGTGTTTGCTGCACGTGCACAGCATTTAAACACTGTAATTAAGCCTGCGCTTGATCGTGGTGCGGTTGTCCTGTGTGATCGATTCACTGATGCGACCTACGCGTATCAGGGCGGGGGACGTGGGCTTTCGGAAGCACGCATTGCCACCCTGGAGCACTTTGTTCAGTCAGGCCTGCAGCCTGATCTTACCTTGGTGTTCGATTTACCTATCGAAATAGGTCTTGAAAGAGCAGCCAAACGAGGTCGCCTCGACCGGTTTGAGCGGGAACAACACAGCTTTTTCGAGGCCGTAAGGCAGACTTATCTCTCCCGTGCCGCGGCTGGTACCGACCGCTATCGGGTGGTTGACGCAGCCCAGTCGCTTGCCGATGTACAGCAACAACTTGATCAGCTTGTGCCTGAGTTGTTGGAGCGCGCCCGTGGTTGAGCGGTACCCGTGGCAATCGGAACTATGGGAGCGGCTGACTCATCGTGAACGGCATGCCCATGCTTATCTATTTCATGGGCCAGCGGGTATTGGCAAGCGGGCGCTGGCCGAGCGGCTTATAGGGCGTTTGCTTTGCCAGAGCGTAGCAGCAGGGGAGGCATGCGGCCAGTGTAAGGCTTGTCTTTTGTTAAGGGCTGGAACGCATCCTGACTATTTTCTTGTAGAGCCGGAAGAGGTGGAAAAGCCTATCCGCGTTGATCAAATCAGGAGCCTGGTTGACTTCGTTGCCCAAACCGCACAGTTGGGCGGCCGCAAGGTCATTCTGCTGGAACCAGCTGAGGCGATGAACCTCAATGCCTCAAATGCTTTACTGAAAAGCCTGGAAGAACCTTCCGGTGACACGGTCCTGGTGTTGATCAGTCATCAGCCGAGTCGACTATTGCCTACCATCAAAAGTCGTTGTGTGCAGCAGGCCTGCCCCGTACCTCGTCCAGAAGAAAGCCTGGCTTGGCTAGCGCAGGCCTTGCCCGATCTCTCCTCGGAAGATCTCAATGATGTGCTGACGCTGGCTGGTGGTTCGCCTTTAACGGCTGCTCGTTTGCATGCGATGGGCGTTCAGGCTTACCGGTCACATGTTGTAGACGGCTTGAAAAGGCTCTTGAAGCGGCAGATCGCGCCAAGTCCATTAGCCGAAAGCTGGAACAGCATTCCGTTACTGCTATTGATGGACTGGTTCTGTGAGTGGGCATTGTTGATCCTGCGCTATCAAATGACTCGGGATCAAGCGGTGACCGGTTTGGCCGATATGAGCAAAGTAATCCAGTATCTGGGTGATAAGGCCGATTCCACTCAGGTCATAAACCTGCAGAACTGGCTGCTCGAGCAGCGGCAGAAAGTAATGGGTAAGGCTAATCTGAACCGCGTGCTGCTACTTGAAGCGCTGTTGATACGGTGGGCAAGCCTACCGCAGCAGGGCTAGAATTCACTTAATAATGGTTGAGTGCTGTCGTATGAGTTTGCCTCCGAATCTGGGTCCTCGAAACGGAATTTTGTCCCTTACGATCAAGGACAAATCAGTACTGTATGCCGCCTATATGCCTTTCATCCGTAATGGTGGCCTGTTTATTCCAACAAACAAGTCATACAAGCTAGGGGATGAAGTATTCATGCTGCTCAACCTGATGGATGAGCCTGAAAAAATCCCTGTTGCCGGAAAGGTCGTCTGGATAACGCCCCGGGGCGCACAGGGAAATCGTGCTGCAGGGGTTGGCGTTCAATTCAATGACGGCGATAACACGGCTCGAAACAAGATCGAGACCTATCTGGCGGGTACGCTCAAGTCGGACCGCCCTACGCATACCATGTAATTCTTTCTTTCGTGCAAGCATGGCCTTGCTGAAAGCGCACGTTTTTACCAGGAAAACCCATGAAACTGATCGACTCCCATTGTCATCTAGATCGCCTTGATCTAACGGCTCATAATGGATCGCTGGACGCGGCGCTTGAGGCGGCAAGGGAGAGAGGCGTAGGGCACTTTCTATGCATTGGTGTAAGCGCCGAAAATGCTGCCGATGTGAAGACTGTTGCCGAGCGTTACCCGGACGTGCATTGCTCTGTTGGAATTCATCCATTGGATGTTTCTGCTGAAAAGGAGCCTGCGCTGGAGTGGCTGTTGCGCGAGCTGGATCATCCTCGTGTGGTCGCCATCGGAGAAACCGGGCTGGACTATCATTACGAGCCTGAAAGCGCTGAGCTGCAGAAGCAGTCCTTTCGGTTGCATCTTGAGGCGGGGCGGATTACCGGTAAACCTGTCATTGTGCATACCCGTGAAGCCAGAGCTGACACGTTGGCCTTGCTCAGAGAGGCTGATCTGACTGCGGCAGGAGTATTGCACTGTTTTACCGAGGACTGGGAAATGGCCAAGGCTGCCCTGGACCTGGGTTTTTATATCTCTCTTTCAGGAATCGTGACGTTCCGAAATGCCGAGGCATTGCGTGAAGTGGCTCGTCAGGTGCCAGCCAATCGGCTTCTTGTGGAAACCGATTCGCCTTATCTGGCGCCTATTCCTTATCGTGGCAAACCGAACCTCCCTCAATATGTGCGTGAAGTGGCTGAGTTTTTAGCTTCGGTTCGTGGTGTCGAGCTGGAAGCACTGGCCGAGCAAACTACAGAAAATTTCTACCGGCTCTTTCCTCTGGCAAAAGCTGTATAAAACCAATAGTCAAAAAAAACCCGGTTTTTGCTAACCGGGCCAAGACCATTAGGAGTTTAACGGGATGCACCAATAGCGATGTATCCCACCGATAACGCCTCGGGGGAGTGGCGCTGCCGGTAAGTAGAAGTATTGATCAGCCATGGGGAACATCCAGTCGGGATTGATCATTTTTTAAACAGATTTGGAATAGGCAACCTTTCATTGAGCACTTATCGCGACAGCTTCCGGATGATATCCAGCGTCTCATCCAATACCTGTTGCGGTGTGTAAAAGTGTGGCGAAAGGCGGATGCCTGCACCGCGTTGAGCGCAGATAATGTTCTCGCGCTTCAGGCCTTCAAAAAGAGTCGTATTGTCTTTGCCATCCAGCGTAAACGTTAGAATGCCAGCTCTGCGATTGGGATCTATCGCACTGTGGACATGAGCGCCGGGAAGTGCTTTCAGTTTTTCAATCAACATGTGCATTCTGGTATGTAATTCCTGCGCAACTTGCACCATGCCTACCTCATCGAGCAATGAGAGACTGGCCTTCAAGGCGACAGCGCCGAGCATGTTGGGGCTACCGCATTCGAAGCGGCGGGCGGTGCGTGCAGGTTTCCATTCTCGACTATTATAATCACCAGCATTATCGAGCATATGCCAGCCATATTCATTTAGCGTCAGCTGCTCTCTAAGATCACTCCGACAATAAAAAACGCCAAGCCCCTCTGGGCCTAGCATCCATTTATGCCCGTCTGCCATGGCAAAGGCGCACTCGCAGGCTTGTACGTCCAGAGGAAGTGCGCCTAGCTGTTGAATTGCATCAACACACAACAGTACGCCTTTCTGGCGACAGCCCTGGCCTAATTTGACTAAATCCAGGCGTAGGCCGCTTGCATATTGCACTGCGCTGATCGCCAGCAGGCGTGTCCGGGACGTACAGGCCTCTAGCAGCGCCTGTTCAGGATCTGTCCCAGCCAGATTGACCTCAATGACTTCGACTCCAAAGCGGGACAGTGCCTCCCAAACGATTCGGTTCGATGGGAATTCTTCATTGCTGATGACCACTTGATCGCCGGCCCGCCAGTCCAGACCAAACGCAACAAATGACAGAGCCTCTGACGTATTCTTGACCAAGGCTATATCTGCCGTGCTGGGCGCGTTAAGCAGCTTCATCAGAAGCGCTCTCAATTGCTGCTCGATTTCAAGCCAGGCGGGGTAATCCTTGGCTCCCTGGATAACGTTTTCCTGTGCAAACGCCGCTACGGCCTGCGATGCACGCGCTGGCCAAGGCGCTACTGCGGCATGGTTGAGGTAGCGCAGGGTTTCATGATGCGGAAACTCGTTCATCCAGGTGTTCATAAAAGGCTCATCCATACAAAAATATGTATTTTTAGGCATAATGCCGTAATCAATGTGACATCGCCTGTCAGATGCGTATCGTCCATCTCGCGTTGTGCCAGCCGATGGTAATAGCTTCCCCTACCGATACCTTCCGCATTCAGACTCTAAAAAGAAACTTATTTCTATGCAGAAAGAACCTCGAAAGGTCCGTGAATTTCGCCGCCGTGAGCAGGAGATTCTAGACACAGCCCTCAAGCTTTTCCTGGAAGAAGGGGAGGACAGTGTTACTGTAGAGATGATCGCTGACGCGGTCGGGATTGGAAAAGGAACGATTTATAAACATTTCCGATCCAAAGCCGAGATCTATCTTCGCCTGATGCTGGATTACGAGCGAGACCTGGCTTCGCTGTTTCACTCGGAAGACGTGGCACGTGATCGGGAAGCGCTGTCCCGGGACTACTTTGAGTTTCGTATGCGCGACCCTCAGCGCTACAGGCTTTTTGACCGGCTGGAAGAAAAGGTGGTCAAAGCTAATCAAGTTCCTGAGTTGGTCGAACAATTGCATAAGATCAGAGCGTCAAACTTCGATCGTTTGACTCAGCTGATCAAGGGACGAATCGCTGAAGGGAAGCTGGAAGATGTTCCTCCTTATTTTCACTATTGCGCTGCCTGGGCGCTGGTGCACGGGGCGGTAGCCTTGTACCACTCTCCCTTCTGGCGAGATGTCATTGAAGATCAGGACGGATTTTTTCAGTTTCTCATGGACATCGGCGTGCGTATGGGTAACCGCCGTAAGCGAGACACGGAAATACCGGCTTCCCGGTGAGGTCCGAAAGTCTGAGCTTGAATAAATCGTTCTCGACCCAGATATCTTTTTTTTCTGTTAAGCAGTTGGAGTTCAAGCATGATCGTTGACCGTCAGGGTCGAGCCTTTCGCAACCTACGGATCAGCTTAACCGCTGCATGCAATTATGCATGTACATATTGTGTTCCCAATGGGAAACGCCTCGTAGCGGCTCAAGATGAGTTATCGGCTGATGCCATGGCTCGTGGTGTTGAATACCTTATTGAGGCTG
This sequence comes from Pseudomonas sp. JZ134, assembly GCF_051027695.1. Classification (NCBI taxonomy): domain Bacteria; kingdom Pseudomonadati; phylum Pseudomonadota; class Gammaproteobacteria; order Pseudomonadales; family Pseudomonadaceae; genus Pseudomonas; species Pseudomonas sp. JZ134. The sequence continues at coordinate 2,656,480 of NZ_CP069250.1, read as the reverse complement.
CAGGCATCGAGCGTCTGCGTATTACTGGTGGTGAGCCACTGGTCACTCCCAAGTTCGAGCCTTTCTTGCAGGCGGTTTCCGCCTTAAAGCTCAAAGACATTAGTCTTACCACTAACGGCCAGCTGCTGGCTAAAAAGCTGCCCATTATCATCGACAATGGGGTTCGCCGTCTGAACGTCTCTCTGGATACGCTCGATGCGGAAGCCTTCCCTGTACTCGCGCGGGGAGGCGACCTGAAGACGGTGCTTGCAGGTCTTGAAGAAGCCCGTCAGGCAGGACTTAAAATCAAGGTCAATATGGTCCCATTGCGTGGCCAGAATCTTGATCAGGTATTGCCGCTGCTCGAATACTGTCTCGAGCGCGGCTTCGAGTTACGGTTTATCGAGCTGATGAGGATGGGGCATCTCGCGCGTGATCCCAACGGCTTCCAGCAGCAGTTCGTACGGTTGGCAGAGCTTTTAGAGATCATCGGTGCGGTCCATTCCTTTGTACAGGCTGATGCGCCTGTAGACGCCACTGCCTTGCGTTATCAGGTAGAGGGTGGGGGCTACTTCGGCGTTATTGCGAATGAAAGCGTACCTTTCTGCCGTAGCTGTTCGCGTCTACGCTTGTCTTCAACAGGTTGGCTGCATGGCTGCTTGTCATCCAGTAATCGCCACTTTGTTGGTGATTTGCTGGATAAGCCCCGTCATCTAGCGCTTCCGGCGCTACAGCGGTTGCTGGTCAAGGCCTTGGGCGATAAGCAGGACGTTGCGTTCTCTGGTGGTGTAACGGTGATGAAGATCATCGGGGGCTAGCGTATAGATTGGCCTGGAAACTGCTAGACGCGTGTCAGCGCCGGTTTTTCGTCGCCGGTTCAGGAGAAAGAGATGCGTCGTTTCCTCGCCATTTGTGCGATTGTATTGTTGTCCGGTTGTATGAATGTCAGCGATATGGCTGCTGGTACTACTTATCACCTACGGGATGCTGGGTTTCTTGACTACAGCCATACACAGCGATTGAACAACTTCCGGTTGCAGCCGGACTCTTATATCTATATCGCACAAGGTGCGTTCGTGCCGCCAGGGCATCCCTATACCAGGCCCAATGTCGTAGCGGAACAGGCCTTCAATGGTTTCGTGGAATATTTTCCACGGGTACGTCGTGCCAAAGGGCCCATTGGATTGGACGAAGCCATACTCGAGGCACGTAACCTGGGGGCTCACTATCTGCTGTATACCCGCTTTGCAGCCGCTGATGATGCCATTGGCAACTGGCAGGAGTGGGAAGATCAGGAAGCGTTGGATCGAGTAGGTCGGGACCGCAGTGTGGTTCAGGTCATGCTGATCGAAACGGCAACTTATTATCTGGTCGATACGGCCCGTATTCGCAGCCGGGGCGGTTTCCTGACATTTTACAATGAGAAACCCGAAGACCTGCTAGCGCCTCCGCTTGCGGAGTATGCTCAGCATCTGTTGGGTTTGACGCGATAAGGAGTGTTCATGAGTGAGTCGCATAAGGTTGATGACCTGATCGCCCAGTTACCGAACGGGGAGGATAAGGCATTGCCGCCGGTTCATTCATGGAATCCCCCCTTCTGCGGCGATATCGACATGCGTATCGCGCGCGATGGCACTTGGTTTTACCAAGGCTCTGCTATAAATCGACCTGCCATGGTCCGGCTGTTTTCAACCATCCTGCGTAAGGATGAGCAAGGCTATGTGTTAGTGACGCCTGTTGAGAAGGTAGGTATTCAGGTTGAGGATGCTCCCTTTGTGGCCATTGATTGTGATGTACAAGGTCAAAGGCAAAATCAGGTTTTGTGCTTTACAACCCAAGTAGGCGATACGGTGGAAGCCAATGCTGATCATCCCCTGCGCGTGGTCATTGATCCTAGTACGCAAGAGCCTTCGCCATACGTGCTTGTAAGGGATAGCCTCGAAGCCTTGATTCATCGCAATGTCTTCTATCGGCTCGTCGAATGTATGTCGCTGGAACATTATGAGGGGGCGATGTGGCAGGGCCTATGGAGTGGCGGGGCGTTTTTCCCGGTGGCTCGGCAGGACTGAAATAAGAAAGGGCTCCCTGGGGAGCCCTTTTTGTTACATGTTAGGGTAGTTGGGGCCGCCAGTGCCTTCTGGCGGTATCCAAGTGATGTTTTGGGAAGGATCCTTGATATCACATGTCTTACAATGCACACAGTTTTGGGCATTGATCTGGAAGCGTTTCTCGCCGTCTTCCTGCGTCACAACTTCGTATACACCAGCGGGGCAATAACGCTGCGCAGGCTCGTCGTAGAGCGGAAGATTGCGATCGATAGGAATGGACGGGTCCTTGAGCCTCAGATGAACAGGTTGGTCCTCTTCATGGTTAGTATTGGAGAGAAACACCGAAGACAGTTTGTCGAAGCTGATTTTGCCATCAGGCTTGGGATAATCGATCCGTTTGGATTCAGACGCCTTTTTCAGGCAGGCATAATCAGGCGTTGTGTCATGCAGCGTAATGGGCAGCTTGCCGCCAAACAGGTTCTGCTCGATAAAATTAAAGGCGTTGCCCTTTATTGCTCCATATTTATGGATGGCAGCGCCGAAGTTGCGGCTCTTGTAGAGCTCCTCGTACACCCAACTGTTCTTAAACGTATCCAGATAACGGGTCAGCTCATCGGCTTCACGCCCGGCTACCAAGGCTTCGGCAATGGCTTCAGCGGCCAGCATACCGGTTTTCATCGCCGTGTGGCTGCCCTTGATCTTCGAGAAGTTGAGCGTACCGCCGTCACAACCGATCAATGCACCGCCTGGGAACGTCAGTTTGGGAAGTGAGTTCAGGCCGCCCTTAGTGATGGCGCGAGCGCCATAAGATACACGCTTGCCGCCCTCCAGATATTGCTTGATTACCGGGTGATGCTTGTAGCGCTGAAATTCATCAAAGGGCGAGAGGTAAGGGTTGCTGTAGGACAGATCCACGATCAGGCCCACTACGACCTGGTTGTTTTCCAGGTGATAGAGGAATGAGCCACCCGGGTTATCATCGTCTAGCGGCCAGCCTGCTGTATGCACAACAAGGCCCTGCTCATGCTTGGCAGGGTCGACATCCCAGATTTCCTTGATGCCTATCGCGTAGTGCTGCACATCGGCATGGGCGCCCAGGTTGAAACGCTGGCTTAATTGCTTGCCAATATGCCCACGGCTACCTTCGGCGAACAGCGTGTATTTGGCACGTAGTTCCATGCCGGGCGTGTAGTAGCCTTCCTTGGGGTTTCCTTCGCGGTCTACGCCCAGGTCGCCGGTTACGATACCTCGCACGATGCCGTTCTCATCAATCAGGGCTTCCTGCGCAGCGAAGCCTGGATAGATTTCTACACCCAGCCCTTCAGCCTGCTGGGCTAGCCAGCGGCACAGGTTCCCAAGGGAAATGATGTAGTTGCCTTGGTTGTGCATGGTCTTGGGGACAAGAAAGTCAGGCAGCTTCCTGGCACGTTCGGCGTCCTTGAGCAGGTAGATATCGTCGCGCTTGACTGGCGTATTCAGCGGGGCATCCAGTTCCTTCCAGTTGGGGAACAGTTCATCGAGTGCGCGCGGCTCGAACACGGCGCCAGAGAGAATATGAGCACCGACCTCGGAGCCTTTCTCTACAACGCAGACGCTGATTTCCTGACCGGTCTCAGCCGCCTTTTGCTTCAATCGGCAGGCAGCGGAAAGGCCTGCCGGGCCGGCGCCGACAATAACAACGTCGAACTCCATAAATTCGCGTTCCACGGACAGTCTCCTCAAGGCATTGATGCTAGTTATATTTTGGCGGCTGTAATAAAGAAAAACATTATATAGGGGTCTTTCCAGAGGTCCAATACAAACGTTTGTTTGAATTTTCTCTCGGACTGGTACATTCTGCTTGTGCTGCCTCCAGAAGCGGCTAGGGTTATGTCGGGTAACTGCCTATTTGCATTATGGCTTGGTTAAAAAAGCGTTCGGACGGCCTTTGCTAAAGGCAAGTACCCTTTAACAGTGATGCCTTTAGCCTATCGCATTTCCTTCTGGCAGCACGCCGACTTGCCTTGGAGCGTTGACCCTCTCGACTGATGCAGTCAACATACGGCGGTTAATGGTTATTTGTAAGCCGAGAGCCGTTATTTGGTCGATTCGATCGGCTAGGCCTGCCTGGCTACCCTATTTATTCACTACAGAATAATGAGGAACTCATGAAGGTTCTTGTAGCTGTAAAAAGAGTGGTGGACTACAACGTCAAGGTCCGCGTCAAACCCGATAACTCCGGTGTTGACCTGGCCAACGTCAAGATGTCCATGAACCCCTTCTGTGAGATCGCCGTTGAAGAAGCGGTGCGCCTGAAGGAGAAAGGTATCGCTACCGAAATCGTTGCCGTGTCTGTAGGCCCAACCGCTGCGCAGGAGCAACTGCGTACGGCGTTGGCTCTGGGAGCGGACCGTGCCGTTCTGGTCGAGACCAATGAAGAGTTGAGCTCGCTGGCGATTGCGAAGCTGCTCAAGGCGGTTGTCGACAAGGAACAACCCCAGCTGGTTATCATGGGCAAGCAGGCTATTGACAGTGATAACAACCAGACGGGTCAGATGCTGGGTGCACTCACCGGCTTTGCCCAAGGGACCTTCGCTTCCAAGGTCGAGCGTGACGGTGACGTATTGAACGTGACCCGCGAAATCGATGGAGGGCTGCAGACCGTTGCTCTGAACCTGCCTGCTATCGTGACCACTGACCTGCGCTTGAACGAGCCGCGTTATGCCTCGCTGCCAAACATCATGAAGGCCAAGAAAAAGCCGCTGGATGTTTTAACGCCGGACGCTCTGGGTGTTAGCACGGCTTCGACTGTCAAGACGCTGAAGGTGGAAGCACCGGCTGGCCGTCAGGCAGGTATCAAGGTGAAGTCGGTTGCTGAACTGGTCGAAAAACTCAAGAACGAAGCGAAGGTGATCTGATGGCTATTCTGGTCATTGCCGAACACAGTAATGCTGCGCTCAATGGCGCAACGCTCAATACCGTGGCTGCAGCCAAAGCCATCGGTGGTGATATTCATGTTCTGATCGCCGGTCAGAGCTGCGGTGGTGCGGCTGAAGCTGCTGCCAAAGCCGAGGGCGTTTCCAAGGTGCTGGTTGCCGATAATGCTGCTTACGCCTACCAGCTGCCAGAAAACGTGGCGCCGTTGGTTGTTGGGCTGGTTAAAGGCAATGGGTACACCCACGTACTATCGCCAGCCGGTTCGAACGGCAAGAATTTCATGCCACGTATTGCTGCGCTACTAGACGTGGATCAGATTTCCGAGATCATTTCGGTAGAAAGTCCGGATACCTTCAAGCGGCCCATCTATGCCGGTAATGCGATCGCAACCGTGCAGTCATCCGCTCCGGTAAAAGTTATTACCGTGCGCGCTACTGGTTTTGATCCGGTTGCTGCCGAAGGTGGTTCTGCCGCTATCGAAGCGGTTTCTTCCGTACAGGATGCAGGTATTTCCCGCTTCGTGAACGAAGAATTGGCCACTACAGGTCGCCCGGACTTGGGCGCTGCGAAAGTGGTGGTATCGGGCGGTCGTGGTTTGCAGAACGGTGATAATTTCAAGATTCTGTACTCCCTAGCAGACAAGCTGGGTGCTGCCGTAGGCGCTTCTCGCGCAGCGGTGGACGCAGGCTTCGTACCCAATGACATGCAGGTTGGTCAAACAGGCAAGATCGTTGCGCCGCAGTTGTACATTGCGGTAGGCATCTCCGGTGCGATTCAGCACCTGGCCGGTATGAAAGACTCGAAAGTCATTGTGGCTATCAACAAGGATGAAGAGGCGCCAATCTTCCAGGTGGCTGATTATGGACTGGTAGGTGACCTGTTCGAGTTAATCCCTGAGCTTGAAAAGTCGATATAAGCAATAGCCTCCTAAAAACCCGCTCGATCGAGCGGGTTTTTTATTGGGTAGATTTTTGTTGACGGACAAATGCCTTTCAACATGACAAAATTCTGGTTTTAGGCAGCGTCATAGAGCTGTCGCCTGACTCTGCAGGAAACCAGATAGTGAAAAAATCTTATTGTTGGGCAGCTTCTGTTTTGGTCCTGTTGCTTGCCGGGTGCGCCAACGATCCCGCACCATCCGAGCAAATGAAACTGACCACCCAGGCATTCGACCAAGCCCATGACATTGGGGCGGATGACTCCATTCCTGAATACAGCCTCGCCAACGACAAGCTTGAACGGGCCCGAAAAGCCATGCGGGTTGAAGATTACAAAAAAGCTCGTGTATTGGCGGAACAGGCTGAACTCGACGCTCGCCTGGCCGAGGCCAAGGTACTCAATAGCAAGAGCCAGACACATGTGGGTGAACTCAACAAGCAGATCGCCCGATTACAAAAGCGTTTGGAGAGTACGCCATGATGCGTTCGGTACTGTCGGTGGCTGGACTTGCGCTGGCGTTTTCAATGATCACAGGGTGTACGAGCAGCAGCACCACTACTCGGCAGGCGTTACAGGACGCCAAATCCAGGTATGCCACGGTCAAGACTGATTCTGACGTGCTGCGTAGCGCACCCAAGGATGTAAAAAGAGCCGAGGAAACCCTGGACAAGGCGGAGCAGCTGGCTGGCTATTGGGGAAGCAGCAAAGATGTACGCCACTTTGCCTACCTGAGCCAACGCTACAGCGATATCGCCCGAGAGCATGCAAGCCTTCGCTTGAGCCAGGACAAGGCGACCCAGTTACAACTGCAGATCGAACGCCTGCAATTGCAGTTGCGGGAAAAAGAACTCCGTTCTGCACGAGAGCGTAACGTATGGCTTACCGATCAGCTGTTTAACCTGGGTACGACTCAGACAGAGCGCGGTCTCGTCATGACGCTGGGCGATGTGTTGTTTGCTCCGGGGCGATCACAACTCAATCCAACGGCTAATGAAACGGTTCTCAAGCTTGCCCAGTTTCTTCAAATCAACCCCAAGCGGGAGATCCGAATCGAAGGCTACACGGATAACTCCGGTGATGAGGATCGCAATCTTTCCCTTTCCAAACAGCGTGCCCATGCCGTCGCCAAGGCCTTGAGTGCATTAGGTGTAGAGGCAGGCCGCCTTCAGGTCATTGGATATGGCGAGGATTATCCGGTGACGTCCAACGGGACGGCCGAAGGCCGCGCCAAGAATCGCCGGGTCGAAGCAGTATTTTCTGACGAAAACGGTAATTTCATACCGGCACGTTGAGCGTAAACGGCAGGCCTAAACGGCCTGCCTGTCGCGCTCATGCTTAAAAGCGGCATCCCTTGTTTCATTGCCGACTGATTATCCGTTAGCGCTGGCTGTATTGTCCTAAATTTACCAAGCTGTACCGGTGCAATCTGGTAAGACGATGCTACTGTTTCGGTTCAGTGACCAAGGGAATGCGTGCCATGACGAATCTGTTGCTCTATCAACGTATCGCTCATCAGTTGGCTGAAGATATTCGCCGGGGTGTCTACCAACCAGGCGAGCGCGTTCCCTCTGTTCGCAAGATGAGTCAGCAGCTGGGCGTCAGTCACGCAAGTGTTTTGCAAGCTTATGCCACACTGGAAGACCAAGGGCTTATCCGGGCTCGTCCCCAGTCAGGGTTTTACGTACACCAGACGCCTGCCTTGACAGCGCCTACACCTGAAATCGGCAGGGTAGAGCGGCCGACCCTGGTCACTCGCGGTGACATTATCAATCAAGTGCTTCTGGAGTCCCGACGAGATGATGTGGTTCCTTTCGGGGCTGCCATTCCTAATGTGGATTTTCTACCTATCCGGGCCCTGCATCAGCAGATCAGCAAGGTGACGCGCTTTCATAGTCAGCGTGCGTTCAGTTATATGTACAGCCCGGGTTACGAGCCCTTGCGCCGCCAGGTTGCGATCCGTATGCGGGATGCCGGGGTCTCGGTAGCGCCTTCTGAGGTTGTTATTACCCATGGCTGTGTGGACGCCTTGCAGATGTCCCTGCGTGTGCTGACCAAACCGGGTGATTTGATCGCTACCGAATCGCCTACCTATTACGGCTTGCTGCAATTGGCTGATGTGCTAGGTCTCAAGGTGGTCGAGATTCCCTGTGACCCACAGACCGGCCTAAGCGTAGAGGCATTGCAGCTGGCCGCGCGGCAGTGGCCTGTAAAGGCGCTAGTCATGACCTCCCGGCTGAGCAATCCCCTAGGCAGTACAATGCCTGAGGCGCGTCAAAAGCAGCTGCTAAGGCTTGCCAATGAGCGGGACTTCATGATCATTGAGGACGATATCTACGGTGAATTGTTCTATGAGGTCGGTGCGACGAAGGCGTTGAAAGCCCATGATCGGAACGGCAGGGTTGTCTATTGTTCAAGTTTTTCCAAGACGATCTCACCTGGTGTGCGTATCGGTTGGGTCATTGCCAATCAATACCAGTCGGACATTCAGCGCTTACAGACCTTTACCACCCACTCTGCCTGTAGTCTCACGCAAATGGGTGTAGCGGCTTATCTTGAAAATGGCGGGTATGACCGTCATCTACGCTCCATCAGACAGGAATACCGCAAGAATATGACGGCTTGGCAGCTGGCCGTTCAACAGTACTTTCCGGAGGGAACCCAAATGAGCCGACCTATCGGCGGCTTCATTCTCTGGGTGAGCCTTCCAGCCAGGGTCAATACGAAGGATCTCCACCTCCGGGCGTTGCAGGAGGGCATTAGCATTGCGCCAGGCATCATTTTCAGCAATACGGATCAATTCAATAATTGTATTCGGCTCAATTGCGGGATGGCGTGGAATCGACAAACCGAGCGCGCTTTGATGACGATTGGAATACTGGCCAATCAGCTCTGCCAAGAGGCTCAGGTAGCTGCTTAACGGTGTGAACTCGTTCGCCATTTTGTGAGTCTGTTTACATTAGGCGTGAAGAGGTAAAAGTGTCGATGGGCTCGACCGAGGCCGCAAGCTGGCTGCCGATGATTGGAGTGCTAGGCAATGTACCGCTGGTGCTTGTTTGGCTGACAGGGCTGCTGGTGGCTTGCCTGAAATGGCGAACGCACCGCAAGGCGAGCCTGTTATGCCTGTTGAGTATGGTCATCCTGCTTGTCTGGCTTGCAGCCTATAGCGCGCTTACGCTGGCATTGCCGGTTTTACTGCCGCTCTGGCAGATCCCACTGGCGCCAGGGTGGGCGTATGCGTTACTCAACGCCGTCGGCAACCTGGTAACCGCAGTGTGCTATGCGCTATTGCTGTGGGCCATCTTCACAGGAAGGAGTTCACGACGTTCTGCCTGAGGCTTTCTTATGAGGACTCTACGTTGGATGGTGAGTGGTCATAAGCCGTGCTGGCTGGCGCTGGTATTGATACTCAGTGGGTGTGATAAGCCGGAAAAGGAACCGCCCCAAAAACCAGCCGAACCGCAGGCGGCCTCTGTAGAGCAGACCGCGCCAAAACCAGTATCGCCAGCAGCTTCCCATGCCAAGCCAGTACCGGACACTTCGGCCCGGCAGGAACCCATCCTCACCTCCCGTGTCCCTGAAAGCTTTGATGAGGAGCCTGTGCCGGCTCCTCAGCCGGACAAAAAGCCTGAGCTGGTTATTGAAAAACCAAAGCCCAAACCGTTGCCCAAGACTGTAAAACAGAAGCTTCCCGAACCGGAGGAGCCACTCAAGGTTGACCTGAGTATTCCCAAAGAGCTTATCGAGAGCGCAGTGCCTGTTACAGCAGAGCAAAAAGAGCCGACGGGCATGCTTCCTCCGCTGTTCGACAAGCATGAGGAGGATGATCGATTCAACCTGAGCGGTCGAATACTAAATCGCGAACGCTCAGATGATTTCGAAGGTGCTGAGTTGCAGTTTGAGTTCAGGCGCTAAGTCACAACTTAGGATACCTAGCGATTCCGGGCATCCTTGGCGTCCATCTCCGCGTTTCGCTGACGGATCCGCTGACGCTGCTCATCGGTGAGCTCTACCTTGTTGGCCGAGCTGCGAAGCATCAACAGGCTACCTACAATCGAGCCCACCGCAATAATCAAGAAAAGCCAGGCATACCAGGGCATGGTGCAGTCCTCCGTGCAAATGAAACAGTCTATGCTGCTTAGACCCGCCTAGGCAGTAGGAGTGCTTTTAAGCAAGGGTAAAACGCTATCGTCTTTCAAGTTGACCCCGGTCAATTTTAGCTTTAAGGCCTGCTTGATCAGGTAGTCGAGTTTATGAACCGCCAAGCGGTACGGGAGCCCCTCGGGCCGTACATTGGAAATACAGTTACGCTCGCTATCCATACGTCCGCGGCGGGGCTGGTAGGTAACGTATAATCCGAGGCTGTCAGGCGATGTAAGACCAGGTCGCTCTCCGATCATCACGATTACCAGCTGGGCATTGAGCCGCTCTCCAATCTCGTCACCCAAGGCCACGCGGGCTTGCTCGGCAATGACCACGGGTATTTGGGACCAGTCGGTATCGAAACGCTCCTTTAGTAGCTCAAGTATGGGAACTGCATGGCTACTGGCCGCAAAGGACGACAGCCCATCGGCAATGACGATAGCGATGTCCGGGGCAGGCGCTTCAGCCATTAACTGCTCACGGCTGGCGATATCCAGCATTCGGCCATGATCCGGGCGTAATAAATACTGCTGCCGATCCGCAGCCTGGCTGTGTACATGAATCGTATGAAAACCTTTTGACTGGAGTTGCTCGCTCAGCATATGGACATCCAGCGGATGGTGTACGGCATCTCTTGCTTGCGCATGAGCCAGGCCGAATCGAAGTACTTCCGCCGTGGGGAGGCTTGAGCCAACACGGCCCAATGCTATACGTGCCGACGTATGGGTGCGCAGTTCGTCCCAGGGGTTTGTCTGGACCAGCGTAGGTTTGGCGGCCGTCATCATGCGGCTCCCGGCAGGTGGGGCAGGGCACGTAGCAGCTGGTGCTCGCGGTTGATGTCTCGTAGCTGTCCGGAGGGCTCTGTAATGGACATGCGGGTCAGCCAGGCTTCAAATTCGGGGGCACGCCTTAAATCCAGTACGCTGCGCAGATAAAGTCCATCATGAAAGGAAGTGCTCTGGTAGTTGAGCATAATGTCGTCAGCGCCTGGAATACCCATGATGTAGGTCAACCCGGCGACGCCCAAAAGCGTCATGAGTGTGTCCATGTCATCCTGATCCGCTTCGGCATGGTTGGTGTAGCACACGTCGCAGCCCATCGGGACGCCCAGCAGCTTGGCGCAGAAATGGTCTTCAAGGCCGGCCCGGATGATCTGCTTTCCATCGTAGAGGTACTCGGGACCGATAAAGCCAACCACCGTATTGGTCAGTAGCGGTTTGAACGTCCGCGCGACCGCGTAAGCACGTGCTTCGCAGGTCTGCTGGTCAACACCATGGTGTGCGCTGGCAGAGAGGGCACTACCTTGACCTGTCTCGAAATACATGACGTTATCGCCCAGCGTGCCCCGCTTGAGTGAACGGGCCGCATCATGGGCTTCCTGTAACAGGCTCAGCGTTACACCAAAGCTATCGTTGGTCTTTTGCGTGCCGGCAATGGATTGAAAGACTAGATCAACCGGGGCGCCTTTTTCGATCGCCTTGATTTGGGTGGTGACGTGGGTCAGTACACACGTCTGCATGGGAATATCAAAGTGCTGACGCAGCTCATCCATCATCTCCCACAGCGACGTCAACGTTGAAAGCGAGTCACTGGCCGGATTGATACCGACAACGGCATCGCCTGCACCGTAGAGCAAGCCATCCAGCATGCTGGCCGCAATGCCTTGCAAATCGTCAGTAGGGTGATTGGGCTGCAGGCGTACCGAAAGATGGCCGGGCAAGCCTATCGTATTGCGGAAGCGGGTTATGACCTGGCATTTTTTGGCTACCAGGATCAGATCTTGATTGCGCATCAGTTTGCTGACAGCGGCGGCCATCTCAGGCGTGATGCCTGGCGAGACCGCTGTCAGGGTTTTGCTGTCCGTACTGTCGAGCAGGAGCCAATCACGAAAATCGCCTACGGTGAGATGACTGATAGGGGCAAATGCAAACGCGTCGTGACTGTCGATGATCAGGCGTGTTACGTCGTCCTGCTCGTAGGGAATCAAGGCCTCCTCAAGAAAGCGTTTGAGCGGGACATCCGCCAACGCGATCCTGGCAGCCATACGCTCCTCTGCCGAGCCGGCCACAAGCCCGGCCAGTTCGTCACCCGAGCGCGCCGGACTGGCCTTCGCCAGAAGTGTCTTGAGGTCTTCGAAGCGATAGGTCTGATGGCCGATGATGGTCTGGTAGATCATACACACTCCGGTTCTGTGAATGTCTTAGAAGGCCATCCCGAGGACACGTGCTATCAGGCTCATATGGCGTTGACCTTCAGCAGGCTATCCGTGGGCGCCTGGGCACGCTGGCGTGCGGTAAAAAGAAAGTAGACGAAGCCGACGCCCATGAAGGTTAGAAAGACGAGGCCTATGACTGGGTTGAACCATGCCATGGCGACCAGGCAGACCAGTGCAATGGCCAATGCCAACGCGGGTACGAAAGGGTAGCCGAGCGCACGGTAACTGCGCGGCAGGTTAGGTTCGGTGCGGCGCAGCCTGAACAGGCTCAGCATGCTCATGATGTACATGACGATAGCACCAAATACCGACATAGTAATCATGGCGGCAGTCAACGACATGCCTTGGAGGTTGATGAGCCCGTCGCTATAGATAGCCGCAACGCCCACGACCCCACCTGCAATGATGGCGCGATGGGGCGTCTGGAAGCGTGACAGTTTGGCGAGTCCGACGGGCAGATAGCCTGCTCGCGCCAAGGCAAAGAACTGGCGGGAGTATCCCAGAATGATTCCGTGGAAGCTGGCTACCAGACCAAACAGGCCGATCCATACGAGCATGTGTAGCCAACCGGAATTTTCGCCTACCACCATCTTCATGGCCTGCGGTAAGGGATCATTGATGTTGGAAAGCGTACGCCAGTCTCCAACGCCGCCTGCGAAAAGCATGACGCCAATGGCCAGTACCACCAGTGTCAGAATGCCCGTCGTGTAGGCTTTGGGAATGGTGCGCTTGGGATCCTTGGCTTCTTCGGCCGCCATTGCAGCGCCTTCGATGGCAAGAAAGAACCAGATTGCGAAAGGGATGGCAGCGAAAATTCCAGTAATGGCGGGCATACCAAAGGTATCCGAGCCTGCCCAGCCATTAAGAGCAAAATTGCTGAAGCTGAAACCGGGTGCTACTACGCCCATGAAGACCAGCAACTCCAGAACGGCCAGTACGGTCACGACCAGCTCAAAGGTGGCTGCCAGCTTTACGCCCAGAATATTGAGTGTCATGAACGTGATGTAGGCGCCTACGGCTGCAAGTTTGGGATCAAGCGCAGGGTACTGAACATTCAGGTAGGCACCGATGGCCATGGCGATGGCAGGCGGTGCAAAGACAAACTCGATCAGCGTGGCAAGGCCGGCAATCAGACCGCCTTTCTCGCCAAAGGCACGGCTGCTGTAGGCAAAAGGGCCTCCTGCATGGGGAATGGCTGTGGTGAGTTCGGTAAAGCTGAAAATAAATGCGGTATACATGGCGGCGATAATAAGCGCCGTTACCAAAAAGCCGAGCGTTCCGGCTACGCCCCAGCCGTAACTCCAGCCGAAATACTCCCCCGAAATGACCAGGCCTACAGCGATACCCCAGAGATGCAAGGTGCCCAAGGCGGGTTTTAATTGTGTAGTCATCTTGTCTTCTCACCGAGTGGGTTCACGGGTAACCATTGCAGCGAGCATGCCAGCCTGTTATTGGCTTTTTGGCGGCTTTCTAACACCATAGCTGCCCAAACGTAGGGCGCCAGCCAAAAAGTGACTCTTTGTTTTGGTGCATGGGTGTAGCAGACAAGCAATCCTTTTGCCGGGAAATGGCTTTCTGCGACAATAGGGCTTCCCTGGATTCATATGTGAGAGTGCCATGCCTGCTTGCCAGACACCGATTATTGTCGCCCTGGATTTTCCTACTGCCGAGGGCGCCCTGGCGTTGGCGGATCAACTCGATCCGGCGCAGTGCCGCGTCAAAGTGGGCAAAGAGCTGTTTACTTCCCATGGCAGACCTGTCATCGAAGCGCTGCATGCCAGGGGCTTCGAGGTCTTTCTGGATCTCAAATTTCATGACATTCCCAATACCACCGCCATGGCCGTCAAGGCTGCTGCCGAGCAGGGCGTCTGGATGGTGAACGTCCATTGCTCGGGCGGTTTGCGTATGATGACAGCCTGCCGGGAGACGCTCGACACCCTTTCCGGTCCCAAGCCACTGCTTATTGGCGTGACGGTGCTGACCAGCATGGAGCGCGAAGACCTGGCAGGTATCGGTCTGGACATCGACCCCAAGGAGCAAGTCCTGCGTCTGGCCGGACTGGCTGAGCGCGCTGGCATGGACGGGCTGGTATGTTCGGCTCAGGAAGCCTCTTCGCTCAAGGCTGCTCACCCCAGCCTGCAGCTGGTCACTCCGGGTATTCGCCCGGCAGGCAGTGCGTTGGATGATCAGCGTCGTATTCTTACGCCTCGTGAGGCGCTGAACGCCGGATCCGATTATCTGGTGATCGGCCGCCCCATCAGCCGCGCCAGTGAACCCGCGGCGGCATTGACGGCTATCCTGGCTGATCTACGCTGAAATCAGGAGAAGCTCGCATGGCTCGCTCTAGCATGAGCGTTGCCTGCGAGCGTCACAAAAGATTTCAAGCCCTGTTCTTCGCTTGTACGGTTCAAGTAGCATCGGGCTGTTCAAAAGGAGAACGTAATGCACGCGCAACTGGAAACCTGTCTCCAAGCAGTCGACAGGGTCCTGCTCGGCAAGGACAAGCAAGTCCGCCTGGCCATGACCTGCCTGCTCGCCAAAGGTCACTTACTGATTGAAGACTTGCCCGGTATGGGCAAGACCACGCTGAGCCATGCCCTGGCCAAGGTACTCGGCCTTTCGTTTCAACGTATCCAGTTCACCTCCGATCTGTTGCCTGGCGATATTTTGGGTACCTCTGTCTTTGACAAGGACACTGGGCAGTTCGTCTTTCACCAGGGCCCGGTTTTTACCGAGTTGCTACTGGCCGACGAAATAAACCGGGCAACGCCAAAAAGCCAGAGTGCACTACTGGAGGCGATGGAGGAGGGGCAGGTCACTATTGAGGGTGCGACTCGCCCACTACCGGAGCCGTTCTTTGTCATCGCGACCCAGAACCCTGTTTCTCAGGGGGGAACGTTTGCATTGCCCGAGTCCCAGCTGGATCGCTTTTTGATGCGGCTTTCGCTGGGCTATCCAGGCCGCGCAGCCGAGCGAGCATTGCTGTTGGGTGGATCGGGTAGAGACCAGCTTCCCAGGCTGGAGCCCCTGCTGGATCACCGGCAGCTGGCTGCTATCCAGAACGAAGTGCCCAATATCCATGCCAGCGATGCGGTGGTGGACTATGTGCTGCGTCTGGTCGAAGCAACCCGTACGCAACCTAACTTTGCCCTGGGTCTCTCACCAAGAGGCAGTCTGGCGCTGCTGGGTGCCGCCCGCGCCTGGGCGCTGTTGGACGGTCGTGACTATGTAATTCCTGAGGATGTTCAGGTTGTCTTGCCTGCCGTAGCCGGACATCGTCTGCGGGATCAGGCTGATCCTGCCGGTCATGGGGGCGGGGCGCTGGTCCAATGGCTGCTCCGTGAAGTCCCGGCACTCTGACGCTTATGAAGGCAGGTTCTTTCCGTCGTCAGTGGAGCGCCTGGCTCGATCGACGCATACCCGCTGCGCCATCCATGGTATTGCACCAGAAGCGCATTTTTATCCTTCCCACCCGCCAGGGCACAGCGTTTGGCGTTGCGTTGATTTTGATGCTGCTTGCAGCCATCAACTACCAGAACAGCTTGGCGTACGGCCTGACGTTTCTGCTGTTTTCGGTTGGGATCGTCACCATCCTGCATACCTATCGAAATCTGGCGGGACTGCGGTTGACGGCAGCTGGGTCAGCGCCGGCGTTCGTCGACGAGCCCGTGCGGTTTCGGGTGCGTCTGGACGATGAAGGGCGCGCCCATCAGGCCATTGCAATCGGGTGGGGTAAGGACACGCTTCAATACACCGATGTCGAGGCAGGTAGCGCCAGTGAGTTGGACCTCTTCCTGACACCCGTGAGGCGGGGATGGTTGAGGCCCGGCAGGCTGCGGGTAGAAAGCCGATTTCCGCTGGGGCTGATGGTGGCATGGAGCTGGCTTGATCTGGAGCAGAAAGCCTTGATCTACCCAAAACCGATACCGGGTGATTTGCTGTTGCCGGCGGGTCTTGACGCAGACGCTGACGAAGGTGCCCGCACTCAAGGGCAGGGTGCTGATGATTTTCTGGGACTCAGACCTTACCAACCAGGGGACTCACGTCGCCGGCTGGACTGGAAAGCGTACTCGCGTGGACAGGGCCTATT
Organism: Pseudomonas sp. JZ134; assembly: GCF_051027695.1. Taxonomy (NCBI): domain Bacteria; kingdom Pseudomonadati; phylum Pseudomonadota; class Gammaproteobacteria; order Pseudomonadales; family Pseudomonadaceae; genus Pseudomonas; species Pseudomonas sp. JZ134. Next base: position 2,640,153 of record NZ_CP069250.1, on the reverse strand, counting down.
GGTCCGGGATTTCGCCATGCTGACAGGCAGTGATTTATGGCTCGACTTTTCTGTATTGGACGGAGATGTCGAAGCACGACTATCCCAACTGTGCCACTGGGTTCTGGTTTGCTCCACCAAGCAGCAACGGTTTGGGCTGCGCTTACCAGGAACCGTGCTGGGTCCTGATACCGGTGAGGCACATCAGTCGGCATCGCTCAAGGCACTGGCTCTGTTCGGGCAGCCCTCATGACAGCCGCTCAACCTATCCCCCGTATCGCACTGACCTGGTTGCTGGTTGCCCAAGCATTAGTCATTGCGCCCCACTTGTTCCATCTGCCGTTCTGGATCGTCGGGCTGTGGCTGGGGTGCGCGTTCTGGCGTGTTCAGCAGTTTAGGATGAGGGCTCGGGCGCCTACCCGGATTGAAAAGGCCGGCTTGCTGATTGTAGCTGCCGCTAGTGTCTGGTTCGCCCAAGGTACGGTGATCGGGCTGGACGGCGGAACCGCGCTGCTCATCTCAATGTTTGTGCTCAAGCTGGTCGAAATGAACACAAGGCGGGATGCCTTGGTAGTGATCTTTCTGGGCTTTTTTGCGGTTGTCATTGCTTACCTGTTTGACGACAGCTTTCTTGCCGCCTTGTATAGCCTGTTGCCCATCTCTACGCTGCTAGCGGCGCTCATTGGCCTCCAACAGAGCGGCATGGCGCATCGGCCATGGCCTACCTACAGGCTGGCCGGAAGTCTGGTGCTTCAGGCACTGCCACTCATGCTCGTGTTGTTTCTCTTCTTTCCACGCGTGGGACCGTTGTGGTCAATGCCACAATCGGGTGACAAGGCCGTAACGGGGCTTTCGGACAATATCGCTCCCGGCGAGATTGCCGAACTTTCCCAATCTGCCGAGCGGGCATTTCGAGTCAGCTTCGAAGGGACGCCTCCGCTACGCAATACGCTTTACTGGAGAGCAGTAACTTTCGAGCGCTTCGATGGCCAGCGCTGGTCGGTCAGCCAGGAAACTGCCTACAGCACCGTCCCACAATGGCAACCGGCTGGCGTTGCTATTCACTACACGGTGGTTATGGAGCCGAGCCAGAAGCCTTGGCTGTTTGCGCTAGACGTGCCGCAAACCAATCAGAGTGACGTCAGGCTGGTCGGAGATTTCCACCTGCAACGCCGAAGACCCGTTGATACACCTTTGATGTACGAAGCGACATCATGGCCGCAGGTGATACGCGAGGAGGCTATAAGTCCGGCCAACTCACGGCGCGCACTACAACTGCCTACCAACAACGACCTGCAAGCGCGTGCCTGGATTAAAGATCTGCAGCAGCGCTATCCCGAGCCTCAGGCATTGGCAGAGGCGATACTGCGCTATTTTCGTGAGGAGCCTTTTATTTACACCCTCAAACCGCCAGTCGGAGGGACGAATGCTATCGATGCCTTTCTCTTTGAGCATCGTCGTGGCTTTTGCGCCCATTATGCTGGTGCGATGACATTTCTCCTGCGTGTCGCCGGTATCCCTGCACGTATGGTGGCGGGTTATCAGGGAGGAGAATACAACCAGGCAGGTAATTACTTGACGGTCCATCAATTTGATGCACACGCCTGGGTAGAGTACTGGGTTTCCGGAAAAGGCTGGGTAAGCGCCGACCCTACGGCCCAAGTCGCGCCCGAGCGGGTAGAGCGTGGCCTTGAGGATGCGTTGTCAAGTGCACGAGGTGAAGGTGCTTTTCTAGAGTCGTCACCCTTCTCACCGATGCGCTATCGACAACTCGCCTGGCTTAACGAAGCCCGGATGGCGTGGGACAGGCTCAACTATGGCTGGCAACGCTGGGTTCTAAATTATCAGGCTGAGACGCAAGGCGACCTGCTGCGGAATTGGTTTGGCAAGGTCGATAGTGCCACGTTTGTTGCGACGCTTGTTGGCGGTGGGGGACTGTTGATGGGGCTATTGGCGGTATGGCTGCTCAAACCCTGGAAACAGGCAACTGACCCACAAACACGGCTATTCAATCAGTTCGAACGAGTGGTAAGGCGCTACGGGCTGACTCGTGAGAAAGCTGAAACCGTCCGTCATTTCATGCAGCGTACTATTCAACGACTCCCTCACCAGCAAGGCGAAATTGAAGCGTTCTGCCTGACCTTCGAACGTCAGCGCTACAGCCGCGAAACTGTGGATGAACATCTTCTTAAAGCGCAGCTAAAGGCTTTGAAAAACGCTCTAAGAACATCAAAAAGCACTGATCAGGCCTAGAGAGAGCGCTCGATCAGCTGACAAAAAGCGAGTGGGACTTCTTGCTCGGCTCGTGAAACTGGATCGCCATTGCCGCTACGATACCTACGACGCCCACTGCAACACTGGTAAGACTATGGCACAGCAGGCCGCTGGTAACAGTCAGCGCAGACAGGCTGACAAGCGGGACCGACAGCATCAGTGCCGTATCGCGTGAGGAGGCCCGATTCATCATATGGCGCATGATTGCACTCCTGTTAATTGATACACTTACTGTAAGGGCTTTGATAATGTGGTCGCGAATCGTTCCTCACTATCAAAGCCATAGATTGCTTGTGCTTAAAGCTTGAGCTGTTGGATGGCCCTGTTCAGGTCGCCCGCCAATGCGGCCAGCTCCTGACTGGTTGCCGATGCATCGGATGTCTGCCGTACGGTATGCTCGGTAACGTCTCGTATACCGACCACTGAGCGGCTCATTTCCTCTGCTACGTGAGACTGCTGCTCGGCGGCAACCGCAATCTGCGTGTTGCTGTCGCGCATCTGCGCCACGGCTCCAGCAATCGCCGCCAAGGCCTGTCCGGCTTCGGCAGCTTCTTCAACACATCCATCTGCTTTGATCGAACTTTCGTTCATGAATTCAACCGCATCGCGCGTTCCTGCCTGAAGCGTTGCAATCATCTGAGTGATTTCGTTGGTTGAATCCTGTACACGCTGTGCCAGATTACGGACCTCGTCAGCCACGACGGCAAACCCGCGGCCCATTTCGCCCGCGCGAGCTGCTTCAATGGCGGCATTGAGTGCCAGCAGGTTTGTCTGTTCGGCAATACCATGAATGACACTGACGACGCTGCTGATTTTCTGGCTGTTGTCAGCCAGATGCTGGATCATTTCAGCCGTCTGCTGAACACCCTGGGAAAGTCCGGAGATCGACTGGCTGACGCGCTCGACTACGGCCTGTCCGGCACCGGCTAAACGATCGGCTTCCTTGGATTGATCCCGAGTGTCGGCGGTGTGCTGGGCGATGTGATGGACCGTTGCAGACATCTCATTGATGGCTGTTGCCGTCTGGTCCGTTTCGCTCTGCTGATTCAACATGCCGCGCTGTACTTCCCGCATCGTACTGGCCAGACGTGCTGCGCCCTCATCCAGTCGAGTGGCGGTCTCGGTCACCGTCATGACAATACGTTGATAGCCCCCCTGCATTGCATTGAACGCGTTGGCCATCTGGCCGACTTCGTCACGGCTGTTGAGCGGTACTCGTGCCGACAGGTCACCACTGCGCTCTACGTGCAGCATGACATCCTTGAGTGTATGCAGGTTGGTCAGAATGAAACGGATCAGAAGCTGAGAGGCGCACAGTAGTACCAGCATTAGCACGAAAACGGCCACACCGTATTCGAAGGCGCGATGCATGAAGACCTCGCCAAAGCTCACCCGCTCAACGGTTATGGCAAACGGCTGACCATCGAAGGTCTGGGCAACCCAGGCTCCTGCCAGCGCTTCGCTGCGCTCCAGTTCCACCCAGTCCCGCTTTCCACTCAGCGAGACTGCATCGACTCCAAGACGCGCTAGCGCAGCGGTATCGTTGAGTTTCACCGCTGTTTCTGTAACCGGGAATTGAGCAGCCGCTAACGTCGATAGATGGCTGGCTTCCAGTCTGGCAGCGTTCTGGCCGGCATCAAGGCGGGCATTCTGCTCAAGATGCATGGCAAACAAGACCAGTAACAACGTCGTAAAGAAAGCAACGGCGTTGACGGCCCAGAATTTGTACTTCAGGGAAATGTCTCGAATCCAACCACTCATGGAATGTTGTGTCCGTAACGGGAGTTTTTCCCAGCATAGAGCCGGAACAAAATGTCGAAGCGGTCTACAGAGGCGACCGCTTCTTTCCACTCAGGTTAACGGCACAATAAAGAGCAGCTTTAGGTCGGATCTTCAAAACTCGCTTCAATCACCGGCAGGCTGAAAAACTGCCGGGCTGTGACTGTGGTATGTGCGGCGAGGGCCTGAGGCGACTCGTGACGATGGCGAGCCACTTCATGCAGTACTTCAGTCAGGAATGCTGGTTCGTTATGCCCACTCTTGGGTTTGGGGCGTAGCGTGCGCGGTAGCAGATAAGGCGCGTCGCTTTCCAGCATCAGGCGGCCCATGGGAATGTCATTCATCAGAGGATGAAGGTGTGTACCGCGACGCTCGTCACAAATCCAGCCGGTAATACCGATGTGCAGGTCCAGATCCAAGTATTGATAGAGGGCCTGTTTTTCGCCGGTAAAGCAGTGCACGACAGCCGCGGGAAGCTTGTCGCGAAAATCGCGTATAATGGCCAGCAGACGTTCGCTGGCGTCTCGTTCATGCAGGAAGACCGGAAGTTGTAGTTCAACGGCTATGGCCAGTTGTTCTTCAAGCGCTTTCTCTTGCACGGAGCGGGGAGCAATGTCGCGGTTGAAGTCCAGTCCGCATTCGCCAAGAGCACGTACTTTCTGCTCTTTTGCCAGCGCCTTGAGGCTGTTACCTGTCGTGGCGGTCCAGCTTGCTGCTTCGTGTGGATGAATGCCGGCTGTTGTAAACAGCGTATTCGAGTCATCCAGCGTGCGGCAAAGTTCGAGCGCAGCCTCGCTTTCAGCAAGGCTTGTGCCGGTCAGTACCATTTGAACGACACCCGCTGTGTGCGCTCGCTCAATAACGGCTTCGGCTTCTCGCGCCAGGCTGGGATGAGTCAGATTGACGCCGATGTCGATCAGTTGCATGAGAAATACCTAATAAACGGTGGCCAGCTGAGTATCAGTCTGTCCATTTAATAAAAAAGTCGATCATGAACAGGATTATGTCGGTGTTCATGGGTAGTTCGGCTTCCATTGCCTCCTGGAAAGGGAGGGCGTCGTTGCGCCTTGTCTTGCGCTTGGCCAACCATGGAGAACCGGATGGCGCGTCATCTTATTGTTGTGTGTTGTCTGCTGTTGTTGTCACCTTTTCCTGCCCAGGCACGGGTCGGAAGTACAGAGCACTGGAAGCAGGAGAAGACCGTACGTGACCTGTCTGCGATTCGAACGGCAGGCGTGCTGCGTGTCCTGGTCAATCAGAACCGTAACAGCTCCGGCGAACTGGACGGCAGGCCCATCGGCATAGAGTACCGTCGTCTTGATGCCTTCGAGCAGTATCTCAACGCCAAGGGCAAAAAGGCTCAGCCGCTCAAGGTTGTTTTCATCCCAAAGCCTAAAGAGGAATTACTGGCTGCGCTAGAGCGGGGTGAGGGTGATATTGCTGCTCCGGGTGAGCTGTTTTCCGGGCCTATCGGGACCAAGATCGTACGCAGCCATCCACTGATGACCAATACGCCACTTGTAGTCGTCAGCCGATCAGGGCAGCGTCGCTATACTCGTTTGGATCAGCTGTCGGGTCGCCAGCTCAATCTGCCAGCCGGTAGCGCAGCCGAACCCGCGTTGCGCGAGCTGAATGCGCAACTGGCTAAGCGTAAGCTCAAGCCCATCGAGCTTGAGCGGGTTGACTCCAGCCTGGGTGTTGAGGATGTGCTGGAAATGGTTTCCGCTGGAATCTTCTCCCTTACGGTCGTTGAACAGCCTATTGCAGACCGCTGGGCCAAGGTCTTGCCCAAGCTTCATGTAGAGCGGCGGCTAGTAGTGGCCAAGCAGCAGGACATGACTTGGTTTGTCCGGCGCGATACCCCTGAACTGCGTAAAGCGGTGAATGGCTTTCTGGCTGAGCATCGTATGCCGACCGGCAGCGATGTGGCGTTTCAAAAGGCCTACAAAGGCAGTTCCAAGGTCCGGAATCCGTTAGGTGCAGACGATCACCAGCGGCTTACCAAAGTTCGTCCGGTCCTGAAGCGATACGCGAACACTTACAATCTGGATTGGCTAACCCTGGCGGCTATGGCTTACAAGGAATCAGGTCTGGATGGCGCTGCCAAAGGTAGCGGTGGCGCAACAGGGCTGATGCAAATTACACCATCGGCGGCCCGAAGCGTTGGGGTCAAGAATATTCGCACGGTTGACGGCAATGTGCAGGCTGCTGCTCGCTACATGGCAAAGCTGCGCCGCCAATTCTTTTCAAGCCGCACGCTGGATGAGCGTGAGCGTCGGGCTTTTGTTCTCGCAGCTTACAACCTGGGACCAGAGCGGGTTCAGCGGCTGCGGACCGAAGCGAAGCGACAGGGGCTTAACCCTAACAAGTGGTTCTTTCAGGTCGAGCGAATTGCCTCTGAAAAATATGGGATGGGCGTCGTCAATTACGTCAGCAGCGTTAATAAATACTATCTGGCGTATGCCCGCGAGCGTGACCGGCTGGAAGAGGGCAAGCGCAGCATCCGTATTACCAGTCGTTAATCCGGTTGGCAAACCGCCGTGCTTGACAGCATGAGTACCGCTTGCCTAGGATTCGAATGCGCCGATTTAAACAGCAACTTGCGGGGCGCGAGTCTATCGAGACTCAAAAAATACCGCTAAAGCGCTGGCCGGTGATTGCCTCACCGCTGACCAGCGGGACTTATGAGGCGGATACCATCACCATGACCATTTCCCACTGCCAATTGCGCCTGACCCCCATTACTCACGGATCGCTCAGCTCGCATCCTTCCATTTTGCTTGGCGGACTGCACCAGCCCACACTGCTCCGGTATCTGGAAGGCTGGCCAAGGCGTTGGCCTGCTTCTCGCTCCTTCCAGATCCGTTTTGCCCAGCAACCGCAGGAGTTGAGCCAATTTGCCAAGGACATGTTTGACTTCGCCGTCATCGAAGCGCCTTCCAGGGACCAGGCGGCTGCGGTCGTGCATGAATTGACACGGATCGCCCGGCAAGGCGTGATTACCCGGCGTCAGGGGTAATCAATTTCTACGATGTACCAGCGCTTCTCGCCGGTTGGTGTCTGCACGGTAATTTCCGCATCCAGCGGTTTACCGACCATGGCACGAGCCAGCGGGGCGTCGATGCTGATCTGGTTGAGTTTTATGTCGAACTCATCCGGTCCTACGATGCGATAGCGAGCCTGTTCACCCTCGTCATCTTCCAGGGTTACCCAGGCGCCAAAATACACCTTGTTGGGATCTGCCGGCCGCTCGCTGATAACCTTGAGATTCTCCAATCGCTTACGCAAAAAACGTACACGGCTATCGATTTCACGCAGCATTTTCTTGCCGTAGGTGTACTCGGCATTCTCTGAACGATCACCCTGGGCCGCCGCTTCGCTCACGGACTGCGTGACTTGTGGTCGACGGACATTCCAGAGCTCATGCAGCTCGGCGCGCAGGCGCGCTTCGCCTTCGGGCGTAATCAAAGGGGTGCCTGCGCTACGAGGCGGTCGGTATCGACTCATACATCCATTCCATATAAAAACCTGATTAACCTTCCCGCAGAATGCGTAGCGGACTGACCGTCAATGCCCGTCTTGTTCCCAAAAGACCGGCTGCAGCAATCATTGCTGCGCCTATCAGGGGAAGCAGCAAAAGCCATGGGTGTGGTTGCCATGGCATATCGAACACAAGGCGATACAGCAAAGCTGTAATGATCTCACACCCTAATGCTGCCAAAAGTCCACTGGTTGCGCCAAGCAAGGCAAATTCAACCCGGCGGGTGCGTATCAGGAGTCGTCGCTCTGATCCCAGTGCCCGCAAAAGTGCACCCTGGCGTATGCGCTCATCCAGTGTGGATTGAAGACCGGCAAACAAGACCGTCATTCCAGCGGCCAATACAAAGAGCAAGACGAATTCTACCGCAATGGTTACTTGGCCCAGGATGCTGCGTAGTTGCGCAAGGATCGCATCGATAGGCAATAACGTCGCGGCTGGAAACTGACGTGCCAACTCAACCATGGCCCGGTCATGGCCAGGCGGAATGTAAAAGCTGGTGAGATAGGTGACGGGAACATTGGTAAACGTTCCCGTCTGAAAGATCATGAAGAAATTGGGCTGAAAGTTATTCCAGTCCACGGTTCGCAGACTACTCACCTGCGCCTCTATGATCTTGCCGGCAATATTGAAGCTGAGATGATCGCCTATCCCTACTTTGAGGCTCTTGGCTAGTTCTGCTTCTACGGATACGCCCGGCAGATCACGTGTTGGAGGTGTGGCGTCCCACCACCGTCCGGCAGTGATGACATTACCTGAGGGTAGTGTGTCAGCCCAGGTAAGACTAAGGTCGCGACGCGTGGCGCGGTCTCCGCGTGACTCGCTTTCTACGACCTCGCTGGCAGGCTCGCCATTGATCAACACCAAACGACCCTGCACGATGGGATATAACGGTTTCGGATTGGGCGACAGCTGGCTGATCTGTGCCGCAAAGGCGTCCTTCTCGGCAGGCAGGATATTGAGTGCAAAATAATTGGGGGAGTCCGCTGGCAGCTGGTCCTGCCAGCGGTCCAGTATTTCTCCGCGCAACAAGGCGATAAGCGCCATCGCCAACAAAATCAGCCCAAATGCCAGGGCCTGTCCGGCAGCAGCGACTGGATGACGAAGCAATTGGCCCAGCCCCAAACGCCAGGCAAGCGGTGCCGAGGCTAGCATGCGGCGTAATCCTTTCAAGCCCAGCAGCATTAGTCCGCCAAGCACTACTGTGGCAGCCAGTCCGCCACCTAGCAGTGCCAGGGTTAGCCTGAGGTCCAGCGATAACCGCCACATGATCAGCCCTAAGGCCAGCAGGGCAGTACCATAGACGATCCAGCTTCTAGGAGGAACAGGAAGAAGGTCGCTGCGCAGAACGCGCAGGGGCGGGACTCGGCCAAGTGCAGCCAGGGGCGGCAACGCGAAACCAGCAAGCGCGATCAGGCCCGTCCCCATACCCGCAAGTGCTGGAAATAGTCCTGCACTGGGGATTGTTGCGGGCAGCAACCCTGCCATCAGGTGGAAGAGCAGAAATTGGGCAAGCCAGCCCAGTACAGCACCCAGTACGCTGGCCGCCAGTCCGAGCATGGCCAGTTGCACGCTATACAGAATCAAGGCTTCCCGGCGCGAAAGCCCAAGGCAGCGGAGCAGAGCGCTTGCGTCGAAGCGCCTGACTGCGAAGCGATTGGCCGACATGGCCACGGCCACGCCAGCCAACAACACGGCGGCGAGGCTCGCTAATCCCAGGTAGCGTTGCGCTCGGTCCAGGGCGCTGCCGAGCTGACGATTACCGTCGCGTGGGTCCTCGATTCGCTGATTGACATCGAGACTACGTTCGAGCGTTGCCCGGTAACGCTCCAGCTGATCGGTCGCTCCACTCCAGAGGTCTCGGTAGCGAACCCGGCTGCCCGGCTGGATGACTTCAGTGGCCGGCAGGTCTGCACTGTTCATCAGGACACGTGGCGTCAAACTGTAAAAGTCCCCAGCGCGATCGGGTTCGTAGGTCAGGATGCGAGAGATACGTAGTGTTTTACGACCAACATCGATCGTGTCACCTATCTTCAGTTCAAGTGCCGGTAACAGACGAGCCTCGACCCAGGCCTCCCCAGGATCTGGAAGGCCTCCAACTGTTTCCTGACTTTGTGGAGTGAGCGTGCTCTTGAGCTGTCCCCTGAGCGGATAGGAGCCGCTGACGGCTTTGACGCTGGACAGTTGAATGGCCTGTTCACCGGCAATGACGCTGGAAAACTCTATGGTTTGAGCATGTTTCAGCCCTTGGGCAAGGCCGGCATCGATCTGCTCCTGACGAGCTGCCGATGTACCTCGCAGTGCCAGGTCGCCGCCTAGAAACTCCGTGGCCCTCAACACCATGGCTTCGTTCAGGCGAGCCGTGAAATAACCGATCGCACAGCTTGAGGCAACCGCAATCACCAGTGCAAAGAAGAGCACTCGCAGCTCTCCGGCTCGAACTTCTCGCATAAGCTGCCGGCTGGCTTGACGCAATAATCGGAAGAAGGGGAGGCGAGTCATTCAGGCCTCCAATGTGACTAGGCGGCCGCTTTCCAGACGTATCAGACGATTACATCGCTGCGCGAGTCGCTCATCATGGGTCACCAGCACCAGGGTGGTTCCAAGCTCTGTGTTCAGTTCGAACAGCAGGTCACTGATACGGGCGCCAGTAGTGGTATCCAGGTTCCCGGTAGGCTCGTCGGCAAACAACACCTTGGGGTTAGCAGCGAACGCCCGTGCGATGGCGACTCGTTGCTGCTCACCTCCAGAAAGCTGGCGCGGATAATGACTCAGGCGATGCCCCAGATTGACTCGTTCCAGAAGAGACTCGGCGCGATCACGCGCATTTTTGTAACCTTCAAGCTCCATGGGCAGCATGACATTTTCTAAAGCGGTCAGGCTGTCGAGCAGTTGAAACGACTGAAAAACGAATCCGACATGCTCGGCACGTATTCGCGCACGCTCATCCTCTGACAATGCGGCCAGAGCATGTCCCGCCAGAACAACATCCCCCTCACTCGGCTGATCTAACCCGGCCAACAGGCCTAGCAGAGTGGATTTGCCGGAGCCTGAGCTGCCTACGATGGCCAGGCTGTCGCCCTTTGCCAATTCAAGGTCGAGGCCATGAAGGATGGTGAGTTCACCTTCCGCGCTGGGTACAACCTTGCTAAGGTTCTGGGCAACTAGAATGCTGGCGCTCATGAGGATTCCGCATGCGTAAATGGTTATCGGGCGGCTGTCTCGCGCTGTTTCTAACTGCGCAACACGCCGCAGCACAGACGCTTTTGATCGTTGGAGATAGTATCAGTGCCGGTTTGGGGATAGAAACGGGCCAAGGATGGGCTTCGCTGCTTGAAAAACGGCTGGACGAACAGAAGGGCAGCTACAAGGTCATCAATGCCTCGATTAGCGGTGACACCAGTGCCGGCGGGCTTTCCCGGCTATCGCCGTTACTTAATGAGCACAAGCCTGATGTTGTGCTGATTGAGCTGGGCGGCAATGATGGTTTGCGTGGCCAGCCCCCTGCGCAATTGCAACAGAATCTTGCATCAATGATTGACCAGTCCAAGCAGGCAGGTGCCAAGGTACTGCTTCTAGGAATGCGATTGCCGCCCAACTATGGCATTCAGTATACCGAGCGTTTCGCTGCGGTTTATTCCAGTCTGGCTGAAGAAAAAAAGGTCGCACTGGTGCCCTTCTTTCTGGAGGGGGTTGGAGGAATAGAGCAGTACATGCAGCCAGACGGAATTCATCCCAATGCAGCCGGACAGCCAAGACTACTGGAAAATGCCTGGCAAGCCTTACAGCCCTTGCTTGAACGGACGCAGAATGCAAAGCACTGACATTTTGTAAGATTTTACAGTTTGGGGCGGTTAAATCCGGTTCACCTGCTTTTCAGGTCAACGCCTTTCCGTTAAGGTTGCGCCCCCCTTCTGGAGCCTCAAATGTCGCGTCACGCCTGGTCCTTGTTTGGCTTTCAACTTATCGTGCCTGATTCACAGCTCGATCTGTTCGCCTGCCGGACAACACGGCTGCACATCGTTGCACGCCAGCTTGAGCTAGGTGGACATGCCGATCGCACATTGTGCGGCAGCCTTCTCCCGGCCGAGCCCAAGTTTCAGCCATTGGCTCGGCATTGGCTGAGACACTCGCAGTTATGCCCCCAGTGCATGGAACGTCTGGAAGCAGATAAACGGGGTGAAGTGGGTACTGTTTCGTTCCTCTAAGGTCTCACGGCCTTATAGGCGCAGTGTTACACTGACACTATTTACAGCATTCTTTTCAAAGGATTTTTCGATGTTGTCTCGCGCATCATCTATCGCCTGTTTATCGCTTGCCGTTAGTCTGACTGCCGGTACGGCTTGCGCCCTGGAATTGCCGCTTCCACCGCCTGGTGAAGATATCGTGGGCGAGGTGCAGGTTATCAAGGCCGCCTACGAAGACACATTTGCAGACCTCGGTGAGAAGTACGATCTTGGCTATTCGGAGATGGTGGCAGCGAACCCGGGTGTTGATGCCTGGCTGCCAGGGGCGGGTACCGAAGTGGTTCTGCCTACACGGTTCATCCTGCCGCCTGGGCCGCGTGAAGGGGTTGTCATTAATCTGGCTGAGTACCGTATGTACTACTACCCCAAAGGGGGTAATACGGTTTTCACCTACCCATTGGGAATTGGACGTGAAGGATGGGGGTCGCCTGTTGGGACTACCCGAATCACCGCCAAGACCAAGGACCCCAGCTGGTATCCGCCTGCATCGATTCGTGCCGAGCACGCCGCCGATGGTGATCCGCTTCCTGCCGTGGTTCCGCCGGGGCCGGACAATCCGCTTGGACCCTACAAGTTGAACCTTGCGCTACCAGGTTATCTGATCCACGGTTCCAACAAGAAATTTGGTATCGGCATGCAGGTCAGCCACGGCTGTTTCCGGATGCTGAATGAGGATCTCAAGGAGTTCGTTGGAATGGTTCCGGTGAACACCCCTGTACGCATCATCAACGAGCCTTACAAGTTTGGTATCAGCCAAGGCAAGCTGTATCTGGAGGCGCATGAGCCGCTCTCGAGCGAAAATGGCAAGCCGGCCATGATCGACCAGCACACGGCTGTGGTGAATGCCATGATCCGTCGCGAGGACTTGAGTGGTCACGCTGAGCTGAACTGGGAATTGGTAAAGGACATCGTCACGGCGCAGGATGGTCTGCCCGTAGAGGTGGCTGCTACCATCAATCAGGCTTCGCAAACTGCTGCGACTGCCGCTGATCAGCCTGCTGCAGCGTTATAAAACAGTGTGGCAACAAAAAGCCCGCCAAAATGGCGGGCTTTTTGTTGCTCGCAAAAGCCGACCCGAGAGTCGGCTTAACAGGTCAGAGACCTATTATTTGCGGCTGGCTTTTTCCAGCATACGCAGAGCGCGCTCGTTAGCTTCGTCAGCAGTCTGCTGAGCTTTCTGAGCAGCAGCCAGAGCGTCGTCAGCATGACGATAAGCTTCGTCAGCACGAGCCTGAGCGCGAGCAGCAGCGTCTTCAGTAGCGGTCAGACGGGCTTCGCTTTCTTTGGAAGCGTGGCTGCAACCAGTAGCCAGGGCAGCTGCCAGAGCCAGAGCGGCAAATTTCAGAGCGTTGTTCATCATTATCCCCTTGAGGTGGACTTCCATATAGAGTGCAAATTTCCCAGCGGAAAATTGCGCGCTACATACTACTCATAACGTGTAGTAAGTAAACTGAGCGAATGCAAGGTTCGCGAGTTTTTTTCACTTTCCCTTTCATAAGCTCGATAAATTGACATTGCGTTGCTTAAAAAGTGTCCAAGGGTGACTGATGACGGGTTTTCTGACGGTATAAGGAGCGCGACTAAGGCAAACAGTTACAAGGCTAATGGGTTGTATTAATGCAAACTTCAACGCACTATTAAGCTCTTAGTCTTGCGCCAGATGCTCGTTGTATTAAGCCTAAGGTCATGATTGTTGTACGATGGCCGGCCCGAACGGGGCAGCCATTTCTGTAGTCTGAAAATAGGCTCGGCAGCAATGTCGCTTCCCAATAAGAGAGATAAGGCGGGTAATCGGTTTTCCGCCAAGGAGCAGATATGAACGAGTCGTTTTCAATCGACCACGACCTCTCATCTCACCAGTTTGTCATCCACGTCGATGGGCAGCGCGCGTATCTTGCCTATATGGATCTTGGTAAGCAGACCATGGATTTTTACAGAACCTTTGTGCCCGATAATCTGCGGGGCAGGGGAATAGCCGCAGCGTTAGCCGAACACGCACTGACTTACGCGGAGTCACGTGGCTACAGCGTCATTCCATCCTGCTCCTATGTCGAGCGTTATATCGAGCGGCGTCAGCAGAAGCTAACGGCTCCTCACTAATCGACAGGCATAAAAAAGCCGGGTAAAGAACCCGGCTATAAGAAGACTGGCAATCAATCGCGCTTGCGCTTGGGCAGTACGTCCTTGAGCTTGTTATGCATGCTCATGATGCTCTGTTCCGTCATTTCCCAATCGATGCAGGCATCTGTAACCGAAACGCCGTATTTCAGTTCGTTGAGATCCTTAGGAATCGGCTGGTTGCCGTAGCCCAGATGGCTCTCTACCATCAATCCGATAATGGACTGGTTGCCTTCGATTATCTGGTTGGCAACGTTATCCATTACCAGCGGCTGCAGTGAGGCATCCTTGTTAGAGTTTGCATGGCTGCAATCCACCATGATATTAGCCTTGACCTTGGCTTTGCTTAATTCACGTTCGCATACCGCAACGCTGACCGAGTCGTAGTTCGGTTTGCCGTTACCGCCGCGCAGAACCACATGACCGTAGGGGTTACCTTTGGTTTGCACGATCGAGACCTGTCCCTGCTGATTGATGCCGAGGAAACGATGTGGGTTTGAGACCGATTGCAAGGCGTTGATAGCAACGGTCAGGCTGCCATCGGTGCCGTTCTTGAAGCCAACGGCCGATGAAAGGCCGGAAGCCATTTCACGGTGCGTTTGGGACTCCGTGGTCCGGGCGCCAATTGCAGACCAGCTGATCAGGTCCTGAAGATACTGTGGTGAGATGGGATCTAGTGCTTCGGTGGCAGTAGGCAAGCCTTTCTCGGCCAGCTCCAGCAGCAATTGGCGACCAATGTGCAAACCATCCTGAATCTTGAAGGAGTCGTCCAGGTAGGGATCGTTGATAAGCCCTTTCCAGCCGACTGTCGTCCGCGGCTTCTCAAAATACACCCGCATGACAAGGAAGAGGGTATCGGAAACTTTTTCGGCCAGAACCTTCAGGCGGTCGGCGTACTCGTGGGCTGCCTTGATGTCATGAATGGAGCAGGGGCCAATCACGACAAAAATCCGATGATCCTTGCCATCAAGGATATCACGCACCACCTGGCGACCCTGAGCGACTGTCTTGGAGGCGCTTTCGGTCAAAGGAATCTCTAGTTTGAGTCGCTCAGGCGTTATCAGGGGGTCGTTTGATACGACGTTTAGGTCATTTATAGGTAAATCGGCCATAGTGTTCTCGGAGGCCACGGTGCCTGCTTGGGCATAACCGGCTGGCGTTACGCGGTAAAAGGTGGACAAGAGGCTAACCATAACGTGTCTTCATAGGAGGCGACAATGGCCTTTTCCGGTTCGAGAGACGAAGCGGCCTGTTGCGTCCTTGAATGTCTTGACCAGTACGAAATAGCGAGGCTTTGTGGAATTAAGCGATCTTGATGCGGATCAGGCGTTGTTGGCGCTTTCGGGAGTAACGTTGCTTATCTTCACCAGTGAAGGGTGCTCAAGTTGCCGGTGGGCGCGAGAGCGCTTGCCGGAGATGAACTTGCCATGCGATCAAATCGCCTGGGTCGATGCGGAGCGAAACGGAGGAATGGTGCAGCGCTATGAGGTATTTCACTTGCCTGCTCTGTTCGTAGTACGTCAGGGGCTATTTTATGGCGGGCTGAAAACGCGGATGACCGAGTCTGAATTGAATCAGGGAATTCTGGCTTGTCTGAGCCGTGATGCTGATGATTTACCTTGATGAGAGAAGTGTGATGTTAACTAACCAAGTTCGCAAATTAAGGCATTTACCAGCATTTTGCACGGCGAAGTGGCAATACGCTGCTACGCTTTCCTATGATGAATAAGAATTCGGCATGTCGTATGACGGCCATCCACGTCAGTAGTTGAGGGGGCCAATTGATCCAATCGATTCTTTATGCAACTGATCTGGGCATCTACTCATCCTCTGTCTTGCAGCATGCGCTTTCCTTGGCGCGAGCGCATGATGCTAAGTTGTATGTCGTACATGCAGTTGAACCCTTGGGGTTGTTCGCTGACTCGATTTTGCAAACCTATATGGATGCCTCCACGTTGGCACAATTGAACAAGCAGGGTTTCAATACCGTTTTAGCCAATATTGAGCAGCGCGTGATTGAGTGTCTGCGCGATGAAATGGGGGAGACTGCGCAGGAGTTTGACCGTATCCGCTTGGTGCGGGTCGTTCAGGGAGATCCCGCTCAGGTCATTCTTGATCAGTCCCATGATCTGGCTGTCGATTTGATTGTGTTGGGCAGTCATAGTCATGGCAGCACTTGGGATACACCGCTGGGACGTACTGCAGGCAAAGTTCTGCAAATGGCGGATGTGCCTGTCTATCTTGTACCCATGTTGCAGCATCGCAGCCATTGATAATTACCAATGGCTATAAATATTTTTGTAGTGCGTTAGTATAGGTTATAACAACGGTGCTGTTAGCTATAGCAAGGAGCCATCATGAAGCTTCAGCAATTGAGGTACATATGGGAAGTGGCGCATCACGATCTCAATGTTTCTGCAACAGCGCAAAGCCTGTATACCTCCCAGCCAGGCATCAGTAAGCAGATCCGGTTGCTTGAGGATGAGTTGGGGGTAGAGGTGTTTGCTCGAAGCGGCAAGCACCTGACACGCATTACGCCAGCGGGTGAGCGGATTATCCAGACCGCTGGTGAGATCCTGCGTAAGTGCGAAAGCATCAAGCAGATCGCTCAAGAGTTCTCCAACGAGAAGAAAGGCACGCTTTCAATCTCCACGACGCACACCCAGGCCCGCTATGCCTTGCCGGATGTGATCAGTGATTTCATGAAGCAGTATCCGGATGTCGCCCTGCACATGCAGCAGGGTACACCTATGCAGATTGCTGAAATGGCAGCAGATGGCACAGTTGATTTTGCTATTGCAACGGAAGGCCTTGAGCATTTTGGTGATCTGATCATGCTGCCCTGCTATCGATGGAATCGATGTGTCATCGTGCCACATAGTCACCCCTTGGCCAAAGTGCCCAAGCTCACCCTGGAAGCCCTGGCCGAGCATCCCATCGTCACCTACGTATTCGGTTTTACAGGACGTTCCAAGCTGGATGAGGCCTTTAGCCGGCGAGGATTGGAGCCAAAAGTCGTTTTCACCGCAGCCGATGCCGACGTTATCAAGACCTATGTAAGGCTCGGTCTGGGGGTGGGAATCGTGGCGGATATGGCGGTTGACCATAAGCTCGACAGTGACCTTGTTGCGCTGGACGCCAGTGAATTGTTCGAGGCCAGCATTACCAAGATCGGCTTGCGTCGGGGGACCTTCCTGCGGGGATATATGTGTGACTTCATTAGTCGTTTCGCCCCGCATCTGACGCGTGAAGTCCTGGTGCAGGCGATGCAGTGCCATAGCCGCCAGGAAGTTGAAGACCTATTTGC
Source organism: Pseudomonas sp. JZ134 (assembly GCF_051027695.1). Taxonomy (NCBI): domain Bacteria; kingdom Pseudomonadati; phylum Pseudomonadota; class Gammaproteobacteria; order Pseudomonadales; family Pseudomonadaceae; genus Pseudomonas; species Pseudomonas sp. JZ134. The sequence goes on along the minus strand of NZ_CP069250.1, from coordinate 2,622,911 downwards.
TGAAGTCACATTGCCGACCTACTAGATTCTCCTAATCATCGTATGAAAGAAAGGGAGTCACTTCGTCTCATTTTGTGTCAGAGTGACGGGGTGAGCTTTCCAGCGGCTCACAGGTGTCCCTTACAAGAAAAACAATACGAGGTTCATACGATGAAAGTGTCCCGAAAGTCTGCTGTTCTGCTAGGTATAGGTTTCGCTCTTATGTCCGGACTCTCCCAAGCCAGCTCGTTGCATGTTGATCGTGCCCCGTTCGGGTCACTTCCTGATGGCCGTGCCATTGAGCGCTATACGTTACAAAACAGCAACGGAATGCGAGTTGGCATCATTACTTATGGCGGTATCGTCCAATCCATTGAAGTGCCCGATGCAAAAGGGCATATGGAAGATGTCGTTCTAGGTTTTGATGATGTGAAAGGCTATCTGGATAACGGCACCGTTTACTTTGGTGCGCTGATCGGCCGATTCGGCAATCGCCTGGCCAAGGGTAAGTTCGAGCTTGATGGCAAGACGTATCAGGTGCCGATCAATAACGATCCAAACGCCCTGCATGGCGGGCCGGAAGGTTTCAATACCAAGGTATGGCAGGCCAAGCCTATCGAGGGCAAGGATTGGAAAGGCGTATCGCTTAGCTATGTTTCGTCTGATGGTGAGATGGGCTTTCCAGGCACGCTCACAACTACTGTGCGTTACACTCTCAACGAGCATAACGAGTTGCAGATCGAATATACCGCAACGACGGATAAGCCTACGGTAGTCAACCTGACCAATCACAGTTATTTCAATCTGGCGGGCGCTGGCAACGGGACCATTCTTGACCAAAAGGTGACTATCCATGCGTCCAAGTTCACCCCGATTGATTCAACGCTGATTCCAACCGGGGAATTGGCTGATGTGAAGGGTACGCCTATGGACTTTGTCCATCCGACTGCTATCGGTGCGCACATTCGTGACAACGACCAACAGCTGAAATATGCCGAGCCCAAACAGGGTGGCTTTGATTTCAACTGGGCATTTGATAAGCCGGGCCAGCTCGACGCCGTAGCGGTTACGGCTTTTGATCCATCATCCGGGCGGCGCCTGGAGATGTATACAACCGAGCCGGGTGTGCAGTTTTATACCAGCAACTTCCTGGATGGCACTATTAAAGGTAAGCAGGGCAAGGTTTATCCGCACTGGGGAGCGTTTACGCTGGAGGCTCAGCACTTCCCCGATGCGCCAAACCAGCCCAACTTTGCCAGCACTCGCTTGAACCCCGGCGAGACATACAAGCAGACTACCATCTACAAGTTTTCGACCCTCAAGCAGTAATCTCCTGTCTATGGGGCTGCGCCGTCAGCCCCATATCCTGTCTTAATTCCTCAATTAACATTTTGGCTGGTGCGGTGACGTCCATGCCTTGGCGAATGACTACGCTATAGGGCTCGCTGTTGATTTGCAGGTCAATGGAAAACCGCTTGAGCAGGCCAAAGCGTTCACTGAAGAGCGCTACATCGCTAGGCATCACAGCCAGAAGATGCGGATCCTCCTGCAACAGGCTAAGCATCGTGAACGTAGAGGCCGTTTCGATGGGATAGCGCGGGAAGTCGAGCCCTGCAAGGCGAAACTGCTGTTCGAGCGCGAGGCGCATGGGCATGTTGGAGGGATAGACAACCCAGCGATAGCCTGTCAGCTCGTCCAGACTGGAAAGTGATGCGTCGGCCAGCGGATGGTTGGGATGAGCCACCAGCGCCAGGCTTTCTGGATGTTCGATCAGCTTTTCATACGCATCAGGCCGGGTGCTTACGCTGGTTCGGCAAATCACTACGTCTACCCGCCCTTGGTCGAGAAGGGCAAGCAATCGCGCGCTGGTATCCTCCGCGATATGAATCGACAGTTCCGGCTGTTTCTGGCGAAGCCGATTGAGCGACTGCATGAGCAGCGGCACCGCACCCATGATAACGCCAATGGACAACCGGCCACCCTGACCATGCAGGATGCCAATCATTTCTTCCCTGAGGTGGGCAATGTCAGACTGAATGAGGCGCGCATATCGAGTCACGCAGCGTCCCAGATCGTTAGGCACCAGTCCCTGACTGGTACGTGTAAAAAGGGTGGCGCCTAGTGTCGCTTCAATTTCATGGAGGGCTTTCGTTGCACCCGGTTGAGTAATAGCAACCTGCTCGGCAGCTTTGTGCAGTGAGCCATGCTCCTCAAGGGCAATGAGAAGCTTGAGCTGACGTACGCGTAGGCGCGATGAAATGGAATTCAAAGATGGAATCATGGGAATAACCAAAGGTTATCACTTAATCAGTACCTCTCATTAGGCAGCGTTCTGCGCGCGCCGTAAAGTATACGCTATCCATTCAGCCCATAACGATAAGAGCAAACCCCATGAGACTGATTCAATTTGAGACTTCAGAAGGCCAGCGCCATGTAGGAGTGGTTGAAAGCGAGAATCTCCAGATTGTACGTAATGTTCGCACGACACGTGAGCTGGCACTGAATGCAATCCGAAACGGACGTGATCTGGTTGCTGAGGTCCAGGCGCAGGGTACCGAGCCAGGGCCGAGTTATGACAGTGTGCTTGAAGCCCGTCGCGTATTACCTCCGCTGGATCATGACGATACGGCCCACTGCCTGGTTACCGGAACTGGGCTTACGCATCTGGGCAGTGCTTCTACGCGAGACAAGATGCATCAGCATAACAATCAGGACGAAGCCAAGTTGACCGACAGCATGCGTATGTTCAACTGGGGACTTGAAGGCGGACGACCTTCGGCCGGTAAAGTGGGGGCGCAGCCAGAATGGTTCTACAAGGGTGACGGCAGCATTGTTGTCCGTCCGGGCGAGGATTTTTCCCTTCCCGAGTTTGCCGAAGATGCCGGTGAAGAGCCTGAATTGACCGGCCTGTATGTCATCGGTGATGACGGGGAACCTTATCGGGTAGGTTTTGCGCTGGGAAATGAGTTTTCCGATCATGTCATGGAACGGAAAAACTACCTTTATCTAGCGCACTCTAAACTGCGCTGTTGCGCATTTGGGCCTGAATTACGAGTAGGTGAGCTGCCTCGCCACCTTTCAGGTATGAGCCGGATTCGCCGTAACGGTGAGGTCCTTTGGGAAAAGGAATTTCTTTCAGGCGAAGAGAATATGTGTCACAGCCTGGCGAATCTTGAATATCACCATTTCAAGTACAACCAGTTTTTGCGTCCGGGCGACGTACATGTACATTTTTTCGGAACGGCTACACTGTCCTTCGCTGACGGTATCAAGGCGCAGCCGGGAGATCGGTTCGAAATCAGCATGCCTGAGTTCGGTAAACCTCTGATCAATGGCATCGCTTCCCATAAGCCGGATTTCGTAATAGGCAACATCAAAGCGCTATAACTTTCTGAACATCAAGTGCTTTAAACGTGGGTTGTCAGCTAAATCTGCCTTCATAAGAGGCCGGTTAAATCACTAAATTGCTATGTTGTATGATGACTTAAAGTCCGACAGGATGTACCTTTAGTGCCTGACACCGATGTTCTTCTCATTTTATCTGCGTGAGCATTGGCTCGCGCAGTGTCCTGAAACCCTTTATGGTCAAGGAGTTAAGCATGCAGATCACAGGACATAACTATGTTGGCGGAGCGCGTAGTGCTAAAGGCGAAACTATCGTCTATAGCGTGGATGCGACCTCTGGAGAACAGTTATCGTATAAGTTCTATCAGGCTACGCCTGAAGAAGTTGATGCTGCTGCACGTGCTGCGCAAGAGGCTTATCCCATCTATCGCAGCCTGAGCGCTGAAAAGCGTGCCAGCTTTTTGGAAGCCATTGCAGACGAACTGGACGCGCTGGGTGACGATTTCGTGCAGCTGGTTTGCCGCGAAACCGCATTGCCTGCTGGCCGTATCCAAGGCGAGCGTGGACGCACCAGTGGACAGATGCGCCTATTCGCTCAGGTCCTGCGTCGTGGTGATTTCTACGGGGCGCGCATCGACCGTGCCTTGCCTGACCGCAAGCCGCTGCCTCGTCCAGACCTGCGCCAATACCGTATCGGTCTTGGTCCAGTAGCCGTATTCGGTGCAAGCAACTTCCCGCTGGCATTCTCTACCGCAGGCGGCGACACCGCTTCGGCGCTGGCTGCCGGTTGCCCGGTTGTGTTCAAGGCCCATAGTGGTCACATGGGAACAGCTGAATATGTGGCTGAAGCCATTGTTCGTGCGGCTGAGCGTACTGGCATGCCGGCTGGTGTTTTCAATATGATCTACGGCGCTGGCGTCGGCGAGCAGCTCGTCAAGCACCCAGCCATCCAGGCGGTCGGTTTCACGGGCTCGCTGCGAGGTGGTCGCGCACTATGTGATATGGCTGCTGCACGTCCTCAGCCGATCCCGGTCTTTGCTGAAATGTCCAGTATCAACCCGGTTCTGCTGATGCCTGAAGCACTCAAGCAGCGCGGCGATAATGTGGCTAACGAGCTGGCCGCTTCGGTCGTGTTGGGATGTGGTCAGTTCTGTACCAACCCGGGCCTGATCATTGGCATTCGCTCGCCGGAGTTCTCTGCATTCCTGGAGCGTTTCGCCGCGACCATGAATGACCAGCCGGCGCAGACCATGCTCAATGCAGGCACCCTGAAGAGCTATGTCAAAGGTCTCGAGCATTTGAATGCTCACTCCGGTATTACTCATCTTGCCGGTGCAACCCAGCAAAATAACAATCAGGCTCAGCCACAGTTGTTCAAGGCTGATGTCAGCTTGCTGCTGGAAGGTGATGAGTTGTTACAGGAAGAGGTTTTTGGTCCAACTAGCATTGTGGTAGAAGTTGCCGATAAGGCCGAGCTGATTCGCGCATTGCATGGCCTGCATGGCCAGCTGACTGCGACGCTGATTGCCGAGCCGGGTGACTTGGAAACCTACGGTGCTGAGCTGACAGCTGTGCTTGAGCAAAAAGCAGGGCGCCTGTTGATCAATGGTTATCCAACCGGCGTAGAGGTCTGTGACTCCATGGTTCATGGTGGCCCTTACCCGGCAACGTCCGATGCTCGCGGAACCTCCGTAGGTACGTTGGCCATCGATCGCTTCCTGCGCCCGGTCTGCTACCAGAATTACCCGGATGCATTGCTGCCTGAGCCACTCAAGAACGCTAACCCGCTGGGTATTGCCCGTCTGGTTAACGGCGTTACGACACGCGATGCGCTGAGCTGATCGCTCCGTTAATGAAAAGCCCCGGCGTGCCGGGGCTTTTTTATGGCTATTCGCCCTCTAATACCAGAGTAAGAGCCTTACGTGCGTCTTCTAGTTGTACCAGGGTGGCATGTTTGGCGCCCAGGGCATCGCCATGTTGAATAGCCGTCAGGATCGCTTTATGGCGGGGAAGGGCGAACTCATGAAGGTTGGGACGCCTGTTTGATTGCTTGAGCGATTCGCGCAATGCCAGCGATAGCATGTTGCAGAGGTTAGCCAAGAGGTCATTGTGAGTGGCTTCGGCAATCTGACTGTGGAAATCCAAGTCCGGTTGTAACCACTCTTCCGGCGTCTTGGCTGCTTCCATGCGCTGATAAGCGTTCTCAATGGCCGCTACGTCATCAGGTGTGGCATGCGTAGCAGCAAGCGCGGCGGCTGCGGGCTCTATAATGCAGCGCACGCTTGAAAGCATGTTGAAGAAATCGTTTTGTGGCGTCGTTTCCATCAGCCAGTGCAGTACGTCGGGATCAAGCATATGCCATTCGCGACGAGGCCTGACAACCGTGCCCACCTTGGGTTTGGAGTAGACAAGCCCTTTGGCTACCAAGACCCGGGTTGCCTCGCGCAGCACCGGGCGGCTGACAGCATACTCCTCGCACAGCAACGCTTCAGGCGGAAGCTTGGAGTCTGCAGGAAAGTGGCCAGAAACGATATGCCGGCCCAACTCCTGAACGATTCGGGCATGCATGCTTTTGCGAAGTGAAGGTTTGCGATATTCCATGAGGCGCGACGTGGCGATCCTGTTTCGAGGCCGCGCATCATAACATTCGCCCCTCGCCAATGCGGAAAGGGGCGTTGAGAACTCACTCAATGTGAATGTCTCGGCACCTCGGAGCCACGGCAGCCGACGAGGAAGTCAAAATCACAGCCCTCATCGGCCTGCAGCACGTGGTCCACGTACAGCTTGCGGTAACCGCCACCGAGCAGGTTGGCGTTCGGGTCCTGCCAGTCCGCCAAGCGGGCCTGCAGCTCTTCATCGCTGATATCCAGATGCAGGCGGCCGTTCTCGCAGTCCAGCTCGATCATGTCACCGTCACGCACCACCGCCAGCGGACCACCTGCCGAAGCCTCCGGCGCTACGTGCAGCACCACCGTCCCGTAGGCCGTCCCACTCATGCGCGCGTCGGAAATACGCACCATGTCGGTAATGCCCTTGGCCAGCAGCTTGGGTGGCAGACCCATGTTGCCCACCTCAGCCATGCCCGGATACCCTTTTGGTCCGCAGTTCTTGAGCACCATGACGCAGGTCTCGTCGATATCCAGGTCCGGGTCGAGCACACGCTCCTTGTAATGCTCCAGGTTCTCGAACACCACCGCACGGCCCCGGTGCTGCATCAGCTCCGGTGTGGCAGCAGAGGGTTTGAGCACTGCTCCCTTGGGTGCCAGGTTGCCCCGTAACACGCAGATGCCGCCGTCCTTGCGGATGGGATTATCCAGCGTACGAATAACCTCATCCTTGCCATAGATCGGCGCCTCGGCACAGTTCTGCCAGATCGATTGGCCATTGGCAGTCAGGGCATCAGGGTGCGGCAGCAGGTTTGCCTCGCCCATTCGGCGAATCACTGCAGGCAAGCCACCGGAGTAGTAGAATTCTTCCATTAGGAAGCGACCGGACGGCTGCAGGTCGACAATGGTGGGCGTACCGCGACCGACCCGCGTCCAGTCGTCCAGCTCAAGGTTTACGCCCATACGTCCGGCGATGGCCTTGAGGTGAATCACGGCATTGGTCGAACCGCCGATGGCGGCGTTAACCCGGATGGCATTCTCGAAGGCTTCCTTGGTCAGGATCTTCGACAGGCGAAGGTCCTCATGCACCATGTCCACGATGCGCATGCCGGAGAGGTGCGCCAGTACATAGCGACGCGAATCCACGGCTGGGATCGCAGCGTTATGCGGAAGCGAGGTGCCCAGGGCTTCAGCCATGCAGGCCATGGTGGAGGCAGTACCCATGGTGTTACAGGTACCGGCCGAACGGGACATGCCGGCTTCAGCAGAGAGGAACTCGTTCAGGTCGATCAGCCCACCCTTATAGGCCTCGTGCATCTGCCAGACGATGGTACCGGCACCGATGTCGCGACCGTGGTGCTTGCCGTTAAGCATCGGCCCGCCGGTCACCACGATGGCGGGTACGTCGCAGCTGGCCGCGCCCATCAACAGCGCTGGTGTGGTCTTGTCGCAGCCGGTCAGCAGCACCACGGCATCGACCGGGTTGCCGCGGATGGCTTCCTCCACGTCCATGCTGGCCAGGTTACGGGTCAGCATGGCGGTGGGGCGCAGGTTGGACTCGCCATTGGAGAAAACGGGAAACTCGACGGGAAAGCCGCCGGCTTCGTAGACGCCGCGCTTAACGTGCTCGGCAATCTTGCGGAAGTGAGCGTTGCAAGGGGTAAGTTCGGACCAGGTGTTGCAGATCCCGATGATGGGTTTGCCCTGGAACTCGTGGTCCGGGATGCCCTGGTTCTTCATCCAGCTGCGATACATGAAGCCGTTCTTGTCGGCATTGCCAAACCACTGGGCCGAGCGCAACTGGGTTTTTTTCTCAGACATGTTGTTAACTCTTATTTGTCATACTAAACGGAAGTATTTATCCGAATTTAGACTTAATAAGCTTTCATGTGAAGTGTTGTTGAGTAAAAAGTATTACTTTATAGTCCATATCACCAGTGCGGCTGCTATGCTCAAGCCGTACATAACAAAAACAATCGGAGACTTGGCTATGAGCCCAGAAATGCGGCTGATCCGCCTCATCACACTCAAACTTATTCCCTTCCTTATCCTGCTGTACCTTGTAGCCTACGTGGACCGTTCCGCTGTCGGGTTTGCCAAGTTGCATATGGGGGCAGATATCGGCATCAGCGATGCGGCTTATGGGATGGGGGCAGGACTGTTCTTTATCGGATATTTCCTGTTCGAAGTGCCAAGCAATTTGTTCCTGACTCGCTTTGGAGCGCGCCGCTGGTTTGCACGGATCCTCATTACCTGGGGTGCCATTACGATTGGCATGGCCTTCATCCAGGGGCCAACCAGCTTCTATGTAATGCGGTTTCTACTTGGTATTGCGGAGGCGGGATTCTTTCCTGGGGTGCTGTACTACATCACGCAGTGGTATCCCATACGTCACCGCGGCAAGATCCTAGGATTTTTCATCCTGTCGCAACCCATTGCCATGATGGTGACTGGTCCGCTCTCGGGCGCCTTGCTAGGCATGGAAGGCATAATGGGTCTGCATGGCTGGCAGTGGCTGTTCATTCTTATCGGTACGCCTGCAGTATTGCTCGCATGGCCAACCTTGCGTTTTCTGCCAGATGGTCCGGCAAAGGTGAAATGGCTATCGGCTGATGAGAAACGCTGGTTGGCAAACGAACTTGAAAAGGATTTGCAGGAATATGGCCAGACACGTCATGGCAATCCACTGCATGCACTCAAGGACAAGCGCGTCCTGCTACTGGCACTCTTCTATCTGCCGGTGACCTTGAGTATTTACGGCCTGGGCTTGTGGCTGCCGACGCTGATTCATCAGTTTGGCGGAAGTGACATCATGACCGGCTTTGTCTCGTCCGTTCCTTATCTCTTTGGCATTATTGGTCTTTTGGTTATTCCTCGCAGTTCAGATCGCCTGAATGATCGTTATGGTCATCTGGCGGTCCTGTATGCGCTAGGTGCCATAGGCTTCTTCTTCAGTGCTTACCTAAGTGCACCAGCACTGCAATTGGGGGCTTTGTGTCTGGCGGCCTTCAGCCTGTTTTCCTGCACTGCAATCTTCTGGGCGCTACCAGGCCGCTTTTTCTCGGGTGCCAGTGCCGCCGCTGCCATTGCGCTGATCAATTCGGTGGGGAACCTGGGAGGTTATATCGGACCGTTTGGTATTGGCGCACTTAAAACCTATACCGGGACATTATCGTCCGGTTTGTACTTCCTGGCAGGAGTACTTTGCATAGGTCTTTTGATGACATGGGTCGTGTATAACCAGCTGGAGCGGCGCCTTGCGCTCAAGACTGCCCCATCTTCCTGAGCGGCAGGCTGCATAAAAAAGCCACTCTTGATGAGTGGCTTTTTGCTTTATCAGTGCTGGATATGCAAGCCGCACTCACGGTTTTCTTCGCCCTTGGTGGGGTCGAAGTAATCGAAGTTGTTTGGCAGATTGTGCTCCACCAGATATTGATACAGGTCTTTAGAGGTCCAGTTCAGCAGGGGGGCAACCTTGATCAGGCCATCCTGGTTGATGCTGACCGGCTGCATTTGGGCACGTACTGCAGTATCGCTTGCGCGCAATGCGGTAAACCATACGCTGGGTGCCATTTCCCGCAGTGCGCGGGTAAACGGCTCAAGTTTGACTTCTTCGGTAAAGGCCTCATGGCGTGGATCGTCTAATCCAGGCACAGGACCTTCAATAGCTTCGCGATGGGCCCGCGAGCGCTTGGGTAGATAAGTGATCAAGTTGAGATTAAGTGCGCGGGCGACCTCATCGGCGAAGCGATAAGTCGCCTCGGTATTATAGCCATTGTCCATCCATACCACAGGGATGTCGGGCTTTACGCGCGTTACCATGTGAAGAATGACCGCTTCAAACGGACGAAAATTGGTCGTGCAGATAGCCGGCTTGCCAAGACCCAATGCCCAGGCAACAAGCTGCTCAGGCTGATTGGCGAATTCGGCATTGATGCGGTCCAGATCAAGTGACATGGCAAGGCTCCAACGCTAATAAGTCAAGACGAGCATGGTAACAAAGCCCCGTCTGGGCTGCACGACGTAGCGGCATCCGTCAGGCTATGCATCTCAAGGGTATTCAATAACACTCGTACCTTGGCAATGGATTCCTCATACTCGTCTTGCCATTCTGAGTCCCTGACGATTGCACCGCCGCCCCAGCAGCTGGCCATCCCGTCCTTGATCAATACACTGCGAATAGCGATGGAGCTGTCCATCTCGCCCCGCACGTCGATATAGAGCAGGGAGCCACAGTAGATGGAGCGGCGAGTCGGCTCCAGCTCATCGATGATTTCCATTGCCCGAATCTTGGGGGCTCCGGTGATTGAGCCGCCTGGAAAGCTTCCGGCCAGCAGATCGAATACATCGCAACCGGATGCAAGCTCACCCGTCACACTGCTCACCAAGTGATGCACGTTTGGATAGCTCTCCAATGTAAACAGCTCAGGGACTTTGACCGAGCCTATTCGGCAGCTGCGTCCCAGGTCATTACGCAAAAGATCAACGATCATTACATTTTCGGCACGATCTTTTGGACTGGCCAGCAATTCATCTGCCAGGGCGGCGTCTCGTACGGGGTCCAGGCTGCGTGGTCGCGTCCCTTTGATGGGGCGTGTTTCCACCCGACCGTCATGCACCTGAATGAAGCGTTCAGGTGAGTGGCTGAGGATGGCACCGCCCTGGATGGGCATATAACCGGAAAAAGGCGTAGGGCAGGCGGCTCGCAAGGTGCGGTAGGCTTGCCAGTCCGATCCAGAGCAGGGCGCCTGAAAGCGCTGTGTGAAGTTGATCTGATAACAGTCCCCGGCGTTTATATACGCCTGGGTTCGCTCGATTTGTTCGCGATAGCGCTCTTTAGTCAGATTCGCCTGGAATGGGGTTTTCAGGCAAAAAATTTGATCCTGGCTTGGAGTAACCGGACTCGTGAAGAGATCGATCAGGCGCGAGCGTTCAGCGGCATTCAGTATCGGATGAAATACTAGCTGGCTGGTCTGTCTTTCATGATCGCTAATCAATGCCCAGCCATACAGACCCAGTCTGGCCTCAGGCAACCTCAGATCATCCTGGGCCTGAGCTGGTAGACGCTCCAGCTGGCGACCAAAATCATAGCTCAGATAGCCCATCACGCCACCTGCAAAGGGCAGATCTACTTCGGTGGGAAGCTGCGCCGCTCCGAGCCTGCCGAGTGCGTGGCGAAGCCGAGCGAAAAACGAATGCCCTGATTCCTCCGCTAAAGGGGTGAGCTGCTCCAGCGGCCAGGCACTAAGCAGGTCATATCGTCCACGTGTGGCCGTTGGTCTGCCAGAGTCCAGCAGAATAGCACCCTCCGCATTACGGATGCGCTCGAAGAAATCACCGGGATCTGCTTGGTAGTCAAGCGGATAAAGTGTGCAGGTGAGCATGTGTTCAGCGCGTTACGGTAGATGAGGAGACGTGCCCGAATAACCGTTGAGAAAAGGCTACACGCTCTTCCGCTGTTTCAACGATACCCTGGGCCTGCATTTCGGCGAGACGAGCCTCTACTGCCTGAGCTCGCAAGGTAAGTCCGCTGTCATTGGCAATCTGAATATTCAGGCCAGGCCGTGCATTGAGTTCAAGAATCAGAGGTCCTTTATCTTTGTCGAGCACCATGTCAACACCAATGTAACCCAGCCCGGATAATTCATAACAGGAAGCCGCCAGGCGCATGAAGCCGTCCCAGTCCGGCAACTGTACGCCGTCTACAGGATGGGCGGTATCCGGGTGCTTTTCGATCTTGGCGTTAAGCCAGGTGCCACGCAGCGTAAGTCCGGTTGCCAGGTCCACTCCGACACCAATGGCACCCTGGTGCAGGTTGGCCTTGCCGCCGGACTGGCGTGTAGGCAGGCGTAACATGGCCATTACGGGGTAGCCCATCAAGACGATAATTCGAATGTCCGGAACACCTTCATAGCTGATATTGCGAAACAGCTCATCAGGGATGACCCGGTACTCGATGAGTACTCGATCTCTATGGCCACCGAGTGAATAGAGACCCGAGAGGATGCTGGAGATGTGATATTCCATGTCCGAACGGCTAACCATCTTGCCGGAGACTGTTTTCAATCGCCCCTCAAAGCGGTCGGCAATGACCAGAATGCCGTCGCCACCAGCCCCCTGTGCGGGTTTAACGACGAAATCCTGATGGTTCTCAATAATCGTATCGATCTTCCCGATGTCGTGCTCTGTCGAGATGATCCCGTATAAATCCGGCACATGGATGCCTGCCTCGATTGCTCGCTGCTTCGTCAGGATTTTGTCATCCACGACCGGGTACAGGCTGCGCTTGTTGTACTTGAGTACATAATCGGCATTACGCCGGTTGATACCCATGATCCCTCGAGCCGAAAGGGCCTTCCATGTTTTGATCAAACCGAACATGTCAGTCTTCCTTCAGCAGGGCCTTGAAGCGAACCAGTTCCGTCAGGCGATAACCGCGATAACGACCCATTGCCAGCATGAAGCCCACCAGAATCAACAGGACGGCCGGGAACGTAAATACGAAATACACCAGCGGTGGGATTTTCATCAGAAGATAAGCCAGCGAGCCTGCGAACAACGTGCCGATGGCGACCTTGAGAGCATGGTTGGCGCCACGCTCCTCCCAGGTTATCGAGAGTCGCTCAATGGTCATGGTCAGAATAACCATTGGGAAGAGCGCAACCGAAAGGCCGTTTTCAAATCCCAATTTGTGACTGAACAGGCTGATGGCGGCAATCATGAGTACGACGAACGTCAGTACAACCGACAGTCGAGGCAGCATCTGCAAGCGGAGGTGTTCCAGGTAGGAACGCAGGGAAAGGCCCAGTGCAGTGATCACGGTGAACAGACCGATGCCCCACTGCAGGCCGGTTTCCCGGAAAGCCAGTGCAATCAGAACCGGTGTAAAGGTTCCCAATGTCTGCAGGCCTATAAGATTTCGCAGTATGAGAATCACGAGCACGCCAAGCGGAATCATGATCATCGTCTGGTAGGTCTGCTGGGTCTGGAGGGGTAGGCCGTACAGGGAATAATCCATGAAGGCCGTCTCCACACTCGAATTGGTGAGCTGAGCCAGGCGAATGGCATTCATCTGGCTGCTGTCCAGCGTGAACGTCACATTCGCTTTACGACCGCCATCGAGGTTCAGCAGTTGACCGTCACCGCTCCACCAGATCATGCGATCGGACGGTAGACCGCGCTCGCCTGTTTCAGGATTGAAATAGATCCAGTCCTTGCCGTTATAGCTGCGCAGCCAGAGTTCCGGATTTTGCTGAATGTGGGCGACAAGGCGCAGGGTGTGAACCTTTTCCAGGGGTACACGTGCCAGCGACACCAGCAGATCGACGGTCTGTGCACGCTTAGTGATACTGGTGTCACCATTGAGTAACAGCTTTACGTTGTCGTCATTGACGTTATTGACGCGCCTGATGGCTTCGCTGATGAATGTTTCCACATCCGCTGAGTGCTGGCGGATAGGCGCGATCAAGGCTTCAGCGGCCAGGCGCTCAGGACCTTCCGGCAGAACAATAGGGTCTCGAGTAACCGGGCCTTTTTCTTCTCGTGGCTTGTCACTTCCAAAACGCTTGGTCATAACCAGACGGTAATACAGGGTCTGGTCGCCTTTGGCGCGTCGTGCAGACCAGGTCAGCTGTCGGTTACCCTCTATACGGCTGACGTTAACGCCGTAGTTATTGGAGACAAAGCTCTCGTTAAGGCTGACGTAGCCTTGCGTCAAGGGGGGAACGAACAGTTGTACTTTGACGGGCACGTGGGGTGTGGCAGTAAACGTAACCTTGGCATCGATGCTCCATAACTCATCCGTTTCATCCTGAGTGATCGGAATGCCCAGCCCAAAGATCTGGTAGGCGGTAATGGATACGCCAAGTAGAACCAGAACGGTGATAAGAATCTTCAGATGCAAATTAATGGAGCGCATGCAGGTTACTCGACTTTCAAATAGGGCATGCCGGAGTACCGGCCAGATAAGAGCGGGAGACGTCAATCAAGGCGTCATAGCGCCTGAGTGCCTTGCTGCCAATCAGCAAGGGAAAGTCAAAGTGGCTACGGTTCGTAAGATTGACCTCAATCGTATGCCTCTCATTTCCCATGCAGATAACCATTGGAATAACGGGACGACTGGTATGCATCTTGGGTTCGACCCCTGGTGTGTGGTCTGCATGCCGCCGCTTGATATGGCTTACACGAAGCAGAGGGCGCTCCAGCGTAATGTCATGGGCCTGATCAATAGCCAGAGAAAAGCGCACCCAGCGCTCCCCGCTACGGGTAAATAGATGGATGCGGTGTGCACTCAAGGAGGCGGTTTCTGCACCCGTATCAAGCTTTGCTTTAAGGTGTAAATTTAGCTCCGGCAGATACACATTTTCATGCAGGCCATACGTTCGCTTCTCGCTTGAAAAGCACAGGGTGCTCCATAGCAGGGGCACGCTAAACAGTAGATAAATTAAAGATTTCATCAAGCTAGTGCAGGCCAGGCATGTGCCAGCGGAGGATGGCTTCCGGCACAGTGCGTCAGTCAAAAGGGCGCATTCTAGCATGGGCCCCTTTCTAAACCAGTGAAGCCTGCTGCGACGTATCACTTTAGGCGGCGCTCAACACCTTTCTCTACCAGAATCTTGGCGGCGATCTCTTCAACAGAGAAATGGGTTGAATTGATAGACGGAAGATTTTCACGTCGGAACAGGCTTTCTACTTCCCGGACCTCAAACTCGCACTGGGCAAAACTGGCATATCGGCTATTGGGCCGGCGCTCGTGCCGAATCGCCGATAGGCGGTCAGGGTCGATTGTCAGACCAAACAGTTTGTTCTTTTGTGCCTTGAGCGAGGCAGGCAGTTGCAAGCGCTCCATGTCCTCCTCGGTTAAAGGATAGTTCGCTGCTCGAATTCCAAACTGGAGCGCCATATAAAGGCAGGTGGGCGTTTTGCCGCACCGGGAGACACCGACCAAAATCAAATCAGCCTTGTCGTAGTGTTGCGTACGCGCGCCGTCGTCGTTTTCCAGAGCAAAATTCACGGCCTCGATACGTTGCATATAATTGGCGTTATGCATCATGGAGTGTGATTTACCGACCGAATATGACGATTCAGCACACAACTCCTGCTCAAGCGGGGATAAAAAAGTGGAAAAGATGTCAATCATGAACCCATTCGACTGGTCGAGAATCGCGCGTATTTCCCGATTGACGATGGTGTCGAAAATAATGGGGCGCGCACCGTCTGACACGGCGGCGTTGTTGATTTGCTGTACCATGGCCCGGGCTTTTTCCACGGTGTCGATATAGGGCCGGGTCAGTTTTGTAAAGCTGATGTTCTCGAATTGAGCGAGTAAGCTTTGGCCGAGGGTTTCGGCAGTAATGCCGGTACCGTCGGAAATAAAGAAGGCGGTTCGTTTCATCAGGGTGAAACTCCCGAGACAGTGGTTTTTGATTTTATCGTAAGGTGCTTCGTAAAGGCTGCTGGAAGACTGGCACTTTTTTAAAAGTACTTGGCGCCTGTAGCCAGTCGATAAAACGAATTCTACTGATTCTGGAATAAAGACCCAGTGTGAACGTGCCAGTTGCGTACGAGCTTTCCCACAAATACAAATATGGAGAGATCACCTTGGACGAGTACGTAGTTTCCCTGGATAAACTCGGGGTGCACGATGTTGAGCAAGTGGGCGGCAAAAACGCATCCCTTGGCGAAATGATCAGCAACCTGGCGGGTGCGGGTGTTTCGGTTCCTGGCGGTTTTGCTACTACTGCACAGGCCTATCGGGACTTCCTTGAGCAAAGCGGGCTTAATGACCGTATCCATGCCGCTCTGGACGCGTTAGATGTCGACGATGTTACCGCGTTGGCTAAAACAGGCGCCGAAATCCGGCAGTGGATCATGGACGCCGAATTTCCGGCTCGTCTGGATACTGAGATCAGAACGGCCTTCGCACAGCTGTCGGCAGGAAATGACAATCTGGCGGTTGCCGTGCGGTCTTCCGCTACGGCAGAAGACCTGCCGGATGCCTCCTTTGCCGGTCAGCAGGAAACGTTCCTGAATATACGCGGTGTAGACAACGTCATCCGAGCGGCCAAAGAGGTCTTTGCATCGCTGTTCAACGACCGGGCCATTGCTTACCGCGTACACCAGGGCTTCGATCACAAGCTCGTCGCGCTATCGGCTGGGGTGCAGCGCATGGTTCGCTCCGAAACAGGGGCGGCAGGCGTGATGTTTACACTGGACACCGAGTCGGGTTTCCGGGATGTGGTCTTTATCACAGGTGCTTATGGCCTGGGTGAGACCGTTGTCCAGGGTGCCGTCAACCCTGATGAATTCTACGTACACAAGTCCACGCTGGAGGCGGGGCGGCCTGCAATCCTTCGCCGTAATCTGGGTAGCAAGGCTATCAAGATGATTTATGGCGAGGAGGCCAAGGCGGGGCGCTCTGTCAAAACCGTCGATGTTGAGGCTGCCGAGCGTGCACGCTTCAGCATTACCGATGATGAGGTCACCGAGCTTGCCAAGCAGGCACTCATCATTGAAAAGCATTATGGTCGCCCGATGGATATCGAGTGGGCCAAGGATGGAGATGATGGCAAGCTCTATATCGTTCAGGCGCGCCCCGAGACCGTCAAGAGCCGTGCCAGTGCAACAGTAATGGAGCGCTACCTGCTCAAGGAAAAGGGGCAGGTCATTGTTGAAGGGCGTGCGATCGGCCAGCGTATCGGTGCAGGCCCGGTCAAGGTCATCCGTGATGTTTCCGAAATGGATCGCGTCATGCCGGGCGATGTCTTGGTTTCCGATATGACCGATCCCGACTGGGAGCCGGTCATGAAGCGCGCCAGCGCTATCGTCACCAACCGCGGCGGCCGGACGTGTCACGCAGCAATCATCGCTCGTGAGCTGGGTATTCCAGCTGTAGTGGGGTGTGGCAATGCAACCGAGCGCCTTAGTGATGGGCAGGTCGTAACCGTCTCATGCGCAGAGGGTGACGCGGGCCTGATCTACGAAGGTGAATTGAGCTTCGATGTCCGTCAAAGCTCGGTAGATGCCATGCCTGATCTGCCATTCAAAATCATGATGAATGTAGGAAATCCAGATCGAGCATTCGACTTCGCCCAATTGCCCAATGCAGGCGTTGGACTGGCGCGCCTTGAGTTCATCATCAATCGCATGATCGGCGTGCATCCCAAGGCGCTACTCAATTACGACAGTCTGCCGCTGGATATCAAGGAAAACGTCGACAAGCGTACGGCTGGCTATAGCGATCCGGTAGGCTTTTACGTCGAAAAGCTGGTCGAGGGTGTTAGCACGCTGGCTGCAGCGTTCTGGCCCAAAAAGGTCATTGTCCGCCTGTCCGACTTCAAATCCAACGAGTACGCCAACCTCATTGGTGGCAAACTGTACGAGCCTGAAGAAGAAAACCCGATGCTTGGGTTCCGTGGTGCTTCTCGCTATATCAGCGAGTCTTTCCGCGACTGCTTCGAGCTTGAATGCCGTGCCATGAAAAAAGTGCGTAACGAAATGGGTCTGACCAATGTCGAGCTTATGGTTCCTTTCGTTCGTACTCTTGAAGAGGCCTCCCAGGTAGTTGATCTGTTGGGGACCTACGGGCTCAAGCGTGGCGAAAATGGCCTGCGCGTGATCATGATGTGCGAGTTGCCTTCCAATGCGCTTCTGGCTGAAGAGTTCCTTGAGTATTTCGATGGTTTCTCCATCGGCTCTAATGACATGACTCAATTGACGCTGGGCCTGGATCGTGATTCTGGCATCATTGCTCATCTTTTCGATGAGCGTAATCCAGCCGTCAAGAAGCTCCTGGCTCAGGCCATCGCGGCTTGTAACAAGGCCGGTAAATACATTGGTATTTGCGGTCAGGGCCCGTCCGATCATCCTGACCTGGCCAAGTGGCTGATGGATCAGGGAATCGAAAGCGTATCGCTCAATCCGGATTCCG
Source organism: Pseudomonas sp. JZ134 (assembly GCF_051027695.1). Taxonomy (NCBI): domain Bacteria; kingdom Pseudomonadati; phylum Pseudomonadota; class Gammaproteobacteria; order Pseudomonadales; family Pseudomonadaceae; genus Pseudomonas; species Pseudomonas sp. JZ134. The sequence continues at coordinate 2,605,052 of NZ_CP069250.1, read as the reverse complement.
TGCTTGATACATGGTTCTTCTTGGCCGAGGGACAGGCTTAAAATAGCGCGTCATTCACAGGCGGGGGTAACCCCGCCTTTTTATGTAACGGTAATTATGCAAAGCAGTAGCCAGCTTTTCCCTGTTGCGCTCGTGCGCGCCGAGTTATACGGGGACTTAACCGAAGATGTGTACCTTCTCAAGCCCAACAATAGCTCAGACCTTAGTGTTGAACTGTCTCTGACACGCCTTGGGCGGCTGAACCGGCAAGCGCCCTACAGACCTCCCGTTATCCTCGTTCATGGTGCCTTTGGTAATCGTTTTACGTGGTATTCCGCGAGCGGTACAGGGCTGGGTGTCGAGCTTGTCGATGCCGGATTCGACGTCTGGATTGCCGAGATGCGCGGTCATGGCTGCTCACCACGCAACCTGGAGTATGTGAGCAATCAATTATCTGACTATGCACGCTATGACCTTCCAGCAATTGCAGCCTTTGTAGAGGAGCAATCGGGGTTGCCAGGTCACTGGATAGGGCACGGGCAGGGCGGGCTTGCGGTTGTTTTGAGCGTTCTCAACGAATGGCTGGCCGAGCGCTCAGTCAAGTCGCTGGGCTTGTTGGGCGTTGCCACGTCCGACCGTCTGTGGGGGCTGCTGTCGTGGCGGGAAAAAATGCGCTCGACTATCTCCGGCCATGGAGTAGGCGTTGGTCCTGAGGATGAGCCAAAGGTACTGCTAAAGGCACTTCAGGATGAGCGTGCACTGGGCAGTAGTCGCTCCGAGCGGGACCGGCTGCTAACGCGATTGTCTTCGCTCTCAATACCTGTACTGGGACTGGCAGCTGCCAATGACCCACTGGTGAGCGCTGAGGCGTGCCGAATGCTGTTTGACCGTTTCGGAGGGCAGTATAAGGATTTCATTTCTCTAGGTCAGCTTCTTTCCTGCGAAAACGGTATGAGTCATGCCTCGCCTTTCATGGCGCGGGAAGCACATCGGCACTTTAGCGGGCTAATTTCAGAATGGCTGACCAGTATCGAAAAAGCTTCACAAAAGCAGGATGTTGCACCTAGTATCGAACTGACTGAATAGTAGCCCTGGATTCACTCAGGAGTCCAATGCGCAGCGGGCGATATCGTTAGGAGAGCCCATGTTCGTGCCGCTTGAAAGGTTATTGAATCTTGAGGAAGGATATCGTCAGCGCTTCCTGATCAAGGGGTTGCCAATCGTACTGATGGTCATCGAGGGCAAACATATCCTTTTTGAAGACAGGTGTCCCCATCAGGGCGCTTCACTGTTTCAGGGCGCCTTAACCTCGGACTCGATACGATGTCCCAGGCATGGCTTTGAGTTCGATGTGCACACAGGCAAGGCAGTCAACGCCAACTGTCCTGAGTTGAAATTGCTCAATCCTGCCTATGAGCGGGATCGTATCGGTATCGACCTTTAACGTCTCGAGAGAGGCCTCATATGCGCTACGTCACACCTGATCTCTGTGATGCCTATCCCGACCTGATACAAGTGGTAGAGCCATTGTTTAGTAATTTTGGTGGCTGCGACTCGTTTGGTGGGCAAATTGTCACCATCAAATGTTTTGAAGATAATTCGTATGTAAAGGAGCGGGTCGAGGAAGACGGTTCGGGAAAGGTCATGGTCGTGGACGGCGGTGGGTCCGTGCGCTGTGCGCTTCTGGGCGATATGCTGGCTGAAAAAGCAGCGGCCAATGGATGGGCTGGTATCGTGATTTACGGATGCGTTCGGGATGTGGATGTACTGGCTGAGACCAACCTAGGTATCCAGGCACTGGCTTCGCATCCCAGAAAATCCGAAAAGCGTGGAGTAGGGCAGCGCGATATACCCCTTGTGTTTGGCGGGGTCACTTTTGAAGTTGGCCATTATCTATATGCTGATAACAACGGCATTATCGTCTCCTCGCAGCGGCTTGAGATGCCAGGCGAATGAAAGAGTAACGAGAATCTGGAATGCAGGATTACGAAAGCGGTAACGAACGCGGCCTCGTATATGGCTATGTATTGAATGGACGAGGTGGTGCTCGCCGGATTCAGCGCAACGAGCTCGATATTCTTGACCTGCAGCCCGACGAAACCCTGTGGTTGCATTGGGACCGAAGTGTACCTGAGGCCCAGCAGTGGCTTCGTCAGTCCAGCGGACTCAATGAGTTTGCCTGTGATCTTCTTCTGGAAGAGGCCACCCGTCCTCGTATCGTTCCCTTGATCGGCGAGAGCCTTCTCCTGTTTCTACGCGGCGTGAACCTGAACCCCAACGCTGTTCCCGAAGATATGGTATCGCTGCGTGTTTATGTGGATGCCCAGCGCGTTATTTCTCTTCGCTTGCGTCCCCTCAAGGCGGCAGCTGAAATCCAAGAGGATCTCGAGGAGGGAATAGGGGCTGAAAACACGAGGTCGCTTATCCTTCAACTGGCTACTTACATGACAAGCCGGGTCGATACGCTGGTCGTTGAGCTTGCTGAACAGCTCGATGAAATGGAGGAACGGGTAGAAGAAGATGAAACAAACCTGCCCGAGCACAGCCTGATCCTGGGTCTGCGCAAGCGCGTCGCTAGCCTCAAGCGTTATCTGGCTCCTCAGCGCGACATTTACTTCGATCTGTCGCGCCAGAAACCAGCCTGGCTGGTAGCCGGAGGAGAGGCCGAGTACTGGAGTGAGCTTCATAATAGCCTGACGCGGAATCTGGAGGAGCTTGAGCTTATGCGAGAGCGAGTCAGCTTCTTGCAGGAGGTCGAGCAGCGCAGTGTGGCTGAGCGGACCAATCGGACCATGTATCTGCTTGCCATCATTACCGGATTCTTCCTGCCCATGAGCTTTGTAACGGGTCTGCTTGGTATGAATGTGGGCGGCATTCCCGGGTCGACATTCTCGATGGGCTTTGTTGTGGCATGCGGTGCCATCCTGCTTATTGCTGTCTTTCAGTGGTGGCTCTTCAGGCGGTTGCGGTGGTTGTAAGTGTGACTTGCTGTTTTGGACGACCGTCTAGCATGAAAGTGGCGAGGGGTGCGCTATGCCAGATCCTTTCGAAGAATCATTAAAAGATATGCTCAAGTCGGGAGCCGAGGCTCCGACGGATTACGACAGACTGGATCGCGTCCTGAAGACTGCCAATCGGCAGGTGGGTGCAGGTGATCTGTTCGGGCTGATGGGGCGTTGGGGATCCGCCGTCCTCATGGCTATCAATAATGGCTCGGGGCACGTCAAGCCTGTACGTGGCTCTTCTCGTAGCTCCCGTTCTTCTAACAAACAAGCCGAGTAATCATGGAATTTGATATCTGGACGCAAAGCCTCCTGTCCGCGATGACAACCCTATGGAGCAAGGTGGCAGGCTTCATTCCCAATCTTCTGGGTGCTTTGCTGGTTGTTATTCTCGGATTCTTTTTTGCGAAGCTGCTTGATCATCTTCTTTCCAAGCTCTTGGCCAAGCTAGGCCTGGACAGATTGATGACCGGGACTGGTCTTACCAAGATGTTGGCCCGGGTTGGGATCAAGATTCCTGTCAGTACATTGATCGGTCGCATCGTCTACTGGTTCATTCTGCTGGTTTTTCTGGTATCGGCTGCAGAGTCGCTTGGCCTGCAGCGCGTTTCGTCTACGCTTGATGTCATGGCCTTGTACTTGCCCAAAGTGTTTGGCGCTGCTCTGGTTCTAGTCATAGGCGTGCTGCTGGCGCAGCTGGTCAATGGAATCGTGCATGGCGCGGCTGAAGGTGTTGGGCTGGATTATTCCGCAGGCCTTGGGCGCGTTGCCCAGGCGCTGGTCATTATCATCAGCATTTCTGTAGCCATCGGGCAGCTTGAAATAAAGACTGAGCTACTCAATACCGTTATTGCAATCGTGTTGGCATCACTTGGTCTGGCAGCCGCATTGGCGTTGGGGTTGGGCAGTCGCGACCTGGTCGCTCAGATCCTGGCTGGAATCTATGTGCGAGAAATTTTCGAGGTCGGGCAATTCGTACAAATTGATGAGGTTGAAGGCGTTATCGAAGAGATCGGTACGGTGAAAACGTTGCTGCTTACCGCGGACGATGAATTGATATCGGTTTCAAACAAGCGCCTTCTTGATCAGCGTGTAAAGGCTCGCTAACAAGTGAAAAAGTTGCCGACAGCGAGCGGTGAGACGGATATCATGCCGCCCACTGAACGGCAGTCCGGCACCGTCCGCTTTGAACGAAACCTTGTCTACAGCCTATGACCCCCGCCAGCTCACTGATGAGGAGCTGGTGCAGCGCGCACATACCGAGTTGTTCCATGTGACGCGTGCCTACGAAGAACTGATGCGGCGGTATCAACGTACGCTGTTCAATGTATGCGCACGCTATCTGGGGAACGACCGAGATGCAGATGATGTCTGTCAGGAGGTCATGCTGAAGGTGCTGTATGGACTTAAGAACTTTGAGGGCAAGTCAAAGTTTAAGACCTGGCTCTATAGCATTACGTACAACGAGTGCATTACCCAATACCGGAAGGAGCGTCGTAAGCGTCGTCTGGTAGATGCTTTGAGTCTGGAGCCGATCGAAGAAGCTTCGGATGAAAAGGCGCCAAAGTTGGAAGAGCGGGGTGGTCTGGATCGCTGGCTAGCCCATGTGAATCAGATTGATCGAGAAATTCTGGTGTTACGCTTTGTGGCGGAGCTCGAGTTCCAGGAAATTGCAGACATCATGCACATGGGGCTCAGTGCGACCAAGATGCGTTATAAGCGGGCACTGGATAAGCTGCGTGACAAGTTCGCAGCAGAAGTTGAGGGCTAGGTAACACCATAGTCCACTGTTTTTTATGAACTTCTGAATAACTTGTTGTCAAAGCCTCCGGAGATTGCCGGAACACTAATATCATTAAGATGGGGATACATAGGATGAAATTGAAGAGCACCTTAGGCGTCGTCATTGGCTCCCTGGTCGCCGCTTCTTCTCTGAGCGCCATGGCTCAGGGTCAAGGCGCAGTAGAGGGCGAGCTGTTTGGCAAGCGCTACTTCACCGACAGCCAGCGTGACATGAGCAATGCCAACCTGTATGGCGGTTCGGTGGGTTACTTCCTGACTGACGACGTCGAGCTGGCGCTGTCCTATGGTGAGTACCACGACGTACGTGGCGACCACGATGAAGGTCACAAAAAGATTCACGGTAGCCTGGCTGCCCTTGATGCCTACTACCACTGGGGTACTCCTGGTGTAGGTCTGCGTCCTTACGTTTCCGGCGGTTTCGCTCACCAGTCTCTGACTGATGCGCATGCTGACCATCACGGCCGCAACCACACTACGTTCGCAAATGTAGGTGCGGGCCTGAAGTATTACTTCACCGAGAACCTGTACGCTCGCGGTGGCCTGGAAGGCAACTACAACATCGATGATGACCAGGGTGAGTGGTCTGCGGTCGTAGGTGTGGGTGTGAACTTCGGTGGTTCTTCCCGTCGTCAGGAAGCTGCACCAGCACCGGAGCCGGTTGCTGATGTGTGCACCGATTCCGATAACGATGGCGTTTGCGATAACGTCGACCAGTGCCCGAACACTCCAGCTAACGTAACTGTTGATGCCAACGGTTGCCCGGCTGTTGCAGAAGTTGTTCGCGTTGAACTGGACGTGAAGTTCGACTTTGACAAGGCTGTTGTGAAGCCGGAAAGCTATGGCGACATCAAGAACCTGGCTGACTTCATGCAGCAGTATCCACAGACTTCTACTACTGTAGAAGGTCACACTGACTCTGTTGGTACTGATGCTTACAACCAGCGTCTGTCTGAGCGTCGCGCAAACGCAGTTCGTAACGTTCTGGTTAACCAGTATGGTGTTTCTGGCAATCGTGTGAATGCTGTAGGTTACGGTGAGAGCCGTCCTGTAGCTGACAACTCCACTGAAGCTGGCCGTGCCGTTAACCGTCGCGTAGAAGCTGAAGTTGAAGCTCAAGCTAAGCAGTAATTAGTTACTGTCTAGTAAAAAGCCTGCATCTTAGGATGCGGGCTTTTTAATTTGTGCTTGTTGAAGCAATAAAAAAGCCCCGAAAGGGGCTTTTTTTATTAACGATTATTAATCGGATTAATATCGCGCTTGGTTGGGCCGGTATAAAGTTGGCGAGGACGACCAATCTTATAGGGGCCGGAAAGCATTTCTTGCCAGTGAGAGATCCAGCCTACTGTTCTGGCCAGGGCGAAGATCACAGTAAACATACTGGTGGGTATGCCGATTGCTTTTAGGATAATGCCTGAATAGAAGTCGACGTTGGGGTAAAGATTTCTTTCAATGAAGTAAGGATCTTTGCGCGCAAGTTCTTCCAATTGCATGGCAAGTTCAAGCTGAGGATCATTAATGCCAAGTTCGGCAAGAACTTCATCGCATGTCTGTTTCATAACTTTGGCGCGAGGGTCAAAGTTCTTGTAAACACGATGGCCAAAGCCCATTAGCTTGAATGGATCGTTCTTATCCTTGGCCTTGGCGACGAACTTATCAATATTGCTGACATCGCCAATCTCATCCAGCATTCGCAATACTGCTTCGTTTGCTCCGCCGTGAGCGGGGCCCCAAAGCGCTGCAATGCCGGCTGCGATGCAGGCGAATGGGTTTGCACCCGAGGAGCCTGCCAGCCGAACTGTCGAGGTGGAGGCGTTTTGCTCGTGGTCGGCATGCAGAATAAAGATTTTGTCCATTGCCTTTGCGAGAACCGGGCTGACCGGCTTAATTTCGCAAGGTGTATTGAACATCATGTGAAGGAAGTTTTCTGCGTATCCCAGGCGATTATCGGGATACATCATTGGCTGACCCATGGAGTACTTGTAAACCATAGCGGCCAGGGTTGGCATCTTGGCAATCAGGCGCATGGCCGAAATTTCACGATGATGCGGGTCCTGGATGTCCAGGGAGTCATGATAGAAGGCGGAAAGTGCGCCCACTACGCCACACATGATGGCCATTGGGTGAGCGTCACGACGAAAGCCATTGAAGAACGTCTTGAGCTGTTCATGAACCATGGTGTGGTTCTTGATGATGCTTACAAAGTTCTGCTTTTGTTCTTCGTTAGGCAATTCACCTTTTAGTAAAAGGTAACAAGTCTCAAGGTAATCGGACTTTTCTGCCAGTTGTTCGATGGGATAGCCGCGGTGCAAGAGGATCCCATTATCACCATCGATGTAGGTGATTTTCGATTCACAGGAGGCCGTCGACATAAAGCCTGGATCGAACGTGAAAACGCCAGCATTCGTAAGATTACGAACATCGACCACATCAGGTCCGAGGGTTCCAGACATTACGGGCAGCTGTACCGGGTCTGCGCCCTCAATGATTAGCTGCGCTTTCTTGTCAGCCATTAAGGCCTCCTTATTTATGCTTGAAATCATTTATACAACCCCCACGCAGGGCCAGGGCCACTATAGAGGCAATCATTTGAAAGTCAATTTACGAACATATTGCGCCAATTATTACTTAGGTTTCAAACGTGCTCATAACTTACACTATTGAGCGCCGTTTAGGGCAGCGACATTAGTCTATTTGTATGGAATTGGTGCGTTGTCATGAGCAGCCTAACTGTCTATACTTCATGGCCGACCGCCTCAGGCTGTGTGCCTCTCCAGCGCGGTTGTCAATCCAGTAATGGATGTCTATTAAAGCAATTCCCAATAACTAGCCCGGCAACTTTGGGCTCTCAGTGTGAAAGAAGCCGTGAATAGTAAACGACCTGTAAATCTAGACCTCAGGACCATAAAACTCCCTATCACAGCTTACACCTCGATCCTTCACCGAATTTCCGGCGTTATCCTCTTCATCGGCCTTGCTGCGCTGCTTTATGGGCTCGACCTGTCGCTGAGTTCTGAGGATGGATTTGCTCGTGTGAAAGCGTTCCTGGCGTATCCGTTGGTCAAGCTCGTGATCTGGGCCGTGTTGTCCGCATTGCTGTACCACCTAGTAGCAGGCGTGCGCCATTTGATTATGGACATGGGTGCCGGTGAAACATTGCAAGGCGGCAAATTGGGCTCTCAGATCGTATTGATTGTATCTGCGGTGCTGATCGTTCTGGTGGGGGTCTGGATATGGTAACTAGCGTCACTAACTTCTCGCGCTCAGGTCTCTATGACTGGATGGCTCAGCGCGTATCCGCAGTAATTCTTGCGATTTATACGCTTTTCTTACTTGGATATGTCGTGCTTCACCCCGATATGTCGTTTGAGCAATGGCATGGGCTGTATAGCAACGGCTGGATGCGAATCTTCAGCTTGCTCGCCTTGGTTTCGGTTGGGGTTCATGCTTGGGTAGGCATGTGGACCATCTCTACCGATTATCTGACCCCTATGGCCTTGGGTAAGGGCGCCACGACAGTGCGTTTCCTGTTCCAGGCTGTATGTGGTGTTGCCATGTTCGCCTTCTTTGTGTGGGGCGTACAGATTCTTTGGGGTGTGTGAGTCATGTCCAGTATTCGTACTCTTTCTTTTGACGCCATCATCGTAGGTGGCGGCGGCGCAGGCATGCGTGCAGCGCTGCAGTTGGCCCAGTCAGGTCACAAGACAGCTGTTGTTACTAAGGTTTTCCCTACTCGTTCCCATACCGTATCCGCTCAGGGCGGTATTACCTGTGCCATCGCATCGGCTGACCCGAATGACGATTGGCGCTGGCACATGTACGACACTGTAAAGGGGTCGGACTACATTGGCGACCAAGATGCCATCGAGTACATGTGCTCTGTGGGTCCCGAAGCGGTTTTCGAACTGGAACACATGGGCCTCCCGTTCTCCCGTACTGAAACAGGCCGTATCTATCAGCGCCCATTCGGTGGGCAGTCCAAGGACTATGGTAAGGGCGGCCAGGCGGCGCGTACGTGTGCTGCGGCTGACCGTACCGGTCATGCGCTGTTGCATACCCTTTATCAAAACAACCTGAAGAACAATACCGTCTTCTTGAATGAGTGGTATGCAGTCGATCTGGTAAAAAACCAGGATGGATCCATCGTTGGGATCATTGCAGTTTGCATCGAAACGGGTGAGACCGTTTACATTCGTTCGAAAGCCACTGTTCTGGCCACCGGCGGTGCTGGACGTATTTACGCTTCTACTACCAACGCGCTGATCAATACCGGCGATGGTATCGGTATGGCATTGCGTGCAGGTGTGCCTGTTCAAGACATTGAAATGTGGCAGTTCCACCCAACCGGTATTGCCGGTGCGGGCGTGCTGGTAACCGAAGGTTGCCGTGGTGAGGGTGGTTACCTCATCAACAAGCATGGCGAGCGCTTCATGGAGCGTTATGCGCCTAATGCCAAAGACCTGGCTGGACGAGACGTTGTTGCTCGGTCCATGATCAAGGAGATCATTGCAGGCAATGGCTGTGGCCCAGACGCCGATCATGTATTGTTGAAGCTGGATCACCTGGGTGAAGAAGTGCTTCACGGCCGTTTGCCAGGCATTTGCGAGTTGTCCAAAACATTCGCGCATGTTGATCCGGTCAAGGCACCTATTCCTGTTATTCCGACCTGCCATTACATGATGGGTGGTATCGCTACCAATATTCATGGGCAAGCGATCACTCAGGATACCGACGGCAATGATAAGATCATTGAAGGGCTTTTCGCCGTGGGCGAGGTGGCCTGTGTGTCGGTTCATGGTGCAAACCGTCTGGGTGGCAACTCTCTGCTTGACCTTGTTGTCTTTGGTCGCGCAGCGGGTCTGCATTTGGAAAAAGCATTGAAGGAAGGTGTTGAGCATCGCGACGCCAGCGCCAGTGATATCGAGCACTCCCTGGCTCGCATTTCTGGTGTCAACGAACGCAGCACTGGAGAAGACGTAGCGCCTCTGCGCAAAGAGCTTCAGAGCTGCATGCAGAACTACTTCGGTGTATTCCGTACGGGCGAGTACATGCAGAAGGGTATCGCACAGCTTTCCGAGCTGCGCGAGCGAATCGCCAACGTGAAGATTGCAGACAAGAGCCAGGCATTCAACACGGCCCGTATCGAGGCACTCGAGCTACAGAACCTTTTGGAAGTTGCTGAAGCCACTGCTATTGCAGCGGAAACCCGCAAGGAAAGTCGTGGAGCGCATGCTCGCGAAGATTTTGAAGAGCGGGACGACGAGAACTGGCTCTGCCATACCTTGTACTTCCCAGAAGACAAGCGTGTTACCAAGCGCGCTGTCAATTTCTCTCCGAAGACAGTTCCTACGTTCGAACCTAAAGTTCGTACATACTGAGGTTTGCCGTTATGTTGCAAGTCAGTGTTTACCGCTACAACCCTGAAAAGGATGAACTTCCTTTCATGCAGGAATTTCAGATCGAGACCGGTGGTAAGGATCTGATGGTTCTTGACATCCTGGCCTTGATCAAAGAACAGGATGTTACGTTCTCTTACCGTCGCTCTTGCCGCGAGGGTGTTTGCGGCTCCGATGGTATGAACATCAATGGCCAGAATGGCTTGGCATGTATTACACCGCTTTCAAGCGTTGTAAAAGGTAACAAGCTGGTTGTTCGTCCTTTACCGGGTCTGCCTGTCATCCGTGACCTCGTGGTCGATATGAGCATCTTCTATAAGCAGTACGAGAAGGTGCAGCCCTATCTGCAAAACGAGACGCCTGCGCCAGCTATCGAGCGGCTGCAAACACCTGAAGAGCGCGAAAAGCTTGATGGCTTGTACGAGTGCATCCTGTGCGCCTGCTGCTCTACGTCTTGCCCGTCGTTCTGGTGGAACCCTGACAAGTTCCTGGGCCCTGCTGCGCTGCTGCAAGCCTATCGTTTCCTGGCTGACAGCCGTGATACGCATACTCAGGAGCGTCTTGCTGCCATGGACGATCCCTTCAGTGTCTTCCGTTGCCGTTCGATCATGAACTGCGTGACGGTATGTCCGAAGGGGTTGAACCCAACGAAAGCAATTGGTCATGTGCGTAGCATGCTGCTTCAGAGCGGTACTTAATTAGCGATTTGCACCGACAAAGGAACAGAATCCTTTGTCGGTGCTCTAAAGCGACCTGCAAGGCGTAGGCTCTGCCGGTTGATTGAATACATATTAGGGGCAACCGGGCTGGTGCCCGGACATCAATGAATGCTGTATAGCTTTCTGGCGCGCAGTATGACTCGATGGTGTTGTCCCTGACCGAGGGGTGACTTAAATGCACGAAAGCGTTATGCAGCGGATGTGGGAAAGCGCTCACCTATCAGGTGGGAATGCCTCCTATGTCGAAGAGCTCTATGAGCTCTATCTGCACGATCCCAATGCCGTTCCTGAGGAATGGCGCTCTTATTTCCAGAAGCTTCCTGCAGATGGAAATTTCTCCCCTGACGTATCGCACTCAGCGATCCGTGATCACTTCGTTCTCCTGGCAAAAAATCAACGCCGTGCCCAGCCTGTCTCAGCAGGTACAGTTAGCAGTGAGCATGAGAAGAAGCAGGTCGAAGTTCTGCGCCTTATTCAGGCTTATCGTATGCGCGGCCATCAGGCTGCGAGTCTGGATCCGCTGGGGTTGTGGCAGCGTCAAGCGCCTGCCGACCTGTCACTCAATCACTATGGATTGACTGACGCAGATCTCGATACGACCTTCCGCACCGGCGAGTTGTACTTCGGCAAAGAAGAGGCAACTCTGCGGGAAATACGGGATGCTCTGCAAGAGACATATTGCCGCACTGTCGGTGCGGAGTTCATGCATATTGTCGATTCCGAGGAGCGCCGCTGGTTCCTGCAGCGTCTGGAAAGTGTCCGTGGGCGTCCTCAGTATTCCGCCGAAGCCAAGACACATCTGCTCGAACGCCTAACGGCCGCAGAGGGTTTGGAAAAGTATCTGGGTACCAAGTATCCAGGCACCAAGCGCTTTGGCCTGGAGGGTGGAGAAAGCCTCATTCCGCTGATCGACGAAATCATCCAGCGCTCCGGCTCCTATGGCGCCCAAGAGATCGTAATCGGTATGGCCCACCGTGGCCGCTTGAACGTACTGGTTAACACGCTAGGCAAGAATCCTCGCGATCTTTTCGATGAGTTCGAAGGCAAGAAAATCGTTGAGCTGGGCTCCGGTGATGTGAAGTACCACCAGGGTTTCTCTTCCAACGTAATGACTGAAGGTGGAGAAGTTCACCTGGCGCTCGCCTTTAACCCGTCACACCTGGAAATCGTTTCTCCAGTGGTGGAAGGATCGGTACGCGCACGTCAGGATCGTCGTAGCGACAAATCCGGCGACAAGGTCGTTCCGATTTCCATTCATGGTGATGCGGCCTTTGCAGGGCAGGGTGTAGTGATGGAAACCCTGCAGATGTCCCAGACCCGGGCTTACAAAACCGGTGGCACGCTGCATATCATAATCAACAACCAGGTCGGCTTTACCACAAACCGCCAGGAAGATGCCCGTTCCACCGAGTATGCAACTGATGTTGCCAAAATGGTGCAGGCGCCTATCTTCCACGTGAATGGTGATGATCCGGAAGCGGTTCTCTTCGTGACACAGCTGGCGGTCGACTACCGCATGCATTTCAAGCGTGACGTAGTCATTGACCTCGTTTGCTATCGTCGTCGTGGCCATAACGAAGCTGACGAACCCAGTGGTACTCAGCCGCTGATGTATCAGCAAATCACCAAGCAGCGCACCACACGTGACCTTTATGCGGATGCATTGGTACAGGCCGGTGTGATGAGCGCCGAGCAGGTACAGGCTCAGTTCGAAAACTATCGTAGTGCCTTGGATGAAGGTCGCCATGTGGTGGCGAGCCTGGTCAAGGAGCCGAACAAAGGCCTGTTCGTTGACTGGCGCCCCTACCTGGGACATGCCTGGACCGCACGTCACGACACTCGATTTGACCTGAAGACTTTGCAGGAACTATCCAACAAGTTGCTGCAGCTGCCGGAAGGCCTGGTTGTACAGCGTCAGGTTGGCAAAATCCTCGAAGATCGCCAGAAGATGAGTGCTGGTGGACTCCCGATCAACTGGGGCTACGCGGAAACCATGGCCTATGCCACGTTGCTGCATGAGGGCCATCCGGTTCGTATTACTGGTCAGGATGTTGGCCGTGGTACGTTCTCGCATCGCCATGCTGTGCTTCATAACCAGAAGGATGGTGTGCCTTATGTTCCGCTGCAACATCTGAGCGAAGATCAGCCAAGTTTCGAGATCTACGATTCCTTGCTGTCCGAGGAAGCTGTACTGGCGTTTGAGTACGGCTATGCCACGACGACACCAAATGCTCTGGTGATCTGGGAAGCGCAGTTTGGTGATTTCGCCAACGGCGCGCAGGTTGTCATCGATCAGTTTATTACCAGTGGCGAAATCAAGTGGGGCCGCTTGTGTGGCCTGACCATGCTGCTGCCTCATGGTTATGAAGGACAGGGCCCCGAGCATTCCTCTGCTCGTCTGGAGCGCTACCTGCAACTGTGTGCCGAGCAGAACATCCAGGTATGCGTACCGACCACGCCCGCTCAGATCTACCATCTGTTGCGTCGCCAGGTTATTCGTCCGCTGCGTAAGCCACTTGTGGTTCTAACACCCAAGTCGCTTCTGCGTCACAAGCTTGCCATTTCCACACTGGAAGATTTGGCTGAAGGCTCGTTCCAGACTGTTATACCGGAAATCGATGCGATCGATCCGCAAAAGGTAACCCGTCTGGTCATGTGTAGCGGCAAGGTCTATTACGACCTTCTTGAGAAGCGCCGTACCGAAGGTCGTGAAGATACAGCGATCGTACGCATCGAACAGCTTTATCCGTTCCCTGAGGATGACCTGACAGAAGTCATGTCTGCCTACAGCAATCTGACGGATATTGTTTGGTGTCAGGAAGAGCCTATGAACCAGGGTGCCTGGTATTGCAGTCAGCATCATATGCGTCGCGTCATTTCAGCGCTCAAGCCTGAGATTGGCCTTAAGTACGCAGGACGTGATGCCTCCGCTGCGCCGGCAGTTGGTTACGCTTCGATGCATGCCGAGCAGCAGGAAAAACTGCTGAACGATGCTTTTAATGGTTAACGCGCGCGCATAAAACGAATTAAGGAATCCAATAGAATGGCTATCGAGATCAAAGCCCCAACATTTCCAGAGTCGGTTGCAGATGGCACCGTCGCTACTTGGCACAAGAAGCCTGGTGAAGCCGTAAAGCGGGACGAACTGCTGGTTGATATCGAAACTGACAAGGTTGTCCTGGAAGTTGTGGCTCCCGCTGACGGTGTGTTGGCCGAAGTCTTGAAAAACGAAGGCGACACCGTGCTGAGCGAAGAAGTCATTGCACGCGTGGAGGAGGGTGCTGCAGCTGCTGCGCCAGCCGCTAGTGCTCCGGCCGTAGCGTCGTCTGCTGCGCCTGCTGCTGCAGCTCAGGATGAAGAGGATCCGATTCTGGCGCCAGCCGCTCGTAAGCTGGCAGAAGAAAATGGTCTGGATCCAGCCAGCATCAAGGGCACCGGAAAAGGCGGTCGCGTAACCAAGGAAGACGTTGTAGCCGCTATCGAAGCCAAGAAAGCTGCGCCTTCCGCTCCGGCAGCCAAGCCGGCTGCAGCGGCTGCGCCGGCACAGACCTTTGCTGCAGGCGATCGCGTCGAGAAGCGTGTACCGATGACACGTCTGCGTGCCAAGGTCGCCGAGCGTCTGGTCGAGGCTCAGTCAAGCATGGCCATGTTGACTACATTCAATGAAGTCAACATGAAGCCGATCATGGAGCTACGCGCCAAGTACAAGGACATGTTTGAGAAGAAGCACAATGGCGTACGCCTTGGCTTCATGTCTTTCTTTGTTAAGGCGGCGACCGAGGCTCTCAAGCGTCAGCCAGGCGTCAATGCCTCTATCGATGGTAGCGACATCGTTTACCACGGTTATCAGGACATTGGTGTTGCGGTTTCCAGTGATCGTGGCCTTGTTGTTCCGGTGCTGCGCAATGCCGAGCTCATGAGCCTGGCTGAAGTCGAGGGTACCATTGCTGATTTCGGCAAGAAGGCGAAAGCCGGCAAGTTGACCATGGAAGACATGCAGGGCGGTACTTTTACCATCTCCAACGGTGGTGTTTTTGGCTCGTTGCTATCCACTCCGATCGTTAACCCGCCGCAGACTGCCATCCTTGGCATGCACAAGATCCAGGAACGGCCTATGGCAGTGAATGGTCAGGTTGTCATTCTGCCGATGATGTACCTTGCTCTGTCCTATGATCACCGTCTGATCGACGGTAAGGAAGCCGTAACCTTCCTGGTCACCATGAAGGATCTGCTGGAAGACCCGGCCCGTCTGCTGCTGGATATCTAATCTGGTCCATATATAGAGACGGCTTCGTAAGAAGCCGTCCGGTTTATCGAAATAGGATGAAACTTATGAGCGAAAAATTCGACGTAGTCGTGATCGGTGCCGGCCCTGGCGGCTATGTGGCTGCCATCCGTGCTGCGCAGCTCGGCCTGAAAACTGCCTGTATCGAGCGATACAAGGGTAAGGAAGGCAAGGTCTCCCTGGGTGGTACCTGCTTGAACGTAGGTTGCATTCCTTCCAAGGCGCTGCTGGATAGCTCTTACAAGTTTCATGAAGCGCATGAAGGCTTCAAGGTTCACGGCATCGATGCACCCAACGTGACTATCGATGTACCTGCCATGATCGGTCGTAAGGATCAGATCGTTAAGAACCTGACAGGTGGTATCGGCACGCTATTCAAGGCCAACGGTGTAACGCTGTTGGAAGGACATGGCAAGCTGCTAGCTAACAAGCAGGTTGAAGTGACAGGTCTGGACGGTCAGACTCAAGTTGTCGAAGCGACAAATGTCATCCTGGCTTCGGGCTCGCGTCCGATCGAAATTCCGCCGGCTCCGCTTGTTGAAGGCATTGTTGTTGACTCCACGGGTGCTCTTGACTTCACTGAAGTTCCGAAGCGTCTGGGCGTTATTGGTGCAGGCGTTATTGGTTTGGAACTGGGCTCGGTATGGGCTCGTCTGGGTGCCGAAGTAACTGTTCTGGAAGCGCTGGACAAATTCCTGCCGGCTGCCGATGAGCAGATTGCGAAGGAAGGCCTGAAGATTCTAACCAAGCAAGGTCTGAACGTTCGTCTGGGTACACGTGTAACCGGTTCGGAAGTCAACGGAAACGAAGTGACCGTGACCTTTACCGACTCTACCGGTGAGCAGAAGCAGACGTTCGACAAGCTGATCGTAGCCGTAGGCCGTCGTCCCGTGACGACCGATCTGCTGGCTTCTGATTGCGGCGTGGAGAGCGATGAGCGCGGATACATCTATGTTGATGACTATTGCGCTACCAGCGTACCCGGCGTTTACGCAATCGGTGACTGTGTACGCGGCCTGATGCTGGCTCACAAAGCTTCCGAAGAAGGTGTCATGGTGGCCGAGCGTATCGCAGGTCACAAGGCTCAGATGAACTATGATCTGATTCCTTCGGTTATCTATACCCATCCGGAAATGGCATGGGTCGGCAAAACCGAGCAGGCTTTGAAGGCTGAAGGCGTTGAAGTGAATGTCGGCACCTTCCCGTTTGCTGCAAGTGGCCGAGCCATGGCGGCCAACGATACGGCTGGCTTGGTCAAGGTAATTGCCGACGCCAAGACCGATCGCGTTCTAGGTGTTCATATTATTGGCCCAAGTGCAGCGGATCTGGTTCAGCAAGGCGCCATCGCCATGGAATTCGGCACCAGTGCCGAAGACCTGGGCATGATGGTGTTCTCGCACCCAACACTGTCTGAAGCGCTGCATGAAGCGGCCCTGGCGGTGAATGGCCATGCCATTCATATTGCCAACCGCAAGAAGCGTTAAGACGGTAGACCAACGGTGAGCAGCCCGCCGCTACTCCAGGGGAGGGCCGCAGGAACGCTCACCGGACTGCCAGAGGGCAGTTACAGGTGGCGCGGCGCCAGTGAGCGCAGCGCCGAAAATGCGCAATACCTAACGAAGACGGTAGATAAGCATGAATCTCCACGAGTATCAGGGTAAGCAGCTGTTCGCTGAGTACGGCCTGCCTGTATCCAAGGGCTTCGCTGTAGACACCCCGGAAGAAGCGGCGGAAGCCTGCGACAAAATCGGCGGCAGCGAGTGGGTCGTTAAAGCACAAGTTCATGCGGGTGGCCGTGGTAAAGCCGGCGGTGTGAAGCTGGTCAAGAGCCGTGAAGACGCCAAGGCGTTTGCTCAAAACTGGCTAGGCAAAAATCTGGTGACCTACCAGACTGATGCTAATGGTCAGCCGGTTAGCAAGATCCTGGTTGAGTCCTGCACGGACATCGACAAGGAACTGTACCTCGGTGCGGTCGTTGACCGTTCCAGCCGCCGTATCGTTTTCATGGCCTCCACCGAAGGTGGCGTGGACATCGAAAAAGTTGCGCACGACACGCCTGAGAAAATTCTGAAGGCAACCGTTGATCCTCTGGTAGGTGCTCAGCCTTATCAAGGCCGTGAGCTGGCTTTTCAGCTAGGCCTGACCGGTAACCAGATCAAGCAGTTCACCCAAATTTTTGTTGGTCTGGCCAAGCTGTTCCAGGACTATGACCTGGCGCTGCTGGAAGTGAACCCGCTGGTCATCAAGAAAGATGGCGACCTTCACTGTCTGGATGCCAAGATCAATATCGATAGCAACGCCATGTATCGTCAGCCCAAGCTGCGTGCAATGCATGATCCATCCCAGGATGATGCTCGTGAAGCCCATGCGCAGAAGTGGGAACTGAACTACGTTGCACTTGAAGGTAACATTGGCTGCATGGTCAATGGTGCAGGTCTGGCCATGGGTACCATGGACATCGTTAACCTGCATGGCGGCAAGCCGGCCAACTTCCTGGACGTAGGCGGTGGCGCGACCAAAGAGCGCGTAACCGAAGCGTTCAAGATCATTCTGTCCGACAGCAATGTTAAAGCCGTACTGGTTAATATCTTCGGCGGTATCGTTCGTTGCGACATGATTGCTGAAGGCATCATCGGCGCAGTGAAAGAAGTCGGCGTGAAGGTTCCCGTCGTTGTGCGCCTGGAAGGCAACAACGCTGAGTTGGGTGCCAAGGTCCTGGCCGAAAGCGGTCTGAACATCATCGCGGCAACTAGCCTGACCGACGCTGCCCAGCAGGTCGTCAAGGCCGCGGAGGGTAAGTAATGAGCGTCCTGATTAATAAAGACACCAAAGTTATCTGCCAGGGCTTTACCGGTAGCCAAGGTACTTTCCACTCCGAGCAAGCTATCGCCTACGGCACCAAGATGGTTGGCGGTGTAACGCCAGGCAAAGGTGGTACTACCCACCTGGGGCTGCCCGTATTCAATACGGTTAAGGAAGCAGTAGAAGCGACCGGCGCCGAGGCTTCGGTCATCTATGTTCCGGCTCCTTTCTGTAAGGACTCCATTCTTGAAGCCGCGTTTGGTGGTATCAAGCTGATCGTTTGCATCACCGAAGGCATTCCTACGCTGGATATGCTGGATGCCAAGGTCAAGTGCGATGAGTTGGGCGTACGCCTGATTGGTCCAAACTGCCCAGGCGTAATCACACCCGGCGAATGCAAGATCGGCATCATGCCTGGCCACATTCATTTGCCAGGTAAGGTCGGCATTGTTTCCCGTTCCGGTACGCTGACGTACGAAGCGGTCAAGCAAACCACTGACGCAGGTTTCGGCCAATCCACATGTGTGGGTATCGGCGGTGACCCGATTCCGGGTTCCAACTTCATCGATATTCTGAAGCTGTTCCAGGAAGATCCCCAGACCGAAGCGATCGTCATGATCGGTGAGATCGGTGGTTCTGCCGAAGAAGAGGCTGCAGCCTTCATCAAGGCCAATGTGACCAAGCCTGTTGTGTCCTACATTGCCGGTGTTACTGCACCTCCTGGCAAGCGTATGGGTCATGCGGGCGCAATCATCTCTGGCGGCAAAGGTACTGCTGACGAGAAGTTCGCTGCGCTGCAAGACGCAGGCGTCAAGACCGTACGTTCCCTGGCTGATATCGGCAAGGCCCTGGCCGAGCTGACTGGTTGGGAAGTCAAGAAGGCGTAAGCCTTACCTTGATGCAAAGGCCACCTTTAAGGTGGCCTTTGTTTTTATAGGGCTGATAAATTTTTAGTTCTGTAAATCGCTGATCGATCGACAATACTGCTACAGAGGGCCTGATTTCGGCTCGTTTAGTCGGGGTGTAAGACGTTTTTGCTGCCTTTGTCTGCAGATTTCGTTAGGATGTGCACCCTTCACAGCCACCGTCTCCAAAAGAGTAGGGTAGCCATTAGTGGTCCGCTTTAGCCAAGCGGGCGTCGTTCCTAATAAGCAACGGGAACCCTTCGCGATCAATCTGTCTGAATCCGGTATTCCCTTAAATGAAATCTCTGAAAGGCCAGGATATCCTGGCGCTTGGCTTTATGACCTTCGCTCTCTTTGTAGGCGCGGGTAACATCATTTTCCCTCCGATTGTAGGCTTGCAAGCCGGTCCCCACGTTTGGGCTGCGGCTATTGGCTTCCTTATTACAGCGGTAGGCTTGCCTGTACTAACAGTGGTTGCCTTAGCTCGTGTAGGCGGCGCCATGAATGCGCTGAGCTCACCAATCGGACGGGTAGCCGGTGGCCTGTTGGCAGCGGTCTGCTATTTATCAGTCGGTCCGCTGTTTGCCACCCCACGTACTGCAACTGTCTCATTCGAGGTTGGGCTTGCGCCCCTTACAGGTGGTGGGGCGCTACCGCTGTTTCTCTACAGCCTTGTCTATTTCTGTGTTGTATTGCTGGTATCGCTTTATCCAGGTCGGTTGTTGGATACGGTGGGCCGTTTCCTGGCGCCGTTGAAAATCCTGGCGCTTGCCATTCTGGGGGCGGCGGCATTCCTATGGCCTGCCGGCGGGACGGGCGAGTCCGTTAAAGCTTATCAGGCACAGGCGTTTTCCCAAGGTTTCATTAATGGTTATCTGACCATGGATACGTTGGGCGCTCTGGTGTTTGGCATCGTCATTGTAAATGCGATCAAGGCGCGTGGCATTGAATCAGCAACACTGATTACGCGCTACGCTGTTATTGCAGGACTGATTGCAGGTGTTGGGTTGGCTCTGGTTTACATCAGCCTGTTCCAGCTGGGCTCTACCAGCCATTCATTGGTGCCAGCGGCCACTAATGGGGCAGAGGTGCTTCATGCCTATGTACAGCATACGTTTGGTGAACCTGGCAGTATTTTCCTTGCCTGTCTGATTTCGCTTGCCTGTCTGGTCACTGCGGTTGGATTGACCTGCGCCTGTGCAGAATACTTTAGTGAAGCCCTGCATCTGCCTTACAAAGTTCTGGTTGTTGCACTGGCACTTTTTTCTCTACTCGTTTCGAATCTGGGTTTGACTCATCTGATTCAAATATCCGTACCCGTGCTGACGGCCATTTATCCGCCGTGCATTGTCTTGGTTGTGCTTAGCTTCTGCTCCAGACTGTGGCATTCATCCTCGCGCGTTGTAGCCCCTGTCATGCTGGTTGCGTTTCTGTTCGGCGTTGTAGATGGCATAAAGGCGGCAGGTTTTGATGCCAGCTGGATTACATGGCTGGAGGCCAAGCTTCCGCTGGTAGATCAAGGGCTGGCGTGGCTCATTCCATCGGTTGTAGTGGGTGTATTGGCTACGCTCTGGGATAGACAGCAAGGCCAGCCACAGGCCGTGCGAGCTTCATAAGAGCTTTTTCCCGGTAATAAAAAAGCCCGCTACTGCGGGCTTTTTTATTACAAGCTTACTGCTGCTTGGTGTTCGGATCACCGCCTTGCAGAGGCTGATCCGGATTTCCCTGAGGAGAAGTATTGGTGCCGGTATCCTGAGCTTCTTTAGCTTGCTCTTGGGCGGCTTCAGTACGCTCTTGAGCAGCCTGATTGCTTTCCTTGGCTGCTTCATTCATGTGTTCTTGAGCTTTCTGCTCGGATTGCTGTGCGTCTTGTGCCTTTTCTTCGGAAGGCTTGTCACAGGCAGCTAAGCCAAGGGCTGCAGCAAGCAGCAGGGCGTAAGCGAAAGGTTTTTGCATGGTCTTCTCCTTGTTTAATTCACGGCAGCACTTCGAGCATACGTATACAGCGAAGTTCCGCGTAGACCTTCTTAGCGTCTATGGCGGTATGCGAGCCTAACAGGTACGGCTGCCAGACCTATTGGCAGCAATCATGGCCAGGTAGTTCCTGACATTTGATTAAATGGCCCGGATATGAGACCTGCAATCCGTTTTGGGTTGAAAAATAAGGACTTGCCCCCATTTTGCGTCCATCACCGCTATCGCGGCTCAACCGTCATCTGTGGAGTTCGTAACCATGAGTGTGGAGACTCAGAAAGAAACATTAGGTTTTCAGACTGAAGTGAAGCAGCTGCTTCATCTCATGATTCATTCTCTGTATTCCAACAAGGAAATTTTTCTTCGGGAGTTGGTTTCCAACGCATCCGATGCGGCGGACAAGCTCCGCTTTGAGGCCCTGGCCAAGCCGGAGCTGCTTGAGGGCGGCGACGCGCTCAAGATCCGTATCAGTTACGACAAGGATGCACGCACTGTCACGATAGAGGACAACGGCATCGGCATGAGCCGTGAGGATGTCGTTACGCATCTGGGAACTATTGCCAAATCAGGCACCGCTGATTTCCTTAAGAACCTGTCGGGCGACCAGCGCAAGGACTCCCACTTGATCGGCCAGTTTGGGGTCGGTTTTTATAGTGCCTTTATCGTAGCGGACAAAGTGGATGTCTTTACACGCCGTGCTGGACAGCCTGCTGCGGAAGGGGTTCACTGGAGTTCGAAAGGCGAAGGCGAGTTCGATGTTGAAACCATCGAAAAACCTGAGCGTGGTACTCGCATCGTTCTGCATCTGAAAACAGGCGAAGAAGAGTTCGCTGACGGCTGGCGTCTGCGTAATATCATCAAGAAGTATTCTGATCACATTGCACTGCCGATCGAGCTGCCAAAAGAGCACCACGGAGAGGACGCACCCTCAGAGCAGGAGTGGGAAACGGTCAACCGGGCCAGCGCGTTGTGGACACGGCCGCGTACTGAAGTCAAGGATGAGGAATACCAGGAGTTTTACAAGCACGTCTCCCATGATTTCGAGAACCCTCTGACCTGGAGTCACAATAAAGTAGAGGGCAAACTTGAATACACCTCGCTGCTTTATGTACCTGCACGCGCACCCTTTGATCTGTACCAGCGTGAAGCGCCGCGTGGATTGAAGCTTTATGTGCAGCGCGTATTCATTATGGATCAGGCTGACGAGTTCCTGCCCCTTTACCTGCGCTTCATCAAGGGTGTGGTGGATTCCAACGATCTCTCGCTTAACGTCTCTCGTGAGATTCTTCAGAAGGATCCGGTCATCGACTCCATGAAGTCGGCGTTGACCAAGCGGGTCCTGGATATGTTGGAAAAGCTGGCCAAAAACGAGCCGGAGCAATACAAGCAGTTCTGGAGTGCTTTTGGACAGGTACTGAAAGAAGGGCCGGCGGAGGACTTTGCCAATCGTGAGAAGATTGCCGGCTTGCTGCGTTTTGCATCGACTCATGGAGATGCGGGTGAACAGGACGTTGCGCTCGCTGACTACATTGGTCGCATGAAGGAAGGGCAAGACAAGATCTACTACCTGACAGGCGAAAGCTACAATCAGGTGAAGAGCAGTCCACACTTGGAAGTTTTCCGTAAGAAGGGTATCGAAGTCCTTCTGCTAACGGATCGCATCGATGAGTGGCTGATGAGCTACCTGACTGAGTTCGATGGTAAGGCATTCGTTGACGTCGCTCGTGGCGATCTGGACTTGGGTAAGCTTGATTCCGAAGAGGACAAGAAGGCTCAGGAAGAAATAGCCAAGGCCAAAGAAGATCTTGTTGGTCGCATCAAGAAGGCACTGGATAACGAGGTCAGCGAAGTGCGGGTTTCTCATCGCCTGACAGACTCACCGGCTATTCTGGCAATCGGCGAACAGGACCTGGGTCTGCAGATGCGTCGCATCCTTGAGGCGAGCGGCCAGAAGGCCCCTGAATCCAAGCCGATTTTTGAAATCAATCCACAGCATCCTTTGATTGAAAAGCTGGACATGGAGCAGGATGAAGACCGCTTCGTAGATTTAGCTCATGTCTTGTTCGATCAGGCAGCTCTCGCTGCAGGTGATAGTCTCAAGGATCCGGCTGCGTACGTGCGCCGTCTCAATAAGCTTCTGGTAGAACTTTCTGCCTGATGCGCTGATAAAGCCCGCTTCTGGCGGGCTTTCTTTTAACACCCAACGACGAAGAGGTAACCCATGGCCGAAATGACGGTTAAGGCAATCCAGTATGAGATCGATGGACAGCCGTTCGAAGGGCAGCTGGTCTACGATGCTGATCAGCCCCAGACGCGGCCAGCAGTTCTGCTTTCGCCTAACTGGATGGGCGTATCGCAAGGTGCTATTGATTTAGCCAAGCGCCTTGCCAGCGAAGATGGGCTGGTTTATTTCATCGTGGATTTTTATGGTCAGAAGGTGCGTCCTGCTAATGCAGATGAGGCGCTGGCAGCCATGATGCCGATTCGTAATGATAGGGCTTTACTACGCAAGCGCCTGCAATCTGCTTATCAGGCGCTTGTTGCTCAAGCAGGCACTGTTGCAATAGACACGAAACACATTGCTGCCATTGGTTTTTGCTTTGGTGGCTGTGCTGCGCTTGAGTTGGCGCGTGAAGGTGCAGAATTGGCTGCTGTTGTCACTTTCCATGCCAATCTGGATACGCCAAATCCTGAAGATGCCCGTAATATCAAAGCACCCGTTCTAGTGCTGCATGGGGCTGCTGATCCGTTAGTGCCTAGCGAACAGATTTCTGCTTTCGAGGCAGAAATGACCGCAGCCAATGTCGATTGGCAAGTTATCAGTTACGGTAACGCTGTCCATTCCTTTACTGATCCGGAAGCCAATAATCCAGGCAAGCAGCAATACAATCCGGTTGTTGCCAAACGCGCCTTTCTGGCTATGCATAATCTGTTTGATGAGGTCATGTCGCGCTAGTATGCGAAGACCCGCAGCAGTGCCTAGTCTAAGAAAAGCCCGCCAATAGGCGGGCTTTTTATGACCTGTAAGATTTAGTCGTCGTCATGCATATTGGATTGCAGGTAGTTCTCAATCCCTACCTTGTCGATCAGCCCCAACTGAGTTTCGAGCCAATCGATATGCTCCTCTTCAGACTCTAGGATGTCTTTGAGCATGTCGCGACTTACATAGTCTCGAACACTTTCACAGTACACAATTGCATCTCGTAGGTCGGCAACCGCTGCGATTTCCAGGCGAAGGTCACACTCAAGCATTTCCTTGGTATTTTCACCAATCATCAACTTGCCAAGATCCTGAAGGTTTGGAAGGCCTTCAAGAAACAGGATTCGCTCAATCAGACGATCCGCATGCTTCATCTCGTCGATTGACTCATGGTATTCATGGTGGCCAAGTTTTTTCAGGCCCCAGTCGTTATACATGCGCGAATGGAGGAAGTACTGATTGATGGCAACAAGCTCGTTTCCAAGTATCTTGTTGAGATGCTGAATGACTTTAATGTCGCCTTTCATGACGGCTCCGCCCAAGGATTATGTAATACAAGTCTGGGCGCGAAGCGAGAGCTTGTCAAACGTAAGTTATTGAATTGATTATGAAAAACATCTGTGAATAACACGCTTTCGCAACTGATTCATAACCTACTGATTTTTAGACATAAAAAAACCGGGCCAAATGCCCGGTCCTTAAAAATCTGTTTATCAGGCTTGGGATAATCCGACCGGGTAGGCCAGACTTTGAGCCGCCTGAAGCTCGCCAAGGGTTTCTCTGACAACCGTTTTAGCCAGGCAGGCACATTTACCGCATTGAGTACCTACTCCTGTGCATTCCCTTACTTCCCGATAGCTGCAGCATCCTTCGTAGATAGCTTCACGGATTTGCTTATCGGTGACACCTCGGCACAAACATACGTACATGGCGATTCGTCTATGGCTGAAAAGAGATGTCGGCAGACTAATCGTAGTGAGAATGATTGTCAAAGCGTTATAGGAGGGAATGTTATTAACCTGCCGAGCGGCACGATGGCCGCTCGGCAAAAGGTTTATTCAGGGTCCATCCAGCCGCCCAGCTCACGCCAGCGATTGACGATACCGCAGAACAGATCGGCCGTTTTTTCCGTGTCATAACGGGCAGAGTGCGCTTCCCGATTATCAAACTCGATTCCAGCGCTTTGGCAGGCTTTGGCTAGTACCGTTTGCCCATAAGCTAGTCCGGCTAATGTAGCCGTGTCAAAGCTTGAGAAGGGGTGAAAGGGGTTTCGTTTGATACCAGAGCGCAAGACCGCAGCGTTGAGAAACGCAAGATCAAAGCTACTGTTATGACCTACCAAAATGGCTCGCTTGCAACCGTTGGCCTTCAAAGATTTCCGCACCCCACGGAAGATCTCCGTAAGGGCATGTTCTTCCTTGACGGCCATCCTCAGCGGGTGATCAAGCTTGATGCCAGTAAACTCGAGCGCGGCAGGTTCTACATTGGCCCCTTCGAATGGCTCGACCCGAAAGAAATGGGTGTGCTCAGGGAAGAGAAAACCTTTCTCATCCATCCCAATGACAGTAGCGGCTATTTCCAATAGCGCATCGGTGGCCGCATTGAAGCCACCGGTTTCTACGTCCACGACTACAGGTAGATAGCCACGAAAGCGTCGGGCCATTGGAATACGCGAGTCGGACATTGGCGCGGTGTTTTCCATTTCTTCCGCGAACAGTTCTTCATCATCACTCATGCAGAGGTCTCCAGACGCCAACGCAACGTTTCTCCGGCACGCAGCGGCACAACTTCAAAATCGCCAAAAGGCAGGGAGCTAGGTGCTTTCCACTCTTCACGCACCAGCGTTACGGTATCGGTATTATGCGGAAGGCCATAAAAGTCGGCGCCAAACAGGCTGGCGAAGCCCTCTAATTTATCCAGCGCGTCACGGCTTTCGAAGGCTTCGGCATACAGCTCAAGTGCTGCATAGGCGGTATAGCAGCCAGCGCAGCCGCATGCAGACTCCTTGGCGTGTTTGGGGTGTGGTGCTGAGTCCGTACCCAGAAAGAACTTTGGACTTCCGCTGACAGCGGCATCCAGTAGCGCTTCCTGATGCGTGTTGCGTTTGAGGATAGGTAGACAAAAAAAGTGCGGGCGGATGCCGCCAACCAGCATGTGATTACGATTATAGAGCAGATGATGCGCGGTGATGGTGGCGGCTACGTTCGCCGACGCATCACGTACAAATTGTGCTGCATCGCCTGTCGTGATGTGTTCAAGCACGACCCGAAGCGCGGGGAAGCGTCTGACGATGACGCTAAGCTGCTCGTCGATAAAGCGCTTTTCACGGTCGAAAATGTCGACTTCTGAGCGTGTAACTTCGCCATGTACCAGCAGCGGCAGTCCTACCTCGGCCATCGTTTCCAATACCGGAAAGGTATTGTCCAGCGAGGTGACCCCTGAGTCGGAATTTGTTGTGGCGCCAGCAGGGTAGAGCTTGACGGCATGTACGAAGCCGCTCGCCTTGGCAGCACGGATTTCGTCTGGTGTGGTGCGGTCAGTCAGGTACAGTACCATCAGCGGTTCGAAGCGGTTGGCGGCGGGGCGGGCAGCCAGAATACGCTCGCGATAAGCCGCGGCTTGTTCCGCATTGCGTACAGGTGGTACCAGGTTGGGCATGATGATGGCACGGGCAAAGGTGCGAGCAACATCGGCTACGGTTTGGCTCAAGGCCGCACCATCACGGAGGTGTATATGCCAGTCATCGGGACGGCGAAGCGTTATCCGGTCGGACATGCTGATTTCCAGGCGAACAAATGTGGAGAGAATGCTACCGGAAAAGGCGGACTCGGGCACGCCGCCCAGCCTAGAAGTATTTCAGAATAGCTGATCCATTGGGTGAAACAGGCAGAGTTGTTCTAAAGCAATGCCGCCTGCGTAGCGTTGGCGTACTATCCAGGTGCTGATTGTATTCAAGTTTTCTGGGTAATGAACCGATATCACAAGGGTAAGATTCTTCTATTGGATTCGGAGCCTCCCCGTGCGCCTTCGTTACTTGACCCTTCTACCGCTCCTGGCCAGCCTGCCGGCAATGGGCATCACATTCCAGGACCGCATTGAAAAAGCGGGATGGAAAGTGGAGGGCGATCAGTTTGAATGCCGGCTTTCTCAGGATGTTCCCCGCTTTGGTACGGGTGAGTTTGTTCGTCGTGCCGGAGAGCAACCTACCTTCAGGCTCAAAACATCTGAAAACTGGCTTTCCCAAGGCTCTGCGACGCTGCTGGCTGCCGCTACGCCATGGCAGCCGGGACGAGGTGATGAGTCGCTGGGTTCAATCAAAATTCAAAGTGGCAATACTCCGCTCAATACGAGCGAGAGTCAGGGGCGGCGCCTGCTGACCGGATTGATGGAAGGTCGCAGTCCATTGATCAAATCGCGTAGCCGTAATGGCGACCCGCTTGAGGTTCGTATTTTACCCGCGAGGTTTGAGTCGGCGTATCAGGATTTCCAGCTGTGTGCTGCCAAGCTTCTGCCAGTCAACTTTGATCAAATTCGTCACTCCCTGGTTGGCTTTCCCAAGGGGGGAAGTGATCTGGATGAAGTGGCACGTAACAAGCTGGACATCATTCTTCAGTATCTCAAAGCCGATCCCACTGTAAACCATGTAGCGATTTCTGGCTTTACCGATAATTCCGGTAATCGACTCGATAACCGCCAGGAATCGCGGCTGCGTGCAATGGCTGTCATGCAGTATCTGAAAGCCAGTGGCGTTCCTGAGGAGCAAATGGAAATTCGCTTTTTTGGAGAGCAGTATCCTTTGGTCGCCAATAACAGCAAGGCAAATCGAGCCAAGAACAGAAGGGTGTCGATGGTGTTTACCCGTGAGCCTGTAGCCTCTGACTCCAAGCCAGAGTCTTCTACGGCAGCGCCAGCCGACGCGCCGGCGGCCGTTCCAGCTACAGCTTCGCAAGGTGGTAAGCCAAGCAGTTAATAGCGTACCGGGTGTCGCCTAGGCAACTTCTTGTGTCGCGCCTCTATAAATAGCTCCGCTTGGCAAGTAGAATCATCTTCTTTCTAAGCAATGCGTGGGAGCGAGTGGCATGACGGACGTCAAGAAGGTAGTCCTGGCGTATTCGGGCGGCCTGGATACTTCGGTGATCCTCAAGTGGCTGCAGGATACCTATAACTGTGAAGTCGTAACATTTACAGCGGACCTTGGCCAAGGGGAAGAAGTGGAGCCCGCTCGCGCTAAAGCCAAGGCTTTAGGCGTCAAGGAAATCTTCATCGAAGACCTGCGTGAAGAATTCGTTCGTGATTTCGTTTATCCGATGTTCCGGGCGAATACGGTATACGAAGGCGAATACCTGCTAGGTACTTCCATTGCTCGTCCGCTTATCGCCAAGCGATTGATCGAAATTGCCAACGAAACGGGCGCTGATGCCATCTCCCACGGTGCAACCGGCAAGGGCAATGATCAGGTACGCTTCGAACTGGGAGCCTATGCGCTCAAGCCTGGCGTAAAGGTTATTGCACCCTGGCGTGAGTGGGATTTGTTGTCCCGCGAAAAGCTCATGGATTATGCAGAAAAGCACAATATCCCGATCGAGCGTCACGGCAAGAAAAAATCGCCTTATTCCATGGATGCTAACCTCCTACACATCTCTTATGAAGGTGGTGTGCTGGAAGACACATGGACTGAGCATGAGGAGGACATGTGGCGCTGGACCAAGTCGCCAGAGGCTGCTCCGGATCAGCCGACGTATATCGAATTGACTTACCGTGCTGGTGATATCGTGGCTATCGATGGCAAGGACATGACGCCTGCCCATGTGCTGGCTGAGCTCAATCGCATCGGTGGCGAAAACGGTATTGGCCGTCTGGATATCGTTGAGAACCGTTACGTGGGAATGAAGTCGCGTGGCTGCTATGAAACGCCTGGCGGCACCATTATGCTCAAGGCCCACCGAGCTATCGAGTCCATTACCCTGGATCGTGAAGTCGCCCACCTCAAGGATGAGCTCATGCCTCGCTATGCGAGCTTGATCTATACCGGCTATTGGTGGAGTCCCGAACGCCTGATGCTGCAGCAGATGATCGATGCTTCCCAGTCCAACGTAAACGGGGTCGTACGTCTGAAGTTGTATAAAGGCAACGTAATTGTCGTTGGACGTAAATCTGACGATTCCCTGTTTGATGCGAATATCGCTACGTTTGAAGAAGACGGTGGTGCTTACAACCAGGCTGATGCAGCAGGTTTCATCAAGCTCAATGCATTGCGTATGCGTATCGCCGCTAATAGCGGACGCAAATTGTTTTGAGTGATCTTGCCCCGGATCAATGCCTGGGCAGCCCTTCCGTCTGGAGGGGCTCTCGCTCTTAAACGCTAAAAAAAAAAGCCCAACCGGGCTTTTTTTATTTACAGATCGAAATCGTATTCCGAGATCTGACGCTTCAAGCGACGCTCTTCAAGCATATTGTCTATTAAGCGGCGCTTGGTAAGGTTGGTTTTGCTGACAGGCACATCAGCAGCCTCAACGTCACCCTCGGTTTCTACGAAGTCATCATCAAGTTCGATATCACTTTTCTCGCTCGCCATGAGAAAACTCCTAGCATGAGGTGGTCAAGGAGCGGGTGCAGTTTGAGAGGACTACACAGCCCTTTTGGCGCACCTTATAGCGACAAAGTGATGAGTCGTAAAAAAGATTTTTTTAATCGATCAGCTTGAAAGTTACGGTACTTATCAATTATCCGATGTCTTGGCTTTGTATTCGCACAGGTCCTCAATGCGACAGCTCCCACAGCGGGGTTTTCGCGCCTGACACACGTAGCGCCCATGCAGAATCAACCAGTGGTGTGCATCCAGCAGATATTCCTTCGGAACCACCTTGAGAAGCTTTTGCTCCACCTCAACTACATTTTTTCCTGGAGCAAGATTGGTCCGGTTGCTGACACGGAAAATATGCGTATCAACGGCCATTGCAAACTGCCGAAACGCTGTATTTAAAATGACATTTGCAGTTTTACGACCTACGCCAGGAAGGGCTTCCAGTGCCTCACGTGTCTGTGGGACTTCACCGTTGTGCTGCTCGATCAAAATACGGCAGGTCTCGATAACGTTCTTGGCTTTTGTGTTATAGAAATTGATCGTATTGATGTATGCAGAAAGCCCATCCACACCAAGAGCATACAGGGTTTCCGGAGTGTTGGCCACTGGGAACAACTTTGCGGTTGCCTTATTGACCCCTTTATCGGTGGCTTGTGCCGATAGCATTACGGCAATCAGTAATTCGAAAGGCGTCGTGTAGGACAGCTCGGTCTTGGGATCAGGGTTGTCCTCGTGGAGACGACGAAAGATTTCCAGGCGCTTGGCGGCATTCATGGGAATAGTGGCTCGGCTTTCACGGTATAAGGGCTAACGCATTATTACGACGCCAAATGCTCTGACAGTTTATTTTCAAGCTCGGTCAATCGGCCACGCACTTCCAACAAGACATTCTCGGAAGTGTTCCTGTCGCGTTCAAGGCGTTTTACTTCTGCCTTGGCATAAGCAATCTGCGTCTTAAGGGTCCGCGTTAGAGGGTCGACAAGGCTTTTCTGTATCCGAGTATGCTCCGGCAGAGGTCTGTCTGAAGCCTTTTCAGCCATGTCCAAAGCGTTCTCAGCCTGATGAAGCATTTGGCGTAGTTGCGAAAGCTCCTCTTGAGGCGCACCGTTACGCTCTGCTGAGAGAAGCGCGGCACGGGCACTTACTAGACCCAACTTTGCCTGTTTCAATGCGTCCGGCGTCTTGGACGGCGTCTGATCTTCAAGATTTGCCAGGGCTTGTGCAGCAGCGGCAGCTGAACCGTGAAGCATGCTCAGCTGCTCTTGCTGTTCCGGGGTTGGCTGTTGCCCGAATGCTTTCTCAGCTTTACTGAGTTGCGCTCGTGCCATGGCAGCATTGATTTTAGCTCGCTTTATTTCAGCAGAAACATCAATCGGTTGGGCTTGGCTTGAAGGGCGGCTACCACTCAGCACTTCATCCAGCGCTTGCTGAGCGGCTTCAGCGGCCTGCTTGAGCCATTTAACCTGATCTTCCAATTGTTGTGTGGCACGCTGAGCCAGCTGCTTTTCAGCTTTCTTGAGCGCCATTTGGGCTGTAGAGGCGTTGATCTTGAGTTTTTTAAGTATTACGTCCGCATCAGTGGATGGATCTTTCTGAGCTTTGATGCGCGATATTGCTGCCTGGACAGGATCGACTGACGTGGCAGTTTGAACCGCCTCTGTCGACAATTGAGAGCGTGCCAGACGTGCATCTCGATCGGCCTGTTTACGCTGCTCTTCACGCGCCAGACGTGCGTTGTGTGCGTCATAGCGTAAGCGGTAATGAGCCGCTTGCTGCCGTTGCTGTTCGTGAGAAGGTTGTACAGATAGCGGGTTCAGATCGATACAGTCGACAGGGCAAGGCGCAATGCACAGTTCACATCCGGTACATTCAGCCGCTATGACCGTGTGCATCAGCTTTGCTGCGCCTACGATGGCATCCACCGGGCAAGCCTTTAAGCATTTGGTACAGCCAATGCATTCTGCCTCACGAATGAACGCTACCTGAGCAGGTGTGGGCGGGTAGGGTGAGTCCAGAGGCGTGGCCTCGACGCCCAGCAGCACGGCCAGATCATGAATGGTTTCATCCCCACCGGGAGGACATTTGTTAATGGCTTCGCCCGCCGCAATGGAAGTGGCATAAGGGAGACAGCCAGGATGGCCACATTTACCGCACTGGGTTTGCGGTAAAATCGCGTCGATTGCATGTATCAGGCTCATGCACATACATCCAGTGACGTGCGCATGGCGCCAAAAACAAATTCAAGCATGGTCAGCAGATAAAGCGGATAGCCAGACAGGGGCGTATTATCCGGGATATGGCCGCGAATGAACACCTGCCGCTGGCCAGCGGCAGGCTGCTAGATCAACGAGGCACTATGGAGGCCATCGATCAGGACTTGCGGTCGCCCTTTGGAGCAAGACTCAATCCGTGCGCGAACTCCATAAACTTCTGCCAGACTATCCGCATCGATCACGCTCTGCGGAGTGCCATGAGCCGCCAGGCGTCCATTCTTGAGCATGACAATATGGTCGGTTTGTCTCAAGGCGATGTTGATATCGTGCAACACGATAAGGGTAACCATATCGCGCTGACGTGTTTCCTGGGCTATCACGTCCATCACATGAAACTGGAAGTTCAGATCGAGTGCGCTCAGGGGCTCATCGAGTAAAAGCAGTGTCGGTCTACGGATCAGGGCCTGTGCCAGACCTACCAGCTGTTTTTGTCCACCAGAGAGCTGGTCAAGGTAGTGCATGCCCAGGTGTTCGATCTCAAGGCGCCTAAGCAGGGTAAGCGCGTCCTCAGTGTCTTTGGCATGCGGCTGCCCAGAGGCACGGCGTGCAACCAGAAGCGACTCGAAAACACGCAGATGGACACTGGCAGGCAATGTCTGGGGAAGATAGACCACTTTCTCCGCGCGTTTGGCAAAGCTCAGACTGGTAAGCGCCTCTTCGTCCAGTGTGATGGTGCCTTTGGCCGGCGTCAGGCCAGCGATGGCCTTGAGTAAAGTTGACTTACCGCTTCCGTTGGGACCGAGCAAGGCGGTTACCTTGCCATGCGTAATGCCTTCAAGGGTAAGGTCCTGAATGATCGTTTTTTTGCCATAGCCAACATTCAGCCCCTGCATAGATAACGCGTGCATTACAGGCCTCCCTTGTTGCGCAGGACAACCGTGAGGAAAAAGGGTATACCCACAAGAGCCGTTACGATTCCAACCGGTATCAGCACGCCGGGGAGCAGGTTCTTGGATGCAACAGATGCAAGTGAAAGAATCAACGCACCGGCCAAGGCGCTGGCAGGTAGATAGAACCGGTGATCTTCGCCAAAGATCAGGCGAGAAATGTGCGGGCCTACCAAGCCAATGAAGCCGATGGTGCCTACAAACGCCACAGCCAGGGCGGTGAGAATACTAACTCTCAGCAGGGTGCCTAGCCTTAAGCGCTTGACATTGATTCCAAAGCTGGCTGCACGATCCTCACCGAGTCGTAACGCTGTCAGCTGCCATGCCCGACGAAGCGACAAGGGAAGTGCGATAGCGAGTGCCAGCGCCAGAATGCCGAGCTTGAGCCAGGTGGCTCGGGCAAGGCTTCCCATGGTCCAGAAGACCAGTCCTGAAAGCGTATCTTCACTGGCAACAAATTGAACCAGCGATACTAGTGCCTGAAAGGTAAAGCCCAAGGCAATACCGAACAGCACAATGGCGCTGGTTGTGGCTTGACGAAGCCGTGCGACAACGTCGAGTAGAAGGGTTGCTGCCAGAACAAACACAAAGGCGTTGATCGAGATAAGCCACTCGCTGGGTACACCTGGAATGCCCAGATTCAACACAATGGCCAGGGCCGCTCCGAACGCGGCGGCGTGTGAAAGCCCTAGCGTGAAAGGGCTGGCCAGAGGGTTATTCAGTATTGTCTGCATTTCGGCGCCGGCAAGGCCTAACGCTGCGCCGACACAAACGGCCATGAGCGCTTGCGGGAGACGAATATTCCAGACAATAACCGCCTGACTAGGACTGACCGACTCGCGATGCACCAGGGTTTGCCAGAGATCACTAATGCTCAGGCCGGCCGGCCCGAGCGTGAAGTCCAGTAATAACGAACAACCAATCGCGATTACGAAGATCGCTAGAATAAGGAGTCGCTTACTCAGGAGCGAGCGGTAATCGTTAGAGAGAGAGGCATCCAGGGCAGGATGCTCAATCGATTGCTTGGCGTTCATGGATTACTCTTGGCTTGCGTCCAGTAGGCGCCACGGATATCGACAGGAAGGAACTGGTTATTCAGCTCATCCAGCGTTTGCTTGGGGTCGACGTCCTTGAACGCGTCCGGGTAGAACCATTTGGCAAATGCCTCGATGGCCAAAATGTTGTAGGGCGAGTTATAGAAATTATGCCAGATGCCGTACGTACGGCCTTCATGAACAGCTCTGAGCGGCGCGATTTCCTGACGCTTGAGCAGACCTTGCAGGCTGGCGGCCGCGGCATCATCCGTAACGCCTGCGCCTGACTTCAGGCCATTGTCAGTGGAGCTCATGTCCCGAGTGCCACTTGCAATGTAGATATCAGGGTTAACACTCAGAAGGGTCTCGGCATTGATGTCGCCGATTACGCCAGGCAGCAGGGGAGCGGCCAGGTTGTTGCCTCCAGCCGCTTCGATAAATTCGCCAAAGTTGCCTTTACCGGCCGTATGGCAGCACGCTGCGCCAGGCCAGATACCTGCCAGCATTTCGATGAAGACATTGGGACGTTTGTCGCTAGGGATAGTTGAGACGGTTTTCTGAATTCGATCCAGATGACGTTGATAGAACGCGATGTAATCTTCAGCCTGCTTTTCTCGATGCACAGCCTTGCCAAGTACACGCATGCTGGGAATGGTGTTTTGCATGGGGTGCTGACGGAAATCAATGAAAACAACCGGCACACCTGCAGCCTTTAGCTGCTCTACCAGCTCATTCTTGACGCCCGGGCCGTGACCAGCAATGCCGAAGATTGCAATATCAGGCTTCAGGGAGATCGCTTTTTCATCGTTGACACTGGCTTCAGACGTTTTGCCAATAGTCGGGATCCTGTCGATTTGAGGATACTTGGCCTGATAGGCCGCGTAGCCCTGCTTGTCTACGGTACTGAGTTCACCTTGCCAGCCAACAATGCGGTCGAGTGGCTTGTCGCCTTCCAGTAGAGCCAGTGCATAAAGCATCCGTCCTTCGCCCAGAAGGATACGGTCAACCTTGGCAGGAATTTCTACCTGGCGGCCAGCGATATCAGTAATAGTCTCAGCATGAAGACCGCTCGACATGATGGCAGCCAGAGAAAAGCCTGATAGAAGGCTAAGCCAGCGCTTGCCAGACAATATGGAATTAAACATTACTCTTCCCTGCAAATGAGATGCTTTATTATTAGGCGGCTAACAGCTTATGTTTTCAAGTCTCTTTGCAATATTTAGCCGTTATTGTTCAACCACTTGTAAGAAAACGGCCGCTTATAGCGGCCGTTTTGATTACTTCACTCGCTGCCCTGGCAAGGCACCCGCGTCTGGACTTAACAAGAAAATATCCTTCCCACCAGGACCGGCTGCCAGCACCATGCCTTCGGAAACACCAAAGCGCATCTTACGGGGAGCCAGATTGGCAACGTACAGAGTAAGGCGACCTTCCAGCGTAACGGGGTCATAGGCGCTCTTGATTCCAGAGAACACATTGCGCAGCTCGTCTCCAATATCCAGCGTGAGTTGCAGAAGCTTGTCAGCCCCTGCCACCGCTTCAGCCTTAACGATACGTGCCACTCGCAGATCTACAGCGGAAAAGGCATCGAAGTCGATGGTTCCCGCAATAGGCTCCTTAGTCAGCTCACCATTATTGGAAGCCTGAGGCGCTGTAGCGCTGGCGGTCAGGTCTTCTTTTGATGCTTCGATCATCTCGGTCACTTTTGCAGATTCGATTCGTGTCATGAGGGGTGCAAATGGGTTTAGCTGATGATTCGCCAATGCCGTTGAAAGATCTTCCCAGTGCAGCGGAGCTATATTCAGGAACGTTTCGGCGGCCTCTGCGAGCTTGGGGAGTACGGGCTTGAGGAAGATGACCAGTTGACGGAAGAGATTGATGCCCAATGCGCAGATTGCCTGGACTTCATCCTGTTTACCTTCCTGCTTGGCCAGTGCCCAAGGCGCTTTTTCAGCAATCCAGGCGTTAGCCTGGTCGGCCAGCGCCATGATTTCACGCATGGCGCGCCCAAATTCGCGACCTTCATAGGCTTCGGCGATGCTGGGCGCCGCGGCCTGAAATGCCTGCCAGAGTTCAGGTGCCGGGTTGGCCTCGATCAAGAGCCCGTTATTACCCTTGTGAATGAAGCCAGCACAGCGGCTGGCGATATTGACAACCTTGCCCACCAGATCGGAATTGACTTTCTGGACAAAATCTTCAAGGTTCAGGTCCAGGTCATCTACACCGCGACCCAGCTTGGCGGCATAGTAGTAACGCAGGTATTCAGGCGAGAGATGCTCAAGGTAAGTACGTGCCTTGACGAATGTACCGCGTGATTTCGACATTTTCTGCCCATTTACCGTAACGTAACCATGAACGTTGACGGCGGTAGGCTTGCGGTAGCCTGCACCCTCCAGCATAGCTGGCCAGAATAAGGCATGGAAGTTGACAATATCTTTGCCGATAAAGTGATAGAGCTCTGCGGTGGAGTCCTTGCCCCAGAATGCATCGAACTCAAGACCTAGTTCCGGACGATGAGTGATCAGGTTCTGGAAGCTGGCCATGTAGCCAATTGGAGCGTCCAGCCAGACATAAAAATACTTGCCAGGCGCATCAGGGATTTCGAAGCCGAAGTAAGGCGCGTCACGGCTGATGTCCCACTCCTGCAGACCGGCATCGAGCCATTCGGCAATCTTGTTGGCTACTGACTCCTGTAAGGCGCCGCCGCGCGTCCAGCTTTTGAGCATGGCGTCGAAGTCAGGTAGCTTGAAGAAAAAGTGTTGCGATTCCTTGAGAACAGGTGTCGCGCCGGAGATGGCTGACTTTGGATTGATCAGATCCGTTGGTTCATAGGTAGCGCCACACTTTTCGCAGTTATCACCATATTGATCCTCGGTGCCGCATTTAGGGCAAGTGCCCTTGATGAAGCGGTCAGCCAGGAACATGTTCTTATCCGGGTCGAAGTACTGGGTCACTGCACGTGTAGCAATGTGGCCTGCATCCCGTAGCTTCAGATAGATCTGGCTTGCCAGCGCACGGTTCTCTTCCGAGTGCGTCGAATAGTAATTGTCGAAATCAATAAGAAAATCGGCGAAATCCGCCATGTGCTCGGTGCGAACACCATCAATAAGCTGTTGCGGCGTAACGCCTTCACGTTCGGCGCGCAGCATGATGGCGGAGCCATGGGCATCATCGGCACAGACATAGATGCACTGGTTGCCGCGCAGTTTTTGATAGCGCACCCAGATGTCAGTCTGGATGTACTCCAGCATATGGCCAAGGTGAATCGAACCGTTGGCATAGGGGAGGGCGCTAGTGACAAGAATCTTCCGGGGTTCGGACATAGGGCTCGACTGTCAATTAAGGCTAAAAATAATTGAACACTATAAAGGCCGAACCGTTTTTTTTCACGCCTGGTCCAATAGCTGAGTATTCGGGTAGGTTTTATCCTGTCTGACCGGTAGCATAGTGACTACGATTACACCGTACCCTTGTTTGGAGCTGTTATGAGCGCACTTACCCGCGAAGTGGTAGAAGCCACTCTGCGCCAGTACACCGATCCCTACCTCAACCAGGACCTGGTCACCGCAGGTTGCCTGCGCGATGTCACCCTTAACGGCGGACACATCGTCGTTAGCATCGAACTGGGTTATGCGGCGGGACTGTTCAAGAATGGCATGGCACAGGTGCTCAAGAATTCGCTGGAAAACCTGCCAGGTGTGACCCAGGCGGATGTCCAGATCCAGTGTGTCATCAAGCCCCATGCGGCTCAGCCTCAGGTTGAGGCGATGTCGAACGTAAAGAATATTATTGCGGTCGCGTCTGGTAAGGGTGGGGTCGGCAAGTCCACGACTTCTGCCAACCTCGCGCTGGCCCTGGCACGTGAAGGGGCTCGAGTAGGTATCCTAGATGCCGACATCTACGGCCCCAGCCAAGGCATCATGTTTGGTTTGCCTGAAGGTACACGTCCCAAGATCCAGGATGAGAAGTGGTTCATTCCGCTGGTGGCACATGGGGTCGAAGTCATGTCCATGGCTTTCCTGACCGATGAGCGCACACCTGTGGTGTGGCGTGGTCCGATGGTGTCGGGCGCGCTGCTGCAGCTGATTACTCAGACCGCCTGGAATAATCTGGATTATCTCGTCATCGATATGCCGCCAGGCACGGGTGACATCCAGCTTACGCTGGCCCAGAAGGTTCCTGTAGCTGGTTCTGTCATCGTAACGACTCCGCAGGATCTGGCCCTTCTTGATGCCAAGAAGGGCGTTGAGATGTTCCGTAAGGTCAATATTCCAGTGTTGGGCGTAGTCGAGAATATGGCTGTGCACATCTGCTCGAATTGTGGTCATGCCGAGCATTTGTTTGGCGAGGGCGGCGGCAACAAGCTTGCCAGTCAGTATGGGGTTGATCTTCTAGCCTCTCTGCCGCTATCCATGGCTATTCGCGAGCAGGCGGACCAAGGACGTCCTACGGCCATCGCTGATCCAGACAGCCAGATCGCCATGATTTATCAGGATATGGCGCGTCATGTTGGCGCACGCATTGCTCAGAGTGGAAAAAAGGCTGCCATCATGCCCACCATCACGGTTTCGGACGACTGATACCATTGACGAGCGAGGGACTGAATAGCGTTGGTCCTTCGCTTTCTCATGGTTTAGGTCTTTGATGAGTGCCGCCGTACCGGTAAGATGTGCGGTTATGTTTTTACCCCTGACAGGACAGTGCCATGAGCATCAAAGCAGATAAGTGGATTCGCCGCATGGCCCAGGAACACGGCATGATCGAGCCGTTCGTTGAGCGGCAGATGCGTGGGGAGGGAGCCGACCGGCTGATCTCTTTTGGCGTGTCCAGCTACGGTTACGATGTGCGCTGCGCTGATGAGTTCAAAGTATTCACCAACATCCATTCAGCTACCGTCGACCCGAAGAATTTCGATGAAAAAAGCTTCGTCGATATCAAGGGAGATGTTTGCGTTATTCCGCCAAACTCCTTTGCGCTGGCGCGTACCGTCGAGTACTTCCGTATTCCTCGTAACGTATTGACCATCTGCCTTGGCAAAAGCACTTATGCCCGCTGTGGCATTATTGTGAATGTCACGCCGCTTGAGCCGGAGTGGGAAGGGCACGTAACATTGGAGTTCTCCAATACTACCAACCTGCCAGCTAAGATCTATGCTAACGAAGGCGTGGCTCAAATGCTGTTCCTGGAATCTGACGAGCCTTGCGAGGTGTCTTACAAGGATCGTGGTGGAAAGTATCAGGGGCAACGCGGTGTAACACTGCCGAAAGCCTGACTGACAATAGTGGAAGAAGCCGGGCGTGTCCCGGCTTCTTCATGCCTGCTGATCTAACCAGTCTGCTCAACTGTATTAAGAGGCCGGTTAGACGGAGGCGTAATGAACGCTTTAAGTAGACCCTATCGCATGCCGATACAGTAAGAGCCATACAGCCATCTGTCGTGGCTGAGCGGACGGGCTTTTGCAGAGTTTCGCTTCAAGGTCCTTGCAAGATGGCCGATACCTAGGAAACGCTATTCTTAGGAGATTTGGCATGGCTAGCATTCTTGACTCTGTCGACCAGCGCACGCAGCTGGTAGGCGAGAACCGTCTGGAAATTCTGATGTTTCGTCTGTCCAGTCGGCAGATGTTTGCCATCAACGTGTTTAAGGTGCAGGAAGTATTGCACCTGCCCAAACTGACTTTAATGCCCAAGCGTAATCCGATGGTCTGCGGTGTCATTCATCTGCGCGGACAAACACTGCCGGTTATTGACTTGGCATGTGCCATTGGGATGAGGCCGATTGTGCCTGATCAAAACAGCACGATTATCGTCACTGAGTACAACCGCACCGTCCAGGCGTTCCTGGTAGGAAGCGTGGATCGCATCAT
Organism: Pseudomonas sp. JZ134; assembly: GCF_051027695.1. Lineage (NCBI taxonomy): Bacteria > Pseudomonadati > Pseudomonadota > Gammaproteobacteria > Pseudomonadales > Pseudomonadaceae > Pseudomonas > Pseudomonas sp. JZ134. The sequence goes on along the minus strand of NZ_CP069250.1, from coordinate 2,565,566 downwards.
CAACCTTAACTGGGACAGCATCCAACCACCTCCGGGTGGAGCCGGTCGTCAACATTATCTGACGGCTATTACCAAGTTTGAGGACAAGCTGATCGAAGTCATCGATGTAGAAAAAGTACTGGCTGAAATCGTGCCTTATAACGTCAAGGTTTCCCGCGAGCGCTTGGACGACTCGTTGCTGACCAAGGCGAAGTCACGTGAAATTATGTTGGTGGATGACTCCAGCACCGCGCTCAATCAGATGCGCGATACACTGACGCAGCTCGGTTTGACCTTCCACATCGCTACAGACGGTCTCAAGGCGTTGCAGAAACTCAAACAATGGGCCAAGGACGGGGTCAATGTTTCTGAAAAGCTGCTGATGCTTATCACGGACGCTGAAATGCCGGAGATGGATGGCTATCGCCTAACGACGGAGATCCGTCAGGATCCCCAGCTCAGTAGCCTCTACGTCGTACTTCATACCTCGCTGTCCGGTAGTTTCAACGAGGCGATGGTCAAGAAAGTAGGCTGCAATGCATTCCTGTCCAAGTTCCAGCCTGATTTGTTGGTTGAGGCGGTACGAACCCGATTGAGCCTGCTAGACCAATAAGTGTAGGTCCTGACGATAATTTTGTCCGTCAAGCCTGCACACAGGCGCTGATCTTTTCTAGACTCACGGCTTCTTTGGTCGACAGGAAGCCGTGCCATGTTTCATCTCAGCGGACTTTATCGTTATCCCGTCAAATCTACTGCGCCTGAGCCTCTTGAGCGTGCCGATATTGATTGCCTAGGCGTGGCGGGTGATCGGCGATGGATGGTGGTAGAGGCTTCGACAGGACGTTTCCTGACCCAGCGATTGTTACCCAGCATGGGGCAGATTGTAGCCCGTTGGATCAGTAACGGTTGTCTCTCGCTTAATGCCCCTGGAATGTCAACGCTTGAAATTTCCGTTCCTCTGCCAGATGAGGCCCTGCAGGGCGTCACACTCTGGCGAGACACGTTCCAGGTTCCAGAGGCAGGAGAAGAAGCCAATGCCTGGTTAAGCACCTTCTTGGACAGACCTTGTCGCTTGGTGTATATGCCCGAAAGTCGGGCGCGTCAGGTTGATACTGCTTATGCCAGTCCTGGTGATTACGTTAATTTCGCAGATGGTTTTCCATTGCTACTGATTGGCCAAGCCTCTCTGGATGATCTGGCTCAGCGCGTGGGCCGGCCTTTGGATATGAGGCGGTTCAGACCTAATCTGGTCGTTGAAGGTAGCAAGGCTTACGCGGAGGATAAATGGACGCATATACGAATAGGGGAGGTTGAATTTCGTATTGTGAAGCCTTGCTCTCGGTGTGTACTGATTACTGTTGATCCGGTTACCAGCGTGCGCAGTCATGACCGGGAGCCTTTAGCAACACTGAAGACTTATAGAGAACATGAGGGCGCCGTTTACTTTGGGCAGAATCTGATCCAGCTTAATCCAGGCGCAGTGAATATCGGTATGCCTGTTGAGGTGCTGGCATAGCGCAGTGGAAATGAAAAGGCCCTTCTGAGAAGGGCCTTTGTCATCAACCAGCTACTAGAACCCGTATGGATTCAAGGCGTAGCGATGCTTTGTCCAAGTGGGCAATACCTTCTTCACGCTGCTGACGCAGGGTGTCGATTTCAGTATCACGAACACTTGGGTTGACGGCTTGCAATGCCGTCAAGCGAGCCAGCTCCTCGTCCATGTTGGCAACGAAGCGCTGACGTGCCAGTTCGACGCGCTCGTTATGACGAGGCAATACCTTGCCTTCGCCAGCCGCCACGAGTTTGCTCAAGGCGTCACGCTGGGCTTGAACAAACTTGTTGGCGCTTCCGCGTGGTACGCTTTCCAGCTGATCATTAAGCGTCTCGAACGAAACGCGTGCAGCCAGATCATTGCCGTTTGCATCCAGCAGGCAGCGAAGGGCAATAGGGGGCAGGAAGCGAGTCAACTGAAGTGAACGTGGGGCTACCGCCTCGCTGACGTAAAGCAGTTCAAGCAGTACTGTGCCAGGCTTGAGTGCCTTGTTCTTGATCAGCGCTACTGCCGTGTTGCCCATCGAGCCTGATAGCACAAGGTCCATGCCGCCCTGGACCATGGGGTGCTCCCAGGTAAGAAACTGCATGTCTTCACGTGCCAAGGCCAGATCCCGGTCATAGGTAATCGTCACGCCTTCATCGTTACCCAGGGGGAAGCCTGCATCGAGCATTTTTTCGCTGGGCTTGAGGATGAGCGCATTATCGGAGTGGTCTTCGCTGTCGACGCCAAAGGCATCCAATAGCTTCTCCATATAGATCGGCAGTGCAAACTCGTCATCCTGTTCCAGGATCGCCTCCTGAAGCTCTTCACCTTCGCCGGAGCCACTGGAGTTAAGCTCAAGCAACCGATCGCGGCCTGTATGCAGCTCGGCTTCAAGTGCTTCACGTGTGCGGCGACCCTCTTCAAGCAGAGCTTGCCAGCTGTCTTCATCTCCACCAGGGAGCAGCGTGTTGAGCTGTTCACCGAAGCGCTGCTCTAGCGTATTGCCGGTAGGGCAGGTTGACAGAAACGCATTCAGTGCATGGTGGTACCACTGGAACTTGCGCTCCTGTGCGCTACCTTCGAGGTAAGGAACATGCAGCTGAATAGTGTGGCGCTGACCGATCCGGTCCAAACGGCCGATTCGCTGTTCCAGCAAGTCAGGGTGCGCGGGTAGATCGAACAACACGAGATGATGGGCAAACTGGAAGTTGCGTCCTTCACTACCAATTTCAGAGCAGATCAGTACCTGCGCCCCAAATTCTTCGTCAGCGAAGTAGGCGGCAGCCCGGTCACGCTCAAGAATGCTCATCCGCTCATGGAAAACCGTGGCCGGAATGCCCGAGCGCAGTCGCAAGGCGTCTTCCAAATCCAGTGCAGTCTCTGCATGTGCGCAGATGACTAGAACCTTGAATTTTTTCAAGCCTTTGAGGGTTTCAATCAGCCACTCTACACGTGGGTCATGGCGCCACCAGCGATCGTTTTCATCCTCTGGAACATACAGTGTTTCAGGATACAGCGAGGCGCTGGCATCCATGTACTGATCTGGGAAGGGCAAGGCTGATGCATCCAGGTTTCGCTCTGGAAAGCCCAGCACTGCGGCGCGAGTATTACGGAAAAGAACCCGACCTGTCCCGTGACGGTCCAGCAGCTCACGAATAAGACGTGAGCGAGCCTCTTCATCACCAGCCGCAGCGGATGTGAGCAGCGCGTCGCCTTCCTCGCCCAGGAAACCATGAATGGCGGCACGTGAAGCATCGCTCATCGTGCCGTGGTCCAGCAGCTCTTGAACAGCTTCGGCAACCGGACGGTAATTGGCACTTTCATTACGGAATGCTTCAAGATCATGAAAGCGATTAGGGTCCAACAGGCGCAGACGAGCAAAGTGGCTGTCCTGTCCAAGCTGTTCGGGCGTAGCGGTCAGAAGCAGGACGCCAGGGATGACTTCAGCCAGCTGCTCGACCAGAGCATATTCGGGACTCACCTGTTCCGGGTGCCATACAAGGTGATGGGCTTCATCCACAACCATAAGGTCCCAGCCGGCTGCAAACGCGGCGTCCTGGGCGCGCTCATCACGCTTTAGCCAGTCCAAAGAGACCAAAGCAATCTGATTATCTTCAAAGGGATTGGTCGCGTCACTGGCGCGGAAGCGCTCTGAATCGAACAGGGCGACTTCCAGATTGAAGCGCCGGCGCATCTCTACCAGCCACTGATGCTGGAGGTTTTCAGGCACAAGAATCAGAATGCGACGCGCACGACCACTGAGCAGCTGGCGATGGATAACAAGACCTGCTTCGATCGTCTTGCCAAGGCCCACTTCGTCGGCCAAAAGGACACGCGGAGCAATACGGTCGGCTACACTACGGGCAATATGCAGCTGGTGTGGGATAGGTTGGGCTCGAGCGCCTGCCAGCCCCCAGAGTGGCGATTGCAGGAGACGACTGCTGTGTTCAAGTGTGTGGTAACGCAGGCTGAACCAGGAAAGCGGGTCGATCTGGCCTGCGAAAAGACGATCACTTGCCAGACGGAACTGAATAAAGTTGGACAGTTCAGCCTCGGTCATCGTGCGAGGCTCGTTTTTGGCATTCAAGCCGTGATAGGTGAGCAGGCCTTCGTTTTCTTCCACCTCACGAACGGTGAGTTTCCAGCCTTCAAAGTGGGTGATTTCATCACCTGGTGCGAAGCGTACGCGGGTCAAGGGTGCGTTGCGTTGAGCATACTGGCGTGTTTCTCCGGTAGCCGGATACAGTACGGTCAGAAGGCGTCCATCCTGTGCCAGGATGGTACCGAGCCCCAGCTCGGCTTCACTGTCACTGATCCAACGTTGCCCAGGTTGATACTGCGCCATGTAGTAGCTTCTCCCGCCCATTCAAAAAGCCGGTTATGTTAACGAATGCGCCCGCCGAGGCCAAAGCCTGATGGCATAAAATCTTTAAATAGGTATATCGCGAGAGGACAAGTTGATGTTACCGCCCATACCGCAAGCCTTGATTCCGATCACTACGCAGCACGATTCCGTAAAGCCTCGACCGGACATCGCTCCAGTAACAGCTGTCGCTCATGCAAAGGAAGCAGGCTTTCAATCCGTTCTGGATGAACAAAAGTTGGAGCAGGAAAGCGAAAAACGTCGCAAGCGTAAGCGGGGACTGCAGGTTTTACTGCCGGATGAGCGTGCCGAAGCATTGATGGAACCTTCCGAAAAAGGGCAGTGTGTTGATATCAAAGTTTAGGCGGCGGCTGGGTTCTATCAAGCCATATATAGCGCTCTATATAAGTCAATGCCAAGAGAGGGTCGGCCGCAAGCCCTCTCGGGAAGGAGACGGGAGGCCATGACTCAGACAGGTTTGGCGAATGCCGATGTGACGCTCTATGAGTCTTGGGTTGTTTCTCAGGAAGCTGACGACTGGATGGCGGAGCTGATTAAACAAACGCCATGGGAGCAGCCGCAGGTGCAGGTTTACGGCAAGAGCTATCCAACCCCCAGGCTCGTTGCTTGGTATGGTGATCCTGGAATCAGTTATGGATATTCCAGTCTTGCGCATCCTTCTTTGCCTTGGACGGAGCTTCTTGGCGATATTCGTGGTCGAGTGAGTCGGTTTTGTGAACACCCATTCAATGGGGTGTTGATCAACTATTATCGTAACGGCCAAGATGCCATGGGTTGGCATAGTGATAACGAGGCTGTGCTGGGCCGAAACCCTACAATTGCTTCGTTAAGCCTGGGAGAGGCGCGACGTTTTGATCTGCGTCGTCGCGGTGTGCAACGTATCGAGCATTCCATAGAGCTAACGCACGGCTCGCTTCTGGTTATGCGAGGTGCTACCCAGCATTATTGGCAGCATCAAATTGCCCGTACAAAACGGTCCATGTCTTCTCGACTCAATCTTACTTTTCGTTGGATACGAACGTGAGCGATAACAACCTGATTGATTTTACTTCCGAGCGAAGCAAGCGCGTCCATGATTTGAATGAAAAACGGCTGAACGAGATGCGGCAGGCGTTCGAACAGGCTCTGCCATTGGCGAAGCCCAAAAAGAAAGGCAAGTCAAAGCCCAAGAAACGTTGAGTGTCAGTTACCTACCTACCCAACCATTGACTGAGGTCAATAATTCGAAGCTGTCTCTCGTTTAACGTATACCCATTGCTTGGCCGCAGAGATCATCACCATGTTTATCGATGATGTCATCACAATGGGTATCGGCGCGTTGGCTTCGATTTCGCTATTTGTTGCGGTTGTAGGTTTCATCGTCTGGAAGGATATGCATAAACGCTGACCTTCTGGACAAAGGGCACGCAAGGCACTTGGGCGACTTCGGTCGCCTTTTTTTTGCTTTATTTTCAGGGATTAGAAAAAGGCTGGCTAAAAAGCCAGCCTTTTGTGTTTAGTGAGCAACTACAGGTTTGGTGCGATAGCCTTTCAAACCGTAGAAGAGAATGTAGACATAGCCCAGCATCGGAACAAAGAACGACATTAGCAGGCCGATGGAGTCAGCAAACATAGCCTGGATAAACGGAACCAGTGCGCCGCCAACGATGCCCATGCACAGCAGGCCAGAGCCCTTACTGGTGAACTTGCCTAGGCCGTCTAGAGCCAGGGAGAAGATGGTGGGGAACATAATGGAGTTGAACAGACCAATGCAAAGCAGAGCCCACATTGCTGCCTTACCACTGACTGCCATGGCAATCGCAAGCAATACGACGTTTGCAACGCTGTTGAAGGCCAGCACATAGTTAGGTCTGACGCGTGCCATGATCACACCACCGACAAAGCGGCCTACCATCGCGCCGCCCCAGTACAGAGCTAGGTAGCGTCCAGCTACATCACTCGAGAGGCCTGCCACGTCAGGGCTTTCCATCAGGCTGATCAGGTAGGTGCCGATCGATACCTCGGAGCCTACATACATGAAAATACCGATAACACCGAGAAGAAGGTGCTTGTACTGCCAGATGCTTTTGGCTTCGTGCTGAGGAGCGCTGTTCTGCTGGGTCTGAACTTCGTCATTACCGCCTTTGATTTGCGGCAATTTGATAAAGCCAATGATCACGGCAATTGCCAGAAGCATACCGGCCAGAATCAGGTAGGGCATCTGTACCGAAGAGGCATCTGTGCTGTGCTCGACCAGTGCCAGAATGGTTACGGCGCCAATCAGCGGGCCTACGGTTGTGCCCAGGGAGTTGAAGGCCTGAGTCAGGGTCAGACGGCTTGCAGCGGTTTCCGGCTTACCAAGAACAGTAACGTAGGGGTTGGCTGCCACCTGAAGGACAGTGATACCGCCCGCTAGTACGAATAGGGCCAGTAGGAAGAAGGCGTAGGAGTGCGCTCCGGCAGCTGGATAAAACAGCAAACAGCCAACAGCAGCTGTACATAAGCCGAAGATAATTCCCTTCTTGTAGCCAAGCCCCTCAACCAGGCGACCTGCCGGGAACGAGACGATGAAGTACGCGGTAAAGAAACAGAACTGAATCAGCGAGGCTTGAACGTAGCTCAGCGTGAAGACAGCCTTGAGGTGAGGAACCAGAATATCATTCAGCGAGGTAATCAATCCCCACATGAAGAACAGTACGGTCAGTACCGACAGGGGGCCTCTGTAATTTGGAACTTCGTTGGAATTATTCATCTTCTCTCCAAAGGGGTAGGCGACTCAAATAAACGCCCGTTTAAAGCTCGCATATGATTGATCCAATTCGTTTCGGTTCAATCCGCGCGGAATAATAGTTATGAACCGTGCAGAAATCGATTCAGCGAGAGGTTAAATTTTTAAAAAGTTCGTCTAAGGTCATGTTTTGGTTGTAAAAAAACCCGCACGGTGTGCGGGTTTTAGGGTGTTGCACGCGGCGCTGGATCAGCTATTCCAACGCTTGAGAATCAGCGTGGCGTTGGTTCCACCAAAGCCAAAGCTGTTGCTCATGACGACGTCGAGCTTGGCATTCTCCTGAGTCTCACGAAGAATGGGCAAGTCTGCTACCTGAGAGTCGAGCTCATCGATATTCGCTGAGCCAGCGATGAAGTTACCCTCCATCATCAACATGCAGTAGATCGCCTCATGAACACCAGCGGCACCCAAGGAGTGACCTGACAGGCTCTTTGTAGAGCTGATGGCCGGGGCCTTGTCACCAAAGACTTCCCGTACCGCCTTGACCTCCGCAACATCACCCACCGGGGTGGAGGTGCCGTGGGTGTTCAGGTAGTCAATCGGGGCGTCCACTGTAGACATCGCCTGGCGCATGCAGCGCGCAGCGCCTTCACCGCTCGGCGCAACCATGTCATAGCCATCGGATGTTGCACCGTAGCCTACGATTTCTGCATAAATCTTGGCACCACGAGCAAGGGCATGCTCGAGTTCCTCGACTACGACCATACCGCCGCCGCCAGCGATGACAAAGCCATCACGATTGGCATCGTACGCGCGGGAAGCTTTTTCAGGGGTTTCGTTGTACTGGCTAGAAAGGGCGCCCATGGCGTCGAACAAGAAGGACTGGGACCAATGCTCCTCTTCACCGCCACCGGCAAACACGACGTCCTGCTTGCCCAGTTGAATCTGCTCCATCGCCAGGCCAATGCAGTGCGCACTGGTTGCGCAGGCCGATGCCACGGAATAGTTCAGGCCTTTAATTTTGAAAGGCGTTGCAAGGCAAGCCGATACCGTGCTGCTCATAGTACGAGTAACCCGGTAGGGGCCGACACGCTTGACGCCTTTTTCGCGCAGGATATCCAGCGCTTCCATCTGGTTGAACGTAGATGCGCCCCCAGAGCCGGCAATCAGGCCGGTACGTGGGTTTGAAACCTGCTCTTCGGTCAAGCCTGAGTCTTTGACAGCCTGTTCCATTGCCAGGTAGGCATAGGCGGCTGCATCACCCACGAAGCGCTTGACCTTGCGGTCGATCAGCTCTTCCAGGTTCAGGTCGACGGACCCGGACACTTGGCTGCGAAGCCCCATTTCGGCATATTCCGGATTGAAACGAATGCCGGGACGACCTGCGCGCAGGTTGGCGGAAACGGTGTCTTTGTCATTGCCGAGGCAAGAAACAATGCCCAAGCCGGTGATCACGACGCGACGCATGCGGAAGGACCCTTAGAAACTTTCTGTTGAAGTGAATAGGCCGACACGAAGACCTTCGGCCGAGTAAATCTCGCGACCATCAACGCTAACCGTACCATCTGCAATGGCTAGAATTAGCGAACGTGTAATGGTGCGCTTGATATGTATGTTGTAGGTCACTTTCTTGGCAGTGGGCAGTACCTGGCCAAAAAACTTGACCTCTCCTGAGCCCAGCGCACGGCCGCGGCCAGGATTTCCCTGCCAGCCAAGATAGAAACCTACCAATTGCCACATGGCATCCAAGCCCAGGCAGCCTGGCATTACCGGGTCACCTTCGAAATGGCATTTAAAGAACCAGAGATCTGGATTGATATCCAGCTCGGCGACCAGTTCACCCTTACCGTACTTGCCGCCTACATCGCTGATATGAGTGATCCGATCGATCATCAGCATGTTCGGGGCGGGCAGTTGCGCATTACCCGGGCCGAATAGCTCGCCACGGCTGCAGCGCAGCAAGTCTTCGTGGGTGAAGGCGTGTTGTTTGGTCATGCAAGCTCCTGTAGCTGGCCTGGTGATCAATGTCGGCGATTATAGTGTCGCTCTCGCTATTGGACAGCCACCACATAGACAGCCAAGCCATTTTGAAAGTCACAGCGAGGCGGTAAAACCTCGCGAAAGACGAATTGTGCACGTTGGAGATCAAATACTCCAATAGTGATGCATATCCGATTACAAGGACGTTGCTCCTCGAGACCGCTCGGGCTGGCTAATCCAGCGTTGCAGCATCTGTTGAAGATCAGCTCGCTTGAAGGGTTTTGCCAGATAATCATTCATTCCGGCAGCCAAACAATTTTCCCGATCCCCCTGCAGCGCATTGGCCGTTAGTGCAATGATGGGAACCATAGGCCCAGGCTGTTGACGGATCAGGCGAGTAGCCTGATAGCCATCCAGCACCGGTAAACGACAGTCCATGAGAATTGCACTGAAAGACTGCTGCTCGGCCAGACTTACCGCCTGGGCTCCATCCCCTGCGATAGTAATATGATACCCCAGGCTGCGTAACATGGCTTCGATAACTGTCTGATTGACCGGGTTATCCTCAACCAGCAGGACGTTCAGTCCATTGACCTGAAACTCCTGAAGAGGAGACTGGTTGCGCTCTGTCTGCTGGACGTGTCGGAAGGGAAGCGGCAATTCGAGCGTAAAGGTTGATCCCTGGCTTTCCTGGCTTATGGCATGAAGCGATCCACCCATCCGCTCCGCCAGTGTGCGTGCGATGGACAGTCCAAGCCCGGTACCTCCGTAACGGCGGCTGATGGTTGGGTCAGCCTGCTGGAAGGCATCAAACATGCGTTCCAGACGTTCTGCCGAAATACCTATGCCGCTATCGTGTACCGAGCAGGTGAGCCAGAGCAGGCGCTCATCCAGAGGTTGGCAGTAGCATTTAACCTCGATTGAGCCGCTCTCGGTAAATTTGAGTGCATTGCCAACCAGATTGACCAGGATCTGCCTCAGGCGCGTCGGGTCTCCGGTAACCTCCAGTCGCTCCAGACTTTCGGCGCCTTCAAGCGCCAGCTGCAGACCACGTTGTGTTGCACTGTGCTGGAAAACCTGCACCGAACCTGTAATCAGGTCGGCCAGATTGAATGGAATGCTTTCCAGCTCCAGCGCACCACGCTCGATGCGTGAGAAATCCAAAACATCGTTGATGACTTTCAGCAAATGCTCTGTGGATTCGGTAGCAAGGCTAGTGTATTCACTTTGCTCGCGGGATTGCTCTGTGGTTTCAAGGAGCTGCAACATGCCCAGTACGCCATTGAGTGGTGTACGAAGCTCATGACTCATCATGGCGAGGAAGTCTGATTTGGCGCGGTTGGCCTGCTCGGCCTCTTCACGTGCCGCAACCAGTTGATCAATGCTGCGCTGTTGCTCTTCACTGGCCCGCTGCAGGGCTTGGGCAAGATCATTGATCAGATGCGCCAATACGCCCATTTCGGAGTTGTCTGGTACCGGAAGACGGCTGTGGTAGTCGCCTGCGCGAATGGCATTCACGGTACGACCCATGTCGCTTAGCGGCGCGGAAAGGCGCTTGGCCAGGCGCCAGGCCAGCAAGAAGGTAAGCCCAAGTGCCAGTAAGGCCAGTGCGCCTGCCTTGGTCAAAATAGCCTGTTGGCGCTCATGGAAGGCTTCGTTGGTCACGCCAACGGCAACACGGCCAAGGGACCCATTCGAATTGGGTGTGCCCGAGCGGCTGATGCTTGCGTGAAATATCTCTACCTGTGAAGCCGATTGCGCATTGGGGGGCGGATTATGCGCATACATGATGATGCGCTCCTGACGATCGCGGATTTCGATAAAGCGAACGTAGCGGGTCGCCAGTGTGGCCTCCAGGAGGTTGCGTAGCATCGGCAGGTTGTCGGTCGAGACCCCATATTCACTGGCAGATGCCAACTGAATTGCAATCAGCTGACCTGTGTGACTGAGTTCGTGATGCAGATCCTGAAGGCGGGCGTATGTGAAATAGCCCGTCAGTACCAGTGTAATAATCAGGGCAGGTCCCAGGCTGATGGCTAAAGTACGGGTACGTATGCCCCAGCCGCGTCGCTTGTCCAATAGAGCGTTCTCCGTGAGCCTTGAGCTCGATGCTCTTACTACAATAGGCCATTCTGGCCGTTATGGTGTTAGCGTCCACCTTCAGGAAGAAGGATACGGTAATTACACATGGTTCAATAAAAGAGAGCGGAATGTTAAATAGGGGCTTCGTATAATGTGGATACCGTCGCACATTGCGGCATAAATGGATAACCCGATGAGTGTAAAGCAACCCATAGCAGTCTTGGGCGGAGGCAGTTTTGGAACTGCCCTAGCCAATCTGCTGGCGGAGAATGGTCATCCTGTAAAGCTCTGGATGCGCGATCCTGAGCAGGCTGAAGCTATTCGTCAAGTTCGTGAGAATCCGCGGTATCTAAAGGGCATAAAGGTTCATCAATCTGTCGAGCCGGGATGTGATCTTGATGCCTCTCTGGCAGGGTGTGACATTGTCTTTGTCGCGCTGCCCTCCAGTGCGTTACGTAATGTGCTTGCCCCGGTAGCCGATCGCCTGGCGGGTAAGGCGTTGGTCAGCCTCACCAAAGGAATTGAAGCGCATACCTTCAAGCTGATGAGCCAGATCCTTGAGGAGATCGCACCGAAAGCCAGAATTGGTGTGATTTCAGGACCTAACCTGGCGCGAGAGATTGCAGAGCACGCACTGACGGCTACCGTTATTGCCAGTGAAGATGATGCGCTCTGCCAGCAGGTGCAGGCTGTTCTCCATGGGCGTACCTTCAGGGTCTATGCCAGCCGTGACCGGCTGGGAGTAGAGCTGGCCGGAGCCTTGAAGAACGTATATGCCATCATGGCGGGGCTGGCAGCTGCGCTGAATATGGGTGAAAACACCCGCAGCATGCTGATTACCCGCGCGCTCGCCGAGATGACTCGCTTTGCCGTACAGCAGGGTGCCAATCCCATTACATTCATGGGTTTGGCCGGGGTAGGTGATCTTATCGTCACTTGTTCTTCGCCCAAGAGCCGCAACTATCAGGTAGGGCATGCATTGGGTGAGGGCCTTACGCTTGAGGCGGCAGTTGCTCGAATGGGGGAGACGGCGGAAGGGGTCAACACCTTGCGTGTTCTCAAGGAAAAAGCCGATGAACTCGGCGTCTATATGCCGCTGGTGCAAGGCCTGTATGCGGTACTGTTCGAGTCCCGCACGCTGGATCAGGTTATTGCTGCGTTGATGCGTGGAGAGCCGAAAACCGATGTCGATTTCTATTTGCCGATAGGCTCCGAAACTTAGGAGAGAATATGTCAGCAGACACTCATGAGCGCGAAAGCCTCGCGTTGCGTCTTATCTGGATGGTGATTTTCCTGCTTGTATGGTTAATGTCGCAGTACCTTTTTGCAGGCGTGGTAATTGCTCAGCTGTGTTATCGCCTCGTCAAAGGCACACCAAGTGACGCCTTAAGTGAATTTGGTTCGAGTTTGTCCTGCTATCTGGCGCAAATTGTTCGTTTCGGAACCTTTGCTACAGAAGAAAAGCCATGGCCTCTTGCTGACTGGCCCGATACCGCTTCCTCTATGCAAGAGAAACAGCCATGACGCTCTGGTTGCTAAGGCATGGTGAGGCGGAGCCGCGTTCAGAGGGCGATGAGTTCAGGCCGTTGACGGATAGAGGGCGTACTGAGGTCAGGCGCAGTGCAGAGCGGCTATTAGGGCAAAGAATCGATGTGATTTATGCCAGTCCATACGTCCGAGCCCAGCAGACAGCCGAGCTGGTCAGGGGTGTTCTAGGGCACAAAGAGTCCATTGTCACTCTGCCCTGGATAACGCCTGATGATGACGTGATCAAGGCTATTGATCTTCTGGATGATCTTTCCGGCAGTAATATCCTGTTAACTACCCATAATCCCTTTGTCAGCTACCTGGCTGGTCTTCTGGTTCATGGAAACCTACAGCAGCCACTGAGTATGGCTACAGGCTCACTGGCTACGCTTGAAGGAGAAATGCGCATTGCAGGTGCTATGGAGCTGGTTGAGCTTTTCCATCCTTGACTGATTCGACGATTCCATAATTTCTAACAAAAAAGAGGTCGTTATGTTAATTGATGCATCAGGTGTGTCTTTACGGGTCTATGCGGAGTACTTGGTATGAGTATCTGGTTCACCGAGCCGGACCTCGCTGCGCTGGATGAGAGTTTGCAAAACACTATTTGCCAGCGCGTGGATATTCATTTTGAGGCTTATGATGAAGATTCGCTCACTGCAAGCATGGCGGTAGATGAGCGTACCCACCAGCCGTTTGGGTTGCTTCATGGAGGGGCTTCTGTTGTCTTGGCAGAAACCGTCGGCTCCATTGCCAGTCTGCTCTGTATCGACAGGAGCCAGTACACCTGCGTGGGGCTTGAGGTCAATGCCAATCATTTGCGCGCTGTTAGACGTGGACGGGTGACCGCTGTGGCAAAGCCTGTCCATCTGGGTCGAAGTACTCATGTATGGGATATCCGATTGTCAGATGAAGCGGGGCGTGCAACCTGTATTTCGCGTTTAACGGTAGCTGTCATCCCCAAAGACCGCATTTCGTCCTGATGCCGCGCCTGGACCAGCCCTTTCGGTTATTAGGTGTTGGTCTTGCGCCTCTTTATATCTAGAGCATTTACTGGTTCGTCGAGCATGAGCGCCATTGCTCTGCGAAGCCCTTCTGCTTGCTTTATTGTCTGATCTGAAAATCAATTATGAGAACTAGACATGACTGCCCATGTACAGGAGTTGCGCCTTAACTTACCCCACCTTGAGCTTGCGGCTCGTTTATTCGGCCCTGAAGACGGGCGGCCAGTGCTGGCTTTGCATGGCTGGTTAGATAATGCCATGACGTTCTCGCGATTGGCCCCTTATCTGGAGGGGTTGCGCATTGTTGCAGTCGACCTGCCGGGGCATGGTTTATCCGCTCATCGCCCGGCCGGTGTTGGCTACCTGCTGCAAGACTACGTGCAGGACGTCTTGATGGCAGCAGAGCAGCTAGGGTGGGAGCGCTTCTCGTTACTGGGTCACTCACTCGGGGCCATTATTTCGGTGCTTTTCGCAGCAGCATTGCCGGAACGTGTCGAGCGTCTGGCGTTGATCGACGGGCTGCTACCGTACACGACAGAGCCGGATGAGGCGCCTGAAAAACTAGGCAATGCCTTGCGTGCTCAGCTTAATTTGCCCAATAAGCGCAAGCCGGTTTATGAGACTGTTCAGCAGGCCGCTCAAGCCAGACTCAAAGGTGTGGGATCGGTCAGTATGGAGGCTGCAGAGCTACTGGCAGAGCGAGGGTTGATGCCTATTCCAGGAGGGTATACCTGGCGCTCCGATGCTCGTTTAACCTTGCCGGCCACATTAAGGCTGACGCATGAGCAGGCCTTGGCGTTCATTAAAAAAGTGCAGTGCCCCGCGAGTCTCGTTGTGGCTGACAAGGGGCTGCTCGTCAACATTCCCGGTATCGATGGACTTCTACAGGAGCTTGCTTGCTATGAAGTTACCCGTTTGGCTGGGGGGCATCACTTGCATCTGGATAACGAGGTTGGCGCAAGGGCGGTAGCAGATTGTTTCAATCGCTTTTTCTCTGCAGCTTGACTCGAATACGGGTATTGATAAGGCTTGTTATGCATAAAGGATCAATAGCGATCAAGTCACAGGGAGCCATGCCTCTAAAGGATGCAGCGTTTGGGCGGTTTTGAACGTGTATTCGCTCTGTCAGATTCGCCTGTCAGTCCTCAGGCAGGAAAAGGCGCGTGCCGGTATAACACGCCACTCCAGGTAAACATGTCCCCGCTATTATTTATGGGTCTTTAAATTAATTCAGGGTGATTCACTAATATATATGCGACTTTTTTTTGCGCTTGGTCTGGGGTTCATGACGTGTGCTGCTGTTGCGGCAGATATGCCAGGCAGTGTCGATCTTCCAGTGCTGGCGCGACCTGCTCATGCCGAAATTATTGATTATCGTGAGGCTGGGTCTGTCGAAAAAATGTACCCACAGGGCGCTGTAAGTCGTATAGGAGGCAAGTTGCGCCTGGAGGGAGACGTCCAAGCAGAGGGTAAGCTCGTCACGCTGACCTATGAGTTGCCCCGTGGCCATGACCCTATTGCGGCACTCAATGAGGCTAGAAGTACATTGCAGAAGCAATCTGCGATACCGTTATCGTGGTGTAAGGGACGCGATTGTGGCTCCAGTAATGTATTTGCCAATGCTATTTTTGGAAAATCGCAGTTGTATGGGCCGGACGAGCAGCAGTCGTATCTCCTGTTGCGTCTCGCTCCACCACAAGACGATACATTGCTGGCGCTTTACGCGATCACTCGGGGTAATCGAAGGGGTTATCTGCATGTGGAGCAGCTCGAGGCTTCCATACCTTTGGGCAAGCTGGTAGCAAGTCCTGCAACATTGCTTCGTCAATTGCGGCAAGATGGTGAGTTACATCTTCCTGCGTTAGCCGATCCACCAGACGATATCTGGCTGGACCTGGTAGGGCAGTGCCTTAATCTGGACACAGGTACCCGAGTGATCATCGGTGGGCCGCAAGCGGGCAAGTGGGAAAAAGCGTTGCTGGCCAGGCGTATACGAGCGGCCCGGCTTGAAGCTGATCCGAATCGTGAGCCTGGGCTCTATCTGCAGCCATAATCCATCTAGCGGTAACGACAGGTATCTGCCGGGGCGTTAAGCTCTGACACTATCGCTTGCCTGTCCGGCGGATGGAGCCGCTTAAGCAGGACAGTGATTCGATTGTCATCTTAGGAATTTATATGCGGCTTCCTGCTGGTCAGTCTCCCCAATTACCTCCGCCCATGTATGAGCACGATCGCCTGCTCGTCCGCATACTTCTCCTGTCACTCCTTGGTGCCTGTCTATGGGTGTTGCTGCCATTCATGTCGGCCCTATTTTGGGCTGCGGTACTGGCTTACGCCAGTTGGCCTCTGATGCGGGGCTTGACCCGCAGGCTGAACGGCCGTAATACGGTGGCCGCTGCGATTCTTACGATCGGTTGGATATTGTTGGTGGCATTGCCGCTTGTATGGGTCGGTATCGGACTTGCTGATCATGTGCGTGGAACGATTGAGTTAGTTCGCAGCATTCAAGTGGGCGGTTTGCCGCCTGTGCCAGAGTGGGTAGTGCGGTTGCCTCTTGTTGGCGACCGGCTGGCCAGTCTATGGCAAACCCTGGATGCGCGAGGTACTGCCTATTTTGACAGCTTGAAGCCCTATCTGGGGCAGATGGGGAATTGGCTTCTGGCGCGAAGTGCGCGCGTAGGTGGCGGCTTTTTAGAGCTGGCGCTAAGTCTTGTCCTGGTGTTTTTCTTCTACCGTGACGGACCTCGGCTGGCTACCTTGGTTGAGAAGCTGCTCGTCAGGCTGATTGGTGCTCAAGCCGGCCATTATATGCAACTGGTCGGCGGCACAGTGCATCGAGTCGTTAATGGAATTCTAGGAACGGCGGCGGCTCAAGGTGTCTTGGCGATGATAGGCCTAATGATCGCTGGGGTGCCCGGCGCGTTAGGATTGGCGCTGTTGACCTTTGCATTGAGCTTGATCCCTGTAGGGCCTCCGCTGGTCTGGATACCTTCAACGATCTGGCTGGTGCTCCAGCAGGAATATGGATACGCCATATTCATGGGACTTTGGGGGCTCTTTGTCATTAGCGGTGTAGATAATATTCTCAAGCCGTATTTGATTAGTCGGGGAGGGGACCTGCCATTGGTAGTCGTATTGCTTGGTGTCTTTGGCGGCCTGCTGGCGTTTGGTTTTATGGGATTGTTTCTGGGGCCTATTCTTTTGGCCGTTGCCTACAATCTGATTCGTGACTGGATGGCAGGCGCTACAGATCAGGTCCCAAAGCCATAACCAAACGAGTGGGGCAAACAAGACGTTTTACCCACTCAAGCACGTTATAGCGGAAGGCTCTTGGCGTTTACATGCAGGTTGCGTCCTGCAAGCAGGCCAAATAACGCGGCTGAAATGGCGATTCCAATAAACAGGATGCCCACACTGCTCCAGCCGCTGCTCATGTCATGGATCACGCCTACCAGCAGGGGACCCATGGCTGCCAATGTATAGCCTACGCCTTGGGACATTCCTGACAGGCGAGCTGCAATATGCGCATCAGGCGAACGAAGTACGATCAAGGCCAGGGCTATACTGAAGGTTCCGCCTTGGCCCAGGCCTAGAATGCAAGCCCAGAACCATAGACTGCCGAGGGAACCGTACAGGCAGCCAAGAAGGCCGGTTAGCGTCATGCTCAGCACCAGGATGATGGCCAGGCGCTGGTCCTTGCCTCGGGTAGCCAGCCAGGGCGTGATAAGCGCGGTCAGTAATTGAAGTAGGACTGAAATGGACAGCATGAGTCCTGCCTCTACAGCGCTGAGACCTCGATCAATTAGGATGGAGGGTAGCCATCCAAAAACAATATAGGCGAGCGACGATTGAAGCCCCATATAAAGGGTGACCTGCCAAGCCAGCTTATCCTGCCATAAGCCTACCACCTGCCATTTCTGGCTGTTCGCATGATGATTGGCGCGGGTTTGCGGCAACCAGACGATTGCTGCCAAGATCGCTGGTGTTGCCCAGAAAGCCAAGGCCGGTTGCCAGCGGTCGTTGAACAGATGCTCCAGTGGGGCTGTTGCACCGGCGGCGAGGGCGGCACCCAGGCATAGCGCCATGGTATAGGCGCCCATGAGCATGCCTGCCTGCTCCGGAAAGTCCCGCTTGATAATGCCGGGTAATAGAACGCCGATGACTCCAATGCTGGCACCTGCAACAAGACTGCCTATAAACAGGCCGGCAGGGGGTAACAGACTACGTAAGACAATACCGCCTGCCAGTGTAAGCAGTATCACCAGCACGGTTCTTTCGCTGCCCAGCCATCGGGAGAGGCGAGGCGCCAATGGCGCAAAAAGTCCCAGGCACAGGACGGGTGCTGTAGTCAGTAGCCCGGCTGCCGAGCTGGACAACCCGGTCGAGGCCTCGATCTGACGAAGCAGAGGGGAAAGACTTGATAAGGCGGGCCTTAAGTTGAGTGCGACAAGAAAGAGTCCCAGCAGGAGTAACCACGCACGTGCGGGTACAGATGAGGTGTGGGTTGATGGGGCAGACATTAAGTAATCCAAATGTATAAACATGCTTATCCTACCTCAAACAATCGGCAGGACATTTTTGTAGTTGGGATGGCGAGATATACACACCCGACTAAAACGCTATTGGGCGTAATGTCAAGGGGTTGTAATGCGTAGTAAAGCTATACTCTAAAATTATAAATGACTGAAAAGGCACAGAATTTATGGATTGCCTAAAAAAACGACAGTTTAGTTAAAGATGGCGTGGCTACTGGCGTTGCGGTAATTTCCACCATCTTTTCCACGAACTTATCCACAGCTTTTGTGGATTAAAAACGTTCATGCCAGGTACTTTTAGGCGTTTATACAATGTTTTTTCGCGACATTTTGTCCTTGTAAATAGCTGGCAAGTTCAATCTGTGGCTCCATACGAGCCTCGAATCACGCGTATAGCAGGCGTATTCTGGCTATTTAGTCTGGTTCACTTACCAAGCAAGCCTAACCTTATCCAGGCTTTGTTAGAATACTGATCTATAAGCGCGCCTCGCGCGTATGAAATTCTTAGCCTTCAGCGGAGTACTTATGTCCGAGCCGATTCGCCTTACCCAATACAGCCATGGAGCCGGCTGTGGTTGCAAGATTTCGCCTAAGGTATTGGAAATCATTCTGGCCGGCAGTGGTGCCCAGCATCTGGACCCGAACCTTTGGGTAGGAAATGCCTCGAGGGATGATGCAGCGGTATATGCCCTTGATGCTGAGCGAGGTGTGGTTTCCACAACTGACTTCTTCATGCCCATTGTGGATGATCCCTTTGATTTCGGACGTATCGCGGCGACCAACGCCATTAGCGATATCTACGCCATGGGTGGTGATCCTTTGATGGCAATTGCAATTTTGGGCTGGCCTGTCAATGTGCTTCCGCCTGAGGTTGCACGGGAAGTGGTGGCAGGTGGCCGCAAGGTTTGTGACGAGGCGGGCATCCCGTTGGCTGGTGGACACTCTATCGATGCGCCTGAACCTATTTTTGGTCTGGCAGTAACAGGTGTCGTCGAAAAGCGAAACATGAAGCGAAACGACACGGCTTCGTTAGGCTGCAAGTTGTTCCTCACCAAGCCTCTGGGCATCGGCATTCTGACTACCGCTGAAAAAAAATCAAAATTGCGTGTGGAAGACATGGGTGTCGCACGCGATTGGATGTGTCAACTGAACAAGCCGGGTAGTCGCTTTGGCAAGTTGGCTGCCGTCACCGCAATGACAGATGTAACGGGCTTCGGGCTACTGGGACATCTGGTGGAAATGGCTGACGGCAGCGGCTTGACTGCCCGGGTCGAATATAACGCAGTTCCACGTTTGCCTATGGTTGAGCAGTATCTGGAGTGGGGGTGTGTGCCTGGTGGCACCTTACGCAACTTCGATAGCTACGGTGACCGTATTGCATCGCTATCCGAGCAGCAGAAATTGCTTTTGTGCGATCCCCAGACCAGTGGCGGGCTGTTGATCGCGGTCGAGCCGCAGGGCGAGTCAGCATTCATGTCGGTCGCTCGAGAGCTAGGCCTGTCACTTCAGCCTATTGGCGAAATGGTTGATCGACAGCGGCATGCGGTTGAGGTGTATTGATGCGCGATGACGCTCGGGACTACCGCTCCCTCTTTCTTTCTGGTGTGCCGCTAATGGATGTGCGCGCACCCGTCGAGTTTTCCAAGGGCGCTTTTCCGGGCGCAACCAACCGGCCGTTGATGAATGACATCGAGCGGCAAAAGGTGGGTACCTGTTACAAGCTGAAGGGGCAGCAGGCTGCTCTGGAGCTTGGACACTCTCTGGTTTCCGGCAAGTTGAAGGAAGCGCGGGTACAGGCGTGGGCCGAGTTTGCCGAGGCCAATCCGGAGGGCTATCTGTACTGCTTCAGGGGTGGCCTGCGGTCGCAAATCACTCAGCAATGGCTGCTTAGTGAGGCAGGTATTGCCTATCCACGTGTAGCCGGCGGCTATAAGGCCATGCGTACGTTTCTCATGGAAACACTGCTTCAGTCTGTTGAGGAATGCCGCTTCGTATTGGTTGGCGGTATGACTGGAACTGGCAAAACAGAAGTCATCGCTCAGCTCGACGATAGTGTTGATCTGGAAGGGCATGCCAATCATCGCGGCTCAAGTTTTGGTAAGCGCGCCACCGTACAGCCATCACAAATCGATTTTGAAAACAGTTTGGCCATTGACCTGTTGAGGCGTCGTGCAAAGGGGCAGGATCGTTTTGTGCTGGAAGATGAGTCTCGGTTGATTGGGCGGTGCTCCTTGCCTTTTGAGTTGCACCAGGCCATGCAGCATTTTCCCATGGTATGGCTGGAAGACACCCTGGAGGGGCGTGTTGAGCGAATACTAAAGGACTACGTGATTGATCTGGCAGCCGAGTTCAATCGTGAGCATGGCGACAGCGGATTCGATTTGTTTGCTGAACAGCTTTGTAAGAGTCTTTCCAATATTGCCAAAAGACTGGGCGGCGAGCGCTATCAACGCCTAGCGGAGATCATGAATGAAGCACTCGCGGTGCAGAAGGTCAGTGGCGATGTAGGGCAGCATCGTGAATGGATTCGAGCGTTGCTAAGTGAATATTACGACCCTATGTATGCCTATCAACGCGAGAATAAGTCGGGGCGCATCCTCTTTGCTGGAGATCAGCAGTCGGTCGTGAGTTATCTCAAGGCAAACCGTTGAACAGGCTAGTTAAAACGAGGTCTTTAATGCGCCGGATTTACTTATCCATTGAAGGAGTCAAATCATGAATCGCTGGCTTGCAATGATGCCTGTCGCGGCGCTGGTACTTGCTGGATGTGCAGCCAAAACGGTCAACCGAGACAGTTGTGCGGCAGAGGTGAACGCTGCATGGAAAGAACTGGATATAGCCAAAACCGAAGGGTTTGCAGGTACGGTCAGCTATTCCAAGGCGCTGGGCTTGATTTCAACCGCCAAGACTCAGCAGCAGGTAGAAGCCTATAACGGCTGCGTTCAAAATGCCCAGAAGGCGCGCTTCTATATTCGCGAATCACGCGCTGGTCGTTGATTGATCCAAGGATGAACATCTCACATGTTCATCCTTTCTTGCTTCCCTTTCCTCTATCTAGCCTTGAGCGTTGAACGCTTGCCCATTGACGTGTGCGCTGTCTGGTCCCATCAAATAGAGGTAGACGGGCATGATCTCCTCGGGTGTTGGGTTGCGTGCAGGGTTTTCAGCAGGGTAAGCGAGGGCGCGCATGTCGGTTCGGGTTCCGCCGGGATTGATACTGTTGGCCCGTACGGCCGCAGTGCCATCCATTTCATCGGCAACCACCTGCATAAGGCCTTCGTTGGCAAATTTAGAAACGGCGTATGCTCCCCAATAGGCACGTCCTTTTCGCCCCACACTGCTGGAGGTGAAAATGATCGAGGCATCGTTCGATTGTCTGAGCAGTGGCAGTAGCGCACGCGTTAGCATGAAGACTGCGTTGACGTTGACTTGCATAACCTGCATGAAGGCTTCTCCGCTGGTCTGCTCAACGGAGGCGCGAGGACCTAGAATGCCTGCATTGTGCAAAAGACCATCAAGTCGACCAAACTCCGTCTCTACCATGGCAGCCAGCTCTTCGAACTGCTCAGGCCGTGCGGCTTCAAGGTCAAAAGGAACGACTACCGCTTGTGGATAGCCAGCAGTCTCGATTTCATCGTAG
The DNA here is from genome assembly GCF_051027695.1 of Pseudomonas sp. JZ134. Taxonomy (NCBI): domain Bacteria; kingdom Pseudomonadati; phylum Pseudomonadota; class Gammaproteobacteria; order Pseudomonadales; family Pseudomonadaceae; genus Pseudomonas; species Pseudomonas sp. JZ134. The sequence continues at coordinate 2,543,691 of NZ_CP069250.1, read as the reverse complement.
ACCTCGTTGAGGTTCTCTTCTGTCTTACCCAAGAGCAGGATGGTTGCGCCATGGGCAGCATAGGTTTTTGCCGCTGCCCGGCCAATGCCTCGTCCGGCACCTGTTACAAGGATGATTCGATTTTTGAGAAGGTCAGGGCGGGCCTTGTATTCAAACATCTTGACTCCCAGCCGCTCGCTTGAGCGGCCCTACTGTTTTAACAGCCGCAAATGGCGCGGTCCAAGGCGTCACGCAGCTCAAGCGGGTGATCTACTACCAGATCGGCGCCCCAGTGAGCAGGATTGTCCTCTGGATGGATATAGCCATATCGCACGGCCGCTGTTTTGGTGCCCGCTGCGCGCCCCGATTCGATATCTCGACGATCGTCACCGACAAAAATGACGGCTTGCGGCTCGATATTGATTTGTTTACACGCTAACAACACGGGCTCTGGATCAGGTTTGCTGTGGGTGACATGGTCAGGGCAGACCAGAACGGCTGAACGTTTAGCAAGGCCAAGTGCCTGCATGATGGGCTCTGCATAACGGACGGGCTTGTTGGTGACTACGCCCCAAGTCAGACGAGCCCGCTCCAAGTCCGCCAACAATTCTTCCATGCCCTCGAATAGGTGAGAGTGGATGGCGCAGTGATCCTGATAGCGGTCAAGAAAGTCCAATCGTAGTGGGTCAAACTCATCGCTCAAGGGATCTACTTCGAACGCGCTGGCTACCATGGCTCGTGCGCCACCCGATACGACGTCCCGGACAGTTTTCTCATCGACGGCTGGCAAGCCTCGATCAGTGCGCATGGACTGGATCACGGCGATAAAGTCAGGTGCCGTGTCGAGCAATGTGCCGTCCATATCGAACAGTACTGCTTTTATTCGCATCCTATTACTCCTCGCGGATGGTGCGCAGCATGTAGTTTACGTCGACATCATTGCCCAGCTTGTAGACCTTGGTAATCGGGTTGTAAGTCATACCGATGACATCGCGTACGTGTAGGCCGGCGTTTCGGCACCAAGCGCCTAATTCGGATGGACGAATAAACTTGCGGAAGTCATGAGTGCCGCGCGGCAGCAGACGCAAGACATATTCGGCGCCCACAATGGCAAATAGATAGGATTTGGGGTTGCGGTTAATCGTAGAGAAAAAGACATGGCCGCCAGGTTTGACTAGTGTCCGGCATGCTTGAATCACAGATGCCGGATCTGGGACATGCTCAAGCATTTCCATGCATGTGACGACATCGTAAGCGCCGGGCGTTTCAGCTGCCAGCTCCTCAGCGGTAATGCGGCGGTAGCTAACGGGCACACCTGATTCCAGTTGGTGAAGCTGTGCAACTGAAAGCGGCGCTTCGCCCATGTCGATTCCTGTGACGTCCGCGCCCCGTACTGCCATGGCTTCGCTCAGGATGCCGCCGCCGCAGCCTACGTCGAGTACTTTTTTGCCGGCGAGGTTGGCGTGTTGGTCAATCCAATTGACGCGCAGCGGATTGATATCATGAAGCGGCTTGAATTCACTCTCTCTGTCCCACCACCGCGAGGCCAGGGCTTCGAATTTGGCAATCTCGGCATTATCGACGTTGGACATTCCTTACACTCCATTCTCTAAATTCGTTATGCAAATGCGCTTGTGATTTGGCATTTGCTAGATGAACGCACCACTGGCGCAGCCAGTCGTTAGCGAGTGGCTATCTTTTGGCCCCAGGTGCGAGCGTTCTCGATAAGTTCTTGTTCATCCAAGCGAGTCAGCTTGCCGTCCTTTAACAGGGGGCGACCACCCACCCAGACATGCTTCACACAATCACGGTTGCTGGCATAAATCAGTTGAGACACTGGGTCATAAATGGGTTGCTGAGCCAATCCGCTCATATCGAAAGCGACCATGTCAGCTGCCTTACCCGCCTCAAGGGAGCCCAGGCAGCGCTCAAGGCCTAGGGCACGTGCCCCATTGAGTGTGGCCATACGCAAGGCTCTGTGTGCATCCAGTGCTGTTGCGGAACCGGCTACGGCCTTGGCCAGGAGAGCGGCGGTACGGGTTTCGCCCAACAGATCCAGGTCATTGTTGCTGGCTGCCCCGTCCGTACCTATCGCGACGTTCACGCCTGCCTGCCAAAGCGTTTCTACCGGGCAGAAACCGCTGGCTAGCTTGAGATTGGACTCAGGGCAGTGGATTACATGAGTGTTGGTCTCAACCAGATTTTCCAAGTCTTCCTCGTCGATCTGGGTCATGTGGACAGACTGGAAGCGGGGACCTAAAAGTCCTAGCCTGCGCAGGCGAGCAAGCGGACGTTCCCCTGTCTTTTCGATTGCCTCCTGCACCTCGCCAGCCGTTTCATGCACATGCATGTGGATGCATGCGTCAAGTTGATCGGCCAACATCAGGACATTGGCCAGCTTGTCATCGCTGACGGTGTAGGGGGCGTGAGGCCCAAAAGCGACCTTGATGCGCTCATGTAGCTTCAGGTCATCAAAAAGCTCAAGTCCCCGGCGTATCGCCTCATCTGCAGTCCTTGCCCCTGGTACAGGAAAGTTCATGATCGGCAGGGTGACTTGCGCCCGCATACCTGACTCGTGGATGGCCTCACACGCTACCTGCGGAAAAAAGTACATATCCGAAAAGCAGGTTATGCCGCCTTTGATTTGCTCTGCGATGGCCAATCGGGTGCCGTCGCGGACGAAATCCTCGCTTACCCATTTGGCTTCAGCGGGCCAGATATGTTCCTGTAGCCAAGTCATGAGCGGAAGGTCATCCGCAAGGCCACGAAACAGTGTCATCGCAGCATGGCCGTGCATATTGATGAGGCCCGGACTCAGTAGCATGCCGGGAAGTTCGACTGACTCGGCTGCCTGATAGCGTCGCAGATCAGAGCGGGGTGCCAATACGGCGATTTGCCCATCCTTGATGCCGATAGCGTAGTCAGTCAGTACCACCCCGGCCGGTTCCACCGGAACGATCCAGGTGGGAAAAAGAAGCAGGTCAAGGGGCACGACACCAGGCATGGAAGGGCTTCCTGAAGGTAAATAAATGAAAGTATAACTGGCGTCAGCCCAATGGCGGGACTCAGTCGAGCCACATTATCGATAAAAGCGTTTATAAACCCATGTATTCGCGATGTCCTGTCACAGCGGCTTGTATCACCCCTGTATAATCGACTTTTTTGTTTCAGGCGATGAGGGTGATCATGCGCGAGCGACTTCTGGCCGCAGAGAAGGTCAAGGCTATCGAGTGGAAAGAGGGCGTACTGCATTTGCTAGATCAGCGTTTATTACCCATGCAGGAAGTCTGGCTCACGTATGACTCGGCCAGTGGTGTGGCCGAGGCAATCAGGCAGATGGTCGTGCGAGGAGCACCGGCAATCGGTATTAGTGCAGCCTACGGCGTTGTGCTAGGCGCTCGAGCGCGCCAGCAGGCAGGGGAAGACTGGTTGCAAACGCTGGATGAGGATATGCAGATGCTCGCAGAGTCCCGTCCTACAGCGGTCAACTTGTTCTGGGCGCTTAATCGTATGCGAGAGCGCCTGAAGCGACTCAAGCCGGGCGAGGAGGCACTAGCGGCCCTTGAAGCGGAGGCCGTTGCCATCCATGAGAGCGATCGCGAAGCCAATCTGACCATGGCGCAGCTCGGGGTCGAGTTGATTCGCAAGCATGGCGATGGCGTTCAGACGCTTCTGACCCATTGCAATACCGGTGCGTTGGCGACCGGAGGGTTTGGAACCGCCCTGGGGGTTATTCGTGCGGCTCACCTGGAAGGACTTGTGGACAAGGTATTTGCCGATGAGACGCGCCCGTGGCTACAAGGTGCCCGCCTTACTGCCTGGGAGTTGGCTGGCGAAGGCATTCCTGTCACTTTGAATGCCGATGCGGCAGCGGCCCATCTGATGAAAACCGGCAATATCTCCTGGGTCATCGTAGGGGCTGACCGAATCACAGCCAACGGTGACGTTGCCAACAAGATCGGGACCTATCAGCTGGCCGTCAATGCAATGCACCATGGGGTGCGCTTTATGGTTGTGGCGCCCAGCTCGACCATCGACATGAATCTGACATCCGGTGAGGATATCCCCATCGAGCAGCGTGAGGGACGCGAACTGCTTGAAATAGGCGGTGTTCGGATTGCGGCAGAAGTCGATACTGTAAATCCTGTTTTCGATGTAACGCCTGCTGATCTGATTGATGCGATTGTCACGGAGCGAGGCGTCGTGGAGCGGCCCACTGCAGAGAAAATGGCTGCACTTATGAACCGCAAGCGCTTGCACTGATTTTTCCGCTTAACACGACTCACACATCGCCTGCGGGAAACCGCAGGCAACCCTTGGTTTGTGGTAGTATTTACTGCTTTCCCGCAGGGTGTTGAAACTAAGGAACCAGGCTTCTCATGGGCGAACTGGCCAAAGAAATCCTCCCGGTCAATATTGAAGACGAACTCAGACAGTCTTACCTCGATTATGCGATGAGCGTAATCGTCGGACGCGCATTGCCGGATGTGCGCGACGGCTTGAAACCTGTGCATCGCCGTGTGCTTTATGCCATGAGCGAGCTGGGTAACGATTGGAACAAGCCTTATCTGAAATCCGCCCGTGTCGTGGGCGACGTAATCGGTAAATACCACCCTCACGGCGACTCTGCGGTATACGACACGATTGTACGTATGGCGCAGCCGTTCTCCCTTCGCTACATGCTGGTGAATGGTCAAGGTAACTTCGGTTCGGTTGACGGTGACTCCGCAGCCGCTATGCGATACACCGAAGTGCGCATGTTCAAATTGACCCACGAAATCCTGGCGGACCTGGATAAGGAAACCGTTGACTGGGTAGACAACTACGACGGGTCCCTGAAGATCCCGGCAGTCATGCCTACAAAGGTTCCGAACCTTCTGGTCAATGGCTCCAGTGGTATCGCGGTGGGGATGGCTACTAACATTCCGCCTCACAACCTGACCGAAGTGATTGATGGCTGCCTGGCGCTGATCGAAAACAGTGAGCTGACTGTCGACCAACTGATGCAGTATATCCCGGGGCCTGATTTCCCGACTGCAGGCATTATCAATGGCCGGGCAGGTATCATCGAGGCTTATCGTACAGGGCGGGGGCGTATTTACGTACGTGCACGTGCTGACGTCGAAGATATCGACAAGTCAGGCACTCGCCAGCAGATCGTCATCACCGAGCTGCCTTATCAGCTGAACAAGGCTCGTCTGATCGAAAAGATTGCCGAGCTGGTGAAAGAACGCAAGATCGAAGGTATCACCGAGCTGCGTGATGAGTCCGACAAGGATGGCATGCGTGTCGTGATCGAGTTGCGTCGTGGTGAAGTGGCTGAGGTTGTGCTGAACAATCTGTATGCACAAACCCAGCTGCAAACAGTGTTTGGTATCAATATCGTTGCGCTGGTGGACGGCCAGCCCAAGGTCCTTAACCTAAAGGACATGCTTGAGGCATTCATCCGTCACCGTCGCGAAGTGGTTACCCGTCGGACCATTTATGAACTGCGTAAAGCGCGTGAGCGTGGTCATATTCTCGAAGGCCAAGCGGTTGCGCTGTCCAATATCGATCCGGTTATTGAACTGATCAGGTCCTCTCCAACCCCAGCTGAAGCCAAAGAGCGGCTCATTGCGACCGGTTGGGAGTCCAGTGCTGTCGAGGCGATGGTAGAACGCGCTGGTGCGGATTCCTGCCGCCCGGAAAACCTTGATCCGCAGTATGGTCTTCGTGACGGCAAATACTGGCTATCTCCTGAACAGGCGCAGGCCATCCTTGATTTGCGACTGCATCGCCTGACCGGCCTGGAGCATGAAAAGCTGCTGGCTGAATATCAGGAGATCCTGAAACAGATTGCAGAGCTGATCCGAATACTCAACAGCCCTGAGCGTCTCATGGAAGTCATCCGTGAGGAGCTTGAAAAGATCAAGGCAGAGTTCGGTGATGCACGTCGTACTGAAATCGTCGCGTCTCAAGTCGACCTGACCATTGCTGACCTGATCACAGAAGAAGATCGTGTCGTCACCATTTCCCATGGCGGCTACGCCAAGTCCCAGCCCTTGCATGCCTACCAGGCTCAGCGCCGTGGTGGTCGCGGCCGTTCTGCCTCGGGCGTGAAGGAAGACGATTACATCGAGCATCTTCTCGTCGCCAATAGCCATACCACACTGCTGTTGTTCTCCAGCCTGGGTAAGGTGTACTGGAAAAAGACCTACGAAATTCCTGAGGCTTCTCGTGCTGCACGTGGTCGTCCGCTTGTAAATCTGCTGCCATTGGCTGAAGGCGAGCGTATCACTGCGATGTTGCCAGTAGATCTGGAGGCCGTGCGTCAACAGGCACCTGAGGATGAAGACCTGGGTGATCAGGACGATGTCGTTGAAGACGTGGTGCTTGAAGATGATGTTGAGGTCGATGAGGGCGCAGAAGGGGTTGAAGATAGCGGCAAGGATGAGCCTACCGGATCCTATATCTTCATGGCTACTGCTTACGGCACGGTCAAGAAAACCCCGCTGGTGCAGTTCAGTCGTCCTCGTAGCAATGGCCTGATTGCGCTGAAGCTGGAAGAGGGCGATAGCCTGATTGCAGCGGCCATTACCGATGGCGCCCAGGAGGTCATGCTGTTCTCTGACAACGGTAAGGTCATTCGCTTCAAGGAGCGTCATGTCCGCACAATGGGACGTACAGCCCGTGGTGTCCGCGGTATGCGTCTGGGTGATGGGCAGCATCTGATTTCCATGCTGATTCCAGAAGAGCAGGCGCAGATACTGACAGCCAGTCTGAATGGTTATGGCAAGCGTACTGCTATTGCTGAGTATCCGCAGCGTGGTCGTGGTGGTCAGGGCGTGATAGCCATGGTAACCAATGAGCGTAATGGCCCGCTGATTGGCGCTATTCAAGTCCTTGAAGGTGAGGAAATCATGTTGATTTCCGATCAGGGTACGCTGGTGCGTACACGGGTTGATGAGGTTTCCCTGCAAGGCCGCAACACGCAGGGTGTAACACTGATCAAGCTTGGCAAGGGCGAGAAGCTCGTAGGCCTTGAGCGTGTGCAGGAGCCCTCAGTTGACGACGAGTTGATCGAGCATGAGGGCGAGCTTGATGACGAGTTGCTTGAAAAGGAGCTTCCTGTCATTAGCGAAGAGCCAAGCGATGAGGATGTCCTGCCGGGCGCCAACGATGTTCCCTCTGATGACATGCCCAATGAGGACGATGAGTGATGAGCAAGCGAGCGTATAACTTCTGCGCTGGCCCGGCTGCGCTGCCGGAGGCGGTACTGAAACAAGCTCAGGCCGATCTGCTCGACTGGCAGGGGCGCGGCTTGTCTGTCATGGAGATGAGTCACCGTGGCGACGACTTCACTGCAATCAGCTCGAAAGCCGAGCAGGACTTGCGGGATCTGCTTGTAATCCCCACTGATTACAAAGTGCTTTTCCTGCAGGGTGGGGCAAGTCTACAGTTCGCTCAGATTGCACTGAACCTACTACCTGAAGGTGGAAAGGCTGATTACATCGATACAGGGATCTGGTCACGCAAGGCTATCGAGCAGGCGCAAAACTATGGCGCAGTGAATGTTGCCGCCAGCGCCAAGAAATACGATTACCTGGCTATTCCTGGGCAGAATGAGTGGCAGCTTTCCAAGGACGCGGCCTACGTTCATTACACGCCGAACGAAACCATTGGCGGCCTTGAGTACAGCTGGATTCCTGAGACAGACGATGTTCCTCTAGTTGCTGATGCGTCCTCGAACCTGCTGTCACGTCCTTTGGACGTGTCACGGTTTGGGTTGATTTATGCGGGCGCGCAAAAAAATATCGGTCCCAGTGGGCTTGTAGTGGTGATCGTTCAGGAGGAGTTGCTGGGGCGGGCACGTTCCTCTTGTCCTAAGCTCCTCGATTACAAGGTCGAAGCAGACAACGGTTCGATGTACAACACGCCCGCCACGTTTTCCTGGTATCTGTCTGGCCTGGTGTTCCAGTGGCTGAAAGATCAGGGTGGACTACCTGCCATCGAGCGGATCAACCGTCAGAAGCAGGAGCTTCTGTATGGCTTCATCGATAGTAGTGAAATGTACATGAATCCGATTGCGGTAAATGATCGTTCCTGGATGAACGTGCCTTTCCGCCTGGCAGATGAGCGTCTGGACAAGACTTTCCTGTCGGGTGCAGAAGAGCGAGGCCTTCTATATCTTCAGGGGCATCGCTCGGTAGGTGGCATGCGAGCATCCATCTACAACGCTGTCAGTCTTGAGGCTGTGCAAGCACTGGTCGTCTATATGACAGAGTTTGAAAAGGAGCACGGTTAAACCATGGCGGAACAAGAGCTCAAGGCCCTGCGCCTTCGTATCGATAGCTTGGATGAACGGATTCAGGAACTCATCAGTGAGCGCGCCCGCTGCGCTCAGGATGTGGCTCGCGTGAAAATGCAGTCGCTAGGTGAGGGTGAAAGTCCGGTTTTCTATCGACCGGAGCGCGAAGCGCAGGTGCTCAAGCGGGTAATGGAGCGTAACCAGGGCCCGTTGGGTAACGAGGACATGGCTCGTTTGTTTCGAGAGATCATGTCTTCGTGCCTTGCGCTTGAAGAGCCATTGAAGGTTGCCTATTTGGGGCCGGAAGGTACGTTTTCGCAGGCGGCTACGCTTAAGCATTTTGGTATGGCAGTAAAGACACGGCCAATGGCCGCTATCGACGAAGTCTTTCGTGAGGTGGCGGCTGGGGCCGTAAATTTTGGTGTGGTTCCTGTTGAGAACTCAACTGAAGGTGCCGTCAACCATACGCTTGATAGTTTCCTGGAGCATGATCTGGTTATCTGCGGCGAGGTGGAATTGCGTATCCACCATCATCTGCTTGTGGGTGAAACGACCAAGACAGATAGCATTTCGCGTGTTTACTCACACGCGCAATCCCTAGCTCAGTGCCGTAAATGGCTAGACGCGTATTTCCCTAACATCGAACGAATCGCAGTTTCGAGCAATGCCGAGGCTGCGAAGCGGGTTAAAAGTGAATGGAATAGTGCGGCGATAGCAGGGGATATGGCGGCTTCCCTGTATGGTTTGTCAAAGCTGCATGAGAAAATCGAGGATCGTCCAGATAACTCCACGCGGTTTTTGATTATCGGAAATCAGGAGGTCCCACCTAGCGGCGATGACAAGACGTCTGTGATCGTGTCGACTCGCAATAAGCCGGGCGCCTTGCATGATTTGTTAATGCCGTTTCATGCCAACAACATTGACCTGACGCGCATCGAAACACGTCCATCCCGCAGTGGTAAGTGGACCTATGTTTTCTTTATAGACTTCATCGGTCATCAGCATGATCCTCTCATCAAGGATGTGCTGGAAAAAATCAATGGCGATACGGTCGCTTTGAAAGTTTTAGGGTCGTATCCTAAAGCAGTGTTGTAACGCTCGAAAGCCACACCGTTAGGGTGTGGCTTTTTTATATTTGCTTCCTGTATCTGTAACGCATCCCGCATTATCAAAACTAATGACGCGTGAATGCTTCTTGCGCTGCGTTACATAGTAGTAGCGGGCGCGATTATTGTTCTCGATGATCCTGTCTGGCTTTCCCAGGGCGCTTTCGACATCCTCTTTCGTCATGCCCGCTATAACCTTTTTGTGGATGACCGCCGTTCTTCTTTCCGAGCCTGAAAGCACGTTTGGACAGGCTCCTTCCTTGGCTCCCACAACTGCTAGCTCATGGTAGGTAGGCAATTGATCCTTTGAGGGGGAAGGCGGGGATAACGGTTGTGTCAATATCGGTGTTTTGGGTCCGTTGCCGCCAGGCTTGGGGTTATCAGCGGTTTGGTGGGTGATCGTATCGCCTTTAAGGCAACCATTTGCGGAAAAGCTGATATGGCCGTCTTCGCTTACACACCGAAAGACGGTTGTGGCAGTAGCCGTATTTGAAAAAAACAACGTTGCCAAACATAGAAGTGTAACGGGATTACGGTACATAGCTGTCCTCCATGACATCTGTTCATAGCGTAGTGCGAGATGCGCCGTGCCGCTGTGATTGGCTCCGCAGATCAACGGTCAGGCATGAGCATTAGCTGCCAAATGATTGTTTTTAACTGTTTTACATCGCCGATGCAGCGCATGCAGTGCTATGATTCCGCTTGTCAGCCCCGCCGGGGCTCGTGGACCCTTTCCATGGACATACCCCGATCTAACAAACTTCGATCGCTGTTTCGTTTATTAAAGATTTGATTCCCGCAGCGCGCTCCGTTGCCGGGGATGGAGTGCGCTTATGAGTGAAGTGGAAGCAAGAAAGCCACAGGAAAGTCTGCAGGAACGACTGGCTCAAGTCGTTGAGCTGCTCCATCAGTATCGTTTCGTTGAAGGTCCCGCTCACGACGAACAGGTTGTGCAGCCTGATGAGGCGCTGCATGAAGAGGGGCTGTCCGAGCTCCGTCGCCGTCTGGATGAACTGCATCCGGCCGATATTGCTTTTATCCTTGAGGCGCTTCCACTTCATGAGCGTCTGACCGTCTGGAGCCTGGTTAAGACCGAGCGTGACGGCGACATCCTTCTTGAAGTCTCCGACTCTGTTCGTGAAACACTGATCGCCGACATGGATGATCAGGAAATCCTTGCAGTGGCAGGACAGCTGGATGCTGATGAGCTGGCCGACCTGGCGCCTGACCTGCCTCGAGATGTTGTACATGAGCTTATGGAGGCTTTGGACGCCCAGCAGCGTGAGCGGGTGCGCTCAGCGCTTTCATATGAAGAGGATCAGGTTGGCGCACTGATGGACTTCGAGATGGTGACTATCCGCGACGATGTCACGCTTGAGGTTGTTCTGCGGTATTTGCGTCGCTTGAAGGAGCTGCCAGGCCATACGGATAAGCTGTTTGTTGTCGATTATGACGGCATATTGAAGGGCGTGCTTCCTGTGAAGCGGCTTTTGGTCAATGACCCGGAAAAGCAAGTCGCTGAGGTAATGGCTAACGACCCGGTAGCGTTTCATCCTGATAATGATGCCTACGAGGCCGCTCAAGCGTTTGAACGTTACGATCTAATTTCTGCGCCTGTCGTTGACAAGAATGGCAAATTGATAGGTCGTCTCACTATCGATGAAATGGTGGACTTGATTCGCGAGGAAAGTGAATCTGAGGTCCTCAACATGGCGGGTCTTCGTGAAGACGAAGATGTTTTTGCTTCTGTTTGGAAGTCGGTCGGCAATCGTTGGACTTGGCTTGCTACGAATCTGGTAACGGCGTTTGTTGCATCTCGTGTAATCGGGCTTTTTGAAGGCAGCATTGAAAAGTTAGTAGCGCTGGCCGCCTTGATGCCTATCGTTGCAGGTATTGGCGGTAATTCGGGCAATCAGACGATCACTATGATTGTGCGTGCTATCGCGCTGGGTCAGCTCAATGCCAGCAGCACCATGAGATTGTTGAGGAAAGAGCTAGGTGTTGCGCTCTTCAATGGATTGATTTGGGGTGGGGTAATTGGCCTGATTGCCTATTACCTTTATAACAGTTGGTCGTTAGGGGTCGTCATGACGGCTGCCATGACATTGAATCTCTTGCTAGCCGCGTTCATGGGAGTATTGATTCCCATGACGTTACAACGGTTTGGGCGAGATCCCGCAATGGGGTCCAGCGTGCTGATTACAGCAATGACAGACAGCGGCGGCTTTTTCATCTTCCTTGGTCTTGCCACTATGTTCCTTCTGTAACTTCAAGCGAAAGGATCAGGGCGTATCCCTGATCCTTTAACAAATACTTTATTCCTGTGATGACTCGACGTCATTGGCAATCAGAGAGAGGAGAGCGTTTTGCTGGCGTCCAGAAAGTTGCCTGAAGCGCTGTAGCAGTTCCCGTTCATGAGCGCTTAGCTCTGGACTATCCATACGCATGCTCGGATCTGTATCGATAGCGCCTTCTTGAATGAGACTCTGCTCCAGTCGAGCAATGATTTCAGAATTCATGCTGCGATGATGGTTGCGTGCAACTTCGGCGATACGTTCGCGCATTCCTTCGGGAAGACGGACGACGAATTTGTCAGCTGTGCGACTGGAGTACGATCTAATTGCCTGAGTCATGAGTACATTCATCTAAGTGGTCAAGGACGATGCCAACAAGGCTTTCATGAAGCTTGGGACAGCATTTGTTATTTGCTCTCAACGCCATTACTTGCGTGAGCTTATTGGCGTCAATTTAGTGACAATTTTCAAAAAAAGCAAAGTGGCTTCTCTCTAAATCAATGCTAATGAGAAGCTTAGCAATGATTTCTGGGAATAGCGGTCTTTAACGCTAGGTTTTACATAACGCATGACAAAGCGCGCTCTTGTCGTTAACATTCTGCTCTCGCACGACGTCATTTGGTCCCAGTAGCTCAATTGGATAGAGCATCCCCCTCCTAAGGGGAAGGTTGTGAGTTCGAACCTCGCCTGGGACACCATAAAACTTGCAATACCTCACGCACTTCTACTCTTCACATCCTTGACTAACGCATAAACTGGGCTTTATGGTCTTTTATATTATTGCGCGTTAACGGTTGTCCTTTCATTTTTATGTCAACTATTAATATGACTTTTACCGTAAAGTGATATTAATAGTTAGTCGTCCTATAACCGATATATAAATATGTGATGGGGTTGGCAGGCTGAAGGGGAACCTTTGGTGGGCATGAGAATCTATCGCTGGCGCTAGTATTAAGGGGTAACAAGATTCCTTAATTATAGTTATGTTATTCCGGTGCTCATTGGGCTGAGCGTGTTGGCCTCGATAACGATTCGAACAAGCAGAGCCCAGCAATGAACTTGTTTTACAGGCACGGCCAATTGAGTTGGTTGTGATGGTTTGTTCGTTATGTCGCGCCCATTCTTAATGAAGCCGCAATATTAAAGTTTATCTAGACAGCTTTGCTGAATATGGATCAACCCACTTGGGCTCTCTGAGAGGAAGCGTGAATGTCTTATTATCCCGTTCTGTTATCAATCGTCTTTGTTGTCCGTAATCAGTCTAGGGAGCTTGCAGAGTCATTGACTAATGCGGCGAGTATTATCGCCTCACTAGTGAGTGACTATGAGTTGATCATTGTTGACAACGCCTCTACCGATGACAGTGTAGCCATGTTGAAAGGGTTAACCAGCGAGAAGGGTTTGCCGAATCTTCAGGTGTATGCTCTGACCAAAGAGGTCGATACGGACACCGCTTGCTGGGTGGGTTTGGAAAATGCACTTGGCGATTATGTAGCCGTCATTGATCCACTGACGGACGATGTCGGGTTCTTGCCTGCAATGCTGGAAAAGGCAGCGGAAGGAAGTGATGTCGTATTTGCGGCCAATTCTCAAAAGCCTAAGCGTACCTTAGCCTATAAGGCCTGTTTCTCCAGCTTTAACTCTTTGTACAAGCGTCTAGGCGGCATCGACCTTGCAAACGATGCCCCTCAGTATCGCCTGTTGAGCAAGCGCGTAGTTAATTTTATTCTGCAACACCCTGTTCCTGCTTTGACCTATCGTCATTTGCCGGCAACAGCGGGCTTTGCTCAGACCAAGTTGACCTATAGCTCTACGCCCAAAGCGCCTCAGAACAAGCGTCTGGGAGACAGTATCGAGCGGGGAATCCGTCTTCTGATCTCCACAACGCGTGCCCCTATGCGACTGGTCAACATGCTTTGCATGTTTGGTGCTGCAGCGAACCTTATCTACTCGGCATACGTCATCGCGGTTGGACTTCTCAAGTCGGATGTTGCGCCAGGTTGGGTAACGCTATCCCTGCAACAGTCAGGCATGTTCTTTCTTTTGTCCCTCGTGCTGCTGGTATTGGGCGAATACATCCTGCAGGTGGCTACCCGTACCAATGAAGGGCCGGCATACCATGTTGCTCAGGAGTTTACGAGCGCCATCATGACGCGACGCGAGAAACTCAACATTGAGGTCGTCAGTGACCCACAGCCGTCTACCCTGACTGCTGCTGCCTCTAATATGGCTTAAGGCATACATACATCATGCAGGATGCTATTGTCATTGGTGGCGGTTTCTACGGATCCATGATTGCCTTGTATTTGATGAAAGTACGAGGTTTCAAGGCTGTGACGTTGATTGAGCGAGAGGCGACTCTGCTCAATCGTGCGTCTTATAACAATCAGGCCCGTGTGCATAACGGCTATCATTATCCGCGTAGTTTCACGACTGCCTTCAGAAGTCGCGTCAACTTACCCCGCTTTATAAAAGATTATCCTGACGCTGTAGTCACAAACTTCACAAAGCTCTACGCCATAGCCCGTAATAACTCGAAAGTTACTGCCAAGCAGTTCGAGCGGTTTTGTCATGAAATCGGTGCAAAGCTTGAACCTGTACCTGCGTCAATGGAAAAGCTCTTTGAGCCACGGCTTATTGAGGCTGTTTATCTAACGGAAGAGTACGCGTTCAATTCTAGAGAATTGGCAGGAGAGGCGAGGCGCGAACTCGATGAAGTTGGAGTCGAGGTATTACTTAATACCAGGGTGAAATCTATTCATCGGCAGGGCAGTGACACGCTTTCGGTCACTTATGAGCAGGATGGAAAATCGGTAGAGCGCTCCACTCGGTTCATTTTTAACTGCACCTATAGTGGTCTGAATCAGTTTTCCGGCGACTTTCCGGGTACTCAGACCAAGTTGAAGCATGAGCTGACAGAAATGGCCTTGGTTGAGATGCCGGATGCGCTTAAAGGTCTAGGCGTTACGGTGATGGATGGGCCTTTCTTCTCCATGATGCCTTTCCCTGCGAGAGGGCTGCATACGCTATCCCATGTGCGATACACGCCGCATATGCAGTGGAACGACTCACCGGATCTCGATCCCTATCATCGCCTTGAGCACTATCACCGCGACACACGCGTTGATCGCATGATTCGAGATGTGGCGCGATACATGGCCCCTGTCGCCAATGTTCAGTACAGGGACTCGCTTTTTGAAGTCAAGACCATCCTCGTTAAGAACGAAGGGGATGACGGTCGTCCCATCCTTTTTGAGCAACACGCTCAACTGCCCAATTGTTACTCGGTTCTAGGCGGAAAAATCGATAACATTTTTGATGTTCTGGAGAAGCTAGATGCCGAACCCATCCACTGATGCAACAAGTTTTGCGGATGTTACCCCGGCTCGGACGGCCCGCTGGCTGGGAATTATTGCTCTACTCGCGTTTGCTTTCGTCAGTCATTTCACGCTAGGTCCAGGCAATATTGTCGATCCTTTCCATCAAGGAGAGTTTTTTGCCACTTTGCCTAACATGTTGCATGGCCAGGCAGGTGAGCATGCTTTTACTATTCATGGTGCACTCGATTATTTACCTGCCTGGATCGCCACTCACTTCAGCGGGCCGGATAATAACTTTCTCTATACCCAGGTTGCCTACGCACTGTGCAACCTAGGTGCGGCTTGGCTGTTTTACTTGATAGCGTCTTTATTCATTGAGCGTGGCGCTAGATATGAGTTGCTGACACTCGTTGCAGTGGCGGTGGTAGCCAGTCAACTGGTTGGTTACCGTGACCTGTGCTTGCTGCTTTCGATCTATTTATTCCTGCTGTGTTTGCGAGCCAATCGCTCCTCCGATTTTTTTGTTAAAGCGACTCTCTTGGGTATTGCTGCAGCATTCAACATGTTTTGGTCTTATGACCGGGGCATTACCGGATTTGGGGCGATAGGGTTGGGCGTGCTTCTGGCCAGCTTTTACGATCGCCGTTTCATCTATGCCATGGCCATCTTTGTTGGGACATTTCTTGTACTGTCCCTGATGACTGAGGTGTTTTCCCTTAGCGATTATCTACGGAACTTCGACTTTCTACTCAGTACATCCTCGCAATGGACGTATCACAGTCCACGCTTCATCATTCAGAGCGCGCTACTGACCGTACCGACAGTGCTGGCCTATTATGCACTGTTCAAAGCGCTGCCTAAGCCGTTCCATTTCGGCTCTGCGTTTGCCATTGCTGGAATGCTGGCTGTCCTGATGTTGGTTTTGTACAAGATCGCGACCAACCGTGCAGATTTCATCCATGTTCCAATGGGTATGTGGGCGCCTCTGCTCAGTTTCCTCTTTGCTTATGACCAGCTGCGTAAGACGGGCCGAAAGCAGGAATTTGTGCTGCTGAAAAAGCCCGTAGCCGTGGCGGTGGTTGGGTCTATGCTGCTTCTAGGGCTGATTGGTAAGAACCCGATGCCCTTTTTTGCAGTTCTGCTGGGTTTGGTACTCATTAACAGCAACCGCAAGCCCTTGGGGTATGTAGCCCTGGTAGGTCTCTCGGGGTTGCTGGCTGCCTTTACACTTTACAAATCGCCAGTCCCCAATGTTCTTGTAAACGGCTACAAGTGGCTACCCAATATGGCGTCGCCCCCTGAGAACTCTCTGCTGGTCTCTGACGGTGCGCGTTGGGCGGCCAGCCAGATCAAGGGGTCAGGATCGCAGTGTGTGTTTGATCTTTCCAATAACGGAATTATCAATGGCGTGACAGGTTTGCCCGCGTGTACGAAATACATTTATCCGGTGTATGCCACGCGCGTGTATGAGCAAGACATGATTTCGGATCTGAAAAAGTCAGACCCCTCTGTCGTGGTCTACTCCACAACGTTCTGGTCGTTCAATATCAACGACATATCAATGCACGACAAATTTCCTGAGCTCAAAAAGTATCTGGATGAAAGGTATCCGTACGAAAAGTGCGAGTCGGAATATTGTCTTCGTTTTAAAAATACTCAGGGGTGATAGGAATGAGTTTGCCAGACGCGCTTATAGGATATAGCGGCTTTGTCGGTTCGACATTGCTCAAGCAAAAAGACTTTGAGGGCCAGTTTCGCTCGACCAACATCTCTGAGGTAGGCGAAAAGGCTTATCACACGCTTGTATGCGCCGGTGCCCCCGCTCAGAAATGGATTGCGAATAAGGACCCCGAGGCTGACCGAGAGAAAATCGACGGTTTGATCGAACACTTGAAGCAGGTTAAATGCGAGACATTTGTTCTTATCAGTACTGTTGATGTATTCGGCTCGCCCGTTGGAGTCAATGAAGAAACGCCTGTTGTTGAAGAGGGCCTGCATGCGTATGGCTTGAATCGCAGACGCCTTGAGAAATTCGTAGAAAGTCATTTCCCCAATTACCTGATTGTTCGTTTGCCAGGTCTAGTCGGACCAGGACTTCGCAAGAACGTTATTTTTGACTTCCTGAACGATAATAATCTTTCGGTCATCGATAGCCGTGGGGTATTCCAGTTCTATCCCATGGTCAATCTCTGGTATGACATCCAGACTGCCCTGAAGGCTAATCTCAAACTGGTGCATTTTACTTCGGAGCCTGTCAGCGTCGCTGATATCGCTCGCTATGGCTTTGGCTTCGAGTTCACTAATGAATTAAGCAACACTCCAGCTTCGTATGATTTCCAATCCCTCCATGCTGAGGAGTTTGGCGGTGGTGCCGGCTATCAGTACAGCAAGCGTGAGACGCTTCAGGCAGTAAGGGCATATGCACAGTCCGAGCCGTTGAAAGCGAAGACTGCTTCGGAGGCTCATTGATGCGAGTCGCCATTTCCAACATCGCTTGGGATGTTTCCAATGACGAAGAAGTAGCGCAGCTGCTTTCCCGTTACGATGTAGATGCAGTCGATATAGCGCCCGGTAAATACTTTCCGCAGCCCAAGGATGCGACTGACGCAGAGATCCGGGCGGTCAAGCAGTGGTGGCAGTCCCGTGGTGTTTCGCTAACAGGTATGCAGTCCCTGTTATTCGGAACTACTGGATTAAATGTTTTTGGCTCCGCTGAGTCACAGCAGGCAATGCTGGATCACTTGGATGCCGTCTGCCGTATTGCGGCAGGCCTGGGCTCTACGCGTTTGGTATTTGGCTCTCCCAAGAACCGTGATCGCTCTGCAATTGCGGATGAACAGGTAGATAGCGTAGCTATCCCTTTCTTCCGCCGCTTGGGTGATATTGCTGCTCGTCATGGTGTGCTGATATGCCTGGAGCCAAATCCCACCTGTTATGGCGCTAACTTCATGGTCAATAGTGTAGAGACTGCTCGTGTAGTTGAGGCAGTTGATCATGACTCTATCCGGATGCAACTCGATACTGGCGCCTTGGCGATCAATGACGAAAATCCTGAAGAGATCATTGCCCGCTTTGCACCTTTCATTGGGCATGTACATGCCAGTGAACCCAATCTGATTACGTTGGGTGATGGCAGTTCGAAGCATGCGCAGGTTGCCCAGGCATTGGCACAACACCTTCCCGATCATGTCGTGACTATCGAGATGCTCCCTGCCAGGGAAGAGTCGAACATGGCATCTATCGAAAGAGCACTGGGCGTTGCTACACGGCTCTATCGAGATGGTGTGCAAGCAGGGGTAATGGCATGAAGTGGATGATCCTCATACTGGGCATCCTGTCCAATGCATCTGCCAGTGTCCTTGTAAAGATGGCCATGATGCCACCAAGAAAGTTTCCAAGTCTTTCCGATCCTATGGGAGCGTTAAGCAACTGGCCATTCTGGCTTGGACTTTTTCTTTATGGATTGGCGTTTCTGCTGTATGCCGCTGCGCTTGCACGTTTGCCGCTGAATGTGGCGCATCCCGTTTTGACCGCTGGTGCCATAGCAACCGTGGCGATCATGTCGGCAGCGATATTCAAAGAACCTTTCCCATGGACGACCATTACCGGGATCATCATGGTAATCGCCGGTGTTGCGCTGATTACGGCCCGTGTAAGCTCATAATGTAGACATGACTATGACAGCAGATATTTCCGAACACATACGCACTTCCTGGCAAGTGCCTGCGTATGAAAAAACGATGTGGTTGGGCAAGCAGCACGCCACATGCATCATCATTCCCGTTATCAATGAAGGAAGCCGTATTGTCAGTTTGCTGACTCGGATGAAGGATCTGAACGTTGATCAAGCGTCGGATGTAATCATTATCGATGGCGGCAGCACAGACGGCTCATTGGAGCTGGAGCGCCTCAAGTCCAAGGGTGTTAGAGGCCTGTTGCTCAAAAAGGGACCTGGTAAGCTAAGTGCTCAGTTGCGTTGTGCCTACGCCTTTGCATTAGAGCAGGGCTACGAGGGCATCGTGACGATTGACGGGAACGACAAGGATGATCCTGAGGCTATCCCGCGGTTCATCAAGGCGTTGGAGGAGGGGGCAGACTTCGTGCAGGCGTCGCGCTTCCTGCAAGGCGGTGTTGCTGAAAACACGCCAAAGTCCCGTGATTTCGCTATTCGCTTCATTCATGCGCCTATGCTGAGCATGGCATCAGGCTTTCACTGGACCGATACGACCCAGGGGTTCCGGGCCTATAGTCGCAAAATGCTGTTGGATCCGCGCGTCGCTCCATTCCGTGATGTGTTCATGACCTATGAGCTGTTGGCTTACCTGTCCTATCGAGTGCCCAAGCTGGGTTATCGTTGTGTAGAGCTGCCTACCATCCGCCGCTACCCTAAAGGTGAAGTGCCCACCAAGATCAGTAGCGTGAGAGGAAATCTCTCTGTTCTTCAAGTTCTCTTCAAGGCGTGTACGGGACAGTACAACCCTTGAGGGACTATAAACACGGCGGCTTAGGCCGCCGTGTTTGTTTCGGCTAAAAATCCCTCCTGACTCGACCGAACTCTTGGGCTTGCTGCCCATCGAAGGGGTACATCAACGTCAAGGCAACAGGCCTTCGTGTCAAACGCATAAGAATCTGTCTTCGAAGCGCATTGTGCTGCCTTCGTAAGGAGCTGTAATGGGACGTACGTTATCTGCCTTCCGAGCGCTTTATGCTGCTACGTTGCTCATGCTGATCGGCTCAGGCCTGCTTAGCACCTATATGGCACTAAGGCTTGCGTCCGAGGAAGTTCCAGGGGCCTGGATCGGTGCATTGACAGGTGCTCAATACCTGGGTCTGGTGTTGGGAGGCAAGGTAGGGCATCGGCTTATTGCGCGTGTAGGGCATATAAGGGCTTACGTTGCTTGTGCGGGAATCGTAACTGCTGCAGTTCTGGGAACCGGAATATTGCCCTTTCTGCCCGTGTGGCTGCTGCTGCGTATGCTGGTAGGGATGGGCATGATGTGCCAGTACATGGTGTTGGAAAGCTGGTTGAATGAGCAAGCTGAGCCCAACCAGAGAGGCAAGGTATTCTCGGGGTATATGACGGCTTCCTACTTTGGTCTGGTTCTAGGGCAAGGTGTACTGATTGCCTGGCCTGAGCTCGGTAGCGAAAAGCTTATGCTGGTTGCGCTCTGTTTTGCGCTCTGTCTGGTGCCTGTTGCGATCACTGCGAAGATCCACCCGGCCCCGATGAGTCCGGCTCCTCTTGATCCTGGATTTTTCTTCAAACGAATCCCCCAATCGTTAACAACAACTGTAGTGAGTGGCCTCGCTATCGGTTCGTTTTATGGTCTTGCGCCTGTTTACGCCGCGGCCCAAGGGCTGCCAACCGAGCGAGTCGGCTTATTCATGGGGGTTTGTATTTTCGCAGGGCTGCTGGCTCAATGGCCTATTGGTTGGCTTTCCGACCGCCATGATCGTAGTTGGCTGATCAATAAGGTTGCGCTTGTTCTGGTGGTGGCTGCACTACCGCTGGCGTTATTGCCCAAGGTCCCCTTATTACTGCTGCTCGCTCTTGGCTTTGCAGTCAGCATGTTGCTTTTTGTGCTTTATCCTCTAGCCGTTGCGCTTTCCAATGACCATGTGGAAGGGGAGCGACGGGTATCCCTTACCGCCATGCTCCTTGCCACCTTTGGCGTGGGGGCCTGTATCGGTCCGCTATTAGTGGGTGCCTTGATGAATTGGTTCGGCGCCAACATGTTGTACGCGTCCATTGGTGTGTGCGGGTTGATTCTGGTGTGGCGTATCAGGCCACAGGACGTAAAAGGCTTGCACCGTGTCGACGAGGCCCCGCTGCAACACGTGCCTATGCCGGATAGCCTGGCCAGCTCACCTTTGGTTGCGGCACTGGACCCGCGAGTAGATGAGCAGGTAGTCCATGATCAGATGCAGAATGCAGAGACGGTGGCAACTCCAGCGGAGGCTGCAGATGAAGAGACTTCCTCATCTGCAGTGCAGGCTATGGCTGAAGAGAGCAATCCTATACCTGAGGATGAGCCCAAGCGTTAGTCTATCCGCCGTGTTTCGCGTTGAAGTTGATAGACGAAGCGTTCGACCTGACGTTGAGTTAGGCCCGACATGCGATAGAAGCGCAGGCCTACCTCGGTACAATCTAGCCTTTCGTTATAAGAAACGTGGCGGACTTCTACTGTTGAGCTAAGGGCGCTGCCAGGGAGGGCTACGGAAAATTTTTCCAGTAGCTCACCAGGAGACACCATGGACGTTGCATTCTTGGCGATACGGATCTTGCAGCCGGTCGCCGAGATGTCCAGGAGCGAACCTTTCAGGAATTTTTTACTGGGAAGGTCTGAGAGCTCGGCTGTTGGCTGGCGATTAAGCTGAAGGCGGACCCGAAAAGCATTTCGGCGCTGGTGATAGCTTACTTCCTTCGGGAGTGGAAACCAGTAGCAGCGGCTGTCGTTCAGCTCGCTCAAATTGCCTGGAACGTCGTACTCCCAAGTGATTTGCACGCCTTCATGGGAGCTGTCGATGCGAAAACGCTCTCCCTGAAGCAGTAGCCGTTCCCCCTCGGTAGGGATGAGTTCATCCAGCGCGATCAAGCCTTGTTCGGTATTGATGTCGATCAGAAAGCTCTGGAACTGTCTGTTACGTTCCAGAAAGGTTACGCGGAGTGGACTACGGGTTTCCACCAACGGTTTTAGGTATGCAGCTATCTCAATAGGTGTTTTGAGCAGCTTGGGTGGCTGAGGACCCTGCACATCATTAAATGCGTTGGACACGCCCTGTCTCCATTTCTTGACAAATAAATAAAGAATGGCCGGGATCGTTTAATCCCAGCCATTGTTTCAACAATTCATACCTGACTTAACGGGCGTTGGTAACTCGAGCGGGGCAGATGGCCGCGTCTGTTGTACAGACTGGGCACAGGAGGACCCTGCAAAATTTCGAGCATGCTGGCCACAGTATACTGGTTGGCCTTGATGATCTGGCCATTCCGGTTATTGGCTTCCTTGCACTGCTCAATAACGGTCGTGAGCTGGTCTGCCGCCTCGATCAACTGATCGTCCTGCTCGAAACGTTCGGCATAGGCTAACAGGCCTTCACGGCTCAAGGGTAACCCCAGGCGCTGCAATTGTGCAGAGCGCAAGTGATTATGCTGATCCAGTTGAACCAGGAGTGGCTGCTTTTCATCCAGCAACAGGCCAAGCAAATCGAACTTGCGATTTACCAGGGCTTCGTGTTCTAACTCGATCAGTTCCAGTAACCTTGTAGCGATGTTCAAATCGCTAAGGGTTAGCTCAAGCAAGCTGGCGTTGTGCATACGATCTACACTCGTGCGTCATATTTCCAACGCTGCGTCGCTTAGCGCTGGGATTCAAAATCAAGCAGTTTGGAAGCTACGCGCTGGCTATCGACTTTATAGCTGCCATCAGCAATGGCCTGCTTCAGGCGATTAACACGCTCGCTATCAACCACCGGCTCTTGGCGAATCTTTTCGACAGCCTTCTGAAGCGTTTGGGCTTCATCGCTCAGCTTTACATTTTCGCCTGCTGGCTGGGTTGGGGATACGGCAGCTGCCTTGGCAACTTCACTGGTTTTGTTAGTTGCATTGGTCGCTGCAGGTCCAGTAGTCCGGCTAGTGCTGGCGGTGCTGGAAGTGCTGTTCGTTCTGTTGAAATCAATAACCATGATGGAGAACCTCGGACAGTTTCGGTCGCATGCCCAGCTTTTCGGCTTAGCCCAAAAAAACTTTAGGCTAAATTTTGTGCTCCGTTTGGCAAAAAGCTAATGGGTCAGTATAAACCATCTGTTAGAGGCCATGGTGGCTGTTTGGCTTACATGGCGACCTCAACCATTCCCGGGCCAGTCACGCGCGCTTTAATGACGCGCTTGGAATTCAGATTCTTGACGCGAATCTGTTCTCCCTGGGCTCCATCAACCAACGCCTCTCCCTGCATTCTTACAGTAAAGCCTCCCGATCCCGCACTAATAACAACCTGATCGCCCTTGCGCACCACTTCGGCTGCCTGGAGAAAGGAGGGAGCTAATATTTGATCTGCTACTACCTGCCGCTTGAGTTTCTGACCCATCACTAGATCGATATCCGTCAGATAACCTTGAGGCAATTTTCCGACGTCTCGCTCCAGTAGAGCTACATTCTGCGGATCTATAATCGTATCGCGCAGCAATGGGCGGGTAGTGACTACGACATTTCGATACAGGCGAACCTCCGCAGGAATGTAGACGGTCCAAGGGGTACTTCCTTCGCATCGAACACGTACCGAAACACGGCCTAGCGGTGCTTCAAGGCCCTGCTGTGCAACGGTTAACGGTCGATCGCAAGCCGACAGACGTAAACGTGGGTCCAAGTCTTTCACCTGAACCTCGTGTCGACCCTCGGCATGACTCTCGATCAAATATTCCTGAACGCGCTCCTCAAGAAATCCTTGAGCCGCGCCGATAAGTTCTTCAGGCAGGGTTAGCTCGGCAGCTGCATAGGTCTGGTTTGCAGAGCAGAACCCTACAAGCGTTATCAGTAATGAGATGTGGCGTCTGTTCATGCGTCGAGAAACTGTCTTCGGCGGTTCATGAACCTACCTAAGCAATCCCTGTGCCGTCTTCTGTCATCCGATAGGCCGGCCTTTTCAGGAGTTCACAAATGGCTGGCGTATTAGATGCAGTCAACCAGCGTACTCAGTTGGTCGGGCAGAATCGGCTGGAACTGCTGTTGTTCCGTTTGGACGGCCCGCAGCTTTATGGAATCAACGTCTTCAAGGTAAGGGAGGTGCTGCAGTGCCCCAAACTTACCGTGATGCCGAAATCCAGTGCTGTCGTACGTGGCGTTGCAAGTATTCGTGGTGGCACCTTTCCGATCATGGACCTGGCGCTGGCAACGGGTCGCCGTGGTCTGGATGATCTGACGAACAGCTTCGTCATCATTACAGAATACAACACCAAGGTTCAGGGCTTCCTGGTGCGCTCCGTCGAGCGAATCATCAATATGAACTGGGATATGATCCAACCGCCACCCAAGGGAACCGGTCGTGATCATTACCTGACGGCTGTTACGCGTGTCGATAATCAGCTGGTTGAAATTATCGACGTGGAAAAAATCCTTTCAGAAGTAGCGCCTTCGGTCGAAACCATTTCGGAAGGTGTTATTGACACGGTTGTTCAGGCAAAAGCCGTTACCAAGCATGTGCTGATCGTCGATGACTCGTCTGTGGCACGTAAGCAGGTGAGCCGCTGTCTGGGAACCGTTGGAGTGGAAGTAACTGCGCTCAATGACGGACGTCAGGCGCTGAATTTCCTGAAGGACATGGTCGATAATGGTGAAAAGCCGGAGCGGGAGTTGCTCATGCTGATCTCTGATATCGAGATGCCTGAAATGGACGGCTATACTTTGACGGCAGAAATCCGTAACGACCCCCGGATGAGCAACCTCCATATCCTTCTTCATACCTCGCTGTCTGGTGTATTCAACCAGGCTATGGTTAAGAAGGTTGGAGCTAATGATTTCCTCGCTAAATTCCGCCCCGATGATCTTGCGTCCCGGGTTATTGAGCGTATCAAGGCAGCCGATGAAGGCTGAGATGATCAACGCTCTTCTTTTCTGATTCAGGAGCAGAACGGAAGTGTCAGCAGTTAATGCAGATTTTATGCAGTTCCGTGTCTTTCTTGAAAAGACGTGTGGAATCCTGCTTGGTGATAATAAACAGTATCTGGTTTCCAGCCGCCTCAACAAACTGATGGAGGCGGAAGGAATCAAGTCGTTGGGAGAGCTGGTGCAGCGTATCCAGACCCAGCCACGCAGCGGACTCAAGGAGAAGGTCGTCGATGCGATGACGACCAATGAAACCCTATGGTTTCGTGACACCTACCCGTTTGAGGTTCTGAAAAATCGCCTGTTACCGGAGTTGACCAAAGCCAACCCTGGACAGCGACTGCGTATCTGGTCGGCAGCCTGCTCGTCGGGCCAGGAGCCTTACTCGCTATCGATGACTATAGACGAGTTTGAGCGTAGCAGCCCAGGCCAACTACGCAGCGGTGTCCAGATCGTGGCAACAGATTTGTCCGGTGTAATTTTGACAGCGGCTAAATCGGGTGAGTATGACTCACTGGCAATCGGGCGTGGCCTTTCCCAGGAAAGACTGCAACGTAATTTTGACGTGGTTCCGCCGAATCGGTGGTCAGTAAAGCCCGCTATTAAAAGCCGCGTTGAATTCAGAGCGCTCAATCTGTTGGACAGTTATGCCAGCCTGGGCAAGTTCGACATGGTCTTTTGCCGCAACGTGCTGATTTATTTCTCGGCTGATGTGAAGAAAGATATCCTGACGCGTATTCACGGCACGCTCAAACCGGGAGGCTACCTGTTCCTGGGGGCGTCGGAAGCCTTGAACGGGCTGCCGGAACTCTATCAGATGGTCCAGTGTAATCCTGGCATCATTTACAAAGCGAAATAAGCCAAAGGCCCGACATGTCGGGCCTTTTCTTTTCCTGTCTTGCCATCCTTCCTGTCAAAGTTTTGCCGTCATCCTTGCCGCTTGCCCCTTCAAATACGGAAAAACCTTGCCGCTTTTGGCGCCGTAGCGCGCCTTATTTTTTTAAACCATTGATATTTAAGGGTTTTAATAGTTGGCATGTGCATTGCTAAAGGGAGATAGCCCTTCTGGCAATAGGTTCATGACCATGAGTATCAGTTTCGATAAAGCATTGGGTATCCATCAGCAGGCGTTGAATTTCCGTTCTCAACGTGCCGAAGTGTTGGGCAACAACATTGCTAACGCCGACACGCCTGGATACAAGGCGCGCGATCTGGATTTCTCGGCCGTTCTGGCAGAGCAAGCCAACAAGTCGTCGCATAGCAAATTCAACCTTGATACGACCAACACTCGTCATATCGAGGCTGAAGGTTTCGGTGATCTGTCAGCGGATGCTGCGATGCGCTATCGCATACCCACTCAGCCTTCGCTGGATCAGAACACTGTAGATGAGCAAGTAGAGCAAGCCAATTACGCAGAAAACTCTGTGCAGTTCCAAGCCAGCTTCACGTTGCTTAACAACAAATTCAAAGGGCTCATGTCTGCCCTTCGTGGAGAGTAACCATGTCCCTGAGTAATGTATTCAACATTGCTGGTACAGGTATGAGCGCACAGACCACGCGCCTGAATACCATCGCCAGTAACATTGCTAACGCCGAAACCGTTTCGTCCAGCGTGGATGAGACCTACCGTGCCCGTCACCCTGTGTTCGCAACCATGTTGAACCAGGCGCAGAACGGTGGCAGCGCTTCTCTGTTCGATGAGCAGGGCGAAGCTGGAACGGGTGTGCAGGTACTGGGCATCGTTGAAGACCAAAGCAATCTTGAGGCCCGTTACGAGCCCAATCATCCGGCTGCTGATAAAGACGGTTATGTGTACTACCCGAACGTCAATGTCGTGGAAGAGATGGCGGACATGATTTCGGCAAGCCGTGCATTTCAGACCAACGCTGACATCATGAACACTGCCAAGCAGATGATGCAGAAAGTCTTGACGTTAGGTCAGTAAGCGGAGATCACGCATGTCCACTATCAATACGAATACCAATAACGCAGGCGTTGCAGCATCGGCATTGACAAGTCTTACGAGCACTTCGTCAAAGGATGCTACTGCGTCTACCGATAAGAAAGGCAGTCTGGGAAAGGATGACTTTCTGCAGCTGCTGGTCACTCAGCTCAACAACCAGAACCCGCTAAGCCCTCAGGACAATAGTGAGTTCGTTGCTCAGTTGGCGCAGTTCAGTAGTGTTGAAAGCCTGCAGAACCTGAACTCTGCGGTTAACGGCATCGCAGGTACCTATCAGTCTTCGCAAGCGCTGCAGGCGTCGTCACTGGTGGGACGCTCCGTGATCGCCCAAACGGGGTCGTCCATGGTGGACACCTCGAAAAGTTTCAATGGCTCGCTGGTCATGCCGGCGGCCGGTAAGGATGTCACTGTCGGCGTGTACGACAGTGCAGGTTCGCTGGTCAAGACCATCGACCTGGGCGTAGCCAAGGCAGGCACTACCGATTTCATCTGGGATGGTACAGATGCGAAAGGTAATAAAGTTGATGCGGGAATTTATAGCTTCAAGGCATCTGCCGATATCGATGAAACGCGGCAAGCCCTGACTACTTATCTGCCGGCCACCGTCAATAGCGTAACGCTGGGACAGGATGGCGGTGAAATGCAACTTAACCTGGCTGGGCTGGGCAGCGTGACGCTGTCGCAAGTTCAGATGATTGGTCAGTAAGCCGGCAGTCCGGCAGAGGAAAGAATTATGTCATTCAATGTTGGTCTGAGCGGTCTGAAAGCAGCAAGCACTCACTTGAACGTTACCGGTAATAACATTGCCAACGTAGGCAGCACCGGCTTCAAGGCATCCCGTGCCGAATTTGCCGATATCTATGCAACGTCGATGTTTGGTGTAGGCAATAACACCACAGGCAGCGGCGTCTTGACTGCCAATATTTCCCAGCAGTTCACGCAGGGCACAATCAGCAAGACCGGCAATAGCCTGGACATGGCCATTAACGGTAATGGCTTTTACATCATGAGCAACAACGGTACGGAGACCTATACTCGTAACGGTACGTTCAGCACGGATAAAGAAGGCTATATCGTTGACAATTCGGGCAACCGTCTCCAGGGCTATCGCGCTGATGTCGATGGTAATATTGTGCCCGGCGCGGTGACTGACCTTGTAGTCGATACGACCAACCAGCTGCCTAAAGCCACGACTGCCGTAGCACAGACGCTGACATTGAACTCAAGCTCGACGGTACCGACGTCCACTACATTCGATCCTAATCTAGCTTCTAGCTACAACTGGTCTACCTCAGTCAGTGTGTTCGATACTCAAGGTAACGAGCACAACATGATGCAGTACTTCGTCAAGAATGATACAAACCAGTGGACCATGTATGTAACGGTTGACGGTCGTAACCCTGCAGATCCGACCTCAACCACACCGTATTCAGCGAACGTTAATTTTGACGCTGCCGGTCGTATGAGCTCAATTGCGTCGAATGACTTCCAGGTCGACGCAAACAACGTGCTGACCATGAACAACTGGGTGCCTGCTGCTGTTAAAGACAGCAAGGCTGATCCGGTCGTTTGGGGGGCCAATGGCGCGGCTGCCAACGGTGCTGGCGTTACTCTGGATATCACCAAAGTCACCCAGACTAACAGCAGCTCTGCGGTTACCAAGGTAACCCAGGATGGCTATACCACGGGTCAACTGTCGGGCCTCTCCGTAGATGCCAGCGGCACGTTGTTCGCCAACTACACTAACGGTCAGTCAAAGAACATTGGTCAGACTGTTCTGGCTACTTTCGCCAACATGCAGGGCCTGCGTCCGGTAGGTAACACTAACTGGATCCAGACTGTTGCGTCCGGCGAGCCCGTTCGTGGTACTCCGGGTTCAGGTGTGATTGGTACGATCGAGTCCGGCTCATTGGAAGATTCCAACGTGGATCTGACGGCGCAGCTGGTAGACCTAATCGTTGCTCAGCGCAACTATCAGGCTAACGCCAAGACCATCGAAACTGAGAACGCCATTTCCCAGACGATCATTCAGATTCGTTAATTAGGGGAAGGATGGGTTTGCCGCTAGCGGCAACAATATTCCGGCGCTCTGACAAGAAGGCCTCATTCGAGGCCTTTTTCTTTTTAAATCAACTGCTTAACTAATTTAAATAATATGGCACAGGCCTTGCTATAGATCCTGCATCGAAGCAATTCGCTGCAAAAAACCGTCGCTAGAGGATTCTATGGACAAGTTGCTTTACGTCGCTATGAGCGGTGCCAGCCAGAATGAAATGGCACAGCGTGCCCACGCCAACAACTTGGCGAACGTTTCCACTTCAGGATTCCGTAAGGATCTTGAGCAAGCACGCTCGATGCAGGTATTTGGTGATACTCATCCTTCACGCGTTTATGCCATGAGCGAGCGTCCGGCAACGGACTTTACGCCTGGCTCGCTTCAAGAGACCGGACGGAACCTGGATATCGCTATCGAGGGTAACGGCATGATTGCTGTCCAGGCGCCAGATGGTAGCGAGGCGTATGTGCGTACCGCCAGCCTTCAGATTGATGCATTGGGTCAGCTGCGTACTAGCGGCGGCTTCCCGGTCATTGGCAATGGCGGACCTATTGCGGTGCCTCCGCAAGCCAAGGTGGAAATCGGTCAGGACGGCACAATCAGTATTCAGGCGCTAGGTGAGAGTCCTCGCGTACTGGCCGAGGTTGACCGCATCAAGCTGGTTAACCCTGATACCAAGCAAATGGAAAAAGGTCTTGATGGCCTGATCCACACCAAGAACAACCAGCCTGCAGCGCCGGATGCCAATGTCCGTGTGGCTTCGGGATTCGTAGAAAGCAGCAACGTGAATGCTGCTGAAGAAATGACCTCTGTTCTTGCCCTGGCCCGTCAGTTCGAGTTGCACATCAAGATGATGCGTTCGGCTGAAGACAACTCGGCTGCGATGGCAAAGGTTTTGCAATCCTAATTACCAGTTTGCATGAAACGCCGTAAAGCCGGCGCTTGAGGAGAACGCAATTATGATGTCTGCATTGTGGGTCAGTAAAACAGGTCTGTCCGCTCAGGACATGAACCTGACCACTATTTCCAACAACCTGGCCAACGTCTCCACGACGGGCTTCAAGCGCGACCGTGCCGAGTTCCAGGATTTGCTGTATCAGGTACGTCGCCAGCCAGGCGCCCAGTCCACTCAGGACAGCCAGCTGCCGTCAGGTCTGCAACTGGGTACTGGTGTACGTATCGTAGGTACCCAGAAAAACTTTACCGAAGGTAGCCTACAAACCACGGATCAACCGTTGGACATGGCCATCAACGGTCGTGGTTTCTTCCAGGTTTCCATGCCGGACGGCACGATTGCCTATACCCGTGACGGTACCTTCCACCTGAACTCTGATGGTCAGGTCGTTACCGCCAATGGCTTCGCGCTGGAGCCAGCGATTGTTGTTCCTGCCGAGACCAGAACCTTTACTGTGGGCGAAGACGGTACGGTGTCGGTAACTACTGCTAACAATGCGGCGCCGCAGGTGATCGGCAACCTTCAGACGGCTGACTTTATCAACCCGGGCGGCCTGCAGGCTGTAGGCAACAACCTGTTCATGGAAACCGCTGCCAGTGGTGCTCCGCAGAACGGTACCCCTGGCTTGAATGGTCTTGGCACCGTCATGCAGCAGACATTGGAAAACTCCAACGTAAGCACCGTGGAAGAGTTAGTGAACATGATCACTACTCAGCGCGCTTACGAGATGAACTCCAAGGTCATCTCCACCGCTGACCAGATGCTTGGCTTCGTTACCCAGAACCTGTAATCGCTTTTATTCGCGAGGTCGTTGTTTGTATGAACCGCCTTCTTGCTCTTGTTCCCGCGCTTGGCGCTGTATTGCTGGTTGGCTGCGTAGCACCTGCTGCTCAGCCAAACGATCCGTATTACGCGCCGGTGCTGCCGCGCACGCCGATGCCGGCTGCGCAGAACAATGGCTCCATTTACCAGCCTGGGTTCGACCAGAATCTGTATACCGACCGCAAGGCGTTCCGCGTAGGTGACATCATTACCATCACGCTGGAAGAAAGGACTCAGGCGAGCAAGAACGCGAGTTCGGATATTTCCAAGGACAGCTCGGCCAATCTTGGGGTCAGCTCCCTGTTTGGCACCAAGGCGCAGATTGGCAACCCGCTTTCGGGTGGCAACCTGAACCTGGGCGCCCAGTTTGACGGTGCTCGAGAGAACAAGGGTGATGCCAAGGCTGCACAAGGCAACAGTCTGACGGGTTCTTTGACCGTGACGGTGGCAGATGTGATGCCCAACGGAGTATTGGCCGTCAGGGGTGAAAAATGGCTGACGCTCAACACAGGTAATGAGCTGATGCGCATTTCTGGACTGATTCGTGCAGACGATATCAGCACCAATAACACCGTGTCTTCCACTCGGGTAGCAGATGCACGGATTACCTATTCCGGTACCGGGGCATTTGCCGATGCCAGTCAGCCGGGTTGGTTGAGCCGATTCTTTACTAGTCCGCTATTTCCGTTCTGAGGCGTGAAATCATGTTGAAACATCTATGCGTTGCTTTCGCACTGGTACTGTCGGCAACGGCAGTCCAGGCAGAACGCCTCAAGGACATCGCCACGATTCAGGGCGTGCGGACCAACCAGTTGATTGGTTATGGCTTGGTTGTAGGCTTGAATGGTACAGGTGACCAGACGACTCAGACACCGTTTACCGTCCAGACCTTCAATAACATGATGGCGCAGTTCGGTATCAAGGTCCCCAACGGCGGAAACGTCCAGCTCAAGAACGTGGCCGCTGTATCCATTCATGCGGACCTGCCAGCGTTTGCCAAGCCAGGCCAGACGATCGACGTTACCATTTCGTCGATCGGTAATGCCAAGAGCCTGCGTGGCGGTAGCCTGTTGATGGCCCCGCTAAAAGGTATCGACGGTAATGTGTATGCCGTCGCGCAAGGCAACCTGGTTGTAGGTGGGTTTGACGCAGAAGGTAAGGACGGCTCGCGTATCACTGTCAACGTTCCGTCAGCAGGGCGTATCCCTGGCGGGGCCACCGTCGAGCGTCCGGTTCCGAGCGGCTTCGATCAAGGCAACTCGCTGACGCTGAACCTTAACCGTTCGGACTTTACAACCGCCAAACATATCGTTGACAAGAT
The DNA here is from genome assembly GCF_051027695.1 of Pseudomonas sp. JZ134. Taxonomy (NCBI): domain Bacteria; kingdom Pseudomonadati; phylum Pseudomonadota; class Gammaproteobacteria; order Pseudomonadales; family Pseudomonadaceae; genus Pseudomonas; species Pseudomonas sp. JZ134. The sequence goes on along the minus strand of NZ_CP069250.1, from coordinate 2,511,987 downwards.
CAACGACCTGCTGGGTCCCGGTGTGGCAACGGCAGTAGATGGCGGCTCGGTTCGTGTGACGGCACCGCTCGATCCCAACCAGCGCGTGGACTACATCTCTGTGCTGGAAAACCTGGAAGTCAGCCCAGGCGAAGCAGTTGCCAAGGTCATTATCAACTCGCGTACCGGCACTATCGTCGTCGGGCAGAACGTAAAAGTTGCGCCTGCAGCTGTTACGCATGGCAGCCTGACGGTCACCATCAGTGAAGATCCCATTGTCAGTCAGCCCAATCCGCTCTCGGACGGCCAGACAGCAGTGGTGCCCAACTCGACAGTCAAGGCCAAGCAGGAAGCCAAGCCGATGTTCAGGTTTGGTCCTGGCACGACTCTTGATGAGATTGTACGGGCCGTCAACCAAGTTGGCGCAGCACCCAGTGATTTGATGGCGATCCTCGAGGCGCTTAAACAGGCTGGCGCCTTGCAGGCCGATCTGATTGTAATTTAACGGAGCAGTAGTCATGGACTCTCGTTTGGGCGGAACCTACAGCAGTAACGTCGATTCCGGCGCATACACCGACCTGAACCGCCTTGCCCAGATGAAGGGCAAGAACCGGGATAGTGAGGAAAACGTCAAGAAAGTGGCTCAGGAGTTCGAGTCGCTCTTCCTGAACCAGATGATGAAGTCCATGCGCTCGGCTAATGAAGTGCTGGCCGATAAGGACAGTCCGTTTCAGAGCGAAACGACCAAGCAATACCAGAGCATGTATGACCAGCAGATGGCCGTGTCGCTCTCGCGAGAGGGTGGTGGCCTTGGCTTAGCCTCTGTGCTTGAGCGTCAGCTCTCGAAGACGGGTCAGACCAGCCATCGTCCGAATCCATTTGCGCAGGTAGGGCAGGCAGCGGTGGCGCCGAAAAGTGAGGCTTCAGCGGCTGCCCAGCCTTCAACGCTTCGCTCCGATCACAAACTGGCCACTGTAGATCCTGCGCGTGATGACTCCAAGTTTCTCAATCAACGCCGCCTGGCGTTGCCTGGAAAGCTGGTTGATCGCGTCATGGCCGGTATTGTGCCGGATGTACAAAATCCGACCAGTCAAGTTGCCGGCACGGCTAACACTGCACTGTCAAAAAATGATTGGAAGCCTGCTCAAGCTCTGGCCGTTTCGGCCGATAAAGGTCTGAGTACGGGTGCCTCCCAAGAGATTAGTGGACGTCGGTATGCGCAACCACCCCTGGCCAGTAAGTCATCCTTCAGTAGCCGTGAGGACTTCGTTAACACGATGCTGCCAATGGCGAAGGAAGCGGCTGAGCGGATCGGCGTCGACCCGCGTTTTCTGGTAGCCCAGGCTGCACTTGAAACCGGCTGGGGCAAGTCCATCATCCAGCAGCAGGACGGCTCCAGTAGCCACAACCTGTTCGGCATCAAGGCTCATGGCTGGCAGGGTGGTTCGGCGCGTGCACTGACTACCGAATATGTGAACGGGCAGCCCGTTAAAGAGGTAGCCAAGTTCCGTGCATATGACTCGTACGCAGACAGCTTCCATGACTATGTGAGCTTTCTGCAGGACAACGATCGGTATCAGAAGGCGCTCAACAGCGGAGGCGATTCAGAGAAGTTCATGAAAGGACTCCAGCAAGCCGGCTACGCCACTGACCCGAACTATGCACGCAAGGTAACGCAAATTGCTCAAGGCATTGGTACTTACCAGAACATTGCCTCGAATAGCTCAACTACGATTCGTTCATAAGGCCTGATCATGTCGAACCTCATTTCAATCGGACTTTCGGGGCTTTCAGCCAGCCAGAGTGCTTTGAGCACGACGGGTCATAACATTACCAATGCGGATACCGCAGGGTATACCCGTCAGCAGACTGTTCAGAAAACGACGGCAGCGCGTCTTGAAGGTACCTCCTATATTGGTACCGGTACGACCATTGCCGACGTGCGCCGTATTTATAATGACTACCTGGGTACCCAGGTAAGGACGACCACTGCGCTGAATAGCGCCTCGCAGTCGTTTTACAACCAGGTCAAGCAGGTCGACTCACTGCTGTCGGACGGTACTACCGGCGTTAGCAAGGTCATGCAGTCATTCTTTGCTGCGCTGCAGACAGCATCGGCCAGTCCTACGGATAATGCCTCTCGCCAACTGCTTCTGACACAGGCTCAGGGCTTGAGCGAGCGCTTCAACTCTGTAACCAATCAGCTGGTAGACCAGAACAACTACGTTAACGAGCAGTTGGCCAGCATGGCCACGCAGGCCAACAAACTGGCAGGTAGCGTAGCTCAGTACAACCAGGCCATAGCCGAGGCCTCAGGCAACGGCGCTTCGCCCAACGACCTGCTGGATGCCCGTGACGAGGCGGTACGTCAGCTTTCCGAGATGATCGGCGTAACGGTGGTCAACCAGGACGGCAACTACAACCTGTATATCGGCTCAGGTCAGCCCCTGGTGGTCGGCAACTCCGTGTCTACGCTTGCAGCAGGCCCCAGCCAAATCGATCCGGCGCGTTATGCCGTTACGTTGACCAAGGCCAATACAACCCAAGATGTCTCGTCCGTGGTAACGGGCGGTGAAATGGGTGGATTGCTCAACTACCGTGATAACGTGCTTGATCCGGCCCGAAATGAGCTGGGCCGCATGGCGATGGTGATTACCGAGCAGGTGAATAGCCAGTTGGGGCAGGGCCTGGATCTTAACGGCAACTTCGGTTCGCCGATGTTTGCTGATCTTAACAGCGCCGCCAACGTTTCTCATCGCAGCCTTGCCCAGATTGGCAACAGCGATAAGACGGCAAGCCTGAACGTAGACATCAAGGACACCAGCAAGCTGACCACTAGTGACTATGAAGTCACGATGCAGGAAGGTAATAGATATTCGGTGCGCCGTCTTTCCGATGGCCAAGCCATGGGCTCTTACAGCCTGGATGCTTCGCCTGCACCGGTGATTGATGGCTTCTCACTGAGCCTGGCGAGCGGGTCTGCGGTAAAGGGTGACAAGTTCACGATCATACCGACTCGTACCGGGGCGGCAGACATCTCCGCGCAGCTCAAGGATGCCTCTCAGCTGGCGTTCGCTGCACCGCTGTCCGCCACGCTTACAACCGGTAATAAAGGGTCTGGCAGTGTGACGCAGCCGACTTTGACGACCAAGCTGGATGTCAATGATGCTACCGCCAATGCTCAGATGCAGGCGGGTATCAAGAACGGCACGCCGGTCAAGATTGTATTTGGTGACGTCGCGAATGGCTCTCAGAGCTACTCGGTATTCAACACCAAGGGTGAATCCATCGGGACCGGTACTATCGTTCCGGGCAACAACAACAAGGTTGCTGTCAATGTTCCTGTATTGGATGACGCTGGCAATGCGGTACTGAATACAGACGGAACGGCCAAAACGTTCTCGTTTGAAATGACGGTGAGCGGCTCTCCATCCAAGGATGACAGCCTCACGGTGTCGTTCAACAAGAGCGGCGCCTCTGATAACCGCAACGCTCAGCAACTGCTGAATCTGCAAACCAAGAATGCGGTGGGCGTCAGTGGCGGGAGTGTAGGAACCAGCATTACTGGTGCTTATAGCTCATTGATTGAGCGAGTAGGGGCCATTACAAGTCAGGCCGAGCTCGATACCAAGGCAACGAGCGCTGTGCTGACCCAAGCAAAAGACAGTCGTGATTCGGTATCAGGCGTCAACCTGGACGAAGAGGCGGCTAACCTGGTCAAGTTTCAACAGTATTACAACGCGTCTGCGCAGGTGATTTCGATCGCTCGCAGCACGTTCGATACGCTGATCAATGCAGTTCGATAGAGGCTTTATTCATGCGCATCTCTACTTCACAAATGTTTGCTTCGAATATTGCCGGATATCAGAACGGCTATTCGAGCATTGTTAAAACCCAACAGCAGATCTCCAGCGGCGTTCGTATCCAGACGCCGGCAGACGATCCTGTTGGCGCTGCTCGTCTGCTTCAGTTGGAGCAGCAACAGGCTCAGCTTGGACAGTACAAAGGCAATCTGGATACGGCGAAAAATAGCTTGCTGCAGGAAGAAAGCATATTGAACTCGGTGAACGATATGCTTCAACGTGCTCGGGAGCTTGCACTATCTGCAGGTAACGGCTCCTATTCCGATCTTGATCGCAACTCGGTTGCCGCTGAGCTAGACCAGATCCAGCAGCAGTTACTTAATTCAATGAACAGCCGTGATGCTAACGGGCAGTATTTGTTTGGCGGGGCCAAAAGCAGTGAAATACCTTTCACGCAAAATCCTGACGGCAGCTATGGCTATGCAGGTGATCAAGGATCATTAGAATTGCAAGTTTCTAGCTCTATGCGCTTGTCTTCCAATGACAGCGGTTGGAGTGTTTTCGAAAACGTAGTCAATAATGCACGTACTGAAACCCAGCTAACAGCTGTGCCAGCTGGTGGACAAAAGGCGACAATGGGACAAGGTGTCGTTAGCAACAGCGAAAACTTCAATAATTCTTTCCAGAACAGCGCACCTTACGTTATAGAGCTAACCAGCAGCACAGAATATAAAGTTTTCAGTAAAACTGACCCAGGTCAGGCCTTGGCAACGGGTACAATTGATCCTACTAAATCTACGAACAATATCTCGTTTAGAGGTGTGGATTTCGCGTTGGGTATTACAGGGTTGTCAAAAGATTCTAGTGCAAATCTAGATACACAACTGGCAGGGCATCAGTTTGAGCTTAGAACAGCGACAGATCAGTTTTCTGTGTCTGGCCAGAATGCCTCTAACGCTCAGCTAAGTAGCGGCAAGGTCGTTGATTCGGATGCCTATACCACGCAGTTCCCCGCCGCTGGTATAGCCGTTAAGTTTACGAGCGCCACAGAATATGATGTGTATGCTCAGCCAATAAGCGAAGCTGGCAAGCCAATAGCACAAGGAGCCCTTAACGGATCATCGTTGACCTATGCGGGTGTGCAACTGCAAGTGAGCGGGACTCCCCAAGTTGGTGATCAGCTCAACGTATCGCCTAAACCTCAAACAACGCAGGGTATATTGGACACACTTTCTAATTTGTCCAAAGCGCTGAAGACGCCTGCAACTGGCAATGAGAGTGCTCAGTTCAAACTAAGTGAGTCGCTTAATCTGGCAGTCAGAAACATTGACAGTGCTATGGCTCGTGTTGATGCTACCCGCTCCTCCATTGGTGCACGGCTGAACACAGTAGAGACACTTACAGTTGAAAACGAAAGTTTAGGCATGACAAATAAATCCACCCAGTCGGATATTCGCGATACTGATATGGCGGAGGCGTCATCCAAGCTTATTCTTCAGCAGACAATGCTGGAGGCTGCTCAAGCATCATTCGCAAGAGTCAGCCAGTTGAGCTTGTTCGACAAGCTGTAAACCCACTGCGACAGAAAAGGGCGAGCGTAAGCTCGCCTTTTTTGTTGCGCGCTTTTTGCTGATATATGTGTAAGCCAAAGCTATGACATAAGGCTTCTTTTGCCACACCGCGTACGCTCCGTAAAATGGCACTTGACTAAAATATCAAGCGAGCACTAAAGCAAAACGGATGTGAGCCGAAATAGAGAGTAACTGGTTTAGGTCGCCGCGCAGTTAAGCGGGGTGGATGGCACGTTTAGCCAACTGCTTGGGAAACACTGAAGAAAATTCTCCTAAAGCAAATTGAGCAAGCGCCGATAACTTAAACGTAAGTTCTCCAGGCCACTGAGGCAAATGCCAGGCCGGGGTATCAATCAAATGACTTTTGTGAGTATCTCATCATGGCTATGACCGTTAACTCCAACATTGCCTCTCTGTCCGTACAGAAGAACCTGAACCGCGCTTCCGACAGCCTGAGCAGCTCCATGCAGCGCCTGTCCTCCGGCCTGAAAATCAACAGCGCCAAAGACGACGCCGCTGGCCTGCAGATCTCCAACCGCTTGACCAGCCAGATCACTGGTATGAACGTTGCGGTCAAGAACGCCAACGACGGCATCTCCATCGCGCAAACTGCTGAAGGCGCTCTGGGCGAGTCCACCAACATTCTGCAGCGTATGCGTGAGCTGGCTCTGCAGTCGGCCAACGGTAGCAACAGTGCAGACGACCGTGCCGCTCTGAACCAAGAGTTCCAGCAGATGAGCAAGGAACTGACTCGTATGGCTGAAACCACCACCTTTGGTGGTGGCATGAAGCTGCTGGACGGTTCTGCCAGCACCCTGACATTCCAGGTTGGCTCCAACGCTAACGAGACCATCAGCTTTGGTCTGGGCGACATGAAGGCCAGCGCGCTGAAGGGTAGCTACACTGCTGCTAGCGTTACAGGCGCAGCTGTAAATTTCGGTAATGATGGCGGTACCCCTGCTGTTGACTACACTGGACTTGCAAAGGCAGCAAACATTAAGGTAGGTGATACCGAAATCAAGTTGGCCGCAGGCGATGATGCTATAGCCGTAGCCAAGAAAATTAATGCTGAGTCTACTATTACCGGTGTAACTGCGACATACGATGCTGATACGAAGAAATTGTCCTTCTCTTCTGAGAAAGACATTAAGATCGTAGCTGGAACAACTGGTACTACTGCGGATAACGATGCTGCTCTAACAGCGTTGGGCCTAGATGGTATCGACGGTACCACAGCTGCTAAAGGCCAAGCTCAAACAGTCGATACCAATGTTGGTGCGATTGATGTTTCTAGCGCAGCTAACTCCCAAGCGGCTATACAGGTAATTGATGATGCTCTGAAGCTGATCGACGTTCAGCGCGCTGAGCTGGGTGCTGTGCAGAACCGCTTCGATAGCACTATCTCAAACCTGCAAAACATCGCCGAGAACGCAACGTCCGCCCGTAGCCGTATCCAGGACGCTGACTTTGCTGCCGAAACGTCAGAAATGACCAAGCAGCAGACCCTGCAGCAGGCTTCGACTTCTGTACTGGCTCAGGCCAACCAGCTGCCGAACGCTGTGCTCAAGCTCCTGGGCTAATAAGCACAGAGTGGCTAACAACGAGGGGGTGCGAAAGCATCTCCTCGTTTTCTTGTTTGTGAGGTGATGGCATGGATATCAATGTCAACCTAAACATGGCTTATGTTCATAGTGGAGTTAGTCCAAAAGCAGACATACTTACGGCGGACCGTGCTCAGCTGTCTACTTCTCAGCCAACCAAGGACGATAAGGTCAAGCCGGAAATCCAGGATGTAAAGGAAGCTGTCGAAAGCATCCAGCACTTTATTGAGTCGGTTCAGCGAAACCTTGAATTTTCCATTGACGAAAGTACGGATCAAGTCGTCGTCAAAGTGATTAACAAGGCTAGTGGTGAGTTGATTCGGCAAATGCCCTCGGAAGAAGCTTTACAGCTGGCTCAGCGGATGAAGGAAGACAATCCTGTGTTGTTCCAGGCAAAGGCTTGACTTTGCCCGGCTGCTAGCTTCCAAACCAGGGTAGGGTTATTTTCCTCGGCTGGGTATAGCAATGATGGACATGATATTTAGAGAGGCGAGCCACGGCTCGCCTTTTTATTTGGCTCTTAGTATTACCCATCCTTAAGTTGCCAAAGATATGGCGGATAAATAAGCAGCGCCAATAACTTAACGTGCTGCTAATACTTAATAAATTAAAGCTTTATCACTAAAGCAAAACGGATGTGAGCCGAAATAGAGAGTAACTGGTTTAGGTCGCCGCGCAGTTAAGCGGGGTGGATGGCACGTTTAGCCAACTGCTTGGGAAACACTGAAGAAAATTCTCCTAAAGCAAATTGAGCAAGCGCCGATAACTTAAACGTAAGTTCTCCAGGCCACTGAGGCAAATGCCAGGCCGGGGTATCAATCAAATGACTTTTGTGAGTATCTCATCATGGCTATGACCGTTAACTCCAACATTGCCTCTCTGTCCGTACAGAAGAACCTGAACCGCGCTTCCGACAGCCTGAGCAGCTCCATGCAGCGCCTGTCCTCCGGCCTGAAAATCAACAGCGCCAAAGACGACGCCGCTGGCCTGCAGATCTCCAACCGCTTGACCAGCCAGATCACTGGTATGAACGTTGCGGTCAAGAACGCCAACGACGGCATCTCCATCGCGCAAACTGCTGAAGGCGCTCTGGGCGAGTCCACCAACATTCTGCAGCGTATGCGTGAGCTGGCTCTGCAGTCGGCCAACGGTAGCAACAGTGCAGACGACCGTGCCGCTCTGAACCAAGAGTTCCAGCAGATGAGCAAGGAACTGACTCGTATGGCTGAAACCACCACCTTTGGTGGTGGCATGAAGCTGCTGGACGGTTCTGCCAGCACCCTGACATTCCAGGTTGGCTCCAACGCTAACGAGACCATCAGCTTTGGTCTGGGCGACATGAAGGCCAGCGCGCTGAAGGGTAGCTACACTGCTGCTAGCGTTACAGGCGCAGCGGCTACTACAGAGGGAGAAAGCGGTCTTTTAAAGGCAGCTAACATCACGGTAAACGGTACTGACATTGCGCTGGCTATAGGCGATACCGCTGAAACTGCGGCCAAAAAGATTAATGCTGCGACAGGTGATACTGGCGTAACAGCAACCTACGATACTACTACAAAGATGCTGTCCTTTTCTGCCGCTAAGGACATCAAGATCGAAGCTAGCACAACAACACCAACTGGCGGTGATAATGCTGCCGCTATTACAGCGTTAGGCTTGGCTGGAATTGACGCCTCTACAACAGCCAAAGGTAAGTCTTCAGATACCAACACCAACGTCGGTGCGATCGATGTGACTAGCGCAGCTAACTCCCAAGCGGCTGTCCAGGTAATTGATGATGCTCTGAAGCTGATCGACGTTCAGCGCGCTGAGCTGGGTGCGGTACAAAACCGTTTCGATAGCACCATCTCTAACCTGCAGAACATCGCCGAGAACGCAACGTCCGCTCGTAGCCGTATCCAAGACGCTGACTTTGCTGCCGAAACGTCAGAAATGACCAAGCAGCAGACCCTGCAGCAGGCTTCGACTTCTGTACTGGCTCAGGCCAACCAGCTGCCGAACGCTGTGCTCAAGCTCCTGGGCTAATAAGCACAGAGTGGCTAACAACGAGGGGGTGCGAAAGCATCTCCTCGTTTTCTTGTTTGTGAGGTGATGGCATGGATATCAATGTCAACCTAAACATGGCTTATGTTCATAGTGGAGTTAGTCCAAAAGCAGACATACTTACGGCGGACCGTGCTCAGCTGTCTACTTCTCAGCCAACCAAGGACGATAAGGTCAAGCCGGAAATCCAGGATGTAAAGGAAGCTGTCGAAAGCATCCAGCACTTTATTGAGTCGGTTCAGCGAAACCTTGAATTTTCCATTGACGAAAGTACGGATCAAGTCGTCGTCAAAGTGATTAACAAGGCTAGTGGTGAGTTGATTCGGCAAATGCCCTCGGAAGAAGCTTTACAGCTGGCTCAGCGGATGAAGGAAGACAATCCTGTGTTGTTCCAGGCAAAGGCTTGACTTTGCCCGGCTGCTAGCTTCCAAACCAGGGTAGGGTTATTTTCCTCGGCTGGGTATAGCAATGATGGACATGATATTTAGAGAGGCGAGCCACGGCTCGCCTTTTTATTTGGCTCTTAGTATTACCCATCCTTAAGTTGCCAAAGATATGACGGATAAATAAGCAGCGCCAATAACTTAACGTGCTGCTAATACTTAATAAATTAAAGCTTTATCACTAAAGCAAAACGGATGTGAGCCGAAATAGAAAGTAACTGGTTTAGGTCGCCGCGCAGTTAAGCGGGGTGGATGGCACGTTTAGCCAACTGCTTGGGAAGCACTGAAGAAAATTCTTCTAAAGCAAATTGAGCAAGCGCCGATAACTTAAACGTAAGTTCTCCAGGCCACTGAGGCAACTGCCAGGCCGGGGTATCAATCAAATGACTTTTGTGAGTATCTCATCATGGCTATGACCGTTAACTCCAACATTGCCTCTCTGTCCGTACAGAAGAACCTGAACCGCGCTTCCGACAGCCTGAGCAGCTCCATGCAGCGCCTGTCCTCTGGCCTGAAAATCAACAGCGCCAAAGATGACGCCGCTGGCCTGCAGATCTCCAACCGTTTAACCAGCCAGATCACTGGTATGAACGTTGCGGTCAAGAACGCCAACGACGGCATCTCCATCGCGCAAACTGCTGAAGGCGCTCTGGGCGAGTCCACCAACATTCTGCAGCGTATGCGTGAGCTGGCCCTGCAGTCGGCCAACGGTAGCAACAGTGCAGACGACCGTGCCGCTCTGAACCAAGAGTTCCAGCAGATGAGCAAGGAACTGACCCGTATGGCTGAAACCACCACCTTTGGTGGCGGCATGAAGCTGCTGGACGGTTCTGCCAGCACCCTGACGTTCCAGGTTGGCTCCAACGCTAACGAGACCATCAGCTTTGGTCTGGGCGATATGAAGGCCGGCGCGCTGAAGGGTAGCTACACTGCGGCTAGCGTTACAGGCGCAGCTGCCACTGGTGAAGGGCTGACTGGTCTTACAAAAGCAGCCAATATCAAAGTAAATGATACCGAAATCGCGCTGGCTGTAGGTGACGACGCTGCTGCAGTACTCAAGAAAATTAACGCTGAGTCTACTATTACCGGTGTAACTGCGACATACGATGCTGATACCAAGCAGCTCTCCTTCTCTTCCGCCGGAGATATCAAGATCGAAGCTAGCGGAACAGTACCAGCTGGCGGTGACAATGATGCTGCTATAACAGCATTGGGCCTAACTGGTATTGATGCCTCTACAACGGCTAAAGGTAAGGCTTTAACTACCGACACCAACGTCGGTGCGATCGATGTGACTAGCGCAGCTAACTCCCAAGCGGCTGTCCAGGTAATTGATGATGCTCTGAAGCTGATCGACGTTCAGCGCGCTGAGCTGGGTGCGGTACAAAACCGTTTCGATAGCACCATCTCTAACCTGCAGAACATCGCCGAGAACGCAACGTCCGCTCGTAGCCGTATCCAAGACGCTGACTTTGCTGCCGAAACGTCAGAAATGACCAAGCAGCAGACCCTGCAGCAGGCTTCGACTTCTGTACTGGCTCAGGCCAACCAGCTGCCGAACGCTGTGCTCAAGCTCCTGGGCTAATAAGCACAGAGTGGCTAACAACGAGGGGGTGCGAAAGCATCTCCTCGTTGTTGTTTGCGGTTAATGTCATCGATATTGACTCAGTCGTAACTATGTTGGCCTGAATTATGCTGGGTTACTTTCACATCCTAATTCTGTCAAAGAATTGTTAGAGCCGAGGTAAATCTATGGCGGGCACAACGGTTAGCGGTATCGGAACTGGTATTGATACTGCCTCTATTGTCAAGGCTTTGGTAAATGCAGAAAAAGCGCCAAAGCTAAACCAGATTACTACGCAGCGAACGTCTGCGCAGACTACGCTTTCAGCAGTAGGTAGCTTAAAGAGCGCGCTGGAGACGTTTAAAACTGCAATGGGGAAAATTAATACAGCTTCTTCATTTACAGGTTTGAGCGCGAATACTTCTAATGAAAAAGCGGTAACGGTTACTGCAAGTGATAATGCTGTAAGCGGGACATATCAAGTTAAGGTTGATAAGTTGGCGACTGGCTCTAAGGTGGCTACAGCTGTTATTGCTGACGCTACAAAAGAGTATTCTGCAGGAAAGCTGGTTATTTCTCAGGGGGATGGAAGCACTGGTTCTACGGATTACTCAGTAGAGATAGCTGAAGGCTCCTCCCTTCAGGAAGTGCGGGATGCTATAAATAGTAGCCTACAAACAAAAGGCATCACTGCAAATATTATCTCTGATAACTCAGGCAGTCGCTTGGTGTTGAGTTCAACTACTACTGGAAGTAACACAGATCTTTCAGTTAGAGGTTCAACGTCAGAGCTTGCTGCATTTGATGCAGGATCGGTGATAGATACAAATACAGGAACAGCTACCACTAAAGGAACAGTACTTACTCAGGCTCAAGATGCAGAATATAGCATTGATGGCCTTGCAATGAAGTCGAAAACTAATACGTTAGATAAGGCGATTAGTGGAATAACATTAACGCTAGGTACTGCAGGCGAGACGTCCACGGTTACAGTGGGTAGCAATACAAGTAGTTTGAAATCATCGGTCAAGTCTTTCGTTGACGCCTACAATGCGCTAATTAGTACTACTAGCTCCCTAACTAAGGTATCTTCTACCACAGGTACAGATAGCTCTACAGTTACGGCCTCAGCGCTTACAGGCGACGCCTCTGTTAGAGAGTTGTTAAGTGCTGTCCGCAAAGAGCTTGTAAATAGTTCAGGGCAGACCGGCGAAATTACAATGTTGTCTCAGTTAGGTATTATGACTACACAGTCAGGTAAGCTTGAGATAAACGATACAAAATTAGACGCTGCGATTGCTAAAAACCCTACTGGCTTGGCCGACTTCTTTACTGGTGATAATGGGTTGCTATCAAGGTTAAGCGAAAAAGTTGACGTTTATACAGCTTCCGATGGAATTCTTGCTAAGCGGCAAACCAGCTTGCAAGGAAAATTAGATGATTTAAATGACCAGCAAGATGCGCTGGATAGACGAGTCACGAAACTGGAAGCCACGTTAAATGCTAAGTACAATGCCATGGACACGCTTGTTGCGCAGTTAAACGCAACCAGTAACAGCGTGTTGACCACTCTGAACGCATTGAATAAGCGAGATAACGACTAATTTCCTTGAAATGAGAAAGAAAAGGCCATAGGTATTGGTCTTTTCTTTTAAAGATCTTCTCCTGCGGGCCGATATGCTTATATCGAAAACGTACAGCTAAGGAGTTGATCCCCATGTATGCCAAGTCCGCCATGCGTCAGTATCAGCAGGTTGATACTCATGCTCAAGTATTAGAAGCAAGCCCCCATAGACTAATCCAAATGCTTATGGAGGGTGGATTATCACGACTCGCTCAAGCGAAGGGAGCTATGAGTCGCGGACAAATTGCCGAAAAAGGAGTCCTCGTAGGAAAAGCGATAGACATTATTGGAGGTCTGCGTGAGGGGCTCGATATGGAGAAGGGTGGCGAAATTGCTGCCAATTTGAACAATTTATACCTTTACATGACCCGCTGCCTTATTGAAGCTAATAAGACGAATGATGAGTCGAAGTTAGACGAAGTCGCCAAACTTCTACGTACTATCAAAGAAGGCTGGGACGGTATCGCGCCGGCGGCTTGAAAATAGGGGAGATCGGGGTTATGTCATTGGCACTTCAGCGATTAGACGAAACAAGAGATGCTTTGGCGGTTGCGCTCGAATGTCAAGATTGGGACTCTATCGGGCCCCTTGATTTTGCCTGCCGTACTTATGTCGACGAAGCGATGCGTGAAATTCCTCGGGACGATGACGCTTTGCGGCTAAGTTTGGAGAAGCTATTAGCTTTTTATGGAAAGCTCATCTACGCAAGCCGCATGCAGCGTAATGAAATTGCTAAGGAAGCCTCTAAAGCGAAGCGTTCTCAAAAAGCGGCCAATGTTTACAAGTTATTTGGCTGAGAATACGACCAGCGGAATAAATTTAAAGTAAGAAAAACACGTCATAAAATTGACTCTGTTCCCACTTTTGACTTTACTAGGGCTATGCCTGTTAGTGGTCTTTGGCGGAAAGGGAATAATTGAAGATGTGGCGTGAAACTAAAATCCTCCTGATAGAAGATGACGCGAAGCGTCGCCACGATCTTGCCGTCATTCTGGCCTTTCTAGGCGAAGAGCATGTCGCCTGTACGAGTGCTGATTGGGAGCAGGCTGTCGAGTCGTTTGAAAGTAGTCGAGCGGTACTGTGTGTTTTGCTGGGCCAGATCGACGCGCAGGGGGGGAGCGTCGAGCTGCTAAAAAAGCTCGCAGCGTTTGACGAGGTCCTCCCTATTCTATTGCTAGGTGCCGTCACGTACAGCGACTGGCCGGATGATGTCCGGCGGCGCATCCTGGCGACCTTAGAGGTTCCGGTTAAATACAACCAGCTGCTCGACTCGCTCCATCGCGCTCAGGTCTATCGGGATATGTATGACCAAGCGCGAGACCGCGGACGCCAGCGTGAGCCCAATCTTTTCCGTAGCCTGGTCGGCACCAGCCGCGCCATTCAGGGTGTGCGGAAGATGATGCAGCAGGTCGCAGATACCGAAGCCAGTGTCTTGATTCTCGGTGAGTCAGGTACAGGTAAGGAGGTTGTTGCGCGCAACCTGCATTTCCATTCAAAACGTAAAGACGGCCCTTTTGTTCCGGTGAACTGCGGCGCTATTCCAGCTGAATTGCTGGAAAGTGAGCTGTTCGGTCATGAGAAGGGTGCGTTTACCGGGGCCATTACCAACCGCGCCGGGCGGTTCGAGCTGGCCAATACCGGTACGCTTTTCCTGGACGAGATCGGCGATATGCCACTCAACATGCAGGTCAAGCTGTTACGTGTGTTGCAGGAGCGTACCTACGAGCGTGTGGGCAGTAACAAGACTCAAACAGTCGATGTGCGCATCATTGCAGCAACTCACAAGAATCTCGAGAAGATGATCGAGGATGGGTCCTTCCGTGAGGACTTGTTCTATCGTCTTAACGTTTTTCCAATCGATATGCCGCCCCTGCGGGATCGTGCAGAAGATATTCCGCTGCTCATCAATGAGCTGATTTCCCGTATGGAGCATGAAAAGCGCGGCTCCATCCGCTTTAACTCGGCGGCTATCATGTCGCTGTGCCGGCACAGCTGGCCGGGTAACGTGCGTGAGCTTGCCAACCTGGTTGAGCGACTGGCGATCATGCATCCCTATGGCGTTATCGGTGTAGCTGAGCTGCCACAGAAATTCCGTTACGTAGAAGATGAAAACGACGCAATGACCACGTCCTTGCGTGAAGAACTTGAAGAGCGGGAAGCGGTAGCGCTAGCCAGTCTTCCGGGTCCGGCAGCATCTTCTGCGCTACTGCCGTCAGAAGGGCTGGATCTCAAGGATTATCTGGCGAATCTTGAGCAAAGCCTTATCCAGCAAGCCCTTGATGATGCTGGCGGTGTGGTCGCTCGGGCGGCCGAGCGCTTGCGTATCAGGCGTACTACCCTGGTCGAAAAGATGCGTAAGTATGGTATGGGTCGTCGTGAGGACGAACTGGCGGATGAGGAGTAACGCTTGCCTCTGAGGCGCCTCTACTAACGGCACGCAGCTTGCACACTCTCTGTCTGGTGACGACTTCCTGTCATTAAACAGAGAGTACTGCATGAGTTCATCTGTAACGCCGGTTCCTTCTAATACGCCTTCTACGGATGACGTCAGACGAACACTTGAGCAGGCCAGTGTTCTGTTTGAACCCATCTCCGATCTGTTCAATGAGCCCTATGGCTGGCTTGAAGATCGTCTATCTGATTTGAAGGGTGAGCTTGCACGTGAAACCGCCCAGCGTGTTCGGGAGTTGGCGGAGAAGGAGCGGTTGGCTAATCGATTGCAAAGCCTTCTCGATATCCTTCCGGCGGGCATCATCATTCTGGATGGGCAGGGCGTTGTCTGCGAGGCCAATCCTATTGCAGTCGCTCTACTAGGCGAGCCGCTGGTAGGAGCGCTTTGGCGGGACGTTATCGGTCGCTGCTTCGCGCCTCGCAAAGATGATGGGCATGAGGTATCACTCAAAAGTGGTCGTCGGGTGTCATTGGCGACACGCTCGCTGGACGGTGAACCCGGTCAGCTCATCATGCTTAGCGATATGACTGAAACGCGCCGCCTTCAGGAGCAGTTGGCTCGCCATGAGCGCTTATCCTCCATGGGGCGCATGGTTGCTTCGCTTGCACATCAGATTCGTACCCCCTTATCTGCCGCCATGTTGTATGCAGGTCACCTGTCTGAGCGACCCCTGCCATTCGAGCAGCAGCAACGATTTGCCAGCCGACTCAAAGATCGCCTCCATGAGCTTGAGAACCAGGTTCAGGATATGTTGATCTTTGCGCGCGGTGAGCTGCCGCTCAATGATCGAGTTTCTCCCGTTCAGTTGTTCGCTGCCATCCAATCAATTGCCAATCCCTACCTGGAAGATCTGCAATTGCGATGGCAATGCGACGCATTTGTAGGAGAAGTGCTTTGTAACCGGGACACGTTTGTAGGTGCAGTCATGAATGTTGTCCATAACGCTGTGCAGGCCGCAGGCAAGACCGCGCGGTATAAGATTCACGCGTACGCCAGGCAGGACACCCTGAGGTTGTCCATCAGCGACAGCGGCCCCGGTATGACCGTTGAAACAGTAAGGCGGCTTGGCGAGCCATTTTTCACCACCAAACCCATGGGAACCGGCCTGGGCATGACTGTAGCCAGGACCGTAGCCAAGGCTCATTACGGCGACCTGTTGATTCGCTCCAGGCCAGGCAGGGGAACCTGTATGACATTTGTCTTGCCGCTTCATGGACCGCGATTGGTGCTGATGGAGAATCCCCTATGAGCGCTCGTATTCTGCTGGTAGAAGACGATGCAGCCCTGCGCGAAGCACTGGAGGATACGCTAGAGGTCGGTGGCTTCGACTTCGACTCGGTCGACAGTGCAGAGTCTGCACTGGTAGCACTGGGTCAGAGCGCCTATGGGCTGGTCATCAGCGATGTGAACATGGGCGGCATGGATGGCCATCAGCTCATGGCATGTATTCAGCAGAAGCAATGGCACGTACCGGTCCTGCTGATGACCGCGTTTGGCTCCATTCAGCGTGCTGTGGAAGCTATGCGGCAAGGCGCTGTGGATTATCTGGTCAAGCCATTCGACCCTCGGGTGCTGCTGGAGCGAGTCGAGCGTTATGTAAGCCATTCAGTCGCTGATGAACAAGACAGTCCTGTTGCCCAGGAGCCGGCAAGTCGTCAGCTCCTGGCCTTGGCGGCCCGGGTTGCAAAAAGTAATTCAACCGTGCTGATTTCCGGCGAATCCGGTACAGGGAAAGAGGTATTGGCTCGTTATATCCATCTGCAATCAATGCGCGCAGATGGACCTTTTGTAGCCATCAACTGCGCAGCCATCCCGGATAACATGCTTGAAGCCACCTTGTTTGGTCATGAGAAGGGCGCTTTTACCGGTGCCATCGCCTCACAGCCAGGCAAGTTCGAGTTGGCTGATGGTGGCACTATCCTGCTGGATGAAGTATCCGAGATGCCGCTAGGGTTACAGGCCAAACTTCTGCGGGTGCTTCAAGAGCGAGAAGTAGAGCGTGTTGGTGCGCGCAAACCCAAGCAGGTGGATATTCGAGTGTTGGCAACCACCAACCGGGACCTTTCTTCTGAAGTGGCCGCCGGACGCTTTCGAGAAGACTTGTATTATCGGCTGTCTGTTTTTCCCTTGGCATGGCGACCGCTTCGTGAGCGCCCTGCGGATATTCTGCCGCTTGCAGATCGGCTTTTGAAAAAGCATGCCGCCAGGGCAGGGCAGAGCGGTATTGTGTTTTCGGAAGGAGCTGCCAGGCTGCTTCAGCACTACGGTTGGCCGGGAAATGTTCGCGAATTGGATAATGCGGTTCAGCGAGCCTTGATTCTGCAGCAGGCGGGTACCATTGAGCCTGAAGACCTATGTCTTGACGGTGCTCCCGGATTTTTTGCGCGTGATATCGCTCCGCCAGTGGCTGCAGTCAAAGCGCCTTTAAGTCCTACCGCTCTTGATGAATCACTAATTGCGGGAGCGTTGGGGGATGACCTGCGTCGTCGTGAATTCGAGGTCATCATGGAAACGTTACGTGCTGAGCGAGGAAGGCGTAAGGAAGCGGCTGATCGGCTGGGTATCAGTGCACGCACCCTGCGTTACAAGCTTGTACAGATGCGTGAGGCCGGTATTGATATCGAGGCCTATCTCTATGCCAGCTAGACCCCGGCCATGAGCCGGGGTCAAAGGCGTCAATCGCCAGAGCTCAGGTCCATCTCTTTGTACCGAACCAGTCGGCTGCGGTGCTTGAAGCGGTAGCCCAGCCAGATCAGCAGGAACAGAGGAATGCTGATGTAGGTTGCTGCCAGACCTGCCCAGTCGATCTGCTCGCCAATAAGCGCCGTGTAGTTCTGCCCCATGGTAATGAATAGGCACAGAGCGAACGCAAGAAGCGGCCCGAAGGGGAAGAGTTTGGCCCGGTAGGGCAGGTCTTCGAGTCTTCCACCCTGAGCGATATAGCCTTTGCGGAATCGATAATGGGAAATGGCAATGCCCAGCCAGGCAATGAAGCCACACATGCCTGAGGTATTCAGAAGCCAGGTATAAAGTACTTTATCGCCAACAATCGAGGTCAAAAAGCACAGGGCGCCTACCAGTGTTGTCGCGTACAGGGCATTACGTGGAATGCCGTTTCGCGAGACCTTGGCAAACAGACGGGGGGCTTTACCCTGCTCGGCCAGGCTAAACAGCATGCGCGTCGAGGCGTACATGCCAGAAGTTCCGGCAGACAGAATGGCAGAAAGAATAACAGCATTCATGACGCCAGCTGCAGCAGCGAAGCCTGCACGTTCAAACAGCAGCGTAAACGGGGAAACGCTAATGTCACTGGCTTCGTTTTGCAGTAAGCGTGGGTCGGTATAAGGGATCAGCATGGCAATTACAAAAATCGCCAGAATGTAGAACATCAGGATGCGCCAGAAAACCTGGCGGATAGCGATCGGAATGTTCTTTTTCGGATTTTCGGACTCACCTGCTGCCACGCCAATCAGCTCGGTTCCCTGGAAAGAGAAGCCCGCAATCATGGCCACGCCTACCATTGCCTGAAGACCACCCACGAAAGGCGCTTCACCAAGCGTGAAATTGGAGAAACCCGGGGCTTCAACGCCGTGCATGATGCCAAAGATGCTGGCTAGACCAATGCCAATAAAGATGACTACTGTCAGGACCTTGATCAGGGCAAACCAGAATTCGCTTTCTCCAAATCCGCGCGCTGAAAAGACATTGAGCAGGAACATCAAGGCAAGAAAGCCCGCGCTCCAGATGATTCCGGGAACATCCGGAAACCAGAAGCTCATGATCAACTGCGCAGCGACAAGTTCGGCTGCAATGGTCACTGCCCAGTTATACCAATAGTTCCAACCCAGGGCGAAGCCAAAACCATCTTCAACGAAGCGGCTTCCATAGGTGCTAAAGGAGCCTGAAACGGGCATATAGGCCGCCATCTCGCCGAGGCTCGTCATGAGGAAATACACCATCAGACCAATCAGGGCATAGGCGAGCAGGGCACCACCAGGACCTGCTGAGGCGATGGTCGCGCCTGACGCAACGAAAAGTCCTGTACCGATCGAGCCCCCAATGGCAATCATGTTCAGATGCCTGGGTTTCAGTACCCGGTTCAGGTGGGGCTTTTCCGCCGTGGTGGCTTGCTCTGCTGTAGATTGCCCCTGCGAGGCGGTCGGTTGTTCCGGAGGGAGGGAGACGGCAGTCATAAACAAAAGGTCCAACTAGGGCAGCAAGGGTCTGGTGATAGGCTCCAGACTCGGATAGTGCTCACCGGTATTGCCAGTGAAAGGGTTCTTACAGTGCAGGCGACTGCCTATGGCAGCACCTGATTGCAAAGCAGAGTTTGCAAAAAGGGCGGGAGTGTACAGCAAAAGGAAAACACGGGGCGCTTGATCGCCATTGAATTTCTGCATGAACGCTACCGTATGAAGCCTGGATGCGCCCATAAAAAAACCCAGCCACTGGCTGGGTTTTGAATTTGGCTCCGCGACCTGGACTCGAACCAGGGACCCAATGATTAACAGTCATTTGCTCTACCGACTGAGCTATCGCGGAACAACGAAACGTATCTTACTGATTGCTAAGGAGAAGTCAACACTTCTCCTTAGACAAAAAAACCTTAGAGAACTTCGGCGATAGCCTTGATAACCGCGTCCAGATTGTTCCTGTTCAGTGCCGCTACACAGATTCTGCCAGTTCCTACCGCGTAGATACCAAACTCAGCTTTCAGGCGATCAACTTGGTCGGTCGTCAGTCCTGAATAGGAGAACATGCCGCGCTGTCCATTGACGAAGCTGAAATCGCGTTTGGCACCGGCTGCATTGAGTCCTTCCACCAGAGCATGGCGCATGCTACGGATGCGATCACGCATTTCTGCCAGTTCGGCCTCCCACATTGCGCGTAGCTCTGGATCGCGCAGAACAGTCGCAACGATCGTGGCACCGTGCGTCGGCGGATTGGAGTAGTTGGTGCGTACCACACGCTTGACTTGCGACAGCACTCGAGCGGTTTCCTCGCGATCAGCTGTTACGATCGAAAGTGCGCCGACGCGCTCGCCATAGAGAGAAAACGATTTTGAGAACGAGCTGGAAACGAAAAAGGTCAGGCCTGATTCGGCAAACAGGCGGACAGCTGCAGCATCTTCCTCGATGCCATCGCCAAATCCCTGATAAGCGATATCCAGGAAGGGCACGTGTTCGCGCGTCTTGATGACTTCCAGCACTTCCTTCCAGTCGTCCAGCTGCAGATCGACACCGGTCGGGTTATGGCAGCATGCATGCAATACTACAATGGAATGCGGAGGAAGGGCGTTAAGGTCTTCCAGCAGGCCGCCGCGGTTCAGACCATTCGTGGCAGCATGGTAGTAGCGATAGTTTTGTACAGGGAAGCCTGCCGCCTCGAACAGGGCACGATGGTTCTCCCAGCTCGGATCACTGATGGCTACCGTGGCATCAGGCAGGAGACGCTTGAGAAAATCAGCGCCAACCTTTAATGCACCGGTTCCACCCAATGCCTGAATGGTAGCAACACGACCTTCGCTGATCAGTGAAGAGCCCTGACCGAACAGCAGGGTTTGCACTGCTTCGTCATAAGCGGCAATACCGTCAATGGGCAGGTATCCACGCGGCGCGCGGGCTACAACGCGTTTCTTTTCCGCTTCTTCCACGGCGCGTAGCAGGGGGATGCGGCCCTGCTCGTCGTAATAGACACCAACGCCCAGGTTGACCTTGGTAGGGCGGGCATCGGCATTGAAGGCTTCGTTTAGGCCCAGGATTGGATCGCGGGCAGCCATTTCGACGGCAGAGAACAAACTCATTGTGCGCAAGCTCGATTTAGAAGAATGAAAACACGCACAAGACCCGATTGCCGTTGTGCGCAAGCGGGGAGACAGTATAGCGGGCATCGTCTGTCGGGGCGACAAAAAACAGGTCCCGCCTGGCAGTAACTAGACTAATGTTCAATGCTTGAAAAATATGCTGTCAGGACGCATCTAAAAGAATCTGGATAGCAATGTCATTCCAGGAGTACAGACAACGAAACGCTGGGTTCGTGTTGGTTATTTGGGGTGCATCTCGGGCAGGATGGCTCTCTGCACCTCCTCTTGAGGAAGCTCATGTCTGCATTTCAATTGTCTACACGTTATACCCCGGCTGGTGACCAGCCGGAGGCGATTCGCCAGATGGTCGAAGGGATCAATGCTGGCCTGTCACATCAAACCTTGCTGGGTGTGACCGGTTCGGGCAAAACCTTCAGTATCGCCAACGTCATCGCTCAGATTCAGCGACCCACGATCGTGCTGGCACCCAATAAAACATTGGCGGCTCAGCTGTACGGCGAATTCAAGGCCTTTTTTCCTGATAATGCCGTCGAGTACTTCGTCTCTTACTATGACTACTATCAGCCAGAAGCCTATGTGCCTTCCTCGGATACCTTTATCGAGAAGGATTCGTCTATCAACGACCACATTGAGCAGATGCGACTGTCGGCAACCAAGGCATTATTGGAGCGCCGTGATGCAATCATCGTAGCGTCAGTATCCTCCATCTACGGCCTGGGCGATCCCAAGGCTTACCTCAAGATGGTGCTGCATCTGGATCGCGGAGACCGTATCGATCAGCGCACGCTGCTACGGCGTCTGACTGAATTACAGTATTCGCGCAACGATATGGAGTTCTCCCGTGCAACGTTTCGGGTGCGTGGTGATGTGATCGATATTTACCCGGCTGAGTCTGACCTTGAGGCTATTCGCGTAGAGCTATTTGATGACGAGGTGGAAAATCTTTCTGCCTTCGATCCCTTGACGGGGGAGGTCATCAGAAAGCTGCCGCGTTTTACCTTCTATCCCAAGACGCATTACGCCACGCCACGCGATACGCTGCTTGAGGCCATTGAGCATATCAAGGCGGAGCTCAAGGATCGGCTGGAATTCCTGCGTACGCAAAACCGCCTGCTTGAGGCGCAGCGACTTGAACAGCGAACCCGCTTTGATCTGGAAATGATCATGGAGTTGGGTTACTGCAATGGCATCGAAAACTACTCACGGTATCTGTCCGGGCGTGCTCCGGGTGAGCCGCCGCCAACCCTGTATGACTATCTACCTCCTGATGCGCTGCTGGTGATCGACGAATCTCACGTAACCGTGCCGCAGATAGGGGCAATGTTCAAAGGCGATCGCTCACGCAAAGAGACGCTGGTCGAGTATGGCTTTCGACTGCCTTCGGCTCTGGATAATCGCCCGCTGCGATTCGAGGAGTGGGAGGCGGGGAGTCCGCAAACCATATTTGTATCAGCAACACCAGGGCCTTATGAAGCAGAGCATGCCGGCCGTGTTATTGAACAGGTGGTGCGCCCGACAGGCCTGGTTGATCCGGAGATTGAAATCCGCCCGGCAACGACACAGGTAGATGATCTGCTTTCTGAAATCCGCTTGCGAGTAGCCAAGGATGAGCGCGTTCTGGTGACAACCCTTACCAAGCGTATGGCTGAAGACCTGACGGACTATCTGGCCGATCATGATGTTCGGGTTCGCTATTTGCACTCTGACATCGATACGGTAGAGCGGGTCGAGATCATTCGCGATCTCCGAATGGGAACGTTCGATGTGCTCGTCGGTATCAACCTGCTCCGTGAGGGACTGGATATGCCGGAGGTTTCGCTGGTTGCGATCTTGGATGCTGACAAGGAAGGCTTCTTGCGTTCAGAGCGTTCTCTTATCCAGACGATTGGTCGTGCAGCACGTAACCTGAGCGGCAAGGCGATTCTCTATGCCGATTCGATGACAGGCTCCATGCAGCGTGCCATTGATGAAACAGAGCGGCGCCGAGCCAAGCAATTGGCCTTTAACGAGGCTAATGGCATTGTGCCCAAGGGAATCAAGAAGGATATCCGCGATATCATGGAAGGTGCGGCTGTTCCGGGTGCCCGCGGTAAGCGTCGTGCCGCCAAGGCAGCCGAGGACAGCGGTCGTTATGAGGCCGAGCTGCGTTCACCGGCAGATATCACCAAGCGGATCGCTCAGCTTGAAGAGCGTATGCTCAAGCTGGCGCGTGATCTGGAATTTGAAGCCGCAGCCAAACTGCGTGATGAAATCCAGCAACTGCGTGAGCGCCTCATGGCGGCTTGAGTGAGTGTCAAACACAAAGGCCCGGTCCTAAAGCCGGGCCTTTGTGTTTTCGGCGCTGGAAGCCAAGGCTTGCCCGCTGCTACCATCTCCTTTTGTATTGTTCTGTGTCGAGACCTCCCATGACCACTGTTCGCACGCGTATCGCACCGTCGCCTACTGGCGATCCCCATGTCGGTACCGCTTACATCGCCTTGTTCAATCTCTGCTTTGCTCGTCAGCATGGCGGTCAGTTCATCCTGCGTATCGAGGATACCGATCAGCTTCGCTCTACGCGTGAGTCTGAACAGCAGATCTATGATGCGCTACGTTGGCTGGGTATCGAATGGGACGAGGGTCCTGACGTAGGAGGTCCACATGGGCCTTATCGCCAGAGTGAGCGGGGTGAGATTTATAAGAAGTACTCCGACGAGCTTGTCTCCAAGGGACATGCGTTCCCATGCTTCTGCTCGGCCGAGCGTCTGGATCAGGTGCGTGCCGAGCAGACGGCCCGCAAGGAAACGCCTCGTTATGATGGACACTGCATGCATATCGATCCTGCCGAGGCGCAGCGTCGTATTGCTGAGGGTGAATCCCATGTCATACGAATGAAAGTGCCAACAGAAGGCATCTGCGTCGTGCCGGATATGCTGCGCGGCAATGTCGAAATTCCGTGGGACCGCATGGACATGCAGGTTCTAATGAAGGCAGACGGCTTGCCGACATACTTCCTGGCTAACGTGGTCGATGACCACCTGATGGGCATTACTCACGTTTTGCGTGGCGAAGAGTGGCTGCCTTCCGCACCCAAGCTCATCAAGCTGTACGAATACTTTGGCTGGGAGCAACCCGCACTGTGCTATATGCCGCTGCTGCGTAATCCAGACAAGAGCAAGCTTTCCAAGCGCAAGAACCCGACGTCCGTAACGTTCTATGAGCGTATGGGATATTTGCCCCAGGCCATGTTGAACTACTTGGGCCGGATGGGTTGGTCAATGCCGGACGAGCGTGAGAAGTTCACGTTGGCTGAGATGATCGAGCACTTCGATATCAATCGTATCTCGCTTGGCGGCCCCATTTTCGACATTGAAAAACTGTCTTGGCTAAACGGACAGTGGATCCGTGAGCTGAGCGTGGAGGCATTTGCTGCCGAGGTTCAGAAATGGGCGCTCAACCCTGACTACCTGATGAAGATCGCGCCTCACGTACAGGGGCGTGTTGAAACCTTCAGTCAGATTGCGCCGCTGGCCGGTTTCTTTTTTGCCGGCGCTTTGCCGCTGGATGCGGGGTTGTTTGCTCACAAGAAGCTTTCTCCAGATCAGGTGCGCCAGGTAATGCAGCTGACTCTCTGGAAGTTGGAATCGTTACGTCAGTGGACCAAGGATAATATTACGGCATGTATTCAAGGTGTAGCCGAGGGACTTGAGCTCAAACTGCGAGACGTGATGCCATTGATGTTTGCAGCTATCACTGGACAGGCCAGCTCCGTCTCGGTCCTTGATGCTATGGAAATTCTTGGTCCCGACCTCACACGCTTCCGCTTGCGTCAGGCCATAGAGCTGCTCGGGGGGGTATCCAAGAAAGAAAACAAGGAGTGGGAAAAGCTCCTGGCTACCTTGGGGTAATTGAAAAGGGCGACGTGAGCAATTACGGCGCCCCTTTTTTCTGGCCTTTTGAAGTGGCTGATTACCTTGCATCAAGGTGATGAGCATTACTCATGTAGATCGGTTGTTGTTGAGTAATCCAGCGCCTTGGGCTGGGTTCCCGCGGCTGCATGGTCTACCATGGCGCCCATTCGTTTAATGGGTGCCGGGAGTCCGGCCATTATGAGGTTACAATGAGCTGCGATTTTCTAGCGCAAGCCCTGCCAGGCGTGCAGAAACTTTCACCTTATGTTCCAGGCAAGCCAGTCGATGAGTTGGCGCGCGAATTGGGACTGGATCCTCAGCGTATCGTCAAGTTGGCGAGCAATGAAAATCCATTAGGCCCGAGTCCCAAGGCAACTGAGGCGATAAGAGCCGAGCTGGCTGAGCTGACACGTTACCCGGATGGCAATGGGTTTGAGCTCAAGCAGAAAATTGCCAGTCGATGCGGCGTCAATATCGATCAGATCACCTTGGGCAACGGTTCTAACGATATTCTCGAGCTGGTTGCACGCGCTTACCTGGCTCCTGGTCTTAATGCGGTATTTAGCGAGCATGCATTTGCCGTATATCCTCTGGTGACGCAGGCAATTGGTGCCGAAGGTCGTGCAGTTCCCGCCGTGAATTGGGGGCATGATCTGGATGCAATGCTCAAGGCTATTGACGAGCATACGCGAATCGTCTTTTTGGCTAATCCCAATAACCCAACAGGTACCTGGTTTGGTCCACGCGCTTTGGCGGCCTTTCTGAAGGCAGTACCCGAGAGTGTGTTGGTGGTGCTTGATGAAGCCTATATTGAGTATGCCGAGGGAGACGAGTTGCCGGATGGTTTGAGCTATCTGGCAGACCACTCCAACCTCCTGGTTTCACGTACATTCTCCAAGGCTTATGGCTTGGCCTCGTTACGGGTGGGGTATGCCATTTCTTCAGCGCAGATTGCGGATGTATTGAATCGCGTACGACAGCCATTCAATGTCAACAGCCTTGCCTTGGTTGCAGCATGCGCGGCTATGGATGACGCTGATTACTTGGTTAAAAGTCGTCAGGTCAATGACGAGGGAATGGCTCAGTTTGAACAGAGTTTTCAGCGGCTGGGACTTTCCTGGATTCCTTCCAAGGGAAACTTTATCGCCGTTGATCTCGGGCAACCGGCCGCGCCTGTTTATCAGGCATTGCTGCAAGAGGGTGTGATTGTCCGTCCGGTCGCTGGATACGGCATGCCAACATTCCTTCGTGTTTCTATTGGTACGAAAGAGGAAAACAGTCGTTTCCTTGAGGCGCTTGCCAAGGTGCTGGCTCGTGGTTGAATCGCAAAAGGTCCCCATGTTTGGTCGTCTCGTCGTAGTAGGACTTGGACTGATTGGCGGCTCGTTTGCCAAGGGCATGAAGGAGAGCGGCCTGTTTCATGAAGTGGTCGGCGTAGATCGGGATAGAGAAACACGGCGTCTAGCGGTTGAGTTAGAGGTTGTTGATAGCGCTGAGGCAGAGCTGGCCGTTGCTTGTCAGAATGCAGACGTTATCCAGTTGGCGGTTCCCATTCTTGCCATGGAACGAGTCCTTGCAGAGCTTGCGGCTCTCGACATCGGCCAGGCTGTGCTGACCGATGTTGGGAGTGCAAAAGGCAGCGTTGCCCGGGCAGCCAGAAAGGCCTTTGCCGGCAAAGCGTTCCGCTTCGTCCCAGGGCATCCAATCGCTGGTTCTGAAAAGAGTGGTGTTACGGCGGCTAATGGTCAGCTATTCAAGCGGCACAAAGTCATTCTTACACCCCTTGATGAGGCGGATGCTGAGGCGCTTGCAAATATTGATCTACTTTGGCGGGCACTGGGTGCTGACGTTGAATACATGACGGTTGACCACCATGATGAGGTGTTGGCTGCAACCAGTCACTTGCCGCATCTGCTGGCTTTTACCCTGGTTGATTCGCTCGCCCAGCGTAGTGAGAACCTTGAGATATTTCGTTATGCCGCTGGTGGCTTTCGAGACTTCACCCGTATCGCTGGCAGTGATCCGGTCATGTGGCACGATATTTTTCTAGCCAACCGGGAAGCCGTACTGCGGACACTGGATACATTTCGTGACGACCTGGATGCATTGCGTCAGGCTGTCATTACACAGGATGGGCATCAGCTGCTGGGTGTCTTTACCCGCGCCCGGGTTGCCCGCGAGCATTTCGGCAAAATACTGGCCCGCCGGGCCTATGTGGACGCTATGCAAATTAAAGATCTTACCTATATCGCCAATCCTGGCGGCTCGTTGTCCGGACGCGTTCGAGTGCCCGGAGATAAGTCCATTTCGCATCGATCAATCATGCTGGGCTCCCTGGCGGATGGAACGACAGAGGTGGAAGGGTTCCTTGAGGGTGAGGATGCCCTCGCTACGCTGCAGGCGTTCCGTGATATGGGGGTCGTCATCGAGGGGCCCACCAATGGTCGTGTAACCATTCATGGTGTGGGATTGCATGGCCTCAAGGCGCCTGCAGGTCCGCTATACCTGGGGAATTCAGGCACCTCAATGCGACTGTTGTCCGGGATTCTTTCCGCTCAGGCATTTGATACCACCCTGACCGGTGATGCCTCGCTCTCCAAGCGCCCCATGAACCGGGTTGCCGATCCATTGCGGGAGATGGGGGCTGTTATCGAAACAGCAGAGCAGGGACGGCCACCGATGACCATTCGCGGCGGACAGAAGCTCAAAGGTATCCATTACGACATGCCCATGGCCAGCGCCCAGGTTAAGTCCTGCCTATTGCTGGCAGGCCTGTATGCCGAAGGGGAGACATCGGTTACTGAGCCTGCTCCGACGCGTGATCACACCGAGCGAATGTTGCAGGGGTTTGGTTATCCGGTGACGGTAGAAGGTAATGTGGCAAGAGTGCGCTCGGGCTCCACGCTCACTGCCAATCGTATCGAAGTACCTGCAGATATTTCCTCGGCAGCTTTTTTCCTGGTGGCCGGAAGCATTGCGGAAAACTCCGAGTTGGTTCTTGAACACGTGGGTATCAATCCTACTCGTACCGGGGTCATCGATATCCTGCGCCTGATGGGTGGCGACATTACGCTTGAGAATCAGCGTGAGGTAGGGGGAGAACCTGTAGCTGATCTGCGCGTCCGTTCAGCTACATTGAAGGGAATCGAAATACCGGAAGCGTTGGTGCCGCTGGCAATTGATGAGTTCCCGGTTCTGTTTGTTGCCGCCAGTTGTGCTCAGGGGCGTACCATTCTGCGAGGTGCGGAAGAGTTGCGTGTCAAGGAGTCTGACCGTATTCAGGTCATGGCCGATGGTTTGAAAGTACTGGGTGTAAGTGCTACTCCTACGCCTGATGGAATCGTGATCGAGGGCGGCTCCATGGGTGGCGGAGAAGTGGAAAGTCATGGTGATCATCGCATCGCAATGGCGTTTAGTGTGGCCTCGCTGCGAGCGAGCGCACCGATACGAATCCGTGATTGTGCAAATGTTGCAACTTCCTTTCCCGGCTTTCTTGAACTGGCAGCTAAAGCTGGGATTCGTGTGAAAGAAGAGGCTTCCGTATGATGAGTACCGCTCCGGTTATTACAGTCGATGGGCCTGGAGGCTCTGGGAAGGGCACTATCGCGGCACTTCTTTCCCGCCGTCTGGGCTGGAATCTACTGGACTCCGGAGCGCTTTATCGCCTGCTGGCCTTCGCAGCGCGCAACCATGGCGTTGACCTGACGAATGAGGAGTCACTCAAGGCGTTGGCAGCGTATCTGGACGTGCAATTCCAGGCTGGGCATGAGCATGGTCAGCGCATTGTCTTAGAGGGAGAGGATGTTACCGACTTCATTCGAACCGAAGATATTGGGGCAGGCGCTTCACAGGTGGCGATCCTGCCGGCTGTACGTGAAGCGTTGTTGCAGCGACAGAAAGCCTTTCGCGAGGCGCCTGGCCTTATTGCGGATGGTCGGGATATGGGAACCGTGGTTTTCCCAGATGCGGAATTAAAGATATTTCTGACCGCTAGCGCCGAAGAACGCGCCAGACGGCGCTATCTTCAGTTGAAGAAAAAGGGCGAAAGTGTTACTTTGCCGGGTCTCCTCGAAGAGATTCGTGAGCGCGACGAGCGTGATACTCAGCGCACCGTCGCTCCACTCAAACCGGCAGATGATGCCATTGTCCTGGATTCGACGAATCTCTCGATTGAACAAGTGCTCGACCACATCCTTGCATTGGCCGCCGAGCGTGACCTGGCAGGATGACAGCCAGATTATCCTATCCTGGGATATTTGGTGAAGGCAGGCAGGAACCAGTCTCAACCTGTCTGCTGGATATTGATAACGAACCCCGCATTGGCTGGTGATGCGGTAGATCGGGTGCATCGTGTACCCAACATTACAGGTATAAACATGAGCGAAAGCTTCGCAGAACTCTTTGAAGAAAGTCTGAAATCCCTCGACATGCAACCGGGTGCCATCATCACAGGTACTGTGGTTTCCATCGATGGTGACTGGGTAGTTGTCGACACTGGCCTGAAATCTGAGGGTCTTGTTCCGCTCGAGCAGTTCTACAACGAACAAGGCGAGCTGACCATCAACGTGGGCGATGAAGTCCATGTGGCTCTCGATGCCGTGGAAGACGGTTTCGGCGAAACCAAAGTGTCTCGCGAGAAAGCCAAGCGCGCTGAGTCCTGGCTGGTCCTGGAAGCTGCGTTCAACGCTGACGAAGTGGTCAAGGGTGTTATCAACGGTAAGGTCAAAGGTGGTTTCACTGTTGACGTTAGCGGCATCCGTGCTTTCCTGCCAGGCTCCCTGGTTGATGTCCGTCCTGTGCGTGACACTGCCCACCTGGAAGGCAAAGAGCTAGAGTTCAAGGTCATCAAGCTTGACCAGAAGCGCAACAACGTTGTTGTTTCTCGCCGTAGCGTTCTTGAGGCTGAGAACAGTGCCGAGCGTGAAGCGCTGTTGGAGTCCTTGCAGGAAGGTCAGCAGGTTCGCGGTATCGTCAAGAACCTCACCGACTACGGTGCGTTCGTTGATCTGGGCGGCGTAGATGGCCTGCTCCACATCACTGACATGGCATGGAAGCGTATCAAGCATCCTTCCGAAATCGTTAATGTTGGTGACGAGATCGACGTTAAGGTTCTGAAGTTTGATCGCGAGCGTAACCGCGTATCCCTGGGCCTGAAGCAGCTGGGCGAAGACCCATGGGTTGCTATCAAGGCGCGTTACCCAGAAGGTACACGTGTTCAGGCTCGTGTTACTAACCTGACTGATTACGGCTGCTTCGCTGAGCTGGAAGAAGGCGTTGAAGGTCTGGTACACGTATCCGAAATGGATTGGACCAACAAAAACATCCACCCGTCCAAAGTCGTACAGGTTGGCGACGAAGTGGAAGTTATGGTTCTGGATATTGACGAAGAGCGTCGTCGTATCTCTCTGGGTATCAAGCAGTGCCGTCCGAACCCATGGGAAGAGTTCTCCGGTCAGTTCAACAAGGGCGATCGTATCTCCGGTACTATCAAGTCCATTACTGACTTCGGTATCTTCATTGGTCTGGATGGTGGCATAGACGGTCTGGTTCACCTGTCCGATATTTCTTGGAACGAGCCGGGCGAAGAAGCCGTACGCCGCTTCAAGAAGGGTGATGAGCTGGATACCGTTATCCTGTCCGTTGATCCTGAGCGTGAGCGCATTTCTCTGGGCATTAAGCAGTTGGAAGACGATCCGTTCTCCAGCTACGCTGCTCTGAACGAGAAGGGCACCATCGTTCGTGGTACTGTGAAGGAAGTTGACGCCAAGGGCGCCATCATCACTCTGGGCCATGAGATCGAAGGCGTTCTGAAGGCTTCTGAAATCAGCCGTGATCGCGTTGAAGATGCGCGTAACGTTCTGAAGGAAGGCGACGAAGTTGAAGCCAAGATCATCAGCATCGATCGTAAGAGCCGCGTGATCAGCCTTTCCGTCAAGTCTAAGGATGTTGACGATGAGAAGGAAGCGATGACGTCCCTGCGTAACAAGCAGGAGCCGAGCGCAGGCCCGACTACTATCGGTGACCTGATCAAGGCGCAGATGGAAAACCAGGGTTAATCACCTTAGGTTTTCTAAGAAAGGGGTGGCTTAGGCCACCCTTTTTTATTGCCTAAAAAAAGCTTCTCAGATCTAAGGGGTTATATGTTTAGCGTCAAATAAATTTACAGCCTTTTGCTGGGTATATGCTTTTCAAAGCCAAGCGGTCATGCTAAAAGAGTTAAAAAATGATCTAGCCGCTTGAAAAAGAAGGAAAATTCCATGACCAAGTCGGAGTTGATCGAACGTATCGTTTCGGAGCAGGGGCAGCTGTCATCTCGCGATGTTGAGCTGGCTATCAAGACAATGCTTGAGCAAATGGCTCAAGCGCTTTCAACCGGAGATCGTATTGAAATACGAGGCTTCGGCAGCTTCTCTTTGCATTATCGTTCACCTCGTACAGGTCGAAACCCTAAAACAGGAGAGTCTGTAACGTTGGATGGGAAATACGTTCCGCACTTTAAGCCGGGTAAAGAGCTTAGAGATAGGGTTAATGAGCTCTAGGTAAAGCTTGGCATTATTCGGTTTCTAGGTTTAAGGCATGGTTTATTGCTGATGTATTAGCGAGCGGCTTTTATGCTCGTTTTTGAAAAGCTCGTAATTGATACCGCAATGTCAGAGTTTGTTTGGAAAAGATGTCTGCCTGTATTTTGACTTTTGTTCGTGCTGAATCATAAAATTGACACTTTTAAAAAAATCAAGCCTTTTTTTATTTTTTTATTGGACATATCTCTCGCTTTAAGCAAGAATCCTCACATCTGGTCGCTCATGGCCTCGAAGTCCACGCTAGTGAGGATGTCATCATGCGTCATTACCTGTTTATTTGGCTCGGTATCGCTGCCTGTTTTGCCTTTATACAAATTGACCATGCGATGCTTGCCGTATTGAGTCTTATGGTTAGCTGGGTGGTGGCGCTGTTTGTTAAACCTTCTGTTCAGCGTGATACGTTTTCATCTATGTATATGAGTGATGCCTTGATTAAAGTTGAATCATCCATTACATCCAACGTTAAAAGCGCCTAAATACGTACTCTAAAAAAAGCCCAGCCTAAGGTTGGGCTTTTTTGTTTCTTTCACAAAGACATTGTTGATGACAAGCCGTGAGTGCTCGTCAACATACTGATGTTTTTGTGAGTGGTGTAAGATGGCCGTAAGGGAAAACGGTCAAGAGAAACGGCAGTGCAAGATAATGTGGCGACAATAGAGCGTTTTGGAGTGCTTGTTACCGGGGCGAACAGATTTGTTGGGTGCGTAATTGCCCAGCAGCTAATATAAGAGGGGAGTAGTAAAAGGTCTTAGTGGCGTGCCTGGTCGCGTGGTTCATGCGCTCGACCTGGCCACTAGGGTTTGTCTAAAAAGTCGGCACGCATGCATCGCTCGATACAGGCCAGCGTTACCATGGCTTTGAGGCTGCTAGCCAGCTTGTCAAAGCGAGTACAGAGCCGACGCTTTTCCTTTAACCAGCCGAATAGCCGTTCGATCACGTTACGCTGTTGATACTTGGGCCTATCAAACAGGCAAGGCAGACCTGGCCGGGGCTTGCGGTGCATCGTGCGCTGGGCAATCACCGGCTGCATACCGAAGCGGTCGCAATAGCGACGCAACCCTTCACTATCGTAGCCCTTGTCCGCGATTACTGTCCGGCAACGCTTGCGTGGTCTGCCCTGAGAGCCAGGAAGACGCACCTGATCCAGTAACGGAATAAAGTTGTGCGAATCGGCCTGCTGACCAGGCGAGAGGGTAAAGCTCAGCGGATAACCCTTGGCATCGCAAAGCAGGTGAATCCTGGTACCGAACCCACCCCGGCTGCGTCCCAGGCAATGATCTACAGGTTCGTCCGGGCCCCTTTTTTTCCGCCTCCTGCCGCGGCACGGGTAGCTCGAATGGTCGTAGAGTCCACCATCCATGTGCTTAGATTAATACGACCTCCCCGCCTTAGCTCCAAATGAAGCCTTTTAAGCACAGCCTTAAACAGCGAGCGGTCTCACCAGGTACGGAAACGATGACAGACCGTTTACCAGGTCCCGAAGTGACCGGGTAGATCACGCCACTTCGTCTCTGAGCACAGCGCTCGGAAGACGCTACTAGGCTTAAAGCGATCATCCTTGCAGTGCCGTCCCTGCTGCTGCTTGTGAGAAACCGGATCGCTGATTAGCGCCCATCATCCAATTCTTAACGGACCGTCATTTCTAGTCTCCACACGGAAAAGACGGGATGGCCTAGCAAATCGATTTTTTAGACAGAGCGTAGTACGATCTGTAGACTTTTCATTTAATTTCTTTCGTTGCTTCTTCAATAGAGGTGATTTTGGCTAGTCCGTATATGGAGAAAATTTTATCTAGGAATTTTTCCTGCAGAGATATTGTCATAGGCGCGCCTGTAAGTCGTCGGTTCAAGAACGATAAGGGCAGTACTTGCTTCCTACAAGGATAAATCGTGAACGCAACCGCTCAATCCCTAAGAAACGATGAAATAGACTTATTGATGTTGGCCGAGGCGCTATGGAGACGAAAAGGCCTGATTGTTCTGGTCGCACTTATTTGTACATTTGCAGCCGTTGTCTATGCTTTCCTGGCCAAGCCTAGTTACGAAGCTAAGCTTCATACGTTGCCGCCATCGCTCAATAAAATTGCAGGTTTTAATTATGGTCGTATCTCTGAGTTAGGCTTGCAGCCCTTTGACGCGTCATTTATCTATAGTGTTTTTACTCGTAACCTGGTTGCAGAGTCCACGCGAAATGAATTTTTTTTATCAACATACTTGCCCTCATTAAGTGATGTTGAGCGACAAGGTTCTCGAGATGCGCAATACGCGCTCTTTAGCGAGCGGTTGGCTATTCACGCTCCAGCTAAAAATACACCTGATCGATTTACAGTTCACGTTCAAGGTACTGATCCTGAGCAGGCAGCAACTTGGGCGAAAGAATATACAGAACTGGCCAAGCAAAAAGCCCTGCACGAGATGCTTGAGAATGCAATGAGCGAGGCTAGGGTGCGTGCACGTGGATTAGAGCAGCAAATTGAAACACTAAGAGCGAGCGCAAAAGATCGGCGAGAGGATCGTATAGTTCGACTCGGTGAGGCTCTCCGAATTGCTAAACAAATTAATTTGGCTGATCCCCCTGTAATCACTGGTGGTAGCGCAGGAAGTGAACGAGAGGTTTCAGCATTTATGGACGGCGCACTCATGTATATGCGTGGTAGCAAGGCCCTGGAAGCGGAAATAGCAAACCTTACACAGCGCACTTCAGACGATCCATTTATTCCTGGATTAAGGGATTTGCAGGAAAAGCATAGTTTATATTCACATATACGTATTAACCCTGAAAGTGTTGCCGTCATGCGACAAGATGGCCCTGCGGAAATTCCTGACAGTCCAATAGCACCTAAGCGAAGCCTTGTTATATTGTTAGGGCTTGCTGTTGGGATAATGCTGGGTGTGCTGATTGCATTATTTCGAATAGTAATGGTAGGGTGCAGACGTCGATAAATAATTTAATTATTAACTGCAGTTGCTCTAAAATTCTAGCGAGTATAGTCGCTAGATAGGATGGGTGAGCAGTTTTATTTGGAATAAAATTCGTGACACGGTTTTATAAGTGAAGCTAATAATTAATGCTGGATTGGTCCGGCTCGTCAATGTAGGGTTGCGAAGTGTCACGTTATTGAGTAAGTTTTTGCTTGTATTTATTTTGGCGAAATATTTAAGTCCTGAAGAGTTGGGGCTTTATGGGCTCTTAACGGCTGCGGTTGGTTACTCCCTATACTTTCTGGGTTTTGATTTTTATATTTATACTACTCGTGAGCTAATTGGTAGCGAGAAAGCAGTGTGGGGAAAACTTATAAAGTCCCAATGTTTATTCTCTATGCTTTTATATTGTTTTTTTGGCCCTCTATTAGTATTGGTCTTTGTTGGAAAGTTGCTGCCCTGGTCTATGTTCGGTTGGTTTTTCCTTCTGTTAGTAATGGAGCATTGGGCGCAAGAGCTTAACCGCCTCTTGATTGCTGCTTCGGAGCAGGTTTGGGCTAGTCTTATACTCTGTCTCCGCTCCGGCTTATGGGCAGCTACTTTAGCCTTATGGATGACATTCACCCCAGAGTCGCGTTCACTAACTACTGTTTTCACTTTCTGGTCTTGTGGTGGTGCGCTGGCATTAATTTTAGGTGGATATAAGTTAAGACAGATGAGGCTTGGTGGCTGGTCCGAGCCGGTAGACTGGCGCTGGGTTCAGACAGGACTGAAAATTGTACTACCTCTTCTTTTCGCGACACTGGCCATTCGAGCTGTTTTTACGTTGGATCGTTATTTCTTTGAGTTTTTAAGCGGGCTGCAGGCCCTGGGGGCCTATGTCCTTTTTATTGGTATGTGTAGCGCACTGCTTGCGTTTCTTGACGCCGGGGTTTTCGCATTTAGTTACCCGAGATTGATTGCTGACTGGAAAGCATCAAGTGAAAAGCTGTTTTGGCGCCGGATGAAAATTATGTCTATACAGGTGGCGGGTGTGTCAATGCTATTCATATTGGCTTCCATTCTGACTTTAGATCCATTGCTGAAGTGGACTGGAAAATCAATCTATCTAGAATATAGTAGTATATTTTTTTGGCTTCTGGCTGCAACTGTTCTTTATGGCATCAGTATGATCCCTCATTATGGGCTTTATTCAATGGGGCACGACAAGCCTATTATTCAGAGTCACATAGGGGTAGTGACTATTTTTATTGTTCTTGTGATAGCGCTTTCTAAAGTGCTTGAAGTATTGGCAGTGCCTGTTTCTCTATGCGTTGCTTTCGGTTTAATGGTTGTATGGAAAAGCGGAATGTTGGCCTTGCGTTACCGGGCGCGCTCCTTTACCTCCCACCCTTAAAAAAGGATTAAAAATTAATGCTAAGCAATAAAACGGTTCTGGTAACTGGGGGAACAGGTTCGTTCGGCAATACGTTCGTACCTATGACTTTAAATAAATACAATCCGAAAAAAATTATCATCTTTTCTCGTGATGAAATGAAGCAATGGGAAATGGCGAAAAAATTTCAGGGCGATCCTCGTGTCCGATTCTTCATTGGTGATGTGCGTGACAAGGAGCGTCTTTATCGCGCATTAGACGGTGTAGATTATGTAGTTCACGCTGCGGCAACCAAGATTGTTCCTACCGCTGAATACAACCCGTTCGAGTGTATCAAGACAAACATCATGGGAGCCATGAACCTGATTGATGCCTGTATCGATCAGGGCGTCAAGCGGGTTGTGGCTTTGTCTACTGACAAAGCCAGCAGCCCTGCCAACTTATATGGTGCTACTAAGCTCGCGTCTGACAAATTGTTCGTGGCAGGCAACTCTTATGCTGGCGGTCATGAAACACGCATGGCTGTGGTGCGCTATGGGAATGTTATGGGATCTCGCGGCTCAGTTATCCCCTTCTTTATGTCTATCCAAGATAAAGGCGAGCTGCCTATTACGGATGCGCGTATGACTCGATTTATGATTTCCTTAGAGGAGGGGGTTGAGTTGGTATGGCATGCGTTTGACGACATGGAGGGTGGTGAAATTTATGTTAAAAAAATCCCCTCCATGAAAGTGACTGATCTCGCGCGAGTCATTGCACCTGAAGCCAAGCAAATGATTGTCGGTATTCGGCCAGGAGAGAAATTGCATGAACAGATGATTAGTGAGGAGGATTCGTACTATACCTATGAATATCCTGAGCACTACAAAATCCTTCCGGCAATCAACAACTGGGGTACTTGCGAAAAGCGTATCAAGGATGGCAGGAAAGTCCCTGAAGGCTTTATTTACGCCAGCGACAACAATTCAGAATGGATGAGTGATGAGGACTTGGCCCATTGGATCAATGCTAATAAAGACAAGATTGGGAGCATTTAAAACATGATTCCATACGGTCGTCAGGATATTACCCAAGCTGATATAGACGCTGTGGTCTCGGTACTACAGTCTGACTTCCTGACGCAGGGACCTATGGTGCCTAAATTTGAGGCGCAGGTTGCA
The DNA here is from genome assembly GCF_051027695.1 of Pseudomonas sp. JZ134. NCBI lineage: Bacteria > Pseudomonadati > Pseudomonadota > Gammaproteobacteria > Pseudomonadales > Pseudomonadaceae > Pseudomonas > Pseudomonas sp. JZ134. Next base: position 2,475,156 of record NZ_CP069250.1, on the reverse strand, counting down.
AAACATGTGGGTGCGACTTATGCACTTGCTATGAACAGTGCAACTTCTGCGCTTCACGTGGCCTGTAAGGCGCTAGGACTTGGGCCTGGTGATTGGTTATGGACCTCGCCAATCACCTTCGTGGCCTCTGCCAACTGCGGACTGTACTGCGGGGCGCAAGTGGATTTTGTCGATATAGATCCTAATACCTATAACTTATGCCCGCAGGCATTGGCTCGCAAATTAGAGCAGGCTGAACGTGACGGTACCTTACCTAAGGTAGTCGTGCCGGTTCACCTATGCGGTCAGCCTTGTGATATGAAAGCTATCCAAGCTCTGGCTCGGCGCTATGGGTTCAGTATCATTGAAGACGCATCACATGCTATCGGCGGTAGATACCAAGGGGGGTTCATTGGTAATGGCCGTTATAGTGATATCACGGTTTTCAGCTTTCATCCGGTAAAAATTATTACTACTGCCGAGGGCGGTATGGCGCTGACTAATAAGGCGGAGCTGGCTGAAAAAATGGCATTGCTGCGTAGTCATGGTATTACTCGTGACCCGGCGCAAATGACGCACGAGTCAGATGGGCCCTGGTATTATCAGCAGATTGATCTTGGTTTCAATTACCGAATGACGGAGTTGCAGGCTGCGCTGGGTATATCCCAGCTGGAGCGTCTGGATCATTATGTGGCTTATCGGCACCAGAGCGCCCGCCGTTATGATGAGTTGCTGGCTAGCTTGCCAGTTGTGACGCCTTGGCAACACCCGGACAGCTACTCTGGTTTACACCTTTATGTCATTCGTCTGGAGTTAGACTGCCTGCGTGTTAGTCAGCGTCAGGTATTCGATTCGCTACGCGAGCAGGGCATTGGCGTCAATCTTCATTATATTCCGGTCCATACCCAGCCGTACTATCAGTGTATGGGTTTCCGTATGGGAGATTTTCCTGAATCTGAGCGTTATTATCGAGAAGCTATTAGCCTGCCTATGTATCAGACCATGACAGAGCTGCAGCAAGATGCTGTGGTCAATGCACTACACAAAGCACTTCGATTATGAAAGTAGCTGTCATTCCAGCGCGCGGCGGGAGCAAGCGCATTCCACGTAAAAATATCAAGCCGTTCTGTGGCAAGCCAATGATCGCTTGGTCAATCGAGGCCGCGCTGCAAAGTGACTGTTTCGATCGGGTTATCGTTTCGACCGATGATCCAGAGATTGCCGAGGTTGCTCTGAGGTATAAAGCTTCGATCCCATTTATGCGGCCTGATACGCTCGCAGACGATTACATTGGGACTATTCCAGTCATCAGTCATGCCATTGACTGGCTGAGCGCCAATGGCGACCCACCTGAGCAAGTATGTTGCATCTACGCAACTGCACCTTTCGTGACGGGTAAAGACATTTGCAACGGCCTGAATACCTTACTTAAGCATGGCTGTGACTACGCCTTTTCGGTAACCAGCTATGCTTTTCCTATTCAGCGCGCTATTCGAGTCAACAAGGAGGGGCGTATGGAAATGTTCGCTCCAGAATATTTTGAGACACGATCACAAGATCTTGAAGAAGCCTATCACGATGCGGGTCAGTTCTACTGGGGGCGCGCTGAGGCTTGGCGTGAAGGTAGGTCAATTTTTGGGCTCAACTCATCCGCAGTGTTTTTGCCACGTCATCGGGTTCAGGACATTGACACCTTAGAAGATTGGGTTCGAGCCGAGTGGCTGTTTAAAACCATGCAAATGGAACGATCGAAGTCGTGAAAGTTGCTATCCGTGTAGATGCTTCTTTGCAAATGGGTAGCGGTCATGTCATGCGTTGCCTGACTTTAGCTGATGCCTTAAGGCAGATGAGTATGCAATGTCATTTTTTCTGCCGGATGCACTCAGGGCATTTAATGGATCTGGTGCGTAGCAAGGGATATACCGTACATGTACTGCCGTACGGCTCGAAGCAAACGTATATAGATAATAGGCTTGCTCATGCGCATTGGCTAGGTTCTACGCAAGAGCAAGATGCTAAAGCTTGCAATTCGGTGCTCCAAGATATTCAACCAGACTGGTTGATCGTAGATCACTATGCTTTGGATGCTCACTGGGAAAGTATAGTGCGGCCTAGTTGTAGCAGGTTAATGGTAATTGATGACTTAGCTGACAGAATGCATCAATGTGATCTACTTCTTGATCAGAATCTTGGAAGGCAAATAGCTGACTATCAGGGGTTAGTGCCAGCAGAATGCAAGATGCTTATGGGGCCAAACTATGCTTTGTTACGCCCAGAGTTTGCTTTGCTTCGATGTCAAAGTGTCAAGCGCCGCGTATCAACGGGCGTTACACGGATACTAGTCAGCTTGGGTGGTGTCGACTCGGATAACGTTACGGGCCGCGTTTTAAATGCGATAAGTCATGCGTCATTACCTGCCAATGTCACAATAACGATCGTCATGGGGGCAAAGGCGCCGTGGCTTGGTCAGATAAGACAGCAAGCGGCCAGACTTCCATGGAGTACGGAGGTATTGGTTGGAATTGAGGATATGGCATACCAAATGGCAATAAGTGATTTGGCTATTGGTGCTGCCGGAAGCACCTCATGGGAGCGGTGTGCTTTAGGCTTGCCGACCATCATGATGATTCTTGCCAAGAACCAAGAAACTGTAGCCCACCAATTGGAAAACGTAGAGGCTGCTTTAGTTGTACCTCTAAGTGAAAATTTTACACAAACGCTTATTTCCTACCTTCATCTGCTAATAGAGAATGATCAATTAAGACGAGAGCTCACTTTTAAAGCCTCGTCAGTTACAGATGGTCAAGGTACGGGGCGCGTAGTTAAAAGAGTCAGCGACTGGAGCTAGTAATGGAAAGTTTTGGTCAATTGCGGCCTGTTACTGAAAGCGACTTGAATAATATGAGGTTGTGGAGAAATGCGCCAAATGTGCGTTTGAATATGTATACCCAGCACGAAATAAGCCAAGAGGAGCACTTGGCATGGTGGCGGAATTCTTCAAATTCTACTGAAAACCGGTATTTCATTTATGAGCTTAATGGTCGGTCGTTAGGCGTTGTTTGCTATAATAAAATAGACGTCATAAGCAGGAACGCCGCTTGGGGTTTTTATGCTGCTCCAGATGCGCCTAAAGGTACCGGCACAATGATGGAGTTTCTTGCATTAGACTACGCGTTTGAATGCCTCAGGTTGCACAAGCTATATTGTGAAGTGCTGGGCTACAATATACCAGTTATAAAGCTTCATAGGAAGTTTGGTTTTTCTCAAGAGGGAGTTTTTAAAGAGCAATATATCTTCAAGGATAAGTATGTAGACATCTATCGCTTTGGAATGTTGCATTCCGATTGGAAGAATTTGCGCTCTGCAATGGAGGAGAGAATAGTCTTGCTTCAAAGGAAAATATCATAATTCTCTGTGTCTGTGATTTTGATGAGTGTTTTCAAGCCTGTTGGTCTTAATTTGCTGTGTTTTATAAAAGTGCTGGCGAGTAAATTGAGGTGGAGCCTAAATTTTTATTTTAGTAGGCTTTAAGTATTGTCATGAAACTGGTTTGAATAAGTTAACTTACACGGATTTAGAATAATGGTTATGGATAAAGCGCCATTATAAGTTTATTTTAGATTAGAGGAAATAAATCAAAGATATGTAATTTATTTGTTGGAGTTGCTATGTGCCAGTAAATGTATGAAGAGGTTTGAATGTGTTTGTTTTTCACATGAGTTATTTCTATGCTTGCGAAGGGCTCGCCGTTAGAGTAGGTATGTATACATATAGGATTAAAAAGCTGAAATTTCAGATGGTGAAATTGCAGTTAATTTAAATTTGGTTTATGTTGGAGTAAAGTTAAGATGGGCTTTTATATTAATGGTAGAGAGATTGGGAGAGAACATCCCCCCTATATTATAGCTGAACTCTCAGCTAATCATAACGGCTCTCTTGAACGCGCTTTCGAAACAATAAAAGCCGCTCGTGACAGTGGTGCTGATGCGATAAAAATGCAGACGTATACTGCAGATACTATGACTATTGATTCTGATCGCGAAGAGTTTATGATTCGTGGTGGCCTATGGGACGGGTATAAGCTCTATGAATTATACAAGTGGGCTGAAACCCCATATGATTGGCATAAAGCTATATTTGAGTATGCTGCTAGTATTGGTATAACTATATTTTCGACTCCTTTTGATGAGTCAGCGGTTGATCTTTTAGAGTCGCTCGGAACTCCAGCTTATAAAATCGCTTCGTTCGAAGCTACGGATTTGCCGTTGATTCGGTATGTTGCAAGCAAAGGGAAGCCTATTATCTTGTCAACAGGCATGTGCTCAATTGAAGAGATAAGAGAAGCAGTCTCAACAGTTTATGATGCTGGTTGTAAAGATTTGATTCTGCTTCATTGTATTAGCAGTTATCCTGCACCAATTGATCAAGCAAACTTACTACAAATGTCCTGTTTGGCAGAGCGTTTTAATACGGTTCCTGGCTTATCAGACCATACTTTAGGTACCACTGTTTCAGTTGCAGCTGTAGCTTTAGGTGCATGTGTTATTGAAAAGCATTTTACCCTTAACCGTTCTGAAAAAGGTCCTGATAGTGAGTTTTCCCTAGAACCTTTTGAGTTGAAGAGGTTGTGTCAAGAGACGTTTGACGCATGGTCCGCTTTAGGAACATCAAGTTTTGAGCGCCAAAAGTCCGAGGAGGGGAATAAAAAATTTCGACGATCAATTTATTTCGTCAAAGATCTAAAAAAAGGTGATGTAATTTCTACTACTAATATACGACGTATAAGACCAGGTGTAGGGCTTGCTCCCAAACATTTTGATCAGTTAATAGGTAAGCGATTAAAAAAAGATGTGACTTATGGAACGCCCGTTTGCTGGGATCTCATTGAAGAATAAAATTATTCTTATAGTAGCAACTCGCTCTCATGATGAAGCCACCTGAGTACGATGGGACAGTTGCTCGCCATGTGACAGAGGAAAAGGTTTTTCTATCTCTAGCTGATAGCGTGAGCTAGCTTTCATCAGCAAGTAGAAGCTGCTGATCTATGAAGGTGGCCGAGTTGGCTCAGCGTATATGAGGAGCCCCTGAAAGCTACTCTTTTAGATTCTTAGGTGTGTTGAGTTTGTATCCTTATCTTGAGTATTTAAGGATATATTTGTCAAATTTTTATTTTTGTGGTTGGAGTAAATCCTTGAAAGAAAGTTTAAAGCACATATTTTTCTTATTTGATAAGGTTTTTTCTACTCTTATAAGTTTTTTTTCTGTATTGCTTTTTTCAAGGCTGCTAGATTCGAAATGGCGTTTTCGAGAGGCGCGGACTGCTATAGTTTTAGGAAACGGCCCCTCATTAAAAAATGATATTAAAGAGTTAAAACAGTATGTCAATCGGGCCTCTGTTGATATCTGGGTGGTAAATAATTTTTGTTTTTCTAAAGAATTTTTTTACTTAAAGCCTGCTTTTTATGTGCTTGCAGATCCTAACTATTGGTTGCCAGTTGTTTCCCCGGAGGCTGATGCGTTGCGAAGCCGATTTATATTGGAAGTTAAGGGTAACGTCAATTGGCCTATGACAATTTTAATACCGCTTAGTGCTAAAGGCTCGAATTTTTGTAAAAAACTAAAAAGCTCTTTTATTTCTGTTGAGTTTTATAATTCTACCCCAGTGGCAGGAAGTTTAAGATTTTCTGGTTGGCTGATGCAGAAGCAGTTAGGTATGCCTGCTGCACTTAATGTTTTGATTGCGGCCCTTTCTCTGGCACTTTGTGCCTCGTACAAAAAAATTTATATCTTCGGGGCTGATCACTCATGGCATGAAGAGCTTTTTTTATCGAGTAATGGCGAAGCTTTAGTGAAGCAATATCATTTTTATGCTGAAGAAGTAAAGGCTAGACCTATATATCGACCTACTCAGGTATGCTTCACTGTCGGAGATATGTTTCTGCGCTGGGGGAAGGTTTTTAAAAATTATGAAGTCCTGCGTGGTTTTGCTGATATGCGAAAAGTTCATGTTATAAATGTTAGCTCAAAAAGCTATATTGATGCTTTTGAACGTTCTTCTATTTCTGATATTTATTTCAGGGATTTGTAAATTGGTATATCTTTATTATAGTTTGACGTTGTGGTTATTTTCTTGTGTTAGTTTTTACTTGAATTATGCATCGAGGCTGTTGTTTTTTATTTCAGCTTTTTTTGTATATTTCTTTTTTATAGGGCTTTCTTACAAGTCAGGGTCTGATTGGTATAATTATTTAGCTGATTATAATGCTGGGTGTGTTAACCCTAACTTTGAGCTTGGTTATAAGGCTGTTTGTTCTGGCTTTTCTTTTTTTGGTATTAATTATTGGTTTTTTTCTGCTTTTATTAAATGTTTTTATATTTCTGTGCTTGGATGGGTTCTTTGGCGAGCTAGGGGCGCGCCATTAGCTGCTTTTGTTCTTTATGTATTGTTATCTATAGTTTTTCTAGAAAATATGCTTAGGCAGCAGTTGGCTGCTGCGTTTGTTCTTTTAGCACTACTTTATATGCGGAAAGGAAATTTAGTCGCATTTTTTTTACTATTTTGTGCTTCTCTCTTTCACCTCAGTGCTTTAGTTTGCATTCCTGTAGTCTTTCTCTTTCGTTCGGCAGTTCTTCGCTCGTTTTTCCTCTCGCTTTCAATCCTGTTTTTCTTTTTCCAAAGTTTAAAAATTTTTAATTTTGCAAGCATAGCTGAATTTTTTCTGCCATATCTTTCAGGCTATAATTTTGCTGCTAGGGTTGTTCTTTATGTTGGCTTTGACCACTACCCAATGACATTGGGGCATCTGCTTCGTCTGGTGTTACTTTTACTATATAGTATTCTTTTTTATTTTTCCAGTAAAAGGGATTTAGAGGTGGACACTGAATATTGGCTAAGGTTGAGCTACTCTGCGGTATTGTTAATGTTTTTTTATGAAATGGTGTTTTATGATTTCGGTGTTTTCTGGATGCGAGTTCGGGAATTCTTTACGGTTTTTTTAGTGATTTTTCCATTTCTTCTGGCTCGCTATTTTAAGCCTCACTTATGGCTAGTAGTGTTTTTAACTGTCACTGCTTATTCGGTATATGTTTTTTACGGTTTGTTTTCATTGCCAGTTTTTGATTCTTTATATAAAGGCTACTCTAACTCTGCACTTCAGTTGATTTCTAGAGATATAGATTTTGACCGCCAGCGCGATATGGCTGTAGAAGAGTATTGGCTGAAATGGAAAGCAGGAGAGCTTCGGTGATTTTTGTTAATAAGGTGCGAGCATCAATAAAAAAAACTATAAAAGATAATTCCAGAATATATATCTTTTTGCGTGAAAGTTTGATGAGGTTTCGGGTTGCCAGGTTTGGCTGGCACTCGGTATCAGTTAAGGCCTGGGTGGTAGCGCGACAGCATTATATTTCTCGAGATTTGGTTTTGGGGGATTTCGGTTTTATTGGTCGTGACTGTACGATATACCCTCGTGTGCAGATTGGACGTTTTGCGTTAATTGCTCCTGAAGTTTCGATTCTAGGTGCGGATCACGAGTTTCAAAAGGTCGGCGTACCAATATGCTTTTCTGGTCGTGAGCCTTTACCTTATACATTTATTGGGGATGATGTTTGGATTGGAATGTCAGCCAAAATAATGGTTGGCACCAAAATAGGAAACGGTGCCATTATTGCTGCTGCCTCTGTTGTTACAAAAGACATTCCTGATTTCGCTATAGTTGCCGGAGTTCCCGCCAAAATCATTGGTTATCGTTTTGACTCAGAAGAGGAGCGTGCTCAGCATTTACGCGCCTTACATAAAATTAATAATTATGGCCAGTTAGTTCGAGACTTGTAAGGATTTCAATTTTTATGAAGAAAGCTCTTATCACCGGCATAACAGGCCAAGATGGTTCTTATTTGGCTGAGTTTTTATTAGAAAAAGGCTACGAAGTTCACGGTATTAAGCGCCGAGCTTCTCTTTTTAATACGCAGCGTGTTGATCATATTTATCAGGATCCTCATGTTGAAAATCAGCGCTTTGTACTGCACTACGGTGATCTGACTGATTCATCCAATCTGACCCGTATTATCAAAGAAGTACAACCTGATGAAGTATATAACCTCGGGGCGCAATCCCACGTGGCTGTGAGTTTCGAGTCGCCAGAATACACAGCAGATGTTGATGCTATGGGCACTTTACGGCTTTTAGAAGCGATCCGGCTTTTAGGCTTGGAAAAGAAGACACGCTTCTATCAAGCATCGACCTCCGAACTGTATGGCTTAGTACAGGAGACACCCCAAAAGGAGAGCACGCCTTTTTATCCCCGCTCTCCCTACGCGGTAGCTAAGTTATATGCCTATTGGATTACCGTGAATTATCGTGAAGCTTATGGGATGTATGCTTGTAATGGTGTGCTGTTCAACCATGAGTCCCCTCGACGTGGCGAAACCTTTGTAACTCGTAAGATTACTCGTGGCCTTTCTAATATTGCGCAAGGCTTGGAGTCGTGCCTGTATATGGGCAACTTGGGGGCATTGCGTGACTGGGGCCATGCTAAGGATTACGTTCGTATGCAGTGGATGATGCTCCAACAGGAAGAGCCTGAAGATTTTGTAATCGCGACTGGCGTGCAGTATTCCGTGCGTGACTTCATCCGTTGGTCAGCCAAAGAGCTGGGCATTACGCTACGCTTCGAGGGGAAGGATGTAGCCGAAACTGCAGTCGTCGAGACAGTAAGCGGTGATAACGCACCAGCAGTAAAAGTAGGCGATATTGTCGTGCGGGTTGATCCTCGGTATTTTCGCCCAGCTGAGGTGGAAACCTTATTAGGTGATCCGAGCAAGGCTAAAAGCAGGCTGGGTTGGGTGCCTGAAATTACCGTTCAGGATATGTGCGCAGAAATGGTTCGTGAAGATTTAAAAGTAGCCAAGCGGCACGCATTGCTTAAAGGGTTAGGGCACGAAATTCCTGTAAGCGTGGAGAACTGATTATGGATACGTTTTTACCACGTATTTTCGTAGCTGGCCATCGTGGCATGGTCGGCTCTGCAATTGTGCGCAAGCTTAAAGCCTTAGGTACTTGTGAAATCATAACGGCAGGGCGCGATCAGTTAGATCTATTGAACCAAAATACTGTGCGTTGTTTCATTGATGAGCAAAGGATAGACCAGATATACCTAGCGGCTGCCAAGGTGGGGGGTATCCACGCTAATAATATATATCCCGCCGATTTCATCTATGAAAATTTGATAATCGAAGCCAATGTTATTCATGCAGCACATCGATGTAATGTGCAAAAGCTATTATTTCTTGGTTCTTCGTGTATATATCCCAAATATGCCGAGCAGCCAATGCGTGAGGATGCTCTTTTGACTGGGACATTGGAGCCAACTAACGAGCCTTACGCAATTGCTAAAATTGCTGGTATCAAGCTATGTGAGAGCTATAACCGCCAATATGGTCGGGATTACCGAAGCGTGATGCCAACCAACTTATACGGCCCGTACGACAACTACCATTCAGAAAATAGCCATGTCATTCCAGCTCTGCTGCGTCGCTTCCATGAGGCAACACAGCGTGGCGACAATGAGGTCATCATCTGGGGCAGCGGTAATCCAATGCGAGAGTTCTTGCATGTCGATGATATGGCTGCTGCTAGTGTCCATGTTATGAATTTAGATCATGTGATTTATCAGGCTAACACGCAGCCAATGCTGTCTCACATTAACGTCGGTACCGGTCGTGACTGTACAATTCGTGAACTTGCCGTGACTATTGCTAAGGTGACAGGTTTTAAAGGGCAGTTAACATTCGACTCTACTAAGCCAGACGGTACACCGCGTAAATTAATGGACGTCTCTCGTTTGAATGCGTTGGGTTGGAAGGCTTCTATTGAACTTGAAGATGGCTTGCATGATACCTATCGTTGGTTCCTGGATAATATTGAAAGTGTACGAGGCTGATCTGCCACAAGTGCCGCTTTTCTCTTTTAGGAAGAAGTAATGCTTTATCCTGTAGTAATGGCTGGCGGCAGTGGTACACGGCTCTGGCCAATATCGCGTCAATTGAACCCTAAACAGTTTTTGTCATTTGGTAATGACAGTGCCACTCTGCTTCAGGCGACGCTGCTCCGGCTCGATGGGCTTGCTATAGAGGCTCCATTAATTATTTGCAATGAACAACATCGTTTTCTAGCAGCTGAGCAGTTGCGGCAAATTAACATTGATAATGCCACTATTATCCTCGAGCCTTGCGGACGTAATACCGCACCTGCTATTGCCTTAGCGGCACTGTGCCTAGCTCAGCAGAATCCAAACGCCATGATGTTAGTGTTAGCAGCGGATCATATGATCATGGACGCGAATGCTTTTCAGCAGGCAGTTGTGAGGGCAGAAAGTCTGGCGCGCGATGGCCTATTAGTTACCTTTGGCGTTGTGCCTAGCTATCCTGAAACCAGATATGGGTATATCGAGCGGGGCGATATACTGGATGATAATGGCTTTTTCGTACGCCGTTTCGTTGAAAAGCCTGACCTTGTCAAGGCGAAGTCTTATGTCGAAGACGGGAACTACCTTTGGAATAGCGGCATATTTATGTTCAGTGCCGGTCGTTATCTAGAAGAGCTGGAGCTACTACAGCCGCGTATATTAGCTGCGTGTCAGCGTGCCCTTCTTCAAGGGTGTTGTGATCTCGATTTTATTCGGATTGATGAAGAGGCATTTGCTGAATGTCCAGGCGAATCTATTGATTATGCGGTTATGGAGCAAACATCTGCAGCTGCAGTAGTACCGCTGGATGCAGGCTGGAGCGATGTTGGATCCTGGTCGGCGCTGTGGGCAATATACGAAAAAGACAAAAAAGGGAATGTCTTACAGGGTGACACGCTCGCTCAAGACTGTCATAACACTTACATTAGTTCTGATAGTCGTCTTGTTGCAGCATTAGGTGTATCAGATCTTGTGGTAGTCGAGACTAAAGATGCAGTGCTTGTTGCGCATAAGGACCATACGCAGGATCTGGAGAAAATTGTTGAGCATCTTAAAAATGATAAGCGACACGAGCATCTAAACCATTGTGAAGTACATCGACCTTGGGGAAGTTATGACGCTGTAGCCCAAGGTAAGCGTTATCAAGTAAAGCGCATCACTGTTAAGCCTGGAGCCAGACTGTCTTTACAAAAACACCACCATAGAGCCGAGCACTGGGTCGTGGTAAGCGGCTTGGCACGAGTTACTGTTGGTAAAAGGACAATGTTGCTAACCGAAAATCAGTCAACATATATTCCTGTCGGCGAAATACATTGTCTAGAAAATCCTGGAAAAATTCCGTTGGAATTAATTGAGGTTCAGTCAGGCTCATATTTAGGGGAAGATGATATTGTTCGTTTGGAGGATGTTTATGGTCGTATATGATTGGGCGAAGCAATGAAAGTTTCTATCATTACGGTCTGCTTCAATAGTGCTGAAACTATCAAGGATACAATCGAGTCCGTCCTTTCTCAAAATTATTCTGATATTGAATATATTGTTATAGACGGTGGGTCTCGTGACGACACCTTATACATTATAAAGCAATATGAAGATCGTATCGCAAGCATTATTTCCGAGCCGGACAAAGGTATTTATGATGCAATGAATAAAGGCATCAGGGCCTGCACCGGTGAAATTGTCGGTATACTAAATTCAGACGATTTCTACGAAAGTCATGATGCAATATCACAGGTAGTTAATGTGTTTCGAGTAACGCCTGCCGCTGATATTGTTTTTGGAGATGTTGTGTTTGTAATGCCTGAGAATCTAAAACGAATTGTACGGTTTTACGGTGCGGCTCATTTTAAACCGTGGAAGCTGCGTTTTGGTTGGATGCCCCCACATCCGGCCACGTTTATCCGAAAGTGCGCTTATGACATAGCTGGCGAGTATTCTTTAGATCTTCGAATATCGGCTGATTATGAAATGTTTGTAAGGTTGCTGTTGGTAAATAAGCTTTCTTGGACTCGCATAGATGCAGTACTAGTGCGAATGCGTGCCGGTGGTATTAGTACGTCTGGCCTTAGAAGTAGTGTTCGGTTAAATCGAGAGATTGTGGATGCCTGTCGGCGGAATGGCATTTACACCAATCTTTTAATGGTCCTTTCTAAAATGCCGTTCAAGCTACTGGAGTTAATGCGTCGTCCTAAAGGAAACACGGAATGAGGCGGGTTCTAGTAACAGGTGCCAGCGGGTTTATTGGGTCAGCAGTCCTTGAAGAGCTTGAGCGAGCAGGAAAATATCAACCAATAGCACTTATTCGTAACCCAGTAAGAAATTCTATAAACATAGAATCAATTTATGCGGAAAATCTGCTGAGCTTGACGGCGATTGACCTACAGAGCTTTGACGCAATTATCCACTGCGGTGCTCGAGTACACATCATGCAGGATAAGGCAGCCGATCCCCTGGCTGAATTCCGTAAGGCTAACGTAGAAGCAACGTTACATCTGGCACAAAAGGCTAGCAGGGCGGGGGTGCGGCGATTTATTTTTCTTAGCTCTATCAAGGTGAATGGGGATGGACCGACAGATGAAAGTCCTTATAGAGCAGATGATATGCCTAACCCTGCTGACCCCTATGGCCTCTCTAAAATGGAGGCTGAAGCCGGCTTGAAAGCTATAGCGGAAGCTACTGATTTAGAAGTTGTTGTCATCCGGCCCGTCTTGGTATACGGGCCAGGGGTAAAAGCAAATTTTCATAGCATGATGCTATGGCTTAATCGGTGTATCCCGCTACCCCTTGGATCTGTTCATAACAAGCGTAGTCTTGTTGCACTGGATAATTTAGTAGACCTTATTGCTACTTGCATTGATCATCCTGCTGCAGCAAACCAGACCTTTTTGGTAAGCGATGATGAGGATCTTTCTACATCATGTCTGTTGCGACGCTTAGCAAAAGCACTAAACAAGCCAGCTTGGTTGGTCCCAGTTCCTGAGGCTTTTCTTGAATTTAGCGCTAGAGCTCTTGGTAAAAGGGCCGTAGCGCAACGTCTTTGCGGTTCATTACAGGTTGACATCAGTAAAACAAAAGACCTACTACAATGGTCGCCTATAATTTCAGTTGACAAGGCTTTAAAAAAAACGGCAGAACGCTTTCTGGAGAAACACAGTTGATGCCGTAAAAAAGAATGGGCTAAGTGCCATTTGGTAGCGCTAAAGAATGATAATTGATTGAGGGCTTAATGAAATTTCTGTGGTTATCGCTGATGACATGTAGCGCCTCCTGGCTATTGACTGGTGGACTACGTCGTTATGCTCTGGCGCGTAGCATTATAGATATACCCAATGCGCGAAGCTCCCATTCGGTACCTACGCCACGAGGTGGAGGGATAGCGATTGTAATAGCCTCTTTATTGGCTGTAGTCGTGCTTTGGTTTTTAAACGTTATCTCTAGGGACTTATCGCTGGGCTTATTGGGGGCAGGAGCAGGGATTGCCGTTCTTGGGTTTTTCGACGACCACGGGCACATTGCTGCACGCTGGCGCTTATTAGGACATTTTGCTGGATCTTTATGGTTGTTATTCTGGTTAGGGGGAGTGCCGCCATTAGAGCTGTTCGGTTGGGCTGTAGATTTAGGAGCGTTTGGATACGTAATTGGCGTGCTTTATTTGGTTTGGCTACTGAATTTATATAATTTCATGGACGGTATTGATGGCATCGCAAGCGTGGAAGCTATCTGTGTTTGTCTTGGCGGGGTTCTGCTAACAATTCTTTCACATAGTAATAGCGAGCCAGCTTGGATACTACCGTTTGTCCTGGCCGCGGCAGTAGTCGGGTTCTTAGCATGGAATTTTCCGCCTGCAAAGATTTTCATGGGCGACGCGGGGAGCGGCTTTCTTGGTATTATGCTCGGTGCTTTATCTTTACAAGCCGGTTGGCTTGATTCCCAATGGCTTTGGAGTTGGCTGATCTTGCTAGGTGTCTTCATTGTTGATGCAACCTATACCTTATTTCGCCGACTTTTACGTGGTGACAAAATCTATGAGGCGCATCGGAGCCATGCCTACCAATACGCTTCCCGCCTCTATGGACGTCATCTACCTGTTACGACTGCAGTACTCCTTATCAACATATTGTGGCTTACTCCAATCGCTCTTGCTGCTGGGCTAGGCCATGTTGAGGGTTTAATAGGACTGGTCTTAGCTTACCTACCTTTGGTAGTGCTTGCTATTAAGTATCGTGCAGGTGGGCAAGAAGGCGAAGCATTAATTTAGATGGCTTCAAACCGTTGAGACTATGCTGTCGGTTAGTTGAGTGGAATGAGGAGTTGAGCAGTTCAGAAAAGATAAAAAGGCAAACAGAAGGCTGTAAAAAGTCATTACTATGCTGGGCTTGGGAGAAGGGTTGAAAGTTGATATATAATCTTAATAATAAGTATTGCACTTTGCTTGTTTCGCTCTTAGTTAAGAGTAGTATCTGTTAAAATAGTGGGTTGTGTAATAGGCGTGTCGGCTAAAATATTAGTGGATATGTTTGTAATGTAGGTCTATGCACCGTCTGACGAATTGATGAAGGACGAAAAGCGCTGTGTTCAATCAAAAGCCAAAATTAAGGGAGCTACTCGTTAAGTTGCCGCGGCGGCAAAAGCGAGTAATTCAAATTGCAGCAGACTTAGTACTTATTTGGCTTGCGCTTTGGTTGGCTTTTTATATTCGTCTTGGATCATCGAAAATGATCGAGCCTTTTGATGGGCATGCCTGGCTTTTTGGCATTACACCAATTGTATGCATTCCCTTCTTCATCCGTTTCGGAATGTATCGTGCAGTGATGCGCTATTTGGGAAACGATGCGCTAATAGCTATTGCTAAAGCCGTTACTCTATCAGTGTTGGTCTTGTCACTGATCATTTATTGGTATCAAAGCAAGCCGGAAGTAGTGCCTCGATCAATGGTATTCAATTTTTGGTGGTTAAGCCTATTTATGATTGGTGGGCTGCGTCTGTCTATGCGACAGTATTTCTTGGGTGATTGGTATATCGCATTGACAAGCGTACCCTTCATGCGTCAGCAAAAAGGATTACCCCGAGTTGCTATTTACGGTGCCGGCTCGGCGGGGAATCAGCTAGTTGCAGCGCTGCGTGCTGGCCGAGCGATGCGTCCAGTGGCTTTCATTGACGATGACAAAAGTATTGCATGTCGCGTAATCGCTGGGTTAAAGGTATATAGCCCTAAACATATTCAACAAATGATAAATGAAACGGGGGCGGAAGAAGTTCTGCTTGCAATCCCATCTTCAACACGCGCTCGGCGAAGGGAAGTATTGGCCCAGCTTGAGCCGTTTCCGCTGCATGTTCGCACTGTTCCGGGTATTAATGACCTAGCCAGCGGTAAAGTTAAGGTTGATGATATTCAAGAGGTGGATATTGCAGACCTGCTTGGTCGTGATCAAGTAGCACCTCGGCAGGAACTGTTTGAACGGTGTATTCGTGATCAGGTGGTACTGGTTACAGGGGCGGGTGGTTCGATTGGCTCGGAATTATGTCGCCAGATTTTAGGGCAAGGGCCTGTATCATTACTTTTGTTTGAACATTCCGAGTTCAACCTTTACAGCATTCATCGTGAATTAGAACAGGCTATTGAGAGAGAATCTTTACCCGTCAATCTTATTCCCGTTTTAGGATCAATCCGTAACGCTGAGCATTTTTCACACGTTTTAAAAATATGGAAGGTCAATACTATTTATCATGCAGCTGCTTATAAGCATGTGCCAATGGTCGAGCACAATATTGCAGAGGGTGTGCTTAATAATGTGCTCGGTACACTTAATACAGCGCAGGCTGCTATCCGGGCGGGCGTAGAGCATTTCGTGCTTATTTCAACTGACAAAGCGGTGCGCCCAACAAATGTAATGGGTAGTACTAAGCGGTTGGCTGAGATGGTACTGCAAGCGCTAAGCCAGGAACCTGCACCAGTACTTTATGGTGATAAGGCAGGCGTACACCGACTCAATGCAACGCGATTCACTATGGTCCGCTTCGGTAATGTGCTTGGATCATCAGGTTCGGTTATCCCACTGTTCCGAACTCAGATTCATAAGGGCGGACCAGTCACCGTTACTCATCCCAATATCACTCGCTTCTTTATGACGATTCCAGAGGCGGCTCAACTGGTCATCCAAGCGGGCTCAATGGGGGAAGGAGGGGATGTGTTTGTGCTAGATATGGGCGAACCTGTCAGGATCGTAAAGCTGGCTGAAAAGATGATTAATTTATCAGGTATGACTGTACGCTCGGAAAAGAACCCTCATGGGGATATAGCTATCGAGTTTACAGGGTTAAGGCCAGGCGAGAAGCTTTATGAAGAGCTGTTGATTGGTGACAATGTCAGTCCTACCGACCATCCTATGATTATGCGTGCAAATGAGAGTTATGTTCCTTGGGAAGAGTACAAGCTGGTTTTGACTGAGCTTACGGCTGCAGTAGCGCGTGATGATTATCCACGTGTGCGCCAATTGCTTCGTGAAACGGTAGATGGTTATGTTCCAGAAGGGGATCTTGTAGACTGGATACATCTCCAGCGTCGGCATGATGCTTGATTCAGGCTATTCTTAATTTCTTAAGTTCTCCTATCTTGTAGGCTTTCACGTCTACCTGTCGTTTTTTGACCCTGTCCACATTAACCTTCTAGCTTTTCCTAGGCTTGGAACTTTTTCTCATCAAAGCTGTTTAACTCGAGTCTTCGTCGCAACACAAAGCAGTGACGAGTCATGCAGTACGTTGTTGCTGTGTAATGATGCCGCTTGCAGGCTGCGAAAAGCTCGGGTCGGTAAGTTTTCCATTGTGTTTTTCTGCAGCTAGTTCTCTATGGGATCTATCGTGCGGGAAGTTTAACTATCAGGCAGGTTCAGGATGAAAGTTCTGGTAACAGGTGGTGCGGGATTCATTGGGTCTGCAGTGGTCCGCTTTCTAATCAATGAAACCGATTGTCACGTTGCTAACATTGATAAGCTGACTTATGCAGGCAATGTGGAGTCTTTGAGCGAAGTCTCAACGTCCGATCGGTACGAATTTCATCAGGTCGACATCTGCGATAAGACTGCTCTAGAAATAGTATTTACCTCTTTTAAACCAGATGCAGTAATGCATTTGGCTGCTGAATCTCACGTTGATCGCTCCATTGAGGGGCCAGCTGAGTTCATTCGTACCAATGTACTTGGTACGGGCACATTGCTTGAGGTAGCCCGTGCCTATTGGTCTGGTCTTGAGGGCGGAGCCAAGCAAGCATTCCGTTTCCATCATATCTCTACCGATGAGGTATTTGGTGACCTGCACGGTACGGATGACTTGTTTACCGAAACGACACCTTATGCGCCAAGCTCTCCCTATTCAGCCAGCAAGGCGGGCAGTGATCATCTGGTACGCGCATGGGGACGCACCTATGGATTGCCGGTGCTGATCACTAATTGCTCGAATAACTATGGACCGTTCCACTTCCCGGAGAAGTTGATTCCCCACGTTATTCTGAACGCCATACATGGCAAGCAGTTACCCGTATATGGTGACGGCTCGCAGATCCGCGATTGGCTATTCGTTGAAGACCATGCCCGTGCGCTCTACGCCGTTGTAACCAAAGGTGTTGTAGGTGAGACCTATAATATTGGCGGACATAACGAAAAGCGTAACCTGGAAGTGGTAGAAGCTATTTGTGATTTGCTCGAAGAGTTGGCGCCTGAGAAGCCAGCTGGTATCACAGCCTACCGCGACTTGATTACCTTCGTGAAAGATCGCCCAGGCCATGACCTGCGCTATGCAATTGATGCCAGCAAGATTGAGTCGGAGCTTGGTTGGGTTCCGCAGGAAAGCTTTGAAACAGGGCTTCGCAAGACAGTCCAGTGGTACCTCAACAACCGTTCCTGGTGGCAGCGCGTTCTTTCTGGTGCTTACCGTCTCGAGCGATTGGGTGAAGCTGTTTAATTTTCAGCCAGGGTTAATTTGTATTTAGATCCTTAAGCCTATCGATTGAGAGGGACGCGTAATGAAAAAGTATAAAGGGATATTATTGGCGGGCGGTTCGGGTACCCGTTTGCATCCCATCACACTAGGTGTTTCTAAGCAGTCTCTGCCTGTCTATGACAAGCCGATGATTTACTACCCATTGTCTGTACTGATGCTGGCAGGTATTCAGGAAATACTAATTATTTCCACACCAACGGACTTGCCAGGTTTTCAGCGTATGCTTGGCGATGGCAGCCAGTTTGGCATCAAGCTGAGTTACGCCGAGCAGCCAAGCCCTGATGGATTGGCTCAGGCGTTCATTATCGGCGCTGATTTTGTGGGTGACGATAATGTTTGTTTGGTCCTCGGCGATAACATCTTCTATGGTCAAAGCTTTACTCAGACATTGGTAAGTGCCTCGACACGTGAACAGGGCGCAACGGTATTTGGTTATTACACGGCTGATCCAGAGCGTTTCGGTGTCGTTGAATTCGATGAAAATGGCAAGGCCATCAGTATCGAGGAGAAGCCTAAAAAGCCTAAGTCCAACTATGCAGTGACTGGTCTTTACTTCTACGATAACGACGTACTTGAGATTGCAGCCAATATCAAGCCGTCACCGCGCGGTGAGCTTGAAATTACCGATGTCAATAATGAGTATTTGCGTCGCGGCGATCTGAATGTTTCCGTTCTTGGCCGCGGCTTCGCTTGGCTTGATACCGGGACTCATGATGCGTTGCTAGAGGCTGGGCATTTTGTCCAGACCATTGAAAAGCGTCAGGGTCTCAAGGTTGCTTGCCTTGAAGAGATTGCCTTTCAGAAGGGGTGGGTTACTCGCGAGCAGGTAGCACTGCAGGCCGAGGCCTTGAGCAAGACAGGCTATGGTCAATATCTGGCCCGCTTGATTGCAGGAGATCGATGATGGAAGTGATCGATACGATCATTGCAGACGTAAAGATCATTCAACCGCGAGTCTTTGGCGACTCGCGGGGATTCTTTCTAGAAACGTTTCAAGCCGATCGCTATGCAGAGCTGGCTGGCATAACATTGCCTTTTGTGCAGGACAATCATTCACGCTCAACGCGAGGTGTATTACGTGGCCTGCATTTTCAGCGCAGCCGTCCGCAAGGCAAGCTCGTTCGTTGCGTAAAGGGCGAAGTGTTGGATGTGGCTGTTGATATCCGCCAAGACTCGCCTACGTTTGGTCGCTGGGTTGCGGAAATCCTTTCTGAGGACAACAAGCGGCAGCTTTGGATCCCGCCAGGGCTTGCTCATGGTTTCGTTGTACTTTCTGAGACAGCGGATTTTGAATACAAATGTACTGACTATTATGATCCTTCCGCCGAGGGATGCTTGATCTGGAATGATCCTGATCTGGGTATTGACTGGAAGATCTCTGATCCTCAGTTGTCAGCCAAGGATGCTCAAGGCCTACGCTTGGTGGAGCTTTAT
Organism: Pseudomonas sp. JZ134; assembly: GCF_051027695.1. Taxonomy (NCBI): domain Bacteria; kingdom Pseudomonadati; phylum Pseudomonadota; class Gammaproteobacteria; order Pseudomonadales; family Pseudomonadaceae; genus Pseudomonas; species Pseudomonas sp. JZ134. The sequence goes on along the minus strand of NZ_CP069250.1, from coordinate 2,455,783 downwards.
AAATGAGAGTCATGGTCGCAGGGGGAAATGGTCAGGTAGGACAATGCCTGATTGATCGCTTGAAGCGCAGTGACTTGGCGTGGGAAGCGCATGGTCGTGCCACGTTGGACATTGCAGATGAGCGCTCTGTGGCCGAGCACCTGCAGCGTTTCAAACCATCTGTGCTGATAAACGCTGCAGCCTATACCTCAGTGGACAAGGCGGAAATGGAGCCTGATGTAGCGGCACGCGCTAATATCAAGGGTCCTGCTACGTTAGCCAAGCTTTGCCATGAGCACGGCTGTTCGATATTACATATTTCTACCGACTATGTATTTTCGGGTGATGCTTCTGTTCCATATACACCTGATGACCCCGTGGGGCCGTCAGGTGTATATGGGGCGACCAAGTTGGAAGGTGAGTACCGTATTCAGGATGCCTGTCCGAATCATGTCATCATGAGAACGGCTTGGGTGTTTAGCGAGCATGGAAATAACTTCATGAAAACCATGCTCCGCCTGGCCTCGGAGCGAGACAAGCTACAGGTGGTGGACGACCAGCAAGGGACGCCCACTTACGCAGGGCATATTGCCGATGCTTTACTGTTGGTGGCTCATCGTATCGCTACTATTGATGACTCCCAGTTATTTGGTCTCTATCACTATGGGGGCAGCGATGCTGTTACCTGGTGTGGGTTCGCGCGGTATATTCTTGATGTTGCGCTTGAGAAGGGAATTATCAATAAGCTTCCCAAGGTAAACGGGATTACGACAGCTGATTTTCCTACCCCAGCGCGTCGTCCTTCCTATTCGGTACTAGACAGCACGCTACTCAAGAAACGGTTTGGTGTTGACCCGAGCGATTGGAAGACAGGGGTTAATGACTCCCTTAATGCATTAATAGCTGTAACTGCTGCTCACGCAAAGAATGCACCCAATCAGGTAAGTGCGTAACGTTAATAATGTGATGCTGCCAGTAGTTAGCCTTTCTGATAAGGCGTGAGTGGTTGGTAGCATATGCATTTAATTTCGAGTGAGGCCAAGGATACAGGCTCAAACTCTTCTGTAGTTGAACGTCAATTATGCGCTTGGAAAAGGATGTCTATTTATGCGCGCACTTCTATTATTTCGTATTGCCGTCTGTTTTACTCTTTTTACGCTCACTTCTGTTGCCTATGCTGAAACGTACGGTGATCCGCTGCATTATCAGTTACCCAAACCTGTACCTATCGCCCGGACCTCTACAGAGGTGTCCAGATCCTCTGGGCCTGTTTTTTCCAGTAAGGTCAATATCAACACGGCAGATGCCGCTACGCTGGACAAAAGACTTAAAGGTGTTGGAGCTGCCAAAGCAAAAGCGATTGTTGACTATCGGAATGCGCATGGCCCGTTTCAGGCTGTTGACGAGTTGATAGAAGTTAAGGGCATCGGCCCTGCAATCTGGGAAAAGAATTCTGACGTCCTGACAATCAATTGACAAAAGCGGTGCTGGTAGCCAACCAGCCGGAGTTATTCTTTTGGCACAAAACAGTTATCCAGCCGCATCTTACTAGTTGCATTTCTTCCAAGGTGTCCAAACCATCACCTTAACTAGGCGCTTGGCCTCAGCCTAAGGCCAAGCGGTTCTCACCCAAAAACCTTTCTGGCCTGTTAATTGCTCTTACCTTGATAGTGATTGAAACCTGGCGCCAAGCCGGTTCAGTTAGCCAATTTCAGCTGACAGACAAAACTTGGCATCGCCATTGCTACATCAAGGTATAGCTAAAAGCGCGGCGTCAAAAATCCGCGCTGGTTGGAGGGTGAAATGGTTCAAGGTGTTGAGTTCAATCGTTTAATGCTGGAGATGCGCTCCATGCAGACAGAGGCAATGGCGCGAAAGCCCGTTGCGAGCCCTGTCGGTGTTGAGGGTGCTGCAAATGTTCCCAGCTTTCCGGATTTACTTGGACAGGCTGTCCGTAAAGTCAACGAGACGCAAAAGGTTTCCAATGAGATGGCCACAGCGTTCGAGCTTGGTCAAGGCGGCGTTGATCTGACGGAAGTCATGATTGCCTCGCAGAAAGCTAGCGTTTCCTTCCAGGCCATGACCCAAGTCCGTAACAAGATGGTCCAGGCCTACCAAGACATTATGCAGATGCCTATCTGAGGATAGATTGAATGGCCGACACCGCCCTCAATAATCAGGTTCCCGCTAAGGTAGACGCCTCTGGCGCATCCAAGAAGCCTTTTCCGGGCCTGGGCTTTCTAGACAACCTGTCTGAAATGCCGATCTTGCGTCAAGTAGGCCTTATGGTTGGCTTGGCTGCCAGCGTTGCCTTAGGGTTTGCAGTAGTGCTGTGGTCACAGCAGCCTGATTACCGCCCCTTGTATGGCAGTATGTCAGGCCTGGATGCCAATCAGGTAGTTGAAGCGCTGACTTCAGCCGATATCAACTACAAGGTTGATCCTAATACCGGTGCCTTGTTGGTAAAGGCGGACGATCTGGGCCGTGCTCGCTTGAAAATGGCCAGCGCTGGCGTAGCGCCTACTGACGGTATCGTTGGTTTCGAGCTGTTGGACAAGGAGCAGCCTCTGGGAACCAGCCAATTCATGGAAGCGGCAAATTACCGTCGCGGCCTTGAGGGTGAACTGTCTCGTACGATTGCCAGCTTGAATGGCATTAAAAGTGCACGTGTTCATTTGGCGATTCCGAAGAGTTCTGTATTCGTACGGGATGAGCGTAAGCCGACGGCTTCGGTTCTGGTCGAGTTGTATCCAGGCCGTACCTTGGAAACTGGGCAAGTAATGGCGATCGTTAATCTGGTTGCTACCAGTGTTCCAGAGTTGACGAAGTCTCAGGTAACGGTAGTCGATCAGAAGGGACAGCTCTTGTCGGATCAGCTGAACCAGTCTGAGTTCAGTGTTGCAGGTAAGCAGCTGGATTATACGAACCGCATCGAAAGCACATTGACTCAACGTGTGCAAAACATGATGCAGCCAATCGTAGGAAACGGTCGCTTCAAGGCAGAAGTATCGGCAGATGTAGATTTCAATGCGGTTGAGTCAACGTCCGAGCAGTTTAACCCTGATCAGCCTGCACTGCGCAGCGAGCAGATCAATACCGAACAGCGTCAAACTGCCGGCGGTGGGCCGCAGGGTGTGCCGGGAGCCTTGTCGAACCAGCCGCCTGGACCAGCCACTGCACCTGAGAACGCAACAGCGGCAGCGGGTACCAACTTTACGGCGCCGGGTCAGCTGATTCGTGACCCTAATGATCAGTTCATTACTGACCCGAAGACAGGTCTGCCGGCGACAGTGCCTTATCCGACAGACAAGCGTGACCAAAGCACACGTAATTATGAGTTGGATCGCAGTATCAGCTACACCCGCCAGCAGCAAGGTCGAGTACGTCGTCTCTCTGTAGCGGTAGTGTTGGATGATCAAGTGAAATTGGATGCAGCGACAGGGCAGGTAAGTCATACGCCCTGGAGTGCGGATGACCTGGCTCGCTTTACTCGCCTGGTGCAAGACGCGGTAGGTTTCGATGCAAGTCGTGGTGATAGTGTTAGCGTGATCAACGCTCCCTTTGCTCCGATCGCTGCTGATGATGTGGAAAGTATCCCCTTCTACTCGCAGCCCTGGTTCTGGGATGTCGTTAAGCAAGGTCTGGGTGTGCTGTTTATCCTGGTCCTGGTGTTTGGTGTCCTGCGCCCTGTTCTGAACAACCTGGCAGGTACCAACAAGAGTAAGGACTTGGCACTGGCTGATGGTATGGGTGGTGCTGGCGATCTGGCGGGTAGTGGAGCGGGCGGCCTGAGTGGTGGTGATCTGGCCGATGACAAGGTAAGTCTGGCAAGTCCTGCAGCGCTGATGTTGCCTGGACCTAGCGAAAACTACGAAGTACAACTCAATGCCATCAAGCAATTGGTGACTGAAGACCCGGGCCTGGTTGCCCAAGTTGTGAGGGACTGGATCAATGCCGACGAGTGAATTCAACAGCATGAGCAATGTCGATAAAGCCGCTGTTCTGCTGCTCTCCCTGGGTGAGGCAGACGCTGCCCAGATCCTGCGTCACCTGGGCCCGAAAGAAGTACAGCGCGTCGGTACTGCGATGGCTCAAGTGCGTAACATCAGTCGTGACCAGGCCGAGCATGTACTGGGCAACTTTATCGAAGTGGTAGGTGAGCAGACCAGCCTGGGTGTAGGCACTGACGGTTATATCCGCAAGATGCTGACCCAGGCCCTGGGCGAAGACAAGGCTAACGGTCTGATCGACCGGATCCTACTGGGTGGTAATACGAGTGGCCTGGATAGCCTCAAGTGGATGGAGCCTCGTGCGGTCGCGGATGTCATCCGTTACGAGCACCCACAAATCCAGGCGATTGTAGTGGCTTACCTGGATGCGGATCAGGCTGCCGAAGTTCTGGCGCATTTTGATCAGAAGATTCGGTTGGACATTATCCTGCGGGTGTCTTCGCTGAATACGGTCCAGCCAGCAGCACTGAAAGAATTGAATATGATTCTGGAGAAGCAGTTCTCGGGTAGTGCAAGCTCCGCCCGTACGACGCTGGGTGGCGTGAAGCGTGCAGCCGACATCATGAACTACTTGGATAGCGCGGTTGAGGCTCCGCTCATGGACGCTATTCGCGAAGTGGACGATGCGCTGTCTGCTCAGATCGAAGACCTTATGTTTGTCTTCGGCAACCTGGTCGATGTGGATGATCGGGGTATTCAGGCGCTGCTGCGTGAAGTCTCGTCCGATATCCTGGTCCTGGCGCTCAAGGGCGCAGATGACGGGATCAAGGACAAGTTCTTCCGTAACATGTCCAAGCGTGCAGGCGAGTTGCTGCGTGATGATTTGGAGTCCCGCGGCCCGGTTCGTATCTCCGAGGTAGAGGGGGCGCAGAAAGAAGTTATCGCAGTGGCCCGCCGTATGGCTGAGGCTGGCGAGATCGTCCTGGGTGCCAAGGGCGGCGAAGAAATGGTGTAAATCACCAAGTGGTTTCGAGCCCGGTCACTGTGTATTTGCAGTGGTCGGGCTTTTTTATTCTGAGTTGGCCCAAGCTTTGCTATCTATCTGGCATACCGTAGCTTTTCTGTCAGGTGAGTCATGAACAAAGAGGACGCTAGCGATCTGATTCGCGCGAAGGAAGTCAGTATCTTCGAGCGATGGCTTTTGCCTGATCTGGATAGCAACCATGTTGAAGACGTGGCCGTTGAGCCTGATCCAGAGCCGGAAGCAGCGGAAGAGGAAACCGTCACCGTTGAAGACGTTCCGGTAGAGGAAGTCAAGCCGTTGACGTTGGAAGAGCTGGAGGCCATTCGGCAAGAGGCTTACAACGAAGGCTTCACTGCCGGTGAGCGCGATGGTTTTCACTCCGGGCAGGTAAGAGCGCGGCAAGAGGCTGAAGTAGCATTGACAGCCAAGCTGCGAAGTCTGGAAATCGTTATGGAGCAGCTGCTCGAGCCAATCGCCCAGCAGGATCGCGAGCTGGAGCAGGCGTTGGTTCGTCTGGTTGAGCATGTCACCAAACAAGTGATCCAGCGTGAGTTAAAAGACGATTCTACGCAGCTGCAACGTATCCTGCGTGAGGCGCTGAAGCTTCTGCCCATGGGGGCTGAGAATATCCGCATTCATCTCAACCCGCAGGACTTCGATTTGGTGAAGGCCCTGCGTGATCGGCACGATGAGCGTTGGAAGTTGCTGGAAGATGAAAATCTGCTGCCGGGTGGTTGCCGTATCGAAAGCGAGAACAGCGTAATCGATGCAAGTATCGAAACGCGACTGGCTCAGGCACTGACGCAGATTATGGAACAGCAACGCCATCAGGCTACACAGCCTGCCGACCCCGACCTGCATATTCCTTTGGAGGATGCTGCTGATGCATCTTGATCGCCTGAGTTTCCAGCGTCGACTGGGTGGTTATATTGACGCGGTAAGCCTCCCGGGTGAGCCCGTAATCGAAGGGCGTCTGCTGCGCATGGTAGGTTTGACGCTTGAGGCAGAAGGCTTGCGTGCTGCAGTCGGAAGTCGCTGCCGGGTCATCAATGGCGGTACCTACCAACATGCTCAGGTAGAAGCCGAGGTCATGGGGTTTTCAGGTGATAGAACCTTTTTGATGCCGATTGGCAGTCTGGCAGGTATTGCCCCTGGGGCGCGTGTCGTGCCTCTGCCTGATACCGGACGCCTGCCTATGGGAATGTCGATGTTAGGGCGTGTGCTCGATGGGTTAGGTAATGCCCTCGATGGCAAAGGGCGGATGCGCGCCGAGGATTGGGTGCCGATCGACGGTCCGACCATCAACCCGCTCAAGCGCGAGCCTATTCATGAGCCGCTTGATGTTGGTGTACGTAGTATCAATGGTTTGTTGACGGTAGGACGCGGTCAGCGTCTTGGACTGTTTGCCGGTACTGGTGTTGGTAAGAGCGTGCTGCTTGGCATGATGACCCGCTTTACCAAGGCGGACATCATCGTTGTCGGGCTGATCGGTGAGCGGGGTCGTGAGGTTAAGGAATTTATCGAGCACATCTTGGGCGAAGAGGGCATTAAGCGTTCCGTCGTTGTTGCCTCGCCAGCGGATGATGCGCCTCTGCTGCGTCTGCGTGCAGCCATGTATTGCACACGTATTGCAGAGTACTTTCGTGACAAGGGTAAAAACGTTCTGTTGCTGATGGACTCTCTGACCCGGTATGCACAGGCTCAGCGTGAAATCGCACTGGCTATTGGTGAGCCGCCAGCGACAAAGGGTTATCCGCCATCCGTGTTTGCCAAGCTGCCCAGCTTGGTGGAGCGCGCGGGTAATGCTGAAAAGGGCGGTGGTTCTATCACGGCGTTCTACACTGTACTGTCAGAGGGTGATGATCAGCAGGACCCGATCGCTGATGCGGCGCGAGGGGTGCTGGATGGTCACTTTGTTTTGTCCCGTCGTCTGGCGGAAGAAGGTCATTACCCTGCCATTGACATTGAAGCGTCGATCAGCCGAGTGATGCCGCAGGTCGTAAGTCCTGAGCATTTGCGTAATGCCCAGCGTATGAAACAGTTGTGGTCTCGCTTCCAGCAAAGCCGCGATTTGATCAGTGTGGGCGCCTATGTACCAGGCGGCGATCCTGAAACTGACCAGGCAATCAAGCGCTACCCTGCGATGCAGCAGTACTTGCGCCAAGGACTGAATGAAAGCGAGTCGCTCGAGCAGAGCGGGCAAAATCTAGGCGTATTGCTGGAGAGCTGATGAATCATGAAAGGTCGTGCTGAGCGGTTGACCCCAGTGATAGACATGAGTGAGCAGGAGGAGCGGGACGCTGCTCGGCAATTAGGTAAGTGTCAGACACAACTGATGCAGGCAGAGCAAAAACTTGCTGACCTGCAGCGCTACCGGGACGATTACCACAAGCAATGGCTGAATGCGGGAAGTCAGGGTGTGTCAGGCCAGTGGATGATCGGTTATCAGCGTTTCCTCAGTCAGTTGGAGGATGCCATTGCGCAGCAGGAGCGGAGCACTAACTGGCACCGCGATGTTGTCGAAAAGGCACGCCAATCCTGGCAGCAACGATACGCACGCTTGGAAGGTTTGAAAAAGCTGGTAGAGAAATATCGCCAGGAACAGCGGCTGGTTGAGGACAAGCGAGAGCAGAAGCAGATGGATGAGTTTTCCCAACGGCTTTTGCAACGGGTTCGGATGTAAGGAAAAAGGGCCAGCCGTTTTGCTGGCCCTCTTTATTTCCTGCCAAACCTTCTAAAAGAGGTCCTGACGGTTGGCAGCCAATTTTCCAGCAACATAGATCCTCTGTTGCTCATTCGCTGGAATTTTGACGTCAGGCTTATGTTTACCTTCCAAAGTCTGGTAAAAGAGCAATTACCAGAGCGCCTTCCAGCGTAAGTCCACTGATATAAACGGTAGTAATGAGCGCTTTAGAACAAATTATTGTGTTCCAGGGGTGCCATTAGAGTGCCAGCTTTGCCAAAATCGCACTGACAGAAGGTTTGTTTAACCTAACTCCTAACGGAGGGCTTGATATGTCAGCGTTGTGTAGCAGAGCTCTTACGTTTCATCCTCATGTTACTTTGCCATTTCGTCTGGCATCTTTGGCCTGATGAGTGAGTCCTACCATGTCATTGCCACACTTAGATACCGATACTCTGCTTGCCCTGCAGGAAATTATGGAGGACGAGTACGGTAATCTGCTCGACACCTATATTTCCGACTCGGAAGAGCGTATCCGTGCGTTGAAGGAGGCCTATGCCGAACAGGAGCTGGTACAGCTTCGGCATGTGGCTCACAGCTTCAAGGGAAGTTCCAGTAACATGGGCGCCGTCGTTCTGACAAATCTTTGCCGGGACTTGGAGGAAGCTGCCCGTCGAAACGCTCCCTTGTCCGTTATAGATGAAAAGATCGAAAGCGTTCAACGCGAGTTTGCCATTGTGCGCATTCTGTTCAAGTCGGAACGGCAACGGCACGCGTGATTTTCAGCCGTTTTTCTTAAAGCTGGCCCAGCGTTTGCTTCTCTAGCTCCAGATACCTTAACTGGAGCAATTTTATGGCTGTCGCCTCTGACTTCATTTTGTCGTCGACGCCTGATATCAGCTCGGCCAAGACCGCGTTCAAAGCGCCGTTCAAGCCCGCTGAGTCAACTCGCAGCGATACCCCACGTTTCTCGGATGTTTATGCCAAAGAGCAGCAGCCTGCTCGTAATGAGGTGCGTACTCGCGATGCGGATCCAAAGTCCGTGAAGCGCGAGGCTTCCGCATCGCGTCACGATAGCAAGGTTAACGACAGCAAGACTGGCGAGTCTGTTTCCTCAGACGTAAAGCAGAAAGAGACCTCTGGATCTGCCGATAGCGGCAAGGCCTTGCCGGTAGCCGATGAGCACGCCTCTGTTCCAGACGCGCAGCTGGACCCGTTATTGCTGCTTGGCATGACTGGAACCCTGCCTACGGAAGTGGCGCCTTTGCCAGTTTCAAACGCTGTCAGCTCTTTGACGTCCCTGACGGAAGATACGCTGACATCGGGTATTGCGTCAGCGCTTCCACAGGGGCTGGATCAGGTGGCTTCCTCGAATGGCCAGGCTGCCTCTTCTGATGAGACTGCTGGCCAGCTGCTGGCCCAGGCCGGTAGTAAGCTACTTCAGACTACCGATACAGCATCTGGCACTGCTCAGGCCAATACAAGTCAAGGCTCCTCTAAACAGGCCGAGGTTGTAAGTGCTCTTCTGGCTGCGGCCACTCAAAGTCAGCCTACTGAGGGTGAGGCCGCCCTTGAAGCATTGCAGGGGTTAAAAGATATCGATGATAGGGCCTTGCCTGACGGTCGAAACGATACCTTTGCAGACAAGCTGAATAGCTTGTCCCAGACAATGGGAACGCCTGTGCAGACGGCTCGTCCCGTTGCGCCTACAGTGCCGGGTCAACCGCTGGCAATGAATCAGTCCGACTGGCATGAAGGTGTAATTGATCGAGTCATGTGGATGTCGAGTCAGAACCTCAGGAGTGCTGACATTCGGCTCGAACCGGCCGGGTTGGGGCGTCTTGAAGTTCGTATCGATATGACTAACGACCAGGCTCAGGTCACTTTTGCTAGTCCGCATGCGGATGTTCGTGATGCACTCGACAACCAGTCTCATCGCTTGCGAGACATGTTCGTGCAGCAGGGGATGACGCTTGATGTAAACGTCTCGGATCAATCAGCGCATCGTAACTGGCAGGCCGCACAGCAGGACACGGGAACCGGAGGGCGACGGTCTTCGAATACTGGGTCAGGTAGCGAAGATCGTGCGATTGATGAAGTGGCAGGTACCTCAAGTGAGACGGTAGCGCACACAATAAAGAGAAATGATGGAGTGGTGGACTTCTACGCTTGACCGGGACGCCTCCCGCAGGTGATGAGGTCCGTCTTACCAAGGGCGAATCTGACGGCTACGCCTCAAGCGATTGGCTAAAGATGAATGTATCAACAAAACTGCTGTTATTCCCTCTGCGTTTTAGGGCTGTAGGCGGTTCACTCAATTACGGATGTAAGCATGGCCAAGAAAGAACAAGCGGCTGATGACGCGGCCAAACCCGCTGGCAAAGGCAAGCTCAAGCTCATCATCATTATCGTGGTCGCATTGTTGTTGACGATAGGGGCTTCGGTAGGTGCAACATGGTTCATCATGAACAAGAAGGTTCATGATGCCGAGGCCGCAAAGGCGGAGCCCACCACTCCTGTCCGGCTGCCTGCCATCTACGAAAAATTAACGCCGTCTTTTGTGGTCAACTTCAATGTGAACGGCAGGCAGCGTTATATGCAGGTGGGTGTGGCGCTGATGGGACGCGATCAGGCAAAGATGGATGAACTCAAGGCTCATTTGCCCCAGGTACGCAATCAACTGGTCATGCTGCTTTCTGCCCAGAGTTATGACGCCTTATTGACGCCGGTCGGCAAGGAATTGCTGCGTCAACAGGCAACTTCCAAGATTCAGGAGCTTGCTCAGAAGCAGGTGGGTCAACCTACGGTCGAGCAGGTTTTGTTTACTAACTTCGTCCTGCAATAGGGATTGCCATGTCTGTACAAGATTTACTGTCTCAGGATGAAATCGACGCGCTTCTTCACGGCGTCGATGATGGTCTTGTCGAAACGGATCCTATCGCGCCTACAGGCTCGGTCAGAGGGTATGACCTGACTAGCCAGGATCGTATCGTCCGTGGCCGCATGCCGACATTGGAGATGATCAACGAGCGCTTTGCCCGCTATACCCGGGTCAGCATGTTCAACCTGCTTCGTCGCTCGGCTGACGTGTCCGTAGGGGGTGTGCAGGTCTTGAAGTTCGGTGAGTATGTTCGCTCGCTGTATGTACCGACCAGCTTGAACATGGTGAAGATCAAGCCTTTGCGTGGTACGGCACTGTTTATTCTGGATGCCAAGTTGGTGTTTAAGCTGGTAGACAACTTCTTTGGTGGCGATGGCCGTCACGCCAAGATTGAAGGTCGTGAGTTTACGCCGACCGAGCTGCGTGTTGTACGCATGGTGCTTGACCAGTGCTTCGTTGACCTTAAAGAGGCCTGGGGCGCAATGCTCGCGTGTCAGTTCGAGTACATCAACTCCGAAGTCAACCCGGCCATGGCAAATATTGTCAGTCCGAACGAGGTGGTAGTGGTCAGCTCGTTCAGCATCGAGCTGGATGGCGGTGGCGGTGAGCTGCATATCGCCATGCCATACTCAATGATCGAGCCTATCCGCGAAATGCTGGACGCCGGCTTCCAGTCGGATGTGGATGATCAGGACGAGCGCTGGGTCAAGGCTATGCGCGAGGACCTTCTGGATATCCGTGTACCGCTGGAAGCGACGGTGGTGCGTCGTCAGCTCAGGCTACGTGACATCCTGCATATGCAGCCTGGCGATGTAATTCCGGTTGAGATGCCGGAGGAAATGCTGATGCGCGCCAATGGTATGCCAACTTTCAAAGTAAAGATGGGGGCTCGTAAAGGAAACCTGGCCTTGCAAATCATTGAACCGGTCAAGAACTCTCGCTGACGCGATTTTGACTGAATGCTTTTATTTCTTTCGAGCCGTAGGCTCACCGTTTTAGATTGAGGTTAAGATGGCAGATCAAAACACCAACAGCGAAGAACAGGCTCTGGCTGATGAGTGGGCCGCGGCGATGGCAGAGGCAGGCGACTCCAATCAGGATGAAATCGATGCGATGATGGCTCAGGGCTCGAACCCGGCCTCTCGCGCGCCTGTAGAAGAATTTGCCGGGATCCAAGGTAACAATCAGCAGATTACAGGTATGGAAGGTCCGAACCTGGATGTGATTCTGGACATTCCTGTCATGATTTCGATGGAAGTCGGCCATACCGACATTTCCATCCGGAACCTGCTACAACTGAATCAGGGCTCGGTTATCGAGCTTGATCGCCTGGCGGGAGAGCCGCTCGATGTACTGGTCAACGGTACCTTGATTGCTCACGGCGAGGTGGTGGTGGTTAACGAGAAGTTCGGTATCCGGCTGACCGATGTCATCAGCCCCAGTGAACGTATCAAGAAACTACGCTGACCTTATGCGAATGCTCATTGCTCTACTGGCGACCTTGCCGCTTGTCTCCCAGGCGGCTGAAACAGCTGCACCGTCAACCAATATGGGATCGCAGCTGACTCAGCTTGTGTTGGGTCTGCTGCTGATTATTGGCCTGATCTTCGGGCTGGCCTGGCTTATCCGTCGGGTACAGCAGGTGGGGCCGCGTGGCAATAACGCTATCAAGTTGGTCGCTACCCAGCATCTGGGGCCGCGAGAGAGGCTGGTGTTGGTGCAGGTAGGGCAGGAGCAAATACTCGTAGGACTCACGGCTGGGCGCATTACTCCCTTGCATGTGATGAAGGAACCGGTTCGCCTGGCCGATGAGCAACCGGCTTCGCCTGAGTTTGCTCAACGGCTTTTCGAGCTGATCAGCCGCGACCCAAAGGATAAGTCATGAGATTCGACTCATTGAAGTCTTTCGCGCGAGTGGTGCGGAGAATGAACTGGTGCTGACTGGTACAAGCGGTGTGTTTACGACGTTGTTGAAATCCAATCTTCGTTTGCTTCGTAATTGCCTGCTTGTGCTGGTAGCACTGGCGGCACCTTTGGCGTTTGGGCAGGAAAATGGGACTAACAATCCGTTGTCCATTTCCGCTATTACCATGAGTACAAACGCCAACGGCCAGCAGGAGTACTCCGTCAGCCTGCAGATTCTGCTGATCATGACGGCGCTGAGTTTCATTCCAGCGTTTGTCATGCTAATGACCAGCTTTACACGGATCATCATTGTATTCGCCATTCTCCGCCAAGCCCTGGGCTTGCAGACAACGCCGTCAAACCAGGTGTTGATCGGACTGGCACTGTTCCTGACATTGTTCATCATGGCGCCGGTCTTTGATCGCATCAATAACGATGCCTTGCAGCCCTATATGAATGAGCAGCTGACGGCTCAGGATGCAATTGCGCGGGCAGAGGGGCCAATCAAGGACTTCATGTTGGCGCAGACCCGGCAATCCGATCTGGACATGTTCATGCGGCTATCCAAGCGTACAGACATCGCCACACCTGATCAGGCGCCGCTGACGATCGTGGTTCCGGCCTTTGTGACATCCGAATTGAAAACAGCCTTCCAGATTGGCTTCATGATCTTTATTCCATTCCTGGTAATTGACCTGGTGGTGGCCAGCGTGCTGATGGGGATGGGCATGATGATGCTATCACCCATGATTATCTCGTTACCGTTCAAGCTGATGCTGTTCGTGCTGGTTGACGGTTGGTCGTTGATCATGGGTACGCTGGCTGGCAGCTTCGGTACTGTCTAAGAGGAGATAACCCATGACACCTGAAGTAGCCGTAGATCTGTTTCGGCAAGCGCTCTGGTTGACGGCATTGCTGGTGGGCATTCTGATCGTGCCGAGCTTGCTGGTGGGCCTGGTGGTTTCAATGTTCCAGGCCGCTACACAGATCAACGAGCAGACCTTGAGTTTTCTGCCTCGACTGATTGTCACGTTGTTGACGCTGATTGTCCTGGGGCCTTGGCTTACTCGTGAGCTAATGGAGTTCATGCGCAACATGATCACCAATGTTCCGATGTTGATTGGTTAAATCATGCTTGAGCTGAGTGATGCGCAGATTGGCGGCTGGGTCGGTACGTTCCTGCTGCCTCTGTTCCGTATTGCTGCCGTCTTTATGACGATGCCTATCATCGGGACCAACATGGTTCCCGCGCGCGTAAAGCTCTATATGGCGCTGGCCTTTACCGCTCTGCTGGTGCCTACGCTGCCCCCCATGCCGCAGGTCGATGCCGTGAGCGTACAGGCCTTGCCGCTGATTGCAGAGCAGATCCTGATTGGCGCTCTGATGGGTTTTAGCCTCCAGCTGTTCTTTCACGTCTTCGTGATTGCTGGGCAGCTACTCTCCACCCAGGCAGGACTTAGCTTTGCATCAATGGTCGATCCGGCCAATGGCATTTCGGTGCCGGTGCTGGGGCAGTTCTTCAACGTACTGGTGACGCTGCTGTTCCTGTCCATGAACGGACACCTGATCGTCATGGAAATCCTGGCAGAAAGCTTTACCACGCTACCGGTTGGTCAGTTGCTGTCTGTTGATCATTTTTGGGAGCTGGCCGGTAAATTGAGTTGGGTGCTTGGTGCTGGCGTATTACTGGTCTTGCCTGCTATTACGGCACTGCTGGTCGTGAACCTTGCTTTTGGCGTAATGACCCGCGCAGCGCCTCAACTCAACATTTTTTCCATTGGCATGCCCTTAACCGTAACGCTGGGTCTGATCATTATCTGGATTGGCACAGCGGATATCTTTTCGCACTACGAATCATTAGTCACTGAAGCGCTGCAATGGCTCCGAGAGCTGGTGCGAGCGCGATAGGCAGGAGGTCGCCATGTCGGACGAATCCAGCAGTGAAGACCGTACAGAGGAACCTACCGACAAACGTAAGCGGGAAGCGCGCGAGGAGGGGCAGTTACCCCGATCCCGTGAGCTTGGCACGCTGACGGTTGTGATGGGGGGGCTCATAGCGCTTCTGGCGTTTGGGTCGATCCTGGGAGATGCGTTACTGGATTTGATGCGTGGCAGTTTTTCACTAAACCGTGAAGCCGTTCTGGATGAGCGGAACATGGGGATCATGCTGCTAACATCCGGCAAGGCCGCCATGCTGGGCATGATGCCGGTTTTTCTCGTCCTTGTGCTGGCTGCCGTTATTGGCCCGATTGCACTGGGAGGCTTCTTGTTTTCCAGCAAATCCCTTCAGCCCAAGTTCAGTCGAATGAACCCTCTTTCAGGACTCAAGCGCATGTTTTCGACCCATGCGCTGATGGAGTTGGGCAAGGCGCTGGCCAAGTTCGTTCTGCTGCTAACCATCGCTATCATGGTTCTCTTGTCTGAGCGCGATGCGTTGCTGTCCATTGCAAAGGAGCCTTTAGGCAGTGCCATTATCCATAGTATAAAAGTGGCGGGACATGCAGCGTTGATGGTGTCTTTAGGACTATTACTTATCGCAGCTATTGACGTACCGTTCCAATGGTATAGCAACAAGAAAAAGCTGATGATGACCAAGCAGCAGATCAAGGATGAATACAAGGACAGCGAAGGCAAGCCCGAAGTAAAAGGGCGGATGCGCCAGATGCAGCGCGAAATGGCGCAACGTCGCATGATGACCGCCGTGCCAGAGGCCGACGTCATTATCACCAACCCAACACATTATGCTGTGGCGCTAAAGTATGACGCTGCCACCGGTGGGGCGCCGATCCTGGTAGCCAAGGGTAGCGACTTTGTGGCATTGAAGATTCGTGAGCTTGCCCAGGAGCACGCCGTTACGACGCTTGAGTCACCCGCCCTGGCGCGAGCAGTGTACTATTCTACTGATATCGATAGAGAGATTCCGGCAGGGCTTTACATCGCTGTGGCGCAAGTACTGGCCTACGTTTATCAGCTCAAGCAGTACAAGGCCGGTCAAGGCCGGCGTCCAGAACAGCCGCATGAGCCACCTATCCCGCCGGATTTACGGCGTGATGAGTAGGTAAAGAGGGCCCCGCTGAACGGGGCCTTCTTGTTACTTGATAACCCCGCACGCCATCCGGGCTCCACCACCGCCTAGCGGTTTGGGATGATCCGAGTGGTTATCGCCACCTACGTGAACCATCAGAGCGTGGCCTTTGATTTCATTCAAGTCCTTCAGGCGCGGCGCCAGCACGGGCTGAGAGGCTGTTCCGTCGCTTGTGACATAAAGGGCGGGCAGATCACCTTTATGGCCGTCGCCCCAGGGAGCGTCATGCTTGCCGGTATTCTCAGGGTCCCAGTGACCGCCTGCGGCGCCTGCCGGCGTGTTCTTGCCATCGACTTCTGCAGCGTCACAGCTGGGTTTGGCATGAATATGGAATCCATGTGTCCCTGGCTCCAGCCCTTTTAGCTCAGGTGTAAATACCAAGCCGTAGTCAGTCTTTACGATGGTGACGCTGCCTACACTTTCGCCCGGACCTTTCTCTGTTGCGATATTTAATGGAACAGTCACGGCGTCATCCGCCTGGGCCATACCAGCGAGTCCTGCTGACATCAGCGTTACGGCAATCCATTTTTTCATCGGGTTCTCCTGTTATCCACTTTATGCGCGTCTTGTGAAGGGACCTCATATGCGTGTTCAGGTTTCCTTATTACGGTGCTCGTATCAACAGTGGCTAAAGGCCGGCCTCAAGAAAACAGTCGTGCAGGCCGATATAACAGGCGCAAACGCAACAAATTCAAACAAAAAAGGAACTTGGCCCGTTGCTTGCTGAATAGCCTGCATCAAGACGCTCTGACGTCAAAAGATTGATATGCAAGGCATTCAAGAGGAACGACTGTGAAAGTTAATCACGGGCAAATGTTGACCAATGTTCGCAGCCTGAGCCGCGGTAACCTGGCTGTACCGATATTGGTTCTGGCCATGCTCGGCATGATGACATTGCCGATCCCGCCGTTTCTGCTGGACGTGCTGTTTACCTTCAATATCGCGCTGTCGATCGTGGTATTGCTGGTAAGCGTTTATGCGCTACGGCCTTTGGACTTTGCGGTGTTTCCGACGATCCTGCTCGTGGCCACGTTGCTGCGCTTGGCATTGAACGTGGCGTCTACACGTGTCGTTCTTTTGCATGGTCATGATGGCCATGCCGCTGCCGGTAAGGTGATTCAGGCCTTTGGTGACGTAGTGGTGGGTGGTAACTACGTTGTCGGTGCGGTCGTGTTCGCCATCCTGATGATCATCAACTTTGTGGTAGTGACCAAGGGTGCTGGTCGTATCTCCGAAGTATCCGCGCGTTTCACCCTGGACGCCATGCCTGGTAAGCAGATGGCCATCGACGCTGACCTGAACGCCGGTGTGATCGATCAGGCCGAAGCAAAGAAGCGTCGTGCCGAGGTAGGTCAGGAAGCTGACTTCTATGGCTCAATGGATGGTGCCAGCAAATTCGTTCGCGGTGATGCGGTTGCCGGTCTGCTGGTACTGTTCATTAACCTGCTCGGTGGTATCGCGATCGGGATGATGCAGCATAACCTGAGCATTGCCGATGCAGGCCGTATCTATGCACTGCTGACTATTGGTGACGGTCTGGTTGCCCAGGTGCCTTCGCTGTTGCTGTCTGTTGCGGCTGCCATCATGGTAACGCGTGTGTCTTCTTCCGAAGACATGGGGCAGCAGGTCAACCGTCAAATGTTCGCCTCGCCAAAGGCGCTTGCTGTCTCTGCGGCCATCATCATTGCCATGGGTCTGGTGCCCGGCATGCCGCACGTGCCGTTCTTGGGTTTGGGCTTCATGGCTGCTGCCGGTGCCTATTTCATCTGGGATCGCCAGCGCAAGGTCAAGCAAGTGGCCGAGCAGGAAGCTAAGCGTCAGCAGGAGCTGGCCCCCGTACAGCGCCCCGCTGAAACCAAGGAGCTGGGCTGGGATGACGTAACGCCTGTCGACATGGTTGGCCTGGAAGTAGGTTATCGCCTGATTCCTTTGGTGGATCGCAACCAGGGCGGTGAGCTGCTAACGCGTATCAAGGGTGTTCGCAAGAAGCTGTCCCAGGATCTTGGCTTCCTTATGCCCGCTGTACATATTCGCGACAACCTGGAACTGATGCCCAATGCTTATCGTTTGACGTTGATGGGCGTGAATGTTGCGGAAGCCGAAATCTATCCGGACCGCGAACTGGCTATCAACCCGGGTCAGGTATTCGGCACGTTGAATGGTGTGATTGCCAAAGATCCGGCGTTTGGCCTTGATGCGGTTTGGATTGACGTCAGTCAGCGTGATCAGGCGCAGTCCCTGGGCTATACCGTGGTCGATGCCAGCACGGTCGTTGCGACCCACCTCAACCAGGTTCTCCAAAAGCATGCCCACGAGCTGTTGGGGCATGAAGAAGTGCAGCAATTACTGCAGCTTCTGGCCAAGAGTTCGCCCAAGTTGGCCGAAGAACTGGTGCCAGGCATGATTTCCTTGTCTACGCTTCTTAAGGTATTGCAGCAATTGCTGCAGGAGCAGGTCTCGGTACGTGATGTTCGTACGATTGCTGAGGCTATTGCGAATGTGGCGCCGCGTAGTCAAGATCCCGCCGTCATGGTTTCGTCGGTTCGTGTGGCGCTGTCCCGTGCAATCGTCCAGAACATCATTGGACTGGAGCCCGAGCTGCCTGTTATTACGCTGGAACCGAGATTGGAACAGATGTTGCTTAATGGTATGCAGAAGGCCGGACAGGGTGTTGAAGATGGCATGTTCCTGGAACCAGGAATGGCCGAGAAATTGCAACGCTCTCTGGTAGATGCAGCACAGCGTCAAGAAATGATGGGTAAGCCAGTCGTGTTACTGGTAGCCGGTGCGATTCGCGGGATGATGTCCCGCTTCGCGAGAATGGCAGTTCCCACTATGTCTGTGCTGGCTTATCAGGAAATTCCGGATAACAAACAAGTCACCATTATCGCAACGGTTGGCCAGAACGGCTGAGGTTTGAACCATGCAAGTTAAACGCTTTTTTGCTGCTGATATGCGTCAAGCCATGAAAATGGTTCGTGACGAACTGGGTGCAGATGCCGCGATCCTGAGCAATCGCCGTGTTGCCGGTGGCATTGAGCTGACCGCTGCCCTGGATTATCAAGCGCCGACTCCCACTGCGCCGAATGCTGCGCTGGAAGCCGAGCTGCGTAAAACCCAAGTGCGTATCGCCGAAGCCCACGCTGAACTGGCCATTCGCTCGCCTAACCAGGGTGTCGCTGCGCCGCAAGCCAACGCTAGTCAACTCTTTGGCAGTGAGCAGATCAGCGCTCGCCAGGAACCTGTTATCTCCGAGCCCAAAGTTGCCCAGCCAGCACCTGCCGTTGCCGCCGCGCCTTCTGCCGAAGAGCGCCGCGCGCTGGATGCCATGCGCTCCGAGATCACCGGGCTACGCGAATTGATTGAAGTGCAGCTGGGCTCTATCGCCTGGGGCCAGATGCAGGACAAGCGTCCTGACGAAGCAAACTTCTGGCGCCGCCTGCAACGCATGGGACTTCCGGCTGATCTGTGCCGTGACCTGATGGCGCGTGTAGCAAGTGTGAACGAGCCCCGTCAGGCCTGGCGTATGCTGTTGGCCCACCTGACCCAGGCAATCGACACGCCCCAGGTTGATCTGCTGGAAGAGGGCGGTATCGTCGCGTTTGTCGGTCCTGCCGGATCGGGTAAGACCACTACGCTGTCCAAAATGGCAGCGAGCTATGTTCTGAAGTATGGCGCGCAAAGTCTTGCGCTGGTCACCATGGATAGCCATCGCATCGGCGCCCAAGAGCAAATCAAGACGTTGGGTCATATTCTCGATGTGCCGGTTACCGTTGTAGATCCACGTCAGTCGTTGGCTCAGGCGCTTGAACCACTGGCCCGCAAGCGCATGGTCCTGATCGATACGGCAGGTATCCCGGCCAATGACCCCTCCCTGCGTCTGCAGCTGGAAGCGCTGGCTAATGAGAAACTGAAGATTCGTAGCTATCTGGTCATGGCAGTAACCAGCCAGAGCCAGGTGCTGAAAGCGGCTTATCACAACTACAAGGGGTGCGGTCTGGCTGGTTGTGTTCTGACCAAACTGGATGAGTCCGCGACGTTGGGTGAAGCGCTCGGTATAGCCATTAGCCATCATATCCCGGTAGCCTATCTCTCCGACGGTCCTCGCATCCCTGACGACCTGCATATTGCGCGCAAGCATCAGCTGGTTAGCCGTGCAGTCAATCGTCAGCTGACCGACGAGCCTGCAGAGGAAACCATGGCGGATATGTTTGCCGAGCTCTATCAAAAGCCGGCCAAGCGCGTCGGTTAAGTTACAGTTTTTTGCAAGTTGGGTAAGGTTTTTGCAACAGAAGGTTTACAGGCGTCGTAGTGTCAGAAAGCAGTACACGCTTCAGGTTTAGTGCCAGCTGGCTCGTTAGCACAACGATCTGGCTACACCATAAGTGCCCTCTACGGGCTGGCTGGTTTTTCATAGGTGTACAGCAATGGGTATGCATCCCGTACAGGTAATTGCAGTGACAGGCGGCAAGGGAGGTGTTGGGAAAACCAATGTTTCGGTAAACCTTTCGCTAGCGTTGGCTGAACTGGGCCGACGTGTCATGTTGCTCGATGCCGACTTGGGCTTGGCAAACGTCGACGTTTTGCTCGGGTTGACTCCGAAGCAGACACTCGCCGATGTGATCGAAGGTAAATGTGATCTTCGCGACGTGATTTTGCAAGGCCCTGGCGGTATCCGGGTCGTTCCGGCCGCTTCCGGTGCGCAAGCCATGGTGCAGTTGTCGTCTCTTCAACATGCCGGTCTGATCCAGGCATTCAGTGACATCAGCAACGATATCGATGTGCTTGTTGTCGATACGGCTGCTGGCATCGGTGATTCGGTTGTGAGCTTTGTACGGGCTGCTCAGGAGGTGCTTCTGGTGGTCTGTGATGAGCCTACTTCGATCACGGACGCTTATGCGCTTATCAAGATGTTCAACCGCGATCATGGAATCACGCGGTTTCGCGTACTGGCGAATATGGCATTGACGCCCCAGGAAGGTCGCAATCTCTTTGCTAAGCTGACCAAGGTAACTGACCGTTTCTTGGATGTGGCTCTGCAGTATGTGGGTGCGGTTCCTTTTGATGAATGTGTACGGAAAGCCGTCCAGAAGCAGCGGTCCGTATACGAAGCATACCCGCGCTCCAAAGCCGCTCTGGCTTTCCGGGCTATTGCCCAGAAGGTGGATGCTTGGCCCTTGCCGGCCAACCCACGCGGTCACTTGGAGTTTTTCGTCGAACGATTGGTGCAACCCACTGTAGGGCCAAATGTATGACAGCGTCCAGCGGTCTCCGTATGTACAGTAAATCTCAGACCCATTCACAGCAGGAGCAACTGATCAATCAGTATGCGCCGCTGGTCAAGCGCATTGCCTATCACCTGTTGGCGCGTCTGCCTGCCAATGTACAGGTGGAAGATCTCATGCAGGCCGGCATGATCGGCCTGCTCGAGGCCTCCAAGAAGTACGATGCCGGCAAAGGTGCAAGCTTTGAAACCTATGCCGGTATCCGTATCCGCGGAGCCATGCTGGACGAGGTTCGCAAAGGTGATTGGGCACCTCGTTCGGTGCATCGTAACAGCCGTATGGTGGCCGATGCGATTCGTGCTGTTGAAGCAAGAACGGGTCGTGACGCTAAAGATCCTGAAGTTGCTGCCGAACTTGGTGTAAGCCTTGAAGAATATTACGGCATTCTCAATGACACATTGGGAAGTCGCCTGTTCAGCTTCGATGACTTGATGGAAGAGGGTGAGCACGGTCTCGAAGAGAGCGGAGCCCATGATTTCGAGCCAGGTCGAGGACTGGAAGATGATCGTTTCAAGCAGGCCCTGGCGGAAGCCATTGCCAATCTTCCAGAGCGTGAGCGTCTCGTCTTGTCGCTGTATTACGACGAGGAGTTGAACCTAAAGGAAATCGGAGAGGTGCTTGGGGTAAGTGAATCCCGAGTCTGTCAACTGCACAGTCAGTGCGCAGCACGTCTGCGGGCTCGTCTGGCTGAATGGCGTTCGCGCTAAGGCAAAACACTAAGCATGTATGGCATGCCTTTGAAGAGGCATGTCTGGGGTAAGGATGGAGGTCGACTTGGACAAAGATATGAAAATTCTCATCGTGGACGATTTTTCCACCATGAGACGCATCATCAAGAATCTGCTGCGAGATCTGGGGTTCACCAATACTACCGAGGCCGACGACGGCTTGACGGCGTTGCCGATGCTGCAAAGCGGCAACTTCGACTTCCTGGTAACGGACTGGAACATGCCGGGTATGACCGGTATCGACCTGCTACGGGAAGTCCGTGCCGATGCACGCCTGAAGAACCTGCCTGTTCTGATGGTAACGGCCGAAGCCAAGCGCGAACAAATTGTCGAGGCAGCTCAAGCGGGTGTGAATGGTTACGTTGTGAAGCCGTTTACTGCCCAGGTGCTCAAAGAAAAGATCGACAAGATCTTTGAGCGGGTCAACGGCTGATAACCATCTCGAGGATGTTATGGACCTTGGCAGTAAATCATTCGAAGACCTGGAATCGACCCTGAAAAAGCATGCCCAAGAGCTGGTTGCCAGCCTTGAAGATGGCAATTTCAGCCAGGCAGTGCAGCTCATCAATGAGCTCAATCAGGTGCGAGATCGTGGTCTGTATCAGGAAATCGGCAAGCTGACGCGTGAGTTGCACAACGCGATCGTCAACTTCCAGATCGATCCCCAGGCGTCCTATGCCAATGAAGTAACAAACATTGCAGACGCCACCGATCGCCTAAGCTACGTTGTGGAAATGACGGAGCGTGCTGCCAACCGTACCATGGACTTGGTCGATGCCAGCACACCGCTTATCGAATCATTTGGTAAGGACGCTCATGACCTCCACGCCGAGTGGGGCCGCTTTATGCGGCGCGAGCTCAGTGCCGAGGAGTTCCGCGAGCTGGCCAAGCGAGTCGGTGCGTTTCTGGGGCGCAGCGATGAGGACGCCCACAAGCTGTCTTCGTTGCTGAACGATATCCTGTTGGCGCAGGACTATCAGGATCTTACCGGTCAAGTCATCAAGCGTGTGACGAACCTTGTTACACAAGTCGAGCGCGATCTCGTCAAGCTGGTCCGTATGGCCGGTCAGGTGGATCGTTATGCAGGAATTAGCCACGACCACGTCAAGGCCATCGAAGAAATTCAAAAAGAAAAGTCTTCGAAGGGTGAAGGTCCGCAGATTCATGCCGATAAAAGAGAAGACGTCGTATCCAGCCAGGATGACGTAGATGACCTTCTGTCCAGCCTTGGTTTCTAAACCTGGCCTTTTTGGAGAGTGCATGAATGAGCTTCGACGCCGATGAAGAAATCCTCCAGGATTTCCTGGTAGAGGCCGGCGAGATTCTCGAATTGTTGTCCGAGCAATTGGTGGAACTCGAAAGCCGCCCGGATGATATGAATCTTCTCAACGCCATCTTCCGTGGATTCCACACGGTAAAGGGAGGGGCAGGCTTCCTCCAGCTGCACGCCCTTGTTGAGTGCTGCCACATTGCCGAAAACGTGTTCGACATCCTGCGTAAGGGTGAGCGCCGCGTTGATGCCGAGCTGATGGACGTTGTCCTTCAAGCTCTGGATACGGTAAACGAAATGTTCGGCCAGGTACGTGAGCGTACTGAGCCGACACCGGCTACTCCTGAGCTGCTGGCTGCCTTGGCACGTCTGGCGGAGCCTGAAGGCGCCGAACCTGCTCCCGCTGCTGTGGAGCCGGTTCAGGTCCCTGTGGTTGCTGTCCAGGCACCTGCTGCCAGTGATGTAAGCGACGATGAGTTTGACCGACTCCTCGATGCAATCGGGAATGAGCCTGCACCTGTGGCAGCCGTTGGCTCGGCCGTACCTGCATCTGGCGACGAAATCACCGATGACGAGTTTGAATCCCTGCTGGATCAGCTGCATGGCAAAGGTAAGTTCGATGCTGCTGTTGCAGCGCCGTCCGAGCCTGCCAAGGCTGCTGCTCCGGTAGCCAAGTCAGGTGACGAGATCACGGATGATGAGTTTGAATCTCTGCTGGATCAGCTGCACGGCAAAGGTAAGTTCGATGCTGCTGTTGCAGCGCCGTCCGAGCCTGCCAAGGCTGCTGCTCCGGTAGCCAAGTCAGGTGACGAGATCACGGATGACGAGTTCGAATCCCTGCTGGATGAGCTGCATGGAAAGGGCCGTTTCGATGGTGGTGTTGCGGCTGCTCCTGTAGCGCCTGCACCTGCTCCGGTTGCCAAGGCAGCATCTGCTCCTGTGGCGAAGCCCCAGCCTGCAGCGGCCCCTGCACCGGCAGCCAGCGCAGCACCCAAAGCTGAACCGCGTGCGGCGGCGGCCCCGGCAGGCGAGAAGCCGGCCAGCGAAGCTGAAACAACCGTGCGTGTGGACACCGCCCGTCTCGACGAGATCATGAACATGGTCGGTGAGCTGGTGCTGGTGCGTAATCGTCTGGTTCGTCTTGGGCTGAACAGTGGCGATGAGGCCATGGCCAAGGCTGTATCAAACTTGGACGTTGTGACAGCGGATCTTCAGACCTCGGTCATGAAGACGCGCATGCAGCCAATCAAGAAGGTATTCGGACGCTTCCCGCGTCTGGTTCGTGACTTGGCGCGCAACCTGAAGAAAGAAATCAACCTTGAGCTTGTGGGTGAAGAAACCGATCTCGACAAGAACTTAGTAGAGGCCTTGGCTGACCCACTGGTGCACTTGGTGCGCAACGCGGTCGACCATGGAATCGAGGAGCCTGCCGAGCGCGAGAAGAATGGCAAAGCCCGTGCGGGCCGTGTCGTTCTGTCTGCGGAGCAGGAGGGCGATCATATCCTGTTGGCCATTTCCGACGATGGCAAAGGGATGGATCCCAACGCTCTGCGCGCCAAGGCTGTTGAAAAA
Source organism: Pseudomonas sp. JZ134 (assembly GCF_051027695.1). Lineage (NCBI taxonomy): Bacteria > Pseudomonadati > Pseudomonadota > Gammaproteobacteria > Pseudomonadales > Pseudomonadaceae > Pseudomonas > Pseudomonas sp. JZ134. The sequence continues at coordinate 2,431,421 of NZ_CP069250.1, read as the reverse complement.
GGCCTGCTTGACAAGGACGCGGCGGAACGTTTGACCGATCTTGAATGCTACAACCTGATCTTTGCACCAGGCTTTTCAACCAAGACCGAAATCTCCGATATTTCCGGTCGTGGTGTGGGCATGGACGTGGTGAAGACCAAGATTACTCAGCTTAACGGCACGGTAAACGTCTTCTCCAACAAGGGGCAGGGCTCCAAGATTGTGATCAAGGTCCCGCTGACCCTGGCGATCATGCCAACCCTGATGGTAATGCTGGGCGATCAGGCCTTTGCATTCCCACTGGTCAACGTGAACGAGATCTTCCACCTGGACCTCTCCCGCACCAATGTGGTCGACGGTCAGGAAGTGGTCGTGGTTCGCGACAAAGCACTGCCGCTGTTCTACCTCAAGCGCTGGCTGGTCAAGGATGCAGCTTACGATGAGCAACAGCAGGAAGGTCACGTTGTTATCCTGTCGGTCGGTACGCAACGCATCGGTTTTGTTGTGGATCAACTCGTAGGTCAGGAAGAAGTAGTCATCAAGCCATTAGGCAAGATGTTGCAAGGAACGCCGGGTATGTCGGGAGCCACCATTACAGGTGATGGCCGGATCGCATTGATCCTTGACGTACCGAGCATGCTCAAGCGCTACGCGCGCCGCGGTATTTGAGTCGAAGCCCCGCCGTTAGGAGTGTCATATGGCTGTAAGAGTGTTGGTGGTGGATGATTCGGGTTTCTTCCGCCGCCGTTTGACTGAAATCCTGGCGGGTGATCCCAATATTACGGTCGTCGGTACGGCGACCAATGGGCGTGAAGGGATTGATCAGGTGATGGCGTTGAAACCCGACGTCGTTACCATGGATTATGAGATGCCCTTCATGGATGGCATTACGGCCGTTCGGCACATCATGCAGAAGTGCCCGACGCCTGTTCTGATGTTTTCGTCGCTGACGCATGAAGGCGCTCGGGTTACGCTCGATGCGCTGGATGCGGGTGCGGTAGATTATCTACCCAAGAATTTCGAGGATATTTCCCGCCATCCCGAGAGCGTAAAGCGCTTGTTGTGCGAGAAGATCCATACCATTGCGCGCAGCAACCGCCGGTTGTCGTCTGGAAGTGTGTCGGCCCATGCGCCTGCACCCACCTCAACAACCCCTCGCCCGGCGGCGCGGACTGCTTCGGCACATCCGGCAGGCTCCTCGGCTTCAGCGTCGGTGACCAGTGCTGCGCCACGGCGCAAGAATTACAAGCTGGTGGCCATCGGTACGTCGACCGGTGGTCCTGTGGCGTTGCAACGGGTACTGACCCAATTGCCTGCCAACTTTCCAGCGCCAATCGTGCTGATTCAGCACATGCCTGCCGCCTTTACCAAGGCGTTTGCAGAGCGTCTGGACAAATTGTGCAAGATTTCTGTCAAGGAAGCTGAGGATGGCGATCAGCTTCGTCCTGGGCTGGCGCTACTGGCGCCTGGCGGCAAGCAGATGATGCTGGACGGGCGTGGCGGCGTGAAGATATTGCCGGGCGATGAGCGGCTGAATTACAAGCCCTGCGTCGATATCACCTTTGGCTCGGCGGCCAAGATTTTCCCGGACAAGGTATTGGCGGTGGTGCTGACCGGCATGGGCTCTGATGGCCGTGAGGGTGCTCGCCTGCTCAAGCAGGGTGGTAGCCAGATCTGGGCGCAGGACGAGGCCAGCTGCGTGATTTATGGCATGCCCATGGCCGTGGTCAAGGCAAATCTGGCAGATGCCGTCTACAGTCTTGACGACATCGGTCGACACATTACTGACGCGTGCATGTAATGGTACCGCTCTTGCTAGGCAGGAGCGGCGCCGGATTTGAATTTGACAGGTTTTGGCTTGCTGCCATGCCTTAGGGAGATGATGTGTGGATGTCTTGAGCCTGATTGGCATCCTGTTGGCCTTTATTGCCATCATTGGAGGTAATTTTCTTGAGGGCGGCACCATCGCCGCTCTACTCAACGGGCCTGCTGCCCTGATCGTACTGGGCGGCACATGCGGTGCGGCCATGCTGCAGACGCCTATCCGTGTTCTCAAGCGCTCCCTGACAATGCTCAGTTGGGTTTTCTTGCCGCCAAGAGTCGACATGCCAGCCGGTATCAATCGCATCATTGGCTGGAGCATGTCTGCCCGTAAGGAAGGTCTGCTGGGGCTTGAACCGCTCGTGGATGCCGAACGTGATCCATTCGCTCGCAAAGGCCTGCAGCTGCTGGTCGATGGTGCCGAGCCTGAAGCCATTCGCAGCATTCTGGAAGTCGATATGTATGGCCAGGAAGATCGTGATATCCAGGCGGCCAAGCTGTTCGAGGCCATGGGTGGGTATGCGCCTACCATTGGGATTATCGGTGCCGTGATGGGGCTTATCCATGTCATGCAGAACTTGGCAAACCCCTCCCAGCTGGGTAACGGGATTGCTGTTGCATTCGTAGCCACAATTTATGGGGTTGCATTCGCTAACCTGTTACTGCTTCCGATTGCCAACAAGCTCAAAGGCATGGTGCTGCGTCAAACTCGCTACCGAGAAATGCTTCTAGAAGGTTTGCTGTCTATTGGCGAAGGTGAAAACCCTCGTTCCATCGAACTCAAGCTGCAAGGCTTCATGGAGTAACCGATGCGTCGCCGTCGACACGAGGAGCATGAAAATCACGAACGCTGGCTGGTGTCCTACGCGGATTTCATCACCTTGCTGTTTGCCTTCTTTGTTGTGATGTATTCCATCTCATCCATCAATGAGGGCAAGTACAAGATTCTATCCGAGACGCTGACCGGTATCTTTACAGAGCCGGATCGCTCCATGAAACCTATTCCCATTGGGGATCAGGTGCCTCGCAGCGTTCAGCCTACCATCGAGCAGAATACGCCTGCATCAGATAACGCGCCGGCGACTACTCAAGCAGTCGATCCGCTTGAGCAGATAGCAACCAGTATGCAGAACGCCTTTGGCGATCTCATCAATTCAGACCAGATGACTCTGAGGGCAACCGAGACCTGGTTGGAAATCGAGCTGAATTCCAATCTGCTTTTTCCTAGCGGGGATGCCATTCCAGGCGATCCAGCCTTTGGCTTGATGGCGAAGGTTGCCAAAATTCTGGCGCCTTACAAGAACCCGATTCAGGTAGAAGGGTTTACTGACAATATTCCCATCAGTACGCCTCAATACCCCACCAACTGGGAGCTTTCAGCGGCGCGATCCGCCAGTATTGCTCGGCTGCTGATTGGTGATGGCGTTACACCCGAACGGCTCGCCGTGGTCGGGTATGGCAGCTATCAACCAATAGCAGATAACTCCACCCCTGAGGGCAGGGCGCGGAACCGTCGGGTGGTGTTGCTCATTTCACGAAATGTCGACATTCACCGTGGCGTGAGTGGTTTTCAGGAGCGCTCCGCTTCTGGTAGAAATGGCACGCAAAGTGCACCTGCTCCCTCCAAGTAAGCGATAGAACCAATCGCTGTCAAATCTTCGCCGCTGGTATATCCAGCGGCTTGGCCTTGGCAATGCAGTATGCTGCCTGGGGAGGGTAGAACGTGAGAGTTTGGGCAATAGCCAATCAAAAGGGCGGAGTAGGCAAGACAACAACGTCTGTTTCGCTGGCAGGGCTTCTGGCTGACTCGGGCAAGCGTGTCCTGATGGTCGATCTTGACCCCCATGGCTCTTTGACGAGTTATTTTGGACAGGACCCGGATCGACTGGAACGCAGCGCCTTCGAACTGTTCCTGCATCAGGGGCAGGTTCCGGACGGGCTACCCAAGCAACTTCTGCTACCGACCAGCCATGAGCGCATCTCAATGCTGCCGGCCAGTACGGCGCTGGCGACCTTGGAGCGGCAATCGCCGGGGCAGAATGGCATGGGGTTGGTGATTTCCAAAAGCCTCGCGCAGTTGTGGAATGATTTTGATTATGCCCTGATCGACAGTCCGCCCTTGTTGGGCATTCTGATGGTCAATGCATTGGCGGCAAGCCAGCAGTTGGTCATTCCTGTGCAAACGGAATTTCTGGCGATCAAAGGATTGGAGCGCATGGTCAATACATTGGCCATGATCAACCGCTCCAGAAAACAGGCGCTTCCTTACACGATCGTACCGACGCTGTTCGACCGGCGTACCCAGGCTTCGCTGGGGACGCTCAAATACCTCCGAGACAATTACGTCGAGCATCTGTGGCAAGCGTTCGTTCCCATTGATACCAAGCTGCGGGATGCCAGCCGTGCTGGGATAACCCCCTCGCAGAACGATGCGAATAGTCGTGGTGTCATTGCATATAGGGCGTTGCTTAAGCATCTGCTTGATATGCAGCCTGCCTCAATGAACGTCGCGTGAAGACATAGTGATGCAGTACTCAAGTTTTTGCGGTATCCAGCCGATAGTTTCTTCAATCTTGAAGTGTGATACGTGACATGAGCCGTTCTACTAGCACTGAAATTCGTCCACAGCTGGCTTTGCAGTCCTATCTGGATGCGCTGCTGATGGAGGCGACACTCGAGCTGCCGGTAGAGACGCCTGCCGCCCTCCAGCATGAGGCGGTTGTCGTCTCGTTGGTTGAAGTGGTGTCCGTGGCTGCGCCTGATCCTGTTGCGCCTACGGTCCAAAGCGTGTCTTTGGACGAGTTCGAGGCGGCTGTACGTGAGGAGAAGGCACGCGATGCCCAGGTCAGGGAAACGCCTGCCCAGAACAGCCTCCCTGTGGTGCCGGTTGTTAAGCCTGTAGTGGCAGAGCCGGAAAAATTTGTCGATACCGTTATTCCGTTAAGAACTGTTCAGGCTGTCGAGCAGCAGGTGCAGCCTTTCAAGGTAAGCGACGACGGAAGGCCGGAATGGGCTGAAGAGCCGTTTGAATGTCTGTTGTTCGACGTGGCGGGGCTGACCCTTGCTGTGCCGCTGATATGTTTGGGAACGATTCATTCACTGGAAGGCCGCGAGCTGACGCCATTGTTTGGTCAGCCCGATTGGTTCCTGGGCATCCTGCCCAGCCCGCAGGGTAATTTGAAGGTATTGGATGCCGCGCGCTGGGTCATGCCAGAGCGCTACCGCGAAGACTTCAAGGAAGGCCTCCGGTTCGTTATCTCGGTTGAAGGGTATGACTGGGGAATTGCGGTACACCAGGTCAGCCGTTCGATACGTCTGGACCCTGCCGAGGTCAAATGGCGAACGCAACGATCCCAGCGGCCATGGCTGGCGGGAACGGTAATTGAGCATATGTGTGCCTTGCTGGATGTATCGGCGCTTGCGGCGCTGATTGAAAGCGGTGCTGCAAAGCAAAGGAAACAATAGAAGGGTTGACCTACGCTTAAAGGGTCGATTCTGGATCAACCAAGGCGGGAAGACCGCCAAGACCGCCAAGGCGGTATCAACGAGGCTGGGAAAATGAAGAAAACGTCTGCACAAGGTTCCGAAGATCCAATCCTGCAGTGGGTAACCTTCCGTCTGGACAACGAGACGTACGGTATCAACGTCATGCAGGTTCAGGAAGTGCTGCGCTATACGGAAATAGCTCCGGTGCCAGGTGCTCCAAGCTACGTGCTGGGTATCATCAACCTGCGCGGTAACGTCGTGACGGTAATTGATACACGTCAGCGTTTTGGCCTGGACTCTGCCGAGATCACGGATAACACCCGTATCGTGATTATCGAGGCCGACAAGCAAGTCGTTGGTATTCTTGTCGACAGCGTGGCTGAAGTCGTTTATTTACGTCAATCTGAAATCGAAACCGCGCCAAACGTGGGTAACGATGAGTCCGCCAAGTTTATCCAGGGCGTTTGCAACAAGAACGGCGAGCTGCTGATTCTTGTCGAATTGGATAAGATGATGAGCGAAGAAGAATGGTCTGAGTTGGAAAGTATCTAATGTTGGCAGCGTTGATCGTGCTGGTGTTCATTTGCCTTGGGCTGGCGGGTGCCTGCTTTCTGCTATGGCAGGAGCTTAAACGGCAGGCGTCAAAGCTTGCCCAGCATGAGGAAACAACCGAAAAGCGCTTGAGGGCTCTAGCCAAGCGGCTGGAAACCTATCAGGCCGGCACGGTCCGTATGGGGGAGCAATTGCATGAAATCAATGAGATGGTTGCACCCCTGCCTGACAGGCTGACCCGTATCGAACAAAGCGATCCGGCCAGCCTGTCGTTCAGTCAGGCTGCGCGCCTTGTGGGGTTGGGTGCCAGCGTCGATGATCTGACCCAGTCCTGCGGCCTTTCACGGGCCGAGGCCGAACTGATCAGTAAGATGCATAAGGCGCGTCAGCAATCCTGACAAAGTGCATCTCGCAAGCCTGCCACAGATCTTGTGTCATATCCGGCAGGCCTTGCATTTCTTCATTTCCCGGAAAGCCATCAGTCATGCACTGATGGCTTTTTTGTGCTCTCGATAAGATGTTTCAGCATTTTCCGGATAGCGCCGATAGGATGGGATCATCCTGCCTGCATGACAGGCTCTGCGGATGCTTGCCCTTCAGATACCAGGCGAACGCGATGATTTCGGCAATCGTGCGGTACAGCGCTTCAGGAATGGCATCGCCAAGCTCAAGGCGTGCCAGCAGGCGTACCAGGTCAGCGTTCTCATAGATAGGGATTTCGTGCTCTCTGGCCAATGCCAGAATGGCTTCGGCAAGATCTGCATCGCCTTTGGCTGTTAGGGTGGGAGCGGTCTGGCCGTCATAGACCAGTGCAATAGCCTGCTTCGAAGTACTCATGCGCTTTCATCTATCCAGCGTTCTTCAATGTGAGTGCGTAGTCCACGCACCGGTTTTCCCAGTGTGCATTGCAGCTCGCCTACCAGAAGTCCGGCCTCAAGCAATTGCTCCTTGAAGTGCTCCAGCTCATGGGTGATGAGCGCAGCGGTTTCCTTCTGCTCGGCCCAGAACTGGCTCGAAAGCGTACCGCGAGCAAGTTTGGCTTCGACCTGCATATTGCCAAGCGGCTCGAGGTCAAAGGCAAGATCGAGTTTCCAGATGCTGTCACGCAGTTCGCCAGCGCTTTTGGAAGGGCGTTCCTCTTGCAGCTTGTATTGCAGACTGGTGATGCGCTCACCGTTACGCATGGGAAGTTCCCCTTGCCAAGTAAGCAGCATGGATCCATCCGGGTAGTGCTGTGTCTGTTCAACGCCTGACAGCTGATGAGTTTGCAGGCGTGATAGGGCTGCTGTTGCCAACTTGAGCAGTTCTTCAAGCTCCATGCCTTCCTGCAGCAGCGAGCTAACTACCCGTGATGGCAGGGGAAAGCTCAACGCAGCATGCTTAGGGTTGCCTTGACCTAATGCCGTTAGGGCATTGCGCAGGCTTCCTGGCAGGTTTGGCACGCCGACTTGAGGAGGAAAAGTGGAGGTCGTTGTAGCCTGGCTCAGTTGACTGATCAGGCGGAGCAGGAGCGTCTTGTAATCCTGCGGTAGCCGTTCGGTCTCACCTGAAATAAGGTGTCGCTCCAGCAAAATGCCGCTTCGCTCGAACAGGGTTTTTACGACATCCGGGTTCTTGAGTTCTTCAACCTCGGGTACGGAGGCGAGCAGCTGACCAAGCGTATCGCGCAACACGCCGGGCGTGGCGGGCGAGTCCGTTAGTAGCGGCAGAGCTTGAAACAACTGGGCCAGCGAGCCTTGTCGTTGGAACTGAGCCGTCAACTGCTGTCCCAGCTCAATCTGATCAAGTCTTCCGCTGGAGGGCACCAGAGCAACCTGCTGTGCATCGCGTACCGCAACCGTTATCAGGCTGCCGGGCTTAAGGGCATTTAGCGATTCGATTATCAGTTGTTTGCCTGCAAGGGCACCGTTGAGCAATGTCACAACGGATTTGAAGGATATCTGCCCCTCAGAGGCGTCGGCTGGTTGACTGCTGACCACTCGCGTCTGCAGCAGGGTGCCTGGCGGAAGCGCTTTGGTATCCAGGCTTTTCAAAGGCGTCTCTGCCTTGGCCTCGATCTGTACAGCCAGGCGGGTAGACGATAACGCCATGATGTTTAGTAGCGAACCGGTTGGCAGGGGTGAAGTGCTTTCCGCCGGTAGGGTAAGTTGACGTCCATTGGCAAGCGTCAACTGCAGCAATAACTGAAAACTCTGCAGGTTCTGCTTAAGGGCAACAACTTGCGCCTGGGCTGTTTCGCCGGGCAGCAGAGGGCTTTCTGTCGGTAAGGTAATCCGCACGACCGGCTCGGCGGGTAACGCAGCCCGCGTTGGGACAGCTGGGGCAGAAGCGGGGCGGATAGTGCCTATGTCAGCCATGTAGCCACTCTGATAGTTTCATGCAGTCGGTCGTCCAGGCTGGCGTGATGTGTATAATGCTGGCCAATTGACGGGCTTGGTCTTGTTTCCAGCCTACTATAGCGGCCGATTCCGTTCCGACTTGATGCCAATGGTTGCGTGTAGTGATACCCCCTTGTCTTGAAGCCGTTGCGCTCACCTGTGAGCGTGACGAGCGCGTGCTGTTCGAGCAGCTGGATCTTGTGCTCGAATCTGGTGAAATGCTGCAGATAATGGGGCCGAATGGCAGCGGTAAAACCAGTCTGCTACGTCTTCTGGCAGGGCTTATGGCTCCAACGGCCGGTGAGGTGCGTCTGGCTGGTAGGCAGCGACACGAGCCGTTCAGCCAGTTACTCTGGCTTGGCCATGCGACTGGAATCAAGGGACTCCTGACTGCCGAGGAAAACCTTACTTGGTTGTGCGCTTTGAACAAGCCCGCCACTCGGGAAGCGATCTGGCAGGCTCTGGACAGCGTAGGGCTGTCTGGCTTCGAGGATGTTCCCTGCCATACGCTCTCTGCCGGACAACAGCGTCGTGTCGCATTGGCTCGCCTGTATCTTGACCCTCCTGCCTTGTGGGTACTCGATGAGCCGTTTACGGCTCTCGACCGCCAAGCGGTGGAGCATCTTGAGCGGCATTTGAGCCAGCACTGTGAACAGGGTGGAGCAGTGGTGCTTACTACGCATCATCAAATGACGCAAACGCCGACGCGCTATCGCCAGCTAGAGCTAGGGCAGGGGGTCTCATGAGCGGGCTCTTCGTGCTTCTGCTTAAACGTGAAGCGCTACTGCTATGCCGACGCCCGGTGGAGCTGGCCAATCCCTTGGTGTTCTTTGCGATCGTGATTGCCCTGTTTCCCCTGGCGGTGGGACCTGAAAGCCAGCTGTTGAAAGAGCTGTCGCCAGGGTTGATTTGGGTCGCTGCCTTGTTGGCGGTATTGCTTTCACTGGACGGCCTGTTTCGTAGCGATTTTGAGGACGGCTCACTTGAGCAATGGGTGCTCTCGCCGCACCCACTCTTTGTTCTGGTATTAGCCAAGGTGATGGCGCACTGGGTGTTTACCGGACTGGCGTTAATCGTGCTCTCGCCTGTCCTGGCGCTCATGCTGGGGCTTCCTGTCCAGTGTTTGGGGGTGCTGCTGCTATCGTTGCTGCTCGGTACGCCTGTGTTGAGTTTACTGGGTGCTGTAGGTGCAGCGCTGACTGTAGGGCTCAAGCGGGGCGGGTTGCTGCTGGCTCTGCTTATTCTTCCGCTTTACATTCCGGTGCTCATTCTAGGCAGCGGTGCATTGCAAGCCTCTCTTCATGGAATGCCCGCCGCAGGACAGCTTTTGTGGCTGGGAAGTTTGATGGTTTTATCGCTGACGTTCTCTCCATTCGCTATTGGCGCTGGGTTACGGATCAGTGTGGGTGAATAATGTGGAACAGTCATGAAGTGGACGTTTTTTCATAAACTGGGCTCGCCCAAATGGTTTTACGAGATCAGTAGCCGGTGGTTGCCCATCCTGGCGTGGGCGGCGGCATGCTTCGTTATGGTAGGTACGGTATGGGGCCTGGTCTTTGCGCCGCAGGATTATCAGCAGGGTAATAGTTTTCGCATCATCTATATCCATGTACCTGCTGCATTTTTGGCGCAGTCGGGGTATCTGCTTCTGGCAATTGCCGGGGTAGTAAGCCTGGTCTGGAAAATGAAGCTGGCCGATGTTGCACTCAAATGCGCAGCGCCCGTAGGCGCCTGGATGACTTTTGTTGCGCTGGTAACCGGGTCAATATGGGGCAAGCCAACCTGGGGTGCCTGGTGGGTGTGGGATGCACGGCTGACTTCCATGTTAATCCTGCTGTTCCTGTATTTCGGCATCATTGCGTTGGGGCAGGCTATTTCCAATCGGGAAAGTTCGGCCAAGGCCTGCGCGGTACTCGCCATCGTAGGTGTTATCAACCTGCCAATCATTAAATACAGCGTTGAATGGTGGAACACCCTACATCAGCCTGCCACGTTCACGCTTACCGAAAAACCGGCAATGCCCATCGAGATGTGGCTTCCGCTTCTGATAATAATGGTTGGTTTTTATTGTTTCTTCGGCGCTGTTGTCCTGATGCGCATGCGTCTTGAAATCTTACGCCGCGAATCGCGAACGTCTTGGGCCAAGGCAGTGGTTGAAGAGAGCCTTGGTAAAAGGGGTAAAACATGACGTTTCATTCGATAAGCGAGTTTCTGGCCATGGGTCATCACGGACCTTATGTGTGGTCAGCTTACGGAATCACTGCACTGGTCCTGATAATCAATATCGTGATGCCACGGCTGGCACACCGTCGTTATCTGCAGAGCGAAGCACGCCGCCTGCGTCGGGAGATGAACCCGTGAATGCTGTCCGTAAAAAACGTCTTTTGATCATTCTGGCGATTCTGGCTGGCGTTGGGGCCGCCGTGGCCCTGGCTTTGTCGGCATTGCAACAGAACATCAACCTGTTCTACACGCCCAGCCAGATCGTTTCGGGTGAAGCCCCCGTGGGCACTCGTATCAGGGCGGGCGGTATGGTCGAGCGGGGCTCTCTCCAGCGATCGGCTGACTCGCTCGATGTGCGCTTCATCGTGAGTGATGGCGTTCAACACATTTCCATCAGGTACCATGGCATCCTGCCGGATCTGTTTCGCGAAGGGCAGGGGATCGTCGCGTTAGGCAAGCTCGATGCATCCGGTGTGCTCGATGCCGACGAAGTGTTGGCAAAGCACGACGAAAATTACATGCCGCCTGAAGTAACCAAGGCCCTCAAGGACAGTGGCGCCTACCAGCAGTTTAGTAACCAGAAGGGCAGCTGATGCTGCCGGGCTCTGCATTTTTGTTTTTAGTGTAATGCGAGAAATTCATGATTCCTGAACTAGGCCACCTGGCTCTGATACTTGCGCTGTGCATGGCTGTGGTCCAGTCGACGTTTCCCTTGCTGGGCACATGGCGAGGCAACCGGCAATGGATAGGGCTTGCGCGGCCGGCGGCCTGGGGACAATTCGCTTTCCTTCTTTTTTCATTTGGCTGCCTGACCTGGTCATTCCTGACGAACGACTTCTCAGTGACCTATGTGGCGGAGAACTCCAACAGTCTATTGCCCTGGTACTACAAATTCAGTGCAGTCTGGGGTGCGCATGAGGGATCGCTGCTGCTATGGGCTCTGATCCTTGGCGGCTGGACGTTTGCTGTTTCCATCTTCTCCCGGCAATTGCCCGAAGACATGCTGACGCGGGTTCTGTCCATCATGGGAATGATCAGCTCAGGTTTCTTGCTGTTCCTGATCATGACGTCCAATCCATTCTCACGCCTGCTGCCCCAGTCGCCTGTGGACGGAAATGACCTGAATCCCTTGTTGCAGGATGTTGGGCTGATTGTGCACCCGCCTATGTTGTATATGGGCTATGTGGGGTTTTCCGTCGCCTTTGCCTTTGCCATTGCGGCCCTGCTGGGCGGGCGTCTGGACGCGGCATGGGCCCGCTGGTCCCGGCCCTGGACGCTGGTGGCCTGGACATTCCTGGGTATCGGTATTGTCCTGGGTTCCTGGTGGTCCTATTACGAGCTGGGTTGGGGGGGCTGGTGGTTCTGGGACCCGGTAGAAAACGCATCATTCATGCCGTGGCTGGTCGGGACAGCACTTATCCATTCGTTGTCCGTCACGGAAAAACGTGGGGTCTTCAAGAGCTGGACGGTATTGCTGGCAATTGCTGCGTTTTCCTTGAGTCTTCTGGGCACGTTCCTGGTTCGCTCAGGCGTGCTGACCTCTGTCCATGCGTTTGCTTCAGATCCTACCCGCGGGGTGTTTATCCTTGCCTTCCTTCTGGTCGTAGTAGGCAGCTCGTTAACCCTGTTTGCCCTGCGGGCACCTGTCGTTAAAAGTCAGGTTGGATTTGAGCTGTGGTCTCGGGAAACGCTCCTGCTGATCAATAACCTCATTCTGGTCGTAGCGGCGTCCATGATCCTGCTGGGTACGCTGTATCCGCTGGTCATTGATGCACTAAGCGGTGCCAAGCTGTCTGTTGGTCCGCCTTATTTCAATGCCCTGTTTGTACCGCTGATGGTCATACTGATGATTGCACTGGCAATCGGCGTACTGGTGCGCTGGAAGAGCACCCCTGTGCGCTGGTTGCAGGGCATGCTCATGCCAATACTTATTGTCAGCGTTGTTTTCGGCGTGCTGGCAGCGTTCATGCTGGGCGACTTTCATTGGGCGGTGCTGGCGGCGTGCTCGTTGGCGTCCTGGGTTGTACTGGCTGGCCTTCGCGATCTGCAGGACAAGACGCGCCATAAAGGTTGGCTCAAGGGTATTCGCAGCCTCGGCCGCAGTTACTGGGGGATGCAGGCTGCCCATCTGGGGCTTGCGGTGTCGGCATTAGGGATAGTGCTCTCTACCCAGTTCTCCGCTGAGCGCGACCTGCGCATGGCGCCAGGGGAGTCGGTCGAGCTGGCAGGTTATCACTTCATTTTCGATGGCACTCAGCATTTCGAGGGGCCTAACTTCAAGTCGGACTATGGCACTCTGCGGGTCTCGAAAGGCAATCAGAATGTTGCGGTTCTGCATCCGGAAAAGCGTCTTTATTTAGTACAGCGCTCGGTCATGACCGAGGCAGGCATCGATGCAGGGCTTATGCGTGATTTATACGTGGCGCTTGGTGAGCCGTTGGAAGACGGGGCCTGGGCAGTCCGCATCCATATCAAGCCATTCGTACGTTGGATCTGGCTAGGGGGCGTGCTGATGGCGCTAGGTGGACTACTTTCCATGTCGGACAAACGTTATCGACTCAAGGTGCGTCAGCGTGCCAGTCGGTCCCTGGGGCTCAAGGAGGCGCAGGCATGAAGCGTCGCCTGGTTCTACTGATTCCACTCGTTCTTTTCCTTGCCATGGCTGGCTTTCTATTCAAGGGCCTGTATCTGAATCCATCTGAGCTACCGTCCGCACTGATCGACAAGCCATTGCCGCCATTTTCATTGCCCGCTGTTGACGACCCCGGCCGAACCCTGACTCAGGTTGATTTTCAAGGCAAGCCCGCCTTGGTCAATGTATGGGGCACCTGGTGTGTCGCATGCCGGGAGGAGCATCCCGTTCTGAATACGCTCAAAGAGCAGGGCATCACCATCTACGGCATCAATTACAAGGACGATAATGCCAGCGCATTGAGGTGGCTGAAGGAATTCCACAACCCTTATCAGCTCAACGTTCGCGATGACAAAGGCAGCCTGGGTCTGGACTTGGGTGTATACGGCGCACCGGAAACCTATCTGATCGATAGCAAAGGCGTCATCCGCTACAAACATGTAGGCATTGTAAGCCAACAGGTGTGGCGTGATGAGCTGGCGCCGCGTTACCAGCAGCTCATGGAGGCGCCATGATCCGCCGGATAGGAGCATCATTATTATTGCTGTTTGTATGGATAGGCGTTGCACAGGCCGCCATCGAAACCTTCGCGTACACAAACGATGCCGAGCGCGAGCGCTTTCAAGCACTGACGCGTGAATTGCGCTGCCCGAAGTGCCAGAACCAGGACCTTGCCGACTCGAATGCACCCATCGCCGCTGATTTGCGAGGAGAGATTCATCGTCTGATGAACGAAGGTAAAAGCGATGAGCAGATCATCAACTATCTGGTGGCGCGATATGGTGAGTTCGTCATGTACAGGCCGCCTGTTGAACAGCGGACCTGGCTGCTCTGGTATGGGCCGGCTGCGTTTTTAATCTTAGGATTCTGTATCATCCTGATCATCGTTCGACGTCGCCAGCAACAAACCTTGCCATCCAATGCTGCATTGTCTGCCGATGAGCAGGCACGCCTTGCATCACTTCTGAAAAAGAAAGATTCCTGATGATCGATTTCTGGCTCGCCATAGGGCTGCTGCTGCTCGTTGCCTTGGGCTTCCTCCTGATTCCCGCGATACGCCGTCAGCAAGTTGCCTCTGGTAAAGACCGTGCCGCCGTCAACGTTGAGCTTTACGAGGAGCGACTGACAGAGCTCTCCCAGCAACACGCTGCAGGCTTGCTGACTGCTGAGCAGTGGGAGGAAGCCCGCTCCGAAGCTGCCCGTGAGCTGCTTTCCGACACTCAGCAGGCAGACACTGACGCCACAAGCGCTAAAGGCGGGCGCGCTGCGCCGTTGATCGTGGCGTTAATCGTTCCGCTCGTTGGACTTGGACTCTACCTGCATTGGGGTGCCAGCGACCGGGTCGAGCTCACTCGCGAGTTCAGCCAGCCGCCGCGCTCCATGGATGAAATGAGTTCCCGGCTAGAGCGCGCGGTTGCCGTCCAGCCTGAGTCTTCTGAAGGCTGGTATCTGTTGGGTCGTACCTATATGAGCCAGGAGCGTTTCAGCGAGGCTGCTCATGCGTTTACCCAGGCAGTCCGGCAGGCCGGGCGTCAACCTGAGCTGCTAGGGCAGCTGGCGCAGGCGCAGTATTTTGCGGACGGTAAAGTCTTGACCCCGGAGGTCAAGACGTTGGCTGACGAAGCGCTCAAGGCTAATCCCAAGGAAGTGACTACGCTTGGGCTCCTGGGCATAGCGGCGTTCGAGCAGAAGGATTACGCTGGTGCAATCACTCATTGGCAAACCTTGGTCGATCAGCTGCCTACTGGTGATCCGTCCCGTAAGGCTATTCAAAGTGGTATCGAGCGGGCCCGGCGCTATATGGGCGCTAGCGGCGAAGCTGCATCTTCAGCCAGTTCTACTCAATCAGCTACCCTGAGTGTCACGGTAAGTCTTGATCCAGGCGTGAGCTCACATGTCAAGGCGAGTGATACCGTGTTCGTGTTTGCCCGCGCTGTATCAGGGCCACCCATGCCATTGGCAGTAAAGCGTCTGACAGTAGCGGACCTGCCTGCCAGTGTATCGCTGAGTGATGCAGATGCGATGATGCCCCAGCTCAAGCTGTCAGGGTTTGATCAGGTTCAGCTGGTTGCGCGTATCTCTCGGCAGGGAAATCCGACGTCAGGTGAGTGGGTTGCGCTTGGCAAGCCGATTGCGGTGAAAGATGCCCAGCCGCAGCAGTTGAAAATAACGCAGCCCGACGCCAAATAGAATATTTGCATGGCTTCTTGCAGGAGGGGCCATGCCTTGCCGGATGGCTGTGCGCAAGCATTCGCCTCCCGCTACACTTAAGCCTTTATTTGCCGGTATTTCTACTTACCAGGAGCGGGAGCATGTCCACACCCTTTGCCCAAATGCTCGATAACATCACGCCGGAAATCTACGAGAACCTAAAACGCGCTGTAGAAATCGGTAAATGGCCGGATGGCCGCAAGCTGACGCGCGAGCAGGTCGAGCTCAGTTTGCAGGCAGTCATTGCCTATGAGGCCAGGCATGTCCCGGAGGACCAGCGAGTCGGCTACATGGGACCACAGGAATGCAGTTCAAAGTCCGAGCCGATTCCCAATCTTCTTTTTAAGTCCGACGCGATTCACTGATCTTCGCATCACCGCAGTTCCAAGCGCCGCGGCCCTACAGCCGTGGCGCTTTCATTTTAAAAGGTAGTGCAACACCATGGCAGAGTTAGGGCGCGGCGCGCTAAGCAAGATGACGGTGCGTCTCGGCGAGCCCGTGCAGTATTCGTTTCGCCTGGGCGAAACAGAGGTTCCCGTCAATCCGCTGATTGGCGAAAGAATCCGTCTGGAGTACCTAGGTGAAATCTATTGCACCCATTGTGGCCGCAAGACCAAGAAGAGCTTCGGTCAGGGTTACTGTTATCCCTGTTTTACCTCCCTTGCCCAATGCGATAGCTGCATGATGAGTCCTGAGAAGTGCCATTTCGAGCATGGCACCTGTCGCGAACCGGAGTGGGGAGAGTCTTTTTGCATGACGCCCCATATCGTCTACCTGGCCAACTCCTCAGGGCTTAAGGTCGGTATTACGCGTGCCAATCAGATCCCTACTCGCTGGATTGACCAGGGTGCTCATCAGGCGCTAGCCATCTTGCGTGTGGCTACCCGGCAGCAATCGGGTCTGGTGGAGGACCTTTTTCGTAGCCAGGTAGGAGACCGCACCAACTGGCGCGCTATGCTCAAGGGAGAGGCGGAGCAGGCGGACCTCGCTGCGCTGCGCGACCAGATTCTGGATGCCTGTGCGCAAGGGATGCACGTGCTTCAGGAGCGTTTTGGCCTGCAGGCGATCCAACCAATAGTCGACATGGAGCCGCTTCAGATTCATTATCCGGTTACGGTGTATCCCACCAAGATTGTTAGCCACGATCTGGAGAAGACGCCTGTAGTAGAAGGCACACTGCTTGGTATCAAGGGTCAATACCTGATGTTTGATACCGGGGTCATTAATATTCGCAAATACACAGCTTACCAGCTGGCCGTGCATCATTAAGCCGCCGCGGTACAACCGCCGTCGTGAATTAGCATAAGGGTTACGTCATGCGCACCGAGCAACCAAAGACGATACATCTCAAGGACTATCAGGCCCCTGAGTACCTCATTGACGAGACGCATCTCACGTTCGAGCTGTTCGATGACCATACGCTCGTTCATGCCGAGTTGCATATGCGGCGTAACCCTGACCGAGGCGCCGGTCTGCCACCCCTTGTTTTGCAGGGGGAAGAGCTTGAGCTGTTGAGCCTATCGGTCAATGCCGAGCCCCAGACGCCTAATGAGTATCAGGTCGAGTCCGATTACCTGACGATCCAGCCCTGTGGCAACAACTTCACTCTCAGCACCACTGTACGCATCCATCCGGAAACCAATACGGCGCTGGAAGGCCTGTATACCTCTGGCAAGATGTTCTGTACGCAGTGCGAGGCCGAGGGTTTCCGCAAGATCACCTACTACCTCGACCGCCCGGATGTGATGAGCGTATTTACCACAACCATCAAGGCGGACAAGGTCAAGTATCCGATCCTGCTTTCCAATGGCAATCCGATTGCCAACGGTGAGGAAGAGGGCGGACGTCACTGGGCGACCTGGGAAGATCCCTTCAAGAAGCCGTCCTACCTGTTCGCGCTGGTAGCCGGTGACCTCTGGTGTATTGAGGATACATACACCACAGGAAGCGGACGCGACGTAGCCCTGCGGATCTATGTGGAGCCGGAAAACATCGGCAAGCTGCAGCATGCCATGGACAGCCTCAAGCGCTCCATGCGCTGGGATGAGGAAGTCTATGGCCGTGAATACGATCTGGATATTTTCATGATCGTTGCGGTGAACGACTTCAACATGGGCGCCATGGAAAACAAAGGGCTGAACATTTTCAATTCCAGCGCTGTTCTGGCGAGCCCGGACACTGCCACAGACGCCGCGCATCAGCGGGTCGAGGCTATCGTTGCCCATGAATACTTCCATAACTGGTCGGGTAACCGTGTCACTTGCCGTGACTGGTTCCAGCTGTCCCTGAAGGAAGGCTTCACCGTATTCCGTGATGCCGGATTCTCCTCCGACATGAACTCGGAAACAGTCAAGCGTATCGAGGACGTGGCTTTTCTGCGGACCAATCAGTTCGCAGAGGACGCCGGTCCGATGGCACACCCGGTGCGCCCGGATTCCTTTATCGAGATCTCCAACTTCTACACCCTGACTGTCTATGAAAAGGGTGCTGAGGTGGTGCGCATGCTGCACACCCTGTTAGGTGCAGATGGTTTCCGCAAGGGGACCGATCTGTACTTCGAGCGCCATGATGGCCAGGCGGTCACTGTCGAGGATTTCGTCAAGGCCTTGGAGGATGCTAACGGCGTCGACTTCACTCAGTTCAAACGCTGGTACAGCCAGTCCGGTACACCGCGTCTGGAGGTGGCTGAAGCCTTTGATGAACAGGCCAAGACCTATACGCTGACCTTCCGCCAGAGCTGCCCGCCAACCCCTGGCCAGCCCACCAAGGAGCCCTTCGTAATTCCGGTCAAGTTAGGGCTGTTGGGAGGGCAAGGGCAAGAACTGCCGCTACGCCTTGCTGGTGAGACGGAAGACGCTGTAACAGATCGCGTGATTGCCGTAACCGAGGCTGAGCAGTCCTTTACGTTCGAAGGTATTACGGAAAAACCGCTGCCCTCATTGCTGCGCGGATTTTCCGCACCGGTCAAGCTTAGCTTCCCCTATACGCGTGAGCAGCTGATGTTCCTCATGCAGCACGATTCCGACGGGTTCAATCGTTGGGATGCTGGTCAGCAACTGGCTGTACAGGTCTTGCAGGAGCTGATCGTTCAACAGCAGAAGGGTGAGGTGATGGTACTCGATCAACGTCTTGTCGAGGCGCTGCGCACGGTACTGGAGGACGAGCGCCTGGATCAGGCTATGGTGGCAGAAATGCTGGCGCTTCCAACGGAGGCGTATCTGGTCGAGCTGTCTGAGGTCGCCGATATCGATGCTATCCATGCTGCCCGTGACTTCGCTCGTGATGAGTTGGTTAAGGCGTTGTATGAGCCGCTGTGGAAGCGCTATCAGGCGAACCGCGAAACCTCACGCAATACGCCGTATGTTGCCCAGGCGGATCATATTGCCCGCCGCAGTTTGCAGAACATCGCACTAGGCTATCTCATGATGAGCCGCAAGCCGGAAGTGGTTGCAGCGGCTCAGGAGCAGTTCGACAACTGTGACAACATGACGGAACGCCTGGCGGCGCTGTCAGCCTTGGTAAACTCCGACTTCGAGGCGGAGAAGACCGAGGTGCTGGAGCGCTTTGCCGAGTGCTACAAGAATGATCCGCTGGTTATG
Source organism: Pseudomonas sp. JZ134 (assembly GCF_051027695.1). Lineage (NCBI taxonomy): Bacteria > Pseudomonadati > Pseudomonadota > Gammaproteobacteria > Pseudomonadales > Pseudomonadaceae > Pseudomonas > Pseudomonas sp. JZ134. The sequence continues at coordinate 2,412,540 of NZ_CP069250.1, read as the reverse complement.
GACTCCTGGTTCAGTGTGCAGGCGGCCAGTTACCGTCCGGGTGGTTTAGACCGCGTCAAGGCATTGATGGGGCATCCTGCCTTTACCTTGAAGAACCCCAACAAGGTTCGTGCACTTATCGGCGCCTTCGCCAACCAGAACCTGATCAATTTCCATCAAAAAGACGGCAGCGGTTATCGCTTCCTGGCTGATCAGATCATTACGCTCAATGCCTTGAATCCGCAGATTGCATCCCGCCTGCTAACGCCGTTGACCCGCTGGCGCAAGTACGATGAAACCCGCCAGCAACTCATGCGTGGGGAACTGGAGCGGATCATGGCAAGCGGTCAGCTCTCGAGCGATGTGTATGAGGTGGTAAGCAAGAGCCTGGCATAACGTAAATGCTTGGGTAGCAGGCCTGAAGGATGGGCCTGCTACTTCCGGCTGATGCCTATAAGTGATGAGCAGGCGGACGCTTGCCGTGACAGTTCGGGCGAGTTCGCTACCGCTTGCACGCTTCTGCCATAAGTGATGTTTATTCTTTCCTGGCATTCTGGTCGCGCGGACTTTCCCTGGTGTCGCTCCATAACGCCTGGGTATCGACATGAGATACCTTTGCGCCAATCGGCGTACAGCTGACCCGTCAGCGGGGCTGATTGCAATCTGTTCGAAACCGCAAAAACCTGTAGGACATACGTGTAAGAAACGCTTCCTAAAGGAATCGTGCTTCAGTCACTGCTCCCGGATGTGCGCCCAGCGGATAGCCAGACGGTTGAAAAAATAAAATGATCACGAGTGGCGCTCGGTTCGTGTGAGCGCCACTGGACGGTGATGCCCGGCAGCATGGCTTAGTCAATAAAGCGAGGCGTCGGCCCCTGGATTCTTAACGTACTCAATCCGTTGCCCTGTTTGCATACCTGCACCTGGACAGGAATACGCTCATGCATTTCCTGGACATGGGAAATGACAGCAACCTTGCGGCCTTGAGCTTGAAGTCCGTCTAATGCGTCCATGGCAAGCTGTAGCGAATCAGGGTCAAGGCTGCCAAAGCCCTCATCAATAAACAGCGACTCGATCTTCAGGTTAGTCGACGCCATGGAGGCGAGACCCAGGGCCAGTGCCAGTGAAACGAGAAATGTTTCTCCACCGGACAGAGAATGTACCGAGCGCAGCTCATCGCCCATTTCGGTATCCTTAACCAAGAGCCCTAGCGCACTGCCGCCTCGCTTGAGCCGATAGCGGCGGACCAGCTGCTGGAGTTGAGCATTGGCATGATGGATCAGCAGATCCAGATTGTAGCCTTGAGCAATCTTGCGGAAGGTATGACCATCGGCAGAGCCGATCAGCTCGTCCAGCCTGGCCCAGCGAAGATACTCCGCGCGGGCGCTCTCGATCGCGTTCAGCAACTCAGCGCTTTGTGTGCGCCGACGGTTGTCTTCAGCGATTTCAGCCCGTAGTTCGGCATGACGTTCCTGAGAGGCCTGGTTGAGTTGGCTCAGCTCTGTCCAGCGCTGCTCCAGCGTCTCCGGCTCAGGAAGGTCGGCCCGCTCGGTCCGGTGGGCTGCCAGACGTTTTTCACGCTCTTGAACGACCACATCAGCCTCATTGACAGCCCGTTCCAGGGCCTGCAACTGCTGGCGCAAGGCAGTGTGCTCACGGTCATCGATACCCAGCAGTCGAGTCAGCAGTGTCTCGTCAAGCGTACTGTGCTGGGCCCGCCAGGCGTCAAGCTCGACGAGAAGTAGACGATGTGCGGAGTCCAGCTTTTGCGCTTCGCCTCGCTTGAGCTCAACAGTATGGCGTAATTGCTCATGGTTCAGATTGACCTCATTCCAGGCTTCCCTGGCTTGACTCTCTGCTTGGCGTGCCTGTTCAACGGATTGGTTCAATGCCTGTTGCCAGGCATGGGGGCTGGCATGTTCACCCAATGTTGTCTGAAGGCGCAGCTGACCACTCGTCAATTGTTCTTCCAGTGTTGCCAGCAGACTGGAAAGCTTTTCATGCTGCTGAAGTCTGGTCTGCTGTTGATAACGCTCACGCTCGAGGTCGGACGTGCAGGTCGTCAATGTCTTTTCCAGCTCCTGTTTCCGTAGCAGGTGATGGTGTCGAGCTTCTATGAGCGCTTCCAAGCGCGTAAACGTAGGCTGGGGCTGCTGTTGCCAATGTTCCAGCCAGGGTGCAGGCAGTAGTGCAGTGAGTTCAGCCAGCTCCTGAGCGTGTCGAAGCTCATCCTGCTGGATGGCTTTCAGGTGTTCTTCCAACTCCCATGCGGCCTGCTGGCTACGCTCGCGGGCGGTTTGCCAACGCTCCTGTAAGCCATCGATTTTTTGCTGGTGATTCAATAGGAACTGCAGGCGCGTTTCTTCGGTCTGGATGCGCTTGCTGAGAGCTGTCAATTGTTCGTTCAGCCAGAAAGAGCGATGCTCCTCAGGTTGGGCGAGAAGTGTCTTGCCTTCCGGGTGGCCTCGCAGCTGCTCATGTATTCCCAACTGCTGTGCGGTCAGCTGTTCTTCTTGCTGCTTGAGATCCTTGAGCCGTTCATTCAGACCGGCAACAGCGCTTCGTAGACCAATCAGGCGTTCGTACAGCTGTTGCACATGTAGTCGAGCCTGCTCTTCTTCCCGAGCTTCATGGGAGGCCATGGCCTCTGCCAGAGCACTCTCCTGATGAAAGGGATGCTCCTGGCTGCCGCACACAGGGCAGGGCTCGCCTTCTACGAGTTGGGCACGCAGCTTTTCCACGCTTACGCTACGCATCAGCCGTTGCCGCTCAAGTACGGCAAGGGTGACCTTGAGGTCGCGCTCGGCTTCGGCGTGCTCTGCAGCGGCGCGCTTACCCTCGGCTATGGTGTGGGCCCGCTCCTGCAAGAGCGCTGTCTGCTTTTCCTGATTACTGAGCCAATAGCCTTCGAGCTCTTCTCCTTGTTGCCAGAGATAGATGAGTCGTTCCAATGAGCTGAGCAGGGGGCGGCTGGCCTGTTGCTGTTGCGTCAGCGCCTGGATTTGCTCGCTCAGGTTGCCTTCCGCGCCGGATTCCTGCTGGAGCGTCTGGATGGCTGTCTGATAAGTATCGGCCTCTTCCTGGGCTTTTTTTACAGCAGCCTGTAGCTGGGGAATGCGCAGGCGGGACCCCGCCAAGCGCTCGCCGAGCTGCAGGTTCTGCTGAAGGCGAGGGCGGTAGGCTGACCAGGCATCACATAATGCTGACAGTGCCTCGCTTGCCTGAAGCTGTGTGGCTATCTGCTCCAGTGCCTGACATTGCTCCACCTCGGTAGCCGCCAAGGCATTGATCCTTGCCAGGGATTCGCGTTGAAACGAGTCTTCTTGACGCCACGCCTCGCGGGTTTGCTGGACATCGATCTTGAGGCGGCTGAGGTCGTTCTCTTCCTGAAAAGCCTGTTGCAGTGAGTCGGCACTTTGATGCAGGGCTTCTTCCGCAGTTTGGCGACAGGTTTGAGCGTGCTGCTGGCGTTCTGTCAGCTCGTCCAGGCGTTGTTCAAGCGCTTGTTTCTGCTGTTCAAGCTGTATGAGGTGGGCCGTCAGCTGGTCCATGTCATGCTCAAGCTGCGCCTTCTGCTGATAGCGATGACGCTGTGGTAGCAACTGATCAAGCCAATGAAGCGTCTGGCGCGCCTCTGTATGCTCATCGTGTTGCTGCCGCACTGTTGTACGCGCTGTCTGGGCCTGAGCAAGTTCCTGCTCCAATCGCTTCAAATCCCTTAACCAGCGCCGCTGCTGTTCCACCTCACCAAGCTCGACCTGAATGCGGACCAACGCTTCCAGCGTGCTCTGGCATTGGGTTTCGAGTGCTGTGCGGCCAGCGTCGTCTAGGGGGCGGATACCACCTGCTTGCTGTTCCAGTTGATCAAGGGACTGCCGAGCCTGTTTCGCCCGTTCGAAGGCGCGTCGGCCAAGCTGGCTATAGATCGCAGTATCGGTCAGTTTTTCCAAGAGTTCGCTGCGGCCGTTGTCGTCCGCTTTCAGAAAGGCGCTGAACTCGCTTTGCGCCAGTAGCACTGCGCGGGTGAACTGTTCAAAGGTAAGGCCCAGGCGCTGCTCAAGCTGGGTTTTGAATTCGGCTTTCTTGTCGGCTGCCAACAGCTGCTGCGTGTCCAGGTTCCGCAGGCTCTGGCGACTGGGCTGAAGTTTTCCATCCGCTCTGTCTCGAGCGCGATTGGCTTCCCAGCGTGCACGGTAGCGATAACCGTCGATACCCAGGAAGTCCACTTCAGCATAGCCTGCACCGCTACCGCGGCGAAGAAGGGTACGTGGATCGCCTGTAGCAATTTCGTTATCGCCGTCTGGCACCTTGGCTTCCTTGCGCACATTGCTAAGGCGTGGCACTTCACCAAACAGCCCTAGCGAAAGGGCATCCAGCAGTGTGCTCTTGCCTGAACCGGTTGGGCCGGTAATGGCAAACAGGCCGGTGCTGGCAAGAGGTTCAGCGGTGAAGTCCAGCTCATGCGGGCCGGCAAGAGAGGCGAGGTTTTTCAGGCGAACGGCCAGAATCTTCATGCCTGTTCTCCCAGTTCGATGTCTTCAAGCAACTGGGCAAAATCGTCCAGTGTGGACGATTCTGGCATTTGCCCATAGGTATCCTGCCAGGCACGGCTGAAAAGCTCTTGTGGCGTCAGTTGCTCCAGCGCCACCAGCTCCGGCGACTCGCTGGAAGTACTGACGGCTCCCGCGTATTGCACGCTGATCCGAACGAGGCGTAACGATTTTCTTTCAAGAGCAGACTCCAGCCGCTGCCGTAGATCGGGTTGGGGTGCGTCGAGTATGACTCTGACTTCGAGCCAGGGAGCCAAGTGGCTTTCGGGTGTATTGAAGAGGTCGATTTCGGATTGGCTTTTGAGATGCTCAAGGATATCTGCCAGTGGTGCAGGGCCCAGGCGCACCATGTCCACGGCTCGCGGGATCCGAATGCTCTCGACAGTCTTGAGCGCTTCCCCTTCGAACTGAACATCAAGAATCTGGTGAGGATAGTCCACTTCCGCGAACGAGAGGGGAAGGGGAGATCCGCTGTACCGGATACGCTCCTGCTTGGCTACCTTTTGCGGCTTATGCAAATGACCCAATGCCACGTAGGCAATGCTTGGTGGAAACAGAGAGGCAGGTTGAGCTTCGGCATTACCAACAATAATATTGCGCTCTGAATCCTCCGATACCTGGCCTCCCGCCAAGTGTGCGTGGCTCATGGCAATAAGGGCCTGGCCTGGTGTGCGAAGTGTTTCAGCGTGGGCAATCAGCTCTGCGTGTACCTTGGCGATACCCTCCATATAGGTACCATCACTTCCCCCCGTTACTTCTGCCGGTCGTAAAAAAGGCAGGGCTAGGCACCAGGCTCTGATCGCGCCGTTTGCATCGGTAAGCGGAACCATTAGCCGCCTGGCATCCAGCGAGCCGTCATCCAGCCAGAGCACTCGCCCTAACGCATGGGTCCGCAGGCTGCGCATGAGCGGAGCGGGGAGTTCGATCCGGGCTCCAGAGTCATGGTTGCCTGCAATCATTACCACCGTTAGGGTAGGAAGCGCCAGGTGTGCCTGTACGATAAAGTCATAGAGGCGCTCCTGCGCCTTGACCGGCGGGTTGATCGTGTCGAAGACGTCGCCAGCGATGAGCAGGGCGTCGGGGCGGCGTGCCTTGAGTTGTGCCAACAGCCAATCGAGAAAACAGGCGTGTTCGAAGTCGCGATCCTGACCATGAAGGGTCTGGCCAAGATGCCAGTCGGAAGTATGAAGAATACGCATGGTGTTCCTGTTCAGGCGTGTGGTCGAGGCGTTGCGCCCGGACCATCAGCGCGGGTATAGCGGTGGCAGTGAGCCAGGCTCCTGTTGTACGGGCTGCGTAGAGGGTGGTAAAGCCTGGAGCGCCTGCCACAGTGTCTCGCCTTGCCAATGATGCTGTCCGCTTTCGCTGTAAAGCGCGCCGTTAAGGTCATCCAGAGCTACAGAAAGCGGATCGAAGCGGGCTGCCATTTCTGCCAGGGTTTCTGGCTGTTGTCGAGCCCAGGCATCGAGCGCCTGACGCGTGGCATGCGGATCGTTAGCCTGGCAGGCGCGTCGCAAATCATCGAGCAGCGTGCGTGGGCTCGGGCCGGCAGGAGCCATTTTAATAATGGCGGGCAGTTGGCGGGCTCGCCACCATAGCCCGAAACCCAACAGTGTGGTCAGAAGCAGAATAAAACTGGCCAGCTGCCATGGCCAGAGAGGTAGTCGCTTCCCGTTCACACTGGTAGAGGCCTGCCCTGGGGACGGTGGCATTAGGGCCGGGTCGGCAGCGACGGTAAGGGTATGGGCAGGTAGCTGTGTATGCTCAAGTTGGTCGGTCCGAGTATTCCACCAGACAACTTCCAGAGCAGGTAGAGTGATGTCGCCGCTCCGGTTGGGTACGAGCGCCTCCCGCTCCTCGCGAATGCCGACCAGGCTTTGATCCTGCACTTCGTTGGTCAGCTTGGCCTGGTCTGGATAGCGGCGAAGCCCGTCTACAATCGGCTGCGGCAGAGGCGGCAGCTGTGCACTGGACAGGCCTTCTGCCTTGAGAAGAAAGTGGCGTGTCAATACGGCGCCCTGGCGCGCTTCTTCCGGCTGGGGATTCCACGCTTCGCTCAGCTCGATATGACGTGCCGGTAGCCAGGGTGCGTCAGCAGGATAATCGGCAGGCTTGGCTTTGACCTGGATGGGAATCTCGCTGGTATCCACGCGTATTACCCGACCCGGCCTTGAGCTGAACGGAGACGACTGCTGACCACTGGTTGAGGTATCAACCGCCGTGGCACTGAACGACAGGCTGGGAATGCGTAATGGACCGCTTTGCTGCGGAAAAATGGCATAGCGGATCTCGATAACACCATGTCTCACGCCGCCAATGGTCTGCTCATACGTCCTGGGCTCTCCCAAAGGCTCGACGCGCGCTGATGGCATGCTCAGCGTACTGAGGTTACTGTCATCGTAAAGCGGTACGGAGTGGAGGATGCGTAGCGTCAGGACCAGCTGCGCCTGCACATAAACGGTTTCCTGATCCACCGTAGCATCGATAAAGACCGGCTCAAGGTTCTGGGCACTGGGGGTGAGCGTCGATGTTTCGTTGACATGCAGCGTAATCGGCTGGCTTCGCACCCCACTGAGGGTCAGCGGAGGAATCACCACGATTCCGCGCTGCCGCGGTTGAAGCGTTACGATCCAGCGGGTGATAGGCTCGCTTTGATCGGGACCCGTACTCAACTGGTTGATCTGGCGTGTGCCGAGAATATCGAACTGGGGCTCCAGAGGAGACAGATCCGGTTTGCCGAAAAGCGTCGGATCGCTTGATTCGAGGACAAGCTCGAAGGTCTCGCCAGGTACGAGTTGGGTATGGTCCACGCGAGCCGTAAAGTCTGCCCCCCAGCCAGGCAGACTGACCAGCAGAAGCAGGATGAGCGCAATACGGACTAGGCTCATGGTGTTCTATTTTCCTGTTTTTGTTGCTGCTGATACCAGAACTTGCGGCGTAACAGCTCTGCGGGATCGTCTGGTATTTCTCTTAGCCATTGTTCCAGTGACTGCCTGCGTTCCTCGCTCAGTACGTTCGAGTGAGGCTGGGACAGAAGGTCGTCGTTCTCTTCCTCGGTCTCGACGGCCTCGCTATCGCTGGCTTCGCCTGGGGTTTGGCCAACGGGCTGCCCTGATTCGTCATGGTTCGACGCAGCCCTTGGCTCATCAGTGGCGTCACTGTTTTGCGGTGAGGGTTGGGCTTGGGTGTCGGACTGACCTTGCTGTTCGCTACTTTCTGCTTCATTAGGCGTGGCGTCCTGAGCGGTTGCCTGTTCCTGTTGCTGTTTGAGCAAGGCTTCTACCAGGGCTCTGTTATGGAGGGCCTCGGGAAAATTGCTTTGCAGCCTGAGTGCTTGGTCATAAGCGTCCAGCGCGCCAGTCAATTGACCGGCTTTGGCCAGGGCGTTAGCGCGGTTGTAGTGATCTACCGCACTGTTGCCCTGGGCAAAGGTTTTGGCAGCCTCTTCATATTGACCTGCTTCGTATTGGGCGACACCACGCCATTCACGATTCTCGAACCGTCGAGCGGCTTCGTCAGGACGTTGCGCTTCAAGCAAACGGGCGCCTTGCTGATCCTTGCGCAACCAGAGATCTTCGAACGCAAACGCGTGGGCGGGAGGTGGCATGACAAACAGCAAAAGCGGTATACACAAGAGCCAGCCTTTTCGCCCTGCGCATGCAGCCAGAATCAGCACGGGGATAAGCAGCCAGTAGCCTTGGTCGACCCAGGCATCCAGGCGTACCTGTTCCTGTCGCTCGGCTACGGTGTCCGGTGTGTCGAGCAGACCCAACGCGCGGAGGTCACGCTCATCAGGCTGTTGGCGCTGATACTGCGCACCCACCGATTGAGCGAAGCGGAGCAAGGTAGCCTCATCCAGGCGTGATAGCAGGATATTACCTTGATTGTCGGTCAGATAGCCGCCTTCTTCTCGCGCCATCGGCGCACCTTCAAGTGTCCCCATACCCAGCATAAGCAAGGGAACCCTATAGCTGGATAGCGCTTCACGTATGCCTTTCTGTTCCTGGTTGCTGAGCTGGCTGGTTATTAGTAGGACTCTTCCTCCTGTACCGCTGCCTTGCCGGAGTAGCTGCAGTGCCTGGCGTACCGCTAAATCCGCACGCTCGCCGGCTTCTGGCATGATCGCCGGACGCACGGCTTCCAGCAGGCTTTGTGCCGTATGCAGATCATTGGTTAGCGGGACCAGGATATGACTGCTGCCGGCATAGACGACAATGGCAGTTTCAGCATCCCGACGTGCCGCCAACAGGTCCAGAATAGTGTGCTGGGCCTGAATGAGGCGAGAAGGGGAAACGTCCGAAGCCAGCATGTCCGGCGTCATGTCGAGCACGATAACCAGCGGATCGGTACGTATATAAGCCGGCTGCTCTGCGCGCTGCCAGCTGGGGCCGCTCAATGCCAGGATTGCCAGCGCAGCGCCAAGACCAAACAGTAACAACGGCAGGCGTTGGGTATCTCTGGATGTCGTGGTCAGCAGCCATTCGTGAAATGCCGTTGGCAAAAGCCGTTGCCAATGTCCTACGCGACGCGGACGATGCCACAGCTTCCAGAGGAGCCAGAGCAGCACGGGGAATGCTAGAAGCCAGAGAGGACGCGACAGGTGTGGAATCAGCGACATCATGTCTGCCTCCTCCCGCGCGCCTGTGCGTAGGCACGCAGCCGGGGAATACGCCGCCAGGGTTTCGGCCAGATATGCAAGGCAGCGGCGATCAGGCTGGTCAGAAGGGCAAGACTCAGTGGCCAGTAAAAGAGCGCTTTGGCTGGACGTACACGGGTGGGCTGTTGTGCAATCGGCTCGAAGCTGTTGAGTTCATTCGAGATGGCGGACAGCTCTTCCTGCGAACGGGCACGGAAATAGCGGCCTCCGGTTTCCTTGGCAATGGCTTTGAGTGTGTCCTCATCCAGATCCAGGCTGCTGAAACCGAATAGGCTCGAGAGACTGGCCTGTTGTGGGTCGGCACCAATCCCGATGGCATAGATCCGTACATGCTCTTCGGCGGCCAGGCGAGCAGCGATCAATGGATCGACGCGGCCACCGTTATTGGCGCCATCCGTAATCAAGACCATGACTCGACTATTTTCCGGACGCATCCTCAAATGCTTTACCGCCAGGCCAATGGCGTCACCGATAGCGGTGTTCTTGCCTGCAATACCTACCAGGGCCTCATCGAGCAGGGCATGGACCGTCCGGCGATCAAAGGTGAGCGGCGCCTGCACATAAGCTTGCGAACCAAAGAGGATAAGACCGATGCGATCACCCGTGCGGCCTTCGATAAAATCGCCGATCAGATGCTTTACCAGGGTGAGGCGGCTGATGTCTTCTCCCTTCCAGGTCATGTCGGGATAATCCATGGAGCCAGACACGTCAACGGCCAGCAAGATGTCTCTGCCACTGGTAGGAAGCGGAAGGGGTGAACCCACCCATTGGGGACGAGCTGTTGCTGCCAGAAGCAGCACCCAGATCAATACAAACGGCAACTGCCGCTTCAGGGCAGGCAGACGTGTATGGGCGCGGTGTCCTGCAAGGTGCTCAAGTTCTTTCAGAAAACTGACCTTGAGTGCTGACTCCTGGCTTTGCGCAGGCGGCAATATCAGCCTGGCCACCCAGGGCAAGGGTGCCAGGAAAAATATCCACGGCCAGGCAAATTCAAACATGTTTGCGAATCCATATGTTGACCGCGGCGTAAAGGCCATCGATGGTCTTGTCGTCCAACCGGCAGTCCGGGCGATAAGCGCCTTCTACCAAGACCATCCAGCGTGTCAGGCCAGCTGCCGTACACCGGGTGTCGAGAAAGGCCAGCCAGGCGCGCCCGCTCAATGTCTGGCAGTGGCTGTCGGGATAGCGGGTCATGCACAGCCGTTTGAGCAGGGCATTTAGACTTTGCAGCCAGGGCCCGGCGGATTCGCCATAGGGACGGGGCATTTGTGCCAGCTCAAGCAGTGCCGCCCGGCGAGGCCCCTCCAGTTGCTCTTCTTCTGAAACAGGCTGCTCCACAGACGTCTGGCGCCGATGCCGCCATACCATGAATGCTGCAGCAGGTACCGCCACTAACATGACCAGCGCTATCCACCAGCCGGGTGCCAACGGCCAGAACGAAACGGGCTCGGGCCTGACCAGAGGGGCCAATTGATCGAGCGGGTTCATTGTTGGTAGCCAGGCTGATGCTGGTGCAGATGCTTGCGCAGCTGCTCAATCAGGTCGTAGGAAGTAGAAAGCGGAAGCAGCGGGATACCCAGTCGCTGGCTTAGGCGTGTCCAGCGCTCCCGACGCTGCTTTGCCTGCTGCAGGTAGGCGTTCGACAGCGTGCCGTTCAGGGTGTCGATTTCAAGCTCGGTGTCGTGCTGGGCGAAGCGAAGAAATCCGGCTGCTGGCAAACGGTGGTCCAGCGGATCGGAGACCGGTAACAGAACCAGGTCCGTATGGCGAGACGCCAGGGCCAGTTGCTGCTCCGCGGCCTCGCTCAGGCTACGCTCATCGCATAGGATCAATGCCATGCTGCCTGGACGCAGTACTTCACGTGCGCGCCGCAACACCAATGAAAAGGCGTCGCTCGGAAGTTTGGGTTCGGTCTGGTCCATAAGACTGTGATTGGCCTTGATCAGATGATCGAACAACCTCAGCAGGTTTTGCTTGCTGCGCCGTGGACGCACGTCGTGAAAGCCGTCATCACCAAAAACCATGCCGCCAATGCGGTCGCTATGACCCAGTACGGACCAGCCGATTAGGGCAGCTGCCTGTGCCACCAATACCGATTTGAACACGCGCTCCGAGCCAAAGAACAAGCGCTGGCTCTGTTCAATCAGCAGATAGACAGGGCGCTCACGCTCCTCATGAAACAGCTTGGTATGTGGCTCGCGGCTTCTGGCGGTCACACGCCAGTCGATGGTGCGGACGTCGTCGCCTGGTTGATACACCCGTACCTGATCGAAGTCCACGCCGCGACCCCGCAGGCGTGAATGGTGAACGCCAATGAGCGGGCTGCGTCGCCCGGCGGCCGCGAACAGTTTGACCTCTGGAACGCGGTGTCTCATGTCGATCAGCTCGGTCAGGCTGATACTGACGCTGCGCGGCGTGCCCATGGTGCTATGCAACGGCCACGACGTCGAGAATACGTTGCACAACGCGATCATGGTCGACGCCGGCCGCTTCGGCCTCGAAGGAGAGGATTATGCGGTGTCGCAGAACGTCGAACAGTACCGCCTGGATGTCTTCCGGACTGACGAAATCCCGTCCCGCAAGCCAGGCATGTGCGCGAGAGCAACGATCCAGCGCGATGGAGCCCCGCGGACTCGACCCATAGCTGAGCCACTGTGCCAGTTCGGCATCGAAGCGTGCCGGTGTCCGTGTCGCCATTATGAGCTGGACAAGATACTCCTCGACCGCGTCGGCCATATACAGCGAAACAACCTCCCGTCTGGCCGCAAAGATGGCCTCCTGCGTCACCTGATTAGGCGCCTTCGTTTCCCCGTGTAATGCCTCGCCTCGTGCCTGCGCCAGGATCCGTCGTTCAACGCTGGCATCCGGGTAACCAATCTTGACATGCATGAGGAACCGGTCGAGCTGGGCCTCCGGCAGCGGGTAGGTTCCTTCCTGCTCGATAGGATTTTGTGTAGCCATGACCAGGAACAACGGCGGTAAGTCATAGGTGGTGCGGCCAATACTGACCTGGCGCTCCGCCATGGCTTCCAGCAGGGCGGACTGTACCTTGGCCGGTGCTCGGTTGATCTCGTCTGCCAACACGAGATGGTGAAAGATAGGGCCGCGCTGGAATTCGAAGTTACCGCTGTCGGCTCGATAGATCTCAGTACCGGTAATGTCGGCCGGTAATAGGTCCGGAGTGAACTGGATACGATGAAACTCGGCTTCCAGTCCGTCGGCGAGATCTTTGATTGCCTTGGTTTTCGCAAGTCCGGGAGCGCCTTCTACAAGAAGATGCCCGTCGGCGAGCAGTGCGATCAACAAACGCTCGATAAGCTTTTCCTGGCCCAGGATCTGGCTGGACAGGTAATTGCGTAGCGAGATCAGCGCTTCACGGTGTTCCATTAATACTTCCTGGAAAAATGGCAAGGATGAAAGCCTCGGCAGGGCGTTACTTTAATCCATTCCCATGCACTACACCTAACCTCTAGCGGCGTTTGGCTAGTACACGGAAGATCAATGGTCTTGCAAAGGCTGCAGGCGGTATTTTGACGAAATTTTGATTCCTGATCCGGCATTCTTACGCTTTTTGAACGGGCTGCGTATCAATGACGCTGAATAGGCGCGCCGGAAAGCTGGCTGCTATTGCAGGTATTGCGCTGATTGCAGCGGCCTGCGTTCCACTTTGGAAACACTTCTTCCCTGTCCAGGCCGCTAATGGCTGGGAGTACTCAATCTATCGCCAGGATATTCCTAACGTCAGTGCGCTGATCAGGGATGAGGCAGGCACTCTGTATGTAACGGAAGAGTTCCAGGATGGAAAGGGAAGAGTCATGACGCTTTCTCCCGATGGAACGTTAAATCCTTATGTCGAAGGTCTTTCCAAGCCTGATGGCCTGACCTTCTTTCAAGGGGGGTGGTGTATAGCCAGGAGGCCGACCGACATCCCGTCATCTGGCAAAAGGGCGATCAAAGACGCGAGCTGTTTATGGGTAATGATGTCGAGGAAGTCTCAACCGACGGACACTATCTCTACGGCATCGAAGATCTGCATGGCAACGGGCGACTGCTGCGCTATGACCCAAGCACCCAGGCGGTGACCATTCTGCGGCAGGGCCTCGATCAGGCAGAAGCCGTCGCACCTTGCCCAGACGGTTCGCTGTTCTATCTCGAAAAGCAGAAGGGTGAAATCCACCAATGGCAAGCCGATGGCCAGGACCCTATAGTGCTCACCGGTTTGAATGCGCCTGGCTTCATGGTGTGCACCACGGAGGGTGTTTGGATTACGGAAGACGCCACGCACATGGCCCGGCTGCTGCTGCTCGATCGACAGGGCAAAGAGCATGTAATCCTGAGTCATCTTCGCTCTGCCCAGACCCTTCTGCCATCACCTGACGGCAGTTTTCTGCTATCCGAGCAGGGACGCAACCGCATCCTGAAACTCCAACGCACCAAAGAAGGCGCTTAAACAATGCAACAACCGGACGCCAAACGACCCGCTAATCCAGGGCGCAGGCCTATACAGCCAACCATTGCCAGTCATCTGGCCTTTACGCTGGGGAGTGCGCTGGCCTTGCTGGTCATGTTCGCCCTGCTGCGGCTGGCCTTGCTGGCTTATAATCATGAATCCATTGGCGATACGCCTGCCGGCGAGTTCATCGAGGCGTTTATCAACGGTGCCCGCTTCGACCTGCGCCTGATTGCATACATCTGTGTGCCGCTACTGCTTTCACTGCTCAGCGTGCGTGCCATGGCGGCTCGCCGCCTGCACTGCGTCTGGCTTACGGTCGCTGCAAGCCTTTGCCTGTTCCTGGGTGTGGTGGAGCTGAACTTCTACCGGGAATTTCATCAGCGCCTGAATGGCTTGGTGTTCCAGTACATGCAGGAAGATCTCAAGACCGTATTCAGTATGATCTGGTACGGCTTTCCTGTTGTTCGCCTTCTGCTGGCCTGGCTGGTAGCAGCGTTATTGCTGGGATGGATGTTTCATCGTGTCGAGCGGGCGACGCGGCCGAAGGTTGTCGCTTCGGACAGCACGGGAGCCCGCCCGGTCGCTTCACCTGCCTGGTATGCGCGGGGCGCGGTATTCGTGGTCTGTCTGCTGGTGGCGGTCGTTGCCGTACGTGGCACGCTGCGCCATGGCCCACCGCTGCGCTGGGGGGATGCCTATACAACGGAGTCGATGTTTGCCAATCATCTGGGGCTCAATGGCACTCTGACGCTTATCAATGCGGCAGAGCACTCCTTCTCTGACCATCGGGACAACACCTGGAAGGCGACCCTGCCCGAGGATGAGGCGCTGAAGACCGTACGCAGCATGTTGCTCACACCTCGTGATCAGCTGGTGGATGCCGATACCGCTGCCATTCGTCGCGTCTATACACCGGCGCCCGAAACCAGGCTGCCGGGTGTACGCAATGTCGTCGTCATTCTGATGGAGAGCATGGCGGGCCGATACATTGGTGCGCTGGGCAGTACGGATAACATCACGCCCAATTTCGATGCGCTAAGCAAGGACGGCCTGCTGTTTACCCGTTTCTTTTCCAACGGCACTCATACTCACCAGGGGATGTTTGCCACCATGGCCTGCTTCCCGAACCTGCCGGCTTTCGAATACCTCATGCGGATGCCGGAGGGTAGTAACAAGTTTTCTGGACTGCCACAGATGCTCAGCCCGCGCGGCTACAACGATGTCTATGTCTACAACGGAAGTTTCGCCTGGGACAATCAGTCTGGTTTCTTTAGCAACCAGGGTATGACCTCTTTCGTAGGGCGTGACGACTTTGTCAATCCGGTCTTTATCGATCCAACCTGGGGTGTTTCTGACCAGGACATGTTTGCCCGCTCGGCTGAGGAGCTCAGTAAGCTCGAAAAGCAGGGCAAGCCGTTTTATGCCCTGCTGCAAACTCTTTCCAATCACACCCCTTACGCGTTACCCAAAGACCTGCCGGTTGAACGTGTAACCGGACACGGTTCGCTGGATGAGCATCTGACAGCGATGCGCTACGCGGACTGGTCGCTGGGCCAGTTCTTTGCCGAGGCGCGCAAGCAGCCCTATTTCAAGGACACCCTGTTTGTCATCGTGGGCGACCACGGTTTCGGTGCGCCGGAACAGTTGACGGAAATGGATCTTTTCCGCTTCAACGTACCGCTGCTGCTGATTGGGCCTGGTGTACAGGAAACTTTTGGCAGCCGCCGCGATACGATTGGTAGCCAGATCGACATAGTGCCTACCATCCTCGGCCGCTTGGGCGAGCCGGCCCGCCATCAATGCTGGGGGCGGGATTTGCTGGACCTGCCAGCAGGCGATCCTGGCGTTGCGGTTATCAAGCCGTCAGGAGGCGAGCAGACCGTGGCCATCGTGTCGGGTGACGATATTCTGGTGAAGCCCAAGGATCTTGACGCACGCCTGTATCGATACGAGTTGGGCGCTATCCGTCGTGCGGAAGTGGTCAATGATGCAGACAAGGCCTCTGCCATGCAGCACAAGCTGGATGCTTTCCTGCAAACCGCAACCGACAGCCTTTTGAATAACACGACCGGTGTGGCGCCGGCGACCCAGATTCCCTCCTCGAAGTAATCGTTCTGGCGCAGCGGCAAACGCTGCGCCATTCCTTTCCCAAACCCCATCTGCAACAGGTATGAACGAAGATGTCGCGGCACCGAATGCAGCGGCGGCAGCTTCGTTTTAAGCTTTTACCCGGCTGAAGTCGCTGCTGCCAAAAATGTCAGGGGCTTCAGTTGCAATAAAGTTGAACTCGAGCTGAACACCCTGGGTCCTCGTCCTTGTATGTAGGCACCAGGCGTGCAAAAAACGAATAAAGCCCAGATGGAGTACAACCATGGCGTTTTTTACCGCTGCCAGCAAAGCGGACTTTCAACACCAGTTACACCTTGCTCTCGCTCAGCATGTGGACGAGCCAACGCTCTCCAGGCTGACACCCTTCGCTGACCAGTTCTTCGGAATTGTCGCGTTGGAAGAACTGACCCAGCGCCGTCTTTCGGACCTTGTTGGTTGTGTACTCTCGGCCTGGCGCTTGTTGGAGCGTTTCAATCCGGCTCAGCCGCAGGTCAATGTATTCAACCCTGAATACGAGCGGCATGGTTGGCAGTCTGCCCACACGGCGGTAGAGGTCCTGCATGCCGATATCCCGTTCCTGGTTGACTCGGTCCGCATGCAGATCAATCGATCCGGACACAGCGTACATACTCTGCAGAACAGTGTCCTGAGCGTACGCCGTGATGAGACAGGCCGTCTGCTAGAGGTATTGCCCAAAGGTACCCAGGGAGAGGGAGTCAGCCAGGAATCAGTCATTTTTCTTGAGATCGATCGCTGTGCTTCAGCCAGTGACATGAAGGCGCTTGAATCAGCCCTGCTTGAAGTGCTGGGCGAGGTGCGCCTGGCAGTGAACGATTTCAACCCCATGAAACAGCGTGTAGCGCATCTGCTCGATCAGCTGGACACCGTGGCGGGGCCAAATGTAGCGGCAGAAGAGCTAGACGAGGTGAAGACCTTCCTGGCCTGGCTCAACGACAACCACTTCACGTTCCTGGGATATGAAGAATTTACCGTCGAGAACGAGGGTGAAGGTGGTCGCATCTTCTATGATGAGTCCTCGCTGCTGGGGCTTTCGCGGCAGCTGCGCATAGGCCTTACTGCCGAAGACGCTCATATCCAGACCGAGTCGCTGCAGTATTTCCGTGAGCCGTTGCTGCTCTCGTTTGCCAAAGCTGCGTTGCCAAGCCGGGTACATCGTCCGGCCTATCCCGATTTTGTCTCGATCCGTCAGTGCGACGAACAGGGGCATGTCATTCGTGAACACCGGTTCATGGGGTTATATACCTCCAACGTCTATAACCAGAGCGTCGAAGCCATTCCCTTTATCCGGCGCAAGGCGGCGGAAGTCAGACGTCGGGCCGATTTCGGTGCCAGTGCGCACTTGGGCAAGGAGCTGGCGCAGGTGCTTGAAGCACTGCCTCGTGATGATCTCTTCCAGACACCGGTAGATGATCTTTTCGCTACGGCGATGTCCATTGTACAGATCCAGGAGCGCAACAAGGTTCGCGTCTTCCTGCGCCGCGATCCCTACGGACGCTTCTATTACTGCCTGGCCTATGTACCGCGCGACATCTATTCCACCGAGGTCCGTCAGCGCATGCAGCAGATCCTTATGGAGCGCTTGCATGGCACCGACTGCGAGTTCTGGACCTATTTCTCCGAATCCGTTCTGGCGCGTGTTCAGTTCATCCTGCGTATCGATCCGGGCCAGAAGCCGGAAATTGATCCTTCGCGTATCGAAAAGGAAATGGTGCAGGCGTGCAGGTCCTGGAAGGACGACTATGCGAGTCTGATCATCGATACCTTGGGCGAGGCGCAGGGTACAGCGGTACTGGCCGATTTCCCTCAGGGTTTCCCGGCCGGTTATCGTGAGCGTTTCGCGCCGCATCTGGCGGTGGTGGACATGCGGCATCTGCTGAACCTGTCGGAAAGCCGCCCGCTGATCATGAGCTTCTATCAGCCGCTCGGTTACAGCGGCGGCGACAATGTCCTGCATTGCAAGCTCTATCATGCGGATACGCCGCTGGCCTTGTCGGATGTACTGCCAATCCTTGAAAACCTTGGCTTGCGCGTATTGGGTGAGTTTCCTTATCACCTGCGCAAGAAAGATGGGCGCGAATACTGGATCCACGATTTTGCCTTTACCACGGTGGCGGGGTTGCATGTGGACCTGCAACAGCTCAACGACACGTTCCAGGATGCGTTCATCCATATCGTCAATGGCAGCGCCGAGAATGACTCCTTTAACCGGCTGGTCCTGACGGCCGGGCTGCCCTGGCGTGATGTGGCCCTGCTACGTGCCTACGCGCGTTATCTCAAGCAGATTCGCATTGGGTTCGACGTTGGCTACATTGCCAGTACGCTGAACAATCATGTGGACATTGCACGCGAGCTGACACGCCTGTTCCGTATGCGCTTCTATCTGGCGCGCCGCATGACTCCGGAAGATCTGGAAGACAAGCAACAGCGTTTGGAGCAGGCAATCCTTGCAGCGCTGGATAACGTGGCAGTGCTCAACGAAGACCGCATCCTGCGTCGTTACCTGGATCTGATCAAGGCAACGCTGCGAACCAACTTCTACCAGCCAGACGAAAATGGCCAGCCCAAGGGCTATTTCAGCTTCAAGTTCAATCCGCGTGCGATCCCCGAACTGCCCAAGCCTGTACCGCGATTTGAGATTTTCGTGTACTCGCCACGTGTGGAAGGCGTCCACCTGCGAGGCGGCAAGGTTGCTCGTGGCGGTCTGCGTTGGTCGGATCGGGAAGAGGATTACCGTACAGAGGTGCTGGGCCTGGTAAAGGCGCAGCAGGTCAAAAACTCGGTAATCGTACCGGTAGGAGCAAAAGGTGGATTCGTACCGCGGCGTCTGCCTGTAGGCGGTAGCCGGGACGAGATCCTGGCTGAGGCAATAGCGTGCTACCGCATCTTTATTTCCGGTTTGCTGGATATCACGGACAACCTGAAAGAGGGTGAAATCGTTCCGCCGGTGGGTGTTGTGCGTCAGGACGATGACGATCCTTATCTGGTCGTGGCAGCCGACAAAGGCACGGCGACCTTCTCGGACATTGCCAATGGTATCGCAGCTGAATACGGCTTCTGGCTGGGTGATGCGTTCGCTTCTGGCGGTTCGGCAGGTTATGACCACAAGAAAATGGGTATCACGTCGCGTGGTGCCTGGGTCAGCGTACAACGGCATTTCCGCGAGCGGGGCATTGACGTCCAGAAAGACCCGGTCACTGTATTAGGGATCGGCGACATGGCCGGCGATGTATTTGGTAACGGCCTGCTGCGCTCGGAAAGCCTTGAGCTGGTAGCGGCATTCAACCATTTACATATCTTTATTGACCCAAACCCCGATGCTGCCCGCAGCTTCGCCGAGCGCCAGCGTCTGTTTGACCTGCCACGCTCCAGCTGGACGGACTATGACGCCAGCCTGATTTCCGAGGGTGGCGGCATTTTCTCACGTAGCGCCAAGCGAATTGAAATTTCGCCGCAGATGAAAGAGCGCTTCGATATCCAGGCCGATCAGCTGACGCCTAACGAGCTGATTCATGCACTGCTCAAGGCTCCGGTCGATCTTATCTGGAACGGCGGTATCGGTACTTACGTCAAGGCCAGCTTCGAATCCCATGCGGATATCGGAGACAAGGCCAACGATGCGCTACGGGTGAACGGCAACGAGTTGCGCGCCAAGGTGGTAGGTGAGGGCGGTAACCTGGGCATGAGCCAACTGGCACGGGTCGAGTATGGTCTCACTGGTGGCGCATGCAATACCGACTTCATTGATAATGCCGGCGGCGTGGACTGCTCTGACCATGAGGTCAACATCAAGATTCTCTTGGGCGATGTGGTGTCCTCTGGCGACATGACCCTGAAACAGCGTAATCAGCTGATGGGCGAGATGACCGATGAGGTTGGTGAGCTGGTCGTCAACAACAATTACATGCAAACCCAAGCGCTGTCTCTGGCGGAGCGTCGTGCACGGACGCATCTCATGGAGTACAAGCGTCTCATCGTGGACCTGGAAGGTCGTGGCAAGCTTGACCGCGCACTGGAGTTCCTGCCCTCTGATGATGTTCTGGCAGAGCGCGCGAGCCAGGGCATAGGCCTGACCCGTGCCGAGCTTTCGGTGCTGATCTCCTACAGCAAGATCGATTTGAAGGAACAGTTGCTCAAGTCGAGTGTGCCGGACGATGAGTACCTTAGCCGCGACATGCATACTGCGTTCCCGCAGCGCCTGACTGAGGAATTTGGCGAGGCGATGCAGCGGCATCGTCTGAAGCGCGAGATCGTGAGTACCCAGATCGCCAATGATCTGATCAACCATATGGGTATCACCTTTATCCAGCGCCTCAAGGAGTCCACCGCCATGAGCGCGGCGGATATCACGCGTGCCTATGTTGTGATGCGGGATGTCCTGCATCTGCCTCATTGGTGGCGTCAGATCGAAGCGCTGGACTATAAGGTTCCGGCAGATGTTCAGTTGAGTCTGATGGATGAGTTAATGCGCTTGGGGCGTCGTGCGACGCGCTGGTTCCTGCGCAGCCGTCGCGGTGAGCTGGATGCTGCGCGTGATGTTGCTCACTTCGGGCCACGTGTTGCCGCGCTGGGCGTTCGTTTGAACGAACTGCTCGAGGGCGAGCCACGCAGCCAGTGGGAAGGGCGGTATCAGCATTACATCGATCAGGGTACGCCGGAGCTACTGGCGCGTGTGGTGGCGGGTACGACGCACATCTATACGCTTTTGCCCATCATTCAGGCGGCTGACGTGACCGGGCATGATCCTATCCAGGTAGCCTCGACCTGGTTCGCTGTTGGCAATGCACTCGACCTGACCTGGTATCAGCAACAGCTCAACGAGTTGCCGGTTGAAAATGCCTGGCAAGCATTGGCGCGTGAAGCGTTCAGAGATGAATTGGATGCACAGCAGCGCATCATCACGATTGCGGTTTTGCAGATGCCTGAGGCACCTGAAGATAACGCTGCGCGGCTGGCCCTATGGATGGAGCACAACCGTACCATGGTGGAACGCTGGAGAGGTATGCTCAGTGATGTGCGTGCCGCCAGCGGAAAGGATTTCGCCATGTATGCGGTGGCAGCCCGTGAACTAATGGACTTGGCTAGTCTGGGTTCTGCCACGAGTTCGACGATGTAAGTCGCACCATCGAAAAAAACCCCGCCTCGGCGGGGTTTTTTATGAGCTTATTTAATGTCAGCCAATCCTTTGAGCAGCGTCTTGTGAAAGCGCTCGGGATCCTGGATTTGTGGTGCATGTCCCATGTCATCAAATTCGACAAGTGTGGCATGGGGAATTGTCTTGGCTGTCTGCTTGCCTAGGGTCGTATAGTCACCCAGCGCCTTCTGCACCTCTGGAGTGGCTGCGTCCTTGCCAATGGCGGTATTGTCCTTGGTGCCTATCATGAGCAGCGTTGGCATGCGAAGCTGATCAAATTCATAGACCACCGGCTGGGTATAGATCATGTCGTACAGCAGGGCCGAGTTCCAGGCTACGACCTGCTTGCCTTCACCACGATACAGCCCGGCCAGCATATCGACCCAGCGATCGTATTCAGGCTTCCACTGGCCGGCGTAATAGGTGTTCTGCTCGTACTTGCGAATACCTTCGGCGCTTGTTTTCAGCTCCCGCTCGTACCATTGATCAACACTACGGTAAGGCACACCTTTGGTCTTCCAATCTTCAAGGCCAATGGGGTTAACCATGACCAGCTGCTCGACCTGGCTGGGGTAGAGCAGGGCATAGCGGGTAGCCAGCATGCCGCCGGTGGAATGACCTAAAACTGTGACCTTGTCTACACTCAGGTGCTCGAGAAGCGCGTGGGTATTCACCGCCAGCTGCTGAAAGGTATATTGATAGTGTTCAGGTTTGGTGGATTTACAAAAGCCAATCTGGTCCGGCGCTACGACCCGATAACCGGCCCCGCTCAGTTGGGCTATGGTCGTTTCCCAGGTTCCGGCACAAAAGTTCTTTCCATGCATCAACACCACGGTACGCCCGTTAGGTGTTGCGGTAGGCTTCACATCAATGTAAGCCATTTGCAGGCGTTGATTTTGGGATGTGAACTCAAACTCACTTACCGGGTAAGCGTATTCGAAACCTTCCAGGCGTGGACCATAGGCGGCATCGGCAGCCAATGCCGAATGTGTCAGGGTAGCTAGCAGCAAAGCAGGGGCGAGGCGCGCGAACATGGATAACTTGCTCCTTGGGATGATTCAGCCGTTTCGACTTACCCTAGGTAACTAATAGTTCCGCAGTCCACCAGCACTGTTTGACAAGACATGTACAACAGGAAAGCTCTAGCAGGCGGATCACAGATTTTTAGCGCTATCCCGATCAATCACACTTGTACAATAACGTACCTATGCAGGCACAATAGGCATAGACAAATTATCCATACGTAACGACAGGAGAGGATGCTTGGCCGTCGCCGACAATCCCAGTTCCTCGCTTCCAGCCAACACGCTGACGGAATGTGCGAAAGAACCTATACACATTCCCGGTAGTATCCAGCCACATGGGTTTCTGCTGGCCTTGAGCGAGCCGAGCCTGACAATTACTCAGGTTAGCCAAAACGTACAGGATTATCTGCATGCCAGCCCTGCCGATCTGTTAGGGAAATGCCTGAGTGATTTTCTGCCAGAAACGGATCTGCCCGAGCGGCTGAAGGAGCTGGTCGTCGAAGACCACAATCCTTTCTATCTGGGTGATGTAGTCCTGCGCCTTGGTGATAACGGCAACCAGTTTGCCATGTTCGTGCATCGTTTCGATGATGTATTGATCGCCGAGTTCGAAGCGGCCGGTACGGCAGCAATGGCTTACACAACGATGTACCCATTGGTGCGTACCTTTGTCGAGCAGCTGCAGCATGCCGAGTCCATTGAGGCGCTTTGCCTGCTGGCGGTACGAGAGGTCAAGCGTATTACGCAGTTTGGCCGAGTACTGGCATATCGCTTCGATCACGACGGCCATGGCCAGGTGATTGCCGAAGAGGCAGACGAGGGTTACGACCGTTACCTTGGCCATGTCTTCCCCGAGTCGGATATCCCGGCTCAAGCGCGTCGACTCTATCGTGAAAACCGGATTCGTGTCATTCAGGACGCCCATTACGAGCCCTCTATCATTGAGCCTTCCGTCAACCCGGAAACGGGGCGCCCGCTGGACCTGAGCTTTGCAATGCTACGCAGCGTATCGCCAGTGCATGTCCAATACATGCGTAACATGGGTACGCAGGCCTCGATGTCCATTTCCATTCTGGTGGATAACGAGCTCTGGGGGCTGATTTCCTGCCACGATGCCGAGCCAAAGTCAGTGAGCTTCCAGAAGCGCACTGGCTGCGAACTCCTGGGACGTATGCTGTCCTTGCAGATCGAGGCTGGTGAGTCTCACAAGTTATCCGATCGCCGCCTGTCGCTTCGGCAGATGATCGTGCAGTTGCTGGCCGCGATGGCTGACCGCGACAGTGTTATCGAAGGCATCGCTGAAGTACCCGATATTTTTCTCCGGTTCGCCAGTGCGTCGGGTGGTGCTATCGTATCGGCTGAGCGCTGCGACCTGATTGGCCAGACGCCCCCGCGCTCGGTCGTCGAGTCGTTGGTGATGTGGCTCTCGACGCATGTTGAAGATGATTTCCATACCAACAATGTGACGCGTGATATTCCCGAACTGGAGTTGGGCGGCTATGTTGCCGGTCTGCTGGCAGTGCCGATCTCCGAGCTTCACTCCCATTACCTGATCTGGTTCAGGCCTGAGCAGGTTCAGGTCGTCAACTGGGCCGGACCGCCGCACAAGGCGGTGCAGGACGACGGAATGCTCAATCCCCGCCTGAGC
Source organism: Pseudomonas sp. JZ134 (assembly GCF_051027695.1). Lineage (NCBI taxonomy): Bacteria > Pseudomonadati > Pseudomonadota > Gammaproteobacteria > Pseudomonadales > Pseudomonadaceae > Pseudomonas > Pseudomonas sp. JZ134. Next base: position 2,388,967 of record NZ_CP069250.1, on the reverse strand, counting down.
TTTAGCACGTGGCAGGAAACCGTCCGAGGCTTCTCATTGCCGTGGGACCCGCTGGAGGTCGAGGGCAGCATCGAGCTGCGTAATGCCGTTCGCGGTATCGTCTTGCGCAAGGCTGAAGAGTTGGCCGAGCTGGCAGAAGAGCTCAAGCGAACCAATAAGGAACTTGAAGCCTTTTCCTACAGCGTCTCACATGACCTGCGTGCGCCTCTTCGGCACATTGCCGGTTATGCAGAATTACTCAATGACTTCGAGGGCGACAAGCTCTCTGATCGCGGCGCACGCTTCCTTGAGAACATCGGCGTTTCAGCACGGTTTGCCGGAACCCTGGTTGACAACCTGCTGAGCTTTTCCCAGATGGGAAGGGCTGCGATCCGCTATTCCGATGTCAATGTCGCAGCCTTGATCGAAGCGATTCGTCAGGAGATGGCGCCTGACTTTGCCGGGCGCAACATCGAGTGGAAGGTCGAGCCATTGCCGATGGTCATTGCAGATGCGGCTTTTATTCATCTGGCGCTCCGTAACCTGATTTCCAACGCGATCAAGTACACCCGCAACCGCGAGCAGGCGGTTATCGAGATCGGCTCAGAATCAACCGACAAGGAAGACATTTTCCATGTCAGGGATAACGGGGTCGGATTCAACATGGATTACGTGGGCAAGCTGTTTGGCGTCTTCCAGCGACTGCACCATATGGACGAGTTCGAAGGCATCGGTATCGGCCTTGCCACTGTCCGCCGTATCATAGAACGCCATGATGGCAGGGTCTGGGCTGAGGGCGAGCCGGGCACAGGTGCCACGTTCTATTTTGCTTTACCGAAACAGCGCCCCCTTTCCACACAGAAACGTTGAGACTCCTTCTATGCTTAAGCCGATTCTTCTGATCGAGGATAATCCGCACGATCTCGAGCTGACGCTGGTTGCGCTTGAACGGAGCCAGTTGGCCAACGAGGTCATTGTTCTGCGCGACGGTGCCGAGGCGCTGGACTATCTCATGCGGCGGGGCGCTCATGCTGAGCGACTTGAGGGAAATCCGGCGGTAATGCTGCTGGACTTGAAATTACCCAAGGTCGATGGCCTTGAGGTGCTCAAAGAAGTGCGTGATACCCCATCATTGCGCAGCATACCGGTTGTAATGCTGACTTCTTCTCGCGAGGAGCCTGATCTGGAGCGGGCCTATCAGCTCGGTGTCAATGCTTATGTGGTAAAACCTGTTGAGTTTCGTGATTTCGTAGCGGCCATCAGCGACCTAGGCATCTTCTGGGCTGTGCTCAACGAGCCGCCACCCGGTTCGTTCCGTCTAACCCGTCGCCCCGGCTCATAGTGAGGTCCTTATTAAATCCTATACTGCAGATGACCCGAACGGCCTGATTTCACGTTCCATGCTCGTGGAACCTGCTCGGCGAAGCAATATGTCCTTACCGAAACGCATCAAGATATTGTTGGTCGAGGATAGCAAGCTCGACGTCGAGCTGATCCTTATCGAACTGGAGCGCAACGGCTTTAGTCTTGAGCCAACGGTTGTGTATGACCGAGCGGGGCTTGACGCAGCACTGTGCGGCCAGCCGTTCGATCTTATCCTGTCGGATATCATCCTGCCTGGCTTCTCTGGAGCCGAGGCGCTCAAAGTGGCGCGCGTAGCGGCTCCCGATACGCCGTTCATCTTTGTTTCCGGCATTTTTGGTGAGGCACATGCCGTCGAGATGATGCGCCTGGGCGCGAATGACTACGTGCTCAAACAGAGTCTGGAGCTGCTTTCTACTTCTGTAGAGCGTGCATTGACTGTTGTGCATGAACGACGGGAGCGCCGCAAGGCCGAAGAGGCTCTGCAAACGCTTGAAGTGCGCTCCCGGCTGGCAATCGATGCGGCGCGCCTGGGCATGTGGGAGCTTCAACCCGAGACCAACCACCTGCTGTGGGACGAGCGCTGCAAGGCCATGTTCGACTTGCCTTCGGACGCACAGGTCGATTTGGAGTTGTTTGCTCGACTGGGGCATCCGGACGAAGTCCAGAAAATGTTTGATGCGGTCCGCCGTGCTACCGAGCATAGCAATGACCAGGAATATCACGCGGAATACCGGATTTCTCTTCCTGCTGGAGAACAGCGCTGGATCGAGGCGAGAGGCAAGGCATTCTTCGAGGATGGCATCTGCACTCGCCTGCTCGGGGTAATGATGGATATCACCCAGCAGAAGCGGGCCACCGAAGCGCTGGAGCAACTCAATACCTTACTGGGCGAACGTGTACAGGAACGTACACGCGAGCGCGACCGTACCTGGGATCTGTCACGAGACCTGTTGATCGTAACCGGATCACAAGGTCGTCTGTTGGCATTGAATCCGGCCTGGGCTGAGACCCTAGGATGGGATCGCCAGGCCTTGATCGACAAGCCGTTCATTGAGCTGGTGCATTGTGATGATCGCAGCATTACCCAGGCTGAGCTGAACAGTGTCAGTAACGGCCGGATAACCAACCGGTTCGTTAATCGTATTCAGCATCGAGACGGCAGCTATCGCTGGATTTCCTGGACGGCTGTGCCCGAAGATGGAAAGTTGTATGGCTCAGGGCGAGACATCACCGCTGAAGTGGATGCCATGGAAGAGCTGGCGACAGCCAACCGGCAGCTGCGTGAGCAGATCAATGAGCGGGAGCGCGTAGAGGCGACGCTGCAGCAAATGCAGCGCTTGGAAGCCGTGGGTCAGCTTACGGCCGGTGTTGCGCATGACTTCAACAATCTATTGACTGTCATTCTCAGCAGTGCGGCGTTCATGGGGCGCGATCTGGAAAAGGGTACTTTAGAAAAGTTGCCTTCGCGTCTGCAGAACGTTCGCGAGGCGGGAGAGCGAGGCGCCAAGCTGATTGGCCAGTTATTGGCGTTTTCACGACGCCAGCGTCTTGCGCCAAAGCCTGTTGAGCTAAACGAGACGGTCAACAGCATGCTGGCCTTGCTGCAAAGCACCATGGGCGGCAGCGTCTGGATTGAGACCTCCCTGGAGCCGGGGCTTTGGCATGCCTTGGTCGATCCGACCCAGATCGAGTTGATCATCCTGAATCTGGCAATTAATGCTCGGGATGCCATGAGCGTAGGCGGGTCGCTGCGTCTGACCACGGCCAACCAGACGATTACCGCTGCACCTTCGCGGCCTGAAGAGCCAGAGCCGGGCGATTACGTCATGATGTCCGTGCGGGATTCTGGCACGGGTATGACAGATGAGGTGCTGGCCAAGGCATTCGAACCGTTCTTTACTACCAAGGAAGTAGGCAAGGGGTCTGGCCTGGGGCTTGCTCAGGTGTTTGGTTTTGCCAAGCAATCCGGTGGTGGAGTGCGCATCGAAACCGAATTGGGTGTAGGCACCGAAGTCAAAGTATTTCTACCTCGCGCCGAGGTGGAGTTGGATGATGCGGCGTCGGATACCCAGGCAGCCTCCGAAAGTCGCATGGATGGACCCAGACGTACGATCCTGCTGGTTGATGATGACAGTGCCGTTCGGGAGGTTACCTCAACGCTGCTTCAGGAGCTGGGATATAGCGTCATCGAGGCGCAAAACGGTTTTGCTGCATTGGCGGTGATAGAGCGTACGGCCAAGATTGATCTGTTGCTGGCTGACTTTGCCATGCCGGGCATGAACGGCGCCGAGCTTGCCCGAACGTTGCGCCAACGCCAGCCCGATCTTCCGGTAGTCTTCATTACCGGATACGCCGAACTCGGCGAGTTGGACGAGCAGGAATATTTCATCGTACCCAAGCCCTTTCGAGAGAATGACCTGGCGAACAAGGTTCATTCAGCCCTGAAAGGCTCCAATCCCTTGAAAGTAATACAGCAGACATGAGTACGTCCTCTATTCGTGAGCGTTTACGACAGGCCGGTGGCGAATTGCACCAGCAGGTGGACGCCTTGTTTTCGTCCTATCGACTAACGGATCTGGATGGCTACCAGACGTTTCTGGTTGCCCATGCATGGGCCTTGTTTCCCATGGAGGAGATGCTTGAGTCCTCCGGCATCGAAGCGATGATGCCTGACTGGAAGCAGCGTCGGCGTCGGTTTGCGTTGGCCGAAGATTTGGCCATGCTGGGTGTGTCTGTACCTGAATATAAGCCTTTGCAGGCCTGCAGTAATGAGGCCACCCTTTGGGGATATGCTTATGTGCTTGAAGGGTCACGGCTCGGCGGCAAGATGATTGCCCGCTATGTGGCTGGTAGTGATGAGCCATTGATTCGGGCTGCAACTCATTATCTAAGTCATGTTCCTGACTCCGGGCCGGCCGGATGGCCTGCTTTTCTGGCAGAGCTGGAGCATCGGGCGGTACATTGGAAAGAAGACGATCTCTTCAGCGGTCAATCTCAAGCCTTTGGCTTGTTTTTACAGGCAGGGCAACGCTTTCAACCGGTCGCCTCAAGCACCGCCTGATTCTTCAGGCGGTAACGGCGCTGTGGGTGTCCTTTCATCAGGAATCGCTCCAATCTGGCGTAGGCGAACCAACAGATCGGGAGCGCCTGCCAATTTGAGTCCCTGACCCAGCGCATCGCTTAACGGTGACTGACGGGGCAGCAGAAGCCATTCCAGCTGCTCCGGGTGTCCGGGAAGAGTAAGTCGGGCATAGGGAATGGCGTTATCAATCAGTAGTTTTACAAACCCTCGCTCGTTCCAGCACTCCGAAGGTACGGCAAGTACATGGAAGGCTTCACCGAGTGTCTCTACCGCAGCCGGATCGAGCTGATAGGTCGTCAATTCTGCGGGCAGTAGATATTCAAGGCCTCTCAGGCGTGCATAAGCTACTGCGCCTGCAAAAGCGCAAACCTGCTGCTCATCGCCATACCAGAACAGCCGTGAGCCGCGCCAGCTCGCTTCACGAAGCTGCAGTGAAAAGCGGTTTCCTGCCAGGGCTTGGCCCAGTGTGGACTCAAAGTCGCGATAACTGATAATGCGTACATGGCGGCGACAGTAGGGTGTAGCGGCCAGCTCTTCAAAGCTGCTCGCCGAGACCGTGCTGACGGCGGGGTGGCGTGTATAGACGCCGTTGATCCAGCGCAGGTCGAAGCTGGAGTAGTTGATCTGTCGCGTCTTGATGAGCTGGCTGAGAAGCTCATAGGCAGGCGCCTTGTCTTCCTGAACCGGACCTGAAAGTGCTCCACGTGACAGGGAAATCAATTGATACAGGGGAAGCCCTTCATCCCACCAGATGCTTTCGACATCCTCCGGAAGTGGCTGAAAATCAAGATCCAGACGGCTGGCGCGATGCAGCACTCGACTGGCCGACTGGCCAAGTCTCAAGCGCTGGGTAAGCGCCATGAACCGAGCACTGAGGCTTAGCGCATTCCGCGGGCTCATTTTCCCTCCGTGGGACAATTCACTGGCGCTCCATTCGTATTCAAAGACCCGTTGATAAACGGCGGGCCATCGGACCCTGCCGACTGATAAAGATTCACTGATTGCACTAACAATTCACTATGGCATGCATAGGAAAGTCTGCGCGATTTTCTTCCGAACGGTTGGAATAACCCGGGGAAGTAGAGCACACGTTGAAAGGCACCAGCCAAATACGAGCGGGTTTTGAAAAATACTCTTTTTATTCTGACATTTTATAACTTGTTCAGTTCGTTACTGATAACTGCTTTGCAATTACAAAAGAGCTGTGCGGTTTATTCCCGCTGCTGGCATGGAGAGACTCGCGACTTGTTGAGCTGTATAATGGGCGGTCCTTCCATTCGAACAGCCCTTGCCCATGTACTCCACGGTTCGTAACCTACTGTTCAAGCTTTCTCCGGAAACGTCCCACGATCTGACCCTTGATCTGATTGGTGCTGGTGGCAGGCTGGGTCTCAATGGCCTGTTTCATCGCCAGCCTTCGTTCCCCGTCACGGTCATGGGGCTGGAGTTCGCCAACCCTGTAGGCCTGGCGGCTGGACTGGATAAAAACGGTGCTGCCATCGATGGTTTTTCACAGCTGGGGTTCGGTTTTGTCGAGGTGGGTACGGTAACGCCAAGGCCACAGCCGGGTAACCCTCGGCCACGGCTGTTCCGTATTCCCCAGGCTGAGGCCATCATCAATCGCATGGGGTTCAACAACCTGGGCGTCGATCATCTGATTCAGCGGGTTCGGGCCTCCCGGTACAAAGGCATTCTTGGAATCAATATCGGCAAGAATTTCGATACGCCTGTCGAGCGTGCCGCTGACGATTATCTGCTATGCCTGGACAAGGTCTATGAGCATGCCAGCTACGTGACCGTCAACGTCAGCTCGCCCAATACACCCGGACTGCGCAGCCTGCAATTTGGTGACTCGCTCAAAGCGCTTCTGGAAGCGCTTCGGCTTCGTCAGGAGGATCTGGCGGTGCGTTACGGCAAGCGAGTGCCGATTGCCATCAAGATCGCGCCGGACATGACGGATGAAGAGACTGTACTGGTAGCCCATGCCATTCATCAGGCCGGCATGGATGCGATCATTGCGACCAACACGACTCTGAGTCGGGACGGCGTGGAGAATCTTCCCTATGCTGCCGAGGCGGGCGGTCTTTCCGGTGCGCCGGTGCGTGATAAGAGTACGCATACGGTACGTGTGCTGGCGTCGGAGCTAAAGGGCAAACTGCCCATTATTGCGGCAGGCGGCATTACCGAGGGTATCCACGCAGAGCAGAAGATAGCGGCGGGTGCAAGCCTGGTTCAAATCTATACCGGCTTCATTTACAAGGGACCGGCACTCATTCGCGAGTCAGTAGATGCTATCGCTTCGACAATCAAAAGGGCTCCTTAAGGAGCCCTGTGCCTCGTTGGAGGCGTATCTGGTGTTCACCAGTGCGATCTGTTTGAGGGCGTTAAGTCACCCGTCCAAAACGAATTAGGTTGTATCAGCCTGCTACGTTGAGTTGATTTAAGCGATGAATACCTGCTGTGCCGATGAAGCCATCCCAGTGGTCGCCGCGGCCTTCGCGCCAGCCGTTCATCCAGGCCTGGCGGATTTTTTGATGGTTAAAGGGGCAAAGATCGCGGGATTTTCCGCTAACGCCGTGCTGATAACCACGTTGAAAAGCTCGTTCCATCGGATCACGCTTAAGTCTTCTCATAGGGTGTTGCCCTCGTTTGTTGACTGTTTTTCCAATGGCCCTTGGGCCTCGTGGAAGCGTTGCCGGCGTGACGCTTCTCATCCCGCTCATTGCGAATCGGGATTGGTTAAGTTCTAACCAATGGTTACAGCTATGTGAATGATCGTTTTGGCATAACCATAGTGTTTTTATCAAATCTAACCATAACGACCGGCTAAGAAAGACCTTTACAAGGCCGGTCCTAACAGTCAAAGCCTTATGTAATAGGGCTTTTTATGGTTTTCAGTTTTCTGGCCGGTCAGTAAACCTGCCATCAATGAGTAATGACGATTCATGACCAATCAATACGAATTGTTTCTGACGTGCCCTAAAGGGCTGGACGGGCTGCTACTGGACGAGGCACAAGCGCTTGGTCTGGAGCAGGCACGCGCTCAGGTCTCTGCCATACGTGGGCAGGGCACGTTGGAAACAGCCTATCGGCTTTGCCTCTGGTCACGTTTGGCAAACCGGGTGCTGTTGGTACTGTCGCGCTTTGCAGTGACCAATGCCGATACCCTTTACGACGGGGTGGCGGCTATTGATTGGAGCGAACACCTTGAGCCCAACGGGACATTGGCCGTTGAATTTTCCGGAAAGGGTTCGGGGATTGATAACACACATTTCGGCGCGCTCAAGGTCAAGGACGCTATTGTCGATGGGCTGCGCAGGGTATCGGGGCAGCGTCCGTCGATTGACAAGGTGCGGCCGGACGTTCGCATTCACGTTCATCTGGATCGAGGTGAAGCGACGGTATCGCTGGATTTGTCCGGGCACAGCCTGCACCAGCGAGGTTACCGTCTGCAGCAGGGTGCTGCACCGCTCAAGGAAAATCTGGCGGCGGCCATTCTGATTCGTGCGGGCTGGCCGCAACTGGCCGCGCAGGGCGGCGCGTTGGCTGACCCGATGTGCGGGGTAGGGACGTTCCTTGTGGAGGCAGGGTTGATGGCTGCGGACATCGCGCCCAATCTGAAGCGGGAACATTGGGGGTTCTCGAACTGGTTGGGGCATATCCCGGCGGTGTGGAATCGCTTGATTGACGAGGCCGAGGATCGAGCTGTCGCCGGGCTTGCGCGTCCACCGCTATGGATTCGCGGGTATGAAGCCGACCCTCGGCTTATTCAACCCGCCCGCAATAATATCGAACGGGCAGGGCTGGGCGACTGGATCAAGGTTTATCAGGGAGAAGTAGCGAATTTTGAACCGCGACCAGATAAGAACCAGACTGGTCTAGTCATCTGCAACCCACCCTATGGCGAGCGCCTGGGGGATGAGGCAAGCCTGCTGTATCTCTATCAGAACCTGGGTGAGCGTCTGCGCATGAGTTGCCTGAACTGGCGTGCCGGTGTGTTTACGGGAGCACCGGAGCTGGGCAAGCGCATGGGTATCCGCAGCCACAAGCAATATGCCTTCTGGAACGGTGCACTGCCTTGCAAGCTGCTCATGTTCGAGATCGAACCACGGCAATTTGTGACTGGTGAACGTTCTTCCACATCGTCACAATCCCGTGATGAAGCGCAGGTAGCATCGGAACCTGCCAAGCTGAGCGAAGGCGGGCAGATGTTTGCCAATCGCCTGCAAAAGAACCTGAAGCAACTCTCCAAATGGGCGCGTAAGGAAGAGATCGAGTGTTATCGCGTGTATGATGCGGACATGCCCGAGTACGCTGTTGCCGTCGATCTGTACCGTGACTGGGTTCATGTGCAGGAATACGCACCGCCGAAGACTATCGACCCGGAAAAGGCGCAGTCGCGGTTGTTGGACGCATTGGCAGCCATTCCGCAGGCGCTGAATATTGATCCTTCTCGTGTGGTCGTGAAGCGTCGCGAGCGCCAGACCGGTAAGAAGCAGTACGAGCGTCAGGCTGCGCAGGGTCACTTTATGGAGGTGATCGAAGGGGGTGTGAAGCTTCTGGTCAACCTGACCGACTATCTGGACACCGGCCTGTTCCTGGATCATCGACCCTTGCGCTTGCGTATCCAGCAGGAAGCCGCTGGCAAGCGTTTCCTGAACCTATTCTGTTACACCGCGACGGCGACTGTACATGCAGCGGTTGGCGGTGCCCGCAGCACCACCAGCGTAGACATGTCACGGACCTATCTGGACTGGGGACGCCGTAATCTGGCGCTCAATGGCTTCTCTGACAAGCATCGTCTGGAACAAGCCAATGTCATGGAGTGGCTCGATGAGAACCGGGGAGAGTACGATCTGATCTTTATCGATCCGCCAACCTTCTCCAACTCCAAGCGTATGGAGGGCGTGTTCGATGTTCAGCGTGATCACGTTTCACTGATCGATATGGCCATGGCTCGGCTTGCCCGGGGAGGCCTCCTTTATTTTTCGAACAACTTCCGAAAGTTCGAGCTGGATGCTTCGCTCGCAGCACGCTACCAGGTAGAAGAGATTACGCACGAGACACTTGATCCGGATTTTGCACGGAACAGCAAGATTCACAGAGCGTGGCGGATTTCGGCTAAGCCAAAAGCATAATGATGCGCTTGCTTGTGACTTCTGTCATGAAGCGGGCCAAAACTTGAAACCCTGAGGGTCGATGAGAGTCGACCCTGGGCGGATTAGCCTCTAAGGTTTGTCTGAACAGGTCAGCGTTGCCTAATCAGTACCGAAAATGTGCTGTCAGAGCGGCTGATGCTGCAGCAGTCCTATCCGCATCAATGGGCTTCAAGGAGGCAAACGCTTTCAATGTTGGTTTCGCTTCAAGCGCTAAGGGCTCTGGCAGCCTGGCTCGTGGTGTTTCATCACTTCATGCAGGTCTTCTTTGATTTCCGGTCCGACACCCTGGTCGGCCATCTGCTCTCAACGCGAGGGCAAGTGGGAGTCGATATTTTTTTTGTGCTCAGTGGGTTCGTGATCTATATCTCGACAGCAGGTCGAGCCATGCCCACGTTCCGGTTCATGGTGAATAGGATCGCGCGAATAGTGCCCGCCTATTGGCTTTATACCGGTATTACCGCTGCCATCATTTATTTTGCGGCGGATGTGATGCCTGTTTATGGAGTGGCAAGCAAGGAGCTATTGCTATCGCTGTTTTTCATTCCGAGCCAGAATCCCGGAGGATTCGGTTTGTATCCCACGCTGCCGGTAGGATGGACGTTAAATTATGAAATGCTGTTCTATCTGCTGTTTGCACTGTCATTCAAAGTGCCGGAACGCTGGCGACTCTGGGTTGTATCGCTTCTGGTGGTTGGGGTCAGCGTTGCGTCAGCAGAGCAGCCTTTTATCAGCCATTTCTACCATAATCCCATCATGTATGAGTTCTTGTTGGGCATGGGTATCGGTGTGCTGTACCGAAAGGGGTTCATACCGCAAAGTCTGAAGGTAGCGCCACTGGTTGCAGGATTTTCGATAGCCACGATTCTGCATTTTGATGCCGGTAATGACTGGCGTTTGCTGACTTGGGGTGTTTTCAGCGCCTTGCTTGTAGCCAGCTGCATCGCAATGGAGCCACTGTTTGCGGGTAATCGGGTTCTCAAGGCGTTGGGTGATTGGTCTTATTCGGTCTATCTCATCCACGTCATCGTCCTATGGCTGGGCGACTACTGGCTACATCATCAGGTGGGGTTGAATCCCTATGAAACCTTGCTGCTGTGCTTGCCGATCATTCTCGTGTTGTCATGGCTCAGTTTTGAATTCATCGAGCGTCGAATGACCCGCAAGGTTAAGACGGCATTGGAAGCGGTCCCGGCGCGTATTGCCGAGACCCTGGAGGCGCGTGCTCGCTGATCAGCGCCAAGCGTTGCGCTCGGCTTCGCTAAAGTCGGGCACAACGCTGATCCCTTCTTTTGCGGAACGCTGGACAGCCTCGATGACAGCCATGAGTGAGCACGCCTGGGCTGGCGTAACCGGGTTTTCTGCCTCACCCCGTAACGTACTGATCACGCCTTGGTAATAACGACGATGATCCCCTGTGGGCACCGCTACAAGCTCTTGAGTGCCATCGGCATGGAACAGCTGTCCGGCATCCTCATCCAGGCCCCAATGTTCTCCGCCCGGCAAAATACCCTGACGTAATGCGTCCTCTTGACGATCGGCGCCACGCTTCAGCCAGCTGGCCTGTGTACCCTGGATCATGAAGCGGGGCGATCCTCCAGCGCTCAACATTCCGGCCTGCAGGATCGCCTGAGTACGTCCATAGTCGAGTACGACGTGAAACCAGTCATCCGCCAGTGCGCCTTGCCGCTGCTTTACAAGCTGGGCAGTTACACGGTGCGGTACACCAAACAGGCAGAGTGCCTGATCCGCCAAATGCGGCCCCAGGTCGTACCACAGGCCGCTACCCGGTCCATCACTTTCACGCCAGCGTTGCCTAACCTCGGGCCGGAAGCGCTCGATACGTGATTCATACACGGCGATCTCACCCAAACGATTGCTGTTTATTAGCTCCTGAGCGCCTAGGAAGTCACTGTCCCAGCGGCGATTCTGAAAAACGGACAGAAATCTATTTTCTGCCTGAGCAATGTCTGCCAGCTGGCGCGCTTCGCGAAGCGTCAGTGTAAAGGGCTTGTCCACCACGACATACTTACCCGCTCGCAAGGCTGCTTCAGCCAGTGTTGCATGGGTATCGTTGGGCGTGGCCAGGACCACCAGATCGACCTCAGGATGCGTTACTGCAGCGTGATAATCACTGATGACATTGATATGAGGGCGTTGAGAGCGAATCTTATCGAGCTGGCGAGAGGCAATATGCGTCAGAAGAAGGCCATCGACGCTTTCGATGAGAGGGGCATGAAAGATTTCCCCTACAAAGCCATAACCGATGAGAGCAACTCGAACCTGCGTATCCATGATGAACTAATACACTGACTGAAATGAAGTCGCAGTATAGCCAGGCTGGACACTATCGATAAGAAAGCCGCGAGAGGAAACAATTCTCTCGCGGCAAGGTGGGAGATACGTTATTCCTTACCTAGCGCTGCCTGCTTGGCCAGGAAGTCGTCCTGCAGAAGCGAGTCGGTAAATTCCTGTGAATCTTCCAGATTAATCGGGTCGTCGATGTGGCCGGTAGACGTAACCTTTGCATCAAGTTTTCCGGTGAGGTGTTCAAGGGCGTGTCGCATTTTTTCTGCAGCGCCATCTACGGCAAGGTCTAGCGCTTCGGCTTTATGAGTCACTGAGATCGAGCGGTACCCCTTGGGGCGGGCTTCGATCTGACAACGCTTATCTTCCGCTCCGGATTTTTGAGCATTCTCATCGCTCAAGTGAATTTCAACGCGGGTCAAGAGATCTTCGAAACGCTCCAGGCGATCGACAACAGCAGAACCTACCCATTCTTGCAGCTCGGCACTGCCTTCGATCTGATTGGTGTTCACTTGGACTTGCATACCACATCCTCATGTTTTTTGACGTGCCTATCTAATAGGACGGGCTCGGCAGTAGGAGGTTCATCTTTTAAAGACTAATGGATGCCAAGTACTTCGCCATGCAAGGCATGGAGCTGGTGCCGATAACGCTGGTAGACAGCTTCATAGGCGCGCGCGCGGTCGGGATCAGGAGAGACATGCGACGCGTCGTCCAGCTGCACGCAGCGTTTGCTCAGCGATTCAAGGGTGTCTGCCGAGTCATGCTGAGAAGACCAGCACCATGCTGCCTGTATGGCACCGCCAAGGGCCGCCGCTTCGGTGTGAAGGGTGCTGATGACCGGCGTATCCATGATATCTGCCACCAGCTGCCGCCAGACAGGGCTTTTGGCTCCTCCGCCAATCAGGCGAACAGTCTGGCTGTGCATGCCGGTGCCGCGCAGCAAGTCCAGCCCATAGCGCAGGCCAAAGGTTACGCCTTCGATCATCGCACGGCACAGGTTGGCACGGGTAAGGTTGGAGGCGGTCAGGCCCAGCAGGCTCGCCGTAGCAGTAGGCAGGGAAGGGACGCGCTCGCCGTTCAGGAAAGGTAGAACCGTAATACCCTCAGCCCCAATGGGTGCCTGTTCGACAAGGCGGTTGAAGGTGTGCAGGTCGATGTCTAAAAGCTCGCGCAGCGCGCCGCTTGCGTTTGTCAGGTTCATGGTGCAGATCAGCGGCAGCCAGCCGCCAGTCGAAGAGCAAAACGTTGCGACAGATGCATGCGGGCTAACGCGGGGGCTAGCAGAGTAGGCGTATACCGTTCCGGAAGTGCCCAGGCTCATGGTAATAAGGCCTTCCTGACTGTTTCCGGTGCCGATTGCTCCCATCATGTTATCCCCACCGCCACTGGATACGATGACGTGCTCATTCAGACCCAGCCGCTTGGCAACCGGTGGAAGCAGCGTGCCGACAGGCTGATGGGCCTCGATGAGTTCAGGCAGAGCCTTCATCAAGCGTCCAGTCGGATCAAGGTGTAGAAGCAGGTCGTTATCCCACTGCCGGGACCGCACATCGAAGTAGCCTGTCCCTGACGCATCGCCAAACTCGGTACAGCAACGGCCGGTGAGCCAGTAATTCAGGTAGTCATGGGGAAGCAGAATATGAGCGATGCGGGCGAAGAGGTCGGGAAAGTATTTTTGTGTCCATCGAAGCTTGGATACGGTATAGCCCGGCGCAATGGCTATACCAAGACGTTCCAGCGAACCGGCAGGTCCGCCCAGGTAATCGAGCAGCTCCTCGTTCTCTAGCGTTGACTCGGTGTCGCACCACAGCTTGGCAGGGCGGAGCACTTGGCCTTCACTGTCAAGTAATACCAGCCCATGTTGTTGACCTGATATTCCGATACCCCGGAGAGCGTTTCCTGGCAGGCCAGCATGAGCGAGTGCTTGCTGTGTAGCCGTTTCAAATGCCTGGACCCACTGTTCAGGCAACTGCTCACGACGACCGTTGGGCCCGCTGACCATGTCGTGGGCCGCGGAACCTTCCCCCAGGATCTGGCCCGTAGCTGAGTCGAGAATGACGGCCTTGGTGCCTTGTGTACCGCAATCAATACCAAGAAACATGTGTAGTCTCGCTGTTGTTCGTACTGAAAGGCCCTAGATGCATTTGCTTCTAGAGCCTGGGGATCACCTGTCTGACTTCAGAAGATTTTCCAGAGTTTTCTCTACGCCTAAGGTTTTCAGGCTGGCGAGGTTACGTTCGAAGGAGGCAATAAAGGCGGCGGATTTTGGGATAGAGGTTCCAAAGATTTCTTCAACCCCCAGCAGCTGCTCGGTTAGGCGCTGATCGTTTCTGACCAGGGACTGGCAGAAGTCGGCGCGGGGATCAGGAATACGGTAGGTTTCGCCGCGCTCGTCTACGCCTTTGAGATAAAGCGCCCAGGCGGCCACGACGAGGGAGGCGCGATCCAGATTCTGCTTGTCAGCAATCAGACGATTGATAGTGGGAATGGTGAACTTGGGAAACTTGGACGATCCATCCGAGCAGACGCGCTCCAGCTGATCGGCAATCGCCTGGTTGGAAAAGCGCTCGATCAGCTTGTCCTTGTAGGCTTCCAGATCAATACCGGGAACAGGGGCGAGTTGCGGGGTAACATCCTTGTTCATGTAATCACGAATGTACTGAACGAATAGCGGGTCATTCATGGTCTCGTGAACAAAACGATATCCTTTGAGGAAACCCAGGTAGGTAAGGGCAAGATGGCTGCCATTGAGCAGCTTGATTTTCATCTCCTCATAGGGCGTAACGTCGTCAGTGAACTGAACACCTACCTTTTCCCAAGCCGGTCGGCCATTGACAAATTTGTCTTCCAGTACCCATTGCATGAAGGGCTCACACGCAACCGGCCAGGCATCTTCGATGCCGTAGCTGTCCTTTAGCTTTTGCTTGTGCGCGGTGCTGGTCATAGGGGTGATACGGTCGACCATCGCGTTAGGAAAGGAGACGTTTTTGGCGATCCAGTCCGCCAGCTCCTTGTCTACCAGTTTGGTAAAGGACAGCAGCATTCGCCGGGTGACGTCGCCATTATGAGGAATGTTGTCGCAGGACATGATGGTGAAAGGGGGTATGCCTTCGCAACGGCGTTTGCACAAGGCCGCCAGCAGAAACCCGAAAACCGTTTTAGGATTTTCCGGGTGGGCGATGTCATGCTGGACCAGCGGAAGTTCATCGTTGAACTCGCCGGTGCTATCGTCCATGCAGTAGCCGCCCTCGGTGATGGTCAGCGAAACGATGCGAATATGGTGATGGGCCAGTTTATTGATCAGTGCCTGAGCACTGTCTTCTGCCAGCAGCATCTCGCTGATTGCCCCCACAACACGGACTTCAAGATCTGGCGTGTCGCCCAGCTCGAAAAGCGTATAGAGATAGTCCTGCTCGGCTAGAGTGTCGCGCATGGCGCGGTCTTCACTGCGCAATCCCACCCCACAAATGGACCAGTCCAGCGCCTCGCCCTGATTGAGAAGGGCTTCGGTATAGATGGCCTGATGGGCTCGATGAAAGCCACCAACGCCGATGTGAGCAATGCCATGCCGGGTCTGACATGGCACGTAGCTTGGCGTGCGGACCGGGTCTGTCAGCTGTGCAAGATTCTGGCGATTGAGTTTCATGCAGGTGTCTCCAGGTGTGGCCCTATTGAGCCACGCGAATTCAGTTGATCAGGCGGCTTGTTGCAGGGCACGGCTTACGGCCTGCCCATGCTCATCGAAGAGATGACAGTGGCTCACATCAACGGCCAGCTTGAGCCGCTCGCCATAAGCACCGGAAAAGTCTCCCGGTACGCGTACGGTGAGGGGTTCGTCAGACGGCGTGGTCATGTGGCAGTAGGTGTCGCTGCCCAGGCGCTCGGTTACGTCCGTGACCACGGGCAGCTGACCTTGAGGGTCTATGACGAGATGCTCAGGGCGAATACCTAGGGTGACTTCGTGGCCGACTGCCAATGCTCTGCCGTCACGTGGCAGACGCAGTCGAGGCCCGCTGGCTAGCTCGATTTCCGTCACCTGAGCGCTGGTATGGATGACCTTGGCTTTCAGGAAGCCCATCTTGGGTGTGCCCAGAAAACCTGCGACGAAGAGATTGGCAGGATGATGGTAGAGGTCCAGCGGCGAGCCGACCTGTTCGATACGGCCGCCGTTGAGCACTACCACTTTGGTTGCCAGTGTCATGGCTTCGACCTGATCGTGGGTGACATAGATCATGGTCGCCTTGAGTTCCTGGTGCAGCCTGGCCAGTTCCAGGCGCATCTGGACACGCAAGGCAGCGTCCAGGTTGGACAGGGGCTCGTCGAAGAGAAAGACCTTTGGATTGCGTACGATGGCGCGGCCAATGGCGACACGCTGGCGTTGGCCGCCGGAAAGCTGGCGAGGCTTGCGTTCAAGCAAATGACCCAATTCGAGGATACGTGCCGCCTCGTCAACTTTCTTCTCTATTTCGCTTTTGGCAATTCCCGCCAGATCCAGCGCGAACGACATGTTCTTGCGCACCGTCATATGGGGGTAAAGCGCATAGGTCTGGAATACCATGGCCAGATCCCGTTTGGCGGGGCTGACTTCAGTAATGTCACGGCCGTCCAGCTCAATGGTGCCGCTGGTAACATCTTCAAGGCCGGCAATCAGGCGCAGCAGCGTGGACTTGCCGCAACCGGAAGGACCGACAAACACCACGAATTCACGGTCGTTGATATCCAGGTCGACACCCTTGATGATCTCGATGGAGTCAAAGCCTTTACGCAGGTTACGAATCTTTAACGTAGCCATGGAAAATCCTCTTGTTCTTATTTGACGGCGCCGAAGGACAGGCCGCGTACGAGTTGCTTCTGACTGATCCAGCCGAAAATCAGGATAGGTGCGCAGGCCAGTGTCGAGACGGCAGACAGCTTGGCCCAGAACAAGCCTTCCGGACTTGAATAGGACGCGATCAGGGCAGTCAGTGGCGCGGCGTTGGACGAGGTGAGGTTGAGTGACCAGAACGCTTCGTTCCAGCACAGGATCAGCGACAGCAGGACCGTCGACGCCAGGCCCCCTTTGCTGATGGGCAGAAGAACCCTGACGATTTCCTGAAAAGTGGTGGCGCCATCCAGGCGAGCAGCTTCCAGGATGTCCTTCGGAATATCCTTGAAGTAGGTGTAGACCATCCAGACCATGATGGGCAGGTTGATCAGCGTGTAGATGATGATCAGCGAAAGCTTGGTATCGAGCAGGCCCAGGCTCTTGGTCATCAGGTAGATCGGCATGAGAACGCCTACGGCCGGTAACATCTTGGTCGAAAGCATCCAGAGCAATGTCTGCTTGGTCAGGCGCGTCTCATGGAAGGCCATGGAGTACGCCGCTGGAACCGCCAGCAGTAAGCCCAGCACCGTAGAACCAAAGGAGATGGCGACGGAGTTCCAGGCAAAATGAAAGTAATCGCTGCGCTCCTGAATGTGCAGATAATTCTCCAGCGTGGGCATGAAGATGAACTGCGGAGGGGTTGCAAAGGCATCGATTTCAGTCTTGAAGCTGGTCAGGATCATCCAGAAGATTGGAAAGAACAGCACCAGCGCAATGATCCAGGCCAGCGTGCCGAGAATGGCACTGTGCAGGCGACGAGATTGCTTGAGCGTCATCATGGTCGCATCCTCACTGTTGGGTCAGGTTCTTGCCAAGCATCCGAACCAGGATGATGGCGGCAATATTAGCGATCACGACAGCGATCAATCCGCCTGCCGAGGCCATGCCTACATCGAACTGCAGAAGCGCCTGGTTATAGATCAGATACGCAAGGTTGGTAGACGCGAAGCCAGGGCCGCCACTGGTGGTGGTAAAGATCTCAGCGAAGACCGAAAGTAGAAAGATCGTTTCGATCATCACCACGACGGCAATGGGACGCGCCAGATGGGGCAGGGTAAGGTGCCAAAAAATAGCAAGCGGGCCGGCACCGTCCAGCCGTGCTGCTTCTTTCTGCTCCTGATCAAGCGACTGCATGGCGGTCATCAGGATCAGAATGGCGAAGGGCAGCCATTGCCAGGACACGATCAAGATGATCGACAGCAATGGGTAATTTGCCAGCCAGTCGATTGGCTGTGCGCCAAAAAACTTCCAGACGGCGGCGAGAATGCCTGAAACCGGATGGAAGATGAGGTTCTTCCAGATCAGTGCGCTGACGGTAGGCATGATGAAGAAGGGGGAAATCAGAAAGACCCGTACAATCCCACGCCCCCAGAACTCGGTGGCTTCCAGAAGCGCTGAAATCAGTACGCCCAGGACCACACTGATCAACAAGACACTCCCCACTAGTAGCAGGGTGTTGGTCATGCCCGGCATGAAGCCGGTGTCGGTGATGAAGTATTCGAAATTCTCCAGACCGACGAAGTCATTCTCACCGGGGTAGAGCAGGTTATAGCGAATTAGCGAAAAGTAGATGGTCATGCCCAGTGGCACGATCATCCAGAGCAGAAGCAGCAGGACCGACGGGCTGACCAGAAACCAGCCGGGGCTGGTCCGGCGCTTGCGAACGGTGTGCTCACGAGCTCGTGCCTGGGTAGAGACGGGGCTTTTCAACGTGGTTGTACTCATGACAGTCGCTCCGAACCGTTGCAGCGAGAGGTCTACAGGGCGGCCATCCAGAAAGCTGTCAGGCCAGGCTTGTCCTGAAGCGGCGTAGCCATTACGGCCACGCCGAACCGGTTAAGCTATTTGGGATAACCCGCGCGTTTCATTTCGCGAGAGGTCGACTGCTGGGCAGCCTGCAACGCCTGTTGCACGGGCATCTGTCCGGTCAGTGCCGCCGAGAACAACTTGCCCACCGAGGTGCCGATAGCCTGGAACTCAGGAATGGTTACGTACTGAATACCCACATAAGGAACAGGCTTGGCAGCGGGATGCGCCGGGTCGGCCTTTTCCAGCATGGACAGGGATACCTTGGCGAAGGGTGCGGCCTGCATATAGGCCTCGCTGTATGTAGACTTGCGCGTACCTGGCGGGACGTTGGCAATACCTTCCTTGTCAGCTACCAAGGTGGCGTATTGCTTGGACGTCGCCCATGTTACAAAGGACTGTGCAGCTTCCTTGTTTTTGGAGCTGGAAGGAATCGCCAGGGACCAAGCATAAAGCCAAGACGAACCTTTATCGGTTACCTGCGTTGGGGAGGCGGCAAAGCCCACCTGGTCAGCCACCTTGCTTTGCGATTTGTCGGTCGTAAAAGACCCGGCCACGCTGGCATCCACCCATAGGGCGCACTTGCCGCTGTTGAACAGCGCCAGGTTTTCGTTGAAGCCGTTGCTGGACGCACCGGGAGGGCCGTACTTCTTCATCGTATCGACATAAAAGTTGGCGGCCTTGGTCCATTCCGGGCCAGTGAATTCCGGCTGCCACTTTTCATCGAACCAACGTGCACCGAACGCATTGGCCATGGTGCCGATCAGCGCCATGTTTTCACCCCAGCCAGCTTTGCCACGCAGGCAAATGCCATACTGATCCTTGTCGGGATGGTGAAGTTTGGCGGCAAATTCACCGAGCTGTTCCCAGGTTGGCTGCTCGGGCATGGTCAGCCCGGCGTCCTTGAAGAGGTCCTTACGGTAGTAGGTAATTGAGCTTTCCGCATAGAACGGCAAGGCATACAGCGTGCCCTTGACGGACAAACCTTCCCGTACCGAAGGAAACAGATCGTTCACATCATAGTCGGCTGGCAGGTCTTTCATGGGTTCCAGCCAGCCTTTGGCGCCCCAGAGACCGGTTTCGTACATGCCAATGGTCAGCACATCGAATTGACCGCCCTGCGTGGCAATGTCAGTCGTCAGACGTTGGCGAAGTACGTTTTCTTCAAGGACTACCCAATTGAGTTTGATATCCGGATGCTGCTCTTCAAAGGTTTTGGAGAGCCGTTGCATCCGAATCATATCGCTGTTGTTAACGGTAGCGATGGTGACCGTGGCGGCCTGAGCATAGGTGACGGCACAAATTCCGGCTGTAGCGAAAAGCGCTTTCAATAGCATGTTCATGTCGCACTCCCTTCTGCGCCGTAGCGACAGAAGCTCTTATTGTTGTTTTAACCCCCAGACTGCGAAACAGGAGGAGCGTGTTCGATTGATTACACCTCTTAAGTTAAGCGGTAGACAAATGCGAAAACACACTCAGACTGATACTTTTTTGCACTTGTTAGCGAGTGATCTTTGCGTGTGAAATAGCAACAGAACGCTCTGCAGTAGGGCTTGGCGCGTTTTTGGCGTTGAGCCTGCGTGACAGAAATTGCAAGGTATTGGCAGGCAATGAGCAGTCGCCTGGACCCGGTTTATACGTTCTGCTCGGTCAAGCGTTTTACCGTGAGGCGCCGATAATGCGTAGGCGTCATGCCTTTCATTTGTTGGAAGCGGCGATTGAAATTGGAAATGTTATTGAAGCCTGACTCGAAACAGACGTCTGTCACGGCCTTTTCGCTTTGCGATAACAGCTCGCAGGATTTGCTGATACGCAGGCTGTTCACGAATTCAATAAAACACCGCCCGGTAGCCTTGCGAAAGAAGCGGGAAAAATAGGTAGGCGTCATGCCCAGGTGCTCTGCTGCTTCTTCAAGCGTGAGCTCACTGGTATAGCGCTCGAAGATGAAGTTAAGCGCCTTGTTGGTACGGTCCAGCGTATGTTCGTCGTCTTCCGAACGAATCGGCGCGCCGCTCAGCAGGTGATAATCCTCACAGGTCGCCAGCAGTTCCATCAGTACGAAAAAGTGACCCAGACGGCTGGCACCCCGCGTCTCGGCAATACGCTGCAGAAGATCTGCCGATTCGTTGATGGTGCGCGAACAGTGGAACTGAATGCCGAAACGGGCGCGCTCAAGCAGCGGGTTCAGTGCATTGAGTTCAGGAAAAACTGTCGCCGCGTTTTCAAGCGTCTCATCGGTAAAGTTAACCAGCATGTCGCGCTTGTCGACGACCTCATCTTCCGCTACTTGGCTGATCCAGTTATGGGGCAGGTTAGGACCGGTCAAGAACAGGCTGTAAGGATAAAAGCTGCCGATATAGTCGCCAATGAAGGCTGTGCCCGAGCTGGCTATGATCAGATGCAGCTCGTATTCCTTGTGAAAATGCCAGCGAACCAGAGGGCAGGGGAAACCGTGCTCGCGGTAGATCACCGAATGGCCGCTAAGATCGTCCATCAGTTCATACGACGGATCGCGTTTGCGCAAAGGTCGAGTCATGGCCGGGTCCGTGGTGTTGTGGTTATACGGAAAAGGCCACCGCAGCATAGTCCGCTTCCTCCGAAATGTCTTTAGCGGCTCAACGATACGGCCATGCCGGATCAGGTAACGCCGGTTTGTCGCCGGTCATACAGAAGCCGGTTGCATTTTGCTACCGTAACGCCTCCCCGCCGTCCGGATCAGGATGGTGCGACTCTAAAAAGCAAAGATTATGACTACTTATTTAGATGCCTCGTTAAACTGGCTCAGGAACTATCCCGAGCTTTACACGCTGTTCTGCCTGACCTTGCTGCTGCTGGCTGCCTGGCTATGTAACTGGATTGTGAAGCGTATTCTGGTGAAGGGTGTTTACCGGCTATTAAGCAGTGCTTCGCTGGGTCTTAAAAGTGAGGTCACCAATACCCCGATGATCGCGCGCCTGGCTAATGTGGTGCCGGCTCTGATCTTGTCGACGGGTATCGTCGCGGTACCCGGACTGCCGGAAGCATTGGTCACAGTAGTTGGGAACGTGTGTAGCGCGTTCATTATCCTTACTATCGTGTTGGCGATCAGTAATCTGCTCGATATTGTCAATGCGGTTTACCAGCGCCGTCCCGATGCGCGATTCCGGCCGATCAAGGGGTACATCCAGGTCCTCAAGATCGGCATATTCTGCCTGGCATCCATTCTGATCATCGCCACGCTGATTGATCGCTCGCCATTGATTCTCCTGTCCGGACTGGGCGCGATGGCTGCTGTGCTGCTATTGATCTTCCAGGATACGCTCCTGTCACTGGTGGCCAGCGTACAGATCTCATCCGGGGACATCGTGCGCATCGGTGACTGGATAGAGATGCCCCAGCTCAACGCCAGTGGGGATGTCATCGATATCGCTTTGCACACGGTCAAAGTGCAGAACTTCGACAAGACGATCACCACGATTCCCACCAAACGCTTTATCTCCGATGCGTTCAAGAACTACCGCGGTATGCAGGAATCCGGCGGTCGCCGCATCAAGCGCAGCCTGTTCTTGGACCAGCAGAGCGTGCATTTCATCGATGGTGATGAGTATCGGCATCTGCATCGTTTCAGTTTGCTGGCGGACTATTTGGATAATAAGCAGAAGGAGTTGAATGAATGGAACGAAAAGCTGGCTGAGCGCGGGCAGGAACCTGTCAACACACGTCGCATTACCAACCTGGGTACATTTCGGGTGTATGTGGAGCGTTACCTGCGTAGCCATCCCGGCCTTCGGCAGGACATGACCCTACTGGTTCGCCAGCTCGATCCTACTTCCAGCGGTTTACCCCTGGAGGTGTACTGCTTTACCAATACGGTGATCTGGGCGCAGTACGAAAATATCCAGAGCGATATTTTCGATCATTTGCTGGCGATCCTGCCGGAATTCGGGCTTCGTATCTATCAACAACCCAGCGGGGCGGACATGCGTGCTTTTCTGACGTCGGATCGACCCATCAACGCGGTAACGTCGCTGGATGACAAGCATCTGACCATACGATAGGCCGGGACGCTTTTTACCCTGACAGTGCAACCTGGGTAATACTAGTTGGCGAAGGAGCGTTTCGTGCAGCATGTGCCCGGCAGCGCACCGCCAGCAGCATACAAAACGGTGGAAATTACCCGAAAAGGGTGTCGAGTGTGCTGACTCATTTGCCAGAACTCGTCTGGCAGGCGTCCTAGCCGCTTTTGGGCAGCTTGCCATGCTATGTCAGAGGGGCCGGTTACTTGAGAACGCAGGACGCACTGATGGAGGGATTCATTTTTATCAGCTGGGTCCGCGCATCCATGCAGGTTTTCTGAGAATTGAACTCCTGCATGGCGACCATGGGCGAGCTGCCCTTATCGGTATGAGGACTGGTTGTATTCAAAAGGGTCACCACAAGAAGAACCCAAGTGCTCATAGGAGCTCCGTTTTAGAAACAGCGTCAATGTTGTTACCAAGCGTCTTTTTCTACCTTAAAATTGAAGCCGGCTTATGGCGCTGAAGCGGTACGCTACTGCCCTTACGCTACCGGTTTTTTCACTGGGGCTGGAGGATACAGGATCACTGCAGCCCGCAGCTTGCTCTTGCCGAAGCGGCTGAGTTTGTCGAACTCGGCATGACTGACCGGAATGTGTTGGCAGTCCAGCTCCCGACGATGTTGGCTATGGTCTACGTCTGGGTCGTGGAAGTAAATGAAGTCTTCATCGCAACCGGTTACAGCGATCCAGTGAGGGCCTTTGGTCTGGATAAGGCGAAAGCTGCTGATCAACACCAATGGCAGACCACCATCGGCAATGATTTGCGGGATATCCAGCTTTGTTCGAATCAGGCGTTCAATATCAGTCTGTTTGAGCTCCCGGCTGAAGTCCTCATGCACCAGCCGCATCACGTCACGTTTTTCTTCGCTGCGTACGCCTTCCAGGAAAAGAGGGCCGCGGGTGTTAACCTGTAACTTCACACGAAAGCCGCGGCGTCGGGCGGCCAGGGCCAAGCCGTGTGGCCCACAGCCACCGTGGCCGGCGGTCATGTAAATGGTGGTAGCCTCACGCCAGAGACGTAACTCTTCCCAACGCTCCAGCGGGCGTCCAGGCTCCAGCGCGCCCATGGCCATCAGAAGCGAGGCCGGGCCGCAGGTGAAATCCGTGGTCTGTCTATAGAAAGGTACCTTGCGTAGCCGGCCTTCACCGGGCTGCCGGATACGCTTCTCGAAGCGCAGCGCCTGACTGTGATCTTCGTAATAGTCATCGACGGTTGCAAAGGGGAGATAGCCATTGCGTTCATACAGGGCAATGGCTGCAGTATTGTCCGGGCGCACCTCCAGACGCATGTACGCACAGTCCCGCTCAATGGCACAGGCTTCCGCAGCCTCGAGTAGGCGCTGCCCAAGCTTGTGCCCTCGAGCTGCCGGGTCGATGGCAATGGAATACAGCCGCGCCAGGGAGGTATTTTGGTGAAACAGAACCAAGGCGTACCCCAGGATATTTCTAGCCTCTTCCACCAGCGTGAGAGAGGCATTGGCTCGAGTCAGCATCCATTGGAAATTGCGCCGCGAAAGGCGGTCGTATTCAAAGCACCGTTTCTCCAGCTCAACCAGTGCGTTGAGGTCCTCGTGAACAGCAGGGCGTAGCGTGAAATTCATTTGTGTGAATCCCTAGCCAGGTCAAGCGCCTCAAAGACAGTCGCTCGGTCCTCAGCAGTGCGGTTAAGCCGCGGTTAATGGAGGCTGTGTTACGTAGTTTTCGTCTGTCCATCAATTGGTACAGACCGAACCTGAGTCGTTTGACAGGAACGTTGGTAATAGGCTCCCAAGGCGATTATCTGCACCGAGGAGGTGTTGTGAGCAAGCTGTATATCATCGTCGAGCGCAAGGAGGATTGGTCATCCTATTATCCGAGCGAAGACGTTATCACTGCCCAGGAATACCTTGAGCAGTCAAATGAGCAAGATAACGGCAAGCGTGTGCAGGTCATCAACCTGTGCCGTAACCAGAAGTACCTGGGGCACGGGTATTACTGCTCATTACTGGCAGAGGCCCGGGGTCACAAGGTAATTCCTTCCGTTCGCACGATCAGTGAGCTCTCCCGTAAATCCATCTATAACCTGGCGCTGGAAGATCTCGACAGGTTACTGAGCAAGGCCTTGAAGGGCCATCCCTACGCCAGTGCTGATGGGTTCACGTTGACCCTGTACTTTGGGCGAACCGATATCGAAGCCTTGCAGGATCTGGCCCGCCAGCTGTTTGAAGCTTTCCCCAGTCCACTGCTGCTCGTGGATTTTCGCCGCAATCGTGAGGGCTGGCATATTGGGGGCGTCAAGCTGGGAGCCATACACAAGCTGCACGAAGCTCAGGAAGACCTTTTTGCCAATGCCTTGGATGGTTTTAGTCGACAGGTCTGGCTCAAGCCGCGCGTACGCGAAAAATATCGCTTCGAAATGGCTATCCTGCATGACCCGAAAGAAGCGTTTCCGCCTTCTGATGCCAAGGCTCTGAAAAGCTTTGTCCGGATTGGCAAGCGCCTGGGAATTGATGTCGAGTTGATCGAGAAAAAGGATTACTCACGCCTTTCGGAGTTCGATGCGCTGTTTATCCGTGAGACAACTGCCATCGATCATCACACGTATCGTTTCGCCAAAAAAGCGGAAAGCGAGGGGTTGGTGGTAATGGATGATCCCCGCTCGATCCTGCGATGCACCAATAAAGTCTATCTGGCGGATTTGCTTAAAGCACACAAGCTGGACATGCCCAAGACGGAAATTCTGTACAAGGACAATGCCGCCCAGTTGGCAACGGTAGGGGAGCGGCTGGGCTTTCCGCTGGTGCTAAAGATTCCGGATGGTTCGTTCTCGCGTGGCGTTATGAAGGTCTCCAATCAAGAGGAGTTGAACAAGGCGAGCGCCGAGTTGTTCGAGCGCTCCGTGCTGCTCCTGGCCCAGGAGTTCTTTTATACCGACTATGACTGGCGCATAGGCGTGCTCAACCAGGAGCCGATCTTTGCCTGTCAGTACTTCATGTCGAAAGGGCATTGGCAGATCTACGATCACAGCGCCGGTGCGGTCGAGAGCAGTGGTGACTTTCGTACCGTACCCATTCAGGAGGCACCTCATGAAGTGGTCGAGCTGGCGGTTCGTACTGCCAACCTTATCGGCGACGGCCTGTACGGAGTTGATCTCAAGCAGGCGGGCGAGCGAATGGCGGTCATCGAGGTCAACGACAATCCCAATATCGACTCAGGGATCGAGGATGCCGTCCTGAAGGATGATCTGTATGCGTTGATCCTGGAGGAGTTCATCCGCCGGTTGGAGTTGCAGCGCAACGGTCAGCGTTGGTGATTGCTGATGTTCCTGTAAGCACTTGGACGCTAAAGTGCCCCGCAAAGCGGTCGGAGATTTAACCAAAGCGTAGCTTTTATCCTCGGACTGACCGCCCTGGAAGGACGGTTCTCAATCCCGGTAACTACGTACCGAAAGAGTGCCGATAAAAACATCGGCTTCAGGCGTAGCTGTAACGCCTGAAGCCTTTTGACTCAATGAAACACCATCCAGATCAGCAGCCCGGCCTCGAAGAGGCAGAACGCCATCAGGCATGCCATGGTGAACTTCAGGCCCGCATCGTCACGACGGTAGGCGGCAATCTGCTCCTGCAGCTTGAACACGCTGAGGTCACGCTCATGCAGGTTCTTGTCCGCCTGTTCCAGCATGCTGCCTACATCCAGCAGGGAAAGCACCTGCACCTTATCCATGTTCCATTCGCTTTTCAGCTCGCTGGCCTTGGGCGCGCTACAGATGGCCTTGAGGGTTTGCCCCTCAAGATAGGTAAGGGTAAAACCCTGAGCTTCCAGTGCATGGTCGCGGCGCTTGCGCATCTCCTCGACAAATCCATCACGGGCTGGCAGATCAAGGTTGGCCACCTTGTAGTGGCCCCACTTGGTCTTGGCCCATGCAATGCCCTGAGCCAACAGAAAGCGGCCCAGGCCACGATTGGATGGCTCGACTTGCAACAGTCCGCCTTCAAGTCCGCCGGGTTCGGCGGTGAAGCGGATCTCCTTGTTCTCGTGATCAGCCCAGATATTCAGGAAGTTTTGATCACGGTGAACGCGCTGTCCGGGCAGCTGAATGCTCAACGATAAAACGCTCAGATCGTCTCCATGCCGTTCGGTCTTGCCAAACTGCACAAAGCGCAGCGGGCGAGGCCCGGTAATACGATCCGTGGGCAACGGTGTCAGACGCAGCAGGTAAAAATGTTCCGGTCCGAGCTCGGCCCAGGGATGCGTCTGCTTCTCAGGGGCGGTTTCCTCGGCGGTAGTGGGTTCTTCAATATCGGTTTCAGTCATGGCCGCGATCCTTTTCTACCTCCGCATGGGGTAATTCAAATCGCTATATCGGCCAAATCAGCGTGGACTAGAGACTTTTTCCTGAATGAAGGCGGTCATTCGCTCCACCAATTCGCCCGCTAATGGAAGATCCGGGTTGTTGTAGGTGGAAAGCTGAGCTTCGACATTGGCTGGCGTGATTCTGAGCATATGGTTCATGCCTGGAATCAGCGCCAGCTCGGCCTCGGGCCTTGCCCGTTTAAGCGCCTCGGCATCCTTGATGTCTACCTGAATGTCATGCTTGCCCTGGATGATCAATGCCGGAGCCTTGACCTGAGCGAAGGCCTGGGCGGGATTCTCCCGGAAGAGGGTGATCAGGTAAGGCTGAACGCTAGGGCGAAACAGCACCATCAGGGGCTCCGGTACTTGAAGCTGCATCTGGCCTTTATCCAGCTGATCCATGATCCATTGTGCGCTGGCCAGCAGCGCAGGGGACAGCTTGGTTGCCAATTGCTCGCGCAACACGTCGTCGATAGGGCGGCCACTTCCCGACAAGGTAATCAGGGCATCGGCACCTGCATCGTTGGCAGCGAGGCTGGCCATGAGGGCGCCTTCGCTATGGCCGATCAGGATCAATTTTGTAAAACGCGGGTCTGAGTGGAGCTTTTTCGACCACGCGACGATATCTGCAACATAGCGTGGGACGCTCAAGTCTTCTTCTCGTGGCGCAGCAGGCGTACTTTGTGCGACGCCACGCTTGTCATAGCGAACGCTGGCAATACCGTTCTCAGCCAGGGCCTCGGCCAGGCGCTTCAAGGCAAAGTTACGCGCCATGGGGTTATTGCCGTCACGGTCTGTAGGCCCGGAACCTGCAATGATAAGAGCTACCGGCTGTGGCTTGTGACTTTCCGGCATGACCAGGCTGCCATACAGCGTTCCGTTGGCCGTCTCAAGGTTGATAGGGTGATACAGGATCGGCCCCCTGGCCGCGAATGCGGGTAGCGTCAGAAGGCAACACAGCAGAACAAACAGGCGGGACATCACAGCACTCATGACCATAAACAAAGGGCACCGGACGGTTCCGGTAACCCGTAATTGGACGCAGCGTAACGGTTAGGGTTCTAAAGATGAACTCGGGAAAGCCAGAAGGTATACTCGTTCGCTTTCTGTGCCGGCGCTGGATAGGCTCCGGTCCATCGATTCTGCGGAGCTTTGCGACATGTCCGGCAATACCTTTGGCACATTGTTCACTGTTACCACGGCTGGCGAGAGCCATGGGCCCGGGCTGGTCGCGATTGTAGACGGATGCCCACCGGGGCTGCCGTTGGCGTTGGCTGACCTTCAACATGATCTGGACCGTCGCAAGCCGGGCACCAGTCGGCATACTACCCAGCGCCAGGAGCCGGATGAGGTCGAGATCTTGTCTGGCGTGTTCGAAGGCGTCACCACGGGTACGCCTATCGCTTTGCTGATTCGCAACACCGACCAGAAGTCAAAGGACTACTCTGCCATCAAGGACCTGTTCCGCCCAGCTCACGCGGACTATACCTATCACCATAAATACGGGTTGCGTGACTACCGTGGCGGTGGCCGCAGCTCTGCTCGTGAAACATCCATGCGGGTTGCGGCTGGCGCCATTGCCAAGAAGTTTCTGGCGACCAAGGGCATCCGTGTCCGGGGCTACATGAGCCAGCTCGGTCCTATCGAAATTCCGTTCAAGACCTGGGATAGTGTGGAGGAGAATGCGTTCTTCTGTCCTGATCCAGACAAGGTGCCGGAGCTGGAAGCGTACATGGATCAGCTGCGTCGCGATCAGGATTCGGTAGGTGCCCGGGTTACGGTCGTGGCCGACGGCGTTCCGCCGGGCCTGGGTGAGCCGATTTTCGATCGCCTGGATGCCGAGCTGGCTTATGCACTCATGAGCGTCAACGCCGTGAAAGGCGTTGAGATTGGTGCCGGATT
Source organism: Pseudomonas sp. JZ134 (assembly GCF_051027695.1). NCBI lineage: Bacteria > Pseudomonadati > Pseudomonadota > Gammaproteobacteria > Pseudomonadales > Pseudomonadaceae > Pseudomonas > Pseudomonas sp. JZ134. The sequence continues at coordinate 2,360,114 of NZ_CP069250.1, read as the reverse complement.
TGCCAGTGTAGCGCAGCGGGGCACCGAGCACCGCGATGAGCTGACCCCCGAAGGCTTTCTCAGCAACAACGCCGGCGGTGTACTGGGAGGCATTTCCTCGGGGCAGCCAATCGTAGCGCATCTGGCGCTCAAGCCTACCTCAAGCATTACCACGTCTGGCCGCTCCATCGATGTGAATGGCCAGCCCGTTGATGTGATAACCAAGGGCCGCCACGATCCTTGCGTTGGCATTCGGGCCACCCCGATTGCCGAGGCGATGATGGCGCTCGTCCTGATGGATCACTACCTGCGACATCGTGCCCAGAATGCGGATGTACACGTAGGAACGCCTGTCCTGGGTCAGCTCTGATTGCGGGCTTATCAGCCTATAGACAGGTTCAACTGCAGCCTGCCCGTTGAGGGCAGCTGCATGAATAGGCACGCCGCTGATCAGCTGTATCGGCCTGCTCGGGCACTGCATGAATACACATGAGTCAATGCCGATTCCTTATTGGCGTCTGTCCAGTTTTTATTTCTTCTACTTCGCCTTGTTGGGCGCAACGGCGCCGTTTCTGTCGCTCTACTTTCATCATCTGGGGTTTTCCAGCGAGCATATCGGTCAACTGGTCGCTATTCCTATGCTGATGCGCTGCCTGGCGCCTAATCTGTGGGGGTGGCTGGGCGACCGTACCGGTAAGCGGTTAACCATTGTTCGTTTCGGCGCCTGCTGCACGCTCATCTGCTTTGCGGGAATCTACCTCAGTCATAGCTACGCCTGGCTCGCCTTGGTCATGGCGGCCCATGCGTTCTTCTGGCACGCGGTGCTGCCACAGTTTGAAGCCATTACCCTGGCACACCTGCGTGAACAGGCTTCGCTGTATAGCCGCATTCGCCTCTGGGGATCCGTCGGGTTTATTGCAGCAGTGGTAGGGCTGGGCAAGCTGTTCGAGCATTTCAGTCTTGATCTGTACCCAGCCGGCCTGCTGGTCATCATGGCCGGTATTGTCATAGGCAGTATCTGGGTTCCGTCGCCTCTTGCGGTAAAACTGGAAAACAGCGGAAGCGAAGGCGGACTCATGGGTTGTCTGCGTCAATCGGGCATCATGGCTTTTTATTTGGGGGCCTGCCTCATGCAGCTCTCCCATGGGCCTTATTACACCTTTCTAACGATACACCTGGAAAGCCTGGGTTATGCTCGCGGCACGATCGGTCTCTTGTGGGCAGTAGGGGTTGTGGCGGAGGTGCTGATCTTTTTGGTCATGCCTCGTTTGTTGACCCTGTTCAGCCTGAGACAGGTACTTGCGGCCAGCTTTCTGCTTGCAGCGCTGCGCTGGCTGCTGTTGGGTCATCTTGCCGATCACCTAGGGGTTCTGCTCTTTGCCCAGGTCATTCATGCGGCTACATTTGGTTGTTTTCATGCATCGGCGATCCATTTCATCCAGCGCCGTTTCGGAAACAGACATCAAGGGCAGGGGCAGGCATTGTATGCTGCACTGTCGGGAACCGGAGGCGCCTTGGGGGCGTTTTACTCCGGTTATAGCTGGCAGGTGTTGGGTCCTGCCTGGACATTCGGCTTCGCCAGCCTGGCAGCGCTGGTGGGGGCATGCATGATCATTACGCGTTTGGAAGATCGACATCATGATGAATCATCGGGAGCTGCTGGCGCAGCAAATCATTGAGGCGGGTCAGTTTCTCTACAGTCGGGGATGGTCTCCAGCAACCAGTAGCAATTACTCTGCCCGGCTGTCCGAAACCCGCGCGTTGCTTACAGTCTCAGGCAAGCACAAGGGACAGTTGGGCCTGGATGATGTGCTCGTAACGGACCTGGAAGGTAACAGCCTGGAGCCCGGCAAGAAGCCGTCGGCCGAAACGCTGCTGCATACCCAGCTGTATCGATGGAAGCCGGAGATTGGCGCGGTGCTGCATACGCATTCGGTTAATGCCACGGTTCTGTCCCGGATGGTTGCCGACGAGGCGCTGGTATTGCATGACTATGAGCTGCAGAAGGCCTTCAGCGGTATCACGACCCACGAGGGCAGGGTACTGGTACCGATCTTTGAAAACGATCAGGACATCGCCCGGCTTGCCACGCATGTTCAGACATGGCTCGACACGCATCCAGACTGCGTGGGGTATTTGATTCGTGGTCATGGTCTCTATACTTGGGGGGCTCGTATGAGCGATGCCTTGCGCCAGATCGAGGCGTTCGAGTTTCTTTTCGAATGTGAACTTAAAATATTGAGTATCCGGACATGAGCCGCCTGACTGTCTACCATGAGTCCCATCCCGAGCAGCCCAACAAGGTCCTGACCCAGAGCGACCATATCGCGGCAACGCTGGCCGAAGTAGGCGTTCGATTCGAACGCTGGCAGGCCACGGCGCCTGTAGCGCCGGGGGCGAGCCAGGAAGAAGTGATTGCCGCCTATCGTCCCGAGATCGATCGTCTTATCCAGGAACGCGGCTATCAGACCGTGGATGTGATCAGCATGAAGGCTGATCATCCTCAGAAAGCCGAGCTGCGCGCCAAGTTTCTGGACGAGCATCGTCATGCAGAGGATGAGGTCCGCTTTTTCGTGGCCGGGCGTGGCCTCTTTACCTTGCATATCGGCGAATATATCTATGCCGTACTGTGCGAGAAGAATGACCTGATTTCAGTGCCCGCCGGTACACCGCACTGGTTCGATATGAGCGAAGAGCCTAACTTCGTTGCGATCCGGCTGTTCAATAATCCTGAGGGATGGATCGCCCAGTTCACTGGGGAAGACATTGCTTCCCGTTTTCCACGCCTGGAGGCAGATGCATGACCATTCGCGCTATCCTGACCGATATCGAGGGCACGACCAGCGCGGTCAGCTTTGTCTTTGATGTCCTGTTTCCTTTTGCGGCCAAGCATCTGCCGGGCTATGTGCGTGAGCATGCTCAGGAGGTGGCAGTGGCAGAGCAGCTGGATGCGGTGCGCGCCGAGGCCGGGGAGTTGACTGCCGACACCGAGCGCGTCATCGAGATTCTGCTGGGCTGGATCGCTGAGGATCGTAAGGTTACACCGCTCAAAGCCTTGCAGGGCATGATCTGGGCACAGGGCTACAAGGCCGGCGAGCTGAAAGGGCACGTCTATCCGGATGCCGTCGAAGCCCTTCGGCGCTGGCATGCGCTGGGGATTGCGCTTTACGTCTATTCTTCCGGCTCTGTGCAGGCGCAAAAGCTCATCTTCGGTTGTTCCGAGGCTGGAGACCTGACGCCGCTGTTTTCCGGCTACTTCGATACGATGACCGGAGGCAAGCGTGAAGCCGCTTCCTATAGCCGTATCGCCAGCGCAACCACGCATCAGGCAGATGAAATTCTCTTCTTATCGGATGTTGTCGAGGAGCTGGATGCTGCCCGGTCTGCCGGTATGAAAACCTGTGGCCTGGTTCGCGAGGGCGGCGAGCTGGCCGGTCACCCTTGCGTGAAAAACTTTGCTGAAATCGACCCTCTGACGCTCTGACAAAAGAGGTATCAGCGACATTCGGTCGTTTAAGGCGAACTACCGCCTCGGGTGCGCAGTCCCAATTTTACCGGAACTGAATTGGAGAGCACCCATGATTAACTCAACTATAGGCGGTGTCATCGGTTTCATCGTCTTCTTGCTGGATATCTGGGCTATCGTCAGCGTCATTCGCAGCGACAGCACTAGTAACAAGAAGATCTTCTGGACACTGCTTATCATCATTCTGCCAGTCGTGGGGCTGATTGCCTGGGGGCTTGCGGGTCCTCGCGGAAGTACGTCCGTATCGGCGCCAACGCATAAAGGGTAGTAGAACGCGTCTGGAGACCGTCACGCATTGCCCTTACAATGCCCGCCTTTTCCAGGGCGGGCGTTTTCCGTTCCGCCCATCCGAGGAACGGGAGACCTCTCAATGAAAGATTATCTAGAAACTCTATATGACGGCTATGGCCAACGCTTTCGCATGGACGAGCTGCTCCATGAGGTTCGTACCGAGCACCAGCAACTCGTTATTTTCAAGAATGCCCGCATGGGACGCGTCATGGCGCTGGACGGCGTAATCCAGACGACCGAAGCCGATGAGTTCATTTACCACGAGATGCTTACCCATGTGCCATTGTTTGCCCATGGTCAGGCCAAGCGTGTCCTGATCATCGGTGGCGGTGACGGCGGCATCCTGCGTGAAGTGGCCAAGCACAAGAGTGTCGAGCACATCACCATGGTGGAAATCGATGCGGCCGTGGTCGACATGTGCAAAACCTATCTGCCCAATCACTCCAATGGCGCATTTGACGACTCGCGTCTCAACCTTGTCATCGATGACGGTATGCGCTTCGTGGCAAATACAGCTGACCGTTTCGACGTGATCATTTCCGACTCGACCGATCCCATCGGCCCGGGTGAAGTACTGTTCTCGGAAAACTTTTATCAGGCCTGCCATCGCTGCCTGAATGAAGGTGGAATCCTGGTCACGCAGAACGGCACGCCCTTCATGCAGCTTGACGAAGTGAAGACCACAGCAAGCCGGGTCAACGGGCTCTTTGCTGACTGGCATTTCTATCAGGCTGCCGTACCGACCTACATTGGCGGCGCGATGACCTTTGCCTGGGGCAGCCGAGACGCTGGCAAACGTTTCGTGCCGGTAGATACCCTACGCGAACGTTTCGCAGCCTCCAGCATTGTTACGCGCTATTACAATGCCGACATCCATATTGGTGCCTTTGCGCTGCCTCAATATGTACTAGGCGCCATTGGCAAGACTTCCAACGCCTGATATTTTCGGAAGGTGCCCTGTGATCATTTGCAGGGCACGCACCACTCGTCGCTATCCAAGGAACCGGTGCCGCCTCAAAGCTCTCTTTTAGTTGTGTGCAATGCTATACGTCAGGCGTTTGTGTTGGCGTTCTTTTAGTTGAAAGGGCTCTGCGAGTGGCTTCGCTGATACCGGCGATCACCGTTGCAACGCCTCTATCACGCTCTATCGCATTAACTAAAAATCCCATTCAATGAGCAGGAGGTGCCCTATGCCTTTAAACATCTCCGATGATGTAAGCCTTACTGTGCTCCGGCAGATGAAGGAGGGTGGTTTCGACTTCTCACGCATACATCCCATCGATTTCTTCGCTATTTTTCCTGATGAAAAACAGGCCCGAGAGGCTGCATGTCAATTCAAGGGAGAGTCGTTGAACGCTCAGATAATCCCGCACGAAGAGGGTGGGTGGCACTTACAGGTCAGTAAGGTCATGTTTGCTACCTATACGACAATTGACGATTTCGAGTCTGATCTTGAGGCCGTCGTCAGTCCTCTTGGCGGAACGTTGGATGGCTGGGGCGTAACCCAGGAAATCAGGAGGACCTGATCCTGACGTCGAGGCATGGCCGTTCGTGTCATGCCTCATTTTAGTTTCTGCCATATGCTCCGTTTGATCTCACGTCTTGCACTACCGATTTACTACTCCCCGTTCTTGCTCAAGAGGGCATAATGAACCCTTGATTCAGGGGAGAAAGGCATGCTGTCAGAGTTATTCGCGGTCATGGCGCCTGTGCTCATTGGCGCAGGTATCGGCTATTTCTGGAAGCGCTGGGGCTATGAATATCCCACTGACTTCATCTCCCGCCTGGTCTTCAACGTAGCCTCTCCCTGTCTGGTCTTGGCGACACTGGGGCATGCACATATCGACAAGCACAGCTTTGGGCAAATGGCCCTGGCCTGCGTGGTTATCTGCGCGATCATGGGGTTGGCAGCCTATGGGCTTGCCCGTGTCTTCAAGCGAGACTGGAAGGTATTAGCCCCGGCATTCATGTTTCCCAATGTAGGCAACATGGGCTTGCCGGTGTGCCTGTATGCGTTTGGCGAGCAAGGCATGACGCTGGCCGTGGCATTTTATCTGGTCTTGTCGATCGGTAATTTCAGTTTAGGGATCTTCTGGATGTCCGGCGAGCGCTCGCTCAAGATGCTGCTGGGAAATCCCATCATGATCAGCGTAGCGATTGCATTATCACTCATGATGCTTGATGCCCAACTGCCGCGCTGGATTGCCAATACCGTCGACCTCATGTCCGGCCTTGCCATTCCGCTCATGCTTATTACGCTGGGCGTGTCACTGGCCAGCATACGGCCACAACACCTGGGGTCCGGCTTCCTATTCGGTGGAATCCGGCTATGTCTGGGTGCTCTTGTGGGCTGGCTGGTGGGTTGGGCGCTACATCTGCCACCTCTGGCCCATGCTGTCCTCGTCACCCAGTCATCCATGCCCGTAGCGGTTTTCAACTATCTCTATGCCCTACGCGCTAACCGGTCTCCCCAGGAAGTAGCCAGTCTCGTATTGTGTTCAACCATACTGGCGTTTGGGTTCTTGCCGCTGATGCTGGCATGGTGGCTGCCTGCCACAGGATAATCAGCCTCCCAACAGGCGAGTCAGGTTGGGAAGTACAAGTACGATGGTGGTGATGATCAGCACAAGACTCGCTTGCCGCCACTTGGGTGTCGGTTCTCTTAACATGACTCAAGCCCTTTCTTCTTATAGGGAGAAGCTCGATTGCTCTGTCGGCATTTGTATGGCCCTCGCAAGGGCCATATCACATTGAGTCGAGACTAGGTCGCAAGTTACAGCCTGTTTAGATCTAAAGCTTTTCTAAATCTCTTACTTAATGGTGTTTAGCGATTAAAAGGAGCGCTGTACAGCGTCTTTTCACTGTTATAGACGCGTTTCACAGAGGCTTCGTGACAGCGTGCCGTTTGTCTGATGATTGTCAGGCGCGGCCGAAGTGTTGGGCGTCCAGGGCGATAGCCTCATCCAGTGCGGACAGTAATGGCGCTCTGGCCTTTACCTTCGTATTCCCATGGGCTGACATGTTGAGCTTGCTCAGGCGCATAGCGGCGCGGTGAACAGCGTCTTCCAACGCTTCTGGCGGTACGACTTCATCCAGAAAGCCTGCTTCGGCAGCCGCTTCAGGTGAAAACATTTCAGCACCAATCACGGCTCGTTGAAAGGCGGGACGGGGCAACCGGTCGCGTGCGATTTCAATACCCGCCTGATGCATTGTCATACCAATGGCGACTTCATTCAGCCCTATGGTAAAGGCGCCTTTGACGCCAATCCGGTAGTCCGCCGACAGTAACAGGAAGGCACCTTTGGCAACAGCATGACCACCGCATGCAACTATCACGGGGAAGGGGTGGGACAACAGACGACGTGACAGACGAGACCCCATTGTGACTAGGTCGATCGCCTGCTGCGGGCCGCTCATCATGACCTTCAGATCGAAGCCCCCGGAGAGGATTCCCGGTTGGCCTGTAATGACCACAATGGCTTTGTCCTTTTCGGCCTGATCGAGGGCCTCGTTCAGCGCATCGATAACAGCTGGCGAGAGCGCATTGACCTTGCCGTTGTTCAGCGTAAGCGTTGCCACAGGGGATTCATAGCGATAAGAAACAAGTGCGTTCATGAGTGAGCCGTTGTCGTTATTAATATTGCGGTGAACGTAACGACTGTTTCGAGTCACGTAAAGCCGTTTGGTTGACTGCCTGGTCACGCATGAACTGGGCTTTCTGATTTAAATGCATGAATACATTAAAAAAAATTTGCCATTTCAAAACTACATGGATATAGTAGCGCACCTCAACGACGCAGACGTTGAGAAAAACTCTGGTGAGGTGTCCGAGCGGTTGAAGGAGCACGCCTGGAAAGTGTGTATACGAGAAATCGTATCGTGGGTTCGAATCCCACCCTCACCGCCAGATTAACAAAACCCCTGAGAGCGAAAGCTCCAGGGGTTTTGTGCATTCTGGGTGAAATTTCTGCCGAATATACGGGCAGGATGTCAGCGTTTTAGATACCGAGCACCTGGGGCGTAAGTTGCGAGTGTCAGATCTGGCAGGCAGGGTTCGCTGAAAGACGTTGGTTTGCGAAGTTCGCGCTCTATGTCCGTTAGCACAGTGTCCATCAGCAAAGGGTTCTGGACTTGCGCTGAGGTCAGCTTCCAGGTGAGCGGAGAATTCCCCGTTACGGGAGCTGCAGTAATGGTCAGGCTACCATCGCAATCGACCACTGTATTGACCTGGTAGCGTCCAAGCGAGAGATCCGACAGGTGAAGAAGTGACTTCATGATCAAAGAGCAGCGTTTTCCGTGATGAGTATTAGATACGGAATTTCCCAAACATTCCCGCACGGCTTGACCGTTTGTCAGATCTTCTTTTCCTGTCTTACGTCTTGATTTAGATCAAGAAAGAGGTTGTTTCACCGACGCTGTTGACTCAAGCCGCAGCGTGTCGTGGTGACATGTCCGCCGCGACTTGCCTTTTATGGCCAAAACTTCTGATGGCCTGAAGGCTGTACGGGAAGGATGGTGGTAGGTGCGGTTATAAGGTCGCTGCTTAATCGCTCGACTGTTGTTTGCCAAGTTGCTGGCTATTGAAGGGCTAGGCTGACTTTCTCCCCTAGGTACTGTCAAAAACCGGGATTGTGGCGTGTGGCCAACTGGATGTTCGCTGGGTTGTCTGCAATGCTATGTTTATCTTCAGGCAAAGGCGAACAGTTTGCACATCGCTATTCATTCCCTACCTCAACAATATGGCCATATGCGCCAGCCTGGCCTGTACTGGTTGTTGGTTAACCAGGCTCTGGTGGCCGATACGTTGCTGCTGTCAACCCTCCATGAGCAGGCTTCGGACGTATCGTCAATTTGCGTATTGCCTGACCGGCCCAAGGACAGCTGGATCGACGTTCTGCTGGCTCATAAAACTAACGTCCGGTTTTATACGCTAGCTGAACAGAACCATGAGCGCTGGCTGGAGCGGTTGACCGAAGAGCTTGAATGGTATGGCAGGTTGGCCGGCCGGCTGATCGTGGTGCAGTACGATGTTCGCCAATTGGACAGTCTGACCGAGGCTGCGCTGAAAAAGCGGCTGGCTCATCTGGCCGGATGGGTCCGTAAGCACAAGGCTACATGGCTCATGATTGGGGTAGGAGATGGTGTCCAGCAGCGGACACGTCTGGCGCCACTAAGTGATGAGTTATCCGGCCTGGGTGAAATGGAGCGTCATGCCTTTCATGTGCATTACCATATTGATCACTGGCGTAGCGGGGAGGGTGGCGTTTTTCATGCTGACTTCTCACTTGAGCTGAGTGAGTCCGGCCTGCGACTGGCCAATGCCGCTGATGTGGAGGTGTCTACCAGTAACCGTGATGACGAGGTGGTTCTGGCCTGGCGAGAATGCTTGGCAGGCCGACAGGCACCCTCCCGGCATTGGCAGCTGTTTGACTCACTGAAAGATCTGCTTAATGCAGCCCATGGCGCCCATGCCGCTACGGTAGTGCTGGGCATTGCAACTGCGGGCAAGGTAGAGGAACTCGCAAGACAGATCCATGGCTTACGCGCTGCCCGAGGCAATCGGCTCAAGATTGTGATTCGTGAAATCAGTCAGTGTCTTCGCCACGTGGATGAACGGCTGTTCTTTTCAGCGGGTACCAACCTCGTTGTGCCGTACCTGAACGATGTATCCCGTTTCTTTAGTCAGTTGCAAAGTGTACAAGGACAGATTTATCGGCGAACGGGCGATACGGACTTCGATAAGCTCCTGCAGGCATTACGTCCCCAATTCATGCGTGGCTATGTGGCTGCAGAGACTTTTATTGGCAGTGTACAGGCCGAGCTGGAGCGCATCGTACAGGATGAGCTGCCCGGCATGGTATTAAAGCTCAAGCCCGCCCATGGTCTGACCGCACTGGATCTATTGGCACAGTGCGACATGAAGCGTCGTGGCGATTTCGTGACCGTGGTCGAGCAAAGCTTGTACCTGTATCTGTTTGCGTGTCGCCTTAACGATATCGAACCGGCCTTGCGAAATATTTTTCGTGTTTCTGTCGATACGCTGGCATCGAGTGTCGAGATTTATGACAGCGCCGAGCGGTTGGGGCTGGAGCTGAGTCGAATGAATGCGCTACCGGCCCAGCATGACTATACGGATGACCTTGCCTTCCGGCTCAAAGGTATTGCCGAGCCGGCTGACATCAAAGATGTCTCTCCCGAATCGGGTGAGCCACAGCCTGTATTGAGGCGTGTTTCGCTTATGGTAAAGAGGACTGCAACCCATGAGCGATGAGCTGTTTCACTACGCCATCATTCTGACCGGCATTCTGGCTTTTCTGGCGGGTTTTTTGCTGCGCTCGGCTTGGAAGGCCATACTGGATTGGATATTTCACAAGACACAAAGGCCTCGTTACCTGAAACCCTCGATAGAGCTTAAAGGGGGCAAGATTCGTGATGGCGAGACAAAAGGGCGGTAATCAGTAAACCTGACGGACGTTTATGCTCCGTCATCCATTCGACTACGCCTCGCTATCGCCTTGAGCGGGCAGGACGCCTTGATTGAAGATGTGTTTATGACCGATAGACCACTGCTGCCGCCGCCCACCGCGCTTCAATACTGGCGAGGGTTGGGCTTCTGGAATTATTACTTCCTCACCAAATTCGTGCTGGTCTGGCAAGGCCTGCTAAATTTTCATGCGTTGGAGAATTTGGCCTTTGCGGCTTTTCTGTTGGTGCCGCTGCCGCCGGTATGGCTGCACCGTCTGAGGCATGTCGTGGCGATTCCCATTGGCGTGTCGCTTTATCTATATGACACCTGGCTACCCCCTGTCAGCCGGCTCTTTGCCCAGTCTGCTGAGATATCGGCGTTCAGTTTTGACTATATCCTTGAGCTGGTAGGGCGGTTCATTAATACTTCCTGGCTGGCCGCAGGTCTCGTTCTGTTGGTGGGGTACCTGTTCTTCAGTCAGTGGATACGTTTCACGGCGGTAACGGTTGTAGCCTTGGTAACGATTCTGATGGCTGGCCAGACAACCTTCTGGCGTTCATCAAACCCTGCCGCGGGACCAACACTTGTAGACGTCCCAACCACGACTGTACAGCCTGGAGGACAGGCGTCGCCTGTGCCCAGGCAGGTGGCGGGCGGAACGGTAGAGCCAACCGATGCTAATCTCAATGCAACACTCAGTGATTTTTATACCCATCAGAGCACTCTGGTCAGCCAGTTCCCTCCAGCTCTAGGTAGCGACGCGGCCCCCTTTGACGTGCTGATCCTGAATATCTGCTCGTTGGCCTGGGACGACATGGAGGATGTCGGACTCAGCCAGCATCCGCTCTGGAACAAGATGGACGTGCTGTTTGATGACTTCAATTCGGCCGCTACTTACAGCGGACCAGCTGTATTGAGGCTGCTTCGAGCGAGCTGCGGCCAGTTGCCTAATGCCGGGTTGTATCAGCCTGCCAGCAAGCAGTGCTTTCTCTTCGAAAATCTCAAGCAGTTGGGTTTTGACGAGGCCATGGTCATGAACCATACCGGTCGCTTCGATAATCTGATCGGGCAGGTCAAAGACAACGGTGATATGCAGGCGACTCTTTTCCCGTTTGGGGACTTGCGGCCCGTCATGACGGGCTTTGATGGCTCGCCCATTTACCGTGATGGACAAGTGCTCTCCAAATGGTGGCAACAGCGACTAGACAATGCGTCAGCGCGCGAGGCGATGTTCTATAACACAATCTCGCTGCACGACGGGAATCGGATCATTGATCCAACGTCCGGCAAGACGGTCACGGCAGAATACAAGCCGCGTCTGCAAAACGTACTAGATGACCTGAGCGGATTTATTGATCGCCTCCAGGCTTCTGGAAAGCCGGTTCTGCTGGTGATCGTGTCCGAGCATGGCGCCGCATTGCGAGGCGATCTCATGCAGATCAAGGGAATGCGAGAAATTCCAAGCCCTACCGTGACGCACATTCCGGCCGGCGTCAAACTCATCAATGCCAAGGCGACGTTGAGTGGGGCGCCTGTTCATATCCGTACGCCTGCCAGCTACTTTGCGTTGTCGGAATTGATCAATCACTTGGTGGATGGCGCTGCCTGGAAAAATCCGAATTTCGACCTGAATGCCGTTATTACTAGCCTGCCGCAGCTGGATCATGTGGTGGCGGAAAACGAAGGCAGTGTGATGATGCGTTTCAACAACACGCATTATTTGAGGCTGGATGGTAAAAGCTGGATCAAGTATCCGGAGCGGGGGAAGTAAGCGAGAAAGGCCAGTCGTAATGTACGGCTGGCCTTTCTGGCGCTAGCTTCAGTCGTTGCCGACCCGGACGACCAGCTTACCAAAGTTCTTGCCTTCCAGGAGGCCCGTAAACGCGTCAGGAGCGTTTTCCAGACCGTCCACGATCTGCTCGCGGTACTTGATCTTGCCTTCGCTTATCCAGGGCGTCATGTTTTCCAGGAACTCACCGTAACGGTCGCCATAGTCCATGGTGATGATGAACCCTTGCATGCGAATGCGCTTGTGCAGGAACGTAGCCTCCAGCATCGGGAGGCGATCCTTGCCGTCCGGCAGATCCTTTGGATCCTTGTTGTAAGTGGCGATCAGACCGCACACCGGTACGCGTGCCTTGGTGTTCAGGAGAGGCAGAACCGCATCGAATACCTTGCCGCCTACGTTTTCAAAATACACGTCGATACCCTTAGGGCAGGCCTTGGCCAGTGCCTCGGCAAAATGCTCACTCCGGTGGTCGATGCATTCATCAAAGCCCAGGGCTTCTACAGCATGCTGGCATTTTTCAGCTCCGCCCGCGATGCCTACAACGCGGCAGCCCTTGAGCTTGGCAATCTGTCCCACCGTCGAGCCAACGGGACCGGTGGCCGCGGCAACCACAACGGTTTCACCCTCCTTGGGCTGTCCAATATCAAGCAGCCCCATGTAAGCAGTAAAACCAGGCATTCCAAGAACGCCCAATGACCAGGAGGGATGCTCCGGGTTATCGCCGAGCTTGTTGAGACCATCGCCATTGGAGACGGCATAATCCTGCCAGCCATTAGCAGCTAATACCCATTCGCCTTCCTTGTAATCCGGATGTCGGGAGCTTTCCACGCGGCAAACCGTGCCTCCCACCATCACATCGCCCACTTGCATCGGATCGGCATAAGATTTCGCATCGCTCATCCGGCCCCTCATGTAGGGGTCGAGAGACAGGTAGACCGTGCGCAGCAATACTTCACCGTCTTTTGGCTCAGGGCGAGGCTCGCGCTCCAGACGAAAGTTCTTTTGCGTCGGTGCGCCTTGCGGGCGCGAGGCCATTACGATGCGGCGATTTTCGTTTTGGGATTGGGTCATGTCTCACTCCTGTGGATCATCCAGGGTCAGCGCTGTGCCTGTTCAACGAGAGCAGGCGGGCTGTTGGTTACAGGGAAGGGACTGACCCAGATGCCCAGGGTTCCTGAAAATCTCTTTCAGGCTGGCCTGGGTTTAATTAAACTGTGCATATTCCTGAAGTGGCTCGGGCGGCATCCTGAGATCGCCTTCCCAGGGAGCAAAACTGTAGCGCAGGTACACGAGTGCCTGGTTGGGTTTGTAGTCACTCCCCACGGAGCGCTCGATTCCGGCAGACGTACCGATGAACCAGTTGGGCGAAAGACGACGCTCCAGCGAAAAGCTGGCTCGATAGCCAAGGCCTTTGCTGCGGCCTCCCGTCAGTACAGGATTTCCTGCTTCGCGCTGCCAGGCGGACTTTGTCGGGAAGTAATCCGCATCATCCTCTTTCACCCACGAGTAGCTGGCTGATGCTTCGGCGTAAAACGACCAAGCATCCCAGCGTTGCGCAAAGTTGATCGGGACAGAGTAGGACAGGTATTGCTGTGGGCTATAATAGCCTCCCTGGCCGAACGTATAACCGCTCAGGTTTTCCTTGAAGTGCCAGTACATGACGTTACTGCCAACCCGCAGGCGTCGATTGGGCTCGTCGATCAGGCGAAAGTAGATTCCGCTCATCAGGCGCAGGCGATCATTGCTTTCCACGTTTTTACCAGTCAGACGATGAGCCTGCAGGCTCGACCAGATGCCATAGAAGCCGCCCTGGTCGTAGCTCAAACCAAGCGATACCCCATTGGTGCGGACGCCACCCCAGGTTTTGCCTGTGCGAGGGTCTTCAGTACCTGCATAGGCCAATAAGGACGTGGACAGGGCGCGGCGGGAAATATCCATTGTCCAGCCAAGGGGCTCAAGATCACCGCTCAGGCGTACGCCCCCTACGATATCCTGTACTGGAAACCCCAGCGGCGTAGTACCTGCGTCCCATTGGGTGTCTTGCCCACGCCAGCCAACAGCCAGGCTGGTACCTTGAGCTCGTTGGTTGATATGCCCGCGACTGCATTCCTCACGGGTCTGGCAGAGGGCGACACTTCCAAAGTTGTTCTGCTCAAGAATGTTTCCCAGGCTGCCATTATCCATCGTAATGGTTTCCGCCCGGAAAAAGCCTTTGCCATCCCTGAGGGGATGATCAGCTTCAAAGCGTAGATCATCGGCCTTGAGGTCCGATATACCCGGTGTGCCTGAACTGTCCCATGCGTCATACTGCAGTGTCGCAGTAGCGGTCTGCTGTTGATAAAGCTCAGCGGTATCGCTGCGAATGCTGCGTTTGAGCCAGTCGTCATCAGGTTGTACTCGGGTTTGCCAGGTGAACTGCGCATCGTTTTCGCCCGGATCGCCCATGTTGCTTGTGCGCATGGCCTGGCGATAGCGATCAAGCGCCAGGTCCGGCTGTTGATTGCGCCTGGCGAGCCGCGCCGCGTCGCGCCATAGGAGCGGATCACGGGTCTCGACCTCCAGCGCGGCATTCATGTAGGCAGCGGCTTTCTCCGGCTCTCCCAATTCCGACCACAAATTGGCCATCCGACGTTGTTGTCCTGCAGTGGCTGCTTTGGAGGACAGCTCGGCCAGTTGGCGCCGTGCCTGGATATCAAGGCTCTGCTGATGGGCAAGCTCTGCCAGGCTGAGTCCGGCTTCTATATTGTCAGGCTCAAGTACCTGAGCTGCACGGTAATAACGTTTGGCCTCGTCAGGATGTCCACCTAATACCGACCACTCGCCCAGCAGGAGAGGAATACCCGCTTCCTTGGGAAAGCGCGTACGTGTCTTTTCAAGCAGGGCGGTCGCATCCTGGGTGCGGCCCTGATTGTTTAAATCGCGCGCTTGAGCCAGGGTCAGGCCATAATCCAGTCGATAGGCAAGGCTGTGCATATCCTCACTCCACTGGTTGGCCGGGACTTGTCGCAGGCTATCAAGTGCCCGTTGCGCCTGGTCCTGACTGTCGAGAAAGAGCGCATGGGCATACCGCAGGACCGGATCAGTGGAGCGCTGACGCAGCTGATTTGCAAAGGCGTCTTCTGCCTTTGGATTACCCAGTGCTGCGCGCGCTCTGGCAAGGTTATAGGCCAGCCAGGGATCCTGCGGCTGCAGCTCAAGGGCTTCTGTCAGCTTGTGCTCAGCGGTTGCCCGTTGACCTTTGGCGGCATGGGCATCGGCCTCGCGCGACAAGATGTTCGCCTGAATCCGGTTCAACTCAGGTGTATAACGTTGACGCTGATCCTGGGGAAGGGAGGCGATAAGAGATTTGGCCGTGTCGATCTGGTTTTGCTGAAGGTAAAGGTTGATGAGGCCCCGTAGTGCTGAACCGTTTCGACGGTCATAGGCCAGCGCCCGCTTGTAGGTCTGCTCGGCTCTGTTCGTATCACCCTGCGCTGCATAGACATCGGCAAGGCCCGTCAAGGGCTCTACGGCGCGAGGTTGCAGTCTGGCAGCGTTCTGGTAGGCCTTTGTCGCTGCAGTGTAATTGCCTGCACGCAATGCAGCATCCCCGTCATTGAGGGTTGCCCAGAACTGGGCTGTTGCAATCAGGCTCTGCCATTGGGCTCGCTGGTCGATGTTCTGCTCGTTGGCCAGGGCCCGCTGGTAAAAGGCTAACGCTTCCTGATGCCTGCCTTCCCGTTGCCGTAGTCTTCCCAAGCTGCCTAAAGCGTCAGAATCATTGGGGAAGCCCTTGAGGGCCTGCTGCAAGGCGCGCTCGATAGCAGCATAGTCCTGTGAGTTTTGCTCCAGAAGCTGCTGCGCCCTTTGCTTGGCTCTGAAAGTCGGGTTTGCCAGCAGTTGCTGCTGCGCGGCTAATCCCTCTCGGGCAATAGGAGCTGCATCCGGGTAGGACTCAAGGTAACGCTTCCAGAGCGTGACAGCCCTATCTTCAACTGGCATTCGCTGAAGCTGGTCCAGCCATACAGCAGAGGCGCCTTGGCGGGCGTAGGGGTCTTGGCTGAGCTTTTCCAGATCTTTGTAGGCTTCTGGATCATAACGATTCAGATCGAGGCGCTGTCTGGCCAGCGCCAGCCGATAGTTGCCACTTTGTGGATAGCGGTTTACCAGCGACTGAATTCCCTGTAGGGCTCTGGTATGACCCTGCGGCGTATTGGCAACCGCTTGCCAGTATTCCAGCTCGTATTCCGGCGACGGCAGGCCTGGCTTGAATAGCTCATCGTATAGCTTCAGGGCTTCGTCATAGCGCCCCGCCCGCGCGAGCAGCCTGGCTTGAAGAAGCTGCGCTTTTTTTTGTGGCTGGTCGAGTTCGATATCAAGCCGTACCAGACTCAACGCCTGCGAACCTGGAGCAACCTTCTCCAGATGTTCCAGTGCGGCCTGTGCTTCCTGCGGCTTGTTCTGTCTTAGTCTTAGGCGGGCAAGGGCAGCCAAGCCTTCCGGATGATCAGGTGCCACTTTGAAGAGGCGGTAAAGGCTGTCTTCGATCAGGTCATCTTTGTTACGCGCCTCGCCAGCCCTGACCTGTGCC
This sequence comes from Pseudomonas sp. JZ134, assembly GCF_051027695.1. Lineage (NCBI taxonomy): Bacteria > Pseudomonadati > Pseudomonadota > Gammaproteobacteria > Pseudomonadales > Pseudomonadaceae > Pseudomonas > Pseudomonas sp. JZ134. Next base: position 2,343,493 of record NZ_CP069250.1, on the reverse strand, counting down.
ATTAGCCGATCCTCCGGCGTAACGGGCCCCTCGGCCTGGGCCGACAGGCTAACCAATAGAAGAGACAGCAGAACAATCAGCGTGGGCATGCAGCGGTATCCGGCAACTGCAATTCACCATGAACGTTGAAGCGGAAGCGACCTTCTTGCCAGCCTCGTCCAAACAGCGACAGGACATTGCCATAATAGGCATCTGCCTCGAGCGGCTTCTGCTTCAGACGGGTTAGCTGAGCGTCGAGAGCCGCCTTGTCACCCAGGCTTGCCAGAAGCGGAAGTACAGCCGCCGAGAAGCCTAAAGGCCCTCGGTTTTGAGTGGTCCCTGTCTCGGCATTGACCTCTTCGGGCGGGTAGCCCCGTTGCGAGACATAAGTCTGCATGGGCTGGAAGCGCGAAAGCAGGCTGTCTCGACCGGCTGACCCAGGTGCCTGCATACCCGCCCACAGGTAGACGCGAATGGCATTATAACTGCCTTGCCAGTTGCTCCGCTCGGAGCCATGCCAGGCACCTGAGCGCCAATCAATCCAGTCAGGTGCAAAGCCTTTGAGCGCGGTTTCGTTCAGCAGTCGCAGCGTAGGGGCAATCATGCCTTGCCAGGGGCCTTCCGGATGCTTGTATGCGAAGCTGCTGAGCAAAAAGAGCGGCGTGTAGCTGGGGTTTAGCGTCCAGCTGTCATCGTCGGTAAAACCGACCGGGGCGGGCAGAAGCACCGGACCAAGCCCCTCAACCCGCGCGACTTCCTGCTTTTCGATCTGCTGCAGAAGCCGATTGGATAACGTCTGGTAATTGTGAATCCGCCAGAGGCGTGAGGCTTCTTGAAGGCTGTAGGCAATCCAGAGGTCGGCATCAGAGGCGGCGTTGTCATCCAGTATTTGAAAGTTGCCGTTTTCCGCTCGCCCCCAGAGCCAGGCGGGCAGGTGTTTGGAAAAGTCTCCCTGGCTCAGGTTGCCCTGCGTCCAGTTGACTAAACGCTGAAACGTGGTTCGGTCACCTGCCACCAGGGCGAAAAAGAGCGCGTAGGATTGCCCCTCCGATGTCGTAATTGCGCGCTCGTCGCTGCGATCAATCACCCTGCCATTTTCGATGAACCCGCGCTTGAAACTTTCCCAAGCCGGCCACTGGCAGGCAGCCGAGACGGGGCTGGCGAGACTGATCAGGCAGAGGGAGGCAAGCACTTTTTTCATAAAGGTTACTCCTGTTCCTGCAGGCGCCGGCGCGCCAGCCAGCGGAGGACATTCCAGAGCAGAGCAGCCAATATCAGTGTGGTCACGATTGCAATGAATGCCAGTAGCAGCGGATGTGCGGACAGGTGATACCAGAGAAGCAGCCACCAGGGCAGGCTGCCTACATAGTAAGGCTCCCCTACGATATGACTGTCGATCCGGTCTCCGCGGAAAAGACTGACGGACCCAGTGACATCCTCAAGCCCGGTATTCTGGCTCAAGGCCTCTTGCAGCTGCTGATAGCTGTTTTCGCCATAACCCATCAGAGCGACTACGCTGCGCGAGCTGGCGTATGGGGATTCAAACCCGACCAGCGCCGAGATCGGCCCCGACGACAACGTCTGCAGCTGTGTATCTGCCATGGCAGATCCAGTGTCCTGTAGCGGTGACTCAAGGCGGGATGTCTTGCGGTTGGGCAGCATGAGCGACGTTCGGGTCTCATCCACGAACGCTGTCATATTCTTGTCCAACTCGGTCCGAGCCTGCTCGGGAATTTCACCTATTATCAGAACGTCGCGTTCGCCTTTCTTTATGGTTGACCAGTCATCACCAATGAAGACCTGTGTCGCGGGATAGCCTGTAATGGCCCCCATGCGTCCCATCAACGTAAACAAAAGGCCTGTCTGTTCCGGCGTTGGCTGCGAGGGCATCATTACCTGCGTCTGGGATAGATCGGCAAGGCGAGTAAAGGGATATCCGGCACTGACAAAGGCGCGTAGATCGGGCATGGCCTTGTAGTGATAGAGCGAAGAAAAATCAATGGTCGAGTCCGGATCGATTGCGGCCTGAACATTGAGCGGAAGCGTCGTGGTGCAGCTGGTATTGTCGCCATTGGCCGGGAAGGCGCCGAAAGAAAAATCAAAACGCAGCTCATTGCGAGCCCCTAGCTTGAGTGACGGCACTTGAAAGCCGGTACTGGTCCCTAGCAGATTTTCGTTAAGAATCGGCAGATTAACACCGCCCATGCTCTGGTTGGCATTCTTGCCCAGCGTAAAGGCCTTGATGAACTGGTTGTTGGCGTTGACCGTCAACAGGGCCGTATCGTCACGGAGCGGGGGCGTGTAGCGGTATTTAAGATCCAGCGGGATACCGCGATTACGCCACACGAACAGGTCCGGCGGAATATTGAACGCCAGCGTAATCGGTCGCGGCACCATGCCGGTGACTTCCAGCTGATTGGGATAATCCATTAGCTCGCCCAATCGAGTAGGGCGATCCAGTGAAACCCAATTTGGGGCATCGTAGGGTTGGCGGGGTGCTAGAGTTTGCAGGAAGTCCACGGTAGTGGATTGTCCGCGTAGCGTAACAGCGCCCAAGGCGACGGCTTTCGCTGCGGTCAGCAGGTCGTTGTCGTCGCGTCCAAGGATCAATAACAGCTTTCCATAAGGATTTTGCGGATTCTCGACAATCTCAATGGTCGGTGCTGTCACCTCCGCATGGCCTTCAATCAACGCAGGCAACTGTGCATTCGTTGCAAACACAACGGCATTGCCTTGGATGGGCAGGTGTCCAAAGGAAGTCGGGAAGCTGGCGCCTCGCCAGCCGCTCAGCGTTCCAAACCAGGACGCCATTACTGCCCCAGCAGTCTGCTCGGCACTGTTAGGCCGATCTGCAAAGATGAATGGAACGCTCAGGGGCGTTGGGTCGCGTTGATCGAAAAAGGGCTCTGGTAATTTGGATAAGTCATTCTGGATCTTTAGTGCCTGAGTGCTCAGGATCAGCTGGCTTTTCGCGCTGAAGTCAACCCATAGGCTGGAGTGCAGCGGGTCTTCGCAAATGGGGGCATAGTGGCCAACCAACTCAAAGCGCACGTTGTTGTAATCAGAAATAAACTGGGCATCGAGCGGTAGATCCCGCGTGATTTCCTTGCCCAGATCCGCCTGATTGATAGGCAATACCCCCATCAATTCATTGTTCAGATAGACCTTCAGGTGCGACTGCACCGGAATCAGCGCCGGCGAGGGGGTATACACCAGATGGAGTCGAGCGCCTGTGACGACCTCATCGCTACGTAACCCGAACGATGCGTAGAGATTTCTCAAGACATTACGGGTCGTCAGGTTTCCCGCTGATGAGATCTGATTGAAGCCCAGCTGCCGCTCCTGTACCGGTGGGGCAACGGGTGTCGTGTTGGGAGCAGGCGCAACCGTAGGCGCCGCGGTAGTCCAGGGGGCGCAGGCCAGCAGAGCCGCTGCGATGAGAAAGCGGATTACGCCTTTCATGCTTATCCTTGCTGTTGTGTTCGTTTTGGCGGTAGGACAGGGGTTACAGGTATGAACGACACGAGTTTCTCCACCAGCCACACCGAGCCCTTGATAAGAGGACGGGAAAGCCTGGGGGAGTGCTGCAGCATGCGTTTATAACCTGATAATCCGACCCGGATAATGGCCAGGATGCTGCGTAGCGGACTGTCTTGCACGAAACTTTCCTGCCATTGGGCCCAAGTGTCGGCACGTGCAAACGTACACTGCACAAAATTGATGCGTGTCTGAACATCCATCGGATCAAGCTCTAGCCCTGCTACCCGGCCTCGCTGGTTCCGAACGCGAGTGGCAAAGCTGTACTCCTCAAGGCCGCGCTTTAGTTGCAAAAAGATCTGCTCGTCCGACTTGAGGTCCAGCTCTGGCGGCAGCTCCAGTCCCACACCGCCGTCGGAGTAGTCCGTCAGCGTACATGCATAAACGTGGCCGCCCGTCAGGCGTATGGCGGCAGGTAGTCTCAAGTCGACGCGATGGGTGCGACGAACCTGACGAACTTCTGCGGCAACTGCAATGGCGCCTCCGAGGATAATCAGGTTATAGACGGTCCAGAGCATGCTGATGATGACAGTGCCTTGTTCGACGGCTGGGCCGGTAACGTAACGATAGACACCAAACAGCAGGCCTACCACATTCAATCCAGCCAGGAACAGAAAGGACTTCGAGATCGTCCAGTCAAAGACGTTTTCCTCAACCAGTCCCCCTTTAGCCGTTACGTTGAATTTACCCTTGTGCGGATTGATCAGCGCCACTGTGGTAGGCCGGGCGATGTACCAGGACAGCACCGTCTCGTAGATCTCGCTCCAGAAGGAATAACGGTACCGACCCTGGATGCGCGAATTGGTAATGCTGGCATGGGCGATGTGAGGCAGAACGAACAGCAGAATCAGCAGCGCCGGGGCATACAGGATATACGCATGCAGGATCAGGAAGGCCAATGGTGAAAGCAGGTAGATGAGCCTAGGCACGCCAGCGAGAAAATGCAGCATTGCGTTGCAGTAGCAGAGTCGCTGGGGAAGCGAGAGGCCTTTGCCCATCAGCGGGTTGTCCAGTCGGAATATCTGCACCATACCCCGAGCCCAACGAATTCGCTGGCCGATATGGGCTGACAGGCTTTCAGTAGCGAGTCCTGCCGCCTGGGGAATACGAATATAAGCGGACGTCCAGCCGTTGCGGTGCAGACGCAGGGACGTGTGGGCATCCTCGGTTACGGTTTCCACGGCGAAACCACCAATGCTTTCCACGGCGGTGCGCCGCAAAATGGCGCAGGAGCCGCAGAAGAACGTGGCGTCCCACATGTCGTTTCCGTTCTGGACCAGACCGTAAAACAGGGTGTTTTCGTTCGGCGTACGCCGGAAGTTACCCAGGTTGCGCTCGAAGGGGTCTGGCGACAGAAAATGGTGAGGCGTCTGCATAACGCCCAACTTTGGGCTTTTCAGGAACCAGCCCATGGTCATCTGTAGAAAAGAGCTGGTCGGAATATGGTCGCAGTCAAAGATCACCAGGAAATCACCTTTGGTGACTTTCATGGCCGCATTCAGATTGCCTGCCTTGGCGTGGCGATTATCCGAGCGAATCAGATAGTGCACCCCAACTTCCGCAGCAAACTGGCGAAATGACTCCCGTTTACCGTCATCAAGAATGTAGATGTTCAGCTTGTCTTTTGGCCAGTCGATACCCAGGGAGGCCAGTACCGTCGACCGAACGACAGACAGGTCTTCGTTATAGGTGGGAATATAGATATCGACCGAAGGCCATTCGGCAATGTTGAGGGGGAGCGGATAGGGCTTGCGATCCAGCGGCCAGATTGTCTGGAAGTACCCAAGGATCAGTACCAACCAGGAATAAGTTTCTGCCAGCAACAGGAGCAGGCCGCAGATGACATCCAGCGGATTTTCCCAGTTCAGCGTCTGCGTATAGCGCCACCAGAAATACCGACACGATACAAGCAGCGAAAGGATAATAAGCGCTAACGTCGGGAAGCGCCCCGGCATCTTGCGAATGACCATTGCCAGCGCCCATAGCATGGCGATAAAAACGATCTGCTGGCCGATCTCGAATGGCTGCGTTACGCAAAGCAGCAAAAGCGGCGTGGCAATAAGCGCAAAGGCACCACCTAAGATACATTTCGTTCTAACCGAAAGAGACGACCAGGTCTCTTCTTTCAGCGTAGCGAGTGGCAAACGTTCCGGCAGACGTGCGGCTGAACGATAGAGGCGACGCCGATGTTCAAGCAGGGCAGGAAAACGTTGGAAACCCTTGGAGAGAGCAGCCAGGTAATCGGGACCTTTGCCATTGACGGGCCTGACCAGAATAAGCCAGATACTTTGCATGACAGTTCTGAGAGGATTGCCCAGGCGCCGCGTGGATAACTGAGGGTACAGCGCACGCCAGTTGATAGCGACCCATTGCCAGGTGGGGCGCTCGAATCGCAGGAATGTCCAGCCCAGTAGCCACAATGCCGTCATCAGTAAGGCAACCGGCGCGCGATGGCGCTCGCGGCTCTTGTGGTAGTACAGCGAAAGCCAGGATTTGGCAGCCGGTGCCAGGATCATGTGGCGCCTGCCTGCGCCACGCTCCATGTAGCCAGCGAGAGGAAGTTGTGGCTGGCCAGAGAGGCCGGAGCGCTATCTGCTAGCGGCCGCTTCAGGGCCAGGGCCTCGCGTACAGCTTCATCCTCGTGGATGATGGTTGAAATCAGTGTCCTGCCCAGGACCAGGCGCCAGAGTTGTATGAGATCCCGAGAGAGCTTGTAAGCGGGTTGGTAACGGTTCACCAGCCAGAAGCGGTTGGGTGTATTCAGCTGCCCCACCAGCGACTGCTGATTGATCAGGGCATGGCAGGCGGGATCGGCCTGCACGATTTGAATCCATTGCAGGTCCGTAATCTGACCTAGTGCCTCGCGAAAGCTCGAGTGCTGTGGCACGTCGAAAATCACATAGGTATCGTCCGGCATCGCAAGTGCGCGCAGGGATGTGGGCAACCAGTCTGCAGCCAGCTCATGTAGATGGGAAAGCGAGGTCGGACGACCAAAGGGCAGCAGCCAGATGTGCTCCTTATAAAGGAAAGCGGTGCTTTGCCAGGGGTAGCCTTCGGCGAGAGCCTGTGCCCATCCGGCATCCTCTGTAACGGATAAGCCAAAGTGCAGTCCCAGTAGATTGCTGGGGCAAAGATCAATCAGCAGAACATGCTTCTGTAAGGTGGCTAGACTGGCCGCCAGGCCTGCGGCTACTGAGGTGGTTCCACAGCCGCCCCGTATTCCCTGGACGGCTATAACGTGCATATTTTATGAGGCATTCTTCAGTTTGGCTTGCTCTTGAGTCGGTAGTACGACCTGAAGCGTCTCCAGGAGAAGAGGCCATTCGGCCAACGCTTTATTCAGATTCTGTACAGTCTGAATCTCAGCGTAGCGGAAATTTTGCAAATCGTAATGACGAATTAGCGTGGAAACGTCTTCACGACCACTGTTGCCTGTGGCAACGATCTCAGTAACGGGCAGGGTAGCCATTCTGGTATTGCTCCTGTTTGCAAAGCATCTGGGCTTTGCCGCGTTTATTTCTAGTGCACCCAGCGGCGTAAGGTGCAATGGATAAGGCACTTGGAAATAAAAGCGTCATCAAGGGCCGCCATAATAGAGTTGCCCCACTACCGCCTGCGATCCGTGTCTTGAGTACAGTCTGTCCGGTCGCAGCCATGCCTTGAATTTGATTTCCTTAATCCACTCGATTCATTTTGTGAACCAGTGCAAATTATCGGCGGCTATTCCCACTGCTTAAGGCCTATCTGGCGTCTTCTGACCGAACGATTTTTTCTCAGGACGAATGGCGTTTTGATGGCATCTGTCTGTTTCCCTTATTTCTAGTTGACCTGAGCGCTGTGTCTGGCTAAATGCCGTCCGGTTGTGACGCTGAGTGCGTCATCCGCTGAGCAGTGAGGGTGAATGAACGCTTCGTGGGATATCTTTTGCAGTGTCGTCGATAATTATGGCGACATTGGTGTGACATGGCGCCTTGCGCGTCAGCTGGTAGCCGAGCATGGTCAGCAGGTACGCTTGTGGGTGGATGACTGGTCGTCCTTTGCACGTATTCATCCAGCCGCAGGCACCAGTGATGATCCTGTCCAGCGTCATCTGGGCGTCGAAGTACATCATTGGACAGCCGTCTGGCTCGATGATGTCATTCCGGCAGATGTCGTTGTCGAAGCGTTTGGCTGTCCATTGCCGGCTCCCTATATCGACGCAATGGCTCGACGTGCCTCCCATCCCCTCTGGATCAACCTTGAATACCTGAGCGCCGAAGCCTGGGTGGAGAGCTGCCATCGCCTTCCATCGCCGCAGCAGGGGATGCAGAAATACTTTTTCTTTCCCGGCTTCACTGAGGGAACGGGAGGGCTGCTCAGAGAACAGGATCTGCTCGACAAGCGTTTGCACTTTCAGGCGTCTACTGACGCACGAGCACGGTTTCTGGCTGCCCTGGGCGTTACCCAGACGCCTGGCGAGCGCATCCTTTCATTGTTCAGCTATGAGATTCCAGCACTATCGGAGTGGTTGGATGAACTGGCCCAGGGCGCTGAGCCCACCTTGCTGCTCATTCCTGAAGGCCGTGTATTAAGCAACGTGGCCCATTGGCTGGAGGCTGAAGCGTTAAAGGCAGGCGAGAAATATCACCGAGGCGCATTGCGGCTCTGCATTGTTCCGTTCCGCCAGCAGGATGACTATGACCTGCTCTTATGGTGCTGCGACTTCAATGCTGCACGGGGCGAGGAGTCATTCATTCGAGCGCAGTGGGCTGGTCGACCCTTCATCTGGCATATCTATCCGCAGGAAGAGCGTGCCCATATGCTCAAGCTGGATGCGTTCCTGGACCGGTATCTCGTCGGAGCAAGCCCGGCTGCGCAGGTAGCTACGCGTACGCTATGGCACGCATGGAACGGAGAAGGATCTCTTGGGCAGGCGTGGCGTGAATGGTCAAAACATGAAGCCGAAATGACCGCTCATGCGGAAAACTGGTGTGCCCGACAGAGTGAACTCAATGACTTGGCGTCAACGCTAGTACAATTCCATACAGAGCGGCTATTATACGGCGCTTGATTTTCTATCTTCTTCCAAACGGATAACCGCATGAAAACCGCACAAGAGTTCCGTGCCGGCCAAGTGGCCATGATCGACAACGCTCCCTGGGTCATCCAGAAGGCTGAGTACAACAAGTCCGGCCGTAACGCTGCAGTGGTCAAGATGAAGCTGAAGAGCCTGCTTTCCGGCAGCAGTACCGAAACGGTATTCCGTGCTGACGACAAGCTGGAACCAGTCATTCTGGATCGCAAGGAAGTAACCTACTCCTACTTCGCCGATCCGCTGTACGTGTTCATGGACAATGAATACAACCAGTACGAGATCGAAAAAGACGACCTGGGCGATGCGGTTAACTACATCGAAGACGGCATGACTGACGTCTGCGAAGCTGTTTTCTACAATGATCGTGTAATCTCCATCGAGATGCCGACCACTATCGTTCGTCAGATCGCTTACACCGAGCCGGCTGTTCGTGGTGATACGTCTGGCAAGGTGATGAAGACTGCTCGTCTGAACACCGGTTTCGAACTGAAAGTTTCCGAGTTCTGCGATATCGGCGACCATATCGAAATCGATACTCGTACCAACGAGTACAAGTCACGCGCCAAGGTTTGATCGGCGAGTGTCACAAGAGCCCGGCTGATGCCGGGCTTTTTTGTGGGCCGTGTTTCGTTGGCCCAAAGCACAGTGATGGACAGGATGATGTATGGATGTAACGGCGATTGTGCTTGATATCCTGCTGGGTAGTGTTCTGGGCGTAGTGGGTGGTCTTTTTGGAATTGGGGGTGGTCTGATTGCGATCCCTGTGCTGGGGCTGCTCTTCGGGCTCGATCAGCAGTTGGCACAAGGCACAGCGTTGGTCATGGTCGTTCCTAATGTGCTGGTGTCAATCATCAAGTACAACCAACGCAATCGCATCGATTGGCGCCGTGCAGGTATTCTCTCGGGAGCGGGTATCCTGTCAGCCATTGCAGGGGCGATGCTGGCGGTAGGGCTGGATGCAAACCTGATGAGAAAAGGCTTTGTAGTCTTCCTGCTGTTTCTTGTGGCCTACAATCTCTGGCAGCTGCGCATGAAGAGCCATACGGTGACCAATCCACCTGGAGTCGCCTGGTTGGCAGTGCTGGGCGTGTTTGCCGGTCTGGTAGGAGGTCTCTTCGGCGTAGGCGGCGCGGTGATTGCGACCCCCATGTTGACGAGTGTCTTCGGCCTGTCCCAGGTCGTAGCGCAGGGGCTCTCGCTAACCATGGCGCTCCCGGCCACCAGCATTACGCTGGCAACCTATGCGATTCACCATGAGGTCGACTGGCTTATTGGCATACCACTGGCAATCGGTGGTTTCTTCAGCGTCGGGTGGGGTGTAAGAATGGCCCACGCCTTGCCGGAGCGTCTGCTGCGTGGGCTGTTTTGTGGTTTTCTTCTGGTATGCGCCATATTGCTTGCGCTCAAATGATCAGCCAAGACGGAAGCCTTCGACAATGAAGTTTGCGAAGGCCTCCGTAACCTGGGACTCAGTGTTCGAATTACGAACCAGCATGATCCGGGCGGAGGGCAGGCGGGGCAGACCGGCCTCTTCCTCGTTGATGATTTCCAGTTCTGGCGTAGCCAGGCTGTGCAATTGCGCGGTTACGGCAAGGCCGGTGCCGGTCATGGCCAGGATGGCCGACAGGCTGTGGCTGCTATAGGCAACCCGGTAATCGATGCCCGCTGTCTCCAGGGCATTGCACATCCATAGACGGCAAAAACAGCCATGATTGAAGACCGCTACAGGCAACGGGCTTCGCTCAAGAGCGGAGCTGCCAATGGCCTGCATCCAGCGAACGGGTTCTTCTCTAAGGAACTGACCGATTTCGTGGCCGGGCTCGCAGGTCACGATGCTCAGATCAAGGTCATGCCGCTGCAACAGCTGCGCTGATGTCTCGCACTGAACTTCGACTTGCACAAGCGGATAGGTCTGAGCAAAGCGTGACAAAATGCCGGGCAGAAAGCGCATAACGTAATCATCGGGAGTCCCGATGCGAACGGTACCTACCATATGGGGCTCGCGTAGCGTATTCAGCACCTCACTGTGCAACGCCATGATACGGCGAGCGTATCCCAGCAGCACCTGACCCTCAGCCGTGAGGCGAACCTGGCGTCCCTCTCGATCGAATAGCTGACGTTGAACGATATCCTCCTCGAGACGTTTCATCTGCATGCTAACGGCAGATTGGGTTCGGTTGACGACCTCGGCCGCACGCGTGAAGCCACCGCTGTCGACAATGGCGATAAAGGTGCGCAAGAGCTCACTGTCAATGCTGGGGAAAAAGCTCAAAGCATTAATCTCCTGAATGTAAGGCATCAGAACTATTCGTTGGATTGATCTTAGACGCGGGCCAAGAATGATGCCACTACATGAAGAGGAGGTATCAGCATGAACGCTCATGAGGTTATCCAGGCTTCCGATAGTGCGCGCCGCAAAATATCGGCTCTCTTGTTCTGGCAGAAAACACATGGAGTCATCAGGGCTTGGCGTGAGCAGGCCAGGCAACGCCAGACCTTGGCGATGTTAAGTGATGACGCCTTGAAGGATCTGGGCTTGAGCCGGGCGGATGCAGAGCGGGAGGGTTCCAAATGGTTCTGGGAGGGACCGTTTTCGCGTTGATGTCTGGCAGAGGGTTGACTAGGGTGTCCGTACCTGGTCCTTGGAATTCATCATGTCTGTCCCTTTGTCCCTGTCGTTGAAAGAGGCTCGCCGACTCGCCCTGACGGCCCAAGGATTTTACGGCTTCAAGCCCAGGGGCGAGGTACGGCATCGGCATATCGAAGCGTTAATGAAGCGCTTGTGCATCCTGCAGATCGACTCGGTCAATGCGCTCGTGCGGTCACATTACCTCCCATTATTTTCCCGGCTCGGGTTCTATCCCCGAAAGCTTCTGGATGAGATGGCATGGTCATTAGAGAAACCGCACCAGCTGTTCGAGTGCTGGGGGCATGAAGCCTCCCTGATGCCGATGGAGGATTATCCGCTGATGCGCTGGCGCATGGAGCGGGCCGCTCAGGGGCAAGGCATCTATCGGGAGCTGGCACGGGTTGGGCGTGAGCAGCGCGCCGTGATTGAAGCGGTGCTACAGGCGGTACGGGAGCGGGGCGCGCTTGGCGCAGGAAGCCTGACGACCCGAGTCGGCAAGGCGGGACCCTGGTGGGACTGGAGCGTCGAAAAAAAGGCACTCGAATGGTTATTTGCGGCTGGAGAAGTAACGGTGGCAGGCCGGCGTGGCTTTGAACGTCTATACGATCTGCCTGAAAGGGTGATTCCGAAGGCCATACGAGAAAAGCCGCTATTGAGTGAAGCGGAGGCCCAGCGCGAGTTGATCCGCCGAAGCGCAGCAGCCATGGGGGTGGCGACCGAAAAGGACCTACGAGATTATTACCGGCTCGATCCTGCTGATGCCAAGGTGCGTATCGCAGAATTGGTAGAATCCGGCGAGCTGCTGATGCTGACTGTAGAGGGCTGGAAAAAGCCGGCCTTTAGCCTTGGCGAGCCGCAGCAATCCCTGCGCGCGCGACACGTGAGCGCGCTGTTATCACCTTTTGATTCGCTCATTTGGGAGCGCGCCCGTACGGAGCGATTGTTCAATTTCAAGTATCGGCTGGAGCTCTATATGCCTGCTCATAAGCGAGTGTATGGCTACTATGTCTTGCCTTTTCTCTTCAATGAGCGCCTGGTTGCACGGGTAGATCTACGGGCTGAGCGCGCCCATGACCGGTTGGCGGTGCATGCCCTGCATGGTGAGGAGGGACACTTGAGCGAGGAGGCTGGTCGTTCGCTGGCAGCCAATCTCCGCCAGTTGGCCAACTGGCTTGGCCTGGCGGAGATCAGTCTGCATGGCAGTGCAGCGGTGCTCAAGGCACCACTGGCTGAGGTCAGCGGCGGACCTGCTTGAGGGTTTCCGCAATCATGAAGGCCAGTTCCAGAGACTGGTCGGCATTCAGACGTGGGTCACAATGGGTATGGTAACGGTCGCACAGGCCGGCCTCGGTAATAGGTCGCGCACCCCCGATGCACTCAGTCACGTTCTGGCCGGTCATCTCGATGTGAATGCCGCCCGCATAACTGCCTTCAGCTTGATGCACTTGGAAGAACTCGCGAACTTCCGATAGAACGCTGGCAAAGTCACGCGTCTTGTAGCCACTGGAAGCCTTGATCGTGTTGCCATGCATCGGGTCTGAACTCCAGAGCACCAGGCGGCCCTCTTTTTGTACAGCCTGAATCAGGCGGGGCAGGTGATCACCCACCTTGTTGGCGCCCATCCGTACAATCAGATTCAGACGGCCGGGATCATTGTCCGGGTTCAGCGTATCGATGAGGCGTATCAGGTCTTCCGTTGATGTCGTCGGTCCAACCTTTACGCCGATCGGGTTATTGACACCCCGCAGGAACTCCACATGCGCGCCGTCGGGCTGGCGGGTACGGTCGCCAATCCAGAGCATGTGCGCAGAGCAGTCATACCAGTCACCCGTCAGGCTGTCACGACGGACAAACGCCTCTTCATAATTGAGCAGCAGGGCTTCGTGAGCGGTAAAGAAGCTGGTTTCCTTAAGCTGCGGTGCGCTTTCCAGTCCGCAGGCACGCATGAAGGCGAGAGTTTCGTCAATGCGGTCCGCCAGTTGATGGTAGCGCTCGGCCAAAGCCGAGTTCGCAATGAAGTCCAGGTTCCATTTATGTACCTGATGCAAGTCGGCAAAACCCCCCTGGGCGAAGGCACGCAGCAGGTTCAGGGTTGCCGTCGCTTGGTGATAGGCCTGCAGCAGACGCTGAGGATCCGGTACGCGGTTGGCTTCATCAAAGGTGATGCCGTTGACGATGTCGCCGCGATAGGCTGGCAGCGTGACGCCATCCTGGGTTTCTTCACCCGAAGAGCGAGGCTTGGCGAACTGGCCGGCCATGCGACCCACCTTGACCACAGGGCACCCGGCGGCAAAGGTCATCACCACGGCCATCTGTAGCAGCACCTTGAACGTATCGCGGATCTTGCCGGCAGAGAATTCCGCAAAGCTCTCCGCGCAATCACCGCCCTGAAGCAGAAACGCCCGGCCATGGGTAACTTCGGCAAACTGGCGACGCAATTCACGGGCTTCACCTGCAAATACAAGCGGTGGAAAGCCGGCCAGGGTGCGCTCGACGTCGTTTAGACGCTTGGCATCGGGGTAGACGGGTTGTTGCTGGATGGGCAGTGCTCTCCAGCTGTCAGGGCTCCAAGGTTGAGTCATGATGGCTACTTGCTTTACGGATTATCCAATCGGGCAGGCATGTTAACCGATTAACAGCCTTTGGCGCTGATAGACGTGCTATATCAGTCTGCCTAAGATGGTGTGCTCTGTATAAAGGAGTCGACATGGATACTCAGGAGCGGTTACTGGCGGAAGTACACGACGAACATGGTCGTATTCGAGTCGTGGAAGCAGGGGAATACCGCTTTCTCGAGTTTGGAGACGAAATCGAGCAGAGTTGCGTATCGACTGCCAATCCCGGCTGGCTGGAATATGAGTATGGCCGGGCCATGCTGATGGGCGCGCTTTGCCATCCTGAACCACGGCGGGCGGTATTCATGGGCTTGGGTGCCGGAACACTGACGCGTGCCTGCCTTGACCATCTGCCATTGCAAGATGTCGAGGCAATCGAGCTGCGCGAAGCGGTACCGCCGCTGGCTCGACAGTATTTCGGTCTTGGTGATGATCCGCGCCTGCATATCCGCATTGGCGATGCGATGGATCTGCTGGACAGCTGCGAGCCAGCCGATCTGATTTTCGTCGATCTCTATACGGATGTAGGCCCCTCAGCCGCTCACTTGGCATGGGGGTTTCTGACAGGCTGCCAGAGCCGTCTTAATCCTGGTGGCTGGCTCATCATTAATCAGTGGAGCAGTACCGACGACAAGCCCCTGGGATCTGCATTCCTGCGTGGCATGTTCAGGCACCACTATTGGGAGTGTCCGGTGCCTGAGGGCAATGTCATCATTCTGGTACCGGCCAGCTTCGAGCAAACCCTGGACCGGAGCGGACTGTCGGTACGTGTCGGTGCCATGGAGGAGAAGACTGGTTACTCACTGGGCCATCTGGTCGATCTGATTCGTCCGGCGAGCTAAATACTTAGCCTTGAAAGCATTTTTGAGAAAGGCTGGGCTAATCCTGAGTTTTCCGGTATGATACGCCTCGGTCTTTTCAGACCTTTCCGTTCAGGAACTGCATTTTCCCGGTTCGCACCGGCCATAGCCTTGCAGTGCGAACTATTCCAGATGTAACACCACGTAATTTACTCATTCGCAAATCCTCACCTCGTCTGCCTGGGTGACTTCGGTCTATCGGAAATTAGCAGCACTAGGTCTTGGGTCTTTGCGATGTACAGAGGCAAGACAATGACCCAGGAAATCGGCGGTTTCGCCGCTCTCGATCTTAATCCTAACGTACTGGCGGCAATCAAGTCCGTTGGCTACGAAGAACCTTCTCCTATTCAGGCCCAGTCGATTCCAGTCATTCTGGCTGGCCACGACATGATCGGCCAGGCTCAAACGGGTACTGGCAAGACAGCCGCTTTTGCGCTTCCGTTGCTGTCTCGTATCGACCCTGCTCGCCGTGAGCCACAGGTCCTGATATTGGTGCCAACCCGTGAGCTGGCCCTGCAAGTGGCAACAGCCTGCGAAACCTACTCAACAGAAATGCCGGGCGTTAAGGTCGTTGCCTTATACGGTGGCGCGCCCATGGGCCCACAACTGCGCACGCTGCGTTTGGGCGCTCAGGTTCTGGTTGCTACGCCAGGCCGCCTGTGTGATCACCTTCGTCGGGATGACAAGATACTGTCCACTGTTGGACGTCTTGTACTCGACGAGGCGGATGAAATGCTCAAGCTGGGCTTTATGGACGACCTCGAATTCATTTTCGAAGCGATGCCTGAGTCGCGTCAGACCGTGCTGTTCTCCGCTACGCTGCCGCCGTCGATCCGTGCGATCGCCGAGCGTCATCTGAAAGAGCCCAAGCACATCCGCATTGCAGCCAAGACCCAGACAGTTGCCCGTATCGAACAGGCTCACCTGATGGTTCACGCTGATCAGAAGCCAGCCTCCGTGCTGCGTCTGCTGGAAGTGGAAAACTTCGATGCCCTGATTGCTTTCGTGCGTACCAAGCAAGCCACGCTGGACATGGCTGAAATGCTCGAGCGTCAAGGCTATCGCGTCAGTGCCTTGAACGGCGACATGCCCCAGGCTCAGCGAGAAAAAGTGATCGAGTCGCTCAAGGACGGATCGCTGGACATCGTGGTTGCAACAGACGTTGCTGCGCGGGGTCTGGACGTGTCTCGTATCACGCACGTACTGAACATCGACATGCCCTATGACCCAGAGTCCTACGTACACCGTATCGGTCGTACAGGTCGTGCCGGTCGTGAAGGTCGTGCGCTGCTGCTAGTAACGCCGCGTGAGCGTCGCATGCTGCAGGTCATCGAGCGTGTAACAGGTCAGAAGGTTGGCGAGATTCGCCTGCCCGATGCCGAAGCGGTACTGGAAGCCCGCATTTCCCGCCTGGCGGACAGTCTGGGTGCGCTACTCGCGGACGCAGAAGAAAACCGCGGTGCGCTGCGTGACGAGCTGTGCGAGCGTCTGCAGTGTGATCCGACAACATTGGCCGCTGCGGTATTGGCCAAGCTGACTGCTGGCCGTGCGCTGGATATCGACACGGTTCGCCGTGAGCAGCCGCTGACACCGGCGCCTCGCTCCGATCGTGGCGAGCGTCAGAGCAGTGGTGGTCGCAGTGAGCGTGGCGAGCCACGTGATCGTCGTCCAATGGCGCCACTGCCGGAGGGTCGCGTACGTTGCCGTACAGCCCTTGGTGCACGTGATGGCATCGCTGCCAAAAACCTGCTGGGTGCTATCCTTAATGAGGGTGGCGTTCAACGCGAGGCGATTGGTCGTATTCAGATCCGTGAATCCTTCAGCCTGATCGAGTTGCCGGAAGAGGGACTCGAAGGGCTGCTGAGTCGTCTGAAAGATACGCGTGTAGGTGGCAAGCCGCTGCGTCTGCGTCGTTATCGCGAAGACTAAGCAGTGTGATCTGCAAAAAGCCCTGGCCTTGTGCCGGGGCTTTTGTTTTCGGGTGTTGGATGCCTACTGTCTAGTTATCAGCAAGGAGGTCATGTGGAAGCAGCATTCTGGATATCCAAGTGGGAGCGCAACGAGATCGGTTTTCACGTGCCTGAAGTCAGTGCTTATCTCACACGAAACTGGGCGTCACTGGAGCTAGCTGCCGGGTCGCGCGTACTGGTTCCGCTTTGTGGAAAAACACTGGATATGGTCTGGCTGGCAGAGCAGGGCTATCAGGTCGTGGGCATTGAGCTCTCCCAGGTGGCGGTCGAGTCATTCTTTGCCGAGCAGGGGCTGAGTCCTATGCAGGAAAAGCGCGGTGATCTGGTGCTCTACAAGGCGGGACCTTATGAAATTGTGCAAGGTGATTTCTTCAAGGTAGGCGCAGAGCAAGTGGCGGCATGCGCTGGCTTCTATGACCGGGCAGCCTTGATTGCCTTGCCGGAAAATATGAGACCTTCTTACGTTAAGCAAATGGGCAGGCTTATGCCAGCCAAGGCGAAAGGACTCCTCGTAACTCTTGAATATGACCAGGACCAGCGCGCGGGCCCACCGTTTTCAGTGTCGGAGCACGAACTCCATGCCTTGTATGGCTCTGCTTGGGGGCTGACCTGTCTGGAGCGCAATGATGTACTGGCGGAAAACGCCAAATTCGCCCGGCAGGGGGTGATCCGGCTTGATGAGGTGGTGTACCGAATCAGTCGGTAGGAAAGGAGGGGCAGCAATGCGCTGCCCCTGAGTCAGAGAATGACTTTATCTCGCAGCTTTTCAGCAGCCTGCTGCAAGGCCTGGATGACTTTTTCCTTGTCATAATTCTGGATGCTATTGGTATCCAGGTACATGGAAAAGCCTGGGGCTTCATGCTCCATGTAACTGGGTGAAGCGCCCAGATCACGGCGGAAGTCCACAACCTGATAGATCTGAACTGGACGGCTGAAGCCCTTTACGCTGATCTGGCTTTTATCCCGGCACATGATGACGTCCTTGATCAACGAGTAGGTTTCATGGCTGATCAGAATTTCCCCGGCATCGGCCGCACTTTCAAGTCGGCTGGCAAGGTTTACTTCACGGCCGATGATCGTGTAGTCCATCCGTGTGCTGGCACCGAAGTTACCGACCGTGCAGTAACCCGTATTGAGGCCCATTCGGATTTCCAGAGGCTTGGTAATGCCCTGGCTACGCCACTGCTGCCTGAGAACTTTCATATGCTTGCGCATGGCGATGGCCATGGATACCGCTGCAACCGCGTCCTTCTTCGCACCTTGGGTATTGGGATCACCAAAGAACACCATGACGCAGTCCCCTACGAATTTGTCGATCGTACCACCGTACTTGATGGCAATTTTCGACATCTCGTTGAGGTAGTTGTTGAGCATGTCCGTCAGCGCTTCGGCTTCAAGCTCTTCGGACAGCTCCGTAAACCCTTTGATGTCGGAAAAGAACACGGTGAGCTTTTTACGCTGGGTCTCCAGGATGACGTTCTTTTTACCGGTAAAGATCGACTCCCATACTTGAGAAGGCAGGTATTTAGAAAGATTGTGGGCCAGGTTCGCAGCTTTTTCATGTTCAAGCTTGAGCTCTTCCTGCGCCTGACGCAGGCGAAGTCGCTGTTCATACATGAAGTACGCTGTCATGCAGAGGTGCAGACTGGTGCCTACGATACTGACAAAGGTAACCAGAAGCGGTGTGTGCGGTTCGATGTGCTCCAGCGCGACCGCACTGGTCGCCAGTAGAGCGCTGAAGGCTGTCAGCAATGCAATAGCAGCATAGCGGCCCCCTCCCATCAACAGGGAGGTAAACGTCAATAGCAGCAGGACCATGAAGCTGGGTACCAGCGAAAAGCCCAGCAGCAGAATGCTGATACCCGCATGCACCGAATCGATGAACAGCAGGATCAGGTCGGTTTCCTGGTTGCGGTTGCGGCGGAAGCGTATGCTGACCTGTTGAGCCACATGGGGATACAGCAGCGTGTAAGGCACCAGCCACAAAATGTTGTATGCGAAGTGGTGGGCATAGGCGCCTGCGGCAATGGTGGCTGCCAGGGCAAGATAGGCCAATGCGCGAGAGTAGTATTCGCCTAGGTACTCGGATGGGCTGTTGGCGTGTCGATGGGTCAGAAACTTCATAGAATCGAACCATCTGGAAGAAAAAGTGATGCCATAGTAACCCTCAAAAGTCTTGCAAAGAGCTGTGCCAGAATAGCGTCGCTGGCGAGCGCGATCTTATCTGAGGTCGTTATTCTCGTCCAAAGTCTTTACTTGTTACCGATGAGCAGAAGTTTGGCATGGAGTAATGGCACAATTCAGCCGGTCTGTACAACAACGATCGTTTCGATGAAAAGAGGTGTTCATGGATGCACTCGATGTGCTGCTCAACCGCGTTTCCGTTGCTCGCTTGACCGAGCCTGCCCCTACGGCAGAGCAGTTGGAAACCCTCTTTGCTGCCGCGTTAAGGGCGCCCGATCATAAGCAGTTGCGCCCCTGGCGCTTCCTGATGATTCAGGGGGAAGGGCGCCAGGCGCTGGGCGAGTTGTTTTCAAGGGCGGTTCTGGCTCAACGCCCAGAGAGCCCGCCCGAAGCCTTGGCCAAGGCGCGCAACATGCCTATGCGTGCGCCTTTGCTGGTGGTGGCTGTGGCCTGCATTCAAGAGCACCCCAAAGTACCTGCGCAGGAGCAGATCCTGGCAGCAGGGTGTGCGGCTCATGCTCTGGAACTGGCGGCTTATGCCATGGGGTTAGGCGCTATATGGCGCTCCGGTGATCTTACGCATGATCCTGTCGTACGCGAAGGGCTGGGCATTGGTGCTCACGAGGAAATCGTCGGTTTCATTTACCTGGGGACGCCGGACGTTACTCCGCGCAAGCCGGTAGCGTTGGAAACGAAGCAATTCGTCAAGACTTGGCCGGTGTAATCAGGCTTGCGGGAAGCTCCAGTGTGGCGACGAACCCACCCTCGGGATGGTTGGCGAACACGAGCTTTCCCCCATGTCGCTCGACCGCGCGCCGAGCGATGGCCAGGCCCAGGCCGTAACCCTGACTCGTCTGGTTGGCCGCACGATAGAAGGGTTCGCCCAACCGTGGTAGGTCTTCATTCGCCACCCCTGTTCCGTGATCACGCACTGCGATAGTCAGTGTTCCCCCGGTCTGGTGGGCTGTAATTTCCAGAGGCGTTTCAGGTGGATTGAAGCGCAGTGCATTACGGATCAGGTTATCGATGGCGCGTTCGAGCAGGTCAGGCCATCCGTGCAGCATCAGGGTAGCGGGTACATTTACCTCGATCCGCTGCTCGGGTGCGGTCAGCTGAGCGTCATCGCACAGGTGTTCGATGAGTGCATTCAGAGGGATGTCTGCCCTGTCGCCAGATTCGCCGTCCAGGCGGGCCAGCGCCAGGATCTCACCGATCAGCGTTTCCAGACGATTGCATTCCTGTTCCAGCCTGGGCCACATGGCGGCGCGATCTTCAAGGGGCGCGCGCTCGGCCAGCGCAAGGGCAATGCGAAGTCGGGCAAGAGGCGAGCGTAACTCGTGAGAGACGTCTCGAAGCAGTTGACGCTGGCTGACTATGAGACTTTGCAGGCGGTCGCCCATTCGGTTGAAGTCCAGCGCCAGTAAACCAAACTCGTCTCTTCGCCGAGAGAGCTTGGCAAGGCTGTCCTGCTGATAGGCCGTACGTCCCAGATCATGCACAGCGCTGCGCAGGCGGTTCAAGGGTCGGGTAATCGCCAGCGTTAACAGCAGACTGAACAGCGTCAGAACTACAAAGGCAATGACCAATACACTGATAGGGAAGAGCACTGAATCGCGCCGCCAGGCGTTCAGCTCGGGCAGTGGGATATGGTAAATGAACAGGTAACTGCGCCCGCTTTCGCTGCTGGTATATTCCGTAGTAATCCGGCGCCAGGGCGGCGGTCTTCTGGGACCGCGTTTTTCCATTTCCATGACATGCGGAGGGAGGGTGCCGGGCACCAGTGGCGCCCCGTTCTCGCCCAGTACCTGTATATCGACGCCAAAGCGGCGCTTGCGGTGTTCGAGCAATCGTTGGGCCGCGTCTTCGCCTTCATGCTCGTAGCGCTCGACCCACTTGGCGGGCAGCTGTTGAAGGCCGGGATGGCGGGAAAGGATCCAGGAATCCTGATCGAGAATATGCCCCAGGAGCATGGTCAGGCCGACTGCCGACAGGATTGCCAGCCAGAAGGTACCGAATATTCGCCAGAACAATGTTCTCAATACCATGTGGAACCCTGGTTTGGATGGAAAACTGCCCAGCTGGGCTGGGCAGTTTTAGGCATCAATTGGATTTGTGTTCTTTCTTCCACTGCTGGAACTCAGCCCATTCCGCTTTGCGCTGTTCCTGCTTCTTGGCCAGCTCGTCGAACTTTTTGCGCTGATCAGGCGTGAGCTGATCGCGAATGGTCTTCTGCGTCTTTTCGCGGTTGGCCTTGAGCTCATCCTTCATGGCCTGACGCTCTTTTTCTGGCAACTTGTCCAGGTACTTGTGAATGATGTCCTGGCGATCGTGCATCTCCTGACCCATCAGCTTACCGATAGTACGGTGCTGCTCAGGCGTCAGATCAAGTTCCCGGAACGGGCCGCCCATCATGTCGCGATGTCCCTTGGGACCGTCCATATGCATGCCGGGCGGGGGCGGCGGCATGTCATCGGCTGGCGCAGGCGCTGCAAAAGATAAAGTAGGCAGCAGGGAAGCGAACAGCAGGGCGGGAATCATCTTGCGCATAAGGTTCTCCTTTTTGAGAGCCGGTATCGACCGGATGAGTCCACTTTAGCGGAGGCAAGGTCAGGCGCCGTCAATCAAGGTAAAGCTTGGGTAAATACGCAGTCAGTAAACTGTGTCAGTACCGTGCCGGCTATTCACTGTAGTAATAGCCGCGGCCTCTAATGGCCATGATGCGGGGTCTGCCATCCGCATGGGCACCCAGTTTCTTGCGCAGATTGCTGACATGCATGTCGAGGCTGCGATCGTAAAGCGTAAGCTTACGTCCCAGGGCAATTTGGGCCAGAGCCTGTTTATCCAGAGGGTCACTGGGTTGGCGAAGCAGGGCTTCCAGAATGCGGCTCTCGGTAAGTGTCAGGTTGACCTCGTGCTCGCCGATGTTGGCGACGCCTCGGGCAACGCTCAACGACAGATCGCCCAGCTGTAAACGGGCTGCGGGCTGCGCCGGGTGGCTGCGGCGTAGAACGGCGCGCAGGCGCGCAGTCAGCTCTCGCGGGTCGCAGGGTTTGGCCAGATAGTCATCCGCGCCCAGCTCCAGGCCCAGGATGCGATCCAGGGGTTCGCCACGGCCGGACAGCATCACGACAGGTAGCTCGGGGTAGTCGCTGCGTAGCTGCTTGAGCAGCTCCAGACCACTTCCATCAGGCAGCATGACATCCAGTACTACTGCAGAAGGAGTGTGGGCAGCCAGTTCCTGGCGTGCAGTCAAGCCATCGTGGCTGGCGCGCACTTCGAATCCTTCCTGCTGCAACCAGGCACTTAGCAGATCGCAAAGCTCACGATCGTCATCGATCAGAAGAATTTGGCTCATTACGTTAGGCTCGTCGGGAACCGGAAGCAGGCTACCGACGTATGACAGGCCGGCAGCTGTATGAAGACTTCAGCGGTTCTAGGATTTCTTGGAGTCGCTGTCATGCAAATGCCTGGACAGGTAAATGCCCTGACCAATCATGAAGAGCAGCGTCATGCCCAGGCTGCCAAACACCTTGAAGTCCACCCAGATGCTCTCGAACGTAAAGGCGACGAACAAATTGGCAAAGCCGCAGACCAAGAAGAAGATGATCCAGGCAATGTTGAGGCGTACCCAGATCGCATGGGGCAGGGTCATGGCATGGCCCAGCATCCGTTCGATCAGCGGTTTGTCACCAATGAAATGACTGCCGATGAAGGCCAGGGCAAACAGCCAGTTGACCACAGGCGCTTTCCATTTCAGGAAGGTTTCGCTGTGGAACGCCAGGGTCATGCCACCAAACACCAGACAGGCCACCAGCGTCAGCCATTGGCCTTTCTCCAGATGTCGCTGCTGGATGAAAAGGATGCCATAGACGATGACTGACGCAATGATCAGAACCGCTGTTGCACTAAAGATGCCGCCCAGTGAGAAGGCATGACCTGCGAACTCGACGGTTCGAGGTTCAAGCTTGAAGACGATGAAGAACAGAAGCAGGGGGATGAAATCGATAAGTTGTTTCATTTAAGCAGCCGGAGCCAAGACATCCGGGCATAATAACAGACGAATCAAGACGAGGAACCAGGATGCGTGTCGATCTGCACTGCCACAGTACGGCTTCCGATGGGACATTGGCCCCGGCCGAGGTGGTTGCACGCGCCTATGAGCGGGGCGTTCGGTTACTGGCCCTGACCGATCATGACACCCTGGAAGGATTTGCCGAGGCGCGACAGACGGCCGATAAGCTGGGATTGACGTTACTGACAGGCGTTGAGCTCTCCTGTACCTGGGGCGGCGCAACCATCCATGTATTGGGCTACGGCTTTGACAGCGACTCTCCAGACCTGAAGCAGGCACTGGAGGCCCTTTACACGGGGCGTTGGGCGCGGGCCGAAGAAATTGATCGACGTTTGGCTGCCAAGGGCATGCCGGGGGCGCTTGAAGGCGCTCAGGCTATTCAGCAGGCGCTGGGTGATAGCCGTAATGCGCCTTCCCGCCCTCATTTCGCTGAGTTTCTAGTGCAGGCAGGCTATGTGAAGGACAGGGGCGAAGCATTCCGCAAATGGCTGGGCGGAGGCAAGATCGGTGATGTCAAGCAGCACTGGCCGACCCTGGAGGAAACAGTCACAACCCTGCGTGCGGCCAAGGCGTGGATCAGTCTGGCTCATCCATTGGCTTATGACTTTACACGGACTAAACGGCGCAAGCTGATCGGTGACTTCATCATGGCCGGCGGGCATGCCCTGGAAGTGGTCAATGGGGTCCAGCCAGCCGAACAGGTTGGCATGTTGGCAATTCTGGCGCGTGAGTTCGGTCTGATGGTTAGTGCCGGAAGTGATTTCCATACACCGAGTGACTGGTCTGACCTGGGCATGTACCGCCCGGTCCCTGAAGACCTACCTCCGCTGTGGGCACGGTTCGGTCATGCCATCTACCCAGCCAGTCAGGAGCCAACGTGAGCCAGTACATCGAGATACATCCGGAAAATCCCCAGCCGAGGCTGATCCGTCAAGCCGTGGATATCATTCAAAGCGGCGGCGTGATCGCTTATCCCACCGACTCGTCTTATGCATTGGGCTGTCGGATCGGTGAGAAAAATGCCGTAGAACGCATCCGGCGAATTCGCCAGCTGGACGATAAGCACAACTTCACTCTGGTATGCCGCGATCTTTCCGAGCTTGGTTTGTATGCCAAGGTCGACACGAGCACCTTTCGACTGATCAAGGCGCATACGCCAGGACCTTATACCTTTATTCTCAACGCCACCCGTGAGGTGCCACGCATTCTGCTGCATCCCAAGCGACGTACCATTGGTGTGCGGGTGCCCGAACATCCCATCACTCAGGCGCTTCTGGAAGAGCTGGGGGAGCCGCTGATGAGTGTCAGCCTTATCATGCCCGGCGAGAAAGAGTCGCTATCCGACCCTTATGAGATGAGAGACCAGCTGGACCATCTCGTTGACCTGATCATTGATGGTGGAATGGGGGGACTTGAGCCCTCTACGGTGATCAGCCTGACCGACAGCGAGCCGGAAGTTCTACGTGTTGGTGCTGGTGATCCAGAGCCGTTTGAGCGTGAGCGTGCATGAGCGAGCCAGGCAGTCCTGACGTGAACGAGCCTTCGGCACGCATAGAGGCGGCAGTACCGCTGGTTTACGGGCAGGCTTTTACCGAGCTGCCACAGGACTTGTATATCCCGCCAGATGCGCTGGAGGTCTTCCTCGAAGCCTTTGAGGGACCGCTTGACCTGCTGCTTTACCTGATCCGCAAACAGAATATCGATATTCTTGATATTCCAGTGGCCGAGATCACGCGGCAGTACATGGGTTATGTCGAACTCATGAAATCGGTTCGTCTGGAGCTTGCTGCAGAGTATCTGGTCATGGCAGCCATGCTGGCGGAGATCAAGTCGCGCATGTTGCTGCCTCGCTCTTCGGAGGTAGAAGAGGAAGAGGATGACCCTCGAGCTGAATTGATTCGCCGGTTGCAGGAGTACGAGCGCTTCAAAAAAGCTGCTGAGGATATAGATACTTTGCCTCGGGTAGGGCGTGACATTACCGTACCCACTTTACCGGCACCTGACGCCAAGGCGCGCAAGCTCCTGCCGGATGTCGGTCTAAACGAGCTGATGCTGGCCATGAGTGAGGTTATGCAGCGGGCGGATCTCTTCGAGAGCCATCAGGTATCACGGGAAGTCTTATCGACTCGTGAGCGCATGAGCGATGTGCTCGAACGCCTCAAGGGGGGGCAGTTCGTACCCTTTATTGCCTTGTTTACTGTCGAAGAAGGCCGTTTAGGTGTGGTGGTGACATTCATGGCTATCTTGGAGTTGGTAAAGGAATCGCTGATCGAGTTGGTACAGAACGAGCCTTTTGCAGCGATTCATGTACGGGCCCGAGGCGAAGACGCGCCTGTTGCCGATGCAGATATTGCTCAGTCCTGACTACCGGCCTAGGCCTAGCGCCGTCATCAGGGAATCGATTGCAGTAAATGTCTGGTCCGCCTGTGGCAATGGGGGGCGAGCACGCATCAGGACAGGAATTTTCAAGTCGCGCGCAGCGATCAGTTTAGCCTCGGTGGCGCTGCTGCCGCTGTTCTTGCATACAATCACCTCGATCTCTTGATCTTTCAACAAGGTGTATTCGTCTTCTATCTGGAATGGCCCTCGTGCGTTCAGGAGCGTAACGTTGGAACGAGTCTGCTCCGAAGTGACCAGGCAGCGAACCCACCAGCGCTGGTGACGGGGTATCTCATCGATATGGGTTAGAGGCTCTCGTCCGAGCGCCATCAGGACGCGGGCAAAGGGATAAAGCTGGGCCGTCAGCTCGGGCCAGTGATGCCATTCCCGCCAGTCATCACCCGCGTAAGGATGCCAGGCCGGACGATGCAGCACCCAATATGGGGTACCTGTTTGTCTAGCGGCTTTCTGAGCATGTCGGCTGATCTGTTCAGCGTACGGATGGGTTAGATCGAGCAGCAAATCAATTCGTTGTTCATGAATGAAACGAACCAGCCCATCGATACCGCCAAAGCCACCCACGTGGCAGCGGCAGGGTAAGTCATCGGGTATCTGACCCAGGCCAGCCAGGCTATAGATGGCATCAGCGGGAAGCTGATAGGCAAGGCGCAGACCTTCGCGAGTGCCGCCCAGCAGCAGAATTTTCTTCAAGACGCGCTTCCCATCAGATTGCCGGCGCGGTCGATGGCAAAAACGTCCAGTGCCGTGGCAGCGGGCAGTTTACTGAGCGCCACATTACGAGCGAGTCGGCAGATATGGTCAGCCAGGAGGAAACCGGCCTCATGGGAAAGCTTGAGCGCCTGTTGACTGGTAGTGCAGGAAGCAATAGCCGCTTGCAAGGTGGCGCCTGCGCCGAGAGCTGCCGCCTGCTCAGCCAGCCAGGGCAGGTCTATGCTGGAGCTACGGCTGTGGAGATCCATGTGTCCGGCTGCCAATTTGCTGATCTTGCCAAAACCGCCGCAGAGAGACAGTCGTGGCACCGACACGCGCTTGGTGTGTTTTAAGACTGCGCCGACAAAATCTCCCATCTCGATCAAGGCAATTTCAGGCAGGCCGAAGTGGGTCCGCATGGCCGCCTCGCTGGCATTGCCGGTACACGCAGCCAGGTGAGACTCCCCATTGGCGTGGGCAACATCAATAGCCTGCTGAATTGAGGCGATATAGGCTGCGCAGGAAAAGGGACGAACGATGCCGCTGGTACCCAGAATCGACAGCCCTCCCAGGATGCCCAGGCGGGCATTCATGGTCTTTTGCGCCAATACCTCACCGCTTTCAACGCCGATAGTCACTTGGAACCCGCCAGGGTAGCCAGCCTCAAGGGCGAGCCGCTCCAGATGGTGGCGCATCATCTGCCGGGGTACCGGGTTGATCGCGGGTTCACCAACCTCCAGTACCAGACCTGGTCGGGTTACTGTGCCAACACCAGGACCTGCTAGAAAGGTAATACCGGGTTCGGCTGTCAGCTCGACCTGAGCGAAAACCCGTGCGCCATGGGTAACGTCCGGGTCATCTCCAGCATCCTTGATGATCGAGGCGGTGGCA
This sequence comes from Pseudomonas sp. JZ134, assembly GCF_051027695.1. NCBI lineage: Bacteria > Pseudomonadati > Pseudomonadota > Gammaproteobacteria > Pseudomonadales > Pseudomonadaceae > Pseudomonas > Pseudomonas sp. JZ134. Next base: position 2,316,592 of record NZ_CP069250.1, on the reverse strand, counting down.
CCTGTAGCACTACGCTCGCAATGCTCGATGCGAAGCAGAAGGGTTTTCCCGCCCTTGGGCAGGTCGATGGTCAAGGCATCACAGGTTTCGCCACGCAAGAGCAGGCGTGCCGCTGCCAGGCTTGTGGCCGTGGCGCAGCTGCCTGTTGTAAAGCCGCTGCGCAGCGGACCTTTACGCTCGGGAGATTCCTCGCGCATGGGCGTTGAGTCGTCCTTCAGCCCACCACTGACATGAGTGCGTCAGGTTTGGAATGGACGAACGGGCAGGTGAACGGTCTCATGCAGGCGGCTCCTCGCTGGCTTTCTTGCGACGCTTGTATGCCGGACGATATACATGAGCCTTGTCCTCCCGGTAAAGAAAGGATTCGGAAAAATCATCTGGTGCCAGCACGCGCCCGACAAGAATCAGCGCCGTGCGGTGGAAGCCTTTGGCCCGAACTTTAGCCAGGATGTCTTCCAGCGTACCCATTACCCAGTCCTGATCCGGCCAGGTAGCTCGGTGCACCACAGCCACCGGGCAATCGGCGCCATAGTGCGGGATCAGGTCCTCGACAATCTTGTGCAGTCGGTTGATTCCCAGGTGTATGGCAAGGGTTGCGCCATGCCTAGCAAGGTCCGGCAGTTGCTCACCCTCGGGCATAGTTGTCTTGCCTGCATAGCGCGTGAGAATAATGGTTTGAGAGATATCCGGGAGCGTCAGTTCTGTACCGAGCAAGGCAGCGCAAGCAGACGTGGCTGTGACGCCCGGTATCACTTCGAACGGAATGTCCAGCTCACGTAAACGGCGAATCTGTTCGCCAATTGCGCCATAGAGTGACGGGTCGCCTGAATGCACGCGTGCTACATCCTGGCCCTTGGCGTGGGCAGCTTCGATCAGCGTCATGATTTCCGCCAGATGAAGCTCGGCAGTATTGATGACCTGTTCGGCTGTGTTGCCTTGGAGAACAGCCTCAGGGACCAGGGAGCCTGCATAGAGAATGACCGGGCAGCTGTGAATCAGTCGCTGGCCTTTGATGGTGATCAGCTCGGGGTCGCCAGGACCGGCGCCGATGAAATAAACCGTCATGCATCGGCTCCCAGTTTTTTAGCATAGCCGCGGGGCGTGTATACCCATTGGCCAACTCGGCGGGTTTCGCTGTTGCCCACCAGCACAATGGTCAGCATATCGACCTGAGCTGGGTCCAGTTCGCCTAGTGTAGTGACAGTGATCTGCTCTGTTGCCCGGGTGACGTTGCGACCGATAATGACAGGCGTGTCTGCTGGGCGTTTTTCCAGTAACAGCTCACGGGCACGTGCCAACTGCCAGGTACGCTTTTGGGAGACCGGGTTGTAGAAGGCCACCACAAAATCTCCCAGGCCTGCCGCACGGATGCGTGTCTCGATGGTTTCCCAAGGAGTGAGCAAGTCTGAAAGCGAGATAGTGCAGAAATCGTGGGCAAGTGGGGCGCCCACACGGCTGGCGCAGGCTTGCAGGGCTGAAATGCCGGGCACTACGGCAATCTCCACCTCGTGCCAGGCGGGCAGCGCCTCGTGCTCCAATAGCTCGAACACCAGAGTCGCCATGGCATAGATGCCTGCATCTCCACTGGAAATCAGCGCCACGCTTCGGCCTTCGGCGGCCAGCTCCAGGGAGCGGCGGGCACGGCCGATTTCATCACCCAGCGGGCTATCGTGACGTGCCTTGCCGGCCACGATCTCGCCGAGCAGGTCGACGTAGAGCGGGTAGGCAACCAGGTCTGTAGCGCCTTCCAGCGCGCGGCTGGCAGCGGGGCTCAAGTGCTCCAGCCCGCCTGGGCCGGTACCGATGATAACTAAACGTCCAGTCATGAAGGATCCTGATAGGCGCGTGCAAGAGCAAAGGTCGCACGGGCGTTCTTGTGTTTGGGAATGATCAGCTCGGCCGGACCGCCCGTTACCTGCTCGGCCATTGCAAGGGCCGCTGCCTCTGCCACGCCATAGCAGCCCGTTTCGCGAAAAACGATAGCGGAGCGTTGAGTGAGCTGGTTTTCGTACCGGTTGAGCGTGTCGGCCTCGAAAAACCGAATAGGTACATTTAATGTTTCAGCCAATGCCAGCATGCCGACTTCGTCGTGTTTCAATGCGATGCTGGCGAAGCCATTGATGTCGGCTACGGTCAGCGAATGGGCAGCCAGGGTTTCTGTCATCAGTGTATGCAGTACTGATTCCGGGCAGCCTCGCTCGCATCCCAGGCCAGCAATGTAGAGAGGACGGGTGTAGCGCCGGGCACTGGTGATAACGCATTGAGCCTGCAGCTGCTCCGCCCATTCCTGCGCCCAGGCGTTGGCGCCGCCTTCATGGCCGGACAGCAGGGGAATGATGAACCGACCGGCTTCATCCAACACCAGCACCGGCGGGTCGCGGTACTTGTCTTGCAACACTGGCGCCAGGGTGCGTACGGCGATACCGCTGGCGCAGATCAATGCCAGCCGATGTCCGGCCTGGAAGCGTTGCTGTACGATTTCGATAAAAGGCTGAGGACGATGCAGCCACTCGGCACTTCGATCCAGTAACTGCAAGCGTTGAGCGAGCGCAGCACCGGCATCCGTCAGACTGACGATGGTCAGCATGGCTGTGCCCCGATTAGGAACAAGGCAAAGTAGGGGCCTTGTTCTCCATCAGGCATCGCTTCATGGCATCGAATGATCCGCTGTGTGTCACGGCTGGCGTATTCGACATAAACGCTATCAGCGTCACGTCCGGTACGTCGCAGCAAGCGCAGGATTTCACCATACTGGCGGCCGGGTTTCATGATCACGAGCGGTCCGGGCTCATGCAGGGCGCTGGCCAGCCGCTCCGGGCCGGCAGTAGCGGGCAGGATGCGCAGGCTTTGTTCGAGTCGCGTCAGCGGGTGACGCGCTGCAGCGGCGGCGGCCATGATCGAACTGATGCCCGGCACAATCTGGCAGGGAAACCGCTCGCCCAGCCGATCATGTAGATAGATGAAGCTGCCGAACAGTAGAGGATCGCCTTCGCATAGAACCGCCACATCCTGTCCATGCTCAAGCCGGTGGGCAATATCGGCAGCAGCTTGATCATAGACAGAGAGCGCCGCATCGCGCTGACGCTCGAACGGCATGTAGATAGGCAGCTCCAGCTGATCGATCAGATGTTCCTGGGCGATGACCCGCGCCTGGGAGGCACCTTGCTGATTGGCAATATAGGCTACTACCGGACACTGCCGGATCAGGCGGGCAGCCTTGAAGGTAAGCAGTTCGGGGTCGCCGGGGCCGACACCGATGCCATAAAGTGTACCAGTCATGGTTTGATTCGCTTGAAAAGAAGTACAGGCAGGTGCGGGCGCATGAGGCGTTGACCGGCGAGACGGTCGCCTCTGGAAACGGCCAACTGGATCCATTCGTCGTCCTGGGCAGGCTCAATTTGTGAAAAGCCATGCAAAGCCATACGCGCATCCTCGGTGACGACACTGGCAATCAGGCGTCCTCCTGACGGGAGTCGAGCCCAGCATGCTTCAAGAATCGCAGCCAGATCACGGCCGCCACCGCCTACAAATACGACGGTCGGCGATGGCAGTTTAGCGATATGCTCAGGCGCACGGCCTTCATGAATATGCAGATTCTTGACGACGCCGAAGCGGTCACGGTTCGTAGCAAGATGGGTGAGTCGCTCGGCGTGATACTCCAGGGCATGAACCTGCCCATAGGGGTTCCATCGGGCCCATTCCACCGCTACGCCACCACACCCTGCACCAATATCCCAGCCGATATCACCTGCACGGGGCTCAAGCAGCGAAAGAACACACAGCCGTACCTCGCGCTTGGTCAGCAGACCTCTGCCTGCTTCGTCACCGTCTGTGCTGAACGCGGCGTCGGTGATGCCCGGGAATTCAGGCAGTACGCCACCTGCACCTTGAGTCCTGAAGATCACGACGTTCAAGGGAGAAAAGACTTCAGTCGACTCACTGAGAAGGCTGGCCGTATGAGCGGACACACGTTCCTCATGGGTGCCCAGGTTTTCTGCTACCCAAACGGTGGAATCACCAAAGCCTCCGGCAACCAGCTCGTCTGCGATCGCGGCAGGATGGCTGTGGGCATCGGTGAGCGTTGCAAACCAGCGGTTGACCTTCAGGGCGGCGCGCAGACTGGAAAGGGGACGACCATGCAGGCTGACCACTTCAGCCTCTTGCCAGGGTTGGCCGATCCGGGCAAAGGCGGCCTGGATACTGGACACTGCCGGATAAAAGCGAAGCTTTTCAGCGGTGAGGTGCTTGCGCAGATGTCCGCCAAGGCCATAAAAAAGCGGGTCGCCAGAGGCAAGCAGGACGATGCGCTGGCCGGAGTGCTCTGCCAGAAGCGACCAGAGCGCTGAAAACGGGCTTGGAAAATAGGCTCGGCGAGGAACATCGAGGCCTTGCTGCTCGAGCGCTTCGAAATGACGCGGTGCACCAATGACCAGCTCAGCCGAGTCCAGTGCCTGCCGCGCTTCGGCCGAAAGGGCTTCGCCTGAGAGCCCAAGGCCGATGACTTCCAGCGTAGGGCCATTCCAGGTTCGTTCGCTCACCAGCGTATCCCTTGCTGCACACGTGCCAGTGCATTGAGCGTAGCGGCGGCCAACGCGCTGCCGCCCCGTCGGCCACTGAGTGCTATCCACTCGATGCCGAGTGCTTGCCCATGAGCCATGAGCGCATCCTTGGATTCTGCTGCACCAATGAATCCAACCGGCATCCCGATGACAAGGGCGGGCCTGGGGCCACCCGATTCCAAGTGCTCAAGCAGTCTGAACAGGGCTGTCGGGGCGTTGCCAATGACTACAATGCTGCCGGGCAGATAGGGCTCCCACAGCGACAGCGCCACCATGCTGCGCGTTTCACCCGTTGCTTTTGCCAGTGCCGGGACGCGCTCGTCATTCAGAAAGCATAAGGGACGTTCACCGAACAGGCGTCGGGTCAGGCCGTGCCTGACCATTTCGACATCACAGAGGATAGAGGCCTGCGCCTCCACGGCGGCAAGACCGGCTTCCATGGCATGTGGGCTGAAGTGCAGCGCTTCCACAATCTCCGGTTCGCCACAGGTGTGTACCAGGCGCATGGCAATCTGCGCCTGGTCAGGGTCAAAGCGGCTGAGGTCGGTCAATGTCCTGATCTGTTCAAAGGACTGACGCTCGATGGCCTCCGGGTCGCGCTGATAATCGAAGGGCATGCAATCAATCCGCCGGGGTCAGTTTCTGAACACCTTTGAGCGGCGCTGCCTGGGCAGGTGACAGAGCATGATCATGACTGTGGCCATGTTCATGACCATGATGGTGATGATGGTGGTGGTCATGATCGGCATCGGTGCCAATACCGCGCACATGGTGGTGGTGTCCGAACTGGGGAGCACCGACACGGTCTTCGAAGCCGATGATCTGCTCGCGGTAATGGCAAAGCTGGCAGTTCATGTTGCCAGTGCCTTCCTCGGTTTCATGGAGTTTGTCCACCAACGCCTCGATGACCAAGGGATGGTCGTTGAGATAACCGGCCTTGACAACCCGTACCTCGGGATGCGCCTCGGCATAGGCATCTACGTCTGCATAGATGCGATCGATCAGGCGTCCTGTGAAAAGGAAGTAGGGGAATACGATGACATTGCGGTAGCCCAGGCGATGCACGACAGGCAGCGCGTCGGCTACTAGCGGCTTGGTTACGCCGGAATAGCAGGTCTCGGCCCAGGCGAAGCCCATGCCTTCCCACAGGAAGCGCGTGATCTTGGTGATGTTGGAGTTGGCGTCAGCATCGGACGCGCCTCGCCCGACAACGACCAGAAGGGTTTCATCGCGACGGTAATCATCGCCAAACTGCGCTTCGGCCGCCTCGATACGATCGCGTGCAGCGCGCATCATCTTGGCGTTGACGCCCAGTTCCACTCCGTAGGTGATCTTGACTTCCGGGTTCGCGGCCATGAACTCGTTGAGTTCGCTGGGAATATCATTCTTGGCATGGCCGGCGGCCATCAGCATGCCAGGAATGGCGGTAATGTTACGAGCACCTTCTGCGATCAGCTTGTTAAGGCCTTCAGCAATGGTCGGGCGGGCGAATTCGAGAAAGCCTGTGGTGCACAGACGATCTGGAAAGCGGCTCTTGAGGTGTTCGGCGAGGCGGAAGAACTCTTCGACGCCCGGCCTGCTGCGAGTGCCATGCCCCACGACGAGAATGGCGGGTGCGCTGTTACTTAAAGTCATCAGGTGTTCTCAGCTGTATCACGGGTGTAGAACCAGGCGCTCAGCCAGCCCAGCACAATCCAGAAAACGGCATTGGAAACAAGTGCTGCCAACTGGAAATGTTGCTGCAGGGATTCAGGGGCCAGGCTTGCCTGTTCGGCAGGTTGTGGTGCGCCAATTATATGGGGCAGCGCCAAAAGGGCCAATGCGGCCAGACGCAACACCCTATGGCGGGTGAAAAATAGCAGGGCCAGGGCGCAGGCTGTGGCAGCCGCGGTGCCGATCCACCAGCCTTGCCGTGCGGTCAGTTCAGCCGCTGCGGTGCCGGGCAGTTCCGGTGGCAGCCCCAGGGAGGGCGCAAGACAAAAGGTCAGATAGCCGGTAGCGCCCCAAAGAAAGCCATGCCAGGCGTGGCGCGGGGCTCGTAGCGTAAACAGGCCTGCCAATATCAGGCTGAATCCAACCGCAACGACCAGGTTGCCGCCGAGTGTCGAAAGCGTTCGTTGCCAGCCGTCTTCAGGCGCCCAGGCCTCGTCGTCATGGTGGTGAGCAGGCGTGTCAGCGGCATGCGCGTGCGCTTCACCCGCTACCTCATAGGTTTCGGCTTCCAGGATAAGCGGCGTGATCCAAAGACCCTGCAGCACGCTCAGGAGCAGTGCCGCCAGTAGTCCGGCAAAGCTGGCTGTAAAGGCAATCCGTTTGTACATGTCACAGCCTCAATGGCAGGGGAAGCCTTCACTATGACGGGTGTCATGAGCGCCATTATGAAGGGCGTCGATGTGTGAGAAGCCGGCTAGAAAGACCAGGCCTGCTCCCAACACGCACGCCAGGGCGGCGGCAGTCAGGCGTTGAGTCAGGGTGCCGGATGCCGTAGGCACATGAGACAGGGATTGGCTATTCATGGATTCCCTCCTAGGAGTGTGGCGAGGATGAGGGAACGCACGAAGGCGCGGTCGCTTGCGCGCCACGCCATTCAGCTGCGCCCGCCCACCGCGGGTTGCTCAATCGTCAATCAGGCCGGTCTCCGGACTTGTGAAGGGGGTGGAGCAAGGGGCTCCAACGCCTGCAAGATCGGCCTTCCCATGCTCTACAGCCGAGCACAGTGGATATCGATCTACACTCACGTACCGTTGCGGGGGCAGTGCCGGACTTGAACCGGCTTCCCGTTTCACCGCCACGAACCGCGTGGCGACACCTGAAATCAGGCGCAAGCAGACCACGAACACGGGCGAAGCGTCAACTTCATCGATTGACACTCCAGAGTGTCGCTCGTAGCCTTTGCGCCTTCAGGGTGCTTTGGCACATGACCAAAGCTAAGAGGGAATGCGGTGCGAGACCGCAGCTGCCCCCGCAACTGTAAACGGTTGTTTAATCGATGCTTTTCAGGAAGCCACTGCTCTTGGGCGGGAAGGCGAGAAGCGTTGCCGTGAGCCAGGAGACCTGCCTTGAACACATTTCAGAATGCGGCTGCACGTGTGAGCCGTATTCTTTCCGACAACCGGGCGGGGTGATCCGGTGTGGCGTCTGGACTGCGTATGAGCGCGTCTTCGTCATGCCTGCCTGTCCCTTTTTCATAAGGCAGCTCATGAAAACCTTGGCCAAGATTCCTGTCACAATCATTACCGGCTTTCTCGGCGCCGGCAAAACCACATTGCTGCGCCATATTCTGGAAAATGCCCAAGGGCGGCGCATCGCCGTCATTGTGAATGAATTCGGTGAGCTGGGTATCGACGGTGAAATCCTGAAGCAGTGCAGCATCGGATGTACCGAAGAAGAAGCCGCAGGCCGGGTATTCGAGCTGGCTAACGGCTGTCTGTGCTGTACCGTGCAGGAAGAGTTCTTTCCGGTGATGCGCGACCTGGTGGCCCGACGTGCCGATATCGACCACATCCTGATCGAGACGTCTGGCCTGGCGCTGCCCAAGCCGCTCGTACAAGCCTTCCAGTGGCCGGAAATCCGTAATGCATGCACCGTGGATGCCGTTGTCACCGTGGTGGATAGCCCGGCGGTTGCCCTGGGTACGTTTGCGGCCTATCCCGAAAAAGTCGATGCCCAGCGTCAGCTGGACCCCAACCTGGATCACGAGTCCCCACTGCATGAGCTGTTCGAGGATCAACTGGCAAGCGCCGATCTGGTCATCCTGAACAAGGTCGACCAGATGCCTCAAATGGCCCTGGCGGCCGTGCGTAGCCAGATCGAGAGCGAATTGCCAGCGTCCGTGAAAATCATCGAAGCGAGCAATGGGCAGCTGCCGTTGTCTGTCCTGCTGGGGCTGAATGCCGAGGCCGAGCTGCATATCGACGCGCGAAAGACGCATCACGACCATGAGCCTCATGAGGAGCATGATCATGACGAATTCGACTCGTTTGCGGTCGATCTGCCAGAGGTAGAGGAGAGTGTCTTGCTGGACGCATTGACCGGGCTGGTGCAGCGCCACGGCATCCTGCGTATCAAGGGCTTCGTCGCCATCAAGGCCAAGCCGATGCGCCTGCTGGTGCAAGGGGTAGGTACCCGCTTCGACAAGCACTTCGATCGTGCCTGGAAGGCGGATGAGGTTCGGCAGACACGTCTGGTCGTGATTGGCCAGGATCTGGATCAGGCTGCCATCAGCGCTGAACTCCGCAGCGTACTGGCTTAATACGATGCATCTCCTCAGGACTCAGCCCGGCGGCTTTACTCCCGACGACGGAATCGCTCATCTTGCACAGACCCCGGGCGACCTGGTGATCCTGTGCAGTGCCGATTCTCATCTAGCGCTGCTGGCCGAAGCGGCGCGCGGGCTGCCTGAGGACTTTCCAAGCCTGCGCCTGGCCAACCCCATGCAGCTGATGAATCACGCCTCGGTTGATCTGTATGTCGATGAGGTGCTTCAGCATGCCAAGGTCATCATTGTCTCGTTGCTGGGCGGGGCGGCGTACTGGCGCTACGGTGTAGATCAATTGGCCCAGCTGGCCGCACAAGGTGCCAGGCTGATTCTTGTACCCGGAGATGACAAACCCGATCCTGAGCTAATGGCGTTGGGTAACTCTTCCGTTGAGGATGCCGAGCGGATCTGGCAGTACCTGCGACAGGGCGGCATGGATAATGCCCGCATGCTGTATCGCTTCATCGGCCAGCGATGGTTTGGACGTGAGACGATGTGGGTCGAGCCTCAGCCGCTACCGCGTGTTGCGGTGTATGCGCCAGAGCGTGATAAAGATAAGGCGCTGGGCTCGTGGCAGCAGCGTTGGCAGGAGAATGGGCCGGTAGCAGCCCTGTTGTTCTACCGCAGTCATCTACAAGCGGCCAATACAGGGTTCATCGATACGTTCTGCGAAGCATTGATAGCTCAAGGGATTAATCCGTTACCTGTTGCCGTAGCCAGTCTCAAGGAGCCGGAGTGCCTTGCTGAGGTCGAGGCACTGCTGGAGGCGACAGAGACCGAGCTGATCATCAATACGACAGGTTTTGCCCAGTCCAACCCGGATTCCCCTCATCTCCGCCCGTTTCGTCGCGATGTGCCGGTACTGCAGGCTATTTGTGCCCAGGATAACGAACCGGGATGGCGGGAGAACGCCCAAGGGCTTGGTCCACGCGACCTGGCGATGCACATTGCCTTACCGGAACTGGATGGGCGGATCATCACGCGCCCCGTCAGTTTTAAGGGCCTGGCCTGGCGAGATGAGCGCAGCCAGAGCGATGTGGTGTGTTATCAGCCCGTTCATGAGCGAATGGCGTTTGTGGCTGAACTGGCTCGGCGCTGGATCATGTTGGCTCGATTGCCAAATAGTGAAAAGCGTACCGCCTTGATCCTGGCCAATTACCCGACCCGGGACGGCCGGATTGGTAATGGTGTAGGGCTGGATACGCCTGCCGCTGCACTCAATATTCTCAAAGCGCTGGAGACCGAAGGGTATCCGGTCGAAGGCCTGCCCGAGAGCGGAACGGCCCTGGTCCACTCTCTACTGGGCGGCGTGACGAATGATCTGGGAAGCCTGGATCTACGGCCATGCCATCAAAGCCTGGGGTTGGAGGACTACCTGCGCTTTTTCGCCGAATTGCCGCAGGTGAACCAGGACGCGGTGCGGGAACGCTGGGGCGATCCCGAGCAGGACCCCATGTTTCGCTGCGGCCGCATGATGGTTGCCGGGCTGCGGTTCGGACTGACGTTTGTAGGTATCCAGCCGGCGCGGGGCTATCACCTTGATCCCGGTGCGGTTTACCACGATCCGGACCTTGTGCCGCCGCATGGGTATCTGGCGTTCTATTTTTGGCTGAGGCACGTCTATCGCGCCCATGCGCTGGTGCATGTCGGCAAGCATGGCAACCTTGAGTGGCTTCCAGGGAAGGGTGTTGGTCTGTCTGAAACCTGTTGGCCAGATGCCGTGCTTGGCCCAACGCCCAACATTTATCCTTTCATTGTCAATGATCCGGGCGAAGGGGCGCAGGCCAAGCGTCGTACCCAGGCGGTTATCATCGATCATCTGATGCCTCCGCTGACGCGCGCCGAGAGCTATGGGCCTTTGCGCGATCTTGAGCGGCTTGCCGATGAGTTCTATGAAGCGCAACTGCTTGATCCGCGTCGCGCCCGCGAGCTGCAAGGCGATATCGCACAGCTGTTACGCCGCTCCAGTCTGGACCAGGAGCTGAAACTTTCGGATACCGAAGCACCCGAAGACTGGTTACCCAAGGTAGACGCCTACCTGTGCGAGCTGAAGGAATCGCAAATACGCGACGGGCTCCATATCTTTGGTGAGTCTCCGCAGGAGCGCCTGCGGCTTGATACCCTGCTGGCGTTGGTTCGTATTCCCCGCGGTAACGGGCAGGGCGGTAATGCCAGCCTGCTTCAGGCATTGGCTAAAGACCTGAGCCTGAATATTGATCCCCTTGATGCTGCGTTGGGAGAGCCCTGGCCTGGGCCGCACCCTGAAGCGTTACGGGCAGTCAGTACGGAGCCTTGGCGTATCGCCGGTGACACGCGTGAGCGCCTGGAATTACTAGCCGGTCGACTGATTGAGCAGGCACTGGGCGGTGAGTTGAATGAGGCGCAGTGGCCCTATGCGGGGCTGGTGCTGGCCCAGCTCAAAAGCCATATAGCACCGCTTCTTGACGCCTGCGGTCCGGCGGAGATCGAGGGCATTACCAGCGCACTGGCAGGACGGTTCGTCCCGGCAGGTGCCAGCGGAGCACCCAGTCGAGGCCGTCTGGATGTGTTGCCTACGGGCCGCAATTTCTATTCGGTAGACGTCCGCAACCTGCCAACCCAAACGGCATGGCGAATCGGTTGGCAATCAGCCAACTTCTTGCTGGAGCGTCATTTGCAGGATCATGGCGATTACCTGCGGCAATTGGGGCTGTCCGTTTGGGGAACCGCTACCATGCGAACAGGTGGCGACGATATCGCCCAGGCCATGGCATTGCTGGGCGTGCGCCCCGTCTGGCAGGCGGGTAGCCAGCGTGTCAGTGATTTCGAGATCCTGCCTTTGACAATCCTGGACCGGCCGCGTGTAGACGTCACGTTGCGGGTTTCGGGTTTTTTCCGTGATGCCTTCGCCAACCTGATTAGGCTATTTGATGCCGCGGTGCAGGCGGTGGCCGCGCTGGACGAGCCGGACGATATGAATCCATTGGCCGCCCGGGTCCGTGAGGAGCAACGTGTCCTCGAAGCGAAGGGGCTGGCGACTGACGAGGCGCGGCGCCAAGCTGGCTGGCGGGTATTTGGTTCCAAGCCCGGCGCCTATGGGGCGGGTCTGCAAGGCCCGATCGATGAGCGTCAGTGGCAATCTCGCGATGATCTGGCGGAGGTATACCTTAATTGGGGCGGCTACGCCTATGGCGCAGATGACCCAGGCACGCCTGCACGGGAGCGCTTCGTCGAGCGGCTCGGCCATTTACAGGCTGTGCTGCACAACCAGGATAACCGTGAGCACGATCTACTGGATTCGGACGACTATTATCAGTTTCAGGGTGGCATGCTAGCCGCTGCGGAGACATTGCAGGGTGAAGCGGTAGCGTCCTATCACGGCGACCACAGCCAGCCGGAGTCGCCCCGCATCCGTACCCTCAAGGAAGAACTCAACCGCGTTATTCGCTCCCGGGCTGCCAATCCCAAATGGATCGATGGTGTGAAGCGGCATGGATATAAAGGCGCCTTTGAACTGGCGGCCACGGTGGATTATCTATTTGCCTTCGATGCCACGACAGCATTGATCGATGACCATCAGTATGCACTGTTGGCCGATGCCTATGTGCTCGATCCGGCCACCCGCGAATTCATCCAGCAACACAATCCTGATGCCTTGCGAGAAATGACCGAGCGATTGCTGGAGGCCCAGCAACGCGGGCTCTGGCAGGAGCCTGGGCATTATCGGGAAGCGCTGGAAAACATTCTGATGGACAGCGAGGAAAGCTAAGTAGATGTTTTCTCATAATACCAGCCCATTAATGAGCCCTCTATGACTGATACTCCGCAATTTCCTTTGGCTGCCATTGTAGGAGCTGACTCCTTGAAGTTGGCGCTTTGCCTCAATGCGATTGATCCGGGTATCGGTGGGGTATTGATCGAAGGTCCGCGCGGTATGGCGAAGTCCACCCTGGCACGCGGCGTGGCCGCCCTGATGCCGGGTGGTTCATTCGTGACCTTGCCATTGGGGGCCAGCGAAGAGCGTATTACCGGCACACTCGACCTGAACGCCGCCCTGGGTGAAAAGCGCGCTGCATTTTCACCTGGCGTGTTGGCCAAGGCGGATGGCGGAGTGTTGTATGTGGATGAGGTCAATCTGCTGCCGGATCATCTGGTTGACCTGTTGTTGGACGTAGCCGCCAGTGGTGTAAACACCGTGGAGCGCGACGGGATTTCCCATCGGCATCCGGCGCGCTTTGTACTGATTGGCACCATGAACCCCGAGGAGGGGGAGTTACGCCCCCAATTACTAGATCGGTTTGGTTTCAATGTGGTGCTGAATGCCCATCCTGCGCCAGCGGAGCGAGCCGAGATCATGCGCCGCCGTCTGGCGTTCGACCTTGATCCGCCCGGTTTTATTGCCAGTTGGGCCGGAAGCCAGGCGGACCTTGTCGAGCGCTGCCAGGCTGCACGTAGCCGGCTGGCAGGGGTCGCACTGGATGATCTGTCGCTGTCGCGTATTGCCGAGCGCTGTTTTGCAGCGGCAGTGGATGGCATGCGTGCGGACCTGGTATGGCTAAGGGCAGCACGCGCCCATGCGGCTTGGCGCGGCAGTGAAATGATTACTGAAGATGATATCGATGCGGTGGAAGAGTTCGCGTTGCGTCATCGTCGACGACAGCAACCCCCTTCGGAGTTACCGCTACCGCCATCTTCTGATCGTCCCGTCTCCGAACCCTCTTCAAGCCATTCGAAGAGTGAAGGGCAATGGGGTGAGCTACCGCCTCAGGCGACGGCGATTGGAGAAAAGCGCTCAGGTGAGAGTTGGCCAAAAAAGCGCTGAGCATTCGCCCGCGTGTAACCCAAGTGGCGGATGCTCGACCTTTACCGGGGAAGGCCAGTAGCGGCCGGCACGGTGCTTCTCGCACAGGTGAGGCAGGGGCAGTTGCCTGGGTACCCACCTTACTGAGGGAGCTTCCTCGACGTGAGGCTGACCTGATACGCCAGCCTCGCTCTCAGTCGCCACGAGAGCATTGGTTGTTCATTGTCGATGCCTCGGCGTCCATGCGACGTCATGGCGCCCTGGTTCAAGCCAAGGGCATATTGCTGGGTTTTCTCGAGCAGGCTTACCGCGCGCGGGCAAGCGTAGCGGTGCTAGGGGCAACAGGTGTACAGCCGCACTGGCTTGCCCAGGCTCGTCGAGCCAGTCAACAGGTTCCGGGTTGGCTTGAAGACCTGGGTGCAGGGGGCGGTACTCCCTTGCTTGAATCCCTGAAGCACGCACATGAGTGGCTAAAGCAACACCAACGTCGTCTCGGCAATGAGCCGGTAAGTATCGTTGTGATGACCGATGGCCGTGTACGCGCCTGGACCTCATTGCCTCGTCTTGATGCGTCTGTCCTTGTCATCGATACCGAGCGTGCTCCGGTTCGCGTTGGACGTGCGCGTCAGCTGGCAGCTGATCTACAAGCCGTCTACTGCCACGTCGATGAGCTACCCATTGGGAAGCTGAAACATCCGCTGCGCTAAATAAGGCAGCGATTTTGTTGCGTAACCGGTAGGCTATACAGCAGAACTACGATTTTCTTTGAGGTATGCGTCCTTGTTTTCCGATTTCGACCTGCACGAGCGTCTGCTCAAGGCACTGGACACGCTGAAATTCAAAAAGCCCACGCCGGTTCAGGAGGCCGCCATCGGCCCGGCACTGGATGGGCGAGACCTGCGTGTGACTGCCCGTACCGGCAGTGGCAAGACGGCTGCCTTTGTCCTGCCGATTTTGCATCGTCTGTTGTCCGAGCCCAAACCCCAAGTGGGTGCTCGGGTGTTGATATTGCTGCCTACCCGCGAGCTGGCCCAGCAGACGCTCAAGGAAGTCGAGCGGTTTGCCCAGTTCACGTTTTTAAAGGCCGGACTCATTACCGGAGGTGAGGGGTTCAAGGAGCAGGCCGCGGCGATGCGCAAGAATCCCGAGATTCTTATCGGAACGCCCGGACGGCTGATCGAGCATCTGAATGGCGGTAGCCTTGAGTTGGACGATGTCGATTTTCTCGTCCTGGACGAAGCCGACCGGATGCTTGACATGGGCTTCTCTGAAGATGTGCTTAAACTGGCCGACGCGTGCACTTCAGAGTCCCGACAAACGTTGCTGTTCTCGGCTACCAGCGGCGGTAGCTCCCTGCGTACTGTCATAGAACATGTCCTGCGTGAGCCGGAAGTGCTCATGCTTGATCGCACCGGGGAACTCAACGAGGCGGTCACCCAGCAGATCATCACTGCCGATGACGTGGCTCACAAGGAGCGCCTGCTGCAATGGTTGCTGGCCCACGAGACCTATCGCAAGGCCATTGTCTTTACCAATACCCGTGTACAGGCCGACCGCCTAGGTGGCGTGTTGACCGCCAGCAACATCAAGGTTTTCGTTCTGCATGGCGAAAAGGACCAGAAAGACCGCAAGCTGGCGATGGAGCGCTTGAAGCAGGGCGCCGTGTCCGTGCTGGTTGCTACGGATGTAGCGGCCCGTGGCCTGGATGTAGAAGGCATGGATCTGGTCATTAACTTTGATATGCCGCGCAGCGGGGATGAGTATGTCCACCGTATTGGCCGTACCGGACGTGCCGGCGAGGCGGGCATGGCAATTTCGTTGATCTGCCATACCGACTGGAACCTGATGTCCAGCATCGAACGCTACCTGAAACTGCGTTTCGAGCGGCGCGTGGTGCAACCGCTTAAAGGTACCTATCAAGGGCCGAAGAAGCTCAAGGCGTCTGGCAAGGCTGCCAGCACCAAGAAGAAAAAGACCGACACCAAGAAGCCAGTGACGAAAGCCAAGACATCGCCACGGCCCAAGCGTCCCAGCGCTTCCAAGGTGGTCAGCCAGGATGGCATGGCACCTCTGCGGCGTAAGAAGACGGACGCGGAATAAACGAATTGGCCCTGTTGATTACAGGGCCAATTTCGTATCAGAGCTAGTTCGTTGCGTAAGACGAGGAGAAAGGCGAGCCGCCCTGGCCAGAGGTCTGAGGCGTTACGGGTCGCCTGAGCCAGTGCTCAAGCTCAAGCGCACCCATGGGTTTGGCAATGTGGTAGCCCTGACCTTCATCGCATCCTAGCGCCAGCACGGTGTCCAGAATCTCGGGTGTTTCCACGCCTTCCGCGGTGACTTCGTATCCCAGGCCGTGTGCCAGTTCCACCATGGTGCGAACGATGAGTGCGTCCTTGTCGTCGCCTGGCAGGCAGCGAATGAAACTCTGATCGATCTTGATGTAATCCGTTGGTATCTGGCGGAGATAGATCAGGTTGTTGTATCCCGTTCCAAAGTCATCGATTGAGATAGAGGCTCCTAGATGCCGAAGCGCATCCAACTGGATGCGAGCGTTCTCAAAATTGCACATGAGCGAATTTTCCGTCACCTCGAACTCCACGCAGGAGGGCGGTACGCCATGTTTGGCCATTTTTTCCGCTACCCGCTCGGCAAAATCTGGATCGTCCAGGTCGTGGGACGAAATGTTGATCGACACATTGAAACAATGGCCGTCTGCTTTCCAAAGCGCATACTGGCTCAAGACAGCATCGATGACCCAGTAACTGATAGAGCGAATCAGGGCCGTTTTCTCAGCCAGTGCTATGAATTCGGTAGGCCCGATGGCGCCCAGCTTTGGGTGAGCCCAGCGCAACAGGGCTTCCACGCAGCGGCAGGCACCCGACTTGAGGTCTACACGAGGCTGATAAAACAGGGAGAGCTGACCTTCGCTGTGCAGGGCGACCGGCAGGCTGCTCAACAGGGCAAAGGCCCGTTGCTGAGCAAGATCGTGGGCGGAGTCGTAATAACGGCTCCCCATTCTACGTTCGCGGGCTATATCGGCCGTCGAGATGAGCGCCCTCAGCCAATCACGGGTGTCGCCGGGCTTGAGCTTGAGAATCCCAAGACCGGGACGGGTTTCAATCGGGATGCCGTTGTAGTCGATAAGCCCCGTCATGCCGCGCTCGATGCAATCGAGTACTTCCTTGCCTTGCAGATCGGTCATGCCGTGGACCAAAAATGCAAAGCGGGCCGTACCGATGGAGTACAACCGTATCCCCGAAGGCATCAGGGAAAGCAGTCGCTCCTTGATGGACTGGAGCAGTCCTTCGTAGTGGTCCTGGCCCAGCGCATTAAGCAGGCCATTGAGATAGAACGGGTCGAACACGTCCATGGAGACAGCCAGCAGCTCTTCGGAGCTGCGCAGCATCGATTCGGCATCTTCCAGCAGACGGCTGCGGTTAGGCAGTTGGGTAAT
This sequence comes from Pseudomonas sp. JZ134, assembly GCF_051027695.1. Classification (NCBI taxonomy): domain Bacteria; kingdom Pseudomonadati; phylum Pseudomonadota; class Gammaproteobacteria; order Pseudomonadales; family Pseudomonadaceae; genus Pseudomonas; species Pseudomonas sp. JZ134. The sequence goes on along the minus strand of NZ_CP069250.1, from coordinate 2,299,541 downwards.
AGGGTCTACGTAGCTGAGTGAACGCAGCGTCTCGATGCGCTCCATCAGCATATCGCGTAATTTACTGAGGAGTCGTACCTGGGCACCACTGAGCTCAGACCGTGGGTTGGTATCTATCAGGCATAAGGTGCCTAAGGCCAAGCCTTCGTGGGTCCGTAACGGGATGCCGGCATAGAAGCGTATGCCAGGGTTACCGGTTACCAGTGGATTATCCTTGAACCGTGGGTCGGTCTGGGCATCACGCACCTGCATGATGTTTTCATCCAGGATGGCATGAGAGCAAAACGAGATATCCCGAGGCGTTTCCTGCGCGTCGAGTCCGCGGATAGACTTGAACCATTGTCGATGCTCATCCACCAGCGAAACGATGGCGATAGGCACGTCGAAGAGTTCGGTAGCAATTTCGGCTATGTGGTCAAATGCGGGGTCAGCTGGGCTGTCCAGCAAGTTTGAACTGCGCAAAGCAGCCAAGCGCTCTGTTTCATTAGGCGGAAGGGCAGCGCCATTACTCATAAGCTAAATCCTGCAGACATGTCTGCTAAATAACACACCCATACTTTCGCATGAGCGCTCTACAGCTCATTTCCACTAAACAGTTAATAATCGCAACGGTTTAGTACAACTATAGGAATAGCTTAGCCTTGGCATCTGCGCCAGAGTGGCGCATCGGCATCATGAGTACCCTAACGGTCAGCCCTTAACGACGCGGCTGACCGCTGCTTGGGCGCTATCGTCCCAGATAGTACACGCTAAAGAGGGCCGCGGGATCTTTCCATACGGCTATTGGGGAAAAGCCAGCTTCCCGGCTCAAGGTTTCAAATCCTTTCAAACTGTATTTATAAGAGTTTTCGGTGTGCAGCGTTTCGCCCTGACGAAACATGAAGCGCTGGTCTTCGACACGAATCGTCTGGGCGCGGCGGCTAACCAAGTGCATTTCAATACGAGACTGCGGTTCGTTATAAAAGGCGTAATGGCTGAAGCGCGAAGGATCAAGGTCGGTATCCATCTCGCGACGGATACGCTCCAGCAGATTGAGGTTGAACGCCGCGGTAATGCCCTCGGCATCGTTATAGGCCGCCTCCAGGCGGGCCTTGCTTTTGATCAGATCCACACCGATCAACAGCCCGCTACCCGGTGGCAGCAATCGATGGAGGTTACGCAGAAAGGCACATGCCTGGGTTGGCGTGAAGTTGCCGATGCTCGAACCGGGAAAAAAGGCCAGCACGGGCGCTTTTCCCAGCGTTTGGGGAAGCTTCATCGGCTGTGTGAAATCCGTGCACAGCGCACTTACGTCCAGCCAGGGATAGTCGGCGGCCAGGCGGTGCGTGCTGGACAGAAGAAAGTCTCGGGAAATGTCCACACCCAGGTAGCTTTGAGGACGCAGGGCTTCCAGCAGGAGCCGAATCTTGCGGCTGGCACCACTGCCCAGTTCCATGAGCGTCATGCCGGAGCCTGCAATAGCAGCGATATCGCCAGCCGCTTCGGTCAGGATGCGCTCTTCAGTACGAGTCGGGTAGTACTCTGGCGTACCGGTAATGGCTTCGAACAGTTCGGAGCCGCGCTGATCATAGAAGTACTTGGGCGGAATGGCCTTGGGTTCGGCTGCCAAACCATTCAGGACATCTTCACGTAGGGAGTCGCTGGCGACGTCCGGTTGTTGATCGTAGAAGCGAACCGCTAGAGCCATGATCAGATCTCCTTGGCAAGGCGAAGGCCGGCAAATTGCCAACGCATGGCTGGGTAGAAGAAGTTACGGTAGGTCGCGCGAATATGATCGGTAGGGGTGGCGCAACAGCCGCCCCGCAAGACCATCTGCCCGGACATGAATTTGCCGTTGTACTCGCCCAGACTGCCATCCAGCGGCTTGAAGCCGGGGTAGGGGCGATAGGCGCTGCCAGTCCATTCCCAAACGTCTCCAAACAGCTGGCAGGGTTGATCGGGCGTGTGAGTCCTACAGGCCACAGGCGAAAGATGGTCCTGCTCGACAAAGTTGCCTGTACGCGAAAGACCGGCAGCGGCTACTTCCCATTCGGCTTCGGTTGGCAGGCGGGCGCCGGCCCAGCTGGCGTATGCGTCCGCCTCGTAAAAGCTCAGGTGACAGACGGGTGCCTGCTCATCGACAGGTTGCAGGCCGCCCAAGCCCATGGCGTACCAGCGGCCGTCTACGTTCTCCCAGTAGAGGGGTGCTTGCCAGCCGGCCTGCCGCACTTGGCTGAAGCCATCGGACAGCCAGAGATCACTGCGGCTATAGCCCTGATCTTCGATAAAGGCCATGTACTCACCGTTGGTGACCAGGCGACTCGCCAACTGAAACTCATCGACAAAGACGCGGTGGCGTGGTGTCTCGCAATCAAAGGCAAAACCGTCACCGCTATGGCCTATGTGGCGTACGCCAGCCGGGTATGAATGCCATGTCAGCGGAGTGGGATCAGCGTGTGTGGCTGGCTTGAGGTCGTGCCGATACACCGGATGGAGAGGGTTCTGGGCCAGGATATGCTTGATGTCCATAAGTAGCAGCTCCTGATGTTGCTGCTCATGGTGTAGCCCGAGTTCTGTCCGACGGGCGATTTCTTCAGCATGCTGTTCCGGCAGATGGTTTAGCAGTTCGAGCATGGCCTGATCGACCCATTGGCGAAAGCCATAGACCTCTGCAACGGTTGGACGGGAGATCAGCCCGCGCTTGGCTCGTGGGAATGGGGTGCCATGGGTTTCGTAATAGGAGTTGAACAGGTAATCGTAAGCGGGATCCAGCGTCTTGTAGCCCGGCAGGAAGGGCTTGAGAATGAACGCTTCGAAAAACCAGGTCACGTGGGCCAGATGCCATTTGGGCGGACTGACGTCTGGCATGCTTTGAATCAGGTAGTCTTCGGTCTGAAGGGGAGCACAAAGCTTTTCAGTAGCGGATCGAACCTGTGTAAAGCGTTCGATGAGGCAGCCAGGGGTGTCGAGAGCGAAGGCATCCACAGTGTTCATCTCGCGGGCGAGATGGCTCATGGCATTATCTCCAGGTCGTTCCGACAGATGCCGGAGGTGGGCTTCGTAGAACGGACCCGGAGATAAACTTAAAGTTCTTTCTAGAATAGAGCCGACTAAGATCGATTGCTTCTGGATGGTCGAAGGCTTATAGCCGTATCGGGGCTAATGCCAGAATACGGCTATAACGCTACCGCTTTACCACCAGGTTTCCAATTGCACGCCGAAGTTTGAACCGTGACGCTGAGAGCCGAATGCCCCTGAATCAGACAGTGCAGTGTCTTGCGCTGCGCTTAGCTGAGCGGCACGGTTCCACTGCGCATAAGTCCAGTAGAATCGGATTTCGGGACGATCCATCAGGCCCATCCCGCCTAACGCAAGGGTGGGAGCCACGGTGAACTTGGTCAATTTGCGTGTGCCGCCTTCTTCAGGGTCGATCTGATCATGGCCTGCTTCTACCAACAGCTTGAAATGCTCGCTGAATGCATAGGACGGACGGACACCAAAGGAGTACCAGGTCTGGCCAGCGTTGTTAGGCGCGCGGTCACGCTGTACCAATGCCAGCAGCATTCCGCCAAAACGCGGGGTAATCTGCCAGCGGGGCGATTCAAGGACCCTTATGCTCTTTACATCCTTGTCGGCTTGTACGTTACCGGTCTGGCCAAGCCCGATGCCGGGACCTTCGCCATATTGAACCGTAAACCGGTTTTCGCCGCCAAAGAAATTCACCTGCTTATGTTCGGCCGAGATGGACCAACCGCTGTGCGAGTCTTCAACATGTCCGGCTTTCTGAATGTAGCTCAGGCCAATTTCAATCTCGGCGTCCTTGTTGGCCTTGATGCCGCCCAGGTTGATGTCGTGTCGGTTGGTCTTGTGCTTCTGTTCGATATTGTCTTCTCGGGAGAAGGCATAGCTCAGGCGTAGTCCTGTGTCGCCCAGGCCATAGTCCTCGATACCCGCGCCTGTGCCGCTTGGGTTCCAGTAGTAGAAGTCATTGATGTGAATGTCGTGACGCTTGTAGTAGCGGCGACCGAACCAGAGGCCACCGCCGTTCAGTTCGGGCAACGCCAGACTGGTCCAGATTTGCGGCAAGCGGACATTGCCATTGTCGCCGCTAAACGTGGGCGACTGGTCATAGACATTGTAAAGGCTTGCCATGCCGTGCAATTTCCAGAGCGTCCCGTCAGCGCCCTTGTACAGTTCCTGGTGACCCTCTAGCTCCCAGTAGGTCTCGCACTCGTTACCCAAGCGGTATTTGGCAGGTGCCCCCGGAAGCTGAAAGCAGGACTGCTTACCGCCTGCATCAGCACCCCCTATACCAACACGTCCGTACCCATCAAATTCGAATGCCTGCCCTGTGAGCGGAAAGATGCAGGCTAAAAAAGCCGCAGAGGTGCCGCGAATCATTGTTTTCATTAGTTATTTTCTCTATCCCGATAGCGCAATAGTTCTTTTTTTAAAAAAAGCTTTTCTCGGACTCGCTGTTTCTCGACGAGTTGCGTAGCGCCTCGCTGAACTAGTTTTGTATGACCTAGCTCTCAATTTGTAGACGAGCTGTACAAAAGTGCCAGTCGCATCGCTGTGCGGCCCCTTTATAAAAATAGTGAGGACAAGAAATATGGCGGCCTCAGATGTTTCCGCTGTCCAAGAGACGGATTCCCTTTCTGGCAAAAAACTGCACGAGCACATTTACGAAACCAACCTTCCGGCCCGGCTCGACCGCCTGCCCTGGGGGCGCTTTCATACCCTGTTGGTCATGGCCTTGGGTATTACCTGGATCCTCGATGGTCTTGAAGTCACGCTGGCGGGTTCGGTAGCCGGCGCCTTGAAGGCGAGTCCCGCGCTTCAGTTGACCAATGCTGATGTTGGATTGGCAGGTGGCGTTTACATCGCCGGTGCAGTTCTGGGTGCGTTATTTTTTGGCTGGCTGACGGACCGGCTAGGGCGTCGCAAGCTCTTTTTCATCACACTGTTTCTCTATGTAGGTGCAACGTTTCTGACGGCGTTTTCCTGGAACCTGTGGAGCTTTCTGCTGTTCCGCTTCCTGACAGGCGCAGGCATTGGAGGCGAGTACACGGCCATCAATTCCACCATTCAGGAATTCACGCCAGCGCGTTATCGCGGCTGGGTTGACCTGACGATCAACGGCTCGTTCTGGGTGGGTGCAGCCCTGGGTGCCATGGGCTCCATTGTGTTTCTGGACCCCGAACTGCTTCCAGGCGACCTGGGGTGGAGAATGTGCTTTGGCATTGGAGCGGCGCTCGGGTTGATCATTCTATTCATGCGCATGTGGATACCCGAAAGCCCGCGCTGGCTCATGATTCATAATGAGCCGGAAGAGGCCAAGCGCATTGTCGATAACATCGAAAAACGCTTCGAAGCCGAAGGCTACAAGCTTGAGCCGGTCGATCCCAAATTCCATTTGCGCATGCGCGGTCGGGACCATACGCCACTCAAGGAGGTCTTTCAGAGCTTGTTTGTCGTGCATCGCCAACGCGCATTGGTAGGCATGACCCTACTGACAGCTCAGGCCTTTTTCTACAATGCAATCTTCTTTACCTATGCGTTGGTACTGACGGATTTCTATGATGTACCCTCAGAAAATGTCGGCTGGTATGTACTGCCATTTGCGCTCGGTAATTTCTGTGGTCCACTGCTCCTGGGGCGACTGTTCGACGTGGTTGGTCGCCGGATCATGATCAGCTCTACCTACGCTATTTCGGGTGTCCTGCTCATCATCACAGGCTATATGTTCCAGCAGGGTATGTTGGATGCAACGACTCAGACGATTGCCTGGATGGTTATCTTCTTCTTTGCCTCAGCCGCAGCCAGCTCGGCTTATCTGACCGTTGCTGAAACGTTCCCGTTGGAAATCCGCGCCTTGGCGATTGCAGTGTTCTACGCCTTTGGTACGGGGCTTGGTGGAATTATTGGCCCAACCCTGTTTGGTCAGCTGATTGAGAGTGGTAGCCGAGTCAACGTCTTCTATGGCTACGCCATTGGCGCTAGCCTCATGATTGCAGCAGGGATAGTGCAGTCGATCTGGGGCGTGGCAGCCGAACGCAAGTCACTCGAGTCAGTCGCGCGACCGCTGTCGCTGGCAGACAATTGAGTCAGAAGGCTTGATGCAATCGTCTGTTACTAAGCCGGGCGAAGCGGAGAAATCCACTCGTCCGGCTTCGTTTATACCGCCTTGTCTGTTATCGAAGTCGCTCCCATAGTGCGGTCATGACTTATCCTTTACGTCCCGCTTCCAGCCAAGAGGCTCTGGCAGGTTTTCATCCTGCCGTGCAGTCCTGGTTCTCGCGTACCTTCGCCTACCCAACCCAAGCCCAGCAGCATGCCTGGCCTGCCATCAGGGCAGGACAGTCGACGTTGGTCGCAGCGCCTACCGGCTCTGGCAAGACCCTGACAGCCTTTATGGCAGCAATCGATGAACTGGTACGCCTGGGTGTTGAACACAACGGTGCCTTGCCGGATGAGACCTGGGTTGTTTACGTTTCACCGCTCAAGGCGTTATCGAACGATATTCGAATCAATCTGGAAAAGCCGCTCGCAGGTATCACGGCTGAGCTTGAACAGTGTGGTTTGCCGCCTGTAGCGATCCGAACGGCCGTCAGAACAGGCGATACACCGCAGCGCGAGCGTAATGCCATGCGTAAACGGCCGCCACACATCCTGGTGACGACGCCAGAGTCGCTTTATGTATTGCTGGGTTCAGACTCTGGACGCGTACTGCTACGGACGGTGCGCAGCGTCATTGTGGATGAGATTCATGTCATCGCCGACGGAAAGCGGGGTAGTCATCTGAGTCTTTCTCTTGCGCGCCTGGAGGCCTTATGCGAGCGGTCACTGGTGCGTATTGGATTGTCGGCTACACAAAAGCCCATCGGCGCCGTCGCGCGCTTTCTGGTGGGGTGCGGTAGAACAGGGCAGGAAAGACCTTGTGCGGTCGTTGATATCGGCCATGATCGTGTTCGGGATCTTGCTCTTGAAGTACCGCCCGCTCCGCTGCAGTCTGTGATGTCCAATGAATCGTGGGAAGGGCTTTATGATCGTCTGGCTGAGCAGGCTGAGGCCCATCGAACGACGCTGATTTTCGTCAATACGCGCCGTATGGCCGAGCGCATGGCCAGGCATCTGACGGACCGGCTCGGCAGTCGGGCAGTGGCCGCCCACCATGGCAGTCTGGCCAAGGAGCAGCGCCTCGATGCCGAACAGCGCCTCAAGCGTGGCGAACTCAAGGTGCTTGTAGCAACCGCATCGCTGGAATTGGGCATCGATATTGGTGAGGTTGATCTGGTCTGCCAGATCGGGTCACCTCGCTCTATTGCCGCTTTTCTTCAGCGTGTAGGCCGCTCGGGTCACCATGTTGAAGGGATTCCGAAAGGGCGACTGTTCCCAACGTCTCGGGATGATCTGATCGAATGTGCAGCGCTGCTTGATTGCATCCGACGTGGCGAAATGGATACGTTGGTTATTCCTAGGCAGCCGCTGGATGTGCTGGCACAACAGGTCGTAGCGGAAACCGCATGCCGTGAGTGGGACGAGGACGCCTTGTTTACGCTGGTCCGATGTGCCGAGCCCTATGCGGCACTGTCACGAACTGACTTCAACGCGGTAGTGACGATGCTGTGTGAAGGCTATAGCCATCGGCGAGGTGTTCGGACCGCCTATGTGCACCGCGACGCCGTGAACGGGCTCTTGCGCGGTCGTCGTGGTGGCAAGATGACTGCGGTCATGAGCGGTGGGACCATTCCTGAAACCGGCGATTATTCTGTCGTGCTGGAGCCGCAGGGGCATGGGATCGGGACGGTCAATGAGGACTTCGCGGTCGAGAGCCTGGTTGGCGATATCTTTCAGCTAGGCAATACGTCCTATCGAATTCTCAAGATCGAAAGTGGACGTGTCCGCGTTGAGGATGCACAGGGTCAGCCGCCCAATATTCCATTCTGGCACGGCGAAGCACCTGGGAGAACAGATGAGCTCTCACACGGTGTTTCGCGCTTGCGTCATGAGCTGGAGCTACGCTTATCCGATACGGCGTCGGTCATCGAATGGCTGAAAGTGGAAAAAGAGCTTCCAGCGGCGGCGGCTGAGCAGATCGTCGATTATCTGGGACGTGCTCGACAGATGCTGGGTGCGTTACCGACCCGGCAGACGCTGGTAATGGAACGGTTTTTCGATGAGGCAGGCGGCATGCAGCTTGTCATCCATTCGATTTATGGAAGCCGTGTCAACCGAGCCTGGGGACTGGCGCTGCGCAAGCGATTCTGCCGCCGTTTCAATGTGGAGCTGCAAGCGGCGGCGACAGAAGATGCCCTGATCCTTTCGCTCTCTACGAGCCATAGTTTTCCGCTGGAAGAGGTGTGGCGTTACCTGCACTCAACAAGTGCGGAGCACATTCTTATACAGGCGCTGCTTGAGGCACCGCTTTTTGGCATTCGCTGGCGCTGGAATGCCACCACCGCGTTGGCCTTGCCGCGGTTCACGGCAGGTCGGAAGGTCGCGACTCAGGTCCAGCGGATGCGCAGCGATGATCTGCTGGCAACCGTTTTTCCCGATCAGGTGGCTTGTCTGGAAAACATTGTTGGCGAGCGTGAGGTTCCCGAGCATCCGCTGGTCAAGCAGACCCTGCATGACTGCCTACAGGTATCCATGAATAGCCGCGCCTGGCTGGAGCTGCTCGGGAATATCGAGGCGGGTACGGTCGCGACAAAGGTTTGCGATCTGCCTGCACCGTCACCCCTTGCAGCCGAAATTCTTACCGCACGTCCCTATGCCTTTCTGGACGATGCTCCTTTAGAGGAGCGCAGAACGCTGGCTGTGATGAATCGGCGTTGGTTGGATTCCGCGACTGGCGATGACCTGGGTGCGCTCGATGCCGAGGCGATTGACTCAGTACGGGAGCAGGCCTGGCCGCAGGCACGTGATGCCGATGAGCTGCACGAAGCGCTCACAGGACTGGTGTGCATGACTGAAAAAGAGATGTCTGCGCAAAACAGCTGGAAACCGTTTCTGGCCAAGTTACTCAAGGCAGGGCGGGTATGCCGTGTTGTTACGCCGCATCAGGTCTTTTGGGCCCCGGTTGAGCGTGTACGCCTTTTGGAACTGGTTTATCCGGGAATGACACGTGATCCTGATGGCTCACTGCCTGTCGAACTTGATGAGATATGCACTCGGGAAGAGGCGCTGGTAGAGCTCATACGTGCCCGGCTGACAGGCTTTGGTCCGCTGACGTTAACAACGCTGAGCCAGCACATGGGGCTTTCAGCCTCAGAGCTCATGGTGGCACTTGCTGCACTGGAGCGGGAAGGTTATGTCTTGCGGGGGCGTTTCACGCCTGTCGCTGCTGAAGAGGAATGGTGTGAGCGTCATCTGCTGGCTCGCATTCACCGCTATACCGTCAACCGGCTACGTCGTGAAATTGAGCCGGTGAGTTGTACGGATTTCATGCAGTTCCTGTTTGACTGGCAGCACGTCACACCTGAGATCCAGGCCAGAGGGATCGAAGCCTTGTCAGCGGTACTGACCCAGCTGGAAGGGTATCAGGTGGCTGCTGCAGGCTGGGAAAGTGAGATATTACCTGCGCGCCTGCCGGATTATGGCTTTCATTGGCTGGATGATCTGTGTCGTAGCGGGCGTATGGTGTGGATGCGCCTGGATCCCGTAAGCAAAGCTGCTGGCGGACCTGTACGAGCTTCTCCCATTGTTTTATTGCCCAGACGCGACTTGGCTGTCTGGAATGCGCTGTCTGCTCATTCGGCCGAGCCGGAGCTTTCACCTAAGGCACAAAAGGTCATGGATGCCCTGTCCCGTCGCGGCGCGCTGTTTTTTGACGAACTGATGAGTGAAGCTCGTTTGTTGCGAACAGAGCTGGAAAATGCCCTGGGCGAGTTGGTCAATACAGGGATGGTCAACGCAGACAGCTTTGCCGGATTGAGGGCGTTATTACTGCCAGCCGCCAAGCGAGGCAGCCGTACCACGAGTCGTCGGGGCAGGGTGCCTCTGTATGGCGGGATGGACGATGCAGGCCGCTGGGCATTGATCCGGCGGCCTGCAGCAGAAGCCGTGCAGCAGGTATCCAAACCCCCACGCTGGGGTGATGACGTCATGGAGCACATTGCCTGGGTGTTGCTGAGGCGATATGGCGTCATCAGCTGGCACCTGCTGGCACGGGAGGCAGACGCCTTGCCGCCCTGGCGCGAACTGCTGCGCATCTATCACCGTCTCGAAGCGGGAGGAGACATACGCGGCGGGTGTTTCATAGCGGGTCTTTCCGGTGAGCAGTTCGCCTTGCCGGAAGCTGTTGCGCTACTACGCGCCGTGCGAACACGTGCCGCAACTGAATGCTATGTGCGTATTGCCGCCGTAGACCCACTCAATCTTGCCGGTACACTGCTACCTGGAGCCAAGGTTCCTGCGGTCATGGGGAATCGGCTGCTGTTCAGAAATGGCGTACCGATTGCGGCCTGGGTGGCCGGTAAGTTCAAGGCGTTGATCGCCTTAGAGCCAGAGGAAGAACAAAAGGCCCGGCTACTGCTGATTCGAGGTGACGCCTACCTTGCACAGACAGGCGTAAGCAGCGTTTATGAATAGTGTGCTCATTACTTTGCCATTTGTCGTGATTAGATAAGTTTAATCAGGCGCTTACTCAATAAATTCAGGTAGCAGGTCGATACCTCCTACGACACGACTGTGTCGACCCATTAAACAATTATTTCTTGGTAGAGGGCATGCCTGTGTCCGAGTCCGTTTACTCCCTAACTACCTACTACCGCAAGGCCGATAAGTTGATGTTGGCTGTGGTTTGGGTCATGTTCGTCTATTCGCTCTGCCTGACCTACTGGGAAGGAAGTCTTACGCAGGCCCTGCTTGTCGGTGGAGCACTGGCTGCTTTGCCCACAGTGCTTTATAGCGTTGTACCCGGCTCACGCCTGATGCGTTGCACCATAGCCGTTGTATTCATGGGTTTTGCTGCATTGCAGATCCACCTCTTGCGAGGCATGGAAGAAATGCACTTCGGCGTCTTTGTACTGTTGGCGTTTCTGGTGTATTACCGGGACTGGTTACCTATTCTCATAGCGGCGGGCGTTATCGCTGTTCATCATGTTGGATTTTATGCAATCCAAGCGTCAGGATGGGATCTGCATGTCATCCATCGTAGCGAAACATGGGGCGTTATTTTCCTGCATGCGTTTTATGTGGTGTTGGAAAGCGCCATTCTTATCTATCTGTCGCTTCATACCCGTAAGCAGGCGGTTGTCAGTGAATCCTTGTTACTGGCAGTAAACTATCTGACACGTCATGGTCAGGCGGTCGATCTGAGCTATCGCATTTCACTGAAAAATGAACTGACAGACCGGTTCAACGGATTTCTTGACTCGCTCGACCACACTGTTGGAAGTGTCGTTTCTAACAGCCAAGGGCTCTCTGTTGCCGGTGAGGGTATGGCTAAAGCCACTTCTCACATGCGTGAGGGCTCACGCATACAGCATGAGCAAATTACTAAGGTTTCATCTGCTATTGATCAGATGGGAGCCACAATCGGGGTAGCTGCTGAACAGGCTCAGCAGGCTGCTCAAGTAGCCGGTCAGGCGACTAAGCGTGCTTATAAAGGCAGTACCGATCTGAATGCCATGCAAAAGGAATTCAGCCTTCTGGCTGAGCATCTTGAGGGAACCGATGAGGAAATGCGTGCTTTGGCCGCTCACTCTCAACAGATCGGAAAAGTGCTGGAAGTCATCAAAGCGATTGCCGAGCAAACTAACCTTCTGGCGCTTAACGCAGCCATCGAGGCGGCCCGGGCTGGAGATCAGGGTCGAGGGTTTGCGGTGGTGGCAGATGAGGTGAGGGCATTGGCGCAGAAGACAGCGGCCTCGACCTCAGAGATCGAAAACATCATTGGCTCATTGCAGATGGGAAGCAAAAGTGCAGTAGAAGCCATGCAGGAAAGCCGAGAGCGCGCGGTTCGCTGCGCTAGCGATGTGCACAAGAGCGCTCAGTCCTTGCAATTGATCTCCGATGACATCCGTGCCATTAACGATATCAATGCGCAAGTAGCAGCTACCTCCTGTCATCAGGTTGAAGTCACTGGCGAGGTAAGTAAACACCTCTACTCTGTACGGACAATCACCGAAAAGAATGCTTTAGAAGCGGAAGGGCTTGAGCATGAAAGCCAGCGTTTGAAAAGCCTCTCAGAGCAGTTCCATCAATTGAGTAGTGTTTTCAAAACCAGCCTTTAACCTATTGCATCCAGCGGTCCTATGACCGCTGGGTGACTTAAAACAGAGGGTGCGACGCCTTTAGCAATAAAGCGGTATCGCAGTAGGCGTTGTGTCCTGAATAGGATGAGCAATCCTGTCCCTGAAGACTGGTTCCGGTGTAAGAAAAGTTGAACTGAGTATCAGCCCATTTGCGGGTCAGATTTACCGACCAATCATTATACGAGCGAACCATGTCGCCACTTGCCAGCGTCACCGGCGAGTTCAGCATGTAATTTCCATAACGCATGGAAAGGCCCATTCCGAGAATCGGAGTAGTACCCAGGTCCGCGTAAAGAGATGTGTTGCTACGGTCGGGATCATTGGCGAACGCCGCGCCAAAGCGGCTACCGAAGATGCTAATACCGGAGTAGATTTCCCGGCTGGGTTCTACGTCCTGCGTGACGTGATCGTAATTGATCAGGCCGAATTCATAACCGTATCCGCTGCTGGCAAAGCGATGCTTGTAGCCCGCATAAGTATCCATTTCAATGGATAGGTTATCTGCGGAGGATCCGCTGTTCGCCGTCCACTGGCCAAAGTACAAGCCAGTGTCATGGGTGAAATCCAGACCGCCATTTACTGCGCCGTTAGAAGGCTTGACGAGCCCCTGGGCCATAGTGCGCGTCTGGGTCGTTCCCAGTGTCATATCGAAGCCGCCCAGGTCACGCTGCAAGAGCGTCTGGGCTGTAGCAGTACCGGAGGCAAGAGCCGCCACAATAAAAACAAGCCATGAAGGGTTTGGCATGGGTTTCACTCCCCTAGGTTTAACAGGAGCGGCGATTGCTCAGCAGCCTGCACTAGCAGGCAAACAGCCAGAGGCCAAAGCAATGCCTGACGTCAACATTCATCCGTGGTTGAGCAGGTAGTTAATATTCAAAAAAGTCCGCCACGTGGAACACGCTACGTTCTTGTTATGACAGGAGGAGCCAGGCACTCAGGCACGTAAAACAGGCTCAGGGGAATAATATCGATCTAGCCGAATTGGAAAAGGTCATTCGTCGGTTAAATTTTGACCAATATTACAAACTTAGGAATAAGACCTCAGGTAATTACTCAACAGTTCCGCTGATCGTGCTAATTTTTCGTTCTATCGCACCGTTGAGGTTCAAGGTCTTTCTGTATATCCGTTAATCGACTGACGATCTGATTACGCTGTGTTTCATCCGTGGTTTTGTACACGTCGTCAATAAGCGAAATCGCTGCCTCCTGGGTTTTCGAAAAGCTTTCCCGGTAAGCAGGCGTCCACAGGCTTTCCCGATCCTGCAGCAGCTGTTTGACGCGCTGTGGGAAATCTGGCTCGCCGCGATGTTGCAAGGCCTCAAGCAGTTCTCGCTGCCACTGAATCCGATTGCCGACCCAGGCCTGATTTTGATCACCAAGTTGCACCGACCATTGCATGATTCGGTCTTTCTGAGCCGGATTGAGCGAGCCTGTCCAGAAGCTGATGCGTTCCTCCATACGAGCGGCCCGATCTCGAATCTGTTCGCCGCGAGAAGGGTCGAGGTACTTTTTACGACGGTCCTTGATGTCACGGTCCAGCTCTTCCTTCAGCTCTGCGACCTGCTGATCGGTCAGCTGTTTTAACAGATCGGTACTGGTCGGTGTGATTTCAACCGCCAGGGTATCGACGGCCTGTTTGAGTTCATCCATGCGGGCCCTGATCGTTACTGGGAATACCTGCTGGTTACGCACCATAGTCTTGATGCCATCCATCCACTCTAGATAGCGAGGCAGCTCGTGGCTACAGTGCCAACGCAGATGGTCCGCCAACCGTTCGTCAAACCAACGACGCTGCTCGGAGTTCATGTCGAGGTAATCGTTCATCGACCACGGTATAAGCGTATTGAGGTGCTTATAGGCAAATCCGACACGGGTACAGGCCCCGACGCTTAGGGCAATGGCAAAGATGACCAACCAGGGTGAAAGCGGAACACGCATGAATACTGCCTCTTCCAGAGCACTACTGTTTAGTCCTTCAAAAACTGGTTCTGGTTGCATACTTGTCTGTTTGCAACGTAGCGCACAGGCCGTTTGGGTTGAGCGAAATATAGTGTTACGGCTGGGGCAATAGTTCTGGAATTGAATAGGGCAAAATTGACTCAATATTAAGGTAAGCCTGCCGATAATCTGTTGAGTGCGTTATTCAGGCAATTTTCCGGCAGACACGTAGTCTCTGTATTACAGGTAGTAGATCTCAGGAGATCGGTGATGAAAGAACGTATTCAAGAGCTGGCGTCCAAATTGATCGAGGCGCTGGGCCTGGCTGATCAGCCGCGTCTTCAGCCTATTCCTGTGCGCAGCCGCGAGCGGGAGCGTTTGGCAGAAGAGCAGCGTCGTCGCGCACGTCGTCGCTAACCCCTACTTAAATTCTATGCATTGAACGCTTGTCTTTGCCGTAGCCCGTATAGTCAAGTCGGTAACGGCAACGTCCAATGCAGGAGTCGATGCTGATCACGGCTCATTTTCCCTGATTAACCCCTGCAACCTGAATCGCTAACACTGCTTTCACAGCACTGATCTGCTATAGGGTAATACCATCCCTGTTAAAAGGTGCCGAAACGGACTACGTCTGTAAGCGTTCGCTTATTGTAACTGTCTATGTGAGTGGGCCTTTTTAGCCGAAGTAAAGCGCTACAGTCAGTTTTCCGGTTAAAAAGGGGGAACACTATGTTTAAGTGGGCGTTGGCAGCGGGCGCGTTGCTGTTAAGTAATGTAGTCATTGCTCAGGGACAGGTCGCTACCTATCCCAGTGAGAAAGGCAAGGTGAGCGTTACGGTCATTAAGAAAGGCTTGGACCATCCGTGGGGGCTGGCTTTTTTGCCTGATCAAAAGGGAATGCTGGTAACCGAGCGGCCTGGGCGCCTACGTGTACTCAAGAGCGACGGCTCTGTATCTAACCCTATTGCAGGCTTGCCGGCTGTCTACAATCGCAGCCAGGGCGGCTTGATGGACGTGGCTTTGTCTCCTTCTTTTGCTGAGGATCGTCTTATTTATCTCAGCTACTCCGAAGGGGGAGGCGAGGATGACAAGGCTGGTACGGCGGTTGGGCGAGGCACGCTCTCTGCTGACATGACCCGTGTGGAAGGCTTTACCGTGATTTTCAGGCAAGAGCCCAAACTTTCTACCGGTGCGCATTTTGGCTCACGGCTGGTGTTTGATCAGCAGGGCTATCTATTCATTGCGCTGGGTGAGAACAACCAGCGTATCACGGCGCAGGCGCTCGATAAGCTCCAGGGCAAGCTTGTTCGCATCAAGGCCGATGGCACCGTTCCGAACGATAACCCCTTTGTAGGCCAGTCAGGTGCTCGCCCGGAGATCTGGTCCTATGGGCATCGCAACCAGCAGGGCGCGGCCCTGAATCCCTGGACCGGACAGGTCTGGACGAATGAGCATGGGCCTCGTGGAGGAGATGAGGTCAATATTCCGCTGGCAGGTAAAAACTATGGTTGGCCTTTGGCTACCCACGGGATCAACTACTCCTATACACCCATTCCGGAAGCAAAGGGCAAGGACGTACCAGGGACAGAGCAGCCATTGTATGTATGGGAGAAGTCGCCGGGCGTCAGCGGCATGGCCTTTTACTCAGCCGATCGGTTTCCCGCCTGGAAAAACAGCCTCTTCATTGGCGCTCTTGCTCAAGAGAATCTGATCCGGCTGCAGCTAGAGGGCGACAAGGTTGTTCATGAGGAGCGTTTGCTGGAAGAAAAAGGGGCACGTATCCGGGACGTTCGCCAGGGACCTGATGGTTATCTGTACGTATTAACGGATTCGTCAGAAGGGGAAGTGCTGAAAATAGGGCTTGAATGAAGAAGGGCGCATACGCGCCCTTTCTCAGTTATAACCCGTGCCGTCTTTCATGCGATCAGGGCTGTTGGGAGAGGGCGGGTTACGCTCCGAATCCACCTGGGCATGTTCTGTGCGGCGTGGCTTTTCTGCTTGATCTCTTTTTTCGTTTTCGGCATTTCGCGTTTGTTCAGTCATGGCTCACCTCGCATTGCGTGGTTATGAATGGCTCATAAGGTGTGACTGAACTTATACAGACCCGTTCAATGTTTTCGGCCAACGGTCATTGCAGTGTCTGAAACGTTGGCTGCTCAGCTATCAAGGTCTTTAGCAGCTCGTTGACCTGCCGGGTAAAGGTATCGGTAATCGCTTCGCCGGTTGTATGTCCCATGAAGGGAAGAAACCAGATACCCATCCAGGTCTTGATGGAATCATCGTTACGGTGCCGGGCAACTGGGTGCAGGCTAGGGTCGAATAACTCGCCTGTCAGGGTAAAGTTGTCCTTGGCCACGCCGGGGACAATAAATAGCGTTGCGCCGGTAAGCATGCCGCTGGCAACAGAAGCTGCCATGGCGCTGTGGTTGTATAGCTTCAACTTGAGTACGTAATCACCAGGCTCGGCACGATCAGGCGCCAGGCTGTAATGACTGAAGAGCTCCGAGGTCTGCAATGCCTGGATGAGGGCCGGTTCCAGGCCTTCACGCGCTACTGGAATGGATCGGGCATCCCCATCGCCGGGTTCGCCCCGGTAGAAATTGAATTCCACGTGTAATCCAGGACGGGCGAAAGACGGCGAAGCGATGGGCGCTGGTGTAGGGGCGACCTGATCGCCTGGAAACACCGCACATCCTGATAGGGTCAGAAGCAGAACGAGTCCCAGTTTACGAAGCATATATCATCCTGTTATCTGTCGTGCAGGCATAAAAAAAGCCCAGCTTTGCAGCGGGGCTTTTTCGAGAAGTCGGGGTAGTTAGACTACCTGAACCTCATCAGCCTGCAGGCCCTTCTGGCCTTGCACGACCAGGAAGGAAACGGCTTGACCTTCCTTCAGGCTCTTGAAGCCAGTGCTCTGAATGGCACGGTAGTGTACGAAAACGTCCGGGCCGCTCTGCGGAGTGATGAAGCCGAAGCCTTTTTCATCGTTGAACCACTTGACGGTACCGGTTTGGCGAGTAGACATGGATTGCTCCCTGAACAAAGATTTTTGACAGCGCTGGAACTGCCCAGGCTGCGACTGAGTGCAAAGAGTCACCACTGCTAAGCGTGGCCATGGCCTCGCCGATAAACGGTACACGTGCAACACAGTGCAGGCACTGTAACGCTTTCGAAGATTTTGTCTAGCCCTTTTGCCAGGGCATTTCATGGTTTATCGGTTGAGCAGAATATGTCAGGTATGATAGTGGCTTCTCAATGAGGTACTAGCATGGCTTTAATCGGGCGTTTTAATAGTCTGCAAATTATCAAGCGGACGGACTTTGGCTTATATCTGGATGCCGAGCAGGACGGTGAAATCCTGTTGCCGAACCGCTATATCCCGAAGGATCAGCCCATCGAGGCGGGTGATTGGATCAATGTATTCGTTTATCTCGACAGTGAAGACCGGATCATTGCGACGACTCAAAAGCCCAAGGTTCAGGTAGGGCAGTTCGCCAGTCTGAAAGTGGTCGAGGTCAACCGTATCGGAATTTTTCTGGATTGGGGCCTACCTAAGGACCTGTTGCTCCCGCACTCCGAAGAAAAGCGCCCGTTGCAGGTTGGGGATTACTGCGTGGTCTATGTCTATATTGATCAGCGCACCCACCGAATTACCGCAACGGCGCGCCTGGATCGATACCTGGATACCGTACCGGCGTCTTACACAAGCGGTCAGGCAGTCGATCTGCTGGTGGCCGAACAAACGCCCATGGGCTTCAAGGCCATTATCGAAGGGAAGCATTGGGGACTCATTCATCAAAATGAGGTCTTCAAGTTTCTGCGTAGCGGTATGCAGGAAAAGGGCTTTATCAAGGAAGTGCGCCCCGATGGAAAGATCAGTCTTTCCCTGCAACCGTTGGGACGTCAGGCTGTCGATGCGCTGGGTCAGCAGATACTTGGGCTGGCAAAAGCCCGCAATGGCGTTCTCGAAGTCAGCGACAAAAGCTCGCCAGAACTGATCAGCAAGCTGTTCGGCGTCAGCAAGGGGACGTTCAAGAAGGCCATTGGCGGTTTGTACAAGCAGGGGCTGATCGTTATATACGACGACAGGATCGAATTACCTGAGACGGACGATTGATAGCCGCCTCACCTGAACATTGACGGAGGCAGAAATGATTCGTGAACTGGTGAGAATGGGTGATGAGCGCTTGTTGCGCATCGCCAAACCTGTGCCGGCATCCATGATTGGCAGCCAGGAGCTGGATGCGCTGGTGGCGGATATGTTCGAGACTATGGAACAAGCTGGTGGTGTGGGTTTGGCTGCTCCGCAGATCGGTGTGGATCTGCAGTTGTTCGTAATGGGCTTCGACAGCAGCGAACGCTACCCGGATGCACCTGCAGTGCCCCAAACCGTTGTTATCAATCCTGTGATAACGCCGTTGTCACAAGAGATGGAGGAGGGGTGGGAAGGCTGCCTTTCCATCCCCGGCCTGCGCGGTGTCGTTGATCGGTATGCCCGTATCCGTTACAAGGCAGTGGACGCGAGAGGCGAAACGATTGATCGGATCGCTGAAGGTTTTCATGCGCGCGTGGTGCAGCACGAATACGATCATTTGATCGGGCGGCTCTACCCGTCGCGTATCACTGACTTTTCCCGGTTCGGATTCACGGATGTCCTCTTTCCGGAAACCTCACCGGCAGCTCAACGCTAGCAGGCTCAGCGTTGAGTCGTGAGCGTCTCGATTGCCCGTGTGAGACGCTCATAGTCCACCGCGCCGCTAAGCTGGGTTGCTTCTTCGTAGGCTTGGCCTTCCAGACGGATTAGTAAAGTGGGCACCGCTGTAATACCCAGTGTCTGGGCCAGCGCTTCATCGTCGAGCACGCTCTGGGTATGACGATTTTCTTCAAGCGCCACACCTAATTCGAATGTATCGATGCCCTGCAGGTTTGCAATATCCAGCAGGATGTCGTCACGACCGATGTCGCGCCCTTGTTCAAAAAAGGCCTTGAATATCCCTTGATGCATGGCATCGAACTGTCCAGATTGCCGGGCATGTTCAGCTACTTCCAGTGCTCGTCGGCTACGGGGTTGCACGGGAGGCAGGCGCAATGTCAATCCCCGTTCTTCCGCCATGGGATATACCGCTCGCGCCCATGTGCTGCGTAAGTAATGGCTATCCGGGATAAGGGTTGGGATGGGGTCTGGTCTCAACTCGAAGGCATGCCATGTAACGGTCAGCCTGTCGCCATAATGCGCCTTCAGCTGATCGAGCAGCGGCAATTCCAGATAACAGAATGGGCAGACGTAATCGCTCCAGACGTCGATGTGGATAGGCAGTGTGCTCATAGGACTCTCCTTTGCAGGAACGACAGGCGTAGACTCTTGACTCTCGCTATGCCTGTCGGTTCGCAGGGGAAAGGCCCGTATTCCGCTGCAATAGCGGTAGAACGTGTTCAGACAGCAGGGGCGCCAGAGCAACCTCATAAGGTGGTGTCAGCGGTATCCAGGCCAGCGCCTCAAGCTCCGCCGCTACAGCCAGCGAGGGTGTATCTACATAAGCCATGAAAAGCTCTGCCTCAATCATGGTGTCTGGCTCGTTGGCAGCGGGCGCCTGGAAGAGGCCGAGCGGCTGGCAGGTCTCGGTATCCAGCAGCAGATTCAATTCTTCCTGAATCTCTCGTGCAAGTGCTTCGAGACCGCTTTCGCCTGCCTCCAGTTTGCCGCCAGGCAACATGAAGAATCGGGTATGTCGTTTACGTACCACGAGTAATTCGTTTGCCGGGTTGAGCAGGCAAGCGGCGGCAATCTTTAGGCGAGTAATAGGCATGACACATCCTTGTCTTGGAAGAGGGCCGCTATTGTCCGCACCTTGGTCAGTACTGACCAGCCCTATGTGCAGCTGGGGTATGAGGAATTGATGCGAAAACCAGAGGTAATCGATTTTTCCAACATTTCACAAAAAAACCTTTAAAGGCGGCGTATACCGATGCCGGTTATCGTGAATAGCGCTACTTGACAAAATCGAAACGAACTCCTCCGTGCCGCTGAAGTCACCTTATTAACGCGCAGTTTTATGTCTTTTGAGTCACCGCTGCGCTTACCAGCCGCTATTGTGCGGAAAAACGTAAAAATGGTGGGACCAAGCTATGACATCACCCTACGAGAGTAATACTCGAGAAAGCCAGCAGCAGAGTATGCCGTCTGCCCAAGAACAGGCCGAAGCCATGAAAGATAAGGCCCGGAGTGTGGCGGACAATGCAATGGTGCAAGGTAAAGGTCAGATTGATCGTTACAGCGACAAAGCCGCCAATGAAATCGAAACCGTCGCTAACAGTTTCAAAGCGGCAGCGTCGGAGCTGAGCGACCAGGATCGTGCCGGTCTCTCAGGCTATGTCTCCGATATCGCCCAAAGCATGGCCGGGCTAGCTGATACGCTACGTGGCAAAAGCGCTGATGAGTTGATCCAGGAAGCAGGCCGACTGGCCCGTGAAAACCCGGCACTCTTTTTGACCAGCAGCATCGCTATTGGCTTCGGACTGTCTCGCTTCGCCAAGGCCAGCAGCCGCAAAGCCAATACCTCCGGCATGGAGATGTCGTCCTCGAACACCAGCGGCTCCGGAGTAGGTTCCGATCTGTCCTCCGGTTCGTCCTATACCGCTCGGGCAGGTGCAACGGGTGAAACCATGACCACACCGCCAACGCTGGGCGAGAGCGACAAGGAAACATCCTGTCGTGTAATGGGCTCTAGTGCGGCCATGGGAACCACATCTTCGGTTAACCATGCCGGTATGGGTGGCTTTGAGCATTCAGATGGCACGCGTACCATCGATCCGGCATCCCAGACCAGCACACCTGTTATCGCCGAACAGGAAAGCACCTATCAAAACAGTACCTCCCAGTTGCCTAAAGGCGATACCACGGCCACTACCTCAATTGTCCGTCCAGTGCCTACATCCGACTTGGGCGATACCCCACCCTATGGTTCCCCCGCGCTTGATCCTGATCGTGCATCAACCACAGCGCTAGGCAATACCAAGAAGGACACTAACGGAGGTCTGTAATCATGAAAGAACAACCGAACCTACGTGATGCTACCTATCAAGAAGAGACTGGCATCGATTCAAATTCAACCTCGATTGCAGGTCTGGTGCGTCAGCTGACACGCGAAGTGCCTTCTCTGTTTACCAAGGAATTAGCACTAGCCAAGGCTGAGATTACCGAAGCCTTGAATACTACCAAGGCTGCCACAATCAGCATGGCATCAGGCGGTATTGTTTTGATGGCCGGTTTTATCATGCTGCTGCTTTCAGCCGTTCTTGGACTGAGCCAGGTCATGGCGCCCTGGTTGGCCGCCCTGATCGTGGGCGGTGTGGTGTGCATAGTGGGTCTGGTAATGGTATCTGCGGGCAAGAAGAAACTTGACCCTGCGGCGTTCAAGCCAGAGCGAACCATTAATAGCATGCAGAAAGATAAAGAAGCCGTGAAGGGGAAAGTAGCATGAGCACCGATACCCATAGCCGACTAGACGCTGAATCGCAAAAAGATCCTGCGACTCTTGAGCGTGAAATCGATCAGCAGCGTGACAGTATCAACGATATCGTGAATGCGCTGGAAAGCCGCCTTTCTCCCGGCGAGTTGCTTGACAAGGCAATGACCTATGCCAAGGGCAATGGAGGCGAATTTATCAATAATCTGGGCTCGACCATCAAGGCGAACCCAGTGCCGACACTGCTTACCTCGGTTGGGCTCATGTGGATGATGATGGGCCAGAATCGCAGTCAGCCCTATACCAATGCGGGCATGTCCTCCACAGGTACGTCTTCCACCGGTATCGTTGACTCGCTAAGGGATAAAGCTTCAGGCCTGAGCGACACATTACACGACAAGGCTAACAGTATGTCCGGCGCGGTACATGACAAGACAGACAGTATGAGAACGCAAACTCAGGGCTTTAAGGACAAGGCTGCGGACATGCGCAGCAGCACGTCTGACTCCATGAGTTCAGCCCGTCAGACTGTAAGCGAAAAAGCTCAGACTGCATCCGAAACCATGCGTAACCAGACGGCCAAGGCCAAAAGTGGTTTCCAGTATATGCTGGAAGAGCAGCCGTTGGCGCTGGGTGCCATTGGGATTGCAGTAGGTGCGCTACTTGGAGCGACCTTGCCTGCAACCGAGCGTGAAAATCGCTTGATGGGCAAGACCAGTGATCGGATCACTGACAAAGTGAAGATGAAAGCCGAGCAGGGTTATGCCAAGGCAACTGAAGTAGGGCAGGATCTGGCTGATCAGGCGACAAATCGTGTTAAGGAAGAAGCCGATCACATGTCTTCCAAGCATCAGGAACAAGAGCCACAGCGCGCATCACGCTCCATGTGATATGTGCTTTCCCGCTAGCGGCCTGCGCTCGGTAGGCCGCTAGAATTTCTCTAGCTTTTGATTGGATTCTCCTGAGTCGTATCGGGTATAGCGGCCTCTAACGGAGGTACGAACGTGCATCGATATCTCACGATCCACTCCTTCCCGTATCCCTTTCTTTTTTCGTCTATAGAAAGCCTTTGTTGGGGCTTTATTGAGTCCTGCCGGAATACTCTGCCTACGAACGCCGTCCTGGCTTCACACGCCCTACCCGGCACCACCGAAAAACTGAAAAGGTGTGCGACGGGACCAATGGTTTGAAACAGGCCCTCTCGTAGAGGTCTTAATGTGGAGGAGGGGCAGGAGATCGAAATGAGCGTATTTAAAATAGCAATGTGCGGGCTTGGGCTGGCCTTGGTGGTGGCCACCAATACAGGTATTGCAGACGAGTTTGATAGACGTGCGATACCCCGAACCTATATAAGCCCCGGAGCGTCCGGGAGCATCGATACGCAGCAGCGTAGCCAGCACTATAATCTATACGGTGGCCAGGCTGTCCCGCGTGGAACGGTTCGGGAGTACCGCTCTCATTCCAGCGAACAGTATGAACAGCGAGGCTCGATTCGCCAGAGCACGGAATACCCTGGCGGAATCGAAATTGAACGGACTCCGGGCTCTACAACCAACCGGCTTGAACGTCGTCAGTGAGTCATGGCCGCTGTTTCGGAAGGCTTGTCACTGCTCAGACGCTCCACCAATACCAATGCCTTCTCGAAAGAAGGATAGCCGCTCTTGGCAACGTCAAGATCGCTGTAGCTGTCCTTGTAGGTTTCCGCTCGAATAGGGTCTGCTTCAGTTACCAGGTAAGGCTTGGAATAGACCTGATAGAGCATTGCATAGGCCAGCGGATACTCTTTCTTGGCTGAGGTTTCCAGCAGGGACAGCACGTCATCTGCTTGCGGGCCTTGCTTGATCATTACCAGCGCCTTGTAGAACTCGATCTCGCCGGTGCCTTCTTCAGCTTTGTCGGCTTGCATCGAGGCGCGATTGAGCAAGGCGTCAGCCAGTTTGAGTTCATCTTCCCCTCCCGATACTACAAGCATCTTTGCCTGGAGGAGGTCATTCTGGGTGAGCAGATGCAGTTCTTCCTGAGTAAGTTGAGGGGATTTACTGGCGCAGCCTACCAGCAATGCGGTAGCGAAAAGAGGAATCCATTTTTTCATAATAGATCGTTTGATCCCTTGTCTAGCCATCTGAAGCAGCTTGTCTTCGACGGTGGTGGTGCCAACGAGTTCACTACTCATCATATCTCGTCTGCGGAAAAGCGCTTTATAATCGAACCGCTGGGCGCTTTCGTGGTCGGATCTCCCAACGCTCGGGGTCGAGCGCTTTTAGACGTCCATTTAATCGGTCACTGAGAGCCTCATGCTGAGCATTGTAACCCGATGAACGGCTGTTTAGACTGCCATAGTATTGCTCCCACAGATCAAAGGACGCCCATGATCACCAAATGTCTGTTCCCGGCCGCCGGCTACGGCACTCGCTTTCTTCCAGCAACCAAAGCGATGCCGAAGGAAATGCTGCCCATCGTGAACAAGCCCCTGGTCCAGTATGCCGTTGAAGAGGCACTCGACGCTGGGCTCAAGCAAATTGCTATGGTCACCGGGCGTGGCAAGCGCTCTCTGGAAGACCATTTCGATATCAGCTACGAGCTGGAAAGCCAGATCAAGAACACCGCGAAGGAAAAGTACCTGACCGGGATTCGCCGCCTGATCGACGAATGCTCCTTCTCTTATACCCGTCAGATCGAAATGAAAGGTCTGGGTCATGCCATCTTGACTGGCCGTCCTCTGATCGGTGACGAGCCGTTCGCCGTTGTGCTGGCGGACGACCTGTGCCTGAACCTCGAAGGCGATGGCGTTCTGAAGCAGATGGTCAAGCTGTACAACCAGTTCCGCTGCTCCATCGTGGCTATCCAGGAAGTACCTGCGAACGAAACACACAAGTACGGTGTGATCTCGGGCGAAATGATCCGTGATGACATCTACCGTGTGAACAACATGGTTGAGAAGCCCAAGCCGGAAGATGCACCTTCCAACCTGGCGATTATTGGCCGTTACATCCTGACGCCTGATATTTTCGACCTGATCGAGCAGACCGAGCCGGGCAAGGGCGGTGAAATCCAGATTACTGATGCCCTGATGAAGCAGGCTCAGGACGGTTGTGTTCTAGCTTATAAGTTCAAGGGTCAGCGTTTCGACTGCGGTAGTGCGGAAGGCTTCGTTGAAGCAACCAACTTCTGCTTCGAGAACGTCTACAAGGAGCTCTGATCTCCTTGTTAGCCTGTGTTTGACAGAAGCCACCTTAGGGTGGCTTCTGTCGTTTAAGGCAACAGTATTTTCGTCAGCAGCGATGCAGGTGCGTTAAGCTGGTGAGCAGTTGAGCCGATCAGGATTCGTCATGACATACGATTTTGACCTTTTTATCATCGGTGCGGGTTCGGGCGGTGTTCGTGCAGCGCGTTTTTCCGCCGATTTTGGTGCTCGCGTGGCCGTAGCGGAAAGCCGCTACCTGGGCGGCACCTGCGTAAACGTCGGCTGTATGCCGAAAAAGTATTTCGTCTATGGGGCTTCGTTCCATGACGAGTTCAGGCAGTCGCGCAGTTATGGCTGGAAGGTCGAGGAACAGGAGTTCGATTGGCAGAATCTGCTAGCCAATAAAGACCATGAGATTCGTCGACTGAACGGCATCTATCGTGCACTGCTCATCAACAGCGGTGTGACACTGCTGGAAGACCATGCGCGAATCATTGATGCGCATACTGTCGAAGTAACGGGCAAGCGCTACACCACCGAGCGAATCCTCATCGCTACAGGCGGTTGGCCCTCAGTGCCCGAGTTGCCTGGTCGTGAACACATCATTACGTCCAATGAAGCCTTTTATCTGGATAAGCTGCCCGAGCGAATGATCATCGTGGGTGGCGGTTATATCGCGATCGAATTTGCATCGATCTTTCACGGCTTGGGCGTGAAGGCGACTCTCATGTACCGCAAGGAGTTATTCCTGCGCGGGTTTGATGACTGCGTACGGGTGCATCTGCGGGATGAATTGCTCAAGCGAGGCCACGATCTGCAGTTTAATGCGGAAATTGCCCGTATCGACAAACAGAGCGATGGCAGTTTGAAGGTTACGCTCAAAGATGGGCGTGTTCAGGAAACTGACTGCGTGTTCTATGCGACAGGCCGTCGCCCCATGCTGGATAACTTGGGCCTGGAAAACGTCGGCGTCGAGCTCGACGAACGTGGCTTTGTGAAGGTGGATGAAACCTTCCAGACCACGGAACCCTCAGTGTATGCGATTGGGGATATCATTGGCCGTGTGCAGCTGACGCCTGTTGCCCTGGCAGAGGCCATGACCTTGGCCCGCAGCCTGTACAAGCCTGAAAGTTACAAGCCACTTGATTACAACCTCATCGCTAGCGCGGTTTACAGCTTGCCTAACGTCGGAACGGTAGGACTGAGTGAAGAGCAGGCTCGTGAAAAGGGCTACAAGCTCAGGATTTTCCAGACGACCTTCAAGCCTACCAAGCTTAGCCTGACCAATGAGACGGAGCGTACGCTCATGAAGCTGGTCGTGGACGCCGAGACTGATAAGGTGCTGGGTTGCCATATGGTCGGGCCCGATGCTCCCGAGCAGATCCAGTGTCTGGCAGTGGCTCTCAAGGCCGGTGCAACCAAAAGCTGCTTTGATGACACCATCGGTATTCACCCGACAGCAGCGGAAGAATGGGTGACCATGCGTTCCCCAGTGAGGGAAGACTGATTTACGTAATACATAAAAAAGGCCGGTAGTGACCGGCCTTTTTTATAGGTGAAGCAAAAGAATTCAGTGCGCCTTGGCTACCTTGGTTTCACTGACAGTTGTCTCTTCACGCCGCCCGTAGCGCTGTGCCAATACCGCACACACCATCAGTTGGATCTGATGAAACAGCATGATGGGTAGCAGAATGGCGCCCATGCTGCTGCCAGCGAATAACACCTTGGCCATCGGCACGCCAGTCGCCAGACTCTTCTTGGAGCCGCAGAACACTACTGCGATCTCATCTTCTTTATTAAAGCCCAACAGGCGCGACGTATAGCGGGTAATCAGCAGCGCCAGGGTGAGGATTACCGAGCAGACTGCAGCAAGGCCCAGCAAAGCGGTCAGTGGAATGGATGACCAGAGGCCTTCAAGAATGGCAGCGCTGAATGCAGTATAGACAACAAGCAGAATGGAGCCCTGATCGACAAACTTGAGGCTGGACTTGTGTTTGTCGACCCATCCGCCAATCCAGCGGCGCAGGATTTGACCCGCAATAAAGGGAACCAGAAGCTGAAGGAAAATCTTGGTAATGGCATCTAGGGTGGACATCCCATTGGTGTCTCCACTGCTTTGCGTGTCCAGCAGCAGGCTTACCAGTAGCGGCGTCAGGAACACACCAATCAGGCTGGACGCCGAGGCACTGCACACGGCGGCAGGCACGTTGCCGCGGCCCATTGAAACAAAGGCGATGGAAGACTGTACGGTTGCCGGTAGAGCACACATATACAGTACGCCCATGTAAAGCTCAGGCGTGACGAGGGGCGAAAGCAGCGGCTTGAGCGCCCAGCCCAGCAGCGGGAATAACAGGAAGGTGCAGCAGAAGATCAGGAGATGAAGGCGCCAGTGGGTAACGCCCGCTACAATGGCCTCGCGTGACAGCTTGGCGCCATGCAGGAAAAACAACAGGCCAATGGCGATGTTGGTGATCACATTGAGTACCCCGGCAGCGGTTCCGCTACAGGGAAAGATGCTAGCCAACGTGACGGTTGCTATCAGGTACAACGTAAAGTTGTCGGGTAAAAAGCGTGGACGAGCCATTCACATCTCTCGAACAGTTGTTGAGTCTGACTTCGCAGTCTACTGTGGTGTGATTATTCCGACTAACGTCAAAAAGGCTTTCAATGTCGCCTAACGGACAATCCGCTGAGTTACGCCGGCAGATTCCTTCTCTCAAAGCGCTGCCTCGTCCGGTTTATGCCCGGGCCGAGTCGCTGGCACGTGGCTCCTGGACGCCTTGGCATAGTCATCCGTGGGCGCAGCTCTCCTACGCCATCAAGGGGGTGCTTTCGGTGCACACTAGCGCGGGTAGTTTTGTCGCACCTCCTCAGCGGGCCGTGTGGATTCCGGCGGGGCTGGAGCATGAGGTGCGCTCTTCAGCCGAGGCTGAAATGCGCAGCCTCTACCTAGGACCGCAGCTATTGCCGAACCGGGGGGCCGAGTGTCGGGTACTGAGCGTCAGTTTGTTGTTGCGCGAACTGATAAGAACGTTCACAACCTTTCCCGTCGAGTACGATGAAGAGGGTGGTGAAGGGCGCCTGGTCGAGGTGCTGATCGATCAACTGGCAATCGCGCCTCATATGGCGTTATCGCTGCCATTACCAGCAGATGCTCGACTGCGCCGATTGTGTGAACACTTGCAGCAAGCGCCGGATGATCAGCGCACCCTGGCGGAGTGGGCATTACTGCTGGGGGCTTCCGAAAAAACCCTGAGTAGACATTTTCAGCGGGAAACCGGTCTTACCTTCAGAGCCTGGCGGCAGAAGCTGCGTCTGCTAAGCGCACTGACCCTGCTTGAGCGGGGCGACAGTGTCACGGCGGTAGCTTTGAGTTGCGGCTATGATTCGCCGTCAGCCTTTATCGCTGCGTTTCGAGCGCAGTTCGGAACAACGCCGGGTGACTTCTTTACCCTCTGATGGAGCCCTCGATGGTTTCGCTGTTTTATCTGTGCGATCTATTTGGCGTTGCTGTTTTCGCTATTACCGGCGCCCTGATGGCCGGGCGCAAAGCAATGGATCTGTTTGGTGTTCTGGTAGTGGCCCTGGTAACTGCACTGGGTGGCGGAACCCTGCGAGACGTGATTCTGGGGTTGCATCCGGTAAGCTGGATACGGGACGACACCTACATTGCAGTGGTTGTCTTTGCCACTTTAGGTACGGTGCTGTGGGTACGTCTGACGCGACCGATACCGGAAAAAGCGCTTCTGATCGCCGATGCATTTGGTCTGGCAGTGTTTACCGTGATCGGAACGGAAGTCGCCCTGCGTCAGCAGGTACCTTTAAGCACAGCCGTCATCATGGGTGTCATGACCGGTGTGGCTGGTGGTGTCATCCGAGACATTATCTGCAATGACATTCCACTGATCTTTCATAAGGAGATCTACGCTACACCCTGTATTCTCGGCTCGCTGGTATATATCGGGTTGAACCGCCTGGCGCTGCCGGCAGAGCTGGTCACAGGCGTTGGGATGCTAGTGGTGCTTCTTATTCGCCTTGCCGCGATCCGTTGGCATTTCGCCTTGCCTCGCATGCAGTTGCTTGACCGTAACCGGTAGTGCTCAAACCAGAAAGATCTCCCAGGGCCGAAACAGGCGCGACAATACATGGGATGGCAGGATAGGCTCCGGCGCCGGGCCGTTGGCTGTGTTGAACGCCTCGACAGCATAGCGCTTAGCGGCAAGACTGGACTCATCCAGCGGTAGCCGTCGGGCACGCTCCCAGGGAAAGCGATCATCACCCGGACGGAGCCATTGCCATGCCCAAAGTGGCACTTCAATACAGCGAGCCCCTGTGACTACACAGGCAAAGCTGGCGGCACGGCCTGTCGCTTCGTGATCGGCATGACCATCCTCGCGCCAGGCGGTGAACACCGTATCGGTCGACTTGATGAGTGCCGCCAGTTGTTCGCTAAGCCGTTGTTCTTCATTGCTGGCGATGCCGTCGGAAAAGTCCAGCCGGCAGATGTCGACGGACTCCAGGCACAGCCGTCGGCTGGCTTCACGACTTTCCGGCAGGGTAGGTACATGGAAAACCGGTTGGCTGCCCAGCCCTTGCTTGTATTCACCTCGCGTTACGCTGACTAAAAGAACTTTGCGCCCCAGCTCGGCAAGCTGGGCCAACAAGCCGCCACAGCCCAGAATTTCGTCATCCGAATGAGGCGCAATGATTACGGCCCGTCGACCTGGCGGGACCAAATGATTGGCATCGACTTCCGGAATTCCGGCAAATCGGGGCCAGGCGGCCCACTCCTGCGCAGAGGCGCTTTTTTCCTCCAGGGTGCGGGTATTGAGCGTCGTCATATCGCTGTTCCTCGTGCGAGGCCATTACCTCGCATAATGCCGAACTGATATTGGGCGCTTTTGAGGCACATCAACAGTACAGGCGAATCATTTACTCCATACCTAACGTTTTTCGCTGCGCAGCGGTAATCCTCTGGCGCACGGTTGCGTAATCTGCCCAAGGATCATCTTGCCGATGATCCAAATGGTCGAACAGCGTTTCCAGTGTCCACTGGTCGCCTCGTTCAAGCGTTTTCAACTCCTCACGGCTTATAGGGACCGATACGCCCAGACCCGGGCGTGCCCGTAGCGAATAGGCCGATACCGTGGTAGCACCTTCGCGATTGCGCAGGTAATCGATAAAGATCTTGCCGACTCTGTTCTGCGCGCCCATCTTGGCGGAGAAGCGCTCTGGAATAACCGCCGCCATATGCTGAGCAATGGCCTGTGCAAAGTCTTTCACGCTATCCCAGTCATCTCTGCGTTGCAGAGGAACAACAATGTGCAGGCCCTTGCCGCCACTGGTCTTGATAAAGGCTTTGAAGCCCAGCTCATCCAGTAGGGTCAGCAACAGCTCCGTTGCCTCCAGCATCTGTTTCCAGGGCAGTTTGGGATCAGGATCAAGATCAAAGATCATGCGATCCGGTTTACCGATCTGGTCAGCCCTGGCGTTCCACGTGTGCAGTTCTACCGTGCCCATTTGCGCAGCGCCCAGCAGTGCCTCAAGGCTATCAATCACCATAAGCGGTGCATGGCCTGGATCCAGAGCCGGGTCCAATTCGCGGATATGCGGGATTGCCAGGGTTTGCTTGTGCTTCTGGAATATCTGTTCGCCTTTGATGCCTTCAGGAGTCCGTACCAAGGCAACCGGCCGGTTTTTTAGGTGCGGCAACATCCATGGCGCAATACGCTCATAGTACTCTGCGACGCCTAGCTTGGTGGTTTTTGAAGACGGATCGATAACGCGCTCTGGGTGGCTGATGCGCACGCCTGCGACTTCAGCGCCCTCTTTTTTCGTTGAGGCTAACGCTTTCTTTGGCGCAAGGGACGAAGCCTTGCGCGGGACGACCTGCGCCTGTTCAAGCCCAATATCCTGAGCCGGCTTGTCTTGCCGCAATCCATGGAAAACACCCTGGCGTACAATTCCGTCGTTGGTGATGGCGGCAAACGCTACTTCACACAGTAATTCCGGCTTGAGCCACGTAACGCCGCGGGCTTGAGCACCCCGAGGCGGGTTCTTAAAGGGGGAGGTGTCAGTTGTGTAGGGCTGCATATGCTCATGGAGTGCAGCCAGGCTTTCCCGGGTAAATCCCGTTCCGATCTTTCCTGCAAAGCGTAGTGAGCCGTCCCTGTCATGCAGGCCGATCAGCAGCGCGCCAAAATGACTTCTTGCTCCCTGGGGTTGGGTATAGCCGCCAATGACGAACTCCTGCCGGCGCTTGCACTTAAGCTTGATCCAGTCGTTGCTGCGCCTGGAGGTATACGGGCTGCCGGCACGTTTTCCAATGACGCCTTCCAGGCCAATGGCGCAGGCACTTTCCAGTATCTTGTCGGCGGGTACGTCGAAGGCTTCCGAATAGCGTATGACGTTAGACTGGGTGGTATCCAGTACGGCTTTGAGAGCACGACGACGTTCTTCGAGTGGATAACTGCGCAGGTCCGTACCGTTACAGAACGGCATATCGAACAGGTAGTAGAGGATGGTGGTGTTTCGGCCGGTATCGAAAGCGTTTTGCAGGGCCTGGAAATCAGAGACGCCATTGTCGTCGAGTACGATAATTTCGCCATCAAGCCAACCATTATCCAGGCCAAGTGCTGAGAGAGCCTTTGCCTGTTCTGGCAGACGATGGGTCCAGTCTTTGCCGTTGCGTGTGATAAAGCTGACCTTGCCATCATCAATACGGGTCAACAGGCGATACCCGTCAAACTTGATCTCATAGAGCCAATCGCCTGCCGGGGGCGCGTCAACCAGCGTGGCCAGTTGGGCTTCGACCATTTCAGGCAGTGCTGAAGGCGCAGCGGAAGATGTTGCCTTTGCCGCCGTGGTAAGGGCCCGCCTGGGTTTTGCTGGCTCCGCTGCCTTGGCAACAGGCGTCGCTGTCTTACCCAGTCGCGGTAATGTCTTCTCGCTCAGTACGCTGTCAGGTAGAGCCTCGGTTACGTCATATTCGCTATGAGGTTTGGCGTCAGCGTCTTTTTCTTTGATCAGCAGCCACTGCTCTTTTTTGCCGTTGCCATGCAGGCGCGTGCGCACCAGCGTCCAGTTGCCCTTGAGCTTTTCGCCTTGCAGCTCGAACTTGAGCTTGCCCGCCGCATAATCGGTAGCTGCATCGCCATGGGGTATCCAAATGCCATGATCCCAGACGATGACGTCACCACCGCCGTATTCGCCTTCTGGAATACTGCCCTCAAAGGTGCCGTATTCGATCGGATGATCTTCAACGTGAACAGCCAGGCGCTTTTCCTTGGGGTCATAGCTGGGACCTTTAGGAATGGCCCAGCTCTTCAAGGTGCCGTCCAGCTCCAAACGAAAGTCATAATGCAGCCGGCGTGCATCATGTTTCTGAATGACGAACTGTAGCGCTTCGGGCGAGGTGCGCGCGTGGGGCGCATTGCCTTCAGGCTCTGCAGTCACCTTGAAGTTTCGCTTACGGGAGTACTCGCTCAACGGGTTAGCCATGACCGGGTTCCTTATTTGGCTGCTTTACGGCCTTTGGGTGAGGCGGTACCTGACGAGCGTCGGGTGGTGCTGGTGCGCTTTGGCTTTGCCTTGGCGGGTTGGGCTTTTTCGTCGTCGTTCTCGGGCGGCGTGCGTGTGCCTCTCAGGCTACGTTTGAGCAGCTCGGTAAGGTCAATGACATCGGCTGTACGTTTGGGTGCTTCCTGTTCAGGCGCTTCAAGCGTTTCGAGCTTGCCCTCACGCACCTTGCGCTCAACCAACTTCATGACGTTGTCTTCGAAGGTGTCATGGTATTGCTCCGGATCCCACGACTCGGTCATGTCTTCAACCAGGCGCTCGGCCATGTCGATCTCGCGCTTGGACACCTTGGCGTCCAGGTCTTCAAGACCCACGTCCTCGGCTGAGCGAACCTCGTTGGCCCAGCGCAAGGTGTTGAGCACGAGCGTATCGCCCAAGGGCATGATTACAGCAAGGTGCTGCTTGGTGTGCATCACGACGTTGGCTACGCCAACTTTGCCGGTGCGCTTGAGCGTCTCTCGCAAGAGGATGTATACCTTCTCGCTGTGTTTTTCAGGAGATAGAAAATAGGGCTTTTCGAAGTGCAGGATGGAAATCTCACTGGCCTCGACAAACGCCAGAATGTCGATCGTCTGGGTGGCTTCCGGCAGGGCGTTGTGAATCTCCTCGTCGCTAAGCACGACATACTCGCCTTTCTCATGCTCGATACCTTTGACGATGTTTTCCCGCGAGACCTCTTTGCCCGTATTCTTGTTGACGCGCTTGTAGCCCACCGGGTCCATGCTGCGCTTGTCCAGCCAGTCGAAATCGATTCCATGGCTGGAAGTGGCGGATACTAGGGAAACCGGAATATTGACCAGTCCAAAACTGACGGCGCCTTTCCAAATCGAACGTGGCATACCGGTTACCTCCAGGTGTGTGCTTTCCAGTTTTGAGTTGGCCGCTGCGTCCGAGGTTCCAAAGCGCCATGACGGACGGGGAACCAGATACGTTTCAAAGGCTCTACCCGTGACTGTCGAGGCAAAGCGCGCCTGCTATACACTGGCAGCGCATGGCCTCCTGGCTTACCGATTGAGTGAATTGAATGGATAGTGTGGATTCGAGCGTGTTGCGCAGCGCCTTGGCTTGGCGTCGGGAAGGGCATCGCGTTGTGTTGTTTACGGTGGTTCAGACCTGGGGAAGCTCCCCGCGTCCACCGGGTGCCATGTTGGCTCTGCGGGACGATGGTCGTGCTGCCGGCTCGGTTTCTGGCGGCTGCATCGAAGATGATCTGATTGCACGCATGCATGATGGCCGGATTCCCGAAACTGGAATAGAACTCATCACCTACGGTGTAACGCAGGAGGAGGCCGCTCGGTTCGGGCTTCCCTGTGGCGGAACGCTGCGTTTGGTGCAGGAGCCTTTAGGTGATCCAAAGTGGATTGCCGATCTACTGAGCCGCTGTGACAATCACGAGCTGGTGGCCCGGCAGCTTGAACTTGGCACCGGAGCCGTTCAGTTGTTTTCGGCGCAGGCGGACGACGCCCTGCATTTGGATGGGCAGACCTTGCGTGTCGTTTATGGCCCGCGTTGGCGATTGCTGTTGATTGGCGCAGGTCAGCTGTCCCGCTACGTTTCCGAAATGGCTCATATGCTGGATTTCGACGTGTTGATCTGCGATCCGCGGCAGGAATTCAACCACGGCTGGGAGACTTCAAAGGCGCGTTTCGTCCCGGGTATGCCAGACGATGCGGTGCTTTCCATTGTTCCAGATGAGCGGACGGCGATCGTGGCGCTGACTCACGATCCGCGTCTGGATGACATGGCGCTTCTGACTGCGCTCAAGTCCTCGGCCTTCTATGTCGGCGCGCTGGGCTCGTTGGGTAACAGTCGCAAGCGTCGGGAACGCTTGGCCTTGTTTGATTTGAGCGAGGATGAAATCGATCGCTTGCACGGCCCTATTGGCCTGCATATTGGTAGCCATACGCCGGCCGAGATTGCTGTTTCACTGCTGGCCGAAGTGGTCGCTGTAAAAAATGGTGTTGCGCTGACACAAAAGAAACAGCCCAAGCCTGTTGTCGATCAAGTGGCCTGACGTGGCTGATTCGCTATGCGTGATCGTGATGGCGGCCGGGCAGGGCAGTCGCTTTCGCGCCCAGGCCGGGACTGACAAGCTGCTGGCCAGGTATGAAACTGGGGTAGGCGAGTCGACCCGCGTGCTTCAGCAAACCTTGCGCAATCTCAAGGGTGTCGGGCAGCGGCGGGTGGTCGTGACCCGACCGGATAATGAAGAGGTGGCGGCACTCGCCAGACGCGAAGGCTTTGACGTACTGGCCGTACAAACCCAGGGGATGGGCGAAACACTGGCGCAGGCGATTGCGGCTGAGCCAAATCATCGGGGCTGGTTGATCGCCTTGGGCGACATGCCGTTTGTACAGCCGGAGACGTTCTGCCAGATAGCCGAGGCGGTGTCAGAGGACGTAATTGCCGTGCCGTTCTGCCCTTTAAAGAACAGCGTTTCACAAGCATCCAGTAATTCTCCAGACGGCACTCCTGTGGCTGGTAACCTGGTGGCCGGCACTCCGGTGGCCGGCAATCCGGTGGCGTTTGGCCGTCGTTACTTCAGGGCGTTGTGTGCGCTCACGGGCGACCGTGGCGGGCGAGGGCTGTTTGGGCAAGGTGAGCTACGCTGGGTAGAGTGCAGTGATCCCGGCATCTATCGTGACGTGGATGTGCCTGACGATTTGAAGCGCACCTGACGGTACGTAAGCTCTTTCCAATCGAACTTGCGCGGCGGCTGCCTTTCATAACGGAAATGCGCACTTCGTTTCGTGGGAGCATCCATGAGGTCAGATATCCAACCGGTTCTCGATTATTTGAAAGAGTACGACATGCTGCTGGTGACAGCCGAGTCCTGCACAGCAGGGCGGGTTATTCACCTGCTGTCTGAAATTCCAGGCAGTGGATCCTGTCTTGATGCCGGTTATGTCGTTTATTCTCCTGCTGCCAAGCAGCGTTTGCTGGGCGTTCACCCGTACACGATCGATACGTTCAACCTGACGAGTGAAGAGGTGGCGCGGGAAATGGCCATCGGTGCCCTGCATGACAGTGATGCAGCGGTCGCCATCTCTAACACGGGGCTTGCAGGCCCGGATGGAGTAGATGGAATACCTCCTGGCACCGTATGCTTTGGCTGGGGCTTTCGTTATCAGGGCGAGCTGGTAGTCTTCTCCCGAACCGAGCGGTTCTTTGGTGGCCGGGAGGACGTGCAATTGGCAGCAGCCGTCTACAGTTTGACGAATATTCCATTATTCCATGCACGACTATTACGCGGAGAGAGAGGCTAAACGCATGTCAGACGATTACGAATCCATTCAGCGTGACATTATCAAGGCACTCGAAATACCCACCGAATTCGATGCCCAGCGTGAGGCCGAGCTGCGTATCAAGTTTCTCAAGGATTACCTGATCAAGACCGGCATGGAGGCCTATGTGCTGGGCATTAGCGGAGGGGTAGATTCCTCGACTGCCGGCCGTCTCGCCCAGTTGGCCGTCGAGCAGGCTCGTAGTGAAGGTCACAACGCCCGCTTCATTGCCATGCGGCTGCCCTATGGCGTGCAGAAGGATGAAGAAGATGCCCAGCGCGCATTGGGCTTCATTCAGGCGGACGAGGTGCTGACCGTGAATATCAAGCCGGCTACCGACGGGATGTTGCAGGGCTTGCAGGACAGCAAGCTGGCCTTTCGTGATGAAGGGCAGCAGGATTTCGTTATGGGCAATGTCAAGGCGCGTCAGCGTATGATTGCCCAGTATGCGGTGGCGGGGGCCCGCAAGGGGCTGGTCATCGGGACTGACCATGGTGCGGAAGCACTGATGGGGTTCTACACGAAGTTTGGCGACGGTGCCTGCGACCTGACTCCGCTGCATGGGTTGAACAAGCGCCGTGTACGCATGATTTGCGAATACCTGGGTGCGCCTGACAATCTTGTGCACAAGGTGCCCACGGCGGATCTGGAATCACTGTCGCCCGGTAAGCCGGACGAAGAGGCGTTTGGCATTAGCTACGCCGAAATCGATGATTTCCTTGAAGGCAAGAAGGTCAGTGACCATGCCTATCAGGTTATTTTCAAATACTACAGCGGTTCGCATCACAAGCGAGC
This sequence comes from Pseudomonas sp. JZ134, assembly GCF_051027695.1. Lineage (NCBI taxonomy): Bacteria > Pseudomonadati > Pseudomonadota > Gammaproteobacteria > Pseudomonadales > Pseudomonadaceae > Pseudomonas > Pseudomonas sp. JZ134. The sequence goes on along the minus strand of NZ_CP069250.1, from coordinate 2,263,057 downwards.
CCTACCTGTCACGCCGTATTCCTGAGACCAAACAAAAGGCCCGCATCATGCGGGCCTTTTGTTAAGGCAATACTCAATCAGCTGAGCTGGGCCTTGAGTTCGTCACGCAACATCGTCTTGATCTTGATGAGGTGCTCTTCCTCATGGCGCATGGGCACTTCGAAGCTGGAAGCAATATTGGGATGGTTCGCCTGGCGAGCCAGCTCGATTAGCAACTCCCATGCAGCATTGTCTGTCAGCTCGATGGTCAGCATGGCATTAAGGCATTGCGCCATGTTGGTTCTGGGGTCTGTCAGTACCTGGATAATTCCTTGAGCCATGGTGCCAGAGACATGGGCGCAAGGCGTCATGGCAGTAGGGTCCGCACCCAGTGTTTCGATGGACTCCCGTAGCAGCTGCATGTGCTCGGCTTCCTGCTGCTGGATAGTCCTGAGCGTTTCCAGAAGCTCCGGGCGGGCATCGGGTGCTGCGGCGACCTTGGCAATGAAGGCTTCATACAGACGAACCCCGGTGCGCTCGTAGGCTAGGCGCTCGCCTAGTTTGTCGAGAAGCAATTCAGGGTTTTTACCCATCATTTTGTCCAGGCCGGTTTTCAGTACGCCTTTCACCGAGCCAGGTGGAGGAACGGAACCGACCTGCTCATCAATAGCTTCATGCTCACGAATGAACTTGACGCGCTCCTCAGTAATGCGCGAGGCATCGCCTGGGGGGATATCCTGGCGGAACTGCTCAGTAGCCTCAATTTGTCTTTTGGTGTCCTCCGGGGACATTTGTGCGCCGGTGCGATTCAACCCCATGGGTGCAGAAGTAGTCATGGCGAGTCCTCAAGGTTTACGAAAGAGTTCGGTACCGGGTGTCCAGATATAACCTGCCGAGGCCATATCCGAAGGGATACCTTCTGAGTTCAGGTGGTTGCGGTAATCCTGAGAAGCCCTGTCTTCCTGCTCTTTTGGTACGTAATGGATGCCGTGGGCGCGCAGGTCGATTTCTTTCGAAAGGGTCTCGCGTACAAAATCGCGGTTGCGCTTCAAGGGGCGCATTTTGGGCAGCTCGCCAACCAGCACTTCAGCCGGATCGCGACGCTCGTATTTCTTGAACAGGTCACAGGCAAATTCCAGGTGGCCCAGTTCGTAATCCAGGAAGCGCTCCCACAGGGCCTTGATGCGCGGGTTCTCTTCCTGTTCGGCACAACTCGCGTAGGCATACACTTCCATCGCCTCATGAACCAGCCACTTTTCCATGAAGGTTTCGCTGGCATCCATGAGGGACTCATATTGGGTCACATGCTGCTCTTCAACCGAAGCGATTTCCGCATACAGCGCGCGTGCAACCGGATCGGCAAACGTGTTGCCGATATTCATGTAATAATCGTGAGTCTGGTATTCCGAGCTGGTAATCATCGCCGCATGGATCTTAGTGATCAGCTGCGCGGTAGTTTTGTCATAGCTGTCACGTACATCGTCACTGGGATTCCGGTGGTGCTGGCTGGTCGGACGACCCGGAATGATGTCCGTGTACCCTTGCAGGATATTGTTCGGATCCTTGCCCTCCAGTCGGTCATACATGGCCGAGTAGCGATACAGGTGATCGAAGTCTTCCAGAAGTCCGAAGCGGTATGACTGTGCCTGGTAGGGGTCAGGCTCGTTCTGGGCGACTGCCGCCGTAACTTCAATAGCCACCTGCTCGTAGGCAATGGTTGTTTCCAGCGGGGAGTGGTCACCCGAGATCAGCCAGTTGATGGCGGTAGCTTGATGGTGCTCTACGCGGCGGATATGGGCCAGATGAGGTTGCAGCTCCTTGTGGAATCGCGCGCCGATATGCTTGAGTCGAAGGGCTTCGGTTTCAATGCCATTCATGAGAATGATGCGGATGCGAGTCGTCGCATCGTCATCCAACTTGCTGATCGGCCGAGTGGCCATTTCACGCCAGGTAAACCGCTGCTTATCCAGCGGCGTGCCTTTCATATCCAGAAGTCCAGCAAATGTATCCATCTTGTCCCCCAGGTTTAATCGCTTCGGGAGAGGGTTAATTCCCTTTATCGCCTCGTCAGTAATAGTCACGGTTGCACACAATAGTGGCACCTGAGGATGGACTCTTGAGGCGTCATAGCATTCCTCTTGCCACAAAATAACTGACCAGTGGAATGTACTTTGAGGAAACTTTATTTTTAGATCTGATTAGTCCATTTATGACTAAAGAGTCGACTAGGCTGTTGTATAAATCTTGTATAAATTCAAGTCATCTCGCTATAGACATATGGCGCTTCATTGCTAACAGAGCGCTCTAGAATGCGATTTGAGGGTATTATGTCTGTGGGTATGTATTTTTCAACCGGTCGTAATGCGATGGTTGGCGAGAACTTTGTGAGAAGGGCAGTTGACTAAACAGAAGTGGATAGCGAAGAAACTAAGGCGTTGTGCATTACTTAATACAAGAGTTGTAAAACTTTAAGTAATAACAGCCGCTTATGTATTTCGGATTTAGCCGCTTAAGTTGGAAAGTTCGCTTCGCTTAACTAACTTCTACCCTGACCAAAAGGTGAAGAGACATGACTACTCGTCAAGAACATCTGATCGACTGGCTCAAAGATGCCCACGGCATGGAACAGCAGGCAGACAAAATGCTGAAGGGCCAGCTGGAACGTCTTGAGAATTATCCTAAGCTCTCCGCCCGTATTCAGCAGCACATTGAAGAAACCCAGTCCCAGCTTCAGCTGATCGAAGGCTGCCTGACCCGTCTGGGGACCAGCCCCTCCACCATGAAGGACTTTACCGGTAAGTTCATGGCCATGGGGCAGGCCATGGGCGGCATGTTCATGACTGACGAAGTGGTCAAGGGCTCCATGGCCAGTTATGTCTTTGAGAACGTCGAGATCGCCATGTACACCGTGCTGATCTCTGCCGCCGAAGCGGCTGGCGATCTGGAAACCAAGCGGGTATGTGAGCAAATCCTGCCACAGGAAATTGCCATGGCCGAGTGGGTGAGAGAGCATCTTCCGGAAGTCACCATGGCGTTCATGGCGCGCTCCGAAGCCGGTGAAACTGCCAAGAAGTAAGTATCCTGTTGTATCGAGGGCCAACCATACGGTTGGCCCTTTTTGTTGCCTGCTTACTGTGTCGGGGCCGCGTTCCGCGCTGTCCAGGGATTGGTCTCAAGACTGTTGTGAATGGCCGTCGAGCAGAGTGCGGCGTGGCCGGTCGCTACGCTGATCTGCTTGAGTGATTTGACGACATCGCCTGCCGCATACAGGCCTGGAATGGAAGTACGCAGGTGTTCATCAACAATTAATGCTCCCGTATCGTCGGCTTCGGCGCCCAGGCGTATGGCCAGCTCGGAACGGACTCTAGAGCCCAAAGACGGGTAAACGATGTCGAACCGATGAATCTCGCCCTTGCAGGTCCTGAGTTCTACCTGCTGGTCCTCCAGCAGGCGGATGCCTTCAACGCGATCACTGATCAGGCGAATGTCATAATGTTCGGCCAGAGCAAACGCTTCCTCACAGGCCTTTGGCTCTCCGTGTATGACAACGGTCACCCGATTCGTAAACGTGCGCAGGAATACAGCGTGTGAGATGGCGCATTCTGCCTCGCCATACACCGCCACATTATCACCATTGATCTCGTAGCCATCACAGATCGAGCACAGGCGCACGGAAGATGCTGCAATGGCCTCGTACACACTAGGCATATCGGGCAATTCATCCTGTATACCGGTGGCCAGCAATACACGACGGGTCAACACGCTCTGGCCATTGAAGAACACTTCGAAACCTTCCGGGCGCTGCTGGATGTCATCGACTCGGGCATTTTCAAAACGAGCACCATAGGTCGTTGCCTGCTCCCGCAAACGCTCCAGCAGACCTTTGCCCGAAATGCCGGGTGGAAAACCGGGATAGTTATGAGAGAGGGGAATCAAGGCGGCACGACTGGCACCGTCGTCGACGATCAGCGTCTTGCGGTGAAAGCGTGCCAGGTAGATGGCAGCTGTAAGGCCCGCTGGCCCTGCGCCCACAATAACGCAATCCAGCTCATCGGCTGCGCTGGTACCTGTAATGGACTCAGGTTGGTCAAATATCTGCTCATAATCTTTCATGATGGGGAGGCCCTGTTGCGTATGGTTAAGATCACACCCAGTAGGGCTGTCGACCACCTATGAGAAATAGAAGGCTGCGCACGTTTGAAAGTTCTCTACAATTGCTATTGTCTGGCGTGCGGTAGGGTTACTCCGACGCTTTCTGATCGTCTTCTTTCTCCTGCATCTTTACCCCTAGGCGCCTCACAGCGGGTAGCCATTCCTTGTTTCCGCAGCAGTCGCACTCCTGATCTTCAGGCGCAGGGTTGCACTCCGTTACGTGACCGCATCGTGAGCAGGCATAGTGGCTATTGACCTGGATACGCTCACTCATTTCATCGTCTGGCGTTGGCAGCAGCCAGAGTCCATAGTGCGGCGTACGGTATTTGATCAGGCTGAAGTGGCCGGATGACTCCAGGTAGACACGGCGAACCTCGCCCAGATGCTGGATATTCTGCGCGCGCAGCTCGGAGTGAATACGCTCGGGTGAGAGGCGTGCCTTGACCATGTTATCGATGACCAGACGGCCATCCTTGACGAGAATGGTTGAGTCCCCCTGGGTCGCCACTTCTACCGAGCGTCTCTTGAACGACAGAAACGACAGGCCTCGCTGAAAGACCAGAGCCGTCAGCAAGAGGACAGCAGCAGGCAGGATGCCTTTTTCCGGTGTCTGCAGGGGCACACCAATCGCCGCACCCAGCGTAATCATGACGGCCAGTTCCGAGATGCTGAGCTGAGCGGCAACACGGCGGCCCATCATGCGCATCATCATGAGCAGAAGCAGGTAGATCACGCCGGTACGCAGCACCACCTCGATCATGAACGGCCACTGTGTTTCGCCCAGCAAAATACGGTGCCAATCCCAGGATGTAACGTTCAGCATTCAGTCCTCCAGCTCTACAGCGGCTGGCATCCAGCGCTCAGCCTTGCAGTAATCGCAGGCACATTGCGGTTCTTGCTGAGTCTTGAGTGTGTACCCGCAGCTCGTACAGGAAAAATGGTCCCGGCTGGCTACTGCTTCCCGCAACTCGGTGTCGATCTCCGGAATAATAGAAAGCCCAGGGCAGGGCTGGTCAGTCAGTACGATGGAAATGGAGCCGGAAGGCTCGATATAGACGCGGCTGAGCTGGCCCAAGTGCTGAATGTTGCGCATGCGCAGTAGTGCAAAGATTTTTTCCCGAGACAGGACAGTCTTTCGCAAGACCTCCAGTTCCAGTCGCCCATTGGTGATGGCAGTCATCACACTGCCCGAGACGGCATGGTTTACCTTGGGATGGCGCATGGTCAGGCGCGCAGTCACTCGTTGGAAGATAATGACGCCTGCCATGATGATCAGCGGCGGTAACATTCCGCGCTCTTGAGACTGTAGTGGTACACCAATCGCACCGGCCAGGGTAACGACTACGGAGAGTTCGAAGAGCGTATATTGGGAAGCCACGCGCCGCCCGAGGAGCCGCATGGCCATCATGATCAGAATATAGGTTAGCCCAGCCCGGATAACCACTTCTATCAGGAACGTCCAAGGTGTTTCGCCGATGAGAATGCGGTGCCAGTCTGCCAGGGAAAATTGCTTAGCTTGCATAACGGCCTCAACATCAATACGCCATGTTTGAAGCAGGGAAGGGCAAATCGGTTCGCTTGTTCCGACGAGGCGATAATCCTTTGATCGGTTAATGACCGTTTGTCGAGACGGGCATGACGCGCTTAAGGCACAAAACTGTAAAATACCGACCTTTTATGGCCGGCTTGTTGAGCACCTCCTGGATTATGAACTGCACGCTGGAAGTCTCTTCCCCTGATCCTGCTTCAATGCCACCGCTATCGTCAGATATCTTGAACGACATGGTCTTCGAGCTTCTGCCTGCCGCTGCGTTCGTGTGTGACGCGACGGGAGCCATTGTTCGCTACAACCGCAAGGCGGCAGAATTGTGGGGACGGGAGCTCGTTCCTGGTGAAACCTATTACATTGGAATCGACCGGGTTTTCCATGCCGACGGGCGCGTGATGCGACCAGAAGAGTCACCCATGGCCAGTGTGCTGCGCTCCGGCACTCCGGTGCGCGATCATGAGCTGCGAGTCCAGAACTTGACGGGGCAGGAGCGTTGGGTGCTGGTTAACATCTCGCCGATTTTCGATGCGGTCGGACAGATCCAGGGCGCCATCAATTGTTTTCAGGACATCACCGAGCGCAAGGAAAGCGAGCGAAGACTGCAGGAAAGTCAGGCTTTTCTACAGGCTATCGTTGATGCAACGCCCGAGTGCATCAAGATCGTAACCGAAGACGGCTCGCTGATGCAGATGAACGGGGCCGGCCTTGCCATGATTGAGGCCGACTGCCTTGAAGCGGTACAGGGGTCTTGCGTATTCGATCTCATCGTGCCCGAGCATCGGGAGATATGGATCGCGAATCACCTGCGCGTGTGCAACGGTGAGCAGCTCAGCTGGACCTACGACATCATTGGCTTGGCTGGCTCCCGGGTAAACATGGAAACCCATGCGGTTCCGCTGCGCCTGCCGGATGGTCGTAGAGTTCATCTGGCCGTGACCCATAACATCACCCAGCGGATAAAAGACGAGCAAGCCGTGCGCGAAAGCGAGCGGCATTTGAGTGAGCTGCTCGATGGGCTTGCCGTGGCCGTTTACACCACCGACGCGAAGGGTTACCTGACCTTTTACAACGAAGCCGCAGTGGAGCTTTGGGGGTATCGTCCCCGATTGGGTAAGGCCCAGTGGTGCGGCTCTTGGAAGATGCAGTGGCCGGATGGTCGTGAGCTGAACCATGATGAATGCTTTATGGCTGAAGTACTTAGCGATGGTAAGGCCATACAAGGTGGAGAAGGCTTTATTCTGCGGCAGGATGGCTCGCGTGTTCCATTCGCGGCGTACCCGTCCCCCTTGCGTAACGCGCAAGGTGAAATCACCGGCGCCGTCAATATGTGTGTGGATATCAGCCGGCACAAGAAGGCGGAGGCTCAGCAGCGCGAGCTTATCAATGAGTTGAACCACCGGGTGAAAAACACGCTGATGACGGTGCAGTCCATTGCAACCTATAGCCTGCGTAGCGCAAATGCCGAGTCTCGATTCCGCGAAACATTCGATGCCCGTTTGCTGGCTTTGAGCAAGGCCCACGACCTGCTGACCCATGGGCAATGGCAAGGGGCTCAACTCCGAGCGGTAATCGAGCAGGAGATTGCGCCTTATACTGAGCAGGAAAAGTCTGACCGCATTGCGCTTTTTGGCAGTGATCATGCGCTTGAGCCCCGAGAAGCACTGGCCTTGGCCATGGTCTTTCATGAACTTATCACCAATGCCGCAAAATACGGCGCACTCTCCGTCCCGGAAGGGCGCTTGCAGCTGGAGTGGTATGTCGGTAAAGATGAGCATACGGGGCATGATTGCCTGGAACTCAGCTGGCTGGAGCGCGACGGTCCCACTGTCGAGACTCCCCAGACCAAAGGCTTTGGCTCTCGCCTGATCGATCGCAGCATTACGCGTGAACTGAAAGGGCGCGTCGTAACTACATTCGTACCGCAAGGCCTCGAATGTCACCTATCCATCCCGCTGTTGTGCCTGCAGGTCAGGCCCAAAGGAAGCTTCGTTTGACCACTACCCGTAAACGTGTCCTGCTTGTCGAAGACGAAACACTGATCGCCATGCTGCTTGAAGATATCCTGGATGAGCTTGGCTACGACGTGGCAGGTAGCGCGGCTGATTTTGATGAAGGCATGCGGCTGGCCAGCTCAGAAACCTTCGATCTGGCCATTTTGGATGTGAATGTAGGTGGGCGTGAAATTTTTCCGATTGCCGAGCAGCTGGCCGCGCGCGACATCCCCTTTATGTTCTCTACTGGTTATGGGGCCTACGGGTTGCCGGAAGAGTGGAAAAATCGGCCGGTTCTGGCCAAGCCGTTCAAGCCTGACGATTTGGAAAGGGCATTACAGGCCAACTTCCCTTGATGAAAACAAGAGTGAGTGATGCCTGAAGGCATCACTCATCGTCGGAATAGCGTTCTTCCTGCCAGGGATCACCACGATTGTGATACCCGCGCTCTTCCCAATAGCCGGGCACATCGCTGACCCGAAACTGGATTCGCCTGATCCACTTGGCACTTTTCCAGAAGTACAGGTGGGGTACGATCAGGCGTACCGGCCCGCCGTGCTCGGTTGAGAGGGGATTACCTTCCCAGGAGTGGGCAAGCAGGGCGCCCTGAGCTGCGAAATCCTCCAGCGTCAGGTTGGTGGTATACCCGTCGTTGGAGTAGAGCAGTACAAAACGCGCGTCCGGGTGCGGCTGTACACGATCCAGCAGGTCCTGTGTGGTTACGCCCTGCCATTGATTGTCGTAGCGAGACCAGCTGGTTACACAGTGAATATCACTGACCAATCGAGACTGGGGTTGCGCCATGAAGGCTTCCCAGTTCCAGTTCTGCGGGTTTTTCACAGCGCCGATTACGTTTAGCTGCCAACGCTCACGAGTAACGGTTGGCCTGACGCCCAGATCCAGTATGGGCCAGTTCTTGACCAGATGCTGACCGGGCGGTAAACGCTCCTCTTCAGGCCGTGAAATACGGCCTGTCAGATAGCGCCCCTCACTGACCCAGCGCTCTTTGGACTGGGTCAGCTTGGTGGGCTCTGGAGGTGGGTGATCCTTCTCGTCGTCCATGCACAACTCCCATTTACGGCATGAATACCGCGCGCATGCAGTCCTCGGTCTTTTCCTTGAACATGGCATAACCGCGCGGTGAATCTTCCAGACTCATCGGGTGCGTCAGCAGATAGGACGGATCCAGCTCGCCTTTCTGAATGTGCTCGAACAACTTATTGGCATACCGCTGGCCTGGCTGCTGGCCGGAGCGAACCGTAAGGGCTTTGTTGACGATGGCGCCCATGGGGAATTTGTCCAGGAGGCCGCCGTAAACGCCCACCACGGATACCGTCCCGCCTTTGCGACAGGCCCGAATGGCCTGACGAAGCACAGTGCCGCGCTCAGTGTGCAGGTGCATCAGTTGTTTAGTCTTGTCGTATACATAATCCAGCTCGGTGCCGTGTGCTTCCATGCCGACGCAGTCGATGCAGCGGTCCGGCCCGCGCCCACCGGTCAACTCCAGCAAGGCTTCGTGGACATTCGTGGTTTCGTAATTGATGGTAATCGCCCCGGCCTTCTTCTCGGCCAGTTCAAGGCGAGAGGCGAAGCGGTCGATAGCAATAACCCGTTCGGCACCCATTAGGTAGGCGATGCGAATGGCCATCTGGCCAACACCGCCGCAGCCCCAGACGGCGACAGTATCGCCCCGCTGGATATCAGCATTATCAGCAGCAAAATAGCCAGTCGGCGCAGCGTCCGACACAAAGACTGCCTGCTCATTGGTAACGCCGTCGGGCACCTTGAACAGGTTGACGTCGGCAAAGGGCACCCGGATATACGTCGCATGGCTTCCGGCATATCCGCCAAAGGCATGGCTGTAACCAATAATGCCGCAGCACGGTTGACCGTAGGCCAGATCTGTCGTTTCCGGATTCGGGTTGGAGTTGTCGCAGCAGGAAAAATCGCTACGCTGACAGTGTTCGCAGTTGCCGCACCCTATGATGGAAATGGTAACAACGCGATCACCCTTCTTAAATTGGCTAATGCCGGAGCCAACTTCAACTACCTCACCCATGAATTCATGGCCGATGATGTCTCCCGGCTTCATGGCCGGCACGTAACCGCCCAGCAGGTGAAGGTCGGAGCCGCATACCGATGACATGGTGACGCGCAGAATGACATCGCGTGGATTAACGATTTCCGGGTCCGGTACGGTTTCTACTTGAAGAACATTAGGGGCTTGCCAGGTGAGTGCGCGCATCAGTAAGCCCCTCCCTGACGAGTCTCATCGGTATGTGACGCGATGGTGCGCGGCTCGCTGATCACTTCGCCTTCCAACGGTACGGTTGCTGACACTTCATCCACCGGGACCCGTTCGACAGCACCTGTTCTCATGAGGCTATTGGTAATCTCGCCGGTCTCCAGGAGCTGCTTCAGGCGACGCAAATCAAGATTAAGCTCACGTCCCGAGAATTGGCTGATCAGACTGGCTGCGGCATAACCTACCCGGCCGGCTGGCGGTTCGCACGCCAGAACGACCTGTAACTCCGTTCCCATGCCGTTAGGGGCATCTCTGAAGGTGAGGGTGGCTTTATGCTGAAGGTATGCTGTGGATTCGGTGCTCCAGACGATACGTTCCTGCGGAATCTCTTCCTCCAGGAACGCATTCCACTCTACTGTCCGATTCTGTGGACCTACCGCAACCCAGCGATAGTGAGTGGCGTCCATCTGCTGGACGCGTTCGAGGCGACGCAGGAAGAGGGGGAGATTTTCAATGCTGCGTACGAAGTCGTAGACCTCGGCACGCGGTTTGCCAATGGTAATCGTGCGGGAAATTGCTTCGGCATTGGTCCAGCCGTACTCTTCCTGCAGAAGCGATTCGTATGGCGTAGGCGTAAGCGCTGCCTTGGCCTTGCAACGACCAGTGACGCCCCGGGCTGTTACCAGTGCGCCCAAGGCCATTTGTGCCAGCCCCAGAAGACCGCCACGGCGCAGGCCGCCTGCCAGGAGTAAGCCACCACCTACAAGGGAAAGGGTGCGCTCGGTTCCCTGTACATTAGGCTCATTGAGTGACTGCTGGGATTTGCGTGTGGCCATTAGTGGTTCATGCAGGGCTTTCATCGTGTGTTATCTCCATATAGAACCAATCGGTATCTAAAGGGGACTCCACTGCGAGACGTCCTGTTCCCTGGTCGTTACAAAGGCTGACAAACGTTCAGGCGATGGACAGGTTTGCCGCCTGACGCTGAAAGCGTCTCAGGTGGTCATGCTGGTCAAGGAAGCCGTCTCCGCAGCGGGCACACGCCCGGTTACCTCGCTCAGTTCAACCTTTGACGTCTCGGGTAGCAGCAGACCTCCGATCAACGCCATTACGGATATCGCGATGAGATAGAACGCTGGTGCCAGGTTGCTACCGCTCTGTGCAATCAAATAGGTTGCCATGAGAGGCGCAGTACCGCCGAAAACGGTATAAGCCATGTTGTAGGTAATGGCGGAGGCGGTGTAACGCGTCCGGGTGGGGAAGACTTCTGACAGCAGTGTAGCGGTGACGACACCGGACAGTACCGCTCCGACGGCCAACAGCAGTACACCCAGAACCGACAGCAGCAGGTTGCCTGAGCTGGCCATCCAGAACGACGGATAGACCACAACGATCAGTAAGGTACAGGTTGTAAATACGGTAGCCTTGCGCCCGACCCTGTCGGAAAAGAGACCTGCGAATGGGCATAACATGGCTGCAAAAACCAGGGCAATGACGGTAACCAGAAGGGCGGAGGCGCGATCAAGCCCACCGGCTACCTGCAGGTAAGTCGCAAAGTAGGTTGTAAACATGTAGAAGGACAGGGCCGTCACGGAAATAAACGCGCCCAGCCGACAGATAGCTCCGCCATTGGACTTGAGCGTTTCACGCAGTGGCGCGTGTGCTACTGCGTGTTGAGCCTCGACAGACTGGAACGCCGGGGTCTCGCCTAGCCGCAACCTCAAATATAGGCCTACGAGGCCTAGAGGCGCTGCAATAAGAAAGGGTATACGCCAGCCCCAGCTGGCCATGGCGTCTTTGGTAAGCGTAGCATCCAGACCGTAGGCCAATACGGCTGCACAGGCAAAGGCCGAGAACGTCGATACGGGTACGAAACTTCCGTACGTGGCGCGTTTTTCCCGTGGTGCATGCTCCATGACATAGGCGCAGGCACCAGCGTATTCGCCTCCGGCCGAGAATCCCTGGACGCATCGGATAACGGTCAGCAGTAGCGGAGCGGCCATGCCTATGACGGCATAGGTAGGTAACAGGCCTATCAGCGTCGTGGCACCGGCCATCATCAGGATTGTCAGGGCCAGTATCTTCTTGCGGCCGATCCGATCGCCCAGCATGCCGAAAACGATGCCGCCCAACGGCCGGAAGGCAAAGGCGACGGCGAATACGGCAAAGGTCTTGAGCAAAGCGGCTTTCGCGTCGCCGCTGGGAAAGAATTGCTCGGCAATGATCGTTGCAAGAAAGCCATAGATGGCAAAGTCGAACCACTCGACGAAATTACCGATCGAGGCGGCGGCAATGACTTTTCGCAACGTATGGGTGTCGACGGAACCGGGTGCTGCCTGGGTCATGATCACGCTCCAGAGGAAAGGGATTCGCAACGGGCAGGAAAGAGCAGGCGCACGGATTATTAGGATAGTGAGGATAGGTGGCCTGGTGGTATCAAACGCTACCGTTCTGAACTGTAGAGGCGGTTTCCCAAGCGCGGTGGTCTGCCACCGACCCTTACTATTGAGCAGGCGACATGTGGGTGGCAGTGTCTCTCATCATGGCGGTCTGCTCGGAAAGGTAATGTCGACCGGCACTGTCATAGCGTGTCACTTCCACAAGTAGTGGAAGTTCGTCTTGCTCGGAAAGAGGAAGGGTAGGCAAGGGCAAGACTGCGCGCTTGGTCTCTTTAACGGGCGCTCAAAACAAGCGAATTAGTCCTACTGTGGCCATAGGCTTTATTCAAAGACTGACAGATGTTTTCTTCAGCATCTGGATAATGGCTTTTTTCATCTGTACCAAGTCCCACGGCTTCTGTAGATAAAGCATGCCGTCTGGTAGCTCAGGAATGGTCTCCAGATCACGTCCGGTGGTTACAATGACTGAAAGACCTGGCCAGCGTGCGCCAACCATGGTTGCCAGCTCGGCGCCCTTGATCTGCCCAGGCACCAGATGATCGGTGACGACCAGAGAGGGCTTTTCACCTGCACTGAGCATGTAAACCAACGCATCATCAGCGGTCTCGAAGCTGCTGACACGACCGCCCAGCTCTTCCACGAAGCCCGATAAGATACTTTGCAGAAGTGGATCATCTTCAATCAAGACAAGCCAGTGGCCTTCAAGCAAAGCTTTAGGCTCTTCGATAACACCATTCATAGCTTTGCCAGCCCAGATCTGACGCGCTTCGTGCGCAATCCCTTATTTTCTCAAATTTCAGGACACTTCGCTTTATGGGTGGACGAACGTACACCTGTAAGTTACTTGATCCAATTAACACAACGCGACATCAGTAGTGATGCAGAAGGTGTTACATCCTAAGCGCACCGCGTGAAGATGCCATTAACAGGTGCAACGTCTGGCTGTTTCTACGGTTTCCCATCCTGTCCGCTCCGGCTGTCTGTGCAGGCAGCCGGAGCGGATTTATTCACGTTAACGCTTAAATGGTGCGATCGGATTGATCAAGGTTCCGGCAAGCTTCAGGTTTCCAGCCGGATCTGCCAGATTGACCATCTGTTGGTTGTTGCCCAATTGGAGACGGTTCAGGCAGGAGCGGATGAACTCGGGCGCAAACAAGTCGTATCGGGCAAATTTCTCGGCATATTGAGGGTGGCTCTGCTGATAGGTGCTGACGCACTCGGCTACCAGCGACCAGAAACGGTCTTCAGCGTAGTCGGCTTTTTCCACCAGAATGGCGCTCATGTAGCGGAAGAAGCAGTCGAACACGTCGGTGAAGAGCGACAGGATTTTCAGCTCTTCGGGTACAGAGACCGCTAGTCGCTTGATCTTTTCCGGCAGCTTGGCATCAGGGTTCAGCACGGCGATCTCTTCCGCAATGTCTTTCATGATTGCCCGCGACGGAACGTTGTTATCCAGTACCAGAATCAGGTTCTCCCCGTGAGGCATGTACACCAGATCGTGAGCATAGAAGCAGTGCAGCAGGGGCGTCAGGTAGGCGTTGAGATAGCGGCGCAACCAGGTGTCCGTATCCACGCCGGAGGAGGCAATCAGCGCCGTGAGGAGCGAGTCTCCCTGGGCGTCCAGATGCAGCAGCGAGGCCATCGTCATCAGGCGTTGGCCGGGCTTTAGTTGTGGAACCGGACTTTCGCGCCACAGGGCGGAGAGCATCTTCTTGTAAGGGGTGTCGTTGATCAGTGCCGTCTCGTAGTAGTGGTTGCGATAGCCCACCGAGGCTACTTCACGCAAGATACTGAAGCCGTTTTCGGTCAAAAACGGATCGCTTTCAATCAATGCTTTCAGCCACTCGTTGATAGCAGGCGTCGCCAGCATGTAGTAAGGCGACAGACCGCGCATGAAGCCCATGTTCAGAATGGACAGTGCCGTTTTCACATAACGCTTTTCAGGGTGGCTTGTGTTGAAGAAGGTGCGGATCGACTGCTGCGCCAGGTACTGATCCTCCCCAAAGCCCAGACAGACGATATTGCGGTTGGCGACATCGGCCGAGAAGGCCATGGAAAGCTTATTGAACCACTGCCACGGGTGAGCCGGCATGAAGAGGTAATCGTTCGGATTCAAGCCCTGTTCGGTCAGCTGAGCAGTGAAATCAGCAACCGTCTGGCTGCCTAGTTCCTCCTCGAGCAGGCGTTCATAGCTCAGGTCCGATAACGATGAGAACGTTGCCTTGGTCTTGCGTACAGCCAGCCAGACCAACTGGATCGGGGAGGCGGCTTCAGGTGCATAGGCGCGGTAATCGTTCGCGTCGAAGCCCATGCGGCCATTGTTCGCGACGAACCCCGGGTGGCCCTCCATCATGCCGGTTTCTACGGACTGGAAGTCAGCACGGGTGAGTTCTTCGGCAGTTAATCCTGGTTTGGCATGCTTGTAGGCGCTGCCATACAGCGTGCTGCTGATCTCGTCCAGATAGACCGGCATCATGCTTTCCTGAATACCCAGTTGATCCTTGAACTCGATGATGAACTCCAGCGCATCCAGCGGCGCAGCGTTGCCGTCCTGCGTCTTTTCGATCGAGGCGGTGTCGATCAGCCAATGATCGAGCGCCAGCTTGCGAGCTCGGAAGCGGTACTCCAGTGCCGGATTGCCATTGTCCAGACGGTAATGCTCCCAACCGTTTTCAGACGCGATCAAGGCCGGCTCGATAAGCTTTTCATGGGCAAATTCCGCCAGGGCTTTGCGCACGAGCAGGCGATTGACCTTGCTCCAACGTTCGGGGGTCAGGTGCAATGCGGCTTGACCGGGCGTGGCGGTGGGCAAAGTAGTGATCATCTGGTTCATGGGCGGTTCTCCATTACAAGGCTGGCGGCGTAGTGCTCGCGAGTGCAGAAGGCGAGGTGGGCAGTTTTTTCGCCCAGTTGAATGACACGGTCGTACTCGAAACCGACACGCTGATTGAGCACGTGGATCTTGTCGTTACGGACATCGGGCTCGACGACGACGCGGCGGGCAAAGGGATCGCTGAAAATGAATTCCATGATGGTTCGCATCACGGCCAGGGTGAAGCCTGAAACAGGTTTCTCGCAGGGCGCGACGAGAAAATGCATGCCCCGGTCACCTGGCTTCACGTCGTAGTGCTGGCCTACCGGGTCATGAAGCGGCATATAGCATTCGACCAGGAAAGCCGGTGCGCCATCATGTAAACCCAGGTAGGCGTTGGCATGAGGAGAGGCCATGAGGTCGCGGTAGAATGTTTCCACCTCTGCCTGGGTCGCATTCTGCATCCCCCAGAAGCGTGCATAGTCACGAGTCAGCCAATCATGTAGTCGCGCCGTATCCTCTGGCAGGCTGAGTGGGCGCAGGCTGAAGTGGCCGAGTCCATGCTGTGGCTTGCTGAAGCACGGGCGGGTATCGATGGGTGTTTGCAAGGCAATGGCAGTCATATCAGACCCCCTTGTCGATAACAGGTGTTGTCGTGGGCTGGGCTGTGCGGACCAGCAGCGGATAGGCAAGGGCGGTCAGGGCAAAGCCTGCCGCGCCGATCAGAAAGGGCATAGTCAGGCCAAACGTGCTGACCAGGGACCCCGCCGCAAAGGACGAGCCCACTACGCCGAGTTGTTGAAAGAAATTGATCTTGCTGAAGTCAGCGGCATACGCATCGGGCGTGCTCAGCTCGAAGAGCAGGGCATCCAGCCGTACCGTGACCTGGAACATGGCCCAGCCATACAGGCAGCGGCCAGTCAGGATCAGGGCGGTCTGCTCACCGGCCTGAAGCAGCAGGCCGCACACACCCAGCAGCAGCGCACCGCTCAGGGCCTGTTGTCGGCTGCTGGTACGCCGGTTCAGCCAGAGTCCGAGCAGGGCCATGCCACCAGGAATGGCGTACACCAGTCCGGTCAGGGCGGCGTGGTCCAGCTGAGCGACCTGCTCCCAGTACACCGTAAAGAACGGCTTTACCAGGTAGCCGCTGAAATAGAACAGCAGCATCAGCAGGCAGAGCCGGTAGATAGGCCATGCCTTGCCGGTACGGTGCGTAATGGCTTGTTCCGGCTTGGCATGGGGTGGTTCCCGCCGTAGCAGGCGCAGGCAGATCGCCATTTGCAGAAAATCCCCCAAGGCCATCGCCACAAAGACATCCCGTGGCTCCAGTACCTGAAGGACCAGGCCGCCCACCACGGCGCCTAGGATGGCGCCGAAGTGAACGACAACCGACAGCATGCCGATGGTATGGGTATGGTTCCTGGAGTCCTCCAGGCTCATCACGTAGGGGTACATGAGCAGGTAGCTGCCCTTGAACACGATCATCCCCAGCGAGACAAGCCAGAACTCCAGGAGCGCCGATGCCCAATAGCAGTACAGGCACAGCAACCCGGCGGCGAGCTGCGTCCAGATCAGCAGCCGGATCGGGTGCACCCGCCGCGCCACGCGCGCCCAGAGGGGCAGCGCGAGCATGACCGTAAAGCAGATGGCGGCCAGATAGGCCCCCACATGCTCCGGCCGCGTTTCACCGAAACGGCTGGCAAAGTACTGCGGATAGAACGGAATCAGCATGGTGTCGCTGATGACGGCAAGGGCCGTCATGGCGATCAGCGAGGTACGCAGCGTCATGTCTTGGCCGGCTCCGGCTGGAGCAGTGTCGAAGAGGGCGCCGTGAACTGCTGGAAGGCGATCTTGCGTTCGACGGGGTAATGTTCGCGGCCGAGCATCTCGCGAATGATATAGGCGTTGCGGTAGCACGCCATGCCCAGGTCGGGCGTTACCAGGCCATGCGTATGAAGCTCGGCGTTCTGGACGAAGATCTCCTGGCCGGCGGTATCAATCGTATAGTTTCGATTGACGGCGAAGCGGCCACGCTCATCGAAGCGCAGGCGTGAGCGTAACCCTTGAAGGAAAGGAGGGGTTCTGTAGCAATACCCAGTGGATAATACCAGCCCATTAGTCTGAAGCGTATAGCGGCTCTCCTGTTCCTCCTGAAACAAGGTAAGCGTAAAGGTGCCGGTACGCTCATCGTAGCGGCAGTCCTGCAGCTCCGTGTTGGTAAGCAGGTTGGTCCTGACCGGACCGCATAGGCTCTTGTTGTACAGCAGGTCGTAGATGTCATTGATCAGGGCGCTGTTGATCCCCTTGTAGAGCCCCTTCTGACTGCGCATCAAGGCGTCACGCTTGTGGGTAGGCAGCTGATGGAAGTAGTCGATGTACTCGGGCGATGTCATCTCCAGGGTCAGCTTGCTGTACTCCAGTGGGAAGAAGCGAGGCGAGCGGGTAATCCAGTTCAGGGTGTACTCACGCGTGTCAATCTCCTGCAAGAGGTCATAGTAGATCTCCGCCGCGCTCTGACCGCTGCCGATCAGCGTAATGATGCTTTTTGCCTGTAGAGCCTGTTTGTCGGTCAAGTAGGTCGACGTGTGGGACAAGTGGCTGCTGGCGTCCTGGCAGCAGTCAGGGATGTAGGGTGACGTGCCAGTTCCCAGGACCAGACGGCGCGCCTGATAAACCAGGCGTTCTCCTGTTTTGGTGCAGGTACAGTTCACCGTATAGAGGCCGGTTGCCGGATCATGGTCGACACGTTCGACGTATCGGTTGAACTCGATATTGGGCAGCCGATCGATGACCCATTGGCAGTACTGGTTGTACTCGCGGCGCATCAGGAAGAAGTCTTCCTTGATATAGAACGCATAGATGCGGCCTGTGGATTTAAGATAATTCAGGAAGCTGAACGGGCTGGTCGGGTCCGCCAGGGTGACCAGATCGGCCAGGAAGGGCGTCTGCAGGGTTGCAGATTCCAGCATCATGCCGGGATGCCAATCGAAGCACTCGTTCTTGTCGAGAAACAATCCATTGAGCTCGTCGATGGGAGCAGTCAGGCACGCCAGGCCCAGGTTAAAGGGGCCAACACCAATCGCGATGAAATCGTAGGTTGAAGCCGTCATGGTGGTTCTCCAGATCAGCACGTGGCCAGGGCAGATTGTTGGTTAACGTAACGGGCACCTTCATGCTTGATGGCGTCGAGAATGCCTCGCAGGTCGTCCAGGGTGGTCATGGGGTTGAGCAGGGTGAACTTGAGGTACTGTTGGCCGCCTACCTTGGTGCCCGCGACGATGGCGCGTCCGCTGCGAGAGAGCGCTTTGCGAATGGCTGCATTGGTCGCATCGATCTGCTCGGCACTCAGCGGCTCCTCGGGGATATAGCGGAAGACCAGGGTGCTCAGTTCGGGAGCATGGGCGATGTCGAAGCGTGGGTCACGCTCGATAAGCGGATAGGTTGCACGAGTCAAGTCGATCACGTGATCGAACAGGCTGCCCAAGGCATTCGCACCCATGGTGCGCAACGTCATCCAGAGCTTGAGCGCATCAAAGCGGCGTGTAGTCTGAATGCTCTTGTTAACGAGGTTGGGTGTGCCTTCCTGGGTCTGGCTCTTGGGGTTCAGATAATCGGCATGGCAGGTGACATGGCCCAGCTCTCGACGATCCCGTACCAGAAACGCACTGCAACTGACCGGCTGGAAGAATGATTTGTGGTAATCGATGGTGACCGAGTCGGCATGTTCGATACCGGCCAGACGGTTACGGTATTTGGGCGAAATCAGCAGTCCGCCACCGTAGGCGGCATCGACATGCATCCAGATTTTTTTCTCGCGACAGATTGCCGCGATGTCTTCCAATGGATCGATGCTGCCGAAATCCGTAGTACCGGCAGTAGCCACTACCGCCATCGGAATCAGCCCTTCGGCTTCGCACTCTTCCAGCACGCGGCGCAGATCGCTCAAGTCCATTTTCTTGCGCGCATCGCTGCGTACCGGTATCACGGCGTCATAACCCAGGCCCAGGATGGCCGCGGATTTCTGTACGCTGAAATGACTGACCTCGGATGACAGGATGCGCAGGCGTTTGAAATCGGTCGGCAAGCCTTGCGTCTTGTTGCTGGCGTGACCGGGCTGACGGTTGCACACATGATCACGGGCCAACAGCATGGCCATCAGGTTGGACTGAGTACCACCACTGGTAAACACCCCATCGGCTTCGCTGCCCAGGCCGATGCGCTCAGCCGTCCAGTCAATCAACTTTTGTTCGATATAGGTGCCGCCGGCACTTTGATCCCATGTATCCAGTGAGGAATTGATAGAAGAAAGTACCAGTTCGGCAAGAATAGCCGGAATAACAATAGGACAATTAAGATGAGCAACATAGTGAGGATGATGGAAGTAAACAGCATCTTTCAGGTACAACGCTTTTAATTCTTCCAGTGCCTCGTTGAAGTTACCCAGTTTTTCATCCAGATTCACTTCGTCGAACTGCCGCTTTAGTTCATGCGGCAATATGCCGGTATAAGGCTTATCGATACCGAGCAATGTTTCCTTTATACATTCAGCCCCTTGAACCATAAGGCTTTCATAGGCCTGCGCATTCTTTTCGTTGAAAAGATGCGAAGTCGCCTGATCATCCTGTAGGCGAGCGGAAGGGTATGCAGTAATGGCCGCATACGAATGCAATGGATTATTCACGAATGGAACCTCGGCAATTGATTAAACAATTCTGCAATAACCCAACATGTTGTCGGGATATATGCCTCGCCGGGCTCTCACGGTAGTTTGATATTAATAGTTAGCTATATGCCATTATCAAACGGCTTAGCCTTTATAATTTAAAAGCAGTAATAACGCATTAAAAGTAAGTGTTCATTACTATCGCAAAGCCCATTCAGAGTAGACCCTGTATTGAATGAAAATCAATATCATTTAACACAATGCGGGTGATGAAGTGTGATGCGCTTCGCTTAATGGTGCGCTCTTTTGGTGCTGTGGCACGGTGATATTAGAAAAACTGATCGGTGATGGAGCGAAACAAACACAGCAGCGCTAGCTTGGCCAGTCGTCTTCAGTTTACTCACATGGGCCAGCAGCCAGATTCGGGCGGAGCTGCCGAGACCAGTGATTAGTAGAAAAATCCTCCAGCGACGGTTAAGGCACGACGGTTGCCTGTACCAGACTGAGCATAAACCTGTTGTATGAACAAAAAGGTCGTTGCCGTGACTGAAGCGAATTGCCAGGGAATATTTCGGTCCCATTAAAAGGGCGCCCAATTGCATGTACTGAGGGCGTGACGATAACGAATTCACCGTCCTGAGAAAGGGAGCGCACTCATGCAAGAGAAAGTCGTCAGCAGTTCCAATGGTTACTACGTGTTCGAATGTGCAGATGCGACTGGCGGCAGCTGTTATGAAATCAGAATGGGCACACGCTGCGTCAAGCGCGTCGGCAGCCTCGACGAGGCAAAGCGATTCATCCAGTTCGCCTATGCAGAAGAAGAAAACTATCAGGACTAGCACCTTCGTGAAGACTTGGAATGAGATAAAGCTCGATCAGGTGTAAGGGATGGGAGGAAGGCCAGGGCGGCCTCCCTCCGGCAAGGTCAGAACGCGACGGCCTGACCGTCCTTGCGTGGATCAGAGCCACCGACATAACCATCGGCCGTTTTCTGAATGATCTGAGCACCACCGAATGCAAACACGCCGCTTGGCGCCTCAACCTGGATATCATGTCCTTTGGCGCGTAGGGCAGCTACGGTCTGTGAGTCGAACTGTCGCTCAACGGCAACCTTCCGACCTGACTCGATCCGCCAGCGGGGCGCGTCGGCCGCCGCCTGCGGGTTCTGCTTGTAGCGCAGGATACGCAACATCATCTGCAAGTGTCCCTGCGCCTGCATGGGACCGCCCATAAGGCCGAACGACATCAACGGCGTGCCATCGGCATTCATGGCAAAACCAGGGATGATGGTGTGGAAAGGGCGCTTACCGGGAGCGACGGTGTTGACGTGCTCTGGGTCCAGAGAAAAGCCCGCCCCGCGGTTTTGCAGGCTGATTCCCGTGCCTGGTACCACTACGCCGGAGCCAAAACCCATGTAGTTGGATTGAATGAACGATACCATCATGCCGCTTTCATCTGCCGCTGACAGGTACACCGTACCGCCGGGCTTGGGCGAGCCATGGCCTGGGTCAGCAGCAGTCTCGCCGATCAGCCTGGCGCGCTCCTTTAGATAGGCCGGGTCAAGCAGATGGTGAGCCAGAACGCGCATATGGTCCTGATCTGTAATGTGATGATTGAGGTCCGCCAGGGCCAGCTTCATCGCTTCCAATACCACATGCAGGGTTTCGGGGCTGTCGACAGGATGATCGCCAATACCGATGGCCTCCAGAATCCCCAGGCCGCTGAGCGTAGCGATGCCCTGGCCGTTAGGAGGCAACTCATGGACCATGGCGCCTGCAAAGGGCGTGGATAGGGTATCGATCCAGTCAATTGAGTGATTGCCCAGGTCATCCAGGCTCATAACGCTGTTGTTGGCTCTGGCATGAGCAACCATGGCTTCGGCCAGGGCGCCTCGATAGAACGCTTCGCCGCGGGTTTCAGCGATCAGCTCCAGCGTTTTGGCATGGTCCCTGAGTTGAATCTTCTGCCCGGCTCTGGGGGCTCGGCCAGCGGGCAGAAAACACTCGGCAAAGCCGGGCTGATCTTTCAGGAGCTGACCGCCTCTGTGCCAGAGCTCAGCGATTATAGGCGTTACCTGGTAACCCTCTCGCGCATAGCGTATGGCGGGTTCGGCCACCATGGTGAAGGGCAGCTTGCCGTAACGCTCGGAAAGCCCGACCCAGGCGGAAACCGCACCGGGCACGGTCACTGCATTCCAGCCGCGCTCCGGCATGTGTTTGTGCCCTGCAAAATACTGGGGCGACCACGCTGCCGGTGCGCGTCCAGAGGCATTCAGGCCCTGTAATGTGTTGCCATCCCAGACGATGGCAAAGGCATCACTGCCGATACCACACCCTGTTGGCTCTACTACCGTAAGCACCATGGCAGCAGCAATTGCCGCATCTACCGCATTACCGCCACGGCGCAGCATGTCCAGGCCTGCCTGGGCGGCCAGTGGCTGGGAGGCCGCTACCATGTTCCGTCCCATGACAGGGGAGCGGGCAGAGGCGTAAGGCTGGCTATAATCCAGATGATCGAACATGGGATCACTCTCTTCTTGTCTGACGGTTAGTCTTTGGGATCCAGCGCATCGCGCAAGCCGTCGCCCAGCAGGTTGAAGCACAGCACCGTGATATAGATGGCCACGCCTGGAGCAATAGACATCCAGGGCGCCTGTTCCATGAAATTCTTGGCTGTGTTGAGCATGGAGCCCCAGGAGGGCGCTGGCGGTTGCTGGCCAAGGCCCAGGAACGACAGACTCGCTTCTGCGAGAATGGCTGAGGCAATGGTCAGGGTTGCCTGGACTACCAGCGGCGAAAGGACATTCGGTAACACATAGCGCAGAATGATCCAGCGATCCGGCAGGCCAATGGCGCGGGCACCTTCCAGGTAGTCCTCATGTTTAATCGAAAGGACCTGTCCGCGCGTCAGGCGCGCAAAGATAGGCATGGCAGACAGGCCAATGGCGATCATGGCATTAGTCAGGCTAGGGCCAAGAAATGCCCCCAGCGCGATAGCCAGCACCAGAAACGGACAAGACAGCAGTGCTTCCATGATCCGGGAAATAAGGGCATCCAGCGCGCCCCCAAAATAGCCAGCTATAAGACCTAGCGGAACACCGATGGCCATGGCGATGGCGACCGATACTCCACCCGCCAGCAACGAGCTGCGCGCACCCCAGAGCAGGCGTGAGAACAGGTCGCGGCCCAGCTCATCCGTGCCTAGCCAATACAGGGCCGAAGGTGCCTTGCGAACGGCCAGAAAGTTCGCCTTGAGTGGATCATGGGGCGCAATCCAGGGTGCCAGAACAGCTGCCAGGACAAATAACAAGAGGATAGCTGCACCGATAACAGCACCCTTGTTCTTCAAAAACTTTGCCAGGAAACGAGACTGTAGACGGGTCTGTAAGACAGGAGGGAGAGGGGTGGCAATGGCATTCATGCGGCAGTCCTCAGGCGCGGGTTGACCAGGCGATAGAGCACATCGGCCAGCAGATTCATCAATACGAATCCAATGGCTACGCACAGCACTACACCTTGCACCACGGCATAGTCCCGGTTGAAAACAGCATCGACGATCATCTTGCCGAAGCCGGGAATACTGAACACCTGCTCAGTCAGGACTGCGCCCCCAAGCAGTTCGCCGAACAGCAGTGTAGTCAGCGTCACGATGGGCATCAGCGCGTTACGAAAGGCGTGCTTGAGAATGACTGTTCTGGGAAACAGCCCTTTCGCGCGCGCTGTCCGCACATAGTCTGAGCGCAGCACTTCAAGCATGGCGCTGCGGGTATGACGCATCAGGGTTCCGGAAAGACCTGCACCCAGCACGAAGGCTGGTAACAACAAGGTTTTAAGGTTTTGCAGCGGGTTTTCACTGAACGGTACAAAACCGGAGGCGGGCAGCCAGCGCAGCTTTACCGCAAACACCATGATGAGCAGTATCCCCAGCCAGAAGTGCGGAATAGAGATACCAGAAAGGGCAACGATGTTCGCACTGTAATCTACCGCGCTCCCTTTACGCACCGCCGAGAGAATACCGGTGGGGATACCTATCAACAGCGCAATCAGCAAGGCGAAAACTGACAATTCCAGGGTGACCGGCAGTTTCGAGACGATAAGCGCGGTCACTGGTTGCTCGGTGCGCAAGGAAGTACCGAAATCACCTTTCAAGACATTGCCCACCCAGTTCAGGTATTGAACCGGTACGGGATCGTTAAGACGATACTTGTCTCTTAAGTATTCGATGACAGCGGGGTCGCGCTCCTCCCCAGCCATGGCTAGCACCGGATCGCCGGGCAGCAGTTTTTGCAGGGTGAAGACAAAGAGCGAGACCAGAACCAGTGTTGGGATGGCACTGAGCAGGCGGCGAAGGATGAACGTCAGCATGCATAACCCTCGTGGATTACCGGCCCGTGCGGTTTACTGCAACGGGCCGTATCGGTCATTGCGCGAATGACACGTTGGCCAGGCGGATCAGTCCGTCCGGGTTGGAGACATACCCTGTCACCTTGCGATTCGCCACAATCAGTCGAGGCTCGAAGTAGAGGTAAATGTTCGGCGCTTCGTCCGCCACGATGGTCATCGCCTGACGATACAGATCCTGACGCTGGGCCTGGTCATTGACAGTACGTGCCTTATTAAGCAGCTCATCCAGCTTTGGATTGCAGTAATGGCCATCGTTCTGGTTTCCCTTGCATGTCACGAACTGATGGAGGTTGCCATCTGGATCAGGACGACCGGACCAGGCGCTCATACCTACCTGGAAGTTTCCGGATTGCTGCTCGTTAAGAAGCGTCGCGTACTCGGTGGCGACCAGATTGACGTTGAAGCCCGCTTCGGACGTCATCGCCTGGATAATTTGGCCTACCTGCTGAGAGACAGGTGTATTGCCAACCTTGAGCTCAACGTTTACCGGGAGCTTCACGCCTGCTTCCGCCAGCAGCGCTTGGCTCTTGGCAATGTCTCGCGAGGGGAGTGGTAGCTCCTTATCGAAATAAGGGCTACTTTGTGGAAAGGGTTGATTGCCCGGCGCGTAGAGCCCTTCGAATACCACCTGGTTGATAGCGTCCCGGTCCATTGCCAGCTCGAAGGCCTTGCGGACACGCTTGTCACTTCCCAACGGATTTTTGGCTTTGTCACCATTGGCGACATTGACCATCAGTTGCATATACCCCAGGCCGGGCGTGTTGTAGACCGTAAGATTCCGGTCATCCTTGACCGCCTTGATGTCCGTGGGAGCAACACGTTCGACGATGTCCAGGTCTCCAGAGCGCAAGTTTGCGAGACGAACCGACGTGTCAGGTATGGGCAGGAAAATCACTTTATCAAAGTGATAGGCCTGCTTGTTCCAGTAATGATCGAAGCGCTCCAGCACGATGCGATCCTGCTGTACGCGCTGCACGAATTTATAGGGTCCGGAGCAGACAGGTTTGGACCCGACATCGCCTTGTGAGGCGTTGGGGGCAAGCATCATGCCGGCCCGGTCGGAAAGCTGGGCGATCAGGGTAGCGTCCGGTTGCTTCACCTTAATCGCTACGGTCTTGGGATCGATTACATCCACGTGCTCGATAGAGGCCAGTTCGCTCTTGCGCAGTGAATCGGGCAAGGTACGAGCTCGGTCCAGATTGAATTTGACCGAGGCGGCATCAAAGGCTTCGCCATCATGAAAGGTCACACCTTCACGTAACGTCATGGTCAGGGTTAGGTTGTCGTCGCTCCAGCTCCAACCTGTGGCCAGTTGCGGTACAAAGGTTAGGTCCGGCGCAACATCCACCAGTTTATCGCACAGGGCGGTGTATACCAGGCGTCCCGAATAGGTTCGTGAACGGTGCGGATCCAGAACATCCGGGTCGTCCTGGATGCCGATGCGCAGGGTGGTTTCGGCAAATGCCATGGTGCCGATCGTCAATAACAAGGCTCCAGTCAACAGGCGTACAGGATTCAAGGCTGGCTCTCCAGGGCAAGGGGCTGATGGCTTTTGAATAGATGAAGGCGTTGGGAGAAGGCGGGGCTGGGAGTTGGCACAATCAAATTGCCTGCTCCGGCATTCGCAACTTCGCGCCAGAAATGGCAGGCAACCTGACGCGCCCCTTCGACAGATTCAAAGGCAGGTTTTGCCTCTCTGCAGAGGGGGCGGGCATGGGGGCAGCGCGTGTGAAAACGGCAACCGGGCGGTGGATTGGTCGGGCTTGGCATATCCCCACCCAATACGGGGCGAGCCCGTCGCAGACCGGGGTGGCTGACAGGCACAGCGGCCATAAGCGCTTGTGTATACGGGTGAAGTGGTGTTTCGAACAGCGTGTCGACCTCGGCCAGCTCCACGATCTCCCCGAGATACATCACGGCGACTCTGTCGCTCATATGGCGGATCACGGCCAGTCCATGGGCGACGATAAGCAGCGTCAGCCCAAACTGATGCTTGAGGTCTTCCAGCAAATTGACGACCTGCGCCTGGACCGACACATCCAATGCCGAAACCGGTTCATCCCCTAGGATCAAGCGTGGATTGGAGGCCAAGGCGCGAGCAATACCGATACGCTGGCGTTGCCCACCGGAAAACTCATGGGGATAACGGTTGGCATGTTCAGGGGCCAGGCCCACGGTATGCAAGAGCTCTGCTACTCGTGCTGCGCGATCTGCGCGGTGGCTATCGGTATGCAGCCAGATGGGTTCGCCAATGATAGAGGCCACTGTCATCCGGGGGTTGAGTGAGGCAAAGGGATCCTGAAAGATGATCTGCAATTCCCGCCTTGCCTGCCGGAGCTTATCCGCAGGCAGGTTTCCCAGGTTTCTGCCTTCGTAGATGACATCGTCAGCGGTAGGCGCCAGTAGGTTGAGCAGCAATCGCCCCAGGGTTGACTTGCCGGAGCCCGACTCGCCTACCAAGGCTAATGTCTCGCCTCGTCTGATCGACAGGGAAACATCCGTGACGGCTTGAACAGGAGCCTTCTTGCGTTGCAGAAAGCCTGTAGGTGACGTGAAGTGTTTGGTCAGATGAAGGCCTTCAAGAATAGGGCGTTCGGGCGTTTTCATGCGCTAACTCCCAAGTGCTGCTCCAGCGGTGTACGAATGCATGCTGCCAGATGCCCTGGTGTGATCTCGCGCAGCGGGGGACGATCTGCGCGGCACTCCTGAATCACAAAAGGGCAGCGGCTGGCAAAGCGGCAGCCACTGGGCATTTCTGCAGGCGTGGGAACACGGCCGGCAATGGTGGCCAAGCGATCTTCACGCGGGCCCATCGAGGGCATCGAGCCCATCAGGCCAATGGTGTAGGGGTGCTGAGGGTCATCGAACAGCGCAGTAACGGGACCGCTTTCGACAACCTGGCCCGCATACATGACCGCTACATCGTCAGCTACTTCTGCAACGACGCCCAAATCATGGGTAATCAGCATCATGGCTGTTCCGGTTTCGGCTTGCAGGTTTGCGATCAGAGAAAGAATCTGCGCCTGAATGGTTACATCCAGTGCAGTGGTTGGTTCATCGGCAATGATGAGGGCTGGGTCGTTGGCAAGCGCCATGGCAATCATGGCCCGCTGGCGCATACCCCCTGACAATTCGTGGGGAAAAGCCTCCAGCCGTTGAGCCGCTGCGGGTATACGGACTTTTTCCAGCATCTCCAATGCCCGGCGGCGGGCTTGTTGGGGAGACAGGCTTTGGTGACGCACGACGCTCTCGGTGATCTGATCACCTATGGTGAATGCCGGATTAAGTGACGTCATGGGTTCCTGAAAGATCATTGCTAGGCGGTTACCGCGTACATCCAGGCGACGCTGCTCAGTCATTGCCAGCAAAGGTTCGTTAAGGAAGGTCGAAGTATCGGCATGCACTTGGGCGCTATCCGGTAGAAGCCCCATCAGCGCCATGGATGTTACGCTCTTGCCGCAGCCGGATTCACCAACAATGGCCAGGGTTCGACCTGGCGCAATGTCGAATGACAAGCCATCTACTACATTGACCGCTGCACCTTTAAAGCGAACGGTCAGGTTACGGATACTCAAGACAGAGCATGGGGATTCGCTCATAAACTGTTCACCAGATCGTGATGGATAACGGTGTCGAGCGCCTGTTGCAACGCACGCAAATGGCCACGCATGGCCATCGCCGCCTTGCCGGGGTCACGCTGTTCGATCGCGGACACAATGTCGTCGTGATCATGGCTATACGCATGCATGCGGTCAGTGTTGCGGGCACGCTGGCGCAGGTCGCGCCAGACAGAGTCCAGGCGAATGGCATCGAACATTTCGAAAATATCCAGCATCAGTCGGTTGCCAGCGGCTTCCGCAATGCCTCTATGAAAGGCGCTGTCCCAGAGTTCCAGTGCTTCTGCATCGGGCGTCTGGGCATTGAGTTGTTGGCCGGTACGTTCAGCGAGCCTCCGCAGCATTGCCATCTGCTCGCCGCTGGCGCGAATGGCAGCCAGTGAGGCAAGAGCAGGTTCCAGGTAAAGGCGGGCCTCCATGATTTCGATGAAGTTGGTTCGGCTGGACAGCTTGGTAAAGCTCAGGGACGCACTGGGTGGGGTTGGGCCTACAAAGGTGCCTTTGCCCTGGCGGCGCCACACCTGTCCTTCTGCTTCAAGCACTGAAAGGGCGCGGCGAACCGAGCGACGGCTAACGCCAAAGCCAGCAGCCAGATCACGCTCCGGAGGCAGAGGTCGTTCCGGAAATGCCGAATGCTGTGCCACCAGCTGGCGAAGGGCATCGAGTGCCATCCGGGCTGATTGATCGATAGGAGTTTCCGTTTCGCACGTTTGCATCATGCTCTCTCAGGCCAACATGAATGTCTGTCTGTGCGCCTCGTATATGCTTGATAGTAGGGCGCAACAGTTACAGGCAGTTTTGCAAGCGAGATGCCAATAGCGATTGGTTCATACTGGCGAAACGGTTATGACCGGGCGCTTAGGCTATGACTACAGGCGTGTCAGGCTTTTGGTACAAAGGTGTGGAGGCAGGGAGTAGGGGATGATCTGGCATTGGTTCAGTCTCTATGCGAACCAATTTCTGGATTGGTTACGGGAATGGTCCGTTTACGGGCGACACTGCACGTTAACGGTGCGGCTAGGGTGACTGACAGGACCGAACATGTATGCACGGTCCTGTTTTCATTAATCAGGAGGAGGGAACGCCCTTTTCCCAGGCACTCCAGTTCTTAACGATGTCCTGCACCAGAGGATTGCCTGTACGGAACAGGTTTTCTAAGGCGGGTTCAAAGCCGCCTTGCTTGGCGTAATCGATCAGGTTTTCAACATCTGAATAACCCTCGTAAGGGCGATCGAAGTCAGAGCCGCCACGCACTACGGCCAGGCGCTGGATATCGACACGGCCCGTACGGCTGGCCCGTAGCAGCGCCTCGTAAGTGGCGTTGTCTTCTTGCTGCGTAGTGCAGTAACGGCCTTTGCCATCCGTCAGCGTACGCGTCCATTCTTCGGCGCGCTGGGAGAGCAGCGTACCGGAGAACCAGGTATCGCCGGCGACGGTGTCACAGCGGGTAACCACAGGAGGCTGGTTGGCGGGCGCATAGCTGTACTTTTTGCGCCACGCAGTAGACTCGGGGCTTTCGATGAGCTTGACGTCCTTGGAAAGGGCATAAGCCTTTTCCATCAGTTTCTGGTTAACCTCGAACACCTCGGTCTTGTAGTCCAGAGGAGGCTTTTGAGTGGGATGACGCGTATTGATACCCAGGTAGCCACCTTTCCAATCAGCCGGAGCTTCTCGAGCGTCCAGCTCCCATTGGATGCCGAAGTCCACGAGATAGTGCGCCCATGCCGTAGTGCCGATGGTGCCCTCGTGCGGGTTGATTCCTGCAATACCAGCGACCAGGAAATAGGTCTTGCGCAGATCGAACTTGGGCGAGAAGGCTAATGCCATAGTCGACGCCGCGGCATTGGTGTGCCCCATTGCGGTCGTCATCAGACACACCTGCGCCTCATTACAGAGCACATCCGGATACTCGGCAGACAACCCTTCGACCGGCACCTTTTTATCGAGCTTGAGTTGCTCGATCCAGGTCTTGGCTTCCGGGCCAAACATGGCGATCAGCATGACTTTGGGCGCAATGGGTTTTTCCGCTGCGGATACCTGGGGCGCCGCGGTAAGTCCGCCCAGCAGACCTGCCAGTCCTAGCGCGCTTGCGAGGGATTTTTTCAGCATGGGATGGAATAGCCTCTTATAGAGTGAGCGTGAAAAACCTCACCGGATGTTCAAGGTACATGCCAGCGCTAGGCGCAAACGTGCAAAAGCGGTTGTCTGCAACACGAATCGCTGATAGAACGCGGGTTGGCTTCACGGGCTGGCAGTATAGGAAAAGCAGTGATAACAAAGGGCCAGCCACGCGCTTTGTGATGTGTGCAAGAGCCTGTTCAATCTGAACAGGGGAACTATAGTTCTTCCGTCAGCAACCAAGGCAGGTTGTACAGCTGTTCTGCCTCAGATCGAAGCATAAGAGGACGCATGACTTTCTTTGCCTGGAAAGCGCCGCGCGCTATACGTAAGTGGAAACTGCCCCGTTCGGAAAAAAACCGAGTGTCTCCCTCCACCGCTTCGGTCGGAATATCCGGTAGCCAGGCTGCCCATGCACCCATGGCGGTTCCGCATATTGTGCCGATTGTGTTGGAAGCAAGGGCAGGGGCACCCGAACAGCCAGCTGTACGTATTTTCCTGGGAACCGAGCCTGCACAATACCGCGCCGAGCGGATCTTCGTGTATTCGTTGGAGCAGGTGCGCAATCCTGATCGGCGTTACGAGGTTTACCGCATGACCCGTCTGCCGGGCTTTGATGAAAGCCGCTGGCGTACCGGGTTTACGAATTATCGATTTGCCATTCCGGATCTGGCCGGACGTCATGGGCGCGCCATTTATAACGATGTGGATCAGATCTATACGGCTGATCCGGCGGACCTCTTCGACCAGCCCATGGGTGAGCATGGTTATCTAGCGTTAACCCCAAACGACACGGCCGTCGCCTTGATCGATTGCGCGCGCATGATCGATGTCTGGAATTTTGATAAGGCACGTCGTGAAAGCAAGAAGGCCTTGCACGCCCAGGCTGCCGAGAAACCCGGCCTGTGGGGACAGCTCGACCCCGTCTGGCATGCGCGTGACCTTGAGTATGAGCATGGCCGTTCCAGATTGCTGCACTACACCACGCTGCACTTGCAGCCCTGGCGGCCAACACCTGAGCAATACTCCTATCAGATCAACCCGTATGCCGAGTATTTCCTGAGCCTTGAGCAGGCGGCCAATGCTAAAGGTTACGAGCCTTACACCATGGCGAGTCCTAGCCCAGACTTTAACGCAGCCTGTCAGACGCTGGCATCGCCTGCTGCGTCTCTGCCATCGGATGTCCTGTCCTTTGCAAGCGCACTGAGCGGCAACGATATCGCCTTCGTAGGGCATTGGACTGATGTTCATAAGGACTCACTGGCTACGACCCACTACCGCTTCGAGCAATTGCGCCAACCAGACCTGCCCAGCCATGACCTTTTGGCGGTCAGTGGTCTTGAGCATCTGCCACCGGAAGATGTGCCCTGGCTCGTGGACCGGCTGTTCAGGCTTAGCCGCGGTTTTGTCTACATCCGGACAGGACTGGGGACGGATGAGTCACTCATCAGCTCGATCAAGGGATGGCGGGCACTGCTGCGCCGTGTGTCCCAGCGCTATCCGGATCGTTGCTGGCAGCTTGATTGCGAAGACGACAACGGCACCTTGCAGCGTTATCTGGCGGACTTCCCGTTACGTTCCCGACGGGCAGAGGCGCTGCCCAGGGTGTGGGTACTTCTGGGCCAACATGCGGGCGATAATGCACAGCTGGTTGCCATTGCCGAGTCGCTTGGCTGGCCATATGAATGCAAGGAAACGCGGTTCAAGCCGGCCAAGTATGTGCCGGGTGCCTTGTTGCAGGGCAAGATGGCTCAGTCCGCGCCGGGTCTTGCCGCGCCCTGGCCGGATCTTGTCTTGAGTTCGGGACGACGTACAGCACCGGTGGCGCACTGGATCCAGCGCCGTTCCGAGGGGCGGAGTCGTCTGGTAGTCGTTGGGCGCCCACGCGCACCGTTATCCAGCTTTGATCTGGTCCTGACCACACCTCAATACAGCCTGCCACTACGGGACAACGTAGTGGATTTACCCGTGCCCTTTATCCAGAATCAGATACCGTCTGACCAGGAGCTGGCGGTCTGGAAAGAGCGTTTTGCGCATCTGCCGCGGCCCTGGGTCGCCATGTTGGTAGGGGGAAGCAGTATTCCTTACGAACTAGACAAGGCCGCAGGGCGAACGCTGGGTGCCCAAGCCAGCGCTGCTGTCCGGGCCAAGGGGGGATCGCTTCTGATTTCTACAAGCCCCCGTACCGCAGAACCGGTTACCCAGTCGCTATTAGAGGCCATCGAGACGCCGCACTGGTGTTACCGTTTCGACAAGGGTAGCGATAATCCTTACCGGGCATTGCTGGCGTTGGCCGATGCCTTCATCGTGACCGGCGAAAGTGTCTCCATGCTGACAGAGGCTGCCCTGACCGGCAAACCGGTTGCAGTTTTCCCATTACCGGTACGGCGCCATTTCAAGGCGCGTGTGCATCATGCGCTTGAACGCAAGCTGGGCGTGATTGACCGGGTGGCAGGTAGCCGTGGCACGCCCCGGCAGCAGAACAAGACCGGACGACTCTACGACAGTCTTGTAGAGGAAGGACTCATCAAGCGTGAGCGAAGAATCGAGGAAGTTCATGTAGCGCTGGGGCTTTTGCCTTTGCCGCAGGGACTTGATCAAGTGCCAGGTCTGTCGCCAGCACTTATGGCTACCTCGCGCCAGCGTGCTATCGAGGCCGTACGGGCCGTGATTACAGGCGAGCGGGCCTTGTCGGCAAATCGCATCTAGGCGCATACATGCAGGCGGTCCGCTGGGCCGCATCGAATACCGTCAGGACACACGTACAATGACCAACGCCGCACCTCCTGTTGCCGCTAAAACAAAAGTCAAACGCAGCGCCCTCTACCGGACCGGTAAAAAGCTGCGGCCCGCGCTTAACAGCTATCTGGCCAAAAATTCTCTGGTCGGCGATCCGCCTGTATTCGATAAGCAGCTGTTTCCCTGGACGGCCTCGCTGGAGCAGCATTGGGAGGGTATACGACAGGAGGTACAACAGCTCTTGAAGGGCATGGGTTCAATTCCTGCGCTTCGCGATATTTCGCCTGATCACCGCAGAATTGCCGAGGGTAATAGCTGGCGCTCCTATTTTCTGTGGGGGTATGGCTACAAGATCGAAGAGAATTGCCTGCGTTGCCCAAAGACCACCGAGGCCTTGTCCGTAGTGCCAGGTCTGAACAGTGCTTTCTTTTCCATCCTGACGCCGGGTGCGCACATTCCACGGCATACCGGAGTGACCAAGCGCATCATGACGTGTCACCTAGGACTGCTGACGCCCACTCCACGTGAAAATTGCCGCATTCAGGTAGGGGATGAAATGGTCTATTGGGACGATGGCAAATGTATCGTGTTCGATGACACCTATCCCCATGAGGTCTGGAATGAAACCGATCAGACCCGGGTCGTGCTACTGATCCAGTTCAAACGGCCATTGCGCCTTCCGGGACGGCTCTTGGGCGACCTGTTTTTAGGTGCAGTAAAGCGGAGCCCCTTCGTTCAGGAAGCACGTCGCAATCTTGCTGCGTGGGACGATGCTCAGAAATTGCTGGATGAATAACTACGTTTGAGTGGCGGCTCGACGCCAGGAAACGCCGAGCCGTTATTCTATTATTACGGCTCCAAACCACGTTCCCAGGCGCGATGGTTGCGCCGCGCATCCTGAATGAAGGGTGACCAGCGAATCAGTCGTAGGATGATCCGGTTAAGCAGCGAGCCTGGCCAAGCCAGGGGGCGTTGAATGTCTAGGAACAGTACTACGCGAACGCCATCGGTCTCGTTCCAGACCTGATGCCGGTAGGTATCGTCAAAGATCATGCATTTACCGGTTTCCCAGTGCCGGGTCTCGCCACCCACCTCGATACGGCACTTTTCTTTCGGCTCGGGGACGACTAGCCCCAGGTGAGCCCGGAGCAGTCCGTTGTAGGGACCGCGGTGCAGTGGGATGTGCTTTCCAGGCTCCAGAATGGAAAAGAACGCCGTGAACATGCCTGGGATGGACTCGATGATGCGAGTTGTCTCCGGGCAGCGCAGGCAATTGCCATCCATCTTGTAGCCGTATCCGTACAGGAAGAAGGTTTTCCAGCGATCATCCTGGGTGATGTTTTTCTGGTCCTTGGAGATGTCCTGAAAATTGGGAATCCTGTGCTTGTTTTGCAGGACTTCGTTCAGCTCGGCACGAATCGTTTCCCAGTGGGTTTCCAATTCAGGCACCCAGGCAAACTGGCCGGCATCGATAAAGGGTGTCGTTTCTACCCTGGAGTAGTGCTTGATCGCTTTTTCCAGGCGCTTGATGATCCAGAGGCCGATCGCCACACTGGGGCGGTGCTTTTTGCGTTTACGTTTCTGAGTAGACAGCGTGGCGTTGTCCTGGGTCTTTTCCACTCTTCACCTCGTAGGCAGTGCCGCATGGTTCCTGATGCAAGCGAAGAGCGCTCCGCTTGCGTTCGATTTAGCGTAAACGACGTTCCCTCAATAACCGCCACAGCAACGGCCAGCCGAAGATCAGCGGGTAGCGGCGCAGCCGAGGCGTTACCTCAATTGGCCGGCCCATATGCCGTTCTAGCTTCCAAGCGATGTAGTCCACTCCATTCTCGAATGTGAAAACGGACTTCATGAGCCGAAGAATATTCAGCATTCGTCCCTGACGCCGCCGGGTGCTCCACATCTGTCGGCTTTGCTGCAAGCGCTCGCGGGAAGGCATATGCGAATAAAGATCCTCTTCAAACGCTATTCGATGCATGCCGGAAAAGTCACTGACAACGGCTGCCGTTAACTGACGGTAGTAGGTTTTATCATAATGAACCAGCTCGGCAGGCCGACTTGCGGCTTCTGGACGCAGTTCAGTACCGTAGCTCAAGGCAAGGCCCGTTTGCCATAACTGTTCACTGCTAAAGCGTTCCGGCATCGAGGGCAGTGTTTGTTCCACTAACCTCAAGACGGCGTAGCCCAGTGCCTGATAAATACGCTGCCGTATCGTGTCGTCCCGGCAGTACACCAGGCGAGACGGCTGCGCAAACCGGCCCCATAGATAGCTCTGGAACCAGCGGGCAGTGCCGCGCTCCAGATCCTTCAGCGAGAGCACAGCGCATTTGGTTTGCAGCACTTCTCCTTCTGGCGTTCGGGCTTGAAGCATGAAGACATTAGGCGGTAGCCATGCATTAGCGGCCCTAAGCAGCGCATTGGCATGTACCTCTGCGTAACTATCGACAACGGCATACAGGTCAACGATGCCTTCGGCCGGATTGCCACTTCGCAGGCAGGAGCCATAAAACAGTACGCCAACAACGGACGCGCCAAACCTTCTCTGGACCGCTTCACACAGGCAATCGAGTTCCTGGCGTACCGGTTGCCCGCTTTGCCTGGCGATTACCTCAAGCAATGCCGGTGAAGGACGGGGGAGCGGGGCAAGATCTGGCATGGCCGGCCTCAGTAAGTTAGAAAGCGCAGGGGAGCGGTGGTTGAAAGACGAATCGGGCAAGTAGCCTCGAACTGTTCGCCGTCCAGAAGAAAATGTGAGCTGCCCTCAAGACTGAGTGTGCTGAGGTTACGACTGATATAGCCGTCCCGCTCATGCGCGACCGATTTGCCGCGACCGCACAGCAGGAACGGTAGGACGCGTATCAGCCGTCGCGGCTGATGCTCGACGGCTGTGAAATGCATGGGGGCCGCTTCGGTGCCCCAATACGGGCGGCAGCCGATCAACAGATTATCGAGCGTTGACGCGAGTACCAGAAGCCAGCTGCTGCTCCAGTCATGCGTGTCGGTTCTCAGTGACGCGGGTGTGGCTGGGAGAAGTGGATGGGGTTTGCTGCGCAGCAGCGACAGCAGCATACGGATAAAGGCCAGGGCAGGGCCTAGCGCACCGCGTACACCCGTTGGGCGAACATGCTGATGAAAATACCGGACACCGCTCAGAATCGCTCCCGTGCCGAAAAACATCCCGTACTGTGGCCCGCTCGTCTCGTTGCCCTCGACCTTTATCGCGGCGCGCTCCACCTGGCGCGGCGCCGCTCCCTGGCCCTCCAGCCAGGCGCGCAAGGCCTTCAGTACGGCCTCAGGTTTCGCCCGTGTGCCCAGGTCGGCGGCACTCATGTTTGTGGTGCCACCGGCAATTACCAACAAGGCAGGTAAGGGCGTGGAGGACGTTTGTAGCAGAGCCGTTAGGACGGCTTGTAACGTGCCGTCGCCGCCGATTACAACCACAAGTTCTGGTGAGGTTCCCTGCCATTGAAGCAGCGCGCGGGTAATATCCGCTGGTTCTGAAGCCTCATGCAACATGACACCGGGCAGGGTGGCAATCGATGCACGTAAAGGCTGCAGACGCCGACGAACACGACCGCTTAATGGATTCATGAGTATCCCGATCCGTTTCGGTACGGGAAGTTCGTATTCAGGCATCGGCCAGCCCGGAGCGGGGAGCAAATAGCCGAACCACCGGACGATGCCCTTCAGCCTTGAGGTCGATCTGGCTCAACCACGGCTGCAATTCAGCACCGCGTCGCCGCAACGTAATGGCCCATATGACGCGCCACGCCAGAACAAGCGTCGAGATGACTGTCCAGGCTGCCACCAGTAGCAGTCCCACATCATTGGCCCCAGCAGCCCATGCCAGCGTGAGCAGCAAGAGGTTGGGATTGCGACGGGCCGTAACCAGTCGGTTCAGCGAGTCGAAGGGTTTCCAGAGGAACATCGAAAAAGGGGCGGCAAACTTGAACGAGCCTTCGCACAGGCGTCCTGCTACATAGCCAATAAAGATAGCCCAGAACACGAGAGAAAGCGGCAGGCTGTAGCTCCAGGTTGCAGCAAGGCCCATACCCCAGGCGATGTACCAGAGCGGGGGGTGCACGATGTCGAGGGCGTGGTCGAAAATATTGCCAAAGCGGGTCGAGGTTACCGTTACGCGGGCAAGTTTGCCGTCCACGGTGTCGAGAAAGGTCATGATCCAGCCGGCGATCAGGCCCAGGCCGAACTGCCCGTTCCAAAACCACCAGCCGGCCAGGATGGCCAGCACATAACTGGCGGTCGTGACGTGGTTAGGACTCAGGCCCAGACGAACACACAGGTGGGTCACCCAGCGTGCCGGCACAGGCCAGACGCCGCGGGTGATAAAGTCCGTTACACCCTTGTACGCACCATTGAACAAGGACTTTTCCAGGTGCTGGCGGTTGCTTTGGGTGATTCTTGCTACCCAAGGCTGATCGAACTTGCGCAGCTGGGTCTGTAGGCCGGAGGCTACGGTGTCAGGTTGCGCAGGACGTAGCTGAGCGACAGCAGGTGCATTCAGGTCGGCCACGCCAGACAAGCGCGAGGCGGAGAGTCGGGCCGCGACAACCGCGCCATCCCGAGGGTCCTGCAAGGCAACGTCTTGGGTATCCAGCAATCCTCTTAATACCCGGTCATCGTAAAGGTAATCCTCGCGCAGCAGCAGAACATCACCTTCAGCAGGAAGCGCTTCGCCGGGGCTGGCCAGATGCGCCTTGGGAAATTTCTTCAGGATTCTTCGCAGCCGCTCCCGTGAGGTCAGGCCCCACAAGATCACCTCGCAACGGCCTACCAGATGGACCTGTATCGTCATAAGTTCTGCCTTAGTCCACGCAATGGATGTGTTATTTAAATTATTAAGCCTTGCGAGCCCTGTCTGACGAGGGCCGCCGCCTGTTTGGCAGCCTTTCGTACCGCCTTATCGTTTTCTGTCGAACCGAAAAATCAGGCTCATCGAGAATACCAGCATTAACAGCGCCGGAACGGTTCCCACCAGAACAGGAACAAGTCCGAACAGAATGCCCAGGTTTACAATAATCTGATTGGTCAAATAAACCAGCAGTCCCGTCACTGCGCCAAGGGCCAGCTTGCTGCCCAGCCCGGTGGAGCGTACCTGGCTAAATGAAAAAGGCACTGCCAGCAGTATCATGGCCAGGGTCAGCAGAGGTGTTCCAAGCTTTTCCCATAAGGCCACTTCATACTGGGCCGCTGGTTGCGCGGTATCCTTCAGGAATTCGATGTAGTGGTAAAGCTGCCGGGAGGAAAGACTCTCCGCCGGAAGCGCAACCTCCTGCAGGCGCGTTTCAGGCAGCACTGATTGCCAAATCATCTGATCCATGTGCTCGACCGTCTCGTCACCATCGACCCAGCGCTTTACCGTCACATCATGCAGCTGCCATATCCCCTTGGGCTGAATGTCGGCATAGTTGGCAAACAGATACTCCTTGAGTACCTCGTCGCCGTCAAAGCTGAACACTTCGATATGGGTAGGAATCCGTCCCAGGCGCAGCCCGCCTACACGAACGAACTGCTGGTCCTTACGCCCCCAGATGCTGCCATCCTTGCCATTCCCTTCGACTGAGGCAATGGCATGTGCACGTAGCTGAATAGCGCTTTGCTGAAGAGGCGAGGCAGCAAACTCATCGACTGCCGCCAGTGCTACCGCAAGCAGCGCGCCGGCTAACACGGTACTCAGTCCGATACGAGCAGCAGAGATGCCAGCAGCACGCAGCGTGTTGAGCTCTTGCGTCAGAGCCAGCTGCCCCAGTGCAGCGATACCGCCCAGCAAGGCAATGAAGGGGCCGAGTTCTACCATGCGTCGAGGCAGCGTCATGGCGACTACCTCAATGGCCTGGACAAGCCGGTAATCTCCGCCGATGTCATCAAGCTCCCCGACAAGGTCCAGGGTACTGAACAGTGGCAGTAACAATGCGGCAGCAGCTATGAAGCCCATGAAGAGAGACTGCAACAGGTACTTGTCGATGATCTTCATGCCGTGCGGATCCGCTTCTTGCCTACGTCCCGCCGGATGGCGACAAGCAGCGCCAGCATCATGAGAATAGGGATCAGCCACATGCCGGGAAAGAGGGGCAACGAGCCATTGCCAACCATGCTCCGGCAAATGTCGCTGGCATAGAAAACCAGAGCAAATGCCGCCGTGACCGGTAGCATTCTCGCAAAACGGCCCTTGCGGGGAGCGGTATAGCTAAGTGGTATGGCAAAAAGTGCTAACAGTAGGGTGGTGATGCCTCGGGTCTGGCGCCATTGCAGCTCTGCTTGATCAGATAAGGCTGACGAAGTTGCGAGGGCACTGCTGGGTGCGGCCTTGCGTCGATACTCGGCTGTTTGTGCAACCGGCGCCAGGTGCAGGGTCATATCCTTGAAAAGCATGGTCTGGTCCCGGCTGCCCTGGCGCTCCAGCGAGTAGGCAGTACCCTGTTCCAAGGACAGAACAGGGTCTTCCGGATTAGGGTCTGTAATCAATGCTTGGCGGGCCCTGAACAGGTGGGCTCTTTCTGCGCCGCTGTCGTAGATCAGCACATCCTTTAACGCGCCTGAGTCAGGCTCGATGTGTTTTGCCAGGATCATCCGACCATTGTCTTCATTGACGTTGAAGCGTTCGGCCTGCAAATGATTGACGTCCAGATCCGTTTTGGACTGCTGTTCGAGTCGATAAGCGTTGTCATATGCCCAGGGTCGGCCATAGAGGGAAAGACAGGCAACGGCGATCGCAACGGGCAGCGCAATCAACAGGATGGCTTTATACAGGCGCAGCGGGCTGACACCTGATGCAGCAATAGCCGTCATTTCCGTATCGTGGTACAAACGTCCCAGGCTCAGGACGACCGCGACATAAAGCGCTACAGGGACAAGCACTTCGAGCGCAATAAGTACCTTGTAATAGACGATATCCAGAACGACACTCAGTGCCAACGTGCCATTCGCAGCTTCAGCCAGATAGCGTTCCGAGGAGTAGCTGGCAAAAATGAAGGTAAGAATGCCCACCATGGCCAGTAAAGGACGGCATACCTCGGAAATAACATAACGCTCAATTAGACGCATGAACTCTGGAGCCTTCTGTGGTTCCAAAACACCCGCCGGTTACTATACCGTTTATTCATACGTAACTGGCTGAATAACCATCCTTAAATGTTTGGCCGGGGTTTGGCTGCTTCGAGGTGGTTAAGTTCCTTCCTGTTAGGAGACGGCATTGAATCATCTTGAACGGAATGAGCCCAGTCGGGCGATCATTTTAAGCGCGGGGCAAGGACGTCGGCTTCTTCCTTATACTGAAAACAAGCCCAAGTGCCTTATCGAGCTTGAGGGGCGTACGGTTATCGAATGGCAGATCGATGGCCTAATGGCCGCAGGAATAGAAGACATTACGGTTGTCGTAGGCTATGAGGCGGGTCAGGTAGAGCGTGTATTGAGTGACCGTTATGGTGCAGGCGTCATCCACACGCTGTTCAATCCCTTTTATGAGGTTGCGGATAACCTGGCCAGTTGTTGGATGGCGCGCGAAGCCATGCGTGATGATTTTCTGCTACTCAATGGCGATACGCTGTTTGATCTACCGGTACTCAAGCGTCTTCTGGGTACGTCGCCGCGGCCTATCACACTGGCCATCGACCGCAAGCCCTCCTATGACAGCGATGATATGAAGGTCTGTCTCGAAGGCGATCAGCTGATGCGTGTGGGCAAGACGTTGCCGTTGCCAACGGTCAATGGCGAATCAATTGGCATGATGTACTTCCAGCCGGAGGGGGCCGTTCTGTTTCGCAAGGCGCTTGAGGACAACATGCGCAAGCCTGAAGCCCTGCAGCGCTGGTATCTGAGCATTATCGATGAAATCGCTCAGCAGACCGGCCAGGTTTTCGTACAGTCCATCGAAGGACTGAGCTGGGGCGAGCTGGATTTCCCTCAGGATCTCGAAGCTGCCAAGCACAAGGTGCATACGTGGCAGATGGCGACATCAGCAGCGGCTCAATACTGAGCCGCTTCACGCCCGACTCTTTCTGACAGGATCGTCTCTACCAGTTGACGGTCCGCTGGCGTATCCACATCAACTGCGGCCTCGGCAAAGGGCAGCACCACCGCGCCAATTCGCATGTTCAGTTTGCGTGACAACCGCTCCAGTGCCTGCTCCAAGGTCAACGTCCCCGCCAGGTAGCGAAGCACTGCCGTCCAGCCCAAGGCACCTGTAATGACTCGCCATGGTCGCTTGCGCTCCTGCTCGATCCGTCTCCAGAAGGGAGCCAGCTGATGGCCGCGCTCCGTCATAAACGCAAACAGGTTGCAGCCACAGAAAGGGCCGTCCTTGAGTTTGATTGCCGTGCGGCGATTTCCGGGAAAGCGCGCCTTGACTGTTTCCAGGCGAGCGACGCCCACCACAAAATCACATCCGCTGCGCCGGGCCTCGGTTAGGAAGTACTCAACCATGTCCGGCGTCAGCAGTGCATGGTCGGCAGTCGTCAATAACACCGGTTGCGTTGGATCTTCCCCCTCAAGGCCGAGCGCGGCGCTGGCGCTGGGGGAATTCGCATGGCTCAGCCAGTTGATTTCACCGGCTTGCAGCCATGCTTCTACCTGAGGTTCCTGGCGCAACAGGGCGCGGGTAGGGCCTATGAGCGTAATGCGCTCCACCAGAGGGCTTGAGCGCAGAGTGCTAGTTACACGGCGAACCATCGGAATGCCGCCTACGGTTGCCAATGCCTTGCAGTCCACACCGGCCGCCATTGCCACTGCGTCCCCGTCATGTCGGTCAGCGGCCAGAACCAGTGCCGAAAAAGGTTTGGATTCAGAGCTGCTTTTCATAGACGCGGTATCGCTTGTACTGGTGGGTGCCAATCTGCTCGAGAATAGTGCGCATGCCGGTATTGCTTTCCAGAATCCAGGACATCTCCAGGGCTTCAAGGCCGTGCCTGACGAAGGGTGATTTGAGCGCTTCGATCAGGAGCAGCGCCAGCGTAGGACCGAGGCGGCTGAATTGATGTTCCTGACGTACCCCCATCAACGGTACGCGCGCTGTGGTTGGCTTGCGAATCTTGAGTCGCCACACCAGACGCAGCCAGCCAAAGGGCAGGAGTTTGCCGTTGAGTGGCCTGATCACCTCATTCAGGTTGGGCAGGGCAATGATGAATGCGCTGGGCTTGCCATCTACTTCAGCAATGTACAGCAGGTCATCGGGCACCAGCAGCTTGAGGTTGTTACCCATCTCCCGAAACTCGGCTTCGGTAAAGGGAACGAAGCCCCAGTTGTTAGCCCAGGCATCGTTGAAGATATCGCGCAGCGTCTGCATTTCTTCGGCGAAACGGCTACGGTCCAGCGTTCGGATGCGAACACGCCCACGGTAGCGATCCATCATACGGCGCATGGTCGGCGTAAAGTTGAGCTCGTCCGTACGCATCCAGTACGCCAGAAGATCGGCAGCGGGCCGGTAGCCATTGTTCTCCAACTGCTGGCTGTAGTAAGGGTGGCCATGACCCATCATGAACATCGGCGGTGTATTGAAGCCTTCGACGAGAAGGCCACTCTCTTCATTGATGGTCAGGCTGAAGGGGCCTGTAATACGACGAGCGCCTTGCTCGAGCAGCCAGGCTTCAGCCGTATCGATCAGTGCCTGAAAGACGGTCGGATTATTAATAGCTTCAAGCATGCCGAAGTGACCGGTGTCCTGACCATGACGCTCTCGATGGAGCGTGTCCACCTGCGCCGTGATACGTCCTACCGGCTCGTGGCCTGACCAGGCGATCCAGGCCCGCCATTTCAAATGTTCGAATACGGGATTTTTTCGGGAGAGGTGCTCGTGGCGCTCGAAATGCAAAGGTTCGACCCAGTTCGGGTCGCTCTTGTAGAGGCGGCCCGGGAAACCGATAAAGGTCGCCATATCCGTCTTGCTGACAACAGGTCTAACTTCAATTGTTCGTTTGATCCCGGAAGTAAGTTGGTCCACATGAAGGCCTTTGGCTTGGTTAGCTGAACGATGCTTCGCGTTGCACTAGAAACATGCTTCCTTACATACACACATTACTTCTTCCCACGGCACGATTATGCGCTTATGGTTTACGAATGTTTCAAAAAATAACAAGCATTAGTGATTCGAATAGGCTTTCAAAGCAGCGCATAAACATTTAACTTCCGTAGCCGAACCTAATCATACGATGATCAATGGGGTCTGGATGGAATCGACTGATGCGTTGAACGCCACCATGAAGAAGTTTGGCGCTCCTGATACTGTGATTCGTGATTACCGCTATTGGGCGGTGCTGTTGCGACCCCAGCAGGTAACGTTGGGCTCTCTGGTATTGATTGCCAAGGAGCAGGTAACGACCTTTGCCGAGTTGAGTCCGGCAGCATTTGCAGAGCTCAAAGCTGTTACTGTCGACATTGAAAGCACTTTAAAAACTATCTTCAACTACGACAAACTGAACTATCTAATGTTGATGATGGTCGATCCAGACGTCCATTTTCATGTAATACCTCGTTACAAGAGTC
Source organism: Pseudomonas sp. JZ134 (assembly GCF_051027695.1). Classification (NCBI taxonomy): domain Bacteria; kingdom Pseudomonadati; phylum Pseudomonadota; class Gammaproteobacteria; order Pseudomonadales; family Pseudomonadaceae; genus Pseudomonas; species Pseudomonas sp. JZ134. The sequence continues at coordinate 2,219,896 of NZ_CP069250.1, read as the reverse complement.
CCCGTACTTGGGCTGACCGGGAGTTCAGTGATAGTGCCTGGCCAGGACCCCCTCAGCTGAATTCATCGATTGAGTTTCAGGAGGTCGACAACATTAATTTACGTGATGAACTGATGCGCTGCTGGCCTTGCTGATCGGCCCGCTGCATGCGATGTGCTGAAAGCAGGACCAAAGGGATGGCCGAACTGTACATGTCTGCAACACTAACTCAACACGGTTTACCTCAGCGCCTGGCTGATTTTTCGACGTTGTCGGAAGCGCTTGATTATGCGGCTGAAGGTGAAACAGGGCTGAACTTCTATGATGGCCGTTGCCGCCTGACGGCTGTTGTACAGTACGGTGCCCTCAGAAGAGAGGCTCTCAAGGTCGCTAAACGGCTTCATGGTTTGGGCCTTGAGCGGGGAGATCGGGTTGCCCTGATCGCCGACACCGATCTGTCCTTCATGGAGGTTTTCTACGGCTGTCAGTACGGCGGCTTTGTGCCCGTTCCGCTGCCGATTCCCTCGGGGCTAGGCAGTCACGATATCTACGTCAAGAAACTCAAGGGACTCCTCAAAAGTTGCGAAGCCTCTGCCGTATTCGCACCGGCCGAGTTGGTCAAGTTTGCCGAGGAGGCCGCTGAGCAGCCGATGCGATTCATCGGTACGGCCAAGGAGCTCTCCTTGCGCCCGCTTATAGCAGTCGAGCTGGCGCCTTCCCGTGCCGATGAGGTCGCGTATTTGCAGTACACCTCCGGCAGTACCCGTTTCCCGCGTGGTGTCGTTGTAACGCAGCGGGCTGTGATGGCGAATCTGCAAGGCATTACGCGAGATGGCCTGGGCGTTCAGCCGGGTGATCGCTGCGTCTCGTGGTTACCGTTCTATCATGACATGGGGTTGGTCGGATTTGTCCTTGGCCCGATGGCGTCCCAACTGTCCGTTGACTATCTGCGGACTCAGGACTTTGCCATGCGTCCCAGGCAGTGGCTGAGTCTGATCAGCCAGAACCGCGGTACGATTTCGTTTGCACCTCCTTTTGGTTACGACATTTGCACGCGCCGTGTTCGCGAAAGCGATATGGAGCGTTTTGATTTGTCCAGCTGGCGCATCGCAGGTATTGGAGCCGAGCCTATCAGGGCAGAGGTGTTGAACCGTTTCGCCATGCAGTTCGAACGGACGGGCTTTGATCGCAAGGCGTTTTTGCCCTGTTATGGACTGGCGGAGAGCACCCTGGGCGTCAGCTTCGCGCGTCGTGATACCGGTATCCAGACGGACCGTATCAATCGCTGGGAGCTTGAGCACCATTCCCAGGCCATTCCTTTCGACGGGCCGGACAGCAACGCCAGCAGCTTTGTCAATTGTGGTGCGGCCCTGCCCGGACATACGCTTGAAATCCGTGATGACAACGGACATGCCTTGCCTGAGCGTGCAATCGGTCGTATTACCCTGAAAGGGCCGAGCCTGATGTCGGGTTATTTCTGCGACGAAGAGTCTACCCAGGCAGTCATGAGCCCTGAAGGTGATTGGCTGGATACGGGAGATCTGGGCTATCTCTCCAAGGGTGAGCTCTATATTACCGGTCGCCGCAAGGACTTGATCATTGTGCGCGGACGTAATATCTGGCCTCAAGACATTGAGTACCTGGCCGAATGCCAGCCGGATATTCGCCCCGGCGACGTCATTGCCTTTCTTATTCCAGGCGAAGAGGAGCCTCAGGTCGTCGTCCAGGTTCAGTGCCGTATCATGGATCTGGAACAGCGTGAGCATTTTGCTCAATCGCTGACCAAGCTCATCAACAGCGAGTTTGGCCTTACCTGCCGGGTGGAGCTGGTGCCGCCTCATTCATTACCGCGTACGTCCTCCGGCAAGCCCTCGCGAGCCGAGGCACGCAAGCGGTTTATCCAGCAGATCGAGGCTGATTGCGGCCTCTCTCTTGCTGCTGGATAAGCCTTTGACCGCTCAGGTTGTCGCCCTCACGGGGGCGACAGGCTTTATCGGAACCATCTTGCGCAAGCGTCTGGTTGAAGCGAATCTCACGGTACGCGCTCTAAACCGACGCGAAGACGGCCCCCGCGACGGTGTCACCTGGATCAAGGGTTCCCTTGAGGAGCCTGATTCACTTGAGCATCTGGTAGACGGGGCGGACATTGTTATCCACCTTGCCGGTGCCGTTAGAGGCAGCACGCCCCATCAGTTCAACCGGATCAACGTCGACGGCAGCGCCCATCTGATGGAGGCTGTACGGCGGATTGGTGCAGGCCGGCGGTTTCTTTTGATGTCTTCTTTAGCGGCTCGGCATCCAGAGTTGTCCTGGTATGCAGCCTCCAAACGTGAGGCAGAGCAGGCTATCCAGCAACGGGCCGGCGACCTTCCGGTTACGGTATTCAGACCTACCGCAGTTTATGGGCCGGGCGACAAGGAGATGCGGCCACTCTTCCAGTGGTTGCTGCGTGGCTGGCTATTGACGCTGGGTGAGCAATCCGCACGCTTGTCATTCATTCATGTGGAAGATCTCGTCCGCGCTGTGGTGGCCTGGGTCGGTGCCTCGCAGGTACACTCGGCTACCTATGAACTCAGTGATGGTCATCCTGACGGCTATGACTGGCAGAGCATTGCCGAGATTGCTAAAAGAGTTCGCCAAGGGCCGGTGCGTAAGGTTACTGTGCCTGCCGCAGTGCTTGAGGGAATGGCACAGGTCAATCTGTCCCTTTCCCGCCTGACACGACGTGCACCCATGCTGACACCCGCCAAGGTAGGTGAGTTGAGACATCCTGACTGGTCATGCAGTAATGCAGCCGTTGAGCAGGCACTGGGATGGCATCCAAATATCCTGCTGGAGAAGGCTTTGCAAGAGCGTAGTTTCTGAAAGGCCTAGGGCATTCATTCCGTTTAGGGACTTAGTCATGACATCCCAAGAAAAAATACTAGAAAAGATCTTTGCTTACCTCAATCGCCTTGCGCCTCCCGGTACGCCTATTCATCCCGACATCGATCTGATTCAGGAGCTTGGCCTGGACTCCATCAAGGTCATGGATCTTCTGATGGAAATGGAAGACGAGTTCGATATCTCCATCCCGCTCAATGTCCTGACCGATGTCCGAACCCCCGCGCAACTGGCACATGCTGTCATCGCCTTGCTGGAGCCTGCAGATGGCACTGTTCGATAAGTTCAACAAGCTGGCACAGGAACGTACCGCTCTGATCCAGGCGGAGCCCAGTCCCTTTGGTACGCGCATCGACGAAATCTATACGCCTACTGAAGGACGTATTGGGCAGTGGCGTGTAGTGCTTGCGGGAACCAACAATTACCTGGGGTTGACCTTCGATGCTGAATGCATCAAGGCTGCCCAGCAGGCGTTGGAACATGAAGGCACTGGTACGACCGGCTCGCGCATGGCCAATGGCAGCTACGGCAGCCACATGGCACTTGAAGAGGAATTAGGTGATTTCTTTCAGCGCCGCTCGGTCATTGTATTCTCGACAGGCTATCTGGCCAACCTGGGCATTATCGGCACCCTGGCGGGGCCGGACGACATCGTGCTGCTGGATGCCGATTGCCATGCCAGTATCTATGATGCCTGCCGCATGGGTGGGGCACAGGTCATTCGCTTCCGGCATAACGATGCCGCCGACCTGGAAAAGCGCATGCTTCGCCTGGGCGAAAAGGCCCGTGATGCGATCATCATTGTAGAAGGCATCTACAGCATGATGGGTGATCAGGCGCCACTCAAGGAAATCGTCGAGATCAAGCGTCGTCTGGGTGGATATCTGCTGGTTGATGAAGCGCATTCCGTTGGGGTGCTGGGTGCCAACGGCCGCGGTCTGGCCGAGGAGCTGGGCGTCGAGGACGAAGTAGATGTCATCCTGGGTACGTTCAGCAAGAGTCTGGGTGCGATTGGCGGCTTTGCAGCAAGCCAGCACGCTGAGTTTGATCTGCTTCGTTATGCAAGTCGCCCTTATATCTTTACAGCGTCACCTTCGCCTTCAGTGATTGCTTCCGTGCGTACGGCGTTACGTAGCCTACGTACCCGTCCCGAGCTTAGAACGCAGCTTTGGGACAATGCACGACAGCTGCACAAGGGATTGTCGGCGTTAGGCTATCGGGTAAGTTCAAGACCGAGTCCTGTCATTCCGGTCATACTGGGTTCGCCCAAGGAGGGCGTTGCCTTCTGGGAAGCGCTGATCGAGCAGGGCGTTTATGTGAATCTAGTACTGCCTCCGGCCAGCCCCAACGGGGATGCGCTGGTTCGCTGCAGTGTTAGCGCGGCGCATACGCCAGAACAGATCGACCAGATCATTGCTGCCTTTGCAACGCTACGTGATGTGTTTTCGACCGCGGCGCAAGTCAGCTGACGTGTCTGCCTTACGCCGCTTTCACAGGGGTAAGGCAGATCAAGAGTTTATGAACCAAGCTATAGGCTCACAGGGATACGGAGCTGGATTACCCCTTTGTAGTCTGGCGATAGGTTGAGCCGTGCGCTCCCTATCCAGTTAACCGAGCCCATCGCTAACGGATATACCATGCGGATTCTTTTTGCTTACGGCCGGGCTTACCCGGTGCGTACGTTTCTGATGTTGATAAGCCTGCTGCTGGCAGGTATCGCGGAAGGGGTCGGCTTGACGACCTTACTGCCGCTACTCTCCATTGCCCTGGGTGATCAGGCGCATTCTGACTTGGCCAATAAGGTCATTCATGTCCTTGGGCTGGTGGGTCTTGAGCCTACGCTGGTAACGATGCTGGTCGTGATCGTTGTGGGGCTGACGCTGAGCAGTACATTGGTACTCTTGGGTAACCGTCAGGTCGGTTATGCCGTAGCCCATGTGGCCACTGACCTTCGAATCGATCTGATTCGTGCGTTGCTGGGGAGTCGCTGGGAATACTACCTGCGTCAGCCTGCCGGTGCGCTGGCCAATGCTGTAGCGACCGAAGCCTATCGTGCCTCGACAGGATATGAGCATGCGGCCAACATGTTGGCGCTGGTCATTCAGGCGGTTGTGTATGCCGTCATTGCGTTCATCGTTTCGTGGAAGGCAACGCTGGTTTCGCTCATCCTTGGAGGTTTTCTCCTGATGGCCCTGCAGCGCCTGGTAAAGACGTCCCGACGCGCCGGCAAGAGTCAGACCAGTCTCATGCGCGAGCTGCTGGCTCATCTGACCGATACGCTGGGGTCGGTCAAGCCGCTCAAAGCCATGGCGCGTTATGACATTGCCGATTCGCTGCTTCGCCATCAGGCAGCCGAGCTCAACAAGGCGATGGAACGTGAGGTCATGAGCCGTGAAGCGTTGCGTGCGCTTCAGGAGCCCATGCTTGCCATCCTGGCAGCCGCTGGGCTGTATGCGGCGCTGGTGGTCTGGAAGCTGCCTCTGTCGTCTGTCATGGTGCTCATCTTTCTGGTGGTACGGGTACTGGGTCTGCTTCACAAGGCACAGCAGCGCTATCATCGGATGGCCGCACAGGAGAGCGCCTATTGGGCGTTACAGGATTCCATCAACGCGGCGCTGGCGGATGCTGAGCCCAATGGCGGCACCCGCACACCGTCTCTGAAAAGCGCTATCGTGTTCGAGCAGGTGTCCTTTCATTACGGAAGCAAACCGATCCTGAGCGAGGTGGACCTTACTATTCCGGTCGGAACGTTCACCAGTCTTATCGGGCCGTCTGGCTCGGGAAAGACCACTATTCTGGATCTGATATGTGCGCTGCTGGCTGCCCAGTCTGGACGTGTCCTGATCGACAGTGTTCCGATTGAGGAGCTCGACAAGCGCCAATGGCGTCGCCTGATTGGCTATGTGCCGCAAGAAACCTTACTGTTGCATGACACCGTTCTGGCTAACGTTACGCTGGGTGATCCCGAGCTTACGGCTGCTGATGCCGAGCGGGCGCTGAAGCAAGCCGGAGCATGGGAGTTCGTGGAAAAACTCACCGGCGGTATGAATGCTGTCGTAGGGGAGCGGGGCGGACGTCTTTCGGGCGGGCAGCGTCAGCGTATCGTTATTGCCCGTGCCCTGGCGCATAACCCTCGTTTGTTGATTCTGGATGAGGCCACCAGTGCGCTAGATCCTGAGTCCGAAGCCGCGATCAGCCATACCCTGAAAGCGCTAACCCCTGGTATTACCATAATTGCCGTATCGCACCGGCCTGCACTGATTGATGTGGCCGATCAGGTGTATCGCCTGTTCGAAGGGCGGCTGACGCAGATCAAAAGCAATGAGCTCGACGAGGTGGCGCATTGACCTCTAACACGGATGCCGTCCGGTCTGCCCCGGAGGGCATCCGTTCAGACGCTGGCTGCCTCACCTTGTGGGCTACGGGTGAGTCGATAGAACATCATCATTTCGTCTTCCGTTTTCAGACCTAGCGAAGCGGTTTTGGAAAACAGATACTCGAAGCCGCTCTTGACCAGAACCCTGCCTGAGGCAGGATTGCGCGCAAGGTGATTGCCGCGCACCTCAATCAGGTCCAGCGTTTGAAAGCCAAAGTCTGTAATAGCCTTGCAGGCTTCGGAGCCGTATCCCTGATTCCAGTAATCCACGCCGATCCAATAGGCAACGATAGCGCGTCGGTCACGGATGTGATTCAGCGAAATGACGCCAATCAGCTGCTCTGTCTGTTTCAATCGAATGCCAAAGGCAGCCAGCTCGCCGGCTTCCCAGCGAGCGATGTGAGTAGCGATCCATGATTCGGCCAATCCATCGGGATACGGATGGGGAATGTGCGCCGTTACATCGGCAATCAAGGGCGAATTGGCCAGCAACTGAATGCGTGGCGCATCACTTGGCAGGAGCGGGCTTAATAGCAAACGGTCCGATAGGAGGGTAGGCTGATTCACGGTCTGTTTTGTGGCGATGGACAGATCCCGAATGTAGCATGGTGTCCATGACCGAATCGTGTCTTCGTCTATGGGGCCTTGAGCGTAATCCAGGTAGGAGCGTGATCACTGGCATGGGGCTGGTCACGTACCCAGCGGTCTACACCGGCATCCAGCAGGCGTGGCGCAAGTGATGCACTGAGCAGGAGATGATCGATACGCATGCCTGAGTTTTTCTGCCAATGCTGGCGGAAATAGTCCCAGAATGTATAGATGCGCTCGTTAGGGTGGCAGGTGCGCAGGGCATCGGTCCAGCCTTGTTCCAGAAGCTGCTCGAAGCAGGCTCGGCTTTCCGGTTGCAATAACGCATCTTTCTGCCAGGAGCGCGTGCTATAGATATCCTCATCTGTAGGAATGACATTGTAGTCGCCTGCAAGAACGACCGGATGACCACTTGCCTGCAGCTGGGCAGCATGAGCATTCAGCTTTTCAAACCAATCCAGCTTGTAGTCAAATTTAGGACCTGGTTGTGGGTTGCCATTGGGAAGATACAGGCAACCCACGACGACTCCATGAGCGACCGCTTCCAGATAACGGCTCTGGGGGTCGTTCTCATTACCCGGGAGGCCGCGTCGACTTTCCTGGGGCGTTTCGCCCTTTGCCAGGATAGCCACTCCATTCCAGGACTTCTGGCCCTGCCATAACGCACCGTAACCGGCATTCTGGATCTCATCGACAGGAAAACTGGCATCAGCCATTTTCAATTCCTGCAAACACACAATGTCAGGGGATTCACGGTGTAGCCATTCGAGCAGATGAGCACGTCGTGCCTGCAGGCCATTCACATTGAATGTGGCGATTTTCAGCGGTTCCACAAGAGCTCCTTGTAGCGGTAATGTCATCCACAATGCGTTGTAGGGATAGACGTATGACCTCGGCAGCAGTCGTTCTTTCCGGTCGTCTGCACTTCTTCATGAAACCTTTGGATACATTGAGGCTCCACAAGGGGTGTAAATCCTCACCGGCAGACTTTGCGTCTTCTGGCTCCGGCACCTTACGGCTGTCCTTGTTTCAAGGGAGATAATGTTGAATGAGCTAATGAATAATCCTGATCTTTGGCTTGCTGTTGGGGAGATCATTCTGATCGACATCCTCCTGGGTGGAGACAATGCCGTGGTGATTGCACTGGCCTGTCGAAAACTGCCCGAGGCGCAGCGAAATAAAGCCATTCTGGGCGGTGCGCTCGGTGCCATCCTGCTCAGGATCGTATTGATCTTTTTCGCTCTTGAATTGCTGACGTTGCCTTATCTCAAGCTAGTTGGTGCGCTGCTGCTCGCCTGGATCGGTGTAAAACTGATGCTGCCCGAGGGTGAGGACGAACATGCTGATTTGAAGGCAAGCCCGAAACTGCTGGGCGCTATCTGGACCATTATTGTGGCAGATGCGCTTATGAGCCTGGATAACGTTGTGGCGGTGGCAGGGGCGTCCCATGGCCAGCTCGAACTGGTCATTTTTGGAATCGTGGTCAGCATCCCGATCATTATTTGGGGGAGCAAGCTGGTGTTGCGCCTGATGGAGCGTTTTCCAATCATCATCAAATTGGGCGCGGCGCTGTTGGGCTGGATTGCGGGTGGAATGGCGGTGGCCGATACCAGCCTGCCTGCCTTGCCTTCATGGGCGCATTACGCAGCGGGTGTAACAGGCGCGCTGATCGTTGTCGCGCTAGGTACGTTGCTGGGGCGCTATCAGCAACATCGTGCGCTACGGTCAGGTGGTGCTTAAGGTGAGGTTAGCCTGGCGCCTGATAAAGCCCAGGCACCAGAAGTATTCACGAGAACGTGATAAGGCCGGGGATATCAGAGAGTGATAACCAGAGAAATGCAAGACCAGTGGTAAGAATCAAGAGAAAGTAAAAGACGCGCATGGCGAAAGCCTCTGAACATACAGGGACGCAAGGGCGAAGAAGCAAGCAAACATTGCAGCCTGTTAAAGATGACAAGAAGAGAGCAAAGGCAGAATCCAATTATAGATAATGCGGCGCTGTTGTCATCTGCGGTTCGCTTGTTTTTAGAGGGGATGAACGAGAGACGGGGGGTACTGGGGGTGTAGGGGTAAGCCTTGGGCTGTACCTGAAAAGATCCGGACCCGCTTTTATGGCGGAAGACAGGCCCGGATAAGAGTGCCTATTCGCGTGCTGTTGTCGCTGCGTTATCGGCGATCAATGAAATCAAGGCGTTCTGCTGACGTCCTGACAAGCCCCTGAAGCGCTGCAGCAGTTCGCGTTCATGGGCGCTCAGCTCAGGGCTATCCAGCCGCATTCTGGCGCTACCGTCCATTTCACCATTCTGGATCAAGCTCTGCTCAAGGCGAGCGATAATTTCGGAGTTCATGCTCCGGTGATGGTGACGGGCTACATCCGCAATATGATCGCGCATTCCTTCAGGAAGACGGACGACAAATTTGTCTGCTGTACGGCTGGAATAAGATCTGATTGCCTGAGTCATGAGTTTAAGTCATCTAAATGATTGGGAAGCGTATATTCAAGGTCAAGCTGGCTTTCAGGTGTTGAAAGGCAGGGATCACCTGATGTGTTTTTAAAGCCAAACTAGGGCCTTTTTATCAACGTCCTTTTATTGATTGGTCTATCCATCTTTTTATTAAGCACGCATGGCAATCAGGTCGTTTTATTGAAGACCTAATGCATTTCTTGTCTGGTTGTCGATTTCTATCCAGAAAGCGACGACCGGTTTGTTATCAATAAGATGTGGTTTGGAAATACGGTGAATATTCAGGCCGGCACGTTTGAGCAGTCTTTCGTTGCCCACGCCGGAAAAAGCGATCAGGCGGCGCGCTCCCCGAGCACTTGCGGCATCAACTACTTTTGACATCAAGGCGATATTGTTTTGCCATGATTGCGCAGCGGTTAATACTTTATTTTTGGGGGTGCTCAAGGCAAAGCGAGACAGTTCCCAAATATCGGAAGAATGCGGTAAGGCCGCGCCTTCCATTAATTCGGGGAAGACTTCACCCAGCAGATACGGTTTATGGGTAGGCAGTAAGCGGGCGCAGCCACAGACTTCGTTGTTGCTGTCATGTGCCACTACATAAAGGGTGTCTTCACGGTCGAACTCATCTTGTTCGTTACCTTCCTGACACTCGAGAGGCCAACCCATCTTTTCAACAAAAATGTTGTATCGATATACCGAAAGGGCCTGTGCCATGGCCGGTTTTAAATCTTTAACCGTCCCTGTTACCATATTAAGCATATCGCATCTCCGTAAGTGTCTTTACTCCATTACAAGAGAGCGACGTTTTTTTGGACAGCTGCCCATCTGGACAGGTCTGCTTATAAGGTGACTGGAATTCCGGACTGCCAGTTTTGTCGAGAGAGCCAGGATATTAGTAGTTCTTCTGTAGCCCGTGGTCCCAGATCGTAACCGGTTGCACATCGCAGCATCAGATTGGTGCTGATTCCACCGGGAGCAAGGTAGGGACTTCCAATTGAACTTTGTCTGAACCAGGTCCAGCCAATGCTGATGGAGGGTGAATGTGTCGTGCTGGCCCATTCGCAAAATCCGGCAGAAGCGGCGTCTATTCCAAGGCTTTGCAGCTCTTCGACGAGATCCATGTCCATCCAGGCCATGTATTGGTAAAAGGTGACGTCGCTGAACTCCTTGTAAGACATGCGGATGAAATGATCTGGTGCTAATAAAGACATGGCAGCGCCCTTGGGATGCGACGAAAGAATACCTAAATCGACCAAGATTCATCACCTTACAAGTTGTTTCGCAATAATTAAGTCATCACCAATAGATGATGGTACGGAGCCTGTTAGAAACAAACCACTGCCCATTTGGGCATCTTTTACAAAGGTTGAAGTAATGTGAAAGACTGGCGTGAGGATTATCTCTCTTTATGCTCCGGGGCTAAATCCGAACATCAATTGTTCAGTGAGCTTGGAAAGATCATTTCAGGTCTGGGGTTTCAATTCTGTTCTTATGGCCTTCAGGCGCCACTTCCTGTTTCTAGCCCAAAAATAGAACTTCTTACAACATTTCCTGATGCCTGGAAAAGTAAGTATGTAGCTAATAATTATTACTGCATCGACCCAACCGTACGGCACGGTATCCGGGAACAGTCCCCTCTGATCTGGTCAGCGGAGCAACCAGCGGTGGAGCATGATTTCTGGGAAGAGGCGATGCAGCATGACATTCGTCATGGCTGGTGCCTGTCGTCGCGAGGGCAGTTTGGAACGATGGGGCTGTTGTCGCTGGTTCGTTCTTCGGAAAAACTTACCGTTACAGAACTCGACGAAAAAGAAGCCAAGCTTATATGGCTGACCACGCTTGTTCATTCTTCAATGGTGCGTTTTCTGGCTCCGAAAACCATGCCTGAATGTACGAGTGAACTAACTTGCCGTGAGCGGGAAGTTCTCAAATGGACAGCCGTAGGCAAGACGTATATCGAAGTTGGACTGATTCTTAATATCGACGAGCGTACCGTTAAGTTTCACTTGGTAAATGCCATGCGGAAACTTCATGCATCCAATAAGGCGGAGGCGGCGGTCAAAGCGTCTTTGTTGGGGATGTTATTCTAGTGACTACTGCCTCAAGGGCCTGTCTGAAACGCATCAGCCAGGTCCTTGATTCATTATGCAGCTCACTTACCGGGCCGGTCCATCAGACCAGGGAATCTGAAGATGGGCTCGATCCTTGTACTGGTCAATACGCAGAGCGTTGGGCTCATCGGTCTGCTCAACCCAGGCCTGAGCAGCTTCGCGGCTTCGCCCAAAATGCATATGGCGCTCGATCAGCCGGGTACGGCGCTCATCAGGGTCGACAGCAACGTACCAGCACTCGTCGAACAGTTCGGCCACGGGTTGCCAGGGGCCCTCCTCAAGTAGCAGATAGTTTCCCTCACTGATGATCAGCGACACTTCGGATGAGACTGGAATCGATCCGGCAATGGCTTCCTCGATGTCACGATGAAACGAGGGCGCGTAGACCGTTTCGTCTGCCTGCTGGTGCCTGAGACGCTCCAGCAGGGCCCGGTATCCATACACATCGAACGTATCCGGTGCCCCTTTGCGCTCCGCGCGGCCAAGGCGAGCCAACTCCCGATTGGCCAGATGAAAGCCGTCCATGGGTACGACCAATGCTCGCGTGCCCAGCTCAGCCGCCAGCAGATCCGCCACGGTCGACTTGCCAGCACCCGGTGGGCCAGCGATTCCCAGCAGGCGACGACCACCTTGCTGCAAAAGGGCTTCGGCCCGCTCGATAATGGGTTTAGGTAGGGAGAGGCCCGCTACCGGACGTTGGCTGCTGGTCATCGTGGCTCGCTTCTTGTTGCGGATGGATTGTCTATGCCGAACGGGCTGTATGCCTGGGCAGACGGTTTGTCACCGCGCCGTTACCAACTAACAGTTCGCAGCATAGGGTGCAGTGACTACTATTCCGACACACCTGTTTTGTACGGTAGTCCTGAGTCTGCGTGGTCGCATCGCACGAAGACAAGGGAAAAAGTGCCAAACCTATTGATTCCTTGAACGGGAGAGAATTCATGGATGTTGTGCGCTGGGGAATGATTGGCTGTGGGGATGTGACGGAGCGGAAAAGCGGGCCAGCCTTTTACAAGGCGCCTGGCTCTGCGCTGGTAGCGGTGATGGGCCGCCGTGCCGAGGCAGTCACCGATTATGCGGCGCGTCATGGCATTGCGCGGGTATACACCGATGCGCAAGCCTTGATCGATGATCCGGACGTGGACGCTGTTTATATCGCAACGCCTCCCGACAGCCATCATGCCTACAGCATGCAGGTGGCCACCGCAGGCAAACATTGTTGTGTCGAAAAGCCGATGGCGCTCAGCAGTACGCAGAGCGAGGAGATGCAGCAGGCATTCGACAAGGCGGGTCGCCATCTTTTCGTATCGTATTACCGTCGGTCACTGCCCCGGTTTCAGCGGGTACGCGAATGGTTGACGCAGGGCCATATTGGCGAGGTCAGGCAGCTGACCTGGAGCCTGATAAAGCCGCCTTCGCAAAAAGATCTGGAGCAGCAGGCCAACTGGCGAACCGACCCGGCTGTCGCAGGAGGTGGATACTTTGCCGATCTGGCCAGTCATGGCCTTGACCTGTTCCAGTACCTGTTGGGCGATATCGTGGCCGTAAGCGGTTTCACTGCAAGACAGGCAGGGCTCTATGCGGCGGAAGATGCAGTAGTTGCAAGCTGGCGTTTCTCATCCGGCGCGCTCGGCATGGGGTGCTGGAATTTTGTGGCTGACCGCCATGAAGATCGAGTCGAAATCATTGGCAGTCGGGGGCGTATTCTCTTTTCAGTATATGGTGATGAGCCGGTCCGGCTGGACGCTGAAGAAACCGTTAGCGAGTACATCCAGCACCCTGAGCATATCCAGTGGTATCACGTGCTGGGTATGAATGCGCATATTCGAGGTGAGCGTGACTACGCTGCGCTGGCGCGGGAAGCCGTCAAGACGGACAGGGTAATGGACCAGATTCTGGGGCGCGCCAAGACATAGATAAGCTTGTTGAAATACCTGCGCCAGACAAATCGGTGCGGTTAGCAAGCGGATTCGTAAAACCTGCTCTATAGTTCCAGTGCCCTAGATCATTAGTGGGCTACGTTAACCAATAACAAGGAAAAGAGAGGGTTCGATGAAAAAGGCCGCTGCTTTAATCAGCTTAGCCACACTGGCGACAGGAGTCTCGGCGCAAGGTATTTCTTCGCACGGTGTAACGCTTGAGCAGAAAGACCTGCCTGTACTAACGGTGGGCGGCTTACAGTTCAAGGACATGAACCGTAACGGTCGGCTGGATCGTTATGAGGATTGGCGACTGCCTGCCGAGGACCGTGCCCGCAATCTGGTTACCTGGATGACGCTTGAGGAGAAGGCAGGAGCCATGATGCATGGCACCTTTCCGACCGTAGCGGATGCCGGTGGGCTGGGTGGCGGTGCCGTCTATGATCAGGAGGCGATTGCCAAGACGATCGAAACCAAGAAGGTAAACACCTATATCACGCGCCTGGATACAGACCCCGAGAATTTCGCCAAACAGAACAATGCGCTGCAAGTCTTGGCTGAACAATCGCGGCTGGCGATTCCCCTGAGCATCAGCACCGACCCCCGCAACTCTTTCCTCTACACACCAGGTGCCAGCAACCAGTCCGGTTCGTTCTCCAAATGGCCGGAAGCCTTGGGGTTGGGCGCCATTGGGGACGCTAAGGTCGTCAAGACCTTTGCCGAGGTCGTACGCGATGAGTATCGCGCGGTAGGCATCAACGTGGCGCTATCTCCGCAGGCGGATCTCTATACCGAGCCGCGTTGGCCCCGTGGCAGTGGTACCTTCGGACAAGATGCCCAGTTGGCCAAGCGTCTGGTTCGCGCCTATGTTCAAGGCATGCAGAATGGTAATTTCCTAAACCCGGGCAGTGTGGTGACTGTGGTCAAGCACTGGGTAGGCTATGGAGAAGCGAAGGATGGCTGGGACAGCCACAATGCCTATGGCAAATACGCAGATTTCTACGGCAAGGACATTCGTCAGCATATCGTTCCGTTCATAGGGGCATTCGAGGCGAATGTAGGCTCCGTCATGCCGACCTATTCGATTCTGCAGAACGCCTCTCACCAGGGACGGCCGATTGAAGAGCAGGTGGGAGCAGGATTCAATCGCTTCCTGTTGCAGGATCTCCTGCGGGACCGCTATGGCTTTAAGGGCGTCGTCGTGAGCGACTGGCTGATCACCAAAGACTGTAACGAGGCTTGCCAGAACGGCAGCAAGCCGGGTGAGCCGTTCTCGCTGGGAATGCCCTGGGGGGTCGAGTCGCTGACAGAGCTTGAGCGTACCGCCAAGGCCATCAACGCCGGGGTCGACCAGCTTGGCGGAGTGGATGACAGCAGTCTTATAGTGAGTGCGGTCAAGCAGGGGCTTGTGTCCGAGCGTCGTGTGGACGAGGCGGTCATCCGCATCATGAAGCAGAAGTTCGAGCAGGGACTCTTCGAGAATCCGTATGTGGATGAATCCAAGGCCGCCGAGGTTGTAGGCAGTGCAGAGCATCAGCAACTGGCAGATGACGCGCAAAAGAACTCGCTGGTACTGCTCAAGAACCGCAAGTTGCTGCCTATTGGCCAAGGCCGAAACGTTTATCTTTATAACGTCGATGCCACTGCGGCGCAAAAGGCCGGCCTGAATGTCGTGGACTCGCTGGACAAGGCGGACGTTGCCATCATGCGTTCCACAGCGCCCTACGAGCTCTTACATCCGAATTATCTGTTCGGAAGCATGCAGCATGAGGGTTCGTTGGACTACCCGGAGGACAATCCAGACCTTGTCCAGATCAAGGCTGCCAGCGCAAAGGGTGTGCCGACCGTTGTAAGTGTGTACCTGGATCGTCCGGCCATATTGACCAAGCTTCAGGGGCAGGTAGGCGCCCTGATCGGCAACTTTGGTGTATCCGACGAGATCCTTCTGGACGCGGTAGTCAATCCGACCCGCTTCAAAGGCAAGCTACCGTTTGATCTGCCGCTTTCCATGGAACAGGTAATCAACCGTCACTCAACCAACCAGGAAGGCAACCGCAAACCTCTGTACCCGATGGGGTATGGATTGATGTTCTAACTGCTCTCTGGAAAGGCTTGCCGTGTGGTTGCTGGTGTGGCAAACCCTGCCAGCAGCCTCGACCACGCCACAGGTTTTGTGTGGCGTGGTCTATTGCAAGCGCTCCAGCGGTATCTGTGTCGTGACAGAGCTATCAAGGCTGGTGGAAATCGCCGGTCTTCTTGAAGACCTCGAACGCCTGGACCAGCCCACTCAGCGTTCCGGGTTCTATTGGTGAGTGGCCTGCATCAGGCACCATGTTCAGCACGGAGCCTGGCCAGGATTTGTGCAGTCGATAGGCAGCATGAGGCGTTGCGATCATATCGTGCCCACCTTGCACAATGGCGCACGGCAGGTGGTTGATACGGTCAATGTTACGAAGCAACTGGTCGTCTTCCAGAAACATGCTGTGCTTGAAGTAATACGGATCCAGGATACCCATGCCCATCATGGTCGTATCGTCAGCGGCTTGCTCTTCAACGCCTTCAGGATCATGGCGCAGCAGCGCACAGCTGCCGGAATACTTTACCCAGTAACGGGCAGCCTCCTGCCGGACATCTTTGTCTTCCGAGATCACTCGCTTGCAATAGGCTTCCAACAGGTCGCCTTGTTCCTCCTCCGGTAGCCACTTGACGAAGTCTTCATGGGCCTTTGGGAAAAACAGGCGCATACCGTAAACGAACCAGTTGATCTCATCGGTTGTGCCCAGAAAGATGCCACGCAGGACAAAGCCCAGACAACGCTCAGGATGGGCTTCGCCATAAGCAAGCGCCAAGGTGGTTCCCCATGAGCCGCCACAGACAAGCCATTTGTCAATGCCGAGCATCTCCCTCAGGGTCTCGATGTCATCGATCAGATGCTGGGTCGTGTTGTTTTTAACCTCGGCCAGGGGAGTGGAGCGTAACGCGCCACGCTGATCGAAGAGGATGATGCGGTAATAGTCCGGGTCCCAGCATTGGCGCTTGGAGGGCGGGGCCCCTTCGGCAGGTCCGCCGTGCAGATAGACGACGGGTAACCCCTCGGGATTGCCGGACTCCTCCCAATAGAGTTGATGGGTGTCGTCAACCTGAAGCATCCCGCTTCGGTTGGGATTCTCGATGGGAGGGAAAATTGAATAACAAACTTCACACTGAGCATCCATAGATAACTCCGCAAGACAGATTTACTGCTCTATTCGACTGTGCGGCTTCCTGCTGAATGTGAGGCAATACCTGCCATATCAGGTTAGGGCGAATGAGGTATGAGCTGAGAAGAGGGTGGTAATCCAGATCAGGTTATTGATTCGGATACGTTTTATAGGAGCTGTTTCGCTGGTGTGGAGTTTCTATTGAAAGCTATCGAGCCGATGGAAGGCCGGGTGCGCGATGGCCACCCGGCGTGAGAGCATCAAGCCGAGGCTATGGCGTCTGGACGCATGGCCTGATCAATGGCCTTGGCCAGCTCTTCCAGGCGGAAGGGCTTAGCTAGCTTGTGCAGATCAACCGAAAGCGTTGCTGGCAACTCGGCATACCCTGATGCGAGCACTATGGGAAGGTCCGCCCAATGAGCCCGTATGGCCTCTGCCAATTGAGTGCCGCTCATGTAAGGCATGGCTTGGTCGGTAATGACCAAGTCCACAAGAGGGTATGCCTTCCTCAATATATCGAGCGCCTGGGCGCCACTGGAGGCCTTGTAAACGGTGTTTCCCAGGTCTTCCAGCATGGCGGCGGTACTGGTCAGAACAAGTGGGTCATCGTCTACCACTAGAATATGAAAGGTATTTTCGGGTTTGTCTGTTGAAGGCGCGGGTAGGGGTTCGTCAGTGGTCTGCATGCCGGCATCAGATACGTGTGCGGCGGGTAACCAGATTTCGGCTGTAGTGCCTTCGCCCAGCCGGCTTTTGAGGATGAGCCTGCCACCGGATTGTTCGGTAAGGCCGTGCACCATGGACAGTCCAAGCCCCGTTCCCTTACCGATGCCCTTGGTGGTAAAGAAAGGCTCCATGGCACGGGACAATGTGTCTTCATCCATTCCCTGGCCGGTGTCCTGTACCGATAGGCAGACGTAGGCCCCCGGTTTCAAGTGGCTGGGATGGCCTTGGGAGATCAGTTCATCACGGGCCGAGATGATGATGGAGCCGCCCTCCGGCATGGCGTCTCGTGCATTCATGGCCAGGTTGAGCAGGGCCAGCTCCAATTGATTAGTGTCGGCGTGGGCGGGTTTGAGAATCAGCGGAAAGCGGGTTTCGATCTTGATCGACGGGCCCAGGGAACGCTGAAGCAGTTCGGCCATACCGCGGACCAGAGTAGGCAGCTCAATGGTCTCCGGATTCAGCTCCTGACGGCGTGCGAAGGCCAGCATGCGCTGGGTCAGAGAAACGCCTCGCTGTGCCCCCTGGATGGCATTGTCGAGCAGCGGTGTAACCTTGGGATCATCCGGCAGACGCTTGCGAACCAGTTCAAGGCAGCCAATGAACACCATGAGCAGGTTGTTGAAGTCGTGGGCAATCCCACCGGTCAGCTGGCCCAGGGCTTCCATCTTCTGTGACTGGAAAAGGGCCTCTCGGGCTTGCTCCAGAGCCAGTTGGGTTTCCCGTTTCTCGGTGATGTCACGGGTGACCTTGGCGTAGCCGAGGAGGGTGCCGTTGTCGTCCCTTATTGCATCGATGACAACATTGGCCCAAAAGCGTGTACCGTCCTTGCGGATTCGCCAGCCTTCCTTTTCAAAACGACCCTCACGTTGAGCCGTTTCCAGCCCCTGTTGCGGCAGGCCTGCTTCCCGATCTTCAGGGGTGTAGAAGCGTGAGAAATGCTGACCGATGATTTCCTGTGGGGTGTAGCCCTTGATCTTCTCGGCACCGGCATTCCAGCTGGTCACCTGACCGGTCGGGTCCAGCATGTAAAGGGCATAATCGGAGACGCCTTGAACCAGCAGGCGGAACTGCTCTTCACTTTTTCTCAAGGCGTCTTCCGCCGCCTTTCGCTCGGTAAGGTCGCGCGTCACCTTGGCAAAGCCCAACAGCGTGCCTTGTGCGTTACGGATAGGGTCGATTACGACATGCGCCCAGAAGCGTGTGCCATCCTTGCGTACACGCCAGCCTTCCTGCTCGAACCGGCCTTCACAGCGGGCCTGCTCAAGTGCCCGACCGGGCAGGCCGGTCAGCAAGTCCTCAGCGGTATAGAAACACGAAAAGTGATGACCGAGGATTTCTGCTGTCTCGTACCCTTTGAAGCGGCGAGCGCCGGGATTCCAGCTTGCTACGAAACCGTCCGGATCCAGCATGAAAATCGCGTAGTCAGAAACGGCTTCCACGAGCAGACGATACTGCCCCTCATCGATGAGAGCGGCAGGCAGCCGTTCGGCATGTTGCATCAAGGCATCCTCCAGGTGGGGCTTTATCGTTCTTATAGGTTCAACAGGCTCAGGCCATTAATGCAGGCAGTAACGTACTGAAAGGCTATCAATAATGGCACGTTCACTATAGGAAAAATTGCGGGGAAACGAAGCGAATTGCAGGGGTGATCCGATGAGCTGCCAGTCGGCAGTAGAGAGGGACTGCTGGTCTCGATAAGACCAGCAGTCATGCGATGGATCAGTTACCCATCAGGCTGGGCAGGAAGAGAGAGATTGCGGGGATATAGGTTACGGCCATCAGGGCTGCAAACAGGGCTACATAGAACGGCAGCAGCGCCTTTACGGTTTGCTCGATAGTCACCTTGCCTACAGCTGCGCCCACGAACAGCACGCCGCCTACCGGTGGGGTGATCAGACCGATACCCAGGTTGACCAGCATGATCATGCCGAAATGCACGGGATCTACGCCAATGGAGATCATGACCGGTAACAGGATAGGCGTCAGGATCAGGATCAGCGGAGCCATATCCATTACCGTACCCAGGATCAGCAGCATGATGTTTACGCACATCAGGATTACATAACGGTTTTCCGAAATGGTCATGAGGGCGCCGGTGATCTGTGCCGGTATCTGCATGAGCGTCATGATGTAGCCAAAGCTTGAGGCAAAGGCAATCAGGATCATCACCACAGAGACCGTACGTACGGTCCGATGCATGAGCTTGGGCAGTTCATTCCACTTGTAATCGCGGTAGATGAACATCGTCACGAAGAATGCCCACAGCACGGCAACCGCAGCAGATTCCGTTGCTGTAAAGATGCCGGAGATAATGCCACCGAGAATGATTACCATGGTCATCATGCCCCAGAGCGCCTCGACGCAGATCTTCAGCGCCTGCTTCATGGGAATGACTTCACCCTTGGGGTAATTGCGCTTCTTGGCGAAGAACAGGCACATCAGCATCATGATGGCGCTGAGCAGAAGCCCCGGTCCAATGCCGGCGATGAACAGCGAGCCGATGGAAACCGTACCACCGGCGGCCAGCGAGTACAGGACGGAGTTGTGGCTGGGTGGAGTCAGCAGCGCCTGAACCGAGCCGCTGACCGTAACGGCAGTGGCATAGTCACGCGGATAACCCTTCTTTTCCATTTCCGGAATCAGTACCGAGCCTACCGAGGCGGTATCCGCCAGGGAGGAGCCGGAAATTGCGCCAAAGAAGGTCGAGGCCAGGATGTTGACCAGCGACAGCCCACCGCGGATGAAGCCTACCAGTACGTTGGCGCACTCCACCAGCCGCCGCGACATACCCCCTTCGGCCATGATGGCCCCCGCCAGCACGAAGAAGGGAATGGCCAGCAGGGAAAACTTGTTGATACCCCCAGCCACCTGAATCATCAGCGCATCGAACGGAATATCGATCCACCAGGCGCCGACGAGCGCCGCTAGGCCAAGTGCGTAGGCAACCGGCATGCCCAGCAGAATCAGCAGTATGAAACTGCCTAGTAATACGAACGCATCCATATCAGGCAACTCCTTCGGCCGCTTCTTCTACCGCATCGTATTGCACGACGCGCCGTTGGCTTTGATCGCCAAAAATGATTCTTTCGAGCACGAACCAGAGGGTCAGCGCGCCACCGATTGGGATAGGCGAATAGGCAATCCCTACCCGGAGCCAGGCCAGGTCACTGGTGAACTGGTACCAGGTCGCCATGCACAGCTTGATACCCCAGATCGTCATGAAGAGGCTGATGGCGGTCATCAGCAGATTGACCAGAACGGCATCGTATTTCTTGAGCAGTGGCGGAAGACGATCGGTAAACATTGCTACAGCCATGTGCGCACCGGCACGGTAGCTGGGCGCTGCGCCAATGAACGTGAAAATGGACATGAGCAGAATGGCGATAGGCTCCGGCCAGGATGAACCGGTTCCCATTACGTAACGGGTAAAAATACCCCACGGAATGATGAGCGAGATGACAAGAATTGACAGGCCCGCTATCCAGACACAGAGGGTATAGATGACATCGTTGACACGCAGAAGAGCATGTTTCATGAAAAGCTCCGAGCGGCCGCATGCTCGCTGCGAGAGGACCTCGGAGCGAGCAGGGCATGTCAGGTTGTTGTTGTAATGGCCGTTAGGCCTTATTGCACCGCTTCAACACGCTTGACCAGCTCGGCGAATTTGGGTCCGTACTGCTGGCTATATTTTTCACGTACCGGCGCGGTGGCGTCATAGAAAGGCTTGCGGTCAACTTCGATAAACTCAACGTTGGCAGCTTTCAACTTGGCGACACTTTCCGCGTTGTACTTGTCCCACAGCTCACGCTCTTCCATCTGCGCTTCGCGTGCAGTTTTCTTGACCAGCGCCTGTTGATCCGGCGTCAGCTTGTTCCAGGTGGCCTTGGACATGACCAGCATTTCCGGCAGGATCAGGTGACCTGTCTGGGTGTAATACTTGGCTACCTGGAAATGGTTCTGCGTAACCATGGTAGGCGGGTTGTTTTCCGCGCCATCGATCACGCCGGTCTGCAAGGCGCTATAGATCTCACCGGTTGCCATCGCAATACCGCTGCCGCCCATGGCGTTCAGGGTGTCAATGAAGATTGGGTTGCCGATTACACGGATCTTCATGCCGCCAAGGTCTTCTATCTTGCGCACCGGCTTTTTGGTGTACAGATGGCGAGTACCGCCATCCATCCAACCCAGGGCCACGAGATTGAAGTTGGAGTTGGTTACGGTATCCAGCAACTCCTGGCCTACCTCACCATCAATCACTTTGCGCATATGCGCTTCGTCGCGGAAGACGAAGGGCAGGTTGAACACGTTGACTTCCGGTACCACCGGGCCTACCGATCCGATGGAAATGCGGGCCATCTGAATCGCGCCCAGCTGAACCTGCTCGACCACTTCCTTTTCGCTACCCAGGACGCCGCCGGGGAACATGCGAATGCTGAGTTCGCCGTCGGTCTCCTTCTTGAGTTTCTTGCCCATGTTGTCGACGGCAACGACCGTCGGGTAGCCCGCCGGGTGAACGTCCGAAGACTTCAGGGTGATATCAGCCAGTGCGATCGCGGGAGTCAGAAGCGCACAGCATGTAGCGGCCAACAGGTTACGTTTGAAATTCATGAGATAACTCCTTAGTACATCTTGTCTTTGTTATGAGGAGTACAGCGGTAGTAGAAGGCGTTGTTCTATCCTCTGAACGTCGGCTCTTCCAGGCCTTTCACGCCAGGCCTCAAGGCAAACACACCGCCCGCCAGAGGTTGATCAGATAGATCACCGCCAGGTCGGATGGAGGTGACGAACAGCGTATCCAGGCCCGGTCCGCCAAAGGCGCACATGGCCGGTTTTTTTACCGGTACGGTCAGCGAACGATCCAGCTTCCCATCCGGGGTAAAGCGATGGATCTGGCCAGCATCATTACCGCAGATCCAATAGCAACCGTCCTCATCCACCGCGGCGCCGTCAGGGCGACCTGGATGATTGTTCATGTCAACGAACAGGCGGCGATTGTGGGGCGTGCCGGTATCCGTGTCGTAGTCGAATGCCCAGATCAGCTGTGCATTGGGATGGGAGTCGGACAGATACATGGTCCGGCCGTCCGGGCTGAAGCCCAGGCCGTTGGGTACGATAAGGTCTTCCAGAATTGGGGTCAGGCCATCGGCTGCAGTCGAGTGTTGCTCAGGGAAGCGGTATAGCTTTCCCGCCGGTGTTGCAGCTGCCATATCCATGACCATGGTTCCCGCCCAGAAGCGACCCTGGCGGTCACAGCGCCCATCATTAAAGCGCATGTTTCCGGTCGGGTGCGTCACGTTGGCCAGGGCTGTGGCTTGCAAGGTGTCTCCGTCGGTGATCTCTACCTTGAACAGACCACTCTCAAGGCCTGCCAACCATGCAGTGTCACTGCCGTCATAGCGTGCCACGCAGGCGATCATTTCTGGAGCCAGCCATGCGCGGGTGCTGCCATCGGCAGCACTCCAGCGGTTGAGGGTACGAGCAGGGATATCGACCCAGTAGAGCGCCTGTTCCCGTGGGTTCCAGACCGGGCTTTCTCCCGTACCGTTGCGGGCATCCAGAATCAGTTCAGCTTGCATCATTCTTATCTCTCTTGTTCAGTCCGATCGTCCTGATCCATCGCAAGCAACGGCGTACTTATTCAAACGGACCCGAGGCGACGAAAGCGCCGCCCTGATACACCATGGACGGATCATCCGCAGCCGGAGCCGGCTCTGCTTCGACTTTCTCGCGGAACTGCTCGGAGGAGTCCTGTGGCTCCCAGCCCAAGTGAGCGGCCAGGCGGTTATCCCACCACACGTCACGGTTCTTGGAAGCGCCAAACACGACGGTGTGGCCAACATTGTGCGTGAACAGGGAGCGGGCGATCAGATTGGTCAGATCGTTGTAGCTCAGCCAGGTAGCCAGCATGCGGCGGTTCTGCGGCTCGGGGAAGGAGGAGCCGATACGGATGCTAACGGTTTCGATGCCATAGCGATCAAAATAGAAGCTGGCGACGTCTTCACCATAGGATTTGGACAGCCCGTAGTAGCTGTCTGGGCGGCGCGGCGAGCTAGCATCGATACGTTCGGTCTGCTTGTAAAAGCCGATGACGTGGTTCGAGCTGGCGAAGATGACGCGCTTGACGCCATGGCGGCGTGCCGCTTCGTAAATGTGGAAGACGCCTTTGATGTTGGCTTCCAGGATTTCCTCGAAAGGACGCTCAACCGAAACCCCGCCAAAATGCAGAATCGCATCTACACCTTTGACGAGCTCATCGACGGCGGCTTTGTCAGAAAGGTCGCACGGAACGACTTCTTCATGGGGGCCTTCGGCGGGTGCCATGTTGGCGATATCGGAAAGCCGAATCACTTCAGCGTAAGGGCGGAGGGCTTCGCGGAGTACCTTCCCGAGACCGCCTGCGGCGCCGGTGAGAAGGATACGGTTCAAACGCTGATTCTCTACAGAACTGGTCGCCATGTCAGTTTCCTGGTTATTAGTATTATTTTGAGTCGTAAGACATCATACGACTAGATGGCGAAATTTTTAACAGTGCTTACCTGCGATGTCAACGACGCCTTTTTCTTGGAGGCGGTAAGTTGTCGTATCTTACGAGTTTCGCCAAGACTCCTGTAAGGAAACCCTTCGCTGGAAACATTCTCTTACAAGCTTTTAAGGGTGTCGATTAAGCTCAAACCCAGGGTACAAGCGCCCTATAGTGGCGTAATGACCTGATTGATAAGAGCGGAGCAGAGAAATGCTGGGTTTGACCGATAGGTCATTGCTGTTGGTTAGACAAAGGTCTAATCCCGCCGGGGTAGTCTGCCGTGCTAGGTGCGCGCAAGGTTCTAAGTGCGGGCGGTAGGACGTCAGGTGTTACTACGCGCTCGCTCTTAAACGGGCCATATCCTTCATGGGCGGCGCGCCAAACAACCGGCTGTATTCGCGGCTGAATTGAGAGGGGCTTTCATAACCCACCCGGTGCGCTGCCGACGAGCAATCGATGCCCTCATGGAGCATTAGGCGCTTGGCTTCCTGAAGGCGTAGCTGCTTTTGATATTGCAGTGGACTCATTGCAGTCACCGCCTTGAAGCGATGATGCAGCGTTGAAGGGCTCAGATTGACGCGCCGGGCAAGCTCATCGATCTTCAACGGCTCGATGTAGTTCTGATTCAACCAGTTGATGGCGCGATTTACACGGTGGGTTTGGCTGTTCGTTATTGCCATTTCGTACAGTCGATATCCCTGGGGGCTACGCAGTAACCGATAATAGATCTCTCGTAGCACCAGAGGGGCCAGCATCGCCGCGTCACGCGGGGTGTGCAAGAGACGAACCAGTCGAGTCACGGCATCGAGCATGGCATTATCCACGCGCTCGACGTACAGGCCCCGGTGAGCTGGTACGACGGGGACACCTGTCGGGCCGGCGTCGGCTATCAGGCGGGTAATTTCTGCCGGGTCCAGGTTGATCCGAATACAGAGATAGGGGCGCTCGGGGGTAGCCTCGATAATCTGGCCGGTCACAGGAAGCGAGACGGAGCCCACCAGGTAATACAGCGGGTCATAGGTAAAGCATTCATCGCCAAGCGTAACCTGCTTGCGACCCTGTGCGATGACACAAAAGCTGGGGTTGCTGATGCCATGGACAGGATCAGAGGGCTGGCTTGCACGCATCAGGCAGAGACCGTCGATCCGGGTGGTATGAGCGCCATCCGTCAACGTAAGCTGATCGATCAGCGCTGCCAGTTCCTGCTGCTGAAGCGTGTCTCGACTATGAGTGGATTCATGCGTTACACAGTCCATGCTGATCCCCTGAAGCTAGCGGTTCCCATTGTATCGGCGTGCACAGGCGTACCGATCAAGTCAGGCGTCACGATAACCAAAAGTGGCAATGCAGGGTTATATCAATTCTGCTGACTTCTTGCCTGATCCTGTCATGGTACGCCCGCGGTCCGCAGGATTGTGAAAGCCAGCGTAGTCCAACCTTGCCTGCAGAGCGCGAATAATCGTGTTGGACAGGCGCTTCCTGGCCCACTGCATTCTTCTCCGTGCAGGATCAGGCAAGAAGCGAGCAGGATCCGTCTAACGTCTGAATGCCTTTCGGCTCTAGCCTTGTCACTAACGCGGCAACACCGGCCGCCCTCACTGACAGGCAAGGAGATTCGTATGAAAGGTCTAGAAGGCAAGGTCATCGCAATTACCGGCGCAAGCAGTGGCATTGGCGAAGCAACCGCACGGTATCTGGCGGCACAGGGCGGCTTCGTCATTCTAGGGGCGCGTCGTACAGAGCGGCTTGAGACCCTGGTAGCTGAAATCAGGGAGCAGGGCGGCAAGGCTGACTACCGCCGGCTCGACGTTACCGCATTGGAAGATATGGAGTCGTTTGTGCAGTTTGCTCAGCAGCAGGGCGGACGTCTGGATGTGCTGGTCAACAATGCGGGTGTGATGCCGCTTTCCAAGCTTGAAGCGCTCAAGGTTGACGAATGGAATCGCATGATCGATGTGAACATTCGGGGCGTGCTCCACGGGATTGCGGCGGGCTTGCCGGTCATGCAACAGCAGCGTAGCGGACAGTTCATCAATCTGTCTTCGATTGGCGGGCATGCTGTCAGTCCTACTGCCGCGGTTTACTGTGCAACCAAGTTTGCCGTCAGGGCCATTTCCGAAGGGTTGCGTCAGGAGGTAGGAGCCGATATCCGCGTCACTGTGATCTCGCCCGGGGTAACGGAGTCTGAGCTGGCTGACACCATCACCGATCCAACCGCTCAGGCAGCCATGGACGCGTTTCGCCGAGGGGCTATTTCACCGGAGTCCATCGCACGCGCCATTGCGTTTGCAATTGAACAGCCTGCTGAAGTGGACGTAAGCGAGATTATCGTCAGGCCGACCGCGAGCCCTTATTAAGGGGCTTCTGGTTTCATCCCATGGCACTTCATCTCGGAGGAGGACTCATGTCCGCATCGCCTTATATATCGTTGCTCTTGATCCATGCCCGTACCGGGCGCTCCGCAGCCCTCAGGGCATGTCTCAGGGGATTGCCTTATCCAGGGCAGACGTGTCTCACCTTTACCGTCATGCCATCGCCAGAAGAGGAAAACTGCTGGTTGGTGTATGGCCAATGGCAGTCGCAGTCGGATATGGACAGCTACTTCAACACGCTTCCAGCCGAGCTGTGGATGCGCCTGGTAAATGGCTCCCTTGCGGCCCGTATGGAGTTCATGACGTTCGAAGGTAACGAGTTGCCCAACGCCTATCGTTGGGCAACTCCACGGTTCAGCTCGCCTGGTTGCGGCTCCTATGCCTGTTGTGGCTAGGCGCAGGCGCCATTGTAAGTTGTGAGCTGCGTTTTACGTCATTGGGAGTAGGTGTTCTCATCGGCGGTAGCGGGGTGGTAGTCCGTAGGAGCGCAGAGGCTCAGGTTTTGCACCGGCACCAGGCGAGCCGGGCCCATTGGAACTCGTGTTGCCGCCACAGCCAGCAGATTGAACGTACCTTGAGCCGCAACGGCCCAGCGTCCGGTTATAGGCTCGCCGCGAAGCAAGGTAGCGGCGGCCAGAAGGAGCTTCAATCCGCTGCAGGTATCGATATTGAGATGAACCGTCATGGGCAGCTTGCGCACCAGACCATACTCGTAGTTGGTCAGAAGACTGTAGGTTGCGGTTGAAAGACCTGCAACGGCAAACAGTTGGCGGGTGCGCGGTCCCCACTCGTTGACACCTGCCAATGCCAGACAGAGGCCTGCTGAGGCATAGTCCAGAAGGCCGTGCATGCGAGGTGATAATAACTTGGCTGGCGCCAGCCGATCACGACCCTGATCCATTCCGGAGACGACAATTTCATTACTCATGTCGGTTGCTCGGGTATCGAAACGACCGGTGATGAACCGATGGACCAGCTGCGACATGAGCGGCGCGGCGGTGTAGTGCGCGTTGTGCGCCGCGCCTTCTACAACCACCAGTTTGCCGTTGGGAAGTAGACTGGTGAATTCCTCTGCCCACTGCTGGGTAAGGGTCTTGTCGTATTGGCCACGGATTACAAGGGCAGGAACATGCACGTGGGACAGACGGTTTTCTATGGGGTCGTCCACCGTTCTGCGAAGCTGCTGAACCATGCGCGGTAGGCCATTGGAAAGATACTCCATGTGCATCAGCGGGTTGATCGAGGGTGCCTCGAACGGCATGTTCAAGACGAGGCGGGCGTACTGCCGCGCCGGTGTCCGATAGGCCGGGTCTGGCGTAGGTGCGATCAGGATCAGGCGCTCGACTCTATCCGGAAAGCGTGCCGCAATTTCAACGGCGATTTGTACGCCTACGGAGTTGCCGCACAGCACCGCCTTGTGGATTCCGTTGGCATCCATCCAGGCCAGCAGATGATTCGACTGCTCTCTGACATCCGGACCTGCTGGCCACTTGGACATCCGCGGCGCAGGCGAACGCCCGAAACCGGGCAAATCGGGTGCCATGACGTCATGACCCATCGATGCGAGACGTCTCCCCAGCGGGACCATATAGCGGCTTGAAAGCGCCAGGCCATGAATCAGGATGATTGGAACCTGATGTGGATCGTCTTCATGGGCTAGCCAGGTGCGGGCGTGCATGCGAATGCCGAGCGAAGGAATAGTCGTCCAGGTTTTGTAAGGGGCGTAAGCGAGTTTGAACATAAGGGACAGCTCCCATGTATATCGAGCCTTGCCCAGGTCGCAGCGTGCCTGAAGGCATCATGAGCCAATCATGCGGCATGCGCGGGCTCCTGGGCGTGAGCATTGTAAATGTTGTCTGAACATGCAGAAAAAAGAAGGCCCGCAGAGCGGGCCAAAACGAGCTTTGAACAGCTCGCTGCCGCGAAAGGGCCCGTTCCATCAAGGGCCCAGAGGGGAAGTTCTTGCCGGGAAGTAATCAGTGATGATGAGCAGTTTCCGCAGTGAATAGCGGCTGAAATAAAGGGGGCTGCACATCTCAAGGCTCCTCATGTCACGGCGTATCACCATCGGCCTGAGCATAAGCTCGTACCGATTCGAATGTGAAAAGGGCAAGGTCAACAAATGTATGCCTTGCTTAATGACCGATAGTTTGGAAAAGAAAAAGTGCCTTGGAAGCGACGAACGTGAGTACCTTTTATCCCTTGCAAAGCGATGACGGAGCCGATCAAACGATACGTTGAAGCTAACTAGAGAGGTAAACGAAACATTGTCTTGTAATACCAGCCCAATAATAAGTAAAAGAGCCGCATTTCCAGCCTGTTGCAGCTTAATGCAGGTTAATAGGCGCATCGACAAGGACTTTATCTGATTGTGAATATGTTTAATCGGTCAGATTGGGATGAGACGGCTATAATGACTGTTGGTATTACTTATTGAGGAAAGAGGTGCTCATGATCACTGACGTGCGCGAAGCGTGGCAGGAAATGGTAGAAGCTCAGCGAGCCTTCAACGCAACGTGGCCTTCGGCGGTGGTTCATGCACAAGTCTGGTTGCTTCCCATCAACAAGGAGCCTAAAGGCCAGACTAAAATCACACCGATGGAGCTAGTGGGCGAGCCTGCCATCGAGGCTGCGAAAAAGGCCATCCTGCAATTCGAGCAGGAGGAGGGGCAGCACCCTAGTACTGTCATGCGGCTCCCAGGGTGGATCGGTGTTTCGCAGTCAGTGCTGGAGTACGCCCGCGAGGCCAATGCCGCGCGTGATCGTTTTCTTGAGGTTCTGGCTCAGGAAACGGCCTCCATGAACCTGAAATCGCTATCCAAGGGAAAGCATCTTCGGAGCATTCTCAAGCTGCCGATCGTCATCAAGCAGATCGAGCGCCATATCCAGGTGTTTGAAGGGGTGCCACGGCGTATCCTGTTCACCTGGGCGGGTAAAACGGCGGCCCCGGAAAGCATCCCTGTCAAGGATGTGATCGAAAAGATCGAAACGCAGCTGGCTGATGCCGTGGCCAAGGCTGATATGGATAAGGAACGCAATCTGAGGCTTGAGCTCAAGGCGTTGGGGTTTCTGGATGCGAAGGCCGAACTGCATCGCTACCGTCCTATTGCGCCCCATCCGCGCGTGATGCTGTATTTCTCCAAAAGCCCTCGTTATGACGCCATGCCTCACGCCAATCTACCGATTTTTGTTTCACTGGATGAGAAGCAGCCGTGGCCGCGGGTCGATGCGCTCGAAGAATTTGATGCAGAAAACGCTCAGGCTGAGCGCTCGGACAAGATGCCCCGCCAGGAAATCATTCCGCGCCTGGGGCTGTACCTTAAAACCGCGCCCGACCGTAAGCGCAGCCCCAGGACGGCCCGTGGGGACTCGACCGCCGTGGCACGAGCGTTAGTCTCGTCTACTTATCAAAAGCGTTGAGTGGTAAACGGACACTCACAATATGTACGCAGAAGGTGGATTAAATAAGGGTCAACAGACTAACGCATTGGTTGAGTGGAATATGTTCCGTTTCGATGACTGAAAGACTCTATCTTTAATTCATATGCGGGGCATTGCCAAATCTTATTCATATGCTGTTTGCTAAGCGAGTAATGCTTTATACAAAGCAATACTCGCTCAGCCCATATATAAGCATCTGCTTGTTAGCGGTTATTTACAAATATTTACTCAATTAACTGTTTGAATATGCTGCTTAGTGAATCTGTTCGCATAATTAGTGCGTTGCAATCTTGACCGATAAAGTGACAAAGAATTCTTAATTGCTTGGAGATCATGGCATTAAGACATTAAAGCTCATTATATGAAGGGTCGGTTTGCAGCTATTTATAATTCTTAATATTCGTGTAATTAAATGTTCATGCCTTGCGGGGCAACATTCACTCGTCTGGCAGCGATTGGGGTTCGAAAGAATCAGGACGTTGCTGGAAATATGCTCTTCTCTGCAGCCGTGTAGTAGCAGTTGGCGCATGTCTAATTTCTTTCAATAAGGAGATATTGATATGAGTAATGTTACTCCGACCAGCACCAGTTCTTCCGACGCTGCTATCGACAAAATGACTGCCGCTTTCGATGCCGCCATCGAAAAATCCGCGAAGATCACTGAGATCACCACCGAGAAGAAAACTGAGCTTGACGCGACCAAACAGCGTCCTCAGAACTAAGGTGTGGACGGGCGGCGCCTTATGGCGCCGTCTGTTTGTTCAGACAGCTTTCCAGATTGGACCTGCATGCAGGCTGGCCTTGCCATGCGTGCCGGGTCAGGCAAAACAATGATGTCCGCAATGTCTTCTCTTCCCGGCTCAAAACCTGCAGTGCCTACTCTTGAGGTCATTGCGGGACTGCATACCGGCGTATCGGTATCGCTGGATGAACCTGCCTATTGCCTGGGCGCCTCCGACGAGGTGGATCTGGTGCTCAGGGATGCAGGCGTTGCGCCTCGCCATGCCGTGTTGCGTCTGGAGAAAAATACAGTCGCCGTTGAGGCAATTGGAGGCGATGTACTCACGGCTAAAAAACGAATTCCTTTGGGCAAGGGACTGCGCCTGCCATTACCGGTCGAGTTATCCGTTGGAGAGGCTCGAATCCGCTTATCTGCTCCGCTGACAAAGTTGGTTGCGCCTCCCAAGCGATGGCCTGTTACCCACGCCGGTATGATGGCACTTTTTGGCGCGGCGGTATTGCTAGGCCTGTATACGTTGATCGGCACCAGCGAAGCCGAAGATCGCTTATTGCCTGTTGCGGACGCGCCGACTAGCCCGGTACTCGACAGCGGCGCTGGTCAGGAGCCCGTAGTGCGGGACGATCAGGTTGCCCGGCAATTGCTGTCCCGACTTGAGGCTGCTGGACTTTCCGCGCTGCATGTGGAATCACAAGGTCGCCATTTCATGCTCTCTGGTGAAATTGATACTGCTCAGCAGCCAGCCTGGGTCGATATCCAGAAGTGGTTCGATGGTGAATATGGCAGCAGCCATGTACTGGTCAGCTCGGTCACGCTACGCAAGGCGCCGGTTTCTCCCCGTGTCAGGTTCCAGGCGGTATGGCTGGGACAGGATCCTTATGTGGTTAGTGAGTCCGGTACACGTCTTTACCCCGGCGCATCGCTGGACGACGGCTGGGTGCTCAAGGGGATAGAGCCGCAGCGGATTGTCCTGAGTCGCAACGGCCACGAGTTTGCCCTGACCCTATGACGCTGCCATTGCTTACACAACCCCTGGGTGGGAGGCCTTTTCGATGAGAATCGATACCAGCCGACCGCTGGACCTGCAGCGGTCTGAAGAGGCGTCCAGCGAATCCCTGCGTCGGACCGGCTCGGTTGCCAGGGCCAGGCAGAGTGAGGTGTTCGAGTCGCTGCTGCGGTTGCGCAGCCGGACTCCGTTCAAATCCCTGCGTAACGAGCTGGCGGAGCTGATCGGCCCTCCCGTTAACGACCCTGGCATCTTCAGCCCTGGCCATTCGCTTCAGGTGCTGGAACACATCATTGATACGGTGTTGCCTCGGCTGGACGCCGAGCCGGAGATCAAAGCACTTGCTGCCAGCCTGCTTGAGCAGGAAATCCAGCAACGTCGGGAGCTTGGGATGCGGTTGAGCGAGATCGACGATTTATGAACGTACAGGATCGCGAGGCAGTACAGCTGCTGCACTCGCTTGGCGCTCTGTATCTACGCAGCGGACAACAGCGACGAGCGTTGATCTATCTGCTTCTGGCTATTCAGATCGACCCGGCAGATACCGCTTTGCTGCGTACGCTCACCAATGGCTTTATTGCCACTGGTGATGGGGAGCGGGCACTGGCTGCTATCGGAAGGCTGGAGCAGCTTGAAGGGTCAAGCATGCCGCTCAAGTTTCTGCGTAGCCGCGCATTATGGGCGTTGGGTGCCAAAGACGAGGCACGACGCTGTTTTCGTGAATATCTGGATAGTCGGAGGGCCGTAACGTGCTCGCCAGATTGAACCGCCTGGCTGTAATGGCCTCACAGCGTACCGATATCGTCATTGCACTGTTCATGATGCTGGCCATCGTGATGATGATTATCCCGCTCCCCACAGTAATGGTCGATGTGCTTATCGGCACCAATATCGCGTTCAGTCTGTTGGTTCTAGTCGTTGCGTTC
Source organism: Pseudomonas sp. JZ134 (assembly GCF_051027695.1). Taxonomy (NCBI): domain Bacteria; kingdom Pseudomonadati; phylum Pseudomonadota; class Gammaproteobacteria; order Pseudomonadales; family Pseudomonadaceae; genus Pseudomonas; species Pseudomonas sp. JZ134. The sequence goes on along the minus strand of NZ_CP069250.1, from coordinate 2,187,642 downwards.
TACGTGTCGCATTCAGTGGATTTCTCTGCACTCCCGCCGGTAATTCTGCTCAGTACGCTGTTTCGCCTGTCGCTTTCCATCACCACGACCCGGTTGATCCTGCTCAACGGAGAAGCGGGGGATATTGTCGAGGCATTTGGCAATTTCGTGATTGCCGGTGAGGTGGTCATTGGCCTGGTGGTTTTTCTGATCATTACCGTGGCGCAGTTCATCGTTATCACCAAGGGCGCCGAGCGAGTGGCCGAGGTGGCGGCTCGCTTTACTCTGGATGCGATGCCAGGCAAGCAGATGAGTATCGACAACGATCTGCGTAATGGTGATATCGATCAGGCCGAAGCCCGTCGACGTCGCTCACGCCTGGAGCGGGAAAGCCAGCTCTATGGGGCCATGGACGGTGCCATGAAATTCGTGAAAGGAGATGCGATCGCCGGATTGGTCATCCTGTGCGTGAACCTGCTGGGTGGCTTGCTGATCGGTATGATCAAGCGGGGCATGCCCTTTGGCGAGGCGGTGCATACCTATTCGCTATTAACCGTAGGCGATGGGTTGATCGCCCAGATTCCTGCCCTGTTGATTGCGGTTGCCGCAGGCACGGTAGTCACGCGCGTAACAACCGATGCAGAGACAGATCTCGGCACGGAAATTATTAGTCAACTAAGCGCCAACCAGCGGGCGTTGGCACTGACGTCTGCCATTCTGCTGGGCGTTGCGTTTATTCCAGGATTCCCGGCGCCTGTATTCATTGCCATTTCGCTGGTCCTGGGCGGAACGGCCTTCTACATGCATCGGCGTAAACAGACCGCGGAACAAGTTCCGGCTGCTCAGGAGGAGCCGGAACCACGTGAGGTTATGGCTGAGCCAATACAAGATGTAGAGGACACGGGTCATTTCCGCATTACGCTATGGATCAGTGAAGCCCATGTGTCACAGGTCTCGCTCAATACGCTCAGGCAGCGATTGGACAGTACTCGTTACGAGATCAGTGAGGACTTGGGCGTCGAGCTTCCCCGTATCGGCTTGCGCATTGACCGCAACGCCGTGGCGGAGCGGTTCAGGATTGATCTGGAGGGCGTGCCCGTCATGGAGGGAGCTATCCGCCCTGATGCGGTGTTGCTGCAGGACGATGAAGTTCATCTCGAGCTGCTGGCAATCGAGCATACAGCCTCGGCCCCGTTGTTACGCCGTAAGCCTGCCCTGTGGGTGGATGCACAACAGGCTGCCACGCTGGTAGAGGCTGGGGTAGGGCATCTAGATCTGGCGCAGACGTTTGACGCCTGCATGGATCAGACTTTACGCCGCTATGCGGCTGAATTCCTGGGTATCCAGGAGGCCCGTCAGATCCTGACCGAGATGGAAGAGCAGTATCCCGAGCTCGTTAAGGAGGCCCTCCGTGTGCTGCCCTTGCAGCGAATCGCGGATGTGCTGAGGCGGCTGGTCAGTGAGCATATTTCCATCCGCAACCGCCGCGCCATTCTTGAGGCGATTGTGGAGTGGGCACCGCGTGATCTGGATACGCCCATTCTGACCGAACACGTCCGTGCTGCGCTAGCCCGGCAGATTTGCTATGCGTACGCCGACAGTCACCGCGTCATTTCAGCCTATGTCTTTTCCCGAGACCTGGAGGAGGCACTACGGGCGCCACTGCGCCGCAGTGATAAAGGCCGCCCTACGGTACTGCCACCCGAATTGACCCGCACCATTACGATCCAGCTTCAGCACGCGTATGACGCTGCCAGTCATGATCTGAATCCGGTGGTCATGGTGACGGCGGACATCCGTCGCCCGCTCCGGCAGTTGCTGACCCGGCATGATCTGGATGTTCCCGTGCTGTGCTACCAGGACCTGACCCGGGAATTCACCGTGCAGTCGCTGACGACGCTCACGCTACCGGAGGCCAATGCGGCCTTGCCACACACCGTAACGGAATCGTTGACGGCTCCACAACCGTTGTAAGGGAACAGAAAGGATGGTGAGGGTGTTTGAGGATTACCGGCAGGCAGGGTGTGTGCCGAGACCGACGTTAAGACAATGGCTGATTATTGGTTTCGGTTGTCTTTTACTGTCCGGCGGCTGGCTGGCTCCCGGGCGGGCCGTTGCGCAACCTGTTGAGGGGGTGAGTTCTGAGGGGCGTGTGCTTTACCTCGCCTCGGGGGAGGGCCAGATTGTGAAATTCAAGGCGCCGGTAGAGTCGGTATTTGTCGCTGATCCTGCCATTGCCGATCTGCGCGTTGTCTCGCCGGGAGTGGTGTATGTCTATGGCAAGACCAGTGGCGAAACGAATTTGATTGCCCTGAGTGCAAGCGAGGACATTCAAGGCACCTGGCAGCTCAAGGTCCAGCCCAATGTCGGGCCGATCAAGGAGGCCGTACAGGCATTGCAGCCAGGCAGCAGCGTTTCGGTGGCGCAATCCGGCAAGCGGCTGATAGCCAAGGGAGCCACACAGGATGTTGCGTCGGCGCTGGATATGAATGCATTACTCGATAGCCAGACACCAGCCGGTGGCCCGCCACCCCTGAACACCACGACGTATCCTGAATCGCCCCAGGTCAATATCCGGGTACGTTTCGCCGAGGTGTCACGCGAGCAGTTGCTGCGGTATGGGGTGAACTGGAATGCGCTCATTACCCGTGGTTCGTTTTCGTTCGGGCTGGTGACAGGCGGTCCGCTGGCGCAGTCGGCAGTAGCCGGGGCCACGAATCTGATCTCGGCAGGTTACAGCTCCGGCAGCGCCAATATCGATGTGCTACTCGATGCGCTGCAAAGTAACGGCATTCTCGAAATTCTGGCAGAGCCAAACATCACGGCGGTAACGGGGCAAACGGCCAGTTTTTTGGCAGGGGGCGAAGTGCCGGTACCGGTTCCTGTGAGTCGTGACCTGGTAGGTATTGAATACAAGCCATTTGGTGTATCGCTGCTCTTTACGCCTACGCTGCTTCCCAGTGGGCGTATCGCCATGCAGGTTCGCCCCGAGGTCAGCAGTCTTTCAACGACCAGTGCTGTGCAGATAGCGGGCACCAGTGTGCCAACGTTCCAGGTCCGGCGGGCCGATACGCGTGTTGAGGTAGGCAGTGGTCAGACATTTGCCATCGCCGGTCTTTTCCAGCGCAACAGCGCGCAGGACATGGACAAGCTTCCCATGCTGGGTGACGTTCCGATCCTGGGTGCATTGTTCCAGTCCAAACGCTTTCAGCGCAATGAAACCGAGCTGGTCATTCTGATCACGCCGTACCTTGTCGAGCCTGAGTCAGACCACACGCTGGCTACGCCACTTGATCCGAGCGCGTCCAATCCTACACAGCACTTGGCGCGAACGTCTACCACGCCCACCAAGCCTTACTCGGAGTTCGGGTTTTATGTGGATTGATTCGAGAGGCTCCCTTGCTGTGCTCGGCGCGGCTGTCATGCTGCTGGCGGGGTGCTCACTGGAGCCGGTGTCCTATGCATCGGATTATGTCCGTCTGGCTGATCGCAACGGTCAGGCGGTATGGGTGCCCCGTGTGTGCTTGAGTCCCGAAACAGCGGCAGCGCCCGATCGTTTACCCATGGGCTGCGCCAATGCGCTTAATCTGGCCAGAATGATCGAGCGACCTACTGACCTACAGCGTGGTCGTCCGATGGGACCCGCCATGGCTGCTCCGGTAGCACGTGCGGCAGAAGCTTATATCACCGGCCACACCGCCGATGACATCAGGCGGCAACGGCTCGAGCAGGAAGCGGCAAACCGTAACGCTGTCGGAATGTGATGATGTTCGTCAGATCAGGTCTGGCGAACATTTTTAATTGAGATGAGTGGCGATAAGCCCTACTGCCTGGGCGCGTTGCATCGGGTCGCGCAGGGACTTGATCTGCCGGGCCTGTTCGAGCAGCCGGGCTTTTTGAGCCGGTGTCGTTTGGGGAATGACCAAGCCCGTAGCCTCCTGCTCGTGACCGGCCAGTACCAGTGTCAGAAGCAGGTTGCGGTAATGGCCTGGCATGGCCAGAGGGGAGCGGGTGACTTCACGCAGCCGTGTGACGGCACGATCCGGTGAGCCTCCCAATGCCATGGCGACGGCCTGATTGCTTTGGATGTCCAGATTGCCGGGCGCCAATTCAAGCGCCTTGGAAAAGGCTGTTTCCGCTGCGGCTGACTGGCCCAACAGACTGTAGGCCGTGCCCAGCTTGCTATAGGTACTGGCCGTTTTCTTGAGCGGGGCAACTTCCTTCAGCGCATTTGCCGCACTGCTGGCATTGCCGAGCCGTAGCTGGGCACTACCAAATCCCAACAGCGCGTCGGGATTATGGGGTTCCTTTATCAGAGCCTCGCGAAAGGCCTGGGCGGCACCGTTGGCATCTCCGCTGCCAAGCCGGGCATTACCCAGACGAATGAACGCGGGAGCGTCCTGCTGCTGTTGAGCCGCGCGTGCATACAGGGCCGACGCGGTGGCAGGGTCGCCCCGGCGTTCGATGTCGGATGCCAGTTTGTCCAGCTGAAGATCAGGGTGAGGATTGGAAGGTGCAGAGCTGCAACCGGCCAGCCAGGAGCACACAACAGCCAGGGCGAGCCGGGTAGGGCGGGAGGTAGGCAAAATCACACTCCATGTTTTGACTGCAAAGAGCCACATCCTGCGCATTTGGCCGGACAAACATGACAGCTCGATGACAGCGCCCGGCTGTGTTTGAGGCTTGTCCTGTACCGCCCTGGTTCTGTGATACAGACAACACTCATTGGGTGACTTGCAACGGGCTTGTCACAAAGCCTCACCATACTCGGGGCATCGAGAAAGTGTCCGAACGTTCCGGATAAAGGATAAGCCGGAGTTGTCGTTTGGTTTGCTTCGTACAGGGATGGATCACTGTCTGCCATCGGTTCGAGTCGTATGTGGCATCGAGCCGGGTATGGAAGAGATGAAGAAGAACGAGCAAGCCATGCCGTTGCCTGTTTTTACCGCTCGCTGTTTACGTTCACTGTGTTGCCTGCTTGCGCTTGCAGGGGTTGCGCTTGATGGCTGGGCACAGACAGAGAAACCTGTCTGGCTGGACCAGCCCTATCACTACGTTGTGATTGATCAGGATGTACGCGGCGTACTGATGGAGTTCGGTCGTAATCTGTCATTGCCTGTGGTCTTGTCCGATCAGGTCAAGGGCCGGGTACAGGGCCATGTGCGGGCGGAGCGCGCGGGTGAGTTTCTCTCGCGTATCAGCGCCACCCAGGGGCTGGTCTGGTACTACGACGGCAGCGCCCTGCATGTGAACGCCAACCGCGAGCTGATCAGTCAGGTCATCGATACCCGCCGGTTCGATCAGAAGGCTTTGAGAGGCGTGCTCGACCAGCTGGGCCTGGTAGGCGAGAACGTATCGATACAGCTCAACCCCGGCCGCTCGGTTCTGAGCGTATCCGGGCCGCCTGCCTACATTGGCTATGTGCAGCGCAGTCTCGAAGGCCTGGAAAGGCCCGTTATTTCGAGGGGAAAAAGCCAGGGCATTCGTATTTTTAGGGGTGGCGCGGAAACCGAAGTCTTTAGCGGACAGGGTTGAACATCTGGCCTTTTGGCCCTCACAGACAAGGAGAAGGACATGGCAACAGCACCCATAGATAACAGCAGTACCGGCAGCGTCACTAACAGCGAGCAGACATTCGACGCTGCGCTCGAGTTGTCCGATACCGGCATGACCGATGAAGAGTTCACCCAGCAGTTAGTGGACGGTGCGGTGACCGTCGCCGGGCAGATGATCATCATGCCCCGTGCGAACGAGATCCTGAATGAGGCGATGTCGGACGAGTAAGTCTGGCGGCCCTGTGCATTATCGACGTGTGTCTGGAGATATTCATGACTGTCAGTATTCCTCCTGTAGCCCCGCAGCCCATGCCGGAACCTGCCGCGCAGGCTGCCCAGAATCTCTTCGAGCACATGGCGATGCATGCCCAGGGCCTTCCTCAGGGAGCAAGCCCGGCTCAACTGAGCCAGGGATTGATGGAGCGGCTGGATGGCTTTCTGGATCGTTCCCATCGCTTCGCTGAACGGGCCAACGGCGGGGTCGATCAGACGCAGACCTTCAGCCCGGTGCTCCGTAGCTCCCAGGCCGAAGGCGCGGCGCTTCCGGACAGCCAGATGGACAAGGTTGTCACCGCACTGAGCCGCATGTTCGATCATTCGATCGAAACCCAGATGGTTGTCCGAGGCGCGACCCAGGTTTCCGGGGCGGCCAACACCCTGCTGCGTGGTCAATAAGATGACCGGTTGGAACGGATGGTTTGCAAAAACGGTAGTACTGCTCACGCTGGTGGCGTTGCTGCAGGGATGTAAAACGGACCTGTATACCAACCTCTCAGAACGCGATGCGAACAGCATGGTGGCGGAGTTGTTGCGGCGCGGCATTTCTGCTGAACGCGTCGTTCAGAAGGACGGCCGTCTTACCGTCAAGGTAGACGAGGCACGCTTTGCCGAGGCCATGCATATCCTCGACGAAGCTGGCTTGCCAGGGCAATCCTTTGCCAACCTGGGCGATGTATTCAAGAGCAATGGACTGGTGTCTTCGCCTGTTCAGGAACGTGCTCAGATGATCTATGCCCTGAGCGAAGAACTCTCTCATACCGTATCGCAGGTCGATGGAGTGCTGTCGGCCCGGGTGCATGTGGTATTGCCCGATAATGACCTGCTTAAACGCAATGTCATGCCATCTTCCGCATCGGTTTTTATCCGGTATGAACCGGGGCTCGATATCAATCCGCTGATTCCACAGATCAAGACCCTGGTCGCCAATGGCATTTCGGGCCTGACTTATCAGAACGTTTCAGTCGTACCGGTCGAGGCAGTCAGGCGGGTCGAAGGCTCCCAAGAGGGCGAACCCCTGGCTTCGTTCATGGGGGTCTGGATGCTTCAATCGAACGTCGGCAAGGCCGCCTGGATCATGGGCGGGCTGCTTTTCCTCGTGCTGGCGCTGGCCACTTCACTGGTTTACGTAGTGTGGCAGTCCCGGCGTACTCAACCCTACGAATTGGTGCCATTGAAATGAGCCTGACACAGTCTGCAGAACTGCCGTTGTTTCGTGGTGAAAACGGGTGGAACCTCTTCAAGACCAACCCTTTGCGCTTCGTACACGGCAAGCACGTTGCTGAGTGCTTCAGTGAGTGGGGCGAGTATTCCATCGTGGCTGCCATCCAGGCCGAACAGCGGTTTCAGTCTCGACTTGAGCGTTTGTTCCAGGATCACTTCGCGCTGCCGCCATTAAATGAGGTAGAGCCGCCCGTTGAAGAGGACTTGACCATTGCGTTACTGGCGCCGGAACACTTTGCTGCACTGGTGGTGCCGTGTGGTGTGGTCCTTCATGGACGCTCCTTCACCCAGGAGATCAGAGCGTCGGCCTTGCGTGCGCTGAAAGCGCGCTTTGGTGAGGACTTATTCGCCCTGGCCGTAACCAATGCCGATCTGGCCAGCACCTCCACCGTTCTGACCGATCTCGATGAACTGGAGCGGGCCGTTCAGTTGGATGGAGAGGCCTGTATCGCCGCCTGGCTGGCTGCTCAACCTACCTCGCTCGCCGCCTGGCTGCGACTGAAGGCGACGGATGAGCCTGTCTACAGCCGCGCACTTTCGACGGACCTGCTGCAACGCGGGCCCGCCATCGTCAGGCGTATAGCGCCGCACGTTCAGGCCTATGCAACAGTGAGGAAGGCTTCTTGAGCGAACTGCCCCGTCAACCTACCCAAACCATTCTTCGGCAAGCTGAGGCCGCCCAGTGGATGGATGGCTACACGTTTCTCGAGCAGGCCCGACAGGAAGCGGATGCCCTGCTGGCCAGTACACAGGCGCAAGTCGATGCCGCCCGCACTCAAGGCTACGCTGAAGGCCAGCGCGCCGGCATCGAGGCGGCAAACAAGATCCTGGTGAATACCACCCGCCAGATGGACCAGTATCTGGCCAGTCTGCCGGAGGCTTTGACCGGCCTCGCTCTGGATGTGGTCCGCCGCGTTCTGGGCCAGTTTGAGCCCGGCGAGCTGGTGGCCCGTCTCGCTCGCGAAGCCCTGACGACCTTTCGCGGTCAGCACACGATAACCGTGAGGGTAGCGCCAGAGCATGTGGCCCACGTGGAAGCAATGCTGCTGGAGGGGGCTGGACCATCAGCCTCGTTTCGCGTCGAGCCCGATGCCCAGCTCACAGCGACTCAATGCGTTATCGCCAGTCCTGTCGCTGTGGTGGATGCCAGCCTGGACATGCAACTGGAGGCGCTTCGTACCGCCTTGGTCAGCCCTGGCGAGTCTGAGGCGGTGTAATGCAGGAGGCGGTGTTGGAAACGTTGGATCTCCAGACGATTATCCCCAGCTTGAAGGCGCGCCTGGGTCGGGCAGAGGCGCGTCCGGTACGCGGACGTGTGAAGTGTATTCGCGGGATCATGGTGCATGCCATGTTGACCCAGGCGCGGGTTGGCGAACTCTGCTACCTGCGCGACCCGCTCACGGGACGCACGATTCCCGCTGAAGTCATCGGCTTCGAGCATGATGAGGCGCTGCTGACACCGGTGGGTGAGTTGGAGGGTATGTCGACCCGGACAGAAGTCATCTCCACCGGTCAGGCGATGACAATCACCGTAGGTGATCATTTGCTCGGCGCGGTTATCAGTCCGACCGGCGAGCGGCTGGATCGTGTCGAAGGAACAGTTGATGGACATGATACGCGCCGCTATCCGCTTCAGGCCGAGCCGCCAGCGCCGTTCGAGCGAAGCCTGATCAAGGAGCCCTTGCAATTAGGTATTCGCGCCATTGATGGACTCATGACGGTTGCCCGTGGCCAGCGCGTCGGGATTTTTGGTGAACCCGGTATCGGCAAGTCTTCTTTGTTGGCCAGTATTGTCAAAGGCACCGAGGCGGACATCATTGTTCTGGGGTTGATTGGCGAGCGTGGCCGCGAAGTGCGCGAACTGCTGGATGTTCAATTGGGCAGGCGGGCACGGGCGCGTACCGTAGCGGTGGTGGCTACCTCGGATCGGCCTGCCATTGAGCGCGTCAAGGCCGCCTACGTGGCGACCAGCGTTGCCGAGTATTACCGTGACCAGGGAAAGAATGTATTGCTGCTCATGGACAGCATTACCCGGTATGCCCGTGCGCAGCGGGAGATCGGCCTGGCGGCAGGGGAACCGCCTACTCGACGAGGGTACCCGCCATCCTTCTTTGCCGCATTGCCACGGCTGCTCGAACGGGCCGGTCCCGGGCAGCACGGAACGATCACCGCGTTGTATACCGTCCTGACTGAAGGAGACGGCACCCTTGATCCCGTCGCCGAAGAAACCAAGTCCATTCTGGATGGACATATCGTGCTGAGTGCAGAATTGGCTCAACGCAATCATTTCCCAGCCATTGACGTGTTGCGTAGTCGTAGCCGTTTGATGGACACGGTTGCGTCCGAGGCGCACCGCCGATGGGCGGGCCAGGTACGTGAACTGATGGCGCGCTATGCCGACATCGAGTTGCTGCTCAAGGTGGGTGAATACACGACTGGCAGCGACGCCATGACAGATCAGGCCATTGCGCAACAGGGCGCGATCGAAGCCTTTTTACGGCAGCCTACCGAGGAACGCGCGGCGTTCGCCGAAACCGTGCGGCGCTTGGCGAGCCTTGCATCATGACCCATTCCAGAAGCCGTCTGAATGTGTTGATTGCGTTGCGCACACGGCGTGAAGAACGTGCCATGGCAGCACTGGCAGCTGCTACACAGCGCTCCAGCGAGGCGCAGGAGGCTGCTGCAAATGTCCGGAAACAGCATCACGCCCATTGCGTCGACCAGCATCAGCAGGAGGCGCAGCTGATGGCCACTCTGGCTCATGGAGCCTTTGGGCATCGTGAAGTACAGCAGGTGGACGAGGCGCTCAAGGCATTAACCGGACGTCGGATGGATCTGGAGGACGAACTCCGCCGACTGGACGAGCAGCATGCCATGGCGCTGCTCAGGCGTAGCGAAGCCCTGCAGACGCGTAACCAGTGCTGGAAAGCGAGGCAGGCCGTCAGCCTTCTACTGGCCAATGAGCATAAAAACGTGCGTCTTGCAGAAGAGATGCAGGCTGATATCGAGACGGAAGATCGCCCGCAAGCCAGGAAGACCCCGTGATGTGGATGACCGATACATCAGCTGGTGATGAGTTTTGCACGAGTGAAGAGGTTGCCCCTCTGGTGTTTCCCCTTGTCACACTCGAAGACGTCAGGCTTGCCAATCGTGTGTATCGCTCGCGTGAAGACTGGCAGGGAAAGATTACAGGTCATCCCGTCAGCGTTCGGCTTGCATGGAACTCCCAGCCCATCCAGTCCGCCTTGTCGTTTCCGCTCATGCTCGATGAGCAGCCAGCCTGTCTGCAGCTGCCATCATCGCTGGCTCAGGCGCTTGGCGGAGCGCTACTGGAGGGCATCGGCGCTCCGGCGCGCTTCCGGGCCTTGCTGATCGAGCAGGCGCTCCTGACCTCTATTCAGCCCATTGAGCAATCCACCGGATTCGCCATTCGATTCGCAGCCGGTCCCGTGGACATTCCTCATCCCATACGGCTCTCGTTTCAGGTAACGCTGCGGGACAAGACCTATCCCCTGATGCTGGATCTTTCAGCCACAACCCTTGGTCCGCTCTTGCCATGCCTCGATCAAACATTTCCTGCCAGTGATTTGCCTCTTTCTCAGCTGCGGCTCCCCGTAACGCTCTGCATCGGCAGCCAGCAGGTGCGCCTGAGTGAACTGCAAGGTTTGCAGCCTGGTGATGTCGTGATGCTGCGCTCGAACCAGGGCGCCTGGATATCGGTTGAAAACCGGCTCAGGGCGCCTCTGGCAGTAGTGGCCTCGGGATACCAGCTGCAAACCGGATTGGTTTTAACGTCTGTCAGTAAGGAATGGGACATGAGTGATACGTCCATGCATAAAACAACCGCCGAGGACGATCCATTAGGGGAGGTGCCTGTTACATTGGTATGTGAGGCGGGGCGGCTGGAGTTGCCGCTAGGTGAGGTCAAGGCGCTGTCGGAAGGAAGCATCCTTGCGTTTCCGGACTCGACTGACGAGGCCGTTGAGATCACTGTGAACGGCCGCCGACTCGGCCGCGGTACCTTGGTCAGGATTGGCGAAGGGCTAGGCGTACGGATCACGAGCCTATCAACACATGGATGAATTTCAGCCCAACCTGATTGAGATCATCATTGTTGTTGCGACGATCGGGCTGGTTCCGCTTGCAGTCGTCACGATGACGGGATTTCTCAAGATCTCTGTCGTCTTGTTTCTGATCCGCAATGCCTTGGGCATTCAGCAAACGCCGCCGAACCTCGTCTTGTACGGTATTGCTTTGATTCTGACCGTGTATGTGACCACTCCGCTGGTAGGTGAGATGTACCGGCAGCTGGAGCATCAACCGATCAGTTTGGAGAGCGTGGACGGTGTCAAAGCAGCCGCTGGAGCGCTTCGCCAGCCATTGCAGAACCATCTTTCGAGGTTCGCCAATGATAATGAGCGCGCATTCTTCATGCAGGCGACAGAGAGCATCTGGTCGGAGGAAGCGCGGGCAGACTTACGGGACGATGATCTGGTTGTACTCATTCCCGCCTTTGTCAGTTCGGAGCTGACCCGCGCATTTGAGATCGGCTTTCTTTTATATATCCCGTTTCTGGTGATTGACCTGATCGTCTCCAATGCCCTCATGGCCATGGGCATGATGATGGTGTCGCCTACGTTGATTTCCATTCCCCTGAAAATTTTCCTGTTCGTGGCGGTTGAAGGATGGTCACGCCTGATGCACGGATTGATCATGAGTTACGGAGGCTGAGGTGGGACAAGATCTGTTTCTTTCCTTGATGAAGGAGTCACTGCTTACCGTGTTGCTCCTGTCGGCGCCAGCCCTGATCGTCGCCATCGTGATCGGCTTTGGGGTAGGGCTCATGCAGGCTCTTACACAGATTCAGGATCAAACGCTGCCGCAGGCCGTTAAGCTGGTGGCTGTGCTGCTTGTGCTTATCCTGGTCGGCCCGCTTCTGGCCGGGCAAGTGGGGCAGTTGGCCGAACGGATGCTCGATAATTTCGCAGCCTGGACACGGTAAGGCACTGACGTGAATTTTGCCGTTGCCCAGGCGCTTCTGGACTATGTCTACCCCTTCCTCGCGGCCTTTGGCCTGGCAGTGGCGCGGGCGTTGGGCATGGTCATCATCAGTCCGGCATTCAATCGTCTGGGACTGACCGGCATGATCCGTTCGGCGGTAGCCGTCGTGCTGGCCATTCCGGTGGCGCCAGTCATCTATGCCGGGCTTTCGCTGGCAGACGCACCGACTGGTTTTGCCATTGCAGGGCTGCTGATCAAGGAAATGGCGATTGGCTTGGTGATTGGTCTTGCCTTCGGTATTCCGTTCTGGGCTGCAGAGGTTGCAGGTGAGCTGGTCGATCTTCAGCGTGGGTCTACCATGGCCCAATTGGTAGACCCACTGGGCGCCGGTGAGACGAGCATTTCCTCCACGCTTCTGACGGTTACCCTGATCACACTGTTTTTCATGTCTGGGGGCTTTACGCTCATGGTGGATGGGTATTACCGCAGCTATGGCCTCTGGCCGACCCTGACCTTTAGCCCGATCGTGGTAGAAAACACGGCGCTGGAGATCGTGCGGATACTGGACCGTGTGATGCAGATCGGGGTGTTGCTGATCGCACCCATTGTCGTGGCGCTGCTAGTGGCTGACATGATGCTGGCCTATCTCTCCCGTATGGCGCCCCAGCTGCATGTATTCGATCTGTCTCTCCCGGTAAAGAATCTGCTGTTTTCATTCTTGATGGTGCTTTACGCATCCTTCCTTGTGCCGCTCATGTTATCGGAGCTGGGTAGCCTGTATGAGGTGTTCGACTGGTTGGAACAGGCCGTCTCTGAGGGTTAGGGCAATGAACAGGTGCTTTCAGGCAGTGGTGTCATGAGTCAGCAGACTGAGGAAAAGTCCCTCCCGGCCTCAGCCAAGAAACTGCGTGATGCACGCAAGAAAGGGCAGCTGCCCAAAAGCCAGGATCTGGTAACCGGTATGGTTATCCTGGCCTGCACCCTGTGCGTGGTCGTGATAGCGGCCGATATCGAGGCGCGTGTGGAGGCGCTGTTGCTTGAGGCAGGTCGAATCTACGTCGAGCCATTCACCCAGGTCTGGCCAAGGCTGCAAATGCTGGGGCTTGATGTCCTGATGGCCGCCACGTTACCGCTGTTTGCTGTCACGGTAGTCACAGTGATTCTGACTAATATTGTGGTCATGCGCGGTATGGTCTTTTCGGCCGAGCCGGTGAAGCCAACGTATGAGCGGATCGATCCGGTTGCTGGCTTCAAGCGTATTTTTTCCATGCGCAGCGTTATCGAATTTCTGAAGGCGCTTATCAAGCTCTGCGCAATGGCGGTGGCGTTCATCATCGTTTACCGGCTGGGGCTGCAACGGCTAATGGAATCTTCCTACTGCGGTACCTCCTGCCTGTATGCCACGTTCCTGGGGCTTCTAAAACCTTTGGTCATCACGGCTATCATCGCTTTTTTGATCGTAGGCGGTTTCGATGTGCTGATGCAGCGCTGGCTCTTTGCTCGGGAAATGCGCATGACCAAGAGCGAACAGAAGCGCGAACTCAAGGACACTGACGGCAACCCGATGGTCAAGCGTGAGCGCCAGCGGTTACGCCGCGACATGCAGAGCCTTTCAGCCAAGCGTGGCCTGCAGCATGCCTCGCTCATTATTGGTGCGCCTGGGCAGTGGGTCGTAGGGTTGAGATATGTCAGGGGCGAGACACCGGTGCCGGTCATCGTCTGCCGTGCAGAACCCGAGCAATCCCACCAGATGATTCAGGACGCGCAGCGGCAGCGGCTCCCTTATGCGGTCAACGGAGGACTGGCTGAGCGCATTGCCCAGCGGACAGCCGGAGAAGGGGTGCCGGAAGCGACCTTTCAGGCCGTGGCGGACATTCTGGTAGGTGCTCGCCTGATTTAGCTGATAGACACGGGCGCAGGCTAAGGAGTATGTCGATAAAGGCCAAACGTATGAAGAGTGCAAACAATAAGGGCCGGTAACTGTTCCGGCCCCTATGCGTAGTACTGACAGGCTTGATCAGCCCGCTGTTACTTCTTCGAGTCCTGCCCTTTGACGATCTTGATGATCGCGCCTTCGGTGTCTTTCAGGAGCACATAATCGTTACCGATCTTGACCCAGTGCTGGTTCTCTTCGGGAGCGCTCAGGCCGTGGGCTTTCCAATCCTTGATTCGGTAGGTATCACGCTGATATTTATCAGGCGCTTCGCTGCCTACCTTATATTCGTTGTTGCTGTTCGGGTCCTTGACGGTGGCATCTTCTGACTGATTAGGTGCCTTTTTCATTACTTCGGACTGGTACTTGCTGTTGGAAGGCTGGTGATCGCCAGCGGCTTGCTGGGCGAAGAGGGCACCGCTTGCAAGGGATGCGCTGATGGCTACAACGGCCGATAGTGCTTTGATATTCATCTCGTCCTCCAATGATCGAGTCTACACATGAGACCTGCATTGGCTCCTGGATATCCCCAAGGCGTTTTATTTTCCGCTGCGGCCCCGCGTCACGGTGCAGGGCTGATAAACATGAGCAAAGCACTAATTGTAAAAAACGAGGCGGTTGTGGCTACCATGAGCGCAGCCGCGCAACGGCCTTCCAGTCCATAGCGTTGTCCTATGATCGGATAAATACTCATCATCGGCGCGCTGGCGAACAAAACGGCTGCGAGCTTGAGCGTTGGATCAATGGAGGGCAGCATCAGGGTCATCAGAAAGACGGCCAGCGGATGCAGAATGAGTTTGCTACCCGCAATCCGGCCGACGTCGACCAGCATGCCTTTTGCCTTCAGGCCATACAGCGTGGCGCCAATTACAAAGAGCGCAGTGGGCGCCGAGGCGTGGGCCAGCATGTCGATCACCGTATAGATCGCGATAGGCAGTTTGATCTGTAGTGCCGACAGCAGGAGCCCGACAAGAATCGCGATGATCATTGGGTTCTTGCCCAGTCGCTTGACGATGTCCAAGAGCACTTTCAACACACCGCCTTCGCTGGAGCGACTGGCTTCAGCCAGCGCCAGCGCTAATGGAATCATCAGCATGTTTTCCACCAGCATGTTGAGGGCCAACGCTACCGCAGCCGGTTGTCCCAGTACCAATACGGCAATCGGATAGCCAATGAAGCCACTGTTGGACACAGACATGTCCATGCCTGTAATGGCGCTGACATCCAGGGTCTGTTTGAGCTTGTAGCGGGTAAAGCAAAAGCCGCCGGTGAATACCAAAAGCGATCCTACCGCGTAGGCGATTAGATAGGATTTATTGAACACCTGATCGATCGGGCTTTCGGATAACGCCCGGATGATCAGGGCCGGCATCGCGAATGTGATGACGAAGCTACCCAAACCACGGATCTGCTCCCGCACCAGAATGCCGCTCTTGGAAGCAAAAAAACCAAGACCAATCAGGATGAAGATAGGGGTCGTGATGGACAGTATCTGTAGCACGGTAACCGCTGCGTCCTTGTTGTTTTGACTCATCATGGCAGCTTGGCAGGATCAGGGCCAGGCTCGATGCCAGCGTTCTTACGGCTATGATCCGTACCGCCTTTCTTAATTCATTCAAATAATGATTGATTGCATCGAACCTGCTGCATAGAACACTGTCATAGCGCCATCATTGCATGGAGCGACTTAATGGCAACCCCAAGGAAACACCCGAATCACAGGCTGAAGGCCGCGCAAACCCTCATGTTAAGCCTGGCTTTTTTGGGTGCCTCTTTCTCCTCGATCACAGTGCATGCGGCTGAAGTTTCGTTTCGTGAAGCCGGGCCTGAGCAAACCTGGCATGTGCAGACAGACAATGTGTTGGTGCGTAAATGGCCTGTTGTGTATGACACGGCAGCGGCTCGGCGGGGGAATGTGCAGACTCGTCTGGCAGCTGGCACATCCGTACGGGTAGTGGATACGCGTGAATACAAGCGCTGGAAAAAGATCCAGATCTCTACGGGTGATCAGCAGCCGGTGGAAGGATGGATTGAAAGCAAGGATGTGCATTCCGCCATACGAGTAGAGTAATAAATTGCCTGACAGGTAATTGCTGCCTGCGCTGAACCAGTGGCTTTCCTCGAACGATCCCGCTCGTCTTGCGTCTTACTTCATAGAGGCTTGTCCAGACCACTGGATAAGACGAGTGAGTGATCGAGACAAGAAGGAATGCCCATGGCTACCGGAACATCAGCCACGCTACTGGCGCGCCGATCCCTGACAGCTGTGTTGCTTATTGGGATCGGCTTCATGGCCGCCATCGATGAAATCATTTTTCACCAGGTCTTGGCCTGGCATCATTTTGTGGATCGTGGCACGGGTGCTTTCGCCTTGCTTTCCGATGGCATCCTGCATTCGGCCGAACTCATTCTGATTATTGTCGGGTTTTTCATGGTGGCCGAACTGCGGGAGCGTAAAGCCTTTGCCAAACCCCAGGCCTGGGCCGGCTTCTTCATGGGGATGGGGGCATTTCAACTGTTCGATGGCCTGATTGACCACAAAGTCCTGCGCCTGCATCAGGTCCGATACGTCGACAATTTAATGCTGTATGACCTGCTCTGGAACCTCGCAGGTATCGTATTGCTGCTGATTGGCCTTTTATTACTGAGAAGAGCCCGACGCACCTACGTCAGCCCATAACCCCTAGGAGCCTTGCTGATAATGCATGCCTATTTCCTAGGGCCGGGCCACGTGGCGGTATTCCCGATCCTGCTGGCTATCATCGTCTGGTTGTTCTACTGCTTCGGTGTAATCTGCTTGCAGCGGCAAGGGCGGACATGGTCCGGCTGGCGTACGCTCAGCTTTGCGGTTGGCATCGTCCTGATCGTGGTCGCCTTCATGCCACCGGTATCGAGCTTTGCTCATCAGGACCTTCGAGGACATATGCTCCAGCACCTTCTGCTGGGCATGTTTGCGCCGCTGGGCCTGGTATTTGGCGCACCGGGTACGCTGGTGCTGCGCACTATACCCATTGATACGGCACGGGTACTGGTTCGCTTGTTGGCGACGCGCTTCATGCGTGTGCTGACTCATCCGATTACGGCGGCGCTTCTGGATATAGGCGGTATGTATGTTCTGTATCTGACCTCATTTTTTGCGCTAAGCCAGGCCAGCCCATGGGTTCATACCTGGCTGCATCTGCACTTTATCCTGTCGGGGTATCTGTTCACCTGGGCCATTGCCGGACCTGATTCCGCGCCTCATCGGCCTACGCTGCGCCTGCGGCTGGTCGTGCTGTTCATCGCTATGGCCGCCCACGCAGGGCTGGCCAAGATCATGTATGGGTTTGGTTATCCCCATGGGCTTGGTTATGCGCGTACCGAAATCGAATCTGCCGCTCAATGGATGTACTACGGTGGTGATTTGGCAGAGGTGCTACTGGCCGTTGCGTTCTGCAG
This sequence comes from Pseudomonas sp. JZ134, assembly GCF_051027695.1. Lineage (NCBI taxonomy): Bacteria > Pseudomonadati > Pseudomonadota > Gammaproteobacteria > Pseudomonadales > Pseudomonadaceae > Pseudomonas > Pseudomonas sp. JZ134. The sequence goes on along the minus strand of NZ_CP069250.1, from coordinate 2,170,236 downwards.
GATGTGGTTTCTTCATCGCAAACGCCTCCAGGCCCAAGCGTACAGTCATCAGCCGCTGGTTTATGGGCTGACCAGGACAGGATAAGGAGAACCTGCACATCCTTTCAGTTATCGAAGCGTTAAAGACATGCTAGATTCGCGTTCCCACGGCTAGAGGTCCCGTTGTGAAAGAAGATAAAAGCTCCCATACCCATCTCAATACCGATGAGCCCGAGCCGCCGCCCAGTAAGGCCGGTTGCCTCTGGATGACCGTCGGTGCCATTGCCTTTGCCTTCGCACTGTTTGGCGGCATGATCTATCTCTTTACCCGCGGACCTTCGCCTCAGGTTGAAGCCAACGAACGGAGTACGATCGAAGCCTGTCATCAGCGCGCTGATGCTGCCGCCGCTGGCTCAGGGGAGCGTCTCTCGATTCAGCAGTCCTGCCAGGAAATGGAAAAGCAGTTCATCAAGAAATATGGCCACGCGCCTAACCAGTAAGGTCCTACACGGCGCCTTTCAGCGTTAGGCTCCGATTATTCAGAGGGTGTTGTCTGCCTTGCCAGTACACGCCCTTTGTCGTCTCTCTGGTTCTGACCGGAACCTCCGGTCTCATATTGTGGCCCACACCTTGAACAGGTTTGGAGGTCACATGAACAAGTCATCTTTCAATTTCGACAAGAAACGCTTGATCTTGAGTAGCGTGGCGGCGGCCTGTGCACTGGCCATGCCCCGTGGAGGGCTGCGCAGTATGGTGTCGGCTGCAGCGGCGTTGGGGCTGGGTAGCGCGTTGCTCAAGCCGAGTGCCAATGAGGCGTCAATCGATGCGAATGAGCAGGCAGCGCCCGAGCTTATCCGTACAGCCCTCGTCAATGGCATCACTATGCGGTGGGAGGAGCACGGTGATTCCGACCCAGGTGCAGTACCCGTCATCATGGTACATGGTATTCCTACTCATCCACGTCTGTGGCGTTATGTGATTCCGCAGGTCTGTAAGCCGGGTGTGCGTTGCCTTGCCTGGGAGCTGGTGGGCTTTGGCTGGTCGATGGAAGAGGGCCTTGAGCGCGACATTTCGCTCCCCAAACAAGCGGACTACCTGTACGACTGGCTGCAGCACATGAATATCACCCAAGCCGTCTTCGTCGGACATGATCTGGGCGGGGGCGTACTTCAGGAACTCCTGGTCAGGCATCCTGAGCTTAGTAGCGGATTGGTGCTAGTCGATAGCGTCGCGTATGACAACTGGCCCGTTCCTACGGTGCGCCTGGCCAAACTCAAGGCGTCGGTCATCGAACAGCTTCCACCCAGTCTGTTCAAGCCACTCTTTTTAAGCGGTGTGTACAACCTGGGACACGATAATGAGGCTCGCCGCCAGGAGTCGATCAGCCTGCATTGGCAGCCGTACTCGCGAACCATCGGCCCCAAGGCCTTTGCGCATCAGATCAGTTGTCTGGACTCGAAAGACACCCAGGCACTGGCGGGGAAACTGTCCATCATCCGTGGGCCCAAGCGGATCGTCTGGGGAGATTCGGACTCCATTACGTTCGCTTCGGGCCAGCAGTTGGCAGCTGAGCTGAACGCCTCTCTGGTATCCATTCCCGGCGGGCGACATTTCAATCCTGAAGACCACCCGAGCATTGTCAGTCAGGCAATCAGCGAGGTGCTTCAGTTGGCCGACAAAAATGCTAGAGTCGATCCATTGGTTGCAGAAGGTACAGAACTCGCCTGACTCATCCAGCCGGCGGATGATCGACCTGAGGGCTACGCAGCGCGTCGGCTAGTGCGTTACGGCAATCTGTTAACGCGCGGCGCAGGCCCTCGTCATTTGCCTCCATCCGCCAGGCAGGGCCAACCAGGGAAATGGCATACCTGCCCTGAGGCGTTTCAATGCCGATAGCCATGGCATGGACACCCAGCATGTGCTCTTCGCGATCATAGGAAAAGCCATCCTCCCGAATCTGCTGCAACTCATCGAGCAAGGCGGGCAGGGTGGAAAGAGTCTTGTGGGTAAGCACTTTTAGCTCGGGTCCAAGCAGCTGGGTTACTACGCTGTCCGTCATGCCCGACAGCAGCATTTTTCCACCCGAAGTAGCATGGATGGCCAGAAAGTTACCGGGGGTGGGTGCTACTCGTAGTTCCTGACTGGATATAACCGAGTGCAGCACCATCAATTCAGCGCGATTGGCATGCACCAGTACAGCCGTCTCGCCGGTGTGCTTGGACAACTCTTCCAGAAAGGGGCGCACCCGCTGGGTGATATCGCCATGACTCCGAGACGCCAACCGGATCAGGGCCGGCCCTAACCGCACGCCGCCAGCGCCATGAACCTCGAGCAGCTGCTCCAATGCCAGTGCGTCCACCAGCCGCTGCACGGTGGAGCGGGGCAGGTCGATGCGTTTGGCGATAGCGCCAAGGCTTAGCCCTGCGGGTTCATTTTCAAGGCAACGAAGAATGGCCGCGGCCCGTGAAATGACCTGAATGGCACCACGTTCCGGCTCAGAGGTCGTCATGGATATTGTCCTGTGTATCACTGTTCGGTACACTGTACCGCATATTGCTTCTGCACCATAGGCTCAGTTTCGAGCCCTTTTCGTTTCTGGAAATTCTATGTCTCCTACTGCGCCACCGGCGCCAGCTCCAGCACCCTTTGGCTGGCGTTTGGCTATTGGACTTATCGGCGTCCTGATTGCAGCGTTGACTTCAGGTCTCAATGACCGCGTAACGGAAATCGCCCTTGCAGATATACGGGGCGTATTTGGAATCGGTCATGACGAAGGCACCTGGATCAGCGCATTGTACGGAGCCGCCGAGGTGTCGGCGATGCTCATTTCACCGTGGCTGGCGGTTACGTTTTCGCTGCGCCGATTTGCTATCGGGGTAACACTGGCGTTTGCCTTCCTGGGATTGCTGTGTCCGTTTGCACCAGATCTGCCATCGCTGCTGTTTCTACGCGTCCTCCAGGGGTTGGCCGGAGGGGCATTGCCGCCGCTCCTGATGACGGCGGCGCTACGCTTCCTGCCCTGGCATATCAAGTTGTATGGTCTTTCAGCCTATGCCCTGACCGCGACGTTCGGCCCAAACCTTGCCGTACCGCTGGCTGCCGTCTGGACGGATTATCTGGACTGGCATCTGGTGTTCTGGCAGGTGGTGCCTTCCTGCCTGATCGCCGCCGCCTGTATCGCTTATGGCTTGCCGCAGGACCCGCTGCGCCTTGAGCGCTTCAAACAAGCCGACTGGCTGGGTGCACTGCTTGGGTGTGGCAGTGTGGCTATGTTTGTGATTGCCCTGATGCAGGGGGAGCGGCTGGACTGGCTGGCTTCGCCACTGATCCGCACATTGTTCATTGGCGCTGCCATCCTGTTTCCTCTGTTTCTGATCAACGAGTGGTTTCACCCGCTTCCGCTGGTAAAGCTGCAACTGCTCAGTCGACGCAATTTCTCGTTCGGCATCGTTACGCTGGCCAGTTTTCTGATCTTGGGCATGTCGGGTGTGGCGATTCCGTCCTCTTATCTTGCCCACGTGCATGACTACCGCCCCCTGCAAACCATACCGATTGCTCTGATGATCGCCTTGCCACAGCTTCTTATGGCGCCGTTGGTAGCCACTGTCATCAATCGCAACTGGGTGGACTCCCGTTGGGTCATTGCCTGTGGCCTTGGCCTGATGACGCTGGCCTGCCTGGGTGGCTCACAGCTGACAAGCGACTGGATTCGGGACGATTTCTATACCCTGCAAATCCTGCAGACCCTGGCGCAGCCGATGATTGTGGTTCCGCTGCTCATGTGCGCCACGGGTGTGGTACAGCCTATTGAAGGTCCTTTTGCCTCCGCCACCGTCAATACCGTACGGGGTCTTTTCTCTGTAATCGGTGCGGCGCTGCTGGAGCATTTCATCACGGTGCGTGAGCACTTTCATTCTAATGTCCTGCTTGACCGGCTCGGGTCGGCGCAGGCCCAGCTATCACCTCTGCTGACCAACGATTCGATGTCGGCCTTGAGCCACCGCGTTCGCGAGCAGGCCTTCGTTCTGTCGTTCAGCGACGCCTATCTGGCGCTGATCGGCGTCGCGGCATTCATGCTGCTGGTCCTGCTGACCCTGCCCAAGCGGGCTTATCCACCTCAACCTCCGGTAATGCCATGAGTCATAAAACCGCGTTTTCTCTTGTCGGCGTCGCCGTTGTGCTTGGCGCCCTGTATGCCTGTGTCCATGTCGCCCAGAATGATGGAACGCAAAGCACGGACGATGCTTTTATCACCGCTGATTCAGTACTGGTCGCGCCCAAGGTCGCAGGCATGGTGTCCGAGGTGCTTGTCTCGGATAATCAGCCGGTCAAGGCCGGCCAGTTGCTGGCCCGTATCGATGATCGTGATTTCGTGGCGGCGCAGGCTTCGGCTCAGGCGGCGGTGAAGGCTGCTGCGGCCGAGGTGGCCAACCTGACCGCTGAAATCGATCGTCAGGCTGCCATCATCGATCAGGCGGCGGCGACGGTGCGTGCCACCGATGCGTCGCTTTCATTTGCCCAGGCCAATGCCAAGCGCTATCGCAACCTGTCCAAGGCAGGGGCCGGTACCGTCGAAGAGCAGCAGAAGGCTGAGGCCGAACTCCTGCAATGGCAGGCCGCCAGGGATCGTGACAGTGCGGCCCGCGTCGCTGCCCAGAAGCACTTGGCTGTACTCAAGGCGCAGCGTGATGTCGCGATGGCCACTCAGGCAAAGGCCGAAGCCGCACGCGAACAAGCCGATCTGAATGTCTCTTATACGCACATCGTGGCCCCTCGCGATGGCGTGATTGCCCAACGCTCGGTTCGGGTAGGTGCCTACGTAGCGCCGGGCAAACCGTTGCTTGCCGTGGTACCGGTCAGTGAAGCCTATGTGGTTGCGAATTTCCGTGAAACACAGCTGGGAAGGATGCAGGCCAATCAGCCGGTCGATGTGCGGGTCGATGTTTTCCCGGATCAGGTCCTGCATGGCCATATCGACAGTCTCGCACCCGCTACGGGTCTTGCGTTTTCAGCGATTGCACCCGATAACGCCACCGGCAACTTTACCAAGGTCGCCCAGCGGGTCCCGGTCAAGATCGTGTTCGAGCCTGATCAGCCAGCCGTTGCCAATCTGCGTGTAGGGTTGTCGGTGGTGGCGACTGTTGATACTCAGGGAGAGGTTCACTGATGCGCCGCTCTCTATTGGCTATCACGTTGGCCGTGCTTTCCGGATGCAGCGTGGGACCTGATTTTCATAAACCTGAGGCGGTCCTGCCCAAGGCCTGGCAAGGCCCGTCACAGGCCGTTGGTAGCGTGACGGTTAGCCATCCCATTGAAAAGGCGTGGTGGACACAGTTCAACGATCCACTCCTGACCTCACTCGTTGAGCGGGCCGCCTCCACCAACCTGGACCTGGCCCTTGCCAGCAGCCGCTTCGAGCAGAGTCGGTCGCTGCTGCAGGTTGCCGGTGCCGATGTACTGCCAGACGTCTCGGCCACAGGAGGCTACCAACGTGCACGCAACAGCGAGCAAGGCCTTATGGATGCCTCGGGCAATAATGGAAAGTCCGATTTCAATCTTTGGCAGTACGGCCTCAAGGCAAGCTGGGAGGTAGACCTTTGGGGCCATGTCAGGCGTACCCTGGAGGCTGCCAACGCAGGCGTTGCCTTGAGCGAGGCTGAACGGAATGGCGTCGCCTTGAGCATTGCGACAGAAACCGCAGCGGACTACCTGCGCCTGCGGGGTGTTCAGGCAACGTTGGCGGTTACCCGGCAGAACCTGGATATTGCCAGGCAAAGTCAGGCACTTACCAAAACCCGTTTTGAGAATGGTGTAACAACCAACCTGGACACTGCCAACTCGGCTGCCCAGGTGGCCACGATCGAAGCCCGTATTCCGTTGCTGGAGGCAGAGGAGGCCCGTCTCATCAATGCCTTGAGTTATCTGCTTGGCCAGGAGCCCCATGCGCTCGGCCAGGAGTTGGGGCAGCCGCGAGACTTGCCAGAGCCGCCGTCGGCCGTACCGGTGGGGTTGCCGTCGGAGCTTGCCCGTCGTCGTCCGGATATCCAGAAGGCCGAAGCAGCTCTGCATCAGGCTACAGCAGCCGTAGGCGTGGCCCAAGCGGATTTCTATCCACGCATCAGCCTGGGCGGCAATTTTGGCTTCCAGGCACTGGAAGGCTCTAATCTCGGGTTATGGAGCGCCCGCCAGTTCTCGATCGGTCCCAGCCTTTACCTGCCTGTTTTCCAAGGTGGACGCCTGACCGGCACGCTGGAGCTGCGCGAACGTCAGCAACAGGAAGCGGCTTTGAATTACCGACGCACCGTATTGGCTGCCTGGCATGAAGTAGACGATGCACTAACGTCCTACAGTGCTGAGCAACGTCACCATGCGGCGCTTGCACAAGCGGTCAGTCAGAACCGTATCGCGCTGGAAACAGCCCAGGCGCGCTACAAGGAAGGCGCCATTGATTTCATCAACGTGCTGAATGTCCAGCGTGAGCTGATCCAGACTCAAAGCGCCTTGGTGGACAGTGCCACCCGCGTCTCGACGGATCTGGTGCAGGTGTACAAGGTATTGGCCGGTGGATGGCCGAAGTCTTCGGGCCATCAAGGTTAGACCGTAACCCTGCAATAGGAATGTTTAAATCCTTCATAGGAATAATCTAATCAAGCGCAGCGGGAGTAGGCCGATAGCAAAAGCATCAATTTAATCAGGCCTTTACTATGTTCAACCGTCTTTCAATCCAGCTGAAGATCACTGCGCTGGCAGGCTTATGCCTGCTGGCTATTGTGACACTGCTGGTCGGTGCGTCTCTTTACCAGGCCAAGCGTAGCGGTGAGGTGGTCAAGCAGACCAGCTCCAGCATGCTTGAGCAGTCCGCGGAGCTTCGCTTGCAGACCTCAGGCGAAGCCCAGGCGCTGCGTATCCAGCGAGACTTCATGAGTGCCTATCACTACGGACTGGGCCTGGCAGGCCAGGTCAAGCTGCTGAGTGAGCAGCAGGCAAGAGGGGCTATCAGTGCCCGTGAATTGCGTCAGGAGCTGGTTGAGGTAGTGGGCAACGCACTCAAGGCACGCCCTGACCTGTTGGGGCTGTACATTGCCTTCGAACCCAACGCACTAGACGGACAGGACAGACAGTTCATCAATGCGGAAGAGGAAAGCAGCAACGCAAGTGGCCGTTTTGCCTTGTACTGGTCTCAAGGGGAGCCGGGAACATTCGATTTCGAATCGATGACCGAGGAGGAGCTTACCAAGACGACTCCCGGGCCGAGTGGTGCAGCCTATAACGCCTGGTACACCTGTCCTCGTGATACGCGTAAGGCCTGTCTGCTGGACCCTTATTTCGATGAGGTGAATGAGCAGCAGGTCCTGATGACCAGCATCGCCCTGCCTATTGAGCAAAACGGCAAGGTGACCGGTGTTATCGGCATTGATATCAGCCTGAACACACTTCAGCAGATCGCCGAAAAAGCCAGCGACAAGCTGTACAAGGGGGAGGGCGAGGTCAGCATCATCAGTCCAGCTGGTCTCCTGGCGGGTCATAGCCTGGATGCCAAGCGGTTGGGAGAGTCCCTGGACAAGATCTATGCCAGCCAGGCAAGTGAGCTGAGGCAGGCTTTGGCGACAGGCGAGTCTGCCATGTTGTCCCATGATGATCTGGTACGTGTCATCGAGCCGATCAGGCCCATCCCGGAAGCCAAGCCGTGGGGCATCCTGCTTGAGGCGCCCAAGAAGCTGGTTCTGTCCCGTGCCATTCAACTATCCGATGAGCTGGACGAGCGGCGCGTTTCCGACAGTGTGTTCTCGGTTGTGGTAGGCCTGATTGCGGTGCTGAGCGGTCTGGTATTGATGTGGTTCGCTGCCCGCAGCGTAACCCGGCCGATTCTGGCCGTTGCCGCCATGCTCAAGGACATCGCCAGTGGTGAAGGTGACCTGACCCGCCGCCTGGGATATGCCAAGCAGGACGAATTGGGACAGTTGGCGGGCTGGTTCAACCGGTTCCTCGACAAGCTCCAACCCATTATTGCGGACGTAAAGCGCTCGGTTCAGGATGCGCGTACAACGGCGGACCAGTCTGCGGCCATTGCGACTCGTACAAGTGAGGGCATGCAGCACCAGTTCCATGAGGTGGAGCAGGTTGCAACGGCATCTCACGAGATGAGCGCCACGGCCCATGACGTTGCTCGCAACGCTGCACAGGCCGCAGAGGCTGCACGTGGGGCCGATCATGCGACCCATGAAGGTCTGGACATCATTACCGAGACCACGCGCAGCATCGAAAAGCTGGCAGCTGATATGAGCGCGTCCATGAGTCAGGTCGAGGGTCTGGCGGAAAGCAGCGAGCAGATTGGCAGCGTTTTGGAGGTCATCCGGGGAGTTGCCGAGCAGACCAATCTGTTGGCGTTGAACGCTGCCATCGAGGCGGCACGGGCTGGTGATGCGGGCCGAGGCTTTGCGGTCGTGGCCGATGAGGTGCGTGGCCTTGCCAAGCGGACCCAGGAGTCGGTCGAGGAGATTCGTCAGGTGATCGAAGGGTTGCAAAAGGGCACGCGGAACGTGGTCGACTCCATGCACGATGGTCACCGGCAGGCCCAAGGCAATGTCGAACATGTAGGTAAAGCCGTGTCGGCCCTGCGTCAGATTGGTGATGCCGTCTCCGTCATTACGGAAATGAACCTCCAGATTGCCAGTGCCGCTGAAGAGCAGAGCGCCGTGGCGGAAGAGATCAATCGTAACGTCAGCGGTATCCGTGAGGTCACGGAGTCGCTTTCAGAGCAGGCGGAAGAGTCCGCTCGGGTCAGCCAGTCGCTGAATGCGCTGGCCAACCATCAACAGACCCTAATGGATCAGTTCAAGGTGTAACCGCGAAGGCCGCCCTCCGGGGCGGCTTTTCATTTTTGACCGTCTTTTACGGTACCGTACTATCCCGCCTGCATCTCGTATACAAACTCCCGCTCCCCGGTTACGGAAGAGCCGAGCCGTTCGTAAAGCCGCTTGGCTGGGTTGTTCTAAAGTACGGTCAAGACCACCGGTATGGATGCACATCGCGCTTCACGCAACAGATTTGTCACCAGGGTAGTGGCAATACCGCTGCCCTGTTGCTCCGGGATGATTTGGAGCTGAAGCAGTTTCCACGTACTGTCTGATTTCACTACCTTGATGAGCCCTATGGGTGTGTTCTCAAGCATTACCAGTTGGCCACTTTCAAGGTGCGCCAATACCCGGGCCTTATGCTCTTCCTCGGAGCGCTGCATACCGGCTGCCACTTCATGAGGTACGAGCACGCGTCTCCTCAAACCAAGAAGAAAAGACACATCTGCTTCTGATATCGGCTTGAGGGTCAGCGTATCCATACGGCTCTTCTACGATAGGTCGTTGTGGTTAACCTTTCATACGATTTACGCCACTGGAATAGCAGCCTTAGTCTGACTGTATGACACCACAAGGCAGACAGTTGCCATAACAAAGAACAGTAATGAGGCGCTTAGCACGCCCATATAGCCATAGGCAGGATAGACCCAGCCCGCCACCGCCGATCCAAATCCAATGCCGCAAAACATGAAGGAAGCCGTCAGCGCCAGGGCGATACCGCGTCGTTCCGGCATACGCTCGACCACCCGCCGTTGCTGTGAAGGCCATACCATGTCCGTAGCGAATGCCCACAGAACCAGCACAGGCAGCAGCCAGCCGAGGCGAGCGGGACCGTATCCCAAGAGTAGAAGCGTTACGGCCAGGAGGCTGATTCCGGACAGAAGCATATGCTCTGCACTGTAACGTCCGGCAGCCCGTGTCACGAACAGGTTGCCTGCTACGCCCGCTATGCCCAGCACGGCCAGGGCAACAGACACGTCTTCTGGCCCACCGTGATACACATCGCGGATGATGGGGGACAGAAACGCATAGGTAGAAAACACGCCTGAAGTGATGAAAAACACCACCAGAAAGGTACTAAGCGGACCAAGGCGTGTGAGCAGGGATACAACCGTTGAAACCGCAATGCGCTCACCTTGCACATGGTCGGGAACGAATCGGGCAATCAGAAGGGCAGTCATGAAGCCCGCGACGCTCAGCATCAAATAAAGCGAGCGTACGCCCCAATGCTGAGCAATCCAGGCGGCCAAGGGAATGCCTGCCATCCCCGCCACGCTCAATCCCAACAATACAATGGCAATGGCGCGGCCTTGCTGGGCCCGGTCAACCAGGGCTGAGCCCAGTGCACCTAATACCGGGCCGATAAAGCCTGCGCCCAATCCCATAAGAACGCGAGCCAGCACCAGCACGCCGTAATTTGGCGCCAGTGCGAAAAGAAGCGAAGCGCTGCTGAAAAGGCCCAGCCCAAGCAGAACCTGCCGCCGTCTGGGAAGGTGTCCCAGAACGACCTGCAGCAGGGGCGCAGCCAGGGCAAAGGTGATGCCGAAGAGGGAGATCAGGTACGCGCTTTGGGTATCGGTCAGCAACCATTCCTGGGAAATCTGCTGCAGACAGCCAACCACGGACAAAGCACCTACCGCCTGGACGAAATACGCAAAACTCAAGGATCGCAATGCAAGCAAGGTGGGTGGTGCGATAAGACCTTTCATGAGCGTCTCCAGTGAATCACCCAGGCCACCCGTGGCGAGTAGCCTGGGGCGTATTCAGCCGACAGGAATAGGGTTGGCAATCAGGGCTTGGTTGAACTGCTCTACCAACGCATGCTCATTGGGGCCGGGATTGGCGCGGAAGGCCGCAACACGATCGACAATGACTTCCGTTTCAGCGCTTTGCAGCTTCTCCAGAATCTCTGTAATGAATTCATCCAGCGGCATGGCGCGTGGATCACCACTCTTGTGAATGAGATCGGTATCGACCCACGGGGGTGCGATTTCCAGCACCTTTACTGACGTATCCCGAAGCATGAAGCGCTGCGACAGGCTATAGGAGTGAATCGCCGCCTTGGTGGCGGAGTACAGTGCGGTAACTGCCAGCGGTACATAGGCCAGAATCGAACTGTTGTTGATGATGTACGCTTCGGGCTGCCGCTTTAGATGTTCTACAAATGCAGCACTGACCCTGACCGGACCCAGGAGGTTGGTCGTGAGCAGCTGCACCGCCTGTTCATCGTCCAGTGCGCCGGAGGCCGCATTATCGAACGGCATGACGCCAGCATTGTTGATGATGATGTTAAGGGTAGGGTGGCGTTCGATGACTGTTTGAGCGACGGCTTTGATCTGCTCGGGATCGTTGATATCCAGCGCGATGGTGTCGATACCGGAATTAGCCCTGGCGACTTCATCGAGCAGTGCTTGGCGTCTGCCCGCAACGATAACCTTGTTCCCACGTTGATGAAAGGCTTCGGCCAGTGCACGACCAATGCCAGACGTACCGCCAGTGATGAAGATAGTGTTTCCGCTTGTGTTCATGGTGAAGTCTCCTGGTTGAATGTAGAAGTGATCAGTACGAGGCGTAGCGGGAGGCAGGCGTATTGCTGGAGAGCTGCGTGGCCAAGGCCTGGCGGGCCGCTTCAAGGGCTTCCCAGCGTTCGAGGGCGTGCAACGAGGGGATAGTGATCAGCTCGCCCTGGTCAAAGCCGGCCAGCGCTGCTTTCACCAGGTCTTCCGGTGACATGACGATGCGTTTGTCGAGGTTTTCCAGAGGCAGACCGCCGATATCCCAGAATTCAGTGGCCGTAGCGCCGGGCAGGACGGTCTGTACGCGGATGCTTTTGTCGGCCAGCTCATGGCTCAGAGACTGAGAGAACGCCGTCACGTACGCCTTGCTGCCGCCGTAGACGCCATTGAGGATCTCTGGTGCAAGGCTGACGATGGAGGAGATATTGATAATGGCGCCCTTGCCGCGGTGGACGAATCCCGGAACGGCAGCGTAGGTAAGGCGAGTGAGTGCCGTCACGTTCAGGTCAATCATTCGCACCATCTGCTCGACATCGCTCCCGAGCAATGGGGTGTGAGTACCGATTCCCGCGTTGTTCACCAGAAGAGTGATGCTGGCGTCTTCCTTGAGCTTTGCCTCAACGGCTGCTAAAGATGATTTATCGTTGAGATCGGCAGGCAGGACCTCCACGGCTCGTCCGGTCAGCGTGGCAATGCGCTCGGCCTGAGTGTTGAGTCGCTCACGGTTGCGGGCAACCAGAATCAAGTCATAACCGCGACGGGCCAATTGCTCGGCGTATACCGCGCCGATACCGGAAGAGGCGCCAGTGATGAGTGCAGTGCCTTGATGAAGAGTGTTCATGATGCTGCTCCGTTTGGGTGGGTGTGGAGGCATCATGCAGTGAATTGACCGCGACCTAAATGACGTTTATGGTGCGTTTTCAGGACATCGTCAGGGAGACGATCATGCACCGGGTAGGCTACATGCTGTCAAACGGGTTCCAGATCCTTTCACTGGCGACGCAAACGGTTTTCGAATATGCCAACGTGGTGGCAGGCGAGCCGTTCTACGAAGTCGAGAACTTCTCGCTGGAGGGCGGCGAGGTCCGCTCCTCGCTTGGCCTGACGGTGGGTTCCCGGGCACTCGGGCCCAATAGCCAGGCGGATACCTGGATCGTGGCGGGGGTAAACAACCCACTGGCTGCACCATCACCTGACGCTGTGCTTGGTTTTATTCAGGACGCCAGTACCCAGGCGCGCCGGATGACCGCTATTTGTACCGGTGGCTTTGTGCTGGCGGAAGCCGGGTTGCTGGCAGGGCGGCGTGCAACCACCCATTGGGCGTATGCGCGGGAGTTGCAGCGGCGTTACCCTGATATCCGTGTCGAGGAAGATCGTATTTATATCACGGACGGTCCGATGTGGACGTCAGCCGGGATGACGGCAGGGCTTGATCTGACGCTTGCAATCGTGGAAAAGGATTTGGGTAATGAGGTTGCCCGGTCGGTAGCGCACAAGCTGGTCATGCACCAACGACGTGCCGGTGGTCAGAGCCAGCATTCCGAAATGCTGAACCTGGCACCTAAGTCTGATCGTATCCAGAACGCCCTGAACTATGCCCGACAACACCTGAGCAGCCCTTTGAGCGTGGAAGAGCTGGCCGAATCCGTTCACCTTAGCCCGCGTCAGTTCAGCCGTGTCTTTACTGCGGAAACCGGCCAATCGCCTGCCAAGGCTATCGAGAGTCTTCGCCTGGAAGCGGCTCGACTCATGATCGAGCAAAGTCGTCATTCATTGGATGTGATTGCCAAGGAAACCGGCTTTCGTGATCGCCGCCATATGCGAGAGGCCTTTATACGCGGCTTCGGCATGCCACCACAGGCAATACGGCGAGGTAATGCGATGACTGAAGAGATGCTCTGAAGGGAAGGGCGCATACGGCCGTGCGGCAAGATGCTTGGCAATATTCAATCGGTTGGAAGCATAAAAAGGACTGGGAATAAGCCAACTCTACCGATTTGAATAAAAACGGTTAAGCTCTTCATGCAGCCAAGCCATGACGCCTATTGCCCTGTAATTGTAAGAAATTGTTCTGTTGTTTCAGCCACTTGCTCTAGGTTGCGCCTTTCCAGTCAGACATAGACTCTCATCTAGGTTGCACTTTACTTTCTATGATCATACGATGTCGTACAACAAGTAACGGTTATTCCTTAGCCACGTACGCCATCAAGCAAGGTGCAACAAAAATGACTCCACAAGAACTCAAGCACACCCTTTCATCCGGATTGCTGTCCTTTCCGGTAACCGATTTCGATGCGCAGGGCGAATTCCGCCGCGATACCTACATCAAGCGCCTGGAATGGCTGGCACCCTATGGTGCCAGCGCTCTGTTTGCGGCTGGTGGCACCGGTGAGTTCTTCTCGCTGGACCAGAAGGAATACTCCGACATCATCAAAACGGCCGTGGACACCTGCAAGGGCATGGTTCCGATCCTGGCCGGTGCCGGTGGTCCGACCCGCGTAGCGATCCAGCAGGCTCAGGAAGCCGAGCGCCTGGGCGCCCAGGGCATCCTGCTGCTGCCGCACTACCTGACCGAAGCCAGCCCCGAAGGCGTAGCCGCGCACGTCGAGGCGGTGTGCAAGTCCGTCAAGTTTGGCGTGGTGGTGTACAACCGTAACGTCTGCCGCCTGAAGCCTGACCAGCTGGAAATGCTGGCCGAGCGTTGCCCGAATCTGATCGGCTTCAAGGATGGCATGGGCGATATCGAGCTGATGGTCTCCATCCGCCGTCGTCTGGGTGATCGCTTCACCTACCTGGGCGGTCTGCCGACCGCTGAAGTCTATGCCGCGGCCTACAAGGCACTGGGTGTACCGGTGTACTCCTCGGCGGTGTTCAACTTTGTTCCCAAGACGGCCATGGACTTCTACAAGGCCATTGCTGCGGATGACCACGAGACTGTGGGCAAGCTGATCGATGACTTCTTCCTGCCGTACCTGGACATCCGTAACCGCTGCGCAGGCTATGCGGTAAGCATCGTCAAGGCTGGTGCGAAGATCGCAGGTTACGATGCCGGTCCGGTACGTGCACCGCTGACTGATCTCAAGCCTGACGAGTACGAGCGTCTGGCTGCGCTGATGGACAAGCTCGGTCCGCAGTAAGGCTCTGTGAGTGGGCTGGCCTCTCAGGCTGGCCCACTAGCTAATAAACCTGCAAGACTGGCCGCCTGCCTGGCCATTCCCATAACCCATTTCAAATGCTTCTCTGACACGACAATTCTAAAAAGGAGAATCCATGACTGCCTTAAGCGCTTCCCAGACCCATGCTTCTGGGCAAGACACGGTTCACCTTACGCTTGATGACGTACGGGCACTGGCGACGCATGTGCTCCAACACTATGGCTTTACCGCACCTCATGTCCGCTACGTTACCGAAACGTTAGTGGCTGGCGAGCGCGATGGATGTTCATCCCATGGTCTGTATCGACTGTTGTCCTGCATCAATACCTTCAAGGCAGGCAAGGTCTCTCCGGATGCCGAGCCAGAACTGCATGACATGGCGCCCGCTCTGGTACGCATCGATGCCAAGGGTGGCTTTTCGCAAGTCGCTTACCAGATGGCACTGCCACATCTGATCCAGAAAGCCAAGACGCTGGGTATCGCTGCGTTAGGCATCAACCACTGCGCTCACTTTTCTGCTCTCTGGGCAGATATCGAACCGCTCACCGATGCGGGGCTGGTTGCCCTGGCCTGTACGCCGAGCCATGCCTGGGTGATGCCTGCCGGTGGGAGCAAACCCCTCTTTGGAACCAACCCCTTTGCGTTTGGCTGGCCTCGTCCAGGCAAGCCGGCATTCATCTTTGATTTTGCGACCAGCATGGTGGCGCGCGGTGAAATTGAACTGCATCGCCGCGCCGGCAAGCCTATTCCTGAAGGCTGGGGCGTAGACGCCGAAGGCAGACCTTGTACCGATCCGGCCACCGTGCTCGACAAGGGCGCCATGCTGACGTTCGGAGGGCATAAAGGCTCGGCTCTGGCCGCAATGGTGGAGCTGATCGCTGGCCCCCTGATCGCCGACATGACCAGTGCCGAGTCGCTGGCATTTGATAACGGCGCACGGGTTACTTCCATGGGAGGCGAGCTGATTATTGCTATCGATCCGCAACGCTTCCTGGGTGAGCAGGCTGAGACCGAGCTTGCCCGTGCCGAAAAGCTGTTCGAGTCCATGGTAGCCCAGGGCGCGCGTCTACCTTCGCAGAGGCGTTATCAGGCTCGTGAAAAAAGCCTGCGTGAAGGGGTCTGGATACCCAAGGCACTCTACAACGATATCCAGGCGCTGCTAAGCGCTTGATCCGGCAGGAGGAGCACACCTGATGCTCCTCCTGACCTGCCTACCGGTGATATTGCCCGGCCTGTTCAGGCTGAAAGGGGATATCCATGATCCTGACCTTGAGCATTCCTTTGCCTGGGGTGGGCCACTCAATGTAGTCCCCGATGGACAGCCCCAGCAGCGCACTGCCTACCGGGGCGAGGATAGAAACCTGCCCCGAATCGCCTGCAAGATCCTTGGGATACACCAGTGTCTTGCAGAATTCCTCACCAGTTGCGTCCATGCGAAAGCGCACGGTTGAATTCATGGTGACGACCGTAGGCGGTATCTCATGCGGACCGACAATATCAGCTCGACCAAGCTCCTCCTGTAAGGCGGTTTGCATGGAGTGTTCGCTGGCCGGCAGGGACTCGAGCAAATCTTCTATCCGCTCAAGGTCCAGTGAGGACACGACAATATCCGGTTTCATGGTCATAAAGGCTCTTGTTGAAAGTGTGCATCCTGTTGTGAATGCTGGGGAAATAACGTCTTGCACGGAATCGAGTATGGACCGCTTATCCGCTTTCAACTACCTGAAACCATTAACGCCTGTTTCTGTAGACAGTGCGATCCCTTGCAGGGAGCAGGCGTGCTGAACAGGCTTTTGCGGTTTACAAGCGTTTGTTGAACGCATGGCCTGATCAGGTATCAGATGACAAACACGCAGAGGTGATTTATGAGCAACCCGGAAAACATGCCTGATCAAGGCCAGACGCCTGACGAATACGATGAATACGGTGACGTTCCTGATACCCAGGACACGCCTAATATGGATGAAAGACCAGACGTGGACGACAGTCCGTTAGGGTGATACTGGGCTAGCAAGACCTGAACAGCCGTCAGGGGCGGTTGCATCAGTGAGGCAAAAACGCACGAAAGCTAAGGCAGATACTCCACCAGGGTAGGGTCAAGGCCTGCCAGCTCTTCATTGATGAGGGCACTGATGATTGCCCAGTCACCCTCTGCAAGCCCGGCGCCAATGCGAGGATAGCCGATACGGTATCCCGAGAACCCTTGCCGAATCGCCCTCATGACTGCGCGGATAGCCTCATAGTCTGCCTTGACGCCCTCTCCGCGCCAGAGAAACTGAGTGTAAGCATTCACTACTGTAAGCTCGAGGTTGCCCCGCTTAATTGGGCGCATGAGTAAGTGCCCGTTTTTCCCGTACTCCTTTCGAAGCTAGGCAATCAGCTTCATAGACTTCAGGAAACACCTATTTTATAGACTTAGCGATTCCTACACCCATTTGGCACTGTAATTACATCCATGGACGATAACGTCGGACTGGCCCGCTAGAGCAAGTTTGACCAAATCTCCTTTTATTACCGGCATGATTCATAGGCCTCCCAAATAAGATTAGTGTAACTGATTGTATGTAAACGCATAAAACAGCCAGCAAGCTGAAGAGAGCCTGTACACTATTACCTATTCAAAGACCTTGTTTTTGACAAGCGAGCGCACGAAAGCAATTTTTGACCCCTGCACAGTTAGGCCGTGGCAAGGTTTTTGCGTCCTATAAGGTGACGACAGAAAATTGTTATCTAGACTCAGCCAAAATGACTGGCTGGTCAGAATCTGTTTATTAAGCAAATAAAATCTTCTGCTAAATGATATTTAGCACTAAGCTTCTTCGCTAGCTAAATTGCCAAGCGGTAGAGGCAATTAGCCATCTTGGATGGGATTTCAAATTCAATCTCGTCACGTCAGCTGCTGGTTGTTCTAGAGGACATCTACATATGAACGAATTGTCATTGGCAGGCACACAGATTGAACACTTTCATGTCTGCGCTTTTTTCGATAGTCGTGAACAGGAGTACGATGTCCTGGCCCCTTTCTTCAAGGAGGGGATTGATCAGGGCGAGAAGAATATACATATCGTAAATCCTGCCAAGATGGATGACCATCGGGTACGCCTTAACAAGGCGGGAATTGATACTCATGCCTGTGAGGCCTGTGGGCAACTTGAGGTTCAATCGTGGCAGGGTGCCTATCTTGATGAAGCCGGCACCTTTAATAAGGACCGTATGCTCAATACGCTGGAAAGTGCCTGCAAAGCCGCGCGGGAAGCTGGATTTCCACGCGTGCGTATCATGGGCAATATGGACTGGGTCTTTAATGATGTGCCTGGTGCTAAAGACATTCTGGCGTACGAGGCCGAAGTAAATGAAGTGCTTTCCCAGAACCGTCAACCAGCCGTATGCGTATATGACATTGCAAAAATGTCCGGCTCCATGATGATGGATCTCTTACGTACCCATCCGTTGACGCTTATCAATGGTGTAGTACAGGAAAATCCCTTCTATACGCCTGCTTCAGAAATGTTGGCTGAGCTTGCCAAGCGTCAGGTCAAGGAAGACGCCTCGACCACCTGATATGTTATTTTCCTCCTTTCATTTCGCCTTTTTGGAAGACAATGAACCGTTACCCTGAATTATTACCGGTTCCCTCCCAGGAAGGCGATTCCTCAGAACGTGGTATTCGAGACCTGATGGGTCTTCTCGCCTTACCCGCCTTGTGGGCAGGGCGAGAGGGTGAGACGGTTCTTCGCCTCATGATCGAGGCCGCCGAACGTATCGTTCCCCTTCGCTTTAGCTATGCCCAGGCGCTGTTGGCTGATAATCCATCCTTCAAAGGCCTTTTGCGAGTCGAGGGGCGTTATTGCCAGGGCGAAGAGCTATCTCGCTGGGAAGTTACAGCCGAAGCCTGGAAAAACACGCGTGTTCCTGACGGGCGTGCCTATGAGTCAGATACTCCATTGGGGTCCATGTACATTGTTCACTTGAGCATGGGCTATGGAACGTATGGTGGAAAAATCTGGTTTGGTTCTTCTGCGCCAGGTTTTCCAAGCATCAACCAATTAGCTCTTTTGCGAGCTGCTGCTTCATTGGCTGCTACAGGATTACAAGCCGCAAGGGCAGATTTTGAGCGTGAGCAGGCCAGTCGAGCCAAAGATGAATTTCTAGCGATGCTGGGGCATGAGTTGCGTAATCCCCTGGCACCCATTGTCATGGCGCTTGGATTGATCAAAAGAAGGCATCAGGGCCTGTTTCCGCGAGAGCTGCAGATCATCGAGCGGCAGGCTGATCATTTGTCGCGTCTGGTGGATGACCTGCTCGATATTACGCGTATCACTCGTGGAAAAATTGAAATCAATAAAGAGCCTACAAGCATAACAGGAGTAGTGCTCCAAGCCCTTGAGAATACAAG
Source organism: Pseudomonas sp. JZ134 (assembly GCF_051027695.1). Classification (NCBI taxonomy): domain Bacteria; kingdom Pseudomonadati; phylum Pseudomonadota; class Gammaproteobacteria; order Pseudomonadales; family Pseudomonadaceae; genus Pseudomonas; species Pseudomonas sp. JZ134. The sequence goes on along the minus strand of NZ_CP069250.1, from coordinate 2,151,335 downwards.
TGCGCTTGTTGGTGACCGGCGTCAGCAGATCACTCATATATTTCTCGATGAAGAAGTCTGGGTGTCAGGGGACTCCGTCCGCCTGACCCAGGTCTTTACCAATCTACTGACCAATGCAGCCAAGTACACTCATGTTGGGGGCCAGATAGAGGTCGAGGTAAAGGCCGACGGCGAACAGGTTTCTATTCTGGTCAAAGATAATGGCTCTGGTATCAGCACTCAGTTATTACCCCGTATTTTCAATATTTTCGAGCAGGGTGCGGTTACCATAGATCGGGCGAAAGGCGGATTGGGTATTGGTCTGGCCTTAGTCAAGAGTTTCATAAGCCTGCACGGAGGAACGGTAGCGGCTAGCAGCGGCGGTGTTGGCTGCGGTTCTACTTTTACGGTTACGTTGCCACGGCTCTTGTTGGCGATCAGCGAACCAATGCAGGTCCCTGAGGAAGATAGCAATACGGTAGTAAAACCGGCTCGGATCCTGATTGTTGATGACAACCTTGATGCGCTTGAAAGCACCCAGGCTGTCTTGCGTCAACAGGGACATACCGTCCAGGCAAGTAGTAATCCATTCGATGTACTGAATATAGTCCGTGAGTTCAAGCCCGAGGTTGCGGTGCTCGACATAGGGCTGCCCGACCTGGATGGTTTTCAGTTGGCCTCTATGCTCCGTGAGCATTTTCCTCCATCAGCGCTAGGATTGATCGCTTTGACCGGTTATGGGCAAGTTAAAGACCGGGAGCGTTCCAAAACGGCAGGTTTTGATGTGCATCTGGTTAAGCCGGCTTCACTCCATGACCTGACAGCCGCTATTACACGTCTTTCATCAAAATAGATATTCTTTCCTGGTTTATAGCCTGCCTATGCGAGCGCAGGTTTAAACAGGATGAAAAGCCGGGTTATTGAAGAATAAGCCTTGAGCCATGAAGCGGGTAAATAACGACTTATTTCATGTCTGGCTTTAAGCCAAGGCCTAGTACTTTCCATATCCAACCTATCCGAACACCTGCGAGTCACGTTCAGTCGCGACTCTACTGGATACTCTCAAGCATGAACCTGCCGTAGCCGTACCGTCCTATCCTTATAGGATCCACAGTTATCGGTATGGGATTCTAATGAAGCCTGTCCGATTCGCTTTGACCGGCCTATGGGGTAAATGGGTGCTGTTGATAAACAAGGGCTAGGTTTACCTGAGTTTGCGCATCTTGAGGGTATGCCGGTTATGACGAAGTCATGTTCGATTTGCCGGGACGGAACAGAAACGGGAGTTTACCAGCAGAAGTAGGGCAGCCCATGCCCAGCACCCGCTAGGAATAATTTGCTGGTGTTGTGTGTTGATGAGGAGCATTCCGCGCTACCCAAAGGCGGCTGAAAAGCTGGAGCACCAGCCCGTTGCACCAAAGTGTTCATATTGGCAAATAAACAATCTGACCTATTAGGGCCCAGACGGATAGCACGTAGTGCTATGCCGGGTCTCCAGGGTTACAGTGATTACCAGCGTTGAAACCAAAGAAGATTAAGATTGTTGACACTTTTTTGTTTTTGGGCCTAATGTTTGACACAAAGGTCGCTTAAAAAATAAATGTGTCGACACTATGAATCAGCTAAGCGAAATACCCTCTGCCAACACGCCTGAAAGCGAGACGCTTTCGGAGCATGTCTTTCGCCATATCCAGGCGGCCATCATTAAGGGTGAAATCAAACCGGGCAGCAAAATTTCCGAGCCTGAGCTGGCACGTACCTATGGGATCAGTCGAGGTCCATTGCGTGAGGCTATTCATCGTCTAGAAGGGCAAAAGCTGGTCGTACGCGTGCCCCACGTGGGTGCTCGTGTTGTCTCGCTGGGCCTTGAGGAGCTGGTTGAGCTCTATCAAATCCGTGAATCGCTTGAAGGAATGGCGTGCAGACTGGCAGCCGAGCGTATGACCGACGCAGAGATTCTCGAACTACGGCAGGTGCTAGAAACCCATGAGCAGGACGCCTCATTTCAAGCAGGGGTGGGGTACTACCAACAGGAAGGCGACCATGATTTCCACTATCGCATCATTCAAGGCAGCCGAAACCGCACGCTGACCCGCATGCTGTGCGATGAGCTGTATCAGTTGGTACGCATGTACCGGATCCAGTTTTCCGCCACACCCTACCGGCCGCGCCAGGCCTTTGCCGAGCACCATCGTATTCTCGACGCCATCGCTGACCGTGACGGTGAGCTGGCCGAACTCTTGATGAAGCGCCACATTGCTGCGTCACGGCGCAATATCGAGCGCCAACTTGACACTCAGCACCAACCCGAGCATGCCGTGGTAAGCGCGGCGTCTGCCAACAAGAATAGAGGTGAATCATGAGTCAGGGTCTTTCCATGCGTCCCGGCCAGCGTTTTCGAGAGGCTGTTGCGGTCGAACATCCGCTCCAGGTAGTTGGCACTATTAATGCCAATCATGCCTTGCTAGCCCAGCGCGCCGGCTTTAAGGCCATTTACCTGTCCGGTGGTGGCGTTGCAGCCGGTTCATTGGGGCTACCGGATTTGGGTATTTCAAACCTGGATGATGTCTTGACTGATGTGCGCCGGATTACCGATGTGTGCGACTTGCCATTGCTGGTTGACGTAGACACCGGGTTTGGCTCGTCAGCGTTCAATGTGGCCCGCACCGTCAAGTCAATGATCAAGTTTGGCGCGGCGGCCCTGCATATCGAGGATCAAGTGGGGGCCAAGCGCTGCGGTCATCGACCCAACAAGGAGATCGTCTCGCAGCAGGAAATGGTGGATCGCATCAAAGCGGCCGTGGATGCCCGGACTGATGACAGCTTTGTGATCATGGCGCGAACCGATGCATTGGCGGTTGAAGGGTTGCAATCGGCTATCGATCGGGCCTGCGCCTGTGTAGAGGCGGGTGCAGACATGATCTTTCCTGAAGCCATGACCGAGCTTGGGATGTACAGGGAGTTCGCTGGCGCGGTGAAGGTACCGTTGCTGGCAAATATTACCGAGTTTGGCTCGACGCCACTGTTCACAACCGAGGAGCTGGCCTCCGCAGATGTCTCGTTGGTGCTCTATCCCTTGTCGGCTTTCCGCGCCATGAACAAGGCGGCTGAAAACGTTTACACCGCGATTCGGCGCGACGGTACACAGAAGAATGTAGTCGACACCATGCAAACGCGTATGGAGCTATACGAAAGCATTGGCTATCACGAGTTCGAGCAAAAGCTGGATGCGCTGTTCGCCCAGAACAAGCGCTGATCCGGCGAAGGTCCGTCAGCTAACCTGACAGATGCAGTTGCACCATCCATAACAAGTCCAAGAAAGGAGAGAGCAATGGCTGAAGCAAAAGTATTGAGCGGCGCTGGCCTACGGGGTCAGGTCGCCGGCCAGACAGCCTTGTCTACCGTAGGTAAAGAAGGCGCCGGTCTGACCTATCGAGGTTATGACGTGCGCGAGCTGGCCGAGCATGCCCAGTTCGAAGAAGTGGCCTATCTGCTGTTCCGGGGTGAACTGCCGACTACGGAGCAGTTGAATGACTACCGTGATCGACTCATGACGTTACGTGATCTGCCACAGGCGTTGAAAGAGGTGCTTGAGCGCATCCCAGCGCAGGCGCATCCGATGGATGTGATGCGGACCGGCGTCTCGATGCTGGGCAACCTGGAGCCTGAGCGTAGCTTTGAGCAACAACAGGCTGTATCGGATCGGCTGCTGGCGGCATTACCGGCCATCATGTGTTACTGGTATCGCTTCAGCCATCAGGGTGTGCGCATCAATTGCGTAACGGAAGAACCTTCTATTGCCGGGCACTTCCTCAAGCTTCTGCATGGCAAGGCACCCAACGAGCTGCACCGCAAGGTGATGAACGTGTCGCTGATCCTTTACGCCGAGCATGAGTTCAACGCCTCGACGTTTACCGCGCGCGTATGTGCATCCACGCTTTCGGACATGTATTCCTGCATTACCGGTGCGATTGGTTCATTGCGTGGACCTCTGCATGGTGGGGCCAACGAGGCCGCCATGGAAATGATCCAACGTTTCAAGTCACCCCAGGAGGCCATCGAGGGCACGCTTGGCATGCTGGAGCGCAAGGACAAGATCATGGGCTTTGGCCATGCCGTCTACAAGGACTCGGACCCGCGCAATGAAGTCATCAAGGTCTGGTCGAAAAAGCTCTCCGAGGAAGTAGGCGATACGGTGCTATTCCCTGTATCCGAAGCGATCGACCACACCATGTGGGAGCAGAAGAAGCTGTTCCCCAACGCCGATTTCTACCACGCGTCCGCGTACCACTTCATGGGAATTCCCACCAAGTTGTTTACCCCGATCTTTGTCTGCTCGCGGGTTACAGGCTGGGCGTCCCATGTGTTCGAGCAGCGTGCCAACAACCGCATCATTCGCCCGAGTGCGGAGTACACCGGCGTCGAGCAGCGCCCGTATGTGCGGCTCGAAGAGCGCAGCGCGTAGATACATCCAAAGGCAGCGACTGCCGCTGCCTCACATAACAATGAACCATGAGAGCGAGAGCATGAGCGCCAACGTCGACCTGAATAATCGTCCTGACTATGACAACGTTCTGCAGGACATCGCCGACTACGTCCTGAACTATACGATTGACTCTACCGAGGCGCTAAACACGGCGCGTAATTGTCTGATGGATACGCTGGGGTGTGGCCTTCTGGCCCTGCGTTTCCCAGAATGCACCAAGCATCTGGGTCCGTTTGTGGAAGGGACCGTGGTGCCGTATGGCGCGCGCGTACCCGGAACGAGTTTTCGCCTGGACCCGGTAAAGGCTGCCTGGGATATCGGCTGTATCGTGCGTTGGCTGGATTACAACGATACCTGGCTCGCAGCGGAGTGGGGACATCCTTCGGATAACCTGGGCGGCATTCTGGCAGTAGCCGATCATTTGTCGCAAAAGCGCGTTGCGCAGGGCGAGGCGCCTCTGACCATGCGCGCCGTGCTTGAAGCCATGATCATGGCGCACGAGATTCAGGGCGTGTTTGCGCTGGAGAACTCCTTCAACCGGGTCGGGCTTGACCATGTCATCCTCGTCAAGGTGGCGTCGACGGCGGTTGCGGCCAAGTTGATGGGCGCCAATCGCGAGCAGATGCTTGCCGCTATCTCTCACGCCTTTGTAGATGGACAGGCACTGCGTACCTATCGGCACGCGCCGAATGCAGGTTCGCGCAAGTCCTGGGCAGCAGGGGACGCCACCAGCCGCGGTGTACGTCTGGCAGACATTGCCATGCGCGGCGAAATGGGTATTCCGGGCGTGCTGAGCGCACCTCAATGGGGCTTTTATGATGTGCTGTTCAGCCACACCAACAAGGACCTAGAGACCAAGCCCCAGGACAAGCGCCAGTTCAGCTTCCCACAGGGTTTCGGCAGTTACGTGATGGAGAACGTGCTGTTCAAGATCAGTTTCCCTGCAGAGTTTCACGCCCAGACGGCGGCTGAGGCAGCGGTCATTCTGCATCCCCAGGTTCGTGAGAAGCTCGATCAGGTCGAGAAAATCGTGGTGACTACCCACGAGTCTGCCATCCGCATCATTTCCAAGGTCGGCCCGCTGGCCAACGCGGCTGACCGCGACCACTGCCTGCAGTACATGATTGCCGTGCCGCTGTTGTACGGAGACCTGGTGGCCGAGCACTACGAAGATGCCTTCCATGCAGCGCATCCGCTGATCGATCAGTTGCGCGAGAAAATGGAAATCATCGAAGACCTGCGCTACAGCCAGGAGTACCTGGAGTCTGACAAGCGCTCTATAGCCAATGCCATCCAGGTATTCTTTAAGGATGGCACCTGTACCGACAAGGTCACGGTAGAGTATCCGATTGGCCATCGCCGTCGCCGCGACGAAGGCATCCCGCTGCTCGAGGCCAAGTTCAAGAGCAACCTGGCTACCCGTTTCCCGGCACAGCGCTGTGAGCAGATTTTTGCTTTGTGTAAGGATCAGGCGACCCTCGAGCGTACTCCGGTCAATCGGTTCGTTGATCTCTTTGTCATCTGACGTATCCCTTCAGGCTCGTATAACACGGGCTTGCCTTCCTTTCAGTCTCAGGCACCCGAGTATCGTTTCGCTCAGGTGCCTGAGGCCCTCATAAAAAAATCAGATACCCCCTTAAGCATTTCCCAGACGACGGGCCAGGCGAGTGGCTTTAACGTCTGGGCTGACCGTGAGGCAGTTTCGTTCTGCCATCACGTGATAAGCCCTATGGGCATTCGAATCACCATAAAAACAACAAGGGTGGCCGTCATGCACACCGACTCGCCTGTCGACGTTAAACAATGGATTGATAACCGGCCTGTCTCGGGCTATCAGTGGTTGATCCTTGTCCTGTGTTTTTTCATCGTCCTGTTCGATGGTGTGGATGTCGCCGTCATGGGCTTCATTGCGCCGTCACTGATGCAGGACTGGAATCTATCCAAAACCGCCTTCGGACCGGTCATGAGTGCGGCCATGGTTGGTCTTGCGGTGGGTGCATTGGTTGCGGGCCCTTATGCCGACCGCTTCGGTCGCAAGACGGTACTGCTTGGCGCTGTGACTGTATTTGGTGCGCTGAGCCTGGCATGCGCCTTCGCACGTAACCCTTATGAGCTGGCCATCCTGCGTTTTCTCACCGGGGTAGGGCTCGGGGCGGCGATGCCCAATACGACGACACTGCTTTCGGAGTATTTACCCGAGCGCTATCGCTCCGTGCTGATTACCGTGATGTTTACCGGGTTCAACCTGGGCTCGGGTGCTGGCGGCTTTGTAGCTGCCTGGCTGATTCCCCATTATGGTTGGCAGTCTGTGCTGCTGGTGGGTGGCCTTCTACCTATCCTCTTGCTGCCGTTCCTCTGGCTGTTTTTGCCTGAGTCTGCCCGGTTTCTTGTCGTAAAAGACGCACCTGCCGCCCGTATCGCTAAAGTGCTGAATCGACTGGGTGGCCAGTTTACGGCGCAAACACGTTTTATCACGCTTGAGCCTACGGTTCACCACAAGGCGCCGGTTCGCGCCTTGTTTGCAGAGCGTTATCGTTTAGGAACGTTTTCCCTCTGGGTTACCTATTTCATGGGGTTGCTCGTGATCTACCTGATGATGGGCTGGTTGCCTACGCTGATTCGTGAGTCCGGTATCCCGATCGAGCGTGCAGCGACCATCACAGGGCTGTTTCAGATTGGCGGGACGGTAGGAGCAATCGTGGTTGGCTGGATCATGGACAGGCGCAATCCCAATCGTGTTATTGCAGGCTCCTATGCTTTGGGCGGTGCGTTCATCCTGCTCTTGGGTGCCTTTGGCCTGGAATCCAGCCTGCTGACACTTGGCGTTATCGCGGCGGGCTTTTGCATGAGCGGCGCGCAGACAGGTCTTAATGCCTATGCCCCCGGCTATTACCCTACCGAGTCCCGCGCCACAGGTGTGAGCTGGATGTTGGGGATAGGCCGCTTTGGTGCGATCTTCGGCTCGGTAATCGGTGGTGCGGTGCTGAGCCTTGGGCTGAGCTTCGGATTGATTTTTGCAGTGCTGGCGATACCGGCTTTCGTGGCAGCGCTGGCCATACTGGGCAATGGTTATGCTGCACGGCGTGCAGCCCAGCCTGCCTTGGCGTCTTGATCATTCATTAAGGATTATTCATATGGCACGTATTATCGGAGGCCTGGCCGTCTCGCACACGCCTACGATCGGCTTTGCAGTCGACCACAACAAGCAGGAGGAGGCCGCCTGGGCGCCCATCTTCAAGAGCTTCGAGCCGATGAAGGAGTGGCTTAAGGACAAGCAGCCTGATGTGCTGTTTTATATCTTCAACGATCACATCACCTCGTTCTTCTTCGATCACTATTCGGCCTTCGCCCTGGGCGTAGACGATCACTATGGTGTGGCAGACGAGGGCGGTGGCGTACGTGGACTGCCTGCCATTGGTGGGCATGCGGCGCTGGCCCGGCATATCGGGGCCAGTCTCATGGCTGATGAGTTCGACATGTCGTTCTTTCGTGACAAGCCGATCGACCATGGTCTGTTCTCGCCTATGTCTGCGCTGCTGCCGTTCGAGCCGGAATGGCCGGTAGACGTAGTCCCTCTGCAGGTCGGTGTGTTGCAGTTTCCGATCCCGAGTGCCAAGCGCTGCTACAACCTGGGACAGGCCTTGCGGCGTGCCATCGAGAGCTATCCCGAGGATCTGAGGGTGGTCATTGCTGCCACGGGTGGTGTGTCCCATCAGGTCCATGGTGAGCGGTGTGGCTTCAATAATCCTGAATGGGACGCCCAGTTTGTTGATCTCTTTGTCAACGATCCCGCGCGTCTTACCGAGATGACCATTGCCGAATACGCAACGCTGGGTGGACTTGAGGGGTCGGAGGTCATCACTTGGCTGATCATGCGTGGTGCGCTCTCATCCAATGTAAAGCTGATTCACCAGGATTATTACCTTCCTTCGATGACCGGGATCGCGACGCTGCTCCTGGAAAACCAGGCGCGGCCATTACCCATCGACGTACAAGCCCGCCACCGCGAACACATGAACCATCAGTTGGCTGGTGTCGAAAAGCTGGAGGGCACGTACCCGTTTACGCTGGAGCGCAGTGCCAAAGGATATCGGCTGAACAAATTCCTGCATGGCATGATCACTCCGGCCTGGCGTGAGCGTTTTCTGGAGGAACCGGAGGCCATGTTCGAGGAAGCCGGCCTGACTGACGAAGAGCGCGACCTGATTCGACGCCGCGATTGGCGTGGGCTGATTCACTACGGTGTTATTTTCTTCCTGCTAGAGAAGCTCGGCGCGGTGGTAGGGGTATCCAACCTGCACATCTATTCAGCCATGCGTGGCCAATCACTGGAAGAGTTCCAGAAAACGCGTAATCAGCAGGTGCTGTACTCGGTTGCTGGAAAGAAATAACTCCAACCCAGGGCGCGGTGCCTGTCGCTGCGTCCATTCACTAAATGGCGATAGTCCATTGGCAGTCTGGTGTCATGACGTTTCTGGAAGCACTTCTCGCCCTGGCACTTGCTGCCGAAATACACGACTCTAACGAGGCCGTAACACGAACGGCCAAGCGATGCCTTGACCAGATTCCTGCCAAATACAAGGCAGTAGTGGCATCCATCGCAGACAGTCCTTCACCACTGTTTTGCGTCAAGGTGCTGATCAAAACCATCCCTGACAGCGTTATTGGCAAAGTAGGTGCGGTCTAGGCTGGCTTATAAAGCGCCTGCATCCCAGTAAAATCAGGCGTCCAAACGCTCCAGGGCTACTTCACGGATCTTTTCCATCAACGCATTGGCTGCAGGTGAGTGCAGGCCACCGGTGCGGTAGATCAAACCTATGGCGCGGGTGGTATGGCGAAGCCGCAAGGGGAGACGTTGCAACTCGCCTGAGGCGATCTCGTATTCAAGTTGATGGGCTGAAACAACAGCCAACATATCGGAGCGTACGAGCAGCCCACGGATAATCGCCAGATCCCCCGTTTCAACTACCGGTAGTGGCGTTTCCGTACCCAGCTCGCTAAAGAAGGCATCGAGCTGGTTGCGGGCCGGCGAGCCTGCACGGGGCAGCACCCAGCGAGCATGGATAAGGTCATTGGTATTTACCCCCTGATCCAGTAATGGATGGCCCCGGCGTACCAGTACCACCAGCTCTTCAGTCAGCAGCGTTTCACCCAACAGATCGCTGGCATAGTCGGAGGGGCGCAGGGCGCCCAGTACAAAGTCGATGTCACCGGCCCGCAGGTCGGTAGCCAACAGGTCAAACGCACTTTCATTGGTCGCCACACGAATTTGAGGGTACGCAGAGACGAGGCGCACAATAGCTTCAGGCAACAGCCGGGTTCGCCCCAAGGGCAAGGCACCCACCATGACGGTTCCCTGGAGCGAGCCGCGTAGGGCGGCAATGTCGGCATCGATATGGCGCAGCTCATTCAATGCCCGACGAATCGGCAGGACAATATCCAGGCTCGCTCGTGTAGGCTGAAGGCCTTTGGGAGTGCGCTCGAACAGTGTATGGCCGCAACCACCTTCCAACACTTTGAGGGCTGCACTCACAGCGGGTTGGGTCAGACCGAAAAGGGTAGCTACCGTTTGCATATGGTGGGTTTCGCACAGCTTGACAAACACTTCCAGACGCCGGGTATGCATCAGATAAAGGGGTTCGGTGATCGCGCCTGGATGGGTACCCAGCAAGCGGGGTACTGTCTCCAGCTCAGCCAGTGCCTGTCGTGCACGAGGCAAGATGCGGGCGCCGTAATCGGTCAGCCGCATTCCATTGGCATGCCGTTCGAACAATGCAATGGTAAGCCGCTCTTCCAGGTCGCGAATGGAACGGGTGACAACCGATTGCGCGCGGTACAGTACTTCAGACGCCTTGGAAACACTGCCTTGGTCCGCCACCCGGACAAACGCGCGTATCTGCATCAGATTGGGAAGTTCGGCAGTCATGGTGTTCTCTTGGCAGGGCACATGCCTGCATCATGCGCGCGGCGTGTTGATAAGTAAAAGGTATACCTGCTCTAGCTGAACGCAATATTCGCTCAGGATCAGCCGTGCGACTCTCCTTGAAAACATGAGGAGCCTGGACATGATCGATTCCAACAAAAAAACTGCTCTGGTTGTCAGCGCCCATTCCGCTGATTTCGTCTGGCGTGCAGGTGGCGCTATCGCTCTGCATGCCAGGCAGGGTTATGACGTGCATGTCGTCTGCCTGTCCTTTGGTGAGCGGGGCGAGTCAGCCAAGCTCTGGCGCAAGGGCGAAATGACCGAAGAGAAGGTCAAGGCGGCGCGCCGTGAAGAGGCGCAGGCGGCAGCTGAGATACTGGGTGCCACTGTCGAGTTCTTCGACATCGGTGATTACCCTATGCGTGCCGACAAGGAAACGCTGTTTCGTCTGGCCGATGTGTTCCGCCGCGTACAGCCGGAATTTGTGCTTAGTCACTCGCTGAAGGACCCCTACAACTACGACCATCCACTGGCTACGCACCTGGCACAGGAAGCGCGCATCATCGCTCAGGCAGAAGGCTACAAGCCGGGCGAGAAAATTGTCGGTGCGCCGCCCGTCTATTGCTTCGAGCCGCACCAGCCTGAGCAGTGCGAATGGCGCCCGGATGTACTGCTGGACATCACCGAAGTGTGGGACAAGAAATATGCCGCTATTCAGTGCATGGCTGGCCAGGAACACTTGTGGGAGTACTACACCCGTGTAGCGCTACAACGTGGCGTACAGGCCAAGCGCAACGTAGGCATTACCTCCAGTAAGAACATCATCTACGGTGAGGGCTACCAGAGCATCTTCCCACGCGTGACGGAGAATCTGGGATGAGCAGCTTGATCGGCAAGACCGGCGTTGTAGTCCGCACTATCGCACGGGCCGAAGCGGGGCTGATTGATGAGCTGGGTCAGTATGGTGTAGCAACCGTTCACGAAGCTCAGGGTCGCAAAGGGCTGCTGGCTCCAGATATTCGCCCGGTCCAGCAGGATTATGGCATCAGCGGTTCGGCTGTAACTGTACTGGTAGCACCCGGGGACAACTGGATGTTCCATGTTGCGGTAGAGCAGTGCCAGCCGGGCGATATCCTGGTCGTAGCACCCAGTTCGCCATGCCACGATGGTTACTTTGGTGACCTGCTGGCGACCTCGCTCAAAGCACGCGGTGTACGTGGGCTGGTGGTCGATGCAGGTGTACGCGATAGCCGCACGCTGCGGGAGATGGGCTTTGCCGTGTGGTCGAAAGCGGTCTATGCCCAGGGCACGGTCAAGGAAACGCTCGGCTCGGTTAACATTCCAGTGATTTGTGCCGGCCAGTTGATCAACCCCGGCGACGTTATTGTGGCTGATGACGATGGCGTTGTGGTGGTTCGGCGTGCCGAGGTGCAAACCGTGGTCGAGGCCAGTCGCAAGCGGGCCGATGCCGAAGAGCAGAAGCGGATTCGGTTGGCTAATGGCGAATTAGGGCTCGACATCTACAACATGCGTCCTCGCCTGGCCGAAAAGGGCCTTCGGTACGTTGATAGCCTGGACGAGCTAGAGGGCTGAACCATGGGACAGACTCGCATTCCTTGCCTGATGATGCGCGGCGGTACTTCCAAGGGAGCGTACTTTCTCGCCACTGATCTTCCTACCGATGAAGCACTGCGGGAAAAAGTCCTGCTGGCCGTTATGGGCTCGCCTGACAAGCGCCAGATTGACGGTATCGGCGGCGCAGATTCGCTGACCAGTAAGGTTGCGATCATCAAGCGCTCCGAGCGACCGGATGTCGATGTGGACTACCTGTTCGCTCAGGTACTGGTAGAGGAAGCGCGAGTCGACTACGGGCAGAACTGCGGCAATATTCTGGCGGGTGTTGGCCCGTTTGCCATAGAACAAGGACTGGTTCCTGTGCTGGAAGATACAACTCAGGTTCGTATCTTCATGGAAAACACCGGTCAGATTGCCGTTGCGAATGTACTTACGCCAAACGGTGAGGTGCAGTATGAAGGCGATGCCCGCATTGATGGCGTACCGGGTACGGCCGCTCCGCTGATTGTTGAATTCGAGGATATTGCTGGCTCTAGTTGTGGTGCGCTGTTACCGACCGGAAACGTGTGCGACACGTTTGATGGGATTGAGGTGACCTGTATCGATAATGGCATGCCGGTAGTGCTGCTTCGAGCGGCCGATCTGGGTCGCACCGGTTATGAGACGCGTGAGCAGCTGGATGGCGATACCGAACTTAAGACCAGAATCGAGTCGATTCGTCTTCAGGCCGGGCCGCGTATGAACCTGGGGGATGTTACCCACCGTACAGTCCCCAAAATGTGCTTGATTGCCGAACCCCAAGCGGGTGGTGCTATCAGTAGTCGAACCTTTATTCCCCATCGCTGCCACGCCTCTATTGGCGTTTTCGGTGCGGTAAGCGTGGCCTCGGCCTGTCTGATCGAGGGCTCGGTAACTGATGGGTTAGCCCAGGTAGAGCAAGGCGACTCGTTGCAGCTTTCTGTTGAACATCCCACGGGAGAATTTACCGTCAAACTAGACCGCCATGCGGGACAGTTAACAGGTTGTGGACTCTTGCGGACCGCTCGCCTTTTGTTTGACGGACATGTTTATGTGCCACGCTCGGTCTGGGCATAGTCATCAATAAGTGCATGGTTGTCCGCTGATGAAGAGCGTACCGGTATAGGCTGATAAGGCTTTAGTTACTCTTATAAGGAGCAGGACTTTCATCCACAAACAAAAGCCCTGCAATAAAGCGCTTATTGATTGCGCGAGTATGCCGCGGCGGCTTCAACCTGCTCAGGACTTGGGCGGATGCCGGTGTACAGGACAAACTGCTCCAGTGCCTGCAAGGCGACCACTTCCGCGCCAGTAATAACAGGCTTGCCCAGCGCTCGGGCCCGCTGGATCAGTGGCGTTTCGGATGGCATTGCCACGACATCAAATACCACTTTAGCCTCTTGAATCACTTCGTCATCAAAAGACAGATCGTCCGCTTCCGGTCCGCCGGTCATGCCTACGGGTGTCACATTGATGATGAGCTCAGGGCGCAGGTCGCCCAGGGATTCGGTCCACTCATACCCGCAGGATTCAGCCAGGGCTCGGCCGGTAGTGGGATTGCGGGCCACGATGTGTCCCTTTTTGAAGCCGGCCTCCCGCAACGCAAACGCCACAGCCTTGGCCATACCGCCGCTACCCCGTAGCGCAAGCGTCAGATCACGAGACACCTGATGGCTATCAAGCAGTGAGGCGACAGCCAGGAAGTCCGTGTTATAGCCTGTCAGCTTACCGTCATCGTTCACAATCGTATTGACTGAATCGATCACGGCGGCAGAAGGGTCGAGGCCATCCAGAAGAGGAATGCAGGCTTCCTTGAACGGCATGGAAATAGCGCATCCGCGTATGCCAAGCGCTCGAATGCCGCCAATGGCAGCAGGCAGGTCGGTGGTTGTGAACGCCTTGTAGAGATAATTCAGGTTCAGGGCTTCGTACAGATGATTGTGAAACCGTGTACCGGTGTTGCCAGGGCGTCCCGCCAGGGACATGCAAACCTGGGTGTCTTTATTGATGGCGTGAGGCATTTTGATTCCTTCAAAAAAGCGGCTCCTGTTTGTCAGCCAAGCGGGCTTGCGGTTCCCAAGCACCGCTTGGTATGTGAACCCGATCAGCTCTCCAGTACCGCCCGCAGGTAAGGCGCGGTCTTGCTGCTGGTCTCTTTTGCAACGCTCTCGGGTGTACCGCTCGCGACAATGTGTCCGCCTCTATCACCAGCCCCTGGGCCGATATCGATGACCCAATCGCTTTGCGCCACGACGCGCATATCATGTTCAACCACAACAACTGTATTGCCAGCCTCTACCAGACCGTTGAGCTGGCGCACCAGGCGGTCGGTATCAGTAGGGTGTAGACCCGTTGTAGGCTCATCAAGTACATAGAGCGTAGCGCCGCGCTGGGTACGTTGCAACTCGGTTGCCAGCTTGATGCGCTGTGCTTCACCGCCGGAAAGCTCCGTGGCTGGTTGCCCCAGGCGCAGATAGCCCAGACCAATATCACGCAGGACGTGCAAGGGACGGAGTACGCCAGCTTCCTCCGCGAAGAAGGTACAGGCATCCTCTACCGTCAGGTTCAGGACTTCCGCAATGGTTTTTCCTTGCCAGGTGACTTCCAGCGTTTCGGCGTTGTAACGGGCGCCATGGCAGGTCGGGCAGGGCGCATACACTCTGGGCATGAACAGCAGTTCGACACTGACGAAGCCTTCGCCCTCACAGGTCGGGCAACGCCCCTTGGCTACGTTGAATGAAAAGCGACCGGCGTCATATCGCCGTTTCCGGGCTTCCGGGGTCGCGGCAAACAGTTTGCGGATGCCGTCAAAAAGGCCTGTATAAGTGGCAAGGTTGGAGCGCGGTGTGCGACCGATCGGCTTCTGATCCACCTGGACCAGTCGGCGAATATGCTCCATGCCTTCAATGATTTGTCCTGAGAGCGGCTGAGGGGCCTCCTCGTCCAGAGGTGATTCATCTTCATCGCGCTCGGCCAGCGGCCGGCCTAGCTGCTCACCGACCAACTCCAACAGGGCCTGGCTGACAAGAGTCGATTTGCCGGAGCCAGAAATGCCGGTAACGGAGGTAAAGCAGCCAAGCGGAAACGCAACATCAAGGGCCTTGAGGTTGTTGCGCGTTACGCCGGTTAGTCTTAGCCAATGAAGCGGCTTGCGGTGCGGGCGGCTCAAGGGGGCTGCTGTGCGCCGAGACGCAAACAGGTAATCCCGCGTTTGGGACGCTTCGACATGGGCCAATCCGGCGGGCGGTCCGCTGTAGAGAACCGTACCACCGTGTTCGCCTGCTGCAGGGCCCACATCCACCAGCCAGTCCGCACGCCGCATCGTCTCTAGATCGTGCTCCACTACGAACAAGGAATTGCCGGCCGCCTTGAGTTGATCCAGAGCCGTGAACAACGCTTCGCCGTCAGCAGGATGCAGACCGGCGGAGGGTTCATCGAGCACATAGATCACTCCGAAAAGCTGCGAATTCAACTGAGTGGCAAGGCGTAAACGTTGCAGCTCTCCCGAAGACAATGTTGGGGTACTGCGTTCCAGAGAGAGGTACCCCAGGCCTAGCTCGGTCAGGGTTGTCAGGCGTTCCAGCAGATCCTGGGCGATACGTTGGGCCGCCAGGCGCTTTTCGTCTGACAGAGTCGGCGTGCGGCGCACGTCCGGGGCGGCCTCATGGGAAGCGCCACCTTCCCGGGCACGCGCTTCACGTGCGCGGCGTGATTCTTCCCTTGTGAAGGTTTTCTCCACGGGGGATGACCCTGAAGCCAGCGCACCGGCTGCAACAGGTGTGAGGACATCAACCAGGGTCAGCAGAGGCATGCGGGCCAGCTCGCCAATGTCATGCCCGGCAAAGGTGACGGACAGCGCCTCACGCTTCAGGCGCTTACCTTCACACAGCGGACACAGGCTACCCACCATGAATTGGGATACTCGTTTTTTCATTAACGCGCTCTGCGAATGGGCAAAGGTATGTAACACATAGCGGCGCGCACCGGTGAAGGTGCCCATGTAGCTGGGCTCGCGCTTGTGCTTGAGAGCTTCGCGGGTCTGCTCTGGTGTCAGGCCGGGATAGACCGGAACGGTCGGCTGTTCTTCAGTAAAAAGAATCCAGTCGCGATCCTTTTGAGGGATATCGCGCCAAGGTGTGTCTACGTCGTAGCCCAGGGTTACCAGAATGTCCCGCAGATTCTGCCCCTGCCAGGCAGTAGGCCAGGCGGCAATGGCCCGCTCGCGAATAGTCAGCGAGTCGTCCGGTACCATAGACTGCTCGGTTACTTCATAGACTCGTCCGAGCCCATGACATTTAGGACAGGCGCCTTGGGGTGTGTTGGGCGAAAAGTCCTCTGCGTAGAGCATGGGTTGATCAGGCGGATAGGTGCCGACGCGTGAGTACAGCATGCGGATCAGGCTGGACAGGGTAGTGACGCTACCCACCGAAGAGCGAGCGCTGGGCGTGCCGCGTTGCTGCTGGAGAGCAACAGCCGGAGGCAATCCTTCTATGGTGTCCACATTCGGTACGCCCACCTGATCGATCAGGCGACGGGCATAGGGTGCCACCGATTCAAAGTAACGACGCTGGGCCTCGGCGTACAGGGTTCCAAAGGCAAGGGAGGACTTGCCAGAGCCCGAAACGCCGGTAAAAACAACCAGGCTGTCGCGGGGGATGTCGACATCTACATTCTTGAGATTGTGCTCACGCGCGCCCCGGACGCGGACAAAGCCGGGGGCTGTAGAGGGAGAGGCGTGGGTGGGATCAGGCGTGCTTCGTTTGTTGGGCATGCGTCAGGTCTTGGCGTAGGAACGTATTCATAGGACCTTTTACCTGCCGGGACGACTGCACAACAGCCAGGAAAACCGCTACGTTGCGATCCAGGCCTCATGCACGTTGCAAGATATCCCCACGTAAATACCCACCGGCGTATCCACGAATCGGGTTGCCGTACACATCCTCAAGGCCCAAGACCTCTCGGGCGCAGCTCATCCAGGCCTGAAGCATGTCTGGAGAGCCATTCAGGGCACCGACCTTGATACGTCCGCTCCGGGGCTCCGGCATGCTGTACATGACGGGGCGCCCCAAGATGGCGGATGCCTCGGAGAGTTCGGGGATATCGTGATCCATGGCATCGAAGAATTCATGGCCGGCGATGGAGATTGGTTTGAGCGCCTTGACCTGTTCGATTGCCGCCTCGATCGTGGCTCGTAATTGATCAGGATTGATCTTTTGCCAATTCGACCGGGAGGCGATACGCCACGCGCGTAGATCAGCCGGATCGACCCCGGGGCAGAGACCTTTGTAGGCTGCGCTCAGGCAATGGTCGGCGGCGGCAGCCAGTTGCAGCTCCGGCGTCGGCTCGATCTCCAGCAGCTGGCAGACCTGCCCCAGCGAGGAGCCTTCCCAGTAGCGCGCCGGAGGCATGTCATACCCCGGATCGCCTTCATGATGATGGTCTACCACGATATCACGAGGTTGGGAGGTATCGGCGAGGCCGCATTCCACCCAGACGATAGGGCCATGGGGCTCGCCTTGGCGGGCAGATGTGCGATCGGCTTTATAGGCATTGCCCGCGTATACCCGACGCTCATCCGCCAGCGCATAGGCCAGTCGATGCCGTGCCCTAAGAACCAGGGTCTCGATGAGCATCATTTCAGGATCTCGCGCACCAAGGATGAACAGGTATTTCATAAACATGACTGACGCTTCAGGGAGTTGAGTTATATCAGGGATAGGCGTATCGGATTAGACCCGCTGCCGTGCCATGGGTTGAGGCGAACACTTAGACGATTGACATGAGGGACTTCGAGATACGTTTACACTGTAACAAGACAGTGACTTCCCTGTATTCTGCGCCGCCTCATGTTTAGGCAAGAAGAGAGCGGGCACGTTTACATGCATAGCGACATTCATACGCCTGCCCGGCGATTATCCTGGCAGGACCATAAGACCCTGGGTCTGGCGGCGCTGGGCGGTGCCCTGGAAATCTACGATTTCATTATTTTCGTCTTTTTCGCGCTGGTGCTCAGCCAGTTGTTTTTCCCGCCGGAAATGCCTGAATGGCTGCGGCTGCTGCAAAGCTTTGGCATTTTTGCTACCGGGTATCTGGCGCGTCCGCTGGGCGGGATTCTGATGGCACATTATGCCGACCGCCTGGGGCGCAAGCGCATGTTCAACCTGAGCATCCTGCTTATGGCGTTGCCAAGCCTGCTCATTGGCGTGATGCCTACTTATGCGCAGATCGGCTACTTTGCACCGCTGATCCTGCTGGCACTACGGGTATTGCAGGGGGCTGCCGTCGGCGGCGAGGTGCCCAGTGCCTGGGTGTTTGTAGCAGAGCATGCCCCGGCCAATCACCGAGGTTATGCGCTGGGTATTCTTCAGGCCGGCCTGACCTTTGGCTACCTGTTGGGTGCACTGACGGCCACGGTGCTGTCATCAATCTATGTCGAGAAAGAACTCCACGCCTATGCCTGGCGTATCCCCTTTATCCTGGGCGGCTTTTTTGGCGTCCTGGCGGTATGGCTACGGCGGTGGCTGAACGAGACGCCTGTCTTCATGGAGATGCAGGCTCGCAAGGTATTATCGGCGCGCCTGCCGTTATCGACGGTCCTGCGAGAACACCGCACCGCCTTGCTGCCGGCGGCACTGCTGACTTGCGTTCTGACTTCGGCAGTGGTCGTCCTGGTGGTTGTGACGCCTACCGTGATGCAGAAGTACTTTCATATTCCGACCAGTACCGCGTTCCGCATGAGCTGCATCGGTATCGTATTTCTGAATATTGGCTGCGTCATCGCCGGACGCATCGCCGATCGAATAGGTCCCTGGCAGGCGATGGGATTGTACAGCGCCGTTCTTGCCCCCGGTATTGCCGTCCTGTATGCGAGTCTGGTCAGCGAGGCGATAGCGCTCTGGCTGGGCTACGCAGTCGCAGGTCTTGCCTGCGGCATTGTGGGCGTCGTGCCATCGGTGATGATCGGGCTGTTTCCCTCCAATATTCGAGTCACGGGTATTTCCTTTACCTATAACATTGCGTACTCGATCTGGGGCAGCATCACGCCGTTGACTCTGATTGCCCTGATGCCGGTCAGCCCCTGGTTCTGCGTGGGCTACTGTGCGGTCATGGGCCTGGTCGGACTTGTCCTTATGCTGGCTTACCGGCATGACCCTCGATTGTCGCGGCCCCTGACCGATTTCTCCTCCTCGTCAGACTGATTTTGCTTCTGCACCTGTCCTGTCGGCTGAGCACCCGGCAAGGCAGGCGCGACGAGGTGTTGTCCCAACCGACAGGCTGCAATTCAGCTTTTCTGGTCTGCGCCGATAGAGCCTTTTAGCTAAGCAGACATGGGAAAGGCACCATGAAATTCAAGTCCATTCAGTACACCATCATGGCGTATGCCGGTGCCTGTATCCTGGCGATCGTCATCGCCCTGGTGGGGTATGCGTTGGTTACCGGCGAGCGTACACAGGATCAGGCGGCCAAGGGTACAGAGGCGTTGTTTGAAAAGGTCATCCAGGAGCGGCTGATTTCTCTGGCCGATGCCAACGTCATGCATATCCAGCATGACCTTGAAAAGCCATTGAACATCGCAGCATCACTGGCGCAGCTGAGCGCCTTGGCTGCCAGCGATCCGAGCACCAGCGTCCATCTGTCGCGAGATGAGCAGGATCGAATCGTTCGAAATGCGATGGAAAAGCACCCTGAACTCCTGGGCGCTTATCTGGGCTGGGAGCCCAATGCCTTTGCAGGCGACGACTATCAGTTCATGGGGCAGCCTGGGCATGACAGCACTGGCCGCTTTCTGCCGTATTGGTTCCGTAATGCCGATGGTATGCTCGGCCATGACATCATTCAGTTCATGGAAAGCCAGAAACGCTCCGACTTAGGCGTGCGCGAGGGCGAGTACTATCTGTGTGCCAAGGAAACGCAACAGCTTTGCGCTGTTGACCCCTATACCTATGACGTCGCTGGCAAGCCTGTCCTGATGGCATCGTTTACCGCGCCTATCATGGTCAAAGGCAAGTTCCAGGGTATTGCCGGTGCGGACCTGTCCGTCGGCTTTATTCAGGATGCTCTGGTCAAGGCCAACCAGTCGCTCTACCAGGGCGCAGGTCAAATGGCACTGATTGCCAGTAATGGTGCCTTGATTGCCTATACCAAGGACGCCGGCCAGCTAGGCAAGTCTGTCAGCACTCTGCTGGATGAAAACGAGTTGAATAATCTAAAGCAGCTGAAGTCGACCGAGCCGCTATACGACTATGACGAAGCGCATGGGCATATCGAGCTGTTTCTACCGTTCAAGGTCGGTAACACGTCCGCTCAATGGACACTGATGATCCAGCTGCCCATCCAGGCCGCACTGGGCGAGTCTCTGAAGCTTCACGACGATATCAAGGCGCAGAGCGATCGAAATACCTTTGGAATGGGATTGGTCGGCCTGGCCCTTGCCATTATCGGGCTTGGCGCGCTGTGGCTGGTAAGCCGCAGTATCACGCGACCACTGAAGCAAATGGTGCTGATGCTGGATGATATCGCTCAAGGCGAGGGCGATCTGACCCGTCGGCTGGATGAAAACCGGCCCGATGAGCTGGGTGCCATGGCAAAGGGTTTCAACCGCTTCCTGGCCAAGCTGCAAGCCATGATTACCCAGGTAGTATCCTCGGTACAAAAAGTGAGCGATGCATCCGAGCATACAGCAGAGATCGCCATTCACACCCAGCAAGGGGTACAGAAGCAACAATCTGAAATCGATCAAGTGGCGACGGCCATTCAAGAGATGTCCGCTACAGCTCAGGAAGTTGCCCGCAGTGCCAACCAGGCGGCCGAGGCGGCAGGTAATGCGGATCAGTCAGCCAATCACGGGCGGACCATTGTGCAGAACTCCAGCGATGCGATTTCCGCACTGGCTGCCGAGATCGACCGTGCGGTTGTCAGCGTGGAAGGGCTGGCCAAGGACAGCGAAAACATTACCACGATCCTGGTCAGCATTCGCGGCATTGCCGAACAGACCAACCTACTGGCCCTCAACGCAGCCATTGAGGCGGCACGGGCTGGTGAGCAGGGCCGCGGCTTTGCCGTAGTGGCGGATGAGGTTCGTAATCTGGCGGGCAAGACTCAGCAGGCGACTCAGGAAATCCAGACCATGATCCAGCAGCTGCAAAGCGGTACGCAGGACGTGGTGCAGATCATGCAGGCCAGTCAGGCGAAGACCGAGACCAGCGTGCAGCAATCTTCCGAGGCCGCAGCTGCGCTGGCGGCGATCACCGAGGCGGTTTCCGTCATCACGGAAATGAACATCCAGATCGCGGGAGCGGCCGAAGAGCAAAGTGCCGTGGCGGAGGACATCAACCGTAATGTTACCGTGATCGGAACGGTTGCGTCTGAAGTGGCCCAGGGTGCAGAGCAGTCGTCGCACGCCAGTGCCGAGCTGACACAGCTGGCCGAGCAGCAGCGTCGCCTGGTCAATCAGTTCAAGGTCTGACGGCAGAACTGCGCGCCCGCAACAAGGGCGGGCAACGCAGGGAAGCAATCGGAGTAGGGGAGGGCGGTTCTTACACTGCAATACGGCGATAAGAACACGACCCTCTCAGGTCAGCAGCGTGGGGCCGGGTTACAGCTCAGCCAGCCGGATGAGATAGCCGTCGATTTCTTGCACAGGCATGCCAGTTTCGGTGCAAAGGTAGGTACTTTGCACCACCTTGTCGTCAAGAATCATCGGTGAGTTGGCAGCGTCTTTCCCTTTCAACTCCGTCAGTGCTTCTTTCAAATCAAATACAGCATCGCTATAGCTAACCAGCTTGTGACCATACTGGCCCTGCATGATGAGAAAATGCATGAGGTTTGTCCTGTAGGTTGCTGACCTGATTAGTTATAGGTGACTTTTAGGCATTTACAAAGCCCCGCTAATCGGTAAGCGGCTAACTTCTTATCACCGTTAGGATTAATTGTCTCCCTTGGGTGGAATGTGCTTATCTGATAGGGCATTTCTCATGGCCCCGTCGCTCCTGGCAGACAGGGCGACCGATAAGAACAAGACGAGAGCACCTACATGAGTGAGCGCTGCATCCAGGTAACGGAACTGCCACTGGCCTCCGGCAAGCGGCTCGGACGCGTGACGCTAGACGCACCAAGCAGCCTGAACGCCCTATCCTTCAACATGGCCGTCCAGCTGCAAGAACAGCTCAGGCACTGGGCGGAGCAGGACGACATTGACGCGGTCTGGCTGGAGGGAGCTGGTGAAAAGGCCTTTTGCGCGGGAGGCGATATCGTCGCGCTCTACAAGGCCATGCGGGAAGGAGAAGCTGGGCCGGGCAAGGCCACCGGTGAGTACTTTGCGCTGGAATACCGGCTCGATCACTTCATCCATCATTACCCCAAGCCGCTTATTGCCTGGGGGGCGGGTTACGTCATGGGAGGAGGGCTTGGGTTGCTCGCCGGTGCCTCTCATCGCGTAGTATGCGAGAGCACCCGTGTTGCCATGCCTGAGGTCAGCATCGGGTTATATCCCGATGTAGGGGCGAGCTGGTTTCTCAACCGCATGCCGGGCCGTTGCGGGCTGTTCCTGGGCGTTACCGGCGCACAGCTTACGGCGCGCGATGCGGTTTTCGTCGGGCTGGCGGATCGCTGCATTGCAGCGGAGCGGCGTGAACAGGTCATTGCCGATTTGCAGGCCATGCCCGATAGGATGCTCGGCCATGCCTCGGTTGCACAGGTGCTGCGCCAGCATGAGCAAGCAAGCATGGCCGTGATGCCTGAGCCAAATGTGCAACCGCTCTTCGATACCCTTCAGGCCCTGACGGATTTCGATGATGACAAAACCGTACTTGCTGAAATCAAGGCCTACAGCGGCGATAATCCCTGGCTAACCAAGGCGGCCAAGACATTGGCCCAGGGCTCACCGACTTCGGCGGCCATCACGCTGCGTCAGCTCAGGCGCAGCAAACGCTGGTCGCTGGCCGAGGCGCTGCGCAGTGAGTTGGACCTGTCGGTGCGCTGCACTCAGCTCGGTGAGCTGCAGGAGGGGATACGCGCCCTGCTGATCGACAAGGACCGCCAGCCGAAATGGCATACGGATCCACTCGCAACGGACGACCCGGCTTGGCTGGATGTCTTTTTCGAGCCTGCCTTTGCGGCCCATGAGCATCCGCTGCGCGCCCTGAAGGACTGATCAGTGGTCAGCCGTGCCGTTCCCAAGGGCACCATCTCGACCTATCTGGTGGAGGAGGCGCTACAGGCCTTTGCTGCGCGGGGAATGAGCCATGCGGAATTATTGTGCGACATCGGGCTGGCACCAGACTGTCTGGCGGAGCCGGGCGGCCGGGTGCCCGTCCCCTTTTACGGGCGCATCTGGCGGCGTCTGGCCCGGCGCTTTGATGATGAGTTTTTTGGCATGGATCCGCGTGGCATGCGGTCCGGTAGTTTCGAGTTTCTCTGCCGGGCCTGCCTGTCCCAACCTACGGTAGGTGCAGCGTTGATCCATGGGCTGGCTTTTCTCGGGCTTACCTTCGAGCGCCTTCGTGGTGAGCTGGTCCGCAGCCAGAGCCTGGCGGAAATTATATTGCGAGAGCCCGCCGGGGCGCCCAATCGAGCCTTCGCGTATTTCACCTACTGGATGATCGTTCACGGCGTAGCCTGCTGGCTGGCTGGCCGCCGGATCCCGATCCTGGCAATCGAGCTGCGCTGCCCCGAGCCCGCCTTTACGGCCGATTACAAGGTCATGTTTTCGGATAACCTGCGTTTCAACCAGAGCCGGACACGGATCATCTTTGCTGCCGAGGTACTGGATGTACCAGTGAGACGCAGCGAGGCGGACCTGCAGCGCTTTCTGGCTGAGGCACCCTGCAACATCCTGGAGAAATACCGCGATTCGGACAGTTTGGCGAGTCGGATCAAATTGCAGTTGCGGCAACTGCCGGGCGAGCAGTGGCCTACCAGTGAAGCCCTGGCGTACACCCTGTGCATGTCGCCTGCAACCCTGCGGCGGCGTCTGGCAGAGCAGGCGCAGTCCTACCAGGCGATCAAGGACACCGTACGCAAGGAACAGGCGATCGACTGGCTGGCCGATCCCTCGATGACCTATTCGGACATTGCTACTCAGCTTGGCTTCGCTGATATCAGCGCCTTCTACAAGGCCTTTCGTAAATGGACCGGAACCAACCCTGGTCACTACCGCAACCTGATTCTCGCCCAGGTCGACTCTGCCTGATTGTCCAAACCGCTCAGCCAGATTGAAGGGTTTGACCATTGCAAGCCAGCGCTGGCGCGATACAGTCAAAAAAGACGCTCCTGACGTTCCAATAACAACAAGCCGAGGAACTGATCATGCAGGACTATCAGGCTGCCTATTCCAGCTTTGATTTCCCTTCTGTTGTTGCCAGCCGACTGAGCGGGACGCTCGAGTCGCTCAACGCCTGTATCGAATGCTGCGACCGCCACGCCCTGCCGGGCCGTATCGCCCTGTTCTGGGAGGGCCGCGACGGCAGCAGCGA
Organism: Pseudomonas sp. JZ134; assembly: GCF_051027695.1. Taxonomy (NCBI): domain Bacteria; kingdom Pseudomonadati; phylum Pseudomonadota; class Gammaproteobacteria; order Pseudomonadales; family Pseudomonadaceae; genus Pseudomonas; species Pseudomonas sp. JZ134. Next base: position 2,126,881 of record NZ_CP069250.1, on the reverse strand, counting down.
AACCTGGACGTTTATCGACCTCATGCAGCGCGCGGCCCAGTTCGCCCATTTTTTAGTGGCCCAGGGGATAGGTCCGGGTGATCGTGTGGCGGGCCTGCTGCCGCGTACGCCAGAGCTTCTTGTGACGATCCTTGGCACGTGGCGGGCCGGTGCGGTCTATCAACCCGTGTTCACAGCGTTTGGCCCCAAGGCCATCGAGCATCGACTTACGACATCAGAGGCGAAACTGGTCGTGACCGATGGGGCCAACCGAGGCAAGCTGAGCGACGTCGATCATTGCCCCACCATTGTTACGCTGGGTGGCCGACGCGGTCTGGGCATTGAGCGGGGCGACTTCAGTTTTTGGAGCGAACTGGAAAAGCATCCTACCCATTTCGAGCCGGTCATGCGTGCAGGGGATGATCCTTTCCTGCTCATGTTTACTTCGGGCACCACAGGCCCTGCCAAGCCACTGGCCGTTCCGCTCAAGGCCATCGCTGCGTTCATGGGTTACATGAGCGATGCCATCGATCTGCGTCCGGAAGATGCCTTCTGGAATGTGGCTGATCCCGGCTGGGCCTATGGACTGTACTACGCCGTGACAGGCCCTCTGGCGCTGGGACATCCCACTACGTTTTATGATGGTCCCTTCTCGGTGGAGAGCACCTGTCGCATCATCCGCAAATATGGCATTACCAACCTGGCCGGTTCGCCTACTGCTTACCGGATGCTGATCGCTGGTGGTGACAGCGTAATCGACTGCCTCAAGGGGCGGTTGCGAGCGGTCAGCAGTGCAGGAGAGCCGCTCAACCCGGAGGTAATCCGCTGGTTCGCACAGAACCTGGGCACAACCATCCATGACCATTACGGGCAGACCGAGCTGGGCATGGTGTTGTGTAATCACCACGCACTGGAGCATCCGGTGCGGCCCGGCTCGGCAGGCTTTGCCAGTCCTGGACACCGAGTCGTGGTAGTGGATGACCAGGCGCAGGAGTTGCCCCCTGGCCAGCCCGGTATCCTGGCAGTAGATCTCTCACAGTCGCCCATGTGCTGGTTTGGTGGTTATCTGGGGCTGCCTACCAAGTCCTTCGTCGGCCCTTACTACCTTAGCGGCGATACGGTCGAGCTGAACGATGACGGCAGTATTAGCTTTGTAGGGCGATCCGATGATGTGATCACAACGTCGGGCTATCGTGTAGGACCGTTCGATGTGGAAAGTGCCTTGATCGAGCATCCGGCCGTGATCGAGGCGGCCGTAGTGGGCAAGCCTGATCCAGAGCGTACCGAAATCATCAAGGCATTCGTCGTCATTCATAGCCGGTACTGTGATACCCCAGAGCTTGCCGAAGAGCTGCGTCAGTACGTACGCAAACGCCTGGCCGCCCATGCCTATCCGCGGGAAATCGAGTTTGTGGCGGAGCTTCCCAAAACCCCAAGTGGCAAGGTCCAGCGATTCATCCTGCGTAACCAGGAGATTGCGAAGGCCCAGGCTACCCCGGCATCTGCCGCCTAAGGAGTGCTGTATGCAGATTGAAAACAAAACGTTCCTTGTGACCGGTGCGGGCTCGGGCCTGGGGGCTGCTACCGCGACCATGCTGGTGGAGGCTGGAGCCAACGTTATGCTGGTGGATATGCATGCGCCCAGTGTCGAGGCGAAGGTCGAGGTACTTGGCCCACGGGCACGCTGCGCCGTGACCAATGTCACCGACGAAGCTCAGGCGCGTTCAGCCGTAGCCGCCACGATGGAGGCTTTTGGCGCCGTTCATGGGCTGGTCAATTGCGCAGGTGTCGTAGGGGGTGAAAAGGTACTGGGAAAAAGCGGTGTTCATGGTTTGGACAGCTTCAGCCGAATCGTCGGCATCAATCTCATTGGCAGTTTCAACATGCTGCGTCTGGCCGCCGAAGCTATGACGCAGGGCGAGGCTGAGGCCAGTGGCGAACGTGGCGTCATCATCAACACCGCTTCCATTGCAGCCTTTGACGGGCAAATCGGGCAAGTAGCCTATGCAGCCTCGAAAGGCGGCGTCGCCAGCATGACGCTACCGGCTGCCCGGGAGTTGGCACGTTACGGGATACGCGTCATGACCATCGCCCCAGGTATCTTCGAGACCCCCATGATGGCAGGCATGACAGAGGCCGTGCGCGAATCCCTTGCTGCAGGCGTGCCGTTCCCGCCGCGTCTTGGTAGGCCCGAGGAATATGCAGCCCTGGTCAGGCACATCATTGAAAACAGCATGCTCAACGGCGAGGTGATTCGTCTCGACGGCGCCTTGCGCATGGCAGCCAAATAAGAGAGATCATCATGAATCACGATCCCATCGTTATCGTCAGTCTTGCCCGCACCCCCATGGGCGGTTTCCAGGGCGATCTGCAAGGGCTGAGCGCAACGGAGCTGGGCGCCCAGGCCATCGGCGCGGTTATCGAGCGTAGCGGCATCAGCGTTGAGGCAGTAGATGAGGTGCTCATGGGCTGTGTGCTTCCCGCCGGCCTGGGGCAGGCACCGGCACGGCAGGCTGCACTGGGTGCAGGCCTTACCCAACACACACCCTGCACTACGCTCAACAAAATGTGTGGCTCCGGCATGCAGGCTGCCATTCTTGGCCATGACCTGCTGCGGGCTGGCAGTGCCAACGTTGTCATTGCCGGGGGCATGGAAAGCATGTCCAACGCACCGTATCTGTTGGATCGTGCCCGCGCCGGCTATCGCATGGGCCATGGGCGCGTACTGGATCATATGTTCCTGGATGGGCTGGAGGATGCCTATGACAAGGGTCGCCTCATGGGGACTTTTGCCGAAGACTGTGCCCAGCAGCATGAGGTCAGCCGTGCTGCCCAGGATGAGTATGCGATGGCCTCTCTGACCCGGGCGCGCAAGGCCATCGAGGAGGGTGCCTTTGCGGCCGAGATCGTGCCGGTTAGTGTCAAGACCCGTAAGGAAGAACGCCTTATCCGCGATGATGAGCAGCCGCCCAAGGCCCGGCTCGACAAGATTCCCGAATTAAAGCCTGCGTTCCGTCAGGACGGTACGGTAACGGCTGCCAATTCCAGTTCGATTTCCGATGGTGCGGCGGCGCTGGTACTGATGCGCCGCTCCGAGGCCGAGCGGCAGGGGCTGACACCATTGGCCGCTATCCACGGACATGCAGCCTTCGCCGATGCACCGCATCTGTTTCCCACGGCGCCCATTGGCGCCATCCAGAAGCTCATGAAGCGGACAGGCTGGTCGCTGAACGACGTGGATCTGTTCGAAATCAATGAAGCATTTGCTGTAGTTGCCATGGTCACCATGCGCGAGCTTGGGCTTCCCCATGAAAAGGTCAACGTTCATGGCGGTGCCTGTGCATTGGGCCATCCTATTGGCGCTTCAGGTGCCCGGATTCTGGTGACCCTGATTTCGGCCTTGCGCCGTCATGGGCTGCGCCGAGGCGTAGCGGCCATTTGCATTGGCGGCGGCGAGGCAACCGCGATGGCCGTGGAATGCCTGTATTGATGTGAGGACAAGATCATGCTGATTACCGAAGAACAACAAAGCATTGCCGACATGGCCCGTCAGTTTGCTCAGGAGCGGCTGCGTCCGTTCTCGGCAGAATGGGACCGCGAGCATACCTTTCCTCGAGAAGCGTTACGGGAGATGGCTGAGCTGGGTTTCATGGGCATGCTGGTGCCTGATACCTGGGGCGGCTGCGAGACAGGTTATGTTGCCTATGCACTGGCCCTTGAGGAAATTGCCGCCGGTGATGGGGCCTGTTCTACCATCATGAGCGTGCATAATTCGGTAGGCTGCGTCCCGATTCATCACTTCGGCACCGATGAGCAGAAAACCCAGTTTCTGATACCGCTGGCTACGGGTGAAATGATTGGTGCCTTTGCACTCACCGAACCCCAGGCCGGCTCGGACGCCAGTGATCTACGGACCAAGGCACGGCGGGAAGGTGATGAGTACGTAATCAACGGGGCCAAGCAGTTCATTACCTCCGGCAGTAATGCAGGCGTTGTGATTGTCTTTGCCGTGACGGATCCATCCGCTGGTAAACGAGGCATCACCGCCTTTCTGGTGCCAACCTCAACACCCGGCTATTCGGTCGTTCGTGTAGAGCACAAATTGGGCATTCATGCCTCCGACACCTGTCAGATCCAACTGGATAACGTGCGTATCCCGGCGGCTTATCGGCTGGGCGAGGAAGGGCAAGGCTACAAGATCGCCCTGGCCAACCTTGAGGGCGGACGCATCGGTATTGCAGCGCAAGCAGTGGGCATGGCACGCGCGGCATTCGAATATGCACGCGACTACGCCCGTGACCGGCAGACCTTTGGCAAGCCTATCGTCGAGCATCAGGCTGTGTCTTTCCGCCTGGCGGACATGGCAACCGAAATCGCCGTGGCTCGGCAGATGGTGCTGCATGCCGCCGCGCTCAGGGATGCCGGTAGGCCTGCATTGGTCGAGGCCTCCATGGCCAAGCTGTTTGCCTCCGAGATGACGGAGCGCGTCTGCTCCGCTGCCTTGCAAACCCTGGGTGGCTATGGCTACCTCAACGACTATCCGCTGGAGCGCATCTATCGCGACGCCCGGATCTGCCAGATTTACGAGGGCACCAGTGATATTCAGCGGCTTGTCATTGCCCGCCATCTAGGAGAGTAACTTCATGTCCTATGAAACCCTGGTGATCGAAATACAGGAGCGTGTAGCGCTGATCACGCTCAACCGTCCTCAGGCCCTGAATGCCCTAAACACGCAATTGATCGACGAGCTCAATCAGGCGTTGGACGGGCTGGAGCGGGACAGCACCATTGGCTGCATCGTGCTGACCGGATCGTCCAAGGCCTTTGCGGCAGGTGCGGATATCAAGGAAATGGCCGACCTGACCTTTCCTGACATTTATCTGGATGATTTTTTCTCTGCTGTGGATCGTGTCGCCAGCCGGCGCAAGCCGATGATTGCAGCCGTAGCCGGATACGCCCTGGGAGGTGGGTGTGAACTGGCGTTGCTATGCGACTTCATCTACGCCGCGGACAATGCCAAGTTTGGCCTGCCGGAAATCAAGCTTGGCGTCTTGCCGGGCATGGGAGGTACTCAGCGGCTGACGCGGGCGCTGGGCAAGGCCAAGGCCATGGAAATGTGCCTGACCGGCCGCATGATGGAGGCGCCAGAAGCTGAACGGGCAGGGTTGGTAGCCCGTATTTTTCCTGTGGACAGCCTTGTGAGCGAAACCCTGAAGGTTGCTCATGAGATCGCCAACAAGTCGTTGACGGCAACGCTGATGGCCAAGGAGAGCATCAACCGGGTCTTTGAAACGAGCCTGAGTGAAGGTGTGCGGTTCGAACGGCGTATTTTCCATGCCGTCTTCGCCACGGCGGATCAGAAAGAGGGCATGAAGGCCTTTGTTGAAAAGCGGGACGCAAACTTTAAGCACCAGTAATACCGAGGCTGGGTCTGATGGAGGACCCAGCCATTGTTTCAGGGAAGCGTAGACAGCCGCTGGCAGCTGTTCTCGAACTTCTTGTCACAGGCGCTCTTGTAGAGCTGCTTGGCCTGAAAGGTGTCCTTGGGCAGGCCATGCATGCCTTCCATATAAAAGTTACCCAGCATGTGCTGAGCCATGGGATTGCCACCGGCTGCCGACTGATTAAGGTATCTGATCATATCGGCCTCGTTGGCCAGGGCCGGATCAGCTTGTCCTGAATACAGAAATGCCAGGTTCACGGCTGCCTCGGGATGACCGCGGTCAGCGGCCAGCTTCCACCAGCGCTCGGCCTGTCTCAAATCCTTGGTTGGCTTGCCCATGAAATAGAAGCTGCCCAGTTGGATCTGCGCGTCGATATCGCCACGCTCAGCCATCGCTTTGGCGGTATTGAAATCCATGGGCGCCTGAGTGGTCGGGCTGGCAGCCGCGCCTTGGGTGGGTTGGTCGGTTGTTTCTGGCGTATCCGCTTCTTGATGGGCGCAGCCACTCAACAGCATAAGGCCAAGCAGTGGACCTGCCAGTTTTCTAATGAGCATTCGTTCTCCTTGATAATAACGTCCGGGTCTGGCCCTTAGGCTTGTACATAAACGAAAGATTCAACACGCCGCGACGCATCGCTTCAAGAACATTGTCTTGGCGCACATGACTACTATCCGAGAGATATCAAAGGTGATCACAGGATAGAGAAGGCATTCTTAAAAGCTAACTTATGTTAAGTTATGTTATAACTTAATCGAATATCTTGTGTTTGAGTCCATATCCGGCAGGTCCTGCCCGTGCTGTGTCAATACGCATTTACACCCAACATACTGGCCTCTTGTTTGTTAGGTGGGGAAGCAAGCCTGTGCCTGACGCTTTAAAAAGTGAGTCTGATGAACATGGCAGAACCTAGCGTTACACCCCGGCAGGTAGCAGGCGATACCCCTGCCGTTTTGGCTGATGTGCTCCATGAGGGTGTCAATCTCGCCATCTGGAACCGCTGCCTGCCTTTGCACATTGAACAGTTCGCCCGGATGTTGACCGGCGTGGCCGAGCCATTTGCCCAGTCTCTGGTAGTGCAACTGGAGGACCCAGAGGCCGAGTCCAATCTAAGTCAGCTGGCCAGCATCCATAAGGATCTGGAGGGCCACGAAGGGTTTGTTGCAGACGTCGCCTGGCTGGTCAAAGCCTTCGCCTATTTGCTCAATGCCCGCCGAGTCGGGGTGCGTTTGCGCTTGCTGGACAAGGCAATGTGCCCACGCTTTCACGTTGACCACGTGCCGCTTCGGCTGGTGACGACCTATTCCGGGCCGGGCAGTCTCTGGTCAGGCAAAAGCCAGCTGACCACTATCTCTCTGGACGAAGCCCATCAACTCGCGCCAGGTGCAGTGGCGCTGCTCAAGGGTGACAAGTGGGAGGGCAACGAAGGGGCAGGCATCGTGCATTGTTCGCCTGCCTTGGCGGCGGGCGAGAAGCGCCTGTTTCTGTCACTGGACTGGCTGGCTTAGGGAGGTCTACATAAACCAAAAGCCTGTCACTCATTAAAACCTACGTTGTATTGATTAGATATGGAAGAAAGAGCCGGTGTCTGGTTGGAACGGTTGACTTCGAGGAAGGCCTGAGGGACGAAACCCTCAGGCCATGTGGATCAGCTGAACAGATTGATACCCAGTTGGAACGCAATCCATACGGCCAAAGCCGTCGCGAACCCCAGCGCGATGTTCTCGAACCAGTTGTTCCGGTATTTACCCAATAGTGATTTCTGGTTGGACATGATCAGCAGTCCAAGGGAGATCACCGGCAAGCCAATGATGTTCAAGGCATTGACTGCGATCGTCAGGGTAACGAAGTTAGGCATTCCCGGAAGCGACCACACCAATGGCGTAACCAGGATAAACAGCATGAACCACTTATGCATCGGATCATGGTGCAGGACCTTGCCGTAGCGCTCACGGCGACCGGGGCGGATGTACTGGAAAGCATCGGTAATCAACATGGGCAGGGCGGTTGTCTTGCCTGAAATGCTGGCAAACAGCGTTGCAAACACGCCCACAAAGAAGATCAGCCATCCCCCTTGGCCAAAATACAGCTCCAGCGCAGCGCCCAGATCATCCAGCGTATTGACCTGAATACCGTTGGGTCGAAGGATCTCTGCGCCTACGACCCAGATGGCCAGGTTGATAATGATGCCGACAATCACCGCAAACAGAAGGTCGTTACGCTGGATGCGTTTGTGCTCAGGCCCTGTCCAGCCTTTTTCCTTCATCACATAGGGGTGAACGAAATTGGAAAACGAACCCGCCACGGCACCGATGACAGATACCGCCACCAGCAGCGCACCGTGAACGCCTTCATCGGCCGGTATGCTGAAACCGATGGTTCCACGCAAGATGCCGCCCATATCCGGCGTAGCCATGATCGCCAGGGTCAGGAAGGCCAGTGTCATGATAGCCAGTAGCAACTTCATGACGCCTTCGATCATCGCATAGAAGTTTCGCCCCACCAGCATCCACACGGCCAGCACGACCGCCACCGAGCACAATAAGGGCTGGTTAATGTGCAGCAATGTCGAAAGCGCCTCGCCGGCCCCCTTGATCATGTAGGCATTGGTCAGGTGCGCCATGATCAGCGCATAGCCAAACATGAAGTAGGCGAAGAGCGGATGCAATTGGGCATAGCCTTGCAGAATGCTCATGCCCTGGTTGTTGCACAGCTGGAAGCGGGCAATGATGTTGACGATCAAGAAGCGGAGCAAAAGGGATACGGCCAATACCCACATCATGGCATAGCCATAATTCGAGCCGGCGACCGATGAGGTGATCAGGTCGCCCGCGCCTAGCCAGGAGAGCACTGCGATAATGCCAGGGCCGAGCACCTTGGCGAGGTTGGAAAGAGAATAACGGGAAGTACTGACTGCCTTTTTGGAAACCGATTCGGTATGTGCCATGACGTAACTCTCTGAATAGGTTGATTGTTCTTGTCACTATCAAGAGCGTTTTGCAGTCCAATGTCGGCAGACCTACTGCAGGCCATGGAACGGGGTTCGGACAAGCCCGCCTCGTTGGTATGTAAGCGATCTGAAGGTGGTCGTGTCTCCTGTTGAGAAGGGAACGTTAAGCCTCCGGTGAAACCGTTGGAGGCTTGGTGGATTACACGGGGGTCTTGAGTTTTCCGCTCGTGAAATACAGATTGAGATTTTCAAGCACAAGATCGGCCATGGCCTGACGTGTCTCATGTGTCCCGCTGCCCAGATGGGGTGTCAGGACAACGTTATCCATTTCCAGCAATGGCTGAGGCACTTCGGGTTCATGGGCGAATACATCAAGCCCGGCGCCTGCAATAACGCCTTGTTGCAGTGCACTCACTAGCGCGGCTTCATCTACCACCGAACCACGGGCAATGTTGATCAGGAAGCCATCCTTGCCCAATGCCTGTAGTACGTCTGTACCGATAAGGTGATGGGTCGCGTTACCACCGGGGACCGCCAGCACCAGAAAGTCGGACTGGCTGGCCAGCGCCTTCAGGTCCGGCTCGTAGCGGTAGGGCACATCTGCTTGTTGATGGCGACCATAATAAGCAACATTCATGTCAAAGGCGGAAACCCGCTTGGCTATGGCTTTGCCAATGTTGCCCAACCCCACAATACCGCAGGTCTTGCCGCCGAGCTTGCGTCCCAGGGGAAACTTTTCCTTGAGCCAGCGGCCATTGCGAACGAAGCGGTCTGCCGCGCTGATACCGCGAGCTACGTCGATCAGCAGGGCAAATGCAGTGTCGGCCACGCAGTCGTCCAGTACGCCTGGTGTATTGCTGACGGCTACCCCTCGGTCTCGTGCAGTGGCGATGTCGATTGCGTCATAACCCACGCCGAAACTAACGATAACTTTCAGGTTGGGAAGCGCCCGTATTACCTCGCCTTTGCAGCCATGAATTCCGCTAGTAACGATACCGTCAATGGCGTTGCTATGGGTATTTAAGAAGGCTTGCCGGTCCTCTGCCTCCCAAAGCTTATGGGTGGTGTAGCTGGATTCGATTTCTTGTTGCAAGGCCGGCAACAGAGGGCCGATCAATAACAGGTTAGGCGCTTGAGTCGTGGTCTCGCTCATGATGTTCTCCAGGAAGAAGCCAGTGCGATACGCTGCGTTCGCTCGCAGCGGGTACGGCCTTATCGTGTTAGCAGAGAAAATAAGAACCGTTTAAGCAATTGTGAAGACAATGCACTGCATTGCATGCCGGTCCGGCAAATGAAACGGAGCCACTAGAGTAGAAGTTCGAATTCATGAATGCGCCCCGAAAGTTGTTGTTATAACGGGCCTGGACGTGACTTCTCACGCCCAGGTATAGCGTAGCGTATTTAATTAACGCACCATGCAAGGACGCTTGTTATTGAATGTCCAGTTCGGCACGAGGAACTGCATGGCGACAGCATCATCCCGTGCGCCCAGTCCCATGCCTTTGTACAGCTCGTGGGCCTTGGCAACCTGATCCATGTCGATCTCGACGCCCAGTCCCGGCTTTTGCGGAACAGCGACCAGACCGCCCTTGATCTGGAAAGGCTCCTTGGTCAGGCGCTGACCGTCCTGCCAGATCCAGTGTGTATCGATGGCTGTGATTTTTCCTGGCGCGGCCGCAGCGACGTGGGTGAACATGGCCAGGGAAATATCAAAGTGATTGTTGGAGTGCGAACCCCAGGTCAGGCCCCAGTCATTGCACATTTGCGCAACACGAACTGAACCTTGCATCGTCCAGAAATGCGGGTCGGCCAGCGGGATATCTACGGACTGCAGCTGGATAGCATGACCCATCTGACGCCAGTCGGTCGCAATCATGTTGGTAGCAGTCGGAAGGCCTGTGGCGCGACGGAACTCAGCCATCACCTCACGGCCGGAGTAGCCATCCTCAGCTCCACAGGGGTCTTCGGCATAGGCCAGTACGTCATGCTTGTCACGGCAAAGAGCGATCGCCTCCTTGAGTGACCAGGCACCGTTCGGGTCCAGCGTGATCCGCGCTTCGGGGAAACGTTCAGCCAGAGCCGTCACCGCTTCCATTTCTTCTTCGCCGCGCAGCACGCCGCCCTTGAGTTTGAAGTCGTTGAAGCCGTAGCGGGCATGGGCTGCTTCGGCCAGGCGCACCACAGCTTCCGGGGTCAGGGCTTCCTCATGGCGCACACGGAACCAGTCATTGTCGGCCTCTGGCTCGCTGCGGTAGGGAAGATTAGTCTTGTTGCGGTCGCCTACGTAGAACAAATAACCCAGCATTTCTACAGCGTCGCGCTGCTGACCTTCGCCCAGCAGGGCGGCAACCGGAACGCCCAGGTGCTGACCGAGCAGGTCCAATAGGGCGGCTTCTACAGCTGTTACGGCATGAATGGTGATGCGCAGGTCAAATGTCTGTAGGCCTCGACCGGCAGCATCACGATCCGCGAACGTACGGCGCATCTGATTAAGGATGTTGTTGTAGGTACCAATGGTCTGTCCAACGATGAGTGCACGAGCATCTTCAAGGGTCTGCCGGATCTTTTCGCCGCCGGGTACCTCACCCACGCCAACATGACCTGCATTGTCTTTCAGGATAACGATATTGCGAGTAAAGAACGGACCGTGTGCGCCGCTGAGGTTGAGCAGCATGCCATCGTGTCCTGCAACCGGAACGACCTGCATGTCGGTGATGACGGGCGCTTGTGTGAGAGCCTCATGAGTGACCTGTACGTTCATACCTATTCCTCTTCACGCTTTATTCTTGTGGCAGGCAGTGGAGTACTGCCGGTACGCTTGTTTAGGTAACGCCCAGCGGTAAAGCCGGGCGTAGTGGGAGTTAAACGGGCTTGAGTTCCAGGCCTGTGCTGCCGGCGTCTGGTTTCTGTCCTTTGGGCTTAGTCCGGGCAAAGAACACCACGATGGCCGCCAGGATGGACGTAGCTGCCAAGCCATAAAGGCCGCCCTGGATTGAACCGGTCCGCTCTTCAAGGATGCCGAAGACAGTCGGTGCAACGAAGCCACCCAGGTTGCCCAGCGAGTTGATGAGGGCCAATACGGCTGCTGCGATGCGAGCATCCAGGTACGCCTGGGGAATCGGCCAGAAGCATGAGGATGCGGACTTGAAGCCGATGGCGGCGAAGCAGATGGCAACGTAGGCAAAGATGGGGCCGCCTGTGGTCGACATGAACATGCCTGCCGCCGCTACCAGGAGGGCAACGGCAACCCAGGCCTGCTGGAATTTCCAGCGTGCCGAAAGCGAGGCGAAGGCATACATGGCCACAATGGAGATCAGCCAGGGTACGGAGTTGAACAACCCGACCTCAAAGTCGCTGATGTTGCCCATTTTCTTGATGATGCTGGGCAACCAGAACGTGGCGGCATAGATGGTCAGCTGGATGGCAAAGTAAATCACGCAGAACAGCATGATCTGGGAGTCTTTGAGCAGTTGCATCAGAGTCGGTTTAACCGTCTGTGCCTGTTCCCGCTGACGTTGCTCATCCTCAATGGTTGATACCAGAGCATCCTGCTCTTCGCGCTTTAGCCATTTGGCATCATGGGGCAGTGAGTCCAGCCAAAACCAGACAAAGCCGCACAGCGCAACGGAGAAAAGCCCCTCGATCAAAAACATCCATTGCCAACCGTGCAGGCCCAGCCCCTCGATTTGCAGCAGGGCGCCTGTTACCGGGCCGGAAATGATCGAGGCGATAGCCGATCCGGAAAGGAATAGCGCAATGGCCTTGCCGCGCTCGGCACCGGGTAGCCAGCGAGTAAAGTAGTAGATGACACCCGGAAAGAAGCCCGCTTCGGCCACACCGAGCAGAAAGCGCAGGATATAAAAGTGCGTTTCGTTCTGGATAAAGGCCATCATGGCAGCCACGATGCCCCAGGTGGCCATGATGCGTGTCAGCCAGGCGCGTGCGCCAACCCGTTGCAGCAGGATGTTGGAGGGGACCTCAAACAGCGCATAGCCGACAAAGAACAGACCAGCGCCCAGACCATAGGCGGCTACACCAATGCCCAGGTCAGTTTGAAGATGGTTTTTGACAAACCCGATGTTCACGCGATCAATGTAATTGACGATGAACATGATGATGAACAGCGGTAGGACATGTCGCTTGACCTTGGCGACTGCGCTCGCCAGAACGTCGGCTGATACAGCCGATTGAACGGTGTGGCTCATGAATGCTCTCCCACTTTTATTGTTGTGGCGGGTACTGCATTGTCAAAAAGGGCGGAGCGGGCCGCCCTTGGCTGTAAAACAGGCTCGGTTGCAATACGCTGCGTAGGGGCACGCAACCGGCCCAAATGCTTACTGCGGACCGAGTTTGTCCATCAGCGCAGCCAGACGCTCGTACTCGTCAGGCTTGAGATCAGTCAGCGGTGCACGTACCGGACCGGCGTCGTAGCCTGCGATCTTCGCACCGGCCTTGACGATGCTTACCGCATAGCCTGCGCAGCGGTTACGGATGTCCAGGTACGGCAGGAAGAAGTCATCGATCAGCTTGCCCACGGTCTCGTGGTCATCCGCAGCGATGGCTTTGTAGAAGTCCATGGCCGTCTTGGGAACAAAGTTGAACACCGCCGAGGAGTACACTGGTACACCCAGCGCCTTGTAGGCCGCGGCATAGACTTCAGCGGTCGGCAGACCGCCCAGGTAGGTGAAGCGATCACCCAGGCGACGGCGGATGGAGACCATCAGCTCGATATCGCCCATGCCATCCTTGAAGCCGATCAGGTTGGGGCAGCGCTCGGCCAGCATTTCCAGCTGGTCAGGCTTCAAACGGCAGACGTTACGGTTGTACACCACCACGCCAAACTTGACTGACTTGCACACCGCCTCGACATGCGCGGCTACGCCTTCAGGGCTGGCTTCGGTCAGGTAGTGCGGCAGCAGCAGGATGCCCTGGGCACCTAGGCGCTCGGCTTCCTGAGCCTGCTGGATCGCTACGCGGGTCGGGCCACCGGCACCGGCCAGAATCGGGACCATGCCCTTGCAGGTGTCCACGGCCGTTTTGATGATGTCGGAGTATTCCTTCTGGTCCAGCGAGAAGAACTCACCGGTGCCACCAGCCGCAAACAGAGCGCTGGCACCATAGGGCGCCAGCCATTCCAGGCGCTTGATGTAAGTATCGCGGCGGAAGTCGCCCTGCGCATCGAAATCGGTTACCGGAAAGGACAGCAATCCGGATGAAAGGGTGTGCTTGAGTTCTTGCGGATTCATGTATTGCACCCTGCTGAGAGCCATGAGGTTTGTTGTTGTGGATTTAGCCTAACCTCTCATCAGTCGTCATACAAGTGGGTATGATGCTCTTTTGCTTATTTTTTGATTGCAGCTGGCCCTTCTAAAGTGACTGCATCACTTTTACCAATCGTTCTCGGCTGTTACTAAGGTGCAGACGCATAGCTGCTGCAGCCCCAATGGCATCCTGCCGGGCAATGGCGTTATAGATGTCTTCATGTTCGGCATCGCGCCGCTCAAGATAGGCTTGGGACAGTGCACTTTCATTAAAGGCCTTGTTCAGGCGCATACGTGGAATGAGTTCTCGGCTAAGGCAGCTCATGATCTCTGTAAAGTAGCGATTACCGGTTGCCTGGGCGATCAAAAGGTGCATTTCCATGTCGAGATCCTCTGAGGGAGAGGACGCTCTTGCCCGCGCCTGCATACGGTCGAGCAGGGCTCTAAACTGCGTCAGATGGGCCTCTGAGCGTCTTTGTGCTGCCAGGGCTGCCGCTTCGGACTCAAGACTGATTCGGACTTCAACAACTGAAAGAACATCCTGCAGTGTCTCTACACTGGAGGGATCAATCATGCCTGATAGCCGAATAATGGGCTCGCAGACAAATGTGCCGATACCTTGCCGGGTGACTACCTTGCCGTTTGCCTGAAGGTGGGAAAGCGCTTCACGAACAACCGAGCGACTCACGCCATGAGCCTTCATGATTTGCGCTTCGGAAGGCAGTTTTGCGCCAGGGCTAAGCTGGCCATCGCGTATCTGGCTATCGAGAATATTGGCCAGCTCCTGCGAAAGATTATGCGAGCGTTTGGCGAGAAAAACAGGCTCGGAATGCATCTGGAACACCTTCTTATTTAGATTAATTATCCGGTCTACCTATAAGATGTCTGACAAGTTTAGTGCTGTAAAGAGGTTTTGCAGTAGAGGTACGTTGGCTATTTTGATAAATAACCAACGTCGTTGTAAAAACCGAAGTCTTCCAAGCTGAGAGAGCTAGCCCGCCTAAACTCATCCGAAAGCCGAGAAACCTTCCCACGGATTCCAGCTCTGCGTATTTTTCATTTCTTTAAGGTAATAGGCGTAATTGGCAATCATTGAGTTAGCAATCGCAAAGCCTATGCTAATGCCAAAGTCAAGCGCTTGGGGTACATCAATCCCCGTCAGCTCCTGAAACAGAAGTTCAAGTAAGCCGGTAGAGAAGGCAATGCCTAACATGGCTAAACCTTTTTTCTTTAAACCTAAAGCAAAAATCAAATAGAAAGGTCCGAGAAAAAAGGCTGGCCAGCATCTAATGATCAGGAGCTTCTTTCGAAAAGGAAGCTCCTTGAATGCCTTTTTGCAGGTAGCGGTATTAGGTGCACCGTAGGTTTCGTAAAAGGCAAAACGCTCTTGCCATTTTGACGAATATGACGCTTCTCTGGAGGGTTCCGTGGTGTCCATATTATTACTCCTTGGCATGTAGCCTGTATTTCTTACAAAGGGGGTAGCTGTGAGGTTCACCCGCACGTGTGCGGCCTGACATAAGCCCGTGCATGGCGAAGGAGGGCGAGCATACCGAGGCGATGGGAGGTTCTGTTTCTATCCCGTCTCAAAACGCTTATTTGAACGTATTGAAAGGCGGCCTGGTTCAAAACAGCAGGGGCTACGCAGGCAGAAAGCCTACTGCCTGTGAGAAGGGATCATCAGCCGTAAAGCCTGAGTAAACACGCAGTAGGTACAAGAGGGCGACTACCCCCCTTATACAGAGAAGCAGAGGAGTGGCTTAAATACTGCAGCTGGTCAACGTTCCGGCTCGATAATTCATTTCAGCATCACTAAGGCTAAAGAGTGCATCGCTCGAAAACGACGTGCTCTGCGCAAAATAGGCGCTATGCTCTCGCAGGCGCTTGGCCAAGCCGCTTGCTTGCTCGACGGGTAGAAATAACAGGACAAACGCGGTGCCGAAGGCAAAGCAGACTTCAAAGACACTGGTTTGTGAGCAGGCGTGGCGGATACGCAGGTACCAATCGATCATCATGGGCATTCTGTAGTCGGCAGTTCGTTCCAACGCTGCGCGGTTTGCGCAATGGTTTTGGCTAGAGTAGCAATAGCCTTCTGATGGGCTATGACGAGGCTTTCAAGCTCCATGCCGGCAGGCTCGCGAATGATACTGCTGCAGGTCAATGTTCGGCGTGGGCTACCTTCGCTTCTCAGGTTAAGGCTCCAAACCACATCAATCAAGGCATACCGCTCGGGCAGCATGTCGAAGCGGCGTACATCAGTGCGTAGCGTCAACACCGGCTTGCCGGAGGTTTTGGGAAGTCCTGCCAGATCCCGGACGCCGAGCTGTTGCTCCAGCTGACCTGCCAGGGCGTCATGAAATTCATCGCCAAGCGGCGCGCTCCAGCGTTCGGACTCCAGAATGGCGAGGCTACCATTGCTTTGCCTCACCACCAGTTGAGGCTGGTCAACCTGCACAGGCATGCGCACAGGCGCAAGCTCGAACTGAAACGCTGCGGAGGCGGTGTGAGAAGCCGCCTGGCCAGACAGGGGAGGCAGTAGTGTGTAGTAATGCGTAGGGGCTGAGCTGCACGCGGCAAGCCCCAGCGTGGCCGCTATTGCAGCCAGCGATAAGCGAAGGGTCATGGCTGGGACTCCATTTCAATGTCTCGAGAGGATGACTTCCCTTTATAGGAGCCGGGCGCCGCTTCCTCGGTACGGCCACGAATCAGCGACTCGGGATGGCGGCTCAGATAATCGGTCAGTACACGCACGGAGCGAGCGGTTCGCTGGACCTCGTCCATGGCCTGGTTGACCTGCTGACGTGCCGGCGAATCTTCATCCAACGTTTCGTTGGCAGTCTTGAGCGTGTTTTGCAGCTCCTCAAGCGTACCGCGCATTTGCGGCAACACATCGCCATTGACCTGTTTCATCGTTTTCTGCAACTCGTTCAGGCTGCCGTTCAGGTTGTTGGCAATCGAGTCGATAGGTAGCTTGCTGATCTTGTCGACCATAGCCTGCAGCTGCTCCTGTAGCTTATCGAACCCGCCTGGAACCGTCGGAATCTCAAGAGGACGACTGTTGGGGTTGAAGCTGACCTTGGCCGCCTTGGGATCGAAATCCAGCGCGATATAAAGCTGTCCTGTCAGAAGGTTGCCTGTGCGGGCCTGGGCTCGCAGACCTTGCTCGACCAGACGCTTGATCAGTTGAGCGGATTGCTCTTCGCTTTCACCGCCGATCTGCTTGACCAGCTTGTCATGGGCACTGCCCAGACGCTGCGGATAGACCACTGCACCTACCGTAGTCGGGAACCGCTGCGTTTTGGGGTCATAATCAAGATCCACTGAGACAACCCGGCCGATATTCACCCCCAGGAACTCCACGGGAGCATTCACCGCAAGTCCGCGTAAGGACTGATTGAAACGCAGGCGAATAAACCGAGGTTCGCCGGAGGGAGGCGCCAGTGCCGTTTGCTGGTCGTTATAGAGCGTGAACTCGTAGTGCTCTGGAGCTGGTTTGGCGTCCGGGCTGTAATTAGGCTCTCGAAAGGCAATGCCGCCCGCCAGAATGGAAGGGATCGTCTGGGTGTTGACCTTCAGGCCGCTGGCATCAACCGAGACGTCAATGCCGCTGGCATTCCAGAAGCGGGTATCGTCGGTCACAAACGCATCGTTGGGCGAATTGACGAACACCTGAACATCTACCCCTTTGCCATCTTCCGTCAGGTTATACGAGATGACCTGGCCTACCTGAATGCGGCGATAGTAGACCGGCGAGCCAATATCCAATGAGCCAAGATCGTCGGTATGAAGGGTAAAGCGCTTGCCCCTTTGCCCGTAGGTGACAGGAGGAGGGTTTTCCAGTCCGACGAAATCTTTTTTGGTCACGTCGGAACGGCCAGCGTCCGCACCGATGAAGGGGCCGGAGAGCAGTGTGTCTACACCGGAAACCCCGTTGGCGCCGATACGCGGACGGACCACCCAATACTGGGTATCCTCGCGCGTAAAGGGTTCGGCTGACTTATCCAGGTCAATCGTGGCGGTAACGTGGGTGCGGTCTTCGCTAAGGGCTATTCGGGTAACCGTACCGATTACTACGTTCTTGTACTTTACCTGGGTCTTGTTTGCTTCAAGCCCCTCAGCCGTCTGAAAACTGACGTTGACCTGAGGACCTGCGCGCAACCAGCTGTTGACGACCATGGATAGCCCTACCAGAGCCGCCACGATCGGGACCAGCCAGACCAGAGAAATACTGAAGCGCCGCTTTCTGATCTGAGGCGTGCCAGGGGTTGGAAAAATAGTGTTCGGGTTATTCGACATCATTTACCTCAGCGTCCCAGACCAGGCGCGGATCAAAGCTCATGGCAGACAGCATGGTCAACACAACAACCAGGCCAAAGAACAGGATACCCAGACGGGGCTCGATCGTGCTCAAGGCTCGGAACTGAACTAGCGCAGCCACCAGGGCCACGACCAATACATCGAGCATCGACCAATAGCCGATCAGCTCTACGAAGCGATAAAGCTTGGCCCGTTCGCGCATGGCCCAGCGGCTGCGCCTTTGACAGGTAATCAGCAAAGTACCCAGGACGCAAAATTTCATGCAGGGCACGGCAACGCTGGCAATAAAAATCAGGATAGCGATGTCCCACGAGCCGTGCTGCCAGAACTCGATGACACCGCTCATGATCGTATTTTCACTGCCCCCGCTGAACATGCTGGTATACATCACCGGCAGGACATTGGCCGGCACATAAAAGATGATCGAAGCAAGCAGAAACGCCCAGGTACGGGTGATGCTGTTGGGTTTGCGTGTATGAACCGGCGAATAGCAGCGCGGGCATTCATGCGCTCCCTCAGGGCAGACAAATCCACAGGTATGGCACAGGCAAACCTTGAGTTCGCGCGCGTAGGGCGGTTTATTCATGTAACCGGCACCTCCAGATCGTCCCAGAGGTAGCGGATGTCACGACCGGCAATGAGAATAATCAGCACCGTCAGCATGGCCATGGCCCATAAGCCGACGCCAGGCGAAACGTTGAGCATACCGGCCAGTTTGATAATGGCTACGAGAATGCCAAGCAGGCAGACCTCCAGCATGCTCCAGGGTCGTAAATGCTCAAGCGCCCGCATACAGGCCCTGAACCCTGGGGCCATTTCGCCCACATAAGCGTAACCCAGCACCCAGCCCAGCAGCAGAATCTGAAACAGCGGCGCGAAGATAATCGCCAGGCCTGCCACCAGCGCAATCAACGTAATACGACCTTGAGCCAATGCCTCGACAGATTCCCAGAGCGTGGCCTCGTTGCTCAGCCCTTGCAAGCTGATGTGCATGATGGGGAAGACGTTGGCCAATATGAACAGGATGCCAGCTGCCAGCGTAAGGGCGAACAACTGTTCGACATTGAGCCGTCTGCTGCGCTCGATCACGGCATCGCAACGCACGCAGCGGGCAGCTTCGCCCCGCGCGAGTGGGCGCCGATGGTAGACCGAATCGCAGTGCTCGCAGATGATCCAGTCAGGGTGTTGAGGCATGGCTGATGGTGTGCATTAGATAGGTTTCGGTGAAGTGTGGAAACGCCGACCCGTCGACCAGCACCTGATCGTTAGGATACTGCGTTAGGCCGTTTCGCTGTATGGATGTTCGAAACGGTGCGTTGTCGATTTTGTAACAAGGACACATAGAGCACCGTACTTGTTTCATATGTCCGGTAAAAACCTGTGGGTGGTAGAAGCGTTAGATGTGCTGCAAGTCACGAAGGATCGATGAATCTCATTTCACTGGAGGCGCCGCTTAACAGTGGTTCGTTCAGTTCGGCGCAGGCTTTGAGGTAGTCCCAAAGTAGCGTAACGCGCTTCAATGCCCGCAAATCCTCCTGACAATACATCCAGAAATGCCGTGTTATCTGAATTTCCTCCGCAAGCAGCGGTTGCAAACGGGGATCTGGGCCGGCCAGAAAGCAGGGCAAGATCGCCAGCGAGCGTCCCTGAAGCGCCGCCGTATATTGAGCGATTACACTGGTGCTGCGTAACACCGATCGAGCGCTTGGAACAGCGTGTTCCAAATACAACAGCTCCGGGCTAAAAGCGAGATCATCTACATAGGTGATAAAGGTATGCTCAGCCAGATCGCTCCGATCATGAATGGGGCCGTGCCGCTCTAGATAGCCCGGAGTCGCATAGAGCTTGAGCTGGTAATCACACAGTTTCGTGCAGACGTAAGGCCCTCGTTCAGGCCGCTCCAGGGTAATGGCAATGTCTGCCTCACGTTTGGACAGGCTGATGAAATGCGGAACCGGCAAGACATCGACCGTCAGGCTTGGATAGGTTTGCTGAAAATGGCTGACTTGCGGCGCGATGAAGAAGCTGCCGAACCCTTCTGTGGAGCCAATTCGGACATGTCCCGACAGGGACAGCCCTGCGCCGGCGACCTCTTCACAGGCCGATTGCAGCGTGCTCTCGATAGCCTCTGCATAGCCCAGGAGCCGCTGGCCCTCGGTGGTCATTGCAAAGCCGCTGCTGCGTGATTTTTCAAACAGTAAGGCGCCTAGCGTCTGCTCCAGAATACGGATACGGCGTGACACCGTCGTGTAGTCCACCGCCAGCCTACGGGCCGCGCCGGTAGCCGTTCGTGTCCGGGCTACCTCCAGGAAAAACTTGAGATCGTCCCAGTCAAGTGCGGCAGGGGACATGAGATTTTTTTGCATATCGGTCCGGCTTTTTTGTGCGTTCTTATCGGAAGTTTGCACATCTATACTCCGAAACAGCCGCAAGCGCCAGAACGCGATTCCGGCTGATGACACCTCGCACAACAACAATAAGCGGAGGCGTTTATGACTACAGGCACGCCATCACCCAGAGCGACCTCATCTGGTCGCAAGCACTATCGGATCGCCGGGTTGGCCAGCATGGCCGGAACCACCATTGAGTGGTATGACTTTTTCCTCTACGGCACTGCTGCGGCATTGGTCTTCAATAAGCTGTTCTTTCCTGCCCTCGATCCCATGAGTGGCGTACTGGCTGCCTTTGCCACCTACGCTGTGGGGTTTCTTGGTCGTCCCATGGGCGGCATCGTGTTTGGTCATTTCGGTGACCGGATTGGGCGAAAATCCATGTTATTACTGACGCTCATGTTGATGGGCGTTCCTACCATCGCCATCGGCCTGATTCCCACCTATGACCAGATCGGCTACTGGGCAGCCTTGCTGTTGGTAGTCATGCGCTTTCTGCAAGGCATGGCCGTAGGGGGCGAGTGGGGCGGCGCCGTGCTGATGGCGGTCGAGCATGCGCCGGAGGGCAAAAAAGGCTTTTATGGCAGCCTGCCGCAGACTGGTGTTGGAGCAGGCTTGGTACTGGCCTCGCTGGCCATGGGTGCGGTGGCTACTTTACCAGAGGAAGATATGCTGGCCTGGGGGTGGCGGCTGCCATTCCTGGCCAGTGTGGTACTGCTGGGTATTGGCTGGCTGATCCGGGTAAAGGTGGCGGAGTCGCCTGACTTCGAACGGCTCAAGCAGGAGGGGCGCAAGGTCAAGGTCCCCTTGTTTACAGTGCTCAAGGAGCACCCTCGGGAAACTCTGGCCATCATCGGCGCCCGCACGGCTGAAAACGCCTGGTTCTATATGGCAGTCACCTTTGCGCTGGCCTATGCCGCCAATCAGCTCCAGATTCCCCGCGCCAGTGTACTGAATGCTATTACCGCCGGTGCCGCACTGTCCCTGGTCACCATGCCGTTCTGTGGTTATCTCTCTGATCGGGTAGGGCAGCGGCGTCTCTATTTCACCGGGCTGCTCCTGTTGTGTGCCTTTGTTTATCCCTTCTTTGCCATGCTGGGAACACGTGAACCCCTGCTTGTTTGGTGGGCCATGGTGCTGGCCGTGGGCGTAGTGTTTCCCATCCTGTATGCGCCTGAGTCACTGTTGTTTGCCCGTCAGTATCCGGCGCAGATTCGCTATAGCGGAATTTCGCTTTCCGTGCAGTTTGCTGGCGTGCTGGGCGGCGGCTTTGCACCCATGATCGCCACTACGCTGCTGTCGCTGGGAGAAGGCAATCCGCGATACGTCATCGTCTATCTGCTGGTCATGGGTGCGATCGCATTGCTTTGTACGGCCCTGATGAAGCCGGATCCTCAGGTCGGCCGCTCCGCTATTTCCACTACCGCTTCCCGCCCCGTTGGCATGGTCAATTCCACCTCAGGAGAATCCCTATGAACGCCCCCTTGAATGATGCCAAGGCTGATATCAGCCAAGTCAAACTGCTGATCAACGGTGAGTGGGTGGACTCCAAAACGCATGAGTGGCGCGATATTGTCAACCCGGCAACTCAGCAGGTGCTGGCTCGTGTTCCCTTTGCCACGACCGATGAGGTCAATGCGGCTATCGCTGCTGCCCAGCAGGCGTTCACCCGCTGGAAGCGTACGCCTATCGGTGCGCGTATGCGCATCATGCTCAAGTATCAGGCATTGATCCGTGAGCATATGAAGCGGATTGCCCAAACGTTAAGTGCCGAACAGGGCAAGACCGTGGCCGATGCCGAGGGGGATATCTTCCGGGGCCTTGAGGTCGTCGAGCACGCCTGCTCGGTAGGTAGCTTGCAGATGGGCGAGTTTGCCGAAAACGTGGCGGGCGAGGTGGATACTTATACGCTACGCCAGCCCATTGGTGTCTGCGCAGGCATTACACCCTTCAATTTCCCGGCCATGATCCCGCTGTGGATGTTCCCTATGGCTATCGTCTGTGGCAATACGTTCGTGCTCAAGCCTTCCGAACAGGACCCGCTTTCCACGATGCAGCTGGTCGAGTTGGCGCTTGAGGCCGGCATTCCACCCGGTGTCCTCAATGTGGTACACGGCGGAAAGGACGTAGTCGATGCGCTGTGTACTCATCCCGATATAAAGGCTGTCTCCTTTGTCGGGTCTACAGCCGTTGGTACTCATGTTTACAATCTGGCGGGTCAGCATGGCAAGCGCGTGCAGGCGATGATGGGCGCCAAGAATCACGCGGTGGTGTTACCCGATGCCAACAAGGAGCAGACGCTTAATGCATTGGTAGGTGCGGCTTTTGGTGCTGCCGGCCAACGCTGCATGGCCACTTCGGTGGCTGTTCTGGTAGGTAAGGCGTGCGAATGGCTGCCGGAGCTCAAGGCCAAGGCTGAACAACTTAAGGTCAATGCTGGGTCCGAACCGGGGACTGACGTTGGTCCGCTGATCTCCAAACAGGCCAGGGAGCGTGTGCTCGGTCTGATCGAAAGCGGGGTGGCGGAAGGTGCTTCATTGCTGCTTGACGGCCGCAATGTTCAGGTGCCCGGATACGAGCAGGGTAATTTCGTAGGACCTACGCTGTTTTCCGGCGTTACGACAGACATGCGTATCTACACGGAAGAAATCTTTGGTCCGGTTCTGCTGACCCTCGAAGTTGATACGCTGGATGAGGCGATTGCTCTGGTAAATCGCAACCCCTTCGGTAACGGAACTGGGCTCTTTACCCAGAGCGGTGCAGCGGCTCGCAAATTCCAAAGTGAAATCGATGTTGGTCAGGTAGGAATCAATATTCCGATCCCGGTACCGGTTCCCTTCTTTAGCTTTACCGGTTCTCGCGGCTCCAAATTGGGTGATCTGGGGCCCTACGGTAAGCAGGTTGTTCAGTTCTATACCCAGACCAAAACCGTCACGGCCCGCTGGTTCGACGATGACAGTGTCAGTGATGGGGTGAATACCACGATTACCTTGCGTTGATCGGCGCGGTCGTCAACGTTACAGAAGGAGAATAGCCATGCGTATTGCCTTTATCGGTTTGGGAAACATGGGGGCTCCGATGGCGCATAACCTGCTGAAAGCCGGACATGCGCTCACGGTCTTCGATGTCAACGCACAGGCGGTTGGCGCCTTGGCGGAAGCGGGCGCCAAGGCGGCAAACTCCGCCCGGGACGCTGTACTGGAATGTGAGCTGGTCATTACCATGCTGCCTGCCGCGGCCCATGTGCGCAGTGTCTACCTGGGTGAAGAGGGGCTTCTGGCAGCACTGCCTGACGGAGCCGTAGCAATTGACAGCAGCACCATCGATCCTCAGACGGCCCGGGAGGTCGCCCAGGTGGCGGCGGGGCGAGGAATCGCCATGGCCGATGCGCCGGTTTCAGGGGGGACCGGCGGTGCGCAGGCAGGCACCTTAACCTTCATGGTCGGCGCGACGCCTGAGCTGTTCAATCTCATACAGCCGGTACTCTCTGATATGGGTAGGAATATTGTGCATTGTGGTGAAGTCGGAACCGGACAGGTTGCTAAAGTCTGTAACAACCTGCTGCTGGGCATCAGCATGATCGGTGTTGCAGAAGCCATGGCGCTGGGCGATGCGCTCGGCATCGACACCAAGGTTCTGGCCGGCATCATCAATACCTCTACCGGACGCTGCTGGAGTTCGGATACCTATAACCCCTGGCCGGGTATCATCGAGACGGCGCCGTCTTCACGAGGCTACACCGGTGGTTTTGGGACAGACCTCATGCTCAAGGATCTGGGGCTTGCCACTGAAGCGGCGAAGCAGGTGCGCCAACCGGTTCTGTTGGGTGCGCTGGCACAACAGCTCTACCAGAGCATGAGCCAGCGAGGTGAGGGCGGCAAGGACTTTTCCGGCATCATCGGGCTGTACCGCAAGCCTTAGCGCTGATCAGTCGGCCCAGCGGTAATACCACGCCGCTGGGCCAGCGAGTCGGCATCCGGCAGCGCCTCCCTGTACACTAGGCATTCGATTATTTCCGGATGCCTCACATGAAAGACCAACTCCTTGAACTGATCACCCTAATCAGCTCCGGCTGTATGAGCGATGAGGAGATCGCGCGGATCGCTGACGAAGCTGCACAAGCTTATGCCGATCCCGAAGCGTTCCTGGCAGCCAATCCGGATATCAATTACGACGAGACCTTCCCGATTTCGCTGGGCGAGTGGGTAGTAGTCGGCAGTTTGCCGGAAACGGTACTGTTCCAGGCCGATAGCTACGATGAGCTGCTCCAGCACATCATGGATTCCTTCGGCAAGGATGTGCCGTTCAACATCAAACCCAAGCAGCTGGTGAAGGTTGAACCACTCAAGGCGCTCAATCGGATCCAGGTTCAGCTGAGCAGCATGTACAAGGAAAAGGGTGGCTACACCCTGATGGATTTCAGTGAGCCACTTGATGATGAGCTGCAAGCCGTTCTGGTGTACACCCATGACGTGCAGCGCGTACTGGATCTCTGCGCCGAGCTCGACATCTACGCGGCGCCCTCCTATGAAGCGCTAAAGAACGCGTTGGAAGACTGAGGCGTTCAGTCATCAACCTGCCATCTCTCCACTGGATAAACAGCGGGTCGGCCATTATCGACCCTGAGGTTCCCTTTTATGAAAGCCATGGCCAAACATATTCTGGTCAAGACATCCGACGAGGCGGACGCCCTCAAGAAGCGCCTTGAAAAAGGCGAGGCCTTTGACGTACTGGCGAAGAAATTTTCGATTTGCCCTTCAGGAAAGCGGGGCGGCGACCTTGGCGAGGTCAAGCCGGGCCAGATGGTCAGGGTGATCGATCAGGTAATTTTCAAGAAGTCGGTCGGTGATATTCATGGTCCGGTCAAAAGCAAGTTTGGCTATCACCTGGTCAAAGTGTATTACCGGGACTGAGCGCAGCCTGCTCAGTCACCCAGACAGGAACAACGACCCGAGCGAGGACCGTTTTGGCCAACGAACCTGTAACACCTGATGCACCTGCAAAATCCGATCGCTGGCAGTCCCCAGTCTTTCGCATGAAGGTTCTGGCGGGCTGCCTGTTGCTGGCAGCCGCTGTCCTGTATGCGGTCGCTGCCGCACTGCATGACATCCATCCTGCCTGGGGATATGTCGCCGCCTTTGCCGAGGCGGCGATGGTTGGCGCGATCGCCGACTGGTTTGCGGTTACCGCGCTGTTCAGGCATCCCCTGGGGCTGCCCATTCCTCACACGGCTATCATTCCACGTAACAAGGCGGGCATAGGGCGCAAGCTTTCGGATTTCATCTGTCTTCATTTCCTGTCCACCCCTCAGCTGATGGCAAAGGTCAGAGAATTCAACGCAGCCGACCAGCTGGCCGGCTGGCTGCAAAAGCCTCACCATGCCGAAGCCCTGGGGAATCATCTGATAGGGATGGCCCGATTCGGTGTAGGTGCCTTGCGGGATGAGCGTGTTCAGCGCTTCATCCAGCGCACGGCGACGGCTCGGTTGCAGCAGGTTGACCTGGCACTGTTGAGCGGGCAGTTGCTGGATGTCATGACGGCAGACCGGCGCCATCAGGCCATGCTCGATGATGTGCTGCGTGAGATCGACCGCATGATGAGGAACGAAGATACTCAGGCGATGATTGCCCGTGCCATCTCTTCAGAGCTCAGCGCGTTGCGCTATGTTCGGCTTGATGAGTATGCGGGGCGCTGGTCGGCCGAGAAGGTCGTCAAGCGGATCTCGGTGCTCATTACCGAGATCAGCGAAGACAAGGATCATGAGATGAGGGCTCGCTTCGACCATTATGTCGCGGACTTCATCGAGAAGCTCAAGAACGATCCCGAATTTCGGGTGAAAGGCGAGCAGGTCCGTATGCAGCTGATCGAGCACCCTGCCATTGCCGGGTATCTGCAAGGGCTCTGGGATGATCTGATCGACTGGCTGCAGGATGACCTGGGCAAGGACGATTCCTCAATACGTCGACGCCTGATTCGTCTGACCCAGGGGCTGGGGGCTGCGCTGGCAGCGGATGCGCCTATGCGGCAATGGATCAATGACCAGATCGAGGAGGTAGCGCCTCCTGTCATTGAGCGTTATCGCGGTCAGGTGGGAGACTACATCGCCGAGCGAGTCGAAGCCTGGAACACTGACGAGTTGGTCGAACAGCTTGAGAAGAACGTAGGCAGAGACCTGCAGTTCATCCGCATCAATGGCACGCTCGTAGGCGGACTGGTTGGACTGATCATCCATACGGTCACCCAACTGCTGGTAGGGTAGCAGGGTGAAGAAGTGCCGGATGGCCCGGCACTTCCAGCTGGTTAAAGCAGGCGGAACTGCTGCTCCTTTACCTCTTCCGAATCCAGTCCGATATAGACCTTGAATGCACCGGGCTCGGCGGCGTACTTCAGGTCTGCATTGTAGAATTTTAGGTCTTCTTCACTGATATCGAAGTCGATAATCTTTTCTTCGCCAGGTTGCAGCATGACCTTGCGGAAATTCTTCAGCTCCTTGATCGGACGACTGATTGAGGCAGTAACGTCTCGCAAGTACAGCTGTACAACCGTCTCGCCCGCGCGCTGTCCCGTATTTTTCAGCGTCACACTGGCTTTCAGTCTGCCATTTCGGTGCAGCGTGCCGCTGGAGAGCGTTATATCGGAAAGGTCGAAAGTGGTGTAGCTCAAGCCGTAGCCGAAGGGATACAGCGGTCCGTTAGCCTCATCGAAATAGCGAGACGTGTATTTGCCCGGGTCCTTGGGATTGAACGGTCTGCCGGTATTGAGGTGATTGTAATAGATGGGTATCTGGCCAACCGAGCGTGGAAAGGTCATAGGCAGCTTGCCGGAGGGGTTGTAATCGCCAAACAAGACATCGGCGATAGCGTTACCGCCCTCAGTGCCACTAAACCAGGTTTCCAGTAGCGCGTCGGCCTGTTGGCTTTCCCAACTCAGATCCAGTGGTCGGCCATTCATGAGCACCAGTACCAGAGGCTTACCAGTGTCTTTCAAGGCTCTGATCAAGCGGCGCTGATTGTTCGGAATATCGATATGGGCGCGGCTGGATGCTTCATGGGCCATGCCTTGCGATTCACCTACCGCGGCGATGATGACATCCGCCTTCGAGGCTACCTCGACCGCCTCCTCAATCATATCTTCGGTAGAGCGGTGGTCTACCTCGACAGCAGGGTCGTAGGAGTTCAGATAGGCAAGAATGCTGGCGTCATCAGTAATGTTGGCGCCTTTGGCATAGACCAGTGTGGCCTTGTCACCGACCGCGTTAGCCAGGCCCTGATAAAGGGAGACGGCTTGCTGGGTCATCCCGGCGGCTGACCAGTTTCCCATTACGTCGCGCTGGCTCTTGGCCAGGGGACCGATAACCGCAATGGTACCGTTCTTTTCAAGTGGAAGCAGGTTGCCTTTATTCTTGAGCAGGACCTGGCTTTTGCGGCCTACCTCCCGCGCGGCTTCCCGGTGTAAGCGGCTCTCGGCGTTGGTATCAAAAGGTGGATCGTTCGGTTTGCCCAGGAAGGCATAAGGGTCCTTGAACAGGCCCAGGTCATATTTGGCGCTGAGTACATAACGGCAGGCATCGTCGATTTCCTGTTGGCTGACCTCACCGCTCTTGAGCAGGGCGGGAAGCTGAGTGCCATACAAGTCGTCGTGCATGTTCAAGTCCACGCCTGCCTTGATAGCGAGTTTTGCGGCTTCGCGCCCATCTTCGGCGACGCCGTGACGGATCAACTCGTTGATGGCGCCATGATCGCTGATGATGAGACCCTTGAAGCCCCACTGGTCTCTCAGCAGATCCTTGAGCAGCCATCGATTGGCTGTGGAAGGAATGCCGTTAATGGCGTTGAGGGAAACCATGACACTGCCCGAGCCTGCCTCCACTGCCGCCTTGTAGGGAGCAAGATAGTCCTGGAACATGCGCTGGGGGCTCATGTCGACCGTGTTGTAATCACGACCGCCTTCAGTCGCGCCGTACAACGCGAAGTGCTTGAAGCTGGCCATAATCGAATGCGTAGACGCCAGGTCGTCACCCTGATACGCCTTGATCAGTGTGCCGGCAATCCTTGAGGTCAGGTAGCTATCTTCACCAAACGTCTCGGAAACCCGTCCCCAGCGAGGGTCACGAGTGACGTCAACTGTCGGCGAGAAGGTGAGATTCAGACCGTCTGCACTGGCTTCCTCTGCTGAAATGCGCCCGCTCAAGGCAATCGCATCCAGATCCCAGCTGGACGCCATCCCCAGGTTGATAGGAAAAATGGTGCGGTGGCCATGCACCACATCATAAGCATATAACAGTGGGATCTTGAGGCGGCTGTGCTCTACCGCCTGGACCTGCATCTGACGAATGTCGGGCCGAGTGACCGTATTGAACATCGCGCCTACCTTACCGGCCCGAATGTCTGCCATGATGGCGTCCTTGGTGTAGTCAGGACCAACGCTTACCAGGTTGAGCTGGCCTATCTTTTCTTCAAGCGTCATTTGTTTCATGAGCTTGTCGATAAAAACACTCTTGTCATGTTCCCTGACTGAAGGGGCAGCGCGGTCTGTTTCAGCCAGCGCAGCAGCACAAAAACATGCCGCCAAGGTTCCTAGCACATACAGCTTCTTCAAGTGACACCTCAAAGGGTTTTATTCTTCTTTCTTTCTTGCAGCGAAACGGCAAGAGTGAGCAGTTTCGCATAACAGCAAAATGCGGGCATGTGATTTCTGAAGCGTCGAGTTCAGCCGGTTGACCGACTGTCTTTTTAGTTCGACAGGCTACTGTTTTCAGGTCCGTGATGTCATTCTGATAACCTGTGACTTCGGCGGATGGACGCGGCAGGGTATATTAGCGATCTATACTGATAGCGTTCATCGGACGTTGTCATGGTTTGCAGTTCAGTAAGGGTTACCCGTGCGCACAGGCATCTACGTCGATTCAGACAATATCAGCTCAAGTGGCGGCAGCTACATGCGCTACGAAACGCTCAGGCGTTTCTATGAGGCATCCAGCGTAGTCACTATCGCCAAGGCTTATCATGCCTTCGACGAAGTGCTGGCCGAAGAAAAGCCCGAGTATGCGAACTGGCATGCTGCCCACGTAGCCCGTATCCAGGGCGCCGGGTTTCGGTTGTTGATCAAGCCGGTCAAGCGCTACAACAACGATACGGGCACGTCCCGCAAGGGCAATGTCGATGTGGAACTCACCGTTGATGTCCTGACCCAAGCTGACAAGCTGGATCGGGTCGTGCTGGTGACAGGCGACGGTGATTTTGTCGCGCTGGCACAGGCGCTTCAGGCGAAGGGCGTACGGGTGGAAGTCGTAGCGTTCAAAAATATCTCAAGCGATCTTGTCCAGATCGCCGATGTGTTCCTCAATGCCTATCTGATCCCCGATATTCTGGCTGGCGATGCTCAGCCCCGGGACCGAGTTATTCAGATCATGAATGTCGACCTGAATGGACAGCGAGCCTTCTATTCCTGCCTGGAGCAGGCGCCCACCTCGCTCTCGCCGGATGATCCGGCCTGGTTGCGTGGCGAGCTCAGGTTGACCAAGTCGATGATTGACTCCCGTAATTTCCGTCCCGGCAAAATTCTCGCCTGGCGTGGACGTAATGCGGATGAGCAGGCGTTTGAAGTTTTGGCAACGCAGCGACTGTAATTTAATGCTGTCGCCATGTGACTTAGGGTGCAGGACGGCACTCTATGAATTAAGGTGATTTGCAGCATTAACCCTTACAGTATGCAATCTTTGTTTCAGGCTTTTGGTCTTCCAGGTTTGCCTAGATATGCTTGATCTCGAAAATGGGTACGACTCGAAGGCCAAGCGGTTACCGCTACAGCTCCTGACGATTCTCTTTTTAGTCACGGTTTGCCTGTCAATGGTGGCATTGACGGCTTGGCAGGTCTGGAATTCGCGAAATGTCCAGATCAACGAAGGCGAGGTCATGACCTCCAACCTTGCAAAGTCCTTGGCCCAGCATGCCGAAGATACGTTCACCGAGGCTGATGCCGTACTGCTCGGTCTGCAGGAGCGTATGGAAATAGATGGCACCAGTGCCCAGCACATGACTCGGATGAGTATGCTGCTCAGGCGGCATGTGCAGGACCTTCCACAGCTCGAGGGGTTGTTCGTCTATGATGAGAAGGGCAATTGGCTGGCGACATCCTTTCCGACGATACCGGCCAATAGCAATAATGCGGACCGTGATTACTTCAAGCAGCATGCCTCCAATTTCAACCTGACGCCGCACATTGGTCATGCCGTGCGCAGCCGCTCTTCCAACAACTGGATCATTCCGATCTCACGGCGTTTCAACAAGCCTGATGGAAGCTTTGGTGGCATCGTGTTGGCTACGGTCAAGATGAGCTATTTCCAGCAGTTCTATGACAGTTTCAAGCTTGATGACGAGGGCGCGATCTTTCTTGCCCTGACCGATGGCTCGATCATCGCCCGACGTCCTTTTAAAGATGAATACGTTAACAAAAGCATTCAGCAAGGTCCGATTTTCAGTAATTATCTTCCTGGCGCACCTGTAGGTGTCGCGGTGGTCCGCGCGTCCGTAGATAACGTTGAGCGCATGTATGGTTATCGCCAGTTAGAGCGTTATCCATTGGTAATTGGTGCCGCCTTGTCCAAAAAAGCTGTTCTGGCTAATTGGACTGACGAGACGCGCAGAGCCGTTGCCATGGTGGCGCTGATGCTGTTGGGCATGACGATGTTCGGGCTTTTACTACTCAGGCAGATTCAGCACGGCATGCAGGCAGAGGCTGACCTGGTCGATGCCAAGCAGGGGCTTGAAAAGTTGGCCATGCATGACGGCCTGACCGGTCTCGCCAACAGACGTTATCTGGATACATTGTTGCCTGCCGAGCTGGGACGTGCACTTCGTTATTCTCATCCGGTCGGTCTGATCATGATCGATATCGACTACTTCAAGACGTATAACGATCTCTTCGGTCATCCAGGCGGTGACGATTGCCTGCAACGTGTTGCCAAAGCCATCCAGAAAAGCCTCAACCGCCCCAGCGATGTTGCTGTTCGCTATGGTGGCGAGGAGATTTCGGTACTTCTACCAGGAAGCGATCTGGATGGATCCGTTCTGGTTGCGGAGCGGATTCGTGAAAACGTACGAGAGCTCAAGCTGGCGCATCCTGGTAATCCAACCGGCTATGTAACGGTCAGCTGCGGTGTGCATGCGTATGTACCTAGTCGTGGCGATGAGTGTTCCGGCAAGAAACTCATCATGAACGCGGATCAGGCACTTTACCGTGCCAAACGTGACGGCAGAAATCAGGTTCAGGCGAACCGTGAGCCTTTTCATCAGGCATAATCTGCATGCCATAAATGAGAGTTTGCTATAAGATTACAGCCTAGTTTGTTGTTTAAATTGAACTAATTCTCATCTGTAAGGTCTTTGCGCAACCTAGTTATCTGTAGTTGGGCAGGGACCTATGCAACATTTACGTTACGAAGCCATTTGTGGAAAGATCCGATACGCCCTGGCGCCTCTTCGCTGCGTCTTTAAACAAGGTGAGGCGTACAGAACTTTCAGCTTCATGGTTCACGATAAGGAAAATGGCATCCTGTTCAGTTCCGAGCCGTTGAACAGTGCTTATTTCAGCAACCCCATCGTCCTGCATCATTACCTGAAGGATTTACGTGAGCGCTTGGCTGACCAAGGCGTTGCGCTCGCTGACTGGCAGGATTGCATTACGCTTGAAAAACTGGCGACATGGCGCAAGCGGGTGTTACCCAAGCCAGGCCCCACCATGCGCGCCGCAACGTCCTGAGTTCAGTCGAGTCGTCTGCCGTCTGAGAAGGGACGTATGTCCAGTCCTGGTTGCAAAGGCGGCTCTACATGATCAGGGATCGGCTTTGGGCGTTGATAGTTTCTGGATTCGGCTATCAGCGCCTTGGCAGAACCGAGCAGCGCTTCAAGTTCAGTATCGATCTGGATCAGCCGGTCTATCAGATAACGTGCCTTGTCTGCGTATTCAGGATGAATACTGCCATCCAGCACCAAGGCCAGACGGCAAACCTCAGAGACATATGTCTGAAAGCGTGCTGAATCGATGGCCGCTACAGCACTGTCGATACGAAACTCGCTGGCATCCTTGCTGGCATGAGTGAAACTCAAGATGATCTTCCATTCCACAATAAATGTAGGTTATTAGATCACAGGGTTAATGGTAATGGCTAATTGCCTTTATATCATTTTGATCTAGGCTCCATAGCGCTCAGATAACGCCTTGATGTCTGCACGTTTGGCTCACCCTAAAAGATTAAAGGCTGTTCAGCTTTTGTTTTGGTTGGATGGGATATCTTGAAACTGCAATCTCATCACCTCCTATGAGCTTAGTCAGCACCGTTAGAACCGCATTACTGACAACCCCGCCTCGGCGGGGTTTTTATTTGCCTTAAGAAAATTTAATGGTTATCGGCAACCCCGCAGGACCGGTTCAGGCTCCCGCGGGCTATCAGTGTCACCGATATTTAATGAGATTTTTCAGCGTTGTTGCCCAGAGCGGTCTCAAGCAGGTCTGCCTCACGCACGAGTTTGCGTAAGGTGTTGTCATTGATAATGTGCTTGCTGCGCAACTTGTAATACTCATGGCGCTCAGCTTTCAATGCTTCCAGACGGGTTTCACGCTCCAGCTCCCGGCGACTTTCCAGGACAGGTGTGGAGAGCTCGACATTATTGATCTCCAACCGCTTGTGGTAGTAGTCCATCAGCTGGAGCGTAACGTCATTGAACGCAATGATGATTTCTTCATCACCCTTGTGCTCGGCCAGTTTCTTGGCTTTTTCCTGTCGGTAGCTTTCAATTCGACGAATAGCCGCTTCAGCGCCGCGAATGCGGGCTGTTCGCTCCTCTTCATACGCCTTGGTGTCCTTTGGCAAGTGCAGATTCCGAAGCACCAGGGGAAGGCCGATACTGCCGGCAATCAAGGTAAACATAATGACGCCGGTAGCCAGGAAGATAAGTAGCTCTCGTGCTGGAAAGGGAGTGCCATCATTCATTGCGACCGGTAAGGAGAGCGCTGCTGCCAAGGTTACCGTGCCTCGGATACCAGCTAGGCTACCCGCAAGAATGACGCGCATCGATACCCTGGGTCTGGCTTTACGCCTGGACAGCAGGCGAGGCAGGTGGGCTGCGCCCAAAATCCAGACAAAACGCATGGCAAACAATGATAAGGAAATCAGGCCGACCAGACCTAGCAGCTTGAAGAATTCGAGCGTACCGCCATTCTGCTCCGCATAGTGCAGGGCACCCTCGATGATTTCGGGTAGTTGAAAACCTAGGA
Organism: Pseudomonas sp. JZ134; assembly: GCF_051027695.1. Classification (NCBI taxonomy): domain Bacteria; kingdom Pseudomonadati; phylum Pseudomonadota; class Gammaproteobacteria; order Pseudomonadales; family Pseudomonadaceae; genus Pseudomonas; species Pseudomonas sp. JZ134. Next base: position 2,093,268 of record NZ_CP069250.1, on the reverse strand, counting down.
GAAGGAAGACCAGGGCGTTGAGCACAAACTCAAGCATGTCCCAAACGCTGCGCGTTTGAATGCGTGAGCTGGTCTGGTCCTGACGTTTCAGGTCCTTATAGTTAATGACCATCCCCGCAGCTACGGCGGACAGGATGCCCGACATATTGAAATGCTCAGCCACCAGATAAGCTGCAAAGGGCAGCAGAAGCAGTAGAAGCACGATTTGGATCGTTGAAGCTTCGCCCAGTCGGCGCTCGATCAGGCGCGTCCTGATGAAGTTGAAAACAAAGGCCATGGCCGCGCCGATGACGAGACCACCTATCGAGATCATGAAGAAGCCCACAGTGGCATCCATGATGGAAAACGCGCCGGTAAGCGCTGCCGCAACTGCAAACTTGAACGCCACAAGGCCTGAGGCATCGTTCATCAACGATTCGCCTTCGAGGATATGCATGAGCCGCGGCGGAACGGGGAGACGACCGGAAATGGCGGACACCGCCACGGCATCGGTGGGGGACAGAATGGCAGTGAGCGCAAAGCAGACGGGCAAGGGCAGGTGAGGGAATATCCAATGCACGACATAGCCGACACCAACCACCGTCATAAGCACCAGACCTAGGGCCAGCGCCAGGATAGGACCTCGCAGAATCATGAACTCCCTTTGCGGGAAGCGTCGCGCATCGGCAAAGAGAAGCGGAGCAATAAAGAGCAGCATGAAGATTTCAGGCTCAAGTTCCACATGCAGACCGCCGGCAGGCCAGGCCAGCAAGGCACCAAATGCGATTTGAACCAGCGGTGTCGGAAGTACGGGTAGGAAGCGGGCAGCCACACCGGTTGCAGACGCTACCAGTAGCAGAATCAGAACGAGATAAACGGTATTCATGGGTAAGGCGGATCAACCTGCAGGAAAGGGTTGATGGCTAGTCAAACCGTCGAGCGGGACGAGGCGTATGAATGCTAGAGGGAAACGCAGGGAAGCATAACTACGGCAAGGTACAGCTTAAGGTGTTGAAGCCAGAATGGATTGCAGTCGAGACAGCCTTGACATAGCTTTTGGCTATAAGCAAGGCCGTACCGATTAGACTCTATTAGTTATTTATCGCGATGTCTATGAACGCATTGTCGCGTACGTTGTGGCATGGCCTAGACCTCTGCCTACCTTTTCACGCCTCTCTACCTTCGACTTTGCGGATGGTACAAACCGTATCGAACCAAGCCTGGTTACCAATGAGCGGTTGTGGGTTGATGGGAATAATTCGGTTCACGTTGTAACCGTTACCGCGGCCGCCCTGGCGTTCATCCCACCAGAGCGAGGTGCTTAGGTCATCCTGTTCTGGAGTCCCTCCATAACCCTGCTGGCCAAGTGTCGCTTCGGTATTGCGCTCGCCCTGACGTGCAAGGGCAGCGCGACCCGATACGAGATAGCCAAGGCTGTTGGATACCGCAAACACGCGAGGATGTATGCCCTGGGTTACGAAAATACGAACACGCTCGGAACCTACAGGCTCACCTGTCCCCTTATAGGCTTGGTCACCATGCGGGCCGCTGACCGGGCGGTAGGTGGTCAATTCAACCCAGTCGCCGGTTTTAAGGCCAAGTGACGCGGCAGTAGATGCATTGATCCACATGGGATTGTCATGGACGATTTCCGTCAGGTATTTCTGATTGGCTGTCCGGGCCTGAGTATGCACATTCCATTTGAAGCTGGTCAGGATGAACCGGTCTTCCGGCAGGTTCTGGTGCGCAGGAATAGGGATATAACTGGGCAGACCGTCATCGGTAATGCCGAGCGTCGTAGCGACCTTGACCAGCTCCGGGCAGTACAGCTCGAATTTGCGAGAGGGGGTCTGGAAACCTCTGACTGCTGTGCGAATCCCGTCCTCTTCGATCATCAGGCCAATAGCACTTTCCTGGCCGGACGCATTGGCCGTGTAGATGACCTGCGTGGCTTCATCGACCCGTGCGTTGCGGAGCTGTTCAGGCGTGAGGCGCTGGCGATGCACCTCGTAGCTTTTCGGAGCGCTGCGGTCGATGTATACGCCATGCTTTTTCATGTACTCGAAGCCATCAGCTTCTTCGCCAGCCGGTATGTTGGCGCATTGGTGTCGGACAAACGCCTCATGGTCACCAAACTGAAAGTATCTGGCCTGTTCCGGGCCGAGGCGTCGACCAATATCAAACAGCACATCGGCATAGCTACGTGCTTCGCCCGGTGGCTGGACCATGGGTTGACGCAAGGTAACGAAGTGCTGGAGTTCCAGGCTGTTACGGGTATCAAGCCCCCAGCGCTCCAGGTAGGTCGCATCCGGCAGGATCAGATCGGCGTAATGGGCCATCTCTGAATAAACTACGTCGGAGCAGGCATGAAAAGGGATCAGGGATTCATCCTTGAGCACCTCGACCGTTGTCGAGCGGCCCTCGGGCCAGGTCATGGGAGAGCTGATCGTATAGGATAGATACACATCAACCTTGGCGCGGCCTTGGCGGATGTAGTCATACACAATCTGGCCCACCTTCATCTCCTGCCAGCGGTTGGCCAGTGGCCACTCGGGTGGATCTTCCAGATCCGTTCTCAGCTTCGGCTTGGGCGGCACAGGTTGCGGGTGCGGGTAGCGAGTGGCGCTGAGCTTTTCTTCCAGGCCATAGCAGTAACCACCCGGCTGGCCTACAGCGCCAACCAGGGCATTGAGCATGACCACGGCGCGTTCAGCATTGAGTCCATTGTAATGGGCGCCTGTCCCCCGGTTGGTAAACGCCACAGCAGCGGGGCGCTGGCGAGCAAATTCAAGTGCAAGGCGTTCGATGTCGCTGGCGGCGATCCCTGACTGCTGGGCCGCCCATTCAGGCGTGTAAGGGGCAAGGAAGGCATGGACTTCTTTCAGGCTCAGGTTGACGAAGTGCTCCATGAACCTGCGGTCGTATTCACCCTCGCGCATGATGACGTGGCCCATGGCGAGCGCAATGGCGCCTTCAGTTCCCGGAAAAGGTGCATGCCATTCATCGCTGCGGCCAGCGGTATTGGATAAACGAACGTCGAAGGTTACAAGCTTGGCGCCATGGTCAAAGCGTGCAGTTGCCATGCGCTTGACCAAATGAAGACCGCCCTGGTGGGCTTCATAGAAATTGGAGCCGAAGTTCAGAAAGTACTGGCAGCGCTCGGCATCAATGGACTCCCAATCGGTATCACCCAGGCTGATGTAATTGGCGCCGCGCTTGCTGGCCGAGCACAGGGCGCGATGGTTGAGCTGAACAGGTGAGCCGATAGCGCCCAAGAAGCGCTTGATCTCGGCGTCAATGCGAGAGCGTCCGGCATGCAAGGCGACCCGTTCGGGGTGCCCTGCATCGATACTGCGCTGAATGCGCGAGGCAATCTCTGTATAAGCTTCATCCCAGCTAATCCGTTGCCATAAACCTTCGCCCCGAGCGCCCGCCCGCTTCAGAGGATAAAGCAGTCGCTCGGGATAGTCATTGATCGTCGGCCCGCTCTGACCCTTGGCACAGGTCATGTAGCTACCCATGTTTGGATCGAGAGGGTTGCCACGAATCTTGACGACCTGGTTATCAATGACAAAGCCTTCGATACCGCATACGGTGGAGCAGTTCAGGCATACGCTTTTGACGCGTTTGGCCTGACTGTAATCATGCTTGGTCTTGCGGGGCGGTGGATCCATGGCCAGGGCGGCAGCGACACCACCGGCACCAACGGCGGTACCTACGCCCAGATAGATGTATTCACCCAATTTAAGCTGCGCGAGCGCTGCCATTCCGGATTTGATGAACGTGCGACGTTTCATTGATTCATGCTCGAAAAGGGACAGGACGCAAGCGTGTTCAGGTAGGCGTACCGAGCTCCGCCCACGTATCGATCTCGTAGGAATGCGGGTCGTGGTTGCGTCCGTGTGGCAGCTTGGTCTCGATGGCACGAGGCGCAACGCGATCCAGTCCTCGGTAGAGAACTTGCGGCTGAGTGGCCTGTTCAGGCTTGAGGCTGGCCAGCTCGGCTCCGCGCTTCTGGTAGAACTGCGCGACAGGGCTTGCTGCATCGCTGAGATCACCAAAGACCAGTACGCCGGTTGGGCAGGCTTCGACGCAGGCAGGCTGCATGGCCTGTTCCAGGCGGTGGCTACAGAAGTCGCACTTGTCGGCGACCCACTGGACCGGATCAATGTGCAGGGCGCCGTATGGGCAGGCGGTCACGCAGCTGCCCCAGGTATCACACGTATCCACGTTGATTCGAACAATGCCGTCCTTGTCCTTTTCGATGGAATGCGTAGGGCACGCCTTGATACAGGGTGCATCGGCGCACTGCATGCACAAGGCCGGAAGAAAGCTGCGCTGTGTGTGAGGAAATTCGCCTTGGTCGTAGTAATAGACCTTGGTTCTGAAGTGGCCAAGTTCCACTTGGTTTTCGACCTTGCAGGCGACCGAGCAGGCATGACAACCGATACAGCGCTCCAAATCGATTGCCATGCGCCATTGGGGGGAGATGTCCTCCATACCAAACCTTCTAGTGTTATTTATGTGTGATTCGTGCACCGGAACGTCTGGTCTGATCCAGACGAAACGGGCAGTCTCAGTCAGGGCGTAAGCGGTAAAGACGGAAATTGTGGCACAGCTAGGCAGGACGTCAAAAAACTGATGGTGTAGCGCAGGGCGAAACAGGGTCTTGCAGGCAAGACCCTAGTGGAGCAGTGTCAGTAGTCCTGAAGCGTAGGACGGAAGAGAATCTCGTTGATGTCTACATCATCCGGCTGGCTCATGGCATAAACGACGGCTCGCGCGAAGGAGTCGGCCGGAATAGCGATTTCATAGAATTTGCGGACGTTTTCGGCGACGTCCTGCTCGGTGATGCTGTCTGGCAGCTCTGTAGCAACTGCGCCTGGAGAAATGATGGTGGTGCGGATGTTGTAGGGCTTCACCTCTTGGCGTAGTCCTTCGGAGATGATGCGTACGGCATGCTTGGTCGCAGAGTAGACCGTACTGCCAGCGCGCACCTTGTGTCCGGCTACTGACGATACGTTGATGATATGACCGGTCTTGCGCTCGGACATGTGGGGCAGTACCGCAGCAATGCCGTAAAGCACACCTTTGACGTTGACGTCGATCATGCGGTCCCAGTCTTCGATCTTGAGCCGCTCAAGCGGGGAGTGCGGCATGAGTCCTGCGTTGTTCAACAGGGTGTCGACGCGGCCATAGGTGGCGATGGCTTTTTCGACCAGTGCCTTGACCTGTGCGCTGTCGGTTACGTCAGTCTTCATGGCAAGCGCCTTGCCGCCGTTGCCATTGATTTCATCAGCCAAGGCCTGGATACGCTCCAGGCGGCGCGCGCCTAAAACAACGGTTGCGCCCATCTGACTTAACTGTCGGGCTGTTGCCTCGCCCAGCCCGCTACTGGCACCGGTAATCACAACGATCTTGCCTTCAATGTTGTTGCTCATGGCCTGTCTCCTTGGGGTTTAAGCCTTGGATAAAGAACAACGCGAACGGGCATAGGTTCTATTGAAGTCTCCTACAGGCTAGGCAAACAGAAGGCCGGTCGTTTGTTGCAACCATGGAACCGGCTCCTATCAGCGGCTTTCTGCTGGTGTGCTGCCTATAACGCGGTTATGTTTCCGCAACGTTGCGGTCTTACCTGAATGCTCTAGAACAGGATCTTTAAATGTTTCGCTCACGCTGGACGATGCTGGTCATCCTGATTTTGCTTCATGTTTATGTCGGCGTGACGCTGATTCCCCATCTGCCGCTTAACGATGTAGGGCAGTTGCTTGCCGCGCTTTTGCTGGCGCTGTCCTGCTACCTGGTGCCATTAGGGTTTCGCTCGCGCAGTTTGCGCATGCCCTGGCTGGCCTGGGCAGGTCTGCTGGCCATGGGAGTCTTTTCCAGCCTGGCCGTGCTAAGCCTGTTGCGCGGTGTGCTGATCGCTGTGCTCATGTTGTTTCCTGGCGCGCTGTCCGAGGCGGTCACAGAACGCTCTGCCGAGGCAGTCATAGTTCTGGTGCTGCTCTTCACGGTGCTGGGCGTCTTCAATGCACGACGAATTGCAAACGTCGTTGACGTTGAATTACCCGTCGAAGACCTGCCGGAAGCCCTGGAAGGTTTTACGATCGCTCAGATCAGCGATATCCATGTTGGCCCAACAATTCACCGGTCTTATATTTCTGCCATCGTTCAGCGGGTGAACCGTCTTGAGGCCGATGTCGTCGCGGTAACAGGGGATCTCGTCGACGGCTCTGTAAAGCAGTTGGCCGAGCACATTCAGCCACTGGCCGAACTAAAAGGCCGTTACGGTGTGTACGTGGTGACAGGCAATCATGAGTACTACTCAGGTGCTTTGGAGTGGATAAGCCACTTGAAACACATGGGGCTCAGGGTGCTGCTCAACGAGCACGTGGTGATTGCTCACAACGGGGCTGAGCTGGTGCTGGCGGGAATTACGGATTATTCCGCCGGAATGTTTGTGCCCCAGCACAAAAGCGATCCGCAGGCGGCGCTCCAGGGTGCGCCGAACAACGTGCCCAAGGTTCTTCTGGCCCATCAGCCACGCTCAGCAAAGCTGGCAGCCGAGGCGGGGTTTGATATTCAGCTTTCCGGACATACCCATGGAGGGCAGTTCTGGCCGTGGATGCATTTCGTGCGTTTCCAGCAGCCGTGGGTGGCCGGTATCCATCGGCTGGGAAGGCTTTGTGTCTATATCAGCCGCGGCACAGGTTATTGGGGGCCTCCGATTCGCTTTGGCGCGCCCTCGGAAATCACCCGCATCCGACTGGTCTCTGCGCGTCGCTGATTACTTGTCGGACGTGGCGGTTGCTGGCGTAACCGCTGCATCCAGGAACAGAAGTGATCCGCTGAAAGACACCGCCATGAACAGGAACCAGGATACTTTGCGCAGCATCCAGATAATGATGTCGCTGCGGTTATCTGCGCTGTTCAGCATCAGATGATGCGTTTTGAAGGGGTCGAAAAAACCTAGCAGGCCGAACAGTGCCAGCGTGCCGCAAAACAAGAAGACTAGCGCGAGTGCATAATAGCGCGCATTCTTCGAGGCGAGTAAGTTGAGCATGGAATAACCCTTGAAAAGACGTTGGATAAATAAGGCCCGTTCGGTCTTTTCAGCAGCAATGCTGCGCTCTTGTTCAGGAGCGGCATGATTGATTTATCAGGTCTGAAAGCTCGATGCCCATATGCTCTATGACGGCACGGCTGTCCGATACTTGAATCGGGCCGTCGACGTATGACAGGTTCAGACCTGGTCGATGCCAGCCTAGGCGGTATTGGGATTGTTCTAGGAATAAGGGCGTTAACCCGTACAAGCGCAGTATGACGCTGAAAAGAGGCGTACCGGCGCAAAGGCAAATACGGTACGCATCATATGGCTGGCTCTTAATATAAGGGCAGAATGCTGGGTTTCAAATACCGCTGAACCAATTGTAGCCCTGATCTTCCCAGTACCCTCCCGGGTATTGGTTGGTAACAAACAACTCGCCAATATGCTTGGGGTTCTTGAAGCCCAGCTTGGTGGGTACGCGCAGGCGAAGCGGGTAGCCGTAATCGGGCGGCAACGGTGTCTTGCCAAAGTCCAGTGCCAGAAGGGTTTGAGGGTGAAGGGCAGTGGCCATGTCGATGCTGGAGTAATAGCGGTCGGCACACTTGAAGGCAACATACTTTGCCGTAGTATCAGCACCGATGTGTTCGAGAAAGGTCTTGAGCGGTACGCCACTCCACTGACCAATGGCACTCCAACCTTCGATACAGATCAGCCGAGTAATGTCGCTGCGCTGAGGAGGTCGCCGCAGCGCTTCCAGCGTCCAGGGCTGCTTCTTTTGTACGAGCCCCGAGACCTCAAGGCGATAATCGCTCAGGTCTACATCAGGAACGTTGTATTCGGGATAAAAGGCGTTGAACGGAAAAGGATGAGTGATCTGGTCTTCCCGGTAGACCGGCGCCAGACGCTGGCCGCCAAACAACCAGGCCTGAACCCGATCATTCCAACGGGACAGGGCCCAGAGCACCTGGTCTACCTGATCGCCATCCTGCAGATTACAGCCGGTCAGCATGGCCATGGCGCCAACGGTAAGACCGGAGCGCAGGAACAGTCGACGCTGCAGGTTAACCACTTGTGTATGCTGCGCTGGCTCAAGGTGAATTCTAGTTTTGCGCTCACTCATGATGCGTTTCCTTGGCCCGACCGGTGATCATCGGAAGAAAAGTGCGAGGGACAAGCATGACGAGAGTCAGGTGGATAATCACAAACCCGCCGATCCCAGCCATGGCAAGGAAGTGGACATAGCGTGCCCGGTCAAACCCACCGAACAGAGTGGCCAGGGTCTGCAACTGTACGGGTTTCCATATCGCAAGACCCGAAAGCACGACCAGAACGCCCATGGCCAGTACGAACCAGTACATCAGCCGCTGCACAGCGTTATACGTACCCAGTCGATGGGCTAGCCGAAAGCGCAGCGCATCCATAAGGTCCTGGCGAAAGGCCTGGACGCCTATGGGCAAAAAGTCCCGACGAAAGTGTCGGCTGGCGAGGCTGTACAGCACATAGAGGGCGCCATTAATCACCAGGACCCACATGACCGCGAAATGCCAGGCAATGGAGCCACCCAGCCAGCCGCCCAAGGTAGCCCAGGTCGGAAAGGCGAACCCGAATAGCGGTGAGGCGTTGTAGATACCCCATCCGCTCAAAAACATGCAGGGCATGGCAAGGGCGTTGATCCAGTGAGTCAGGCGTACCGGCCAGGCATGCACCAGCCGCCGCGTGGTAGTCGGATGCGTCATGGGTCATCTCCCGGTAGGAGGGTAGGCGTACCGCACCGGTACGCCTCGGCTGGATTACATGGGTGGGGTATAGCCGTCTTTGCCGATCGCAACGCCTTTGGCCGTCTTGCCATCAGCATCAGGAAACAACACGATCTTGGTCCCAGGCTTGAGTTCGTCCGCCTTGCCGGGTTCTACATAGGCAATCGGCACATCTTCAGGCACATGCAACTGCTTTTCGCCGCCCTTGTACTGCACTGTCAGGGTGCGGCCGTTGGCGTTTTTAAGTTCGCCAACAGTACCGTTGGTCATGGTACCGGAAGAGCCATCAGCGTTTTCCCATCCGTAATGGCCTTCGCCAGTACCCCGCAGGCTGGCTTCAAATACGGTGACTTCCAGTGCCTTGAGGCTGCCGTCCGGCTGCGGAATGGCGGCGGAACCTACAAAGCTGCTGGGCTCGATTGCGTCCAGTTTGGCCGGAGAGACCAGGCGATAAGATGTCTTGTCAGTCAACGCAACCGACAGGTGCTGGCCATTGCGAGTGGTGAGATCCAGCCTGTTGGATTGCACGGCATCTACCGTTCCGCGAACCGGCTTGACAGTCGGCATGGCGGCGCCGGCGGGCGTGGCGGCATGGACAAGCAGCGTGCTGCCCAGTAACAAGGTACCTAGGGCAGTGGATAACAGATTCTTGGTCATGGGCGAATCCTTCTGGGATAGGTTGCAGGAGCCATGCTCGCGCAGGGAAGGGGTCATGAAGATGACGGGCGAATGACAAAAATGTAATCCACCGTCGTCGTCGTGCTCGTTAGAATTGACTGATCGCAGGAGAGCAACTGTGCACCTATTACTGATTGAAGACGACACGAAAACCGGCGAGTACCTGAAGAAAGGGCTGGGTGAGTCCAGCTATGTAGTGGACTGGGCCCAGCATGGAGCGGACGGTCTGCACATGGCGCTTGAGCATCATTATGACCTGATCATTCTGGACGTCATGCTGCCTGGCATCGACGGTTGGCAGATTATGGAAGTGCTGCGCAAGAAGCACGATGTGCCTGTCCTGTTTCTTACCGCCCGCGATCAGGTGCAGGACCGTATCCGCGGCCTTGAGCTGGGCGCGGATGACTATCTGGTCAAGCCGTTTTCGTTTACCGAGCTGGTGTTGCGCATCCGTACTTTGCTCAGGCGTGGCGTTGTCCGAGAGGTCGACCACTACCACCTGGCAGACCTGGAGCTGGATCTGCTCAGGCGGCGCGTCACGCGGCAGCAGCAGGTGATTACGCTGACCAACAAGGAGTTCGCATTGTTGCATCTGCTGCTGCGCCGTGAAGGTGAGGTGCTCTCGCGTACCCTGATCGCGTCGGAGGTGTGGGACATGAATTTCGATAGCGACACCAATGTAGTGGATGTGGCCGTCAAGCGACTACGCAGCAAGATCGATCAACCCTATCCCATCAAACTTATTCATACGGTACGCGGCATTGGCTACGTCTGTGAGGCTCGGCCATGCGCATCCGAAGACAGCCCTCTCTAACCCTCCGGGCAACCCTGGCCTTTGCGGTTGTCGCCATGCTGACCGTAGGCGGCGCGGGCGTTTATCTGTACGGCTCGTTGAAACACACGCTACTGGAGCGCAGTGATTATGCCGTACTTGGCCGGGTCGACCATTTTCGTAAACTGTTGAGGTATGACCTGAATCTTGCGGATCTGCAGCGCAATCCGCAGCTGTTCGAAAACATGCTGGGTAATGAGGAGGATGTCTTCATTATCAGCCAGCAGGGGCAGCCTATCGTCATGGTCAATCCCAAGCAGGCCATACTGCCGGATTTGCCTGTGGTCGGCAGTGAGGAGTCATTGAATCTGGATGACCTGCGCAGTGGCGTTGCGCCGAACAATATTCCCCTGCGCGCAGCGGCAGCCGAAGTCCGTTCCGGGGATACCTCGGTTCGTGTCGTGGCGGCTCATCTGCTGGTCAAGGAGATGGCCATGCTTGATACGTTCCGTGAGCGCATCCTGGGCGCCGTAGTGCTGGCGTTTCTGCTGACAGCTATTCTGGGCTATCTGTTGCTGCGCAGAGGGTTGCTGCCTATTCGTGAAATGGCTGCCCATGCTGCAACAATCACTCCCGCGCGACTCAATAGTCGACTCGACCCCGCCAATACGCCTAAGGAATTGGATCAACTCACCACGGCGTTCAACGGTATGCTGGATCGGCTGGCGGATGGCTATCAGCGTCTGGTGCAATTTTCAGCGGACCTCGCCCATGAGATTCGCACGCCTATTGGTTCGCTGATGGGGATCTGCCAAGTTACGTTGCAGCAGCCTCGTTCCCTGGATGAATACCAGAGTGTAATTGCCTCTAACCTGGAAGAGCTTGAGCGTATTTCACGCATGGTGGAGAGCATTCTGTTTCTGGCCCGCGCCGATGATGCACAGGCAGTACTGGATTACAAAACACTGGCGCTCGCAGAGGAGCTGGAGCGTGTAGCGGACTACTTCGAAGGGCTGGCCGAAGAGCGCGAGCTGCGGCTCAGTACTGAAGGCGACGGGAAGTTGGAAGCTGATCCGCTGATGGTGCGCCGTGCGCTGAGCAATCTGGTTGCCAACGCCATTCGATATGCGGACAAAGGTTCCGTTATCCATATCCGTACACTGCAAAAAGGACAGGAGCAATGGATCCAGGTAGAGAACAGCTGCCCTATGCTCGAACCTCTTCAGCTGGAGCGCTTGTTTGATCGGTTCTACCGAGGTGATGCGGCACGGCATGGCTCGGAATCCAACGGGCTTGGACTGGCGATTGTAGCTGCCATCATGCGTCTGCATGGGGGAAGTGCAAGCGTCGAGCAGGATGAGCATCGGCACATTTGCTTTACCTTGCGCTTTCCCCATGTGGCTCCAAAGCGCGAGTCCATACTGACGGCACCTATGGCAAAAGGCTTACACGGATAGAAGTCGGTTGGCGCTAGGCCTGCATGCAGCATCTGCGTAATCTACACATATCGGAATGCAGCGCAGGAAGCGCTCATCGCACCTCAAGGACGACGACCACGCCAGGATGGCAACTTGACAGGATGTTGAGTAAGGTCGACGAAACCCCGCCAAGCGCGGGGTTTTTCGTTTGCGCTGAATAATTATTGGGTATTTATTTCGGCCGGTACATCTTGAAGAGCTGCGCTTCGGTAATCTCGAAATAGTCTGCCGGGCCACCCCCGCGCAGGATGGGCCGTGCTGCCGCTGTCTGGTAGACCCCGTCGACCAACAGTGACTTGTCGATATGCACGCCCACCACCTCTCCCAGCACCAGCCAGCTTTCCACCGAATCCCCGGCTGCGGTTTGCAGTTGGATCAGTTGAGTGAGCTTGCATTCGAAGGACACCGGGGTTTCGGCAACACGTGGTACCGAGATCACGCGTGAGGGTGCAGTCGTCAACCCGGCCAGCTCAAATTCGTTGACCTCCGGCGCTACCGCTGCACAGCTGGTGTTCATCTGTTCCGCCAGTGCGCGTGTCGCAAGGTTCCAGCAGAACTCACCCGTCCGCTCGATATTACGTACGCTATCCTTATAGCCAATGCTGGAAAAGCCGATAATGGGCGGCACATAGTTGAAGGCATTGAAGAAACTGTACGGCGCCAGATTCAATTGCCCCTGCTCGTTGTGAGAGGAAATCCAGCCAATCGGACGTGGGCCGACGATCGCATTAAAGGGATCGTGGGGCAGATCATGGCCTTTGGCGGGTTCGTAGAAATGAACGTGTTCAGACATCGACAGCCTCTCCTGACTAGATGATTACATACTGACACACACCAGCTCGGGGTGACGCAATGCCATTTGCTTTTCTTGATACAGAGTTCACTAGTCTTACTGCGCAAGCCAGACTGATTTCGCTGGCGCTGGTTGTTCCAGACGGCCCCGAGTTTTATGTTGAATTGCCGCAGAATTGGGACCTTGCAGACTGCTCTGACTTTGTCATTGAAATTGTGCTGCCGCAGCTGGACCCTGTGCAGTATGGCATGAGCGTACCGGACGCCAGGGATGCGCTATGGCAGTTTCTATCCCGCTTTGATGAAGAGGTCATCGTGTGCTGTGATGCGCCACTATGGGATTGGGAGTTCTTCAGTCAACTGGCATATCGCCATGGCAAGTGGCCTGCCAATGTGCGTAACGCGCCCCGTAATAGCTATGACCTGATACCCGATCTTGCCGAGGCAATTGCTGAAGAGCAGGTGCCTCACTACGCACTGCTGGATGCGCGTCTGGTAGCTGAACAGTATCTTTTAGCTACCAGACGTTAAGTGCCAGTCTACAGGCTACCGACGATATCAGTAGAATAATGTAGGGTACGGCCCGGAGTGTTGGTTACCACTGGTACGTAGCACTTAACTGCGCCGTACGTTGCGAGCCATACCAGCACCATGAGTATGAGTAGCAGGTTGTGATGTATTCCTTGTCCGTCAAGTTGGTTACATTCAGCGCCAGCCGCAAGTTGTCGGTAGGGCTATTGATGTGGCCGATGTCATAGTGGATGGCGGCATCAAACAGCGTATAGCCGGATACTTTTAACGTGTTGGCGGCATCGCCCCAAGAGGAGCTGACGTAGCGTACACCGCCGCCTACTCCAAGACCTTTAACCGGCCCCTCATGAAAAGTGTAATCGGCCCAGGCGGAAGCGGTATGGCGAGGCAGGCCGTACGTAGTCGTGCCTTCCACGGGTACCTCGGGACCGTTTGCAATACCCGTCACCCCAGGGGCTCTGTTGGTGGTGTTGTTGGATTTTGTGATCCGGTTGTCGAGGTAGGCGTAGGCGGCAGTGATGTCCAGATTATTGGTCAGGCTGGCTTTGCCTTCAATCTCCAGGCCACGGGACTGGACTTCGCCATCCTGTACCTGGCAGCGACTGCCGTTACACAGATGGGTAGGGTCTGGGTCGAGTGTCGGTACGTTGGTCTTGCGTAGATCAAACGCCGCGATGGTGATAAAGCTGTTGCTCCCAGGCGGTTGGTATTTGATGCCGATTTCGTACTGCTTGCCTTCCGATGGCTGAAAGAGCGAGCCGCCATAGAGCGTGCCCGACTGTGGCTCGAACGATTCCGCATAGCTTACATAAGGTGCGAACCCATTATCGAACAGGTAGACCAGGCCCAGACGTCCTGTAAATGCTTCGCTGGATTGCGAACTTTTGGCTTTTCTGCCGGTGCTGAGGGTGAGTGTGCTATTGCTGGTATCTGCCCAGTCGTATCGTCCTCCCATTAGCAGGACCCAGCGGTCCCAACTCAGGTGATCCTGTAGGTAGAGACCTTTCTGCTCACTGCGCTGAGTCGCGTCGGTCGAGAAGGCAGGATAGCGATCGATACCGGTATAGACAGGGTCGAAGATATCCAGGCTACTGCCTTTTCCGTAACCGGCCTTGGTATCGCTGCTGGTGTTCTGATAGTCAGCACCCAGTAACACGGTGTGCTGTAACGGGCCCGTACCAAACTTGGCCTGGAGCTGGTTATCGAGGGCGTAGGCGTCAATATCCACATCGGTTGCAATGGTGCTGCGGCTCATCGTGCGGTAATCAGGCGCCAGGACAGACGCGTTGTACAAGCTGCGGTAAATGCCCTCGCTGCGCAGGTAGCGAGCGTTTTGCTGTACAGTCCAGGTATCGTTGAAGTGATGTTCGAACTGATAACCGAGTGAATAGTACTCACGATCAGACTTTTCAAACTCCTTGTCACCGTCGTAAAAGTCGACCTTGATGCGCCTGCCAGTTGGACTATGCAGTGCTGAGCCATAGGCGGGAATGGAGCCGTAGGATCCCCCTTTGGGGTCCTGCTGGAAATGGCCCAGTACCGTGAGGGTCGTGTTCTCCGAGGGGCGCCAGGTGAATGACGGTGCAATGGACTGTCGACGTACTTCGGTGTGTTCGATCTGGCCATCCGCATCGTCATAAAGACCCAGCAGACGGTAGGAAAACTCTCCTGCGTCGTCTAAAGGACCGCTGAAATCCAGCGTGGTCCGCTTCTTGTCAAACGTGCCTACCTGAACACCGATTTCATGGTAGGGCGTATCCAGGGGACGCTTGCTGACCATATTGATCACGCCTGCCGGGCTGGATTGTCCATAAAGTACCGACGCAGGCCCTCTTAGTACCTCTACACGCTCCAGATCAAAGGCATCTTCCTGAGGAAGGGCATCCCGGCTGCCGGGCATGCGCAGCCCGTCTAGGTAACTGCCTGGTGAAAACCCCCGAATGGTCAACTGGTCCAGGCGCGAAGCGGTAGCGCCACGACTTTCCGGAATGACGGCCGCGGTGTAACGCAGGATCTGATTGAGGCTCTGCGCATCCTGAGCCTGCATCTGATCACGGGTAATGACCGAAATGGACTGCGGTGTCTCGATTAATGAGGCATCGGTCTTGGTAGCCGTAAGGCTGCGATTGGCGACATATCCACTCACCGGCCCTGTAGGATTTTCATCTAGCGATTCCTCGCTGATTTCGGTAGCGTCCAGTTCAAGGGCAGCCTCTTGTTCAGCCGCATTTATGGGTGAGGCAAGCAGGGTCACGCAGGCAACGATAGCGCAAGATGAAGCAGCAGAGCGGTACATACAAGTCCTTTGTAGATAAGCGCTTAAGTACAACCACAGCTAATAGCGCGAGGTGAGAGGTTTTCTATCTACCTGATAACTTATATCAATTGAGAATTTGTATCAAAAAAGAAAATATCTCATTACAAATTAGCCATAAGGCTTTATCGACGTAACGGGATAGGATGGATGTGAGGTAAGGGCTAAAGAGGTCAAGCAGGCGGAAAAACGCTTCTCATCAGTGATTTTTACATGCTTTATGTACTGCTGCGCGATACATGAAAGCGGTGCAACCGGTGCGAATTTCTTTTGCCAAGTGGTGAAGGGGCGCTTCCAATAACCTTCAATAAGGAAAACCTGTGGTGATACTTAGAAACGCTCTGCTCTGTATTGGTCTTGGTAGCGTTGTACTTAATGCAAGCGCGCATGAACTCTGGCTTGAGCGGGATGCAAGTGGCCCCATACGTGTCTACCTCGGCGAGCCGGACGAGGGCGTATTGGAAACCGGCGAGACCATTGCGGCGCTGGCCCCTACCACTCAAGTGTTTACCCATGATCGAAATGCAACGGCAAAGGTTGTAGCACGTGAAGATCACTTGGAGGCTGCAGTAAACGAGCAGGGGGATGTTCGCAGTTATAACGATCAGGTCTGGAAACCTTGGAAGGATGAGCAGGGCCATTATACAGCCGCCTTGATGCACGCTCGTGCAGGCCGCACCGAGACCAAGGCATTGCTGGATTACGAACTCGTGCCTGCTGCTGCAAACAGTAACCGCTTTACCTTACTGTTCAAAGGCAAGCCGCTTGCCGAGCATGATGTGGTTCTGTTCGATCCAAAAAATCAGGCGCTGAAATTGAAGACGGATAGTCAGGGTGTTGTCGATGTCCCTGCCAAGGAGAAAGGCCGGTTCATCTTGGCAAGTGGTTACCAGACGCCTGCGAATGGTTATGAAGTAGCCGGTCAGAAGATGGATAATCTCTATTACGGTACTACCACAAGCTTTATCGTGGATTGACGGCTGCACACTAAATGCACTGTTACTTCTCCGCTGCTTTCGCTAGTAGCAGCGGAGACACGTCAAACATTTAGTTAAACATGCTTTCGGGGCAACCCAAGCGGCGCGAAATGGCTTGGGCTGTTTTCAACAGCTCCTGAACATATTCTTCTTTAAGCTCTTCTCTGAAGCGAAAGCAGGGGAAGGAAACACTCATTCCAGCAATGACATGGCCGAAGCGGTCATGGATGGGCGCGGCAAGGCAGCGCATATTCTCTTCGAATTCTTCTTTGTCCTCACCGTATCCCTGGCTGCGGATAAGTGCCAGCTCCTCAAGGTAGGCTTCCAGACTCGACAAAGTATTGGCCGTACGAGGCTGGAAGGTCTCGCTCGCCAGGCGCTTGCGTACATCCTGCTCGTCGCGCCAGGCCATCAGTACTTTGCCAATACCTGTGCAATAAAGCGGCGCACGCAAGCCGATCCGCGAATACATCCGCAGGTTGTAGCGCGAGTCGATCTTGTGGACATAAACGATATTGTCTTCATCGAGAATGCCCAGATGCACTGTTTCGCTCGTAAGCTCATTGATGGTACGCATGCCGGGCTCGGCTTCACGTACAAGATCAATATGCGGCAACGCCTTGCTGCCCAGCTCAAACAGCCGAACGCTGAGGCGATAACGATCCTCGCTGTCCTGTACGACATACCCTAGCGATTTAAGGGTCTGTAAAAAGCGGTAGACGGTGCTCTTGGACATGTCCAGCTTTTGCGCAATTTCTGAAACGCCACTTTCTTCAGGACACTGACCCAGCGCTTCCAGAACAGCCATGGTCCGGCTAACCGCGGTTACAGATTCATTATTGGTAGTGGGACTATCCATGCGGGCTCCTCTGCGAACGTTGTTGAGTGTATCTGAATTCCATTTCGAAACAGCGTTTCATTTCTCTTGACGTGCCTTGTTGAATCGCTACACTCGGTTCAATACAGGAATTGAAACCGCGTTTCAATAATGCTGATGTAGGGGCCGCAAGCGTGGAACCCCGCTACAAAAACAAGAAGGCACCAGATGATGCAGGCCATTCGACAACGGTATTTAACGCCCGTCCAAGCAGACGCGTGTGTGACGAATCGGGTGGGGGGCGGCTCCCTATGACGTCCCTCTTCAAATCTTTGCCATCCCCGATACGGGTTGCCCTGGTTGGTGAATGCATGATCGAGCTGCAACGCGACAGCGTAGGCACGATTACTCAGGCATTTGGCGGGGATACACTCAACGCCGCGGTCTACCTGGCTCGGCTATGCCAGTCCACGGCCATTTCGGTGGACTATATAACCGCCATCGGTCAAGACCCGTTCAGCGAGGCCATGTGTCGAACCTGGCAGGCTGAAGGGCTGGGTACACAAAATGTGCGACACCTGCCTGATGCATTGCCTGGTCTTTATTTCATCCAGACCGATGAGCACGGCGAGCGGCAGTTTCTTTACTGGCGTGGTGAGGCGGCCGCCCGACGCTGCTTCGATGGCCATGAGGCAGCGCAGACGCTGGCGGCCTTGCTCGACTATGACGTGATCTATCTGAGTGGCATCAGCCTGGCCGTCCTGACTGCCGAAGGCCGGGCACGGCTTCTCGAGACATTAGCCGAGGCGCGCAGGCAGGGCACGCGGATCGTGTTCGATAATAATTACCGTCCCCGACTCTGGCCGGATCGTGCTACGGCGCAGCACTGCTACCAGGCATTGCTGGCGTTGGTCGACCTTGCGTTGATTACTTGGGAAGACGATGTCGAGCTGTTCGGATTCTCTTCACCTGAGGTCTTGTTCCGTACCTATGCCCAGTCAGGCGTTACTGAAATAGTTCTCAAGCGGGGGGAGGCTCCGTGTCTGATCCATACCGGACGGCAGGTTCTGACGATTCCCGGCGAGAAGGCGCAGCAGGTGGTCGATACCACCGCCGCCGGTGACTCCTTCAGCGCAGCATACTTAGCCTGTCGTCTGCAGGGCGGTAATCCTGAACAGGCTGCCCGGTGGGGTCACCGGTTGGCTGTCAATGTCATTCAGCACCGAGGCGCCCTGATTCCGCCTCCCGCCATGCCGGCAATGCCCGCGCTTTCGTATTCCCTAGCTGCCCAGGCTTGAACAATGAAGATAAGAGAAGCCCGCGTTATCGTGACCTGTCCCGGTCGTAATCTGGTCACTCTCAAGATTGTGACTGACGAAGGTCTTTACGGAATCGGCGATGCTACCCTCAATGGCCGTGAGCTGGCCGTGGTCGCCTATCTGGAGGAACATGTTATTCCTGCCTTGATCGGACGGGATGCTCATCGAATCGAAGACATCTGGCAGTACCTGTACCGCGGTGCCTACTGGCGTCGTGGGCCCGTCACCATGACGGCGATTGCCGCGGTTGACCTGGCGTTGTGGGACATCAAGGCCAAGGCCGCCAATATGCCGTTGTATCAATTGCTTGGCGGCAAGAGTCGTGAGCAGGTGATGGTATACGGGCACGCTACCGGCAAGGACATCGAATCCTGCCTGGACGAGGTAGCCCGGCATGTAGAGTTGGGCTACAAGGCTGTTCGAGTCCAATGTGGCATTCCCGGTATTCCGACCACCTATGGTGTAGCCAAGCGCGAAGGTGAGCGCTACGAGCCGGCAGACAGTGACCTGCCGGCCGAACATGTCTGGGATACCGCCAAGTACCTCAAGTATGTCCCCAAGCTGTTTGCTGCGGTTCGTGAACGCTTTGGTGATGACCTGCACATCCTCCACGACGTGCACCATCGCCTGACACCCATTGAAGCAGGGCGTCTGGGTAAGTCGGTAGAGGAATTCAATCTGTTCTGGCTGGAAGATTGTACACCTGCCGAGAATCAGGAAGGTTTCCGCCTGATCCGCCAGCACACCACCACACCGCTGGCGGTGGGTGAAGTCTTCAACTCGATCCATGACTGCCGCGAGCTGATCCAGGAGCAGCTGATCGATTATATCCGTGCAACGCTTGTGCATGCCGGTGGCATTACCCATGTCCGGCGCATCGCCGATCTGGCGGCGCTGTATCACGTGCGTACCGGTTTTCACGGCGCAACTGACCTGTCACCGGTATGCATGGGAGCGGCACTGCACTTCGATACCTGGGTACCTAACTTTGGCATCCAGGAGCACATGCCCCATGAGGAGCGGATCGATGAAGTCTTCCCCCACGCGTATCGATTCGAAGATGGTCATTTCACGCCGGGCGAAGCGCCAGGGCATGGCGTAGACATCGATGAAGATCTGGCGGCGCGCTATCCCTACAAGCGTGCCAGTCTGCCGGTAAACCGCCTCGTAGACGGCACGCTCTGGCACTGGTGAATCATGCTCGACAATGACAACAACAGACGGGTACGCACAATGAACAAACAGAATCGATTGTATGCAGGGAGGCTGCTGGGTAACGCCGGTGCAGCCGTTAGGTCGATCCAGAGGAGTGGCAAATAATGAAAGCCTTTCAGGTACGGGCTCCCCATGAGTTCAGTCTGGCCCAGGTCGAGACACCAGTCGCTGCGCCAGGTGAGGTGGTGGTAGGCGTGGCGTATGCGGGTATCTGCGGTTCGGACATGCATATCATCCATGGGCAGAACGCATTCGTTCGGTTTCCACGGGTGACCGGGCATGAGTTTGCCGGTGTCGTTCAGGAGGTCGGCGAGGGTGTCGAGACGCTGAGCGTTGGCGATCGTGTGTGCGTCGATCCGGTCATCAGTTGCGGCACCTGCTACCCCTGTCGCATTGGCCGTCCTAATGTCTGTACCCATTTGCAAGTGATTGGCGTGCACCGCGACGGTGGTTTCAGCGAGCGCGTCAGTGTGCCAGCGGAGAACGCTCACAAACTGCCAGAGGGGATGCCGCTCAGCCATGCCGCCTTGGTGGAGCCGTATTCCATCGCGCTGAACGTGCTTGATCGCATGCAACCTCAGCCAGGCGACTCTGTACTGGTCTATGGCGCTGGCGTTATCGGGTTGACCATCGTGCAGATGGCGCGCGCCCTGGGACTTACCGACATCACTGTTACCGATGTGATTGATACGCGCCTGCAAACAGCCCGGGCGTTGGGCGCGACACGCACGATCAACGGGCAGGCACAGGATGTGGAGTCTGTCATGAAGGAGCAGACCGGAGGCGAGGGCGTACCGCTCATTGTAGATGCAGCCTGTATTCCTGCGTTGATGCCTCAAATGGTGCGGCTGGCGTCACCCGCCGGGCGGATTGGTCTTCTGGGTTTCAATGCAGCGCCCAGCGACCTGGTACAGCTTGAAATGATCAAGAAGGAATTGACACTAGTAGGATCGCGGCTCAATAACCGCAAATTTCCACGGGTGATTGAGCTGATGGCGACCGGAAAGCTGAATGCGCAGGATCTGATCAGCCATCGCGTAGCCTTTGACGATATGCCTGAGGCCATTGATCTGATCGAAAGCCATCCTGAGCAGACGCGTAAGGTGTTAGTGGAGTTGATGCACGTGGCGGGTTAACTCGGACGGCCTTAGCCGTCTTTCCAATCGATACGCGCCCACCCGGGCGCCCTCACCGATAAATACAAGAAGCGGGAGGTTTCCATGTTTGGTCAAGGTCGTAGCCTGGTACTCGTCATGCTGTTTCTGGCGGGTGTCATCAATTATCTGGATCGCTCGGCATTGTCTGTGGCGGCTCCGTTCATTCAGAAGGACTTTGGGCTCAATGCCGGCGAGATGGGGCTGATCTTCAGCAGCTTTTTCGTAGGGTATGCAGCCTTCAACTTTGTCGGCGGCTGGGCAGCGGATCGTTATGGTGCCAAAACCACGCTGCTGGTGGCTATGGTGCTGTGGTCACTGTTCAGTGGCTTGACGGTGCTGGCCCTGGGCTTTGCCTCATTGTTCCTGATCCGTGTGCTGTTTGGCATGGGGGAAGGGCCGCTGAGCGTGACAACCAGCAAGATGGTGAACACGTGGTATGCGCCCGATAAGCGAGCACGCGTCTTGGGTGTTTCCATGGCCGGTACGCCGTTGGGTGGCGCCATTTCCGGGCCGGTGGTAGGCATCATTGCCGTTACCTACGGCTGGAAGGAGTCCTTCATCGTCATCATGATCATTGGCCTCGTTTGGGCGGCGGTGTGGTTCAAGTTCATCAAGGCCAAGCCGGACGGCGCGGCAGCACGTGAAATCGAAGAGGGTGAACGGCTCACCGAGATTGCCAACGTGCCGACTCAGCCACTCCGGTATTACCTCAAGCAGCCTACCGTGCTGTTTACGGCGTTTGCCTTCTTCACCTACAACTACACGCTGTACTTCTTCCTGACCTGGTTCCCAAGCTACCTGACCATGGCCCATGGCATGAACGTGAAGGACATGAGCATCGCGACCGTCATTCCGTGGATTCTGGGATGCCTGGGACTGGCGCTGGGTGGCTTCGTGTCCGACTTCGTGCTCAAGAAAACCGGCCGGATGATGTTTTCGCGCAAGGTAGTGCTGGTGGGGTGCCTGTTGTGCTGTGCGGTCTGCATCGGTTGCGCCGGGCTTGTTTCCACCATGTATAGCGCGGTAGCGCTGGTGGCGCTGTCTGTATTCTTCCTGTATCTGACCGGCGCTATTTACTGGGCCATCATCCAGGATACCGTACCGGCGGCACGGGTCGGTGGAGTAAGCGGCTTCATGCACTTCCTGGCCAACACCTCCGGCATCGTCGGACCAACCGTGACCGGTTTTATCGTCCAGTTTACCGGGGCATTTACCAGTGCCTTCCTCCTGGCAGGTCTTTTGACGGTTGTGGGTGCGCTGTGTGTGGCCCGTTTCGTCAAGCCTATTGCCCCTGTGCAGGCGGAGATGGCGCCACCGGTCGCTACGCCGTCAGTACTGGGCCGTTCCTCGTAAGGAGTTGCAGATGCAGTACACACGTGTAGAACAAGGGGCGCTTGAAGGATTCTGCCAGCAGGTCTTTAGAGCCCATGGTCTCGCCGCACCGGACGCCGAACTCGCTGCCCGGGTGCTGGTGAATTCTGACGCCCGGGGCATTCCTTCCCATGGCGTAGCACGTCTGCCGCGCTATGTGCGAGGGCTCAAGGCGGGCAGTATCCTGACAGATGCCAAACCGAAGCTGGTTCATGAAACGCCGCTCTCTCTGGTGTTGGACGCCCAGGGTGGTATGGGCACCACGGTCAGCCAGCAGGCCATGGATGCCGTGATTGCCAAAGCCTGCGAGCACGGCGCGGGTTTCGCTACCGTACGCGATTCGAACCACTTTGGTATTGCCGCCTGGTACGCCATGCAGGCGCTGCCCCATGACCTGATTGGCATCGCCATGACCAACACGGCGGCACTTGGCGTTCCCACGCATGGTCGACAATGCATGTTTGGCACCAACCCGATCGCTTTTGCCGCACCGGCCGACAGGGAGAAGGCCTTTGTGCTGGACATGTCGACCACAGCCGTGACGCGCGGCAAGCTGGAAGTCTATGGCCGGCAGAACACACCGTTGCCCACTGGATGGGCTGCGGCACCGGATGGAGGCGATGCCCATGATGCCCCCAGTCTTCTGGAAAGCATGAACATCTATGCAGGCGGCGGGTTGCACCCATTAGGCGGTGCGGGCACCGAGTTTGGTGGCCACAAGGGCTATGGTCTTGCCGTGATGGTCGACATCCTTTGTGGCGCACTGGCGGGGCATGGGTTTGGCAGGCACCTGCACGATACGCCTGGGAGTACGGGGCGAGTGGGGCACTTTTTTGCTGCTTTTCGAATCGACCTGTTCCGTCCCGCGGATGAGTTTCGCCAAGCCATGGATCAGCTCTTGTCAGACCTGCGTACCTCGGAGCCTGCCGCAGGGCACGATCAGGTCTGGTACGCGGGACTCAAGGAAATCCAGGCCCAGGAAGCGGCATCGCGTGAGGGTGTGCCGGTTGAGACAGGGGTGATCGAATCCCTTCAAGCGCTAGGGGAAGCCTGTGGCGTTACTCTGGCAGGAATCAAGGAGCCTTCCCATGCGTGAAGTCGAGCGGTATCCCTCAACCTATCCAAAGCCGATCATCGGCATCGTGCATCTGGGCCTTGGTGCATTTCACCGAGCGCATCAGGCGGTCTACATGGAGCGCACTCTGGCACGGCATGGTGGCGGAGAGTGGGGTATATGCAGCGCCAACATTCGCTCCAACCGCGCACTTGTCGATCAGCTTCGTGCCCAAGACTGCCGCTATCACGTGGCCGAATACCGAGACAGCGAACACGTTGCCTTGCGAGAAATCGCAGCGTTGCAGGAAGTGCTTTATGCCGGTGAAGGCGGTGAAGGTAGAGAAGCCTTGCTCGAACGAATGGCCGAGCCAGCAACACGCATCGTAACGCTGACTGTGACGGAAAAAGGCTACTGCTTGAGTCCCGCTACTGGGCAGCTACGCGTAGATGACCCCAATATCGCCCATGATATTCGCACGCCCCATGCGCCGCGTACGGCCCCAGGTCTGCTGGTAGAGGCCTTGCGCCGCCGTCATGCCCGTGGGATAGCCCCCTTTACGGTATTGTGCTGTGACAACATGCCGGACAACGGCCAGCGAACACGGCAGGCGGTAACGCAACTGGCGGCTGCCCAGGATGAACGACTGGCCGCCTGGATCAGTCAGGAGGTCGCGTTTCCCAGCAGTATGGTAGACCGCATTGTTCCTGCCATGACTGACGCCTCGTTCGAAACGTTGCGCCAGCTTGGCTGCGAGGACCAGGCAGCCGTTATTGGCGAAGCCTTCAGCCAGTGGGTGATAGAGGATCAGTTTCCTCAGGGGCGGCCCGACTGGGAGCAGGAGGGGGTGCAGATGGTGGCGGATGTACGCCCATTCGAAACCATGAAACTACGCCTGCTCAATGGCAGCCATTCACTTTTGGCCTACGTAGGTGCACTGGCAGGTTATACCACGGTGTATGACGCCATGAACGATCCTGCGCTGGTCAGCCTTGTCCGGCATTACATGAAAGACGAGGCCATGCCGACGCTGGAGATGCCGGCAGGAATCGACCTCAACGCCTATGCTGATGATCTGGTAGCACGCTTTCGCAACGACAGCCTCCAGCACCGTTTGCATCAGATCGCTATGGACGGCTCGCAAAAGCTGCCCCAGCGCTGGCTCTCCGGAACGGAAGCACGGCTTGCTCAGGGAGGCGGAATCAGCTGCATTGCGTTTGGCGTAGCGGCCTGGATTGAGTACTGCTCCGGGCAGAGCAGCCAAGGGGCGCATGAGGTAAATGATCCGCTGCATGACACCTTTGCTGAGTTGCATGCGCACCGGCAGGGCGAAGCACTGGTCGAGGCCTTTCTGGGACTTACGGACGTATTTCCGGCGAGTCTGGCCGAGCAGGAGGCGTTCCGGCAGGCCGTGCATCAAGCCTACCGTGTGCTGAGCACCCAAGGTATTGCCGTGGCGCTCGCAGAAGCGACGAACAGTAATAATCATTAAGGAGCGAAGTCATGGAGCATACCTGGCGCTGGTTCGGCCCTAACGACCCCATCAGCTTGAGCGATATTCGGCAGACCGGCGCGACAGGCATCGTCACGGCCTTGCATCAGGTTCCCAACGGGGAAGTCTGGACAGTAGAGGCGATCAGTGAACGAAAGGCGATGATCGAGGCAGCTGGACTGACCTGGTCGGTGGTGGAAAGTATTCCCGTTCACGAGGATATCAAGCGAGGCTGTGGCCGCCGCGATGACTACATTGGCAACTACCAACAGAGCCTTCGCAATCTCGCGGCGTGCGGCATCGACATCGTCTGCTATAACTTCATGCCCATCTTAGACTGGACCCGTACGGACCTCGCATGGCCGCTGGAGGATGGCGGGTGGGCATTGCGCTTTGATCAGGATGCATTTGCCGCGTTTGATCTCTTTATCCTCAAGCGTGAAGGCGCCGAGGCGGACTACACCGAGGACGATATCCAGCGGGCCCGTACCTATTTTGACAACCTGGACGACACCCGGCGCGATACGCTCGTTGCTACCTTGATTGCCGGTCTGCCAGGCGCTGAAGAGCACTATAGCCTGGATGATTTCAAAGGACTGCTTGCGACCTATGCGGACATCGACGCGGAGCAGCTTCGGGAAAACCTGGGCTACCTTCTCAAGGCCATTGTGCCGGTGGCGGAGGCGGCGGGCGTACGCATGGCCATTCACCCCGACGACCCGCCACGGCCTCTTCTGGGCTTGCCTCGTATCGTGTCTACCGCACAGGACGCCCAATGGCTTCTTGATGCGGCACCCAGTCCGGCCAACGGGTTGACCTTTTGCACCGG
This sequence comes from Pseudomonas sp. JZ134, assembly GCF_051027695.1. Taxonomy (NCBI): domain Bacteria; kingdom Pseudomonadati; phylum Pseudomonadota; class Gammaproteobacteria; order Pseudomonadales; family Pseudomonadaceae; genus Pseudomonas; species Pseudomonas sp. JZ134. The sequence continues at coordinate 2,067,688 of NZ_CP069250.1, read as the reverse complement.
ATCCTACGGGGTGCGTGCAGATAACGACCTCGTTGCCATGGCCCGGCAGTTTGCGCCTCGCATCTATTTCACTCACCTGCGCTCGGTGAAGCGCGAGGCTGATCCGCGCAGCTTTCACGAAGCGCATCATCTGGCTGGAGACGCAGACATGGTTGGTGTGATCCGTGAGCTGGTTCTGGAAGAGTGTCGACGCGAACATGAGCATGGCCCCCGACTTCCCCTGCGGCCCGATCATGGTCATCAGCTGCTAGATGATCAGCATCGCCGTACCAACCCCGGCTATTCACTGATCGGCCGTCTCAAAGGATTGGCAGAGTTGCGCGGGGTAGAGCTGGCCGTGCGTCAATTACTGCAAAATTGACATTACCGTGAGAACGCCATGGAACTGATAACAAAAACAGGCGGGATCGATACCGCCAAAGCCGTGATTCGCCTCCACCCGCAGGACGACGTCCTCGTGGCGCTACAGCCGCTGCCGGCAGGGCTTGCCATCGCGGAGGAGCGCGTAACCCTCAGTCAGCCCATTCCCGCAGGCCACAAGTTCTCGGTGCGCCGGATTGATAGCGGGCAACCGGTGCGCCGCTATGGTCAGATCATCGGCTTTGCCACGACCCTCATCATGCCCGGCGAGCACATCCATGTTCATAACCTGGCGATGGGTGAGTTTGCCCGGGATTATGCTTTTGGAGAGGATGCCCACGTGCAGGCCTTTCCCACCGAGGGGCCGATGTTTCAAGGTATCGTCCGCCCGGATGGTCGTATAGCGACGCGCAACTATATCGGTATCCTGACCTCGGTAAATTGCTCGGCGACTGTAGCTCGGGCAGTGGCTGACTATTTTCGGCGGGATATCAATCCGGCCGCCCTGGCGCCTTATCCCAATGTGGATGGCGTCGTCGCGCTGACGCATAGCTCCGGCTGCGCTGTAGATTCAGCAGGCGAACCTCTGGCCATCTTGCGCCGCACTCTGGGCGGATATGCCGTCCATCCCAATTTCGCGGCGGTCATGGTGATCGGACTTGGCTGCGAAACCAACCAGATCGAAGGCATGATGGCGGCTCAGGGGCTGGAAGCGACCGCAACACTGCGTACGTTCACCATTCAGGATACGGGAGGTACGGCCAAGACCGTAGCCAAAGGCATTGCGTATGTGAAAGACCTCTTGAACGAAGCCAATCGCATCGAGCGCCAGCCTGTGAGTGCCCGTCATTTGATAGTAGGCCTGCAATGCGGCGGCTCGGATGGCTACTCCGGTATTACCGCCAATCCGGCCCTGGGTAATGCGGTGGACCGATTGGTAGCCTGCGGTGGTACGGCTATCCTGTCCGAAACACCGGAAATATATGGTGCCGAGCATCTGCTGACCCGTCGGGCTACCAGTCGTGAGGTAGGCGAAAAGCTCATCGAGCGCATCCATTGGTGGGAAGAGTATTGCCGACGCACGGGAGCGGAGATGAACAACAACCCGTCTGCAGGCAACAAGGCGGGTGGCCTTACGACCATTCTGGAAAAATCGCTTGGCGCGGTAGCGAAAGCCGGATCAAGTAACCTGATGGCTGTCTATGAATATGCCGAGCCGGTAAGGGCTCAGGGGCTGGTGTTTATGGACACGCCGGGCTATGACCCGGTTTCCGCTACCGGGCAGGTGGCGGGTGGCGCAAATCTCATTGCCTTTACCACCGGACGGGGCTCAGCCTATGGATGCGCACCGGCGCCCTCGATCAAGCTCTCGACCAATAATGCCCTCTGGCAGCGTCAGGAAGAGGACATGGACATCAACTGTGGCGAAATCGCGACCGGTACGCTGACCATCGAAGCATCCGGAGCCGAGATTTTCGACAAAATGCTCAGGATTGCCTCGGGCGAGCGCAGCAAGAGCGAGCAGCACGGTTATGGACAGAATGAATTCGTTCCCTGGCATATTGGCGCCATCACATAATCTGTTCGGCCGCACGGTGTGATCCTTCCTGTATCGGCACCGGCGGGTCAACCAACAGCCTGCCGACGCTGCCGTGTGAGGCATGCTGACGGTTGACCCCTTCAACCGCAGGGTCTATGGCATTCGGCGAGCGCAGCGTGCTGTTGTGCCTAGGGCGCATCGACTAATAACGCTCAAACGGCCTGCCTGGTACCGGATAATTATGCCAACCCGAGGCTGGTACTGGATGCAGGACCGGCAAACCCTCTGGTTAACACAGGTAGGCCTGGAGACACGATCGGCGGAATCGAGTGGAGCTCACCGGTAGATCCGCTCAATTCGCAAATCTATGTGTCGATCAACAATTCCTCAAACCGGAATCAAACGTTGGCGCCTGATTTCCAGAAAAGCTGGAAGGGTGGTACGTGTTCCGCGCGGGATGCAATAACTGGCCGGATTCTCTGCCAAGTGCCTGCCACCGGTACCAATCCGGTGACGTCAAAATAGGCTGTCGGGTTAGGGCGGTAGCTTCGTCGCCGGGTCTGGTTTATGCCGGTTCGATGTCCGGTGACATGGTAGTGCTCGACGCCAATACCGGGACCACGATCTGGAAGTGTGTGTTGGGGATCGGTAGCCAGTTCAGCATTGACCCCGTACAAAGCATCCTGTCTGACCTTAAGAGGCTTTTTCAGATGAAAATATGAGGCACGCTTTAACGTTAATTTAATATTAATAAATAACATTAAATTAAGTAATTAATTACTTGATTTATAGCAATTAACTTTTTTCAAATGATCAGTATTGAGCTGACCTTTTTAGCTGTCCAGCACCGAAGAGCCTTTTACTTAAAGTTAGATATAGAGTCAACTTGGCAAGTTAACTCATTGAAATTAAACGCTAACTAAGTCTAGTCAAATACCCTGGCAACTCAGGGTCTGGAAGTACGGAAAGTACCTTGAGACGTTGAAGCGTTCTGTCTCGCGCTCGAATCAAGTGATCCCGCAGGTTCAAGGCCGCTGAGTCCACAGCACCATGTAGCAGGGATTCGATGATCAGTCGATGCTCGATCAGCATAGCTTCGTTACCACCGGTCTGGACAGCTTCATGGAAAATCCGGCCTATGTTCATTGGGCTCTGGCTGTGCCGAATAAGTGTGGCCATTTTGCGGTTGCGGATTCCACTCAGGCATTGACCGTGTAGATCGTGCTCGATGATCTCAATTACCTGACGCGAAGGCCCCCCCTGAAGAGCTTGCGCCTTGAGAATACGTTCCAACATTGCGATAAGTGCCGCTCGGGTAAGGGTTGGAGCGTTCTGTCGCAAGGCTTCGGGTTCCAGTAGAGCCCGCAGCTCGTAATCCTCGGTAATGGCCTGTGCTGTCAGCGGACCGGCCAGCCACTGTGAGTAGGGCTCCTTTTCTAGCAGGCCACGATCCCGCAGGCGCATCAGGGCTTCCCGAACAACGCTGCGGCTGACCCCTAGATGATCCGCAGCGTCCTGCTCATCGAGCCGGTAATGACCAAATACCATGGCCTTGGATACGCAGGCGGAAATGTCATCGAATACCCGCTCTCCGAGTGGCCGGGTATCGATAGGCTCAAGGCCCAGGAGCTGACGGCTGAGGGCAAGGCGCTTGGGTTCAAGTTCAAGATTGTTTGGGTTGATCAGATAACCGCGGCCTTCGAAACGGGAGAGTAACCCTTCCTCATAGAGCATGGTTAAGGCCTGACGAACCGGCACCCGACTCGTACCAAATAGTTGGGCTAGTGGTGCTTCAACCAGGACGAGGCCAGCTTCGGCACGGCCTCCAAGTATCGCGTCCCGAAGGGCATTCCGGATCATGCCGTAACGGGGAACGGCGGCCCGCCCATCTTCATAGCTTGCGGAGTCTTCAGCAGTCATTCGCAGGTTTCCATCCGATGATCGTGGAATTCTCTCACAGTCGTTTTAGGTGTTTCTGCTCGACTTGCCATGCACTACGTTGGGGCCTTTTGAGACAGTGTGTTACTTAAATGCACAAAAATGGATCTTTTTTAATAAATACATTTTTTGTGCGTCGTTAAATAATCTCAATCTAATAGCTCTGCGACGCATGGTTCAGGCGTTCGTAGAGTTACAAAAAGGTTCTGGCACAATCAGTGCTTACAATAAATGTACTAATTAAAATATGTACATTTTAGAGGTGGATTGTGTCAGTCACTCGGTCAGGCCTTTTAGCAAACGATGGCCTCACGCTGACGGCGGCCTATCGTATGGGTGCTACCGATCCGGTTGCCGTATTAGAGAAAACGCTGGAGAGCGCTAGGCAGGCAGAGCACGTTTTTATTTTCTTGGATCCTGAGCGGGCACGTCGTGAGGCAGAGGCGTCATGGGCACGCTGGAAGGCCGGCCAACCGTTATCTGTATTGGATGGGGTGCCAATCGCCTGGAAGGACCTGTTTGACGTGTCGGGCAGCGTGACAACAGCGGGCGCTGCCGTTCGAAGAGGCTCGCCCGTAGCAACCACCGATGCGTATCTGGTCCGGCAGTTAGCTCGCGCAGGGCTGGTAAGCGTGGGCAAGACCAACCTCAGCGAGTTAGCTTATTCAGGTCTTGGTCTCAATCCGCATTTCGGCACACCGGCTAGTGCAGCCTCAGCTCAGGAAAGACGTATTCCGGGCGGCTCTTCCTCTGGTTCCGGGGTCGCAGTAGGTGCGGGCATCGTTCCAATTGCCATGGGCACTGATACTGCCGGCTCGATTCGTATTCCGGCGGCGTTGAATGGCGTGGTGGGTTATCGCAGTACAACGGCCCGGTACCCCATGGATGGTGTGTTCCCGTTGGCTCGAACCCTGGATGCCCTGGGACCGATAACCCGAAGCGTTCGTGATGTACTTATGCTTGATGCGCTGATCAAGGGAGCGACGTCCAACGCCCCAGAGGCGCTCCCTGTAAGGGGGCTGCGCTTGCGGGTTGATCCTGATGTGTTGACCGATTCCCGTGTAGAGCCTGCTGTACGAGAAAATCTCGAACAGGCCCTTAAACAGCTTTGCAACGCAGGCGCCTTGGTTGACTACCGTCCAGTTCAGGCCCTCCAACAGACCTTGAAGGTGATTGAAACCGAGGGCTGGCTTGGTTCTGCCGAAGCGTTCACTTTGCACGAGGCGCTATTGGGCAGCCCTGAAGCAGACCAGCTGGACCCGCGGGTTCGTACCCGCCTTGAGGCGGCGCGTCACTTTCCGGCTAGTCGGCAGATACAGCTTTATCAGGCACGGGAACGGTTACAGCGCGAAATGACCCAGGAGCTCGACGGGGCCGTCCTGGTGACACCGACCGTCGCCCATGTCGCTCCGTTACTCGAGCCGCTGGAGCGCGACGATGCGCTGTTCATCGCCACCAATCTTGCCACGCTTCGCCTGACCATGCCCGGCAGTCTGCTGGACATGCCTGGAGTTTCGCTGCGTAGCGGATGCGACGGTGATGGCTTGCCGACGGGCCTGTTGTTATCCGTGCCCAGCGGGGAGGATACCTACCTGCTTCGGGTCGCCCTGGGCGTAGAAGCGGTCCTGCTCCAGCGCTAACGCTTTTTGACGCGCTGGAGCAGGGGCCCGGCTCTCTCCAGCGCCTCATAACACCGGGCAATGAGGTTAGGCATGGCAAAGGAAATTTTCGTTTCGATCGGTGTGGATGTGGACGCCGTAGCCGGTTGGCTGGGCTCCTACGGTGGTGAAGACTCGCCGGATGACATCTCCCGTGGCCTGTTCGCCGGTGAAGTTGGTGCTCCCCGTTTGCTCAACCTGTTCAAGAAGTATGGTCTGCGTACTACCTGGTTCATTCCGGGTCACTCGGTTGAAACCTTCCCCGAGCAGATGAAGGCCGTTGCTGAAGCCGGCCATGAAATTGGTATTCATGGTTACAGCCATGAAAATCCCATCGCGATGACTCCTGAACAGGAAGAGGCCGTGCTCGACAAATCCATCGAGCTGATCACACAGTTGGCGGGCAAACGCCCGACAGGCTACGTCGCGCCCTGGTGGGAGTTCAGCCGTGTCACCAATGAGCTTCTACTCAAGAAAGGTATCAAGTATGACCACAGCCTGATGCACAACGACTTTCATCCTTATTACGTACGGGTAGGCGACAGCTGGACCAAGATTGATTACAGCCAGCAGCCTGAAGCGTGGATGAAGCCGCTGGTTCGTGGGCAGGAAACCGATCTAGTGGAGATTCCGGCCAACTGGTACCTGGACGACCTGCCGCCCATGATGTTTATCAAGAAGTCCCCTAACAGCCATGGCTTCGTCAATCCTCGCCATTTAGAAGAGATGTGGCGTGACCAGTTCGACTGGGTTTACCGCGAACATGACTATGCCGTCTTCCCGATCACCATTCACCCTGATGTTTCAGGCCGTCCACAGGTTCTGTTGATGCTGGAGCGCTTTATCGAGCATATGCAGGGCCATGAAGGGGTGCGTTTCGTCACCATGGACGAGATTGCCGACGACTTCCTGCAGCGTCAGCCGCGCCAGCGCTGATCGTTCCTTTCCCTTGAGGAAACCGATATGACTACGCATGCTGCTACACCGCTTCAAACGGACCTGGCGTCCGGCTGGAAACCTCAAACGCTGTCCTCAGGTGATGTGAAGTACGCGACCTGGATTGCGTTCTTTGCCTGGGTGTTTGCGGTCTATGATTTCATCCTGTTCGGTACCTTGTTGCCGGTCATGGGCGGCCACTATTCATGGAGCGAGGCCGAGCAGGCCGAAATCTCAACGTGGGTAGCCGTTGGAGGTGCAGTAGCAGCCTTTGCGATTGGCCCTATCGTGGATCGCATCGGGCGGCGTGGCGGCATCATGTTTACCATTGGAGGAGCGGCGCTGTGCTCGCTGTTGACGGCGGTCTGTGCCGGCATGGGTAAGGGGGCCTTAATCGGTGTACGTTCCGTGGCAGGTCTGGGGTATGCAGAGGAAGGAGTCAACGCGACCTACTTGACCGAAATCTATGCGGCGTCTGATGATCCTAAGCTGATCAAGCGTCGCGGTTTTGTGTACAGCCTAGTGCAGAGCGGCTGGCCGGTCGGTGCCCTGATTGCGGCGGGACTAACTGCTTTGTTGCTGCCAGCCATAGGCTGGCAAGGCTGTTTCGTATTTGCCGCCGTACCGGCCTTTGTGATTGCAGTATTGGCCCGCAAGCTCAAAGAGAGCCCACAGTTCCAAGTACATCTGCGTATTGCTCAGTTGCGCAAGGCGGGTCAGGAAAGCGAGGCCCGCAGCCTGGCGTACGAGTATGACGTCGATTACGACGAGCATGCCAAGGCAGGGGTTGCGGCTGCATTTCGTGGTGCGGCGCTGCGCCCGACCGTCGTGCTAAGCGTGGCGATCCTGCTCAACTGGTCGGCCATTCAGGTCTTCAGTGTGCTCGGGACGTCGGTGATTGTCAGCGTTCATCATCTGTCGTTCGAAAATTCGCTGTGGATTCTAGTGCTGTCCAACCTGGTCGGTTTTATCGGCTACCTGTTCCATGGCTGGCTGGGTGACCGTATTGGTCGGCGCAACACCGTGGCGCTGGGCTGGATGTGCGGCGGACTGGCCTTTGCGGCTATGCTACAGGCACCCAGTGAGTTGATGCCTGTCGTGGCGCTGTACAGCCTCGGTCTGTTTTTTCTGACAGGGCCTTATTCGGCCATGTTGTTCTTCATGGGTGAAAGCTTTCCTACCAGTATCCGGGCTACCGGCGGTGCCATTGTGCATGCTATGGGTCCGGTCGGCGCCATTCTGGCAGGGTTGGGCATCACCAGCGTTCTGGGCGCCGGTGGTCAATGGCACAGCGCCGCGCTTTGGTTTGGTGCCTTGCCATGCTTTCTCTCCGGCGTTGTGATGTGGGCCGCGCGCCACGTCGAACCCTCCAGTCTCAAATAAAAAGTGGAGTGTGACATGACTATGAGTTCTCACCCCGTTGCCCTGGTTACCGGTGCCGCCAGCGGTATTGGTCAGGCCCTGGCTGTCGCGTATGCCCAGCAGGGCATACGCGTGGCAGGAGGCTATTTCCCGGGTGATCCACATGATCACGAGGTGACACTTCGCCTGGTGGAAGAGGCTGGCGGTGAATGCCTGATGCAGCCGTTGGACGTAACCGAGAGCGCGTCGGTCGATGCGCTGGCGGAGGCCGCCATGGGACGCTTCGGCCGGTTGGATTATGCGATCGCCAACGCCGGTCTGTTACGCGCTTCGCCATTGCTGGAGATGACCGACGAGCGTTGGGACGAAATGCTCAACGTGGACCTGACAGGCGTCATGCGGACGTTCCGCGCGGCGGCTTGCCATATGGGCGAGGGGGGCGCAATGGTTGCCATCTCGTCGATTGCAGGGGGTGTCTATGGTTGGCAGAACCATGCTCATTACGCCTCGGCCAAGGCGGGTGTACCCGGGCTGTGTCGTTCCCTGGCAGTTGAACTGGCACCGCGTGGCATCCGCTGTAATGCGGTAATCCCGGGCTTGATCGAGACACCTCAGTCGCTGGATGCCAAGAACTCCCTTGGTCTGGAGGGACTGGCAAAGGCCGCACGTGCCATTCCGCTCGGGCGTGTGGGGCGTGCCGACGAGGTCGCCAGGCTGGTACGTTTCTTGACCAGTACCGAGGCGAGCTATATCACCGGGCAGAGCATTATCGTCGATGGTGGCCTGACGGTACGCTGGCCTGAATGAGTTAATGCCGACGGTGCCTGCACCGCGAACCAAAAGGAGAATGTCATGAAACAGTTGCAGGCGCGTCGCGCTGTTATCACCGGGGCTGCCAGCGGTATTGGCGCTGCTATCGCCCAGGCGTATGCCCGGGAAGGGGCTCGTCTGGTGGTGTGTGATCGTGATGCCGAACGGTTGGCTGTGACGGCGCAGCAGTGCCGTGCTCAAGGTGCTGACGTGATCGAGTGTGTGGCGGATGTCGGGACGCGAGAGGGTGCTCAGGCAGGTATAGATGTCTGCCTGCAAGCTTTTGGAGGGATCGATATTCTCGTCAACAATGCAGGGATGCTGACGCAGGCGCCCTGCGTTGAGCTGACCCAGACCATGTGGGATGACATGCTCAGAATAGATCTCACCAGCGTATTCATTGCCAGCCAGCGTGCATTGCCGCACATGCTGGCGCAGCGGTGGGGGCGCATCATTAATGTGGCCTCGCAGCTGGGTATCAAGGGCGGAGCGGAGTTGACCCATTATGCGGCCGCTAAGGCCGGAGTGATCGGCTTTACTAAATCCCTAGCGCTGGAAGTTTCCAAGGACAACGTACTGGTGAATGCCATTGCGCCGGGGCCGATCGAGACGCCGCTCGTCGATGGCATCAGTCAGGACTGGAAGGTTGCCAAAGCCAAGGAGCTGCCACTGGGGCGATTCGGCAGGGCTGAAGAGGTGGCACCAGTGGCCGTGCTCCTGGCCTCCGAGCCGGGTGGCAACCTGTTTGTCGGACAGACGCTGGGACCGAACTCAGGGGATGTCATGCCGTAACGAAGCGATGGATGTTGTTATGCTCAACCACCGTTGCCATGCCGTTTCCTCGCAGGGCAGGTTGAGCAACCACCTACCCAAGTGGCTGGGTACACGATCATGAGGAGCTGACATGTGTGGGTTGTGTGGCCTGTTGGGCGAAGAGAGGCACTGGAGCGATCCCTTGGGTGATGAGTTGCCACGGCGTCGTGAACGGCTGCGGCGCATCAAGGCAATCAACCATGTGATTACACCGTTTCGTCTGAGTGTGACGGATTTTCAGGGCTCGGCGTATGTGGTACAGGGGGCGACCGGCCGGCAGGAAATTGCCCACGGACTGGACCAGTTGTGGCGCTCGGCAGAGTTGATTCTGGGCAGGCCACTGGACCCACTTGATGTGCGCCTGCTCGAACATCTGGAGATGCATCCATGAGCGTGCCGGTCAACGTGATTACCGGATTTCTAGGGAGCGGCAAGACTACGCTGCTCAAGCGCCTGCTCGCTGATGAACAACTGGGGGATACGGCGCTGCTGATCAACGAGTTTGGCGAAGTGGGTATCGACCATTTGTTGGTTGAGGAAGTGGCACCGGATACGGTGCTGCTTCCCAGTGGCTGTGTTTGCTGCTCCGTCAGGGAAGACCTCAAGCAGGCCTTGATCGATCTGCATGACAAGCGTAGCCGGGGCGCGGTACCGCCCTTCAAACGTGTACTACTGGAAACCACCGGGCTGGCCGATCCGGCACCGATTCTGGCTACCCTGACCCAGGATCCGCAGTTACGTGGCCGCTATCATCTAGGGTTGCTCATTACCGTGGTGGATGCGCAGCATGCCAAGCTGCAGCAGCGTCTGCATCCCGAATGGTTGGGGCAGGTTACTGCGGCGGACCGTCTGCTGATCAGCAAGATCGACCTAATCGAGCCGCCTGCTGTAGAGGCTTGTCGTGCGCAGCTCCAGGCACTGAATCCATCCGCCACCTTGGCTATTACCGCTGAGGTTCGCAGTGGGGATGAACTGCTCTTGGGCGAGGGGGTGCAGGGGCATGACGCTATGGCAGAGGTGCAGCGCTGGCAGCTCTTTGCACCGGTACCGAATGCCCGGCACGGTGACGCGGAGGTCTGCTGTCTGGAATTTGCTACACCGCTGGACTGGGTTGCCTTCGGCGTCTGGCTGTCGATGCTGCTAAGATGCCATGGTGAACGTATCCTCAGGGTCAAAGGTATTCTGGACGTGATCGACTCCCCTGAGCCCATCGTCATTCATGGCGTACAGCACTGCCTGCATGCGCCTGTACATCTACCGGCCTGGCCCGGAGGGGCGCGTTGCTCGCGCCTGGTCTTTATCGTAAGAGGGTTGGATACCGGCCTTCTCAAGCGCTCCTTTGATGCCTTTCTGGGGCGTTTGGGGGCTGCGGCATGAGCGAGCCTGTCACGCTTCGTGTCCTGGGCACCTCGGTAACGCTGCTCGAATCCATCCGTCAGCGTGCCGAAGAGGAACTCGGTATCCGTCTGGTCTACGAGATCCACAATGTCCAGCAGGCGCAGCGTATTGCAGTCATGCAGCCGGAACGCTACGACCTTTATGATCAATGGTTTCACAACGTGGATTTCGTGTGGCCTGCCGGGGCCATCCAGCCGATCGACATTCGCCGGATTGCGTTATGGGATGAAATCAACGATTTGCCCAAGCGGGGAAGGCTCCACACCAGTGATAAATTGGGTGCTGGCAGCCTGCCTAGCGAGCGGCTGTTCGTTCAGCATGATGGCAACCTGGGAAGTCAGCCTACCGAGCGGATCAGTATGCTGCCACTGACCCATAATGCTGACAGCTTTGCCTACCGCCCGGAGCGGCTGCCCGACACGCTCGCTGCAACCGAAGAGAGCTGGTCCTGGCTGATCAATGAGGGTTGGTGCGGCCATATTGCCTTACAGAGCGATGCCGCCATTGGCGCGCTCGACGCAGCGCTGGCGTTACAGGCAGCTGGTCTTGCACGATTCGAGAATCTGGGCAATCTCCGGCTAGATGAAATCGACCAGCTGGCAGACCTTCTGATAAAAAAACAGCATCATGGCCATTTCGCCGCGTTCTGGTCGGACGATCAGGAAGCCGGCCGGCTGATGCTCGACCCTGCTGTTTCCATCCAGAGCCTATGGTCACCCACCCTGATGCAGCTCCATCGGGCCGGTATCCAGTACCGCCTCGCGGTTCCGAAGGAAGGATATCGAGCCTGGTTCGGTGGACTGTCGTTGTCACGTCGGGCTGAAGGACGCGTCAAGGACGCCGCCTATGCCTATTTGAACTGGTGGCTGTCCGGCTGGCCTGGCGCCGTCATGGCACGGCAAGGTTTCTATATCTCCAATCCGCCCCGCGCCCGTGATTACCTGAGCGCAGCCGAATGGGATTACTGGTATGACGGCAAGCCCGCGCGCGAAGAGTTGCCGGGTAGTGATGGGCTTCCCCTGATCGACAGCGGCGAGCGCCGTGAAGGTGGGTCTTATGCGCAGCGCATGGGGCATATCAGCGTCTGGAATTCCGTGATGGATGAGCACAATTACCTGGTGCGTCGCTGGAATGACTTTCTGCGCGCTCGCAAGGCAGCCTGATAAGGCTGCCTAATTCACGCGTCGTTAACTGATCGGCAACCAGGCACGCTCTTGGGAGGACAGAACCGCAGTATCGATGACTTTCTGAATCTCCCACGCCTCACGAAAGTCCGGCCCTGTGGCTAATTTGCCCGCAATGGCCTTATTGATTTTGGATGTTTAACCTAACGGCTCGGTATGCTGCCCGATACCGTATAAACGGAGCTTGTTGGCAATGGTGGTATGGGAAACGCCAAGTCGCTTACCCAGTAAACGACTGCTGGGGTATTGGGTGATCAGCTGTTCCAGCACTGCCTTTTCGAATCGACCAACGATCTGGTCAAGATTACCGTCCAGCGTGAAGTGTCCCAGCGGTTGTGGGGTACCGTAATCCGGCAGGCGTATGTGCTCAGGTTTAACCACCCTGCCTTCGGCCAAGGAAACCGCTTGAAAGAGTGCATTTTCTAATTGACGCACATTGCCAGGCCAGGGGTAATGGCGTAGTCGCTCGAAGGCGGCAGGGGCCAAAGGCTTGAACGGGCAGCCGATCTGGCGGCTGGCTTGATCCAGAAAGTGCTCGACTAGCGGCTCCAGTCCATCTAGGCACTCCCGTAAGGGGGGGATGTGCAGCGAAAGCACATTGAGGCGATGGTACAGGTCCTGGCGAAATTCGCCTTGTACGCACAAATCGGACAGATCCTGCTGGGTGGCGCAGATGACACGGACGTCCAGGTAGACCTCCTCGTCGCTACCCACCCGGCGAAAAATCCCATCTTGCAGAAACCGAACCAGTTTGGCTTGAAGGCGCAGGCTCATCTCACCCACTTCATCCAGAAAGAGCGTGCCGCCGGCGGTAAGCTCAAGCAGTCCAAGCTTGCCCTCTGGCCGAGCCCCTTCGAATGCACCAGCGCTGTATCCAAACAGTTCCGTCTCAGCCATCGACTCGGGCAGCCCTGCACAGTTGAGCACCATGAAGGGGGCTTGACCGCGAGGGCTTGCCAGGTGACAGGCCCGCGCCAGCAGCTCTTTGCCGGTACCGGTTTCGCCGGTAATCAGCAGCGGCGCATCAAGAGGAGCCATGCGTCGCGCCTCCCGGACGACAGCAGCCATGGACCTGGAGCTCTGGAAGATGCTGTCAAACCCTCGCAGCTCCTGCTTGCGTACCTGATAGATACGCTCGCCCACCTGGTCGGCACGGTGCAGCGTCAGTACGGCGCCCGCCAGGGCCTCGCTGTCGTCATGCCCGGTCTGCAGGGGGGTAATATCGGCGAGAAAGACATCATCCTTGACCTGAATACGCAAACCATTGAGCCGGGACTTGTTGGCGCGAACCAGCTCAGGCAGGTCCAGCTCATCCACATATTTAGAGAGTGCCATCCCGGGCACCTCGTCCACTCGGGCACCCAATAGCTGCGCTGCTGCGCGGTTGGCTGCAACGATATGGCCAGCCATATCAATTGACAGCACGGGAAACTCCAACGCGCCGAGCAGCGTATTGAGTTCCAGGTGGCGACGCTCGCTGGGCATGAGGCTGATACGCCAGATATCGAACACACCGGGGATGGCCGCGAGCTTGGGGCGCAGCGCCTGAAATTGCAGATTGATCAGATTAGGGCAGTAGAGATAGACCGTATTGCCTTGGTCGCCTCCCACTTCGCCGCGGGCCACGTTGATCCCGTAGTCAGCCAACAGATTGAGCATGTCGCGCAGAATGCCTACGCGGTTCTGACACAAAACTTTGATTCGCATCGAGCGGGCCCATTGTTGTGATTATGGCGGGCGGTGCAGCCGAATTTTTCAGTGGGCCGCAAATTGAGTGTCAAGAATATGTGCCAGATAGGTGCTTTATCAAGTAAACCACACAGCCTGAAGTGAACCATTAACAGTTTGCTGTAAAGATTTTCTTACGAATCATCCAGGCAACCTATGCCGCCTTGATCTTTTACCCTTATACACACAGACCGCCTTCGCGCTATTGCTAGAGCCATACAACAAGACCCAGCGGCATCCGCCGTCAAGGAGGCTACATGAAAGGTACGCAGTACGTGGCGAGAAAACCGGATGAGTCTGGTTTTATTCATTACTCGGATGACGAACACGGTGTATGGAATACGCTGATCATCCGGCAGTTGAAGGTGATTGAAGGCAAGGCCTGCCAGGAATACCTGGACGGTATTACCCAGCTTGATCTGCCTATGGACCGCATACCTCAGTTGTCCGAAGTCAACCGCGTACTGGAACGCACCACGGGCTGGCGCGTGGCACAAGTACCCGCGTTGATACCGTTTGAGACGTTTTTCGCCTTGCTGGCCAGCAAGCAGTTTCCAGTCGCCACGTTCATTCGAACCCGGGAAGAACTGGACTACTTGCAGGAGCCCGATATCTTCCATGAAATCTTTGGACATTGCCCGCTGCTGACCAATCCCTGGTTTGCCGAATTCACCCACACCTACGGCAAGTTGGGGCTCGCTGCTTCCAAGGAAGAGCGCATCTTCCTGGCGCGCCTGTACTGGATGACCATTGAGTTTGGACTGGTGGATACGCCAATGGGACGTAAGATCTATGGAGGCGGTATCCTGTCATCGCCCAAGGAGACGGTGTATTCGCTTTCGGCCGAACCGGAGCACCTGCCGTTCGATCCCATCGAGGCCATGCGTACCCCGTATCGAATCGATATTTTGCAACCCGTCTATTTCGTGTTGCCTGAACTCAAGCGGCTATTCCAGGTCGCTCATGAAGACATCATGGGCATGGTTCGCGAGGCCATGCAGCTCGGACTTCACAAACCCCGCTTTCCGCCCAAAGCAGCCTGATATTACAAGGAGAACACATGACTGCTACCGCTCTGAAACAAGGTCACTGCGAAGCCTGTAGCGCCGATGCCCCCAAAGTCAGCGAAGAAGAGCTGGCGGAGCTGATTCGGCAGATTCCGGACTGGAACATTGAAGTGCGTGACGGAATCATGCAGCTCGAAAGGGTCTTCCGCTTCAAGAATTTTCGCCATGCGCTGGCGTTCACCAATGCCGTTGGCGCTATTGCTGAGGAAGAAGGGCATCATCCCGGCCTCTTGACCGAATGGGGCAAGGTGACGGTGACCTGGTGGAGCCATTCGATCAAAGGACTTCATCGCAACGATTTCATCATGGCGGCTCGCACGGATGAGGTGGCGGCCACAGCGGAGGGGCGCAAGTGAGCCATTTCAAGACGGTCGACTGGGTAGCCGGCGACCCGATCATGGGGCTGCTTGAAGCGTTTCGAGCCGATCCTAACCCTGCCAAGCTTGATCTGGGCGTAGGCGTATACAAGGATCGACAAGGCCTTACTCCCATTCCCAAAGCCGTCAAACTGGCGGAGCAGGCATTGATTGGCAGCGAGCAGACCAAGAGCTATGTTGGCGGCCATGGTGATGTAAGCTTCGGGACCTACCTGCTGCACCTTGTTCTAGGTGCACATAGCCCGGTGATCGATGACAAACGGGCCGGCTGTACCCAGACCGCCGGTGGTACAGGAGCCCTGCGGCTAACAGGGGAGTTCATTGCGCAGTGTCTGCCAGGCAAGGGCGTCTGGTTGAGCCAGCCAACCTGGCCGATTCATGAAACGCTGTTCAGGGCCGCCAGGCTCGCCGTGCAGCATTACCCCTATGTGGGGGCAGATAACCGTCTTGATGTAGCCGGTATGCTCGAAGCCATGCGGCAGATTCCCAAAGGTGACGTCATCCTGTTGCACGCCTGTTGTCATAATCCGACTGGCTTCGATTTGAGTCGGGCCGATTGGCAGCAGGTATTGGGGATTGTAAAGGAGCGCGAGCTGCTGCCCTTGTTCGACTTTGCCTATCAGGGGTTTGGCGACGGGCTGGAAGAAGACGCCTGGGCTGTCAGGTTATTTGCCCAGGCGTTGCCAGAGCTTTTGATTACCAGCTCCTGCTCGAAGAACTTTGGTCTGTACCGTGAGCGTACGGGAGGGCTGATCGTGGTGGCGGAAGATGCAGATCGTCTTCTGGCCGTACGCAGCCAGCTCGCCTCGATTGCCCGTAATCTCTGGTCTACGCCACCTTCCCATGGTGCGGCGGTCGTGGCCGAGATCCTGGGTACTGCTTCATTGCGCACAATGTGGGAAGAAGAAGTCAATGCCATGCGCACGCGTATCACGAGCTTGCGCAAGGGACTGGTCGAAGCACTGATCCCTTTTGGCTTGAACGAGCGCTTTGCTCATATTGCCGAGCAGCGCGGTATGTTCTCCTATACGGGGCTCACCGCTGAGCAGGTCGCACAGCTCAAGGCGCGTTATAGCGTTTATCTCGTCAGTAGCGGCAGGGCCAATGTCGCCGGGCTGGACGAGAGCCGGCTTGATGAGCTGGCACGTGCGATTGCCGAGGTCTCTCGGTAGCGGAAAAGCCGGCAGTCGCCGGCTTTTCTTTCAGAATGTGCCCTGGTAATGCCCTCCATCGAGCAACACGTTCTGGCCGGTCATGTAACTCGCATGTTGGCTGCATAGAAAAGCACACACCGCACCGAATTCATCTGCCGTGCCGAAGCGTCTGGCGGGGATCGTCTGTAATCGCTGCTGAACGATATCTGCCACCGGCTTGCCAGTGGACTGTGCAGAACGCT
The DNA here is from genome assembly GCF_051027695.1 of Pseudomonas sp. JZ134. Classification (NCBI taxonomy): domain Bacteria; kingdom Pseudomonadati; phylum Pseudomonadota; class Gammaproteobacteria; order Pseudomonadales; family Pseudomonadaceae; genus Pseudomonas; species Pseudomonas sp. JZ134. Next base: position 2,051,121 of record NZ_CP069250.1, on the reverse strand, counting down.
CCAGCGTGTTTTGTAGCCGATCGGTATCGAAAGAGCCTGGCAGAAGGTTGTTGATCGTAACGTTGCGCTCCGCCAGACGAGCCTGACGCGCAAGCCCGGCGACAAACCCCGTCAGGCCGCTGCGTGCGCCATTGGACAAGCCTAGAATATCGATAGGCGCCTTGACGGCAGAGGACGTGATATTCACGACACGACCGAATCCTCGCTCCGCCATGCCATCAACGGTTGCCTTGATCAGCTCGATGGGTGTCAGCATATTGGTCTCGACAGCGCTCAGCCAGTCCTCCCGCGTCCAGTCACGAAAGTCTCCCGGCGGAGGTCCGCCTGCGTTGTTCACAAGGATGTCGACCTGTGGACATTGAGTCAGGAGTGCCTGTCTGACGTTTTCATCACTGATATCGCCTGCGACACAGCGGACCTCAATAGCAGGATTGAGCGAGCGTAGAAATGTGGCGGTCTCCTCCAGTGCTTCAAGGCCGCGTGCATTGATTACCAGGTTGACGCCTTCCTGAGCTAACGCGCTGGCACAGCCTTTACCCAGCCCCTTGCTGGCAGCACATAGCACTGCCCAGCGTCCCGAAATGCCTAAATCCATTGCTCTTCCTCCGGTTGCGAACACGCAAGATCGGAGCATTAGGCTACAGCGGGAGGGAAAAGTTGATACAGAGGAGGAGCCTGGACCCTTACGGGTCCAGGTGTCTGGCTTAGTCAGCCGAAGTGGCTGCCAGCGAAGGTTCTGCGGCGTTGGCGTCCGGCTTACGCTTGAGGCGATAGCACGCCACCATGATGACCAGCCATACCGGAATGGCGTAGACCGAGATATTGATGCCGGGAATCAACAGCATGGTGCCCAGGATGAAGACCACAAACGCCAGGCACAGGTAGTTCCCATAGGGATACCAGAACGCCTTGAACGCCGTGCTGACACCTTGGCGCTTCATCTGCGCACGAAACTTCAGATGCGCCAGGCTGATCATCGCCCAGTTGATTACCAGCGTTGCCACTACCAGCGACATCAGGAGCTCAAGCGCCTGCTGTGGCATCAGATAATTGACAACCACCGCCAGGAAGGTAATGGCGGCCGAGAACAGAAGGGCACTTACCGGTACGCCGCGAGTATCGACCTTGGCCAGGAAACGAGGTGCATCGCCTTGCTCAGCCAGACCCAACAGCATGCGTCCGTTACAGTAGCAACCACTGTTGTAGACGGACAACGCTGCGGTCAGTACGACAAAGTTCAGGATGTGGGCCGCTGCATCACTGCCAATCAGAGAGAAGATCTGGACAAAGGGACTACCGCTGTACGCATCGCCGGAGGCAGTCAGCGTCTGTACCAGCGAATCCCAGGGTTTGAGTGAAAGCAGGATGATCAGGGCGCCGACATAAAAGATCAGGATACGGTAGATCACCTGGTTGATGGCTTTGGGAATGACTTTCTTGGGCTCCGAGGCTTCGGCGGCGGTAAAGCCCAGCATTTCCAGGCCACCAAACGAGAACATGATAATGGCCATGGACATGACCAATCCCTGAATGCCGTGGGGGAAGAAGCCGCCATGCGACCACAGGTTGCTGACAGAAGCCTGTGGGTCACTGCCACCGATAAGCAGGTAAGTTCCCAGCAGGATCATGCCGATGATGGCAACCACTTTGATGATCGCAAACCAGAACTCGGCCTCGCCGAACAGTTTCACATTGGCCAGGTTAATGGCATTGACCAGCAGGAAAAAGAAGGCGGCGCTGGCCCAAGTGGGTATCTCCGGCCACCAGTAGTGAATGTACTTGCCAACCGCCGTCAGCTCGGACATGCCTACCAGGATATAGAGAACCCAGCAGTTCCAGCCTGACAGAAAGCCGGCAAAGCCTCCCCAGTATCGATGAGCGAAGTGGCTGAACGAGCCGGCTACAGGTTCCTCGACAATCATCTCGCCCAGTTGGCGCATGATGAGAAAGGCAATAAATCCTGCCAGGGCATAGCCCAGGATCATGGAAGGGCCGGCCGACTGCATGACGCCTGCCGAGCCAAGAAACAAACCAGTACCAATAGCGCCACCCAGGGCTATCAATTGGATATGGCGATTTTTCAGGCCACGTTTGAGTGTACCCGATTGGGTGTTACGACCAACCATTTAAACGTCCTCACGCAAGGTGTTGTTATTGTGCGGTGTGAAGCGTGTCTATGCGAAGGCCAAACTAGGTAAAAATGTCGCAGGTACTCCGCCTTTTATCGGTTGAAGCACTCTTTTGAGGAGTACACCTGTGATAGGTAAGGTTAATCGAGGCGGTTTTAGGGCTAGAAAGCAGGCAGTCTACGTTCAGGATCATGCGTCACCTTTTATTGTTGTATGTGACGGAGCGGACGTACCGGAGAAACGGTAATGGAATGTCCTTTCCAGTAGACCTATATGAGCCGAAGCCAACTTAGGTAACAACCCCGGCCTGAAGAGCCAGGGCTGTTCCCGTGAGAGAAAGTGTCACGTTTTTCTGACAGCCGCGCCAAAACCCGCGATTTACGATGCCTGCTGTAAAAGTTTTTTGACGAGCGGATCACTGTGTAGGTTAACGCCTCGGTCAATCAAGCGGCTAGGGGCAGCGTGAAATGAAAGGTGCTGCCTTGTCCGGGATCGCTCACGACCCAAATTCTACCTCCATGCGCTTCCACAATTCCCTTGCTAATGAATAGGCCCAGCCCGGTTCCCGTTGGGTTGCCTGCCTTGACGTGCCAGTAACGATCAAAGATGTGCTCCAATTCGTCATCGGAAATGCCTATGCCGCTGTCTCTGATGGAGAAGCAGGCGTGGCTACCCTCACGCGTCACGGATATTTCGATACTGCCACCAGCAGGCGTGAACTTGATACCGTTACTGATCAGATTCGATAGCACCTGAAAGAGCCGCTCGGCATCGGCATTCAGGATCACGTCGTCTTCTGCATGAATCTTGAGCTGAATGGATTTGGTTTCGGCGAGCGACTGCAATAGCTGCACCGCCTGGTGGACCAGACTGGAAGCATCATGGAGCTGAGGTGAAATCTGAAAGCGGCCCGATTCAATCTTGGACAAGTCCAACAGGTCGCCAATCATGCTACTCATGCGTGTAGCGACCGTTTGAATGATATTGATCGCCGACAGCAAGCGCTTGGATGATTCACGTTGATCGCCCACGATCATCCGCTGCATAAGACCTACCTGCATGGTCACGATCGTCATGGGATTACGCAGGTCATGGGAGACTACCGCCACAATCTCGTCACGGGCACGTACGGCCTCGCGTTCGCGGGCGACCTGAAGGGCCAGATCAATTTCTATCGCTGAGCGGCGCAAGTCCTTGACGGCATAAATATCTCCAGGAAGCCAGCGTTTGGAGCGTCCGCGTACCTGTTCTCGCCAAACGGCAAAGCTGCGCCGCGGATGAGGACGCAGCTGACCGGTCTCTGGGTCCGCTTCTAAGGGCTTATTCGGATTACCGCTCCATTTGAGGGTTTTGACCAGCTCTGGTCTGAACCACAGCACCATATTGGTGACTGGCTTGGGCAAGGTAATAGCCATAAGGCCGCTACCCAGGTGCGCATAGGCAGAGGCATCAGCCAGCTCATTGGGTAGACAGCGCGTATGGAAAATCCCGCTCTCGCCAAGTTGCGATTCAGCCCATTGGGCAAGCGCCCTGATTTCAGTATCACCCGGACAATCCCCCACGACCAATACGCGCTGATCGACCAAAATGGCAGCGCCACTGGCATCCGCAAGCGCCAGAAGATCGTCCCCTTTGTACATCAGCCCGATCAACGCCTCATCTTCAGCCGAATGCATGGCTTCCACCAGGCGAGAAAGGTATTCCTGCTTGGCTTCACGCTGCTGTTGGGCATCCCGCTCCTGGAGCGCATTGATCTGGAGCGACGTTAACTCGCCAATTGCCTGGCAAGCGGCACGGATTCGGTAGGGAAGGTAATGGGGCTCCCTATGACCGCAGCTGATCAGGCCCCATAAGGAATCGCCCTGCATAAGCGATACACTCATTGACGCCCGCAAGCCCTGATAGCCGATGTATTCCCGATGCAGCGGCGAAACACTGCGCAGGATTGCACAGCTCAGGTCCACCGGCTGGCCTGTATCGCTTCTGAATGGCGGGAGCAGGGGGACCGGCTCATAGCGAGCATCGGGAATCAGGCGAATCCAGTTATGCTCATAGAGCTTACGGGCCTGGGCCGGTATATCAGAGGCAGGAAACCGAAGCTCGAGGTAGGGATCTACCTCAGGATCTCGCGCCTCTGCCACCACTTGGCCGTCACCTTCGTTATCGAATCGGTAGACCACAACGCGGTCGAAGCCTGTCAGGGCTCTGACCTCCTCGACTACCACTTGCTGCAAATCCGCCAACGTGCGTACTTTTTGCAGGCGACGCAACGCGCGTGAATTCAGAACGCTGTCAGAAGGCGAAGTGGGTTGAGCACGTTCCAGTTCGAGAAAGATCAAGCCATCATGTTGATGCAGCAGACCCTCGTATTCGTGGCTTCCGACCGTCAATAACAGCGGATTGACCTCGTCGAAATGGGGCTGCCGGAGCGCCTGCTCGACCTGCGGCAGCGCTTGAGCATTCAGGATCTTTGCAAGAGGCTGTCCAAGTACCGCATCCGCTTTGCAGTCCAAAAGCGTAGGGAGGTTGGCGCTGATGTGCTGAACGCGAGTATCGGCTTCTCTAAAAGCAATCAGATACCCATGAGGCTGAATAGCGCCTGGAATATGAATAGGCTCGCTCTCACAGCGTATGGGGTCGGCTTCGCGTTGATCGTGGCCAGTCATGCCGAATGTGAACTCCTTCTAATCCAGAGCTGTGCAGTCAATAACTGCCACTTCGTCTGTTATAGATGTGACTGCATTTGGCCTTGATCGTTTGATCAAGATGTCGAAGCGGTAGGCACCCCTAGGTGCGTGAACGGTCAGAAACTACCGAGAATGGCAGGGTGGAGCAGGGTTATGCAGCAGATTGACGTGGTTGTGGTAGGAGGAGGGCAGTCCGCGCTGGCAGTTGCCTATTTCCTGCGCCGTACGTCACGTTCATTCGTGTTGCTGGATGCAGAGCAGCATCCAGGTGGTGCCTGGCAACACGGATGGGATTCGTTGCATCTTTTCTCACCGGCCAGCTCCAGCTCCATTCCTGGTTGGCCCATGCCTCCTACCCACGAAGAAACGCCTTCGCGTGACCATGTCTTGGATTATCTGACCCGGTATGAGCAGCGTTACGGGTTTCCCATCAGGCGTCCTGTCTGGGTAGAGAGCATTGAGCCACACCCGAACGGCTTGCTGGTCAAGGCTGGCGCAGAGGCATGGCTGGCCCAGGCGGTAGTCAGTGCAACCGGAACCTGGCGACATCCCTACACGCCCCACTACCCGGGCCAAACGCTGTTCAGAGGACAGCAGATTCATTCGGCACAGTATGTCAATGCCGAGCCCTTTATGGACAAAACCGTATTGATTGTCGGAGGGGGTAATTCAGGGGCTCAGATCCTGGCTGAAGTATCCAAGGTGGCAGAGGCTCATTGGATTACCCTGGCGGATCCACAATTTCTACCGGACGATGTGGATGGATATGTCCTGTTCGAGCGAGCAACCGAGCGCTGGAGGGCGCAGCAGGAAGGCCGCGTCTGGGATGAGCCCGCGGGTGGGCTGGGCGATATTGTCATGGTTCCCAGCGTGAAGGAGGCAAGGACACGAAGCGTATTACGGGCCGTGCGGCCATTCGAGCGCTTTACTGAGAGCGGCGTAGTCTGGTCCGACGAACATGAAATTACAGTAGATACGGTAATCTGGTGCACGGGTTTCAGGCCTGCGTTGACGCATCTGGAAGCGCTGGGGCTAGTCGAGCCGGATGGACGCGTTCAGGTTAACCGCACTCGTTCGGTCAAGGAGCCCCGTGTGTGGCTCGTGGGCTACGGTGAGTGGACCGGTATGGCATCAGCAACGCTGATAGGCGTTACCCGAACGGCACGGAGCACCGTTCAGGAGATTGAAGTCTATCTCGATCAAAGAGAGCGTTGATTGACGCGCCGGGACAGTGCCTCGGCAGATTCCTTGCGTTCCGAGTAACGATCTACCAGATACGTCTGGCGCCCACGGAGCAGGAGCGTGAACTTCATCAGTTCTTCCATGACGTCCACCAGGCGATCGTAATAGGGCGAAGGTTTCATTCGTCCTGCCTCATCGAATTCCAGAAACGCCTTGGGCACCGAGGACTGATTTGGAATCGTGAACATCCGCATCCAACGACCTAAAACACGCAGTTGATTCACGACATTGAAAGACTGCGAGCCTCCGCAGACCTGCAGAACAGCGAGGGTCTTGCCTTGGGTAGGGCGAACCGCACCCATGGCCAGCGGAACCCAGTCGATTTGTGCTTTGAAAACGGCGCTCATGGAGCCGTGTCGCTCAGGTGAGCACCATACCTGACCTTCTGACCATTGCATCAATTCCCGCAGCTCAACGACTTTCTCATGGGTGTCGGGGGCATCGTCAGGCAAAGGGAGACCTGAGGGGTCAAAAATTTGGACGTCGGCGCCAAAATGTTCGAGCAGAAGAGCGGCTTCCTGTGTCAGGAGTCGGCTGAAGGAGCGCTCTCGGTTCGATCCATAAAGCAACAGAATCCTGGGCTTATGGGGCAGGGGCTGCTGATTATCCAGGCGCTCGATAGCGGGAATGTCGATCAGGGACATATCGAGATTCGGCAGGTTATCCAAGTGAAGCCTCCCGGTCAGTTGCCAAGCGCATTAACTGCGGAGCGGAGTTCGTCCCGATTCAACCGATCAAACGGTAGGGCAAGGAATGCCTGCACGCGCTGCTCGATGATCCTTAGCGTTTTCTCGAAGGCTTGCTGAATATCCGCTTCGCTGGCCTCCAGTGCAGAGGGATCCTCCAGCCCCCAATGAGCCTTGAGTGCATGACCAAAATAGACCGGGCAGGCTTCGCCAGCTGCACGGTCGCAGACGGTAATAACCACATCAGGCGGAGCGTCAGCAAACACGTCGGAAGACTTGCTATAAAGTCCCTCCGTTGTAATACCAGCCCTTTTTAAAGCATGTAAAGTCAATGGACTGACCTCCCCGCTAGGATGGCTACCAGCGCTAACCGCCTCGAATCCATCAGGAGCCAGATGATTGAACATTGCCTCCGATAGAATGCTTCTGCAACGGTTATGGGTACACATGAACAGTACTTTCATAAAACCTCCTGGCGCTTACAGACTTAAACGCAGAGCGAGCGCAGCAAGCGTCGCGAGCAAAACGGGCAGGGTAAGCACGATACCTACCTTAAAGTAGTAACCCCAGGTAATCGTAATGTCCTTGCGTGCAAGAACATGTAGCCAGAGCAGCGTGGCTAGACTCCCGATAGGGGTAATCTTCGGGCCCAGGTCGCTGCCAATAACGTTGGCGTAAATCATGGCCTGCTGGACCACACCGCTGGTTTCACTGTCATGAATGGAAAGCGCTCCAATGAGAACCGTGGGCAGGTTGTTCATGATGGACGACAAAAAAGCGGTTAGCAGGCCGGTTCCGATTGCAGCGCCCCATACACCGTAATGAGCGCAATATTTCAACGCCTGCGTCACGTAGTCTGTCAGGCCCGCATTGCGCAGCCCGTATACCACCAGATACATCCCAAGGGAAAAGACGACAATTTGCCAGGGAGCGTCCTTGAGTACCTTCTGGGTGCTGATCACATGACCTCGCGCCGCAATTACGAATAGCAGCAGGGCACAGGCCGCAGAAATAACGCTGATAGGTACACCCATCGGCTCAATGATGAAGAAGCCAATGAGCAAAAGGCCCAGCACCCACCAGCCAGCAATGAACGTTGCACGGTCGCGTATGGCTTCACGGGGGTCCTTGATCTGGGCCAAGTCGTAGTGCTGAGGGATTTCACGGCGGAAAAACCAGAGCAGCATAATCAGCGTGGCCAGGATGCTCACGATATTCACGGGTGCCATGATGGCGGCATATTCGCCAAAGCTGATGCCGAAATAATCTGCCGAAACGATGTTTACCAAGTTGGATACCACGAGCGGCAGGCTGGCTGTATCGGCAATAAAACCGGCCGCCATGACAAATGCCAGCGTGGCGGCTGGAGAAAAGCGCAAGGCCATTAGCATGGCGATGACAATAGGAGTGAGGATCAGCGCCGCACCGTCATTGGCGAACAGGGCAGAAACCGCAGCCCCCAGCAGGATAATGAACGCGAACAGCCTGCGTCCGTTGCCGCCACCCCAGCGGGCGACATGCAATGCGGCCCATTCGAAAAAGCCTGCCTCATCCAGTAGCAGGCTGATAACGATAATGGCGATAAAGGTGGCAGTAGCATTCCATACGATATGCCATACGACCGGGATGTCTCCCAGGCTTACGACACCTGTCAGAAGTGCCAGAACGGCTCCTAGGGATGCGCTCCAGCCCACGCCTAACCCTTTGGGCTGCCAGATGACCAGAACGATCGTTATCAGAAAGATCAAAGATGCAATCAGCATGCATGAAACTCGATGGAAGGTTGACGTTTATTAACAGCAAAGCGCCTTACGCTCGGGACGGTTACCCATTTTGTGCAGGCGTTCCGTGTCTACCTCGAGCCACGCTGGATTGGCTTCCAGCGTGCTCCGAAGGACAGCCTGAATCCACCCGGGCAAGGTTGGGTGGATCCGGTAATACACCCATTGGCCCTGGCGACGATCCGCTAGCAGTCCACATTGGCGCAGGTGTGCCAGATGGCGAGAAATCTTTGGTTGGATTTCATCCAGAGCGCTGGCGAGTTCACATACACATAGCTCTTCCTCTTTAAGGATCAGCAATGTCATGCGTGCACGGGTCTCGTCGGCGAGGCATTTAAACAGGAGTGAAGGCGTCAGGGATTGGGACATATGGCTTCCTTCAATGAGGGAGGCACTATAATTAATATATGAAAATTCGTATATATGCACGTCCATATAATCTGTCAGCACTTACGTTGGAAACGTATTTGCTTGTTGGCCGCTCTGATAAGAACAGACAAAGAGTGCAGGTGTGAATCATGAGCAGTATCTGGAGCATGACGCTGGCAGCCTTTCGTGATGCAACGGCTGCCAACAGCTCGACACCCAGCTGTGGGGCAGCAGCGGTCGTCTCGGCCACGATGGGAAGTGCGTTGATACTCATGGCGCTGCGGATCAGCGAATCCAAATCGGCTGCTCCTGGTCGGAGCGAGCTGATCAAGCGCGTCGAGCAGCAGATGGCGAAGCTTGGTACCTACGGCGACGCAGATGTAAAAGCGTTTGAGCGCTATATGGATGCGGCTCGACTACCGGAGCATTCCTCAATCCAGGCAGAGGAACGTGAGCAGGAGGTACAAGATGCCGTGGTCGAGGCCACGCAGGTCCCGTTGGAAACAGCAGAAACCTGTCTCGAACTGCTTCGTCTGGCGGAAGAAGGCGTTTCGTTTACGTCCGAGAATGTGCTGAGCGACATACTGTCTGGGAGTCTGTTATTGCAGGGTGGGTTATCGGCGGTACTGCTCAATGTAGATGCAGATGCAAAGATGCTGGAGGAGGGCAAGATGCGGGAGCAGGCAGTTACAAAACGGCAATGGCTTGAGCAGCAGGCAAACCTGTATCTACAGTCCATTAGAAAGGCGGTCTGTACCTGCTAGACACTTTTCTACGGATGTGACTAGCCTTTTGGCCTGAATAAGCCAAATGGTTCTATCGTACCTGTACGGTGTTGCAGTACGGGTTAAGTTGCTTTTTCGATAGCTAGGGCCAGCAGATCCTTGGGTTCCAGGTCACGTCCCAATACATCAATCACGCCCGGCGTAAAGCTGGCCGTGATTTTTTTGGGATTGGACTTCCAGCCCTGAAGAATCATCAATGTCGCCTTCTGGCCATTCTTATGGATGACTCGTAAAGAGGCACGTGATAATTGAGTCAAAAGTGCCTCAATTTCGCTAATCTCATCAGTATCGTGCGGGATAATGATCAATTCGTTGCGTTTGCGATCATCAAAAAAGATTTCTTCGGTGCGGCGCAGGGCGTTGTTGTATTTAGCCATGAAAGGTATCTCGAAATCGGTAGGGAGACGGGAGCAAAGGCTCTGAACCAGTCTCAATATTGCTGGAGCTCCATCAGCTACGACCGGCCATGAGAACGGTGAACTGTTCAGCCTGAGCCTCGCCTGAGAAAAATTTCAGGCGATCTGAAACGAGATTTTCCAGCCGCTATAGCGTTTGCATACTACGCACAGGCAGTTTGCAAACGGTTTCCAATTTAATGGGGCAACCGTTACGAGCACTTACTCGACAACAACGGCGAGATTTGGCGGGGATCAAAAATTTCATAGCTGAATCAACTTCTTACCTTCAGCATGAATACTGCGTTGCTCAAACCCGTCCATCTCACGTGCTTGAAAGGGTAGCGTTCATAGCGTTAGAAAAGTGAGACGCATGTCTCGTTATTGCATTTTGCTGTCTTCTGATCGTCATAAAGTCGACGCCAATACGAAAGAAGTTGCACCGATACGCAGCGAAGCCGTATTCATCTACCGACTCCTGCACACATCGGCTGATACTAGGTGAAGATTTACCGTTCGTCGGGCGTGCTACTTGAAAAAAGCGAGCGGGTTCCTATATGGAATTCTACAGGGCGCCGAAGCCGGGCCCTGCGTTGAAACTTGCTGATGACTCAGGAGATTCCCTATATGAACACTGCATTCTCTCTTGCTCCCTTGTTCCGCCATTCCGTTGGATTCGACCGCTTCAATGACCTGTTCGAATCCGCGCTGCGCAACGAGTCGGGCAGCTCCTATCCACCCTATAACGTGGAAAAGCATGGCGACGATCGCTATCGCATCGTGATTGCGGCTGCCGGCCTTGCCGAAGACGACCTTGAGCTCGAAGTGGAGCGGGGCGTGTTGACCGTGAAGAGCGGCCGTCGCGAGAAGAGCGCTGACAGCGTGACCTATTTGCACCAGGGCATCGCCCAGCGTGCCTTCAAGCTGTCCTTCCGCCTGGCTGATCACATTGAGGTGAAGGGCGCGAGCTTGAAGAATGGCCTGCTCAACATCGATCTGGTACGTGAAGTACCGGAGGAGGCCAAGCCCAAGCGCATCGCTATCAACGGCCAGTTGAGTGCCGATAAAAAGCCTGCGCTGGAAGGCCAGATTGCCTAAGTACAGCGGCCATCAGATCCTAGAAAAGGGACGCCATGTGCGTCCCTTTTTGTAGTATCTAAGTAATACCAGCCCCTTTATAGACTTTTCAAACACCTCCATAAAAGCAACAAGTCATCAGGAAAAACCGCTACGTTAAGAGACTGGCTTCATACAAACGTAGCTTTCATGCCAGGAGAAGAGGGGCATTACCAGCCGTAGAAATGAACCTCTGTCTAACCAAATATTTTCTCCAGTGCTCCAGCTTCATCTTTTCCTTCCAGATCAGCGGAGCGGGGCATTCGCGTCGGCATCTTAATCAGCGTTTCGAGCAGTAATCGAACGGTAGGGAAGACACCCAATGTATCCAGACCTCTAGCATTGCTCCATGATGTTGATGCTTACTTCATGAAGCATGATCGGTAAAAGCGGGTACGTTGCATATGAACCGTTACGAGTACCTATAAAGTCTCGTAACGGTAGGGGAGGAGCGCTATTTAAAAGCCTTGGCGACTCGAGAGCCTGTATCGCGGCCTAGGACCTCACAGATTCGCTGACCTGCGGCAATCAGCCGAGAAAGATCTACTCCAGTCTGGATACCAAGGCCGTTGAGCATGTAGAGCACGTCCTCTGTGGCCACATTACCGCTTGCACCCGTTGCATAGGGACAGCCTCCCAGGCCGGCAACAGAGCTATCGACCACAGAGACACCCTCCAGCAGGGCAGCATAGATATTGGCCAATGCCTGGCCATAAGTGTCATGGAAATGCACAGCCAGTCGATCACACGGAATCTCTTGGGAGAGCTTACCTATGAGCGTTCGTACAGCGCCCGGTGTACCAATCCCTATCGTGTCACCCAATGAAATTTCACGGCATCCCATATCAATCAGTTCACGTGCAACTGATAAGACTTGATCAGGCGTAATGTCGCCCTCATAAGGACACCCCAGTACGCAGGAAACATACCCACGGACGCTAATCCCATGCTGCCGTGCAGCCTCCATTACAGGTTTAAACCGCTGCAGGCTCTCATTGATAGAGCAGTTGATGTTACGTTGAGAAAAGCTCTCGGATGCTGCTGCAAAGATGGCTATTTCTTTCACACCTACATTCAGGGCAGCTTCGAAACCCATCATGTTAGGCGTCAAGGCACTATAGGTAATACCAGCCCTTTTAAAGACCTTCAAAAACAGATCAGAACTCCCTGCCATCTGGGGCACCCACTTGGGAGAAACAAAACTACCCACTTCAATGTAATCAAGGCCAGTATCAGTCAAATCATTTACCAGCCGTACCTTGTCCTCCAGGCTAATCGGCTGTGTTTCATTCTGAAGGCCATCTCGTGGGCCTACCTCAACCAGACGAACACGCTCAGGCAGCATCATCAGCCTCCATTTCAACCAAGGTTGAACCCTCGCTGACCATGTCACCCTCATGGTAAAGGATGGCCTTGAGCATGCCTGGAGTCTGGGCCCGGATGGTATGTTCCATCTTCATGGCTTCCAGAACCACTAGAGGAGCGCCGGCTTCAACACTCTGACCTGGTTCTACCAGTATCCGCACAATGCTGCCATTCATAGGAGCGGTAAGCCCGCCTGAGTGAACCGTTTTATTGGTTGCGGCCTGTATGGGATCGAAGCGGGTAAGGGTGTGGGTTTCGCCTCGCCAATTCAGATAGAGGTTGTCGTCGCGGCGCTGCGCCTTGACCTTTCGATCTTTTCCATCCCAGACAACACGCTGTTTTTCTTCATTGCATATCAGCGTTACTGCCTGCCGATTCGGCAAGCCTGCTCGCCATCCGGGCAACGATGCCCAAGGAGCGCTGGGGTCATCAGCCCTTGCTACCGGCGGCTCACTGCCTAGCCAGCCTTGAACAGCTGCTTGCCAGAAATCATTGTCATGCTCTGCAGGGGCTGGCAGTAATTCATTCCGATACCGAGGAATGAAATCTGTATCCAGTTCAGCACGCGCGAAGGCGGGGTGAGCCAACACGCGCTTGAGAAAGGCCAGGTTGGTTCGCAGCCCGCCTACCTGGGTATGCTCCAGCATGGCGAGCAGACGTTGTCTAGCTTCTTCGCGGTTCTCGCCCCAAGCGATGACCTTGGCCAGCATGGGATCGTAAAAGGGCGATACTGTATCACCCTCGGTTACACCACTATCGATGCGGCGACCTGGACCACTGGCGGGTTCCTGATAGAGATGCAAGGTACCGGTAGCGGGCAGGAAATCATTGCCAGGATCTTCTGCATACACGCGTACCTCAATAGCATGCCCTTCAAGCGGGACCTGCTCCTGAGTGATGGGCAGGGCTTCACCTCGGGCGATGCGAATCTGCCAAGCAACAAGATCCAGTCCGGTGATAGCCTCTGTCACAGGATGCTCTACCTGTAAGCGCGTGTTCATCTCCATAAAGAAGAATTCGCCACGGTCGTCCAACAGAAACTCGACGGTACCGGCACCGACATAGCCGATCGCCTGTGCAGCCCGTACGGCAGCTTCTCCCATGGCTTTACGCAATGCAGGAGAAAGTCCGGGGGCAGGGGCTTCTTCTATGACTTTCTGATGGCGACGCTGAATCGAACAGTCGCGTTCGTTCAGATACAAACAATGACCGTGCTGATCGGCAAAGACTTGTATTTCGACATGTCGAGGCTTGAGCACATATTTTTCAACCAGCATGCGGGCGTCGCCAAAGGCAGATTGAGCTTCACGCTGCGCCGAGGCCAGGGCATCAGCCAGATCGGCCTCTCGCTCAACGATTTTCATACCCTTGCCACCACCGCCAGCAGCCGCTTTCAGCAGAACGGGATAGCCGATCTGCTCGGCGGCCTGTCTGAATGTTTCTAGCGTCTGGTCCTCGCCATGATAGCCGGGAACCAGGGGCACGCCGGCGGTTTCCATCAGGGCCTTGGCGGCAGACTTGCTACCCATCGCCTCAATTGCGGAGGCGGGAGGGCCGAGAAAGAGCAGGCCTGCTTCTTCAATCGCTTGGGCAAAGGCTGCATTTTCGGAAAGAAAGCCATACCCCGGATGGATGGCCTGGGCACCGCTGTGCTTGGCCGCTGCAATAATCTTGTCGATACACAGATAGCTTTCGCCCGGTTTACTACCACCTAGGTTTACAGCCAGGTCTGCTTCGCGAACATGGCGGGCTGTAATGTCGATCTCGCTGTGCACCGCGACCGTTCGGATACCCAGCGATTGGGCGGTACGCATGATACGACAGGCAATCTCGCCGCGATTGGCGATCAGGAGAGTGTCGAGAGGCTTTAACATGCTCATACGGAGGGCTCCTGCCAGCTGGGCATACGTTTTTCAAGGAAGGCGCTTAGCCCTTCCTGTGCTTCAGGGCTTACCCGCAGTGATGCAATGAAGTGCTGGGTATAACCTTTCAATGCATCATCCAGGTTTGCAGCCGTACCCACTTGGTGTAGCAAGCTCTTGCAGGCTTTAAGGGCTGCGGGGCTGTTGAGGAGCAGATTGTTTTTCCACTCATTGACGGCGGCTTCCAGCTGGTCAGCCGGGTAGGTTTCATCCAGTAGCCCCAAGGCTTGTGCACGACCACTGGAAAAGCGCTCGGCTGTCAAGGCATAGCGGCGCGTGGCTCGCTCGCCAATAGCCCGGACGACATAGGGGCTGATCACTGCCGGAGCCAGACCGATGCGGACTTCGGGAAGGCAGAACACAGCATCCTGCGAACCGATGGCCATGTCGCAACAGGCAATCAATCCAAGCGCTCCACCAAAGGCCGCTCCCTGCACGACCGCCAACGTAGGTTGGGGTAGGGCATGAAGTGTTTCCATTAAAAGGCTCAGTCGTTGTGCATCGTCATGATTTTCTTTGAGGCTCAAGGTGGCCGATGCCTGCATCCAGGCAAGGTCTGCTCCTGCGGAAAAGTGCCGTCCCTGTCCACGCAGAATCAGAAACCGGATGGCCTCATTAGCACCAATTGCTTCCAACGCGTGAATGAGCTCGGCAATCACCTCGGCATTGAACGCATTGTTTTTTTCAGGGCGGTTCAGCCACAAGGTGGCAACGCCGCGGCTGTCGATATCAAGTTGCAAGGTCTGGTAAGTCATCGCGGGATACCTTACATGCGGAACACGCCAAAGCGGGTCGGCTCAATAGGTGCGTTTAAAGAAGCGGAGATAGCCAGAGCTAGTACTTCACGCGTCTGGGCAGGGTCGATCACGCCGTCATCCCATAAACGGGCGCTGGAATAGTAGGGGTGACCCTGACGGTCGTACTGCTCAAGGATCGGCTCTTTGATGGCCGCTTCCTCTTCTAGGCTGAGTGCTCCGCCTGTCCGCTCGGTCTGTTCCTGCTTGACCTGCACCAGTACACCGGCTGCCTGTTCACCGCCCATTACCGCGATACGGGCGTTAGGCCACATCCAGAGGAAGCGGGGATCATAGGCTCGGCCGCACATGCCGTAATTGCCCGCGCCAAAGCTGCCGCCAATGATCACGGTAAACTTGGGGACTTGTGCGCAGGCGACAGCGGTCACAAGCTTGGCCCCATGCTTGGCAATGCCGCCTGCTTCATATTTCTGGCCAACCATGAAGCCCGTGATGTTTTGAAGAAACACCAGTGGAATACCTCGCTGACAGGCCAACTCGATGAAGTGCGCACCTTTTTGCGCCGCCTCGGCAAACAGGATGCCGTTATTGGCCAGAATTGCTACGGGGTAGCCATGTAAATGCGCAAAACCGCAAACCAGAGTAGGCCCGAACAGCGCCTTGAACTCGTCGATTTCGCTACCATCAACCAGACGCGCAATCACTTCGCGAACGTCGTAGGGCTGTTTGGCATCTGCCGGGATAACGCCATAAAGCTCATCGGGTGAGTATTTAGGTGCTACAGGGGAGCGCATCTGCACCTGACCCTGTTTGCGCCAGTTCAAATGGCCAATACAGCGACGCGCCAGGGCAAGGGCATGCTCATCATTCTCGGCGTAGTAATCCGCCACGCCGGACACCTTGCAATGTACATCAGCGCCACCCAGTTCCTCAGCGGTCACCACCTCACCGGTAGCGGCTTTGACCAGGGGCGGACCGGCCAGAAAGATGGTGGCCTGGTTGCGAACCATGATGGTTTCGTCCGCCATGGCGGGCACATAGGCGCCACCGGCAGTACAAGAACCCATCACTACCGCAATCTGCGGAATGCCTTGGGCGCTCATGGTTGCCTGGTTGAAGAAAATTCGTCCGAAATGCTCGCGATCAGGAAAGACCTCATCCTGTCGGGGCAGGTTGGCACCACCAGAATCCACAAGGTAGATGCACGGCAGTCGGTTCTCTTTGGCAATGGCCTGAGCACGCAGGTGTTTTTTGACGGTCAGGGGGTAATACGTCCCTCCTTTGACTGTCGCATCGTTGGCGATAATCATGCACTCCACGCCCTCGACTCGGCCAATACCGGCTACCACGCCAGCCGCCGGTACGTCCTCGCCATAAACCTCATGAGCGGCAAGTTGGGCAACCTCCAGAAAAGGCGAGTTGAGGTCGAGCAGGTGATCAATGCGGTCTCGTACCAGCAGTTTGCCGCGTGAGGTATGACGCTCCTGCGCCTTGGGTCCGCCGCCTTGCTGGATGTGGGCAAGCAGCGCGTGCAGGTTCGCCACCTGTGCCTGCATGGCGTCTTGATTGCGGATAAAGTCAGGCGAGCGGGGGTCGAGCTGACTGGTTATAAAGGTCATGGCGGATCTCGCTTCAGCGTTGTTGGTGGAATGTCCGCAGGATAAAAAGCGGGTTATATCGTTTCCTTGAACAACTCGCGCCCGATCAACATGCGCCGGATCTCGCTGGTCCCCGCACCGATTTCGTACAGCTTGGCATCGCGTAGAAGGCGGCCGGTTGGGAATTCGTTGATATAGCCATTGCCGCCCAGAATCTGGATGGCATCCAACGCCATCTGAGTGGCTCGCTCAGCCGTATAGAGAATGACGCCCGCGGCATCTTTGCGCGTGGTTTCTCCTCGATCACAGGCTTGGGTAACGGCATACAGGTACGCCCGGCTGGCATTGAGCTGGGTATACATGTCTGCAACCTTGCCCTGGATCAGCTGAAACTCGCCAATACTCTGGCCAAACTGCTTGCGGTCGTGAATGTAGGGGACAATGACATCCATGCAGGCCTGCATGATGCCGACAGGTCCGCCAGAGAGTACGACACGCTCGTAATCCAGCCCGCTCATAAGTACCTTTACGCCCCCGTTCAGGGCGCCAAGGATGTTTTCTTCCGGCACCTCGACGCCATCGAAAAAGAGCTGGCAGGTATTGGAGCCCCGCATCCCCAGCTTGTCGAACTTGTTGCTGCGGCTGAAGCCTTTCCAGTCACGTTCAACGATGAATGCTGTGATGCCGTGTGGTCCTTTATCCAGGTCAGTCTTGGCATAGATCACATAGGTATTGGCATCTGGTCCATTGGTAATCCAGGTTTTAGTGCCGTTGAGGATGTAGCGGTCACCCTGTTTCTCTGCACGCAGTTTCATGGAAACCACGTCAGAACCGGCATTCGGCTCGCTCATGGCCAGGGCGCCGACATGCTCACCTGATACCAGCTTGGGCAGATATCTGGCTTTCTGCTCAGGCGTCCCATTACGGTGGATTTGATTGACGCACAGGTTCGAATGCGCACCATAGGAGAGGGCGATAGAGGCCGAGCCTCGGCTGATTTCTTCCATGGCCACTACATGAGCCAGATACCCCAATGTCGAGCCGCCGTACTCTTCATCCACTGTGATACCCAGGAGGCCCATGTCGCCAAATTTGCGCCAGAGGTCATGGGGAAACGTGTTCTCACGGTCAACGGCTTCTGCGCGGGGTGCGATTTCCGCTCTGACAAAGCTTTGCACCTGCTCGCGCAGCATGTCGATGGTTTCGCCGAGGCCAAAGTTGAGCGAGGGGTATGTCATGGGGTCACCTGTGATTGTTTTTGTCTGGTGGAAGCAAAAGGGGATCAAGCCGTTGCGTTAGCCATCTCCAGCGCCGCACGACAGCGTTCTTCAGCCGTGTCCAGTTCAAGCTGCATCTGTTGAATATCCAACAGCTGCTGTGCAAGCTGCTCGCGACGTTCCGCAATCTTGGTCAGCATGCTATTGAGCTGCTTCTGGTTACCTGAACTCGGGTCATACAATTCGATCAATTCCCGGCACTCCGCCAGCGAAAACCCGATTCGCTTACCCCGCAGAATCAACTTGAGCGTGACGCGATCCTTGGCCGAGTAGATGCGCTCCTGACCACGCCGCTCGGGCGTAAGCATGCCTTGCTCCTCATAGAAGCGAATGGTTCGGGTTGTAATGTCCAGCTCTCGGGCTAGATCGGAAATGCTGTAACTCGCCGTCATATGTAAACTCAACTGGATTACCTTTACGTTAACGTAAAGCTGGTCAGCGAAGCTGTCAACTCGCTTCGGTAACGTCTAGATGCAAATACCTCGCAAGCATGCCATACACCTCTTCAGAAATTTGGCTGTGCTGGTTGGATACAACGACTTGCCATGCCCTTTACGTTAACGTAAAGATAACTAGGCTTTAGCGGTAGCCACATGAGTCAGCAGCTCCCACAACAATGACAAGAAGGGAAAGCCATGAACCAACCGAGCTATACCCAGGGCCGTCAAGACAAGCCCTTACTGGCCATGACGATTGGAGAGGCCTTTGATCTTACGGTAGCCCGTTACCCTGAGCGCGAAGCGCTAATTGTTCGTCACCAGAATGTACGGCTGACCTGGCAGGCGTTGGCCGAGGAGGTAGAGCGTTGCGCCAGGGCCTTGGTAGCATTGGGTGTAGAGCAGGGGGACCGACTGGGTATCTGGGCACCAAACTGCATGGAATGGTGCGTCACGCAGTTTGCCAGCGCTAGAATCGGGGCCATTCTGGTCAATATCAACCCGGCATATCGGGTAGGTGAGCTGGAGTATGTGTTGAAGCAATCCGGCTGCCGTTGGTTGGTGTGCGCGCATATCTTCAAGACGTGCGACTACCACGCCATATTGAACGAGCTTCTCCCTGATATTGAAAGCCAGCCCCCAGGGCGGCTGCGCTGTGTAAACCTTCCGGATCTGCACGGCATAATCACGCTGGGCGAAACGGCACCTGCCGGTTTCCTGCGTTGGAGTGATCTTTCCAATTTCGCCAAGCAAACGAGCACGGCTGATGTGCATGAGCGCAGCGCGCTACTTCAGTTCGATGACCCTATCAATATCCAGTACACCTCAGGCACCACAGGCTTTCCCAAGGGAGCCACTCTGAGTCATTACAACATTCTCAATAACGGCTACATGGTGGGAGAAAGCCTTGGGCTGACCGAGCGGGATCGTCTGGTCATTCCCGTACCGCTGTATCACTGCTTCGGTATGGTCATGGGTAATCTAGGTTGCCTGACCCACGGTTCCACCATGATCTATCCAGCGCCATCTTTTGAGCCGTTGGCAACATTGAGAGCTGTCTCGGAAGAGCAGG
Organism: Pseudomonas sp. JZ134; assembly: GCF_051027695.1. Taxonomy (NCBI): domain Bacteria; kingdom Pseudomonadati; phylum Pseudomonadota; class Gammaproteobacteria; order Pseudomonadales; family Pseudomonadaceae; genus Pseudomonas; species Pseudomonas sp. JZ134. Next base: position 2,031,505 of record NZ_CP069250.1, on the reverse strand, counting down.
CCACCGTGCTCTATGGCGTTCCCACGATGTTTATCGCCGAACTTGATCATCCCGAACGTGTGCGTTTTGACTTGTCCTCCCTGCGCAGCGGCATCATGGCAGGATCGACATGCCCGATCGAAGTGATGCGCCGAGTCATAACCGAGATGCACATGAGCGAAGTGCAGATTGCCTATGGCATGACCGAGACCAGTCCGGTCTCTCTTCAGACTGGCCCGGACGATGAACTGGAGCGCCGCGTTACCACCGTGGGCCGCAGTCAGCCTCATTTGGAAAGCAAGATCATCGATGAGCAGGGCCGCATCGTTCCTCGTGGGCAGATAGGCGAGTTATGTACACGCGGCTACAGCGTGATGCTGGGCTATTGGGAAAACCCAAAGGCTACATCCGACGTGCTGGACGGTGCCCGCTGGATGCATACGGGCGACCTTGCTTGCATGGACGAGCAGGGCTATGTGCAGATCGTGGGCCGCAGCAAGGACATGATCATTCGGGGTGGTGAAAACGTCTATCCACGTGAAATCGAAGAATTCCTATTCCGTCACCCGTCAGTGGCAGATGTTCAGGTAATAGGCATTCCTGACGACAAGTACGGTGAGGAGATCGTCGCCTGGGTCAAGCTGCATGACGGGCATAGCCCGCAGGAGGAGGTACTTCGCGACTTCTGCAAGGCCCACATCGCACACTTCAAGGTGCCGAAACATGTTCGCTTCGTAGACGAGTTTCCCATGACCGTAACGGGCAAGATTCAGAAATTTCGCATGCGGGAAATCATGATCGAGGAGCTGACGCAGCGAAAGGCGTCGTAGTGCATACCGCTCCCGCTGGCCATGATGCCAGCGGGAGCGACGAGGAATTACTTGTACTTGCTTTCGATCTTGCGCTTTTCCAGCGTGTATTGAGTCATGTCTATTTGACCCAGCTGAAGCTGGCTATCAAGCGCATTCAGGTCCTTGTCACGCTCAGCGTCGAGCTTGGCCTTGGTAGCCTGATAGTTGATGACCTTAGCTGCATCGTAGCCGCCAACCGGGTCCCAAATGATGGAAAGAGGCCAGAGCAGGAGATTCACGACCCCAAAGCCGTATTCTCGGGTATAGAAAGAACCTCCTCCCGGAAGAAGGCCAAGGCCTGCTGCAAGACCAGGACTCTTTTCTTGAACGACCAGACCGCGTGCTTCGTACCGATCGAGCTCTGACTTCTGAAAACTGTTCAAGCCAGAGGCGCATCCATTTAATAATACGGCCATTCCGACAGCCGCAACTGCTTTACGATACATCACTAATCCTTTCAGGCATCCTTGATTCGCACCGTGCGAATTGTGATTAGGTTAACATTTTGCCGTGCTATTGATAAAGTCACCTGCTGCTTTGGGATGCGAGCGGCTCATCCCTGCAACCGCTCGAATCAACACCTTAAAGCTGGGTGGTACGAATGCGCTGCAGGGTCTCCTGTACCTCAGCGGCAGCGTCTACAAACGAGGCTTGTTGCCGCAAGCGGGCCAGCAGTTCGGCACGCTTGCGTTCGGCAGTAGCCAGATAACGCTCCTGCACCGGGCCGAACCCCCGAACATCTAGCGGTAACTTGGCAAGCTCAACTGCAACGGAATAATTGTCAGGCGTCAGACGCTGCAGGACTTCATCCAGGTTGGCTTCGTATTCCCTAAGCGTCTTCAACTCTCGCTTGCGGTCTTCAGTGCGGGCAAAGGGGTCCAGCCAGGTATTGCGGATACCTTTCAGGCGCGCCAGCATGCTGAAGCCTTTCATCATCCACGGTCCGAACTGCTGCTTCTTTGGCCCCTCACCAGCCTTGGATTTATTGAAGATAGGCGGAGCCAAATGGAAGTTGAGCGTGTAGTCTCCTTCAAACATCGAAGCAATCTTGCGTTGGAAGTCGCCATCGGTGTACAGACGCGCCACCTCGTATTCGTCCTTGATAGCCAGGACTTTGTAATAGGCGCGGGCAACCGCCTCGCTCAACTCTCCGGCTTGTCCCATCAGGGCAGTGTCAGCTGCCTTGATCTTTTCAAGACGCGCAAGGTAGCGCTCGGCATAGGCGGTGTTCTGGTACGCCGTCAGATCATCCACACGCCGCAGAATCACTTCTTCAAGGGTTTTGGATAACTGGTGAGACGCGGTAACAACGGAGCCTTCCTTGACCTTCTGCTCGACCCGCGCCTGGTCAACGGCAGTTCGACGGCCCCAGATGAAGGCTTTTTTGTTCAGCTCGACGGCAGCGCCATTCATTTCGATCGCCTGGAATAGCGAGTCCTGGCTAACCGGCAGCCAACCTTTCTGATAGGCCACTCCCATCAAGAAGGTATTGGTTGCAATCGAATCCCCCATCAGCGCAGTGGCGATACGGCTAGCATTGAGGAAAAAGGCACGATCCGTTCCTACGGCTTCGGCGATCTGAGCGGCCATGTCCTGGGACTGGAATTGAGGATCAGGATGGGTGTGAACATCGCCACTGTTTGCCTGATGGGCAAAGGTGCGAACAAAGTGGCTGGTTACGCTTTCCTGGCTGTTGACGAGCGCATGGGTGACGCCCTGGCGAAGCTTATCAAGCGTCTCGGCATTGGCACTGACGATGAGATCGCCACCTAACAACAGGTTGGTTTCACCTTCGGCAATGTGGGGTGCAAAGAGCTGCTCCTGCCGCTCGGCGATACGGACATGGGTCCACACTGCGCCACCTTTCTGCGCCAGCCCCGCCATGTCCAGCGTCAGCACTCCCTTGCTTTCAAGATAAGCCGCCATGCTCAGGAGGGCACCGATCGTGACGACTCCTGTACCGCCCACACCGGTTACCAGAATGCTGTAAGGCTCGCTGACCGAGGCCAGTACAGGCTCAGGCAGATCCCAGCTATCTGAAGGGTCTTCCGCCAGCGCCTTGGCCTTGCGCAGCTTTCCGCCTTCCACCGTGACAAAGCTCGGGCAGAAACCTGAAAGACAGCTGAAATCCTTGTTGCAAGCGGATTGGTCGATCTCGCGCTTGCGTCCGAACTCAGTCTCGACCGAAGCCACGGACATGCAATTGGACTTGCTGCTGCAATCACCGCAGTTTTCACACACGGCCTCGTTGATCACAACGCGACGAGCGGGATCAGGATAGGCACCACGCTTGCGGCGACGCCGCTTCTCGGCGGCACAGGTCTGGTCGTAGATGATGACGGATGCGCCCGGGTGCTCTCGCAGCTCACGCTGCAGAGCGTCCAGCTCGTCACGGTGTTTGACCGGTACATTCTCGGCAAGCCCTTTGACTGGCTTGTATTTATCCGGGTCATCCGTGACGACCACGATGCGCTCGATACCTTCAGCACGTAGCTGCTGAGAAATCTGCGGCACGGTCAAGGTACCGTCTACCGGCTGACCACCTGTCATGGCCACGGCATCGTTGTAGAGAATCTTGTAGGTAATCGGTACTTTCGCGGCGACCGATGCGCGAATGGCTAGAAGTCCTGAGTGGAAATAAGTCCCATCGCCCAGGTTCGCAAACACATGCTTTGTCTGGGTAAACGGTGCCTGTCCTACCCAGGCAACACCTTCACCACCCATCTGGCTGAATGTCTGGGTGTGCTCAGGGTAGATCCAGGTTGCCATGTAGTGACAACCGATCCCGGCCAGTGCGCGACTGCCTTCCGGGAGCTGAGTAGAAGTGTTGTGTGGACAGCCAGGGCAGTAATGGGGCATCCGCGCCATCTTGGTGACCAGTCCGCCTTTAGCCGCCAACTGAGCATCCAAAACCGCCAGGCGCATCTGCAGCAGACCATTGGACTGGCGTTGCAGGATGCGCTTGGCCACTGCACGGGCAATCTGCGCCGGAGTCAGGTCACTGGTGGCCGGGAGCAGCCAGTCCGTATGGGGCAGGGACCATTCGCCCTTGTCGTCAAACTTGCCTACGATGCGTGGACGGACATCCTCGCGCCAGTTGTACAGCTCTTCTTTGAGCTGGTATTCGATCAACTGGCGTTTTTCTTCCACCACGATGATTTCTTCCAGCCCGTCGGCAAAATGCCGAACGCCTTCGGCTTCCAGGGGCCAGACCATGCCCACCTTGTACACGCGCAAGCCGATCTGCCGGGCCATGTCCTCATCAATGCCCAGGATCTTCAGGGCTTGGCAGACTTCCAGATATGATTTGCCTGACGTGATGATACCGATGCGGGCATTGGGAGAATCATGGGTGATGCGGTCGAGCCTGTTGGCCCGCGCATAGGCGAGGGCGGCATAGAGCTTATGCTCCAGTAAGCGCTTCTCTTGCACCAGCGGCGGATCGGGCCAGCGAATGTTGAGACCATCCGCCGGGAGCTCATAGGTAGGCACCTTGGGCTGTACACGAAGCGGGTCGACATCGACCACCGCGCCACTTTCCACAGTTTCCGAAATGGCTTTCATAGCCACCCAACAGCCTGAATAGCGGGACATGGCCCAGCCATGCAAACCGAAATCGAGGTATTCCTGCACCCCGGAGGGAGACAATACCGGCATCATCACGGCCTTGAAGATGTGCTCGGTCTGGTGAGGCAGGGTGGAAGAACGAGCGCCATGGTCGTCGCCAGCGATGACCAGCACGCCCCCAAAGCGCGAAGAGCCTGCTGCGTTGGCATGGCGGAAGACATCGCCACAGCGGTCAACACCTGGGCCTTTGCCATACCACATGCCAAACACGCCGTCGTATTGCGCACCCTGGAAAAGGTTGACCTGCTGTGATCCCCAGACGGCCGTAGCGGCCAGGTCTTCGTTCAGGCCGGGCTGAAAGACAACGTGATGCTGTTTGAGATGGCTCTGAGCCTTCCACAACGCCTGGTCCAGGCCGCCCAGTGGCGAGCCACGGTATCCCGAGATGAACCCAGCAGTATTCAAACCTGCTGCAAGATCACGTTGCCGTTGCATCAAGGGTAGGCGAACGAGCGCCTGGATACCGGTTAGCAGGATGCGCCCGCTTTCCAACGTGTACTTTTCATCCAACGTCTTGTTGGCTGCACTCATTCGCTATTCCTCGATTTATTGTTTTTGTCATCAGGATCGGGGCGAGCGAAGCCCCATTTGCTTTTGAGTGTAGGAAGGGGTACAGGTAACGTAAAATTCTAAAAACCGCACTCAGGTATTCGAAAATCAGATGGCCAGCTCCAAAGATATTTCGATGCGTCAACTACGCTACTTTGTGGCGGCTGCCACCACGGGCCGTTTCTCCCAAGCGGCATTGGATGTCCATGTTTCCCAGTCCGCGATTACCTCAGCAGTGGCTCAACTGGAGGAAAATCTGGGGGTCAATCTGTTTGAGCGACAGCCCTACGGGGTTGCTCTGACAGCAGAAGGACACCGGTTCCTGCAGCATGCCCGGCACATTCTCGATACATTGAATGACGCGCTCAAAGAACCCCTGTTTTTGAGCCATACCCAGGAAGGGGTGGTACGCGTAGGAGCCACTTATGCAGTGCTAGGGTATTTTCTGCCCAGCCTGCTGGCTCGCTTCAAGCGCAGCTATCCACAGGTGGATATTGATCTGGTCGACATGGATCGGCCCAGCATCGAGCAGGCTGTTCTGGAAGGACGCCTGGATCTTGGTCTGATCATTGTGTCCAACAGCGAGGCCATTGACCGTTTCGAGCATTATGTTCTGATCCGATCACGCCGCCAGCTCTGGCTGGCCAGTCACCACCCGCTGATGACCAAACCCGACATTACCCTCAAGGATGTGGCCGAGCATGCTTACATCCTCGGGACGGTCGAAGAGGGCGAAGCCTCGACCCAGCGCTATTGGCAGGCACGCGGTCTGGAACCAAGGGTCGCGTTTCGAACATCCTCCATGGAGTCTGTACGTGGCCTGGTTGCCCATGGATTTGGCGTGACCATCCTATCGGATATGGTGTTTCGTACCTGGTCGCTTGAAGGCAAGAAGATCGAGGTCCGCCCGCTCAATGATGCCGTTCCGCCTATGGAGCTCGGGCTGATCTGGAAGCCGGATACCGAACTGCCGACGGCGGCAGAAGCCTTTCGACAATTTCTCATTCAAGCCTGCGGAATGTAGAAGCAGCTTTTGCTGAATGGTCAAGTTGTCGTATAACCGTTGCAGACCTAAGCATAAGCACAACAGAAGAGAGGAGAACGCCTTGAGCTATACGGCCGCCATCAACCGATACGAATCCATGCCTTACCGCCGGGTAGGCAAGAGTGGTCTGGTCCTGCCTGCACTGTCCCTGGGCTTGTGGCACAACTTCGGTGACACCACACCGATTGAAAACCAGCGGGCCCTGTTGCGTACTGCGTTCGACTTTGGCATCAACCATTTCGATCTGGCCAATAACTACGGTCCTCCCTACGGCAGCGCCGAAACCAACTTCGGCCGAATCCTGCGAGAAGACTTCAAGCTCTATCGGGACGAGCTGATCATTTCCAGCAAAGCCGGCTGGGACATGTGGCCAGGGCCTTATGGACAGGGCGGCGGCTCACGCAAATACGTCCTGGCAAGCCTTGATCAGAGCTTGAAGCGTATGGGGCTGGATTACGTCGATATCTTTTATTCCCACCGCTTCGATGCCAACACACCACTTGAGGAAACCGCCAGTGCATTGGCTACGGCCGTGCAGCAGGGCAAGGCCCTGTACATTGGCATATCATCCTATTCGGCTGGCAAGACACGCGAGATGGCGGCACTGCTCAAGGAGTGGAAGGTTCCCCTTCTCATCCATCAGCCTTCCTACAACCTGTTCAATCGCTGGATCGAAAAAGACCTGCTGGACGCAACTGATGAGGTCGGTGCAGGCGTCATCGCATTTACACCGTTGGCCCAAGGCTTGCTGACCGGCAAATACCTCAATGGCGTACCGGAGGATGCACGGGTGAACCGCCCCGGCGGTGCCTCCTTGCGACCGGAGCACCTGTCCGATGACAACATCGCACGGGCGCGCGCACTGAACGAGATTGCCCAGCGTCGCGGTCAGAGTCTGGCTCAGCTTGCTCTGGCCTGGACGCTACGCGATCCGCGTGTCACCTCGGCTCTGATTGGGGCGAGTCGTCCGGAACAGTTGCAGGAAAATATCGGAGCCTTGAGCAATCTGTCCTTTAGCGCGGAGGAGCTGGCAGAAATCGATAAGTATGCAGTTGAAGGGGGAATCAATCTGTGGGAAAAACCCTCTACCGATAGCCCTATCTGATCGAGTGAAAGGGTATGGCCTCTTCAGGTCGTACCCTTTGGAGAAGTATATGCAACCCGCGTGGCCGCTCACCTTGTTTTACGATGGCGACTGTCCGCTGTGTGCCCGTGAGATTCGACATCTACGTCGACATGCTGACCCTGCACGTCTTTTATTTACAGACGTAGCTGATCCAACCTTCGAGGCACCGGCACCTGGCATGTCATCACAGCAATTCAGGGATCTGTTGCACGCCCGATTTGCTGACGGGCAATGGGTCAAGGGGCTGGATGCAACCTATTGGAGTTGGCGAGCGGCAGGGCTTGGCCGTTGGGCAGCACCTCTTGCCTGGAAGCCGCTGCGGCCGTTGTTTGATTTGGGTTATCGCCTGTTTTTGCGCGCTCGCCCGCAACTGACCTGGATTCCTCATCCGGAAGGCTCCAGGCGCTGTAAGGATGATCAATGTACGCTTCCTGAGAAACCGAACGCTACCCGCGATTAGTAGCTCTAACAGTTACCCTATAAAGTTTCTTAAAAGGAAATGACCAGCAGGTCATCTTTATTCCTTACCGTTTGGTTTGAGGGTCCGGGCAATCTTTGAACTTTTCCTATGCGTTCTGATGTCCCAATAGCATCACTGCCAAGGGAGTGGCCTTATTCATACAGCCCGCCCATGTCCCAGACAGGAGGGACCTTCACGCTGTTGGTGACGGGACTTTTCAACCAACGTTGGAAGAACGCGCATGAAAGCACTCTGTTGGCACGGGAAAAACGATATCCGCTACGACACCGTTCCGGACCCCAAGATCGAACACCCACGCGACGCTATTATTAAGACAACGAGCTGCGCCATTTGCGGCTCCGACCTTCACCTCTATGACCATTTCATTCCCGGCATGGAGTGCGGCGATGTCATGGGTCATGAGTTCATGGGAGAGGTGGTTGAGGTCGGCTCGGAAAACAAAGAGCTAAAGGTAGGCGATCGCATCGTCGTGCCATTCACCATTACCTGTGGCGAATGCGAGCAATGCAAACGCGGTAATTTCTCTGTCTGCGAGCGCTCGAATCGCCGTAAGGACTTGGGTGACAAAGTGTTTGGTCACTCCACAGCAGGCCTTTTTGGTTACTCGCACCTAACCGGCGGTTACGCAGGCGGGCAGGCCGAGTACGTACGTGTTCCGTTTGCAGATTCTACCCATGTAAAGGTTCCAAGCACGCTTACGGACGAACAGGTACTGTTCTTGGGCGATATTTTCCCCACGGGTTGGCAAGCTGCGGTGCAATGTGACATTCAGCCTACTGATACCGTAGCGGTCTGGGGGGCGGGTCCGGTGGGTCAGTTTTGTGTGCGCAGCGCCATACTGCTGGGCGCCAAGCAGGTCGTGATGATCGATAACGTGCCTGAACGACTGCTCATGGCAGAAGCGGGCGGGGCGATAACCATCAACTTCGACAAGGAGAGCGTGGTTGAGCGTCTGAACGAGCTTACCCGCGGTAAGGGTCCTGAAAAATGCATTGATGCCGTAGGCCTTGAGTCCCATGCGACGCGGTCGCTGGATGCCGTCTATGATCGGGTCAAGCAGGCGACCATGATGGAGAGTGATCGTCCTCATGTATTACGCGAGATGATCTATGTCTGTCGCCCGGCGGGCATTTTATCTATCCCGGGCGTTTACGGCGGATTGGTCGACAAGATTCCCATGGGGGCGCTCATGAATAAGGGGCTTACCATGCGCACCGGGCAAACGCACGTCAAACGTTGGACGGATGACCTGCTGCGCCGTATCGATGACGGACAGATCGACCCCTCATTCGTGATTACCCATACGGTAAGTCTCGACCAGGGCCCGGAAATGTATAAGACCTTCCGGGACAAACTCGACAACTGCATCAAGGTTGTTCTGAAACCTTGAGGGAGCCGGCTATGACCATGCTTGAGAAATTTTCATCCCCCCAGCGATCACTAGGCGCTTCAGACAAGTTGGCCCGTGGCCTCGGCTTTTACAGCCTGGGTCTTGGTCTCCTAGAGTTGGCTGCTCCACGGCTACTGACCCGCGCCTTGGGTATGGAAGGGTCGGAGAATATTGTTCGTGCCTATGGGGTGCGTGAGATTGTCAGTGGTGTCGGCGCGCTGAGTGACAATCCTGCACCTGCGCTCTGGAGCCGTGTAGCGGGTGATGCCTTGGATCTGGCTACACTGGCGACCGGTCTGAATGCCGATAATCCCAAGCGGGGAAACGTGAAAATCGCGATGGCTGTTGTGTTGGCTACCGCGTTGGTCGATGTCATGGCAACACGGGGCATCACGGAGCGCCACCACCGTCCACGACACATGCCTATACGTGATTACAGCAATCGATCCGGCTTTCCAAAGTCAATAAGCGACATGCGTGGTGCCGCAAGCGACTTTGAAACACCGGCTGATATGCGAGCCGATATCGGTAACGGTTATGCGCGTGCAGATACTGGCCACGCGTGATTAGAAACTAAAATGACAAGGCCTGCTTGAAAGTAGGCCTTGTCATTTCAGGCGAGGTGAGAGTGAGAAAATGCGTTGTTGTTGCCTATCTCATCAAGCAAGAACGCCTGAAGTTTTTCGAAGGGAAGAGGGCGACTGGGTAGAAACCCTTGAGCCAGGTCGCACTGGTTATCGATCAGAAAGGTAATCTGTTGCTGGGTTTCCACGCCCTCGGCAATGACTTTCAAATGCAATTTATGCCCCATGGCAATGATAGCTTCCGCCAGATCAAGGTCCCGCGCATTGTTGGGAATATCCTGAATGAACGAGCGGTCCACCTTGATAGCATCCAAGGGAAGCTGACTCAGATACGCCAGTGATGAGTAACCTGTACCAAAGTCGTCAATGGACAACCGCACGCCAAGCTCACGCAACTGCCTTAGCTGCCCGATAACCTGGTCAATGTTGGCCATTAGCGCGTTTTCGGTTACTTCAAGTTCGAGAAACTGGGGCTCCAGGCGTGCCTGACTCAAGGCTTCCTGAACGTTGGATACGAGCGTTTCACGCTCCAGGCTGCGTACACAGCAGTTGACCGCAACTCCAATCTTAAAGCCTTGCCGATGCAGTTTCTTGATATCACGACAGGCTCGGCGAATCACCCAACGGTCAATATCAGCAATAAACCCGTTTGCTGTCGCAATGTCGATAAAGTTACCGGGCAGCAGCAGGCCTTGTTCGGGGTGCTGCCAGCGCACCAATGCCTCTACATGACAAACCTTGCCGTTACTCAAGTCAAAGACGGGCTGGTAATACACGGTCAGATTATTACGACTCAATGCCTGTCGTAGTTCTTCCTCCATTTTTAGCTCAAGAGACGCTTTGCTCCTGAGCTGTTCCTGAAAGAAATACAGCATGTTGCGACCATTAGCCTTGGATTTGTACAAGGCCAGATCGGCATGCTTCATGAGATCTTCACCGGTCGTTGCATCCTGTGGGAATAGGCTGGCCCCAATGGATGTGGTTATGACCATTTTTCGACCGGCTAGGATAATGGGCTCTTTCATCTTTTGCAGGATGCGACGCCCCAACAGCTCGGCCTCATAATTCTCTTCAACGTTGGCAAGAATGCAGAATTCATCACCGCCTAGGCGTGCGATCAGGTCTCGCTCACGCAAGGCACTTTTCAGGCGCTGAGCCACAACACGCAACAGCTCATCACCGGCATCATGACCTAATGAATCATTGATCCGCTTGAAGTTATCCAGATCCAGAAACAGCAGGGCCATGGAAGTGCCTTGGGCCGCGTGTTCATCCAGCCGCATCTGGATTTCCTTGTTGAAGGAATAGCGATTGTGCAGGCCTGTAAGGGCATCGAAATGAGCGACGTTATGGAGTGAAGCCTGTGTGCTATCGAGTTCGTGGAGCAGGGCGTTGACCCGTTCAAGATCTCGACGCTGGCTTTCCAGCTTCTTTCCTGCCCATACCGCCACCAGGCTGCAACTGATAATAATCAGCGAAATAAATGCCGTCGCTATGCCTAGGTAAGGTGAGTGATTGTCAACGTGCGCACCAGGGTCAAACGTCGAGCCGGCGGGGAGGGTAAAGGTAACGGCCGCCATACCACTGAAATGCATGGAGATAATACCTGCACCCAGCGCCAGACTCGCCGCCAGTTTCAACTTGAGCGGAGCAGGGTTGTCCGGCTGGCGTAGCTTCAAGATCAACATCATCGATCCAAGGCTGGCCAACATCGATACCACAATAGAAAGCACGAATAGCCAGGGATCATAGTAGGCCGTCGCATCAGATTGCATGGCGGCCATACCGATGTAATGCATGGCTGTAACCCCCAAGCCAATACTGATCGCCGCGCCGATATATTGCTTGGCGGTAAGAGCAGGGCGACCAATCATGACCATGGCCAGCAAGGACGCCATGATAGCGATGACCAGCGAAAGGGCTGTAAGGCGATGGTCGTAATACACCGGGATCGGCATGACGAACGCCATCATGGCGAGGAAGTGCATCGACCAGATACCGCCGCCCAAACAAAAGGCACCGATCCAGCGCCACAGCATGCGCGTTCGGCGATCATCAGCGACCGCAACATCAGCAAGGCTCAGCGCGGTATAACCGGCAGCAGTTGCAATCAGATAGGAAAAGACAACCAATAGAGAAGTGTGGCTATGCTCGACAGGCGAAAGGCCGGATTGCTGAAGATCTGTGAGAAAATGAATACCTAACCAGTCCACGGCGAGCCACCTTTAAAGCTGAACGGCATTTGCCTATAAAAATGAGATCAATCTCACACAGCTTAGTTCTTTAACGGTTCGTTGGAAGCGGCACGAGACGGCTTTCGTAAGTACTTGTGTCTTCTATAAAATCCTATAAATAAGCTAATTTCCGATTACGTCCATAATCGGAAATTGATATACTAAGAAACCTGCCTTTTCAGTGTTATTTCGATGCTTTTCTCGTCTAAACCCCAGCCTTTATTTGATACTTATGCCAGTTTTCTTGGGCTTAACGCTACGTCTTATGAGGCAGAACATACGTCTATCCTGAATTACCTGAAACGGTTTGAGCCCGGTATTCCGGCTAAAGACGATTATTTTCATGTGCGTGAATTTTTGCGCTCTTATGCCGGCTGGGAAACAACATTCAAAGCCTATCGCACCCAAGTTGAACGTCTCCTTCTGTGGAGCTGGATCAAGGAAGGGAGGTCTATCCTTTCGCTCCGCCGCCAGGATGCCGAGGCGTTCCTGGCATTCAGTCAGGAGCCTGACGAGGACTGGGTGGGCACCTCTGTTCGTCGCCGCTTCATTCTGAAAGATGGCAGCATGGAGCCCAATCCGTTGTGGCGCCCCTTTGGGATTCAGGGTGACAAAGCCTCACGCAAGCTTGCTGTCGAAACAGGAGACGACGATGACACTACCCCAGAACGCTATGAAATGGCTCAGGGTACGCTCAAGCAAGTCTTTGCAATCTGCAGCTCATTCTATGATTACCTCAATGATCAGGACGTGTTGGTGGGTAATCCCTTTCGGGCAATCAAGCAAAAGAGCCGCTTCTTTCAAAAGAAAGCCAAGGCTGTCAGCGGCAAGGTCCTTGACCGCCTTCAATGGGAGTTCGTTATCGAAACAGCGGAATGGATGGCTGCAGAGGAGCCTGAAAAGCACGAGCGTACACTCTTTATCATAGCGACCCTGTTTTCACTCTACCTGCGAATCTCCGAACTTTCCGGGCGGCCCGGCTGGTCTCCCACCATGGACGCCTTTCAGAAAGATCCTGACGGCTCCTGGTGGTACGTTGCAATTGGCAAGGGCAACAAGGAACGTCGTATCTCGGTCAGTGATGACATGCTGGTCTATCTCAAGCGCTACCGGGCCTTCCGCAATCTGACGCCGCTGCCATACGCCGGAGATCCTGCGCCGCTACTGACTAAACACAGTGGACAAGGCGGTCTGACCGATCGGCAGATTCGCAACCTGGTACAGGAATGCTTTGACACGGCGCTGGTACGAATGAAACAGGAAGGTCGCAGCGAGGACGAAGTATCCAATCTGCGTGCAGCCAGCGCCCATTGGTTACGCCACACCAGCGCAACCTACGATGCACCAAGCAGACCACTCAAACACCTGCAGGAAGATCTTGGCCACGCCAAGGCGAGTACAACGCAAGACATTTACTACAACGCCATCAACCAGGAGCGAGCGGCGTCTGGTAAACAGCGGCGTTTAAAGGATCAATAAAGAAGTGAGCCATAAAAGGCTCAAAAAAGCTCATATGGGGTTTCGCAGCGTTCAAGGCGCTGCCCCATGGCTCCATATCCAGAATACATAACTTCGCATAATGTATATTATGTTAAATAATATATTAGCAAGCACTGACGCCTCTATCCCCTTCATGGGTTTTGGGTCTTAAACCTTCCCCTGGATAATGAACCTTCCTAAGCCTTGTCTTTTTCTTACTGCCTGATACAACTGCCCAACTGAAATTCACTTTGCGTGTTCAGTAAATCTTTTCTGCGTGCGTGCAGTTTCGATGTTGCGCCTTATCCTGTCACTCAAGGAAAGCCTGGTATGTTCAAACGATTTGCAGCAGATGCTTTGGGATTAAGCGACATCGGATCGATTATCAAACCAGCAGACTTCGACAAGGTCGATGCGGACGACTATCTCTTTCACGAGGACGGTGAAAAGATTTTCTTTCTGATCAAATCGAAAAAGGATGAATACTGCTTTACCAATCTGGCGTTGATTCATGTGGACGGCGAATCTGCGGTATCGTCCAAGCGCACTATCAAACGCTACGATTACCTCAGCGAGCGTATTCAGAGCGTCATGATTGAAACGGCCGGCACGGTGGATCTAGATGTCGAGCTGAAATTCGTCATAGGCGGCAAACCCTTCAGCATCGATATCAAAAAGACCTTTCTTGAACAGGTCAAAGACATCTACAAGTCTCTGATCGGGATCAGCAAGATTCAGCACCTGGAAGAACTCAAGCGTGCCAATGCCCTAAAAGTACTGGATGTAACGGCCTCCATGTACAAGATTGCTAACCCAGCATCGCCTGAACACATAACCCAGCAATACACAGGTACCTTGGACACGCTGAATACATTGATGCTGGAGACTTATATGACCCATGACTACAGCGCTGTATTCAGCAAGTATGTCCAGGCTTAAATATTCGCCAAGCAGCAATAGATAAAGTTTACATAAAAAGTAAAATGCGTAATGGGCGGCAGCTGTCACCGCCCTATTCTCCCGGACTGCCTTCAGCTACTGTCCATTCTTTTAAAGCTCTGTATTGCACGCCTCCCTGGCTGCTTTCCGATACAAACAAGGCAAAGCGCTCTACTGGCCACGCCAATGACGGTAGTCCACTTGGCCGACAGCGGCTTTTACGTGCAGCCGTCAGGTGTGGGATAAAGGGTCTGCGATCCAGCGGAACGCCCAAACTTTTCAGTCCCAGGTTTAGATCGTCAACCAGCGACACCAGCGGCACTGGCGTCTGGGATGCAATCATGCTGATAAGCCCCTGATGCCAACGCTCGACGCGATCAAGCACGACCGTACATGGCTCAAAGCGTATGTGATCGCCAAGAGCCATAAGCGCGTCTATCTGTTCTTCTGGAATTTCACCCAGAAAAGCCAGTGTCATGTGAAGATTTTCAGGAGGAACCAGGCGCCCATCCATGCCCTGCTCCTTTCGCCAGGCGACTACACGTGTAACCACAGAGGCTGGGCACGGCAATGCAAAAAACATACGCATGATGATGGAATCCCTATAGTCAGAGCGATCAAACACTCTGACCCGGGAGCGGAGGCCTTATTCCGGTTTTTTGTAGGCGACGCAATCCACTTCGACTTTGCAGTCAATCACCATGCTCGATACTACACAGGCGCGTGCAGGCGGATGCTCGCCAAAATATTCCTTGAAGATCCTGTTGAACGACATGAAGTCACGAGGATCATCCAGCCATACACCGCAACGCACCACATGTTCCGGGCCGTAGCC
The DNA here is from genome assembly GCF_051027695.1 of Pseudomonas sp. JZ134. Taxonomy (NCBI): domain Bacteria; kingdom Pseudomonadati; phylum Pseudomonadota; class Gammaproteobacteria; order Pseudomonadales; family Pseudomonadaceae; genus Pseudomonas; species Pseudomonas sp. JZ134. The sequence goes on along the minus strand of NZ_CP069250.1, from coordinate 2,016,386 downwards.
GGCTTCCTTGAGAATGGCCATGACGTTATCCAGGCATTGGCGCGTTTGAGTGACGATGCCGCCTTCGACCACTTCTCCATTGACCATAGGGGTCTGGCCCGAGACGTAGAGCCATCCATCAGCCTCAACAGCGCGCGCAAACGGCAGGTGCTGCCCGCCTGTCCCGCTACCACCCTCAACACCGTAACGTTTGATTGACATGTCATCCTCCTAATTAAAGTATGTGCGCAGGTCGCCTTGCCGGGAAAGGAAGCGACCGTTTCTATGGGGAGTCAGTTGTTTAGCTGAGTACGACAGGATTCCATTTACCCAGACCGCATCGATCCCCTCTGCGACAACCTTGGGCGTCTTGAAATCGGCGGCGGTATGTACAGTTTTGGGATCGAACAAGACCAGATCCGCCCAATAGCCTTCCTTGATTAATCCGCGCTTGTAGAGCCCAAAACGGGCCGCTGAAAGCCCGGTCATCTTGTGTACCGCGGCATGTAGGGGAAACAGGGCCACGTCGCGACTGTAATGTCCCAGCACTCGCGGAAAGGCGCCCCACAAGCGAGGGTGCGGGAATGGGTCTTCGGGTAGGCCGTCCGACCCGATCATTGATAGCGGATGAGCCAGAATGCGCCTCACATCGTTTTCATCCATCCCGTAATACACTGCCCCGGCCGGTTGCAGGCGTTTGGCAGCATCCAGTAGCGATACGCCCCACTCCTCTGCAATGTCGTTCAGGTCGCGGCCGCTCACGTCAGGATAGGGTGTAGACCAGGTAATGGTGATGCGAAAATCAGCTGTTACCTGCTTGAGATCCAGCGTTGAGGAACTGGCCGAATAAGGATAGCAATCACACCCAACTGGATGATCCCGTGCAGCTTGCTCCAGCGCCGCAAGAAGCTGTGGACTACGTCCCCAATTGCCTGCACCGGCACATTTGAGGTGCGAGACGATAACGGGCGCCTTCGCATGACGACCGATACGAAACGCTTCGTCCAAGGCCTCTAGTACAGGCTCGAATTCGCTACGCAAATGTGTGGTGTATACCGCTCCGTAGGCGTCCAGCTCTGAGGCCAGTTCCATTACTTCGTCGGTACTTGCGTCATAGGCCGAGGCATAAGCGAGCCCTGTGGAAAGCCCCAGCGCACCTTGCTCCAGACTCTCACGCAATTGAGCCCGCATGGCAGCAATTTCATCAGGCGTTGCCGTACGATAAAGGTTATCCATATGGTTGCTGCGCAGTGCTGTATGCCCAACGAGGGCAGCAACGTTTACCCCCGGATGCGCCTGTTCGACGGCTGACTTGTAATCGGCGAACGTCGGATAAGCAAAGGCCGCTGCTGGCCCCAACAGGTTCATGGGATCTGGCGGCTCGCCTTTCAAGCTGACGGGAGAAGCGCTGATGCCACAATTACCTACGATAACAGTCGTTACACCCTGGCTTAGCTTGGGCAGCATCTCCGGCTGACGAATCACCACGGTATCGTCATGGGTATGAACATCAATGAAGCCCGGTGAAAGCACCCTCCCCGCGGCGTCAACTTCATGGGTTGCCGTTGCCCCACTTATGCATCCTATCTGTTCTATTCGGCCGTTCTGTATAGCGATATCCGCCTGATAACCCGGCGAGTTGCTGCCATCGATCACCTGTGCATTGCGGATAAGAGCATCGTAGGTTGGCATTGTCAGTCTCCCAGCGGCAATCGCTCATCGCCGCCACGGTAGTCGTCCATGGCGAGCTTGATGCGCCGCAAGCGTTCCTGATTCGCTTCAGGTGCGCTCAATGCCAGCTCAGTAGCCAGAATATCCACGGCAAGCATCATTCCGTAGCGGGCGGCGGTAGGTTTATAGATAAAGTCTGTTTCAGCCAGAAACAGCGGCAGTACGACATCAGCCAGTTGGGCAACCAGCGATGTTTCGGGTGCGATGGCCAGAATGCGAGCGCCGTACCCCTTGGCCAGCTGCAACGACTCGACAAGTTCGGGGGTTATGCCCGTCATCGAGCAGGCAATCACTACCTGATCCTGGCCCAACGTGGCAGCCGTCAGGCGCATCAGGACCGGATCGTGATAAGCCGCGATGGGGTATCCCAGCCGAACCAGCCGGTACTGCAGTTCATCCGAAAAGATCGTAGAGCAACCGCCCATACCAAAGGCGTAAACCATGCGCGCCTCATGAACAAGTGCAACCGCCCGTGCAAAGGTTTGCTCATCGAAACGGGCCAGATGCTGGCGAAGCGTTGCTTCGATGTCACTGACGATATTGCCAAAGAATGCAGAATGCTCCGGTGCGTGTGTTCGGCCCAGAAACCGCGCTCCAACACCGCTGGCCTGAGCCAGCTGCAAGCGCAGGTCCCGCAGGTCCTTGCACCCTGCGCTGCGGGCAAAGCGGGACAAGGTCGCACTACTGACCTCAGCCCGTGTCGCCAGCTCGTCCAGGCTGGCGCTGGCTGCGAACGGCACATCCTCCAGGATCAGGCGAGCGATACGTTGTTCGCCTGCACTCATATGCTCAAGACGTGCGCGGATTTGATACAGAATATCCATTACAGTACAGCCGCCAACGCTAATGTCAGAAGAAAGGCGATGATGGAAATCAAGGTTTCCAATACGGTCCACGTCTTGAACGTCTGGGTTACCGTCATGTTGAAATACTCCTTGATCAACCAGAACCCGCCGTCATTTACATGGGAAAAGATGACCGACCCTGCCCCGGTAGCCAAAACCAGCAGTTCAGGGTGTGGATAGCCTAACCCTAACGCAACAGGCGCGACGATGCCTGAAGCCGTGGTCATGGCGACCGTGGCCGAGCCGGTGGCAATGCGCATCAGCGCAGCAAAAAGCCACCCCATCATCAGGGGTGACAGGTTGAATTCCCGGGCCAGTCCAACGATCTCAGTGGTTACACCGGCATCGATAAGGATTCGGTTGAGCCCTCCACCAGCGCCTACCAGTAATGTGATCGTGGCCGTTGGAGCCAGGCACTCATTGGTAAATTTCAGGATCGCATCGCGGTTGAAGCCTTGAGCCAGCCCTAACGTCCAAAAACTCACCAATGTGGCAACCAGCAGTGCAATCACGGAGTTGCCGATAAATTGCAGAAACTGATTGAAGACGCTGCCCGGCGTTGAAATCAGGTTGGCCCAGCCACCCATCAACATCAGCACAACGGGCAGGATAATCGTACCGATTGTGACGCCAAAACCAGGCAGCTGTTTACGAGGCTCACGCTCGGTAAACTGCTCGGCCAGTGGGTTTTCGGCAGGTAACTGAATCTTTGGAACGATGAACCTGGCGTAGACCGGTCCGGCAAGAATAGCCGTCGGAATACCTACGAGAACCGCATAGAAGAGCGTCTGCCCTACCGAGGCATGATAGGACTGCACGGCCAGCATGGCAGCAGGATGCGGCGGAACGAGCGCATGCACAACCGACAACCCCGCTACCATGGGCAGGCCTACCATCAGGATAGAGACACCTATACGGCGGGCCACGGTAAAGGCGATAGGAACCAGCAGCACGAAGCCCACTTCAAAAAACAGGGGCAGCCCCACGAGAAAGGCAATGCAGACCATCGCCCAATGGGCATTGCGCTCGCCGAACCTGGCAATCAGGGTACGAGCGACCTGCTCTGCGCCACCTGACTCGGCCATCATCTTGCCGAGCATGGTGCCCAATGCCACGACCAGGGCGATATGCCCAAGCGTCTTACCGACGCCGGCCTCATAAGAAGCAACAATCGTATTGGCTGGCATACCGGCGACCAGAGCCAGTCCTACCGATACCAGGGTAATCACGATAAAGGGATTCAACCGATACCGCGCAATCAAGACAATCAACGCAATGATGGCCACTACGGCATAGATCAGAAGCCAGAACCCGGTAGAAGGCGTCATCGAGCATTCCTCGTGCCTGAATCCGTCCATGGCTGGACGGCATAACGTCATTGTTAGAAATAAGTAGCGACGGCTCCGGTGACACGGTATTGCTCATCTACCAGGAGGAGCTGCTTCCATTTATCGAACGTGAGACATGGATGAGAAATATCGAAACACAGCATGTCCCCTACCTGCAGACTCGCCTCGGGTGGTACGTCCATAAAGGCATGCTGATCCATCATGGCGCTGATCTTCCAGGCTGCAGGCGCCTCCATTGGAGAGGCGGAATGACCGGGCCGAAAATGCAGCGTGGGAACAGGGAAACCGGCATCGAACGCCGCATCACGCTTGCCCAGTGCAATGATGGCGCGGCCCGGCTCGGGTCGTGATTGCACATAGGCCCAAAGTTGCAACGCTGGCAGAAGGCTGCGCTGCATTTCCTGTGCAACAGGGTTATTGGCTTGAATACGTGCCTCGGCCGCTTTGTAGATACCTACGTCATGGGTGAGATAGCAGCCGGGGCGTAACACAATATCCAAAGGCAGCCCCGTCTGAGGAAGCGCAAACTCCTCGGCAACCAGATCGAACCAGGCAGACCCAGCGCCTGACAGAATAATGCGAGGCTCGGCAAACCCGCTTTCATCAGCTATGACACGCGTCCTTGCTACGGTTTGCTTAAGAAAATCACGGATTTCGGCCTCCTCTTTCAGGACCCCCTCGTAGACCTCAACCCCTACCAGGGCCAATGCGTGTGGCCAGTGTGAAATGGCGTCTCGCACTGCCTTTTCCTGCTCCTCATTACGCACCCCAGTTCGCCCACCTGATACGCCGTATTCGAGTAGAACCCTGAGACGCTGACCTCTCCCGCTGAAGTAACGCCCCAGGCTTTCGACGTTCTGAGGGGAATCAACTACACAGCAAAAGCTGAAACCGGGATCGGCCTCTTGCAGGTCGGCAATCAGGGCCATATTGGCTTGGCCAACCAGCTGATTGGCCATTAGCACACGCCGTATCCCGTGGGTAAACGCTACGCGAACCTGTGGTGCAGTGGCGAGCGTAATACCCCAGGCCCCCGCCTCCATTTGCCGCTTGAACAATGCCGGGCTCATGGTGGTTTTACCATGCGGCGCAAGCCGTACGCCGTATCGCTCCATGAACTGCTTCATCCACTGCAGGTTATGCTCGATACGCTGTTCCCGCAGTACCGCAACAGGCAGACTCACGTCCTCCTTCAAGATATCCCACCCCGAGGCGGCAACTTCTTGGGTGGAGACAGTACCCGCTAACGAACCGAGACCTTTTCCGAGTCCATCGACTTGTTCAGATGCAGCATGGTGAAGCTTCACGGCGATTCCCCTGCCTGGCTTTTTGAAAGCAAAATACACCGAAGCGAGGTTTTATCAATTGATTATGAAAACTAATTTCATAAGCAGAAGACCTGATGCCGTTATTGGATAAAAATAGGTCGTATTTAGGGAGAGATTGTGCTTTTGGCAGGGCATGTAGAGACAATGGGCTCGTCTGTCATGACTTTGTGAGCAAAGCTCAATGCATCCTTTTGAGAGACCAGCCAAGCCCCTGAATGGCCTTCGCCCTTATATACATGAGCCTCAATTGTCGTACCGGCATTGCAGGCCTCCCGAACCAGTAGCTGCTGCCCCTCTGGGCGAACATCCCGGTCCGCATCGCCGGTTCCGACAAACAAGGGCTGGTCCAGCTTCAAGGTATTGAAGCGATATTGAGGCAAAAGAATTTTGGCCATCGTCTTTACCGCCTCGGGTTGAACCGTATTAGCCTGAGTGAGGCCCGCCTGCATGACCTCTCGTGCCAAGGTGCCCACACACAAGCGGGCGGCCTTTTCGAATAACGGCATGGCTTTTGGCGTAAACAGCGTCGAAGCATCGGTTACTGGCTGCCTCTGATGGGCAACCAGCGCTACGTAAAACATATAGGCAATGCCGGGATCCACTTGGTTAGGATCTACCCCCGAGACGGTCATCGTTCTTTCCGTCAGATACGGTATACCTGTGACTATCGTGCCCTTGATATCCAGCTCCGGCGCATACTCCTTGGCAAATCCGGCCGTCGCAAAGGCCGCCCCGCCCCCTTGGGACTGTCCCGCCACGATCACCTTGTTGGCGATGGGATATCGTCCATCCGTAACGGCGCGGATACTATCGAGCACACCGTAAGCCTCGGAGCGCTTGGTCAGGTAGGGATGCAAACCGGGCGTGCCAAGCCCCTCATAATCCGTCGCGACAATGGCGTAACCCTGCTTAAGCCAGCGATTCAAGTAATCTTTGTAAACGGTTGGTGCTTCATTCCAGGACGGCGCGCAGACATCGGCCACGCCTACCGTTCCATGAGCCCACGCAAGCAACGGCCACCCTCCCTCAGGCGGTTGCCCTTTGGGAACGAACAACTGACCAGAGACCGTAATGGGCGAGCTGTCCAGACCGCTTACTGACGTGTAAAGAATACGAAACTGCCCTTCTGCATCCTCCAACCGATTTTGTGGGGGAAGTGGCTCACTGCGCAGCAACTCACCTGCAGCGGTTGGAATTGGTTTATCCCACCGATAGAACGTTGAAACGCCACCGTCCCCCGAATCCCAGGATTCCTGAGCCTTGGCTGACTCTATTCCCATTAGTAACAACTGGGCACTGACCAGCAGAGTTGCTTTGAGCAGTCCTCTACGTTCATGAACAGGTCTTGCTCTGAATGACATCGTACTGTCTCTCCGCAGAGTTTATGGGACGGCTTTTATGCAAGACAGCGACGACGACTCATGGTTTGATCAATGCTCTTTTGACCTGCTGCGCCGTACCAGAAATAGGAGTGCGAAGACTCGCACAGTTAAAAAACCGAAGACCGTCTATCCTGTTTTTGCTTGTCGTACCGCTTCGCTTGGAATACTGTATATCCAAACAGGAAAAGGACTGAGGTTGCATTATGTCGCTTGATCAAGCGGAAATGACAGTTAAGCAAGACCTGGAATGTGCTCTGGCATCGCTGGACATGCAGCGTGACGATTTTCTCGAACTGGCGCGCGGCATCAGACAGAAAATCTCGGAAGAGACTGAGGAAGCCGTTGAGCTGGAAGCCAATCTTGGCTGATTGCTCTTGAGTTAAACGGTACTTTCCCCGCTGCGGCTGCACCTGATCAGCCGCACGCTAATCTCCTGATTAAAGCTTTTTGCTATATCTATAGCGCCGGAAGCTATTTTATTAGCCCACTTGTGTAATCTTATAGTTCTAGATCCTTACATTATGGAATAAGAACATGAGAACCGCTCTGCGTCGTTATTTCACGTTTGCAAGCATGGCTCTGGCACTCGGTATCTCCGTTAATGCCCATGCAGAAGACCTGTTAAAGGAAGTCAAGCAGCGCGGTACGCTGGTGATTGGGCTTGAAGGTACTTACCCTCCTTTCAGTTACCAGGATGAAAACGGCAAGCTGACCGGTTTTGAAGTCGAGTTTGCCCAGGCGCTGGCCAAGGAAATGGGCGTACAGCCAAAAATCCAGCCGGGCAAATGGGATGGTTTATTGGCCGCGTTGGATTCCAGGCGTCTGGATGTGGTGATCAATCAGGTCACCATTAGCGAAGAGCGCAAGAAAAAATATGATTTTTCGACGCCCTATACGGTCTCCGGTGTCCAGGCAATGACTCGCAAGAACGAGCAGGACACCATCAAGAAGCCGGAAGACTTGGCCAACAAGAAGGTGGGTGTTGGTCTTGGTACCAATTATGAGCAATGGCTCAAGGAAAACGTACCACAGGCTGATGTTCGCACTTATGAAGACGACCCAACCAAGTTTCAGGACCTGCGTGTAGGTCGGATCGATGCCGTTCTGGTAGACCGACTGGCCGCCTTTGAAATGGCTGCCAAAACCGGCAACCAGTTTGTACCGGCAGGCGAACCGTTCAATCGTCAGGAGTCGGGCGTGGCCGAGCGCAAGGGAAATCCCGAATTCCATGCCGCCATCGACCAGGCCATTGCCAAGATGAAAGCTGATGGCACGCTGGCCAAGCTCTCACAGAAGTGGTTCAAGGCTGACGTCACTCAATGAGCGAATCCAGCCTTCAACTGATACTGGATTCGCTTCCGTTTCTGCTCAAAGGTGCTGTCTGGACTGTACTACTCAGTCTGGGCGGCATGTTTTTCGGGCTGGTGCTGGGGTTCTTTCTGGCACTGATGCGGCTTAGCCAAAACATGGTAGTGCGCGCAGTAGCGCGGGTATACGTGTCCTTCTTTCGAGGCACCCCACTGCTCGTGCAGCTGTTCATGATCTATTACGGCTTGCCTGAGCTGGGCATTCAGCTAGATCCTCTGCCCGCTGCGCTCGTGGGTTTTTCGCTGAATATGGCCGCTTACATCTGTGAGATTCTGAGGGCAGCCATTGCCTCGATTGACCGAGGACAATGGGAGGCGGCTGCCAGCATTGGCATGACACGGGCACAGACACTGCGTAGGACCATCCTTCCTCAAGCAGCCCGTACGGCGCTCCCACCTTTAGGTAACAGCTTCATTTCGCTGGTAAAGGATACCTCTCTTGCGGCTACCATTCAGGTCCCAGAGATGTTTCGCCAAGCGCAGCTCATTACGGCGCGTACCTTTGAAATCTTCAGCATGTATCTAACGGCAGCATTGATCTACTGGGTTCTGGCCAGCACCCTGGCGGCGTTGCAGAACACGCTGGAAAATCGGGTAAACCGGCATGATCAGGAGCGTTGAGTCATGATTGAAGTACGTAACCTGACCAAGTCATTCAATGGCCAGCCGGTGCTCAAGGGGATCAATCTGGATGTAGCAGCGGGCGAAGTCGTTGCCATTATTGGCCCCAGTGGCTCCGGCAAGACTACCCTGCTTCGTTGCCTGAATCTTCTTGAAACGCCCGATAAAGGCCGTATCCGCGTTGCGGATATCTCTATTGATGCAAGTCAGAACCTGAACTCGCAGCAGAGCCAGATTCGGGCGCTCCGCCAACGCGCCGGCTTCGTATTTCAAAGTTTTAACCTTTTTCCTCATCGTACGGCTCTGGAAAACGTGATCGAAGGGCCGATTGTGGTCAAACGGGAGGCCAGGGAATCCGCCGAAGCCCGGGGCCGGGCATTACTGGCGAAGGTAGGCCTGGCGGGCAAGGAAGATGCGTATCCCAGACGGCTATCCGGCGGACAGCAGCAGCGCGTTGCCATTGCCCGTGCGCTGGCGATGCAGCCCGACGTTATTCTCTTCGATGAGCCCACGTCAGCCCTTGATCCTGAGCTGGTCGGTGAGGTGCTGACGGTCATTCGTGACTTGGCCAATGAGCAGCGGACCATGGTGATCGTGACGCATGAGATGAGCTTTGCCCGTGACGTGGCGCATCGCGTGCTGTTTGTCGATCAGGGCGTTATCGTTGAACAAGGAGAAGCTAAGGCGCTGTTTGCCAATCCCCAGGAAGAACGGACGCAACGGTTCTTGAGCAAGTTCAGAAGCCATGAAGGTTAGATACTAACCTCCATGGCCTGTTGGTCACTGCTTGTCGGGCCACCTCGGTTAACAGCTGGAGCAGCTTATTAACCGAGGTGGCCCGAGATCTCCTGCCGCTGTTCCGAGCCAATCAGTGCTTTTAAACGATAAACATATTTAATTCATGACTATATCGCTTTCGATGCTTGTAACGGCTTGTAATCGAGAATGCAAAGAATACGCATAATCAAACAGTCGCTTTCTTGTTAATCCGCATGCATGATTTGCGGCCTTTTCAGCTGGCTGAGCCCGTTCGCTATGAATTTACGTTTTTGCCTCATTGCCATGACGGCCCTGGCAGTTATTGGCGATAACATGCTCATTCCGTTTTATCCGCAATACTTTGCTAGCCGTTTTGAAGATCCTCGTCCCGAGCAGGTCGGTGCCTACCTGGCTGCTATTTGCGTTGTTGTCATGTTTGCCTTTCCTCTTTGGGCCAAGCTGGCCAAGCGCGTGCATCCTATCCGGATCCTGATCTGGACACAGTTGGCTGCGGGGCTGCTCAGCGTATGCTGCTATACCATCGACTCCCTGCCCTTGTTCTGGGTTGTCTCACTAGGCATGGTGGTCTTCAAGGGCAGCTATCTCTTGATGTATCCCTATGTGATGAGTCTGGAAGCCAAGGAAAGCCACACGCGAACCATTGGCACATTGTCGGTTGTGGTGCATTTCGGAGCCATCTTTGGCGCCGCTGTGGGCGGGCTGGTTCTCCAGGCGCTGGAAATGGGCGAAGTGTTCCTGATCATGGCGCTGGGCGACTTCATTCAGATGGCGATCTGTATGCGTCTGATGCGAGACAAACCTCCCGCTTCGGGAGAAGCTCCAGCCTCCAGCGAAACCCCGGAACAGTCTGCAACCGAAGTGCCTATCGCCAAACCAGGTAGCCACCTGATCATTTACAAGCTCTGTCTGATCATGTTGCTGTTCTACTTCAGTGCCTATGTCATTCGACCGTTCTTCTCGGTTTACTGGCAAGAGGTTTCCGCTCTGGAAAATGAGCTCGTCACCGGCTTCGTCTATTCGCTGCCAGGCGCTGTGGCGCTGGTCGCACTCTGGTGGAGCAAGCGAGCCAGCCAACAAGGCCATGCCTGGGAAGGTATCCTGTCCGCCCTGCTGCTTGGCGTCTGCGGTATTTTCATTCAGGGCGTTGAAAACGAAGTGGCCATCCTAGGAGGTCGTTTGCTGTTCGGCTGGGCCTTGTATCAGGTCACGGTGCGCCTGGATGCGCTCATGTTCGAGATGAGCAAGCCCGAGGCGTATGCTGTGGACTTCAGCAAGGTCAATTTTTTCCAGAGCCTGGGTGTCATGTGTTCATCCTATGGCGCTGGGCTTCTCGTCAGTCATTTCACGCTTTCTACGCCGTTCTGGGTAGGCGCCGCCGGCCTGCTGCTCACGGCGGTTCTCTTTCCGCTACTGGTTAAAGCGCCCAACAAGGCTACAACAGCAGTCAAGGCGTAAATGGTTGAGGCGGTGGCAACCCTCTGCTACCGCTCACCCTGTTCCGCTCATCGCAATCTAGCGAAATGTGACACCTGGATTGCTAATGATAATTTGATGCATTTGTATTTAAGTGTTTAAATCGGCATTTCCGAGCATGTCCTCCCGAACGGCCGAACCAGACGTTCGGGAGATGACATCCAACCTCGTTCTGGGTCCGACGTATGACGATTCAGGTAAAGACCGATCTTACCCGCCTGCTGGATCTTTCCGCCCTTTCCTATTTAGGGCTCAAGGGAACGATAGGCCCTGCAGGCCCGGATGACCTCGCCTGCGGCAGTGCCGAAAACCCTGTGCGCATTGCAGCGCTTTATGACCATTGGCAGCAGGCCCATCCGGAGGCCGGCCCCCATTACTGGTCAGCGCGTAGCTGGACGCTCATGGTCTGGCAGCCGATCTACCTGACGATTCTGGGTGTCCACCTCGGTCGATGTGTTCCTTCTCTCGATCAGTTTGCCCAGCGCGTGCACCACGGGTTCGTGGCAGGGTTTTACCTGCATGATCATTGTCCCTATATCGCCGACCAGGACACATTGATTCGTGTCGCCGCCAAGCAATTACAGAACCTTTGCGAGCGGCAGCTGGAAGAGGCAGGAACGGTTTTCAAGCTCAACCCGAAAATGGCCCGTCGGCTGGCGGCAGACTGCGTGCTGGCAGCCCTTCTCTATGTGCAGAACAACCTGCGCGAAACGCTATGCAACACCCGTATGCGTGTGCTGGAAGGTATGTGGCTCGAAGCGCTGGGCCTGAAGGACAACAGCGAGCTGATCTGCATTGCGCTTGACGACGGACAAGAGCGGCTGGCGCTTGGACGCAAGGTCTGCTGCCAACACTTCCGCCGCGCAGATGGCGAATTATGCAGCACCTGCCCCAAGCTCAAGCAGGAAGAGCGCATTGCCCGTTTACGACAGGAGTTAACCCTTGAAGCTGCAACTCACTGATATCCGCGTCAACCGCGGCGGACGACTCATTCTGAGTCTGGACCAGCTGCGGCTTGCCGGAAATGAGCTGACAGTCATCCTAGGGCATAACGGTTCCGGCAAGTCGACATTGATGAACCTGCTGGCGCGTCAGACCGTGCCCGACAGTGGCAGGATCGAGCTGGACGACCAGCCCATCGCACGGTTGAGCCAGCGGGAATTTGCGCGGCTGATTGCCTTTCTGCCTCAGCGGTTGCCGGAAGTCGCCGGGCTTACAGTACGTGAACTGGTGCGCCTGGGCCGTTTTCCCTGGCGCGGTCTGTTAGGCCGCTGGCAGCGTGAAGATCTGACGATCATCGAGCGAGCCATGCAACAAACCGATGTGGCACATTATGCCGATCACCTGACCGACACCCTTTCCGGCGGCGAACGGCAACGGGCCTGGATTGCGATGCTGCTAGCCCAAGAATCGCCACTGATTCTGCTAGATGAACCCACATCGGCCCTGGACCTCTCCCATCAGTATGAGCTGATGGGCCTTTTACATGAGCTGAACCAGAAGACCGGCCGCGGAATTGTCGTCATTCTGCACGACATCAATCTGGCTACACGTTATGCCGACCGTATCGTTGCCCTCAAGCAGGGTCGGCTGTTCTTTGACGGGACGCCACAGGCCTTGTTGTCCAGTCGTTTGCTATCCGAGCTGTACGAGATCGATATTCAACTCATTGAGCAGCCTGCGGCGCAGCGCAAGATTGCGGTTGTTGCCTGAAGATGCACGTTACTCGCACCGGGACGGGCGCCCCGTCCAGAACCATGTTATCTACTGCACCAGGTCTTCTGCGTTATCCGCTCACGCTACTGTCATTGCTTCTGGTATTGCTCGTACACCTGCAGATTGCTTCACCGCTGTCGTTAGGTCAGCAGTGGCATGCCTTGTTCGATGCCTCCAGCCAAGACTTCACGCTGCTGCAATTTCGTGACTCTGCGCTTCCACGGGTTGTTATGGGTCTTCTGGTTGGGGCAGCGTTGGGCTTATCAGGCAGTCTTCTTCAGCAATTGACGCAAAATCGTCTGGTTTCACCCATGACTATCGGGTCGGCCTCAGGGGCATGGTTAGGACTGGTTTGTGCCACGCTGATTGCACCGACCCTGGCTGCCGATCATGGTGAATGGGCCGCGCTACTGGGCGCAATGGCTGCAGTAGGCATTGTCCTGTTGATTGCAGGGCGATCTGGTATTGCTGGTCTTCCAATCGTTTTGGCCGGTATGGCCATGAATCTTCTTCTAGGAGCGCTGGCCTCGGGGCTCGTATTGCTCAACGATCAGTACGCCCGGAATCTTTTCCTCTGGGGGGCTGGCGATCTGGCGCAAATGGACTGGCAATGGGTCATCTGGCTGCTGCCCAAGCTGGCGGTCGGTCTGCTTGTCCTGGCCTTTGCTCAGCGACCGTTGACCCTGCTGCGCCTGGGCAGTGAAGGTGCACAAGCACGCGGCATGAGTTTATGGCCGGTTATGCTGATGCTGTTTCTCGCCTCACTGTGGCTCACATCCGTTTCCATTACCGCGGTCGGCCTGATTGGATTCATTGGTCTGCTCACACCTAATCTTGCGCGGTTGTTCGGCGCTCGTACCGCCTTTGATGAACTGCTATACAGCACGCTGCTGGGAGCTGTTCTACTGCTGACAACCGATGCACTGGCTGTGCTCGCCAGTCAATGGACGATCAACCTGATTCCCAGCGGAGCCGCGGCCGCATTGATAGGTGCACCGGCACTCTTATGGCTTTCGCGCCGCAAAATGTCGGCAGAAGATCAGCGCGGACTGACGCTCCCAGGCAATAGCGACCGGAGAATCACCACATCAGGCTGGGTACTTATTCTGGGCATTGCCCTGGCGATTGCATTACTGACCCTATGCCTGGCGCCGGGCGCCCAAGGCTGGCAACTGAACTGGCCCTCCTCCCTCGTCTGGTCCTTTCGCTGGCCGCGGACGCTAACGGCCGCCTCGGCAGGATTCGGACTGGCGATTGCAGGTGCCATTCTTCAACGTCTGCTGCGCAACCCCTTGGCGAGTCCGGACATTCTTGGCCTTTCCGCCGGGGCAACGCTTGCCCTTCTCATAAGTGCGTTTGTCATGGGTGGGACTATCCAGACTGCAGGCGGGCCATTGGCGGCTTTTGCCGGGAGCATGCTGGTCTTGGCTGTGCTGCTTCTGTTTGGTCGCCGGCACCAATATGCACCGGGCATGTTGGCATTGGTAGGTATCTCCCTGATGGCATTGCTGGACGCCATCCTTCAATTTGCCCTGGCCAAGGGGACAGCAGACTCCTTCGCCATCATGGGCTGGTTGGCGGGTTCGACCTACCGGGTTTCGGCCAGCCAGTCTGTCGGACTTTGTGTAGGCGTTCTGCTTATCGGAGGGGTCAGTCTACTGTTCCATCGAGGCCTGTCGCTGATTTCGATAGGTGACGGCGTTGCCCTTGGTCGCGGCCTGAATCTGACGCGCCTACGTATCGTGCTACTGGTTCTGGTTTCGCTGATGTGTGCGCTCGTGACCAGCGTAATGGGGCCGGTCGCCTTTCTGGGCCTGCTGGCACCGCATATTGCAGCCATCCTGGGTGCCAGGAAAGTCCTGCCTCAACTCTTGCTCGCCGCCACGCTGGGTAGCGTCTTGATGCTTGTTGCCGATTGGATAGGCCGTGTCATGATCTATCCGCTTCAGATGCCGGTAGGCATCGTGGCGTCCGTTCTGTGTGGAGTCTATTTCATTATTCTGTTAGCCAGACAGCGAGGCGCGTAGGGTTGCTCAAGCATAAAATCAGTCCCAGCCTGCTCCGTTGGGTCCTAACCGGACTCTTGATGATCGGCTCTGCACTCGCTCACGCAGCCAAAACACCGCAGCGGGTAGTTGCGCTCACCTGGGAAGCGGCTGAACACTTGGTCGAAATGGGGATCACGCCCTTGGCAGTAGCGGACGCCGATGACTACAAGGTGTGGGTCGTGCGCCCTACTTTGCCGTCATCGGTTCTCAATGCCGGAAGCCGTGTCGAGCCCAATCTTGAGCTCTTGGCCGAACTCAAGCCAGACCTGATCATCTCCAGCCCGGCTCTTGAAGATCTACGTGGCAAGCTTGAGCGGATCGCCCCGGTAGAGTCATTCGACAGCTATCGACAGGATCACAACAATTACGAAACCGCACGGCAAAATTATCTGACACTGGCCAGGCAGTTTAATCGCCTCGATCAGGCACAGCAGCGCTTGGCGGAAATGGATCGCCATATTGCTGAACTACGGCAGCGGCTGCTTGAGCACTTCAATGGCGAACCTCCGAAAGTCACAATGATTCGCTTTTCTACGCCGGCGGTGGCTTATGTGTATGGCGACAATTCCATGCCTCAATATGCCATGAACCTACTGCATCTTCAGCCTGCCTACCCTTTACCCGCTACCGCCTGGGGTATTACACAGAAACCTATCAGTGACTTGGGAAAGATATGTGAAGGCGCTGTGCTCCATATCGAGCCGTTCTCCCAAGAGGACAAACTCTTTCCTACCCGCCTCTGGCAGGCGATGCCCTTCGTGCAAGCACGACGATTCGCTACGGTCCGCTCAACCTGGACCTATGGTGGTGTTTTCTCGGTGGAATATCTGGCTGAGTCGCTTGTAGACGCGCTCCTGACCTTACAGCCTGAGTAACGAGCTTTCTGCCCTTAAGCTCGCTCTAAGCTTATAGCTAGAAAGTATTTATAACTCTTTTTAAATTCCTTTAACGTCTATTTACCGGATCACCGGACCTGCACTGACTTTTCATCTGTCGGTCCGGCTCCGCTGTGGATCTGGCCGGCATTGCTCATTGCGAGGCCGTATGCTCAAGCCAGATACCCTTCTTGATAACGATCAGGATGTAGCTCCACCCGTCTACCCTGCCCGTATTCTCACTACCGACGCCGAAGCCATTGCTGCTGCTCATGAGCTAGCCCGTTTCGCTGCGCAAGAAGCATCGCTGCGTGACCAGGAGCGCAAACTTCCCTGGGCCGAAATCGAGCGTTTTACTACCAGCGGTCTGGGCAGCGTATTCGTTCCCAGAGCCTTTGGAGGCCCTCAGGTTTCCTTTGTGACGATCGCTGAAATCTTCAAGATCATTGCCAAGGCTGATCCAGCACTGGCTCAAATTCCCCAGAATCATTTCAGTATTCTCAATGTCATTCGAAGCGTAGCGTCCGCCGAGCAACAGCAGCGTCTATTCGAAAGCGTGTTGGCTGGCTGGAGAATAGGCAATGCAGGCCCCGAGCGCGGCAGCAAACATACATTGGACCTGAAAGCGCGCCTGACACCCGAAGGTGATCACTTCCGCTTGAACGGCGAAAAGTTTTATTCGACAGGTGCCCTGTTTGCCCATTGGGTAACCGTCAAGGCATTGGATGACACCGGACGACAAGTCATGGCGTTCGTCCGGCGCGGAACGCCGGGGCTTCGAATCATTGATGACTGGTCCGGCTTTGGACAGCGCACCACAGCAAGCGGAACAGTCATTCTCAATAATGTTCGTCTCTTTGCAGAAGACATTATTCCGAGCGGATTGCTAAGCACTAAGCCCTCTTTGCAAGGCGCTTATGCTCAATTGATCCATGCGGCCATCGATGCAGGCATAGCCTTGTCTGCTTTGGGTGATCTCAGGTGGTTTGTTGTTGGTAAAACTAGATCCTGGCCTGAGGCTGGTATTACTGAAGCACGAAATGAGCCTTATCTGATTGCAGAGGTTGGACGGCTAGAAGTTGAACTACATGCAGCTGAGGCGCTACTGCAAAAGGCAGCCGAAGTGCTTGATTCTTTTAAAGACCAGCCGGTTGATGAATTGCAGGCTGCTCAAGCCTCGATCGCAGTAGCCCAGGCCAAGGTACTGACCTCTGAGATTGCGCTAGCCGCAAGTGAAAAATTCTTCGAGCTGGCTGGCAGCCGAGCCACGCTAGCTGAGTTCAACCTTGACCGACATTGGCGCAACGCACGGACGCATACCCTTCATGACCCTGTGCGCTGGAAAGTACATGCCATTGGCAATTATCACTTGAATGGCATATCCCCTGCCCGCCACGCCTGGATCTGAGCCATGAATACACCTGTATTGCACGGTATTGCCGACCGGATCGAAAGTGATGAACAGGCATTAAGGATTGCTACCGAGCTGGCCACCCTTTTCAAGCAAGACGCCGCTCAGCGGGATCAACATCGGACGCTGCCGTGGAGTGAATTGGAGCAGTTCTCCCAGTCCGGGCTCTGGGCCATTACAGTACCCAAAGCACTGGGAGGTGCTGAAGTCTCCAGCGTAACGCTCGCCAAGGTCATCGCTATTATTGCAGCGGCGGATGGCTCCCTGGGTCAGATACCACAAAATCACTACTACGCGCTGGAAGTATTGCGCGTAAATGGCAGTACTGAGCAGCAGCGCAAGCTGTATACCGAGGTGCTGGCAGGTGCCCGCTACGGCAATGCACTGGCCGAGATTGGCACCAAGACGGTACTGGACCGCACTACCCGTCTCATATCTGACGGGGACGGTTTCAAGGTCAACGGGCGCAAGTTCTATGCAACCGGGGCACTGTATGCTCAGCGCATCCCCACCTCGGTTGTGGATGACGAAGACAAGCAGCGGCTGGCCTTTATCCCGCGCACCCGTGAGGGCGTAACCGTCATTGATGACTGGTCTGGCTTTGGGCAGCGGACCACGGGCAGCGGCTCGGTCGTGCTCGAAAATGTCGCGGTGACGGCTGATGAGGTCGTACCTTTTCAAACAGCATTTGAGCGTCCTACTACGGTAGGCCCTTTCGCCCAGCTGTTACACGCAGCGATCGATACAGGTATTGCGCGAGGTGCTTATGAGCATGCCCTTCTCTTTGTCCGTGAACAGGCGCGTCCCTGGCCCGATTCCGGTGTTGAACATGCCTATGAAGACCCCCTGACGATCAGTGACATAGGCCGGCTGGCCATACGTGTCGCCGCCGCGGAGGCCTTGCTTGAGCGCGCTGGAGAGGCACTCGACAAGGCGCAGCAAGATCCGACCGCAGACGCCGTAGCTGCCGCCTCCATTGCGATCGCTGAGGCGCGTGCGTTGAGTACAGAGGCCTCTCTACTGGCTGGCAATAAACTCATTGAATTGGGTGGTGCCAGGGCCAGTCTGGCAGAGCATGGCCTTGATCGTTACTGGCGTAACGCACGTGTGCATACCCTGCATGACCCCGTGCGCTGGAAATATCACGCCATTGGCAACTACTACCTGAACGATACCCTGCCGCCCCGACGCAGCTACCTCTGAGGTTGTCATGGCAAAGAAGCAGATTCGGCTAAACGCCTTCAACATGAATTGTGTCGGACATATCAACCATGGGCTCTGGACGCATCCACGGGATGCGTCTACCCAGTACAAGACGCTGAGCTATTGGACTGAGCTGGCTAAGCTGCTGGAGCGCGGTCTATTCGACGCTTTATTCCTTGCTGACATCGTAGGGGTCTACGACGTGTACGGTGGCGGTATCGACCTCACGGCAAGGGAGTCCATCCAGCTTCCGGTTAACGACCCTCTCCTTCTCGTCTCTGCCATGGCATCCCATACCACGCATCTTGGGTTTGGTGTGACTGCAAATCTCACCTATGAACATCCCTACCTGCTGGCTCGACAATTCTCAACACTGGATCACCTAACGGGCGGCCGCATCGGCTGGAACATTGTGACGGGCTATTTGGATAGCGCAGCCAAGGCGATGGGGCTTACCGCTCAGCATGAGCACGATCGTCGCTACGATCGGGCTGATGAATATCTAAGCGTGCTTTACCAACTGTGGGAAGGCAGCTGGGAAGATGATGCTGTCATCGCTGACCGCCTGGGCCGTGTCTACGCACGACCGGATAAGGTGCACAAGGTTAGACACCACGGAGCGTTCTACGACGTTGAAGGTTATCACCTGAGCGAACCCTCTCCACAGCGCACACCTCTGCTTTACCAGGCGGGTTCTTCCGAACGCGGCGTTAATTTCGCCGGACAACATGCGGAATGCGTTTTCATTGGTGGCCAGAATATTCAGGCGGTCCGGCATCAGGTTGACCGAACACGTGCCAGCGCAGTAGCCGCCGGGCGTACGCCGGACGCCATCAAAGTCTTTATGGGGTTGAGCGTGATCGTTGCGCCGACTGAAGCTGAGGCCCGGGAAAAGCATGCGGACTATCTACGCTACGCCAATCCAGAAGCAGGCCTTGCTCACTTTTCCAGCTCGACGGGTATCGACTTCGCAGGCTATGGGCTTGATGAGCCTATCCGTTATCAAAAGACCAATGCCATCGATTCGGTCGTCAAGGCGTTTACCGCCAAGGACAGTGATTGGACCAAGCGCAGGCTCCTTGAGCAGCACGCTCTGGGTAGCCGATACCCACTCATTGTTGGTTCGCCAAGCCAAGTGGCGGATGCACTGGAGCAATGGATCGACGAAACCGGGCTGGATGGATTCAACCTGACACGCATCGTTACACCGGAAAGCTATACGGATTTTATCGACTTAGTAATTCCAGAGTTGCAGGCACGGGGTCGCTACAAGACAGCCTACGAGCCAGGCACCCTGCGTGAAAAGCTGTTCGCCCAAGGTGCTCGGTTACCACCAGACCATGCCGGTACACATTGGCGAAACCTGACACATCAGGCCAGCCAAACGGCTAGACGAACTGCAATTTGATCTCAACGACTACTGGAACGCTTCCAGCCTCGCCTCCCATGACCTTGAACAGGATGACCGATATGCTGCACCGATTGAACCCAGGCCGTGGCTGGATAAAGACCTTCGCCCTTGCAGCACTGCTAGGCGCTGCAGGCATGAGCTACGCGGCCGACTCTAATGAGCCACTGAAACTCGGCACGACAGCAGCCTTTGCCCCTCCACTGGAAGCAGCTGTGGCTGAAGCGGAAAAGCAGGGGTTGAAGGTGGAGCTGGTCGAGTTTACCGACTGGATTGCCCCTAATGTCAGCTTGGCTAACGGGGACATTGACGTGAACTACTTCCAGCACATTCCGTTTCTGGAAAATGCACGAAAGGAGGGCGGTTATAACCTGATTCCCTATGCCCCCGGCATCATCAACAACGTAGGCCTCTATTCGAAAGAGTATAAACGCTTCGAAGACCTGCCGGACGGCGCCCGTGTGGCAATTGCCAATGACCCTGTCAATGGAGGACGTGGCTTACAACTACTGGAAAAAGCGGGCCTGATCACCTTGAAGCCCGGCGTGGGATACAAGGCGACTCAAGCCGACATCCTGACCAATTCCAAGCATATACAGATCATCGAGCTGGAAGCCGTTCAACTGGTGCGCGCCTATGATGATGTCGATCTGGTCCAGGGCTACCCGGCCTACATCCGTCTGGCCAATACCTTCGACCCCTACTCAGCTCTGCTTTTTGACGGGCTTGATCATCCTGAATACGTCATCCAGTTCGTCATTCGGCCTGACCGGCAGAACGACGAACGTCTACGCAAGTTCGTCGATATCTACCAGCACTCTCCGGCTGTGCGTGCAGCATTGGATAAGGCACATGGAACCCTTTACCAAACCGGCTGGAGGAGCTGATTCATGACGGGATCGATTACACCTATTCGGCAGGCTCGAAGCACTCATGAAGCAGAGGCGGACCAATCCTCTCATGCACTACCCTACCCCCTTACCTCTACCGCACTGGAACGCGCCGAGACCCATATCCGCTTTCAGGATATTGGTAAAACCTATAACGGTGAGCAAGGGCCGGTGCGTGCGCTGCATGGTATAGATCTGGCTGTGTGCAGGGGTGAGATATTCGGCATCATCGGGCGCAGTGGTGCGGGCAAGTCTTCCCTGTTACGGACAATCAACCGGCTCGAGCAGCCAAGCGAAGGACAGGTTCTGATCGGCGGCGAAGATATCGGTCGCTATGGCACAAGCGAGCTGGTTGCCTTGCGTCGGCGCATCGGCATGATCTTTCAGCACTTTAATCTGCTTTCCGCCAAAACCGTGCGGCAGAATGTGGAATTGCCCCTTAAAGTGGCCGGCGTACCGCGGCAGGAGCGGCAGCAGAAAGTCGACTCACTCCTCAAGCTGGTAGGTCTGGACAACAAGCATGATGCCTATCCTGCGCAACTGTCCGGCGGCCAGAAGCAACGCGTCGGCATTGCCCGAGCGCTTGTTCATGATCCTGATATCCTGCTATGCGACGAAGCGACTTCAGCACTGGACCCTGAAACAACACAGGCCATTCTGGCACTGCTACGCGATATCAATCGGTCGCTGGGGCTGACCATTGTGTTGATCACCCATGAAATGGAGGTGATTCGCGAGATCTGTGATCGTGTCGTCGTGCTTGAGTGTGGTGAAGTCGTCGAACAAGGCCCCGTATGGAGAGTCTTTGGTGATCCCCACCATGACGTGACCCGCACCCTGCTCTCTCCGTTGCAGCAAACGCTATCAGATGATCTTAAAGCGCGTCTGCAGACACAGCCATTACGCCAAAACGATGCCCTCCTGCTTGAACTGCGCCTGAGTGGCTCAAGAAGCCGTGAGCCCGACCTGGGATCACTCTTCAACGCGTTGGGTGGACAGCTCACGCTTATCAGATCGAGCATCCAACGACTTCAAGGGCGCACGGTAGGCCATCTGCTGGTCTCGATCAGGCGCTCTCCCCACGCTCAGGAAGAGCTGATCAAGCGGGCTCGGCATATTTTCGACGATGTGGAGGTATTGGGTTATGTCGCTGCTGATTGATCGTCTATGGCAAGGGCTACTGGATACCCTGCTAATGGTAGGCGTCTCTTCCCTGATCGCACTGATTGCCGGTATTCCACTGGCTGTATTTTTGGTTACCAGTGGTAAAGGTGGAATGTTCGAGGCTGTCCGCCTGAACACGCTGATTGGGAGTGTCGTCAATCTCTTCCGCTCCATTCCCTTTCTGATCCTGATGGTGGCTCTTATTCCGTTCACCCGCCTGATTGTAGGCACCACTTACGGTGTATGGGCCGCCGTCGTACCGTTGGCGATCGCAGCAACGCCCTTCTTCGCCCGTATCGCTGAAGTGAGCCTGCGTGAGGTAGACCATGGCCTGATCGAGGCCGCCCAGGCTATGGGGTGCCGACGCCGACATATCGTCTGGCATGTTCTGCTACCTGAGGCCCTGCCGGGTATCGTGGGCGGATTCACCATTACGCTTGTTACGATGATCAATTCCTCTGCCATGGCGGGCGCCATTGGTGCGGGCGGTCTAGGGGACCTTGCTTATCGCTATGGTTACCAGCGTTTCGATGTATCGGTTATGTTGATTGTCATTACAGGGCTGGTATTACTTGTCACATTGATTCAATTTGGCGGGGATCGCTTGGCGAAGGCGTTAAACCATCGAGCATGAGCCGATAAAAAAGGCCAGTCGGGAGCCCGCTGGCCTTTTTTGCATTCGTATGAAGTTTAAAACAGTTCGATCTTGAGCCCTTCAGACTGCACTTCGTGTCCTCGACCTATCTCTTCGAGATGGCCTTTGTGCTGTGAGTGCGTCACATAGCTGTTCAGGTGCTTTTGCATCCGAGCATCGAGATCAGGTAGCTCCCCCGGCTGACAGGTTTCAGGTGAGGCAAGCCCGACACCATAGGCCTCCATAACATCGCTCAAGGTGTCCAGCATATGACTGCTCTGCTCCAGGCGCTGACGTAGCGGGTCCTGGAACTGCAAGCAGGACAGCACGTTTTGAAGGTCATTATTTACCTCGGAACTCAACCCCTTAACGCCGCTCACTACAGTTGTCATGCAATCAGCTGCTTCCTGCAGATATTTGACCATCGAGCGCAACTCATTACCCACATGGTCCAACCCGCTCCTGGCTAGAAAATCCTCTTGGCGATTTTGGGCTGCTGTTGACTCTTCTTCAAAGCGCGAGGCCAGATTTTGGATGGTTGAAGAGATTGAATTAGCAGCTTCTGCCGTACGGGCAGAAAGATTACGTACTTCGGTGGCCACTACAGCAAATCCACGTCCAGAGTCCCCTGCCCTTGCAGCCTCGATGGCAGCATTAAGCGCGAGCAGGTTGGTCTGTTTGGCAATATCGCTGATGAGTGCAATCAACGGTCCCGTCGCCTTGACCTCTTCATATAGTCGGCGCATACGCTCGATATCGCTGCTCAGGCTTTCTTTGCGCTCCTTCTCAAATGAAGACAGCGTAGCCAATGTCTTTTCGTTGCGTAGCTGATGGCTGTCCGCCTCGCAAGATAATTGCTTAGCAGAGCTACAGCCTTCATTCACTGTTTCGGATAGCTTCTGACCCGTGAGGTGAATATTGTTCAAGCGCTCAATGGCGCTTAGCACGTTGCGCTCGGTCTCATCACTCACCTCTTTCAGGTTACGCTGCACGATGCGGCTCAGGCCAGGTACGGCATTTGCCGTAGCAACCGTCTTGTCGAACAGTGCCGCGTGTGTGCTTCGCTCTTCCAGTCGCTCAGAAACATGGACAGAGGTCTGGGACAACTTCCACGTCATCAATAACAATGGAATGGAGAAA
The DNA here is from genome assembly GCF_051027695.1 of Pseudomonas sp. JZ134. NCBI lineage: Bacteria > Pseudomonadati > Pseudomonadota > Gammaproteobacteria > Pseudomonadales > Pseudomonadaceae > Pseudomonas > Pseudomonas sp. JZ134. Next base: position 1,993,042 of record NZ_CP069250.1, on the reverse strand, counting down.
AACACGGCGATGCCCATGCAGGCCAGCGTTGACTGTTGCGCCAGCCAAGCCGACCAGACCGGCGAGCTGAGACCCAGCGCCACGATGGTCAGCAGCAATCCGGCTTTGAGGTAGGCTTGGTTATTCATCTCAGCTCCTTAGGCACCCGGCAGGACTTGCTTGATGACCTTGAGCAGGTCCGCTGCCCCGACAGGCTTCACTAGCCAGCCGGTGGCACCATTCTTTTTGGCCTCGTCACGCTTGCTTTGCTGGCTCTCGGTAGTGAGCGCCAGAATGGGAACAAAGCGCATTCCAGGTAACGCACGGGCCTTGCCGATCAGCTCAAGACCACCCATGTTGGGCATGTTGATATCGGTGATGATCAGATCCGGCTTGTAGCCGCCTTGCAGCTTGCTCATCGCCTGCACGCCATCATTGGCCGCCTCGACTTTAAAGCCGGACATTTCCAAGCTGCTGCGCAGACTCATCAGCATGGTCGCGGAGTCGTCGACGATCATGATGTTCTTGCTCATTTCACTCTCTCCTACGCATTCAGTGCGGCTTCAAGCCACACCTTTATATCGGTATTTTTCGGCCAAACTGAAACGTTTGGTTTCAATGCCATAAGTACTTGCAGATCAGCGGTATGCAGGTGTTCGAGGTCACCCAGATTGACCTTTGCGGCCGGGTTTTTCACCAGCCATTCCAGCAGGGTTTCGGCCTCTTCCACCGTGACCTGATCAGCCAATACGGCTACGCTTTTCTTGAAGGTAATGCTCATTCGAATAGCTCCGTGGGGTTGAGGATCATCAGGATGGAACCATCCCCCATCACGGCCGTACCGGAGTAACCAGATAGCTCACCGAGAATGCCCACCATGGGCTTTAGGATGATGTCGATCGAGCCGTGGAAATCATCAATGATCAGGCCGACCAGCTCGCCTCGGCTGCGTAGCACCATCAAGGCGTACTCATCATCCTCGTTAAGCACCTGCTCCTCGGAGACCGCCAGCATCTGGTTCAAACTCTTGAGCGGAATCGTGCGACCGCGCAGTTGCGCGGTGGGCTGATGCTTGATGGTATGGATCGAATCCTTGGGTAAGCGCACGGTTTCCATGACTTGATCCATGGGAATGCCAAAGCGCTGACCGCCTGACTCAATCACCATGACCTGCGTTACTGCCATGCTCAGCGGCAGTGTCAGGCTCAGCTGCGTACCCTTGCCGACCTGACTGGTCAGGCGCAGTTGGCCGCCCACTTTTTCGATACCTGAGCGCACCACATCCATACCAACGCCACGGCCGGACAGATCGGAAATCTGCTCCGCAGTCGAAAAGCCCGGCAGGAAGACCAGATTGACCAGCTCCTGATCACTCATCGCATCCAGGGCGGTCTGCTCGACCAGACCTTTACCAGCCACCTTGGCCTTGATCTTGTGTGGATCGATACCGCGACCATCGTCTTCAATAACAATAACCACATGGTCCGCGTTCTGGCTGGCGCGAATACGCAGCGTGCCGGTTTCCGGCTTGCCAGCGTTTGTACGCTCCTCCGGAAGTTCAAGCCCGTGGTCCATGGAGTTACGGACGATATGCACAAGCGGATCGGCCAAGGCCTCGATCATGGATTTGTCCGCTTCGGTGTCTTCCCCTTCCAGGATGAGGTTGACCTTCTTGCCCAGCTTGCGCGCGATATCACGCACCAGGCGTGGGAAGCGCTGCAGCACAAAAGAAACCGGCATCATGCGTACTTGCATGATGGCGTCCTGCAGGTCTTCGGCGATACGGTTGACTACGGCATATTGAGCCTTGATCTCTCGCGCCAGCTCGCGCTGACCATATTGGTCTTCAGCACGCTCGGCCAGATAAGGTAATCCGTTCTTGGCAACTACGATCTCGCCAATCAGGTTCATTAGGCGGTCGATCTTTTCCTGCTCGATCTTGAGGACCTTAGGCGTAACATGATTGCCAGCCTCCTCCTGACGCCGACCGGCAGATGCCTCGGAAGGCGCGCGTGCAGCTTCCACCACCGGAACAACAGGTGCTGCGGGATCAAGCTGTGCCGACAGCCATGCGCTCATGGCCTCTTGAGTACGACCCTCTTCTTTGGGCGCCTCGGATATGGAATCAGCACCCGCCTGCCAGTGTGCCTGGAACCAGGCCATGATCGGTGTGGCGCTGCGCTGCTGATCGGCGTCCATCACGCTACGCTGCAAGGTCTCATTGAGTGCAGGATAAGCCATGAGAACATTGGTTAATGTCCGGACGATGGCGGCATGCTGACCGCTACGCCAAGGCTGAGAGAGACAGGCAGCCAAGGCTATCTGCTGAGTGCCTACTACGTCCCGTACCAGTGGATCGATTGCTTCGTTACCATGGCTTGAGCTCTGTTGAGCCTCTTCGGCCGGAGCAGGTGCAGTAAACAGTGCCGCTGTTACGGCCTCCCAGCTGACCTGATCACTGACATACCGGAAGTGCTCAGCCAGATCCTCTTCCCGTATCGCTAACAGGAATTCGATACGCAGATTGCAGTGATAGGCATCCAGTTCTGACGCTGCCGCCCAGGGCTCTACAGCGGTCACACGACGCCAGAAAATGTCCGGCAGCTGACGCACCAGGTGCAAAGGATCGGTGCCCTGGAAAAAACAATCGGCGGCAGGACAATACTCAACACGGTAAACGCATTGTTCGTCCTTCAAACGATCGGCTATGTGCTGACGTACTTCATCATTCAGTTCAGTAGCCCAGGCGGGCGACTCGCTTTCAGACGTACCGTTTTTTGCGTCAGCAGCAACCACGGCCGTCTCGCTGCTGGTAAGCCACGCGCGCAGCCCATCGACCAATTCACGAGGCGGAACCTGAAAGCCGTCACCCGGCTGACCATTTTGTTCGATCTCATCCAGGAACTCGCTGACATAGTCAGCCGTGTTCAAAAGCTGATCAGCCAGTTGTTGATTGAAATCCAGCTCACCGTTACGGACTGCATCCATCACGTCTTCAGCGGCATGCAATACACTGGTCAGCGCCGGAAAATCAAACAGGCCTGAGTTACCTTTAAGCGTATGCACCAGGCGGAACAGTTCGCCCAGTGGGGCGGTATCGCCAGGCTCTCGCTCCATGGCAAGCAAGGTACTGCCAATGGACTCCAGGGCTTCACGGCTTTCCTGAATAAACTGTTGCAGCAATGCGTTCACTGGGCACCTTCTCCGGTCAAAACATTCACCAGCCTCAGCAACGCTTCCGGCTTAATCGGTTTAGTTAAGTAATAATTAGCACCAGATTCCCAAGCCTGCTGACGATCATGATCACCCGACTCGGTTGTAATCATTACCGCAGGGGCCTGTTCAATAGGCCGGGAGCGCAATTCACGCAGGAAGCTGAAGCCGTCCTGCATGGGCATATTCACGTCTACCAGATACAGGTCGTAGGGCGTCTCGAGGCTTTTTTCCAGCGCCTCAATACCGTTGATGGCCTCGTCAACGTGATAACCGGCTTTCTCTAGTATTTGTCGGTTGAACAGCCGTACGGTGGCCGCGTCGTCGACGATCAGAATGCGTTTCATCGGGCCTCCAACGGCTTCTGGTAAACAATTGCTTCAGGGAATTTGCGCACCTGGAACAGAGACGAGATACGACTCATGGACTCCGAGTGACCCAGGCAGATCATCCCGCCTGGATTGAGCGCATCAAAAAACGTATCGGCCGCCTGGCGACGCGACAGATCATCGAAATAGATCAGCAGATTGCGACAGAAAATAATGTCGAAGCCCTTATAAGCCTTCACATCGGCAGCGCTCATCAGGTTTACCCGGCTGAACTCGACACTTTGACGAATATCGTCGATCAGCTGGTAATCCCCGCTTTTCTGCTGTTTGAAATACTTTTCCAAAAGCGTGGCCGGCAGGTTGTGTACCGAACGTGGGCTATAGAGACCTCTTCTGGCACGCTCTAGAATATTGGTGTCGATATCTGAGGCGAAAAGCTCGACGTCCCATTCCTCAATACCTTTCCAGTATTCGAGCAGGTACATGGCGATAGAGTAAGGCTCCTCACCGGAGGACGACGGCATCGACCAGATACGAATGGGCCCTGAGTCACGCTTACGTCGGGTGACCTCCTCCAGCATGTTCGTCACGAGACACTTGAGCTGATACTCCTCACGGAAAAAGTAGGTCTCATTGACGGTCATCGCATTGACCAGAGACTGCAGCTCATCACCCGATGCCTGAAAACGCAGGTTCACAAAATAGTTGCGAAAAGTACCCGCGTCCGTGGCCTCGATGCGCTCGATCAAGCGCTTGTCCACGAAATAGCGCTTCGAGTCATCGAAGTGGATGCCGGTCTTGCGGTAGAAGAATTCGCGAAACTTCACGAAGTCTTCCTTGGTAATCGCGGGTGTCTGGCTCACAGGGCTGATTCTCCACGCAGGCGCTGGATAGCCAGATCAACGGCGAAACGTAGGTAAGCCTCATCGGGGAAGCGCTCAAGGCAAGCCTCAAGCGCCGGCACCGCACGCTCGCTCCCGATTTCGCACAGCAAATCCACGGCGCAGGCACAGACATTGAGATGCGGGTCATGCTCCAGCAGATCGATCAGCCACAGCTCGACATCCGGGTGCTTAAGTGATTCCAGAATGCCGATAGCCAGGATACGGACGTCGGCGTCGTAGTCCTGCAGCGCGTTCTGAATCAACCCAGGGTGCTGAACACCTGCCGTCTTCAGAGCTTCGATGGCATCGTTACGTAGCGCCGCATCCTCACTGCGCAGGCAGTCAAGCAGAGCGGTGACTGAGCTGACATCGGCGATAGCAGCCAGACTGGTGATAATGGCCTCACGCACAGACGGTTCGGCTTCTTCTTCCAGACGATCGATCAGAGCGCTACTGGCGTTTGGAAACCTAGCTATTGCACGTGCGGCCAAGCGACGAGCCGCGGTATCGGGGCTGTCGAGTGTATCAAGCAGCTGCTCGAACCCGCTTGGCTGGTCATCACCGGCCTGATCGGCCAGAGTATTACGAACGAGTGGCATGACGGGATACTCGAGAAGACGTAGTGGTTTTACCGCTGCCCCAACGGATAAGGGTGGCGGCCATTTCAGTGCAGGCCATGATTTCCGTGGCACCGCCACGACGGATCAGCTCTGCCGGCATACCAAACACAACAGATGATTCCTTGGACTCAGCCAGGGTGCGCCCTCCACGGCGCTTGAGTTCGGTCATCTCATCAGCACCGTCGTACCCCATGCCCGTCAGCATTACGCCAATCAGTTGACTTGGCTGGAAATGCTCCATGGCAGTTTCCACCATCAGGCTGACGGAGGGATGCCAGAGGTACTTGTTATTTTCCGGCTTGGGCAAGGCATAAGGACGGCCTGCACGACGACCGATACAAACGTCACTGGCTCCCATCCCAACGTAAACCGTACCGGCTTCGAGCGGCATGGGTCTGCTTACCTCTACTACCGTAAGCGCGCAGACATTGTTCATGCGCTCGGCGAAAGCACGGGTAAAGTTGGCCGGCATGTGCTGGGAAACCACGATCGGCCAAGGATAGCTCGCCGGAAGCTTCGACAGGATTTCTTCCAGCGTACGAGGGCCACCGGTAGATGAGCCGATCAGTACAAGCCCTTCACCCAAGTCACCTGCCAGCTCTACGGCTTTTTCCACCGGCTCGCGCTCGATTTGGGAGCGAGTCGGCGCGGTTGATCCGGCGCGTGGTTTTCCTGCTTTCTTGAGCTGAGCGCCAGCAGCGGCACGCACCTTGGCAACCAGGCTGTCACGCACCTGATCGATATTCAGAGAAATCGTACCGCCCGGTTTGGGAAAGAAATCCACCGCGCCGAGCGCTAACGCCTCAAGCGAGGCAATAGCACCCTGCTCGGTCAACGATGAAAACATCACGACCGAACGAGGCTTTTCTGCCATGAGCATGGACAAAGCCGTCAGCCCGTCCATCTCAGGCATATTGATATCCAGGGTGATGACGTCCGGATCAAACTGGCGAGCCAGCTCAATCGCTTCGAGGCCATTGCGGGCCATTTCGAGTTCGAAATCACCTTCGGCCTCGAACACCTTTTGCAGATGGCGACGCATTAATGCGGAGTCATCGACGATAAGCAGACGAATCATGACGGCAGCACCCCTCTCTTACGCGACGCTCGACAGGGCGCTAAGCTCCTGCTCGCCGAGAAGCTGACGCGGCTCGACAAGCTGGATCATGCGCTTCTGCTTAGGCAGATTTGCCACGCGACCAAACAGGCGCTGCTGTTCGCTCGACAGGGCCGGTGCAGGCTCGATAAGGTTGCGTGAGATTTTTAGCACTTCAGCGACCGAATCCACGATAAAGCCAGTGCGTAGGTCATTGATGACAAACACCATGATGCGCTGGCGATCATTGTTCTCAATACTCGGCAATCCGAAGCGGCGGCGCTGATCGATTACCGGCAGCACAACGCCACGCAGGTTCATGACACCCTCGACAAAGGAAGGCGCCTTGGGTACATGCGTCAGGTTTTCCGGGACGCGAACGATCTCCTGGACGCTGTCGATGGGTACGCCAAACTCTTCGTTACCCAAACGGAACACCACCAGTTGCTCTTCGTCGTCGTTATCAATCTGATCGAGCAGCTCTTCGTCCACGCTCGGCTCCTTATCATTCGTATTCAAAACACGTTGCACCGACTGGTGCTGGAACAAGCGCTCTGCTGACACGATGGAAACCAGTCGCTTGCCATTTTGCAGGCGGCATAAACCGGTCAGCTCAGCCATGTTCTGGTCTCGCGCCAGCATTGGCGGCATGGGCTCAACCTGATAGCCGGGCACTCGCAAGACTTCATTAACACTATCGAGAATGATCCCAACCGACACTCCGGCGAGACTTACCACCAGGATGCGGCTGCGCTCGTCAGTCTCCTGGCTGGGTAAATGGAACATCTCGCGTAGCGATACCAGAGGCAGCAGGCGCTGACGCAGCGTCATGACACCGCGTACATGGGACGCCGTCTTGGGTACAGAAACGATATGCTCGGGAACCTGGACGATTTCCTGAACATCCTCGATCGCGATACCGTATTCCTGACTGTCTACGGTAAAGCTGACCAACTGAAGCTCATCACTGTTCTCATCCTCATCGGCGGTGTCAGGCAGAACGGACATGCTGCTGGCCATGACAGTACGCTGGAGTAGACTGTTCTCGCTGAAGCTGTCTCGGATCAGGGCCTGGAAATCCAGGATCATTACCAGTTCGTGGCCGCCAACCTGCTTGAGCAGCCCTGTCAGGAGGCGAGTGTTGATCGTGGACTGGACATTACTGACCGGCTCGATCTGATCGTCTTCCACCATGATGACACTGGCAACACGGTCAACCACGAAACCCAGCGGCTGGCCCAAATTGAGCACAATGGCGCGGGTCGAATCATCGGCATCGCGGGCTTCCATGTTGAACAAGGTCCGCAGGCAGATAATCGGCAACACGTTACCGCGCAGGTTGGCCAAGCCGTTCAGGGCTGGAGGTGTTAGTGGTACACGGATCACCTCCGGTACACGGATGATTTCCTGCACAGGCAACATCTCGACCGCGAACACCTCCTCACCGACGGTGAACGTTACGAACTGATGCCCTTGAGCCAGCTCGTCGTCATCTCCCTCGCCGCGTACGACGAGGGCTTCATTTGCAGTTGTTTGAGTCATCTCGATCCCCTCACTTCAGGGATTTAGGCGCTTTGCAGCTCATCAGCCAGGGAGGCAATTTCTTCAATGGCGGCGGACAGCTCCTCAGCACCCTGCGACTGCTGCTTGGCAGCAGCGGCGGCTTCCTGAGCGGCGTGCTCGGCTTCCTGGGCGGCGGCAGAGATCTGGTCGATACCGGATTTCACCTGGGTGATGCTGGCGCTGATCTCTTCGGCAGATTTCAGGATGTCGGAAGAACCCACCTCCACACTGGCAATGTCACCGGCCATGCTGTCCAGGTTGCGAGTAATCACCGTTGCCTTCTGAGCTTCTGCCAGGGCAGCGCTGATGATTTCTTCCAGGTCGCGACCCACTACCCCGATCTGGTCCTGAACGGCTTTCACCAGATCCTTGATGCGGTCAGCGTTCTCAGCGGAGTCATGGGCCAGGTTACGGATATCGGTCGCCACGACGACGAAGCCTTTACCGAACTCACCGGCTCGGGCCGCTTCGATAGAGCCGTTCACGGCCAGCATGTTGGTCTGGATGGAAACCGTGGTAATCGCGTCAACAATCTTGTCGATCCGGCGAGAGATCAGCTCCAGATCCTTGATCTGGCTCAGGCTGGCACGAGTCGCTTCGATGGACGACGTCACACCATTGACCATGGCGTCGATGTTGCCCTTGTTGGCCCCCATCAGCGTCTTGATGGCATTCGCCTTCTCCAGGCTGGCCGTTGCACGGCCTTGCGCCAGTTCCAGACCTTTTTCGATCTGAGTGACCGCTGCAGCGGACTCTTCGGTAGCAGCAGCCTGCGTTTGTGCGCCTTGTCGGATCTGGTCGATTACCAGGGAAATCTGGCTGGACGCACGATTGATCTCCTGGACAGCCGAAGACAGCTCTTCAGCCGCTGAGGCAACCTCTTCGGCGCTTTTGCTGACATCAGTTGAGCTCTTCAGCTCTTCAGCCAGCTCTGACAGGCTCTGAGCGGCCTGCTCGCACTCAGCCAGGGCCTGGGCCTGCTCGTCTACCGTCTTGGCGGATTCCTCGGCCGCGGCGGACTGCTGCTCGGCAGCGGAGGCAATGGAATCTGCACCGCGCAGCGCCTGCTGGGCAGCAGCGCTGCTTTGAACAGCGCCCGCGGCGATGTCCTGCGCACCTTTTACAATTTCTATGCAATCCAGACGAATCTGTTCAAGCTGCTGGGTGATAGTGCCACCCTTCTCTACTTCGGTCTGGATGGTTTCAGCGGAGCGGTTAATGCCCTGGGCAATGTTTTCCACGTCATGCTGGATCTTGCCGACCATGTCGGAGATCTGCTTGGCACTCTTCTCGGAGGTTTCTGCCAGGGTGCGGACTTCGTCAGCCACTACGGCAAAGCCTTTACCATGCTTGCCTGCACGGGCGGCTTCAATGGCAGCGTTCAATGCCAGAAGATTGGTTTGGTCAGCGATACGGCCAACAGCCTTGACGATCTCGCCAATGTTAGCGGCCTGCTGCTTAAGCTCAGCGACGCGGTCAACCGAGCCGGACTGACGCTCTGCCGCAACACGAACGTTGGCAATGAGCGCTACTACGTCAGTATTGACCGCCGCAGCCAGGCGCTGCATGGCCTCGGATTTTTCCTGGGCAACCGCAGCGCTTTGCTGCTGAAGCTCAATGGAGCGGCCTACGATCTCGAAAGCTTTCAGGGACTGCTGAGCAGCGCCGGAAGCTTCCTCTGCACCACTGGCGATCTGATCGGCGGCACGCTTGAGCTCTTCTGCAGCAGAAGCGGCTTCATTCACGCCTGTAGACAGCTGATTGGTTGCAGCAGCAATGCGCTCGGCTGCCTGCTGCTGCTTGGCCAGTGTACGGGCACGCTTGCGCTGTGCCTCAGCGTCACGGGCAACGGTACGGGATACGACTTTTTCAGCCGCGGCGGAAGGCGTGGTGGGTTTCTTGACCAGGGCCATGAAGGTTTCCTCAACTACGAGCAATGGTTTCATTGATAAATGGATGCATACGCAGCTGGGTGGCTCCTGCTCACTCCAAAGCGTGCGGCCTGTCTGATGTAGGCCGAAACACTTCGGCTCGCCTGACATCCACGGCAGGCATATTTAAGCGTCGTTGATCAAGAGAAACTATCGGGGAGAACCTGAGGTAAAACGCCTGCTTTTCCTAAGAAAAAACCTGAAACATCTAAGCCACCGAGCGGCTAAAGTTTCAGGATAGATGGCAGAATCGAAGGCCTGCCACGCCGTAAGCTCAAAAAAAAGCCGCTCTACAGCGGAGCGGCTTTTTGACACTGCAAGCTGAAAGAACTAAGTCATTTACCTAATGGCAATATGCTTTTCCTCAAAAATAACGGCGTCAACCGGCGGACTGATCAAGAACCCCTGCATCTGGTCACAATGCAGTTCCTCTAGTAACCGTTGTTGCTCCAGCGACTCGACACCTTCGGCCACAACCGTCATCGACAAGGCGTGAGCCATCTCAATGACGCTTTTCACAATGGCACGATCAGAAGCATTGCTGGCCATCTCGTTAAGAAAGCACCGATCAATCTTGAGTGTGTCCGGCACAAAGGAACGCAAACTTCCCAAGGTCGAATAACCCGTACCGAAGTCGTCCACTGCTATCCGGACGCCCAACGTTTTTAGATCATTGATGATGGCGCTCGACTCGCTGCCTGCCTCAGGCATGATGGACTCGGTAAGCTCCAGTTCCAGGCAGCCCGGCTCAATACCATGTCGCTCCAAACTGGCTCGCACTTGCTCGCATAGGTCGGGTTGCAGCTGGCGAAGCGACAGGTTCACCGCTACTACAAAATGGCCTAGCCCCCTTGATTGCCACTCAGCCAGTTGCGCCAGAGCCTGGTCGATACACCAGAGCCCAACGGGCACGATCAGGCCGGTTTCCTCAAGCAATGAAATGAACCGTAGCGGACTAAGGAGACCATGAGCTGGATGTTCCCAGCGAATCAGGGCCTCGGCGCCACATACCTGTTGATTAGCCATATCCACTTTGGGCTGGTAATACAGAACGAACTCGTTTTGATCGATCGCACGACTAAGTTCAGCTTCAAGCTTAAGCGTATCGAAGCTGTGCTTGAGCAATCCTTGGTTGAAGAATTGATACCCATTGCGTCCAGATTTCTGTACGGCGTACACGGCAGCATTGGCGTTCTTGATCAACTGCTCGGCCGTGTCGCCATCCAGTGGGTACTGAGCTACACCGATGCAACCTGTCAGCCGGATCGATTCTGTCGCCAGTAAGAAATGCTCATCAAGTGACTGAAGCAAGGCCTTGATAACATCATGCACATGCGCCATTTCCTCCTCTCGGCTCAACAGTACCGCAAATTCATCGCTGGCTAGATTGGCAAGGTAGCCCCTTGCGCCTAGTACGGTCTGGAAACGCTCGGAAACCTGATTGACCAATTCATCCCGTATACGCTGACCCAGGCATTGCTGGACCCACTTGATACGATCAAGCCCAATGAAGAGTACCGAGAACTCGCGATTACCCTTTCCAGCCTGAACACATTGCTCTTCCAGGCGTTTATGGAACATGACTCGGTTGGGTAACCCACTTAAACTATCGAAATGCGCAGCCGCATAAAGTTGTTCCTGGTAGGTGCGCGCCTCGGTGATGTCTTCGGCGATACCCACAATACGAGCAACCTCTCCTTGGGCGTTCGGAAATGGAAAAGCCTTATTACGGACCCACAAAAGTTTACCGTTGGCATCGACTGAGCGGTACTCGACCTCAGCAGACCGGTGATGCCAGATCACTTCTTGGTGAAAGCGCTCAACCAATGGTTGATCATCCTGATGGACAAGGCTGATCCATTGTGTCGCGTTCTCGTATAACAACTCAGGCGAATGTCCCCATATTTTCTGGAAAGCTGGGCTTACATAGCTGACTTTTTCCTTGGAAATGTCATATACCCAGAAGACATGAGGAAGATACTCAACCATTTCCCTGAAACGAGCTTCACTTTCTTGAAGCTGAGCTAAAAGGTCTCGCTGAAAATCGATATCCATCAGCGATCCTGCGAAGCGCACCAGTACCTCCCCTTCCCGCTCGGCCTTGCCACGGATCCTGAACCAATGCCAGCCCATAGCCGTTTGCAGACGCAGCTCGATATCAAATGGCGCGTCGTGCACCAGATGGCATTCAAGCATAGATACCAACGCCTCGGTCTCATCGGGATGAGTCTGTTCAATCAACCACTGTGGAAACGGTTGATGCTCATCAGGGATGCTTCCTATCAATTCAATGAAACGCTCGGACAGGTAAAGCGCTTTACGCTGTGGGATCCACTCCCACAGCCCATCGCTCGAGCCTTCGTAAATCAACTTGAGCCGTTGGGCCTGAGTATTTAGCGTTCGCTGAAGACGAGCCGTTTCGGTGACATCCTCATGCACAATGAGTAATTGCTTCTGCTCAGTGTCCATTAGCAAGGCAAACATCTTGAAGACGCGAACCTCATCCCCCAAGTCCATTTTGAACTCCAGGCTGAAAGGATCACCTTCTCCGTCTAGCAGAGACCGGAGTTTAGCCAAAATAGTCTGCGCCACGGCCCCGCCCCGACCTGCCATACCTGCACAGAATTTCAGGTAATTCGTTCCAGTATCCGGCCAGTCCCACTGGGCGGGATGGGTATCAATAAACTGGGTCCACGCCTGATTGACGGTAATTACAGTACCGGCTTCGTCCAATACACATACCAACTGCGGTAGTGCATCAAGAATACTGCGTGTAAAGGCTTCCGCCTGAATCAGGCGCTGCTCGCGATGCTTCTGCAAGGACACATCCTGCATGCAACCCACCAAAAGGCCTTGGGGATGAGCTTTAGGGCGGAGCACCACGCCTGCAAATTGAAAGTTTCTCCATGCTCCCGACCGCCCGACGTGCTTGAGACGTAAAGAGACACTCAAGGAAGCTTTTCCCTCGGTCAAATCCAGCAGCGCTGAAACCAGTCCCAGACGATCATCAGGATGCAAATGCTTCATCAGCTCATCCTGATGCGAGCCACCTGCCTCCATGGAGATATTCAGGAGCTGTATCGCCTGCTCGGACAACATAAGTTCACGCGAGGCCAGATCGAATTGCCAATCAGCGAAACGACCAATTTCCTGAGCCAACCGCAGGCGAGTTTCTGTTGTCTGGCTCTGTTGGACGCTGGCAACATCCGAGGTGATGTTGCTAAAGAACACGGTGATACCGTTAGGCCGCGGATAGGCGCTGACACGATGCCATTGCTGAAAAGGCCGAAAATAAAATTCGAAATGACGAGGGAAACCGGAGTACATCACATCCCGATAAGCCGAACCGAGTTCCCGATCTTCATCCTCTGGGTAAAGGTCCCAGATGTAAGCGCCCAATAGCTCTTTTCGTGTGCGCCTGAGCAGGACCTCAGCCATCTCATTGACCTGAATGAAACGCCACTCCTGATCGAGCCGATACATTCCTTCATCAAGGTTATTTAGAAGAGCATCAAATTCATCGTGGGTGTCTTTAAGCTTGGTAGCGTTACGCTGAGCTTCGGTAATGTCCCAAGAGAACGCCAATATCGTCTCGATCTGCCCTTGCTGCCCACGGACAGGCAGGACCAGTACATCCCACCATTTGGCTGTGCCATTGAGCGTGTCACATTGGCCAACAAAACGCCCCGGCACGCCCAAACAGGCCTGATCAAATGCCTGACGTGCCTTTGGAGCCCATTCTTCTTTCCAGAAGCTCAACCAATCCGCGCCGTGGACCTGCTCGGAATTGCAAACGTCCATGAGCAATCGACCCTGGTCATTCATGCTTAAAAGACGACCGCTCAAGTCAATCTCTTTAAGGCATACGTCAGGCGACTGGGTAAGGACCGAACTGAACTGCGCCAACAAGTGGTTGTGTATGTGCTGCTGTTTGATTCTCGTCTTCAGCCGAGCCACTTTTCCCGAAAGATAGCTGACCGAAATAACCAACCCGCAAACGATCACGAGATGAATATCGATATCGTAGGGGTGGGGATCAATGACATACCAGACCAGACACCCTACAAGGGTAACCAGCCCGCAAACGCTGAACGCTTGCCAAGCCAGACGCTTTACCGTGGCCATTGTCAGCGCGCCCCCCCAGACAAGTAACGCAACCTCTAGCCGGCCAAGGCCCAGGCAAAGGAGACTGACCATGGAAACGCCCAAGCAGAACGCCCACGAGTAGGACACTGGAAATGAAGCAGAAGGTGCGTCTGAAGCATCATGACGTGAGAGATAATGCTCCAGGAAACGATCAGCCTGGGACGAAAATGAAGACATAGGGCACTCTTTCAATAGCCAGTGACCTAGTGTGCGAAACTTGCGCCACCTTGACTATCAGGGAATTCCCTAAGCCAATAAGCTGTTAATCCTCAGGGCTTATCAAGCCTTTACGTACAGCGTATAAAACCAGCGAGGGCACATCATGCAGATTAAGGCGATCCATGATTTGCGAGCGATGGGTATCTACGGTTTTTACACTGAGTCCAAGGCCCTGAGCGATATCACGTGTCGAGCAACCACGTGCAATCAAACGCAAGATTTCTGTTTGCCGGGGCGTCAATACCGAACCGCCGCTACTACTCTCGCGTGGTCGGCCTTCGACGATAGCGGACTGAATAACGGTCTGGGCAATACCAGGACTTAAATACGACTCGTTGCGTGCCAGGGCTTGCAAAGCAAGGTCTAGCTCCTGTGCAGCCGCATCCTTGAGCAGATAGCCCCGCGCACCTAGGCGTAACGCAGCCAGAACATAGTCAGGTGTAGCATGCATGGAAAGCATAAGAATCTGAACATCTGGATACTGTTCACGCCATTGGCGTAGCGCATCGAGACCACTAAGGTGCTTCATGCTGATATCCAATAATAAGATGTCCGGTTTATGCTCCCGCAGAATACTTTCTACATCGGAGCCATCCCCTCCTTCCGCCACAACCTCATAGCCAGGCTGGTCTTCGACCAAAGACCGCAGCCCAGCCCTGATCAAGGCATGATCATCAACGAGCGCTACACGGGTTACCAAGCTCATTCTCCTTTCATCAATTAGTCGCAACAGGCAGAACCGCTGTGATACGTGTACCTACGCCCGATATGCTTGAGATCCTGACCTTCCCGTTCAGAGAAGCCACCCGCTCATGCATGCTGGTAAGCCCCAGACTTCTGGCTCCCTGAGACGCACTGCTGACATCAAATCCGCAACCATCATCCAATATCTCTAGCCTTAGCCCTTCGACGTCATGACTCAAGGTGATCCTTATGGAAGCCGCCTGCGCATGCTTGGCTACATTGTTCACGGCCTCTTGAATGATTCTGAACGCAACAACCGCCATGTCAGCTGACAGGTTATCCAACGTCCCTTCAACATTCAGCTCCCATTGAGTAGACGTAGCCCCTAGAAATTGGGACAGATGCCACCGCACGGCAGCTTCAAGTCCTAATGTTTCAAGTTGTAGCGGATGAAGGGACAACGAGAGGCTTTTCACCTTGGCCAGGGCATCATTTACGCTTTGGCTAAGATCAGCAGCTAATGTTTTAACTTCCTGTTCGTGGTCGAGTTTGCGAACAAGTCGTTGCAGGTGCAGCTTGATGCCTGTGAGCTGCTGCCCAATATCATCATGCAGATCACGGGCCAGCTGTCGGCGCTCAAGTTCTTGTACTTCAATCAGCCGCTGGGACAGACGTTGCAAGCTCTTGTTGGCTACCTCCAGGTCCCGGCGCATCTGAGAGGCTTGACTGATATCCCGAACAAGCAACTGCACGTCACGGTGTCCATGCTCTTCAAGAATGATTTCAGCCAATTCAGCCTCGAATTCTGAGCCGTCCAGCCGTAATAATGTGATATGCCTGAATGTCTGCTCTTGCGTCAGACCTTTATGCAAGGCATCAAGGCGGTCCATCTCGCGCTCCCGATGATCCGGATGGAAACACAGCCCGATATCCAACGCCCGTAACCGCGCACCTGAATGTTCGGCGAACATATTGCAGGCGGCCTTATTGGCATATGTAACACGCCCCTGATGGATGATCAGTACACCTTCTGGAAGGGTGTCAACCATATGTTCATAACGCTTTTGCTGCCTCACCAATGCCTGCTCGGCCACCTTGATTTCGGATACATCAATAAACGTCCCGAACAGCGTTCGGGCGACTCCCTGTTCATCTCCTATTAGCTGAGTACGCTCAAACACGTAGCGAAGCTCTCCATTATTTGGGGTAACCCGATACTCATGAGTGGTCTGCCCCACCGAAGCCGCCTCATGATATATCTTGGCCATGCGCGCTCGATCATCCCGGTGAATAAGAGAAAGAAAGCGCTCGAAGGTAAGTTCTTCCTGCCTGGGGTCCAGGTTGAGGATTGAATAAATCTCAGGCGACCAGCGAATCGACTGGTCTTTTAGATCCCGCTCCCAATAACCCATCATGCCAATATGCTGGGCCAGCTCAAGCTGCCTTAAGCTATTGGCCAGCTTTTTCTCAAGCTCGAAATGGGCGCTAACGTTTTGTGCCATCAGAAGCCCGTAAGGCTCATGTTTGAAAATATGCTCATGGCAAAGCACATCTACATCCATGGAATTGCCGGATTGATTGACATGCTTGCGAATACCAGAAAGATGCTGACTGTTAATACCGTTTTTATGGGTGCGATTTTTAAATTCATCCCTATCACTGGATGCGTACAAGT
Organism: Pseudomonas sp. JZ134; assembly: GCF_051027695.1. Taxonomy (NCBI): domain Bacteria; kingdom Pseudomonadati; phylum Pseudomonadota; class Gammaproteobacteria; order Pseudomonadales; family Pseudomonadaceae; genus Pseudomonas; species Pseudomonas sp. JZ134. The sequence continues at coordinate 1,976,703 of NZ_CP069250.1, read as the reverse complement.
CAGTGATCTTCAGCTGGGCAAATTGAGCACTGGTGTAACCATAAGTCCTGTGAGCCGCCTCATTTGCCTTGATGATAAGGAGACTGTGCTTGTCATAGAGCCACATGGGTGCTGGATGAATTTCGAATAACGCTCGGTAATCGCCTTCCGATTGGCTGATCAGTCGCTGGGTCTGAATCGCAATTTGAGTCAGCCGCTTGATAAACCACCATCCCGTGATGGCCGTGAACAAGGTAAATAGCAGCCCGCGAAGTGTATAGCTCCATTCAGGAAGCTTTAATGTCTCAATGACAAAGGACGTACCTAGGATCCAAAGGACACCCGCTACGGTATATACCAGGACCAGCCGCCATGGGGCGGACAGCAGAATATTTCGAGAGGACGACACGTGGGTGTCAATATCGGATGAACGCATAAACATCAAAGGACGGATTACCTATTCAAGTGACTCGCCTCAACACGAGGTGCTTATCTAACTAGTAGCACTGAATGGCCGTTTGGCTAAGTAAATCGACGCTGCATATCCCTTGAAACTGTCATCAGCCCAGCCTTTCCATAAGGATGTCGGCCTCTCTTTGATAAGCTTTACGTCTATAGCTGAAACGATTCATTACCTTCTTCTTAGTAATTACGTATGGCCTGTTCAAACGGACTGGGATTGGTAATATCCATTTTCTTATAAAGGCTGGTATTACTACTCGCTTGATGACCGTTCAGCTGCTAAAGCCGCTCTAGCCGGGAGGCTGGGGAACCAGAGCCCGAGAAGCCCAGTCGGAATTGACAAGCGCTGAATCATCAGCGCGACCAGGTCCAAGTTCCTTGCAGCATTGAGGTGAGATGCCATGATGATCATCGATATCACCCGCAGCTATGCGCGCAATGTGTCTGCTGTGGCACGTATTCAGACTATTCAAGCCGCTAACGACGCTGATGCCGGTAGTGTTGATAACACCCCCCTTCCGCCTGAAAGCCCTACTTCGCTTTAAGCCCACCGACTGAATCAGCCGATAAAGCCGCGCTTCGCGGCTTTTTGATTCCTAAGGACTCTGGATGATGTCCATCGACTGGTCGACATTTCTCGCCTCTCCCTGGCTGGCTACTCTGGTAGCAGCATGTGTTTCGATGGCAATCGCCAGCATTGCCGTACTGGTTATTTCCACCGTACTGAAACGAATCGCGCGTCCCTTTTTGCTGGCCCAGACACTGATCCGCTACTCCGAGCGCCCTGCCCGGTTTCTGATCCCGCTGATAGCCTTGCAAGGCGTATTGGGCTCAGCGCCTGACACCCTGCCCCTGATCAGTGGCTTAAGGCACCTGACGGCCCTGATCACAATCGCTGCCTTTACTTGGCTGGGTTTACGGTGCGTAAAAGCTATTGGCGCGACCATTTCCATCCGTCACCCGGTCAATATTGAAGACAACCTTCGCGCCAGACGTATCCAGACCCAGACGCGCGTCATGGTGCGCAGCCTGGGTTTTGTCGTCTTTCTGGTAGGCCTGTCATCCATGCTGATGACGTTTCCAGAGGTCAGGCAAATCGGCGCCAGTCTGCTCGCTTCCGCTGGTGTGGCCGGTATTGTGGCGGGTATCGCCGCACGCCCTGTATTGGGCAATCTCATTGCCGGTCTGCAGATTGCCGTGACCCAGCCCATTCGGATTGATGATGTCGTGATCGTCGAGGGGGAATGGGGCCGGGTTGAAGAGATTACCGGAACCTATGTCGTGGTACGGATCTGGGATGATCGTCGCTTGGTAGTACCCCTGCAGTACTTTATCGAGAAGCCTTTTCAGAACTGGACCCGCACCAATTCCAGCCTCATGGGATCGGTCTTTATGTGGGTGGACTATTCACTTCCAATGGAGCCGATACGCGCTGAATTGGAGCGTGTGTGCAACGAAGTGCCCCATTTGTGGGATGGCCGTGTATGCGTCTTGCAAGTCACGGATGCTTCGGACAGAGCCATACAGTTACGCGTCCTTGTTACTTCTCCAGACTCGTCCAAAAACTGGGATCTGCGCTGCCATGTACGTGAGCGTCTGATTGCCTTCGTAAATCGGGAATTTCCAGAGTGTTTGCCTCAGCTGCGGGCGGAAGTGGGTACACAAATCAAACGGCCCCATTCAGGATCCGACGAAATGCACAACACGCCAGCTAGACAGCCTGAAATCTGAATTTAAGGCGATTACGCAGAGTACTGTCGCGTAATTGTAACGATCTTCGCTAAAGCTACAGGGGCGTGCTTTATTTCCAGCCCACCAGAAGCGGCACGGTTCTAGCACGTTCGTCAAATGTGCATACCCAACTAGGAAACTTAGGCGAGCTGGCGCAGGTCATCTTTTATGCAGACTGGACTATCGGGCGCAACCTTGCAATGCCCTTTGTCCAGTCCCTTACAGGGGGACGTCGCCAGGGGGCTGTAAGCAGCATGGCTGTGGACGTTTTTGATCGGTATGTCGGCTTCGACGAGAAGCGTTCATTGGGCAAACCTCAGTCATTACTGCTTTTTGGGAGCGCAATATGGCAAATGCCGTTGTGGGGAAATTTGAAACGCTTGTAGCTGCGAACTCAGCAGAAGTGCGCAATGCCAATCGCTTCCCTACTCAAACCGACGAGCGCCAGCTCAAGCTGAGCTCAGTCGTTGAAACACGTAAGCGTATTTTGTTTGTAACACCCGAGATTACCGATTTCGTAAAAGCTGGTGGCCTGGGAGAAGTCTCCGCTGCCCTGCCACGTGCGTTGTCCTCTAAGCATGACGTCCGGGTTCTTATTCCCGGCTATCGTCCTGTCATGGATGCCATCCGCGACGAAATGCAGATTGTCGGACGTATTCCGGCACTGGCTGCCATGCCTGCCTGCGACATCGCCCGTGTCGATCAGGAAGACGGTCTCGTGATTTATGTGTTGGTCTGCCCCGAACTCTATGAGCGTCCGGGCACACCTTATGCCGATACCCATGGTGCCGACTGGGTCGACAACCATATCCGCTTTGGTCGACTGGCTTCGGCGGCAGCGGATCTGGCAGCAGGCACGGCGTCCATTCGCTGGTGCCCTGATCTCCTGCACTTGAATGACTGGCAGACAGGCCTGGCCGCAGGTTATGTGCAATGGCGCGGACTGAAAACACCGTCAGTGATGACCATTCACAACCTGGCCTATCAAGGTGTGTTCCCCCGTTACTGCATGGCAGACCTCGGTATCCCGGCCGAAGCATTTTCCATTGACGGTCTTGAGTATTACGGCAAGATCTCCTTTCTCAAGGCAGGCTTGAGCTACGCCAGTCACATTACGACGGTAAGCCAGACTTATGCCAAGGAAATCACCACACCCGAGTTTGGTTGTGGGCTGGAAGGTCTGCTTCAGGTCAAGGCCAGGCAGGGCAAGCTGTCTGGAATCCTCAACGGAATCGACGAGGGCTGGGATCCTTGCAATGACCCGCATTTGTGCCAGAGCTTTTCTCCCTATGACTGGGCAGGCAAGCGGGCCAATGCAGACCGTATCCGTGAAGATTTTGGTCTTGAAGCCTCTGAAGGCCCCTTGTTCGCGGTCGTTTCCCGTCTGGTGCACCAAAAAGGTATCGATCTAACCATTGAAGCAGTTGACCACATCGTCTCTCGCGGTGGCCAATTGGTGATCATTGGTTGCGGAGAGCCTGCGGTCGAGCGTGCAGTGAATGAGCTGTCCAAGCGCTACAAGGGTCGCGTTGGCGTACACGTAGGTTTCTGCGAGACCGAAGCTCGCCGCATGTTTGCAGGCAGCGACTTCCTGTTGATGCCCTCTCGCTTCGAGCCTTGTGGCTTGAGCCAGATGTATGCGCAGCGCTTTGCCTCTCTGCCGATTGCACGCCGTACAGGTGGTCTGGCAGACAGTATTGAAGACGGTATTACCGGTTTCCTGTTCGACAAGCACACTCTGGAAAGCTACACGAAGTCCATTAATCGTGCGTTCGAAGTGTTCGAGCGTAAGGATCTGCTTCAAGCCATGCGTCGACGCGCCATGAGCGGCCCGTTCTACTGGTCTCAGAGCGCTCAACCGTACGATGAGCTCTATCAATCGCTGCTTTCTAAAGTTCGTCAGGAACAAGCTGCGATCTGATTCAACTTTAGCGCCATCTTTCTGGTCATAGAAAGAACACTCCCGCCTTCATGGCGGGAGCGCGCACCACAAACCGAACCTGCACCCACGTGCCTTACCCTGCCCTCCACTGGGAGACAGAACGCATGAAGGACTTGTCACGCCCGTCCAAAAATAACCGCTACGCCTGGCAATGCACGGCTGGCGCCACTCTTCTCTCCGACAATCGTACCCAATTCTGTTTCTGGGCCCCCAGCGCCACGGCTGTCGACGTAGTTCTCGATGGCGGCATGATTGTTCCCATGCAAGCCCTCGATGGGGGTTGGTTTAGTGCTGAAGCCGCCTGTGGTGTCGGCACACGCTACCGCTATCGTATCGGTGACCTTCTGGTTCCCGATCCTGCGTCCCGGGCCCAGGCGGGTGACGTACATGAAGCCAGCATTGTCATTGATCCGCATACCTATGAATGGCGTCATACTGAGTGGAGCGGCCGCCCCTGGCACGAGAGTGTTATCTACGAAGTCCATGTCGGTACACTGGGTGGATTCAAAGGCGTTGCAGATATTCTGCCCAAGCTGGCTGCACTCGGGGTCACGGCCATCGAGCTAATGCCGCTGAGCGAATTCCCTGGCGGTCGCAACTGGGGTTATGACGGTGTGCTGCCCTACGCCGTGGAATCCTCCTACGGCACGCCTGAAGATCTCAAGGCCATGATCGATACGGCCCATGAGCATGGTCTTATGGTGTTCCTTGATGTGGTCTATAACCACTTCGGCCCGGACGGCAACTACCTGCACGCCTACGCCGAAAAATTCTTCCGTGAAGACATCCACACGCCCTGGGGTGCAGCTATTGACTTCCGTCAACAGGCCGTACGCAGCTACTTCAAGGACAATGCCTTGATGTGGCTGATGGAATACCGCTTCGACGGTCTGCGCTTCGATGCGGTCCATGCCATTGGTGACAAGGGTTTCCTCATGGAAATGGCAGACGAGATTCGCTCAACGGTCGAGCCGGGCCGCCATGTGCATCTCGTTCTGGAAAACGAGGACAACACCGCTTCCCTACTGGGCGGCGTACATTACGATGGGCAGTGGGCGGATGACTGGCACAATGTGATTCACCCCATGATTACCGGCGAGAACGAAGGGTACTACCAGGACTTCACCCAAGACGCCACTGCCAAGCTGGTTCGTTGCCTGAGCGAGGGCTTTATCTACCAGGGCGAAGACACTCGCCACGGCAAGGGGCGCGGGGAGCCGAGCAGCCATCTGCAACCAACGGCCTTTGTCATCTTCCTGCAGAACCACGACCAGATTGGCAACCGTGCCCTTGGTGAGCGCCTGACACTTCTCGCCCCAGAGGATGCTCTAAAAGCCGCTACGACTCTCTTGCTGCTCAGCCCCATGATTCCACTGCTCTTCATTGGTGAGGAGTGGGGTAGCCGGCAGCCCTTCCTGTTCTTTACCAGTCATAACGAAGAGTTAGCCAAGCTGGTAAGAGACGGTCGCCGCAACGAGTTCAAGGATTTCGAATTTTTCACCCATGAGGAAAACCGGGAAAAGATCCCGGACCCTAATGCGGTTACCACCTTTGAAGATTCGAAGCCCAATTTTGGAGAAGCGGACCAGCCAGATCATGCCTTGTGGGTCGGTCTATACAAAAAGCTTCTCGAGATTCGCCATCAGGAGATTATTCCGCGTCTGCCTGGTGCTCGTCCGGCAGAGGCTAAAGCGTTAGGCGAAAAGGCGGTCACCGCCTGCTGGACGCTGGGTGATGGTGCCCGCCTTACGTTGGAAATCAACCTGAGCGAGCAAGCCGTTTCTGTCGATGCCAAGCAACCGGGTCGACTGCTCTTCGCCAGCACGGATAGCGGTCTCTCCACGCGCGAACAAGGCCAACTGGCTGGACATACCGCCTTCGCCTGGCTGGAGGATGCTCAATGAACGATTCTGACCAACTGCACGCACTAGCAGAAAAAGCCGGCATCTCCATTCACTGGGACGCCTACGACGGCACGCCTCAACAGGTATCGGATGAGGCCTTGTGTAGTCTGCTCGCCGCACTTGGCTTGCCCGCAGATTCGGAGGCGGACATCAAGGCCAGCCTGGCGAAACTGGATGAGTTGGAAGACAGCGAAAACCTTCCTCCCCTCATTACTGGGGACTGCAACAAGCCTGTCGGCCGCACAGGTCAGTTCAAGGCTGGACAGACCTATGCGCTTACCCTTGAATCCGGTAATAGCGTGACCGGCAAGGTAGACGGTAACGGCCAACTCGCCCCCATCGACACCATGGGCTATCACACCCTGAAAATAGGCGAACAGCAGGTCACCCTGGCGATTGCACCCGAGCGCTGCTACAGCATTGCCGATGCCCTGGGTAAACCCGAACCGCGCACCTGGGGTTTGGCCGTGCAGGTGTATAGCCTGCGTCGTCCCGGGGATGGTGGCCTGGGTGATCTGAAAGCGCTCGAAGAGTTTGTTTGCTCGGCAGCTAAGCTGGGCGCTCATGCGGTTGCCATTAGCCCGCTGCATGCCATGTTCAGTGCCGACGGTAACCGTTACAGCCCCTATTCGCCCTCCAGCCGGATGTTTCTCAATATCCTGAATGCTTCACCCGCCGCGATTCTAGGTGAGGAAGCGCTCAAACATGCGTTGGACAAAACCGGGCTGGCGCAGGAATGGTCCCGCCTGGAAGGGCTGGAAATGGTCGACTGGCCTGCCGTGGCCAAGACTCGCCTTCGTGTACTTAGAGCGCTATTCATGGACTTCCGTGTGAAAAGCGGTGAGTTACAGGACGATTTCAAGGCCTTCCGTCAACAGGGCGGCGAAGCGCTGGAGAACCACTGCCGGTTCGAAGCGCTACACGCATCCTTTGCCCATGGCACCGCGGCGCCCAGCTGGCAGCATTGGCCAAAGGAATATCAGGACCCTCAAAATCCTGCTGTCGCCACGTTTGCTGAAACCCATGCACAAGACGTGGAGTTCTATGCGTTCACGCAGTGGCTGGCCGCCCGCGGCCTGGAAAGCGCACAAAAGGCTGCTCAAGCGTCAGGTATGAAAATCGGCCTTGTTGCTGATATTGCCGTAGGCGCAGATGGCGGCGGCAGTCAGGCCTGGAGCCGGCAGGAAGAGCTGCTGTCGTCTGTCAGCGTTGGAGCACCACCCGACCTGCTCAACCAGCGCGGCCAGGGCTGGGGCATCTCTGCATTCTCGCCGTCTGGTCTGCAGCGCCACGGCTTTCGGGCATTTCTTGAAATGCTCAAGGCGAATTTTGCCCACGCAGGCGGTGTACGTATCGACCATGTGATGGGTCTGCAACGACTGTGGCTGGTGCCCGAGGGCGCCTCACCGGCCGATGGCGCCTATCTGTCTTATCCCATTCAAGACATGCTTCGTCTGGTGGCGATCGAGTCCTGGCGTAACGAATGTATTGTCATGGGTGAAGACTTGGGCACCGTACCGGAAGGGTTTCGTGAGCGTCTGATGGAAAAGTCCATCATGGGCATGCAAGTGCTGATGTTTGAGCGCGACGAGGACCAGAACTTCAAAGAGATCGAAGATTGGAACAATACCTCCATCGCCATGACCACGACGCACGATCTTCCTACCATGACTGGCTGGTGGATTGCGCGTGATGTCGAATGGCAGGCCCGGCTGGAACAGTTGGCGGAAGACACCACCGAAGAAAAAGAAAAGCAGAATCGTGCAGAGGATCGCCAGCGCCTGGCCAAGACATTGGGCCTGAAAGACACCAGCCCTGATAGCGCCAAAGCGGCTGTGGATGCCTGCATAAGCCATATCGGTAAAACACCGGCACCGCTGGTTATCCTGCCGGTTGAAGATGCCTTGGGCCTGGAAGAACAAGCCAACCTGCCCGGCACCATCGATAGCCACCCCAATTGGCGCCGTCGCTGGCCGGATCAGGCCAGCACCCTACTCAATAACGAAACCCCCAAGCGTCGCCTGCAGTTACTGGCGGCAGCCCGTCAAGAAGCGGAGAGCCACTCATCATGAGCCCAGTGCGCGCGACTGTTCGCCTGCAGTTTCACAAGGACTTTACCCTGGACGATGCCATTCCCCTGGTCGATTATTTTGCTGACCTGGGCATCAGTCATATCTATGCCTCCCCCATCACCACGGCCAGAGCCGGCTCGGTTCACGGCTATGACGTTGTGGACCCTACCCGTGTCAATCCTGAATTGGGCGGTGAAGAGGCCCTGCGCCGTTTGGTTGCCCGTCTGCGCGAGCGTGGCATGGGACTGATCGTCGACTTTGTACCCAACCACATGAGCGTGGGCGGATCGGAGAATGCGTGGTGGCTGGATGTGCTCAAATGGGGACGCCATAGCCCATACGCTAAATTCTACGACATCAATTGGTACAGCCCCGACCCTGAATTGCATGGTCAGCTACTGCTGCCTTTCCTGGGTGGCGCTTATGGTGACATCCTGCAGGCCGGTGAGTTGAAGCTGGTATTTGATGAGAAAGATGGTTTCCGGGTCGAGTACTACGCGCACCATTTCCCTATTTCACCGCCTACCTACGCCGATATCCTACGCGCAAGCGATGCCTCCGAGTTGCGCCTGTTTGCCGATGCGTTCGAGGCCCGCGAGGGTGACCGCGAAGGCGCCAACGAGGCCGTTACCCAGTTGGCAGAAAGTGCTCGTCAAAACCCTGCAGTCAAGGCAGCGCTGGACCAATGCCTGGCAGCTTTCGATGCAAGCGACGCGGCCAATCACGAGCGTTTGCATGCGCTGCTGGAGCGTCAACATTACCGTCTGGCAAGCTGGCGTACCGCTTCCGACGATATCAATTGGCGCCGCTTCTTCGATATCACCGAATTGGGTGGCCTGCGCATGGAGCGCCCCGAGGTCTTCGACGCGCTGCATGCCATGATTTTCCGACTGATCGGCGAAGGCTTGATCGACGGTCTGCGCCTGGACCATATCGACGGTCTGGCCAATCCCCGTGGCTATTGCCGCAAGCTGCGTCGACAGATCGATACGATCTGCCAGAGCCGTCCCAACGGCACGCCTGAAGGCGGCTTCCCCATCTATGTGGAGAAGATCCTTGCCGAGGGCGAGCACCTGCGTGGCGACTGGGGCATCGATGGCACCACCGGCTATGAGTTCATGAACGAAGTGTCGGGGGTTATGCATGATCCGGCCGGCGAAAAACCTCTGAACGAATTCTGGGCTGAAAAGACCGGACGCCCAGCCGACTTCATGGAAGAAGTTCGTGAGGCGCGCCGCCTCGTGGTGACTACTGCACTGGCCAGTGAATTCGAATCCACTGCGCATACCTTGCATGTTGTGGCTCAGCAGGACTGGCGTACCCGTGACATCAGCCTGGGTTCCATTAGGCGCGTCTTGCTTGAACTGATTACCTACTTCCCGGTTTACCGCACTTACGCCAGCGCAGCCGGCTTTACCGGTGAGGATGAAAAGTTCTTCCAGAAAGCCGTAGACGGTGCGCGCCCCAATCTTTCGGAAGCCGAGCTACCAGTACTGGAGCTGCTGCATGAATGGTTGGGTGGCAAGGCTCCCTGCCGTCAGCCGGTGGGTAGCGTGGCACGTCGCGAGCAGCGTCGCGCTATTACCAAGTTCCAGCAACTGACCTCACCCGTTGCAGCCAAGGCCGTGGAAGACACCTCCTGTTACCGCTCAGGCGCCCTGCTCTCGCGCAACGATGTGGGATTCGACCCACAGAACTTCAGCCAGAGCACAGAAGAGTTCCATGCAAGCAGCAAACTGCGGTCCGAGCAGTTCCCACGCAACATGCTGACTACCGCGACCCATGACCACAAACGCGGCGAAGACACACGCGCACGCCTCGCGGTCATCTCCGAAATGGCTGATCTCTATACCCAGGCCGCAACCCGCTGGTTGGAGATGGGTTCACCGCTACGGGGAACCTTTGCTGACAAGCCTGCCCCTACCCCGGGTGATGAGTTGATGCTCTACCAAACCCTGCTGGCCAGCTGGCCGCTTGATCTGGCAGCCGATGACAAGCAGGGGCTTCAGGCGTATCTGGATCGTCTCCTGCCCTGGCAGGAAAAAGCCTTACGTGAAGAGAAGCTTGAGTCAGACTGGTGGACGCCTAATACCGAATACGAAGCAGCGTGCCGTAATTTCCTGGAACAATTGATCACCGGTGAAAAAGGCGGGGCACTTCGTAAGGAAATTGTCGAGATGGTAGCCCGTATCGCTCCTGTAGGTGCGCTGAACGGCATGACCCAGGCGGTGCTTAGAATGACCGCACCCGGTGTACCGGACCTCTATCAGGGATGTGACTTCTGGGATCTGAGTCTGGTCGAGCCTGACAACCGCCGCCCGGTGGACTACCCGCCTCGCATCGCTGCGCTGAAAGAGGCCAAGGCCCCGGCAGAGCTGCTTTCCAGCTGGAAGGATGGCCGCGTTAAGCAGAGTGTGATTGCAAGAACCCTGGCGGCTCGTACCTCCCATGCGGATGTGTTTCTCAAGGGCCAGTACATACCGCTGGAAGTCTCGGGAGCACAGGCGAGCCACGTACTGGCATTCGCCCGTGAGTATCAGGGCAAGGCCGCTATCATTATTGTACCGCTGCGCGTTTGGCGCTTCATTGGGGAGAACCCTATTCCCTCTTTTGAGGCATCAGCATGGCAGGACACCTCTGTAAAAGTGCCAAAACAGTTCATCGATCAAATTTTTACGGAAACTTTCAGCCATTCATCTGTCCATGTGAAACAGAGTGAACTTTCATTAAGCGAGCTTCTTGCGAGCTTTCCTCTTGGTTTATTGATTACACAAGACCTGTCACAAGGAGAGACATTATAATGAGTCAACGCACCGAACGCATTCAGCAGCTCGCCTACCAGATTTGGGAGTCCGAAGGTCGCCCTGCTCATCAAGAGCATCGCCATTGGGAAATGGCTACCAAGCTCTATGAAGCCGAGCAGCAGCAAGGTGTAGCGCCTGAAGCTGCAGCAGCGCCTGTAGCCAAGCCCAAGAAGCCTCGTGCAACCAAGCCCAAGGCTGCATCGCTGGCCGAAAAAGCGGTCGAAAAGGTCAAGGAAGCCGTCAAGCCCAAGACTGAAAAGCCTCCGGTCGAAAAAACCACAGCTGCCGCTGCAGCGCCCAAGAAGCCCCGTGCTCCGCGTGCCAAGGCCGTACCTAAAGAGTAAGTCCTGCCTTAATGTCTCTACCCCTTCTGCTACTAGCAGAAGGGGTAAACACTTTTTCTCTTTGATATGTGGCTCTGCTTATATATCAAAAGGCCATATACCTTTTATCCGGATACTATCAACGGCCGATAAAAGGCTGGAACTAGCCTTCCCTCTGCGTATCAATTCCAGCACTCGATTCAAGGTGTTCGGGTATAAATTTAATCCTATGAGAATTGATGCCATGGCACACCGTCCTGAAGTTCCTCAACCTGACCCGATCGTAAGTGACAATCCTGCCAAGATGCCTAGCTGCATTGAGTTTGAACCACGCGATCTAGACGGCTGGTTAACTTCCGAGCCTAATTGCTGCCAACTAAATGCCAATCCACACACGGCGGATTTTAATTAATCAGTTAAGGCTTAAATGAATAGGTCTTACCATGCGCCATCTATTTGCAGGTAATGCTCTCAACCTACCATTTAAGCAAGGGAGGAGCATCCAAAAAAGGCCTGGACCACTCGTCAGCCGTGGGCTCTAGCGGGTGAACCGTAGCCTCATGAGGCTATCCCATACAGTGAAGGGTTAGCAGTTAATAGCGGTAATAACTGCTATTTCCAGAAACCAACGTGAGGGTAAATTCATGACTGCCAAGAACAACAATCCTGGTAATTTTGCCAATGATCGTGAAAGAGCGGCCGAAGCCGGACGTAAAGGTGGCCGTAATAGCGGAGGCAACTTTGCCAACGACCGTGAGCGTGCAGCTGAAGCCGGCCGCAAGGGCGGTTCCAAATAAAAGGTGTTGATCTTCCGACTCGTTACTAAGTTGTATTGATCACCATTAAAAAGGCGGAAAAGAATGAACATTCTTTTCCGCCTTTTTAATTCAATCTGAAATTTATAACTCTACAAATCTTATACACGAAACCTTATAAAAATAACTATTTATTTATTGAAACTTGCGCTGCTTCGCTCTAACCGGCATGACACACGTCCTTTCGGAACTGCCAGCATCCGGAAGCCTCTATACCTATGACGTACAAGAAGGTCCGGAAACATCACGTTACCGGATGGTTGAAAGTACCTCGCTCCAGATAGAGCCGGTACCGTTACCTCAATACAGGCAGCACCTGGTTGAGCTCTAAGACATAGACCTGAGTCGATTACTATGAGCGCTAACAAGCCTAGCGATAGTTCTGAGAAGACCCAAAACGCTTTCGTCAACCGCACGACATCCCGCATTCGCGAAGGACTGCCCTATCCCCTGGGAGCCACCTGGGACGGCTCCGGCGTCAACTTTGCCCTGTTTTCGGCTCATGCTACCAAGGTTGAGCTTTGCCTGTTTGACCAGGATACCCTTGAAGAGATCGAGCGCATTGAGCTGCCCGAGTACACCAATGAGATCTGGCACGGCTACTTGCCTGACGCACGTCCGGGGACGTTGTACGGTTATCGCGTACACGGCCCCTATGAGCCAGAGGCAGGCCATCGCTTCAACCACAACAAGCTACTGATCGATCCTTATGCCAAGCAGATCGTAGGCGAGCTTGAGTGGAACGATGCGTTGTTTGGTTACACCATTGGCCATCCTGACGGTGATCTTTCGTTCGATGAACGCGACAGTGCACCTTATATGCCTCGCTGCCGCGTGATCGATCCGGCCTTTACCTGGGGTACTACAGAGAAGCCCAAGGTACCGTGGGACCGTACTGTCTTTTACGAGACCCATGTCCGTGGTTTCACCATGCAGCATCCTTCAGTGCCGGAAAACACCCGCGGCACGTTCTCTGCGTTCCACGAAAGCGATGTTGTCGATTACATCCGTTCGCTAGGTGTGACGTCCGTCGAGCTGATGCCCATCCACTACTTCCTGGATGACAACCATCTGCTTGAGAAAGGGCTGCGTAATTTCTGGGGTTATAACACCCTGGCCTTTTTTGCCCCTCATGCCCGCTACATGGCCAGCCAATCCATCGGCGAGTTCAAGATCATGGTCGCGCGGATGCACAAGGCCGGCCTTGAAGTCATTCTCGACGTGGTCTACAACCATACAGCCGAAGGCAATGAGATGGGCCCGACCCTCTCGCTCAAGGGGATCGATAACGCCAGTTACTATCGTCTGATGCCGGATAATCCCCGGTATTACATCAACGATACCGGTACGGGTAATACACTCAACATGAGTCACCCTTGCGTATTGCAGATGGTGACTGACTCCTTGCGCTATTGGGCAACCGAGATGCGTGTGGATGGCTTCCGCTTTGACCTTGCTACCATTCTTGGCCGCGAACCCCATGGTTTCGACGAAGGCGGCGGTTTCCTCGATGCCTGCCGCCAAGACCCAGTCTTGAATCAGCTCAAGCTTGTTGCCGAACCCTGGGACTGCGGTCCCGGCGGCTATCAGGTGGGTAATTTCCCACCCGGCTGGATGGAGTGGAACGATAAATTCCGCGATACGGCACGGTCCTTCTGGAAAGGCGATGACGACAAACTTGGCGACTTTGCCAAGATCGTTCTCGGCTCGGGTGATCAATTCAACCAGCGTGGCCGCAAGCCGGCTTCGTCAGTCAACTTTGTCACTGCTCACGACGGCTTTACCCTCAACGATGTAGTGTCCTACAACGACAAGCACAACGAAGCCAATGGCGAGGGCAATAACGACGGCCATTCAAATAACCTGTCCTGGAACTGTGGCGTAGAAGGTGAAACGGACGACCCGGAAATCATCGACCTACGCTACCGCCAGATGCGTAACTTCCTGGCAACCCTGTTCTTCTCCCAAGGCACACCGATGCTGTTGGCGGGTGATGAGTTCGCGCGGACGCAAGGCGGCAATAACAACGCCTATTGCCAGGACAGCGAAATCGGCTGGATAAACTGGGATATCAAGGAGCGCAGTGCTGAGCTTCAGGACTTCACGCGCCGACTCATCGAGCTTCGTATGAAGTATCCGTTATTGCGTCGTAGCCGCTTCTTTACTGGCGTATACAACGAAGCGCTGGATATCAAGGATGTGACTTGGTTAATGCCCAGCGGTGAAGAAATGGGTATGGAACAGTGGCAGGACGGCAGCAATCGCTGCATGGGCATTCTGCTTGACGGTCGTGCGCAACCTACAGGGATTCGCCGTGCCGGCTCTGATACGTCGCTTCTGATGATCGTAAATGCTCATTACGATATGGTGGATTTCACACTGCCCGAAGTGCCTCAAGGTGAGCACTGGGTTTTGCAGGTTGATACCAATCAGCCTGATTTGTTGGAAACCGGCGACACCTTTGCGTTTGGCGATGTCTATCAAGTAACAGGACGGTCATTTCTGTTGTTCGAATTGACCAAGCAAACCAAACGGAGGAAGCGTCAAGCATGACGAACGCAACAAAGGGTTTCTCGTTCAAGATCCTCACTATCAACACGCACAAGGGCTTTACGTCCTTCAACCGCAAGTTCATCTTGCCGGAGCTGCGTGACGCAGTGCGCACGACATCGGCTGATCTCGTGTTTCTGCAAGAAGTGTTGGGTACGCACGAGAAGCACCCGTTGCGCTTCGAGAACTGGCCAGCGGCGCCGCAGTATGAGTTTCTGGCTGATTCCATGTGGACCGATTTCGCCTACGGGCGAAATGCGGTCTACCCGGATGGCCACCATGGCAACGCCGTACTGTCCAAGTTTCCGATCGTGACGTACCAGAACCTTGACGTGTCCATTACCGGCCCGGAAAAGCGCGGCTTACTGCATTGTGTGTTGCGCGTTCCGGATCATGACTTTGATATCCACGCGATCTGTTGTCATTTGGGGCTCAGAGAAAACCACCGTCTGCAACAGCTGAAACTGATGTGCAAGCTCATTGAAAATCTGCCGGAAGATGCGCCGCTGGTTGTTGCAGGTGACTTCAACGATTGGCGCCAACGCGCCAGCGATGTGCTCAAGGCGGGCGCAGGACTTGAGGAAGCGTTTCTGAACGCCAACGGGCAACACGCCAAGACATTCCCAGCGCGTATGCCTATGCTGCGATTGGACCGAATCTACACACGCAACCTCACGGTGCGTACCCCTGAAGTCTTATCCAACCGCCCTTGGTCTCACCTGTCCGATCATGCCCCGCTGGCTGTGGAGTTGTATGTATGAACCCGCAATGGCGAGACGGCAATCGAATTGAGCTCCTGGAGAATGGTGAAGAATACTTTCCCCGGGTATTTGAAGCCATCTCCCAGGCCAAGCGGGAAATCCTGCTGGAAACCTTCATTCTGTTTGAAGACAAGGTAGGCAATGAGCTACACCGTGTATTGATAGAAGCAGCCCGGCGTGGCGTACGCGTCGAGGTCACGGTGGATGGCTACGGCTCGGCGGAATTGACCAAGGACTTCCTTGATAAACTCGTGCTTGCCGGTGTCCGCTTCCGCTTTTACGATCCGCGCCCCCTCTTCATGGGGCGTAGGACCAACCTCTTCCGCCGTCTTCATCGCAAGATCGTTGTCATTGATGCTGAAATCGCTTTTGTTGGAGGCATCAATTTTTCTGCTGATCATCTGGGTGATTTTGGTCCTACGGCCAAGCAGGACTACGCAGTAGAAGTTGAAGGCCCCATCGTAGCCGATATTCATCGCTTTAGTCTTGAGGCTCTGGGCAATAGCGAAGAGCCTCGTCGTTGGTGGGGTCGACGCCGCAATGAGCCTGCTCGCAACGACTTCCCCGGTGATGCACAGGCGCTGTTCGTTTATCGAGACAACGATGAGCATCGTACGGATATCGAGCAGCACTACATTGAGATGATGCGAAGCGCCAAGCGTGAAATCATCATTGCCAATGCCTATTTCTTTCCCGGTTACCGCCTGTTGCGTGAGCTGCGAGACGCGGCCCGGCGTGGCGTGAAGGTCAGACTGATCGTCCAGGGCGAACCGGATATGCCGATCGTGAAGGTCGGTGCACGAATGCTTTACAACTACCTTGTACCTGAGGGCGTCGAAGTCTACGAATATTGCCGCCGCCCTCTGCATGGCAAGGTGGCGCTGATGGACGATTACTGGGCTACGGTAGGCTCCAGCAACCTGGACCCTTTAAGTCTTTCTCTTAACCTCGAATCCAATCTCATCTTCCATGACCGAGCCTTTAATCAGGTCTTGCGTGGTCGGCTCGAACAACTCATGGCGCAGCATTGTCAGCATGTGGACATGACCAAGGTGCCGCGCAAGACCATCTGGCACCTGGCCAAAACCATGCTGGTGTTTCACTTCCTTCGGCACTTCCCTGCCTGGGTAGGCTGGTTACCGGCACACACCCCTAAAATAGCGTTGGTCGAACCGCCCGCTCAATCGCATCTTGAACGATCCGATGTAGCAGATCCGGAACGTGCGAGGACTCATACATGACCGCCACTCTAAGGCACTCTCAGGATGCCTCCGTGAAGTCGAAACCTTCTCCTAAAGGTAAAGTGTGGCCGATCGCCAAGAGGCTTCTGACCTACGCTTTTTTCATTGCCGTTACTGTTCTGCTCGTGATGTATGCCCGGCAGGTGAACTGGGTGCAGGTCTGGCATTCCATTCGCCAGTATGGCTGGACCGCTATCCTCATGGCCGTGGGCCTGGTTGTGGTCAGTTATATCATGTATGGCTTTTATGACCTGATCGGGCGAGCCTACTGCAGGCACAAGCTGGGCAAACGGCAGGTGATGATCGTGTCGTTTATCTGCTATGCCTTTACTCTTACGCTCAGTACATGGGTAGGCGGCATTGGCTTGCGGTACAGACTCTATTCTCGCCTGGGTCTGGAAAGCGGCACCATTACCCGTATATTCAGCCTGAGCCTGGCGACTAACTGGCTGGGCTACATCCTGCTGGCAGGCATTATCTTCACCGCCGGGCTGGTGAAGATTCCCCCACACTGGTACATCGGCAACATGACGCTACGGATGATAGGCATCGGCCTCGTCACCTTTATTGCCGTCTACCTGCTGTTCTGCCAGTTTTCCAAGCGTCGCTCATGGACCATCAAAGGGCAAAACCTTAATTTACCTTCCCTGCGTATGGCCTGTATTCAGCTTGTGGTGTCGTCCATCAACTGGATGGCAATGGGTGCCATTATCTATGTGCTGCTCGGACAGAAGATGGATTATGTGTTTGTGCTGGGCGTTCTGCTCATCAGCAGTTTTGCCGGTGTCATCACGCATATTCCTGCGGGCATCGGAGTGTTGGAAGCAGTATTCGTAGCCTTCATGGGCCATGAGCTAGATCAGTCGTACATCATCGCGGCACTGCTTGCCTACCGAGCCATCTATTTCATCGCTCCGCTGCTGATTGCCATCGTTGTGTATTTCTTCATGGAAAGTCGTGCCAAGAAAATCCGGGCGCGAAACGAGGCCAAGATGGAAAAACAGGACGAACAGGCACAGGCACAGGCACAGGCCAAAGGTCCGGCAGCCTAACGGGCTGCCGAGTCCTTATCGGTTGTTGGGTTGATGCATGGTGACCAATCGGTTGAAGGTCACCTTACCCCCTTCGGTAGAAGGTCCCTCCTTGTCCTCCACATAAGCGCCCGCCTTAAAGTAAAGGTGGTAACTTGCCCAGCGCTGATCCAACTGTACAGACAGCTCCCCGTTTCCGCGCCCATGTGTAAAAAGCCTTACGCTCAGCACACCGGTCCGACTCAAGCGCAACTCATAACTGAACGGACCATCCAATGGAATGTTGCGTAACAGGATTTGTGGCGGAATCTTGAGGGTATCCGGCTTGGTACGAATCAAGGCCTCAACCTGTCCAGTGACAGGCGTTTTCCCCTCCATGGTAGGGTCCAGACGATAACGCAGGCTGATCAATGCTGAGTCCGGTGTACCCTGACTATCTCCCATTGTACGGATCTGTCCGATAATCATCTTGCCACTGGAAGGCACTTGATTAACGCGCAGGTCAGCCTGCATCAGGCTGACGGAGTCTTCGTATTTCCAATTGTATTCACTGCCATCCGGGCGCGTTTCCCGAAGCTCAGTACTGGGATAATTGAGTTCCGGCGCATAACGTCCTGTTACGGGAGCCCAGAGGGTCACGCTACCATCGGGAGTACGATAAAAGTAATCACTGCGGTAGTTGCGATTGAGTACGTTGGTCTCAATAACGACAGGACTGGATGGCTCGGGAATTGTTAGATTCCACTCTGCCAGATCTACCATATGAGTCCTCCCTGATTACCTATAAAGACCCTGATCCAGTGCTACTGCATTAGTAGAACCCATAGCGTGTCAATAAAACGTGAATGATGCAAACAGCAGCCTGGCAACCTCGGCGGCAGTAACAGATCAGCTTCATTTACCTGCGGGAAAACGCAAGAAAAACGGCGCGTTAAGCGCCGTTTTCTTTGTTGTCTTCCGATCAATGCTCGGGTCGAGTGCCAGGTCTCAGGATAACGACACCCAATGGCGGCAACTTCAGATTCAAAGAAGCTGGCTGGCCATGGCTAGAGGTTTCATCTGCCGTAACGGCACCACCATTGCCAACACCACTACCGCCGTAAATATCGCTGTCGCTATTGAAGAGCTCCAGCCACTGCCCTCCTTCGGGAACGCCTATACGGTAATCATAACGCGGTACCGGTGTGAAGTTTCCAACAACCAGCAGAGGTCGTTTCTGTGAGTCGAAACGCAACCAGGCAAATACACTGTTGGCAGAATCATCACCTACCAGCCACTGGAAGCCTTCCGGTTCGCAGTCATGCTCGTGCAGCATGGGCTCTGCCCGGTATAACCGGTTCAGATCCGCTACCAGCTTTTGTACACCCTGGTGGTTCTGATGCTGCAGCAGGAACCAGTCCAGTTCGCGGTCGTGGCTCCATTCACGCCATTGACCGATCTCGGATCCCATGAACAGGAGCTTCTTGCCCGGATGCGTCCACATAAAGGACAGGTACACGCGCAGGTTGGCAAACTTTTGCCAATTGTCACCAGGCATCTTGTTCAGCAAAGACCCTTTGCCATGCACGACTTCATCATGGGAAATGGGAAGAACAAAACGCTCGGAATAGGCGTATACCATACCGAAGGTCATGTTGTGATGGTCGTAACGGCGGTAGATCGGATCACGCTCGATGTAATGCAGCGTGTCATGCATCCAGCCCATGTTCCACTTGTAGGAGAACCCAAGACCGCCCTCAGAGGTAGGCTTGCTGACACCAGGCCATGCGGTGGATTCCTCTGCAATCATCAACGCACCGGGCGCTTCTTCATGCACCACATCGTTCAAATGGCGGAGAAAATCGATTGTCTCGAGGTTCTCGCGGCCGCCATATTTATTGGGAATCCACTCGCCCTGCTTGCGGGAATAATCGCGGTACAGCATGGATGCGACCGCATCCACACGCAGGCCGTCTATATGGAAATGCTTGAGCCAATGCAGCGCAGACGACAGCATAAATCCGTGTACTTCATTGCGCCCAAGGTTATAGATGTAAGTGTTCCAATCCTGATGGAAACCTTCGAAAGGATGCTCGTACTCATAGAGTGCTGTACCGTCGAAGCGCGCCAGTCCATGGGGATCCGTCGGGAAATGCGCGGGCACCCAGTCGAGAATCACACCGATGTGCGCCTGATGGCAGGCATCTACGAAGGCTGCGAAATCAGCCGGCGTGCCATGACGAGACGTTGGAGCGAACTGCGACAGTGGCTGATAGCCCCATGATCCACTGAACGGGTGCTCCATTACCGGCAATAGCTCGATATGGGTAAAGCCCATCTCCTGAATATAGGGAATCAGCTGTTCAGCCAGCTCCCGCCAATTCAGGATGCGACCATCGTCACCACCGTCACGACGCCACGAGGTAGAGTGCAGCTCGTATACCGAGAAGGGCGCATGAACAGACTGGCGCTCCTTGCGCTGCGCCATCCAATCATCATCATGCCATTCGAACGGAGCCGGATCAGCCACTACCGAGGCGGTGCACGGCGGTAGCTCCGTTGCCAGGGCGACTGGGTCAGCTTTTAGAGGCAATAACCCATGCTGGCCAAGGATTTCGTACTTGTATGAGTCACCCGGCTTGATGCGGGGGATAAACAATTCCCACACCCCTGCACCGTGCCGTAGGCGCATTGGGTGACGGCGACCGTCCCAGGTGTTGAAGTTACCGACTACGGAAACCCGACGTGCATTGGGTGCCCACACAGCAAAGCGTACACCCTGAACACCGTCGATGGTCATCGCTTGAGCACCCAGGCATTGACCCAGCTGACGATGCTTACCCTCATTGATCAGGTAAATATCGACATCGCCCAACAGCGTACCAAAGCTGTAAGGGTCTTCTGTCTCCTGTACGCCACTGGGCCAGCGGATCCTGAAGAAATACGTTGCCTGATAGTCCAGGCGGGCATAAAACAGCCCGGGAATCTGCCCGGCTTCCATATGGGCCAAGTGGCGACCGCTCTCACGCTCGACCAGCTCGACACCCAGCGCATTGGGTAAAAAGGCACGAACCAGAAACCCGGTACCATCCGGGTGAGGCCCCAAGATGGCAAACGGGTTGCCATGTTCTCCGCGAGCCAGCGCGTCCGCCTCTGGAGCAGACAGCTGGGCGTAGTCTGGTTGGTGGTTCTGGGGTGCTACGGCTTGAGTCATCCTTTTGCTCCCGAAATGAGCGAATCCACAATGGCGGCTACGCCGCGCAGCGGAATGTTGATCCAGTTAGGCCGATTGGCCGCTTCATAACCAATTTCATAAACGGCTTTCTCTAGCGTATAGAGATCCAGCGCTGCCTGCTCACCACGCTCGCTCCACTCATGGGCGATACCGGTAGCAGCCTCACGATAAGCCTTGAGGAAGGCCGCGTAAGCCGTTGTGCGATAGGTCTCTGCTGCCTGTCGCCGTTGACGCATTGCCTCTTCCGACGTATCGGCACCACTGTTACTGCTCATGGTGATCATGGCCGCCGCATAGTCAAAGGATCGCAGCAGACCTGCCACGTCCTTGTGCGGACCATACTTGGCACGACGCTCGTCCAGCGAACGGGCAGGCTCACCTTCAAAGTCGATCAGGTAGGCATCGTCCTGAGACACCAGGACTTGCCCAAGGTGCAAATCTCCATGAACACGGATGCGCAAGCCACCGGCTACGTCTTCGGCAAGGGCTTCGATACGCTCGCCAAGTTCCTTGCGCTGAGACACTAACTTGTCGAGGTGCTGGGTGCCGGCGCTATCCAGGGAGGCGCGTTTGTTCTCAAGCGTATCCAGCGCAGCGTCAACCTGCTCTCGTACACGGTGAGCAAACGTACGCGCGGAGTCTGCATCGATCTTCTCGGGTGCAAACGCAGCGTCATCGGTGTCCTGGGCAAGCAAGGTATGCATTTCACCCAGGCGCTGCCCCAGAATGGCGGCAAAGTTTTCCAGATCGGACATGGCAGTGAACTCGTTCTCAACCTCTGACAGACCTGCCTCCAACATGTCACGGGTTACCTGGTCCAGCTTGTCCAGCGTCCACTTCCAGGCATCCCCCTGGTTATGGATCTGAGGCTGCACCAGCATGAGCACATTGGGTGTGCCCTCTTCGTTGTAGCGTGTTACCTCACCCAGCAAGGGCGCCATGTTGGCAAAGCCTTTGTCCGTCAGGAACCGACCCATTTCGACTTCAGGATGAATACCTGTAGCTACCTTCCGGATCAGCTTGAGCATGTACTTGTCGCCTACAATGAGCGAACTGTTGGACTGCTCTACACCCATGTGCCGAATTTCAGTTTCATCGGTTGTAGTAAAGTTCTCGACATCCATGTACGGCTGGAAGCGGATTTCACCTGCAGGGGACTTCAGTACGGCCTGATCCTTGAAGGCCTTGAACACCCCATGCACAAAGCTGGTCAGCGTAAAGGCATCGGTAACCAGACCTACGTTGCGAACATGGCGAATGCGGGACATCGCCAACTGGGTAGCCAACGGACTGCAATGCTGGTCACTCTCGGCCAGGAAGCCCAACGGCAAGGCATAATGCTCCTGCCCCTTGGCATTTTTCACGCAGACTTCCATGAACAGCACGGGGAATTTCGGCGTTGGAATTTCCACAGCGTACATAAGGGTGACCTGCTGGATCGCCTCGTCCTTGCTGCCGAACCAGCGGCGCTTGGGCAGATACAGCGGCAGGATTTCCTGTTCAAGAGCCTTGCGCGGCGTACCGCTGAGCAACTCTTGCAGATTCTTTTTGATGACGAGCGTTTGGAAGTCAGGCATGGTTTCTGGAGGCTCGGAGTGCCACGCAGGCATCTGTTCATTGCCTGCGAGGTAGAACCAATAAAATCCGTACGGCTGAAGTGTCAGCATGTAAGGCAGTTGGCCAATGGGCGGAAAGGCACTGCCTCCCAGCATTTCCACGGGCACCTTGCCTGCCATGGATGACAGATCCAGTTCGACGGCCTGGGCAGCACGCGACACGTTGGCAACACAGAGAATGGTCTCGTGCTCGCCTTCGGGCGTGGTGTAATCACGCAAATACGCCAGAATACGGCGATTGGTTGGCCGAAGCATCTTCATGGTGCCACGACCAAAGGCTTTCTGTTGCTTGCGCACGGCCAGCATGCGGCGCGTCCAGTTCAGCAGCGAATGAGGATCGCGCGCCTGTGACTCTACGTTGATCGACTGATAGCCATATAGCGGGTCCATTACCACCGGCAGCACGAGGCTGGCCGGATCGGCACGGGAGAAGCCACCATTGCGGTCAACCGACCATTGCATCGGCGTACGTACGCCGTCTCGGTCGCCTAGGTGAATATTATCGCCCATGCCGATCTCATCGCCGTAGTACATCGTAGGCGTACCTGGCATGGAGAGAAGCAGGCTATTGAGCAGTTCGATCCGCCGACGATCCCGTTCGAGCAGCGGTGCCAAGCGACGACGAATCCCCAGATTGATGCGCGCGCGCCGGTCCGAGGCGTAAAAATTCCACAGATAATCCCGTTCCCGGTCAGTCACCATTTCAAGCGTCAGTTCGTCATGGTTGCGCAAAAAGATCGACCATTGACAGTTCGCTGGAATTTCAGGGGTCTGACGCAGGATATCGCTGATAGGAAAGCGGTCTTCCTGGGCAATAGCCATATACATGCGAGGCATCAGCGGAAAGTGGAACGCCATGTGGCACTCGTCACCTTCGCCAAAGTACTGCTGCGTATCTTCCGGCCACTGATTGGCTTCCGCCAGCAACATCCGGTCCGGGTAATTCGCATCGATCTCGGCACGAATCTGTTTGAGTACCGCATGGGTTTCGGGCAGGTTTTCGTTATTGGTGCCGTCACGCTCCACCAGATAGGGAATGGCATCCAGACGCAAGCCATCGACGCCCATGTCCAGCCAGTAGCGCATAATCGAGATCACCGCTTTCATGACCTGAGGGTTATCGAAGTTCAAGTCAGGCTGGTGCGAGTAGAATCGGTGCCAGTAATACTGCTCAGCGACGGGATCCCACGTCCAATTGGACTTTTCGGTATCCAAAAAGATGATCCGCGTACCGTCGTACTTCTTGTCATCATCTGACCAGACATAAAAGTTGCGCGCCGAAGACCCTTTCTTCGCCTTGCGTGCACGCTGAAACCAGGGGTGATCGCTAGAGGTATGGTTGATTACCAGCTCAGTGATGACCCGCAATCCCCTTTTGTGCGCCTCGGCAATAAAGCGCCTGGCATCCGCCATGGTGCCGTAATCCGGATGCACTCCACGGTATTCGGAGATATCGTACCCGTCATCGCGGCGCGGCGACGGGTAGAACGGCAGTATCCAAATGGTATTGACGCCCAGGCCAGCAATGTAGTCGAGCTTATCGATCAGGCCAGGGAAGTCACCGATTCCGTCGTTGTTGGAATCGTAAAATGACTTCACGTGAACCTGATAGATGACCGCATCCTTGTACCACAACGGGTCATTGATAAAGGCCGCCGGTTTGCGCGAGCGCGTTTTTTTTGGTTTCGCCATTTATAGTCTTCCTTTGGCCTAGATGGCCGGGCGGATACGCCATATGCCAAATGGCATGGAAGGATCGAGACGCGTCCATTGTGTTTTCCCGTGCCATGTCCAGCGGTGGCCGGTCATGAGGTCTTCGCCATGCATGGATGCATTGTCGTCGAGTCCGAATTCCCACAAGGGGAGTTCAAAGTGGCCTTCCTGGGCGTTATGGGGATCAAGATTGATTGCCACGAGTACGAAATTGCTGAGATCAGGCGTGTACTTGCCGAACAGGATGATGTTGTCATTGAACACGTTGTAAAACTTGATCCCCAGATGTGTCTGGAGAGCCGGGTTCTGCTTGCGGATCCGGTTGAGCTGTGCAACTTCCGCCATGATGTTGCCCGGCGCATACCAGTTGCGGGGGCGCAACTCGTACTTCTCGGAATCCAGATACTCTTCCTTGCCGGGCGTTAGCGGCGTGCCTTCACACAACTCAAAACCTGAATACATGCCCCACAGGCCCGACCCCATGGTGGCCAGCGCTGCGCGAATCAAAAACCCTGGACGCCCACTGGTCTGTAGGAAAACCGGATTGATGTCCGGCGTGTTGACGAAGAAGTTGGGGCGATAGCATTCACGCCAGGGCGAACTATTGAGCTGTGTGAAATATTCCGTCAGCTCAGCCTTTGTATTGCGCCAGGTAAAATAGGTATAGCTCTGCGAATATCCAACTTTGCCCAAACGCGCCATCATCGCTGGCTTGGTAAAGGCCTCGGCCAGGAACATGACTTCTGGGTCACGGCCACGGATATCCGCAATCAGCCATTCCCAGAACGGCAATGGCTTGGTATGGGGGTTATCGACCCGGAAAATCTTGACGCCCTGCTCCACCCAATGCCAGACCACATCACGCAGCGCGAGCCAGAGGTCCGGGACGGAATCCTTGGCATAAAAATCGACGTTGACGATGTCCTGGTACTTTTTGGGCGGGTTTTCCGCGTAACGCATGGAGCCATCAGGACGCCAGGAGAACCAGCCCGGATGCTCCTTGAGCCAGGGATGATCAGGTGAGCATTGGATGGCAAAGTCGAGTGCGATTTCAAGACCATGGTCAGCCGCTGCGGCAACCAGCTCACGGAAATCTTCAAGCGTTCCGAGTTGCGGATGTACGGCATCATGGCCGCCATCGGGGCTACCAATGGCATAAGGGCTGCCAGGCTGATCAGGGCCCGCACCCAGGGTATTGTTCTTGCCCTTGCGGTGGGCAAGCCCGATCGGATGGATCGGTGGGAAGTACAGGACGTCGAAGCCCATGTCACGTACACGCGGCAGCTCACCGATCACATCGCGAAAGGTGCCATGACGCTGCGGGTCATTAGTGATCGAGCGGGGAAAGAGTTCATACCAGCTGGCGAATTGTGCCTTGAGGCGCTCAATATCCAACGGGTACTCGACACTGTGAGTCAGATGCGGATAGGCATCGGCGTCGCGCATGTTGCGCTCAGTTTCCGAGCTAAGCAACAAAGCCACCTTGTCACCTTCGGTAGCGCACTGATCGAACCGTGCCAGCAAGGATTCTAGACCGGGCCGCACCTCGTCATCCGCACGAGTCAGGGCCTGTTCCAGATGGATGCGTCCTTCCTGCAACTCAAGTCCGATCGGCACACCAGCGCCATATTTCTTTTCAAGCTCGTAGCGGTAACTGCCGTACACATCCCACCACGCTTGAACGACAAATTCATGTCGAGCCACCTGTACCGGCGTGAACTCGCACAGCCACAGGTCATTGGTTTGAAGCTCCAGCGGTACTCGCTGCCAGTCTTCAGCACCTTCCACGCGCCACAGTACGCAGGCGGCCAGCTTGTCGTGCCCGTCTGCGAAAATGGTGGCCTTTACGGTGATGGGCTGGCCGGCGATGCCCTTGGCAGCGAATTGTCCGTTATCCACTGTCGGGCTGACCGACTCGATGGCAATTCTTGGTGTTTGCGACGCCGTTTCCGGGTCATAAGGTAGATACGCGAGTGAACCGGGGAGATCGGTATTCGACATCGAGCCTGACTCCTTAAAGTGCTGTTGGCTGGCTCATGCCCAGCTTCCGGCGATCGGAACATCCTTCGATGCCTTGTGGCGGGTGCGGCAGAGGGTCATAACCTCTACCGCGCTGAGCCCAATAGGTATGAAATACTGAGCCGACGCCTAAGGGAAAAGTTCAGGCTATTGATGGAGATAAGTTGCAAGCAGCCGAACGGTTGACTCGGCTGCAGCACAGACGGGGGGGGGGGAAAGAATTCAGGCGTGTCGGGCAATGCACTGCAGGCGCACTGCCCGTCTACTTACTCAACGGTCAAGACGACCCGCCCCTTGAGGCATTCGTTTTCTACGAGCCGATGGGCTTCCACAAACTGGTCAAACGGCAACGTATGCGCAACGACGGGCTTGAGCAGACCATCCCGGGTCATTTGATTAATCACCGTCAGCGCGCGCTGTACCGCCTCGGCATGGGGCTCCAGACCAAGCTCTGGATGGCCTGTAAAATCCAGGACGCTATGCCGAAAAATCTGCAGGTGTTTCTTGAACGCAGCGCAGGCCGGAAAGGACGCCTCGTTACCACCACCCATGCCGTAAATGATCAGCTTGCCCCGTGTCGCGGCAATATCACCCAGGCGGGACAGCTGTGGACCACATAGCGCATCCAGCACAACCTCAACGCCACGGCTCTCGGTAAAACGCTCTACTTCCAGCACCAAGTCCTGTTCGTCGGTCGATACGACCTTCACAGCACCCAACCCTTTAAGCATTGCGCGGTTTTCCGACTCGCTGGTAGCCGCGATCACCTGGGCGCCCAACGCGGCCGCCAGCTGAACCACCGCCGGGCCGACGCAGTTGCTGGCTTCGGTGACTAACACCTGCTGTCCGGCCTTGAGTTGAGCCAGATCCACCAGAGCAAAATAGGCCAGGAGCAGACCGGCATAATGCACCGCCGCTTCAGCCGGCGTCAGCGTGTCAGGGTATTCGGTCAATGCCTGCTGGGGCATCAGCACCATGTCACCACTGGCCGGATACTGGTTGATCGAGTGGGCAGGAAAGCTGGCCACTCGCATGCCTGGTTGGAAATGGCGGACGCCCTCGCCCACGGACACAACCTCACCCGCCAGCTCAGAACCAAACCCAGCCGGCAACGTGGCAGGCTCATCGGCCAGGTTCTGCCGCCAGAGCACGTCGCCCCAACATACGCCCAGCGCCTGTACACGCACCAGTACTTCCCCTGCACCAGGCTCAGGAGTGGGTTGGTTTTCGCAGCACAGGACATCAGCACTGCCGAACTGGTGAAAGCGAATCACACGGGACATCGCAAACCTCTTTGGTGGATTCCGTATGGCTACGGACTGTATCCAAGCTGGCGCCTCAACGCTACCCGCCCGTATCGATAGTTGTCATGAATGTCAGTGATGCAAGGCTTGACGCCGCCCTCGACTCACTACAGTCTCATGCGCTCGAACAAATGCATGGCCACGGTTAAGGGCATACCATGAATCGCAACGATCTTCGCCGAGTAGACCTCAACCTGTTGATTGTGTTCGAGACATTGATGCGGGAGCGGAGCGTAACCCGCGCTGCTGAAAAGCTCTTTCTGGGCCAGCCTGCCATCAGCGCCGCCCTTGCCCGTCTGCGCAGCCTGTTTGACGATCCATTGCTGGTCCGCACCGGCCGCACGATGGAACCTACGCCCCGTGCCATGGAGATCTTCGGCCTGCTTTCACCGGCCCTGGACTCAATCTCCTCGGCCATGAGCCGCGCACAGAATTTCGAACCGGCAAGCGCCGATCGCGTATTCAGAATAGGACTGTCGGACGACGTCGAGTTTGCCCTGCTGCCGCCCCTGCTCAGGCGCCTTCGCGCAGAGGCACCCGGAGTAGCCTTGGTCATACGCCGAACCAACTACCTGAACATTTCCAGCCAACTGGCCTCCGGCGAGATCACAGTAGGCGTTGCCTACACCTCGGAACTGCCCGCCAATGCCAAACGCAAGACCTTGCGGCGCTCGCGCTCAAAAGTGCTTCGGGCCGATTCCATTCCCGGCACGCTGACCTTGGACGACTTTTGTGCTCGCCCTCATGCGCTGGTATCGCCTGCCGGCGACCTGAGTGGGTTTATCGATGATGCGCTGTCGACGCTGGGCAAGCAGAGGCGCGTCGTGCTGGCAGTCCCCCAGTTCAACGGCCTGGGAACACTACTGACCAATACGGATCTGCTCGCCACCGTCCCGGACTACACCGCCCAGGTACTGGCTTCCAACGGCGGCTTGCGCATCGAAGATCCACCTCTGGAGGTGCAATCCTTTGAACTCTCCATGGCCTGGAGCGGTGTGCACGATAACGACCCTGCCGAACGCTGGTTACGCTCTCGTATACAAATGTTTGTGGGAGATCCAGACAGTTTATAATAATGGGCTGGTATTACATAGCTAAAGATAGTCTGCTATCGATATATTTGAAGGCTTTTATCATTTTGATCGATAGTTAAATTCAGAGTGTTCGATTCGATCGTGCCAGACCCTTGAGCCAGACTCCGCCGTACTTAAATTTTCCTCACTTTGCCCGGCGGAAACGAACATGGAACAGTCTTCCACTCTCTGGCGATCTTCTCTGGCATTAGCCAGCGTTCTATTGCTCAGTGCCTGCGACAACAAGCCTGATGCGTCGGCCACAGCACCAGCAAAGCCCAAGGTCAGCGCCGCTCAGGTCATTCAACAACCGATCACGGAATGGGATGAGGTTACCGGCCGCCTCGAAGCGCCCGAGTCTGTCATCATTCGTCCGCGCGTTTCGGGCTATATCGATCGGGTTGTCTTTCAGGAAGGCACCCTGGTTAAGAAAGGCGACCTGCTTTTCCAGATCGACCCCCGCCCCTTCCAGGCCGAAGTGAAGCGTCTGGAAGCGCAGCTGCAACAGGCCAAGGCTCATCTGGATCGGGCTCAGAATGAAGCACAACGTGGCGAGCGCTTGCGCTCAAGCAATGCGATCTCTGCCGAAGTAGCGGATGCCCGCACCAGCGAAGCATTGGAAGCCAAGGCGACGCTTGCCGCTACGCAAGCCGAACTGGACGCAGCCCGTCTGAACCTGAGCTTTACTCAAGTTACCGCCCCCATTACAGGTCGCGTTGGCCGGGCCGAGGTGACCGCAGGTAACCTGGTAAATGCTGGGGAAAGCCAACTCACCACGCTGGTATCCACCGACAAGGTGTATGCCTATTTCGATGCTGATGAACGTGTTTTCCTCAAGTATTCCAACTTGAAACGCCAAGGTGTGCGGGGCGAAACCAGTCCGGTCTTTATGGGACTTTCCAGCGAAACCGGCCACCCTCACCTAGGCAAGATGAACTTTCTTGATAACCAGGTTGATCCCCGTACAGGCACCATTCGTGGACGGGCCGTATTCGAAAACACTGATGGCCAGTTTACTCCTGGGCTCTATGCAAGGCTGAAGCTGGTTGGCAGCGGTACCTATAACGCGATGCTCATCAAGGATGAGGCTGTAGGTACTGATCTGGGCAAAAAATACGTGCTGGTAGTCAAAGACGACGGCACCGTGGATTACCGCTCGGTTGAACTGGGCCCGAAAATCGAAGGGCTGCGGATCGTCCGTACAGGTCTGGCCAGCAATGACAAGGTCATCATCAATGGCCTGCAACGCATCCGGCCGGGCTCCCAGGCAGACGCTCAGATCGTACCCATGGCTGACGAGGCCACCCTGGCTGCACTCAAGCATCAGCGGGAGCTGGTAGCGAAAAGCCTGCCTCTGCCGGACAAGCCGATTCAGCTGACTGCCAACGATACGCATCGTTAACACCGTCTAACCCTGCCGCCAAGCCCATGCGCCTCGCTCTTCTACCAGGAGAGCGACGGTGCCCTGTTGCTCGCGTTTACAAAGGAATGGTCCGATGAACTTCTCACAGTTCTTCATCAAGCGTCCCATTTTCGCGGCCGTTCTCTCGCTGATTATCCTGATCGGCGGAGCCGTCTCGCTCTTTCAACTTCCCATCAGTGAATACCCGGAAGTCGTGCCGCCCACGGTAGTGGTTCGCGCCACCTTCCCGGGTGCCAACCCCAAGGTTATCGGCGAGACCGTGGCAGCCCCGCTGGAACAAGCCATGAACGGCGTCGAGCACATGCTCTATATGTCGTCCCAGGCCACTGCCGACGGCAAGATGACCCTGACCATTACGTTTGCCTTGGGCACAGATCTGGATACGGCGCAGGTACAGGTGCAGAACCGTGTCACCCGTACCCTGCCCAAGCTGCCTGAAGAAGTGCAGCGTCTGGGCGTTACCGCTGACAAGGCCTCACCGGATCTGGCCATGGTGGTGCACCTTACCTCGCCCGATGAGCGCTACGACATGCTGTACCTGTCCAACTATGCGCTGATCAACATCAAGGACGAGCTGTCCCGCCTGGACGGTGTGGGTGATGTCCAGCTGTTCGGCATGGGCGAGTATTCCCTGCGTGTGTGGCTTGACCCGAACAAGGTGGCCTCTCGTGGCCTCACGGCAACAGATGTCGTCAATGCCATTCGTGAGCAGAACCGCCAGGTTGCGGCAGGCTCTCTGGGCGCCCCGCCCGCGCCCAACGCGAACAGCTTCCAGCTGGCCATCAACACCCAAGGCCGCCTGGTCAATGAGGAAGAGTTCGAAAACATCATCGTTCGAGCCGGCGCAAATGGTGAAATCACCCGCGTGAGGGACATTGCGCGCGTTGAATTGGGTTCGAACCAGTACGCCCTGCGTTCACTGTTGAACAACAAACCAGCCGTCGCCATACCGATCTTCCAGCGTCCAGGCTCCAACGCAATCGACCTGTCCAATCAGGTGCGGGCGAGAATGGCTGACCTGAAGAAGAGCTTCCCTCAGGGTATGGACTACTCCATCGTTTATGACCCTACGATCTTCGTCCGTGGCTCCATCGAAGCGGTTGTGCATACCCTTTTTGAAGCCATCGTGCTGGTTGTGCTGGTTGTGGTGCTGTTCCTGCAAACCTGGCGCGCCTCTATCATCCCGCTGGCAGCCGTTCCGGTTTCGCTGATCGGCACGTTCGCTTTGATGCACTTGTTCGGGTTTTCACTGAACGCGCTGTCCCTTTTCGGGCTGGTATTAGCTATTGGGATTGTGGTGGACGATGCCATCGTGGTCGTGGAAAACGTCGAACGGAACATTGGGCTGGGCCTCTCTCCGGTTGCCGCAACCCAGCGAGCGATGCGGGAAGTAACCGGTCCTATCATCGCTACCGCGCTAGTGCTGTGCGCTGTGTTTGTACCCACCGCCTTTATTTCCGGATTGACGGGACAGTTCTATCGACAGTTCGCCCTGACCATTGCTATTTCAACGGTCATCTCAGCCTTCAACTCGCTTACGCTCTCCCCTGCACTGGCAGCCGTCCTGCTCAAGGGACACGATGCTCCCAAGGACCGTTTTTCGCGCTTGCTGGATCGCCTGCTGGGCAGCTGGCTGTTCGCGCCATTCAACCGTATATTCGAACGCGCCAGTCACGGCTATGTAGGCGTGGTTGCACGTGTGCTTCGCCGCGGCTCGATTGCGCTAGTGGTCTATGCCGGTCTGATGGCGCTGACGGTGTTTGGGCTGACGAACACGCCTACAGGTTTCGTGCCGCAGCAGGACAAACAATATCTGGTCGCCTTTGCGCAGCTGCCTGACGCTTCTACGCTGGATCGTACCGAAGACGTCATCAAGCGGATGTCCGATATCGCGCTCAAGTATCCGGGCGTGGAAAGCACCGTGGCGTTCCCGGGACTCTCCATCAATGGGTTTACCAACAGCCCCAACAGCGGCATTGTTTTCGTGACACTCAAGCCCTTCGAAGAACGTAAGGACCCGAGTCTGTCAGCCAACGCGATTGCAGGTGCACTCAACGGCAAGTTCAGTTCTATTCAGGATTCGATCATCGCGATCTTCCCGCCTCCGCCAGTTCAGGGGCTGGGTAGCATTGGCGGCTTCCGCGTGCAGATCGAGGACCGGGGCAATCTGGGCTATAACGAGCTGTTCGCCCAAACGCAGAACATCATTGCGAAAAGCCAGAGCGTGCCGGAACTGGCAGGCCTGTTCTCCAGTTACCAGGTCAACGTTCCGCAAATCGATGCCGATATTGATCGTGAGAAAGCCAAAACTCATGGCGTTGCGATCAGCGATATCTTCGATACGCTACAGGTCTACCTGGGCTCGCTGTATGCCAACGACTTCAACCGCTTTGGCCGTACCTTCCAGGTCAACGTACAAGCCGATCAGCAGTTCCGCCTTGAAGCCGACCAGATCGGCCAGCTGAAGGTACGTAACAACCTGGGCGAGATGGTGCCGCTGTCTACCTTCGTGAAGGTAAGCGATAGCGCGGGTCCCGACCGCGTGATGCACTACAACGGGTTTATCACAGCCGAAATCAACGGCGCCCCGGCACCCGGTTACAGCTCGGGCCAGGCACAGGCCGCGCTGGAAAAACTCATGAAGGAAGAGTTGCCCAATGGCATGACCTACGAGTGGACCGAGCTGACCTACCAGCAAATCCTGTCGGGCAACACGGCCTTCCTAGTCTTCCCGCTGTGCGTGCTGCTGGCCTTCCTGGTGCTTGCTGCCCAGTACGAAAGCTGGAGCCTGCCGCTTGCCGTTATTCTCATCGTACCAATGACGCTTCTGTGCGCTATTACAGGTGTCATTCTGTCCGGGAGTGATAACAACATCTTTACCCAGATCGGCCTGATCGTCTTGGTTGGCCTGGCCTGCAAAAACGCAATTCTGATTGTGGAATTCGCCAAGGATAAACAGGAAGAAGGCATGGACCGTGTGGCAGCCGTACTGGAAGCATGCCGGTTGCGTCTACGTCCGATCTTGATGACCAGCTTTGCCTTCATCATGGGCGTGGTGCCGCTGGTGACGTCTACCGGTGCAGGTGCCGAGATGCGTCATGCCATGGGCGTTGCGGTGTTCTCCGGCATGCTGGGCGTGACCTTCTTCGGCCTGTTGCTGACCCCCTTGTTCTATGTGCTGATCCGCGCGTTCGTCGAGCGTCGCGCTGAGCGCCGTATCGCCGCACAGGAGGTGCTGTCATGAGAATCTTCGTTCCCAGTCTATTGGCCCTTGCCTTGAGTGCCTGTGCGGTCGGTCCGACTTATCAGGCGCCGCAAACCGAACCGGCTCATCTGCAGACCGCGGCGGGCAGCCAATATGATCACTCCCGTTTCGAGGCACAGTGGTGGCAACAATTCGAGGACCCCACCCTTAATCAGCTGGTGGCGCGCTCGATTTCCGGCAACCGGGAGCTTCGCGTGGCCTATGCCCGACTGCGCTCGGCTCGTGCCCTGCGTGATGACACGGCCAATGACCGCTTTCCTGTTGTGACCAGTCGCGCCAGTAGCGAGATCGGCAAGGCGCAGCAGCCGGGCTTCACCGATAAGCGTACAAACAACGAGCGTTACGACCTTGGACTGGATATGGCCTGGGAGATTGATCTCTTCGGCCGGATCCAGCATCAACTGGAGGCCAGCGATGCTCAGGCAGACGCCGCGCAGGCAGAACTCAATCAACTGCAGGTCAGCCTGATTGCAGAATTGGTAGATGCGTATGGCACGCTCCGCGGTGCCCAGCTGCGCGAACATATTGCGCAGGAAAACCTGAAGAATCAGCGGGCCTCCCGGCAATTGACCCAAACCCTGGATGAAGCAGGCGTAGGCAGCCAGCTGGATGTCTTGCGGGCTGATGCGCGCCTTGCGGCCACCGAGGCGACTCTGCCGCAACTCCAGGCAGAAGCGGCGCGGGCAAAGAATCGGATAGCGACTCTGATAGGCGAACGGCCTGATGCGATGAGCATTGACCTTTCACCCAAGCCATTGCCTGCAATTGCCAAGGCGCTTCCCATTGGTGACCCGGCCGAGCTGTTGCGCCGCCGCCCGGATATCCAGGCAGCCGAACGTCAGCTGGCAGCCGCAACCGCGAATGTCGGTGTAGCTACTGCAGATCTTTTCCCGCGAGTTAGCCTGAGCGGCTTTCTAGGGTTCACCGCGGGGCGGGGTTCCGAGATCGGCTCTTCGGCCGCCCGCGCATGGGGCCTGGGTCCTACCTTAAGCTGGCCAGCCTTTGACTTAGGTAGCGTTCGCGCACGCCTGCGTGGGGCCAAGGCAGATGCCGAAGGCGCCCTGGCCAACTATGAACAGCAAGTGCTGCTTGCCCTTGAAGAAAGTGCCAATGCCTTTAGCGACTATGGTAAACGCCAGGAGCGCCTGGTTGCACTGATTCGCCAGTCTGAAGCCAGCCGCGCAGCAGCCGAGCAGGCAGCGATCCGCTACCGCGAAGGCGGGTCGGACTTCCTGGTATTGCTGGATGCAGAGCGCGAGCGACTGGCGGCGGAAGACGCCCAGGCCCAAGCGGAAGTTGAGCTCTACCAAGGCATTGTGGCGATCTATAAATCACTAGGCGGCGGTTGGGAGATCCCCAACGTCTGATCCTTCGGTTAGGGGCGACGATGTCGCCCTGGCCCGCGGCTTTCCCTGCTCCTTGGGCCGCGGGCTTTTTCTTGTTACGGCTCACTCCTGGCGAGCGGATCCTGCTGAAGCTCAACGGCATCCCAGCCACCACCCATTGCAGCAATCAACTGAACGCTGGTAACCAGACGACTACCCAACAGCGTCAGGTTGGTGCGTTCGTTGTTTAATGCCGTGGTTTGCAGCGTTACTACGTCCAGATAATCGATCAGACCTGCACGGTACTGATTTTCTGCCAGACGCAGTGACTCCCGCGCCGAATCCAGAGCCTCCTGCCTTACACCGGACTCCTGATTAAGAACGTCCAGCTCAACCAGGTAATCCTCGACCTCCTTGAAACCGTTGAGTACCGCCTGACGATATTGGGCAACAGTCTGATCATAAGATGCTTCGGCCTGCTCGACCTGTGCACGGCGTGCACCGAAGTCAAACAATGTCAGATCGAACGCTGGCCCGATGGACCAATAACGGTTAGGGGTGCTGACCAGATTACCCCACTGGCTGTTTCGATAACCGCCCGAGGCTGTCAGGGAAAGCGTCGGGTAATATGCCGCCTTGGCAACACCGATCTGGGCATTGGCAGACATTACCTGCCGCTCAGCCTGAGCAATATCCGGACGACGCTGCAACAGCTCCGACGGCACGCTGGCAGGGATGCCGGGCACGGTCGGTACTGTCTCCACTGCCGCCAGACTGAACTCAGATGGCGGGACACCAATCAACACAGCAATCGCATTTTCCAGCTGCGCACGCTGGTACTTGAGGTCAATGGCATCCGCCTGGGTACTTTTGAGCTGGGTCGTAGCCTGGGCAACGTCCGAACGCGTAGTCATACCGGCGCGATACTGGTTTTCGGTGACCCGTAGTGACCGCTCATAGGCCTGCACCGTAGCATCCAGGAGCCGTTGCTGGGCATCCAGAACCCTCAATTGCAGATAGTTCTGTGCCAGCTCCGATTGCAGACTCAACTTGGTAGAGGCCAACTCGGCCACGCTGGCTTGCGCCGATCCTGTTTGGGATTCCACGCTGCGGCGAATGCTTCCCCACAGGTCAAGCTCCCAGCTGACACCAAGACTGGTGGTGTAGCTGTTGGAAGTAGTGGCGCTGCTGGTGCCTTGTGGCAATGTGACGGTCGTTCCTGTTGACGTCTGATACTGATAACTCGAACTGCTTCCACCGCCCTGCCCCGAGCGTGTTGCGCCAGCGCTTCCGGTTACCGCGGGAAGGAAGGAGGCGCGTGCTTGGCGTACCAGAGCGCGTGCCTGGCGATACTGGGCTTCATACTGGGCCAGTGTCTGGTTGGAGTTCTCCAGGCGTTGCATCAGACCATCAAGGGTGCTGTCTCCATACACCTCCCACCATTGCCCCCGCTTGGTGGCATCGCTGGGCTTGGCCATCTGCCAACCTTCAGCATGCTTGAATGCGATGGGCGTAGTGACCTGGGGTCGCTGGTAATCTGGTCCCACTGTGCAGCCACCCACGGCTAAGGCAAGGGCAAGTCCCAAGTAATGGGGACGAGCTGAAAACGACATCATGATGATTTCTCCATGGGCGCATGCGTGCGCGAGCCTGCTCGGCGTCCCGCCCAACGGCGGTTAAACCAGTGTCGCAGACGGTCCAGATACAGGTAGATAACGGGAGTGGTATATAACGTCAGCAACTGACTGCCAATCAAGCCACCAATGATAGTGATCCCCAGCGGCCGACGCAGCGGCGCATCACCGCCCATGCCCAGAAGCAAGGGCAAGGCGCCAAGCACTGCAGCCAGCGTGGTCATCATGATTGGTCGGAAACGTCTGACGCAGCCATCCAAAATCGCCTCGCGAGGCGCCAGCCCCAGACGCCGCTCGGCATCCAGCGCAGAGTCCACAATCATGATGGCATTCTTCTTGACGATCCCGATGAGGAGGATTACGCCAATAAGTGCGATCAAGGTGAACGGCGTATTGAAGAGCTGCAGCGCCAGCAAAGCTCCAACGCCCGCCGAAGGCAGCGTCGACAGAATCGTCAGTGGATGAATATAGCTTTCATACAACATACCCAGCACGATATACACCGCAACCAGGGCAGCCACAATAATCAGGGGCATAGCGCTCTGGGACTGCTGCGCCATGCTGGCATTTCCCGCAAACGCCGTCTGTAATCCAATCGGCAGCTTCAACGGTTTGATCGCGTCACGGATCGCATCCCTGGCCTGACTGATACTTACATCAGGCGCGAGATCGAAGGAAAACGTCGACGCGGCAAACTGACCATCATGGGCAACCCGCAGCGGAGCGTTACTGAACCGATAACGAGTGAAGCTGGAAAGCGGGACACGATTACCCTCGCTGGTGACCACATACACCTGGCTCAAGACGTCCACACTCTGCCTGTACTGATCACCCACACCCAGCACAACGTGGTACTGGTTGCGGTCTTCATACATGGTCGAGATTTGCCGCTGCGAGAACGAGTTGTTCAAGACGGCATTAATCATCTGAATGTCGACGCCGTACCGGCTGGCCGTGTCTCGGTCGATGTCCAGCGATAGCTCAACCCCCTTGTCCTGCGAATCGCTGTTCACAGAAATGATCTGCGAGACCTTTCG
This sequence comes from Pseudomonas sp. JZ134, assembly GCF_051027695.1. Taxonomy (NCBI): domain Bacteria; kingdom Pseudomonadati; phylum Pseudomonadota; class Gammaproteobacteria; order Pseudomonadales; family Pseudomonadaceae; genus Pseudomonas; species Pseudomonas sp. JZ134. The sequence continues at coordinate 1,939,465 of NZ_CP069250.1, read as the reverse complement.
AAGAGCAGCCTCGATCCGTGGATTCCAGGTACGCAAAAGCTCTAGGTCGTCACTTTTGACCGTGAATTGATAAGCACCATTTCCTTCCCGCCCTCCGGCGCGAAAGTCTTGTGACGCCACCAGGAAGAGGTTGGCACCAGGCACCTGAGCTGCCGCGGCTTTGCGCAGCCGCATGGCGACGGTCTCGACTGGATCGCGCTGGGAGATATCCTTGAGCGTAATGAAAAACGACCCGCTATTGGTGGATGAGCCGCCAGGCCCTCGACCTCCGGTAAAGCCCAGCACATTGTCGACCGCCGGATCGGCCATGAGCACTTTCCGATAAGCCTCCATCTTGCTCTGCATCCCACTGAAGGAGATTCCCTGATCCGCCACGGCATAGCCACGCAGGCGGCCGGTATCCTGATCCGGCAGAAAACCCTTGGGTACTACGGCATACAGGTAAAAGTTGAGCGCAATCGTGGCGATCAGAATCAACAGCATGAGAAACGAGTGATCCAACGCCCAGGCAAGGCTTGCCCGATAATACCGGGACATTGCCGCAACCAAACGACTTGTCTTTTGCTCTACAGCCGTTTCCTTGCGGGGCCGGTGCGCCCTGAGAAGCCTGGCGCACAGCATCGGCGTGAGCGTCAGCGATACGACCATCGACACCAGAACGGCAACCGATAGCGTCACCGCAAACTCGCGGAACAAGCGACCGATAATGCCCGTCAGCAACAGAATCGGCAGAAAGACCGCTACCAGCGACAGGCTCATGGAAAGAACCGTGAACCCTACCTCGCGCGCGCCCAACAACGCGGCCTGATAAGGCTTCTCGCCCTCTTCGATCCGGCGGGCAATATACTCCACCACCACAATGGCATCGTCGACCACAAACCCGGTACAGACGATCAACGCCATGAGCGACAGGTTATTGAGCGAAAACCCGCACAGATACATCACCGCAAAGGTGCCCACCAGAGAGATTGGTACGGCAATGCTGGGGATCAATGTCGCACGAATGTCCCGCAGGAACAGGTATACCACCAGAATGACCAGGGCGATGGAAATGATCAGCGTAAACTCGGCTTCATGCAGCGAATCGCGAATGCCGGGGCTACGGTCATCCATGATGCTCAGCGTGACGTCCTTGCCCAATGTCTCCTGTAGCGTTGGCAACTGCTCCCGGATACCGTCGATGGTTTCAATGATATTGGCGCCGGCCTGCCGTGAAATCAGAATGAGCACCGCCGGAGAATTATTGGAGAAACCAAGGTTGCGGGTGTCTTCGACTGAATCGGTAATGGTGGCTACATCGTCCAGTCGCGCCACTTGCCCATTACGGGTACGAATGATGAGCGGTTGATAGTCACTCGCCTTGTTCAACCGGGAATTGGCGTCAATTTGCCAATGCAGATCGCCGTACTCAAATGCGCCTTTGGGCGAATTGGAATTGGCCGCATTGATTGCGGTACGAACATCGTCTAGAGACAGGCCGTAATGGTTGAGCGCATCCGGGTTCAGATCAATCCGCACGGCAGGCGACGAACTGCCGCCTACGCTGACCTGACCGACCCCTTTGGCCGAGGCCAATTTAAGGGCGACCGTATTGGATGCCAGATCATAAAGCTTGCCCTTGTCCAGCTTATCCGACGTGAGCGCCAATACCATGATGGGCATATCGGCCGGATTGATCTTGCGGTAGGTCGGATTGCTGGGCATTCCCGTGGGCAACGAAGACACCGCCGCATTGATGGCAGCCTGAACCTCACGCGCGGCACCGTCGATGTTCTTATCCAGATCGAACTGGATGATGATGGTGGTACTGCCCTGAGAGCTGGTGGACGTCATTTCAGTAATGCCCGAAATACGTCCCAATGAGCGTTCCAGAGGTGTAGCCACTGAAGAGGCCATGGTCTCGGGACTGGCTCCTGCCAGAGTGCCGCTGACAACGATAGTAGGGAAATCGACCTGAGGCAGCGGCGCAACTGGCAGCAAACCGAAAGACAGCCAACCGGATAGCACGATAGCCAGCGTCAACAACAAAGTCGCAACCGGTCGCCGAATGAACAGTGCCGAAAAATTCATCGGATTTCCCCGGAGAAATCCAGGTTATGCCGATAGCGCCAGCGGTTGAATCGTGTGGCTAACCGGCCAAACGCCAGGTAAATGACCGGAGTGGTAAACAAGGTCAGCAGCTGGCTAACCAGAAGACCGCCTACCATCGCAATACCCAGCGGCTGGCGCAGCTCGGCGCCTGCACCACTGGCCAACATCAATGGCAAGGCGCCCAGCAAGGCAGCCATGGTAGTCATCAGGATCGGCCGGAAGCGCAGCAGACAGGCCTGGTAGATAGCCTCCTCCGGTGTTTTACCCTCTTCCCGCTCAGCTTCAAGGGCAAAGTCGATCATCATGATGGCGTTCTTCTTAACGATACCGATCAGGAGAATGATGCCGATAATGGCCACCATGCCGATGTCCTGCCCGGCAATCCAGAGCGCCAGCAACGCTCCTACCCCGGCCGAAGGCAGCGTCGATAGAATCGTGACGGGATGGATAAAGCTCTCATAAAGAATTCCCAGCACAATGTACATGGTGACCACTGCGGCCAGAATCAGCAGTAGCGTACTCGACAGGGAAGACTCGAACGCCAGCGCTGCACCCTGGAAATGGGTATCAACAGTTGCCGGCATTTTGAGATCCTGCTCCGCCTGACGAATCGCTTCCACAGCCTCACCCAGCGATACACCCTTGGCCAAGTTGAAGGAAACTGTCGCGGCAGGTAACTGCCCGGCATGGTTGATCGCCAGAAGGGTATTGCGCTCCTCTACATGGGCAATGGCCGATAGCGGCACCTGCCCGCTGGTTGTAGTGGTCGTGCCGTTGGTAGTGGTCGTTGTGGAGCTTGGTACGTAGATCTGCGTCAGCGCCTGCGGTCCCAACTGGAACTGCGGTCCCACTTCCAGTACGACCCGGTACTGGTTGGACTGAGTAAAGATAGTTGAAACCAGGCGCTGACCAAACGCGTTGTACAGTGCGCTGTCAACATCGCTCAGGCTGACGCCTAGCCGAGACGCGTTATCCCGATCAACGCTGATATAGGCCTGCAGGCCGCGCGATTGCAAGTCACTGGCGACTTCCGTCAGCTGCGGTAGCGTCTGCAAATGCTCGACCAGCTTTGGAACCCAAGTCTTGAGCGTTTCCAGGCTCGAGTCGACCAGACGGAACTGGTATTGCGTACGACTAACCTGATCTTCCACCGTCAGATCCTGTACCGGCTGCAGATAAAGCTTCATGTCAGGCAGATCGGCCATCTGGTTTTGAAGGCGTGTAATGATTTCCGAGGCAGATACATCTCGGGCATCATGAGGCTTTAAGTTGATCAGCATGCGCCCGGTATTGAGGGTCGGATTATCACCATCAACTCCGATAAACGATGACAGACTGTCGACCGCAGGGTCCTGCATGATGATCGACGCCAGCGCCTGTTGCCGCTTGGCCATCCCTTCAAAGGACATGCTTTGCGGGCCTTCGGAAATTCCCTGAATCAGGCCTGTGTCCTGAAGCGGGAAAAACCCCTTCGGCATGAAGAGATAAAGCACCGCGGTCAGCACCAGCGTACCGATGGCAACTATCAGTGTCAGCGGTTGATGCCGAAGAACCCACCGCAAACCTGTAGCGTATCGATGGATCATCCCGTCGATAACGGCTCCGGCCTTGCGCGAGAATGCGCTCTGCTTGTCTTCCGGCACATGGCGCAACAGTTTCGCACTGAGCATCGGTGTGAGGGTCAGCGAAACCACGCAGGAAATCAGAATGGAGACAGCCAGCGTAATGGCAAACTCACGGAACAGCCGCCCGGCAATGTCACTCATGAACAGAAGCGGGATCAGTACGGCGATCAGCGAGAAGGTCAGCGAGATGATCGTGAAACCTACCTGCTTTGAGCCTTTGAGTGCAGCCTCAAGTGGCGATTCTCCTTCCTCCAGATAGCGGGCAATGTTTTCGACCATGACGATGGCATCGTCAATGACGAAGCCGGTAGCGATCGTCAGCGCCATCAACGACAGGTTGTTGATGGAAAAGCCAGCCAGGTACATGACTCCAAACGTACCAACCAACGACAACGGCACAGCGACGCTGGGAATCAGCGTCGCCGAGACGTTGCGCAGGAACAGGAAAGTCACCATGACCACCAGTCCTATGGCCAGCACCAGTTCGAACTGAACATCACGGACCGATGCCCGGATAGTGGTTGTGCGATCCGTCAGCACCATCACATCCAGGTTTTCCGGCAAGGTCTCCTGCAGGGTTGGCAGTAGCCGCTTGATCTGATCCACAACCTGAATGACATTGGCGCCGGGCTGCCGCTGAACGTTCAGAATGACTGCAGGAGTGTCGTTGGCCCAGGCAGCCAGCTTGTTGTTCTCAGCCCCATCGATTGCCAACGCAACGTCTTTCAGCCGTACAGGCGCACCGTTCTGATAGGCAATGACGAGGTTTTTGTACTCATCGGCTGATTGCAGCTGATCATTCGCGTCCAGTGTCGATGAGCGTGTCGGTCCGTCAAAGCTTCCCTTCGGCCCGTTCTGGTTGTTGTTAGCGATGGCGGTCCGCAGGTTTTCCAGACTCAAACCATAGGCCGCCAATGCAGTAGGATTGGCCTGAATCCGAACAGCAGGACGCTGCCCGCCGGACAGGCTAACCATACCAACGCCACTGACCTGAGCGATCTTCTGCGCCAGGCGGGTTTCCACCAAGTCCTGAATCTTGGGCAAGGGCAGGCTGCTGCTGGTGACTGCCAACGTCAGAATCGGGGTGTCGGCCGGATTGACTTTGCTAAAGATCGGCGGCTGCGGCAGGTCGTTGGGCAGCAGGTTATTGGCGGAGTTGATCGCCGCCTGTACTTCCTGCTCCGCCACATCCAGATTACTGTCCAGACTGAACCGCAGCGTTATGACAGAGGCGCCTCCAGAGCTGGTGGAAGACATCTCCTCCAGCCCAGGAATCTCCCCTAACTCTGACTCCAACGGCGCGGTCACGCCTGAGTTCATGATTTCAGGGCTGGCTCCCGGATAAAGGGTCTTGACCTGAATGGTGGGATAATCAACTTCTGGCAGCGAGGCTACAGGCAACAACCGGTAAGCAATAATACCGGCCAGCAGAACAGCGACCATCAATAAGGTGGTCGCTACCGGCCGAAGGATAAAAAGACGAGACGGGTTCATTCACCGGCTCCGCCGCCTAACGTGGCCTCATTGGCGTCCGGATCTGACTTGGGCGCAGTTTCCGTAATAGGCTGAGTAACCTTGACTGTCTGGCCGTCACGCAGGCGGTCGAGTCCTTCTGTCACAACAGTTTCACCGGCATCCAGGCCTGAACGGACCTCTACCTGCTCGCCCTGTATCTCGCCCAGGCTGACTTTACGCGTCGCAACCTTATTGCCTTCGCCAACGACGAAAACGTAAGGCCCTTCGTCGTTACGTTGAATGGCCGAGATCGGAATGACAATGACATCGCTCAGCTCCAGCGCATGCAAGCGGACATTAACGAACTGATTGGGAAACAGCGACTCATCCTGATTATCGAAGCGAGCCTTGAACTTGACCGTGCCCGTGCTGGTATCGATCTGGTTGTCCACCGTTACCAGCGTACCCGTTGCCAGAACCCTGTTTCGCCCGCGGTCCCATGCCTCTACGGCCAGCGGCTTTCCGGTCGCCATCTGGCGACGCACCGTGCTGAGCTGATCCTCAGGCAGGCTGAATGTCAGGGCAATAGGCTTGGTTTGGGTAATGGTTACGATCGGCGTAGTGTCACCGCTAGCCACCAGATTACCCACGTCCACCTGACGAAGACCCAACCGGCCGCTGATGGGAGCCCGTACTTCGGTAAAGGTCAGGTTCAGTCTGGCATCGGCCACCTGCGCTTCGCTGTTCTTGATGGTTCCCTGATACTGAGCAACCAGCGCCTGCTGTGTATCCAGTGTCTGCTTGGCTACTGAGTCTTCCTTGAAGAGCTGGCGATAACGCTCCAGATCGATCTGTGCATTCTTCAGCTGAGCCTGATTCTCCTGCAAGGTGCCCTGGGCTTGTGCCAGCGCCGCCTGATAAGGCCGCTGATCGATGACAGCCAGTACGTCCCCGGCCTTCACCTCCTGCCCTTCAGTAAACAGTACCTTGGCCAACTGACCGTCGACACGGGCATGAACTTCAACCGTGTTGTAGGCCGTTACCGTGCCCAATGCATTGAGGTAAACCGAAAGCGTCGTTTTTTCGGCCTTTCCAGTGCTCACGATCATGTCTGTTGGAGCCATGGAACCACGGCGTCCGGCTCCAGCCGGCCCTTTCTGCTCAGTTTGAGCAGCGTTACGACCGGTAGGCCCTGCCTGTTCAGGCGATTTACCTAGAAAATGCCATGCAGCTACAGCGCCAACCGCCACTACCACAACAGCAATCAACAAAGGAAATTTGGAGCGAGAAGGTTTGGAATTGAGGGAATCGCTCATGAACGCCACAGCAATAAGTTTCGGAAAGATAACGGTAAGCCGCAGCCTTCATCAGGCCAAGCGGATTTACGCGTTGTTTACATACAGGATTGAATGGTGCGGAGCAGCAAGCAATACACTGCCGCCAGAATGTCATAAGAGTATGACGGAACGTTGGATTCTGCCTTGCCTTGTTACATCTCGAAGCGCATCGACTTCATGCATCAGCACCCGGGCCTTGATCGAGGCCCGAGTGCTTTTCTTCTACCTTATTTCAGCGCTGCAATAGCCGCTTCGTAGTTGGGCTCCTGTCCAATTTCAGGCACCAGTTCGCTATAAAGCACCTTATTATTTTCATCCAGAATCACTACCGCACGTGCGGCAAGACCCGCCAAGGGGCCGGACGCGATAGCAACACCGTAGTCTTTCAGAAACTCGCGACCACGCAGCGTGGATAGGTTGATTACATTTTCGATGCCTTCCGCACCGCAGAAACGCTTCTGGGCAAACGGCAAGTCAGCTGACACGCACAGGATCACGGTGTTTTCCAGCTTGGCGGCTTCGGTATTGAACTTGCGAACCGACATGGCACAGGTCGGGGTATCCACACTGGGGAAAATGTTCAGCACCTTGCGCTTGCCGGCAAAGCTTTCCAGCGTGGTATCGGCCAGATCGCCATTGACCAGGCTGAATGCCGGTGCGGACTGACCCGCCTGAGGCAGAGTACCTTCAATCTGAACCGGATTACCGCGAAGAGTGACTTCTGTCATGACCTGTTTCCTACAATTGAATGGAACATCAAGTAAACACGCTTCGCCTCAGGCTTTAAAGCCTGAAGACCTGTTTATTGCAAATCACCCCTATCGTGCACTAACGGGTCACTACCCAAGCGTTACCCTGTTGCCCGACCAATACGATCGGGCAACCTTGGCGAGTTAGAAGTCTCGCTTGTAGAAGAAATCCAATGAGCTGGCAATACCACTGGCTGCTTCAAGATACAGCTGCTTGGTAAGCTGATAACGCAAGGCGACCGTATTGGCCGGCTCGAAGACGCCTACACCGTATCGAAGCGCCAAGCGGTCGGTAATATTGCCTGACGCAACGACACTGGTCTTGTCGCCTGTCCCTTCGGTATCCAGCTGAAAGTTCTGTACGCCCAAACGCTGCGCCAGCTCACCCGCTGTGGATGATCCTCCGGCAAGGCCCAGCGCAAGTGCGGCCTGCCCCAGCATGTTGTTCTCGCCTTCGTCGTTGTTGGTCAGCGGGCGCCCTAGAACAATATAGGCCAAGGCTTGTTCCTGGCCCATAGTAGGGTCCGAAAACACCTCGACGCGTGGCTGGTCGGCCAGACCTGACAAACGTAACCCTGCGGTTACGTCATCCACGACACGTACCGCTTCCACATCCAGGAACGGTTGAGCGATCGGACCTTGGAAGAATATACGCGCCCGCCGAATAGTCAGTCGCTGACCGTAAGCACGGTAGCGACCATCTATTAAACGAACTTCACCGCGCGTATCCAGGTTGTCTCCAATATGCACGTTCCCTTCAAGGTTGGCAGTCAGACCGAACCCTGAAAACGTGAGCTTGTCCTGGCCCACCAGCACATTTACATCCATGGACAGCTGGGTCTCCTGCTTGGGCGCAGGCGCTTCCTGTCCAACGATTACCGCATCATTGGAAACCTTGACGGTAGACGGTGGCAACTCCCGAACCGTAATGGCACCGCTCGGCACGCGAACCGTACCCTTGAGTGCCAGACTACCGTTCTGCATGACAATATTCAGGTCAGGCGCCACGATAAGGTTAGCATAGGGCTCAACCACAACAGGAAGGCGATCGCCACGTACGGCGACATTCATATCCAATCCATCAGCCCAGGATATCGTTCCACTCACATTACCCTGGCCGCGTTCGCCGCTGCGCCATCCACCACTCACGTTCGCCTGGTTCCCGGCAATCAGAGCAGTCAGCCGTAGATCTTGAAGACGGGTTGGAACAATGCCACCCCCGATCTGACCATTGCTCAAATCGATCCGACCATTGATCGAAGGTTGAAGCAGCGTACCGCTTACCTGACCACTACCGTCGATTCTTCCGTCCAGTTGCTCAATACCTGAAACAAAACCTTTGGCAATGGCTACATTCAACCCGCGCAGATCGAAGCGCCCTGAGACAGGCTTGTCATCAGGGCGTGGATCAATCTGTGCATTCAGGGTGAGGTTGCCAAGCTGCGGGCCATTAAAATCCAATGAGACACGCACATCATCGGGGCGCAACGTACTATTGAGCTTGAGCGTGTCATAGGCAAAGTCTGCCCACTGGCCGTCGGCGTTACGTGCTCTTAGCGTCCCTGTGCCTGCGTCGACTGTAACCGTGCCGTCTGGCCCGTTCTCAGGAAGATCAAAACGGATATCAGCATTAAGCGCACCTTGCCAGCCAAAATCCTCGGGCAGGAAAGGTGCCAGTCCGGCAAGGTCAAAGTTGCGCAGATGGTAGCGTAGCCGTGGTTCCGGCATCAGGCGCTGGTCTTCCCCACAGAGCGAGGCTTTACCTGATAGCCAGCAGTGCTGGCCAAGCGTCAGTTGCCCGTTTGCCAGACGCTCAAGGCTTGCAGGGTTTTGCAGGCGCCAGTCCTGGGGACCACTCTGGACAGCACCTCGAGTAAGCCGCCCTCGCCAGTTCATCGCATCATCGAGCGTACCCTCCAGGGCAAGCGCCAGATTTGCCAGCGGCCCTTTTACATCAAGCGTGACTGCCTGCTGATGACGGTTACCCTGTCCATCGAGCGTCACACGTCCAATGTCGCTAGTGCCTGCACGCACACCGGAGGTTAATAGCTGGATTCGTCCCTGCTGACGCGCATCAAGCGTACCTTTAAGGCTCAAGGCCGCCAGCCGGTTGGTTTGATAGGCAACCTCTCGCCCATTCAACACCAGCTCCCCTTGCGGCGCCTGCTGAGTTCCGCGCAAATCCACTTTTCCATTAATGGCGCCAGCCAGACCAGGCCATAACTGGCCGAGACGAGGCAAGCCGATATCCAGGTGCCCTTTCCATTGCTCGGCCAGCTGACCGCTTCCCTGAATACGATTACTGCCCAGACGGACAGTCAGGTTATCAAGATCCCATTGCTTATCCTGACCACGCGCCTGCGCTGCCAGCTGAGCAGGTTGACCTCTCAGCTGTCCCTGCAGTCCCAGATCAGCCGTTACACGCAGCTGCTCACCCTTGATTTCTCCTTCACTGCGTAGCGGTCCGCCCAGATTGCCAGGCAGCTGGGCGACCCAGAATGCAGGATTAAATTGGCTGAGGTTCAGGTTCGCCTTCCAACCAATGCCATCAGCAAACCGGACATTCACCTGCCCCTCGGCACGTCCTTGCCCGGCATGCAGATCCAGCGACGGCAAATTGATCTGTGTGAGATCACCTGTAAACGGCGTCACTAGCGTGAAATCACCGGCAGGCCCCGTTAGTGCAGCGTCCACATTTCCGATATAGCGCTCATCGGTGTACTGAACTTCACCTTTCAGTCGACGCAGCGCTACGGGCGGTTCCTCGATCTCGGGATACAAACGACGCCATGGGAACTCACTCCAGTTGATGGTGGCATTTGCATTGAGGCCTTCCGACCAGCCTGCTTTGCCGCTCAAGACGACTTTACGCTGCTGCCCCGCATCGAGCGTCAGTCCTTTAAGGTCTGCACCTTCTGCCGTAACGGTGCCATCAAGCTTCAGGGCGATGTCGCCTCCTTCACCCGGCAGTACAGACGTGCCCACCAACTTATATCCATCTTTAAGAGTGCCGTTTGCAGTCAGGTCGAGCGCGTTGAACGTCAGGGTCTTTGGCAGATCCTGTGTTGGCTTGAAACCGTTGGCCGTCAGATGCAGCGAAGCTGGCACACCCTCTGCCAAAGGCTGCACGTCGCCTGTCAACCGGCCCGGCAGGTAACCGCTGCTGTCGGCCTGAAGAGTCAAGCTTCCCTGCAGATCACCTTCCACATGTAAGGTCAGTGGCCACTCCTGCTGGTCAGGCGCAGGCAGACGGGCATTGGCGTCCGCCGTCAAAGGCCATTTCCCGGAAGGCTGCAACGTCCCGGTAAGGCTGAGCATCATGTCGTCGCGGTGCGCATCCAGCTGCTCAATGACCAGGCTGCCACCCTCAGAATGAGCGCGTAGCGTGGCGTTTGCGAACTGCTCATTGCCATTGAGCGTAAACCGTCCTATGCGTACATCACCCAGCTGAACGTCTACCGGTAGCTTGAGGTCGGGTAATGTAACCGGCCCCTCATCGGGCGTCTGCTCCTCGGTAGGCGCCAGATCGAGATTGATCTCGCTGGCTACGAGCGTATCGATGCATAGTGTTCGCTTGAACAGGCAACCAGGCGACCAAGCGAACTCAGGAGACACCAGCCTAACCTGCGTACCGGCTTGAGCCCAGGCCAGCGTGTCGGCCTTCCAGTGCCCTCCCAGTCGACCCGTATAGCCTTCCACTGCAAGCCCGGGAACCCGGCCCAACACCCAACGGCTTCCAGACTCGGTTCCCAATAAAATGGTCACGCCCAATACAAGAACAACGACAACCGTCAGCAGCGTGGCGCCAACAATCTTGAGCGCACGCATCATAATTCCGGCCCCATCGAGAAATGCAAACGAAAGCCACCTTCTTCATCAAGGCCATGAGCCAGATCGACACGTATGGGCCCCACTGGCGAAACCCAACGGATACCAAGGCCGATACTGGTCTTGATATCCGGATTATCGAGCGCATTGAACGCTCCCCCCTGGTCGACAAAGGTCGCCAGTCGCCATTTATCCTTGAGCGGATACTGGTACTCAACGCTGCCGGTGACCATGTATCGTCCACCGATTCTGTCTCCGTCGGAGTTCGTGGGCGATAGCGTCTGGTAGTCATAGCCCCTGACGCTCTGATCACCACCGGCAAAGAAGCGCAGCGATGGCGGAATCTGCTTGTACCCATTGGTGGCGTTGCCGCCGACCTGAACCCGCCCTAGCAGCCGGTGCCCACCGGCAAAAGTAGTCAGGCCACGCGCCAGCGCCGTCACATGCACCATGTTGGCGTCGGACACGATGCCCTCTTTGGCAGCCGAGACACCAAACTGCAGTCGGTAACCATGGCTGGGATCGATCCGATTATCGCTGCGCAGGTAGGAATAATCGACACCCGGCATGAGCAGTGTCGATAGACCGGAATCGTCTCCCAAACGGTATTCCTCTCGCTGGAGTTTCAGGGAGAGCACCCGTGTCCAGCCGCTGGGCAATTTGCGATGCCATTCGGGCCCGACAGTGAGCAGGCGACTCAGCGAATCGTCATCGGCGATTTCTTCATACTGATATCCCCCCGCCAAACGGAATTTATCGTTGATGGGGTCGCGCCCGGGAATATCATACCAGGCGCCGATGTTCTGGCGTGGCGCAGAAAGCTCCATCTCCGCGCCCAGGCTATGCCCCTGCGCATTGAGCCAATGTCGATCCCAGGTTGCGCGAACACGCGGGCCGACATCGGTAGAATAGCCAAGCCCCAACCCCAGCGTGCGTGGCTTGCGAGTAGTCAGATTCACCATGACCGGAATCGTCTGGTCTTTGGCATCTGCCGGAATAGCGTTGACGCGCACGCTGTCGAAATAACCGCTTCGGAGCAGCGTCTGCTGAAGCTCAGCAAGGGTTTCCGAATCATAGGGCTCGTCTGGCTTGAACGGCACCATGCGATTGAGCAGGTCTTGATCGAATGGAAAATCCCCTTCGTATTCCACGTTACCCAACCGGTAGCGAGGCCCGCTTTCGTAAACCAGTGCAACGTCTGCGTAGCCAGCCTGCGGATCGATGATCAATTTCTGCTGGGTGAAATGCCCACTGAAGAAGCCATAACGTGCAGCCTGATTCTGAATCAGCGTCTTGGCATCTTCATAGAAGCCATGATTGAGCTGAGCACCAGACTTCAGATTGGCACCATCGGGTGACTTGAATGACTTGAGTTGCCGCGCCGGACCTTCCACGCGGATATCTACCTGGCGCAGTCGAACGGGCTCTCCAGTCTGGATATCCAGTATCAGCCGAGGCGTCTGCCCTGGCTCGACCCGGCTATCAATCTGCGCATGGTAGTAGCCCAGTGCCTGGGCAGCCTGCTCCGCCTGGCCTTCAGCCGTACGCCGCAGCCGTTGCAAGGCAACCGCGTCCCGATCGGCAAGGCTGCCTATATACGCAGAAATGTTATCCCGCAGCGCACGATTATCAGGCGTAACGTGCACGGTGAGTTCGGCCGCTTGGGCCATGGCGACGCCGCTCATTAAAAGCAGGCCGGCAATACTGAGTCGGAGTCGTAGATGAAAAGTCATGACGCGATGCTACCGGGCGAGTGGTCGTGAGACAAACGCAGCGTCGTGGCGTTCATCGGCTATACCAGCGAAGCAGGCTCGTCATGAAGCCGTTCTATACGCTAGGATGGCCATTTTACCGAGAGTCTTCTTCGCCCATGAAGATTGTTTGCTTTAATATCAATGGTTTGCGAGCACGTCCTCATCAGCTGGCTGCCTTGATCGAACGTCACGCACCCGATGTTATCGGGCTTCAGGAAACCAAGGTCTCGGATGACCAGTTCCCGCTGGCTGATATCGAGGCGTTGGGCTATCACGTTCACTATCACGGGCAGAAAGGTCACTATGGCGTAGCACTGCTTTCGCGCCAGGCACCGCTGGAGATCCACAAGGGCTTCCCCAACGACGGCGAAGAGTCCCAGAAACGTTTCATCTATGGCGTTTATGCCGACCATAACAACCAGCCGGTCGTCATTATGAACGGCTATTTTCCGCAGGGCGAAAGCCGGGACCATCCCGTCAAGTTCCCTGCCAAGACCAAGTTCTATGCAGACCTGCAGCAGCTTCTCGAACAGCGCTACTCCACCAACACACCGCTGCTGCTAATGGGCGATTTCAATATCTCACCTGAAGACTGCGATATCGGCATTGGTGCCGATAATGCCAAGCGCTGGTTACGTACCGGCAAGTGCAGCTTTCTACCCGAGGAGCGCGAGTGGCTGGCCAAGCTCAAGAACTGGGGGCTGGTTGATAGCTTCCGCCACCTCAACCCTATTGTTGCGGATCGTTTCAGCTGGTTTGATTACCGTAGCAAAGGATTTGAAGCGGAGCCCAAGCGGGGTCTTCGCATCGATCTGATCCTGGCCTCGCAAGGTGCCCAGCCTCGCCTCAAAGACGCCGGTATTGACTATGACATCCGTGCCATGGAAAAGCCCTCAGACCATGCCCCTATCTGGGTTGAGCTGACCTGACGCGATACAGTGGTCTGCTCAAGCAGGCCACTTCACAACGCAATAATGGCAAAAAGCTGCCGTTGTAACGTTTTCGTCATTTTTCCCTTTTATGCTGCCCGCGTCTCATTTCCAGGGTAGCTGTAGGAATATGAATTCCGCCCGTCAGGATTCCATCCGTTGGAGCCGTCTTCTTGCCGGCGCGCTTCTCGGCATCGTTTGCACCGTCTCATCATGGTCGACCGTGGCGCAGCCATTACCGCCTCGCACAGATGGCAAACCGGTATTGAGTATCCATGGCTCCAACACCATCGGCGCTCAGCTTTCCCCGCTCATGGTCGAAGGCTTTCTCAAAACACATGGGTTCGAGACCATAAACAGCCGGACTGGCAGTCATGAAAACGAACGCATCATTATTGGCAGGCGCGCCAACGGTGATCAGGTTCGCATCGATATGGCGGCGCATGGATCGAGTACCGGCTTTGCCGATCTTATTCATGGCGATACCGATATCGCTGCTGCCTCACGCCCTATCAAGGACAGCGAGGCACTCGAGCTCAAGCGATTGGGTAATGTACGAGATGCCGGATCCGAGCATGTCATTGGTATTGATGGCATCGCTATCATCCTGAACGCGGCGAACCCATTGACCACGCTTTCAACCGATGAGTTGGCCCGACTCTTTTCAGGCGATGTGAAGAATTGGAAAGACATTGGGGGTTCACTAGGTCCTGTTCACTTGTATGCGAGAGATGACCAATCAGGCACCTTTGATACCTTCAAGGAACTGGTCATGTCCTCTCATGGCAAAAGCCTTTCGCCTACAGCTACGCGTTTCGAATCCAATGACGAGCTATCCGACGCTATCAGCCAGGATCCATATGGAATCGGCTTTGTCGGACTGGCTGCTGTAGGCAAGGCAAAAGCCGTATCGATCTCTGACGGATCGGCGCTAGCCCTACCCCCAACGGTTACCACCGTTGCTACGGAAGACTATCCCCTCTCACGTCGTCTGTTCCTCTATAACAAACCCGACGAGAAAAATCCGTGGGTAAATGCCTTCATCCGCTACGCTCAAAGTTCGGAGGGGCAAAGATGGGTCAGCAAGAGCGGATTCGTGGCTCAAGAAGTACTGGCGGTCCAGCCCGTCGTGCCGGCAGATGCGCCAGCGTTTTATCGTCAGCTTGCCGACCATGCGCAGCGCCTTTCGGTCAATTTTCGCTTCGCTGAGGGTAGCGCCACGCTGGACAACAAGGCCAACCTCGATATCGAACGTCTGATGACCTACCTCAGAGAAAATGACAAGCTCGACAAGAAGGTAGCACTGATTGGCTTTAGCGATACAAAGGAAGACTTGAAGCGAGCCGAACTGCTCTCCAAGCTACGCGCCATGGCCGTACGGCGGGAGCTGAACAAGGGTGGCGTGATGTTCCATGACATCGTAGGGCTGGGCGATGCCTTGCCTGTAGCAGCCAATAGTGATGAAGGCCGGATGAAGAACCGGCGCGTAGAAGTGTGGGTCTATTGACATGACGAAGCCAACCGCTTTGTTAGATTCAACCCTACCTCTATGGAGGTGTGACGCCGGGCCCCTCTGACGATCACCCGATCGCCATGTCGGAGTCACCTAACGACATCGACAGGATCGATCATGCCCGACGCATTTGATTTCCTGACTACGCCCTTCATGGGCGCCGCCGCTTGGCTGTGGCTGAGCTTTCTTATCATCGTACTCTTGCTTCTGATCTTCGATCTGGGTGTCCTGCAGCGCAATCATCACGAAATAGGCATCAAGGAGAGCCTGGTGATGTCGGCAGGCTACATCTCGTTCGGGATCGCCTTTGGTGGATGGATCTGGTACGAATTTGGTGCCACTCGCGCCCTTGAATATTACACAGGCTATCTGGTCGAACAGTCGCTTTCGATGGATAACGTCTTTGTCATGGCGCTGATCTTCAGCTTTTTTCAAATTCCGCGTAAATACCAGCATGAAGTCCTGTTCTGGGGTGTACTCGGCGCCATTGTCATGCGTGCCATCATGATTGGCGTTGGCGCTGCGCTGGTACAACGCTTCGATTGGATCCTTTATGTATTTGGCGCGTTCCTATTGATCTCAGGAATCAAAATGCTCTTCAGCCGCCACGACGACCAGCCCGACCTGGCCCAAAATCCCATGCTGCGCTTCTTGCGCAAGCATATCCGCGTGACGGACCAGCTTCATGGTGATCGCTTTCTGATACGCAAGGAAAAGGAAGGCTTCAGCAAGCCCCTGGTCTACGCCACTCCGCTTCTCTTGGCGTTGATACTCATCGAAATGGCGGACCTGGTTTTTGCGGTGGATAGCGTTCCGGCCATCTTCTCGATCACCCAGGAGCCTTTTATCGTTTACACATCAAACATTTGTGCCATTTTGGGCCTTCGAGCGCTCTACTTTGCCTTGGCTGCCATGATCAGCCGATTCGCCTATTTAAAATATGCGTTGGCGTTGGTGCTCATTTTCATCGGGGCCAAGATCTTTGCACACTCCTTCATTGGCCCAATCCCGGCACCGCTATCACTGGGTGTGACCTTTGGTCTGCTGGCTGGTGGTATCGTGTTGTCGTTGTTCAAGACACGCAGACACGCCGAGCACTTAAAGACAGGCACCTCTAAAAACAACTCCGGCCCTAGGGGGGATCATAAATAACGGGTCCAAAGAATCTGGACCGTAGGCTGAGCCCGACCAATATCATACATAGCGCCACTGTTTGTCGTACCAGAGCCTTCCGGCGCATTACCGGGGGCCTGCTCGGGAGAAAAGGTGGAAGGCCACGCTGTGGTATCAATCGTGGTTGAGCCTCCAAGTTGTTGAATGCCTCCGCCTTGAGCGGCAGACGTAATCGTACCGTGGACGCGTGTGTTCCCGGTTGTCACAACGTTATTACCCGCCACTACGCTGCCATAAACATCGTTACTGGCTCCCAAAGTGACCGTCCCCCCAGAGAAAGTGCCGTTGAGGTAACCCCCTGCTAGCAGCGCCACGTTTCCTACAGCAGAGGGCTTATAAAGACCTTTTGCTATATCACAAAGATTCAAAGGATAGAGTCCAGCCAAATCCAGGCTGGCCGGAACGTTGTCTTCTGCGCGTCGCGTATTTCTACAAATCGGATCAAAGCCAGCATAATTGACAGCGATGGTTTTATTTTTGGCGGTAGTTGCTATGTTGCCCGTCGCAATAATGCTGTTGTAATAAACACCGCTCCCAGCTTGAACATCCCCTTGAAACCATAGGACACCTGGCGCAAGGCTCCAGCCAGAAAGCGACCACAATCCATCTCTGTAAGTTATGCAGCCATTAAATGTAGTTGCGCCCTGACATATCGTCTTATTAGGCTGAAGCGGAGCGGTACACATACCCTGAGCATTAACTTCGTTACAAAGAAAATCACGGTAACCTCTTCCGCCAGCATCCGGGTAATTTCCCAGGAGATAAACACCATTAGCAATACCACTGACACCTTGGACAGTTACCTGTCGCTGCCCAGTGGATGAGAGTTGGAATACATAATTGGCGTTGGAACGAAGTTGATAAGCGTCTACCTTACTCGTCTGCACTACTGTTTCTTTCACAGTTTGAACAGTAACGCGCGGTACATTGACCTGATAATTAATAGTCCGTACTACGTTTACCTTGGAATTTTTATCTACCGTGAGCGCACCGCCAACTGTTCCGCTTGCAACAACAGCAGTACTTGCGGTCAAAGCGCCTTGTCCATCGAGGCGGCTAGTTATCTCTCCTCGATTTATTATTGTATTACCCTGGGTTTTAACCGTCTGGACCGCGCCGTCATCAATTCGTACATCGCCAATAGCCGCTACAGCCGTACTGTTATTGGAACCGGAATAAGTAACCTTACCATTGGTATTGATTTCTCTGGCTGAGTCCTTACTTGTCCAAAAAACGTCTGCTTGACTATTAAGTGTCGTGATAGCGCCACTGCTTATATTGACATTCCCGGTTACGTTCGCTGTCGAAATCTGACGCCCAGCCATATTAAGCGTGCCATTGGCGGTAACCGTTCCCGCGCTGGCATTTCCGGTTAGGGTTACGTTCTTGATAGCTGAGACGGTTAGTGCCGAAGCGTTTCCTTCCAGCGTCACGTTGCCGTTTGTCGTCAATGAACTGACAGAGACCGAGCTGCCAACCGTAATATCATCCGTTGAACTGATTGCATCCAGACCCGTGACATTACCAGAAAGATTGACCTTTCCTTTGACACTTATATTGGCCTGTTGCGGCCCTTCGAAGCTGACAGACCCATTAAGGTTGAGATCTGTACTAATTCGGATGAGAGGCGGTACTGATGCAGGACTTGAGGGACTGGTCGCACCTGAAGCAGCCCCAGTCGTCGGGCCTGTACCCGTTGAGGTGTAGTCCAGCGGATTGACCTCAAAAATCGCTTGTACGATAGCAGTTGAGTCGGCTGCTCTACCCGTAACATTAGCTACTATGCGGTACTGATCGCTTTTGGGCTTTGTCTTGGACAATAGCTCTACCCGTAATCCTTCAGTTCCGCCTACAGCGATTTCTCCCGCCGCAAGCGCCTCCAGATCATTTGTAGATCGGTTTGTCAAAAATTGCCTCAGCAGCTCCACGCCTGTCCAGGCCTTCAACTGGGCTGGCGTTGTTGCATGAACCGCCAGCTGCCGCTCCTGCGTGCCTTGCACCATGTACATCATGCCTAGCGCTGCAATGGTCAGCGTCATTCCAGTCAGCAGAATGACCATCAGTGAGGCGATACCTCTTTGGCGAGCCGGAAAGCTAATCATGGCGCGAAATTCGACAGGCACGTGGTAAAACTAATCGTCAGCGGCTCAGGCTGCGGTTCCAGATCCAATACGGGAAAACGCACCTGTACCGCATGAACCCCTTCATTTGTACTAAAAGGCCAACATGTCGCTTCGACCACTTGCATATAGGCGCCCTGTGTATCGCTGCCCATCTCGTTGATCAGGTCAGCCGTGATCCAATCCAGCGATGCCCACACCTTCGCACTTGTGCACTTCATGGGTTTGAGCAGTACAAGCCCTGAGGAAGTCGAGACCAGACCGCTGCATTGATAGGCATCCGCGATCGGAGCAGCCGTAATGGTGCTGGCATTGAAGCCCCAGATAATCGCGTTTCCCAACGACCCTTTAATCGGGTCCGCTTTGGTAAAATCGATTACCGTTCCACCCGATAATTTGCGCACATTGTTTTCGTCTGCCTTGGACAGCACTGCATCACGAATGAAGACCAGATCCGTACCTAGTTGAGGTCGCTTGGTACCAGTCACCGGCAAACCAAACCCTGCCTGTTGCAAAGCGATCTGTGCAGTCAAAAGTCCCGAGGCTTTCTGCCCCTCCACCTTGGCCAGGCTTGCCGACTCTACACTTACACCTACCAGGGTCCGGTATAGCGACAACATCGCCAGTACGGTAATCAGCGAAATGACCATGCCTATCATGAGGCTGATCAGATTGAATCCCCTCTGACGATTATCTGTCACAGATCGCCCACCTGAATGGGCAGACCAAATACCTCCTGATCCATGGCACGGGTCTGTAGCATAACGTGTTGAGGAGACGCATCTACTGTGCGTCCACCCAGCGAAATAGCGCCCGACGTCGTCGTGCACTCCACGTCCAGTGGAAATGGGGAACCATCAATGGGTGAATAGACAATGGCCTTGCTATTGGCGCTATTACCTGGACAGAGCGTTGTTCCATAGACATGCAGCAGGTTGCGCATTTGCACCACGATGTAGTTCTGGATATGCTGGTCTGTTTGCGTCTGCTGAATACGCGTGGCGATATGAATCATGCCGATGCCTATGATTGACATCAGCAAGACACCCACCAGAGCCTCGATCAGCGTATCGCCGCGCTGGCAAGACCTGCCATTAAATGATGGTGATCGGAAGCGCATCTTCTCGACCCGCCTTCACTGCCAGATCCACCGTGGCGCAATCAAGTCCCGACGGGCTACTTTGGAAAGGTAGCGCTCGGTTATCCAATGCGACGCACCGAAAGGTTTTGTTGTCGGACTCGATGGTAACTTGTTTGGGTAGCGCACTGCTCCATACAACCTGGGCATTACCCACCTGCCCGCAGTTAAAGGCGCTTTGCCCGGCAACTGGCTGGGCCAGCACCAAGGAAGTGTCGTTCAAACAGAGCAAGGCAGCAGGTTTATCCGCTCCGACGACGCCCGCCGGGTTCCTCAATGCCATCGCCTTGGCCCGCGCAATTCCCTGTTGAAGAACACTGGCAGCATCACGCTGATGAGCACTGTTCAACCATCCCTGAGTCAAGGGAACGCCTGCCATCAAAAGAATACTCATCACAGCCAACGTGACCATCAGTTCGATCAGGGTGAAACCCTTGGCCTGTTTTACCATGATGTCACTCCTGGGCACCCGGTCGCGGTACGTTCGTTCTTGCTTGTCAATGTAAGTGTACAGGTGCTCAACTTGGCACTCTTGCCACGGGCAGATAGCGTATAGGCCGTATCGGTGACTTGAGTGATCATGTATTCGAAATCCGCACCCTGAGCAGGCTGCCATTTGCCATTGAACAGCGCCTGTGTGGCAGCTGTGGTCGTTGTAACCGGCGCAGAGGAATATTTCAGGGTACGCTGCCGCACGTTCTCCATATTAAGTCCAAGCGCCACAAGGTCGCCCTGCGCTGTCTTGATCTGGCTGCGGGTGACATACGAGCTGTAGGACGGAACCGCGATAGCCGCCAGGATGCCGACTATGGCGACCACAATCAGAATTTCGATAAGTGTAAAACCGCCGCTGCGGCGAGTATCGATATGCTTATGCATGTGTTTGAACCTACGTCTCTTTAACGTCCATGCACGATAATTCCGAACAGTGTTCGGACTTTCCCTGAACCATTGATCGTTATACAGCCAACTACCAATACCTATTCAAATGCTGTGCCAGCTAAGCAAACTGTTGTTCTGCTTCAGGCTGGACACAGCATCAATAAAGGGCCAGAGCACCTTCAAACTTTATGCATATACGATAAGAGAAGCTGGTAAAGCGCCATGATGCAAGTCGTTGATGACAATATTCTGGCGCAAAGCTAGCGAAGCGGAAGACGCTGCCAGAAAACAGTCTAGCCAGAAGGACCCTTTCCTCAATCAAATACTTACTTCCAGCTTTAACTTTATTCATTAAGTAGCTGATTAATATATATAAATTAAATAATCCTGGAAATTACTTTAACTTTTTAATCTGTGTTCTGAAATGAGGTATAGCTTGCTAGGCCTCTCATCTGATAACGCTTTAATACGGCAAATACCTCATGCAGTGGCTTACGTAACGAAACCCTGCTCAGCAGCGTCTACACGGTAATATCGCTTTATTGGATGCTTAGCTAATGATCCAATAAACAGTTCACACATTCAGGAACGCTTTTGTTGTCCATGTCGAACACCGAGTCCCAATCACAGCGACCTTTTGCAATTACGCTTGTAGTCGTTTCAACTGTCCTCTTTACTTTCCTTGCTTATCTGACCATCGGGATTCCACTTGCGGTCCTGCCCAAATATGTGCACGACCAGCTGGGGTTCAACTCGGTCGTCGCCGGACTCGTCATTAGCAGTCAATATCTCGCTACGCTTCTCTCACGATCCCATGCTGGTAAAGTCATCGATACCATAGGCGCCAAGCAAGCCGTCATTTATGGCATGGCTGGATGTGGCGTAAGTGGAATACTCATGTTGGCATCTACGCTTTTGCAGAACGCACCCTCAATCAGCTTAGGGTGTTTGCTGGCAGGACGCCTTATCCTGGGCTGCTCGGAAAGTCTTGTAGGCACGGGAGCCATCAGTTGGGCGATTGGTCGTACCGGGGCGGCGCATACGGCCAAGGTGATTTCCTGGAATGGCATCGCCAGCTATGGGGCCTTGGCCGTTGGCGCACCCTTGGGCGTCATGCTGGTCAATGGTCTGGGCCTATGGAGCATGGGTGTCAGCATTCTTTTGCTTGCCCTGCTAGGCTTCTACCTAGCCAGACCTAAACCTGCCATTGCAATTGTGCCTGGTAAACGCATGCCCTTTCTCAATGTGCTGGGGCGGGTTGCTCCGTATGGCATGGGCCTTGCCCTAGGCGGAATCGGGTTTGGAACCATCGCAACCTTCATCACACTCTTCTACAGCAGCCGTCATTGGGACAACGCAGCCTTTTGCCTAAGCGTATTCGGCTTTTTCTTCATCTGTGCACGCCTCTTGTTTGCCAATGCCATCAATCGACTAGGCGGATTTCGGGTAGCGATTGTCTGCCTGACCGTTGAGACGTTCGGATTACTGATGCTCTGGCAGGCCTCGACACCCTTCCTTGCGCTTGCAGGCGCAGCCCTGACCGGATTTGGCTTTTCCCTGGTATTTCCTGCACTGGGTGTCGAGGCCGTCCGGCTGGTGCCAGCCGCGAACCGAGGCTCGGCGCTGGGCGCCTACTCAGTTTTCATTGATCTCTCATTAGGTATCACGGGTCCATTGATTGGGGCCATTGCAGCGAACTTTGGCTATCCCATTATGTTCCTAAGCGCAGCCCTGGCGTCGTTAATGGGCTTGGCATTGAGTATCACGCTGCTAAAACGGAATCCTAACGTCTGAGCCGGGAGGCCTTACCTACTGATGAACGCTTCAGAATCCGTTGCCATTACCTTGCGTATCGCCTCAATCGTCGTTTTTAGCTTTTTGACGTTTCTGGCCATTGGTCTACCGCTTGCCATCCTGCCCGGATATGTCCATGACACCCTGGGCTTTGGATCGGTCATGGCAGGCCTGACCATCAGCATCCAATACATCGCCACCCTGTTTACACGCCCGATTGCAGGCAAGATTGCTGATAGCATCGGCCCTAAGAAAGGCGTAATCGCAGGACTGTTTGGCTGCGGCATCTGTGGCATCCTGACTTTCATCTCAACTCTGCTACAGGACTTTCAGGTTGCAAGCCTGGTGCTGCTTATCATAGGACGAATCTTTCTAGGATGTGCCCAGGCATTGATTGGTACAGGCTCGCTGAGCTGGGGCATGGGCAGTGTTGGGATGCAGCACGTCAGCAAGGTGATTTCCTGGAACGGGATCGCAGCCTACGGCGCCTTGGCCATTGGTGCTCCGCTAGGCGTTGCCATGGTAAGCAGCCTGGGACTCTGGAGCCTGGGTGTAAGCATTGTTTTACTGGCCGCCATCGGCTTGGCCCTGGCCTGGAATAAAGAGCCAGCTCCTGTCATTCCTGGCGAGCGCCTCCCCTTTCTTCGCGTCTTCTGGCGCATCAGTCCTTATGGATTGGGTCTACTGTTAAGCTCGATTGGCTTTGGCACCATCGCGACGTTCATTACGCTGTACTACGGCAGCCATGGCTGGCCTAACGCTGCCTATAGCCTGACCGCATTTGGTGCTGCGTTCATTTGCGCCCGTCTTTTATTTGCAGGAACAGTCAACCGCTTCGGCGGCTACCCCGTCGCCATTGCCTGCTTTATCGTGGAAACACTAGGTCTGCTGCTTCTGTGGCTAGCCGTTTCACCCGGCATGGCCATGGCAGGAGCCGCGTTAGCAGGCTTTGGCCTCTCGCTTGTTTATCCCGCCCTGGGTGTAGAGGCCATTGTAAAGGTCCCCGCCACTAACAGAAGCGCTGCGCTAGGTGCCTACTCACTGTGCCTAGACATGTCGCTCGGAATTACCGGCCCCGTAGCCGGCAGCATTGCCAATGCGTTTGGCTTCAACTCCATCTATCTCTTTGCTGCAATAATGTCTCTAGCCGGACTTCTGCTGTGCCTTTATCTTTTCAAACAGGCGCAGCGCGCTATGGAAACACCTAACGCCAGGCAGGATCGGCCAAGCTAGGCTTACAGATGAAAGTATCCAGCTGATACGTATGTCAGCTGGATACTTTCGTTCAGCACACACTAACAACCTATGGCGTAAAAGCTTCGGGCCAAGTTAGCAAGATATTATTAATAATGCCTCGCATTACACATCAAGCACTTACTGTAGAACCCGTGCTCATCATCGTGATGGCTTAACAAGCCTTCACAATGAATACACCCTCCATGCAGCCTTCCTTTTTTCCAGCGCAGCAGTTTTTGGAGGCGTGTTAACAGCCACGACAGACCTATCGACAAACTTACCAACCACATCATCAAGCTAATCAGCTTGGCAGTAATCGCTAGATCCAAAAGCACTAGCGCTTCAACGTTACCCGCCCAAACGAAAAGAACGATCGAAACAGCCTGGCCTACCAACAGCACCAATACAGGCATGGCAAAAAGTCTAAAACCCATAGAGCCCAACACGAATAAAAGACAATTAATGACTCCTTTGAAGATGCCTGGCCATACAAACAACCGGGACAATCTTATCGGGTAAGCCGAAACGTTGACTCAATGTCAATTTAACGGCCACCTATCCCAAAGCTGAAATGAATATCAGACTCAAAGCATTCAACGCTACGTCGATCCAGGAGAGCCCATTATACAATCACCAGACGCTATCAAATGGCCACTAGTCTAAAAGCTTTGCCGCTGGTGCCATAAGGAGCCAACAGAGCATGGCTCCCATATCCAAGTGATTAATAACAACCCCTTCCGCACTTAAGCCATTAATAAAGCTTACGCCTAGGCTGCTTGTTTTGAAAAAGCCCCTACATCAGGCACCCGCTTAATGCCCATGTTTTTTAGAAATGGAATTTTCTATATAAATTCATATCAGGGCTTCGTAATTTCATTAATGACCTGAAAAACGCCAGCTTATATTTCTTACTCTACGATCCAAACACTTGAAAAAGCGACAAGCGGTCCATACAACCCAAACAATTGATATTGTTTTTAACCCTCTCGACCCCATATCTGTAAAGCACGACTTAGAACTTCGGAAATTTATAACTAGCGCGTAAGTTAATTATAAAGCACGCTTCTGACCGTTTTGATGTCAGCTTACTGAGCAACTCTCAACTTCAGTTTTCAGGAATGATTGAACGTATCGATGGGCAAACTAAAATAGTCGGCTTATACGTATGGACATCAGTAATGTATACAAAAGACCGCAGCCCTAGTGCTGACTGTGAGGTTTCGAATGGCTAGAGGTATCAACAAGGTTATTCTCATTGGTAATGTAGGTGCCGATCCCGAAATCCGCTATACGTCCAATGGTAACCCCATCACCAATATCACCCTTGCAACCAGTGAAAGTTGGAAGGACAAGCAGAGTGGTCAGTTGCAAGAACGAACCGAGTGGCATCGGGTCGTTTTTTTTGGCCGGCTGGCCGAGATAGCCGCCGAATACCTTCGCAAAGGGTCACAGGTTTACGTAGAGGGTACGTTACGCACACGAAAGTGGCAGGGCCAAGACGGGCAAGACCGCTACACGACTGAAGTTATCGTCGACATAAGCGGTACCATGCAACTGCTTGGCGGCCGAGGGGATAACGAACCATCGAGTAACCAACAATCCGGCAAACAACCCTCTGGGCAAGCCCGTAGGCCTACACAGCCGCAGCCCTCAACCCAGCCGGCTCCAGACTACGACAGCTTCGATGATGATATTCCCTTCTAAAGGCGCTTAGGCGCCTTTTCTTCTGCCATGTGATGGCTGGCTCTCAGTTCTTCAGGGCATACGCACATCGCTTCTCAGGCGGTGAATGATGTGCCATTCACCTTTTGAGCTAATTTTTTTCGCCCGCTGTGCAGCGCTTTTAAATTTTTATGGTCATAGCTGGCAGATCAGCTTCATCACTTCGTTTTGTCGCCCAGCTGACTCACGCTTCCGCTCTATCTCTACTCAGCAAGGAATGCTTTATGACCCGCATACAACTTCGCCGTCGACTCATCTGGACAAGTTTTGCTTACGCACTGCTTTTTTATGCAGGGGTTATTTCTGTATTAGGCTTGGCTGATTTTGTATCCAGTTAGTGATAGTTAAGAGTTAACATTAGTCACACCTAGAGCCCCTTCTTCTTTCGTGCAATCCATTAGGCAAAGCCCTTATGAGAAGTTAGCTACGCAACTAACTTAAGCTGTTCCACATATTTTTAAAAGACGCTGTTAATTGTCAAACAAGCACTAGCCAACTTCAAACGTTAAGAGTAAAAAGAGAGCGGCGCCAAAATGCCATCATCCTTAGCGTATTCATGGAGCGAAACGTTATGAACGAGTCGTCAAAAGTAGAGACCGGTAATTTGCTGAGCTGGCTATTTCTTGCCGCTTTCAGTATGACAGTATGGTGGGCGTATGATGGAGACTCCTGTCTTGAGCAGTGTAGGCCATCGGCTGACATGTCATTAGCGGCCAATGTCAACGACCAGCGCAGTGTTGACATGAGCCTGACGGCGAAAACAGATTTCGATGTTTCTCATCGTCGTTATCGCTGACCGTAAAACAAAGCTCCACTGCATGTGGAGTTTTGTTTTTAAAAGGCTTAATGATCGCTATTTACAAGCAGCCTGATACGGTGCTTCTGATTCCAGCAAAAGGAAAGGGATTATTCGCCTTGCCGTCTCGCAGGACGACTTTAGTCCCATGCGAAGTCTTGTCAGCAATAACCAGTGCCGGAGCTGGCGAGGCCAACCCTTGAGGAACCAAGGCCTTGATACTACTTCCCTTCCTCTCAATAATAACTTTTGACTGATTGACAGACAGGTCTGTCATCAGGCACTCCATAAAGGCATCTGGATCTTTATTTGATCTTCCCGCTAGAGAAGGCTGTACCTTTTCAATATCGCCAACCCCAGCGCAACCTGTTAAAGCAAGGCTGATAACTACTACTAAACGCTTCATGCCTACCCCGGCTAAACCGCTCCATTGATTAAATACGAATCCAGAACCTCTGGAGCCATCTCGATCAATTAACGTCAAGAAAGATGTTCGAATGAAAGCTGCATCAACAGTATTGGTGCGGCTGCGTCAGATTGGCTAAGTGTCACGGTAGTTCTTCAGGATCTTTGTCAGGCATCAGTCGATGCCAATCAACACCCAACCCTAGACACAACGGGACCAGCATCCACAGCCAGTAACTGTGCCTGAATCCAAAGAAAATACAGCCAAACGCCAATAGAAACGCCCACCCCTCTATCTGGAGATTGCGCTTCAGGTTGATCCATTTTCCCATATACACTCAGCCGCTCCAGACTATGCCGTACAGAGCGAACTACAACGTTAAACCTGTAAGGATACTCAAGATTTGAGTGATCGAAAACACAACCCGACACTCAGTACCGATTTCAAGATCGCCGGTTATCGATCAGGATAGCGCGCGTTTCTTTCGATACTTTCTGTTTTACACCAAATAAAGTACTGCTTAACCGACTATTGCGGCAGAATTGTCGATGTGCAGGACAGGCTTTGTATATCCCACCATCAAAGTTACGCATCGGCGCCTCATAAATACAAATAATTCTTATTTATAATACAGACTAAATGCATAATTACGTCTGAAAGTAATTTGAGAGTATTTTAACGCGCTACCAATTAGCGTATTCAATAGCTCGAACTACCCTGAAATACCAGCAGCCCTAGCGCTTGCCTCTGAGTATTCATCAGTCAGTACAAGAGCCACGTCATCATCAGTCGAAGACATTTTTTGTATGGATCTGGGTCGCCCTTCTAGGGTTTGTCTGAAAGGTCGGCACGCATGCATCGCTCGATATAGGCCAGCGTTACCATGGCCTTGAAGCTGCTAGCCAGCTTGTCAAAGCGAGTACAGAGCCGACGCTTTCCCTTTAACCAACCGAATAGCCGTTCGATCACGTTACGCTGTTGATACTTGGGCCTATCAAACAGGCGGGGCAGACCTGGCCGGGGCTTGCGGTGCATCGTGCGCTGGGCAATCACCGGCTGCATACCGAAGCGGTCGCAATAGCGACGCAACCCTTCACTATCGTAGCCCTTGTCCGCGATCACTGTCTGGCAACGCTTGCGTGGTCTGCCCTGAGAGCCAGGAAGACGCACCTGATCCAGTAATGGAATAAAATTGCGCGAATCGGCCTGCTGACCAGGCGAGAGGGTAAAGCTCAGCGGATAACCATTGGCATCGCAAAGCAGGTGAATCTTGGTACCTAACCCACCCCGGCTGCGTCCCAGGCAATGATCTACAGGTTCGTCCGGGCCCCTTTCTTTCCGCCTCCTGCCGCGGCACGGGTAGCTCGAATGGTCGTAGGGTCCACCATCCAGGTATCCAGATCGATAAAGCTATCCTGGCAGAGCCGCAGATGCAGACGAGTCAATACGCGCTCAAACGTTCCGTCGTCCCGCCATTGGCGAAAACGCTGATAGACCGTTTTCCAAGGGCCGTAGCGTTCGGGTAGATCACGCCATTTGGCGCCGGAGCAAAGGATCCAGAAGATACCATTGAGCATCTGTCGATCATCCCGGCGAGGACGGTCCATGGTCTGGGGAGGAGAAACGATGTCTTCAATCAATGCCCAGCGCTGACTCGAAAGCTCGTAGCGACCTGTCATGTCTGCCTCCGCTTGCCACAACGGCATTAGGCTAACAAACGCGACTTTTCAGACAAACCCTAGGTGCTTCATTAACTTCGTTGGAAGTCCAGAAGTCCAGCAATGTAAAACTGGTCAGCCAAAAGAAGCATTCAGCACCGAAATGGCTGAGCGCTTATTGCCTGTTTTCTCCAAACAAGCTCCATTTGAGTACCGTTTGCAGATCATCAGTGAACAGAACACACGCTTGGCTAGTCGCACAGCCAAGCAGGCAACACCAGACGGCACAACTATTCTCCAAGCCGTTTCAGCGTCGATGAGCCTACTTCCCAATGTTTATGACTCGATCGAATATGATCCGATCAACGACTTTACGCCCTTAGCCTTGTTAGGGGACTACACCTATGTTCTTGCTGTAGGGCCAGCAGTTCCACAGTCTATCCAGACCGTGGATGCCTATGTCGATTGGGTTAGCAAAAACCCACACTTCCGAGATGTAGGTATAACCCTGTATGGGTCTCAAAGTCATGTGGCAGGCTTGATATTGGCTCGCGAAAAAGAAATTGCTCTGCGCATGCAAACATACAGTCACACCACAGCCATTATTGACGACCTGCTCGACGGAGGGTTGGCCGCCACGATATTTGTATGCGGGCAGGTTAACGCCCGTAGAGCAGAAGGAAAGATACGGGCTCTTACTGTACCAGCAAAGATTGCCTTCATAACTGGCCGGCCGTCAAAACCTTCATTGAGCAAGGTGTACCGATGGATATAAATGGCTGGGTTGGATGGTTTGTGCCAGCTAATACACCAGACCCAACGATTTCCGACCTATTTAATGAAGTAACCCGTATGCAGCAGACCCAGGACTATCAGGAATTGCAAAAGCGTTATCTGCTTACTCAGGTTTCTCTTTCACCCGAGCAAATTCAAACAACGCATCACTGATGAAAATGGTTATTCCTGTAAGCTCATAACAGAATTAGGTATAAGCAAGCTGAGCAATAGCGCCTAAGCGTCACAACGGATAGATTCTGAATCTTGACCAGCACCGCTTCGGCAGCCTATCTGAGGGCCTATCTGCACAATCAGCAGACACATAAGTTCAGACAACGTGAAGACCAGCTTGATACGGAAGCGAAACCCGACTCATCGGCCGGGTTTCAACAAGCTGAATCAGCACTTATGAATACTCTCCTCAAAAGCAGGCCATAGCACTGCGTGCTTCGTACCAGTGTATAAGGAGCTGCTTTCAAACATTATTTCTCTTGTGACGGAATAAACTCAGCGACTGCCTGATCCGCCGCCCGAGCCGGATGAAGATCCGCCCGCCCCGCCAGTGCCGCCCATACCGCTGCCCGCACCTCCAGGTCCACCTGCCGCACCACCTTGCTCCTGCGGACTGACATCTCCGCCCCCTTGATCTTTGCCCCACGGTACACAGCCAGTCGCCAACAATGCCCCGAATAAGATACTCGTCACCCATGCTGCTCGTTTCATTTTGGATCCTCTTGTCTGGACTAAGTGGGACCCTCAACATGGCCAATAAGTGCAAGACGAGAGGCTTTACGGCGTTTCTTTCCTAGGAGTCATTCTGGTGCTTGTCCTGGGCACTATCCATAAGCGTCAGAAGAGCTTCGCTAATGAAATCAGCATTTGCTGCAAGCTCTTCAAGATGCTCCATGGCACGACCTGACACATCGGTTGACCCGCGCTGATCAATCCAAATTGCAAGCTCCTCAACCGCTGCGCCGAGCGCTAATTGGTTCCGGTTCAAACGGGACAGTAACGCCACCATGATTTGTTGATCACCGTAAAGCATACCGGGCAGCCTCCTGGGCCTGGGAATGAAACTACGCATCGCTTGAACGTTATACCTAACCTACTCATACGCCGATATGATCAAAAGATCATGAATAGTTAAAGCATGACAAGACAAGCTCATCACTAGGCTAGCAACCGCACAGATTAAGCAGCACTTACCTTTAAGGCATCGGAAGCTTGAGATCTACCCTACCTTTTGACTTAACGGTGTAACCGTTGGTTTATAGCCTCCTGAACCCGGGCTGTAGATTCAGAGTTCAAGTGTTACCATAGCTACTTAAAAGTGGTGCTTGCGACGTTAGGGATACGCAAGTGCCGCCAGGACAATACCCGACACATCTACGCGACATGCGCCTAATGGCAGGTATGAACCCAGCCTTTATAGCCAATCGACTTAGGCGCCGCGTGGAGGTGCTGTTTTCCGCCCATGCCAGATGACTTTACTCCTCATACGAGGAAGACTGGGCCTGAGAAGCTACTCATGCGAGCCGACATTGGCACAGACCTGGTATAGAAGACAGCATAGGGCCTTTTTGCACTTATAAGCCCCGCAGGATAATCACTTGATCTCCACCGCAAATATCACCATGCAGTTCGGGGCAAAGCCCCTGTTTGAAAATGTTTCAGTCAAATTCGGCAATAGCAACCGTTACGGTCTGATCGGCGCGAACGGTTGTGGCAAGTCGACCTTCATGAAGATTCTGGGTGGTGATCTGGAACCGTCAGCGGGTCAGGTCATGTTGGAGCCGAATACTCGTCTGGGTAAGCTGCGCCAAGATCAGTTCGCCTATGAGGAGTTTACCGTCATCGATACGGTCATCATGGGGCACACCGAGCTGTGGAGGGTTAAAGCCGAGCGTGATCGCATTTATGCACTTCCGGAAATGTCGGAAGACGACGGCATGGCGGTTGCCGAGCTTGAAGTTCAGTTTGCTGAAATGGATGGCTACACAGCCGAATCACGTGCAGGCGAACTACTGCTCGGGCTCGGTATTCCTCTTGAACAGCATTTTGGTCTCATGAGTGCCGTATCGCCAGGCTGGAAGCTTCGCGTGCTTCTCGCGCAGGCGCTGTTTTCAGATCCAGACGTGTTGCTGTTGGACGAACCCACCAACCACCTGGATATCAACACAATCCGTTGGCTCGAAGGTGTACTCACTGCGCGTAACAGCACCATGATCATCATTTCGCACGATCGCCACTTTCTTAACAGCGTCTGCACGCACATGGCCGATCTGGATTATGGTGAGCTGCGTCTGTTTCCTGGCAACTACGACGAATACATGACGGCCGCCACCCAGGCGCGTGAGCGTTTGCTGTCTGATAATGCAAAGAAAAAAGCACAGATTGCCGAGCTTCAGTCCTTTGTCAGCCGTTTCTCGGCTAACGCATCCAAAGCAAAGCAAGCTACAAGCCGAGCACGCCAGATCGACAAGATTCAGCTTGAAGAGGTAAAGCCTTCCAGCCGGGTAAGCCCCTTTATTCGCTTCGAACAGACTAAGAAACTGCATCGCCAGGCTGTAACGTTAGAGAACGTTGCCAAGGGCTATGACGGCAAGCTGCTTTTTGACCGCTTGAGTCTTCAGATTGAAGCCGGTGAGCGCGTAGCCATTATCGGACCGAACGGGATTGGTAAAACCACCCTTCTCCGCTGCCTTGTCGGCGAGTTGCCTGTCGATAAAGGTGAAGTCAAGTGGACAGATAGCGCGGAGGTTGGCTACTTCGCCCAGGATCATGCTGAGGATTTCGAAGACGATATCAACCTGTTCGACTGGATGGGCCAATGGACCCAGGGCGGAGAACAGCTGGTACGTGGAACGCTAGGTCGGATGCTATTCTCCAACGATGACATTCAGAAGTCTGTAAAAGTCATCTCGGGTGGCGAACAGGGTCGCATGCTGTTTGGCAAGCTTATCCTCAAAAAGCCTAACGTACTGGTAATGGACGAGCCGACAAACCACTTGGATATGGAGTCCATCGAAGCCTTGAACCTGGCGCTCGAAAACTATCCCGGCACACTGGTTTTTGTCAGCCACGACCGCGAATTTGTGTCCTCGCTCGCCACCCGTATTGTTGAGCTGACCGAAACAGGTATTACTGACTTCAGTGGTACCTACGATGATTACCTGCGTAGCCAAGGCGTAATTGTCTAGGCCAATGTAGCCTTTAGTATATAACGCTACAAAAAGCGGTGAGATTTATTAAAAGTCCACCGCTTTTGGGTTTTATCCTGAGCTCCGCGCTTGTATCATCCGCCATGCTTTTCCGATTCGCCCATGAAACGGATATTTCAAGCATGTTCCGGTATGTCCGGCTGTTGAAAAGAGAAAATGCCTTTTCCTATGTCGCTCACCTTATCGAGTCGTTGTGTACTCGATCCTTCCATCAGGCAGCCATGATGCCTGACCGCAGCGATATTCTTCGTTTCCTTAAGCATCGCCGCCCACTATCTTCAACAGAATTATCTGTCAGCATTGTTAGTCTGCTTACGATCTGGCTTAAGATTGTTTATAACGTATTTCCGTTTGTGTTTTATGCCTCAAGCCCCATATGGATAAGGTGTTGCTTTGCATCGCGTCACAGCCAGATGCGCCTGGCACGCGGGCTCGAGGTATCTGAACTAGGTAATGCAGGCTCAAGTCATAAAAGGCTTGGCTTTTATAATTCAAGAATGACCTTGTGCTTCAGGAGTACCATTAATGACCCAACGTGGTAGCGGAGAGTCGGATCTCGTTTTCGTGGGAGCCGGCATCATGAGTGCGACGCTTGCTGTCATGCTCAAGGAACTTGACCCCTCATTGAATGTGGAAGTTCTAGAGCTACTCAGTTCCGGCGCCGCCGAAAGTTCCAACCCTTGGAACAATGCCGGCACAGGTCACGCAGCACTTTGCGAGCTGAACTACACCCCGGAAGGCAAGGACGGTACGGTAAACATTACCAAGGCCATCGATATCAACATCATGTTCGAGACGTCCAAGCAGTTTTGGACCTACCTTGTCGAACAGGGCCATTTCGATTCGCCTAGAAGCTTTATCAATCCTGTTCCTCACCTAAGCTTTGTCCGCGGCGATAAGGATATTTCGTTCCTGCGCAAGCGCTTCGAAGCATTGTCGGCGAACCCCTTGTTTGCCGGGATGGAATACACTGAAGATCGTGCAAAGCTTGAAGAGTGGATGCCCCTGATGATGAAGGGACGCACCACGAATGAAAAGATCGCGGCGACACGCACCGAGAGCGGTACCGACGTGAACTTTGGCGCACTGACCACTAACCTGCTCCATCACCTGACCAAGCAGCCGGGCACCAAGATTACGTATAACCAGAAGGTTACCGATCTGCATCGCGAGCCTGACAATCGCTGGCGGCTGACCATCCAAGATACCCAGACTGGCGCAACTCGCACCTTACGGGCCCGGTTTGTTTTTCTTGGCGCAGGCGGCGGTGCTCTGCCACTCCTGCAAAAATCCGATATACCGGAAAGCCACGGTTATGGCGGTTTCCCGGTGAGCGGTCAATGGCTGCGCTGTGACAAGCCGGAAGTGGTCAGTCAGCATCAGGCCAAGGTGTATGGCAAGGCAAGCGTAGGCTCGCCCCCCATGTCCGTACCCCATCTGGATACGCGTGTCGTGGACGGCAAGAAATCTCTACTGTTTGGTCCATTTGCAGGCTTCACAACGAAATTCCTGAAGCAAGGCTCTTTTATGGACCTGCCTAAATCCATTCGAGCCAACAATCTGGGCCCCATGCTGGCTGTAGCACGGGATAACATGCCCTTGACCAAGTATCTGATCGGTCAGGTCATGCAGACGTTCGACCAGCGTATCGAGGAGCTTCGGGGCTTTTATCCAGAAGTGGACAAGAATGACTGGCGCCTTGAGATTGCAGGTCAACGCGTTCAGATCATCAAGAAAGATCCCAAGACGGGCGGCACTCTGCAGTTCGGAACGGAAATCGTGTCGGCACAGGACGGATCGATTGCAGCGCTACTGGGTGCCTCTCCAGGCGCGTCGACGTCAGTCTCGATCATGCTTTCGCTCATTCAGCGCTGCTTCCCTGAGCAATACAAGAGCGAGGCCTGGCAGGCACAGTTATTGAGGATGTTCCCAGCACTCAATGGTTCGCTGGATAAGGACCCTGAGCTGCTTCATCGCGTGCGTTCACATTGTAATGAAGTTCTGCAACTCCGATAATTATCGGTAAAAGAGGACGTGTTGAGCACGTCCTCTTAGAATAATTAGAATATCTAGCTAGCGTATATTCACTGGACAACCGTCCACCCCGCCCCGAATACCGCCTCAGTGACTGTCGAATGCCATGAGAAACTCTTCCATGGCATTCGATTCGCGACCTTACTCAAGCCACTGCAGACGTCCAATCCACCCAGCCAAACTTCCAGGTTGCCAGGATCAGCAGACCAAAGACGATCCGATACCAGGCGAACATCGCATAACTGTGGTTACCAATAAATTTCAGGAGACCACGCACGGCGATCATCGCGAAAATAAAGGACGTGATGAAACCGATAGCGAATACAGGTAGGTCACTGGGCTGAAAAAGATCCCTGTACTTGTAGCCTGAATAGACCGCGGCGCCGACCATGGTAGGCATGGCGAGAAAGAATGAAAACTCGGTTGCAGCTTTTCGAGAAAGGCCGATCAGCAAACCACCAATAATGGTAGACCCCGAACGGGAAGTACCTGGGATCATAGCCAAACATTGAATGCAGCCAATCTTGAGCGCATCGACCCAGGTCATGTCATCGACATGATCGATATTCGTGTTGTGTTGGCGCCGCTCCGCCCACAGCATGATCACGCCACCAATAACCAGTGCCATGGCTACCGTGATGGGATTGAACAGGTATTCATGGATCGCATCGGCAAAGGCAACGCCCAGAATGACGGCTGGAAAGAAGGCTACCATCAGATTTACGGTAAACCGTTGAGCCTCTCGTTGGCGGGGCAGGCCGACTACGACATCGATGATCTTGCGGCGAAACTCCCAAACGACAGCCAGAATCGCACCCAACTGAATAATGATGTTGAACGCCATGGCTCTATCGCCACCAAATCCCAACAGGTCGGCCACAATAATCTGGTGACCTGTACTTGAGATCGGCAGAAACTCGGTCAAGCCTTCTACGATGCCCAAAATTAGCGCCTGGATGGCACTCCATAGATCCATTCGTTTCTCCATATAGCTGCCGAGGTAGCAGCGCTAGCTTGCTTATTCAACTGGGGGAGTCAGGTCTACAACCGGAACGCCGTGAACAATACCAGAGGCCTTACTTTTCGTTGGCATACGTTCAATAAAACGAAGCGATACAACTGAAGGTAAGATACGGTCCCTGTCCGACATATTTTCCCAGGGTGCTTAGGGTGTCTTCTTTTGAAATAGTTGCAGCCGTTTTAGGCGTTATCGCGGTCTGGCTCACGGTTCGGCAAAATGTTTGGGCCTGGCCGGTCGGATTAGTCATGGTCGTGATGTATGCCTGGGTCTTTTATGATGTCAAACTGTACTCAGATATGCTGCTTCAGGGCGTTTATGCCGTTCTGCAGCTCTATGGCTGGTGGCAGTGGGTCAAGGGCGGACAAGATCATCAAGGACGACACGTCACTCGTCTTTCAAATGCAGCTCTGCTGGGTAATCTGCTGGTAGGTGCTCTCGGGACAATTGCCTTAGGTTATTTAATGAGCACCCATACCGACGCAAGCCAGCCCTGGCTGGATGCGGGGCTGACCAGCTTTAGCTTGGTTGCTCAGCTCTGGATGGCACAGAAGCGGGTCGAATGTTGGGTGCTTTGGTTCGTAGTCGATGTAATCTACGTTGCGCTCTTTATCTACAAGGCCCTCTACCTGACCGCCCTGCTCTATGTACTGTTTGTTGGTTTAGCCGCACGCGGCTGGTTTGTATGGCGACGTGAGGTAACAACCGTATGAAGGTGATCGTACTGACAGGCCCTGAGTCCACCGGCAAGTCATGGCTGGCCCAGACGCTCAAAGATAAACTGGACGGGGTGCTGGTGGGCGAGTATGTGCGGGAATATTTTGCCTCGCTAGGGCGCGACACCACCTACGAAGACATTACTCCTATCGCGCGTCGTCAGCTCGAACATGAAGACGCAGCACGCCAGCAGCGCCCCGCTCTTCTGATCCTAGATACTCATCTTTTAAGCAACATCTTGTGGAGCCGCTTTCTATTCGATGATTGCCCGGACTGGCTGGAAGCTGCATTGCTTGCGCGCCACTACGATCTTCATCTGCTGCTGGACCCGCGGGAAGTACCCTGGAGCAACGACGGACAACGCTGCCAGCCTGACATGCGAGACCGCCTGGCCTTTTATGAGGCTTGTAAAACGTGGCTGGATAACCATAAGCAAACCTATCGGTGCATCGGAGGCAACTGGGCGAATAGACAACGCCTGGCCTTGCAATATGTCACTGAGTTGCTGGAAGGTTAGCGTACCTGCATGTCTATCCAGTAAAATGATGAAATCATTTGGAGGCCCTATGCCAGACGACGATTTCTCATCATTCGCCAGTGAAATGCGAGGCGTTCGACGCTTGGTAGATGACCATGCAGACACCGGTAAACCGCGCACGGATCGTCAGCAGGTCGTCAAGCGTCGTGAAGCCGCCATACAGTCAACGGCAGCTATCAAGGTTGATGGGTTGTCTGATCAGTTCATCATCGACGTGGGGGCTGAAGACGAGCTTTACTGGGCACGTGATGGTGTTCAGGATAGTCAGATTCGTAAGCTCAAGGCCGGGCAGATTCCGTTTGACGGCAGCCTGGATTTGCATGGCATGACGGTAGAGAAAGCGCGCGCGACACTGTGGGACTTTATCGCTGAGGCAACGAAATTCGAAGTTCGCTGCGTTCGCATTACTCACGGGAAGGCAGCGCGCCTTGATGGACGACGTCCGCTCATCAAGAGTCATGTCAACACTTGGTTGCGTCAACATTCTCAGGTGCTGGGCTTTGTGTCTTGCCAACCGCGCCATGGCGGTACTGGCGCCGTCTATGTACTGCTTAAACGAACCATGCTGGAAGGTCGGGACGAATAACCTAGCTTTCCAGTCAGAATTGATTTTAATCGCCGCAGCCCCTACTCTCCTCATCCCGCATCGCTGCGGTGTCAATATCCATAGGAATTACCATGTCATTGGAACAACACTACTCCGCCATTCTTTCTCAGTTAGGCGAGGATGTTTCCCGGGAAGGCTTGCTGGATACGCCCAAACGTGCCGCCAAAGCCATGCAGTACCTGTGCAAAGGCTACAACCAGACGTTGGAAGAAGTGGTTGGAGATGCGCTGTTCACTTCAGACAATAGCGAGATGGTATTGGTCAAAAACATCGAGCTGTATTCCCTGTGCGAGCACCATATGCTGCCCTTTATCGGCAAAGCTCACGTAGCCTATATGCCAAGCGGCAAGGTGCTGGGCTTGTCCAAAGTTGCCCGCATCGTTGATATGTACGCGCGCCGCCTGCAGATTCAGGAAAACATGACCCGTGAAATTGCGGAGGCGATTCAGAAAGTCACCAACGCGGCGGGTGTAGCGGTAGTCATCGAGGCTCAACATATGTGCATGATGATGCGCGGCGTCGAGAAGCAAAACTCATCGATGGTTACTTCCGTCATGCTTGGCCAGTTCCGTAGCAACGATGCAACACGCGCCGAGTTCATGGGCCTTATTAACCGATAAGTCTGATGCTCGTGAAAAACCGGCCTGAATGGCCGGTTTTTTATTTAACCTGCATTGCGGTGTTGGGCCTGTACGTCATCAAGCCCCTTGGCCTGGATAGTCCATAACGACTCGAACAGTCCTCCACTTCGCTGCAGAACAGCCGGTGGGCCATCTTCAACAATACGCCCTTTGTCCATCACGATGACCCGATCGAACGATGCGACTGTAGACAACCGATGGGCTACTGCCAGAACGGTACGTCCACGAACCAGGTCCGTCAGCGCCATCTGAATTTCCTTTTCCGAATGCGTATCCAGCGCAGAGGTCGCCTCATCCAGAATCAGGATGGGGGAGCCCTTCAAAAACGCCCGCGCAATGCCCAAGCGCTGACGCTGCCCTCCTGACAAGCGAGCCCCTCGTTCGCCTACCAGTGTGTTGTACCCTTCGGGTAGCTGGCGTATGAAATGATCGCAATAGGCGTGGCAAGCTGCTTTATAGACCTCTTCATCCGTAGCATCAGGTTTTCCATAACGAATATTTTCACGGATGGAGCGATTGAAGAGAGCGATCTCCTGCGGCACCACTGCGATGGCTGCGCGCAAGCTGTCTTGGCTGACTTCATGAATAGGCTGACCATCGATAAGAATTCGACCGCTACTCACTTCATCCAGACGTTGAAGAAGGTTAATCAACGTAGACTTGCCTGCCCCGGAGGTGCCCACTAGGCCAACCTTTTGGCCTGAGGGAATGTGCAAGGACAAGTCATCAATGACTTTGGATCCGTCAGGATAGCTGAATGAAACATGCTCAAACGTGATGGAGCCTGACTTGGCATTGAGAGTAGCAGCGTTTTCCGTGTCCTGAATGCCATGGGGCTGGGCAATCACCTTGAGCGTATCGGCCACCGTTCCAAACTGCTGCGCGGCATCGACCAGTGCCAGCGCCAAGTCTCTGGAGCCATGCAGAATACGGAAGGTCAGTGCACTTACCACGACGACGTCACCAGGCGTAACAGTACCTTGTCGCCACAGGTAAATAGCCCAGAGCAGCATAGAGCCAGCCATCAAGGTCAGGCATATATCGTGTAGAACTCGCGCTTTTTCAACATACATCCAGCTACGACGCTGAGCACGTGCCTCAACACCCAGTTCCTGCGCCAAGCGATCACGCTCTCGAGCCTGAGCCGAAAAAGCCTTGATAGTCCAGACATTGGAAACCATGTCTACAACCTCTCCGCCTACACGCGACGCTTGCTCGGCAAAGGCCTGATGCTTATGGCGACCACGGATGCCAAAACCCGTAATGATGCAGCCAACGAGCAGCACAAAGCCTATCAACGCCAGCGCCATTTCCCAGCGAATGGACAGCATAACGACTACCGCCCCCAGGAAATCGGTACAGGGCGGAACGATACGCCACGTCAACGCGGAAAAAATATTCGCGACGGCTGTGCTGGTCTGATTGATTCGATTGCCCAATGCGCCAGAGAAATGCTCCTTGAAGTAACGCATTGGGTGGCCGGTCAGATACTCGAACAGATCGATTCGCAGATCTACGCCTGTCTTGACAATAGTCCGACAGCCAAGCCACCCACCTCCTCGCCACAGGATGTTTTCAAGAGCAATAAGTCCGATGAAAAAACCAAAGGGGAGCCAGACATTGGCTTCCATTCGGTTGTCACTGGCCATGGCATCCACAAGAAGCTTCATGGCGTACTGAACGGCAACGGCGCAGGTGGCGCCGCCAACCATTAGGAAAAACAACCCTCCAAACGCCAAACGGCGCCGACAGACATAGCGCCATAGAAACGCAATCGGACGAGAGGGGAACGGTCGCCCCGCTGGAGAGTTGGAAGTGTTGCTCATGAAGCCTGCCCTTCAGCCATCGCAGCGAATTGAGCCTGTTGACGCTCCAGCTCTTCTGCCAACGGAGAATAAATGGCTCGATGACCCTGAGGATCAGCATAACCATATAAACCGACTTCACATAGGCGCTCATCGTTCCATCCCGGATAGTCCAAGATGGGATACAGGCAAATGCCTTCGACAGGGATATCCTGAGTCATGGCGTTACGAACTTC
This sequence comes from Pseudomonas sp. JZ134, assembly GCF_051027695.1. Classification (NCBI taxonomy): domain Bacteria; kingdom Pseudomonadati; phylum Pseudomonadota; class Gammaproteobacteria; order Pseudomonadales; family Pseudomonadaceae; genus Pseudomonas; species Pseudomonas sp. JZ134. Next base: position 1,899,665 of record NZ_CP069250.1, on the reverse strand, counting down.
TTCACATACGTATGCCAGCCATGAAGGCCTCGCCTCACCTTCCGCTCCTGTCTCTGCAATCATGAGCGGCCGCTGGTAGCGGGCATAGACCTCAGCCAACATTCCACGCAAGGGACGATACAGTGGATCATCCCGAAAAACGGTTTTACCGCCGTTAAACCATTGATTGTCGGAATAGAAGTTGAGCCCAACGATATCAAGATATTCAGCCTTCCCACCGAGCCCCGGCCAAGCTTTTCCACACAGCATGTCCCAGGCTTCGAACTGAGACTGCCGGTAGGCTTCGGCCGCCTCGCGGTCTGCTGCTCTACCAGAGACAGGAATCACATTGATGAGTGGGTCCGCCTGGACGAACCGAGCCTTGGGCGCAACACCACGAATGGCTTCGATGGCAGCAATCGAGGCTCGGATCAACTGATGCTTGAGTTCAGCTCCCCGCTTGACACCCCTGGGGTTGAACTGACCCGTATCACCACCACCCCATGCCCAAAAGGATATTTCATTGACTGGACAATAAAAGGGTACCTCTATGCCTTCGTCACGCATAAACGTGGCAACAGCCTTTGTGAATCGCTCAAAGCGTTCCACAAAGCCGGGATACCAAATATCGATGTCGTCAGGCCACCCATAGTGGCACAGGTCCCACACAATCTGGACACCCTCTTCCCGGGCGGCTTTGACCTGGGGAAGCAGGCTCGACCAGTCAAAAAAACCTGGCCGCGTCTCAATTAGATGCCAGCGCACACCATCACGAGCAGCCTGAATGCGATGGGTACGCAAGCGCGCAAAGTCGGCTTTTGCAAAGCGATCATGCCCCGTCGCCTGGATCAAATCCAGGCGACGGTTATCGAAACGGCGGTGAGTTGAGCACTCGAACCCACCCAGGAAAAAACTGTTAAAAGTCCCAGGTACATGCATCGTAATGTGCTCCGGTCTTTATACTGCCGAGACTTCAGCAGTGTCCTCAACCACACCTTCCGATTCCGCGATACGCTTGTAGGCTGTCAATGCCTGTCCAACGACCTGGTCCATGTTGTAGTACTTGTACGTACCCAAGCGGCCCAGGAATGTCACGTTAGGCGTCGAGTTAGCCAACTCCTGATATCGCTTGTAAAGCTCGGCATTTTCCGGGCGAGGGATTGGATAATAGGGATCGCCCTCCGCCGACGGATATTCATAGGTCACGCTGGTTTTCAAATGCTCTTGGCCGGTCAGGTGCTTGTATTCACTGATACGGGTGTATGGAACATCTTCAGAGGGATAATTGACGACTGCCACAGGTTGGAACTGCGCCGAATTGACCGTTTCGTGATGAAACTTTAGCGAGCGGTACGGCAGCTTGCCGTAGCAATAATCAAAATATTCATCGACAGGACCGGTATAGATCAGATGATCGAACTGGACTTCGTTACGGATCTCGCGGTAATCGGTGTTAAGCATAACCTTGATGTTGGGATGATTCAGCATCTTCTCAAACATACGGGTGAAGCCATGCAATGGCATGATCTGGAAGGTATCGCCGAAATAGCGATCATCCGTATTGGTACGGGTAGGAACGCGCGAAGTGACTGATTTATCCAGCTGTGACGGATCAAGCCCCCATTGCTTACGGGTGTAGCCACGGAAGAACTTCTCGTAAAGCTCACGGCCTACCTGATTGATGACAACATCCTCAGATGTCCGGATAGGCTCTACCGGTTCAGCCCGACCTTTCAGGAAGCTCTCGGCCTCCTCGTCTGTTTTCAGGTCAAGACCATACAGCGCATTCACCGTGGTACGGTTGATCGGGATCGGTACCAGTTGATCGTCCACATAAGCGAGCACCTTGTGCTCGTAGGTACGCCACTCGGTAAAACGGGAAAGATAGTCTACGATCCGCTGCGAGTTGGTATGAAAAATATGCGGGCCGTAGCGATGAATCAGAACCCCTGCCTCGTCATAGTGATCATAGGCGTTGCCCGCAATATGGGGCCGGCGGTCTACAATCAGGACACGCTTATTGAGCCCTACGGCCAGACGCTCAGCCAGTACGCTCCCGGCAAATCCGGCGCCTACGATCAGATAGTCGAACCCACGTCTCTGGGATTCTTTTGAACTCGCTGCACCTGCAGACATGGCTTCCCCCTCGTTTATCGTGCGCATTTCATTTGCTCCGTCATGCCCTGCCAAGTGGCATCCCATGACATTTCACCCAGGATAGAATCGGCCTGTTTCAAAAGCCCTTCCCGATCCTGGGCATCTACCAGCGAAGCCTCTACGGCACGAATGAATGCTTCAGCGCTATCTGCAATACGGACGATACCCGACTCACCATAGGTGCGTACCACATCGGTAATGGGTGTCGATACGACAGGCTTACCGCCTGCCAAGTACTCGGGCGTCTTGGTAGGGCTGATGAAACGTGTCGACTCGTTTAAGGCAAAAGGCATGATCGCGACGTCCCAGCCCGCAAGATAATGGGGCAGCTCGTCATATACCTTGCCGCCCAAGAGATGAATATTGTCGAGCTTAGGCAAACTATTGGGATCTATCTTGACAACCGGACCAATCAGCACAATGTGCCAATCAGGCCGTTGACGCGCGACCTCGGCCAGCAAATCGATATCCAGACGCTCGTCAATCACGCCATAAAACCCAAGACGCGGATGCGGAATACTGTTCTGGTCATCAGGATCAAGCTGCTCGGCGCGGGCTTGAGCGAAATGAGCGATATCTACACTGCTCGGGAAAGGATGGGCGTTAGGGTGGCGCTCGCGCTTGGCCTCATACAGGCTATAACCGCCCGTAAACACCACATCGGCCTTTTCCAACAGAAGTCGTTCACGTTCCAGCATTTCCGGCGGCGCGCCTCGGAAAGCAGAAAGCTCATCCATGCAGTCATACACGGTAAGCGTGGATTTGAGGTGATGGCTGAAGGGCCAACTCATGGGAGTGTAATACCAGAGAACCGCCTCCTCGATTCCGGACTCTTCGACGTATCTGTCCAGCAGACGCTTCAATACTGCCTCAGCCGCCTCGCCCTGTACGTCCGCAGGCAGTCTGGGTACCAGACGCGTAACGCCTAGATCAGCCTCGATTTCTTCAAGCCAGGGATTGGGTTCATCCGATGGCATCGGCTCTTCAAAGAACAGTACGTTGTAGTCGCGCGCAAAGCGGGACATCAAGTGCTGAGGCCGTTGGTAGACGAAATTCCAGCGCAGATGGGAAAGACAGATCAGGGTAGGAAGGTTTTCCCTGCCTGATGCATCAAAGCCCATTTCCGTTCTGGATGACGGCTTTGACTTGCCAATCTCATATTGAAAGGGTCCAGCCCAGCTCATCGATTACTCCTTAACTCGTGTATGACCAAGTCAGGAACTCGTACAACACGAATCGAGTTCTATGCCTTTTCCCGTTGGAAAGATCCGATTCTTTCCATTTAAGAGCTAAACCCGCCGGCTACTCATTACGCCAAAACCGGCAAAAATCAGAACACCTTGCATTCGAACATCATCGAATATCAATAGAGTCACTGGGCGGTGAGACTGGTTCTGAGCAAACCCAGTTCCAACCCTTTCGTCGATACATGTTTTTTTACACTTACCTCATTCCTATAGGAACTAGTCGTCATATCACCGGGTCTGGCTTTATACATGCATATTCTTTGTGCATGGCCTGTCTTGTTTGCCGCTTCGAATAGGCCGCTGAACCTCGTTCAGCGCTTCGCTGTGTCGGCGTGCTTTGTATTACGACTAGATCAATGGAGCGTGACGATGATTCTTGTGACTGGGGGCGCGGGTTATATAGGGTCGCATGCTGTTTTGGAGCTGTTACTGTCAGGGCAAGACGTTCTCGTGTTGGATAACCTGTGCAACAGTTCACGTGTAGCATTACAACGGGTCGAGCAGCTAGCTGGCCGCAGCGTGCATTTCGTCAAAGGTGATATACGCCGACGCGCGCAGTTGGATGCTCTGTTTGCACAATATCCAATCGAGGCTGTCCTGCACTTTGCCGGGCTCAAAGCAGTAGGCGAAAGCGTAAGACACCCGTTGAGCTATTACGACAATAATGTGGGTGGCAGCCTGACGCTTTGCCAGGCAATGGCTGACGCGGGTGTTTTCAAGCTGGTGTTCAGTTCATCAGCAACCGTTTACGGCATGCCTGACACGGTTCCTATCAGCGAGCAGGCACCTACCGGTATACCAACCAATCCGTACGGGCAATCCAAGCTCATGGTTGAAAACCTGCTGCGCGATCTGGCTGCTGCAGATCCTCGCTGGTCCATTGCCCTGTTGCGCTATTTCAATCCCATAGGTGCACACGAATCCGGCATGATTGGTGAAGACCCAAGTGGCATTCCCAATAACCTTCTGCCATACATCACGCAGGTAGCCATTGGCCGTTTGGAGCGCTTGAGCATTTATGGCTCGGATTACCCTACTCCAGACGGTACCGGGATACGTGATTACATTCATGTAGTCGATCTGGCCAAAGGACATCTTTCCGCCCTGCGCAAGCTACAAAGCGTCAAGGGAGCGCACGTCTGGAACCTCGGAACCGGGCGCGGCTATTCGGTACTGGAGTTAGTCAGGGTGTTTGAAGAGGTTGCACAGATGCAGCTGCCCTATCGCTTGGCGCCTCGCCGCGAGGGGGATGTTGCGGAGTGCTGGGCCGATCCTCACAAAGCCGAACAGGAACTGGGTTGGAGAGCAGAACGCAGCCTGACGCAGATGATTGCCGATGCTTGGCGCTGGCAATCGCAGAATCCAAATGGTTATCGTGTTGCAGAGACAGTGAAGAAGTCCATCAAACAGATTCCAGCAAAGCCTATTACAGGCACTACCGGAAGCCGAATAAACACGTCTGCCAACGCCTCGGCTTGATTCTCAGCTATAAAAAGGCCGCTGTAAAACAGCGGCCTTTTTATTCCCGTCAATCAGTCATACATGCCCACATGCTGCGGATGGCTTGCAACACGCTGCAGCCAGGCATTGATGGCAGGGTACCGAGACAAGTCGAATCCACCCTCTGCCGCTACGTGCGTATAGGCGTAAAGCGCAATATCGGCAATGGAGTACGTATCGCCTACCAGATACGGTGTCCGGGAGAGTTGCTGCTCCATAACATCCAATGCCTTATAGCCTTCCTTAAGGCAACTTGCATGTTCGGCACGCCGCTCTTCAGGCATGTCAAGGTAAAACTGAATAAACCGCGCCACTGCTACGTAGGGCTCATGACTGTACTGCTCGAAGAATTGCCATTGCAGTACATGAGTCCGCAAACGCGGCTCCCGGGGCAGGAATGTGCTGCCTTCTGCCAGGTAGTTCAGAATGGCATTGGACTCCCATAGGTAGGAGCCATCATCCAGCTCAAGCACAGGAATCTTGCCATTGGGGTTTTTTTCAAGAAACGCTGGAGAGCGTGTCTCGCCCTTTAAGATATCTACATCAACCCATTCATAGGCAAATCCGCGCAAGGCCATCATCAGCTTGACCTTGTAGCAGTTGCCGGAACGCTGGTCTCCATAAATCCGGTACATAATGATCTCCTTTCATTACAAGGCCTGGGCGGCCTTTATGACACTGGCCAAACGGCTCAGCCCTTCATCAACACGCTCAGGTGCCACATGGCTGAAATTCAGGCGCAAGCGACCAAGGTTGCCCTCCGGGTCACTGAAGAAAGGCTCCCCAGGCATGAAGGCCACATCCTGAGCCAAAGCGGGCTCCAACAGCAAGCGTGTGTCGATTGGCTGGCGCAGTGTTAGCCAGAAAAATAGCCCCCCCTGAGGCTGATTCCAGTCTGCAAGCTCACCAAAGTGGCGAACCAGCGCAGCCTGGAAGGCATCGCGACGAGCACGATAGAAATTGCGCAGTTCTTGAATATGGGCTTGGTAACGTGGCGTTCCGACCCACTGCAAGGCCTGCCATTGCCCGATACGATTCGTGTGCAGGTCAGCGGCCTGCTTGAGGCGCAGCAAATAAGGATACAGATCAGGAGAGGCAATCAGATACCCCACGCGCAAACCGGGCAGTAACGTCTTGGAGACCGTACCGGTATAGATCCAACTGGTTCTCTTCAAGCGGCTTACGATAGGCGTAGCCGGTAAATCATCAAAGATCAGCTCGCGATATGGCTCATCTTCGATCAGCGTGACGCTGAACTCATCCATCAAGGCTGCCACTTGATCACGGCAGGCTTCGGTGTAACGTACACCGGACGGGTTCTGGAAAGTAGGAATCAGATAGGCAAAGGCTGGCTTGTTGGTCTCGAGGCACTGGCGCAGCGCTTCAATATCCATGCCTTCCGCCGTCAGTGGTACTGTCAGGCAATCGGCACCGAAAAATTGAAAGCTCTGCAGCGCAGCCAGATAGCTGGGGCCTTCTAACAGCACCTGAGTATCTTGGTCGATGTAGAGTTTTGCAGCCAGATCCAATGCCTGTTGCGAACCAGCCGTAACCAGTACTTGACTGGCATCACACTCAACGCCCAAGGCTCTGGCCTGGGCAGCGATCGCTTCGCGCAGCTCCGGCTCTCCTTCGCTCGTTCCATACTGCCCCAGATTCACCGGCAGAGCATCCCATTCCACGCGAGGCAACATCTCCTGCGCAGGCAGACCACCTGCAAAGGACATCACTTCCGGACGCTGTGCCGCTGCCAGAATTTCGCGGATAAGACTGCTTTTTAGACGGGTAACGCGTTCGGAGAAAGCCATGGAAGCACCAGTAGTCAGCGGCCGGAGAATAAGTCAAACTGCTTGACCGAAACTACGCTGAACCGGATAGAAGCGTCAATATGCTTGACCTAAAAAATACCGTAGCCCAACGCCAGGCGATGCAGTCATTCTTCTTCGGTTACCAGGCATTTACTGCCAAGGCCGACGAAATGCTTTCGCGCCGCGGGTTTAGCCGCGTACACCAGCGTATTCTCTTTTTCGTGGCTGGCTCGCCAGGGATCAGCCACAAAGAGTTGCTGGAGGCTTTGGGGGTTACCAAGCAGGCCGCTAATCCGCCCGTTCGCCAGCTAATTGAAAAGGATATGCTTGTGGTGGAGTCAGACGCGGAAGACAAGCGCAAGCGCAAGTTGCGGCTGACATCGCACGGTGCAAAGCTTGAGCAGCTCCTGCGGCGGGAACAAGTCAAGCTGCTACAGCGTGCCTTTGACGAAGCCGGAGAAGCCGCAGTAGAGGGATGGATGAAAATCAACCAGACGCTGGCAGGCCAGGAGCGCCAACGCGAATCGAGCCGGAAAGACGGGTCGACTTGAGCACAGACTAGCGGCTTCATTCAGACAAAGCCTGATCGACTGTACGGCTCCTTCTACAAGTGAGTGTATCGGTACGCCAGCCAACAGGCTGTTTATGCTGGAAAAAAAGGAAGTCCAGCCATGACAGCCGAATTACTTACCGCTTTTATACTTTTCGCCTTCGTATCCTCAGCTACTCCGGGTCCCAATAACATGATGCTGCTCGCGTCAGGCGTTAACTATGGTTTCCGCCGGACACTTCCGCATATGTTCGGCATTAGCCTTGGGCATATGGTGATGGTAATCACCATGGGATTGGGTCTTGGACAATTGTTCAGCCTGTACCCCTCACTGCAGATGGCCTTGAAGGTCGTGGCTACTGCATACCTGTTGTACCTGGCATGGAAAATTGCCAACGCCGCACCGCCTACGCCCAAGCAGGCTTCCGGCAAACCATTCGGTTTTTTTCAGGCAGCTGCCTTTCAGTGGGTTAATCCAAAAGCCTGGGTAATGGCCATAGGCGCCGTCACCACGTATTTGCCCGTTCAAGATTTCAACAGCAACCTGCTGCTGATAGCGCTGCTGTTTGCGCTTATCAACCTGCCTAGCGTTAGCCTTTGGACGCTGTTTGGTATGGCATTACGTACACTTTTGAATAGCCCGATGCGTCTGCGTGCGTTCAACTGGACGATGGCTGCCCTGCTAGTTATTTCTCTGTACCCGATTCTGCTGTCTACCCATTGAAGACCGTACCATGACCGTATCCACCGCCTTGCGCCCTTTTGCCGACACATCGCCTTCTTCAATCATTGCCGGTTTCGTAGCGATGCTGGTTGGCTACACCAGCTCCCTGGTGCTTATGTTCCAGGCAGGCCAGAATGCAGGGCTGAACAGCGCTCAGATTTCCTCCTGGATCTGGGCGCTGTCCATCGGGATGGCGATAACCACGATCGCGCTCTCGCTGCGCTTCAGGACTCCCATCGTCATCGCGTGGTCTACCCCCGGTGCTGCCCTGCTGATGACCAGCTTGCCTCAGGTCCCTTACAGCGAGGCTATTGGCGCTTTCATGTTATGCGCCCTCCTCACGGCCTTCTGCGGTATGACTGGCAGCTTCGAGCGCCTGATGCGCAAGGTTCCTGCTGCATTGGCCGCCGCGCTGCTGGCGGGCATCCTGTTTCGGATCGGCATTGAGATCTGCTCGGCTACTGAGCAGCAACCTCTGCTTGTAATAGGCATGTTCCTGACGTATTTGCTGACCAAGCGACAGGCACCCCGTTATGCCGTATTGGCTGCCCTGATGATTGGAATGATCATCGCCGCCGTCGTAGGACTGTTGCATTTCGAGCACTTTCATTTGCAACTGGCGGTGCCTGTCTGGACCACACCGTCCTTCTCCATGTCCGCCATCATCAGCATTGGTATTCCGCTATTTGTTGTTGCCATGGCTTCTCAAAACATGCCAGGCATTGCGGTGTTGCGGACCGACGGCTATCAGACACCTGCCTCACCCCTGATATCCGTTACCGGAATAGCCTCGTTACTGTTGGCCCCATTCGGCTCCCACGGAATTAACCTGGCGGCCATCAGCGCAGCCATTTGCACAGGGCCTGAGGCCCACGAAGACTCACAAAAGCGCTACACCGCAGCGCTCTGGTGCGGCTTCTTTTACGGTATAGCCGGAACGTTTGGTGCAACACTGGCAGCCCTGTTTGCAGCGCTTCCTAAAGAATTAGTGCTATCCATCGCGGCACTTGCACTGCTTGGGTCCATCATGAATGGGCTTAACAGTGCCATGAGCGACCCTAAACAACGCGAAGCCGCTCTTGTCACCTTTCTTGTAACCGCTTCAGGCATGACATTATTAGACGTTGGGTCGGCTTTCTGGGGAGTGGTCGCAGGCCTGATCACCCAGTTAGTCCTGAATTGGAAAAAGGCTGCTTGATCAACGATGATATAGGTAGAGCCCATACAAATACGGCTCGCCTAGGCGAGCCGTTCGAGCACAGATAACCGCTTAGCGTTTACCGCGATTATTACTACCAAAGCCTGGACGCTGACCTTCACGGGCTGGACCATTACGGCGCTGTGCCGGTGCGGCCCGTTCCCGGGCAGGGCGCTCGCGACGTCCGTCATCGCCAGAGGCATGCTCTTCACGAGTCCGTACCGGACGCTTGCGCCCACTTTCGGATGGGCGCTCAGCCAATGGCGTGCCACCACGGCGGCCCTCGCCCTGCGGCTTGCCAGAGCGCTTGTCACCACGGCCGCCGCGGCCAGCCTCAACAGGCTTGCCGGACTTGCGCTGCATACGCTCAAGCTTTTCGCGAACCTTCGCGGTCACAGGAGGCAATTCAACAGGCGTCAGCCCTACTTCTGCGCTGAGAATATTGATCTCACCCTGCATCATCTCGCGCCAGCGACCCATGGACAATTCAGCCGTCAGGAAAACCGGTCCGAAACGTACCCGCTTCAAGCGGCTGACCAGCACGCCCTGGGATTCCCACAGGCGACGAACCTCTCGGTTACGTCCTTCCATGACTACGCAATGGAACCAGTGGTTGAAACCGTCCCCATTGGGAGCCTGTTGGATATCGGTAAAACGTGCAGGACCGTCTTCCAGCATGACACCTGTCTTGAGACGCTCGATCATGGCCTCATCGACTTCACCACGCACACGTACCGCGTACTCCCGGTCCATCTGATAAGAGGGATGCATCAAGCGGTTGGCCAGTTCACCATCGGTTGTGAACAAAAGCAGGCCAGTCGTGTTGATATCCAGACGACCAATATTGATCCACCGCCCGCCTCTCAAGCGCGGCAATCGGTCAAACACCGTAGGACGCCCTTCGGGGTCATCACGGGTGCAGACTTCACCTTCAGGCTTGTTGTAAATCAGTACACGGCGAACATTTTCGGTGGCCTCTTCGCGGCGTAGCACACGCCCGTCCACAGCAATGGCATCCTGAGGCGTAACACGCTGACCCAGAGTGGCGACATTTCCGTTTACTTGAATACGGCCCTCGGCAATCCAGGCTTCCACATCACGGCGGGAACCTACACCCATACGGGACAGGACTTTCTGGAGTTTTTCCCCGACTGGGGTATGAGGAGTGTTGTCGTTCATAAGGCACCTCCCGGTGTAAGCGGCAACAAAAAGGCGCGCATCATAGCGTCACCTGGCCTTTGAGCCTAGCGACTAAATGACTCGACGTGCAGGCCTTTCGACAGAAAAGAGATGGATGGTCTGAGATGCAGACGGCCTGCATGATACAGGCCGTCGAACAAGATGACTGCCTTAATCGAGCGCAGCCAGGGCTTCGCGGCAAAGCTGCTCTATCTTTGTCCAGTCACGCGCCTTAATAGCGTCGGAAGGCAGCATCCAGCTACCTCCTACGCACATGACATTGCTTTGCTGGAAATAGGCTTTGACATTACTCGGATTGACGCCGCCCGTTGGGCAGAATCGAAGATCGCCAAAAGGACCGGCAAAGGCTTTAAGCGCGTCTATTCCACCGTAAACGTTGGCCGGGAAGAGCTTGAAGCGACGGTAACCCAGCCGATAGGCACGCATGATGTCTGAAGGCGTAGCAATACCGGGCAGTAGCGGCACATCGCTTTTAACGCCTGCCTCAAGGATTTCGTCCGTGCAGCCGGGCGTTACAATGAACTGAGCACCTGCTTCTACCGCAGCATCAAACATGTGGGTGTCCAGAACAGTACCGACACCCACCGTTAGCTCCGGGCGTTCCTTGCGCAGCAGGCGCACAGCATCCAAACCATGGGCAGAGCGAAGCGTGACTTCCAGTGTCTTGAGCCCCCCCGCTGCCATCGCGTCAGCAAAAGGCAGGACGTCAGCCGGATCGTTGATCACGATGACGGGCAGGATGCGTGCTTTCTGGCTCAGCGCATCAATGGCAGCGATCTTGTTTTGCATGTCACTCATCCTCAAGGGCACCAATAGATCTTCAGCGGCTCTCGCAGGAAGGCGCTGATAGGAGTCGCCAGCTCATCACCGGCAGTTGCAGCGGTTTGCAGAGCGGCCAACTTGCTCTGACCCTGGATGGCCAGGAACTGATTGTGAGCACCAGACAACAATGCGCGTGTCATGGTCAGGCGTTGACGAGGCACGGAAGGTGCCCACATGGGCAGGCACAAGCGCTCGCTCTGTGGATCAAGCGCATCCTCAAGCCCAGGGCTTCCGGGAAACAACGAAGCAGTATGTGCATCGTCGCCCATTCCCAGCACCAGCACATCGATAGGCTTGGGCAGATTCTGCAAGCGGTTATCAGCCTCCTGAGCAGCCGTTTCAGCGTTTTCGCCAGCGGCATAGAGGTCTACAAACGTCGCTGCACGGGCTGCATTACGCAACAGGTGCTTGCGAATTAGCCCGCCGTTGCTATCCGGATGTTCTAAAGGCACCCAGCGCTCATCGGCGAGCGTAATCGTGACCTTCGCCCAGTCCAGCTCCTGCTCGGATAACTGTTCAAAGAACGGCACTGGGCTACGACCACCCGAAACCACCAGTGTGGCCGCCCCTTTCTGTGCAATGGCCTCACGAAGCGCAGCCGCTACAGCTTGGGTCAGCTGCTCAGCATGGGCCTCACGACCGTTCAGCTCAATGAATTCGACGCCTTGTGGCAGGTTAGATATCGCCATACCAGGATCTCCCGTCACGTGCAATGAGAGCAATGGAAGTCAGCGGGCCCCATGTGCCAGCTGCGTATGATTTCGGGGTATCGCCCATTTTTTCCCAGCCTTCCATGAGCTGGTCGCACCAGCGCCAGGCCGCCTCGATCTCGTCCTTGCGCACGAAGAGAGACTGGTTGCCCTGCATCACTTCCAGCAACAAACGCTCATACGCGTCTGGTACCCGCGCCGACTTGAAGGCCTCGGAGAAGTTGAGCTGCAACGGACCGCTGCGCAGCTGCATCCCTTTGCTCAAGCCTTGATCCTTGGTCATGACCTGCAGGGAAATCCCTTCGTCCGGCTGAATACGGATGATCAGTCGGTTGTTGATCAGACTCCGCTGCTCAGGCGCGAAGATGTAGTGTGGCGGTTCCTTGAAATGAATAACGATCTGCGAAAGTTTTTGCGGCATACGCTTGCCGGTACGCAAATAGAAAGGCACTCCGGACCAACGCCAGTTACGAATATCGGCGCGAATGGCCACGAATGTTTCCGTGCTGCTGCTCTCGTTGGAGTTTTCTTCCTCCAGATAGCCGGGCACCGGCTTGCCATCGCTGTAACCACTCGTGTACTGGCCCAGCACGACACGGCTGGCCAGCTGATCGGCGGTGATCGGCTCGAGCGCCTTGAGCACCTTGACCTTTTCATCACGAATACTGTCCGCCGAGAGATCAGCGGGCGGGTCCATTGCAGTCAGGCAAAGCAGCTGCAGCAAGTGGTTCTGCACCATGTCGCGTAGCTGCCCGGCCTGATCGAAATAACCCCAGCGGCCTTCGATTCCTACTTTCTCAGCAACCGTAATCTCCACATGGGAGATATAGTTCTGGTTCCATTGGGTCTCGAACAGACTGTTTGCAAACCGCAGAGCAATCAGATTCTGTACGGTTTCCTTACCCAGGTAATGGTCGATACGATAGACCTGACTTTCCGGGAAGAACCGAGCCACGGAGTCGTTCACGACACGCGAAGACTCAAGGTCATGGCCGATGGGCTTTTCCATGACGACACGTGTACGGCTGCTAAGCCCTACCGCATCAAGATTCTCGCAAATCGAGCTGTATACTGAGGCGGGTGTTGCGAAATACGCAATCACCGTTTCGGAGTCACCTACGTCTTCGGCCAGTCCGGCATAGTCTTCCATGCGTCGGAAATCCATGGCACGGTAGCTTAAGCGGGCGGCGAAACGTTCCCAGACGGCTTGATTCCAGTCAGCATTCGGCACGTAATGCCGAACCCGCTCTTCAATATGAGCGAGCTGCTTGGTGCCGTCTCCTTGATCTCGAGCAAGCGCGACGATACGCGTGTCATCATGGAGGAGACCTTCGCGATCGAGTTGGTAGAGAGCCGGAAACAACTTGCGCAGAGCGAGATCGCCCAACGCGCCGAACAGGGCCAAAGTGCAAGGGAGTACGCGAACTGCTGGCATATATTCGTTCTTTTACGAAAAGTTGGTGAATGAAAGCCCAGTTTAAGTGAGCTTTCCCCTTTTACGTAGTATAAAAATCAAAAATTTAATAAAACCTTTTTGTGCAGCCTTATTCCTCTATAGCTGTACGATAAAAGGATGACAACTTTCAGGAGCATTTGATGGATCGGGCCAGCACATTGCTGCAATTGATTCAGACCCGTCTGCCGGAATTGAACCGTGCCGAACGCAAGGTAGCCGAGGTTATTCTAAACAATCCACGGCAGGCTACCCGCCTGACCATTGCTGCTCTGGCGCAGGCAGCTCACGTCAGCGAACCGACCGTCAACCGCTTCTGCCGATCACTGGGAATCAGCGGCTACCCTGAAATGAAGATTCAACTGGCTCAGAGCATCGCCAGCGGCGCCGTCTACGTAAGCCAGGCGGTGGAAGCGGATGATGAGCCTGAAGCCTACTCAGAAAAGATTTTCAGTAGCACCATCGCCTCGCTCGATAATGCTCGTCAGCGCATGGATGCTCAAGTGATCAATCGAGCCGTCAATCTCCTGATTCAGGCACGGCAGATTCATTTCTTTGGCCTGGGTGCATCTGCACCCGTAGCGCTGGATGCCCAGCACAAATTCTTTCGCTTCGGTCTGGCTGTTTCGGCCCATTCAGACATTCTGATGCAGCGCATGCTTGCGTCTGTAGCGCAGATAGGCGAAGTCTTTGTCATCATTTCCTACACCGGCCGCACGCGCGAACTGGTGGATGTTGCCAAGCTGGCACGGGATAATGGGGCATCAGTTATCGGGATGACTGCTGCTAATTCTCCGCTTGCGAAGGTTTCAACACTTAGCCTTGATATTCCAGTGCCCGAAGATACTGATATCTATATGCCAATGTCGTCACGTATCGTTCAGCTGACAGTACTCGACATTCTGGCCACTGGCGTTACGCTGCGCCGCGGCGTTGATTTCCAGCCGCACCTGCGCAAAGTAAAGGAAAGTCTGGTAGCAACACGCTATCCAATGGAGCAGGAACAGGAAGAGTTGTAATCGACGAGAAAGGCTGGAGCAGTACGCTTCAGCCTGTAGCGAGGTTATTTCTTCTTGAGCTTCTTGAGACGCTTGCTGGCCTTTTCGACTACATCCTTGCGCTCTTTGTCCTTCATGGACTTCCAGCCCTTGATTTCATCGCGGCTGCGGCCGCATCCCTGACAGACTTCATCCTTGAGCTTGCATTGGCTTACGCAGGGACTCTCAACCTTACCCACAGGGCTACCTCAGCATCTGGACACAGCGAACAGTATAAACACACTGCTCGCTGCGCCCAGTACCATCTGCGGAATTAGAACACCGCTTGGACCTTCAGGCCGCCGACAACAGCATTATCGACTTCCTTGACGCCACCCGGGTTACGCATGTACTGAATATTCGGACGTAGGGTGAGCCAGTTGGTCACGTGTACGCCGTAGTACAGCTCAGCATCGTATTCGCTGTACTGCAGCGGTACGTAGCCTGGGTTGTCATAATCGTCGATACCGGTAGCAAGGTTGGCTGCACGCTGCGCATCACGCGCATCGCTGTTGGTGTGGATACGGGCCACACCGAAACCGATGTCGTCTTTTGGTCGCGCATCGAATGGTCCCTTGTACACCACACCAGCCTGGATGTAGTTGTCTACCTTGTTGGTAGCCTTGTCATGCACCGTGAAGTTGGCAAATACACTCAGACCACGAGAAGCATCACCGTTGTGCTTGGTCAGCTGCTGCTTGGCTACAACCCAGTAGCCATGCTTACTGGAATGACGGCTGGAAACACCATCCACATCATCCGCATCAGCGGTGCTGTAGTAGTAACCGAAGCGGTACTCACCCGGCAGGCTGTTCAGTGTTGGCAACCATACCAGCTCAACTGGCAGGATCACGCCTTTGGCACCGCTGGTATTCATCTTGAAGCCATTACCGGTTTCAAGCAGCGACGGGTTCTGCTCGTAAACCCCAACCTGCGCAAACAGCTCAGGTGTCAGGTTGTACTTGACGCGCATGGCCCACTGGCTGACCGGCCAGTTGTACCACTGATCACCTACCCAGTTACCCACCTGGGAGCCACAGAACGCCAGGTTCTGGAAGTCACAGTCGAACGAGTTGAAATCTTCACCCTCGCCGAAACGACCCGCTTTGATGTCTAGGCGGCCATCAAAGAACCCCTTGCTCAACCACAACTGGGTAAGGCGCCAGGTCTGGCCGCGACCCCAGACTTCTTGTACGGAAGAATACGTACCGGAACGTGGATCACCAATATTGTCGTTGGTCAGGTTACGGCCGTCACGTGAAGTAATGGCAACTTTGAATACGGAATTCTCCCAACCCAACGTCTTGTTCATGTCGACCGCCAGGCCGAACATGTACTGGGAAGACCAACGTGCGGTGTGATCCTTGTCGTATCCACCTCGCATGTTGGTAGCGCCTTCCCCGACGTACTCCAACTTGATGTCGTACCCCTTATCTAGCAGTTCAGTACGCAGGCCACCCCAATCGCCTGTCATACCACCTGCTTCAGGGTCGAAGGCATCGGCTGCATGGGCAGTGGCACTGAGTCCACCCAGTGCAGCTAACGACAACACAGCCAAGTGCCGTACGCGTTTGCCTTTATGCTTATACATTCTTCTCGGTCCTTTATAATTTTTAATGGGCTATACGCAACACACCACAGGTCCCACGCCAATAACTGGCTAAACTTCACGGCAGAACATTGAGTACCTCGTAACAGGCTCCCATGGTGTGGTAGTCGACCTTTCCGGCCGGACTTTTTTCGTCGGAATACTTGGTATTTCGACGGTCGAGGATGCGCCACCAAGCGCCATACTCGTGATCAATGAAATGCTCCCAACTATAGTGCCAGAGCTGTTCATATTGTTTCCAATATTTACCGTTGCCGGTGCGCTCGGCAAGCAAGGCTGCAGCCGCCAAGGCCTCGGCCTGAACCCAGAAGTACTTGTCTGGATCACAAACGCTGCCATCCGGAGCGAACCCGTAATATAGGCCACCATGTTCATGATCCCATGAGGTTTTCCACGCGGCATCAAACAGCTCTGCAGCACGTGGCGCCAACCATGCCTGGGGACGATGGCGCTCGAGAATCAGCAAGAGCTTGGCCCACTCGACCTGATGTCCAGGCTGGAAACCCCAAGGGCGGAACAGGTTGGCGGGATCATCTCTGTTGTAATCCCAATCGATGCTCCAATCCTGATGGTAATGCTCCCAGATCAACCCGCCTGGTACATCCTGAGCAACCTCAGCGCTTTCCTGGCTAAGTGCTGCCTGGCGCTGAGTCATGTTGAGTGCAAGCGTTTCGGCGCGGTCCAGATAGCGGGACTCTTGTGTCGCCTCATAGGCAGCCAGAAGCGCCTCGCAGGCATGCATGTTGGCATTTTGTCCACGATAGGAGGAAACCTCGGACCAGTCGGCACTGATCTCATCACAGTACAGACCTTCTTCTTCACGCCAAAAATGACGCTCGAAGGTATCCCACGCTTCAGCCAGCCATGCTCTGCTCTCCTCGACTCCTGCCATGACGCCGTGAGAGTACGCCAGGATAACGAATGCCAGACCATAGGCATGATTGGTGCCGTCTACTACTTTGTCGCCCTTCAGTAGCCAGGCGTAGCTGCCATTGGGCTGCAGATGTTTTTCCCTTAGAAAGCGAAGCCCGTGCCGTGTGGCGCCCAAGTATTCAGCGTTGCCAAACTGCCGATAGGCCATTGCAAAATTGAAGACGAAACGGGTACTGGAGACAAGATGGCGCGTCTCTCGATCATAGATATCACCATTGCCACGGAAGAACTGGAAAAACCCGCCCTGCTCGTCAATGCAGCGTGGATAGTAGAAAGCCAGCGTATGCTGGATATGATCCAGCAGAGTGTCACGTTGACGGAAGTCTGGAAAGTTCATGCGAAGTCCTTAGGCAGGAAGCGGCGAAGTCGCCATCATGGCGCGAACGTCATCAAGCGTCGGCGCATAGGCCCCCGATTTCTGGCAAGACACCGAGGCACAGGCAGCTGCGAAAAGTAGTCGCTCTTCCAGTGATGCGCTTGAAATGATCCCTGACGCCAACCACCCCGCCATACAGGCGTCACCGGCACCTACGGTGTCCGCCACATGAATCGGAATACCAGGCTGAGTCCACTCCCCCTGGCTGGAAAGCAGCGTGATGCCCTTGCCACCCTGCGTATAGAGGATGTTGGCCTCTGGATTCATCTCCCGCAGGCGGCTCAAGCCCTGTTCAGGCGTTAATCCGGGATAGATATTTTCCAGGTCTTCGTCAGAAAGCTTGATGTCGTCTGCCAGCCTCACAAGGGTTGGAAAGATACGACGACAGTAGTCATCGCCCATCAGGTTTCGCCAGTTGGGGTCGTAGCTGATACGTTTACCTCCTGCCTTGGCCTTTTCTGCCTGTTCAAGCAGTTTGGAAGCCAACGGCTCACGGGCCAGACTGATGCAGCTGAAGTGGCAGAGTTCAGCAGCCTCGAGCCAGCCTTGCGGCAACGCATCAGGATCAAAGGCTAGATCCGCCTCCCCAGCAAAGAAATACCGAGGTGGATTGCTGGACGGCACTACTGCCACCAGCGGATCAGCTTCGACCCGCTGCAGAAAACGCATATCCAGTCCGGACACCTGAGACTGCTCATGAATCTCATCGCCTAGAGAATCCTGGCTGATTGATCCCGCAAACGCAGCGGGTACGCCCAGACGCGCCAGCGTCCGGGCAACATTCCACGGTGCACCGCCTGGATGGCCTTGCCACTGTCCGGGTGAATGCTGGACCAGATCGGTCAAGGCCTCTCCAAAAACCACCACACGTGGCAATGTCATAACTTTCTCCTAAGCGATACGAGCACCTGAAGCAGGTTCGAATAATACGAGACGCTCTACATCAAGCTCTAGCGTTACGATTGATCCGATTTCAGGAGTGTCGACTGGCGCTACTCGACAACACACCTGGACGCCATTGACCTCGACATAAACCAGAGTGTCGGGGCCTGTTGGCTCCACGACCTGCACTCGGGCGCTGACCAATGGCAAATCGCCGATCTGACCACTGCGAATACAAATTTGCTCAGGTCGAACCCCTAAAATTGCTTCGCGACCGTCTGCCAGAGCGGTTTGAAGCATGGGTAGACCAATAGCGGTACGCTCGCCATGCCCCTGCAAACGCACCACAGGGCGCCCGTTTTCCTGCTCCAACGCGACAGGAATGAAGTTCATTGGCGGAGAACCAATGAAGCTGGCCACGAAGAGGTTGGCGGGGTTGTTGTAGATTTCCTGGGGAGTACCAAACTGTTGAACTTCTCCCTCTTTCATAACTGCGACACGGTCGCCCAGCGTCATGGCTTCGATCTGGTCGTGAGTAACGTAGACAGTTGTAGTCTTGAGCCGCTGGTGCATTAGCTTGATCTCGGTGCGCATTTCCACACGCAACTTTGCATCAAGATTTGAGAGCGGCTCATCGAACAGGTAAAGCTTGGGGCGGCGCGCCAGTGCGCGCCCCATGGCGACACGTTGTTGTTGCCCACCGGATAGCTGCGAGGGTTTGCGCTCGAGCAAATGCTCGATCTGCAAAAGCTTGGCGACACGGTCCACTTCCGCCGCGATCTGGTCAGCAGGTGTCTTGCGGATCTTCAACCCAAAGGCGATGTTTTCCCGCACCGTCATGGTCGGATACAACGCATAGGATTGAAATACCATGGCGATATCGCGGTCCTTGGGCTCGACCGCAGTTACATCCTCACCACCCAGCATGATGGCCCCGCTGGAAATATCTTCCAGGCCAGCGATGGCGTTCATCAGCGTAGACTTACCGCAACCGGAAGGACCAACCAGGATCAGGAACTGCCCGGTCTCGATACTGATGTTGATACCTTTAAGCGCTTCCTGAGCAGCGTTGCCGTAGGTCTTGCGGACATTTTTAAGTTCTAGTGCGGCCATGATTGTTCTTATCCTTTGACGACGCCCGAGGTCAGACCACGGACGAAATACTTGCCGGCGAAGATGTAAACGAGCAGTGTCGGCAGCGCCGCAATCATCGCAGCGGCCATATCCACGTTGTATTCCTTGGCCCCGGTACTGGTATTGACGAGGTTGTTGAGCGCTACCGTAATCGGCTGCGCAGAGCCGCTGGCGAACACTACGCCAAACAGAAAGTCATTCCAGACCTGAGTGAATTGCCAGATCAGGCTTACCATCACGATAGGGGTGGAAAGCGGCAGCAGGATCTTCCAGAAGATGGTGAAGAAGCCTGCACCATCGAGACGTGCCGCCTTGATCAGGGCATCCGGAATACCGACGTAGTAGTTCCGGAAGAAAAGCGTTGTGAAGGCCAGACCGTAGATGACGTGAACCAGCACGAGTCCGGTGGTGGTATTGGCCAGACCCAGCTTGCCCAGGGTGAATGACATTGGTAACAGAATGACCTGGAACGGGATGAAGCAACCGAACAGCAGCATGCTGAACAATACGTTCGAGCCCTTGAAGCTCCACTTCGACAAGGCGTAGCCGTTAAGCGCACCGATGAAAGTCGAGATGATGACGGCAGGAACCGTGATCATGAAGGAGTTCCAGAAGTACTCGTGAACCGTACTCCAGGCCTTTATCCAGCCAATGAGTGTCCAGTCTACGGGTAACGTCAGCAGGTTACCGGTGCGCACGTCATCCGGTGTCTTAAAGCTGGTTAACAGCATGACTACCAGTGGCACGAGATAGACAGCGCAAGCCACCAGAAGCGTAGTGTGAATTGCAATGCGGTTGAAAGACCAGCGCTTGCTATGGGAAAGATCAGCCATGACGCTTGCTCCGCAGTTCGGAATAAAGGTAAGGCACCAGGATGGCAAGCACCGCGCCAAGCATCAGGACGGAGCTGGCCGCCCCCAACCCCATTTGCCCGCGTGTAAAGGTGTGTTGATACATGAAGACCGCAGGAAGGTCGGATGAGTAACCGGGTCCACCGGCGGTCATGGCCATTACCAAGTCAAAGCTCTTGATCGCAATGTGTGACAGGATCATCACGGCACTGAAAAAAACAGGTCGCAAACTGGGTAGAACGATGCGCAGATAAATCGTGGGCAGCGAGGCTCCGTCAATTTGTGCGGCACGAATGATGGCGCTATCCACGCCGCGTAAACCGGCCAGGAACATTGCCATGACAAAGCCGGAGGCCTGCCAGATCGCAGCGATCAGCAAGCAATAGATGACCCTATCCGTATCAACAAGCCAGTCAAAGCGGAAACCTTCCCATCCCCAGTCGCGCAGGAGCTTGTCCAGGCCTAACCCTGGGTTGAGCAGCCACTTCCAGGCAGTACCGGTAACGATCATCGATAGCGCCATGGGATAAAGATAAATGGTGCGGATAAAACCTTCGCGTCGGATGCGTTGATCCAGCAGGATGGCGAAGAACACGCCGATGATCAGGCAAAGCAGGATAAACATCCCGCCAAAGATGGCCAGGTTTTTACAGGCCACCAGCCAACGGTCGTTGGCCAGTAGGCGTTCAAACTGGGCAAGACCTGCAAAGTTATACACCGGCATGAAGCGGGACGTGGTCAATGAGATCACGGCCGTCCACAGCATGTAGCCGTACAGGCAAACAATCATTGCCACCGCGGTAGGGGCCAGAACCAGCTTGGGAAGCCATTTCTGGAGGCGGTCAGGCTTTCGTACAGACGTGCTGGTACCTGTGCGCATGATTTGCACTTCGCTTAAAGACATCGAAGAACTCCTGATCCAACCCGTAGGTTGGTATTTGCATCAGGACCGGGCGTCTTGCAACGCCCTGCCCTTACTGCATTACTGCGCCGCTTTGATGGAGGCGACCAGTTGTTCGGTCGCCTTTTTGGGGTCGGCGCTTGGATCGTTGAAGAAGTTGGTGATCACATCGAAGACAGCGCCCTGGATATAGCTGGTGTTGGCCATGCTATGCGCCAGGCTTGGCTCCGCTTTGCCCGAGTCGTTGGCTGCCTGGAAATCCTTCATGGACTGTTTGGCACAGTCATCGAACTTCGCCATGTCGATATCATTGCGAACAGGAATCGAGCCTTTGTTCAGGTTGAAGACTTCTTGGAAAGGCTTGTCGATGACAGTACGGGCCAAGTCGTCCTGGGCTTTCCTGTTTGCCTCGTCCTTGAGCTTGAACATGGCCAGGGAATCGATGTTGTAGATGAAGTCACCCTGAGTGCCCGGCATGACTACGCACAGGTAGTCCTTGCCAGCAGTCTTGTTTGCAGCCGTAAACTCGGCCTTGGCCCAGTCGCCCATAATCTGCATACCGGCCTTGCCATTGATGACCATGGCGGTAGCCAGGTTCCAGTCACGGCCCGCTGCATCTGGGTCGATGTAGTTGCGAATACGCTTGAAGGTCTTGAACACTTCAACCATCTTGTCGCTGCGCAAAGTGTCTTCGTCAGTTTCGACAAATGCCTTGTGATAGTCCTCTGGCCCCATCATGGCCATGACCAGCGACTCGAAAATGGTGGTGTCCTGCCAGTTCTGACCGCCGTGGGCAATCGGAATGATACCTGCTGCCTTGAGCTTGTCTGCAGCCTCGAAGAACTCATCTAGTGTCGTTGGCACCTTGGCGCCCGCTTTCTGGAAGGCCTCAGGGTTTATCCAGAGCCAGTTGATGCGATGAACACCGGCGGGAACGGCGACGTAATCACCATCATGCTGCATGGTTTCAGCGATGCGCTTGGGCATGATGCTGTCCCATTTTCCGGCCTTGGCGATGTCGTTCAGGTTGGTAAGAAAGCCCATGTCAGCCCACTCCTGAATGTCGGGGCCTTTGAGCTGTGCTGCAGAAGGAGGATTGCCAGAAACCGCACGGGTTTTCAGAACGGTCATCGCGGCCTCACCGGCACCGCCGGCAACCGCGAAATCCTTCCAGGTATCGCCCTGCTTTTGCATCATTTGCTTGAGGGTATCGACAGCCCGAGCTTCACCACCTGAAGTCCACCAATGCAGGACTTCCACTTCACCCGCCTGGGCGGTTAGGGGTAATTGGCTCAAGCAGGACAAAGAAACCGCGAGGGCGAGACGATTGAGTGCTTTCATGATCAGTGACCTTGTTGTTTTTATAAATCTGATCGGAGTCTAGCCAGCCCTTGGCCAGCGTGGGTAACGAAGGGAATCATTAATGTCACAATGCCGTTACATTAGGCGGCTTTTGTAGATATCGATCACAATTTTACGCCACTCGTTTCAGGGCGCCTCTAGCGCGGCAACGTCAGCGTGACCCGCAGGCCCCCTTCCCGACGATTGCGCAAGACCACCTCCCCCCCATGGGCATGGGCTAAATTGCGCGCAATCCCGAGCCCCAATCCGTATCCCTGCTGTTGACCTGTCAGGCGGACATGCGGTTCGAAAACCTGCTCTAAATCCTTTTCTGGCACCCCTGGGCCTTCATCGTCGACATGCAACATGAATACCTTGCCATCATCCTCCACCGTCAAGTGCGCCCGATTACCGTATTTCAGCGCGTTGTCGAGTACATTGCCGATACAGCGCTTCAAGGCCAGCGGCTTGCCGGGATAGAGAGCTACCGCCTCACCTTGCAGCGTCGCTCGAGGCTGCTCACCGGCCTGGTAAGGCTCGACGATATTGCTCAGCAGGAGATTGAGGTCTACCGACTCGATGTTTTCGTGAATATCGGTGTCCTTGACGCACTGCAGTGCTCCCTTGACTAGCAGATCCAGTTCGTCAAGGTCTCGATTGAAGCGCGCCTGCAATGCCTCATCCTCCAGTAACTCGGCACGGAGCCGCAGCCGGGTGATAGGAGTCCGCAGATCATGGGAAATCGCACTGAAAAGCTGGCCCCGCTCGGCCAGGTATCGACTGATACGATCACGCATGGTGTTGAAGGCGCGTGTGACTTCCTGAATTTCACTCGCCCCGACTTCAGGAAGGGGTTGAACCTGTGCCTCCAGCGAAAGCTCACGTGCCTCTTGCGACAAACGTTTAAGCGGCCGGCTCTGCCAGTGGATGAGCAGGCCAATGAACAATAGCAGAAAAGCGCTGCTGAACAGGATGAACCAAGCCTGCTGCAGAGGCAGGAACGGCTCATCCAGGGTGAGATAAGGGGCTGGCATCAGTGTCCCGATGTAGACCCACTCCTCCGGACCTATTCGTATCTGGGTGACCAGAATGGGCGGATCTAGTGGTTCAAAGCTGAGGACGTAGTGCGCCCAGGAGCGTGGCAACTCATCCAGGGAAAGATTGCCATTGAACAGGCGCAGGTGCTTGGGGCTAACAAACTCCACATACATCGGCATCCCATTGCCGAGACGCTCCCGCAAGACTGACTCCACAGCATGAAGTACCGCCTGCTTGCCAGGCGAATCGGGCAGCGGCTCCATGATCAAGGGCTTTTCATTAAGCGATACGAAAAACCGTGTACCGCCCATATTACGCAACTGCTCCAGCACTACCGGACGATACGCCGGCGGTAGCAGACTGAAGTAACGCACGCTGGCCGCAATGGAGTAACCAAGGCTGCGCGAAGCGTTCAGCAGACCTTCCATTCGGCTGGCACGCAAGTGCGATATCCAGAAGAGGCTGGAAACGCCCTGGGCCAGCAGAACCGCCAGCAGCGTAAGCAACAGCATTCTTCCCAACAATGAGTGCGGTACCAGCCGCTGGAGTGCCTTAAAAAACATCTGCGGTCGGGCCATGCACCTGCGCCGCCAGAAGGTAGCCACTGCCGCGTACCGTGCGAATTAGTCGAGGCGATTTCCCAGTGTCACGCAGCCGTTGACGCAAGCGGCTGACGGC
The DNA here is from genome assembly GCF_051027695.1 of Pseudomonas sp. JZ134. NCBI lineage: Bacteria > Pseudomonadati > Pseudomonadota > Gammaproteobacteria > Pseudomonadales > Pseudomonadaceae > Pseudomonas > Pseudomonas sp. JZ134. The sequence goes on along the minus strand of NZ_CP069250.1, from coordinate 1,875,537 downwards.
CATGTCCACGATGCGGTCAAGCGGCATGACTTCACGCCCCCGCGTCGCGTTGGCAATCGTGTCACGGTCAAGTATTTGCTGGGGATGATCTAGAAACAGTTTGAGCAGAGTGAAATCAGCGCCGGACAGAATGACCTCTTCTCCGTCCTGGTGGAACAGCCTGTGCGTGACAGTATCAAGACGCCATTCATCAAACACCAATGTGTGCCCCGACTTGGCGTCACCAAAACCTGCGCGCCGGAGAAGCGCTTTAATCCGCGCCTGTAATTCCCGCGGGCTGAATGGTTTTCCAATGTAATCGTCAGCGCCCAATTCAAGGCCAATCACACGATCTGCCTCATCGGAGCTGGCGGTCAGCATGATGATAGGTACTTGAGAGATGGAACCACTCAGCGCCCTGACCCAACGGCAAAGGCTGAAGCCGTCCTCACCCGGCAGCATGACATCCAGTATCAGAAGATCAGCCGGCTCGGCTTTAAGCGCAGTACGAAATCCGTAGCCGTCTGCCACCGCTCGAACACTAAATCCGGCACGACTCAAATAAGCCTCTAAAAGCTCACGAATGTCCTGATCGTCATCGACCAGCAGGATGGATTTACCCATCGGTGTCATAGCGTTGTCCCTTGTCTTTTTTATTATTGCCCCGGTGTCGAAGCATGCACGACACCGGGGGGGAACGCCAAGAGGGGAAACGCGGTATTACTGACCGTTCAGGCTTTGCTGCAAGGCAACCCCTGCGCCAAACAAGCCAGGGTACTCGGCGGTGACCAGCCAGGCAGGAATATCCTGAAGGTAGGCACTGCTCGTCTTACCCTTGTCCGCAAACGCCTTGGCAAAGGCGCCGTTCTGGAAGCGCTCAACAAATCGCGGCAGAATTCCACCGGCGATATAAACGCCACCCAACGCACCTAAGGTCAGCGCAGCATTACCAGCCACACGGCCCAGCCATACGAAGAACTGCTCCAGCACCTCGTCGGCATAGGCGTCACCGGACAGCGCCATTTCACAGATCTCGGCAGCGGTCACGCACTTCTCTTCGCGGCCATCCAGTTCACAGCTGGCCTTGTAGAGATTCACCAGGCCATTGCCGGAAATAATACGCTCCGCCGACACGTGGTTACCAAACTGGCGCTTCAGGATCTTCCAAATTTCGAACTCACGTGGCGTGCCGATCGGCAAATCAACGTGACCGCCTTCGCTGGAAAGTACCATCCAGCGGTCATCCCCGATCGGCAGCAGACCGGCCACACCCAGGCCAGTCCCCGGCCCGATGATCAGACGTGCCCGATTGGCATGCGCCGCTCCCTCACGGACCTGAACGCAATGCGCTTTGTCCAGCTTAGCTACAGCCCAGGCCATTGAACTGAAGTCATTGATCAGAAGCAGGTGAGTCAGACCAAGCTCAGCGCAGAAACGCTCGCGGCTGATAACCCAGTGATTATTGGTAAAACGGAAGTCACCCTCGCCTACCGGCCCCGCGCAGGCGAGACATACGGAGTGGATATCGTCAAGAGCGACACCGGTACGCTTGAGGTATTCACGCACAGCATCTTCGGGACGCTCGAAATCGGCACACGCCATCACCTCGATCGCATCAAGCTGCTGGTCACGCCACAATGCGAAACGGGCATTCGTGCCCCCGATATCCCCTACCAAAGCCAAATTCATTTCAGCGCCTCCAGGCTGGATGTAAATGCACTCGCACCCTTTTCGGCGGTGCTCATTGCTTGCCGCATGAACGCAAAGAGTTCACGTCCCGTTCCAATACCCATGCCTTGCGGGGGCGCCACCTGCTCCCGAGCATTCCACTCGGCAGGATCAACCACCACGATCAACTCTCCGGTTTGTCCATTGACACGCACCAGATCACCGTCACGTACTTTCGACAACGGACCGCCATCGATTGCCTCAGGGCATACATGGATAGCCGCTGGCACCTTGCCGGACGCTCCAGACATACGTCCATCAGTCACCAGAGCGACCTTAAAGCCTCGATCCTGCAACACGCCCAGGTAAGGCGTCAGCTTATGTAACTCCGGCATACCAAGGGCCTTGGGTCCTTGAAAGCGGACCACCGCTACAAAATCGCGGTCCAGCTCACCCGCCTTGAAGGCATTAGCAAGCTCGGCTTGATCAGCAAATACTCTAGCAGGCGCTTCTACGATCTGGTGATCAGGCGCTACGGCAGATACCTTCATGACCCCACGGCCAAGGTTGCCATCCATCACACGCAAACCACCTTCAGGGCGGAACGGGCGCTCGACCGGACGCAGGATTTCCTCATCCAAGCTCGCCACAGGTCCTTCACGCCATGTCAATGTGCCATTCTCCAAGAATGGCTCCTGCAAGTAACGACGTAATCCATGACCCATGACGGTGTTCACATCTTCATGCAGCAAACCGGCATCCAAAAGGGTGCGAATCAGGAAATTGGTGCCACCAGCCGCATGAAAATGGTTCACATCCGCCTTGCCGTTGGGGTAAACCTGCGCCAGCGTTGGAACGACAGCCGACAGATCCGCCATATCCTGCCAGGTCAGTTCGATACCAGCCGCCTGTGCGATGGCGGGAATATGCAGGGTATGGTTGGTAGAACCACCGGTTGCATGCAAGGCCACGACCGAGTTGATAATGGCTTTTTCGTCAACGATCTCACCCAGCGGGATGAAATTACCGCTTTGCTGCGTGATACGTGTCACCTGACGCGCCGCTTCACGGGTCAACTCGTCACGCAGAGGCGTATACGGATTCACGAAGGACGAGCCCGGCAGGTGCAGTCCCATCACTTCCATAACGACCTGATTAGTGTTGGCTGTACCGTAGAAGGTGCAGGTGCCGGGACTATGGTAGGACTTCATTTCGGACTCAAGCAGCTCCTCGCGGGTTGCCTTGCCCTCCGCAAAAAGCTGACGCACTCGGGCCTTTTCCTTGTTGGAAATGCCCGAAGGCATTGGACCACCCGGCACAAAAACGAATGGCAGATGACCAAAACGTAGAGAGCCAATCATCAGGCCAGGAACGATCTTGTCGCAGATGCCCAGGCACAGTGCGGCGTCGAACATATTGTGGGACAGTGCCACAGCGGTGGACATTGCGATGACTTCACGGCTGAGCAGGCTGAGCTCCATGCCTGCTTCGCCTTGGGTTACGCCGTCACACATGGCTGGCACCCCACCGGCGAACTGACCAACGGAGCCTATTTCGCGCAGAGCATCTTTGATGATCTGGGGAAAATGTTCGTAAGGCTGGTGCGCAGATAACATGTCGTTGTAAGACGAAACGATAGCGACGTTAACCTCATCCATAAGACGCAGGCGCTGCTTATCCGACGCACCGCACCCGGCTACGCCGTGGGCAAAGTTGGCGCATTGTAGCTTGGCACGCTGAGGGCCTTCGCTCGCAGCTGCCCGGATCATTTCAAGGTAGCGCGTACGCGTAGGACGGCTACGCTCAATGAGACGCTGTGTAACTTCAAGGACGCGAGGATGCATGGTTCCGATTCTCCAGGCAGGCGAAAAATTTGTTGTTTTTAAAACAAATTTGATCTGAGTGGCTATTATTCCTCTCAAAATACGCGATAGTGTAATTGTTTTTACAACAAATCCTGCCAGAACGAGGTTTCAAATATGAGCATTCGTATTGCTATCAATGGTTTCGGGCGTATCGGCCGTAATGTTCTTCGTGCGCTTTACTCCGGAAATTATCGTCAGCATATGCAGGTTGTCGCCATCAATGACTTGGGTGACGCGTCCATTAATGCCCATCTCCTGGAATTCGACAGCGTGCATGATCGTTTCAATGCTGAGATTTCCGTTGATGAGAATAGCCTGACCGTGAATGGCGACCGTATTGCGGTATCCGCTATCCGAAATCCGGCAGAGCTTCCCTGGAAAGACCTGAATGTTGACGTGGTGTTCGAATGCACCGGTCTGTTCACCAGCCGCAGCAAGGCGGCGGCTCACCTGGACGCAGGTGCTTCCAAGGTCATTATCTCCGCACCTGGTAAGGAGGTTGACGCCACTATTGTTTATGGTGTGAATGACAATATCCTGCGTCAGTCCCACCAGATCATTTCCAATGCGTCCTGTACAACCAACTGTCTGGCCCCGGTCGCTCAGGTCCTGAACCGTGAGTTGGGTATCGAGCATGGTCTGATGACCACAATCCATGCCTATACCAATGACCAGAACCTGTCGGATGTCTATCATTCCGACCCCTTCCGTGCCCGCTCGGCTACTCAGTCGATGATTCCAACCAAGACCGGTGCGGCTGAAGCCGTGGGTCTGGTGCTGCCAGAGCTGGTCGGGAAGTTCAGCGGCATGGCTGTACGTGTGCCGACTATCAACGTGTCGCTGGTCGACCTGACCATTCAGGTTTCCAAGACAGCAGATGCCAAGACAATCAATGCCTTCATGAAAGCGGCCAGCGAAGCCTCGCCGGTATTGGGTTATAACGACCGTCCACTGGTGTCGATCGACTTCAACCATAACCCGCTGTCCTCAATCTTCGATGCCAACCACACCAAGGTCACCGGCAATTTGGTGAAGGTCATGGCCTGGTACGACAACGAGTGGGGATTCTCCAACCGTATGCTCGATACCTGTCAGGCACTGGTAAACGCTCCGGCGTAACACAGAACCTGACACAGACGAATCGGCCGGATCATCTCCGGCCGATTTTCATTATAGCGGCTATTGCATCATTGCTCTTCCCGATCCTCTCCCATCGGATCGATGGCCTCTTCCAGACGCAGATCGTTAAAATCGATCTTGAGTCCGGTCTCCATGACATCCAGCTCCGCCAGTAATGTCCGAAAACTGGTCTCCTCTGCCGGCTTGGCTGTTGTTTCGGCAGGCTCCGGTGACATGACTGACGCATCTTCTGCTGCCAGCGCGTGATCGTCGAGAACAGGTTCTGGCTCGAACTCCATCTCCCGAATAGCGGCCAGCGTTGGCAACTCATCCAGGCTTTTCAGGTTGAAATAATCCAGAAACGCTCTGGTAGTGGCAAACATGGCCGGGCGGCCCGGCACATCACGATAGCCAACCACGCGAATCCATTCGCGCTCAAGCAATGTCTTGACGATCTGGCTGTTGACTGCAACACCACGCACTTCTTCGATTTCACCACGGGTGATTGGCTGTCGGTAGGCAATCAGCGCCAAGGTTTCCAGAAGCGCTCGCGAATAACGCGGCGGACGCTCATCCCAAAGACGACCGACCCAGGTTGAATACCGCTCCTTGACCTGCAAGCGATAACCGCTGGCCACTTCCTTGAGCTCAAAACCACGCTTCTTGCACGAGCCGGCCAGCACAGCGAGTCCATCGCGTAACTGCTTGGGCTCGGGCCGTTCATAGTCATCGAAGAGTTCCGCGAGGCGTTCCAGCGTCAGCGGTTTACCGGCAGCCAGCAGTATTGCTTCGAGCAGAGGCGCCAGTTCTTTAGGGTCGGAAACGTTCATGGCGCGCATCTTAAAGAGGTTGTTGCCAGAGCAGAAGTCACCCTGAAGAATTTCCGATAATCTTATCCAGATGTCCATATTTGTGGGGCACTTGTCATTGCAGACAGACACAGCGCGCAGCACACTTGATTGATCCGTCCTGAGTATGAACCATGAGTGCCGTCCGCGTTGTTGCCAGCCTTCTCTATCCAGACGTAATGAGCCTGGATGTAACCGGGCCGCTGCAGGTTTTTGCGTCTGCCAATGTTGAACGGCAGCGACAAGGGCTGCCTCCGGCTTATCAGATAAGTCTTCTGGCTGATCAGCCCGGCCCAATCATGACCTCATCTGGCATTCAGATCGTGGCGGATCAATCCTGGCGTGACATGCCTGCAGAGCAGCTCGATACCCTACTGATTCCTGGCGGTATTGGCGTCGAGCAGCAATGTCGACATACCGAATTGCTGGACTGGCTGCAACAGAGCCAGCCTCGCCTGCGTCGTCTGGGGTCCGTTTGCTCCGGCGCCCTGATCCTGGCTGAGGCTGGGCTGCTGAAGGGCCGACGCGCCACGACACACTGGGCTGACCTGGAAGCGTTGCAGCGTTACACCGCCATACAAGTTGAGGGAGACCGCCTGCATACCTACGATCCTGCCGGGCAGGACGGTTATGCCGATGTCTTTACTTCCGCCGGTGTTACGGCAGGCATTGACCTTGCGCTGGCCCTGGTTGAAGCGGATCTGGATCGACCTACAGCATTAAGCGTAGCGCGCAGACTCGTCATGTTTTTACGTCGTCCCGGTGGTCAGGCACAGTTCAGCGCCTGTCTTTCGCCGGAGCCCAGCCGAACTCCTCGTTTGGCCGCATTGTTGGACTGGATACCCGCGCATTTGGGGGAAGATCTTTCCATCGAGCGTCTGGCAGAGCAGGTCAACATGACGCCTCGCACCTTGTCGCGTGCATTTGGCAGGGAGTTGGGCATCACTCCGGGACGCTATGTAGAACAGGTTCGCCTGGAGACCGCCAGAGCACTTCTACATGATGCACAAGCCTCAATCAGCACCGTTGCTCGCCTCTGTGGCTTCGGCCACCCGGAAAGCCTTCGCCGGACGTTTCAGAAACATTTGTCAGTCAGCCCGCAGGCGTATAGCGCCCGATTCGGTGACCCCATACGAGGACTTGATCATGCTTGAGCTACGCCCTAACTGTGAATGCTGTGATCAAGACCTGCCACCTGACACAAGCGACGCATTCATTTGCTCTTTCGAGTGCACATTCTGCAAGACATGCGCCTTGAGTCACCTGCACGGCTGCTGCCCCAACTGTGGAGGTGAGCTGGTCAGAAGACCGATCAGACCGGCACAAAAGCTGGCGCACTTTCCTGCCAGCCTGAACAGAAAGATACAGCCCTGCCGATAACCATGCAGGCTTTCTGATGGACACGCTCTTAAGGTCCATACCTAGTGCATCAACGCTATCGCCGCCGCAAGCGGAGCGGATTTGAGCGGCAAGGTAGCGCAGAACGCAGCATTCAGGATTCGCCAGCGCTTGGTTGAATTTGCGGCTCGCACTATGGTGCCCGCGAAGAAAATGTTGCCTTCACTAACGGCTATGTAGCATATGGGAACAGCAGCCGGCCTTCGAAAAGTTGATCCGCAGGGGCTATATCGGTCAGATATCTCTCGAAATTCCTACAATAACGGATATCCCCCTGATTCCGCATCAAGCCGGTGGAAGATCAAAAGAGCCCGAAGGCAACCGTATTTCACTCCAACACCGTAGGCGAGCCGCCCTTCATATGAGGCATTGCTGTCTGGTACAAATTAAAGGACGCCGTTGCCAGCCTAGCGGATTACCGGATTCACCCAAATGTTGATGCCCTCCCCACTCGAGTATGTACTGTAGGGCGTGAAACTGACGAAACGCCTGGAGCAGGCCGAGGCCTGCTCCACGGCAAACCCCGCCACTGAGCAGGTAAATGCATGAAAGAAAAGACGGGCTGGTTAGCCGAGCTGGCCACTTTTGAATCCCAGGGCACTCCGTGCGTGTTGGTCACCGTTGTTGAAGAGAAAGGCTCAACGCCGCGTACTACAGGGACAAAAATGATAGTCACTGCCGATAGTTTACGTCTGACGATTGGCAGCGGTCACCTCGAGTACAAGGCCATCGAGATTGCGCGGCAGATGCTCAAGGAAGGAATACGCGAGCCGCGCATCGAACGGTTTGCGCTGGGTGAACGTCAGGAACCATGCGGCACGGAAGCCACAGAATTGCTGTTTGAGCCCATGGGCCAGCACACGGTGCACGTCGCCGTGTTTGGTAATGGACATGTGGCGCGTTCCCTAGTACCACTACTAGCCAGCCTGCCATGCGAGATACGCTGGATCGACTCACGTGTTCGGGAGTTTCCAGACACTCTTCCTAGGGGAGTTACCAAAATCGTCACGGACGAACCTCTGGATGAAGTAGACGCCATGCCAGGCGGCACCTACTTTATCGTCATGACGCATAATCATCCGTTAGACCTTGAGCTGACCGAGCGCATCCTGACCCGTAACGATTTTGGCTATTACGGACTGATAGGCTCTAAAACCAAGTGGGTGAAGTTTCAGCATCACCTTGCAACCAAAGGTTTTACAACCGAACAGATCAATCGCGTACGTTGCCCTCTGGGAATCCCGCAGATTAAAGGTAAACTTCCTGCGGAAATTGCGATCTCTGTAGCGGGAGAAGTTATCGCGACCTATAGTGCACAGGCTACGCTACAAGAAGCCTCTCCACTGCGTCTCGTTCAGCCGACACATAACCATTCCTAATAATGTCGCGCGGGTTTGAATTGTCGACCTTGCAGTGGTTGATCGTGCGCGACAGGTTGCATGCTTGACCTGTCTACCGTTAACACACTGGATGATTAAGAAGGGATATGACTACTCAAGCCTATCGTGCCGCTCTGCTCCACTGCGTTGCCGATCCGAATGACGTCGGCATCGAGGCTGCCTGTGAGTTCGTTGAAGACGGATTGCTGGTCGTAACTGATGGTCGCATCGATGCAATGGGAAACGCAGCCACGCTGTTGCCCGTGCTGCCCGAAGGAACCGAGGTCATTGAGCACCCGGATGCGCTGATTACACCAGGCTTTATCGACACGCACATCCATTACCCACAGACGGGAATCATTGCATCGTACGGTGAGCAACTACTGGACTGGTTGAACAATTACACGTTCCCGGCCGAAGGTGCCTTTGCCGATACAGCCAAGGCAGCTGAAGTCGCTGATCTTTTCCTGAAAGAACTGCTACGCAACGGGACAACGACTGCACTAGTGTTTGGCACCGTGCACAAACAATCCGTAGATGCCTTCTTTGAGGCTGCCGAGAAGCTCAATCTGCGGATGATCGCCGGTAAGGTCCTGATGGACCGAAACGCACCGGACTTCCTAGTGGACACGCCGGAGTCTGGCTATAACGACAGTAAGGAACTGATCGAGCGCTGGCATGGCAAAGGCCGCTTACACTATGCCGTTACTCCACGCTTTGCGCCAACCAGCACGCCGGAGCAGCTTACGCTTGCTGGCAAACTGCTTGAAGAATACCCGGACGTCTACATGCACACGCATCTCTCCGAGAACCTCAAGGAGATCGAGTGGGTGAAGTCGCTTTTCCCCGAGCGCAGCGGTTATCTGGATGTCTACGATCATTATCAGTTGCTAGGTAAACGGTCCGTGTTTGCACACGGTGTACACCTTTGCGATGAAGAATGCGCCCGCTTGAGTGAGACTGGATCAGCCGTAGCCTTCTGCCCTACTTCGAATCTATTCCTGGGTAGTGGCCTTTTCAAACTGCCACAACTTGAGCAGCATAAGGTGAACGTTGGCCTGGGCACGGACGTTGGAGCCGGCACAAGTTTCTCAATGCTGCAGACGGTCAACGAGGCGTACAAGGTTATGCAGTTGCAAGGCGAAAAACTGCACCCGTTCAAGGCCTTTTACCTTGCTACGCTAGGCGGAGCTCGTGCATTACGCCTGGAGGATAGGATTGGTAGCTTCGCTCAGGGTAACGACGCAGACTTCGTGGTGCTCGACTACCACGCAACGCCCCTGCTGAGTTACCGCCTGAAGCAGGCCAAGTCACTAGAAGAAAAGCTGTTTGCCCTGATGATGCTGGGTGATGATCGAGCCGTTAAAGAAACCTATGCCATGGGTGTGAAGGTTCATCGGCGCTAAGTCGCTAATAAAAAGGCCGGCTAGAAAGCCGGCCTTTTTATTAAGGGTAAACGGTTATTCACCTACGATCAGCAACAGGTTGAATCCGCTTCGATCAAATTGCCCTTCTTCTGCAAGCTTCATATCCAGCATTAGGCTAGCCAGATCATCCGCCATTGGTTCCGCTCCCAAATTGAACTCTTTGGTTACAATCTTGAGATAGCTGTTGCAGTCGCTACATGTTTCCGCCTGCGCAGCCATCGGCGCTTTGCCTTGCTCATCTTCGAGGCTCAGGTACTTCACCGTACGGCCTTCCCCGCACACGCTGCACTTGCTGCGCTCCAGATGCCATTCAGTCGAACACAGACCACAGTGCAAGTAGCGTACGCCACTGCGGTCTCGATCAGCATGAATGATACTGGCAACAGGAGCCGACCCGCAGCATGGACAAATCGTTCGTGCATTACCGGATGGCCTTCTGGGTGGCGAAGATAGACACTGCGTAAGACGAACCCAGGCGATCTGCAATGCTGCCGAGATAAAAGGAAGCAAGGCACGATGCTCTACAGGGCCTGGACGGCCATCCAGAATATCGTCCGCCAATGCTTCCCTTGTCTCATGGTCCAGGTGACGCAGTGCAGTCAAAAGCTCACGCTGCTTATCGGCCACGTGGAGCTCAAGCGTATCAAGCAAGGCGTTCAGCTCAGCCTGCCAATCAATGTCACGACGCAAAGCATTGATTCCAAGCGGCGGCATACCATGCTCCAGCGCCAGCGTGAAAGCGCTTGGATCAGGTAGCCAACTGGCTTCATGCTCGTTCAAGACAATGTCCTGCGCTTTGACGAGCTGCGACATGAACAGCAAGAACCCGCTGAGCGGCTCGACTTTCTCAGAAAGCTCCTTGAGCCTTCGTGCCCGCATGGCAAATACCTGCTTTTTAGGCAGTACAACGGGAGCCGGATCCATGATCCCCGTCGGCGAGGTCCCATATTGGTGAGTGGCAGTGGCTGTCACGGCGTCCCCTTCGTTGGCATATGATGCTCATTGACCGCACCCGAACGCGAGCCGGTTCTTTCCTTTTCTTTGCGCTCCTGCTCCACAATATCATCGTACCAGAGGCGATGATGATGCTTGGCCCAGGCACGGCTAACCCGTCCCTGCGTCATCGCTCGGAAGGAGCCTTTCACCCAGATCGCCGAGTAGACGTGAATGATCAGCGTGATGATCGCAACAAAGGCGACGTATGCATGTACGAGGCTCGATACCCGCAGCCATTCACGCGGAAAATATTCCGCGAAATAAGGCCGCCAGATAACGATACCCGAGATCAACAGCAACAGCACACTCATGACCATTAGCCAGTACACCAGCTTCTGACCGGGATTGTTGATGCCGATCGGTGGCGCCAGTTCGTCCCGGTTACTGAGTACATCACCAATGTGCTTCATCCACTCGATATCATGACGCTTGAACAAGTTGACCTTGAAAAAGCGTATGGCCATGACCACGAAACAGAGTGCCATGATCACCCCGATAAAGGGGTGAACCATGCGCGTCATTGTCGGACCGCCAAACAGGGCGGTCAGGTCAAAAAAGAAGGGGTGAAAGAACGCCAGACCGCTGAGCACCAGACATACGAATGTAATCGCGATGACCCAATGGTTCAGACGGCTAAACGTGCTGTACCGCAGAATGCCTTTCTCGCTGCTTGAAGGGGTCATTTGCGATCCTCCTCTAGGGCCTCGTGACGAATCTCCTCATCCGGCGTGTCTTCCGGCTCCTCCTTGGGGCCCTTCATCACGTAGTGCGCAAAGCCTGCCAGGGCAGTCAAACCAATCATCGCGGACATGATGGGCTTGGTAATGCCCTTCCACAGCCCTACCAGCGGACTGATCTGCGGATCGCTCGGCAGATTACTATAGAGCTCTGGTTTGTCGGCATGCTGCAACACATACATGACATGGGTACCGCCTACACCCGGTGGATCGTACAGACCAGCATTGGCGTAACCACGATCATTGAGCTGGCCTACCCGCATCAAGGCATGTTCGGTCATGTCTTCCTTGGTACCAAACATGATAGCGCCTGTTGGGCAGGTCTTAACGCAGGCAGGCTCCAGACCGTGGTAGACACGGTCCGAGCACAACGTGCACTTATAAGCCTTTTGATCCTTCTTAGAGATACGCGGAATATTGAATGGGCAGCCCGACACGCAATAACCACAACCGATGCAATGCTCCGAGTTGAAGTCCACGATACCATTGGCATATTGCACGATGGCGCCTGGTGCCGGACAAGCCTTCATACATCCTGGCTCTGCACAGTGCATGCAGTTGTCCTTGCGAATCAACCACTCCAGATTGCCCTGCTCATTCACATACTCATTGAAACGCATCACCTGGAAGGTGCTAGGGCTCAGATCTGCCGGATTATTATAGCTGCCGTCACAGTGGCCGATCTCATCACGCAGATCATTCCACTCGGAGCAGGCTACCTGGCAGGCTTTACAGCCAATGCACCGGGAAACGTCGATCAGCTTGGCGACCTTCTCCACCCCGCCGTCACGTGTGTGCGGCGAGGCTTCGGTGGTCGCGGACCGGGCGACGATGTTTTGAAAGTTGACTTGATCGCCTCTCATGATTATCGCGTCCTCATACCTTCTCGACGTTCACCAGGAACGACTTGAACTCAGGCGTCTGCGTGTTGGCATCGCCCACCACTGGTGTCAGGGTATTGGTCAGGAAACCTTTCCTGGCCACGCCTTTGAAGCCCCAGTGAATAGGAATACCAATCTGGTGCACCGTGCGTCCTTCCACTTGAAGCTTATGGATACGCTTGGTAACCACCGCAATGGCACGGATGAAGCCACGCTTTGATGTGACCTTCACCGTATCGCCTGCCTTGATGCCAAGCTCATTGGCCAGGTCTTCCCCGATTTCCACAAACTTTTCTGGCTGTGCAATGGCATTGAGTCGCGCATGAGTGGTCCAGAAGTGGAAGTGCTCCGTAATCCGATACGTCGTAGCGGCATACGGAAAGTCCTTACTGGTCCCCATTTGCTCCCGGTCGCCTTTGAACACACGTGCCGCCGGATTGTTTTTGGCTGCAGGGTTGTTCGGGTGCATCGGGTTGTAGTCGAGAGGAGACTCGAACGGCTCATAATGCTCAGGGAACGGTCCTTCCGCCATCATGCTACCGCCAAAGAAGTGCGCAACACCTTCCTGGTTGAGAATAAATGGGCTAGCACCGGCTTCTGGTGGCGACGTCCAAGGAAAGTCTGGAATATCTGGTCCAGCCCAACGCTCGCCGTTCCACCAAATGAGCCGCTTCTCGGGCGCCCAAGAGGTGCCATCAGGACGCGCGCTTGCACGGTTATACAAAATGCGTCGATTGAGAGGCCACGACCAGGCCCATCCCAATGTAATACCAACATTGTAAGGATCAGCGTTATCGCGACGATCCATCATATTGCCGGCACGAGTCCAGCAGCCAGAGTAAATCCAGCAGCCACAGGCTGTACGACCATCATCGGTCAGATAACCAAAGTCATCCAGCAGATCCCCCTTCTTGTGGGTGATGGTTTTGCCATCGGTACTAGGCAGATCCGCCAATGCGCGGCCGTTATATTCCTGGGCCAGATCTTCCGGGTTAGGCTCTTCAGGGTTGCTGTAGGGCCAGGTCAGATTCAGAATCGGATCAGGAAATGCTCCGCCTTCATCACGATACATCTGCTGCAGACGATGGAAAATACCGGCCATGATCGCAACGTCTGGACGCGCCTCGCCTGGTGGTGGTGCCGCACGCCAGTGCCACTGCAACCAACGACAGCTGTTGACAATGGATCCATTTTCTTCGGCGAAACAGGTCGTGGGTAGACGGAAGACTTCAGTCTGAATCTTTGACGAGTCGACATCATTGTACTCGCCATGGTTTTTCCAAAACTCGGTCGTCTCGATATCCAGAGGATCCATGACTACCAGGAACTTGAGCTTGGAGAGTGCTTCCACGTTCTTGTTCTTGTTCGGGAACGAAGCCAGGAAGTTGAAGCCTTGCGCCAGGTAGCCAGTTATCTCGCCATTGTGCATACGCTCAAGGGTATGCATAACGTCATACAACGGTTCTGTGAGCTTGGGCAGCCAGTCATAACACCAGTTGTTTTCTGCCGTGGCTGCATCGCCATACCATGACTTCATCAGGCTTACATGGAAGCGCTTGAAGTATTTCCAATAAGACACCTGCCCTGGACGTAACGGCTGCTTGGCACGCCGCTCGATATAACCGTCAAAATCCTGCTCTTCATGAGAAGGCAGACGGATATAGCCAGGAAGCTGGTTTGAGAGCAGACCCAAATCGGTCAGGCCCTGAATATTGGAGTGCCCACGCAAGGCATTAACCCCACCACCCAGCATGCCGATGTTACCCAGGAGTAACTGCACCATACTGCCGGCACGAATCATCTGCGCGCCAACAGAATGCTGTGTCCAACCCAGCGCGTAGAGAATGGTCATGGTTTTGTCTTCGGCAGCCGTCTCGGCAATCATGTCCCAGACTTTCTGGACTTGATCACGCGGCATACCGCAAACGCTTTCAACCTTCTCGATGGTGTAGCGGCTGTAGTGCTTACGCATCAGCTGATAAACGCAGCGGGGATGCTGTAGGGTTGGGTCTTCCTTCACCATACCCTTTTCATCGAACTCGTAACTCCAGCTCGACTTGTCATAAGCACGGATATCGTCCTGCTTATAGCCGGAGAACAAGCCGTCATGAAAGTCGAAATCCTCTTTTACGATGATTGCGACGTCGGTATAGGCCTTGACGTACTCATGGTTGATCTTGTCAGTGGTCAACAAATAGTTGATCAGACCACCCAACCACACGATGTCAGTGCCTGTCCGAATGGAGGCATGGTAATCCGCCACGGCGCCCGTACGGGTAAAGCGCGGATCAATGGAAATGAGTTTGGCGTTGTTCTTTTCCTTTGCCTCGATTACCCAGCGAAAGCCTACAGGATGCGCCTCAGCCGAGTTACCGCCCATGGAAAGGATCAGATTGGCATTGCGGATATCAGTCCAAGAATTCGTCATCGCACCGCGACCGTATGTTGGGGCAAGACCTGCCACCGTTGGTCCGTGTCAAACGCGTGCCTGGTTGTCCATTACAACAACACCAAGACTCCGTGCGATTTTCTGCGTGAGGTAAGCCGTCTCATTCGAGGTAGCAGACGCTGCGAGAAAGCCTGTTGTAGTCCAGTGGTTGACCAGATGACCATGCTGGTCACGGGTCACAAAATTCTTGTCCCGGTCATCCTTCAAATGACGCGCAATGCGGTCCAGCGCTTCGTTCCAGCTGATGCGTTTCCATTCGTTGGAACCCGGTTCGCGAACGGAGGGATGAGAAAGGCGAGATTCACTCTTGACGAAGTCGAGTGCGCCAGCACCGCGAGGACACAGGGAGCCGCGACTGACCGGATGATCCGGATCGCCCTCAATGTGGTAAATATCCTCAACGGTATTGATGCTGTTATCGCCTCGGCTATAAATCAGCATGCCGCATCCTACGGAACAGTAGGTGCAGGTGTTTCGAGTTACCTTGGCTGCAGCAAGTTTGAAATAACGGATGGACGCCATAGCAGGTTCAGGCGCAAAGCCCAACATTGCCATACTCGACGTTGCCACCCCGGTCGCGCTTAATTTTAAGAAGTTTCTTCGCGATACACGGATCGACATGGGGGTTACTCCAGGCACAACTTTCACGGATCAACCCTTCGGCCCCAAGATATTCGCAATTGTTCCCCAAAAAGTTCCAATACCTTACGAAAGGTTACAAAGGGTAAATATATAAATAGGCATGTCTTGGCTCTCTACTGTACGCGTTGCGCTGCTAAAAGGACTGCCTGCTGCCCGGTACACGTTGTGTTCCATTGCTGTTTACCTATGCCAACAATGCGCCAGATCGGTATCCACACAGTACAACGCCGGAGCGATATCGGCACTTGGAGAGCCGTGCGCAGTGTGCAGCACATGGGTTCTTAATCGCCCTATGACCAGCCTCTTGAAATGGCATTGAATCAGGCAATGCGTGATGAGCCAGAGCAAACTAGGAAGCCAGCCGTTTGTCCCGCTCAGACAAGCCTTTTCTGATCGTAGTCACGTCCGCGGGTGATACGCCTGGTCCTGACCCTATCAGGACCTTCCTTACCAACGAAGAGCAAGGCATCAATTATCACCAAGGAGTCTTGCATTACCCTATGCGAGCACTCTTGGATATCGAAGACTTTCCAATTGTTGACCAAAGCGGCACAGCCAATCGACAATCCGCGACTGGCCGTCATCAGGTCCACATACCGTTTGGTTATACTGATAGCTTTGGCCAGTGATCGCGACATGCAAAAACTCAGATGGATGCTGTTTGGCTCAGGGCTGACCCTGGTAGTGCTGGGCCTCTTCCTGTGGTTTGACAATGAGCAGATGTCTCGATTGATACAATCCACTCCCACGCCCCCACCTGTCAAAAATCCAGGCAGCCTTTACGCCACGGTACAATCGCAACAGATGCCACTTACCGCTACAGGTGATTTCGCTCAGGTAGAAGGCATCATTCACGAACGCTGTACGGTCTGTCATTCCAGTCAACCCACCAGCCCCTTGTTTAGTGAGGCACCGGCTGCGGTTCTATTGGATACGCCTGATCAGATCCGGCAAATGGCCCCGCGAATCAAGCAGCAAGCCATAGATTCCAATGCCATGCCTTTAGGCAATGTCACGCAGATGACCCAGTCCGAGCGAGACCTCATAGGACGCTGGATTTCAACGCTTAATGGCGGCCGCTGAAGCTATCAGACATTTTCCAGCCCTCGACGCAACTGCTTCTTAAGCAAACGGGCACTGTCCAGGCAAACAAGCAGTACGGCAATCCAGATCGGTCCGTATGTCCAGAGCTGGGAAGAGACAAATGCTTCGTCCAGCAGCAGGATCGCGACAAACACAAGCAGGGCCGGCTCGATGTAGCTTAGGATACCAAACAGTCCCATTGGCAACAGTCGGCTTGCAGCCATCATGGCGCCGAAGGCCACCGCGCTCAACAAGCCAAGCCCCGGTAGAAGGATCCACAAGCTCGGCGCCACCTGCAGAGCCGAGGCAGGACTGAAAAAATAGAGCAGCACGATAGCCAAAGGCGTCATGCACAGCATTTCTAGAATAAAGCCGGACAGCGCATCAATTTTCATCCAGCGCCGCAACATGAAATAAGGTGGATAACCCAGAGCCGACACCAGCGTAACCCAGGAAAACGCCCCGGTAGCCCACCACTCATGAATGACGCCGATCAAGGCGAAGACTACAGCGACCCGATATAACGGTCTCATCTCTTCGCCGTAAAACATGCGGCCGACTATGACCATTACTAGAGGCAACAGGAAATAGCCCAGTGTTATATCTAGGGTATGCCCTGTCATCGTCGCCCAGACAAATACCCCCCATTGCGACCCAACCAGTAAGGTGCTGCCTATCAGAGCCAAAATCAGCCGAGGCTCACGAAGCAATCGAGCAAGCGCCTGTCGCAGCATAGCGCCCTGTCGTGTCAGTACCAGAAGCAGCAATACCATGGGAATCGACCAGAGAATGCGTTGCGTCAGCACCTGAACACCGTCCAATGGCTCCAGATAATTGAAGTACACCGGCATCACAGCGAACAGTACAGAAGAAAGCACCGACAGCGCCATACCCCGGCCAGATAGAGTCATGCGAATGCCCTGCGTCCCAAACGATTGATCATCAAAGAGGCCACGATAACCCCACCACCCAATAGCAACCGAACAAGATCCACATCTCGATTCCAGATAAGGATATTCACGATTAGACCGGCAGGTACATGCAGTTCGTTCAAAATTGCCAGTGTTCCGCCGTTGACCCGGGTTGAGCCGATCGTCCACCAGTACATGCCCAGCGCCGTGGCAAACAGTCCCATCCAGATCAGTACGCCCCACTGTACGGCTGTTTGGGGCATACGCTCCAGGTTGCCAAACAATAGAAATGACGGCAGCGCAATCAGTAAGGCGCCTAGGAAAAAGTATCCAAAACGGTGATACAGCGGGATATCCGAGGGATGACGCTGTACCAGGTACTTACACAATACCTGTCCTGCCGCGAAGGTCAGATTGGCCAGCTGCAACAACAGAAATCCTGACAGATACTCACCTTCGAGCCGCTCCAAGCGAATCACGACGGCCCCTAGAACCGCCACCACAGCGGCGACCAATGACCACGGATTGAAGCGGCGACACACCACATCATCCAAAAGCGTCACATAAATAGGCGTCAGTACGGTAAAAAGGAGTACTTCCGGTACCGTCAGAACTGCAAAGCTTCGGTATAGGCACAGGTATGTAATGCCGAATTGAAAGGCACCCGCCACCATCAAGCCTGCAATGAAGCGCGGCGCAACACCTCGCCACCGAGTAAACGGCAGAAACACAACGGCGGCCAGCAATACTCTGATCAATACAGCAAAATCACTGTCGACCTTACCGGCCAGGTATTCCCCTATCAAGCTGAAGGAAAACGCCCAAAGTACAGTGACAGACAACAGATACGGCATAACGACCACTCAGCAAAAGGTGCGCGACAGTACCGCGCTTTTTAGCATCAGAAAAGTCTTCACCTCTTGATACCGAATCCACGAGACACCAGGAATAACCAATGCCCAGACGAAAAAAAAGCCTCCCGAAGGAGGCTCAATCCAAAGGTAAACGCCTGAACTTAGAGTGCTTCGGCCAATTGAGCCTTCGCCAGTTCCAGTCCCTTGGCCATTGCTTCTGGCCCCATCGCAACGCCCTCCACATGGATAAACGTCACGTCAGTAATGCCAATGAAGCCCAGCACCTGCCGCAGGTAAGGCTCCTGATGATCAAAGGTATTTGCAGGGCTTCCGGTGTAAACACCACCACGCGCCGTCAGAATATATGCGCGCTTGCCTTCAAGAAGCCCTTGGGGCCCCTGCTCAGTGTACTTGAACGTCACACCTGCACGTAGTACATGATCCAGCCAGGCCTTCAGGGTACTAGGGATAGCAAAGTTGTACATGGGTGCGGCCAGTACGAGAACATCGGCTGCCAATAGCTCTTGGGTCAGCTCGTTCGAACGTGCAAGAGCTGCTTTTTGTGCCTCGGAATGTGTCTCGGCTGGGCTCATCCAACCTGCCAGAAGGTTTTCATCCAGGTGAGGAATAACATCAACAGCAACATCCCGTACCGAGATTTTGCCTTCTGGATGTTTATGCTGCCACGCTTCGATGAACTCAGCGGTAATCTGACGAGAAATCGAACCTTCTTTACGAGCACTGCTTTCAATCACGAGAACCTGAGACATTATGCTGGCGTCCTTTGTAATGGGAGAATGAGCACAGCTTAATAACAATTAAGTTGATATAAAAACGGAATTTATAGCTAATACCAATCAACTTTATTGATATAACAGTGTCTTATCATGGCGTTTACGCTGCCCGACTCGCTAAGGAATAGGTATGAAGGCTCCTCGAGTTACGCTAGACCAATGGCGCACCTTACAGTCAGTGGTTGACCACGGCGGTTTTGCACAAGCTGCCGAGGTGCTCCATCGTTCTCAGTCATCCATCAGTTATACCGTCGCGCGCATGCAGGAGCAGCTAGGCGTTCCGCTGTTACGCATCGAGGGACGCAAGGCAGTACTAACAGAAGCCGGAGACGTCTTGCTAAGGCGCTCGCGCCAACTGGTTAAACAGGCCAGCCAGCTGGAAGAGCTTGCCCACCATATGGAGCAAGGCTGGGAAGCAGAGGTACGCCTGGTAGTCGATGCAGCCTATCCTACTTCCCGTTTGGTCAGCGCACTGACCGAATTCATGCCACAAAGCCGTGGATGCCGGGTTCGCCTGAGGGAAGAGGTACTGTCTGGTGTAGAGGAAGCCTTACTTGAAGGCATGGCCGATCTTGCTATCAGCGGTCTGAATATTGCGGCTCACCTAGGCGCAGGCTTGGGTACAGTCGAATTCGTCGCAGTCGCCCATCCAGATCATCATCTGCATCGACTGCAGCGTGAGCTGACGTTTCAGGACCTTGAGGCTCAGATGCAGATTGTCATACGAGATTCCGGTCGCACCCAACCACGAGACGCTGGCTGGCTGGGCGCGGAACAGCGCTGGACCGTCGGGAGCCTTGCTACAGCCGCCACTTTTGTCCGCAATGGGCTGGGGTTTGCCTGGCTACCTCGTCATTCTATCGAGCGCGAAATCAATGAAGGTACGCTAAAACCTCTTTCGCTGAGCCAAGGAGGTAACCGCTTCCATCCTTTTTATATGTATCAGAGTCGAGAGCGCCCGCTCGGTCCTGCCTCTCAGATACTGGTTGAATTGATCAAGAAACAAGGTACAGGGCATGGCCAGTCTTGATAAGTGCCATGCAAACCGCGCTACGCTCATACATAACCAACCCTAAACCCAAAAGGAGCGCTTATGCTCAAAGCTTTCTTTACTGCCGCCACGCTTGTACTGGCCTCTTCTGCCTGGGCTGCCGAAAATCCTCATGTCGTGCTGACCACCAACCAGGGCGAAATTGAACTGGAACTGGATGCACAAAAAGCGCCTGTCAGCGTACAGAATTTTCTTTCTTACGTAGATTCAGGTTTTTACAAAGGCACCATCTTCCATCGCGTCATTCCAGGCTTCATGATCCAGGGCGGCGGATTTACCCAGGACATGCAGCAAAAAGACACACAAGCCCCTATTCGCAATGAAGCGGACAATGGGCTTAAAAACACACGCGGTACCGTATCCATGGCACGCACCGCAGCGGTCAATTCGGCAACCAGCCAGTTTTTCATCAACGTCTCAGACAATGCCTTTCTTGATCATGGCCAGCGGGATTTTGGTTATGCCGTCTTCGCAAAAGTTACTCGCGGCATGGACGTAGTAGATAAGATCGCCGGTGTCTCGACTGTTAGCAAAGGCATGTTCCAGAACGTTCCACGCGAACCGATTTTGATCCTCGCGGCCAAAAGATCATAAGCCTGCTTCCGATTAAAGTGTGACTGCTTATTCTGCTGACAGGTAGTCACACGCCTCTGAGGATCAGGCTTAAGACAGCGCGGCTTCCTGCCGCATACACTGAACGGCAACGAGAGCGCATATGGTTTTTCGCCTGTTTGAAACTATTATTGATCCCTTCAAGCCTGCCTCCGACGAAACACCTCCTAGCAACGTAATGCGGTTCTACATCCACTACCTTAAACAGGCCTGGCCTGCTTTTCTCTTTCTATTGGTAGTGGGCCTGGTAGGTTCCCTTATCGAGGTCGCACTCTTCAGCTTCCTGGGTCGAATCGTCGACTTGGCACAGAGTTCTGCTAACAGCACGGTTTTTTTTCAGGAGCATGGCCATGAACTAGTCTGGATGGCAGTCGTTACACTCTTGTTGCGTCCACTTTTTATCAGCCTGCATGACCTGCTGGTCCATCAAACCATTACTCCTAGCCTGACTACACTGATTCGTTGGCAAAATCATCGCTATGTCTTGAAGCAGAGCCTCAGCTTCTTCCATAACGATTTTGCAGGTCGTATTGCCAACCGTATTATGCAAACCGGAGCCTCGCTACGGGACTCCGCTGTCCAGGCAGTGGATGCCATCTGGCATGTACTTATCTACGCCGGCAGCGCCCTGGTTCTTTTTGCCCAGGCTGACGTCTGGCTTATGGCTCCCCTGATTATTTGGATCATCGCGTACATCCTTACCCTCTGGTACTTCGTACCCAAGACCAAGGAGCGATCCGTCATCTCGTCCGAAGCACGCTCAAAACTGTCCGGACGGATTGTTGATGGCTACACAAACATCATGACGCTCAAACTCTTTGCTCATACTCGGCAAGAGGAAGACTACGCTCATGAAGCCATGGCAGAACAAACAGAAAAAGCTCGCTATGCGTCACGTCTGATTACCGCTATGGGTGTCACTATTTCCCTGTTGAACGGCTTCCTGATCGCCGGAACGACGGGACTTGCACTGTGGCTTTGGCATAAAGGTCTTATCTCAATCGGAGCGATCGCTCTTTCTACAGGACTTGTCATCCGTATCAACAACATGTCCGGCTGGATCATGTGGGTAGTCAATGGCATCTTCGAAAACATTGGTATGGTTCAGGATGGCCTGGAAACTATTTCCCGCCCCCGCACCGTCACTGATCAAAGCAATGCCAAACCACTTGAGATTGAGCGAGGCGGAATACGCTTTCAAGAGATTGCCTTTCACTATGGCAAAACCCGTGGCGTTATCGAAAACCTTAATCTGGACGTAAAGCCCGGAGAGAAAATAGGCCTTGTCGGACCCTCTGGCGCCGGGAAATCCACGCTGGTTAACGTCCTGCTTCGCCTGTATGACTTGGAAAAAGGGCAAATCTTGATTGATGGCCAGGATATTGCTCACGTCACTCAGGAAAGCCTTCGCAGCAACATAGGTGTCGTAACTCAAGACACATCACTACTGCATCGCTCGATTCGCGAGAACCTGACGTATGGCCGACCCAATGCAACAGACGAAGAAATTCAAGCAGCCGTACATAAGGCTAGAGCAGATGAATTCATTCCATTACTGACTGATGCGCAAGGACGAACCGGGCTCGATGCGCAAGTAGGCGAGCGTGGGGTCAAGTTGTCCGGCGGGCAACGCCAGCGTATTGCGATTGCACGCACCCTACTCAAGGACGCGCCTATTCTTCTGCTGGATGAGGCAACATCAGCACTGGACTCAGAGGTCGAGGCTGCCATTCAGGAAAGTCTCGAAACGCTTATGAAAGGCAAGACTGTGATAGCCATCGCTCACCGTCTCTCTACCATCGCACGTATGGACCGACTTGTTGTGATGGATAAAGGCCAGATTATTGAAACTGGTTCCCATGAAGAATTGATTGCTCAAGGAGGGTTATATGCCCGTCTATGGCATCACCAGACGGGCGGATTCGTAGGAGAAAGCTGAGGCTATTTCAAAAGAGCTGTTTGGCAATATTGGTCAAGCAGCTTTTTTTGGTTTTCAATATCCAAGCCAGGATAGAAACCCTGAATCTTCTGAAAACCACCAAACCACCATTGCTTTTCAGTTACGCACTCATAAACAGGGCATTGCTCGCTACGGGCGGCACAGTCCTGGTAGTACGTAAGCATTTGGCTTTTGTCAGCGCTGCCTTGAAAACTTCCCTTGCGGTCCTTCAAGGAAAAGAAGTCAATAAAGGCAGGACCGTTGTAATGCCTGAGCTGCACTTCAAGCGCGGATGGGTAGAAAATCACCAGCAATACGTTAAAAAGCAGCCACATGATCAGCGCTGTAACAGGTACAGGCAATCGTGCGCGATAACGTCCTCCCGCCTTTATGAAAGCAGCAGTGACTGCAGTTGTCAGTGCCAAGGCGAACAATAACGATGTCAGGCCACTGACAACATACCCACGTGTACCCGCCTCCAGTCCATTAGGTAGCGACACTGAGTCATAACCAATATGAATCAGCTCCCATCCGAGCTGATTACCAAGTACAGCGAGCATTACCAGCACTGCAGCAATTCCAATAAGCACCCAAAAAGTGAGCTTGGTTGGCGATTCCGTTGATACGTTCTTTGCCACGGGACCCCTCATACATGATTAAAGCCGCGAGCCTGCCTTGCTTGGTATCACAGCGCAACGACTTTCAGCGAGTATCGAATGCCCATAATTGTTAATCACAAAAAAATGCCTGATTAGAAACCGCTTTTGCTTCAACCAAGAGCATCTTCACAGGTTGCTTCTCCCTCTATTCACGCCTCTACAGCCCGCTCGTATTCGTCTAACATGAATCATGTGATCTTCAGGTACACCTTACCGATAAGCGCAGTCAGTCGGCGAAGTGGGATATAAAACATGAGAAGTCGAAAAAATTATGACGAAACTGTTAAACTCCGCGCCCATCAGAACCGCATGTCGCGGTAGTTCGAGCTGATCACGTGGAAATTTTTAAAGAATTCACCTTCGAAGCAGCCCATTTCCTACCTAATGTTCCAGAAGGACATAAGTGTGGGCGCCTACATGGGCACTCCTTCAAAGTAGCCATCTATCTTGAAGGGCCGGTTGATCCCCACACAGGCTGGCTACGGGATTTTGCTGATATCAAAGCGATCTTCAAGCCCATCTATGAGAGACTCGATCACTACTATCTGAACGATATTCAGGGTTTAGAGAACCCGACCAGTGAAAATCTGGCAATCTGGATTTGGCGTGAACTGAAACCACAGTTACCCGAACTCTCTCGGGTCCGTGTTCACGAGACCTGCACAAGCGGCTGCGAATACCGCGGCGACTGAATATTACCCATTTATTACACAAAGGGTCAGTTGTCTGGCTGCTTTCTGACATAATTGCTGCCTTTCAACTGTCGATGAAACGATATGTTCGATCTCTTCAGCGGGCTAGATGTCTGGGTAGGCATTAGTCTGGTTCTTGCCTTGGCTTTCGTGCTGACATTTGAATTCATTAACGGTTTTCATGACACCGCAAATGCTGTCGCAACCGTCATTTACACCAAGGCAATGCCGCCTCATTTAGCGGTTATGTTCTCAGGTATATTCAATTTCCTGGGCGTTCTGTTTGGTGGTGTTGGTGTTGCCTATGCCATTGTTCACCTCTTGCCAGTCGATCTACTCATTAATGTGAACACAGGTCATGGCCTCGCGATGGTCTTTTCGCTTTTGGCTGCTGCCATTACCTGGAACCTAGGCACTTGGTATTTCGGTATACCAGCTTCTAGCTCTCACACTCTGATCGGCTCAATTTTGGGTGTTGGCCTTACTAACTCCCTTATCACAGGTATCCCCTTAAGCGAGGGCGTTAACTGGCAGAAGGTAATTGATATCGGCCTTTCGCTTATTGCCTCTCCAATAGCAGGTTTTGTACTGGCAGGCGCTATTCTTATAGGTCTAAAGCGCTGGCGCCCCCGTTCCAAAATGCATAAGACACCTGAGCAACGCCGCGAAATAGACTCAAAAAAGCATCCACCTTTCTGGAACCGTTTGATGCTAGTCATCTCGGCCATGGGTATGAGCTTCGTGCATGGCTCCAATGACGGCCAAAAAGGGATTGGCCTCATCATGCTGGTACTCATAGGCATCGTGCCAGGTAAGTTCGTCTTGGATCTGACTAGCACCACCTATCAGATTGAACGCACCCGTGATGCGGCTATTCACTTGGGTCAGTTCTACGAGCGTCAATCGAGTGTTCTGAAGGAGTACTTGGATTACACAACTGGCAATCGGGATCTTCCTGAAGAGTTCAGCTGTGAAACCAGGCTTACAATCCCTACACTTAATGCGTTGTTAAGCAATCTGAATGGTGTGACCGACTATCGCGCCATGACCGTGGATCAGCGGACCCAAGTACGCCGCTATTTGCTTTGCCTGGACGATTCCGCAAAGAAAATTAGCAAGCTTCCCGTTCTGGAAGGCCGCGATGTTGAAGATCTGAACAGGCTGCGTAAAGACCTTACCAGCACAACAGAATATGCTCCGTACTGGGTGATCATCGCAGTAGCATTGGCTCTAGGGATCGGAACCATGGTCGGTTGGAAGCGAGTGGTACTGACAGTAGGTGAAAAGATAGGCCGGCAAGGAATGACGTATGCACAAGGTGTCAGCGCGCAGTTTACTGCCGTAATCGCCATCGGCGCCGCGAACATTTATAGTCTGCCCGTATCCACTACACACGTTCTATCTTCTGGTGTAGCAGGCACAATGATCGCCAACCGCAGCGGTCTGCAGGGCGGTACGGTACGTAATATTCTATTAGCTTGGGTACTAACTCTACCCGCCTCGATGCTGCTTTCAGCTGCCCTTTTCTGGTTGTCCAACCAGTTTATTGGGTAAGATCTTAGCTTGGTAGCTAACTAGCTATGATTGCTAGTTAGCTACTCGCCTCAGGCGACTACTCGTCGAATTCCTGTAGAAGCTCTAAACATCTCTTGCTTTAGCGAGTCTGTATAGGTATAGCCCCTTTAAGGGATATCAATACGCTTGAGCAGTATGGTGACGCCATGAGCCCAGCAGCCTATATAGTATTATTGATTATCGGATGGCTCGCATTAGCCGGTACGATGTTATGGGCAATGCTTAGAATAAGCCGATCTCCACGGCATCATAGACATTCGCACTCTGAAACAGACAAGCCGGTTACAGTAAAGTCTACTGGCTCAGAACCTCCGCAGCATCTTTTAAACCTATCTCATAAGGCTCGTTCCTTCCACGCCTGAGCGGTTAATAAAAACCGACCTATTAAGGTCGGTTTTTATTCATCTCTTCGCTATATCGAGCTGACCAACAAGGGCACTACTTCCGTACTGCTTTCGAACTCTCGTTCAATCATCTTTTTCAAAGTCGATAACGAATCCTGAGACGCTGGCTTTTCAAAAAGTTTTACGTGAGAAGTGATAAGGCCATTTAGCCAAGCGGCTAATTGCTCAGCAATTGTCTCCTTAGCATCACCTTTAACTTGAAAGGCAAAGCCAGGAACTTCTCCAATAACAAAACCAGAACCAATAGCAGCAAACATAAATCCACCTCACTCAATGCTTGTATCTAGTTGAGTGAGCAAGCGAGAGGGAGTTCGTGACTGTTTATCGGGAAAGAGCTTTTTGCTGAAAAGAAGAGGCCTAACCTCAGTAACCAGGCGGAGAGACAGGTGGCAGCAAATAAGCAGCTCTTATAGGCCACGCAGGAAGGAGCAGCCCATCGCCTTTATTTCCTGCTGCAAAAGCAAAACCCCCGGGCGGTTAAGCCTGGGGGTTCTGGGTATAGGTGCTTGACGATGACCTACTCTCACATGGGGAAACCCCACACTACCATCGGCGATGCATCGTTTCACTTCTGAGTTCGGAAAGGGATCAGGTGGTTCCAACGCTCTATGGTCGTCAAGCAATTCGGGTGGGGAACCGGTGTCTAGTCGTTTCCCCGAATGGGTATGTGATCGGTATTTTGCGGTTCAACCAAGCTTTCGGCCGGTCTTTACCAAACAACAGATTGTTTGGGTGTTATATGGTCAAGCCTCACGGGCAATTAGTATCGGTTAGCTCAACGCCTCACAGCGCTTACACACCCGACCTATCAACGTTGTAGTCTTCAACGGCCCTTCAGGAAGCTCAAGGCTCCAGTGAGATCTCATCTTGAGGCAAGTTTCCCGCTTAGATGCTTTCAGCGGTTATCTTTTCCGAACATAGCTACCCGGCAATGCCACTGGCGTGACAACCGGAACACCAGAGGTTCGTCCACTCCGGTCCTCTCGTACTAGGAGCAGCCCCTCTCAAATCTCAAACGTCCACGGCAGATAGGGACCGAACTGTCTCACGACGTTCTAAACCCAGCTCGCGTACCACTTTAAATGGCGAACAGCCATACCCTTGGGACCGGCTTCAGCCCCAGGATGTGATGAGCCGACATCGAGGTGCCAAACACCGCCGTCGATATGAACTCTTGGGCGGTATCAGCCTGTTATCCCCGGAGTACCTTTTATCCGTTGAGCGATGGCCCTTCCATACAGAACCACCGGATCACTAAGACCTACTTTCGTACCTGCTCGACGTGTCTGTCTCGCAGTCAAGCGCGCTTTTGCCTTTATACTCTGCGACCGATTTCCGACCGGTCTGAGCGCACCTTCGTACTCCTCCGTTACTCTTTAGGAGGAGACCGCCCCAGTCAAACTGCCCACCATACACTGTCCTCGATCCGGATAACGGACCAGAGTTAGAACCTCAAGCATGCCAGGGTGGTATTTCAAGGATGGCTCCATGGGAACTGGCGTCCCCACTTCAAAGCCTCCCACCTATCCTACACAAGCAGGCTCAAAGTCCAGTGCAAAGCTACAGTAAAGGTTCACGGGGTCTTTCCGTCTAGCCGCGGATACACTGCATCTTCACAGCGATTTCAATTTCACTGAGTCTCGGGTGGAGACAGCGCCGCCATCGTTACGCCATTCGTGCAGGTCGGAACTTACCCGACAAGGAATTTCGCTACCTTAGGACCGTTATAGTTACGGCCGCCGTTTACCGGGGCTTCGATCAAGAGCTTCGCTTGCGCTAACCCCATCAATTAACCTTCCGGCACCGGGCAGGCGTCACACCCTATACGTCCACTTTCGTGTTTGCAGAGTGCTGTGTTTTTAATAAACAGTCGCAGCGGCCTGGTATCTTCGACCGGCATGAGCTTACGGAGCAAGTCCTTCACCCTCACCGGCGCACCTTCTCCCGAAGTTACGGTGCCATTTTGCCTAGTTCCTTCACCCGAGTTCTCTCAAGCGCCTTGGTATTCTCTACCCGACCACCTGTGTCGGTTTGGGGTACGATTTCTAATTACCTGAAGCTTAGAGGCTTTTCCTGGAAGCATGGCATCAACCACTTCCTCTTCATAAGAAGAGTCGTCATCAGCTCTCGGCCTTAACTGTCCGGATTTACCTAAACAGTCAGCCTACCGCCTTAAACTTGGACAACCAACGCCAAGCTGGCCTAGCCTTCTCCGTCCCCCCATCGCAGTAATTAGAAGTACAGGAATATTAACCTGTTTCCCATCGACTACGCCTTTCAGCCTCGCCTTAGGGGTCGACTCACCCTGCGTCGATTAACGTTGCGCAGGAACCCTTGGTCTTTCGGCGTGCGAGTTTTTCACTCGCATTGTCGTTACTCATGTCAGCATTCGCACTTCTGATACCTCCAGCAAGCTTCTCAACTCACCTTCACAGGCTTACAGAACGCTCCTCTACCGCTCATCTTGCGATGAACCCGTAGCTTCGGTGTGTAGTTTGAGCCCCGTTACATCTTCCGCGCAGGCCGACTCGACTAGTGAGCTATTACGCTTTCTTTAAAGGGTGGCTGCTTCTAAGCCAACCTCCTAGCTGTCTAAGCCTTCCCACATCGTTTACCACTTAACTACAACTTTGGGACCTTAGCTGACGGTCTGGGTTGTTTCCCTTTTCACGACGGACGTTAGCACCCGCCGTGTGTCTCCCATGCTTGCACTTCTGGGTATTCGGAGTTTGCATCGGTTTGGTAAGTCGGGATGACCCCCTAGCCGAAACAGTGCTCTACCCCCCAGAGTGATACATGAGGCGCTACCTAAATAGCTTTCGAGGAGAACCAGCTATCTCCGAGCTTGATTAGCCTTTCACTCCGATCCACAAGTCATCCCCTGCCTTTTCAACGGAAGTGGGTTCGGTCCTCCAGTCAGTGTTACCTAACCTTCAACCTGCTCATGGATAGATCGCCCGGTTTCGGGTCTATACCCAGCGACTAAAACGCCCTATTAAGACTCGCTTTCGCTACGCCTTCCCTATACGGTTAAGCTTGCCACTGAATATAAGTCGCTGACCCATTATACAAAAGGTACGCAGTCACCCAACAAAGTGGGCTCCCACTGCTTGTACGCATACGGTTTCAGGTTCTATTTCACTCCCCTCTCCGGGGTTCTTTTCGCCTTTCCCTCACGGTACTGGTTCACTATCGGTCAGTCAGTAGTATTTAGCCTTGGAGGATGGTCCCCCCATATTCAGACAACGTTTCACGTGCGCCGTCCTACTCGATTTCACTCAAAAGATCCTTTCACCTACGGGGCTATCACCCACTATGGCCGCACTTTCCAGAGCGTTCGGTTAAAATCAATTGAGCTTAAGGGCTAGTCCCCGTTCGCTCGCCACTACTTAGGGAATCTCGGTTGATTTCTTTTCCTCAGGGTACTTAGATGTTTCAGTTCCCCTGGTTCGCCTCTCACACCTATGGATTCAGTGTGAGATACCTGACTTATGTCAGGTGGGTTCCCCCATTCAGAGATCTCCGGATCACAGTCTATTTGCCGACTCCCCGAAGCTTATCGCAGGCTATCACGTCTTTCATCGCCTCTGACTGCCAAGGCATCCACCGTATGCGCTTATTC
This sequence comes from Pseudomonas sp. JZ134, assembly GCF_051027695.1. NCBI lineage: Bacteria > Pseudomonadati > Pseudomonadota > Gammaproteobacteria > Pseudomonadales > Pseudomonadaceae > Pseudomonas > Pseudomonas sp. JZ134. Next base: position 1,845,953 of record NZ_CP069250.1, on the reverse strand, counting down.
ACTTGACCATATAACCCCAAAGAATCTGAAGTTATGTTTGGTTTGGAACACGACATTCGCCGAAAACTTGCGCTTGAACTCGCAAATTTACCTTGACCACATAGTCTGCAGTGAAACAGCCTATGTGTTCGTACTTCTATCACATACCCAAATTTTTAAAGAACAGTCTGAAAACAAAGTTCAGAAGTCAATGCTCCGACCCAACCCTTAGGGGGGGGTAAGCACTCAGTTCTGAGCTTTAACGCGGTGTTAGATGGTGGAGCCAAGGAGGATCGAACTCCTGACCTCCTGCGTGCAAAGCAGGCGCTCTCCCAGCTGAGCTATGGCCCCATCGATTGGTGGGTCTGGGCAGATTCGAACTGCCGACCTCACCCTTATCAGGGGTGCGCTCTAACCAACTGAGCTACAGACCCAATCGTCTAACGCTTGAGTCTTGACTCATCTCGCGTCTTTATTTCAGTGAATCAAGCAATTCGTGTGGGAGCTTATGCCAAAGCTGGGATCTATCGATTAAGGAGGTGATCCAGCCGCAGGTTCCCCTACGGCTACCTTGTTACGACTTCACCCCAGTCATGAATCACACCGTGGTAACCGTCCTCCCGAAGGTTAGACTAGCTACTTCTGGTGCAACCCACTCCCATGGTGTGACGGGCGGTGTGTACAAGGCCCGGGAACGTATTCACCGTGACGTTCTGATTCACGATTACTAGCGATTCCGACTTCACGCAGTCGAGTTGCAGACTGCGATCCGGACTACGATCGGTTTTATGGGATTAGCTCCACCTCGCGGTTTGGCAACCCTTTGTACCGACCATTGTAGCACGTGTGTAGCCCAGGCCGTAAGGGCCATGATGACTTGACGTCATCCCCACCTTCCTCCGGTTTGTCACCGGCAGTCTCCTTAGAGTGCCCACCATAATGTGCTGGTAACTAAGGACAAGGGTTGCGCTCGTTACGGGACTTAACCCAACATCTCACGACACGAGCTGACGACAGCCATGCAGCACCTGTGTCAGAGTTCCCGAAGGCACCAATCCATCTCTGGAAAGTTCTCTGCATGTCAAGGCCTGGTAAGGTTCTTCGCGTTGCTTCGAATTAAACCACATGCTCCACCGCTTGTGCGGGCCCCCGTCAATTCATTTGAGTTTTAACCTTGCGGCCGTACTCCCCAGGCGGTCAACTTATTGCGTTAGCTGCGCCACTAAAGTCTCAAGGACCCCAACGGCTAGTTGACATCGTTTACGGCGTGGACTACCAGGGTATCTAATCCTGTTTGCTCCCCACGCTTTCGCACCTCAGTGTCAGTATCAGTCCAGGTGGTCGCCTTCGCCACTGGTGTTCCTTCCTATATCTACGCATTTCACCGCTACACAGGAAATTCCACCACCCTCTACCGTACTCTAGCCAGGCAGTTTTGGATGCAGTTCCCAGGTTGAGCCCGGGGATTTCACATTCAACTTACCAAGCCACCTACGCGCGCTTTACGCCCAGTAATTCCGATTAACGCTTGCACCCTCTGTATTACCGCGGCTGCTGGCACAGAGTTAGCCGGTGCTTATTCTGCTGGTAACGTCAAAGCTGCAACGTATTAGGTTACAACCCTTCCTCCCAGCTTAAAGTGCTTTACGACCCGAGGGCCTTCTTCACACACGCGGCATGGCTGGATCAGGCTTTCGCCCATTGTCCAATATTCCCCACTGCTGCCTCCCGTAGGAGTCTGGACCGTGTCTCAGTTCCAGTGTGACTGATCATCCTCTCAGACCAGTTACGGATCGTCGCCTTGGTGAGCCGTTACCCCACCAACTAGCTAATCCGACCTAGGCTCATCTGATAGCGTGAGGTCCGAAGATCCCCCACTTTCTCCCGTAGGACGTATGCGGTATTAGCGTTCCTTTCGAAACGTTGTCCCCCACTACCAGGCAGATTCCTAGGCATTACTCACCCGTCCGCCGCTGAATCAGAGAGCAAGCTCTCCTCATCCGCTCGACTTGCATGTGTTAGGCCTGCCGCCAGCGTTCAATCTGAGCCATGATCAAACTCTTCAGTTCAAACATATCCGGGTTTTGAGAAAACCCTAAACTTGGCTCAGCAATCGCAAATAAACTCTCGAATTCACGAGTGTTACTTGTCTTGCTGATAATCTTGTCGATCCATCAGTCTTACAGCACAAGCACCCACACGAATTGCTTGATTCAACTTGTTAAAGAGCGGTTGGTTAAGACCTTGTCTCAACCGAGGCGCGCATTCTACGCTAACCTCTTGTCCTGTCAAGCATTTTGTTCAACCGGTCTAACCCGCTGAACCGCTTGCCGGACCTGCCGGATCAGGAAACCTGTTCTGGCAGCGGGAGGCGTATTCTACACAAACCCAGGGGCTTGTCAACTACCGCTTCCCTCTTTCCGCTTCTGCCAGACCGGAGGCCTGACCCTGACCAAACAGATAAGCCATTGATCTACAAGGCTTTTTGCTGTTCCGTTGCAGCGGAAGTGGGGCGCATTATAGGCCCCTCCGCTCACAGGTCAAGCTTTATTTGAGATCAACAAACAGACTAGCCGTTTATTGATGCTACTGGCAACCTCCTGCGACGGCACTCTGGCCACCACAGCAGTACCCAGTATGGTACGGGCAATCTGCAAGCACACTGACCATAGCCTTGGACGGTACTAACGAGCTGTTACATGAGGACTGGCTGCAGATCCACAAGCAAGGCATCGGCCGCTCGGATGCGATGGACCTGAATCCGCAAAAATCGCGGCTGGTGAAAACCAGTCGTGATATCGAACTGCCGAAGGCCGATTCTCTGGATGAGGAGAGCCCGATGTGCCGTGGCAACGTCCCTAAGCTAATAGTGGCTTGGCATTGTAGCAAACGCATGAAGAACCATGTGCGCCGTCGCATTAATGCCTACTGCAGCACCCGAACCTTGATCTTCCTTAGATGCCAGCCAATATTAACCGTGAGAAGATCTTGGCCGCTTAGTCGCCGGTATGAGCATAAGTGATCACACTCATCTCAGCGCAATGAGTTCCAGAACGTGGCCTGTAGTTGAACCTCATAACCAACGTCTGCAATGTTATTTTTTACCTAACGCTCCGTCCTGTCTGATCATTGTCAACTCAATGCCTGGTGCTGTAGTCCATCAGCGACAGTGAGGCCTGGACAAAGTGAGCACGAACCCTTCGGGTAGTAATAGCTAGAAAGCATAATACCCGCACCGCAACTGATCGCTCCGACTGGCTCAGCAAAATCCACCTCAGTTACCAAGCCACAGCAGCATCTTTTACTGGAGCCTTATTCCGGAATAAAACCAGACCGGAAGCGCTAAGGACACCTGACCTACGTCGCTCAGTCGCGACGATTCGAGTGAAAGCGAATACCAACGTGTCGCAAAAAGTCCATTTCAGGTACACGTTGTACCCCGTATGTCGCCGACAGCGACACGTTAACCGGGCCAGCCAACGGGCATGAGCATCGCAACTGGTTGCCAGCCGGATACAAATAGATAATGGCTTCAGACTGGTTTAATGCAGTGGTGATCAACGCCTCAAAGCATTCCAGTTAGCTTGGCCATCACGGCCACGATGTAGCCGCTGATAATAGACAGACCAATGACTCCCCATGGACGAGTCCACCACTCCCCATCAGGACTCGGTGGCATAGGTTGTTGGAAGACGTTGACCTGCCCGATATTGTCGGCAGAGACTGTTGTGTCGGCGACAACTCGACTCTGCATCATCGAATTGCGCCACTGGAGGTCTTCGACACGATCAATCTGACGTTGAATGCGCGCTTTAAGTCGTCGCCCGGCAAGCACAAGCTGTTTACCTACAATCATGACGCCAACAAGCCCCAGAAAAAGAAGATTGCCGTAGGTAAATGGATCTGTTTGGTTAATGGTTGGCACGTTACGCCAGACAAAGCCAATGTAGGGCGAGGTTGCTTGATAGAGTGCTGCGATAAAATTTTGGATCACCGCACCAAGCTGCCACAACAGAGCCGAATTGCTCATAGCTTGCGCTGTACGATAAATCGCCATAAGCAAGCTAACAAAGTAGAAAGTTGCGCCACTTAGTAGTAGTGCACCACCAACACCTCGCTGGATCCGAGAGCGCGTTATTGCCTGTTGTATGTTCATTCGCTTTCCTTGTGAAACACTATCGACTGACACAATTCGGCTATCGAAACTTAACTGAGATCTCGCTGCGCTATCCTGCCCCGGATCCACTCGTGAACCTCGCTTTCAACCCAGCCAACAGTCCGACCAACCAGCGGAACTGGCTTTGGGAATTCCCCCTCACCAACGAGCTTGTAGATTGTGGACCGTGCGATGCCAGTCGACTCGATGACATCCTTCAGGCGAATTATCCTCATAGGCAAGCCCAGAATCACGCGGGCCAATACAGTCGTTTCAAAGGCACGATGCGCTTGGTCTCAGCGTCGGTTGCGTCGTAATGCTCAATGAGCGCTCGCACCACGTGATCCAGTGTCCACATCGCCAGGGGAATAGACGCCCGGTCAGCCTCGTACTGCGCATCTTTGCTGAAGCCGCCCGTACTCACATAGAGGCCTCGATCATCCTTGTGTCGACCGCCCAAAAAACTGCGAATCTCCTCGCTACCCATCTGCCCTTTGCGGTGTTTAACCTCCACGACAATACGTGGGTGCTCGAAACCGAAGCCGTCAGGAGAGGCGACAATGTCCTTGCCTCGATCAGAACCAGGTGGCGAGACTTGGGTCTTGTAGCCCATAGCACGAAGAATTCCTGCTACTAGCTGCTGCATGTCATCCCAATCCAGTTCGCTTACACGATCCTTGATGCGCTCCAGTGCCTGAGCCTCAACATCGGCCAGCGGGTCAGCAATGCTTTCCTCGGCCTCATCTTCCTTCGGCGCTACTGGCCTGCCTTTCAACGCCTCAAACACTTCAGCAGCTGCATCTGAAGGTACTTCGAACAAGGTCAAAGTCGAGCCCAAGCTATTCTTGGTGCTGGTACCCAAGTTATCGCGGGGCAGCTCTTGTTGCTGCCACTGAACCTTGCGCACCAGAGCCATGCCCTGCTCTGCCCATTCCGGATGATGCTCCGCCTGACCGACTACCTTACCGACAAGATACAAGCGGTTAGCTGGCGAGTAGGTTACAACCCAATCACCGACCGCGACCTCGTTGACGAAGCGCCACACTTGCGAAGCCCCTGCGACCACAGAGCCCTTCTTGAGCTGCGGTTCAAGTGCTTGATACATAGCAGTGAGCTCTTTACGCCCAACGCCGAGCTTTGCATGCGGTGCCAAATGGCTCCACCCGACTGCCGCCACTTCACGCTCGCGAAAAGCATCGTAAAGGCTTCCAGATTCGCCACGTACCATCCACATTCGGCTCATGTCTTCCCCTGCCCGAATTTAGATCAATCAACCACTTCTGATCGAGGCAAACTCAAAGATACCTCTCGAAAAGCGAGCAGTGCCGCTTCAAGGTGCTCAATGATTTCCTGTTGGAGCACATCCGGCGGCGGCAGATCCTCAAGGTTGTCCAGGCTATCGTCCTTGAGCCAGAAAATATCGAGACTGGCCTTGTCGCGGGCCATTAGTTCTTCGTAGCTGAAGAAATTGAACCGATCGGTCGCCACTCGCTCGTGACGGTTTTCCGGGTTATAGCAGGCAATGAAATCCTGCAAATCTTCCAGTTTGAGCGTGCGCGTTTTCAGGGTGAAGTGCTTGTTGGTGCGCAAATCGTAGAACCAGATGCCCTTGGTGTGGATCTTTCCGTCCTTGGGCTTAGCGTCGAAAAACACCACATTAGCCTTCACGCCCTGGGCGTAGAAGATGCCGGTGGGCAGGCGCAAGATGGTGTGCACATCGCAGTTCTCCAGCAGCTTGCGACGAATTTTTTCGCCTGCCCCGCCTTCAAACAGAACGTTGTCTGGCAACACCACAGCCGCTTTACCGTCGACCTTCAGCATGCTGACGATATGTTGCACAAAATTAAGCTGCTTGTTCGACGTAGTTTCCTAGAAATCCTGCCGCTCGTAGGTCAGCGCTTCCTTGTCCTCCTCGCCTTCTTCATTGGTGATGGTCATGCTGCTCTTTTTGCCGAAAGGCGGGTTGGCGAGCACGTAATCTACCTTGAGCTTAGGCTCGGAGATCAGGGCGTCAGAACGTTCGACAGAAGGATCTCCGTCCAACTCTCCGATATTGTGCAGGAACAGGTTCATCAAGCACATGCGGCGAGTGTTCGGTACGATTTCATTGCCGTGAAAAGTCTTTTCTCGCAAGAACTCTTTCTGGCGCTTATCCAGCTTGGCACCCGGGCGCGTTAGCCAGTTATACGCGCCCAAGAAAAAGCCACCGGTGCCGCAGGCGGGATCGGCAATGGTCTTCATCGGCTCGGGGCGTACACAGGCAACCATAGCGTCGATCAGCACACGTGGCGTGAAATACTGGCCAGCACCGCTCTTGGTGTCTTCGGCGTTTTTCTGCAGCAACCCTTCGTACAGATCGCCTTTGGTGTCGGCGTCCAGGCTGATCCAGCTTTCGGCATCAATCAATTGCACCAGGCGTGAAAGTTTTGCCGGGTCCTGAATTTTGTTCTGGGCTTTAAAGAAGATGGCGCCCAGCATGCCCGGCTCGTTCCCTAGTTTGTGCAGGGTAGCGAGATAATGTGCCTCGAGAGGTTGGCCGACTTTGGAGGTCAGGCTGGCCCAGTCGAAGCCCTTGGGGATATGAGTATCTCGGTTGTAGGGCTCTTGCGCGTACTCGTGCGCTAGCTTCAAAAAAAGCAGGTAGGTGAGTTGTTCGAGGTAATCGCCATAGCCTACGCCGTCATCGCGTAAGGTATGGCAGAAGTTCCAAACTTTCTGGACGAGGGTGCTTGTGTTCATAAAAGTGCCTCCACCCAAGCCTTGTCTCGATGCGTGCCAATGGCTGATCGAAAGAAGCTAGAGTATTCGTGATCGATAGATAAATGTTCTTGCAAGTGAGTGAGAACAGCAGGTTCATTACCAGCAAGGCGAATCAAATCGTCGAGAACTCGCCAAGAATTTTTTTGGTTTCTGGCGTGTTCCATTCATTGAATCCCAGCCGATCAATCGTGTAGCGCGCACGCGTGTATTCCCAGGTGCCATCTGGTGCGCCTGGTTTAACCTCGCCGTCAATACCATGGGCAAGCAACTCGCAATCAGCCTGCACACAAGGGTCCAATAGCCTAGGCGACTCCGCATTAAGATGTCCCGTAGGCTGCGCACAACGCTGGGCCTCATCACGAACAGGGAACTCATTGGCCTTACCGTGCAGTACGTCGGCATCATCTTTTTCTGGTCGATTGCACCGTTGGCATGACAGACGGAAATTCCACCATTCATAGGCCAGCCAGTAGTACCCGTCATGACCCGCCAATTTCACACCATCCACCGTGATGCCCAGCTTGGGCCGGAAGTGGTCGACATCAAACGGTGCACGAGTGCTATTTGCTTCGCAATACCAGCATTTGTGGCCGCTGGCATTGGCGAGCCATTTCTTCAGTAAGCCCCAGCTACCGTTTTTCTTGAAGTAGTCAGATCGAAGAGTCTGGGTGCCCAACAAATTGACTCCTGCGAGCCTGGCCGCATAAACCTTGGGCCAGCGTGCTGGTAAATGTGGGGGCGTCGGAATCTGAATGAATCTCATGCCTGCCCCTCCTGCAAGCTGCGCAGCAGGCTTTGCACCAGGGCGTCGAGAGCCTTTTGCTTGTTCTCCGGGGTGACGATGGCCCCGTCGATATCGCCGTCTGCAGCTAGATCAAATCGGGCACGCAGATACTCTTGCTCCAGCCTGTCCCTCGACGCAAAGTTAAAATCCAAGCCTTCAAGGCGCGTGCGGATTTCAACGAGTTTGGCCCGATCCGCATCGCTGAGAGGGGACTTCTGAGTGGAGAGTTGATGAAGTGCTAGCAGATCCTCATTCGTGGACTTATCCAGGCTGGTGCCCAAGCCGAACATATCGCTGGTCACGATCCCGGCAAAGCCCATGCCTTTAGGATCGACGGCAGGATTCTCAGCACGCACTGTGCGGCTTCCTGCCTCGCGATAAAGGATCTGTACCTGCTCCTTCACCAACTCTGCAATGGCTAAAGGATTGTGAGTCGTCAGTACGATGTGGCTGTTATCCTGACCCTCACTGTTCTGCCCGACAAAGGATTTCAGGTAGTTCAGATAGTCCACACACCAGCGCGGATTCAAATGAGTGTCCGGCTCGTCCAGCAGGAACAGGCTTTCATCCTCGGCGGTAAAGCGCAGTAGGCCCAACACGGTAAGCAGCTGCTGCTCCCCTTCGCTCAACTCGCGAAAGGTGACGCTGCCATCGTTCTTCTTCAGGCGGACGCGGATGCGCACTTCTTCAATGAGCTCCGAAACATACGTGCTTTCAAGATCACGAAAAAACTGCGCTGGGGACTGATTGCCAACCAAGCGACGCAGAGCCGCAATATCCTTTACGTACAAATATTTAAACTGCAGCGTTTCCTTGTTCCAGATCGAGGTGGAAACACGACGACTGATTTCCACTGGTGCCAGCGCGATGTCGTAGAGTCGTGATAGAAAATCGCGCACCACGCCCCGCGCGTTCCAAAAGCGCGGGTCGCCATCGGCAGCCTTCGACTTCCAAGGTGGCTGCCGCAACACGAATAACACCGACTCAATACCTTCGTCCGGATCAAGGCCGAGGTGGTCATCGAGGAATGCCCGCACAACGTCGGATTGCTGAATCAAAAAGGCCAGCAAAACGAACTGGCTGTGCACCGGCATGGCATAAAACAGGCGCTTCAGGCCGGGGTCTTCGCCGTTACGCAGCTTGCTGTCGTAGTTTTCGAGGTAAGGACGAAACACCTCGTGCATACGCGGACTCTCGCCCGAGTAATAGCTGAACACATAGCGCGGCAGATACTCGTTATCCGCATTCAGGAACGCGGTGAGCTTGATAGCCTTACCACGCAGAGCCGAAACCTGCGCTTCGCCCTCGATGAGCGAGATCAAAGTGCCATCACCACGAGCCTCTGTATCTGTCGCAACGTGAATAGTGAAAGGCTCTTTCTCACGATCCGGATCGGCATCAATGTGGATGTGCCGCAGATTTTCGCCAGCACCCATGCGATAGGCCAGCTGAAAGGCAAACACGGGTATTCGTTTTTTTCCGATCAGATCACGAAAGATGATGGCCAGCGCCTCCAGCACGTTGGATTTACCAGTTCCGTTCCAGCCGATCACCACCGTCACCCAGTGATCCTGATCGAAGTCGATGGTGACATCCTTCAGGTTCTTGAACTGGTGTGTAGGGCTGTCCTTGGCACTGCCTATGGTGAGTTTGTCTAAGCGCATGCTCAGCCCGCCAACAGTTTCAGCTTGTCATACAGCTTGCGGCCTTGCGCATCGGTCACAGCCTCCACCGCCAGGCGGCCAGCCTTATCCAGCTTGCGCAGTTCGGCGTACAGCTCTTCGATGCGTTCCGTCAGCGCGCCATCAGCTACACCACAGCGGCGGAAGGCTTCTTGAGCCGGTACCCAGTCGCCCGCTTGGGCGAGCACGTCGATGAGTTGGCTCACCATGATGGCTATCTCCTTCGGCTTGGTTTTGCGGGTCTTGGGCTGTTTAACGCGTTCCGCCCGTTCGGCACGGACACGCTCCAGCAGAGCACTAGCGGGCTCATCGTTCGGGTCTTGCGGCACCAGTAGGCCGGCGAAGGCTGCGCGCAGAATATTCTGTCGTTGGGCGTTGGATTGTTTGAGGGAAATATCAACACTCTTTAATTGCTCAACAATCTCGCTGGCTTGGCCCTGAAGCACCGAGACTATTTCTTGTTGCTCTTGAAACGGAGGAACCGGCACGGCAAGTGACGACAGTTTGGAACCATTCACATTAGCCTGACCGACTTGCTGAACCACAACAGATTTTATCCAACGTTTTCCATATGCCGAATTGATAAATGCTGATGCAATCTCAGGAATGTAGCCAGCAGAAAATCGAACGCTAATCAAATACGAGGCAAATGAGCAGGGCGAGATTTGAGATCGGTAGACCGCAGTCTTTCCAACCAGCTCTGGACTATTTGTGCGATTAAATAATAGATCACCGTCTTGAAGATGGAGGCTAGGAAATTCAGCGTGATCAGCAGGTAGATACTTCAAGTTTGAGAAGTCCAGATCCCCATCTTGAATATTGCCCATCCGCAAGACCGGAACACCAGTTGGGTCCTCATTCGTTTTTGACGAAGAGCCGTACTTTTGCTCGACGGTAAGCTGGTCGACGCTCGCCCAGACCCATCCCTCTGGCAACGTCGGTAAGTCGGTGATGTCCGGTCGAACCGGCTCGGGGTATTTCTTCTGCCAATCCTTGGGCGGGGTTTTGCCTTGTTCGGTAAATTTGGCAAGCTGTTTGGCTTCCCAGCGAGCGCGACGCTCCTGCAGGATGCGTTCGAGCAGTTGCGCGCCACTTTCTGCTGGAGTGTTATTTGCTCGCCACTCGACAGTAAGAACACCGTCCATGGCGGCTTTGAGCAGTGATTGCCGGTATTGCCCAAGCTTCTTCTGCGCCGCTTTGAGTTCGGCCACACCGGCATCTAGGTCTGACAGAAGTTCTTCGAGTTTGGCGACGATGCGGGTTTGTTCGGCGGCGGGGGGTAGGTGAAATGGGATGGTTTTCGCCAGGGTCTTTGAAGAAATACTGGCTTGGTTCACGTGGTTGGTACAACGATGCTTCATGTACCCCGCCATCCACAGAAAATGCAATTGCCGCGCAACAAAGACGGAGTTCACCTCCTGCTCCGGGCGAATGCGGGTCATGTGATTGGAGAAGGCAAAGCCGCCTTCACGAGCAGAAACTACTGCAGTCTTGCCAACTAGCTCTGCGGAGTTTGTATTGTTAAACAATACGTCACCAGGCATTAGTTCAATGCCATTACTCTCGGCCACCGACTTGACAACACTCAAATCGATCTGACCATCACGATCTACATTCATAGGCCGAAGGTGTGGTACACCGGTACCATCAGAGTTATGTTTTCCGCTGGCAAAGCCAGGACTCACGTCCGCACATATTTCCTCCAGAGCCACAAGGCTCCAGCTCAGTGGTAGAGTGATATCGGCAAAGGGATAGCTCTGCATTGCCTCGTTGCTAAACTCACTCACGCTACCAACTCCTCATTCATTTCATTCATTAGCGTGTCTAAGTCCTTGCCAAACAGGCCCCAGGCTTTTTGCAAGACGCCATTGTCGGCCAGTTCTGCGTAATCAAAATCGTCGCGACTGATGCTGCAACTGCTGGCAATGTGGTCTTTTATCAGGCGCAGCCATTCGGTCTGCTCCGGAGTAAAGGCCGTGCCGCGCTGCGCGTTGTGACGAAAGATCCAGGTTTGGAAGCGCTTATCTACGTCGTCGGCAAAGGGTTTGAGTTCGCTGTCCAACCCCAGCGCAAAGCGCAACAGCGAGACCAAATCGGTGAGCTGGCGTTTGCGGCCTGCGCCTTTCACGGCCGAGGTCTGCACACGCGCGTAGGCGCTCCACAGCCGCTCGGTGGTGAGCATCAATGGCGGTTTGCTCAGGTGTGCGTGCAGCTCTTCGAGCATGTCGAAGGTGAGTGCGCGGCGCTGGTAGGGTTGCTGGTAGAAAAAGTCCAGCGCGGCGATTTCGTCTTTGTGCTCCGCTATGTAATCCGCAAAGATCTTAATAACCGCCTTGGCCTGCGTTTCGGCCTGCTCACTGAACCCGCTGAACGTGACCTGATCGAGGTTGATGTGGTCGATCAGCTGCTCACGCTCGCGGCGGGCGCTTTCGATTTCGTCGCGCAGTTCCGGCTTGTCGAAGGGGGCACAGGCAGCAGCAACGCGCTCGGCGCGGGCGGCTTCGATTTCGTCGGGCAACAGGGTGTCTTCGGAGCGGGTAATGCCCTTGGCCTTGGCCGTGGCCAGCGCGGCTTGCACGATAGCGTCCGGGTCCAGCGCGGCGATCAGACCTTTGCCGAGTTCGCCTACTGGAATGCCACCGCTGACCTTCTCGATGCGCGCCTGTGCTTTGTCGTCCAGCTGCCTTGCCAGCCGCACCAGCCGGTTGGCGAGCGAGAGCACGGTGTCGTCGTCACGGCTGCCCCATTGCAACGCCTTGCAGCAGATCCTTAAGCGCCACACCAGGCTTCTTTTCGAGCGGGCGACTTTCAGTCTTGAGCGATTTTTCAACGCCTACGGCGTCGATTAGCACGAAGCGGGTCTTGGCTCCATCAGCACTGTTGCTGACACGCTTCAGGCTTTCGCCATCCAGGCTGCGCACACCACGACCCTTCATCTGCTCGTAGTAACCCTTACTGCGTACATCACGCATAAATAGCAGCACTTCCAGGGGCTTCACGTCGGTGCCGGTGGCGATCATATCCACAGTGACGGCGATGCGCGGGTTATAGTCGTTTCGAAAGCTGCTGAGGATGCTGTCTGCGTCTTCCTCAGCGCGGTAGGTGACCTTCTTGCAGAAAGCGTTGCCCTGCCCATAGACCTCGCGCACGATGTTGATGATGTCGTCAGCGTGACTGTCGGTTTTGGCGAAAATCAAGGTCTTGGGTGTCTCTTTGCGCGCCGGGTAAATCTGCGTCTCCACCGCCGTTTTCATCGCCTGAATCACCTGGCGGATCTGGCTCACGTTCACCACCGACTTATCCAGCTCCTTACCGGTGTAGGTGGTGTCTTCTTCGGTTTCACCCCAGCGTTTTTTGCGGGTGGCGCGGTCGCGATGGTCTACCCACTCTTTGGCCTTCAGCTCCGCGCCCTTCTGGGTGATCTCGGTTTCGATCTCAAACACGTCGTAGCCTACGTTGACACCATCCGCCACGGACTGCTCGTAGGTGTACTCAGCAACGATGTTTTCGTTGAAGAAGCCGAAGGTGCGTTTGTCAGGTGTGGCGGTGAGGCCGATCAGGCTGGCATCGAAGTAATCGAGCACCTGCTTCCACAGGTTGTAGATGCTGCGGTGGCATTCATCGATGATGATGAAGTCGAAGGTTTCTACCGGTACGGCCGGGTTGTAGCGGACGAGCTTTTCCTGCTTGTCAGTTTGTTGTACTTCGTTGAGCGAGACATCCTCGGTAGACTCATCAATCGGCTCACCACTCAGAATCGAGTACATGCGCTGAATGGTGCTGATGCACACCTGCGAATGCGGATCGATATTGGGCGAGGCCAACCGCTGCACGTTGTACAACTCAGTGAACTTGCGACCATCGTCCGGTGGCGTGTAGGCCATGAATTCCTGATGGGCCTGCTTGCCGAGATTGCGGGTATCGACCAGAAATAGGATGCGCTTAGCACCACCGAACTTAAGAAGACGGTAGACCGAAGTGATGGCGGTGAAGGTTTTGCCCGCGCCGGTGGCCATATGCACCAAGGCGCGGGGTTTGTTCAAAGCCAGTGATTTTTCCAGCCCGGTAACGGCGCTGATCTGGCAGTCGCGCAGATTTCTTTCTGGCAGCGCTGGCATTTGTTCGGCCAGACGGCGACGGAGGGTATCTGGCTGCGCCAGCCAGGCGGCGAGCGTTTCCGGCTTGAAGAATTGGAAAATTTCACGCGAACGCGGCACCGGATCGGCGCCATCGGTAAAGCGAATGATCTTGCCGGTTGCTTCAAACAGGAAACGCAGCGGTGCATTGTCTTGGCGATGTTTGAGCGTGGCGTTGGCGTAGCGCTCCGTTTGGCTTTCTGTGACTGTGAGGTTTACCCCGCGCCGTCTTTTTTAGCTTCAATTACCCCCACGGAGACCCTGTCAACAAAAAGCACGTAATCCGCAGGCCCAGAATCAGTCGGAAACTCTCGCACAGCCACGCCACGAGCCGCGCCTAAATTAAGCTGTTTCACGTCCTGGATGACCCAGCCAGCTTGTTGTAGCTTCTGGTCAATCTGCTGACGTGCTTCTGATTCTGGCGTCATGATGCTGATCCCTGCGCTTTTGGCTCCGTTGAGCTGGAACTCTCGAAAACTTGCTGCGACTCACCTGACAGGAGTCTGAGCAAGACAATCTCAATTGGCAACCAATTGGCAACCAGAAAGCCATCTTCTCAGAGGCGTCGAAAAATCAGCGGACATAAAAAAATCCAGTCACCGCTAAGTGACTGGATTTTCTAGGTTTTTTTGGTCGGGACGGAGTGATTCGAACACTCGACCCCTTGCACCCCATGCAAGTGCGCTACCAGGCTGCGCTACGCCCCGACTGTATCCCTTGCGAGATGGCGAGCATCTTAAGCTAAGGTTTTGATAAATGGAAGTTTTTTTTAAATTATTTTTGAAGAACTCCCAAAACGTCCTCTAATTCGCTAATCATTTGCTTTATTAGCTGGCGATACTGGGTAGTATCATCCTTAGCATCATCACTCGACAACCTTAGACGAGCCCCGCCTATGGTAAAACCTTGGTCATAGAGCAGAGCCCTGATCTGACGGATCATAATGACATCTTGTCGCTGGTAATAACGACGATTACCTCGCCTTTTTACCGGGTTAAGCTGAGGAAACTCCTGCTCCCAGTATCTAAGGACATGGGGCTTTACCAAACAGAGGTCACTTACCTCACCAATAGTGAAGTATCGCTTACCCGGTATAGCAGGTAATTCATTATTATGGCTTGGTTCCAGCATACGCTTCTACCCTGGCCTTAAGTTTTTGCCCAGGACGGAAAGTCACCACACGGCGTGCCGTGATTGGTATCTCTTCGCCTGTTTTAGGATTGCGTCCGGGGCGCTGACGCTTGTCTCGCAAATCAAAGTTACCAAAACCTGATAGCTTAACCTGCTCGTTCTGCTCTAAAGCATTTCGAATTTCTTCGAAAAACAACTCCACTAGCTCCTTGGCCTCACGCTTATTCAGACCAAGCTCCTCATAGAGACGTTCAGCCAACTCAGCTTTCGTCAGAGCCCCCATACGCTATTTCCTTAATGTGGCGTTGAACCTTTCTTCCAGGGAAACGAGGATTTTCTGTGTCGTTTCGTTGATTTCTTCATCAGTAAGAGTGCGTGATGGATGCTGCCAGGTCAAGCCAACTGCAAGACTTTTTCTAAGCGGATCAATGCCCTTACCTTGATATACGTCAAACAGTCTTAAATCAACCAGATACTCACCAGCCTTGTCCCGTACAATCGACAAAACATCCGCCGAAGATACCTCTATATTCACTAGAATTGCCAAGTCTCTGCGTACTTCTGGATAACGTGACAGCTCTTGGAAACGCGGTAGGCATCTCTGCTCCGCCTCACCTAGCAACACTTCAAATACATAAACAGATTGATCTAAATCCAAAGCTTTTAATAGCTCGGGATGTAATGCTCCCACATAACCCACCAGCCGGCCGTCACGCTCAATGCGTGCAGTCTGTCCAGGATGCAGCGCAGGATGCTCTGCCGCGACAAAGGTAAAATCACCTGCACCCTCATCGCAACCTAACAGCGATTCAACATCGCCTTTGATATCGAAAAAATCTACACGCTCAGAACCAGCGCTCCAGCTTTCTGGAGAGCGTGGCCCCGAAATCAGACCAGCCAAGACACGCTCTTGCGCCAAATCATCTAGTGAACCGACAAAACGAAGCCCTGACTCAAACAAGCGCACCCGACTCTGCTGGCGATTAAGATTGTGCTGCAGCGCCTTGACCAAGCCCGGCCAAAGCGAAGCGCGCATAGCAGCCATATCTTGAGAAATCGGATTAGCCAACAACACTGGATCAAGCGTTGGCGAGAATAGCTTGAATGTCTTTTCGTCTATGAAACTATAAGTAATAGCTTCCTGATAACCCCGAGCAACCAGCTGGTGTCGAAATTGCGAAAGGCCAGTACGCGCCTCGGCATATCCTTTTGGAGCCAAGCGTGCTTGTGGAAAACGAGTCGGAAGGCGGTTATATCCGTAAAGGCGCGCCAATTCTTCTATCAAATCGACTTCGATTGCTATGTCGAAACGATGGCTAGGAACGCCAATTTTCCAGTGGTTTTCATCAGTAGACTCAACGGTCAATGCAAGACCTTTCAACAGGCGCTCAACTTCATCACTCTCAAGACGCAGACCTAGCACTTGCTCGATGCGCTCACTACGCAAAGTAATAGGGGTTTTAACAGGCAAATGTTCAGCACTTGCTATCTCTATCACCGGACCTGGTTCGCCGCCGACAATATCTACCAGTAGGGCTGTAGCGCGCTCCATTGCACGACGAGGAAGATCAAAGTCTACTCCGCGCTCAAAGCGGTGCGAAGAGTCAGTGTGAAGACCATAGGAGCGTGCCTTACCAGCAACAGCAATAGGATCGAAGAAGGCGCTTTCCAGGAACAGATCCGCGGTAGTGGCGCTTACACCACTGTATTCCCCCCCCATGATCCCAGCTATAGCTAGCGCGCGCTCATGGTCGGCGATAACTAACGTATCCGGGCGAAGAGTAATCTCTTGGCCGTCTAACAGAACCAGCTTCTCGTCGGGCTGCGCTAAGCGAACACGAATGCCGCCCTTGATCTCGTTGAGATCAAAAGCATGCATAGGCTGCCCAAGCTCAAGCATAACGTAATTAGTTACATCGACTGCAGCATCAATGCTACGAATCCCGGATCGCCGCAGGCGCTCTACCATCCATTGTGGCGTAGGGCGGGAGAGGTCAACATTTTTTAGCACACGCCCTACATAACGAGGGCAAGCAGAAGGCTCAACAACCTCAATTGGGCGCACATCTTCTATATTTACCTGTGCAGGAGGAACATCAAGCGCATGCACCGGGACGCCATAGAGCGCACCAACTTCACGAGCGAGGCCGGCGATTGATAAACAATCGCCGCGATTAGGCGTTAGATCAACGTCTATAGAAACGTCGTCCAACCCCAAGTAATCACGGAAATCCTTGCCTACCGGTGCATCTGACGGCAGCTCCATCAGACCTGCATTATCTTCTGATACGCTCAACTCACTAGCAGAACACAGCATGCCTTGAGATTCAACGCCGCGCAGCTTGGCTTTCTTTATAGTGAAATCACCTGGCAGCTTGGCGCCAAGCATAGCGAAGGGAATCTTTAGACCAGCACGCACATTTGGCGCACCGCATACGACCTGAAACTCTTCCTGGCCATTACTAACACGGCATACATTCAGCTTATCAGCGTCAGGATGCCGCTCAGTAGCGAGCACCTCCCCTACTACCACACCGCTGAACTGCCCGGCCACCGGCTCGACGTCGTCCACTTCAAGACCTGCCATGGATAACTGAGCGACTAAATCGTCCCGAGAAGCCGGTGGACTTACCCAAGATCTCAACCACTGTTCACTGAATTTCATTATGCCCCCTATTAAAGCTAGCGGAATTGCGCCAGGAAGCGCAGGTCGTTATCGAAGAACAGCCGTAAGTCATTTACGCCGTAACGCAGCATGGCTAGGCGCTCAACGCCCATACCAAACGCGAAGCCCTGATATTTCTCAGGATCGATACCCGCCATTTGCAACACGTTAGGGTGCACCATTCCGCAACCTAAGACTTCAAGCCAGCTAGGGGTCAGCTGGCCGTCTTTATTGACATGTCGACGGATGTCGACTTCTGCAGAAGGCTCAGTGAATGGGAAATAAGAGGGCCTGAAGCGGACCTCTAGGTCTTCTTCAAAAAACTCGCGCAGAAAACCCACTATCGTACTCTTGAGGTCGGCAAAGCTGACCTTCTCATCAATCACAAGCCCTTCTACCTGATGAAACATCGGCGAGTGCGTCTGATCGGAATCGCAGCGATAAACTCGGCCTGGGCAGATGATACGAATCGGAGGCTGCTGCTGCTCCATGACACGAATCTGCACGGGTGAGGTATGCGTACGCAGTAGACGTGTAGCATTAAAATAAAACGTATCGTGCATAGCACGAGCCGGGTGGTGACCTGGAATATTAAGCGCCTCGAAGTTATGGTAGTCGTCTTCGATTTCAGGGCCTTCAGCCACGCTGTAACCAATACCTGTAAAAAGTCGCTCGATACGTTCCAAAGTACGGGTAATAGGGTGCAGACCACCCGTTGTTTGCCCTCTGCCAGGCAATGTTACGTCAACCCGCTCCGCCGCTAATTTTTCAGCCAAAGCGGATTCTTCTAAAAACTGTTTGCGGGCGTTAAGCGCATCTTGCACACGCTCTTTAGCCGCATTGATCAGCGCACCGACTTTCGGCCGCTCTTCTGCAGGCAGATTGCCCAGCGTCTTCATGACCTGGGTAAGCTCACCTTTTTTCCCTAGGTAGCCAACCCGTAGCTGTTCAAGAACAGTCGTGTCTTCAGTTTGCTGCACGGCCTCCAACGCTTGGCTGACCAGTGCCTCCAGGTTTTCCATTCACTGACTCCAGATACAAAATAGGGGAAGAGCTTTAGGCCCTTCCCCTACTGGTGACGTTACTGTCGGGCCAAGGCCCTGATTGACGCAGGGCTTAAGCCAAAGAAGCTTTAGCTTTCTCGACAATCGCAGCGAACGCTACTTTTTCATTTACCGCCAGATCGGCCAGAACCTTACGGTCGATCTCAATGGCCGCTTTCTTCAAGCCAGCAATGAAACGGCTGTAAGACAGACCGTTCATACGAGCACCAGCATTAATACGAGCGATCCATAGGGCGCGGAACTGACGCTTGCGCTGACGGCGGTCACGATAGGCGTATTGGCCTGCCTTGATCACAGCCTGCTTAGCAACACGGAACACGCGAGAGCGAGCACCGTAGTAACCTTTAGCCAGCTTCAGAATTTTTTTATGACGACGACGGGCAATTACGCCACGCTTAACACGAGCCATGAGTTATACCTTTACCTTGTGACCGATTAACGAACGCGCAGCATGCGCTCAACTTTTTGAACGTCAGACGGGTGCATCAGAGATGTACCACGCAGCTGGCGCTTACGCTTGGTGGTCATTTTGGTCAAGATGTGACTCTTGAACGCGTGCTTGTGCTTATAGCCGGAAGCGGTCTTTTTAAAACGCTTCGCTGCACCACTTTTGGTTTTCATCTTTGGCATGTTCATATACTCCGCATTGGGTGATTACGCATAACCGCAAGGCCTGCCAGTGCCCTGGTGGTTACTTTTTCTTTTTAGGGGCGATGACCATAATTAGCTGGCGTCCTTCCATCTTAGGATGCTGTTCTACGGCACCGTATTCAGCAAGGTCAGCCTCGACCCGCTTTAACAGCTCCATACCCAGCTCCTGGTGGGCCATCTCACGACCACGGAATCGCAAGGATACCTTGGCCTTGTCCCCCTCATTAAGGAAACGTACCAGGTTGCGTAGTTTTACCTGGTAATCCCCTTCTTCCGTCCCTGGACGAAACTTGATTTCTTTTACCTGAACCTGTTTTTGGTTCTTTTTCGCTGCTGCGGTCTGCTTCTTCTTCTCGAAAAGATGCTTGCCATAATCCATGATGCGGCACACAGGAGGTACTGCATCGGCGGAAATTTCCACCAAGTCCAGCTTGGCTTCATCAGCAGCGCGTAGCGCTTCATCAATCGAGACGACGCCAATCTGTTGGCCGTCAGCACCAATCAACCGGACTTCACGAGCCGAGATATTCTCGTTGATCGGAGCCTTGGGTTGAGTTCGCTTATCCTGTCTCATTTCACGCTTAATAGTCATTACTCCAATTCTTGTCGACCGCGACGAGCAACTGCTTGAGCTAGAAGCTCCTTGAAGTCCGCAATAGGCATTGAGCCCAGATCAGCACCTTCACGCGTGCGTACAGCCACGGCTCTTGATTCAACTTCCCGATCGCCTATAACAAGAAGATAGGGAACCTTGAGCAAAGTATGCTCCCGAATTTTAAAGCCGATTTTCTCGTTTCTCAAGTCAGCTTTAGCTCGGAAACCGCTTTGATCAAGAATTTGCACCACTTCGTTAGCGAAATCGGCCTGTTTGTCAGTGATATTCATGACCACTGCCTGAGTTGGAGCAAGCCACGCCGGGAAAGATCCCTCGTAATGCTCAATCAAAATACCGATGAATCGCTCAAAGGAACCAAGGATAGCACGATGCAGCATTACTGGGTGCTTACGGCTATTATCTTCACTGACGTATTCAGCCCCGAGACGAGACGGCAAATTAAAATCAAGCTGTAGCGTACCGCATTGCCATACTCGACCCAGACAGTCCTTCAAAGAAAATTCAATTTTTGGACCGTAGAATGCACCTTCTCCCGGCTGCAAGTCATAGGCCAGCCCTGCATGATCAAGCGCCGCAGCTAATGCTGATTCTGCCTGATCCCACAAGTCATCTGATCCAACACGCTTTTCAGGACGGGTAGAAAGCTTCAGTTGTATATCAGTGAATCCGAAATCAGCGTAAACCGCCAAAGTAAGCTTAATGAAAGCAGCCGCCTCTTCCTGCATTTGGTCTTCTGTGCAGAAAATGTGAGCGTCATCTTGAGTGAACCCTCTGACACGCATAATGCCATGTAAAGAGCCTGATGGCTCATTACGGTGACAAGCGCCGAACTCTGCCAGACGAAGAGGCAGTTCCTTGTAACTCTTTAGCCCCTGATTAAACACCTGCACGTGACACGGGCAGTTCATTGGCTTGATAGCATAGTCACGACTTTCCGATTCAGTCGTAAACATATTGTCGGCATAGTTAGCCCAGTGGCCGGACTTTTCCCAAAGGGAACGATCCACAACTTGTGGCGTACGGATTTCGGAGTAGCCGTTCTCATGCTGAATACGGCGCATGTACTGCTCAAGCGCCTGATAAACAGTCCAGCCGTTAGGATGCCAGAACACCATTCCTGGCGCCTCTTCCTGAGTATGGAAGAGATCCAGCCGCTTGCCCAGCTTGCGGTGGTCACGTTTTTCAGCTTCTTCAATGCGCTGAATATAAGCTGCCAGCTGCTTTTTATCGGCCCAAGCCGTACCATAGATACGCTGCAGCTGTTCGTTTTTGGAGTCGCCACGCCAGTAGGCACCAGACAGCTTCGTTAGCTTAAATGCCTTCAAAAATCGGGTATTGGGCACATGCGGACCACGACACATGTCCACATACTCTTCATGATGATACAACCCCATTGCCTTTTCATCAGGCATATCTTCAATCAAGCGGAGCTTGTAATCTTCCCCTCTCGCTTTAAACGTCTCGATAACCTGCTCTCGCGGAGTCATACGCTTGATGACGTCGTAGTCCTTATCGATCAACTCACGCATCCGCGTCTCGATAGCAGCCAGATCATCCAGCGTAAAAGGACGCTCATACGAGATGTCGTAATAGAATCCCTCATTAATAACAGGACCAATTACCATCTTCGCTGTCGGGAACAGCTGCTTTACAGCATGACCAACCAGATGAGCACAAGAGTGACGGATGATCTCCAAACCCTCTTCATCTTTAGGTGTAATAATTTGCAGGGACGCGTCATGATCAATAACGTCGCAAGCATCCACCAGACGTCCATCTACTTTGCCTGCCAGAGTAGCTTTCGCTAATCCAGCGCCTATAGACTGAGCGACCTCTGTGACTGTAACAGGATGATCGAATAAACGTTGGCTACCGTCGGGAAGAGTAATAGTGGGCATGGCGCCTCCTTTAACAGTGGTGACCCATACCAAGGGCCACATGGTTCGGATGAGCCAGTAAGCTACAGCATCGAATTATATATCCTACCGAACGATGGCAGGCCTATGCACTTTTCAATTAATCGATGAAGGATCACTGGAGCAACAAAGAATATATATGCTTTCAGAAAATGATTAGCTATACAACCAAGCATTAGGCCACACCTAAAAATATTAGCCCTCCGCACCAAGCTAGTCAGTCTAGCTACCTAGTGGTTTTCACGCAGCACAACTTGAAAGCAAGCCATCGCCTGGGCACTTGATCAAAGATCACTTTTGGCATGCCGTAGCTGTAAAAACTATTGATTGAAACTGAAGAATAGCCAACACAGGCCGATAACTCGCATAACCAAAGCGGGATCGACTTGCCGTGATCATTCCAGACATACCGATTGTAAGAATAAGCCTGAAAGACTACGCGTTGTTAGCAAGGGCGCTAGATTCAACGGTGTTTTCAATTACATTGAAAACAGACGAAGGAAAGCCCATTGCCTGGCGCTTTTCAAAGGGTTACTTCACGAACAAAAGAATGTTTGAGCAGATAGTAGGCCGATTGCCACTATAAAGCAGCCAGACCTTGCCTCAAAAATAAGGGCCTGACTAATCAAGTCAAGCCCTTATTATAACTGGTGCCCGGAGCCGGAATCGAACCGGCACGGAGTTTCCTCCGAGGGATTTTAAGTCCCTTGCGTCTACCGATTTCGCCATCCGGGCGGTAGCGCTCTACACTGAGCATTTAGCTAGGGATAGATAGCAAACAATCCAACTTAGCCAGCACAGCGAACAACAAAGTAAAAATAAAAAGCCCTACAGACCGCTAGATCTGCAGGGCTACATAGTGGAGGCCGAGGTCGGAATCGAACCGGCGTACACGGATTTGCAATCCGCTGCATGACCACTCTGCCACCCGGCCTCATAAGCCAACCCCAATTAAAGCGGAGCTGACTGACAAACTGGAGCGGGAAACGAGACTCGAACTCGCGACCCCGACCTTGGCAAGGTCGTGCTCTACCAACTGAGCTATTCCCGCGTCTTGGTGACGGGCGCCATTCTATACAATCCAACGACGCTGTCAACTCATTGATTCAAAAAAGTTATTTTTTCTTCGTTATGCTCAGATGCGGCCAAGCCGCAAGCAGATAACTGCACATAGACCAAAGCGTAAGCGCAGCCGCAATGATCAGAAGAACATACCCTGTCAAAACCCAGAACGTCAGTTGAGGAGGATTAGCCAACAGCACAATCAAAGACACCATCTGCGCCGCTGTTTTCCATTTTCCAAGACTAGATACAGCTACTTGAGCTCGCGCCCCTAATTCTGCCATCCACTCACGAAGAGCTGACACTACAATTTCTCGACCAATAATAATGGTAGCAGGCAACGTTAACCAAATAGTGGCATGTTCCTGCACCAGAAGCACCAAGGCCACCGCAACCATGAGCTTGTCAGCAACCGGGTCCAGGAAAGCTCCGAATGGAGTACTCTGTTTCCATCGACGAGCCAAGTAGCCATCCAGCCAATCAGTAAAACTAGCCAAGGCAAACACTGAACTCGCCGCCCAATAGCTCCAAGAAACCGGCATGTAAAACAGAGCAATAAAGAAAGGAATGAGCAGAACGCGCAGAACAGTAAGCAGGTTAGGAATGTTCATTGGCACAGGAAATATATGAATGTCTGGACATTCTACTCACTGTGCAGTGCAGCATAAATCTGCTCAGCTAGTTTTTTGCTAATTCCTGGCGCCTTGGCTATCTCATCGACACTTGCACGATTAAGCTCTTGCAGGCCTCCGAAGTACTTAAGCAGCTCTCTACGCCGCTTCGGCCCTACTCCTGCAACATCTTCAAGTGTAGATGTCCTACGCGCCTTCCCTCTTCTTGCTCGATGCCCCGTAATAGCAAAGCGATGCGCCTCGTCACGAATCTGCTGTATCAGGTGCAATGCAGGAGAGTGACCCGGCAAGCTGAACTCATTAGAGGGATCGTTCAGATAGAGTGTCTCCAAACCTGGCTTGCGAGTTACACCCTTGGCCACACCCAACAAGACGAGATCCGGAACCGCCAGCTCTTGAAGCACATCACGAGCCATTGCCAACTGCCCCTTACCGCCATCCACCAGTAAGATATCAGGCATTTTACCCTCCCCATCCTTGAGCTTACTGAAACGACGGGTCAACGCCTGATGCATGGCAGCATAATCATCACCTGCCGTGACACCCTCAATATTGTATCGGCGATAATCAGATTTAATAGGCCCCTCAGGACCAAACACCACACAGGAAGCAACTGTAGCCTCCCCACTTGAGTGGCTAATATCAAAGCACTCCAGCCTTTGCGGCGTCTCAGCCAACCCCAACACATCCGTAAGCGCCTCAAAACGAGCAGCCATATGCTGGCGATTAGCAAGCCGAGTATTAAGCGCCTGCTCAGCATTTGTCACAGCCAATTGCTGCCAGCGGGCACGAGTGCCTCGAACACGATGCGAGATCTCAAGACCTCGAGAATGCAATTCGTTAAAGGCACTTATGAGGGTTGGGAAGTCCTCATGAACGGTATTTACGATGACCTCATCGGGCAAATCCCGCTCCATATGAGCAAGATAATACTGCTCCAAAAATGCAAGAAGAACGTCATGGGGCTCCTCCTCAATCGCAACCTGCGGGAAAAAGTTTTTGCTACCAAGAACACGGCCGCCACGCACAGTGATTAGATGAACGCATGCACCACCCGGATTCACCATCGCAGCGATAACATCTACATCCCCGCTCCCACCCTCTATATGCTGCTGATCCTGCACTCGTCGCACTAAGGCAATTTGATCACGCAGCTCGGCGGCCCGTTCAAAATCCAAAGCCATGGCAGCCTTTTCCATAACTGCACTTAGCTCTTCAGCCAAGGCATTGCTCCGCCCTTCCAGGAACATAGCCGAATGACGAACATCTTCAGCATATTCCTCTCGGGAAACCATATTGGTGCACGGACCCTTGCAGCGCTTGATTTGATATTGAAGACAGGGGCGAGTACGGTTCTTGAAAAAACCGTCCTCACACTGGCGCACCATAAATGCCTTTTGCAAGAGATTCAGACTTTCTCGGATAGCACCCGCACTCGGATACGGACCGAAATAGCGGCCCCGTTCCTTTTTAGCGCCTCTATGGATAGCAAGCCGAGGAAATTCATCTTCAGTTGACAGAAAGACATAAGGATAGGATTTGTCATCCCGAAGGAGAATATTGTAAGGGGGGCGTAACTGCTTGATAAGGTTCTGCTCAAGCAGAAGCGCCTCTGTCTCATTCCCAGTAATAGTTATCTCAATCTGGGAAATTTTTGCTACTAACGCCGCTGTCTTGGGAGCCAAGCCAGTTTTGCGGAAGTAACTCGAAAGGCGCTTTTTGAGATTCTTTGCTTTTCCGACATAAAGCACCTTGGAGCTTTCGTCGAACATTCGATAAACACCTGGCCGAGAACTGCAGCCAGAAAGAAAAGCAGAAGGATCAAACGTTTCGGTCATTTCAACTCGTAGCGTCTACCATCCCGTGACGAACTGCCAATAAAGCCAGCTCCACATCACTGGTAATGGAGAGTTTCTCGTAAATACGATAACGATAGGTGTTAACGGTCTTGGGCGACAGGCAAAGCTTATCGGAGATCACCTGAACCTTATGGCAATTAGCAATCATCAATGCGATCTGGATTTCGCGCTCTGAAAGAAGATCAAACGGCGAGCCATTGTTTTGAGGTTGAAAAGACTTTAGCGCTAACTGCTGAGCAATCTGAGCGCTTATGTATCGCTGACCGCCAAATGCATGACGTATAGCAGTAATCATCTCCTGGATATCCGCACCCTTTGTAAGATAACCAGAAGCCCCAGCCTGCAACAGACGAGTCGGAAAGGGATCTTCCTCACATGCCGTTACTGCAATGACCTTTACCTCGGGATGACTACGAAGAAGCTTTCGAGTAGCTTCCAAGCCGCCGATGCCTGGCATCTTGACGTCCATGAGGACCACATCAGGCTTTAACTCTCTGACAAGCTTTAATCCATTCTCGCCAGAATCTGCCTGACCAATGACCTGAATGCCATCGACATCCGCCAACATACGGATAATACCGGCCCTTACCAGATCATGGTCGTCGACCACCAGCACTTTAATCACCGTGCACCTCATAACGCTGATGCATAAGCCAATTACAAGCCTAAGACTCGTCTCAAGCTAATAAATGCGAAAGAATGTGTAGCGACTATACACAAGTCAGAGATAAACGCACGATGAATTGGAGCAAGAAGATGGCGGAGGCGGTGAGATTCGAACTCACGGAAGAGTCTCCCCTTCGACGGTTTTCAAGACCGTTGCCTTAAACCACTCGGCCACACCTCCGCAGGTGCGGGCCGCAATATTACCCGAACGAAACACGCTGTCAAACACTTAAATCTATTTTTTTTCAAAGAGTTGTTATTATCTTATGGTATGAATAGGTTTCGACCACATTAGGAGTGTCGTTATGAACGAGCGTCAATATGCCTTCAACCCTGCGGTTGCCGAACGGCGCGACATTAGTCGCACGCTGCGCAACACCTATGCTCTGTTGGGAATGACGCTGGCCTTCAGTGGCTTGGTAGCTTACGTCTCGCAGCAGATGCGCGTTGCATATCCCAACATATTTGTAGTTCTGATCGGCTTTTATGGTCTGTTCTTTCTCACTGTGAAATTGCGTAACAGTGGCTGGGGGCTGGTCAGCACGTTTGCGCTTACCGGCTTCATGGGCTACACCCTAGGCCCGATACTGAATATGTATCTGGGCTTGCCTAATGGCGGAAGCATCATTTCTTCTGCCTTAGGCATGACTGCCCTGGTCTTCTTTGGCCTGTCGGCATATGCACTGATTACCCGCAAAGACATGAGCTTTTTGTCGGGCTTTCTAATGGCCGGATTCTGGATATTGCTAGGCGCAATAGCGCTGTCGTTCTTTGTGAATATCAGCGGCTTGCAGCTTGCGATCAGTGCGGGCTTTGTACTGTTTGCCTCGGCAGCAATTCTGTTCCAAACCAGCGCCATCATCCATGGCGGGGAAGATAATTACATCATGGCTACCATCAGCCTATACGTCTCGATATACAATCTGTTTGTCAGCCTGCTTCAATTGCTAGGCTTTGCCAGCAGCAATGATTAACGAGACGTGCACTGGAGAGGCCCGCTTCGGCGGGCCTTTTTTATTTATGAAATTTGCTATCGTTGTATTTTCCGCACCTCACTCGCCCTCCTCCCGAAGAGCCCTTCGGTTTGCTGAGGCCGTGTTGTCCGCGCACCATGAAATCACTCGTCTTTTTTTCTATCAGGATGGAGTACACAATGCCTCTTCATCCATCGTAACGCCTCAAGATGAGCAAGACTGGGCGGGCCAATGGGGCTTATTCATTCAGCAAAATAAGCTGGATTCAGTCGTCTGCATTTCTGCCGCTTTACGGCGCGGCATTCTGAGCTCGGAAGAAGCTCATCGCCATGGGCGCCAGAGTGCCAACCTTTACGAGCCCTGGCAGCTTTCTGGTCTAGGGCAGCTTCATGAGGCTGCACAGGAAGCCGATCGCCTCATTTGCTTTGGAGACATTTAATGGCAAAGTCGCTGCTCATTATTAGTCGGCAAGCGCCATGGTCGGGCATGGCAGCCCGAGAAGCTCTAGACATTGCCCTAGCAGGCGGCGCTTTCGATTTGCCCATTGCCATGCTCTTCATGGATGACGGTGTTTTCCAATTACAATCCTCTCAGGCCGCTTCACATCTTGAGCAAAAAGACCTGATCGCTAATCTACAAGCTCTTCCCTTGTTCGGCGTAGACAAACTGTATGTATTGGAAAGCAGCTTACTGGAGCGCAACGTAATGCAATCAACGCTTGAACTGGAAGTTGAGATCCTATCTACCGAAGAGGCTCGGCTGCTTTTAAATCAGCACGACATGGTGATTACACTGTGAAGACGCTTCACCTTATCTTGGCTTCGCCTTTCCAGAGCAGGATGCTAGACAGCGCCCTACCGCTACTTGCGGAGCAGGATGCACTTTTATTAATGGGCGACGCTACATACCTGCTACAAGAAAGCTCGCGAACAGCGGCTCTGCTTGAAACGCTTCAAACCGGCGTCAAAGGCTTTGCTCTTCAAGAAGATGTCGAGGCCCGTGGACTCAGAGAAACATCTCGTTTTGAAATGATTGACTATGATCGTTTTGTGGCTCTTTGTGTAGCTTATGACAAGGTACATAGCTGGCCATGACTGCACTCAATGTTGACAAGGAAGGCTATTTACTGGATCTAGGAGACTGGTCCGTTGAAATAGCTGAGGAGCTGGCTCTTCGAGAAGGTCTCTCTCTTACGCCTGAACACTGGGAAATCCTTCATGCTCTTAGAGATTTCTATGCTGAGTTCCAGCTTTCCCCAGCTAATCGTCCGCTGATTAAATATATTGCGCAAACCTTAGGTCCCGAGAAGGGTAACAGCCTTCATTTGAATCTCCTTTTCAAAGGAAGCCCCGCCAAGCTAGCAGCCAAGCTGGCGGGACTTCCAAAACCGACTAATTGCTTATGATAACGACGCCTGAAGAGCATCCCTTTGCTCAATTCATACGCATACTCGGCAAAGGTAAACGCGGTTCACGCAGCCTAACTCGCGAAGAAGCCCAGTGCGCCATGGGGATGATCCTTAAGGGAAATGTCGAGGATGTTCAACTCGGCGCTTTTCTTATGCTGCTTCGACACAAGGAAGAAAGCGCAGAAGAGCTTGCCGGCTTTACCGATGCTATTCGAGCACATCTCAACGCCCCGACCATTCCAGTAGATCTGGACTGGCCTAGCTATGCAGGTAAAAAACGCCACTTACCATGGTTTCTGCTTGCCACCAAATGCCTGTCATCCCATGGTGTGCGGATTCTGATTCACGGCGGCGGCGCTCATACAGCAGGACGACTATATACTGAGCAGGTTCTAGAAACGCTGGGTATTCATCTTTGTAACGATTGGCACCAGACACAGGAAGCTTTAAATAAAGACCACCTGGCGTTTATGCCACTGGAAAACTGGATGCCTGCCTTGCAGCATATGATCAACTTACGCAACACGTTGGGATTGCGTTCGCCTATTCATTCGCTGGTCAGACTGTTAAATCCGCTCAACGCAACTTGCATCCTGCAAAGTATCTTTCACCCAGGCTATCAACCCATTCACCGTGAAGCCAGCCGCCTATTAGGCGACAAGGCTATCGTGATTAAAGGCGAAGGCGGTGAAATTGAAGTCAACCCAGACAATGATTTTCATCTCTATGGCACAGAGTACGGCACTGAATGGAATGAGGCCTGGCCTGCATTTTCAGAAAGAAGACACGTCAAACCTGAGCGGCTGGATGCCAATCATCTATTAGATGTATGGACCGGCAAAGCAAACGATGCCTACGGCGAACTGGCCGTTCTTTCTACGATAGCCTTGGGTTTGAGAGCGCTTGGCCACAGCCGGGAAGCCGCTCTAGCCAAGGCAAAAGATTACTGGAGCCAACGTCACTAATAGACGGCTCCACAATATGGAGAGGAGCCGATGGGCCTATTGATAGAAGGCAAATGGCAGGACCGCTGGTACGACACCGGCGAAGATGGAAGCTTCAAGCGGGAAAGCGCCCAGTTCAGACACTGGGTAACGCCCACTGGTGAGCCTGGCCCTACAGGCGAGGCAGGCTTCGAGGCAGAGCCTAACCGCTACCGCTTGTATATTTCTCTAGCCTGCCCCTGGGCTCATCGCACCCTTATTTTCCGAAAGCTTAAAGGCCTTGAGAGTATTATCGACGTATCCGTTGTTAGTTGGCTTATGAAGGACAAAGGATGGACTTTTGATCAAACGCTCGGCTCAACGGGTGACACACTTGATGAGGCCAAGCGGTTTCTTTATGAGCGCTACCTAGAGGCTACACCTCATTACACAGGTCGCGTTACAGTACCAATGCTTTGGGATAACAAGCATAAGTGCATCGTTAACAATGAGTCTGCCGATATCATCCGCATGATGAATCATGCATTTGACGGACTGACAGGCAACAGCATCGATTTTTATCCAGAACCATTACAGCAAGACATCGACTCACTTAACGAGCTTATCTATGCCAAGGTGAATAACGGTGTTTATAAGGCTGGATTTGCAACAGAGCAGTACGCTTACGAACTCGCCTTTGAAGAGCTGTTTACTACTCTTGATCAACTAGAAAATCGCCTGAGCAGGCATCGCTATCTGACAGGAAAATACCTGACAGAAGCAGATTGGCGACTTTTTACAACATTAATACGGTTCGACTCAGTCTATTACGGACACTTCAAATGCAATCTACGCCGCATTACAGACTACCCTAACCTTCAGGGATGGCTGAAGGAGCTCTATCAGTGGCCAGGCATTGCAGGGACTGTCAACTTTGAGCATATCAAGCATCACTATTATGGCAGTCACGAAACGATTAACCCTAACGGGATCATTCCCAAAGGGCCAGCACTCGACTTAACGTCGCCTCACGATCGAGAGCAGTTGCCCGCTGTAGGTTTATGGCAGAGTGACCGTTAAGGATGCGATTGGCCTTCGAACCAGGCCAGCTTTTCACGCAAGGTTACGACCTCACCTACGATTATTAGAGTAGGCGCATGAACCTCATGGCGCGCTACGAGAACAGGTAAATCTGCCAGCGTTCCCGTAAATACACGCTGACTTGAGGTGGTGCCTTGCTGAACCAAGGCGGCCGGCGTACAAGCGTCACGCCCGTGCTTGATAAGCTGCTCGCAAATGATTGGTAGCCCAACCAACCCCATATAAAAAACCAACGTTTGCCCCGGAGAGGTCAAATCACTCCATGGCAAATCACACGTGTCATTTTTTAAATGGCCTGTGATAAAGCGTACAGATTGGGCATAGTCTCTGTGCGTCAGCGGTATGCCGGCATAGGCCGCACAGCCACTGGCAGCTGTAATACCCGGCACTACCTGGAATCCGATCCCATGGGCAGCCAGACGCTCAATTTCTTCGCCCCCGCGCCCAAAGATAAACGGATCGCCGCCTTTAAGTCTTAGGACACGCTTACCTTGACCGGCCAGATCAATTAAAAGCTGATTGATTTCTTCTTGCGGAACCGCGTGCTCAGCTCTTTTTTTGCCCACATAGATTCTATCAGCGTCTCTACGACACATATCCAGGATAGCGGGAGCAACCAAGCGATCGTATAAGACTACATCGGCCTGCTGCATGAGGCGTAAAGCCCTAAATGTCAGCAAGTCAGGATCGCCCGGTCCCGCGCCCACCAGATAGACTTCGCCCTTAACGCTTGAGGATGCGTTACAAAGTTTCTCTTCAAGCAAACGCTCAGCTACTTGAGGCTGGCCAGCGAGTACCTTTTCGCCAATTTCGCTTTGGAATACCTCTTCCCAGAAAACGCGCCTCGCCTGGACATCACCAAAACGGCGCTTAACCTTAGAACGAAATTTCTTAGCCAGGCCGGCTAGCTCACCATATGCAGCAGGTATCCAACTCTCTAGTTTGGCTCGTACAAGCCTAGCCAAGACAGGCGCATCTCCCCCGCTCGAAACCGCGACAATCAAAGGTGAGCGGTCAATAATTGCAGGAAAGATAACAGTGCACAGTGTAGGAGAGTCCACCACATTAACTGGCACACCTATCGCCTTGGCTTGGGCCGAAACCTGGATGTTAAGGTCTTCATTATCGGTTGCAGCAATAACCAGGACAGCCCCACCCATATCATCTGCCTGGTAGGGCCGCTCGATCAACGAATCGCCACCATTTTCAATCAATTCTCGCATGGCCGGATGAATGCGTGGCGCAACAACCTTGAGCATTGCCCCAGCATCCTTAAGTAAACGCGCCTTGCGTAAAGCGACCTCACCTCCACCAACAATCAGTACAGGGCGGCCGCTCAGATTGTGAAACAGTGGCAAGAACTCCATCAGCCAATAACCTCAACGCCACCCATGTACGGCTTGAGGACTTCCGGTACGCGAATGGTTCCATCGGCTTGTTGATAATTTTCCAGCACAGCCACTAACGTACGACCCACTGCTAAGCCCGAGCCGTTTAATGTATGTACCAGCTCTGGCTTGCCCGTTTCCGGGTTACGCCACCGAGCCTGCATACGGCGCGCCTGGAAATCACCGCAATTAGAGCAGGAAGAAATCTCGCGATATTTATCCTGACTCGGAATCCATACTTCAAGGTCATACGTTTTGGTGGCACTGAAGCCCATATCGCCAGTGCAGAGAGCAAGCACACGATAGGGCAACTCTAGAAGTTGCAGAACACGCTCAGCATGACCTGTCAGAACCTCTAATGCCTCGAAAGATTTTGCAGGCTCAACGATATGTACCATTTCAACCTTATCGAACTGGTGCTGACGGATCATGCCCCGCGTATCGCGTCCGGAAGCACCCGCCTCACTACGGAAGCATGGGGTATGGGCTACCAACTGAATAGGCAGTGCCTTGGTGTCCAAAATCCTGCCTGCTGCGATATTGGTCAATGTGACCTCCGCAGTCGGGATCAGATAAAGCGGACTTTCACCGTCACGCGGAACCTTGAACAGATCTTCCTCAAACTTAGGAAGCTGCCCTGTGCCTTGTAAGGTCTCGGCCTGGACAAGATAAGGTGTGTAAGCCTCCTCGTAACCATGCTCGCCCGTATGCAGATTGATCATAAACTGCGCCAATGCACGGTGTAGACGGGCTATAGGGCCTCGCATCAAGGCAAAGCGAGCACCCGAGAAGCGAGAGGCCGTATCAAAATCCAACCAACCATGAGCTTCACCCAGGGTTACATGATCCTTAACCTCAAAGTCAAAACGCTTAGGAGTACCCCAACGGCGAACCTCTACGTTCTCCTCCTCGCTGGTGCCTACTGGAACGGACTCATGTGGCAAGTTAGGCAGCCCTAGCAGCAGAGCATCCAATTCGGACTGAATCACGTCCAGCTCACGCTTGGCGGTCTCCAGTTCGCCTCCCATACGGTCCACATCGGCCAGAAGCGGCGCGATGTCTTCACCGCGCGCCTTGGCTTGACCAATGGCCTTTGATCGACTGTTACGTTCAGCCTGAAGCTCCTCGGTACGTGTTTGCACAGACTTGCGAGTTGATTCCAAGGATTCGATGCGCTGTACATCAAGCGTGAAACCACGCGCGGCAAGGCGTTCTGCCACTTCCTGAGGCTGTGTACGTACCAGTTTTGCATCAAGCATGTTTTTTCTCGTATCAGAGTTTTGTCAATGACAGGCCTGCCCACGTAGCAAGCAAACCACCTACGACGCTGGCCGTGGCATATCCAATGGCAAGCAAAGCCTGGCCACCTTCCAGCAAGCGTAATGTATCAAGGGAAAAGGAAGAAAAAGTTGTTAAGCCACCTAGAAAGCCAACGATAAGCCCTGCTCTTAGCTCCGCAGGCACATCAGGTCGAATAAGGAAAAGACCGTATAAAACACCGATCAGCAAGCAGCCCACATAGTTGACGATCAATGTGCCCATGTAGAAATGCTTAGGCCAGCTCGCCGTTATCCAGGATGTCGTGATAAATCGCAACAGAGTGCCTAGTACACCACCCGCTGCGATAGCCAGGATCATGGGCGTCATGGCGCTTTCCGCCGCTGGCGCAGACTGGCCCTATCCAAGTCAGCCAAATGACTGAGCTTGTCACGAATTTTGAGTTCTAAACCGCGCGGTACAGGCTCGTAGTAATGAACCGGCGCCTTATCCTCGGGAAAATAATCTTCACCTGCCGCATATGCATCAGGTTCATCATGTGCATAGCGATACTCCTCACCATACCCCAACGACTTCATCAGTTTGGTTGGCGCATTACGAAGATGTACAGGAACTTCATGAGAGCCATTCTGCCTGACATCTGCCATTGCCATGTTGAATGCTTTGTATACCGCATTGCTTTTAGGCGCACAGGCCAAGTAAACCAAGGCCTGCGCAATAGCAAGCTCACCCTCCGGGCTGCCCAACCGCTCTTGGACATCCCAGGCAGAAAGACAGATTGATAATGCACGCGGATCGGCATTACCGATATCTTCACTGGCCATCCGCACAACACGACGAGCAATGTAGAGCGGATCGCAGCCTCCATCGATCATACGGGCATACCAATATAAGGTTGCGTCGGGATTAGAACCCCGAACAGACTTATGCAACGCAGAAATTTGATCGTAAAACGCTTCACCGCCTTTATCGAAACGGCGGCGCCCATCACCGAGCAAGCTTTGTAAAAGATCCGGACTTATGTCTGTGCCGTCTTCAGCCAGATCGGCCGCATTTTCAAGTAGATTGAGTAACCTGCGGCCATCTCCATCGGCAGCGGCCAATAAAATTTTCCGACTTTCTTCTGGAAGGCTTAACCGGCGCTTACCAAGGCCCTTGTCTTCAAACAGCGCTCGATTGGTAAGCTGAGTTAAGGCCTCTTCATCCAGGCTTTTGAGAACATAAACACGTGCTCTTGAAAGAAGCGCATTATTAAGTTCAAAAGAAGGGTTTTCAGTCGTCGCTCCAATAAACAAAAGGGTGCCGTCTTCCACATAGGGAAGAAACGCATCTTGCTGGGATTTATTGAAGCGGTGAACTTCATCAACGAACAATATGGTTCGACGCCCATACTGAGCAGCCTGCTGCCGGGCTGTCTCAACAGCCTGACGGATCTCCTTTACACCAGAAAGAACCGCCGAGATCGTCTCGAAATGAGCATCGCTGACTTCAGCCAGCAAACGCGCCAATGTCGTCTTGCCGACGCCTGGTGGGCCCCAGAAAATCATGGAATGCAGCGCGCCCTGCTCCAGTGCTTCTCGCAGAGGTTTTCCTCGGGCAAGCAAATGCTGCTGGCCAACGTATTCGTCCAGGGTGGTGGCACGCATACGAGCAGCCAGCGGCTGGGCCACAGGCGTTGCGCGGAATAGATCCATGGGGCAGGATCACTCCTGAATGACGTCGGCACCTTTAGGAATTTCAAACACGAATTCCGAGGCGTTTACCGGCTCATTCATTTTTACGTTGAAGAACAGGATATTGGTGCGTTGACCGACGCTATCGATTAGCTGCATATCGTTGATTACGTTACCGCGAAATGAGAGGCGCAAGCTGTCAAACAGCGTATCGCTGGTTTTAGGCTTGAGTACAAAATCAGTCACGTTACCGCTTTGCTTGTAGGTAATTGTAAAACTGTCCTCAATCTTCGACACATCACCGGACAATAGCAACGCAGGCGTCTGGGTTAGGCGCTGATCCAGCTTCTGAATAGTCACCTGCTCAAGGTCTGGATCGTATAGCCATACTTTTTGCCCATCAGACACCAGCAACTGCTCCATGGGAGAATCTGTATGCCAACGAAAAAGACCTGGCCGCTTGAGACTCAAATTACCCGCAGTCTCCTGAAGACGGGTCCCGGAGCCATCTAGAGTCAGCTGGGAAAAGCGAGCCGTCATGGTCTGCGCCTTCTCCAGATACTGGGAAAGACGGTCCGCTGCATCCGATGCAGCCTGAGCCGAGACGCTTAGAAAAGTTGTAATTGCCAGGGCAAACAAGCGAGTCAATCGCATGGAATTCCTCTTAAACATTGGTTAATCACGCACAGGAGAAGGTGCAATCACCTCTCTTGAACCGTTCGTATTCATAGGCGTGACAACTCCAGCCATCTCCATGGCCTCGATCATTCGCGCAGCACGGTTATAACCGATCTTGAGCTTGCGCTGAACTGCAGAAATCGAGGCCCTGCGGCTTTCCGTTACAAAGCGGACAGCCTCATCGTAAAGGGGATCGTCTTCATTTCCTTCACTACCATCACCACCGCTACCACCCTCAAACGAGCCACCGCCCTCATCTGCCCCCGCAAGGATGTCTTCAATGTAGTCAGGCGCGCCGCGTTGTTTCCAGGCTTCAACCAGGCGATGCACCTCGTCATCTGAGACGAAAGCGCCATGGACACGAATAGGAAGACCCGTGCCTGGTGGGAGATAGAGCATGTCACCATGCCCCAGCAGCTGTTCTGCACCACCCTGATCAAGAATGGTTCGAGAGTCGATCTTGCTCGATACTTGGAAAGCCATACGCGTCGGGATGTTGGCCTTGATCAGGCCGGTAATCACATCTACCGAAGGGCGCTGCGTGGCCAGGATCAGGTGAATACCTGCAGCACGCGCCTTTTGAGCAATACGCGCAATCAGTTCTTCCACTTTTTTGCCAACAATCATCATCATGTCGGCGAATTCATCGACAACTACAACGATCGTAGGCAGCGCTTTTAGAAGCGGCGCCTCGTCATCCATGCTTTCGCGTCGATAAAGAGGATCTGTCAGAGGTGCCCCTGCCTCCTCCGCGTCCTTGATCTTGCGGTTGAAGCCAGCAAGGTTTCTGACCCCCATAGCAGCCATGAGCTTATAGCGCCGCTCCATTTCGGCTACGCTCCAGCGCAGCGCATTGGCAGCCTCTTTCATGTCCGTCACGACAGGGCAAAGAAGGTGTGGAATGCCCTCGTAGATAGACAATTCCAACATCTTGGGGTCGATCATGATCAACCGCGCCTCTTCGGGCGTCGACTTGAACAGAATCGACAGAAGCATAGCGTTTACGCCAACGGACTTACCCGAGCCTGTGGTACCTGCTACAAGCAAGTGCGGCATTTTGGCCAAATCCGCGATAACAGGCCTACCGCCAATGTCATGGCCTAGGGCGAGCGTCACGGGCGACTTGGAGGCCTCATATTCAGGAGACTCCAGTACTTCAGAAAAACGCACCATCTGTCGGTCTTCATTTGGAATCTCGATACCGACAGTAGTTTTGCCCGGAATGACCTCAACAACCCGAACACTGAAAACAGCCAGTGAGCGCGCCAGATCTTTCGCCAAGTTAGAAATACGGCTGACTTTCACTCCAGCAGCAGGTTGTATCTCAAAACGAGTAATGACTGGTCCCGGGTGAACCGACTCGACTGTGACCTCGACGCCAAACTCCTTGAGTTTTATCTCAAGCAGACGTGACATCGTCTCAAGCGACTCTGGAGAAAAACTCTGCTGTTTTTTCTCTGCCGGATCCAGCAAGGATATCGGTGGTATCGTACCTTCAACGGCTGAATCAACAACGTGCGCGGCAGGCGGAGCGGATCGTTTTGCCTCGATCGGCTTAGGGATCGGAGCAGGCGCTGGCATATTAATCTGAGGTGCTGGCTTGGCAGCTTGAGGCTTTTCCACTACAGGCCGCTCATTAACTGGCATAGCGGGAACGGACTTGCGCTCAGGCACCAGAGATTCATCATCAAGCTCAACGGTTTCAACGACACGCTCACGAGTCTTTTTAGCTTCTCGCTTGATAGGCGCCTGAGGTTCTTCCTCCTCAACCTCAAGCTCTTCATCGTCGTAATACTCGTCATCCTGCAGTTGTGAAGCAAGACGCTTCCGCTCACTGCGGCTACCCATCCAGCGGCTGGCGCCTCCCTGAACAAGCTCGAATAAATCAAGCGTAATCTTTCCTGTCAGGTCCATGACCTTAAACCAGGAGAGATCGGTAAAAACGGTCAGGCCCAACAGGAATACTGCTAAAAATAGCAATGTACTGCCCTGCACATTTAGAGCATTAAGGGCAAGTTGCCCCAGGCTTTCTCCAAGCGCCCCGCCTGCCGAAGCCGGCAAATGGGCGTCAGCGTGAAAGTGAATGTAAGCCAGTGCAGAGCCTGCCAGAATAAGGAAAACCAGTCCGGTCAGACGCCATGAAAACAGCCACCCGCTCCATTCCCATGGCATATAGCGATGCCTGAACACCTGCCAGGTCTTGATGCCTAACAGCAACGGAAAAATGAAAGCGAAGTATCCCAACGCCATAAAGAGGACATCAGCCAGCCATGCGCCAGCACGCCCTGCAGCGTTGTGGATCTGATCTATACGACTGGTGTGCGTCCAGCCTGGATCAGAGGGGTCATAGGTCAATAAAGCCATCAGCGTATACAGACACAAGGCGGCTAATGCGATAAGCAACACCTCCTTCAAACGATAATGAAGGTGTTCGCGCCACTGTGTCACATGGCTGGCAGAAGTAGATTGTTTCAAACGCGACTTTTCCTGCACCGACAACGTGAAGATGAAAAGAAACAAGGCAGCATTCTACGACCCTACGCAGCTCGTTCCATACGAAAAACCGAGTCGCAACAACAATGACCTATTTTTACCACGACTTTAGCCGTGAACCATGCATTGGAACATTCTTTTGCTGTTGTGACAAAGAGTTATGCAGCATTCCTCAACAAAGTTTAAATCAAAAGGGAAAACTGGCGCTTGCCAGTAATCGGAGTTAGCCTGAAGACTACTTTGTTAACCCCCTCCCCTTCCATGCTGACTTGGTTGAAACGCGACTTTATACAATTTCCGCCGCTCAGTAGTGCGCTGAGCGAACCTAATGGGCTGCTTGCGATAGGCGGTGACCTTTCACCCGAACGCTTGATTGCCGCCTATCGTCACGGTTGCTTTCCATGGTTCCAGGCTGACCAACCCATTCTTTGGTGGTCACCCGACCCCAGAACGGTATTGATACCTGAAGAGATCCATATCTCTCGCAGCCTTGCAAAGCTGATTCGTCAGCAACGCTTTACGGTGACCTTTGACAAAGATTTTGCGCAGGTCATCAAGGGGTGCTCTGAACCACGAGATTATACCCACGAAACATGGATCACCTCGGAAATGCAGCAGGCCTATGTAGAGCTTTACAAACGAGGCATTGCTCATTCAGTCGAAGTTTGGGAAGAAGACTCGCTCGTCGGCGGCCTGTATGGCTTGGCAATCGGTAAACTATTCTTTGGAGAGTCCATGTTTAGCCGCACCGCCAACGCGTCCAAGGTTGGTTTCGCTACATTGGCTCAGCAACTGGCAGAATGGGACTTCGCGCTGATTGATTGCCAGATGCCCACGCGACATCTTGAAAGCTTTGGCGCGACGAGCATTTCTCGTACGCAATTTTCGAACTATTTGGCACGATACCTGGACGAAACATCTAAAGCAGACTGGTCTTCGCAACCGGCATGACAGGATTGATTACCTTCCTCATGTTTTCCTAGAGGTAGATTATGAGCGAGCTGGCCCGATTGAAGTTTTACGCCACTCAGCCGCACACTTGCAGCTACCTGCCTGACCAGCAGGCAACCACGCTCTTTCTCGACCCCGCCCAACCCATGAGCGGCCAGCTGTATGCCGAACTCTCTGAATTAGGTTTCAGGCGCAGCGGAGATCATCTATATCGACCTCACTGCCAGCAATGCAAGGCGTGCGTTCCGGCACGTATTCGCGCTGCCGATTTTGTTCCCGATAGACGTCAGAAGCGTATTCTCAAGCGAAATGCAGATATCACCATTGAAAAGCGTAGGCCTCGCTTTACAGAAGAGCATTATCGACTATATGCACGCTACATTACGGAACGGCATGCAGACGGAGACATGTACCCTCCAAGCCGAGAACAGTTTACGACCTTTCTTATCCGGGAGCTGCCTTACGCCTTTTTTTACGAAATGCGCTTGGGCGAACGCTTGGTTGGCGTTGCAGTAACCGATGTGTTACCCAACGGCCTGTCTGCCGTGTATACCTTCTATGATCCAGACGAGGAACGTAGAAGTCTTGGTACGTTTGGCATTCTCTGGCAGATCGCGGAAACGGCACGCCTGAATCTTGAAGCGGTTTATCTCGGTTATTGGATCAAAGGCTGTCGAAAGATGTCCTATAAGACTCAATATCGGCCAATCGAACTCTTTGTCAATCAACGCTGGGTTCGAGTGTCCTGACATCAGACATGGCATCGATTGAGTTTTTCGGGCACAATGCATGCCGATTTTCCGCCTGGATGGTCCAGGCATTTTTATGTTACCGAGGGGCTTCATAACCTATGTCGAAAGAAGACAGCTTCGAAATGGAAGGTACTGTCGTCGACACCCTGCCTAACACCATGTTCCGCGTGGAGTTGGAAAATGGGCACGTCGTTACGGCGCATATTTCTGGAAAGATGCGCAAGAACTACATTCGTATCCTAACCGGAGACAAGGTGCGCGTGGAACTGACGCCCTACGATCTGAGTAAAGGTCGAATCACGTATCGCGCTCGTTGATACCTCCACAAAAAAGCCCGGCATATGCCGGGCTTTTTTGTGGGCGCAACCTCTTTATGCAGGCTCCGCCGTAGTTTCGTACTCAAAGGCTAACTCATCACCCTTGAGATCGATGTGAACCACCCCCCCATGTTCAGCCAACTCACCAAACAAGATCTCTTCAGCCAGCGGCCGCTTGATCTTATCCTGAATGAGACGCCCCATGGGCCGAGCTCCCATCTGAGGATCATAACCATTGGTAGCCAGCCAGCCGCGGGCAGCATCCGAGACCTCAAGCTGAACGCGTTTATCTTCCAGCTGAGCTTGCAACTCAGTGAGGAATTTATCCACGATGCTCTTGATGGTTTCGTGGCTAAGGCGACCAAACTGGATAATGGTATCCAGGCGGTTACGGAACTCAGGTGTAAAGCTCTTCTTGATAACTTCCATTGCGTCGGTTGAGTGATCTTGCAACGTGAAGCCGATCGAGGCACGAGAAGCGGTTTCAGCACCTGCGTTGGTCGTGAGAATCACAATAACGTTACGGAAATCAGCCTTACGGCCGTTGTTATCCGTCAACGTACCATGATCCATGACCTGCAGAAGCAGGTTAAAGACCTCAGGATGCGCCTTTTCGATCTCATCAAGCAGAAGTACACAATGCGGCGTCTTGGTAATAGCTTCAGTCAGCAGACCACCCTGGTCAAAGCCAACGTAGCCAGGAGGCGCACCGATCAAACGCGAAACGGTATGACGCTCCATATACTCCGACATATCGAAGCGGATCAATTCGATCCCTAACGCTTTAGCTAGCTGTCTTGCCACCTCTGTCTTACCAACACCGGTAGGACCGGCAAACAGGAAGGAGCCGACCGGCTTGTCGGGCGATTTAAGACCAGCTCGCGAGAGCTTGATAGCAGTCGACAGCGAGTCGATTGCCATGTCCTGACCAAATACCGTCAATTTCAGATCGCGCTCCAGATTACGCAGAAGCTCCTTGTCCGACGTATTGACCGTCTTTGGAGGAATTCGAGCAATCTTGGCAACGATGTCCTCAACCTGTGCGACTTCGATACGCTGCACACGCTTCGATTCAGGCTGTAATCGCTGGAAGGCACCCGCCTCATCAATGA
The DNA here is from genome assembly GCF_051027695.1 of Pseudomonas sp. JZ134. Classification (NCBI taxonomy): domain Bacteria; kingdom Pseudomonadati; phylum Pseudomonadota; class Gammaproteobacteria; order Pseudomonadales; family Pseudomonadaceae; genus Pseudomonas; species Pseudomonas sp. JZ134. The sequence goes on along the minus strand of NZ_CP069250.1, from coordinate 1,805,146 downwards.
CGTCGATAGCCTTGTCCGGCATATGTCGATCATTAATATAACGCGCAGCCAAATCGGCGGCGGCACGCAGTGCCTCGTCACTGTACTCAATACCATGGTGTTGCTCAAAGCGAGCTTTCAAGCCTCGCAAGATACCAAAGGTATCTTCAACGGAAGGCTCAACCACATCAACTTTCTGGAACCGGCGCGCCAAGGCACGATCTTTCTCGAAAATACCGCGGAATTCCTGGAAGGTTGTTGAGCCGATGCAGCGGATTTCACCCGATGACAACAATGGCTTGAGCAGGTTGGAAGCATCCATTACACCACCAGATGCGGCACCTGCACCGATGATTGTGTGGATCTCGTCAATAAACAACACAGCATGGGGACGCTTACGCAACTCGTGTAGCAACCCCTTGAAGCGCTTCTCAAAATCGCCGCGGTACTTGGTACCAGCCAGCAGCGCACCCAAGTCAAGTGAATAAACGACACTATCAGCCAGCAGATCAGGCACCTGCCCATCAACGATGCGCTTGGCCAAACCTTCAGCAATCGCCGTTTTGCCTACCCCGGCCTCACCCACCAGCAAAGGATTGTTCTTGCGGCGGCGAGCCAGAATCTGGGCGACACGCTCTACTTCGTTCTCACGACCGACAAGAGGATCGATACGACCCTGACGAGCCAACTCGTTCAGATTACTTGCATAAGCCTCCAGAGGATGGTTGCTAGCGGTTGTTTCTCCGCCCTCCTCGTCAGGCTGATCCTGCTCTTGGTCTCTCTCATTGGTGCCAGGCACCTTGGAGATCCCATGAGCGATAAAATTGACAACATCAATACGCGCTACGCTCTGTTGCTTGAGCAAAAAGACCGCCTGGCTTTCCTGCTCTGAAAAAATCGCAACAAGGACGTTCGCTCCGGTTACCTCTCGCTTGCCGGAACTTTGCACATGGAAAACAGCACGCTGCAGGACACGCTGGAAACCAAGCGTAGGCTGGGTTTCACGCTCTTCATCTTGCTGCGGGATGAGCGGAGTCGTCGAGTCGATAAACTCGTGCAGATCCCGCCGCAACTTATCCATGTTCGCACCACATGCACGAAGCACTGTTGCAGCCGCTTCGTTATCCAGCAACGCGAGGAGGAGGTGTTCGACAGTCATGAATTCATGACGCTTCGTTCTTGCCTCCTTGAAGGCAAGATTGAGGGTGACTTCGAGCTCACGATTCAACATAGCTTCACCTCATAGCCAGGCACAGATCAACTTTCTATTTCAATCTCACAAAGGAGCGGATGCTGGCTCTCCCTAGCATATTGATTCACTTGCATGGCCTTGGTTTCAGCAATGTCGCGAGTAAAGACTCCACACACGGCCTTACCTTGGGTGTGAACGACCAACATTATCTGTGTGGCCTTTTCACGATTCATGCTAAAGAACTTCTCAAGCACCTCAACAACAAACTCCATCGGGGTGTAGTCGTCGTTGAACATAAGTACCTTATACAACGACGGAGCCTTCAATGCAGGTTTTGCTTCCTGGACAGCCAGGCCTGCACCGTCATCCTCGTGATGTGAAGGGCCTTGTTCTGATGTTAGTCGAATATGGCTGATTGGATGCATGCTCAAGAAATTTTTTCTAGTGAATGGATTAGAAGGTCCGCAAAGACCTTGATCTACTTCTCAGGCGAATATCGCATCGCCTTGACTAACCCTAAAAGGGTGTTAAAACCTTTGGATACCCATAAGGGTACCAGGGGTTCCGTGTTTTAGTGCGTTCAAGACTATCTGAACGGGACTGTAGTGGGATAATACTCCACCTGTGGAGTCCTTTGCAGAGGGATGCCAGCATGCTCAGCGGCAAAGTCAAGTGGTTCAACAATGCCAAGGGATACGGCTTCATAGTAGCGGAAGGAAGCGACGAAGACCTATTCGCTCATTATTCAGCAATCCAGATGGACGGCTATCGAACACTGAAAGCTGGCCAGGCCGTGAATTTTGAAATCATTCAAGGCCCCAAGGGCTTGCATGCCGTTAACATCCGCGCTGCGGAAGTGGCTGCACCAGCAAGAACTGAACGAATCAGCGAGCCTGCCAATGCAAGGATGACCTCCGAGGTGTGACGCCAGGATTCGTAGTTATGCCTGAGCGGCTTTATCGCTCAGGCATAGAATCTTGTTTACCTTGCCGATCACTATGACCTAAATCCTTATCCGGATTAATAAGGTCGCGAACACGCTGTTTCAAGACCTTGGCCTCAGGAAAACCTCCATCTCGTTTTCTTTCCCATATGAGAACCCCGTCACAAGTAATCTGAAAAGTACCACCTGTCGATGGCTCAAGGCTGACCCGACCCAGCTCAGTAGCAAAGGTACTTAACAGCTCCTGCGCCATCCAGGCCGCCCGCAGTAGCCACTGGCATTGTGTGCAATAGGTAATAACCACCTCTGGCTTTTGCTCAGTCATCCCATTCTCCTCTTTTGAGCTGCTTATAATAAGCTTCCCGTCTCTCGCCTGCCTGTGGCTTGCTCATGCGATACCTATTTCTTTGCTTACTACTGTTACTGCCAAGCCTTTCATGGAGTGACCAAGTTCACCCTAAAATAGGGCTGGTATTATCCGGGGGCGCAGCGCGCGGACTCGCTCATATCGGCGTATTGAAAGCTTTGGAAGAACAAGGCATTCATGTCGATGCTATCGCTGGAACCAGCATGGGCGCAGTCATTGGCGGTTTGTATGCAGCTGGCTATAAAGTTGATGAAATCGAGCGCATTGCCAAAGAAATGGACTGGCAGCAGGTACTTTCGGATCAACCTCCCCGTAAGGACGTTCCGTTTCGACGAAAGCAGGATGACAGAGACTTTCTCATCAAGCAGCAACTCAGCTTTCGAGACGATGGAACGCTGGGCCTTCCGATTGGTGTCATTCAAGGCCAGAATCTTTCCATGCTACTGGAAAGCCTGCTGGTCCACACGAGCGAAACGCGAAACTTCGATAAATTGGCTATTCCCTTTCGTGCCGTTGCCACTGATATCGTGACAGGCGAAAAAGTTGTGTTCAGCAAGGGACATTTGCCCCGGGCTATTCGAGCCAGCATGTCAATTCCAGCCGTATTTGCACCGGTTGATGTAGACGGACGCTTGCTAGTCGATGGTGGCATGGTTGATAACATCCCTATCGATGTCGCTCGCAGCATGGGCGTTGATAGGGTTATTGCTGTTGATATCGGCACTCCACTGCTGAAACGCAAAGAGCTCACTACCGTTGTAGACGTGCTCAACCAGTCCACTACCCTGATGACACGCAACAACTCCGAAGCTCAGCTGGCAACACTCACATCCAAAGATATTTTGGTTGAACCACCGCTGGCTGCGTACACCAGCGCTGACTTTGGTAGCGTCAATGAATTAATTGACGCTGGCTATCGCGCCACTCAGGCGTTGTCTTCTCGCCTGACCAGTCTGAGGCGCCCGCCAGTGGACGATACGGACATTGCATTGTCCATTGCACGCCAGCCGGGGCAGCGAAACCCGATCATTACAGAGGTACGGATCGAAAACGACTCCAAGGTAAGCGACAATGTTATCCGGCATTACGTACGTCAGTCATTAGGCGAACCGCTTGATCTAGAAAAGTTAAAAGACGATATGGGCACCATTTATGGGCTCGACTACTTTGATCAGGTGGAATACCGCATCGTCCGACAAAAGAAAAAAGGCGAAGACGATAATGCCCTTGTAATTCATGCACTCGGAAAACGCAGCGGCACTGATTTTCTGCGGCTAGGCTTGAATCTTTCAGACGACATGGAGGGCGACAGCGCTTTCAATATAGGCGCCAGCTATCGGATAAACGGCATCAATAAATTAGGCGCCGAATGGCTGACCCGCCTTCAGGTTGGCGACAAACAAGAACTTTACACAGAGTTCTATCAGCCGCTGGATGTAGGCTCACGATATTTCTTTGCGCCCTATCTGAGTGCGGACGCACAAAACATCGAAGCCGTCCAGGATAATGACCCTATAGCTGAATATCGTCGTGAGCGGTATGGGTACGGGTTTAATGTCGGGAGACAGATTAACAACAATGGCGAGATCCGCTTTGGCATCGGTCAGCGCTGGGGTAAAACGAAGGTCCATATCGGTAATTCGAATCTCCCGACCGATACCTTTAGCGAAGGCTTCTATGAGCTGAAATACTCATTCGATACCATGGATAATGTGGACTTTCCCAATGAGGGAGAAGATATTTCCGTAACCCTTCGCCAGTTTGATACCAGCCTTGGCTCGGATGAGCGTTACCAGCAGATGGAGTTCAAATTAGACAAGGCGTTAACGTTTGGCCAAGACACTCTAGTTCTAGGTGGTTATTACGGCCGAACGTTCAACGATATTGACACGGTAACCAGCAGCTATCTCTTGGGCGGCGCAAGGCAACTTTCCGGTTATCGACAGGATGCCCTGTCTGGCCAGAATTACACGTTGGGGCGGCTGATCTATTATCGTCGGATGACAGAGCGCTCACTCCTACCGCTCGACTTCCCTGTTTATCTCGGAGGAAGTCTTGAGCAAGGGCGTATCTGGAACAATGGAAATAACTATGACAGCGGCTCAATCACCGCAGGTAGTATTTTCCTGGGATTCGATACTCCACTGGGGCCGCTTAACTTTAGCTATGGATTAAATGATGACGGCCAACGAGCGTTTTACCTGAATCTCGGAAATAACTTCTAAGGCTCAAATTAGACGTCTACAGCGCGCATCAAGCAATGCGCGCCAGTAGTACCTCTGCCTCATGGCGCTGTGCATCGTTTCCTTCATTGAGGATCCGCTGAAGAATAGCGCTGGCTGCCCGCATATCGCCTTGGGCCATGCAGGATTTCGCCTGTTGCAACAGAGGGCTGGCTGGATAATCGCTCAGCTCATTGTCTGCCACCGAGGCGCTCGGCACATGGCTGGCGAAATGCTCGTCCAGCGTCATGTCCAGCTCATCCACTGATGGCAACTCTCCTAACGTATAAGGAAAATCATCGTCCAGCGACTCAGCAGGCTTGGCTTTTTCATGTCCTTGCTCAGCGTCTAGCAGCTCTGTAAGGGCAATAGCGTCATCAAAACTGAGGTCCTGTAAATCCAGATCGAAATTTTCGATATCGGCTTGAGTGGGCTTCATTTCGTCAGCTTTCAAGTCAAGCTGAGGTTTCCACTCCTCTTCCAGATCGTCGGGCAGATCAAGAGAAACCTCCAGAGGTTCCTCCTCAGCTTTGACGCTCTGCTCCTCAGCCGATTCCTCGATCATGCCTGGAAGGAGTGCCTTTAGCTGATCGATTGCCTGCGTATCGCCATCCAATTCACGAACGGCCGCCTCTTGAACGGCGAACAGCTTTCTCTCACCTAAAGCAGCCAGCACCTGGAGCAGCATCATGCGCAGATCCAGGCGGCCAGGCTGCTCGGCGATGCCTTCCTCAAGCACCTCACGAGCCTGGTTATAACGTCCATAAGCCAGGTAAATTTCGGCACGTCCCAGAAATTCATCGTCAGCCTTGGGCGTGGCATGCTGGGGTGAAACAGGTATCTGAGGCTCAGCATCATGCGATTCCACATGGCTAGCTATAACCGCTGGCTCGACAAGCGGCACAAGAGCATGACCGTCATGATCGGGCTCGTCCCCTTCAGGTACACCAGTCACTACAGCAACTGCCGATTCCTCCCGTGTACGTCGACGACGTAACGCAATGACGGCCGCTGCCAGCAAGGCGGCTACAGGAACCAGCCATAAATAATAGGATGACCAGTCTTTTTCCTGCTCTGCGTCGACTTGCACCGGTGACGGTGCGACAAGAGGGCTTAGGGTCTGCGAAGCGCTCTGTTCAGGCAGCGTAGTTGGAGCAGACGGAGCAATGGTGGGTGCCTGTGAAGGATCTTCAGACGGCGCCCGAGCTACTCCTATATCACCGTCGGAAAGAGTTGACGGGGGCGGTGCCAAAGACGGATCCGCTGGCGAGGGTATATCGCTTGTTTTTTCAGAGGTACGCAGCTGAGCAACCTCCTGCTGCAACGCTGCGATCTGGTTATCCTTATCCCTTACGGTTTCATCCAGACGAGCCTGGAGTTGCTCCAATTGAGTTTGCAGCTGAGCCATACGAAGCAGAAGCTGATCCTGCTGAGCAACCGCCGTAGGTACTGTCTGCTCCACTCCAGCTTGTACCGGGGCAATGTTCGTGGGCGACTCTGACGGTAAGGACTGTTCACGAGGAGGATTTTGCGCCGGAGCAGCAATCGATGCGCCGTTTTGTTCAGCCCCTGCTACAGGAGTAGAAAAGTCGGCAGGAAGACGTAACGTTTGCCCTACCCTGAGCCGGTGCATGTCGCCCGCGGCAAATGCATTGGTATTCAGCGAATACAAGTCCCCCATCATTTGCTGAACAGAGCCTTTACCCGCCTGGCGAACCAGCTTCTGTGCAATCTGCCAGAGCGTATCGTTTGCGCGTGTCGTGTAGGTAGCAGCACCTGCCTGAAGGCCTGGCCTGGGTGTCGGCGCAGGAGGCGTAGACGGCCTCGAAGCACGGGGTGCAGCAGGACGTGATACCTCTACCTGTGCATAGCTGTTGCTCCGGCTCACCGCAGGGCTTGCAGGCACCTGATAGCCGGGCGGATCTATCAGCACAGTGAACTCACGCAACTGACGCCCGCCGGGCAGCTCAAGACCAACCAGAAAACTCAAATAAGGCTCGCTAACCGGACGGGTCGATGTGACGCGAATATAACTCCTGCCGCCCGGCTCAATCACTGGCGTGAAGTGCATGTCGCTCATGAACTGAGTACGATCGAGGCCAGAACGCGCAAACTCGTCATTAGACGCAAGGCCGATGTGAAAATCGCTGGCCTCAAGCTCACCGACATCCACCAGCTCGATACGCGCGCTAAGAGGCTGATAGAGGGAAGACTGAAGCGTGATGTTGCCCAGCCCGACCGCAAAGACAGAGTTGCTGCCAACGCCCAGCACCAGGCCGGATACCATTACGAGAGTTCGAAAACGATTAACGTTTTTCGTGGCCATTCAGCGCCCTAACTGCAAATAAAAAAATTACCGCCCTGACAACGGCAACGGCTGCGCTCGTAGAAAGTTTAGAAAATCGACTAGCGAGCGCTATTAAAAAAAGTAGCACTGAAAGTATAGAGGAACAAACCGATACGACGCGGCCCTCAGCGGAGCCGCGAAGATTCCGATTACTGGCCTCGTTTTTCGAGGTTGGCCAGTACTTTCTGATGGACTTGCTGGCAAATATCAATCGCGGAGTCATCAATACCCGCCAGCAACTCTTCACGCAGCTCATCCGCAATGGCCTGGATCTTTTCAATAAGCGGGCCAGCGGCAGCTGTCAGCATGATGCGCTTGGCTCGACGATCTTCACTCACCGCCACTCGGCGCACCAGTTTTTGAGCTTCAAGTCCGTCCAAAAGACGAGCCAATGTTGGCCCCTCTACACTGACACTTTGGGCCAGTTCTCGTTGAGTAGGATGCTGATCCTTCATGCGTGCAAGGGTCAGCAAGACCTGCCAGCGCGCCTGGGATAAACCCAGATGGCTCAGACGGCGATCAAGCTCTGCCCGCCAGGCACGCGAAACATGGAAAAGCTGACGACCAAAGAGATGGGGATCGTTTTGCGGCATGGACCAATGACCTTATCGTTTTGACGGTTATTATTGTTTAGCTATTAAACAGCCTACAATCTAGTTTTGATAGTGAATTTATCCCGCCATCAGCTCATTTGACAGCTTATCTCTCTTTACTCTGCGAGCTCTACAGCCAGTGCAGCCCTTATGCAGTACAAAACACCGACAGGCACTTGGTCAGCGAATCGATCCGCCAGCGCTGCTGCTGGAGGCAAGTCACCCTCTTCCTCCAGAAACGCATCCTGGATTTCGCCTACAAGATCATCGGGCAGCTCAAGCGCCTGCTCCAGGGAAAGCTGCTGTCGTGCAATGGCCTCCGCCAGAATGCTGTACACATTTTTCTCAGAGCAGGAAAGCTGCCGTGAGATTTGCGGAGGCGTCATACCCGCACGGACTAGGGTAATGACCTCATGACGAACATCGGCAACAGGCTCCAGTGCTGCTGGGGCGTCTGTCAGCACATCAAGAAAAGCCTGGCCATACCGTTCAAGCTTACGCGCGCCCACACCACTGATACGCCCCATATCGTGCAAGGTCCGTGGCTGTCCCCGCAACATTTCCAACAAGGTTGCATCCGGGAAAATGACATAAGGAGGCACTCCGTGCTCTTCTGCCAGTTTCCGACGCAGCGTACGCAGGGCCTCCCACTGCTGACGCTCTTCAGAGCGTACCAATTGGCTGGCTGCGCTGGGGCCGGAATTGTTACCACGTGTACGCTGCGGCTTGGGATCACGGCGTAGCTCGAGCGTCGTCTCCCCACGCAGAAGCGGACGGCATGCCTCCGTCAGACGGAGACCACCAAAGCCGTCTACATCCACGTCAGCGAAACCACGCGCTACCAGCTGACGAAAGAGGGTTCGCCATTCATCTTCAGCCAGCGATTTACCAAGGCCGAAAACAGCCAGACGCTCATGCCCCAGACTTTTGATCTTGTCATTTTCCCGCCCCAGCAGGATATCAACCAGATGGCCTACGCCATACCGCTGACCGCTCCTATAGATGGCTGACAATGCCTGCCGAGCCGGCTGGGTGGCATCCCAGGTTTCGACACCATCTACGCAGTTATCACAATGCCCACAGGGCTCAGGCAATGTTTCATCGAAATAGGCCAGCAGTACCTGCCGGCGGCAGCGTGTCTCTTCGCACAATGCCAGCATGGCTTCGAGTTTGTTGCGCTCTACGCGCTTATGACGCTCATCCCCTTCGGAGCTTTGCATCATCTGGCGAAGCAGCAGGACATCCTGCAATCCATAAGCCATCCAGGCATCAGAAGGCAAACCATCCCGCCCTGCTCGTCCAGTCTCCTGGTAATACGCCTCCAGACTCTTGGGCAGATCCAGGTGCGCGACAAAGCGGACGTTCGGCTTGTCGATGCCCATGCCAAAGGCAATAGTCGCGACCATGATGAGCCCTTCCTCGTTGAGGAAACGTTTCTGGTTAAACGCACGCAGTTCGTTGGAAAGCCCTGCATGGTAAGGCAAGGCGGGAAAACCCTGCGCGGAAAGGTACTCGGCTACCTCCTCGACCTTTTTACGCGACATGCAGTAAACAATGCCCGCATCACCCCGATGCTGCGTCAGAAACGATAACAGCTGCTTGCGAGGCTGCTCCTTGGGAACAATACGGTAGAAAATGTTGGGTCGGTCAAAACTGGATAGAAACTGCTCGGCATTCTGCAGATGCAGTCGCTGAATCATTTCATCCCGGGTCCGCATGTCTGCCGTAGCGGTCAAGGCAATGCGTGGCACATCGGGAAACTGCTCTGCCAATTGGCCAAGCTGCAGATACTCTGGCCTAAAATCGTGCCCCCACTGGGAAACGCAGTGCGCCTCGTCGATGGCGAATAGTGCAATGTTGCCGAGTCGCTGCAGGAAATTCAGCATGCGCGGCTGCACCAGACGCTCCGGCGCCAGGTACAAGAGCTTGATCTCGCCGCGCTCAAGCCGTGCAGCAATGTCGCGCTGTGCCTCGGGCGAAAGCGTCGAATTGAGCGCGACCGCTGGCACGCCTAGTTCATCCAGCGTCGCAACCTGATCATCCATCAAGGCGATCAGTGGCGAGACGACAACGGTCAGCCCCTCACGCAACAAGGCGGGTACCTGATAACACAGGGATTTGCCGCCACCTGTAGGCATGAGCACCAGCGCATCTCCGCCGTTGGCAACGCGCTCGATGATCCGGGCCTGATTGCCACGGAACGCGTCATAACCAAAGACGTCTTTAAGAATACGCAAAGCTTGATCGAACATGCTGCCTCCATTTGATGGCGCGCATTATACGGGCACTGACAAGAAACGCCCGGTTATCCGTCACTCAATGCCCGAGGCTGTAACAAAGCCCTGATAGAAGGGCCAGATTGGCTAGATTAATGACGTGCCTTTTGCCGCGGCGCACCGGCTCGTCTACAATCGGCTTCGTTGAGGCAGTTGCAGAACGTGACACCATGCACGTCGTCCGTGTGGCTTTCCCGAGTTCAGCATGTGAACAATATGGAACCCAATAGGCGATTTGCGGGAACATCATCGTAACGCGACTGCCTTTATCGTATATCCAGCCCGTTTTCCGAGGTAAGTAACCGATGTCCTTCGCTGAACAACTGTCCCGTCTCCGTGAGTTTCTTGATGCGGACGACCTGCATGAGGAAGCGCTCGACTACATCGCAGCGCACGGTTATCTAACCGCTCTGGCCATTTGCCCGGAAGACGTACCCGAGCGTGAATGGATCGATGCCCTTTTCGCCGAGCCGCCGCATTACACCAGCGATGCACAGCGCGAAGAAATCGAATCCACGCTTGTCCAGCTCAAGGCGCATATCCTGCGCATACTGGGCAGCGATGAAGAGCTTGAGCTTCCATGCGACCTGGAGCTAGGCGACGATCCAGATGACTCCGACCTGCGCGGCTGGTGTATCGGATTCATGGAAGGCGTCTTCCTGCGTGAAGCCGTCTGGTTCGAGCAGGCCGAGGAAGAAGTCAGCGAGCTGCTGTTGCCCATCATGGTTGGTTCAGGCCTTTTCGAAGAACAGGCTGAATTCAGCGATATCGCTGAAGACCCTGAGCTGGTCGACAACATGGTCTCGCAGATTCCGGAAATCCTGACGCAGCTGTTCCTGCTGTGCCATGCACCTGAAGAAAAGCCAGCGTTGCTAAAGCCTCGTCACTGAGGCTCTCAACATCGAATGCCTGAACGAGATGTACGCGTCAGCCGGCGGCCCTGGGTCCGTTATAGCCTGCTGACGCTGGGCTGGGTCAGTGTTGCCTTGGGCGTGATTGGCATTTTTCTGCCTCTTCTACCAACCACCCCTTTTCTCCTCCTCGCAGCGGGCTGCTTTATGCGCAGCTCGGAGCGCTTCTATGGCTGGCTGGTCAACCATCCTCGGCTAGGCCCCTGGATCAAGGATTATCTGGAGGGTGAAGGGATTCCGCTCAAGGGAAAAATCTACGCCATTTTCACCATGTGGATCAGTATTGGAATCTCCAGCTGGCTAGTACCCTATTTCTGGGCACGCGTGTTCATGGTGGTCAGCTCGGCCTGCGTGACAATCTACATCCTTCGTCAGAAGACTCGTCCCGTCCCTTAGCGGGACTCATTTTGTTGCTCTCAAAGAAGTGTTTTTCCTACTTGACTTCTCTTACTTATCTCTATTGCATCCAGTCATAAAAGCACCACTACATATAGTGTTAACGTTTGAACGAAATTTCATTTGCCTGCTCTGACGAAAAGATGCGGAAAACGCGACTGACGGCGAACCTCAGAAGCCATGCGACCTGCATCGACATATCCCAAAATTACCCACTTTTTATCCACAGGCTGTGGCGTTTTATCAACTTGCAAAGCAGCCGCTAGCGCATTATCTTGTACCTCGCTTTAACGAACATCCCTATATATTGGGGTTCGCCGAGCAACCGGACACTAGACAATGTAAAACTTGTCAACCCATCAAGCGTTCAGCCTCCGGTTGGTCGAAGCTCTTTTTCAATGACGATTGACGCAGCTTCGGAGACCAGCCAACCCGCTATTCCTCCCCGAAGCCCATACAGCCCCTACCACTACATGATGTGGTTAGCCGCCGGCTGGTATTGAATCGTTTTTTGAGCCTTTAACGCTTTATGGCTCATGTTTGAGTGATTAACGGGCCTGGCCATAAGCCGTGTCTGGTGTGAGCGTTTTGCAAAGCCAACCCGGCGCCGTTTTGCAAAACGCTTAAAGATAGGAGCCGTAGAGGCTCCATCGTACTTATAACGTTAGGAGACGAACCCGCATGCAGACTGATCTGTCCCGCGAGAAAGCAACGACCGACGGCTTCCCGGCCGACGACAACAACCTGGACGTCAAGGCCACTGCTCCCGGCCAACTGCGTGTCATCAAGCGTAACGGCACAGTCGTTCCCTACACTGACGACAAGATCACCGTTGCCATCACCAAGGCATTCCTGGCTGTTGAAGGTGGTACTGCTGCGGCTTCCTCACGTATCCATAACACGGTAAAGCGTCTGACCGAGCAGGTCACAGCGACCTTCAAGCGTCGCATGCCTTCCGGTGGTACGATTCACATCGAAGAAATTCAGGATCAGGTCGAATTGGCCCTGATGCGTGCCGGCGAACAAAAAGTGGCCCGTGATTACGTGATCTATCGCGAAGCACGCGCCCAGGAGCGCAAGCGCGCCGTTGCTGAAGTGGCAGAGCCGCATCCAAGCATCCGCGTAACCAAGGCTGACGGTACTCTGCTTCCGCTGGACATGGGTCGTCTGAACACCATCATCTCCGAAGCATGTGAAGGCTTGGCCGAAGTCAACGGCGAGCTGATCCAGCGCGAAACACTGAAGAACCTGTACGACGGCGTAGCCGAAAAAGACGTTAATACCGCCTTGGTCATGACGGCGCGTACGCTGGTTGAGCGTGAGCCGAATTACTCCTTCGTTACAGCCCGCCTACTGCTCGACAGCCTGCGTGCTGAAGGCCTGTCCTTCCTAAGCGTTGCAGAAAGCGCCACTCACCATGAGATGGCCGACCTGTATGCCAAGGCCCTGCCCGCCTACGTTGCCAAAGGCGTAGAGCTGGAGCTGCTGGACCCTAAACTGGCAAGCTTCGACCTGGAAAAGCTGGGCAAGGCAATCAACCACGAGCGTGACGGCCAGTTCACCTACCTCGGCCTGCAGACGCTGTACGACCGTTACTTCCTGCACAGCAACGGTACCCGCTTCGAGCTGCCGCAGCTGTTTTTCATGCGCGTCGCCATGGGCTTGTCCCACATGGAAGCTGACAAGGAAGCGCGTGCAATCGAGTTTTACAACCTGTTGTCCAGCTTTGACTACATGGCGTCCACACCGACCCTGTTCAACGCCGGCACCCTGCGCCCACAGCTATCCAGCTGCTACCTGACTACCGTCCCGGATGATCTGTCGGGCATCTACGGCGCGATTCACGATAACGCCATGTTGTCCAAATTCGCCGGCGGCCTGGGTAATGACTGGACTCCGGTCCGTGCATTGGGCTCCTACATCAAGGGCACCAACGGCAAGTCCCAAGGCGTTGTTCCGTTCCTGAAAGTAGTGAACGACACCGCTGTAGCCGTCAACCAGGGTGGCAAGCGTAAGGGCGCCGTCTGTGCGTACCTGGAAACCTGGCACCTGGATATCGAAGAATTCCTCGAGCTGCGCAAGAACACCGGTGACGACCGCCGCCGTACTCACGACATGAACACCGCGAACTGGATTCCGGACCTGTTCATGAAGCGTGTATTCGATGACGGCAACTGGACTCTGTTCTCCCCTTCCGATGTACCGGATCTACACGACCTGTACGGCAAGGCATTCGAAGAGCGTTATGAGTATTACGAAGCCCTGATCGAATACGGCAAGATCAAGCTGTACAAGACCATCAAGGCCAAGGATCTGTGGCGCAAGATGTTGTCCATGCTGTTCGAAACCGGCCATCCCTGGTTGACCTTCAAGGACCCATGCAACCTGCGCAGCCCGCAGCAGCACGTGGGCGTGGTTCACAGCTCCAACCTGTGCACCGAGATCACCTTGAATACCAACAAGGACGAGATCGCTGTATGTAACCTGGGTTCGATCAACCTGGTGAACCACATCGTCGAAGGCAAGCTGGACATCGAGAAGATCGGCCGTACCGTAAAGACTGCCGTGCGCATGCTCGATAACGTTATCGACATCAACTACTACTCGGTTCCTCAAGCTCGCAACTCCAACATGAAGCATCGCCCGGTGGGCATGGGCATCATGGGCTTCCAGGATGCGCTGTACCTCCAGCACATCGCCTATGGTTCGGATGCCGCCGTCGAGTTCGCCGACAAGTCCATGGAAGCCATCAGCTACTTTGCGATCCAGGCGTCCTGTGACCTGGCCGACGAGCGTGGCAGCTACGAGACGTTCGAAGGCTCGCTGTGGTCCAAGGGCATTCTGCCGATCGACTCTGAAAAGATGCTGATCGAAGAGCGTGGCTCCAAGTACATTGAAGTCGACCTGTCCGAGACATTGGATTGGGCGCCGATTCGCGAGCGCGTCAAGAAAGGTATTCGTAACTCGAACATCATGGCCATCGCGCCGACTGCAACCATCGCCAACATTACCGGCGTATCGCAGTCCATCGAGCCGACTTACCAGAACCTGTACGTGAAATCGAACCTGTCGGGCGAGTTCACCGTGATCAACCCCTACCTGGTGCGTGACTTGAAAGCACGCGGCCTGTGGGATCCAGTCATGGTCAACGACCTCAAGTACTACGACGGCTCCGTCCAGCAGATCGAGCGCATCCCGCAAGACCTGAAGGACCTGTACGCTACCGCGTTTGAAGTCGAAACCCGTTGGATCGTGGAAGCAGCGAGCCGCCGTCAGAAGTGGATCGATCAGGCACAGTCCCTGAACCTCTACATCGCTGGCGCCTCGGGCAAGAAGCTGGACGTAACCTATCGCATGGCGTGGTTCCGTGGTCTGAAGACCACCTATTACCTCCGCGCCCTGGCTGCTACCAGCACCGAGAAGTCCACCATCAACACCGGCAAGCTGAATGCCGTTAGTGCGGATCCGATCACCGGCGTACAAGCCAGTGCCTCACCGGCGCCAGCACAAAAAGCCGAGGCAGCACCCGCTCCGGCTCCGGCACCAGTGCCCAAGGCCTGCAGCATCGACGACCCCGACTGCGAAGCCTGTCAGTAAGCCATAAGCCCTCTCTTCGGAGAGGATTCGGGGAGGGGTTTACCACCCTCCCCGAACGTAAATCCAAACACAACAAGTACTGAAAGTCGGCCTCACGAGACCGATTGGCCTGTCCCTGCCTTGAGCATGATTACAGGGGCTCACCTTGGCAGAGCAGGCATGATTGGGGCGTAACCACATAGTGCGGTCATCCGCTGCTTAAACGTGTGACGTCCGATCAAACACCGTGCCCCATGTGCACTCTAAAAGACATCTAGATTTTACCGACTGGCCGAGTGCCGGTCCTCAAGCAGGAGAACACACCATGCTGAGCTGGGACGAATTCGACAAAGACGAAGAAGCAACCGCCACCCCTGCCACTGCACAGCAGGACGGCGACATGCCGCTGGAAAAACTGGATAGCGTAGGCGGTGCTGCTGCCAACGAAGCACGCGCCGTAGATGCCGCCGACTCTGACGCCGTAGCCCGCGCCAAGGCCGCACTGAACGATCTCGACATTCAAGAAGGCCTGGATGATCTGGAAGGCTCCGCTGCCCGTGTACAGGTAGGCGACAAGCAAATGATCAATGCCCGCGCCGACTTGAACCAGCTCGTACCCTTCAAGTACGACTGGGCCTGGCAAAAGTATCTGGACGGCTGCGCCAACCACTGGATGCCGCAGGAAGTCAACATGACAGGGGACATCGCCCTGTGGAAGAGCGCTGACGGTCTTTCCGAGGACGAGCGCCGTATCGTGAAGCGTAACCTGGGCTTCTTCTCCACCGCCGACTCGCTGGTTGCCAACAACCTGGTACTGGCCGTATACCGCTTGATCACTAACCCCGAGTGCCGCCAGTACATCCTGCGCCAAGCGTTCGAAGAGGCGATCCACACCCACGCGTACCAGTACTGCATTGAATCCCTGGGCATGGACGAAGGCGAAATCTTCAACATGTACCACGAGATTCCGTCAGTCGCGAAAAAAGCGTCCTGGGGACTCAAGTACACCCGCTCCATCTCCGATCCGGAATTCAAGACCGGCACACCCGAGACGGATCGCCAGTTCTTGAAAAACCTGATCGCGTACTACTGCGTACTGGAAGGTATCTTCTTCTACTGCGGTTTCACCCAGATCCTTTCCATGGGCCGTCGCAACAAGATGACCGGTACTGCCGAGCAGTTCCAATACATCCTGCGTGACGAGTCCATGCACCTGAACTTTGGCATCGACATGATCAATCAGATCAAGATCGAGAACCCGCACCTGTGGGATGCCCAAATGAAGGACGAAGCCACTCAGATGATCCTCCAAGGCACTCAGCTCGAAATCGAATACGCGCGCGACACCATGCCCCGCGGCGTACTGGGCATGAACGCGGCCATGATGGAAGACTACCTGAAGTTCATCGCCAACCGCCGCCTGACCCAGATTGGCCTGAAGGAAGAGTACCCCGGTACGACCAACCCCTTCCCGTGGATGAGCGAAATCATGGACTTGAAGAAAGAGAAGAACTTCTTCGAGACGCGTGTGATTGAGTATCAGACTGGCGGGGCGTTGAGCTGGGATTGATAGCCTCTTGCCCCAGCAAAAATTGGTCTTACGCCGGTATAGGTGTTAGAAGCAAGCTAATAAAAGCCCCGCCTATTGCGGGGCTTTTTATAAAAACTAATCATTAAGCCTTCTTCTGTTGCTTTTAGTTTCCCTATACGGGACTAGCTTATTAGATCCGAGCGGCATGTCCCTCGGCAATCATCCTGCGTCGCATCTAAAACTTACTTAATCAATTGCGTGAGGATGGTCCTGCTTAACGAGGATGGATATCGCTCCGCTCAACCCATCCTACGGTATTTGGCACACCTTCTCAGGAACCGTCCCGCTTGTGGTCAGTTCTTAGCAAGCAGCTACAACCGCTATGCTTTACGCGGACCTAATCCATGCTGACTGCGAGACTAGTCATGACAATTATTCCAAAGACTGCCGCCCTCTCCCTTCTAGCCTTGTTTATAGCAGGCTGCTCTACGCTACAGGCCGATACTCAAACGTCTAAACCCGAGCTAATCGGGCGCGCTCAGGATCTTTATGATTTACCGCCGGCTTACCAGCCCGGAACGTATCGGCATATGGATCAGCTCTTCTTCACGCGTAAGGTACACCGCGGTCCGGCAGTTTATCCGCTGCCACGCCAGCACGAGGTCAATGTGCGCTACCAAACGGATGATGGCACGCTGGGTGTTGATGAGTTCATGCAACGCAATCACGTGGGTGGGTTGTTGATCATCAAGAACGGCAAAATCGTTCTTGAGCGGTATGGCCTGGGAAATACAGAAGAGACGCGCTGGACGTCATTCAGCGTAGTGAAATCCATCTCCTCTTCCCTTGTTGGAGCGGCGGTACAACAAGGGCGAATCAAGAGTGTGAAGGAGCCTATTGCACGTTATCTGCCACAACTATCGGGCGGCGCCTATGACAACGTGACGATAGAGCAGGTATTGCAGATGAGTTCAGGGGCTGCCTGGAACGAAACCTATCGTGATCCCACGTCGGATCGGCGTCGAATGTTTGAGCTTCAGCTCGCTAATAAGCCCGGCGAATTGTTAAAGCAATTGTCAGGACTCAAGCGTGCTTCGGCGCCCGGTACAACCTTCAAGTACAGCACCGGTGAGTCGCACCTTCAGAGTGAATTGGTGCACGCCGCGACAGGCATGACCACAAGCGACTATCTCTCCGAGCGTATCTGGGCGCGTATGGGTATGGAGCGCGACGCCTTTTGGCAGCTCGACGCAAGAGCAGGCCAGGAAATCGGCAGCAGCGGCTTCTCGGCTACCTTGAGGGATTATGGTCGTTTTGGGCAGTTCATTCTCAATGATGGTGTGATCAACGGTGAGCGTATCCTGCCGGCGGGCTGGATTGATCAGGCGACTCGTGTAGACCCAGCATCCTATCTGGCTCCCGGAAAGCTATACGAGGGCGAGTATCCCTTGGGTTATGGTTATCAATGGTGGACATTCCCTATAGGCACCCACGCCCTGCCCGGCCATGAGGGCGGAGCGTTCGAGGCACAAGGGATCTTTGGGCAGTTCTTGTATATCAACCGTAAGGAAGGTGTCGTTGCCGTGGTGTGGAGCGCTTGGCCTAAACCCGAAATGGATAAGCAGGAAATGGAGACCTATGCATTCTTGGGCGCTGCAATTAAAGCGCTGCGCTGACATTTGAATACAGTTTTGAGGGCGTTTGCTTAAGGCTTTCTTTGAGCAAATGCCCTAGGTCCTACATCTCTGGGTTTTAATCAATTCGCTCGATCTTGACTGGCCCTGTGCCGTCTTCTACAAGATCGACCCGCTTAGCCGCCGCGCGAGACAAGTCGATAATGCGGCCACGGATAAAGGGGCCCCGGTCGGTAATCCGTACTACCACCTGTTTGTTGTTTTCCAGGTTGGTAACACGCACCTTGGAACCCAGAGGAAGCGTTTTATGGGCAGCAACCAGCGTATTGTTATTGAATGTCTCACCGCTGGCCGTCTCTCTCCCATGAAACTTCTGGGAGTAGTATGAAGCTTTGCCCTTCTGCTCGAATGGCTTGGGCGCTTGCTTCGCCTCCTTGATTGGAACGGCTTCCGCTTTTTTATCCTGGCAGGCCACGCAACCCACCAGCAGACAGAAGAACAGCAGCAAACGTTTTGAATCGATAAGCATGCTTGAACCCTTCTTTATTATTGGTCTGCCTGTAAATGCTGCGCCTGGTTATCCAATCGCGGCGTGCATCTATTCAGGCAATCCTTAGTTTTTGGAAAGCAAAAGCACTGGCTGAATCAGGTCTTACTGAACACAAAGGTTTGAGTGCAGCGATAGTTGAGCCGTTCTTGAAGATGGCACCCTAACATCACATTTGTGATGGGCTGCTCAGTTGCTTGCTCTCTTTCTCAGCCCTCCATCAGTCGCATGAAACGACCAAAGACCGCACAATCTTGTCCTAACGTCATAACTCACTGATTTTCGGGAAGTCCCTGCAATGCCTAAAGGTGACTATAGACAGCGTAAAGCGCTCCGCCTTGAACGTCTCAAGCGGTTTATTGAGTGGGCAACCGGGCGGTATCCCGATTTCATCCCCAAGAAGCATCATCAGGAAGAATGGTACAAGCCTTATATCGGGTATGCCATTCCCAACCTGGGTCGTGCCGCTAAGGGTTTCTGGTTAGGGCTAGATGCCGGCACCATCGAGGCGACTATGGATGAGCCTGATCCAGAGCGGTTGCTAGGGCGTATCTTGTTACGCGACAGCAGCGACTATAGGTGCCTTATTGATATTTTTGGCGCTGAAAAGATCGTCTCGTTGGGTTCAGTACAGCTCTTGATCGAGCCAGAGTGGACGTTACGCCTGGAAGACAGTGATTCTCATGAGGCATTCGAGGATCAGACTCGGCAAGCTATGGAGCATTATGTGCAGGAGCGGCTACGCATCCTGGAGCGCCCGTTCAGGGAAATGAGCGAAGACGATCGACTAGAAGTGCTTGAGCGGCTACGGCCGGAGCTTTCACGTATTGATGACTTTCTGGAACATGCGGTCGAGATCATTAATGAGGTTCGCCATGAGCTGCGCTTTGTAGTTGAGTTGCGCCACGGCGATCTGGCATTGGATATACAGCGCCGGATACCGGCAAACCAAGGCCATATTCTCAGCGAGGAAGAGGTCCTGACCCTGAAGGATGAAGACCGGCAGGAAGTTCTGGCCAAGTTCAATATGGTCCTTGAAGAAGCTGGCGACTTCGACCTGCTGCAACTGGGTCAACATCGACTGACAGAGCTGTTCATGCAGGATACTGGGCGGCTGCGCAAGACGATTCGCAACACGTTGCGCAACTACAAGGAGAAAATGGCCTTCGCTACGCTCCTGCAGAACGATCCTCGCTTTTTGCATTATCACAAGCTGTATCCGGCTCGCCAATTAACGCGTAAGTGGATTGCCCTGCTCGGCCCTACCAACAGTGGCAAAACGCACCAGTCCATAGAAGCGATGACTTCGGTTACCCACGGTATCTACCTTTCACCGCTGCGCCTGATGGCCCTGGAAAATCAGGAGCGCATCGAGTCCATGGGCATTCCTTGCTCGCTTGTAACCGGTGAAGAAGAAATTATCCGGGAAGGTGCGACGCATTTTTGCTGCACGGTTGAGGAATTTGCACGCTTTCGCCAGAAGCGCTGGGATGTGGTCGTGGTGGATGAAGTGCAGATGATGGCCGATTCGCAGCGAGGCTGGGCCTGGGTAGACGCGCTCGTCAGCGCCTATACGCCTGAGTTGATCATGACTGGACCGCCGCTGATCGAGCCGTCACTGAAAACGCTATGCGACTTGTGCGAAGACCGCCTGATCATCAAGCGCACCAAGCGGCTCTCCCCTGTTGAGGTTTCGAGACACTTCACCAGCCTGAAGAACCTGGAGCCCGGATCGATGCTGGTGGCTTTCAGCCGTCGTACGGTGCTGGATCTCAAAGCAATGCTGGAAATGACGGGCAAAACGGTTTCGGTGGTTTACGGTGCCTTGTCTCCAGAGGTAAGGCGCGAACAGGCACGCCGGTTTCGCGAAGGTGAAGCAGACATCATGGTAGCAACCGATGCGGTGGGCATGGGCCTTAACCTACCGGCCCATACCCTGTGCTTTTACACAGATGAAAAGTTTGACGGCATTCAGGTGCGGCAGCTCAACGTGCAAGAGGTCAAGCAGATTGGCGGGCGCGCCGGACGCTTTGGCCATCATGACGAAGGCGTCATCACTGCCTTGGAGCCACACGTACTCAAATCCATCAAACGATTGTTCAACAGTCCCGACAAGCCAGTAGACTTGTCTCAGTTTCAGGTGCGGCCTTCTATCGATCACCTGAAAGCCATTTCCGAGCTGATGAATGAACCCAGCCTGCTCAGAGCGTGGCTGACGTTCAACCGAAACATCAATTATGGCGATGCGTTTGTATCTGTATTGCCCGATGAGCTGGCCGATTGGATCAAGGCGATCGATGATCCACGTATTCCCCTCTGGCTACGCTGGATTTTCGCCTGTACCCCTATCCGGGGAGGCCTGGAAAGCCCTGCCAGCAGCTTTGCACAACACTGGCTGAAAAAGGTTGCCCAGGAAAAGGTCATTGAGCTGCCACGCCTGATTCTCGAATCAGATCTTGCAACGCTGGAAAGCTCGCTGCATATCGTGGAGACCTACCTGCACCTTGCACGTACATTGCCGGAATATTTCCCGGACATCGAGCGTGGTGAAGAGCACCGCACCTTGCTGAACGAAGCCATTACACGTGAGCTTTCCAGGCGCAAACGCCCTCGTCGTTCAAGCCTGGGACGAGGGAATCAAAGTGGACGTGAAAAGCAGGGAGAAGCAGAAAAAAAACGCGCGCCTCGCTCGGCGCGTAGCCGTTAGCAGTGATGTGCCGAGAGCCAGCAGGCACCTCGGCACATCACTTGTTTATAGCGGATTGGCGTTGAGCTGCTTGGAAAACTTGAGTGTCATGATGTAGCAGAACGCCAAACCGGCAAATGCCAGCAGACCGCCTACAACACCGATTTGGGTGAGCCCGAGTTGTGTCCCTACGACACTTCCCATCAAGGCCCCTCCGCCGATCCCAATATTGTAGATACCTGAGAACAGAGCCATCGCCACATCGGTGGCATCCTTGGCCAACGCCAGCACTTTGGCCTGCAAGGCAAGACCAAAACACATGATGGCAACGCCCCAGACAACACTCAATCCGCCCAGGAGATAGGCATGCTGGGCGAACGGCAGCAGTACCAGCAGGGAAATGGTGATACCCGCGATAGCCGAGATCAGAAAGCCGTTAGGATACATGATGCTGTACCGGCTGAACAGGACGGAGCCTATGACACCAGCGCCACCAAACAGGAGCAGCAGAACCGTTGTCATGTTTCCACTCAGATGGGCGATCTCCTGAGCGAAGGGCTCAATGTAGCTATAACCTGTGAAATGGGCCGTTACCACGAGCACTGTCAGGATATAGATACAGACCAGGGCAGGCCGCTTGAAGAGCACGGGCAAGCTGCTCAGGGAACCGGAGTTATGGCTTGGCAGCAACGGCAATGCCCTGGCCAGCCAGATCACTATACCGGTAGCAAAGACCGCAATCGCCACGAAAGTTGCCCGCCATCCCAACGTTTCTCCCAACACCCGCCCTAGCGGAATACCCAGGACCATGGCAAGACACGTACCGGTCGCCAATAGGCTCAAGGCCTGCGTCTGCTTGCCTTCAGGGGCGATACGTACAGCCAATGATGCCGTGATAGACCAGAAGATCGCATGTGCAATGGCGATGCCGATACGGCTCACAATCAATACGGTAAAGCTCCAGGCGAAGCCCGACAGGATATGACTGGCGACGAATACCGCAAAGACCAGAATCAGCAGCCGCCGCCGCTCGATATTACGCGTGAACAGCATCATGGGGAGCGAAATGAGCGCCACGACCCAGGCATAGATGGTCAGCATGATGCCCACCTGAGCTGGCGACATCTCGAAGGTTTTGCCGATGTCACTGAGCAGCGCCACCGGTACGAATTCAGTGGTATTGAAGATAAAGGCTGCCAGCGCCAGCGCAATTACGCCAAGCCAGGCACCGCCGCGTGAATCAACAGAGGTATTCATCAGCACTATCTAGTCTTCTGGTTTACAGGATGAGTCTTGGTCCGGCAGTTTAGGAACTGCCTGCCTGAAGCTTAGCCATCCAATGCCACTAGACCCGAAACGACAACACACCAACCCGCAGCATCACTGGCCGCGTATGGCGTATATGTTATTCAGGAAGAACTACAGAGCTTAGATGGGAAACTAAGTAACACAAATGATACGCTTAGTAACATCGACCCACAATATCATCAGGCGTTCCAAAAGACCTGATTCATCGGCTCAATGTAGTTCTCACGATAGCTTATTAGCGGACACGCTCTAATGCAGGGCTGTCTTGCTACAAGAAGCAGTGGCCTTCACACAGGGTTTCGATAGAGTCCGCCATATACTGCGTTTCGCCAGTGAACTGGCCTAGCTTTATTTGTGGTCTCTTCGAATCCATAAAGTCGACCGTAACGGTATAGTTGGATGTCTTATACCGATTTAAATCGGTCCTTATGCCTGGACAGTTGGAATAAAAGCCTGCTTCGTAACGGCTCTTTTTATCGCAACGCTCATCATCTTCATGCCTGTGATAGCCCTTGCTTCCGCTTGAATGGGATTTGCCGGATTTACATTCTAGTAGAGTGACCTCATGGGAGCAGATGCCTGAAGTGGTACAGCCTACCTGGTCTTCCTGTTCGAAAAGATGGGTGTTATGGCGCGTCTAACTCACCTTCAAATTGTAAGGTAACGTGCTCTCTTCTCCAGACACGGTGAATGACTGACCGAGATAGGCATAACGGTACACCTTCGCGCTGAGCGAAAAGTCCCAGCCGTCAATCTTATGGAGGTGTACCACCAGGGCGTTGGCCCGAACAGGATGGTAGCAGGGCCTGTCCTTAGCCGATTTTTATGCGCATTATCAAAGTCTGTCGGAAAACCTCTTCATAGACCTGCGTCTTACCTTTTGCTTCAAAGGTATGGGTGCAACCTATCAAGCAGAACAAAGTGACCATTAAACAGGGCGCAACGTTTCTTGTTTTCATTGACTCACCGGACTGCATGCGCGGCGATACTCAGCCAGCAGGATGTTCTGCTGGCTGGTAGGTCATTCAATAGATTCAGGGAAATTGCGTTGACTGCTTGATGGCCAGCCACGCTACAGCCAGACCAGGAATCCGATCCGGCGGATAGGTTAAGCGTTACTTCTTGTCGTCTATCTCGGAGCTGTTCATGTCCATGACAGTCCTGGCTGGCGTCTCAGGTTCATTCATGACCGGAGTCGGCGCTACGGGCTCGCTCTTTTTCTTACCCCGAAACCGGTTGAATACCCAACCAATCAGAAGCATGGGTAGCATCCATAGCTTCTTGAACAGTAATAGCGCTCCAGCCAGAATTCCCAACTTGGCCGCCGCCTTGCCTGCAATCAGTGCGCCTATGCCATAAGCTGCCACCTTGTCGATGTCAGGATTGAAATCGGCGTAACGGTTACCGTCATTGAAATTGGTCATTGCCAGGACAGCAGGCGCGCTTTTCTGGATTTGAGGTAGCTGATCCATCCCAGCAATGAAACTCAGCACCAATACGCCTTTACGGCCCAGTACACGGATATCGTAGTTGAGGCCATGCTCGGAATCATTGCCCAGCTTGAGCTCTTGAGCCCAATAGAGCTTTTTGCCTTCCTTGTCGTAACGCGGCGCAGCAGCCCAGCCTACCAGCTCAAGCGGCTCATAACCTTGTTCTTGACGCGCCTTGTTGCCATCGCGAACATCCTGCTGCATGTCCTTCAGCAGGTCGGCATAGTCGATGTCAGCCGCATCCTCATCAGATACGTAGCCGCTTTTTTCGTAATAGACTGTCATGCCCCATGACTCGCGCTCGAAGGGCGAAATGCCGGCAGGCATCACCATCCCCATGGGCGGGTTCTGGCTGGGAGGATTGCCCCAGGCTTCCAGTACACGTTCGGCGTCCTTGCTGTTCAGAAAGACAAATTCTTTAGGCAGATCAAGCGTTGCAAGATTGTCATTGAGAACGATCTTGCCCGTCTTGAAGTTCAATGACTTGAGGAACCGGTCCACTGTCATCTCTTGAGCGTTCGACGCGGCAGACGTGGCGCTAACGGGTTCGGGCTGTGGGTTGGCGGAATAAGCGGCGGGAATAACGGCCACAGCCAAGAGGCTGGCCAGGATCAGTTCCTTGATCGGCATAAAAGCTCCATGAAGATATGTTGTGCTATCCAGACGCAATCATATCATCAGCCCTACAAAGACGCTGCGGCGCAACGAAATTTTTTGATACATGTGGTTAAACACAACCTTGCCGATAGCTGCAGGTTGACACAACCGCTTCAAGGCTCAGACGATTGGAAGAGCAGAGGTTGGGCCAGCACGATTAAAAGCCGGACTGGACGATGCGTCATGAGTTGATGAACTGGAGCCATACCGCGCAGCCAGATTGGTCCTGAAATGTACCTAGCTGAGAGGTGGCCGTCCCGCCTGGGGACAGGCACACCCTCGTGGTGTTGTGCTAGCGACACTCATGTTCAGCGCGAACAAAGCGACTGACAAAACGGTACAGTGCGGTTAAGCGGCGTAAGCCTCTGACTTGGCCAGGATTCGACTGATTTCATAACGATTCTCAGTAGTCAGATGATCGGTCAAACGATGCAACTGCCTGACAATCAGTTGCTGACTGTCATGATCACGTGCTGCCCGCAGCTCTTTCATCAGCGAGCGGATGATTTGTGCAGTGAGTTCAAGATCGCTCATGGGCTTTCCCTCATGAAGGCTATAAATGGGATGGTTCGTAAGCCGGCTTACTTACTCTGTCCATTACATCCCTCAAACAGTTCTCGTTTAGCCGATGAGCGAACCCTCTGCCGATAACTGGCAGGTTACGATCCACTGTATTCTTTTGATTGATTTACTGGATGCTCCTCCTCTTTGCGGCTGCCTGAGTAGTACGCATCCTTCAAGATCTATTCGTTTGTGTAAGACGCTCAAGCAGCCAGGCTGCAGCAGGACCAAGCGGCTGTTTACGCGACCACACCACATCCACCGATACCTGCTTGGGCCAGCCATTCATGACCAACTCATGCACCCGCCCCTGTGCATGGGACTCGACCAACCCCTTGGGTAACGCGGCCCACCCAAAGCCCAACGCCGCCATTTCCAGCAACAGCAGGTAGTCTGGAGTCGACCAGCATCGCGTACTGTGTACAGGCAGGGTCGAATCGTCCAGATCACTGCTGACAACGCTGCTCAGACGCAGCATGCGGTAGTGAGCAAGGTCCTGAGGTTCAACTACCGCTTTCTGGGAAAGGGCATGACCTTGGCTGACAAAAAGACCAAAGGAGGAATAGTAAGGCAGCCGGGAATGCGCAATATCCGGCCCGTATTCCGGTTGAGCGGCCAATAGCCCCAGGTTGGCGCGGCCTTGATTGATCAGATCCAGCACATCGGCCTGTTCGGCAAAAAAGCACTCGAACTCCAGATCAGGATAGCGCTGGTCCAATTCGTGAAGACGCGCTTCATATTGGCTCTGCTGGTAGGTATCTGACAGTACCAGTGTCAGCTTGGCTTCCTGCCCGCGGCCCAAGGTAGCCGCGTGACGTTTCAATCGGTCTATCGCCGATAGCGTCTCCAGCGCATATCCCAACAAGCTACGCCCAGGCTCGGTCAATGTCAGCTGGCGAGCGCCACGAACAAAGAGCTCAACATCCAGTTCTATTTCAATGCGGGCAATGGTTTCACTAATGGTCGACTGGCTTTTACCGAGCCCCCTCGCCGCTGCGCTGAACGAGCCACTGGATGCAGCATGAACAAACGATTCGAGCGCTTCTATTGAAAGGTTCATATCGGTATAAGCGATACCAGCTAATTTTTGGTTATTGGTTAAACCGATGATAATAGACCATTGCAGTCATCCCTAAGCGAGTTTTCCAATGTCTTCTACTTCATCAACTGATCGCAGTTTCTGGGAGCGGGCAGGTCATGCGCTGGCCTTCGAGCTGATTGCCCTGGGCCTCTGTGCGCCTGTGATCGCCTGGGCTATGGGCAAACCCATGGCACAGATTGGCGTGTTGACGCTCATGTTTTCGACCATAGCCATGTTGTGGAACATGATCTTCAACTTCTTGTTTGACCGTGCGCAAAACCGGTTGGGATTCAAACGCAGCTTTGCCGTCCGCCTGCTTCACGGCTGTCTTT
The DNA here is from genome assembly GCF_051027695.1 of Pseudomonas sp. JZ134. Classification (NCBI taxonomy): domain Bacteria; kingdom Pseudomonadati; phylum Pseudomonadota; class Gammaproteobacteria; order Pseudomonadales; family Pseudomonadaceae; genus Pseudomonas; species Pseudomonas sp. JZ134. The sequence goes on along the minus strand of NZ_CP069250.1, from coordinate 1,778,517 downwards.
TTGAGGCTGGCCTAGTGGTCTTGCTGGTTCCGTTGGCAGCGTGGTGGCTTTCGATCAGCCTGCTCCAGGCGCTAGTGCTCGATATCGGACTGATCCTGTTTTTCCTGCCTTATTCGGTATGCTTCAACTGGATTTACGATACGCTTCGGGCCCGTTATATACGTCGTCAGGGCATTGGCGCAGCGTATGAAAAGTGATGAACCGACTAATAGAAAGGCGCCACGCCTCATGGTGAATGAGTCAGGCTGCCTTTCGCTCTTGGCAGGGCTTAAAGTGAGCCTGCTGACGACTCTACGTTGAAAAGCCCCCAATAGAGACAAAACGTCGCCCTACCCTCTTTTTTCCTTTTAATCGCCGATTTTCGACTACGCTTTTCATTCCACTCAGCGAAAGGCGGGATGGCTATGGCTGCTCGGGTCGAGAGACAAGGACGCTGCTTGTGCAGCGCGGTGCACGTAACTGTCGGTCTGGAAAAAACATCTGTCAGCGCTTGTCATTGCTCGATATGTCGGCGATGGGGCGGCGGTCCACTGATGGTTGTCGAAAGCACGCTCCCTCCCCAATTGACAGGAGAGGAGCATGTTCACGTCTACGAGTCATCAGAGTGGGCTGAGCGAGGCTTTTGTCGCCGATGTGGTACTCACCTGTTTTACCGGTTAAAACACGGCGACTTTCATGCCGTCCCGGTTGGGTTGTTTGATGACCCGGATGACTGGACATTTGCGCTGCAGGTTTTCATAGAAGAAAAACCAGCTTTCTACTGCTTTGCCAACGATACCCGCACCCTGACTGGAGAAGAACTGATTGTGCAGTTCGGCTCCGAGTAAGGCATAGGCCATGCTCGTGCTTGAAAATTTTAATCGTACCCATGGATTACGTTGTTTGGTGACGGCCGGACAGGTCGGGTTATTTTCGTCCTATTGATTTGCCAGCAAGGGAGGAATGATATGAAGACGGTAGCGGATATCCTTAGAGCCAAGCAAAGCCAGGGTGTGTTTACGATCACCCCAAACGTTACGGTGCTTGATGCGCTTAAAGTCATGGCCGAGAAAAATGTGGGTGCCCTGCCCGTTACCGAAGACGGTAAGCTGGTCGGTATCATCAGCGAGCGCGACTATGCGCGCAAAGGCGTATTACAGGGCCGCTCCTCCATAGGAACCGCTGTTCGGGAAATCATGACCCGTGCTGTGATCACAGTGACGCCTCGGGAGAGCATTCGTGAGTGCATGTCGCTCATGACGGATCGCCATCTGCGCCACTTACCGGTGATCGACAATGATCAGCTGATCGGTCTGCTCTCCATTGGCGATATCGTGAAGGAAACGATTGCCGAGCAGGACGGGCTGATTCTGCAACTGGAGCAATACATCCGTGGTGAATATCCCACATCACTGGCCGGATGATCAGAGGGAGCAGCTAGGCCATGCGTTTGAGCATGGCCTGCGTTGACTAAAAGTCTGGTTGGGCTTTTTTGTAATCACGACTTCCTTGCCCGTCAGGCTGAACTGTTGCGGCGCCTTATGGACGAATCCATTGCCATCATTGATTAAACAGTGACTGGCACTTCTCAAGGATTCAATAAGGCGCCTATTTGCTGTGCCCGATAAATATCTGGAACCCCTGCCCAATTGGGAGCCGCACGAGCGGCCCTCGATGCCGGGCTCTCCGGCTACGCCACTGCATGCCCCACCGGTACGCCTTGCCTACGCGCTGGTGTCCGTGCTGCTGGGCCTGACAGGCGGCCTCGGTAATGCGCTGATCAGCGTGAACCTTCCTTATATCCAGGGTGATCTGGGTCTGACGCCCACCCAGGGTGCCTGGCTGCCTGCAGCCTTTCTGATGGTAAACGTGTCAGCTAACCTGATTCTCGTGAAGTTTCGTCAGCAATACGGGCTTCGCCGCTTTGCCGAGATCGGGCTGGCGCTGTATGCCGTATTCACGATCGCCCATGTGTTTGCCAACAACTTTCCCATGGCGGTGCTGGTCCGAGCCGCCAGCGGCTTTGCTGGCGCGACGATCACAACCCTGGGTACGCTGTATATGCTCCAGGCGTTTCGGAAGGCTCAGGTAGGCAAAGGTTTGGTCATTGGCGTTGGCATCTCCCAGCTGGCAACGCCTCTGGCTTGGCTGCTCTCGCCCGCGCTCAGGGATCTGGGCGAGTGGCATCGCCTGTATATCTTCGAGGCCGGCATGGCGCTGTGCTCACTCGCCGCCATCACCCTGCTCAAGCTACCTCCAGGCATACGCATCAAGGCGTTCGAGCGACTGGACTTTCTGACATTTGCCCTGCTCGGCCCTGCCCTTGCCATGATTGCCGCCGTCCTGGCACAGGGACGCATTCAATGGTGGCTGACGCAGCCCTGGATGGGGTTTTCATTGGCAGCCGCTCTGGTATTGATCATCATTGCGGTCGCCATTGAGCACCATCGACGCAATCCCCTGCTCCAGACTCGCTGGCTTGGCACCTCCGAGATGCTGCGCTTTGCCTTCGGGGCGATCATGCTGCGCTTTATCCTGTCCGAACAGAATTATGGAGCAGTGGGTCTGCTGCAAACCCTGGGGCTTACAGCCGATCAGTTACAGCCGCTTTTTGCAGTGATTCTTGCTGGCATCGTGGCGGGCATTGCCGTCAGTGCTCTGGTGTTCAGCCCGAAAACGATGATCCCTCAGATTCTGGTTTCGATTGTATTGATCGGTATAGCCAGCTTCATGGATACCGACTCGACAAACCAGACACGCCCGCAGGACCTGTTTGTCAGCCAGGGTATTCTGGCCTTTGCCAGCGGCATGTTCCTGGGTCCGCTGATGATGATCGGCTTTTTGCGTGCCCTGCAGAACGGTCCGACCTATATCGTCAGCTTTACCGTGCTGTTTTCCTTTACGCAAAGCCTGGGTGGATTGGCCGGCCCGGCTCTGTTTGGAACATTCGAGACGGTGCGAGAGAAATACCATTCCAGTCACCTGATCGAGAACGTCAACCGTACCGACCCACTGGTGGTGCAGCGCCTGCAGCTTCAAAGTCAGGTTTATGCCCCGGTGCAGACTGACCCTACCCTGCAACAGGCGCTAGGCACCTCCCAACTCAGCCAGGCCGCCACACGAGAGGCACATGTGCTGGCCTTCAACGATGTATTTCGGCTGATCGGCTTCGTATCGATCACCTTTCTGAGCTGGTCACTGTTCCATACCCTGCGCCTGTCCTATCGGCGAAGAAAGGCGGAACGGGCACAAGCCAACTCCTCTAATAACGCTGCTACGTGAGACGACATGAGCGACGAAAAACCATTACCTGATGACGAGCGCAAGGGCTCAAGCGAAGCTGAAAAAACGCCGCCTCAAACCGAACAGGCAGCCTCCGTACCGGATGCCGGAGCGACAAACCCTGGGCCGCCCAAGGTGATCAAGCCGTCACGGATGACGGTCATCATCATGCTGGTGGTAGCGCTGGCAGGCGTCCTGACGATCCTCTATGCGTGGCAGCTGTGGCCATTCACCAGTGGCATCGTGACAACCAATAATGCCTACGTCCGGGGACAGATTACCGTCATGGCCCCTCAGGTGAATGGTTATGTCGCCGAGGTACTCGTACAGGACTTCGAGCATGTAAAGCAGGGGCAACTGCTGGTTCGGATCGACGACCGAATCTATCGCCAGCGTGTTGAGCAAAACCAGGCACAGCTGGCGGCTCGGCAGGCGGATCTTGCGAACTCCATACAAACCTTGGCTTCCAACCAGGCCACGCTAGCGTCGCGCCGGGCGGAACTCCTGTCGGCGCAGGCCGAACTGGATCGCGCACGAGCCGATGAGCGTCGTGTCAACGAACTCGCCTCCCGAGGCTCGGTTTCCCTGCGCGAGCGTGATCAGACACGCGCCTCGGCCAGGGCCGCCGCCGCTCAGGTCAAGCAGGCACAAGCGGCCATCAATATTGCCGAGGAAAACGTAAAGGCGACTCGCGTGTCACGCGGAAGCCTGGAAGCTCAGGTAAAGATGGCAGAAGCGGCGCTGCATCTGGCACAGATCGACCTCGACAACACTTTGATCAAGGCGCCACGGGAAGGACAGCTCAGCGAGGTATCCGTACGCCTCGGGCAGTACGTGACGGCAGGCTCGCAACTCCTCTACTTGGTACCGGATCTGGTCTGGGTGGTAGCCAACTATAAGGAAACGCAGACACATAACATGGCGATCGGTCAGCCGGTCCGCTTCAACGTTGATGCCTTGGACGGCGCAGAGCTTACCGGCCGTGTCGAACGGCTGGCGCCTGCAACCGGCTCGGAGTTCAGCATTCTTCGCCCAGACAACGCCACGGGTAATTTCACCAAGGTGGTACAGCGCATCCCTGTGCGGATCACCATTGATCCTGACCAGCCCTTGGCGCAGCGGCTAAGGCCAGGGATGTCCGTTGTCACCCATGTTGATACGGATGCGACCCCAGCGACCAGCCAGACAGAACGACCTGTAGCGCAACGGAGCGCTACACCATGAGGGACGTTCGATTCCATCCTTTGCTGTTGGCCCTGGCGGTAAGCCTGGCCGCTTGTGTGCCACCCAAGAAACCGCTACCGCCCGAAGCAGCCATACAACCTCCTAGGCAGTGGCGTGCAGCGAGTGAGCCGGCAAGTGCCGTTCGAAGCGATTGGTGGCACAACTTCAACGATCCCCGGCTGACTCGCCTGGTAGAAACCGCGCTTGAGCACAACACTGACGTGTTAGCCGCTATTTCCCGCGTCGATGCGGCTCGCGAGCAGATTGCACTGGCACGCTCGGCCCTGTTTCCTTCGGTAAATGCCTCGGTTGCCACACAAACCAACCGCAATCTCGGCACGCTGGGTATCACCCATACCCGTTCGGCTCAGCCACAGGTACAGATTGCGTATGAGCTGGATGTATGGGGGCGCCTGCGTACTCTCGAACAGGCCGCACGGCTCCAATATCAGGCCAGCCAGACCGATCGGGATGCTGTTCTTCTCACCGTAGCCAGCACGACCGCACGGGCATACATCACCCTTCTCTCACTGGATGCTCAGCTGCAGGTTACCCGTGAGACAGCCGAGTCTCGCCTTGGAGCGCTCAAGGTCGCAGAGGATCGCGCCGGTGAGGGTTACACGTCAGAACTGGAGTTAACGCAGGCCCAGTCCGAATATGAGGCCGCCATGCAAATGATTCCGCAGCTTCAACAGGCCATTCGCCGACAGGAAAATGCCATTCAGATGCTGACGGGCGCCCTGCCGGCCCCAGTGGACCGTGGGCTGCACTTTCAGGACGTACACCCGCCCCGTGTTCCCGGTGTATTGCCATCGGAGTTGCTGCGCAGACGGCCAGATGTCGCACGTGCCGAACAGCAGCTGGCTGCCAGTGACCTCAACCTAGAGGCCCGACGTGATGAGTTTCTTCCGCAGGTACAACTGTCCGGCAGCGTCGGCCGGCTTTACATCAATTCGCTGAACTACGATCCGGTCAAGGTCTGGAGCCTGGGCGCCAGCATCCTTGCTCCGATTTTCACAGCGGGTCGACTGAAAGCCCAGGTCAATATCGCTACCGCTCAGCGTAATCAGGCCGCTTATGCGTATCGGGCCGCAGCGTTGAATGCGTTTGCCGACGTTGAAAATGCTTTGTCAGGCGTCACGCTGTATGCCGAACAGATTGATCGTATCCAGGCACGCCGGCGCACGCTGGCACGTTCGCTTGAAATCGCCCGGGATCGTTACCGCAGCGGTTACTCCTCCTACCTTGATGAGCTCGACGCCCAACGTAACCTCTTCAATCTAGATCTGGCGGCTGTACAGGTGCGCGAGAGCCAGCTGAACAATGTCATTTCGCTCTACCAGGCGCTGGGAGGGGGTTGGGCACCTGCGCGGGATTAGCTGTACATGGCACACAGCTGATCATTTAGCTCCGCTCAAACCCTCGGTATGGACTAGAATTTGCGCCTTTATTCCCTCTTGAAGAGACAACTATGGGCGCACAGTGGAAAGCCAAACATAAAGAAGCCGCAGCCAATGCCAAGGGCAAGATCTTTGGCAAACTGTCGAAAGAGATCATGATCGCTGCGCGCTCCGGCCCGGACCCAGACATGAATCCTCGCCTGCGTCTGGTCGTCGAGCAGGCCAAAAAGGCCTCCATGCCTCGCGAAACACTGGAGCGCGCCATCAAGAAAGGCGCAGGTCTTTTGGGCGAAGCGGTCAACTATGAGCGCACCACCTATGAAGGTTTTACTCCCCATCGTGTGCCAGTCATTGTGGAATGCCTGACCGATAACGTGAACCGTACTGTCGCCGAGATTCGCGTACTGTTTCGCAAGGGCCAGCTTGGCGCGTCCGGCTCGGTAGCGTGGGATTTCGATTATGTAGGCATGATCGAGGCAACGCCCGATACGCCAGAAGCTGATCCGGAGCTGGCCGCGATCGAAGCAGGCGCTCAGGATTTCGAGGCGGGTGAGGATGACGCCACCCTCTTTATAAGCGACGCTACCGATATGGACGCTGTCTGCAAGGCGCTGCCAACCCTTGGTTTTACAGTACAGTCAGCCAATCTAGGTTATCGCCCAAAAAACCCGGTCACCGGCTTGAGCGATGCTGAAATGGAAGAAGTAGAAGCCTTTCTGGAAGCCCTGGATGCCCACGATGACGTGCAGAACGTTTATGTAGGTCTGGCAGGTTAAGCCATGCAACCAGGGCGAAAAGCAATTCTTGCCCTTCGCCCTGTGAGATACGTATCAGGCAGCCTTGGGCTGATCAAACAGCATTCGCCCATGGTCCAGGCATTGGTCAACTAGCCATTTGCCGTGAGCAATGGACGCTCTCTGGGCCTGATCCAGTTCGGCCAGGAAGGCATGACTGACCGGAAGCGGCATGCGCCGGGTTACATGCCCGTGCAGGTCGCTTATCCGGCAACCGCCTGCCCAGGGTAAAGGACTGCCTGGATGCTCCATGATTTCAGCCGTAATGACATGATCGCGGTAGGTACATTGCATGGTACTCATGGTCTGATCCTCGCTTTCGAATGGCATCGTCAGGTTCGCACAGGTATGCCCGCTTCGTACAAGTCTTGTCTCAAAGGATAGATGAACGGCGACACAACCCTGTACCGCCATGACCGCCAAGCGCAGAAAAGCACAAAAGGCTTAGTTACTGTCCAACGAGGGCCCTATCAAGCCTGCTAGCTGCTCATATACTCCGGGCGCAGCGACCAGAAGCGGATTCCCTTCCAGCAGCCCTTCGCCACGGAAGAAGTCACTCGACCGACCACCGGCTTCCTTGACCATGACAAGGCCTGCCAGGCAATCCCAGCTGTTGATAAGCGTCTCGTAATAGCCAATCAACCGACCCGCGGCCACATAAGCCGTCATCAACGCCCCGGAGCCGTTGCGGATAAACATCCCACCCTCGTCCAACAGACCGGTCAGGAAAGGAATGAAGTTTTCCTTGCCACGGCGGTGCGTTGTACCTACCCCTACGACTCCTTCACGAACGTGTTGGGCAGCATGGGCCTTGAGCGGGATATCATTGACGAACGCGCCCTGGCCCAGGCAGGCATGAAAGAGTTCCTGATGGTTCGGATCGACGATAGCGCCTAGATAGGGCTCACCGTCAATCATGAGCCCGATGGATACACACCAGCTGTGCAAGCCGTTTACGAAACAGCTGGTTCCGTCGATGGGGTCGATGACCCAGATGCAGCGCGCATCCAATGCTGCAGTACCGTTTTCCTCGCCGATAAAGCCATCCTCCGGAAAACGCTCCGAAAGCTGCGCCCGGATGAAGTCCTCCAGTGTCTTGTCGGCAACACTGACGACATCCTGCAGGTTACCGCCTTTGTGCATTACCGTCAGGCTCGAACGGCGCGCATAGAAGTCCATGCCCAGGCGTGCCGCTTCCTGTGCGATAGCCTTGGCGGCCTCATAGCGTGAATCGATATCGAGGCTATCCGGTGCGCTGGCGCCGGTAACAGTCGTGGTCATGACGGGTCCTTTTCAAAAACATGGTGCAATAATTGGGAGTGCCTAATCTAAGCGCTCCACTGTGACAAATACTGCGCGGCTCGGCATAGGATAAAAAGATGCACTTTAAGCCTAGGCCATGAATGCTGGCAGCAAGACGGACCTTCCAGGCCCATCTACGTATAAGGCAAGCTCAACCCTGGCTATCACCTTTCAGGCCGCGGTTGATCAGCATGGGCTCGATATCCGGTTCATGGCCCCGCCAGTCCCGGTAGACCTGCTCCAGATCGGTGCTGTTGCCACGGGAAAGAACCATGTCGCGGAAGCGTTGGCCGTTTTCAGGAGTAAGGCCGCCGTGTTCTCTGAACCACTCGAAGCCATCATCGGCCAGCATCTGTGTCCACAGATAAGCGTAATATCCTGCCGCATAGCCATTGCCCCAGATATGCATGAAATAGCTGGATCGGTAGCGAGGCGGCACATAACTGAGGTTTATGCGGTCCTTCTCCAGCGCAGCCTTTTCAAATGCGTCAACGTCTTGCTGAGGCGCTTCAGCTGCGATCATGTGCCAGTGCATGTCGAGTAGCGCAGCGGCCAGGAGCTCGGTCATGTCATAGCCCTTGTTGAAGCGAGACGCGTTCTTGATCTTCTCGACCAACTCGGCAGGCATGGGCTTGCCGGTTGCGTAGTGCTTGGCATAGTTGGCGAACACCTTGGGGTCTTCCGCCCAGTGCTCGTTGATTTGCGAAGGAAATTCGACGAAATCGCTCGGCGTATTGGCGCCCGAAATACTGCCGTACATCTGGTCGGCGAACATGCCGTGCAGGGCATGACCGAACTCATGAAACAAGGTTATGACATCGTCCCATGAAAGCAGCGCCGGCTGGCCTGGAGCAGGCTTGGTGAAATTGCAGACGTTATAAACAACCGGCTTGGTGCCCAGCAGCCGGGACTGATCGACGAAGTTACCCATCCAGGCACCGCCACTCTTGTTATCCCGAGCGAAGAAATCGGTGTAGAACAAGGCCATTGAAGAGCCATCCTTGTCGAACACCTCATAAACCTTCACATCCGACTGATACACCGGAATGTCCGTCCGCTCCTTGAACGTAATGCCGTAGAGCGCCTGCGCTGCGTAAAACACCCCATTCTGGAGCACATTATTAAGCTCGAAATACGGGCGAATCTGTGACTCGTCCAGATCGTAACGGGCCTTGCGAACCTGCTCCGCATAATAAGGCCAATCCCAGGCCTGCAACTTGAAGCCGCCCCCTTGCTTGTCGATAACGGCCTGAATATCCGCCGCCTCGCGCTTGGCTCGGGCTGTGGCCGCCGGCGCGATGTCCCGCATGAAACCTAGCGCAGCCTCTGGCTTCTTGGCCATCTGATCCTGTAGCTTCCAGGTCGCATAATCCGGGAACCCCAGCAGCTTGGCCTGCTCGGCTCTCACCTTGGCCAGACGCGCGATAAGCGAGCGGGTATCGTTGGCATCGCCCCTCTCGGCCCGATTCCACGAGGCATCGAGCAAGGCCTTACGCGTATCGCGGTTGGCAAGAGACGCTAGCCAAGGCTGTTGCGTGGTGTTCTGAAGAGTGAGCAGCCATTGCTGGTCCAGATGACGGTCCTGGGCTGCCTGTTCGGCTGCCTTTAGCTCAGGCTCAGAAAGTCCCTCAAGCTGATCCTTGTTGCTGACAGCCAGGGCCCCGTTCTTGGCTGCAGCCAGCAGCCGATTCACAAACTGGGTAGTGAGCGTTGCCGCCTCCTGGTTGAGCGATTTGAGCTGGGCCTTATCAGTCTCAGACAGCCGGGCACCTGCCAATACGAAATGCTGATGGGTAATCTCGATAAGCCGCTTGTCCTCGGATGTCAGATCAAGCGTTTCGCGCTGGTCGTAAACGGTCTGTAGACGGTCGAACAATGTGCTGTTGAGCGTGATCGCATCACCCAGTGCAGCCAGCTTGGGCGACTGCTCTTCATTGATCCGCTGAAGCGTGTCGGACGTATTGGCACCAGTGAGCGCGCTAAAAACTGTCATGACCCTGTCCAGCAGGGCTCCGGCTTTTTCCAGCGCAACGTAGGTATTCTCGAAAGTAGGCGGCTCGGGGTTGTTGGCAATTTGCTCGATTTCAGCCAACTTTTGCCGGATGCCTTCTGTAATGGCGGGCTCGAAGTCCGACTCCTTGATCAGGTCGAACCGAGGTGCCTGAAAGGGCAATGCACTCACCTGAAAAAAGGGATTCGCCTGAAGGGCCGAGCCGTTCTTATCTGCCATGTTGACCTCCTGTACCGTCGTTCCGGCTTCAGTAACAGACTGGGTTTTGTTAGCAAAGGCATAGCTGCCAAGGGACGTACTGATAGCCAGAAACAGCAAAGATAGACGCATTAATGCTTACTCTCCCTATTTTTCTTATTCCATGCAGCCACGACGCGGTCATACAAAATAGCGCGTCACATTGGGCACAGCGTAGTTTCAAATTGGCAGGCGAGTCTTGGCGATTGAACTCGAACAAAACGGTGTAAACCGCAGACCGCAATTTGTTATAAGCAAAGAAACCCGTCTGGGCCGGGCCTTGGGATAGTATCGCCTGCCCAAGGGATGCACTAGTCTTAAGAACTGCCCCTATCGTTTCAGCCTAATGGAAAGCCGCCATGCCTGTACGAGCAGCTACGTCTGAGGATGCCTCTGCAATCGCCATGATCCATATCGAATCCTGGCGCGCCGCCTATCAAGGCATCATGCCTCAGGTAGTGCTGGATAACCTCCAATACGAGTCCAGATATGCCCATTGGAAAGCAAGACTGGAAGCGGAAAATGCTCCGATATGGGTTGCTGAGCGCAGCGGGTCAGTAGCCGGCTGGATGGCGTGCGGCCCTGACCGTGATTGGCCGGAAGAGGCCTCCAGGCGAGAAATTCATGCGATCTACATAGCCCCACGACACTACCGTACCGGCCTCGGAACGGCGCTGTTACGGCATTATTTCTCTTCGCTGGAGTTGCCCGCTGTTAGCTGTGTATCCCTCTGGGTATTACAGGACAACCTTGCAGCAATGGCTTTTTATCGACAGCACGGCTTCGACCATACAGAAGCCCATAAAACCCTATCAAGAGGTGGGGTCGACCTGACCGAAGTGAAACTGACCAAGCGGCTTATCTGACGTGACCCTTGAAATATCTGCTTTCATTTAAATCCTGCCGGTATTCCGGAGCCGCGGTAGCGTACGCGTTTCGCTGAACCTCACGCTTTAAGGAAACGGCTCATGTTCAAGACGCTTTTTACGGCGTTGGTCACGGCTGGCTGCGTGTTCAACGTTTTATCTGCCCAGGCTGCAAGCAACCTGGTCTACTGTTCGGAAGGCAGTCCAGCAGGATTTGACCCCGGCCTGTACACAGCGGGAACCGATCATGATGCTGCGGCCAGTACGTTGTTCAACCGACTGGCCGATTTCGAGCGAGGCGGCACCAAGGCCATTCCTTCCCTTGCAGAGCGTTGGGACATCAGTGAAGACGGCAAGACCTATACCTTCTTTCTACGGCAGGGCGTGAACTTCCATACGACGGACTATTTCAAACCGACCCGCCCCTTCAATGCCGATGACGTCCTGTTCACCTTTCAGCGCATGCTGGATAAAGAGCATCCGTTCCGCAAGGCCTATCCCAGCGAGTTCCCCTACTTTACTGGCATGAGTCTGGACAAGAATATCGCCCGGGTTGAAAAGGTGGACGAGCATACAGTTCGCTTCATGCTAAATGAGCGCGACGCTGCTTTTGTGCAGAATTTGGCGATGCGGTTTGCCGGTATCCATTCAGCCGAATATGCCGACCAGCTGCTCAAACAGGGCAAGGCTGAACAGATCAACCAGAAGCCTATCGGTACCGGCCCCTTCGTCTTCAGTCGCTACCAGAAAGATGCCATGATCCGTTTCAAGGGCAACAAGGATTACTGGCAACCGGGACAGGTCAAGCTCGACAACCTTATCTTCTCGATTAATACCGATTCTGCCGTGCGGGCTCAAAAGCTGCGCACAGGCGAATGCCACGTCAGCGTTTACCCTAATCCGGCGGATATTGCCTCGCTGGAGAAAGACCCCAACCTGAAGGTCATGAGTAGCCCTGGCTATAACATTGGCTACCTAGGCTATAACGTTCAGCATCCGCCACTGGACAAGCTGGAAGTCCGCCAGGCGCTCGACATGGCGATCAACAAGCAGAACATCATTGAAGCCGTTTTCCAGGGCGCAGGGCAGCTTGCCGTTAACGGGATGCCGCCCAGCCAGTGGTCCTACAACGAAACGATAAAGGATCTGCCGCGCGACCCGGTCAAGGCCAAGGAGCTTCTCAAGCAAGCTGGCGTCAAAGAAGGCACAAAGATCACCTTATGGGCTATGCCGGTCCAGCGGCCGTATAACCCGAACGCGCGCCTGATGGCCCAGATGATCCAGAACGACTGGGCCAAGATTGGCATTAACGCCGAGATTGTGACGTACGAATGGGGCGAATACCTCAAGCGCGCCAAGAGCGGCCAGCAGGACACCATCCTGGTGGGCTGGACAGGCGACAATGGTGATCCAGACAACTGGCTGGGTACGCTGTATGGCTGCGATGCGATTGGCAGCAACAACTACTCCATGTGGTGCGACAAAACCTACGATGACCTCGTGAAGAACGGCAAGCGTGTCTCCGATCAGGCCGAGCGGACCGAGTTTTACCGTCAGGCTCAGGTGCGCATGAAGGAACAGATCCCCAATACCCCTATCGCCCACTCCACGGCGTTCATGCCCATGCGCAAGAATGTGCAAGGCTATGTAATGAGCCCGCTGGGCCATAACGCTTTCGTTGGGGTCAGCGTTGACTGATGTCGATACGGCGAGCCGTTAATCGCTCGCCGTGTCGCTCGCGGTAGGTAAATACGTCGGTTCGGTTTTATCATGACGGGTTGCTGCAAGAGATCATCATGAGCCGAGCCGATTTTCATCAAGCACATGCCACACAAGCCGTTGCCGAGGCACAGCGCCTGCTCTCCAGACGAGACGAAATGGGCGCACGCTGGCTACCCTGGGTCGCTACTGAGCTCTATGGCCTCAGCCCCACTGAGTACGCCTCGATGGTGAGGCGTGCCTTGGAGCAGCTGGCCGGTAATACGCCCAATACCTGAATGCTATTTGTCCTCAAAGAGCTATGAGCGAACTGCAGTACGGCCTCCTCTCACCTGAACTCCGACCGCTTATCGACAAGTTTTATCGCGTCCATGGCAGCACCATGCGAACCGCCAGAGGCGATGACGTGCGCTATTGGGTAGCCCGGCGACAAGGCATTCTCGGTGTCCTGAACCTTAGTCCCATCGAACAGGGCTTTTGGCTGACGGGCCTCTTCGTTTCACACGAGGAGCGCGGTCAGGGTATTGGTGGCAGATTGCTGGAGCATGCCGTAAACCATGCGGCATCGCCTGTCTGGCTTTTCTGCCACCCCGAACTCGTCCCTTTTTACCAATCCAGTGGATTTCAGACACTAGCATCCTTGCCTGAGTCGCTTAGCGATAAACTCCGGCGCTATCAGCAAAGCAAACCCTTGATAGCCTTGGAATACAGCCCGTCGTGATTGCCTTCTGATTCATGTTTCGGTCACATGATAAAGCTATGTTGAAGAAGTATATTACGGCTGCGGCAGCCTCTTGCCCGCACAGTCGCCCTGCTATCCGTTTCGCGCAGATGGAAATTTCTTTGCCAGCCTTGAAGCAAAACGGTTGGCTTCGGGTCTTAAGACCATATAGTCCAGACGCGCGCCAGGAGGCCCCATGACTTCGCACCCCCAGCTCCACGGTACCGGTTTTCTCCTTTTGCTAAAGCGTCTGGTCTCCAAGCGCACCTTCGAGGATATTGATCGCCAGCTTGAGCAACTAGGTACCGAATTCCCCCTGTTCGACCACCCGCCACTGAACATCGACCAGGAAGGCGCAGAAAGCCTTGAAGGGCTTGGTATCCGGGCGTATCAGTTCCAGGTCATGAGTTGTCACCAAGGTAAAATGGGTTTGGGTGCCGCCTTGATGAAGCTGGGCTTTACTCCCGTTTCGAGCACTCCTGAACAGACGCTGTATCGCAACGAGGCGGGTGAAAAACTGATGCTGCGCATGCAGTCCGAATTTGGCGGTGTGCTGCTCAATCTGGTCACGGACTCACCCGCTCTACTGACCTCTATTCATGCACAAAAAATTGCACCGCCAGCTCCCTGGCAGGCATTTCCTACAGTCGATGTGGGTTGCATGGATACGCTACAAGGCGAGCTGGCGTTCTGGTGGAGCCAGCACTGGACGCCTTATTGGAGCCGTCTGGATGAAAACGAGCGTCTTCAGTACCTACAACTCAACAACGTGCCCGCTGCCTGGAAAGATTTCCTTTCGCTACACGCCTAAGCACCCTGCGTTGCTGCTTGACGAGAACCTTTTCGCTCAAGCAGCGCTTGCTCTGTTGGCAAAGACAACACGCCAATTGACGCCCTCTCGTGAAACGTCTACAACACATCATGTTGTACGACGACCTATGACCGCTGTGCTTCTTCCATACTCGAACGAGATCCACAGCCATCACGTACAACGATCCATTCCGCATCGCTTACAACAAAAAGGAAATGCTCATGCGAAATATCAAGCTGATCGTTGGCTTTCTGTGCCTTTTCAGCGGCTATGCTATGGCCGCCACGTCTTCGGATGAAACGGCGGTAGCTGAGGCCGTGGACAAGCTTACCCAGGCCATGTGGCACAAGGATATTGCCAGTCTGAATGCCCTGACGGCCGAAAATCTTACCTATGGCCATTCCAGCGGCAACATCCAAGATAAGAAAGCATTCATTGCGGATATCGAAACAGGCAAAAGCGCATTCAAAGAGCTGAAAATGCTCAACCAGAAAATCACAATGTCGGGTGATGTGGCCCTGGTTCGCAATCATTTCTCTGCACAAGCCATCAATAGCGGCAAGTTGACGCCTACTGAAATTGAAAACTTTCAGATCTGGCAAAAACAGAACGGAGAATGGCTGTTGATCGGCCGTCAGGCTTTCCGCTTCTAACCAGGCACCTGCCGCTTCCCCGCTACGAAGCGGCAGGATCAATCACCTGATCCGTTAGTCAAACACAGATCAGACACGACTGGCTTAAAACTGATCTTGAATACACTTCCCTACATTGGATGCGCTGGCTGGAGCCTGCCGCGTTCACAGTGGTCCGACTTTCCGGCAGAGGGCACCCACTTGCAGCGCTACGCTGCCCGCTTCAATACCGTTGAAATCAACTCATCGTTCTATCGCCCTCACCAACCGGCGACCTACGCCAAATGGGCTGACTCGACGCCAGAGGGTTTTCGCTTCGCAGTAAAGGTCCCCAAGCAGATCACTCACATTCAGCGCCTCGCTCACGGCGGAGCACTGTTGAACGGCTTTCTGTCGGAGTGCAGTCACCTGGGAGAGAAACTGGGCTGCCTGCTGATCCAGCTTCCTCCTTCACTGGCATTCAAGGCAGAACTTACCCGTGACTTTCTGGAGGATCTTAGGGCTCGCTATAACGGACACGCCGTTCTTGAACCCCGCCATGCCAGCTGGCAACGTGATGATGCCCAGTCCATGCTGGTGGCTTATCGAATTGGCCAAGCAGCTGCCGATCCCTCTCCATTGGTGAACGGCAACATGCCCAGTGCATCGCCGGAGGTGGTCTACTACCGCCTTCACGGCTCGCCCCAGATCTATCACTCCTCCTATACCTATGATGCCCTTGCGTCTCTGGCCCAGACCTTGGCACATCATCATGAACGGAGCGTTCCCACATGGTGCATTTTTGATAACACCGCCAGCGGCGCAGCCGTACCCAACGCACTGGACATGCAACGTCTGCTTGCAGGCTGATGGCGTATGCCGACCGCCGGACCTTTTGAAGGCGAACCCTTGGTTATCCACTTCCCTCTAAATCAGAGACGTAGCGAGCCGCCCTGAGAATCGTAATGCCTTTGCAGGCCAGCCATGAAAATTCGATTTATTTCCAGCAACACGCGAAAGATTGAAGAAGTCTCTCACCTGCTCGCCAAAACGCGAATCGAGATTGTCCCCTACCAGATCAAAATCGATGAACTGCAAACCGAGGATGTGTGCCAATTGATCAGCGACAAGCTACTCAAAGCCTTCCGCCTCGTTGGGAAGCCTGTATTCGTTGAACACACTGGGCTTTACATCAAGAGCCTGAATGATTTCCCTGCCGGCCTTACACAGCTCTTCTGGGACAAGTTACTGGCAGAACGCTTCTCCTCCGTCATAGGCGGCCTTGAAGATCCCTCAGCCGTGGCCAAGACGCTGATCGGCTACTGTGACGGTCGCAAGAAATACTTCTTTGAGGGCGCCGTTCCTGGGCGAATCACAGAGCAGCCGGCCGGTGATAGCAGCTTTGAATGGGATTGTGTGTTCATGCCTGATGGCCTTGATCAAACCTTTGCCCAACTGGGGCCACGCAAGCATGAGTACTCCATGCGACGGCAGGCGCTGGAAAAATTCGTCAGCTTTATCGAGGAGTCCTGAAAATGGAAAGCCTCAAGGACGCTTACCGTAGCAATCGGCTGATCCTGTTCGTAGGGGCTGGAGTATCGGCCAACCTTGGCTTGCCGCCCTGGAAACAACTGATCGAAGAAGTTGCCGTCCAGCTGGATTATGACCCGGACGTCTTCAATACCTACGGCAACTTTCTTGCGCTAGCCGAGTATTACCGTATCAAGAAGGGCAACATCGGTGCGCTCAGAAGCTGGATGGACCGGGAGTGGCATAAAGATATCGATATCACGGCATCAGAAATACATCGGCTGATCGTACAAGGCCGGTTCTCAGCGATCTACACCACCAACTACGACCGCTGGCTGGAATATGCCCACGATGCCTATCAGCGAGAGTACATCAAGATCGCCAATGCCAGCGATCTGGCCAAGGCGCAGGACAACATCAGGCAGATCATCAAATTTCATGGGGATTTCGACGATGACTCGTCGATTGTGCTGGCCGAAACAAGCTATTACGAACGGCTTCAATTCGAGACGCCGCTCGATATCAAGCTGAGAGCCGACACACTGAGCAAAGCCGTTCTATTCATTGGTTACAGCCTTTCGGATACCAATATCCGGCTGCTCTTCCATAAGCTTTCAAAGATGTGGAGCAAGTATGAGCCCTCCGGCGTCAGGCCCATCTCCTATGTCTTTTCCCATATGCCCAATCCGGTACAGGAAGAGATCCTGAGCCAGTGGGGCATCCGCATGATTTCATCAGACCATGACGATCCCGGCCATGCCCTGACGTGCTTTCTCAAGGAGCTGGTCGATTCCTGATGAAGCAGGCATCCATGCCCCTGCCCTTACAACGAGCGAGCGTACTGACCGCGGCCGAACATGCGGTCATAGTCATCCGGTGTGGCTTCTGAACGCGAGGCCACGCCTTCCGCCTGGATCTCCTTGGTCATCTCGACCAGTCGAATGGCAGCAGGTCGCTTTGAAATCTCGTCCAACCAGCGTGTCAGATGGGTATAACGCTCATGGGGTAAGCCAAGGAACTCGAGAATGGCCATCCAGGGATACGTCGCGATATCGGCGATCGAATAGGTATCGCCGCCCAGATAAGAGTGGGTAGCCAGACGCTGGTCGATAAGCTCAACCAGGCGCAGCGCCTCAGTGGTATAGCGCGAGCGCGCGTAGTTGGAGACTTCAGGCTCGAAGCGCGTAAAGTGAACATACTGACCGAACATGGGGCCGACTCCAGTCAACTGGATCATCAACCACTGCATGACGTCATAACGTGCCGTACCGCTTGCAGGCAGAAACTTCCCCGTCTTCTCAGCAAGGTACTGCAGGATTGCACCCGACTCGAACACACGGTAGGGCTCCCCGCTCGGTCCGTCAGGATCGATCAACACAGGAACCTTGCTGTTCGGATTGAGTGCCTTGAAGGTATCGGTGAACTGTTCACCCTTCCAGACATGTACATGCTTGAACCGGTAAGCCAGTTGCAGCTCCTCCAGCATCAGCACCACTTTCAGGACATTGGGACTACCCATGCCATAGAGTTCAATCATTACGTTTGCTCCTTATCAGGTCCGTTCGCTACAGCCTTGGACAATGCTGTACATCAGTCAGAAAAAAGGGGTATCGGACAGTTCTGCTCGCTCATCAGGAGAGTTGAAAAATGCCTCCTGTCGCTCACTTAGAACGTTAGCCATTCGGCAAACCTCTGAATAGATAGCGGATGATTACCTACAGAACCCTTTGTCCTATTTGCCGGAGAAACCTGCATGGTTGATGTCGATAAAATCCCTGTTCAAGCGGACGTACTAGGCTCCGATGGTCAACACGTCGGCAAGGTCTATGACATTGTGGATCGCAATAAACTCAAGCTTGAGCGAAGTGATCCAGATGCTCAGGGGCAATATCACCTGATTCCTCTGGAATGGGTGGCCCGCGTAGACGGCGCTACCGTCCACTTGGCACGAACATGCGAAGAGGCACAGCGGGATTGGCAGACGGGATAAGCAGGAATCTGAAAAGCAAAACGGTGGGCCGAAACCCACCGTTTTATTACCTTCCAGGCCTACCATTCAGGTCGCTTGAAACGGCTTATTCTCGTGCAGCAATACGTTGAGTTCATCAACGATCGGCTCCCACTCGGCATCGTTCATGATTTCTTCTTTCAAAAACGCCGCCTGGCTGGGCGTCCAAAAAGGTGCTTCGGAAATCTTGACGTCATCGGGAAGCGGATAGTGCTTGGCGACAAACGCGTCAATACTGGCCTTATCTGAGTCCAGACCCAATTGATCGAATAAGGTCGTGAGATCTTTTACAGGAAGTTCCATAGTCATCTCTCCAGGCTTTCAAATCAGTTCGTAGCAAACTGGGACGTAATGCAGTGTCGTCACTTAATCGCTTACGAAGCATTTACCAATAGAGAGGCAGCTGAGCGCATCGGTTCAATCACGGGCCATCAGCAGATGCATTTGATCTGGAAGCAGCCGAGCAAGTGAGAAAGATCACAAAAACGTAGTCATACCGTCATAAGAGCTTAAAAAGGCGGCCTGCATATGCGCTATCAAAAACAAGCGGTTGCGCTCGTAGTGGCTTGGTTCATGGTAGGTGGTTTCGCCCACCTGTTCATGGCCGGCTTTTTCGTCAAACTTGTCCCCATCGACGTACCCTACCGGTTTGCCATCGTTTGCTTTGGCGGCATTCTGGAAATGATGGTAGCGGTTGCGGTGCTCTTCAAAGAGCTTCGTCGTTACGCGGGCAGCGTTCTCTTTGTCTGTACGCTCCTTATGCTGCCTGTACACTTCTACACCTGGCAACATGCGGGCCTGTTTCCAGCGCTTCCTGAGTGGGCCCTGGCAGTACGCCTTGTACTGCATGCGCTTTTTCCAATCGTCATCTGGTATGGCTGTATTCATTACACCCCACCTGCCGAATTGGTAGACAGCGAAAAAGGGGCCGATAAAGGTGTCCACGGCCAGCTCCAGACTGGCGTTGGCCAGCCTGTTATGCGCACCGTAGGCGTAACGCCGGCTTCCAATGCTACTCAGTGGAGCGAACAGAAGCGTTCTCCGACTCCCTGAACATGGACGAAAGATTCTTCTCGATGTTCGCGCAGAGATCAGTCATCTGTATCTGGTGCTGGCTTTCGGAAAACGGGCTTTGTAAATCAGTTCCAATTTTTTCGAGTGCGAGCAACATAAAGCCCACTACCGTAGAGGCCAGAGGTGTAAACCAGCCTAACGACTCTACCAACCCTACCGGGACGATCAAACAGAACAGCGAGATGAACAGGCGTGGAAAGTACACATAAGGATACGGCAACGGAGTATTAGCGATGCGCTCCATACCTCCCTGCCAGTTGGAAATATCCACCATCGTCGATTCAAGACGTGCCAAGCGTATGCTGTCCAGACGCCCTGCCTTGTACTCCTGGGCAATCAAAGCTGCCGAGCCGCTTAGGATGTCGTTGGGAAAATTATTGGTATCACCGCTTCGAGCCACTTCCTCAGCAGGCAACAACTCTGCAAGTCGCTCTGGAATCGGCGCCTTTTTGAGATGCGCGGCTAAAGCATTGACATAGGCCACATGGCGGCGAAACAGCACCTCCTTAATAGGGTTTAAAGCATCGCCCGGGTCATCAACCAGAATCAGAACCTGACGGGCAAAATTGCGCGAGCTGTTAACCATCCCTCCCCATAACGTACGAGCTTCCCACCAGCGGTTGTAAGCGCTGGTGTTCCGAATACTCACCAGCATGGCCAGGGCGGAGCCCAGCAGCGTCAATGGCATCGAAGGAAGGCTCATTCGATCATCGACGAACAGCATGAAGTCAACGGTGACAACAATGTCCCAGATAAGCAGCCAAAACAGCGACCAACCTGTATAGGAAAGGGTTTTATGCAGGAATCGGTACTTACGGCGAATAAGGGTTGGCAATGCAGCGCTACTCCAAAATAAAAACTTACTAGCGCTATGACCAATGTGTTTGAAACCTAGCTCACGGAAACCATCTCAGGAAGTTGATTCAAGATTCTTCCAGGTCAACCTAATCCGAGAGATGTCCTCTGATCGCAGCGGTAGTTGAGGCAGATCAACAGGACTTATTGCGATCGTTTTTGACAATCTACGGCTGAATTTCAAGTATACGTAATAATTCAAACCACCTCTCACTTTCGCCTTTGCACAAATCCACAAAACACCTTTGCCTAACTTGAATATGCGCAGAGGGTGACAGACGGTATAAGATTGTTGTTATAAGAATTCCAACATCCTTCACCGTGCAACTCCCGGATGGCCCTTGTGGTCCAGTCCGGTGAATCCTATTTTAAGAATTTGGTATTGCCTTCATGAACGAAACGACTGGACCGTTTGCAAAAACGCGTCTTTTTTCTACGTTAGTCGGCATCGTCCTTGTGTTGATTGGTCTCGCCATGCTTGTAGGTGGCGTCAAACTGATCACTGTAGGAGGATCCTTCTATTACGCCCTCGCGGGTGCCGGTATTTTCATCACTGGTATCCTTCTCGTGCTTGCCCATCGTGCAGCACTCCCATTGTTTGCGCTCGTTCTGTTTGCCTCAACGCTGTGGGCGCTGTACGAAGTCGGTCTGGACTGGTGGCAACTGGTTCCACGTCTGGCACTGTGGTTTGTAGTAGGCATCGTTCTGCTTTTGCCATGGATACGTCGCCCCATGGCACGTAAGGCGGGTGTCAGCTCAGTAGGCGCCATGCCACTGACCGGCGCGGTCGTTCTGGCCGGTGCTGCTGCAGTCGCCAGTCAATTCACCAATCCACATAACATTGAGGGCAGTCTGGATCGTGCCAGTGCAGGTACAGTGAACGCTGCCCCCACCATGCCCGATGGCGATTGGCAGTCGTATGGGCGTACGTCATTTGGCGACAAATATTCCCCGCTGAATCAGATCACCCCGGAAAACGTGAATCAGCTGGAAGTCGCCTGGACCTATCGTACCGGCGACATTCCCGGGCCGAACGATCCGCAGGAAACCACGGCTGAAAACACGCCCCTCAAGGTCAATGGAAAGCTGTACGTCTGTACGCCGCACAGCCAGGTCATTGCCCTGGACCCCGACTCCGGCAAGGAGCTATGGCGCTTTGATCCCAAGCTGAGCACTCAGAGTGCCGACAGCTTCAAGGGCTGGGCACACATGACCTGCCGTGGCGTGGCTTACCATGATGATGCCGCCTATGCACAGGCGGATGCTCAGGACAATGCGCAGGCAGCGCCTGCCCCAGCAGAGGCTACACCGGTCAGCAACTCCTGCCCTCGCCGTCTGTTCCTGCCCACCGCCGATACTCGCCTGATCGCCATAAATGCCGACACTGGCAAAATGTGCGAAGATTTTGGCGACAAAGGCTCCATCAACCTGGGCGCCAACATCGGCGGCTTCACTGCTGGTGGCTACTACTCCACCTCGCCGCCGTCAGTTACCCGTGACCTGGTCATCATTGGTGGCCATGTAACGGATAATGCCTCTACTGACGAGCCTTCCGGCGTTATTCGTGCCTATGACGTGCACGACGGCCACCTCGTCTGGAATTGGGACAGTGGCAACCCTGAAGCTACCGAGCCGATTCAGCCAGGCCAGACCTACACCCGCAACTCTGCGAACGTATGGTCCGTCATGTCAGTGGACGAAAAGCTGGGCCTGATCTACCTGCCAATGGGTAACCAAACGCCGGATCAGTACGGTGGCATGCGTACGCCAGAAGCCGAGAAATACAGCGCCGGCGTTGTCGCTCTGGATGTCAATACGGGTAAGGTACGCTGGAATTACCAATTCACTCACCACGACCTGTGGGACATGGACGTAGGTGGGCAGCCCACGCTGATGGATATCAAGACGGCTGATGGCATCAAGCCGGGCCTGATTGCATCCACCAAACAAGGCAGCCTCTATGTGCTGGATCGCACCAATGGTCAGCCCATCGTTCCCATACACGAGACACCCGTTCCGCAGGGCGCAGTGGAAGGCGATCATACGTCCCCCACGCAGCCAATGTCCGAACTCAACATGATGCCGCAGACACTCAAGGAAGCGGACATGTGGGGTGTGACACCTCTGGATCAGATGCTGTGCCGTATCACGTTCAAATCGCATCGCTATGAAGGCATCTACACGCCGCCTTCCCTGCAGGGTTCGATCGTGTATCCGGGCAACTTCGGTGTATTCGACTGGGGTGGCGTCGCCGTGGATCCTATCCGTCAGGTGATGTTCCTTTCGCCTAGCTACATGGCCTTTACATCCAAGCTCGTCGCACGCGAGGACGTCGAGGGCGGTCCGGCTCGCAAGAGTGAGACAGAGGGCGTTCAGCCAAACAAAGGCGCACCGTACGGTGTGATCATGGGTGCACTGCTGTCCCCGATGGGCCTGCCTTGCCAGTCACCACCATGGGGTTATGTGGCTGCTGTCGACATGACCACCAATCAGGTCATCTGGAAGCACAAGAACGGCACTGTTCGTGACAGTGCGCCTGTTCCAATGCCGCTCCCCATGGGTGTTCCAGCATTGGGTGGGGCTTTCATGACATCCAGCGGCCTGGCCTTCCTGAGCGGTACGCTAGACCAGTACCTGCGTGCCTACGATGTTCGTAACGGTAAGCAGCTGTGGGAAGGTCGCCTGCCTGCAGGTGGCCAGACAACCCCCATGACCTACACCGGCAAGGATGGACGTCAGTACATCCTGGTTTATGCGGGTGGGCATGGCTCTCTAGGCACTCGTCAGGGCGACTATGTAATCGCCTTTGCACTGCCTCAGAAGTAAAAGCCTGATAGCAGGCGGGGCTTATCTGTAGCCCCGCCTGCCTTCACCCTTCAAGCTGACATCTCTTCAAACTGCCCCGCCTTACGCCCTTCTCTTCCAACTGTCGTTTCGCTGTACCAGACGTCACATTTTCAAAAAAAATAGATCACTGTACTTTTCTTTGAATTTTTAGCCAGTTCAAGGAAATAAATACGTTTTTTAGTGGTCTATATCGCTGACCGGACAGCCTGCAATCATGGGTTTGATCATTAGATGAACTTTTGGTCTTTTCAAATGCTCATATATGATCGTAATATGATCCTGCTGTGCCCGTGCATTACTGTGAATCGCAACATGGTGTTTAGATACAGATCCAACATCGTTACGACTCCGTTACACTCAGTGCTCAGTCTCGGTCAAGACTTCCCTTTACCGAAACTTAATTTTTGAAAAGGTAAAAAACACCATGGCTAATCGCGAAACCGGTACTGTTAAGTGGTTCAACGATGAGAAAGGTTTTGGCTTCATCACCCCGTCCTCCGGCGGTGCTGATCTGTTCGTTCACTTCCGCCAGATCAAGGCTGCCGGCTTCAAGAGCCTGAAAGAAGGTCAGGCTGTATCTTTCGTGGCTGCCAAAGGCCAGAAAGGTATGGAAGCACAAGAGGTTGAAGTGGTTTAATCCACTTCCCTTGAAAAAGCCCCGTCCATGACGGGGCTTTTTTTATGCCTGAATCAAATGCAAAGGCTTAGTCAAACAGGGGTTGGCTATCTGCGCTAATACCTGTCATTTTCTGCAGGATCTCATCCGCCGCACGCTCGGCCTCCATAAGGTCCGTAAAGGTACGGTCTGTCGCTACTCGGTGCAGCGCTTCCTCTTCCTTTCCATGCCCTTGTATGGCAATAAAGGCTTCGATGCCTGTTTCGCTTTCTACCGCACTTGCCCAGGCGCGATGATCGCCAAAGATTCGCAATCCCATTAATCTCTCCTCTCGTCTAATCCGTGTTCATAAGATAGACACAGGCCAAAGCCATCCTATCCACAACGAGAGTAGATTGATCGATTCAGAGTAGACTCAGGCAGACCAACCTGATTAAAGGCCCGACCTTTGATGTATCAGCCACAACGAGCCGTCTTGATCACAAGCGCCTCATCAGTGGTAACCGTCAGGCGCTCAGAGTTGAAATCCATCGTCATGGCATCATCCGGACGCACAAGACGTGTAATCCTTGCACCAGAACGCTCTTGAAGCTGCTTGAAGAGTTCAGGAGTAGCCGTCTTACCTACCGCATATTGTGCAGCATCGGAATTACAACCACTTCCAAGTGAGGATGCGGATGTAGCAGCATCACTGCTTCGGGTACGTTCGTTACTGCCAGACTCTGGAGAGCTGCTACAGGCACTTACAAGAACCAAGGAAGAAATTAACGCTGCCAGGGAACTCAACTTCCAAGTCATTACATTGCCTTATCGTTTACATAAAGCTCTACCATACGGACTCGAAGCACCCGGCAACAAGGGCTACTTTGTAAATATGGCTTACCGTCTTCAAGAAGGAGCGTGCGTGCTCCACCGTACCAGAAAGAAACCGACCAGTAGCAAGAAGCCAACAACCAACGTATTAAGCTCGAAAAGACTTTGTATACCTAGACGGGAGGCAATGCGGCGAGCTATGAAATAGCGCCATGTCATTTGAGGGCCAAACATGGCCATCAGAAGACAGACAAAGAGAATCCCTTGAACTACCCATCGGCATGTATACATGCAGCATTAAACCCTCTCCTAAATTAGGGCGAGATTTTCAATGCGCCTATCAATGCTCACAATTCACATCAGTCGAAAGTGTGATGCACTTACCTTAGCAAAATGCAAAACCTATGCGTTTACGCCTGGAAGCCATTCAGGCCGCCTTTGTAAGGAATGAATTCATTATTAGCCCGTCAAAAGAGACGGCTTCATCGAATTACACCACTAAGGGAGTACGATCATGAGCAATGCAGGCAACCTGGTTATTACCTATGAAGAAGCAGGAGAACCAAGAGAACTGGCAATAGCCGACGCGCCGGCTGATGTCGATGAAGGCACTGTCCTTTTGTACGTACTGAAACAGCATGGAGGCGAAAGTCTGGAACTGGATTTTCCCCCCTATAGTGACGAACTCAACAAGCGTCGTCTGCGTGCACAAAAGCTCAACCTGCTTAACATCGACTGGGCTTATCGATAGGCATCCGCCTGCCCTGCTAGATGGGCCTTGCTACGCTTGACAGCCTGTCCTGCTTTTTCGAATCATGCGCGACTCATTTATAAAATCAGTTCGTTATAAATGAGTCGGCAACGTCTGGTTATTTGTTCTCTGCGTCCTCATTAGACTCCAGAGGAACAGGAGCCTCTTTAGGGTTAGGCTGAATCTCAGGGTCGACGTCGATCTGGTCAGGATTTATATGATCAGTTTCAGGCATGTTGGCATCTCCAAGAAGTAAGCAGCAATATTTTGGGCATTCATACCGGGTATTGGTTCTTACCTTTCTCTGCCCTTAAGCGCGTTATAATGAGAATAGAGGCAAGCCAATACGCATCGAGTCATGTCTTTCGTATCGCCTACTGCCTGATCAGCATTCATTCGCTTTACCTAGAGAGTCCATATGTTACGCACAGTATTGTTTTTGGCGTTGACTGCATTCATCGCCTGCGCCTTTGGGATGTTACTTCTGGGTAATGCCTACTGGTTTACAACAGGCGGCTGTCCTTCGCATGGCGGTGTTGCTGAAATATGTGATCAAACCAAAGCCAGAATTCAGCTGGGCTTCGGTATTGCAACGATGATTGTGGCCACTATCGCCATGATTGTCTGCATCGTTAGAGACACCCGAAAATAGAGATTCTTAACGGCTTCAACCTGCAAAATAGATATCTTTAACAATTAAAGGCTCAAACAGCGCTTCCTATCGAACTACTGTATAAACTTAATGTCAGTGTGCCATCCTAAATAGTCGTTCTAAGCATACTGACATGCAACCCTCTCGCTACGATGCCGCCCGCTCCAGAATACAAGCTGCCCTGGCACCCTTGGAATGCCATTTCACCAACCGTGATTCTCGCGGTACCTTTGCCTTTAAAGCGATAGATCCTCAGGGAGTTATCCACTTTGAATCCGGGCGTATCCGTACCGCGATCTACTGCAATCCTACTTCCCTACACCACCTTCTGGTCGCCGCCCGTAAAAAACTGCTGGCTCAAAACATTGAGCTGGAATCCTGGGACGAGCGCCTTACTCTTGAGATGATTGGGCAGTGGGAAAAGGTAGCCAAGCGTATACGTCGCTAATCCTGTCGCTAGCGGGTTACATGACAGTAAGTCGCTAGCAATTACCCTCTCGCCAAACAGCTGTCTATCCATACAGTGAACCATTTCTCATTTTAGTCCTACTGCCTTCCTCAAACCCAACGCTGCCCGTTACCATCCGCGCCGATTTACTTATCGAGCACGGCCATGTTTCGTATTTTTTCTCTGATTTCTTTCTTCTTTTTTATCATTCCGGCTCATGCAGAAGCGCCTCGCACGTTTCGCGAAGCCAAAGTGATAGGCGCCAAAGTCTACAAGCAGCAACCTGTAGATTTTTATTGCGGCTGCCACTACTCCGGCAAGACGGTGGACCTGAAAAGTTGTGGCTATGTGCCCCGCAAAAATGCGACCAGGGCCTCTCGCATCGAATGGGAGCACATCGTGCCTGCCTGGGTTATCGGCCATCAGCGCCAGTGCTGGCAAAAAGGAGGGAGAAAAAACTGCACCTCAAGCGATCCGGTTTACCAGAAAGCCGAAGCTGATTTGTTCAACCTGGTACCAGTCATTGGTGAAGTGAATGGCGACCGCAGCAATTTTGCGTTCGGCTGGCTGCCACAGAAACCGACCCAGTATGGAGCCTGCCAGATGGTGGTCGACTTCAAGGCCAAAAAAGCCATGCCCCGCCCAGAAATCCGCGGCATGATTGCGCGCACCTACCTATACATGAGCGAACGGTATGACTTGCGCTTATCCAAGCAGGACCAACAGTTGTATTCAGCCTGGAACAAGCAATACCCGGCCGAGCGGTGGGAGCGCCAACGAAACCAGCGCTTGGCGTGCATTATGGGTCACGGCAATAAATACGTTGGAAACGTCGATCTCAAGGCCTGTCGTACCTAAGATCACTGATCATCCTGTAGCGCTGACTGCTAACCAACGCTACAGGACAGGCGAATTGAAAGAGTTCAGGCAGGAGGGGAAGAGGAAAGAATCTGGATGGTTATTGCTACCAGAAGTGTTACGAGACCAAACAGAAGCAGTACGACGCGCCCCCACCATGTATGGTTATTCTTGACACCCACGATCAGCGCTATTCCCAGAATAGCCAGCGTAGCCGGCAGGTAACGAACCGCCCAGAGCATTACCCAAAAAATCCTTTCCCATACGTGGATCAACACGTCCTGCATTTCTACTTCCCGCGAAGAATTATTGTCAGGCTTTCATTTTACAGACCGGACACTCATGCACCCAACCTGAATGCCTACCAATGCCGCGACCATTCATCTGCCATTGCAGCCGCCCTTACCTGCCCACTTCAAGTTTCGCCTGTTACGCCGATATGTCATGTAGCTCAGGCATATTTCCGGCCTTAATGTCCCACTCATCACATAGCGAATTCATACAGGCAGTCACTCGCGATGATCAGTAAAAAGCCCTTCACGCCCACCGAAAAATTTCTCTACGTTTCCGTCCCGGTCGTTTGGGTCATTTTATTCGGCGCACTTTTCTCATACCTCTAGATGACTGAGAGCGTGCTCTCGAAACAACCTAAAGGGCACGCTGCTTAACCCGTTAGTCAATGCAATACTTAACCGCCTCGCGAACATCGCTGGGCCGAAGAGGATTGTTAGCCATGCGTTCGTGCAGTGTGATGTGACTGCCACGAGAGCTATCGTCTACATGGATAACCGCAGCAGGAATAGAAGAAACCTTGGATGGCACAATAATTCTTTGCTCGCTAGCTGTTCCTGCCAGCGTTGCAGGCGCCCGACTTTTAGCCAGTCGATCAACCAGGCATTGGGTATAGGCCTGAACGTCCTTACCTGATCTGACATCCATTGAAGGCGGACTTTGCTCCAGATCTTTTACGCTTGCACACCCGGCGAGTAGAAGCACGGCTCCTACACAAAACCATTTCATTACCCACTCCTGGCACCGTGACTCGTCAGTCAGAAGACCTGACGTTATACGTCAATTTGAGAACATTATTGAGCTGTGTTTGAGACGAAATGTTTTAACGACCCAAACAAAAAAGCCGATCCTTTCGGATCGGCTTCTTGCCCCGCCAGCAGTGCGGGAATATTTGGTAGGCACGATTGGACTCGAACCAACGACCCCCACCATGTCAAGGTGGTGCTCTAACCAGCTGAGCTACGTGCCTGCTGTGGGTGCGCATTTTACGGAATCAGACTGGGTCGTCAAGCCTTTTTTCTTCTAAATTACTGAAAAGACGAAAATTTATTGGCATAGCCTGAAATCCGGTAATTCCCTAGTGAGAGAACTGAACCTTAAATGGCTTGGCAACCGGATAGGCTAGATCTTCTCCCTTGCATACCGACAACCTCCGCTCAAATAGCCCTTCAGCCAACTTGATGACTACAGTAACTTTCGCCTACGGAGAAACCTGTTGCCTCGGCCAGAGGCCGCGCAAGTCTGCCATTCCACCATATCCCTGGGACGATGGCTTATCACCTCGCGCCCTACCTTGCGCCCTTTTTCAGCGACTCGCTCAATCGACAGCGGACTTGTATCTTTCAAAGCCACTACCGGCTCATCTATGCACCTGACCAACGCATACAAAGTACCTATGCCGTATCGGTCAAGAAGATGCTCGGCAGTGATACGGATATGGATCAGCGTCATGGTTATCACGAAGCGTGCTGAAATCAGGCCCACTAAAGCAGGCGACTGCCGGTCGATAGAGGCAGTTGTCCACATTGCAGGCTGAGCGACACAAAAAAGGCCGGAATTTTCCGGCCTTTCAATTTAGACGAGACGTCGGGCTGGCCTACGCCGCGGCATGATAAGTACAGCCGATGCCAAGGCGATGGCCTCGATGATCCAGGACAGTAAAAAGGCACAGGCCAGCCCCCAACCAATACATTCAGGCGTCAGGACAACCTGATAACGGTAGCCTTGCCACGTCTCTTCAAGTATTGCTGGGTTAGCCTTGGTAAAGACATGCCAGGCGCGCTCATACCAGCGGCCCTGCAATGCCTGCCATTGCGAATCGAGCATTTGCTCACGGCGCATCAGCATGCCAAGGCTATCGGCATCGCTCTGGAAGACCGGATCATCACTGGCACGATAATGGGCTACCAGACGATCCATATCACCGCCAAAAAACTCGCCTGCCGTTTTGCGATACCCTTCCAATGCCTGATGGGCTTCAAGGCGATGGGCCTCGATACGCTGGCTGTAATCAGTGATAAACCCTGGTATCTGCACACCAACCAGAAGGCCTAGCGCAAACAGGATTAGCCGGATGTAACTACGCAGCATCATAACTCCTTGCGTATTGAATAGCAGGCTTCGCTACAACCGCTTAGACCCGCCCCTGGGTGACGATTTCGCCATCCCACCATAATTTCCACTCACCAGGCTGATGAAGCCCCCAGGTTTCGTTGGCCGTCAAAGGCTCTGTCGCAATCACTGTAACCACATCATCAGGCGTTGTTTCAGCCTTGAAATCTACCGTCAGGTCGGCGTCCTTCAAGTGCGCCGGACCAAACGGGGCCCGTCGCGTAATGTGGGCTAACTTGGTCGAACAAAACGTGAACAGCCAGTCACCGTCACTCAGTAGACAGTTGAACACACCAAAGCGGCGAAAGTGATCGCAAGTTCCGACCAGAACAGGCAGGAGCATTTCGACAGGCACCGGATCGGGAAAACGCCGCCTGACCTCATTAAGCAGATGACAGAATGCCGCCTCACTGTCCGTGTCCCCTACTGGCTGGAACAGACCGGGATCTGGTACGAACTCGTTGAGCTGGCCATTATGGGCAAAACACCAGTAGCGCCCTCCCAGCTCCCGAACGAAAGGGTGTGTATTGGCAAGGTTTACCGAGCCAACGTTGGCATGGCGAATATGCGCGATAACCGTGCGACTCTTGAGCGGATAGCCCTGGATCATGCGAGCCACTTCGGAATCCGCTCCCGGCATGGAATCCTTGAACATGTGCAGTCCGCGTCCTTCGTACAGCGCCACGCCCCAGCCGTCCCGGTGGGGACCGGTACGTCCTCCTCGCTGCATCAGCCCCGTCAGGCTGAAGGTGATATCGGTAGGAACATTGGCACTCATGCCCAACAATTCACACATATCCAGACCTCATTCGATACGGCACGAGAGATGCTCTAATAGCAGGCCCTCTGCCAGACAATGAGTATGTCCAAGAAACAGTTTCGAATCAGCTGTTTGACGACGATACGGCAATAAAACGGCTACCTGACGGTACTCCCGGCGGCTTCCTATCATTCACTTGTCTTATGAACATACATAGAGATGGACCCAGCCAGACGGAGAACATTCGCCCCAGCCTGCAAACAGACAAGGGCGGCGTGATAGCTACAGGCGCGGCTCGATGCGCGTACGACGCTCTGGGACCCGTGACGGTGGGGATGATGGCGAGGGGTTGTTCGCTGCCGTGGGAGCAGGCTGGTCGGCAGGCGGTGGTGTCTGGTTGGCAGCCTCATCATTGCGTCGGGAGCGTTGAAACAGCCAGCGGATCAGCGCGAAGATGAAATATGCCGCGAATGCGATACACCCATACAGCGCCATTTCCGCCACAGCCCGCCAGGCGCTGTTTCCTACATGGAAGCCGAGATCCATGACGACAATGGCGCTGGAGGGTGCGTAAAAGCTGTGCTCAGGGTCTGCTATCGTCGGAGAGAACAGTATCAGGGCAACAATCAAACGGATGGGTTCTCGCAGCCAACGCCACATCCAGCCGGTCGCTTTGAAACACACCCATAGACAGCCTAGTGCGGCAACACCATAGACAGCCCAGGCAATCAGGTAATCGTGCTCAGTCATTTCGATACATGGCGGGTCTATAAAAAGGATGCCTATGATAGCGACTTTTGCACGGTTGGGCGCCCCTACTCGCGCCCTGCCCATGCACAGACACCTCAAAACCGGTCCACCGACACCTAAGGAGTCACCCATGACACAACCTCCTCTCGCTCAACGTACGCACGGCGCAGATCCCTACGTTTGGCTGGAGAAACGCGATGATCCTGAAGTGCTGGCTTATCTGAAAGCTGAAAATGCTTATCTGGACGAGGTGTTGCAGCCGGAAGCCGCGCTGCGTGAGACACTTTTCCAGGAGATCAAGGGACGCATCCGGGAGACGGACCTATCACTGCCGGTACCATACAAAGATTATCTCTACTACCACCGAACCCGCGCCGGTGATGAATATGCGCGCCATTACCGCTGCCCTCGCCCCCGGGACGGCTCGCTGACCATCGATGAGTCCCAGGAGGAACTGCTACTCGACGCCAATGAACTGGCCGGTGGTGGATTTCTGTCAATTGGCCGTTTCACGCTCAGCCCTGATCAGACCAAGCTGGGTTACAGCCTGGACCAGACTGGTGACGAAACCTATCGTCTATTTATAAAAGACCTGGCATCAGGCGACTTGACCGAACTTCCTTTCAATGACTGCGATGGCAGCATGACCTGGGCTGGCGATAGCCAAACCCTGTTTTTCGGAGAGCGTGACGAGGCTCATCGTCCTCACAAGCTCTATCGCTACCGCCTGGGTGACCAAGAGGCGCAAATGGTCTTCCACGAGACGGATGGCCGCTTCTTTATCGGATGCTACCGCTCAAGCTCCGAGCGCAAGCTGATTCTCCTGTCCCACAGCAAGACCACCAGTGAAGCCTGGGTCATGGACGCGGACCGGCCAAGCGAGGCTTTCGTCTGTGTAGCCCCTCGTCAGGAAGGTCATGAGTACTTCCCTGATCATGGAGCTGATGGCTGGATGATTCGAAGCAACCAGGCAGGTATCAACTATGCCCTGTATCAAGCGCCAGATGACATGCCCAGCCGCGAGCACTGGGAGCTGCTGGTTCCACATGATCCCGAGCGCATGCTCGAAGAGGTAAACCTCAATGCCAACGGCTATATCCTGAATCTGCGCGAGTCAGGTCTGCCGGTGCTCGAGGTACGCCCCAAAAACGCACCTGCCTATCGGGTACAGTTACCCGACGAGATTTACAACCTTGGGATGATCGACGTGCTGGAGTTTGACAGCCCGGTCATGCGTTTGCGTTATGAGTCACTCAATCGCCCTGCACAGGTACGCCAACTAGACCTTGCCACCGGCGAACAACAGGTCTTGAAGGAAGTCCCGGTAGAGGGGCCGTTCAACGCCGACGACTATGTCAGTCGACGTTTGTGGGCTACGGCGCCAGATGGCACACAGATCCCGATCAGCCTGGTCATGCGCAAGGATCGGGTGGGCCAGGCTACCCCGTTGTACCTGTATGGTTATGGCGCCTATGGTCACAGCCTCGATCCCTGGTTCTCCCATGCGCGCTTGAGTCTGCTGGACCGTGGCTTCACCTTTGCCATCGCACATGTGCGAGGCGGTGGTGAACTAGGTGAGGCCTGGTATCAGGCGGGCAAGCTGGAAAACAAGCAGAACACGTTCGATGACTTTATTGCCTGCGCCGAACACCTGATCGAGCAGAGCCATACCACCGCCTCGCAGTTGTGCATCAGCGGCGGTAGTGCTGGCGGCCTGTTGATTGGCGCTGTGCTCAATCAGCGGCCTGATCTGTTTGCGGCAGCCATTGCAGAAGTCCCGTTCGTGGATGTGCTTAATACGATGCTCAAGCCCGACCTTCCCCTGACCGTCACCGAGTACGATGAATGGGGCAATCCAGGTGAGGCCGATGTATACGCCCGCATCGCTGCATATGCGCCTTACGAAAATGTAAAGGCCCAGGCTTATCCGGCGTTGCTGGTCGTAGCAGGCTATCACGACACTCGCGTGCAGTACTGGGAAGCGGCCAAATGGGTAGCCAAGCTCAGAGCTACACGCACGAATGATGCCTTGCTGCTACTCAAGACCGAGTTTGGCGCAGGTCACGGCGGCATGAGCGGCCGTTATCAGGCGCTACGTGACGTAGCACTTGAGTACGCTTTCCTGCTCAAGGTTCTTGGACTGAGTCACTGATACGCTTCCAGCAGGCAGAGCATCAGACCCTGCCTGCTGGAAACGCTCCGATCTGTTAACCAGCTATCGATCCCACCGGAACAGCTTTGTCTTGGCGCGGTCTTTTTGTAATTGCCTGTCATCAAGGAGCTTGCCATGTTGGGCCGCCGTGCTACTCGGAACAGCCATCTTTCAGACCGCGTGCAAAATGTGGGGGGACTTGAGCGTGTTGCCTCCCTGACAGGGGGTGGCCTGCTATTGATCAAGGGACTACGACAGGGCGGCCTGCTCGGGGTTGCCAGGATGGCGGTCGGGGCGTTGGCGCTTTACCGAGGTTATTCAGGGCATTGTGCTGCCAAACAAGCGTTGAGCCATAGTGAGTTTGAACGCCAGCTGATGCGCGACTATCACTGGAAAAATGCCAAGACCGAGTCTTGCTGCGTGGTTATCAATCGACCCAAGGACGAGCTCTATCGGTTTTGGCGCGACTTCAAGAACCTGCCTGCATTCATGGAGCTGATCCAGCGCATCGACATCCTGGACGACAAACGCTCTCACTGGGTGATTCAAGGCCCAACCGGCCCGCTGGAGTGGGATTCAGTCATCACGGAGGACGAGCCTGGCAACTTGATTGGATGGCGCTCCATCGCCGGCGGCGATCTCAATACGATGGGCTGGGTAGCCTTCAATGAGCGTCCTGATGGTAGTACCGAAGTCGAAACCCTGATTGCCTATGATCCGCCAGGCGGCGTATTGGGGCACAGCCTCGCCAAGATCATGAAACGCGATCCGGCGTCACAGGCTTCCCGAGACCTGACTCATTTGAAACGCTTGATGGAAAGTGCGACCAGCGCCACGCAGACGGTAACCGTTACCGGAAACGCATCGCTGACCGATCCGTCCCCGGTGGGCTGACTCAGCCCGCCCGAAAGATCATATAGTCTTCCCAGTCCTCTTCCGCTACCTGGGTTTCACTCAGCATGCGGCCCGACTGGGAGATTCCGGCATCATGTACGGCGCTTTCGTCTCCCGAGACCAAGGGATGCCAGAGCGGCAGGTCCTTGCCTTCTGACACCAGGCGATAGCCACAGGTGGGCGGCAGCCACTTGAACTCATCAGCCTGTCCTAGGGTGAGCTGAATACAATCAGCCACAAACTGCTTCCGTTCGGCGTAGCGGGTGCACTTGCAGGTTTTCAGGTCCAGTAATTTGCAGGCGATACGCGTGTAATACACGCTGCCATCGTCCTCATCCTCCAGCTTTTGCAGACAGCACAAGCCACAGCCGTCGCATAAGGACTCCCACTCCCCCTGGTCGAGCTGGTCTAGGGTCTTGCGTTTCCAGAAAGGTCGAGTGATATCAGCCATGAACGTAGTCGGTTGCGAAAAGCGCGCAGTCTAGTCCTCATGCACGAATCGGCCAAGCACCGCTCGTGCAGCTTGTCGCCGCAGCCTTCTGGAGGTTAACGTTACAGGGCTTCTCCAGATGCGCAGCTCATGGGCCTGCCTGAGCGTAAAATGTGACGAACCCATGCGCAGGCGAAACAGCATCCGCGGCCAGAATGGCTGAAGTCAGGATGATGGCTTCTGCATGGCGTGCCTCATATCATTTCCTTCAGGCCGAACCAGGGCGACGCGTAACACTTTACCTGCATAGGACGTCACATGACCGCTAGCACTCGTGTTCCGCAGTATGAAGTCGACCCGCAATTCGTCCAACGGTGGTCTCCCCGCGCCTTCAGTGATGCCGCTATAGAAGAAAACCAGTTGATGAGTATCTTCGAGGCCGCTCGCTGGGCGCCCTCGGCCTACAATGCTCAGCCCTGGCGCTTCCTCTATGCTCGCCGTGGCTCTGCGCACTGGGATACCTTTCTCAAGCTGATCAGTGAATACAATCGTAGCTGGGCACAACATGCTGCGGCGTTGGTCATCGTCTTGTCCAAAACCACCTTCGTACCGCCCGGCGGCAGCGATGAGGTTCCGCTGGGTAGCCATAGTTTTGATACCGGCGCAGCCTGGGGCTTTATGTCGCTACAGGCTGGCAAGCTGGGCTTTCATACCCACGGGATGGCAGGTATCGAGTACGATCTGATTCGTCAGGAGCTGAAAGTACCCACCGATTTCAAGATCGAAATGGCAATTGCCATTGGCAAGCTGGGCGACAAGTCGTCTTTGTCTGAGAAATTACAGGCCCGTGAGCTGCCCAGCCCACGTCGGCCAGTCGAAGAGTTGGCTGCCGAAGGCCCTTACACTCTCGGTTAATGCCGACACAGAGCCGGCTTACGAATAGGCCGGCTCTGCACGCAATCAATACCCTTGCTTGAAATCCACCTGCCCTTTCAATGCCTCTCCGTTGCGGTAGCGGCTCAGGTTTTCAAGAAAGAGTCGGGCAATATAAGGGGGCGAAGACACTGCCGCGGTATGGCTGGTAATGATCAGTCCAGGCGCCGACCAGAACGCATGAGTCTTAGGCAGCGGCTCCTCTCGAAAAACATCGAGCACGGCGCCGGCCAGGTATTTCTGCTCCAATGCTGTTACCAGATCGGCATCCACAACGGCAGTGCCACGTCCTGCATTTACGAACAGTGCCGAAGGCTTCAGTTGTTTGAACAGGTCAAGCGTATAGAGATCACGCGTATGCGAAGTGTCAGGTAAAAGGTTGATGAGGTAGTCAGCTTTCGAGGCCTCACGACTCAAGTCCTCAAGACCATGCACGTCAAGAAAGCCGGGCAGTGCGCGCGGGCTTCTGGCAATACCGTAGAGCTCAACTCCAAAAGGCGCTAGAAAGCGTGCTACATCCTGGCCAATGTCACCGGCCCCGACAATAAGAACACGTCGCCCTGCCAGCGAGCCGGGGGTACAGGCTTCCCAGAGTCGATCCGCCTGTTTTCGAGCGCGCTCCAAGAGACATCGCTCATGGGCAAGCAGATAGCCGAGCACATACTCGCTCATCAGCTGCCCGAACACGCCCACTGCGCGCGTGAGCACATAGTCCTGCGTTAACCCGGAGGCCAGTAGCGGCCGGATGCCCGCCCAGGTGGACTGAACCCATGAGGGCTTGAGCCCCTGATCCAGAAGCTTTGCGACGAGATCTGGCTGCCCTAGCCAGATCTGGCACTCGGCAGCTACGCCTGCCACCTTTTCCGGATCATTACCTCCGACTATTTCCAGAGAGGCGTCCAACCCATGCAACGCGGTGAGATAGTCCTGATAACTGTCTTCCAACAACAAGAAACGCATGATCTGGTCTTTCCTTGACAAGCAGTGGTAATGACTGTCGCGTTACACGGGGTCGTTCATACGCAGCAAATGCTCAGGCAGATGCTCAATGTACTCCTCCTGAGGTGGTGGCATCTGCAGGTGATAACCCTGCTTCTCCAAATTTTCCAAAACCTTTGCAGTGTCTTCGCGCTCCAGCTGTCGTTCCGGCGTAAGAACGAATTCAAACGTAAGCTGAGGGGTACCAAAGGCTGCAATCAACCCTTCTGGTACGCGGGCAAGCCCGTCACGCTTGTCGACGTAGAGGTACATTTCGCTTTTGCGCGGGCTTTTGTAAATGGAACAGATTCGTTTCATGAGTACTCCGGATAACATCAGGTTCGCAAGGCAGCCAGGCGATCCAGCAAGGCCTGCCCCATCAACTCGCGGCGCCATCCGCGCAGCGTGTCGGGTAAAACATATTGACCATCCGGCCAGCCACTCTTGATCAAGGCTTCCAGTACTTTCTTTCGCAGCATGAGTTCAGGCGCCATGGTCAGGCGCTCAGCTTCACTCTGGCCAATGAGACGAAGGTCCTTCAGAATCGGCGAGATTTCCGGAGGCAGCGGCTCGGATAACGGCTCAGGCCATTGATCCGGAGGCGTCTTGGCGGCCTCACTGATCAGCTCGATCAGGTGATCGCCGTATTGACGTACAGTACGAGGATGCATGTCATCGATACGGGCCAGCGCGACCTTGTCCTTGGGCTGAAGTCGCGCCAGAGGCCACAGGGAGCGCTCGCGCACAATACGATTGCGAGGCTGGTTACATAACCTTGCCTCCTGCTCGCGCCACGCACAGATGGCCCTTAGCACAGCCAGCTGCTGACGTGACAGACGCCAGCCCAACTTGACATCTTTATACGCCTGATAGGGGTCCGACTCCTGCTTGAGGTTGGCTACCAGCTCACGCCCATCTTCTAGGAGCCATCCCCGCTTCGTCTGATCCAGGCGCTCAGACAACGCCAGATACAATTCCGCCAGATGCTCCACGTCAGCCGCGGCATAGCGCTCCTGTAGCTCCGTCAGTGGTCGCTGAAGCCAGTCCGAGCGTGTCTCATCCTTGGGCAGGGCGATACCCAGCAGTTCATGTACCAGACGCGAATATCCCATCGAATGGCCCAGCCCCAGATAGGCAGCCGCCAGCTGCGTATCGAATAGCGGCTCGGGGAGGCTTCCGGTCAGCTTGAGCAGAACCTCAAGGTCCTCACTGCAGGCATGAAGGACTTTTACGACCTGCTTGTCTTCCAACAGCCCAGACAACGGCGCCCAGTCACTGATCGTCAATGGGTCGATCAGAAAAGCGCCCTGCCCGTCGCCGACCTGAAGGAGGCCCGCAATGGGATAGAAGGTATCGACCCGCATGAACTCGGTGTCGAGCACGATGAAGGGCAAGGTGCGCCAGAACGCGCATTGTCGAGCAAGGCTGGCATCGTCTTTGAGCCATTGGATAGCAAGAGCCACGTAAATCCTCCAGTACTGTTACCGGAAGTATATCCATCCTGAAGCGTTCAGGCAGATCAAAGGCCCAGATTAAGCCGCTTAATGCTTATCAAACATCCCGATTTGCCACATTTGGGGCGCTTCGTTGTCTTAGAACATAGGGCAGGCTGCACGGCATGACCAGACAGGCACTAGCCTGCCGAGGCGACCGCCATCCGAACCTGGCGGCATGAGTCTAACGTGACCAAGCGGAATATGGGCAGGGATGAAAACTTCAAAATCGTCTAAGGGCTTAGGTTTACGTGCGAAACTTAAAGCTAAACTTGAAGTTCAAGGCCTAACGTCAAGAGAAGTCGGGGCTACACGAAAACAACATCAACCGACCAGGCATTCGACTCGAGCGGGTCATTGTCTTAGTGATGAGGTAGCCATGGGAATCGCTGCATGCGAATTGAGTCAGTATGTTATTCGTCCCACCCTGGTCTATCTAGACCGCTATTCCCTGTCAGCAGAGGCCATGCTGCTGGCCACCGCCGCCACGCAGTCTGCGCTAGGCGCCACGCTTGAAACACAGCAATACCACGGTATTTACCGAATTTCCGCCGAACGGCATGCCGCCCTCTGGGATTACTATCTGGCCCGCGACCCTGAGCTGGCCAGCCTTGTCCGAGGCCTCGCCAGTCAACATGCCTTTTTCGGGGCGCCTCATCTGGAGCTGACCGTCAACCTTCGTTATGCCACAGCAATCGCCTGGCTCATGATCGAAGAATCACGCCTGCCCTTACCGGAGCCTGACGACCATCAGGGGCAGGCCCGGTTATGGCGTAAGGTTTTCAATCCTAGAGGCCGTATTCACGACTTTCACATGGCCTGGCAGCGCTGCAGCGAGACGTGGAACCAAGTAGCCTGAGTGTGACCCGGTAGTCTTTTTTGAATAACGGCCAATAGACTGTTAAAACCTTTTTTGAGCGATACGCTCGTCGTGGCTGTTGGTAAAAGGTCACCGTTCTGATAGTTTCCGCCCGCGTCATCTTCTGGAGTTGCGCTAACAATGAAAACAACAGGGTTGAAAACAGCAATTGCGCTGGCTGTCGCCAGTTTTTCTAGCCTTAGCCTTGCCAACGGCATTGCCATCAACGAGCAAAGCGCCAGTGGCATGGGGACTTCCTTTGCCGGTCGTTCGTCCTCTGCATTGGATGCTTCGACCGTTTTTGGTAACCCGGCTGGCATGTCCAAGCTCAAGCGTACTGAAATCAGCGGCGGAGCGGCCGTAATTGATGCCAGTAGCGATTTTAGTAATGTGCGTTCGAATGCGCGTGGCACCAACGAAGGGGATATGGTGCCAACATCCGCCGTTCCGTTCGGCTACGTTGTAACACCACTTAATGATGATTGGCACTTTGGTCTGGGTATCTATGTACCCTACGCGCTGATCAGTGACTATGAAAATAGTTTCCAGGGTCGTTATCACGGATCGTACAGCAAGGTTGAGGTCATTACAGTCCAACCAACGCTGAGCTACAAGATCAATGACCGCGTATCCGTTGGCTTTGGCCCTACGATCAACCGAATAGCAGGCAAGCTGGAAAGCAACTTGTCCCTTGCGCCCTTGGGCGGCGGTGATGCGGAAGTCAAAATCAAGGGCGATGATGTTGCGCTGGGCTACAACATTGGCGTGCTGGCCGATGTAACGGATCAGTTAGCGGTCGGGGTCACCTACCACTCCAAAGTGAAATACAAGTTGGAGGGCCATACCAAGGCCAGCGGCGTGTCCAGTCTGTCTCCCGTCGTCAATCGTCTGATCAGCCCGCTGAATGGCAAGTACGATGCCGAGCTGGATATCACTACCCCTGAATCGCTGGATACATCCTTTACTTACAAGCTTGACGATCGCTGGACACTATACGGTGGCGCAACCTGGACCCGCTGGAGCCGTCTGGACAAGCTGGAAGTACAAAACAGTGGAACGCCTACAGTACCTACTCTGGGCAATGTCCTTGGTACAGTGGATGAAGAACTCAAATGGCACGACACTTGGTCCTATGCCATCGGCGCTTCCTATCAGCTGAACCCCCAATGGGTACTGCGCACTGGTTTCGCAATCGATCCGTCGCCGACCGACAACGAATACCGCAACGTGCGTATTCCAGTAGGTAATCGCAAGACCGTATCGATTGGTGCAGGCTGGTCTCCTTCGCCTGATCTGACCGTTGATGTTGCCTATGCCTACCTGTGGGAAGACAAGGCCTCAATCAATCGTGAAGCGACTGCTTTGCAGCCGGCCTACAGTGCCAAGGTTGAAAACAGCGCCCATGGCTTGGCCGCTCAGGTCAGCTATCGCTTCTGATAGACACGTATGAAAAAACGCCGCCCTTGAGGCGGCGTTTTTATTCAGGTACTCGTCAGGGCTAGCGCAACCAGAACACCGCACTCAAGCAACTCGACCAGCGCACCCGCCGTATCGCCAGTAGTCCCGCCCAGGCGTTTCATGAATGCTCGACGAAGCCATAGAAAGAGCAGCACTGCCATCAGCAAAGCGATCAGGCTTTCGCGTATCACGAGCAACATGACGATGACATGGGCGGCCAGTACAAGGCGCAGCAACCGCTTCGGCATGTGATCGACCAGCACCTGACCCAAGCCTCCCGGCCTTGCGTAAGGAGTCACGAGTAGCAGCCCAGGCAGAGCAACTCGCGCAAGCCAGGGAACTAGGAGGACGGCATCCAACTGGTTGTGCTCAAGCAGTACGTAAAGCGCCGCGAACTTGAGCAAGAGCACAATGATCACTGCAACGACTGCAATCGGGCCGGAGCGAGGGTCCTTCATGATTGTCAGGGTGCGTTCACGGTCACCAAAGCCACCGACCCAGGCATCTGCCGTGTCCGCCAGGCCATCCAGATGCAGCGCACCGGTCAGCGCGACCCATACAGCCAGAACAATAGCGGCCTGCAATACCGGAGCCGCTTGCCCGAGCAGGTTGCCAAGCAGCCATAAAATGGTACCCACCAGCACGCCTACCATGGGATACCACAATAAAGACTCACCGGTTTTCTCGGGTGGAGGCATGCCGGGCAGGCGTACCGGCAGACGAGTCAAGAACTGCAGGGCAATCAGGAAGGGCAGCATGGTGGGTACGTGTCGCTCAAGGCAGACGCCTCAAAAGCATGAAGACTGGCATAAGGAACTTCTACTTGAAGCAGATCCTTGCGAGGTAGCCCCTGCTGCCGAGCCAGCAACAACCGGATAACGCCGCCATGGGTTACCACTAGTGCGCGCGTATCCGCTGTACGCCTGACTATACGCTCCATGGCGCCTAGGACACGCTGTTCGAACGTGGCCACCGGCTCTCCATTGGGCGGCGTAAAACTGTAGGGATCAGCCCAGAACTGGCCTAGGGCATCAGCCTGACCCTCCATCAGTTCGGCAGCGGTACGCCCCTCCCAATCGCCAAAGTCCAACTCGCGCAGGTCAGGCTCAAGTTTGCACTCCACTGTCTGCATACCCGCCAGCCACTCGGCAAAGGCTCGGCAACGCTCAAGGGGCGAGCTGATAATCAACTCCCATGGCGGTAATGCTAAGGCCGCGGCCCGCATACTGGACCACCCCTGCTCCGACAGTGGATGATCCAGACGCCCCCGAAAACCACCCGGCCCTTGTGTTTCCCCATGTCTCAACAGAAACAGGCTCATGCCGGGCGATCCGATACGCTGGCCTCGGCAAAAGTCGCCATTTCGCCATGCAGGCGACACGCCAACTGAAGCAAGGGCACCGCCAATGCTGCACCGCTTCCCTCCCCCAGACGCAGCCCCAGCTCAATCAGCGGCTGAGCGTTGAGTGCTTCAAGCACAAGTGCATGGCCCGGCTCGGCTCCGCTGTGAGCAAACAGCAGCCACTCACGCCCGGTGGGGCTCATTCGTACGGCGCACAAGGCGGCAACAGAGCTGATGAACCCATCGACCAACGCCGGAACTCCCTCCTGCATGCAGGCAAGGTAAGCACCGGTCAACGCGGCAATCTCGAAGCCACCCAGACGGCGTAACACCTTTAGTGGGTTACTCAATGACTCCGCATGGCGTAGCAGACCACGCTGGATAACCGCGACCTTCAAAGCGATGCCATCTGCATCGAGTCCGGTTCCCGGCCCCGTCATAGCAATAGGTGAGGCCTCCAATAGCGCGCAAGCCATAGCGCTGGCCGCCGTGGTGTTGCCAATCCCCATCTCACCACCGACAAACAGCTGAGCGCCGCTTGCCTTGGCTTTCTGGACGCTGTCTCGTCCTGCCTGCAGAGCTGCCTCGCATTGAGCAACAGTCATGGCCGGCTCGCGAGTAAAGTTGGCCGTACCTGGACCAAGAGGACGATCAATAACGCCTGGCAACGCCTCCATTGGCTCAGCGGTTCCCAGATTAATGACCTCCAGCGGAGCCTTGAGCGAACGCGCCAGAACGCTGATGGCAGCGCCACCGCCAACAAAGTTGCGCAGCATTTCGCCTGTCACCGCCTGAGGATAGGCCGACACCCCTTCCTCCACGACACCGTGATCCCCTGCGAAGACACTGATTGCCACGTGCTCGATAACAGGCCGTTCACGTCCCTGCATCGCCGCCAGATCAATCGCAACCTGCTCCAGCAGCCCGAGTGCGCCACGCGGCTTGGTAAGCTGCGCCTGGCGGGCCGTCGCCAACTGGCGGGCCCGCTCATCCAATGGCTGACAGGGTGCCTGCCACCAGTACTGCGTCATAAAGAAGCTCCTTTGAGCGTCATTGGCAAACCTGCCACGGTCAACACAACACGATCACATTGCTCGGCCAGCGCCTGGTGCAGCCAGCCCGCCTCATCGACATAGCGCCGGGTTAGCTCACCCAGCGGCACTACTCCCATGCCAGTCTCGTTGCTGACCAGAATGATATGGCCTGGTAGTTCGGATAGGGCTTCCAGCAAGGCCGCTCGCTCCCGGGCGAGCATAGTGGCATCCTCTGCCATTAGAAGATTGGTCAGCCAGAGGGTCAGGCAATCCACCAGAAGACAGCGCCCAGCCGAAGCATGAGCTCGCAGCACCGCAGCTAGATAAAGAGGCTCTTCCACCAGTGTCCACTCAACGGGGCGGCGGTCGGCATGCTGGGCAATTCGGGTACGCATTTCGCCGTCCCAGGCCTGGGCCGTCGCAATGTAGATGACATCCAGACCTGAGTCAGTGGCCAATTTTTCTGCAAGGCGACTCTTGCCCGAACGCGCGCCCCCCAGAATCAATTCCTTCATTGGTTTATTCCACATAAAGCACGCAATTTC
This sequence comes from Pseudomonas sp. JZ134, assembly GCF_051027695.1. Classification (NCBI taxonomy): domain Bacteria; kingdom Pseudomonadati; phylum Pseudomonadota; class Gammaproteobacteria; order Pseudomonadales; family Pseudomonadaceae; genus Pseudomonas; species Pseudomonas sp. JZ134. The sequence continues at coordinate 1,735,077 of NZ_CP069250.1, read as the reverse complement.
GCGGTGTCCAGATGCTGGTCGACCAAGTCCGCCAGCCGTTCGAGATCGCGCTCGCGCAAGGCATGGTAGTCAACACGTTCAGGAGTAGTCAGCCCCGCCCAGCGCAACAAGGCGGTGCACGCATCAGGCGACTCGAACAACCCATGCAGGTAGGTTCCCATGATCAGCCCGTCTTCGCTCAGTGCGCCATCGCAGCGACCATCATCCAGGATAATGGCAGGTCGCTCCAAGGCGGCCCCTTCGGTGACTCCCGCATGAATCTCATACCCTGTTACGGCAGACCGGGTAGCCGCCAGGCAGCCCGCGACATTACGGAGTTGTTTTTCAGCGGCCAGCTCGGTGTTCATGTCGAGCACGCCCAAACCTGCGCTGTCACCTGGATCACTTTCCAGCCCGAGCGGGTCACTTACGGTACGGCCCAGCATCTGATAGCCGCCACAAATACCCAGCACGCGTCCTCCATAACGGAGATGCCGTTGGATATCAGTATCCCACCCCTGTTTGCGCATGAAGGCCAGATCGCCTCGCACGCTTTTTGACCCAGGAAGAATGATCAGGTCGCAAGGCGGTAGCGCCTGACCTTGTCTTACAAAACTGATTTCGACTTGGGGATGCAGCCTTAACGGATCGAAGTCAGTGTGGTTGCTGATGCGTGGAAACACCGGCACCACCACTCGGATAACCTCGTCCCGCTTGGCGATCTGTCGCGTATCGACCGCATCTTCGGCTTCGAGATGCAGGTCGTGCAAGTAAGGCAGAACACCCAGCACCGGCTTGCCCGTCCGCGCTTCCAGCCAGTCCAGGCCCGGCTTGAGCAATGCAATATCGCCACGGAAACGGTTGATAACGAAACCTGCCACACGCTGCTGCTCCGACTCGCTGAGAAGCTCTAGCGTGCCCACGAGATGGGCGAAGACACCGCCCCGGTCGATATCAGCGATCAGGATAACCGGGCAGTCCACGCGCTCGGCAAACCCCATGTTGGCAATATCACCTTCACGCAGGTTGATTTCTGCGGGCGAGCCTGCTCCTTCCACCATGATCACCTCGTATCGGCCGGCCAGACGCGCATGGGATTCCAGCACCGCCTCGCGAGCGATACGCTTATAGCCGTGATAGGTCTTGGCATCCATCGTAGCCACTGCACGACCATGAATAATGACCTGTGCGCCGATATCCGTATTGGGTTTGAGCAACACGGGATTCATATCTGTATGCGGCGCGATTCCACAGGCTTGAGCCTGTACAGCCTGGGCGCGCCCTATCTCACCATGGTCTGCCGTGACGGCACTGTTAAGAGCCATGTTTTGTGGTTTGAACGGTACGACAGCCACTCCCTGGCGTTTGAGCCAGCGGCATAAACCGGCGACCAAGGTGCTCTTGCCGGCATCGGAGGTGGTGCCCTGCACCATCACGGTTGTCATAAGGAATCCTTGTATGCCTGCAAAGCCAGGGTGAGTCGCGTCCAACCGGCTTCATCACAGGGAAGACCAAAGCGGATGCCCGCTATTGAAGGGAAAAAACGCGTGAGGATGGCTCGTCTGGCCAGGAACTCATGAAGCGCCTCAGCATCGGGTCGAGACAACCATTGAAACAGACCGCACCCGCCATCAGGCACCAGCTCATGAGCGGTCAATACATCAGCCAGGCGCTGCCCTGCCACCGCAAGCCTCTTGCGCTGCCGGTCATGACCACGCTCATCGAGCAGAATTTCACGTGCCACGGCCCGAGCTGGACCACTGACTGTCCAAGGGCCCAAAACATCGTCCAGTCGCTCCAGCAAGTTCGCCTCAGCCAGCACAAAGCCCAGACGGATACCGGCAAGACCGAAGAATTTCCCGAAAGACCGCAGTACGATCAATCCTGGCCGACCCGTCCATGAGGCCAGACTGTAAGCGGGAGAGAGATCCATGAACGCCTCATCCACGACTAGCCAACCACCCCGGTCGGTCAGCTTGGCATGCCAGCGGAGCAGCCGCTCAGGCTCGATAAGCTGTCCGGTAGGATTGTTCGGGTTGACCAGAACCAAGACGTCAAGCGTGCTTAGCGCTGCCTCTACATCGTCGAGTGACAGGGGTACAACATAATGCCCTGCTCGCTCCCAGGCCTGCTCGTGTTCGGCGTAACAGGGCGCCAGTACGCCTATTCGCCCCTCAGGACGAAGTGTGGGAAGAGCCTGGATGGCCGCCTGCGAGCCGGCAGCAGGCAGCACCCGTGGAGCCCTGTAGTAACAAGCAGCAGCCTCCTCCAGGCCGTCGTTTGTCTCGGGCAGACGCGCCCAGGCTGATAACGGTATGTGGGGTATTGGCCAGGGCATAGGCGCAAGCCCTGTCGACAGGTCCAGCCAATCCTCCAACGCGATACCATAGCGCTGCGCAGCCTTGCGCAGACGTCCGCCATGCTCAAGCACTGATCACGCCTCCCAGCACGATAACGGCCACCCAGAGCATAACGCCCCGACGGACGAGCAGCAGTGCCATATCGATACTGTGCGCTGTGGGTGCAGGCCCCAATCCCAGAACAGGCCGATCATGTAGCTCGCCGTGATAGCGCGCTGGACCACCCAGTGTCACGCCCAGCGCACCGGCGCCCGCCGCCATGACCGGACCGGCATTGGGACTGTCCCAACGAGGCGCCTGTGTTCGCCAGCAATGCAGAGCGGAGCCAAAGTTACCCAACAGTGCATACGTCAATGCCACCAGACGCGCCGGCACATAATTGAGCCCATCATCTATGCGTGCAGCCGCCCAGCCAAAGCGTTCGAAGCGGGTATTGCGATAGCCCCACATGGCATCCAGCGTATTGGCCAAGCGGTATAGAACAACACCCGGGGCGCCTAACAGGACAAACCAGAAGAGAGCCGCAAAAACAGCGTCGCTTCCGTTTTCCAGTACGGATTCCGTACCTGCCCGCGCGACAGCCTCTTCATCCAGCTCACGGGTTTCCCGGCTGACCACATAGCCAACACGCCGCCGCGCCTCCTCCAGGTTATTACGCCGTAGCGCCAGCGCGATGGGCCTGGCATGCTCGCCCAAGCTTTTAAGGCCAAGCGCGAAGTACAGCGCCAGCGCCTCAACCAGCCAGCCTACGTAGGGAATCTGATCGAGTAGCGCTACCAAGACGACCCACGGTAGTACAGCCATGCACCAGGCCGTCAGCCCGTGACTGCGCCAGCCGCCACCGCCTGGATTGAAACGGCGCTCCAGCGCGTTTGCCCACCGGCCAAATCCCACCAGAGGATGCCAACGTCGAGGCTCGCCCAGTATCGTATCCAGCAGCACACCTAAAAAGGTGGTCAAGGCCAGAATCATGTCTTTTCAGTCTCCTTGACAGAACCCCAGCGGTTTTCAAATACAAGCTCATCCAACGGGCGAGCCGTTCGCCAACCCTCCTCGACCAGCATGGGCTGATTGTAAAAGGCCTCGACAGGCCCAAGACACAGGATGGCCAGCGGCTTGCTGCCTTCCGGCATCCCCAGCAGTTCAGCCACCGCAGCCGGGTCGAACAGCGAAACCCATCCCATCCCGAGCCCCTCCGCCCGGGCGGACAACCATAGATTCTGGATCGCACAAGACAGCGATGCCACGTCCATTTCAGGCAGCGTACGGCGTCCGAAGATATGGGCTTCTCGCCCCTCCATGAGGGCAGCCACCAGCAGCTCGGCACACTCCTTTATGCCCTCCACCTTGAGCCGCATGAACTCATCGCTACGCTCACCCAGTGCCTCTGCCGTGCAGACACGCTCGGACTCGACCAGCCGGTAAAGCTCGGCACGCAGCCCCTGGTCAGTAATGCGCATAAAGCGCCATGGCTGCATGAGGCCTACGCTTGGCGCTTGATGAGCAGCGCTCAACAGCCGCCGCAGCTGATCCTCCGGCACATGGCCGCCACTGAAATGACGCATGTCACGTCGTTCGGCGATAGCACGATAGACGCCGGCCTGCTCGGCGGAAGGAAAGGCGTGAGGATTCATGGTGCTAGCAGGGCAGCCGCCGTTTCGGGGGCGGATGGCATGTAGAAGTGAATGTAGCTGGCAGTCAGGCGGCCCTGTTGGAACACCGACTCCGCCGTGGCCTTGCCATTGGGGCAGATACCACGCAACGTTGGAGCCAGTGGCGATTCCAAGGATGAGTGATGATACGTATGGCCACGCAAGGTGCCGCTATCGAAGGCAACGCTTTGCAGCGCCAGTGCAGTAAGACGTGGCTGCAAGGTAGCTTCCCCTTCGAGAAGTCCAACCATCTCGCCCTGCTCGCCTGTCTTGTCAGCCAGGCGCTCCAGCAGATAGAGCATCCCCCCGCATTCGGCCAGAATGGGCTTGCCTGCGGCATGATGCGCCCGAATAGCAGACTGCATGGCGGTATTTCCAGACAGCTGTTGAATATGTAATTCAGGATAACCGCCCGGCAAGTAGAGACTGTCTACTTCCGGTAACTGCTGGTCCTGCAACACTGAAAAATGCCGAATCTCAGCGCCCATAGCGCGTAGAAGATCAAGGTTCGCCTGATACAGAAACGACAGTGCCGCGTCGCGTGCAACCCCGATGCGCACATCAGCCAGCAGCGGTTCGACGCTCTTCTTCATAGGGGCCTGAAACAGCACAGGCTCCGGTAGTGAGGTATCGGCACTGGCAGCAATGGCATCGGCCGCAGCGTCCAGACGTGCATCCAGATCCGACAACTCGTCAGCCTGGATCAGCCCAAGATGCCGGCTCGGCAACTCGATACCCGAGTTGCGCGGCAAGGCACCAAACCAGCGCATACCGCTTGGCAAACTGGCCTTGAGCAGCTCGGTCTGCCGGGCGCTGGAGCCACGATTGGCCAGTATGCCAGCAAAGGGCAGATCCGCCTGATAATGTGCAAGACCGTAGGCTAATGCCCCAAAGGTCTGCGCCATGCCGGTCGCCTCAATAATACCCAGTACCGGCACATTGAAGCGACGTGCCAGGTCCGCACTAGACGGCGTGCCGTCAAACAGCCCCATGACGCCTTCGATAAGGATCAGATCAGCTTCGCCTGCCGCTTCCCATAGCAGCCGGCGACTTTCTTCTTCCCCTACCATCCACAAGTCAAGCTGGTACACCGGCGCACCGCTCGCACGGGCCAGGATCATGGGATCGAGAAAGTCCGGGCCGCACTTGAATACACGGACCTTGCGGCCCTGTCTTGTATGCAGACGTGCCAGGGCTGCCGTTACACTGGTCTTGCCCTGGCCGGAGGCCGGCGCAGCAACCAGGAGCGCCGGACACCGACGATGATCATGCAGGTTCAAAATTCGATTCCTTTCTGGGCGCGAATGCCGCTCTGGAAGGCGTGCTTGACCAAGCCCATTTCACTGACGGTATCAGCCGCGTCGATCAGCGCCTGCGGTGCACCGCGCCCCGTTACGACAACGTGTTGGGAGACCGGACGCGCCTCGATATCTGTCAGCACGTCTTCAACCTTCAGGTAGCCATGCTTGAATGCGATATTCAGTTCATCAAGCACTACGAGTGCTATTTCAGGATCACTCAATAATGCCTTGGCCACAGCCCAGGCACTGGCAGCGTTTTCGATGTCCCGTTGACGATCCTGGGTCTCCCACGTGAATCCCTGGCCCATCACATGGTAACGGACCTCCTCGGGGAACCGCTGGAAGAACATCTGCTCACCGGTACTGACGCGTCCCTTGATGAACTGTACGACGCCCACTTTCAGTCCATGCCCCAAGGCTCGGGCCACCATGCCAAAGGCAGAGCTGCTCTTGCCCTTGCCGATACCGGTGTGTACCAGCAGCAAGCCTCGCTCATTCTGTGCATTGGCGATCCGCTCGTCCATGACAGCTTTCTTACGGACCATTCGCTCACGGTGGCGCTCATTGCGAGCATCATCGACGGGTAACGAGGTGGGGGTTTCTGGGGTATCGCTCATGACGCTCTCCTTCAGGCAAGGGCTGAGGCGAACGGAAAGATCTGCTCCGCAAGGATACAGACGAGGCAACGACGCACAACGCCATTAGCCCTGTGCGACGATCAATGCCCTCCGCATTGCCGTGTAACGCCTGAGGCCGGTCTCCGGGCTCGTGAGCGGAAAACTCCTCCGCCGCGCCTTCCCAGACAGCTGTCCAGTGGCCTGTGCGACGATCAACTCACCTACCGTTGCGGGGGCAGCGCCGGCTTGCTACCGGCTTCCCTGTTTCACCTCATCGACCTATGTCACGAGGCACCTCAAGCAGACGCGCAGGTTACGGGCAAGCCCTGGGAGCGTCAACGAAAGTCATGGCAAATGGGGATAAATCTTTGCGCAGAAAATCCACCGGCGCGACAGATTCATTTCGCTTTATCGTCACCGCGCTATCATATTTGATAGCCATGCTGGCTGAAGCTGGCGATAATACGCCGCTTTCCATCCAGTCAAACCCTTTGGCTGGCCATGAAGTTATCGAGCTACAGGTCTCCCTATGTCCGAATCCACTGCCAACGATCCCCGTCTTAGCCGCATGAAGCGCCGTATCCGCAAGAAGCTCTATCTGGGCGAATTCCAGGAGCTGGCATTCGAGCTCAAGGCTGATTTCAAGGAATCGCTTGAAGACGAAGCGCTAGAAGCCCTACTGAGCGATTTCGTCGATTTCGTCGAGTCCCGTAATCTAGACTACATGGGTGGCTTCGGCGAAACCTGGATCGAAGGCACCATCATGGCAAACAAGCGTTACGGTTCGCCTACTGAGGAAGACCGTCAGGCCCTGACCGATTGGCTCAAGGCACGCAAGGAAGTGGCAAGCGCTTCTGCCAGCGAACTCTATGATGCCTGGCACTTTGAAGAGTAACAGGCCATCGTGAAAAGCCCCGGCCAGTGCTGGGGCTTTTTTATTTCTGCTGCGTTCAAGAGGCTGGCCAGTAGATCCGCGTCAACGGAATCAGCGACTTCAGTTCCAGCTCCAGGGACTCGTAATGCACCAGAAGCATGTCGACCAGCTGGTCCATGTCCATCAGAGCCACTAACTGACCGGCGCGCTCGGCCTCATAGATGGCCTCCTGACTGAAGCCGCACGTACTGACAAAAATACCCTTGTCATCTGCCTTCAGACAGTTCAGGAGCTCTCGCAACGTATCACCACTCACAACCCCCTGCCGATGCTGAACTCGAACCTTTACATGAGGAGGATGCAGGCCCAAGCCATCCAGGGACGCCTCGATAGCGAGACTGCCGTTGGATACAGAAGGCTGCTTGGTGATAAATCCCATGGCGCGTACCAGACCGGACACCAGTTGGATGATCTGCGCCTCGGAAAGACGATCGAGCCGATCAGCAATCAATTCGCGAGCCTGTGCTTCCATATCCTGTCGAGCACTGAGGATAGTGTCGGCCTCCTGCTCGCCCGGCTGAAAATCACCACGGCTGAGTGAGTCGAGCTGCTGCCAGATTTCCTGGCGCAACTGACAGCCCTGCACCGCATTCAATGCATTGCGCGCCTTGACGCTGAGCTGCGCACGGGGAATCTGTGCATACCACCTGACTTGTCTCAGGTTGGGCCACTCCTCGCATTCATGCGGATCATAGCTGTACCCACCTGTAACATGTCCCAGCCAGTACTGACGCGTCCTGTGGTCATACACGACTAAGGCATCGCCTACCCTGATGTCGTGGGTCAGCGTCTTGAGCGCCGACGCCCACGTATCCAACATTGACTCACTATGCTGGGTCGTATACTCGGAAAGCTTGATCTTGATTGCCTTTTCATCAGGATAAGCCCGCAGATCGCCCAGCTTGGGCCAACCCAGCGCAATTATCCCACGGCGCAACGCCTCGTTAAGCGCGCGCCCTTCTACCTCAATCTTCCACGCTTGATTCATAGCGATGCGCTTCCATTAACCTGCAGACACCTCCTGTTTGAAGGTACCCGCACATTCTGGTGAGAAATCAGTAATCAGGTTTGTAACCAGACCAAAATCCGGGAAGCGATGACGTCTAAAACGCCCGTGATGTGTTACAAATCGTGAGCCATGAAGTACTGCTAATCGTTGATAGGGACAAGCAGCGGCAGCAGATTACTGCTCAATGATGAGAAACTGTCTGCAAGTTTTTGGATAAAAACATCACATATTTTTCCTTGCCCCATGCGAAGGGACATTGGTGTCGTTTTTCATCGATAATGCCGTTTGAACGTTTAAACGAATAACGGCTAACTCAAGACGCCCATGCAAGTGGAATTGCCTAACCATTTACAGCCTCTTAACCGTTAAATCAGGCCAGACAATCGAATTCTCGCCGCCCATTAGCGTCGTAACTTCACACTGACAGCATGCATTTCCCATGACAACGATTCTGCAAATCTCTGATACTCACTTCGGTACCGAACAACAACCCGTACTTGATGCGCTGGAAGATCACGTACGTGAACATGGCGCCGACTTGCTGATTCTTTCAGGAGATATCACACAGCGAGCCCGTGACAAACAGTTCGAAGCCGGGCTGGCTTACGTGCAGCGTCTTGAGAAATATGGCATTCCAGCTACCCTGGTAATACCAGGCAACCACGACATTCCGCTTTATAACCTCTTTGCCCGCTTTATGACGCCCTATGCCAACTACCAGCGTCATTTTGGAAGCGACCTTGAACCTACCTATGAAGATGAACATCTTCTGGTCATTGGGTTGAACACTACGCACCCCAAGCGGCGCAAGGACGGAGCGGTTACATCCGAGCAGATTCAACGCGTCGTCGACCGCTTGAACAAGACCTCAAAGGAAAAGCTGCGCATCGTTGTAGCACATCAACCCTTTGGCGCCATGGTTCTGAGTGACTTGAGCAATCTGCAGGGCGGCGCAGGAGATGCGCTTACCGCCTGGGCTGACGCCGGCCTAGACTTGGTAATGGGTGGCCATATCCACCTCCCTTATGTTCTTCCCCTAAGCGGCCAGTACCCTGAGCTTTCCCGAGAGATATGGATTGTGCAGGCAGGCACGACGCTCTCCTCTCGCGTACGTGGCAGTGCACCCAACTCCTTCAATCGACTGATCGTAGGCAACGGTGAAACCAAATGCGTCGAGGTAGAGCGCTGGGACTTCATCGACAAGCGCTTTACAGTTGCCGAGCGCTTCAACCTGACCTGGAAGGCAGAAGAGCAGGCACTGGAGACGGATCGCCATGAGGTCCTGGTGCCCGGCGGTCAGCAATAAGAAGGCTTATGCGTGCATGGCATTGGTCAGGCGCGCTCTTGTCAGAGGTACCTGCCGCAGCCGTAACCCTGTCGCATCGAATACCGCATTGGCAATAGCGGCAGGCACTGCAGCAGACGTTGCTTCACCTGCCCCAACAGAAGGCTGGTCCGGCTGATCGAGCAAGACGATGTCAATCTCTGGTACCTCATGAAAGGCCAGCACGGGGTAGGCTCCCCACTCAAGACTGGTCACACCGGTAGGGTTGAACGTCACTTCCTGCTTGAGTGTACGGGCGATCGCCTGAATCACATTCCCCTCAATCTGATTCCTAACACCGTCCGGGTTGATGATGAGCCCGCAATCATGGGCAACCGTCACGCGTCTGACCCTTACTCCGGCTGAGCTGACATCCACATCGGCGACTACGGCCACATAGGCATTTTCATTCTCGTATTGAACGTAACTGATCCCGCGGCCCTGGACGGATTGGCCTTTCCATCGATCAGGACCCTGCTGTCGAGGCGTCCAGCGAGCCTGCCGGGTGGCCGCTTCAAGCACGGCACGGCCGCGAGGATCCTGCAGATAACGCAGTCGAAACGCCAAGGGATCAACCGACACGGCCCAAGCCAGCTCATCCATGAAGGATTCATTGGCAAAGGTGTTTGCTACCGCTCCCAAACCACGCAGTGCAGAGGGCCGTAGCGGCGAACTCAAGGGGTCGATCCAGTGCGTTTCAACCCGACAGTTCACCAGGGTGTAATTGGTGGGGGCGTTACGGTCTCCCCCCGCGTTGGGCCCCTGGATGGCCAGTCCCCGAGAGAGCTGTCCGGCCAACAGGGAAGCAGCTCCCGCCTTGGCGCTGGGCCGGGTGACATGAGTAGGCGTCCAGTTCTGGAAGTGCCACGCCACAAGGTCACCGGATTCGTTCATCCCTCCTTGCAGCTGCATCAGCATAGCCGGACCCTTGGGGTTCCAACCATGCTCGTCAGCCCTGGACCACTGCACACGTACCGGACGACCACAGTGCCTGGACAGCAGCGCAGCATCACCCGCGACATCGTCTGCCCCATTATGTCCATAGCATCCTGAAGCTTGGCTATAAATGACATGCACGGCGTGTTCGTCCATGCCTAGCAGATTGGCCAAAGCCGACCGTAACGGATAAATGCCTTGAGTACCCGACCAAATGGTTGCCGCGTCAGCTCGTACATCGGCAATAGCGCACGAAGGGCCAATCGAGTCGTGATTTTGAAAAGGCCAGCGGTACTCAGCCGAAATAACCTGGGCGGCTTGTCCCATATGCTCGATGACATCGCCCTGCTCGACCAGTACCTCAGGCTCGCCGGCCACATGGCGCAAACGGCCGTACAAATCGCCAGGGTTCGGCAACGTAGAGGTATAGCTCCACGTCACTTTGAGCGCACGGGCAGCCTGCATAGCCACCCATTCCTGCTCTGCAACCACACCCACGAAGTTGCCTTCATAGACCAGTTGCGCGCCTGCCGGTAGTTCACTGGCATCGAGGTGCTCGATTTTTAATCCATCCAGACGGCTGGCGCCCGTTATCGGAGGACGAATCACCCGCCCATGCACCATACCTGGGACAGTTAGGTCATGAATGTAACGAAACTGGCCGAAAACCTTGGCAGGAATATCCACTCGCGGTATGGATTGACCGACGACTCGATAGCTTTCGACCGCTCGAACACTAGCAGTCTTATCTACAGAACGTTCAAAGGCACCCTGCGTCAGCAGGTCGGAATAACGAATATAACGGCCTGCTGGATCGCCTCGGTAGACCACACATCCATCCACCGTATCGAGCACCGATGTATCGAGCCCCAGACGACGTGCACCCTCATTAAAAAGATAATGCCGGGCTGAAGCGGCAGCCTGACGCAACTGGGCACCACCCACCTGAATTGTCTTGCTCCCTGCTGTGATGCCCTGGTTGGGCGTCAACTGTGTATCACCCTGAATCAAACGAGTAGACTCGAACGAGACGCACAATTCATCTGCCACGATCTGGCGCAATGCGGTCTCAACCCCGGTTCCCAGCTCCACCTTGCCGCTATAGATAATGACGCGGCCATCCTGGCGAATAGCCAGCCAGGCGTCGAGCTGTCTGGCGTCCAGGGTTTTCTTCACCTGCTCGGCCGAAAGGTCAGGCGTCAATAGCTCGGCAGCCCGAACACCGTCAAAGCTGAACCCTACCACCAGAGCGGATAGCCCTTGGAGAAAACAACGGCGCGACACTAGAAAAGTCATAAGCGCTCCTCGCCCTGGCGCATGAGGCCTGCGGCACGCTGGATTGCTTTGACGATGCGCGTATGTGTTCCACATCCACACAGATTACCGGCAAGCGCCCGTTTGACCTGCTCGTCGGTTGGCGAGGTGTTTTGAGAGAGCAATGCCTGTGCACTCATCAACATGCCTGGAATGCAATACCCACATTGCGCGGCCTGCTCATCGATGAACGCCTGCTGCAGAGGGTGTGGTCGGTCTGGCGTACCCAGGCCTTCAACGGTCACAATAGCCTGGCTTGCCAGTGAGCCGACCGGCACGCAGCAGGAGCGTACAGGGCGACCGTCTGCCAGAACCGTGCAAGCCCCGCACTCACTAAGACCGCATCCGAATTTAGGGCTCATGATGCCCAGCTCGTTGCGCAGCACATACAACAATGGCACCTGCGGATCGACATCGACCTCGTAAGCCGCGCCGTTGACATTCAATTGATGGATTGTCATTGCCCGGCTCCTGCTTCTCGTTGACGGGCTACGTCCTGAGCCGAAAACACATGGGTATGGCCACCGAACCGGTGGCCGATATAAGTGGCCAGACTTGCAATCTGATCATCATTCAAGAGTGCGCGGTAGGCAGGCATAAAAGCCTCATCCTGCATCCCCTTTCGCTCAATCCCTTCAAGCATGACACGAATGAGGTTTGTTCCATCCGGGTCGCGCACGGCCGAGTAATTCGGAAAGGAATGCGGATAAGGTCCTCCCAGCCCTTGTCCATCGGGATGATGACAGCTCTCGCATAGCGACACGAATAACGCTTCGGCGTCTGTATTGCCCTGCGTTTCCGGCTTCACGCTTATTTCGGCATGCGTCGGTACGGTGCCCGGCTTTGCAGGCACGCTACGCAAATACGCCACCATGGCCCGCAGGTCTTCGTCCGTCAAAAACCGCAGGCTACCGCTGACAACCTGTGCCATGGGTCCGCCCGCTACCGCCTCCCCACGCTGATGACCATTTCGCAAGTAATTCATCAGCTTTTCGTCACTCCAGTCACCGATACCACGAGGGTCAGGCGTGATATTCCAGGCCGTCCATCCCTGCTGGCGCGCACCGCCATAGTGCAGAGAGCGATCCAACCCCTGACTCCAGGTACGAGGCGTATGGCATTCCCCACAGTGCCCTAGCGCCTCGCTCAGATAAGCGCCACGGTTGATCTGTTCGTTCGAAGAAACCTCGTTGAAACGGCCTTCACGGAAATTGAGTAGCTTCCAGCCCTTGATGATCCAACGCTGATCGAAAGGAAAACGCAGCTCATTGGTAGGCGGCGTATAGACAACGCTTGGCCGGGACCTTAGATACGCAAGGATGGACAGAACGTCGTTACGGGATAATTGGGTGTAAGCCGTATAGGGAAACGCCGGGTACAGATGTGCGCCATCAGGCCGTATGCCTTTATGCATGGCATTGAGAAACTGGTCGTCGCTCCAGGCACCGATACCAGTCGTGTTTTCAGGCGTGATGTTAGTAGAGTAAAGCGTACCGAAGAGCGTGATAAAGGCTACGCCACCGGCGAAGGGCAAGCCGTCCTTACGGGTATGGCAGCTCTGACAGTTTCCCAACTGCGTCAGGTATTCGCCCCGTTTCGCATCAATGCTTGCGCCCTCTCCCGCCCAGACAGGGCCATTGAGCGTGGCGAGCAACAACAAAGGCAGGGCTTTACACAAAGCCCGCCCTAAAGGTGGGCCTAACCCCATCGGCTATCGTCCTATTTTTCTATTTTTCACCTGTCCCGATGCAATGGGACGACAGCTGCGATTCGACTCGCCAAGATAAAGGCCACAAGCGGTGTGTGCAAGCCAAATGGACCAAAACGGATTCAGCAAGCCTGGCGGTTATTATCAAAACCTCAGACTTGTCACCTGCCCAAAATTTACGTACTGCTTACACAAGCCAAACACTTCTTGCAGTTCAACTGGGTAGGGTGCCTTTCCATGATTGCGCATACAACATGGGAGCACATATGCATCTTTTTTCTTTCAGCAAAACAGTTGTTGGCCTCGCAGCTATAGGCATAGCCAGTCTTGCTACGGCAGAGCCGCTTCACGGGCCTGGTCCCGGATCAGACTGGCGTGCTCCACACAATGCCGGTCCGGCCTTCAACCCAGGCCCCCGACATGGGCACGGGCTACCAGACTTTGCGCGGGAGGTCTGGATAGGCAGTGCACTCTACTTTTTGGCTGCAGGTACTTACTATGCATGGAATGCCGATCAACAGCGCTATATCGTTGTAACACCACCTGTTCTTACAACAGTCAGTACACAAAGTTATGACGTCATCGCCTACCCGGCTCGCGGCCAGACGCCCGATCAGCAGGCTCGGGATCGATATGAATGCCATAGCTGGGCAGTCACTCAAAGTGGCTCTGATCCAGCCACCGCAACGGCAGCCTCGCCAAGCGCAACTACAAATTATTATCGTCGCGCATTGACAGCCTGTCTGGCTGGACGTGGTTACAGCGTCAATTAAAAGAAGGAAAATAAATTACTCTAGCTAACCCGCCCAAGCGTTACCGTTTGGGTACAAAGCCGTCCGGCTTTCGTGACAGCCACTCCACGAATGCTCGTATTCGCTCATCCTCCATGAGGCGCTCACGGCTGTTGTAGGTGAGTGCTAACGCTTTCTCGTCAAACGTGGCATGAATGTGGTTATGGCATGGACGACATACCCACAGCGTTGCCGTAATACGCTCTATACGATCAAAGCGCTTTTGCACGTAGGGCTTGTCATGCAGAGACTTGGGGATCAGATGATGCCGAGTGAGCGGAGCCTTTCGTCCGCAAAGTTCGCAGGCGTCAGGCTGAGGCGGCAGTCGAATCGCGTCTGGCATGAAAGGGAAGGAAAATGTGTGTTTCCATCAGATTCAACCGATCCACCTAGAGTTCAAAGCGCCTCTGGTATCAGAGGCGCCCGCCAGCGGCACTGCTGGCCAGGTTAGGTGTAACCAGTACACGTTTGGCATCCAGATAGGACTTCTGCCAGTAACGGGTACTAAGGCTGTCTAGTCTTACCGTTCCGCCAGTACTGGGCGCGTGTACGAAGCGCCCTTCACCCACATAGATTCCCGCATGACTGACCTGCTTGCCTCCAGCCGTTGCAAAGAAGACCAGGTCACCGGGCTGCAAGGCCGATTGAGAGATAGAAGGCGCGTTGAGAGTGATCATTTCCCGCGTGGAGCGCGGCAAGCGAATCCCCATGACGTCGCGGTATACGAAATTGATCAGGCCACTGCAATCAAAACCGCTGTCGGGCGTGTTCCCTCCGTAACGGTAAGGCGTCCCAACCAGCCCTATTGCGCGAAACAGAACGTCATCGGCAGCCTGTGAATGGGTATCAAGCTGAACCCTGGAAACAGGCGTTGGCGCAGGAGGCGGAGAAGGCGGCGGAGTGCCGGCACAGGCGGCCAGCAGAATGGTCAGAGCAGTCAGTACGATACGAGCCAAAGCAGGCATAGGACAATCCATTCACTCTTGCATTCCACCTCGATCGCGCAGCGTTGAACGCGCTACGCGATCAAAGCCTTGTTAGCGCAATATGCGCTTTCCTTCGAGGAAGCTGACCTTCCAGTAATGGTCTTCAAGACTGTCTACACGAACACCGCCACTGCGATGGCTCGAGGAATGAATAAACTTCCCCTCGCCCATGTAAATGGCTGCATGACTGACACGACCGCGGCCGTTGTGATTGAACAGCAGAATGTCGCCTGGCTGCAGGTCGTTCTTGCTGACAACAGGTACATCAAGATTGATGATCTGGCGGGTTGAGCGTGGCAACTGGATACCGGCTTCCTCACGGAAGACATAATTGACGAAGCCACTGCAGTCAAAACCCTTGAGCGAGCTTCCGCCAGTGCGATAAGGCGTACCGACAAGCTCTTCGGCGCGGGTCAGGATGCTATCGGCCAGAGTCGGCATCGGCTGCGTGGAGCCAACCTCATGCTCCCAGCTCAAAGGCTGACGGGAGGCATGACCACCCCCACGGGTAGCTTTGCTGGAAAGCCAATGAATTGGCTGAGCCGATTGCTTGCTTTCAACAGCGGCCGATTGTTCCCGGGCCGGCTTTGAAAGCTGTGCCTGTTCAGGCTTTTGTTGTTGTGGAGCGTTGGCGCAAGCCGCCAACAAAGCAATAAAACTTAGGGGCACGAGGGGTGCTAAGCGAGTCCGTAGCATGGGCACGACCGTGTCATAATTCAAAAGTTGCGACACTTTGCCGTTTACCCAGCGAACAGGCAAGAATTTTTTAATCGGACATGTGACTTAAAATAATCGATAAAACGTCTACGGCCCTTTTTTGGAGCCTGACTGTCACCGATGCACTCAAATCAGTCATGGTTGGATTGATCTCGGCAACAAAACCCCCGTTGTTGAGGGTCTGCAAGGCTGGCTCGATTACATACGGGAAACTGGCGGTAGTGCCTATGAGGAGCACAACGTCATAACCGATAGCATTCTGCTGCATCAGAGTAGATGCCGCTCTGGCAGGTAAAGCCTCCTCAAACAGCACGACAGGCGGTCGTAAAACACCCCCGCAACGGTCACACCGTGGCGGCAGGGAATGACCAATTTTATCAGCAACAGGGATATCGCCTGCCTCGCAGGCCGAGCAAAACAGTGGCCCCATTTCGCCATGGATCTCTATGACTCTGTTCATGGGCGATCCGGCTCGCCGGTGAAAACCATCGATATTCTGGGTCAGCACCCAACACTCAGACTTGCGCCGCTGTAACTCAGCGATGGCCTCGTGACCTGCATTGGGTTGAGCGCTAAGACAAGCCCTGCCCAACTCCGCCAGATACTTCCAGCAGACATCCGGACGGTGTCGAAACATCGTACCGGAGAGCGCAGCCTCGATAGGAATGCCCTCTTCAGTTTTTCCGTTATACAGCCCATTGAGACCGCGATAGGTAGGCAGACCAGAGTCTGCCGAAAGCCCAGCACCTGTTATCACAAGAATCCGCTGAGCGCTTTCAAGCGCCTGGGCCACCTGCCGTATCGTGTCCATCAATGATTTACCGTATGCGCGAGCATGACCGAAAGCTGACACAACGGCCGCTTGCTTTCCGCCTGCCATTGATTGAAGGCGGCCTGCATGGCAGCCCGATCACGCTGACTGGTCGGCTCCTTGTCGATAACGTTTTGAGCCTTGAGCGCAGCCACAACGTCCTGCGTGGCGACAAATGTGTCCTTGCCCGCCATTCTCAAAAAACGCGGTGCTGAAAGCCCTCCCATCTGACTACCTCGCCTGGATAAAAGCTGCCAGAGCCCCACGATATCCTCTGAGGGCCAATTCGCCAGAAATTGGCCAAAGTCACCCTGTTCCCGCTGGATATCCAGGATGAACTGCGCATTACGGGGAACGCTTTTCAGCTTCCCCAGATGCCGGATCAGACGCGTGTCCTGCATGAGCCGCTCCAGCCATTCGCCGCCCATCAGGACGACCTTTTCTGGATCAAAGCCAAAGAAAACCTCTTCGAACGCAGGCCACTTGGCGTCTACCAGGCTGTGCTTGAGACCCGCACGAAATATTCGCCGTGTCATCAAGGACAAATAGCGGTCAGCAGCCACTTGGGCGAGCGCTTCGGCTGATGCGGGCTGGGGTAATACCGCTTCAAGGGCTTTGGAAGAGCCGAAGCGGTTCAGGCAAAACTCATGTAGCCAGGCATAGTCACGCATTGGAGAACACAGTACCTCAGAGATTCATGACATCCAGAAAACGCGGTGTAGCGTCCTCATCGATGCGCAGGTTCACAAAATCGAACAAATTACGGTCGGCCAGCTGCGAAGGAACTACATTTTGCAGAGCCCTGAACATAATTTCGGTGCGCCCCGGGGTCTTGCGATCCCACTCCTGAAGCATCTCCTTGACTACCTTGCGCTGCAGGTTTTCTTGGGAGCCGCACAGGTTGCATGGAATGATCGGGAACTGCTTGAGCTCTGCGTAGGCTTCGATGTCCTTTTCGCTGCAATACGCGAGCGGACGGATTACAACATTGCGTCCATCGTCTGCCAAAAGTTTAGGCGGCATTGCCTTGAGGGTTCCGCCATGGAACAAATTAAGGAAAAAGGTCTCTACTATGTCGTCCCTGTGATGGCCAAGCGCCATCTTGGTCGCTCCAATTTCGTCGGCATAGGTATAAAGCGTTCCGCGGCGCAGACGCGAGCAAAGCGAGCATGTCGTTTTGCCTTCGGGAATCTTTTCCTTGACGATGGAATAGGTGTCCTTTTCGATGATGTGGTAAGCCACACCGACGGATTCGAGATAGGCCGGCAGTACGTGCTCGGGAAAGCCTGGTTGCTTCTGGTCCATATTGACCGCAACGATCTCGAATTTGATAGGCGCGACCTTTTGCAGGTACAGCAACACATCAAGCATGGTATAGCTGTCTTTACCACCAGACAGGCAGACCATGACCTTGTCGCCATCTTCGATCATGTTGAAATCGGCGATGGCTTCGCCAGCCAGACGTCGCAAACGTTTCTGGAGCTTGTTCTGATTGACAGAAAGGGTGCTCATGGATGAATCCAAATCAGGAAATGCACGAAAAGGACTATTTTACGCGTAAAGCACGGTTTCCCCTACCCTGCTCTGTACAACCCGCTTATTGGTATGGGCTATGACTGCTTTTCAACCAGCCCCGAATGAAACGCTCATTCATCAATTGCATGCATTGCTCAAGGCGGCCCCTGCAGGGTTATCGGAATACGATGTGATCCAGCGCCTAAGAGCGGACCGGTCACCCTTTGTGCCTCAAGAGCCGCTGCTGGATAAACTGGTACTGTTTCGCACGCACTTCGTCTTGTTCAATGCCTTGTATACCCTGCGCGATCGATTATGGGCCAATGCCAGTGCGCACCTTGAGATCCATGCCCTGCGCATTCAGCTACAGGATTATCGCCGAGCAAAACCCGGCTTGATCGTAGCGGATCCTTTGCGCAGCTATTATCTGGATCTCGAACAGCTCGACACGACCACGCTGGAAGACGTAGAGGCACTGCTAGAGAGCTTCTGGACTCGCCAGAATGATGAAGGTGGCATCAAGTCTGCCTTTGCATTGCTGGATCTGGACGAGTCTGCTTCATACTCAGCCATTCGCCATCGGTACCGACAGCTGGTTAGCCGTAACCATCCGGATCGTGGAGGCTGTACCGCAACTCTGCAGTCACTGAATGGGGCAATGGAAGCACTCAGGCGGCATCATTTGCGTAATGAGAGCATCAATCAGTAATTAGCTGTCCGGGCTGCTTGCCGGTAAGCGGCCCACTTAGGCAGCCGATGCGCTTTGACGCATAATAGGCTCGATACGGAGAAAGCGAATGCCTCAAGCCTTACTCGCTCGTGTCGAAGACTGCTATCAGCTGGCCGAGCAATTTTTCAAAAAACCGTTTATTCGCCCCGACGTGAGCCTTCGCCTACGAGGACAGAAAGCCGGGGTTGCCCATCTGCAGGAGAACCGCCTGCGCTTTAACGAGGTGCTCTACAGGCAGAATCAGGAGCATTTTTTAAAGCATACCGTTGCCCACGAAGTGGCCCATCTGGTAGCTCACCAACTATTTGGCAGCCGGATAAGTCCGCACGGCAAAGAGTGGCAACTCATCATGCAGGGGGTATACGGTCTGCCACCAAGCAGATGCCATACCTATGCAATCGAGCGTCCGGCACGGAAGGTCTACCTCTATCGGTGCGGCTGTTCAGAAAGCCCTTTCTCCTTTACCTCACGTCGACATGGACTGGTCAAGAAAGGGTATCGCTATTCCTGCCGTCGCTGTCAGAGTCCGCTGACTTACACAGGGCAAACACGGCTCGACAATGATGACGAACAAGCAATAAAAAGCCCCGTCTAGACGGGGCTTTTTATTGGGAGAGATCAAGCCACCTTGTGGGCTTCTTCTTCCTCTATACGCGTCGGGCCATTGGCCAGCTCACGGTGCAGTTGGCCCTCATCCAGCTGGTTACACCATTTGGCAACCACAATGGAGGCGACACCATTACCTACTAGGTTGGTCAGTGCACGAGCTTCGGACATGAAGCGATCGATACCTAGAATCAGGGCCAAACCCGCAACAGGCAAGTGACCTACCGCGGACAAGGTTGCAGCCAGGACGATGAAACCACTACCCGTTACACCTGCCGCACCCTTGGAGGAGATCAGCAGCACGAGCAACAGCGTGATCTGATGCGTGATATCCATGTGGGTATTGGTTGCCTGAGCAATAAACACAGCCGCCATAGTCAGATAGATGGATGTGCCGTCCAGGTTGAACGAGTAACCGGTTGGAATTACCAAGCCAACCACTGACTTCTGAGCGCCCAGTTTTTCCATCTTGGTTAACATGCGTGGCAGTGCAGACTCGGAGGAAGACGTACCCAGCACGATCAGCAGTTCTTCACGGATGTACTTGATGAACTTGAGAATGCTGAAACCGTGGGCACGGCAAATGGCGCCTAGCACGATAAGCACGAACAACACGCAGGTTATGTAGAAGCACAGCATCAACTGGCCGAGCTGAACCAGCGACCCCACACCGTACTTGCCAATCGTGAAGGCCATGGCACCAAAGGCACCGATTGGAGCCAGCTTCATGATGACATTGATGATATTGAAGAATACGTGAGAGATGCGATCGATGAAGTTGAAGATCAGCTCGCCCTTCTCGCCCAAACGATGCAGGGCATAGCCGAACAAGACAGCAAAGAACAGCACCTGAAGAATTTCACCCTGGGCGAACGCATTAACCACCGTCGACGGGATGATGTTCATCAGGAACTCAATGGTGCTCTGCTTTTCACCAGCAGCCGCGTAAGCAGCGATACCCTTGGTATCCAGAGTGGCAGGGTCAACGTTCATGCCAGCGCCCGGCTGAACAACGTTTACAACAATCAGACCAATGATCAGGGCAATGGTCGACACGATTTCAAAATACAGCAGCGCATAACCGCCGGTCTTGCCGACAGCCTTCATGCTCTGCATGCCGGCAATCCCTGTTACAACGGTACAGAAGATGATCGGCGCGATCACCATCTTGATCAGCTTGACGAAACCATCACCTAGCGGCTTCAGGGCAGCACCGGTATCCGGGTAGAAGTGACCAATCAAGATACCGATGGCAATAGCCACCAGAACCTGAACATACAAGGACTTATACAACGGGGGTTTTGCAGCAAGAGGCACTGCGGTTGCTTCAATTTTAGCTGTCATGGGAGTGATTCCATGGTGCTTACGCTCACATCCTTGCGATACGTCAAGCCAATCGCGTTCTGCCCCTCATCCAGGGAGCTTTTGTTGTGGATTAAGGCCACGCCTTGATCTTGCCATATGCAATGCAAGCCATGTGCCACCCCAAAACAAAAGACAAAACTCCATATTTTTCATAGCTTTAGCTACTGAGAAGCATGAATAAAGAGGTTCAAGAGGCGGATATTCGCCCAAGGTGGCGGTTTTCCCCCTGAGGTATTTGGGGGAAAACCGCCGCAGCAGAGGTTGGCATTGTTGATAAAAAGCTGATCATGCAACACCTGTCTGATGCCAATGACTGACTGTAGCGTCGCTTGGCGGATGAGATACAGCGCGGCAGAATGCTTTCATGACTACTCTCTATCCTGGCGATATTCTTCCAACCTTGTACTGGCCGTTTCCAGTTGAGCGACTGGGCGTGGCTCTATACTCCACGCGCTTTATCCCTACCTTGTTAACCGCCGCGGATTTCGACTGCCTTGACATGGCGCTGCCTCCGTCACTGCTAAAGGCCGTGCCGAAGCGGCAGACCGAATTTCTGGCTGGACGATTGTGCGCACGAGCATCGTTAGCTGAAACAACAGGAGCCGTGCAAACGCCACACGTAGGGAAAGATCATGCACCTATGTGGCCGAGAGGCTTCTGCGGCTCCATTACTCACAGTCACGGCTGGGCAGGAGCAGCAACTGCGGCAACCAGGCACTGGCAAAGTATCGGACTGGACGCCGAGACGCTCCTGGCTCCAGGACGTGCAGCGAGGCTGGCCAGTGAAGTGCTGACGCCCCGTGAACATGAAAGCCCTGATGCTGAAACCGCCTTTTATGTCACTGCAGTCTTTTCGCTCAAGGAGAGCCTCTTCAAGGCGCTTTATCCGCTGACTGGCGTTCGCTTTTATTTCCAGGATGCCGAGCTGGTCGAATGGGATCCATCCGGCTATGCCCGGTTACGTCTCGCCAAGACGCTTTCACCCTGCTGGCAAAAGGGGCGGGAGCTTGAGGCCGTGCATGTGCTTGAAGAGCAGCGCTTTCTGAGCATGATCAGAGTGCCTGCTGGAATCTAATAAAAAGCGGAGCCTAAGCTCCGCTTTTCGTCACGACTTGCCCTTCACATCATCATGCTGCGGGCATCGGCTACAGGTGCCGGTGGAATGGGATCGGGTACAGTGGGCTCGCCAGGCTCGATGGGTTGCGATGGCGGAGAAATAGGCTCAGTCGGAACACCAGGCTCAATAGGCTGGTCTCCACCCATCCATACTGGAATGAAGGCCAGAATGGTTTCGTCCTCTTCCACCTGTCGTACGACTTGGATACTCAAGGTCATAGCTTGCTCTCCTACTCGACCGGTCTTACCGGATTCATCCGGGCTGTAATGAATAGAGCCTAATACGGCCAAGAAATTCATAATTTCCGGTAAGTGGTCGCTTTTGACTGTTTAAAGAGCCCGCACGCTTTGAACGCTTCAGAGCTTCCTTAAAAAGAGCATGCCTAAACGGTATGTCGGGCTCATGACAGCCTAATGATGATGTCTTTTCAGCGCGTGGTTTTTTGCAAATACATCTTCACCCATTGCCTCGATCTGGCTCTCGATTAACCTCTCGAAAGGCGCAAGCAGCGCATCGAAACGCTTGGGCGTCTCTAATATGTTCAAGGCCGCAACAATCGCTTCGATGGTCGAGACAGCCCCAGCGACAGGAGCTTTTCGAAGGCGATAACGCGACGAAAGACCGGTCGGCAAGCTGACTCGTGGTAACGCTGCCACGCACGGATTAAGGTACAGCAGCTTGCGTGCCTTTCGCCATGTGCCGTCAGGTATGACAAGCATAGCCTTGCCAGAAGGCTCAGCTTTGGCCTTTATATGCTCAAGGCTTTCAGCCTGCTCGTCAGGAAACAACAACCAGGGCGTATACCCTTCCCAACGGGCTTCGAGCCCTTCGAATTGCTCACCAACAAGCAACTCGCTGTTTACCAAACCTAGTGCGGCCAGGCGCGCCGTGTTCAGCGCATGCTGGGTTTCGTCAGGGTGTTGCAGGATCAACAGGCGAGTCGCACTGGAAAGCCTGGGAACAAGCGCGCACAAGCAATGGCTTTCAGGACGCTGGCATGCAGCACAACGTGGGCGTGACATACAACCTCTAGGTAGACCAATAGCAGGTAACAGCCATCAGTCTACCTCAAGCGTTGCCTAGCGATTGAAGCGCGCTGCCAGATCACGCAGATAGACTGCCATTTGCTCAAGCTCACCACTGAGCACGGCACCTTGCTGTGACTGCTGAGTGCTGTGATCGGACAACTCGGCAATGCGGGTAATTTGCTGATTGATGTCCTCTGCCACATGGCTCTGCTCTTCTACCGCCGTAGCCATCTGTTGGCTCATGGCCGTGATTCGCATGACCGCCTGGCTGATACCCTCCAGTGCCTCGCGTACAGCTGCCGTATGTTCTTCACTCTGCCGTGAGGCCTCTTCGCCCTTGGCTGCTGTAGCAACGGCGCGCTGCGCGCCTGAACGCAGGTTCTCGATGATCTGGTGAATTTGCTGGGTAGAATCACGCGTACGTGAAGCCAGCGAGCGCACCTCGTCTGCGACCACGGCAAATCCGCGACCAGCCTCGCCTGCCCTTGCCGCTTCAATCGCAGCATTAAGCGCCAGTAGATTGGTCTGCTCGGCAATCGAAGTAATCACATCGGCAACACTGCCGATCGACTGGGTGGAATCGGCAAGCTCACCCACTGCCTGTCCAATTTCACTCACGGCGCCAGCCAGCTGCCTCATGGAGGCTAAACTCTCATCCGCCACGTCACGACCATGCAGGGCCAGCGACTCCGCCTCGCCAGCAGCCTGAGCCGTCTGGTTAACGTTTTGAGAAACCTCCTGAATGGTGGCAGACATTTCATTGATTGCAGTGGCTGACTGGTCGGTCTCATGGCGCTGACGATCAAGCAACTCGGCTTGAGCACGTGCAAGACGCGACGACTCTGCTGCCTTGCTCTGCACGTTGTTGCCGGTATCCACCAGGCGAGTCAGTGCCGTTTGCAAACGTGACTCCTGGCTTTGCAAGGCGAGGTCCATCTGGCCTGCCGCGCCAAACTGGTTACTGTACGTAGGCGCAACGATGGCGCTGGTAAACATCTTCGGATTGGCCTCGAAGATCTTTTCAATGGTCCAGCGCTGACGCTTGAACTGCCAGAAGGTAATGCCTAGTGCACTGGCAACAATCACACCCGCCTGGGCAAGGTCGTTGAAATAGAAATGACCGCCAAAGATAACCGCACCACTGAAAAGCGTAGGCCATGCAATTTTGACAGAATGCCTGATGGCTTCTGTCACTGGTACTGCACGCTTGCCTTCACGCAGCCGTGTATACATGACATCGGCCCGTCGGATCTGATCAGCGGTGGGCAGCACACGTACGGACTCATAGCCCACCATCTGGCCATTTTCCCAGATAGGAGTGACGTATGCGTTCACCCAATAATAGTCGCCGTTCTTGCAGCGGTTCTTGACGATACCCATCCAGGCTTTGCCCTGTTTTAGGGTATCCCACATATGGCCGAATACGCCCTCCGGCATATCTGGATGACGAACCAGATTATGTGGACTGCCAATAAGCTCTTCTCGCTTAAAACCACTTATTGTGACGAAAGCGTCATTGCAATAAGTAATTTGTCCCTTGAGATTCGTCGTTGAGATAAGACGCTCACTTTCCCTGAATGTACGAGCCTGTTGTGTCACTGGCAGGTTTTTGCGCATGGCGGAGAAGCCTTCTTGATTTCCAAATAAGCGGACGTTCAATTAAACGATGGCAAATAGCACTCATGTTAGTTGTCATCATTTTTTAACGTCAGCTACTTATCGGCACGCCGCATATGAGCTTTAAGAATTCTTTGAAAAGTCTGTATTAGACTTTCGCGATTACGGCCTCGGCGAAATATGAGCGAAAATGGCGCCTGATAGCCAAACATTGCTGGCTGTAAAGCACGTAATCGCCCTTGATTAACCCACGCATGAACATAATGCTCAGGTAGATAACCTATATAAGCTCCTGAAAGAATTAATATTAACTGAGCCTCCATACTTTCAACTGTTGCCGCACTTTCCTTGAACCCATGCCGAGCCAGTTCGGCCTGACTCCAATAGCCTCTTCGGACCATTCTTTGTTGAGTAATAAGTTCTTCGGGAATATGTCTTTCCTTGAATAAAGGATGGCGGTCGCTGCAATACAACCAATGTTGTTCACGATAAAGTGGCTGGTACGTTACCCCATTCATTCGCGCAGAAAACGCACCGATGGCCAAGTCCAAACGGTTTTCAAGAATGGCCAGTTGAAGGTCATAAGGACTCATAACCGTCAGATGAATGTGGACTGAGGGGTATTCACCTGTATAAGCACCGATAACATCCGCCAATGACAAGGCAGGCTCATTGGCTAACGAGTCCAGCATCCCCAGCTTGAGCGTACCGCTCAGCTCGCCCTTAAGCGCGGCTGCATATCGCTCAAAGCCTTCGATCTCTCCCAGGATTCTCAACGTCTCCTGATAAAACATCTCACCCTTGCTGGTCAGCCCAAACCCGCCGCGCCCACGATGACACAAGGTGATGCCTAATTGGCTTTCCAACTGGCTCATATAGGTGCTGATGGCTGATGTTGACAGATTCAGTTCACGCTGTGCCGCCGCAAAGCCCTGACTCTGGACAACAGTCGCGAAAATTCTGAGTAGACGAATATCGTGCAGCGCATTGGCCATGGACAGGATCCGTTGTCTTATTTTTTTAGCCTATCCGATAGTTTAGAAATCTCTGAACTGATTTTTTGCACTTGCCGATTTTTCAGGCGCTGTTTCCTTCACACAATCGGGCCATCGTTTCGCAGGCAGGAGATCGATTGTGGAGAAAAAACTTCATCAACCGCTGGGTGGTAACGAGATGCCACGCTTTGGGGGCATCGCGACCATGCTGCGCTTGCCTCACCTCGAGTCGCCTGCTGGGCTGGACGCCGCCTTCGTTGGTGTGCCATTGGATATTGGAACATCACTGCGCTCCGGCACCCGCTTTGGTCCACGCGAAATTCGGGCCGAATCCGTCATGATCCGTCCCTACAACATGGCAACCGGCGCCGCGCCATTTGATTCGCTCTCGGTGGCTGATATTGGCGATGTAGCCATCAATACCTTCAACCTTCTCGATGCCGTACGGATTATTGAAGAGGCCTATGACGGCATTCTTGAGCACAATGTCATTCCGCTCACCCTTGGAGGTGACCATACGATCACCCTGCCCATTCTCAGAGCCATGAAGAAGAAATATGGCAAGGTTGGGCTGGTTCATGTCGACGCCCATGCTGATGTGAACGACCACATGTTTGGCGAGAGGATTGCTCATGGCACTACTTTTCGCCGGGCAGTCGAAGAAGGCCTGCTGGACTGCAATCGCGTCGCGCAGATCGGACTACGTGCCCAGGGTTATACGGCAGACGATTTCAACTGGAGCCGTGAGCAGGGATTTCGCGTTGTGCAGGCGGAAGAGTGTTGGCACACATCACTCTCCCCTCTGATGGCGGAAGTCCGGGCAAAAGTGCAAGGCGGCCCTGTTTACCTATCGTTTGACATCGACGGTATTGACCCCGCCTGGGCTCCAGGAACCGGCACCCCTGAAATAGGCGGACTGACCACCATTCAGGCACTGGAAATTATCCGCGGCTGCCACGGGCTTGATCTAGTGGGAGGCGATCTTGTGGAGGTATCTCCCCCATACGACACTACAGGCAACACCTCTTTACTGGGCGCCAATCTGCTTTATGAAATGCTGTGTGTACTGCCTGGGGTGGTACGCCGATAGCCGCTGTAACGATAAATAAATCCGAGGAGTCCGCAAAGACTCCCGTTTGAGGCAGGTCCAGAACTTGCCTCAGGCAATTAGCCTTCCGGCCTTGCCGTACTGCCGAACACCAACCCGCGGGCCCAGCGCCTACGGGGATAACAAAAGAAGCCATCGCTCAGTGCAGTGGCCTATAACCGTGTCGAGGCGACCATGGATAACCCTAACGGTATCACCCGTATCGAAACCTTTGGCGTCGAAAAAATTCCGGACGCCGAGCGCAATGCCACTCCTTTCGATTTGTTTCGTATGATTTTTGGTGGAGCGAATACCTTCGCTACCGCCGTGCTGGGCAGTTTTCCTATTCTTTTTGGCTTATCTTTCGAGGCAGGCGTCTGGTCGATTCTTCTGGGCGTCATGACCGGCGCGGTTATCCTTGCGCCCATGGGCTTATTTGGCCCTATAAACGGCACGAACAATGCCGTCTCGTCCGGGGCTCATTTCGGTGTACATGGTCGCATTGTAGGCTCGTTCCTTTCCCTGCTGACCGCTATCGCGTTCTTTTCACTTTCCGTATGGAGTTCAGGCGATGCCCTGATCGGAGGTGCCAAGCGCCTGATCGGTCTTCCTGAAACAGACCTGACGCTCGGACTGGCCTACGGCGTATTTGCCATACTGGTTTTGACGGTCTGCCTGTATGGCTTCCGCTTCCTGCTCTGGGTGAACAAGGTCGCGGTCGTTAGCGCCAGCGTGTTGTTCATGCTGGGAATCGCAGCCTTTGCAGGGCCGTTCGACGCAAGCTATGCCGGCACGCTCAATCCCGGCACAGAAGGCTTTTGGGCAGCGTTCATAGGCTCGGCGCTGGTTGCCATGAGTAACCCGGTCTCCTTCGGCGCCTTCCTGGGTGACTGGGCACGCTATATTCCTCGCCAGACATCTAAGCTGCACATCATGCTGGCCGTAGTGCTTTCTCAGGTCGCAACGCTGATTCCTTTCCTGTTCGGTCTGGCCACGGCCAGCATCGTGGCTGTAAAAGCCCCTCAGTACATCGCTGAGAATAACTATGTAGGTGGCTTGTTAGCCATTTCCCCCAGCTGGTTCTTTTTGCCCGTCTGCCTGATTGCCACCATTGGTGGAATGTCTACCGGCACCACCTCGCTCTATGGAACAGGGCTGGATATGTCCAGCGTCTTCCCTCGTGTACTGACGCGAGTACGTGCCACGCTCCTCATTGGTGTTGCGGCCATTGTATTCATCTTTATCGGCCGCTTCGCCGCTAATCTGGTTCAGAGCGTGTCGACATTTGCAGTGCTGATCATTACCTGCACCAGCCCCTGGATGATCATCATGATCATCGGACTGATCAATCGGCGCGGTTTTTACTGCCCT
Source organism: Pseudomonas sp. JZ134 (assembly GCF_051027695.1). Classification (NCBI taxonomy): domain Bacteria; kingdom Pseudomonadati; phylum Pseudomonadota; class Gammaproteobacteria; order Pseudomonadales; family Pseudomonadaceae; genus Pseudomonas; species Pseudomonas sp. JZ134. The sequence continues at coordinate 1,707,207 of NZ_CP069250.1, read as the reverse complement.
GACGATCTGCAGGTCTTTACTCGCGGCGAACGTGGCGGACGCTACTGGTTCCACCACGGCTGGAACTGGCGGGGCCTGGGCGCCTGGATTCCCAGCGCGGTGGTTGGGTTGCTATTCGTCAACCTGCCCGGTCAGTTCGTAGGCCCCTTAGGCGAGCTGGCAGGCGGAATCGATATCAGCCTGCCCATCACGCTAGGCATGGCCGCCCTGCTCTACAGCCTGCTGCTCCGGCTTTTTCCAGAACCGATCGAAGTCTATGGCCCTGCCCGGCTCAACGCATCTGCAACACGCGGTGGTCCTGCACTGATCCGTTCCAACGCCAGCCTATCCTGATTTCTGGAGTGACACCCATGAACATTGTCAGCCGAGATCAGTGGTTCGAGGTAAAGCGTGGCGCCGATGGGATCAGTCTGATCCATGAACCTTACATTCGGCCCTTTTATCGCTGCAACCTCTGGCACATTCAAGGACGAGAGCGTGATGTTTTGATCGATAGCGGCTCGGGTGTCGTCAGCTTGCGGGAGCAACTTCCCTGGCTGACCGAGCGTCCCTTGATGGCCGTGGCAAGCCATACGCATTTCGATCATATCGCTGGGCATCATGAGTTCGATGAGCGTCTGGCGCACCCTGCTGAAGCCGATATTCTCGCCCATCCCACCCGCGAGAATACCCTGGCGGCCGGCTACGTCACGGACGCCATGTTCGAGGCACACCCTGACTGCCCGCTGTGCTATGCCGAATACCGCGTCAAAGCTGCTCCAGCGACTCGCCTGATCGAGGAAGGCGACATTCTTGACCTCGGCGATCGCCACTTGGAGATCCTGCATACACCCGGGCATTCGCCTGGCGGCATCAGCCTATGGGAAGCCGCCACCGCAACGCTATTCAGCGGCGACATTATTTACGACGGGCCGCTGGTCGAGGATGCCTACCACTCGAATCTGGAAGCCTATGCCTTAAGTCTGGAGCGGCTTCGACAGATGCCTATCCGCACGGTACACGGCGGGCATTTCCCCAGTTTTTCCGGTGAACGCCTGCGGCACTTGATCGACGGCTGGCTCAAGGCACATGCCTGAAGCCTCTCGTTGCCCAGCTCCTTATTCAACTGATTCTAAAGGAGGCCTTCATGGCCCTGGATATCCTTGTGGTCCTCGCCTATGTAGCTGCCATGCTTTTACTAGGCTGGATCGGCATGCGCCGCGCCAAATCCCATGATGAGTTTCTAGTGGCGGGTCGCAACCTGGGTCCCACATTTTACATGGGCACTATGGCGGCTACTGTATTGGGCGGCGCCAGCACGGTAGGTACAGTGCGCCTGGGCTATGTACACGGTATCTCCGGGTTCTGGCTGTGTGCGGCCCTGGGGCTTGGCATCATTATCCTGAATCTGTTTTTGGCCAAACCGCTCCTCAAACTTCGCATCTTTACCGTGACTCAGGTACTGGAGCGGCGTTACAACACAACCGCACGCCAAGCCAGCGCCGTCATCATGGTGGCCTATGCCCTAATGCTGGCGGCGACCTCGACCATTGCCATCGGTACAGTCATGCAGGTGCTTTTTGGCATTCCCTTCTGGCTGGCCGTCGTGATCGGCGGCGGCGTGGTAGTGGTGTATTCCGCAATTGGAGGGATGTGGTCCCTGACACTGACGGATATCGTCCAGTTCGTCATAAAGACCGTAGGCCTGATGTTCATCCTCCTGCCGATCTGCCTGTACAGGATTGGCGGCTGGGATGAACTCGTTGCCAAGCTGCCTGCCTCTAGCTTCAGCTTTACCGCCATTGGCTGGAGCACGATCGTGACGTACTTCGTCATCTATTTCTTTGGCGTCCTGATCGGACAGGATATCTGGCAGCGGGTATTTACTGCCCGAAATGAGCGCGTCGCCCGCTATGCAGGTACTACCGCAGGCATTTATTGCGTGTTGTACGGACTAGGTGGAGCCCTGATTGGCATGACAGCCAAGGTGCTCTTACCGGATCTGGACAATGCCAACAATGCCTTTGCCGCAATCGTTCAGGCAGCCCTGCCGGATGGCATCCGGGGCCTGGTGATTGCTGCCGCTCTGGCTGCCATGATGTCTACCGCCAGCGCGGCCCTGCTGGCTGCTTCCACAGTTTTAACGGAAGACCTGATCCCGGTATTGCGTCAGGGAAGGCCGCTGACCAATCTCTCGCTCAACCGTCTGTTTACCTTGCTCGTCGGACTCATCGTATTGGGTATTGCCCTGGCAGTAGACGATGTACTCAACGCACTGACGTGCGCTTATAACCTGCTGGTTGGCGGCATGTTGATTCCCCTGATCGGCGCCATCTATTGGAAGCGAGCAACCACACCTGCCGCGATCACCAGCATGTTGTCGGGCTGTCTGACGGCACTGATCTTCATGTTCAAGGATGGCCTGGAAGCCAACACGCCCATTTATTTCAGTCTGGCGGTCAGTCTGAGCAGCTTCGTATTGCTGAGCCTTTTGGCTCGCTCCGCTCAACATGCCCTGGCAACAACCGCGCCTGAGGAGATTTAGCATGGTTACCTGCGGCCAATTTCTGGTTCGACAACTTGAAGCCTGGGGCGTGGATACGGTATTTGGCATTCCCGGTGTTCATACCGTTGAGCTTTACCGAGGCTTACCAGACAGCAGCATTCGCCATATCACGCCTCGCCATGAGCAAGGTGCAGGCTTCATGGCGGACGGTTACGCTCGCGCCAGCGGCAAGCCCGGGGTCTGCTTTGTCATTACCGGCCCCGGCGTAACCAATATCCTGACTGCCATGGCTCAAGCCTATGCAGACTCCATCCCCATGCTGGTCATTTCAAGCGTAACTACGCGGGCCCGCCTGGGGCGGAACGGTGGCTATCTGCATGAGCTGACCGATCAGCGCGCCATGACCGCCGGGGTGACAGCCTTCAGTCATACGCTGCTGGATGTCGACCAGCTGCCTGCGGTCCTGACCCAAGCCTTTGCAGTATTCGAAAGCCAAAGGCCTCGACCTGTACACATTGAACTTCCCCTCGACGTCATTACCGCGCCCGCCGATCACTTGTCCCTTGTATGCCAACCCTGCTTCAGCCGCCCGGCACCTGACCCGCAGCAGCTCGACCTGGCCGCCAAGCGACTCGGAAACGCCAAACATCCATTGGTACTACTGGGAGGCGGCTGTATTGCCGCAGCCAGCGAAGCCAGGATTCTTGTCGATAGACTCGCAGCGCCTGCCGCTACCACTATTAATGCCAAAGGAGTACTGCCTGACCACCATCCACTGGCATTGGGGTGCAACCAGTCATTGCCCGCCGTCAGGCAACTGGCAAAAGAGGCGGATGTCATTCTGGCTATCGGGACAGAACTGGGCGAGACGGATTACGACGTGGTTTTCGATGGTGGATTCGAACTGAGTGGTGACCTGATCCGAATCGATATAGACCCTGATCAACTTACCCGTAACTACCAGCCCTGGCTGGGTATTGTCTCGGATGCAAGGACGGCTATCCAAGAGCTTCTGAACAGATTGCCTCCTGGCATTTTTCAAGCAACCGGTAGCGGTCGCGAGCGTGTGACCAAGGCCCGGCGTGAGCTAGCCGACACACTGGCACCACTCAGCCACTTCCGTACACTGTTCGATACGCTTAGCCGAGCCTGTCCCGATGCCTGTTATGTAGGTGATTCAACACAGCCGGTTTATGCCGGTAACCATATCATCGAGCTGTGCTCGCCACGTCGCTGGTTCAATGCCTCTACGGGCTACGGCACCTTGGGCTATGCCTTGCCAGCCGCCATTGGAGCCAAGCTGGCCTGTCCAGATCGGCCGGTTATCTGTCTGATCGGTGACGGCGGTATCCAATTTACCCTGCCGGAGCTGGCCAGCGCCGTAGAGGCGCGTGTCGGAATCATCGTTCTCTTGTGGAATAACCAGGGATACGGTGAGATCAAGCGATACATGAAGCAGCGCACCATTACACCGCTGGGTGTAGACATTTATACACCCGACTTTATAACGCTAGCTCAAGGCTTTGGCTGCGCAGCCGCAAAAGCCTCTGATCATCAACATCTGGAACAGCTACTCCTCGATGCGCCACCCGATAGGCCCTTCCTGATAGAAATTACCGAGGCCCCTCCTTTCGCTCCAGACTAATAGAAGGCTTGCCCTGCAAGCCTCACCCACGTGCGAGGTAACGCATCCCCTCTTCCAAGCCTTCAAGGGTCAATGGGTACATATGCCCCTCAACCAATTCCTGGATGATCTGAATAGAGGATGTGTACTCCCAAACCCGCTGCGGATAGGGATTAAGCCAGATGATCTTTCGAAATTTGGCCTTGAATCGCTCCATCCAGACTGAGCCTGCTTCTTCATTCCAGTGCTCCACACTACCGCCGGGCTGAAGTACCTCGTAGGGCGCCATGGACGCATCGCCAACAAATACCACTTTGTAGTCCTCGCCATAGCGATGCAATAGATCAAGCGTAGACGTCAGCTCGCTCATCCGGCGCTGGTTGTCCTTCCAGACTGATTCATAGATGAAGTTATGGAAGTAGAAATATTCCAAATGCTTGAATTCAGTGCGGCAGGCTGAAAACAGTTCCTCACAGACCTGCACATGCATGTCCATCGACCCGCCGATATCCAGCAACAGCAAAAGCTTGACCGCATTGTGGCGCTCGGGCCGCATCTGGATATTCAGCAGTCCAGCATCGCGGGCGGTATGATCGATAGTGCCTTCGATATCAAACTCTTCCGCTGCCCCCTCCCGGGCAAACTTACGTAGACGCCGAAGAGCAACATTGATATTCCGGCGCCCGAGCTCCGCCTGATCGTCCAGGTTACGGTACTCACGTTGCTCCCAGACCTTGACGGCCTTTCCCTGCCTTTCACCTGCCTCGCCGACACGAATGCCTTCAGGGTTATACCCCCCTGAGCCGAAGGGGCTGGTGCCGCCCGTACCAATCCACTTGTTGCCACCAGCATGCTTACTTTTTTGCTCAGCCAAACGCTGCTTGAAGGTTTCAATGAGCTTGTCCAGACCACCCAATGACTGAATCTGCGCACGCTCCTCGGGCGTTAATGAGCGCTCAAAGGCTTTACGCAACCACTCATCCGGGATCAATACTTTCAGCGCCTCGTCGAGTGATTGAAGCCCGTCAAAATACGCTGAAAATGCCCTGTCGAAGCGATCAAAATGACGTTCGTCTTTGACCAGGATAGTACGTGCCAGAAAGTAAAAGGCGTCCATGTCTGCAAACACGACACCTGTCAGTAGCGCTTCATGCAGATCCAGCAACTCCCGCAGGGAAACGGGAATTCGAGCAGAACGCAACTCATGAAAAAGACTCAGCAGCATCGGCTATTCCCGGCTGGAGAACGATCAGTCATGACGCACCGGCGCTTGATACCACGACGGCTGGGCCTCGGTAAAAATCTCATCGACAGGCAAGGCACCAAGCGCGGAATCCAATGAGCCTAGCGCCAACCCCAGCGTATCCCGGCCATCCCGCAAGAACTGTAGATTCGACCCGCACCGCCGGCAGAACGTACGAACCACCTCTGGAGACGAACGGTAGGCTGCAACATCTGCTTCACCGGTCGTGAAACGAAAGCTTTTCTTAGACACAGTCGTATACGTAGCAAAGGCCGCACCATGGGCCTTGCGGCACATCGAGCAGTGGCAGTGGGTGGCTTTTTCAAGCGAAGTATCGACCTCATAAGTCACCGCACCGCATAGACAGCTACCCTTGAGCATAGGACCTCCTTGATTATCGATAGCCGTTTCGCCGCGTCATGAAAGCCAGGCGCTCAAGCAGCTGAACATCCTGCTCGTTTTTGACCAAGGCCCCGGCAAGCGGCGGAATAGCCTTGCGAGGGTCTCGTTCACGCAGAACCGACTCACCGACATCATCGGCCATCAACAGCTTCAACCAATCGACCAGCTCTGACGTGGAAGGCTTTTTCTTGAGTCCAGGCACCTGACGGATATCAAAGAACACCTCCAGCGCCTCATTGACCAGCGTCTGGCTGATATTCGGAAAATGCACATCCACAATACGCTTTAACGTATCGCGGTCAGGAAACGCAATGTAATGGAAGAAGCAGCGCCGCAGAAAGGCATCAGGTAGCTCCTTCTCGTTATTGGACGTAATGATAATGATGGGACGATGCCGGGCACGAACCGTTTCGCCTGTTTCATATACATAGAACTCCATGCGATCCAGCTCTTGCAGCAGATCGTTTGGAAACTCAATGTCCGCCTTGTCGATCTCGTCAATCAACAGAACGACCCGCTCCTGCGCATCAAATGCCTCCCAAAGCTTGCCTTTCTTGATGTAGTTGGCAATGTCATGAACCTTGTCGACACCCAACTGGGAATCGCGCAGCCGGCTGACGGCATCATATTCGTACAGCCCTTGATGCGCTTTCGTAGTGGACTTGATATGCCAGGTGATCAATTGTGTACCAAGAGCCTGCGCCAGCTGCTCAGCCAACAGTGTCTTGCCAGTACCAGGCTCCCCTTTTATCAGCAGCGGACGCTGCAAGGTGATGGCTGCGTTTACAGCCAATTGGAGATCAGCGGTTGCTACGTAATCCGCCGTACCTTCAAATTTCATGTGCAACCCTCGGGATTGATCAACAGGACGTGATAATAGGCATAAAGCACAGGCGATACACTAACCCCGATCCTCATACTGAGCGCTGAATGCCTGAATGAAAGCATTCCGCAGGATGGAAAAGAACGCCTGTAGAGGACTGATATCCTGCTGTTTGACGCTGCCCTGCAATTCAACTCGAGTCGCGAACTGATCCTTGCGCTGATTTTTCAAAAGGGTTTGACTTCCTCCTACCACGGCTTCCCACAGCCCGCGGAAAAATCCTTTGTCTTTATTTTCTACATCCTGACGCCAATCGAAGACGTCGACATTCTTGAACAAGGGTTTGATGTAGCCGCTGAGCTGTCCATTATCAGCCCTGGCATCAATGACCAGATCACCACTACCGGACTTGAAGTCAAACTTGCCATACGCCTTGGCAAAGTCATTTATTTTGGGCAGGTCTACCTGCGTTACCCTCAGCCGAAACAGGAAGTCACTAAAGTCGCTGAAGGGGTCGAATTCTGCCGAGGTTTCCAGCGGTGCATTATCCAGCACAGTGGCCTTGCCTTCGAAACGTGCCACCCGCTTGCCTTGCGCATCGGCGGCATTGGTCAGGTTGTAAAGGCTGGCGTTTACCTGGGTCGCCTGCAGATTGACGGGGGGTGACGAATTGAAATTACGAAAACTGAGCGTGCCATCCTCTACACGCACCTCATTTAAGGTGATCGAGATGATCTTCTCCAGCTGAGCACGCCAGTCCGTACCCTCACCTGTCTGGGAGGACTGCGGATCATCGCCGCCGTCGACAAAGTTAAGTTCGGGGCGCTCGAAAATAATCCGCCCGACAATGGCGTGATCTTCCCATAACGCTCTTCCGCTCACGGCAATGTCGATGCTGGGCGCGTCCAGAAACGGTACGGGTACCTTGCCTGTCACTTTTTCGATCTTGAGTCCATCGATACGGTAGGCGCCCCGCCACCACGCCAGATCGACATCGGCAACATGTCCCCGATAATCGCCCATGTCCGCTAACTTGGTATTGAGGTAATGTCGTATGACATAAGGCATGGCGAGCTGCACGATAACCAACAGGGCAACTATGCTCAAGATGACAAGTGCAGGCGTTTTATAGCGCAGTTTCATGACTCGGTTCCCTCTGGCATGTCTTTCATGGACCGACCATGCCAGTGGCAGTTTCCTTGGACTGGACGCCTTGACGCCATAGCCTTAGGCTGAACTCATATTTGTTGACCCATGCAGGGATCTTTAGATGAGCCGAATTTTCGCTGATAACGCACAATCCATTGGCAACACACCTCTGGTTTACATCAATCGCCTTGGGCCTAAAGGGGTAACCATTCTGGCCAAGATCGAAGGCCGTAACCCGGGCTACTCAGTGAAATGCCGAATCGGCGCCAACCTTATCTGGGATGCGGAGGCCAACGGCAAGCTCAAGCCCGGCATGACCCTGATCGAACCTACGTCCGGTAATACCGGCATTGGTCTCGCTTATGTTGCAGCAGCCCGTGGATACAAGCTCATCCTGACCATGCCCGCCTCGATGAGCCTGGAGCGTCGCAAGGTTCTCAAGGCACTAGGTGCCGAGCTGGTACTGACAGAGCCCGCCAAAGGCATGAGGGGCGCGATTGAAAAAGCCAAAGAAATTGCGGAAAGCGATCCTTCTCGCTACTTCATGCCCCAGCAATTCGAAAATCCGGCCAATCCGGCCATTCATGAAAAAACCACTGGCCCGGAAATCTGGAACGACACCGATGGCGCTGTGGATGTCCTGGTGGCGGGTATTGGTACCGGCGGCACACTGACCGGTATTTCCCGCTTTATCAAAAACACCAAGGGCAAGCCTATCCTGTCAGTAGCGGTAGAGCCCGAGAGTTCGCCTGTTATCACCCAGACCATGGCCGGCCAGGAAGTCAAACCCAGCCCTCACAAGATCCAGGGGATCGGCGCTGGCTTCGTACCGAAAAATCTGGATCTTTCCATGGTGGATCGAGTGGAACGCGTCAGTGACGATGAGTCCAAGACCATGGCCCAACGGCTTATGCGTGAGGAAGGTATCCTCTGTGGCATCTCGTGTGGAGCCGCCATGGCGGCGGCCGTACGCCTTGCCCGTGAACCCGCCATGCAGGGAAAGACAATCGTTGTCATCCTACCTGACTCCGGTGAACGCTATCTGTCCACCATGCTGTTTGACGGCTTGTTCAGCGAACAGGAAACCGTCCAGTAACCTCATTCGGCCCGCCACCGGCGGGCCTTTTCGTTTCTCCCTGCCCTACTTTCGGCTGCTAGAACGGCACTGGCAGCTGAGCTACTATCGCGTTAGAGCGTAAAAAATTTCACACAGGGAATGAATATGCCGAACACATCCTATCCGAACTCCTACTATGCGGCCTCTGCTCATCCTGCTCCCAAGCGCCCCATGCTTGAAGGTGAACGCATTGCTGACGTTTGTATTGTCGGCGCTGGCTATACCGGTCTTTCCACTGCCATTGCACTGCTTGAGCGAGGCTACAGCGTTGTAATTCTCGAGGCCGCCAGGGTAGGTTTTGGTGCATCCGGCCGCAACGGCGGCCAGATCGTCAACAGCTACAGCCGGGATATTGATGTTATCGAGCGAACCTTGCCTGCCCGTGAAGCGCAACTGATCGGTCAAATGGCCTTCGAAGGCGGACGTATCATCAGAGAACGAGTCAACCGTTATGGTATTCAGTGCGACCTGAAGAACGGTGGCGTTTTCGCGGCTTTCAACGCCCGACAGATACAACATCTGGAAGCTCAGCAAGCCCTTTGGGCTCGCCATGGGCACCATGAACTAGAAATGCTGGATAAAAGAGCCATTGAGCAAGTCGTAGGCACCCATCGATATGCCGGGGGTATGCTGGATCGTAGCGGCGGTCATATCCACCCCCTTAATCTCGCTCTAGGAGAAGCAGACGCCGTCGAGTCATTGGGCGGGACTATTTACGAACAGACACCTGCCGTACGCATCGAGCGTGGCCCTAAGCCTGTTGTACATACTCCACAAGGTTGTGTAAGAGCGACGTATGTTGTGGTAGCCGGTAATGCTTATCTGGGTAATCTCATTCCAGAGCTGGCAGCCAAATCCATGCCTTGTGGAACGCAAGTGATTGCAACCGAACCCCTCTCTGAGGAAACGGCAAAACGATTACTTCCTCAAGACTATTGTGTCGAGGATTGCAACTACCTTCTAGATTATTATCGCCTCTCGGCTGATCGTCGACTCATATATGGCGGTGGCGTTATATACGGCGCACGTGATCCTGCCGATGTGGAAAAAATCATACGCCCTAAGATGGCAAAAACCTTTCCAGAACTGGCCAACGTCAGGATTGATTATGCCTGGACCGGTAATTTCCTATTGACTCTGTCCCGCCTCCCTCAAGTAGGCCGCCTGGGCGACAATATCTATTATTCGCAAGGTTGCAGCGGACACGGCGTTACGTTTACCCATCTGATCGGTACCGTGATTGGTGAGGCGTTGGCAGGACATGCTGAGCGCTTTGATGCATTCGCCCAGCTACCTCACTACCCCTTCCCTGGCGGTCGTCTTTTCCGTGTTCCATTTACCGCCCTGGGCGCTTGGTACTACGATATTCGCGACAAATTTAATGTTTAAACAAGAAACCCCGCCGAAGCGGGGTTTCTTTTACTTACCTATCAGAAATCAAAGATTCTTGATTTCTGCCTTGGACTCCAATGCACGGCGGTAAGCCGCAAAGTCCTCTTGGCCACTGCGTGAAGAGAGGAAACGGCGATACATAGCCTTTTCTTCGTCAGTAAAGGTGCCCTGCGGAACGCTGACACCCGTCAAGCGAATAACCATGTAGGTCCCATCAGCCAGATTGACTCCTGCATAAGTCGGCTTGGAATTGTCTCCAGGCTTATTCATGCGGAACACCTGTTGGAGTACTACCGGGTCAACGCCCTCCTGATTACGTGTAGCAGCCTCGACGACTTTCCAGTCCTTGATCGTATTGGCCTTGCCTGCCTTCAGGTCAGCAATCAACGTCTCGCCCTGCTGACGAGCAGTCTCAGCTATCTTCTGCTTGGTCAGCGTGCTGCGGATGTTGTCTTTGACATCATCAAAGCTCTGCTGAGCAGGCTTGCGATGCTCCTTAACGCGCAGGATGACAGCCGTTTCATCGTCCAACTGGATAGCATTGCTATTGGCACCATCCTCCAGCACTTCGGGACTGAAAGCAGCCTGGACAACCTGACGATTGGCAATAACCCCTTCTTCGCCGCCCTCACGTCCGAATGGCTTGCTGGTTTGCACTTTCAAGCCTTGCTCTTGAGCAGGCTGACTAAGATCTGAAGCTTCAAACGCTGCGCTTTCAAGATTGCGGATAGCCTCTACAAAAAGGCGATCAGCCTCGCGAGCCTTGAGCTCAGCCTCAAGACGCGGCTTCATGCTCTCCAACGAAGGTACTTTGGCTTCCTGAACGCCAAGCAGCTTGATCAGATGCCATCCAAATGTCGAATGTACGGGAGCAGAAACGTCTCCCTTGTTCAAACCATACAAGGCTTCTTCAAAGGCAGGGTCATACACCCCTCGCCCAGCATAACCGAGCTCACCGCCCTTGTTGGCCGAACCAGGATCCTGAGAGAACTTCTTGGCTAGCGCAGCAAAATCCTCGCCCTTGTCCAGACGAGCCTTGATTTCATCAATCTTGGCCTTGGCCTGCTCGTCATTCACCTTGTCGTTCACTTCAATCAGGATATGAGCGGCGTTACGCTGTTCGGAAAGGTTAGCGGTTTCCGACTGATAAAGGGCCTGAAGGTCTTCTTGCTTGACCTGCGCCTTATCGGCAAAAGCGCTTTTCTTTAGCTCGATATAATCAATGACCACCTGATCAGGCGTCATGAATTCGCTACGATGATCGTCATAGTAGCCTTGTAATTCATCATTGGTGACTGCAACTTTCGAAGCATCCGCTTTAACCACATGGGTTGCGAAGTCTCGAGTTTGCCGTTCCAAAGCTGCGAATGCATTCAATTCGGCATCGGTTACAAAACCGGTACCTGCAATGCCCGCCCTGAGTTGCCCCATGAGCATCTCCTGCTTCAGCATCTCGCGAAACTGAAGACGTGAGTAACCCATCTGGGCAATAGTCTGGTCAAAACGCTGGGCATTGAATTGCCCATCAACCTGGAACTCAGGTGTTTGAAGTATGAGCTGGTCCAAAGCCGCTTCAGAAAAAGCAAACTTGTTCGACTTGGCATCCTGAAGCAATAGCTCGCGCTCGATCAAGGCCTTTAGAGCCGCGTCGCGTAACCGTTTTTCATCCAGAAGAGCAGGATCGAAATTAGGGCCCAGACGCTGCGCCAGAGAGCGACGTTGCATCTCCACAGCCTGATTGAGATCGGTCTGGCGTATTTCCTCACCATTTACCAGTGCTACGGCACCTTGGTGGCTACCGGCGCGAATGATCGCCTCGAATCCGGTCAATGCCATCAGCAAGATAATGACGCCAATGATGACCTTGGCTATCCAGCCTTGTGAATGTTCCCTGATGTTCTGCAGCATGCGCCCCCCAAAACGGCTGCATCTGGCCAAAGGCTAGGCAGCATGGGTGAATTGCGAATAGAGAAAAGGCGCATCAGAGGATGCGCCTTCTGTTAAACGGGGCTTTGGCGAGTCTTCGTGCGGAATGAACCAAACGGTATCACGTGCTAGAACTCAACAGACAGATGTCTATTGAAACCAAAACCCTTAAGCACTCAGTTCACAGCATCCTTGAGCGCTTTGCCGGGCTTGAAACCAGGGATCTTGGCAGCTTCGATTTCGATCGGCTTGCCAGTCTGCGGATTGCGGCCAGTGCGTGCTGCACGCTCTTTGACAGCGAAAGTGCCGAAACCGACAAGCACAACCGGATCACCGCTCTTCAGGGCACCAGTGATAGATTCGATCACTGCGTCCAAAGCGCGCCCAGCTACAGCTTTCGGGATATCAGCAGATGCAGCAACGGCATCGATCAGTTCCGACTTGTTCACTCTAAGTCCCCTTGTTCATTTCTGATAAGAATATATTACGTGTGTAGGCAAAAATGGATGCTGTGAGGCATGCCTGACACTTGAAGAGCCGCTTTATATCAAGGGCTCAAAAAAAGTGTCAAGGAAGCTCTGGCTAGTGCGTGCTGATTCTATCTTTTGAATCCTGCTCGCGCTTTTCTTCATTCGTGACTATTTCAGGAGCCGCATCTGGCAAGGGCTCCGGCGCATATTGCAGCGCAACCTGAAGGACCTCGTCAATCCATTTGACAGGCTTAATCACCAAATCGGCCTTAATATTGTCTGGAATGTCGCGCAGATCGCGTACATTCTCCTCCGGAATGACCACCGTACGGATTCCCCCACGATGTGCCGCCAGTAATTTCTCCTTCAAACCACCAATGGCCAGTACCTGGCCACGCAGCGTAATCTCACCTGTCATGGCTACATCAGCACGCACTGGGATCCGGGTAGCAGCCGACACCAGCGCGGTGCACATACCGATACCAGCACTTGGACCATCTTTGGGTGTAGCGCCTTCTGGTACGTGAATGTGGATATCGTGCTTCTCATGGAAGTCCTTGGGAATACCAAGGCTCTTACCACGGCTACGCACAACCGTCAGTGCTGCAGTAATGGATTCCGCCATTACATCGCCCAGCGAACCGGTTTTGATCAACTGCCCTTTCCCCGGCACAACAGCCGCTTCAATAGTCAGAAGCTCGCCGCCAACCTGCGTCCAGGCTAGCCCTGTGACCTGGCCGATCTGGTCCTGCTGTTCAGCCAAACCATAACGGAACTTACGTACACCCAGGTAGTGCTCGAGGCTTTCACTGGTGACAGCAGCCTGTTGAGCCGCTTTTTCCTTGGCGTGCTCCTTGACAATCTTGCGGCAAACCTTGGCAACCTGACGTTCAAGGCTACGTACCCCCGCCTCGCGGGTGTAGTAACGCACCATGTCTCTTAGAGCAGCCTCGTCAAAGGTCACTTCGGTCTTCTTCAAACCGTTTGCCTTGACCTGCTTGGGTATCAGGTACTTGGTAGCGATATTGACCTTTTCGTCTTCCGTATAGCCAGGCAGACGAATCACTTCCATACGATCCAGCAACGGTGCCGGAATATTCATGGAGTTGGCCGTACAAAGGAACATGACATCCGACAGATCGTAATCAACTTCCAGATAGTGATCATTGAAATTGTGGTTCTGTTCTGGATCCAGCACCTCGAGCAGAGCGGAGGCCGGATCACCACGCATGTCGTTACCCATCTTGTCGATTTCATCGAGCAGGAACAATGGGTTACGCACGCCAACCTTGGTCATCTTTTGAATCAAACGACCAGGCATGGAGCCGATATACGTACGGCGATGGCCACGAATCTCAGCCTCATCACGCACACCACCCAGGGCCATACGAACGAACTTGCGGCCGGTGGAGCGCGCGATGGACTCAGCCAGAGACGTCTTACCTACCCCAGGCGGACCAACCAGGCACAATACCGGGCCACGTACTTTCTTGACTCGTTTCTGGACAGCGAGATACTCCAGAATCCGATCTTTGACTTCCTCAAGACCGTAGTGATCTTCATCAAGAATGTCCTCGGCCTTGCTCAGATCCAAACGGACCTTGCTTTCCGCCTTCCATGGGACATTCACAAGCCAGTCAATGTAGGAACGTACTACTGTGGCCTCGGCAGACATGGGAGACATCTGCTTGAGCTTGTTCAGCTCTGCATTGGCCTTGGCCAACGCTTCCTTGGTCAGACCAGCATTGTCGATGCGCTTTTTCAGGTCATCGATTTCACTGTGGCCTTCGTCGATGTCGCCCAGCTCTTTCTGAATGGCCTTCATCTGCTCATTCAGATAATACTCGCGCTGGCTACGCTCCATCTGCTTCTTGACGCGACCACGGATCCGCTTCTCGACCTGCAACAGATCGATTTCTGCGTCCAGCAACGCCAGAACGTGCTCGACTCGCTCAGCAAGATCTACGATCTCAAGGATTTCCTGCTTCTGCTCAAGCTTAAGCGCCATATGGGCTGCCATCGTATCGACCAGGCGACCTGGATCGTCGATACCATTAAGTGAAGACAGCACCTCTGCTGGTACTTTCTTGCCCAGCTGGACATATTGCTCGAACTGGCTCATCAGGCTACGAACAAAGACTTCCGACTCGCGGTCTGCCGCTTCGGTATCCTCGATCAGCTGAACCTCAGCGCGAGAATAACCCTTGGCCTCAACAAAACGCTCAATGTTGCCGCGCTGCTCACCCTCTACCAGCACTTTAACAGTGCCATCAGGAAGTTTGAGCAGTTGCAAGACAGTGGCAACGGTACCCATGCGGTACAGGCCATCGGAGTCTGGATCATCGTCGGTAGGATTCTTTTGCGCAAGCAGTAGGATCTGCTTGTCGCTGGCCATGGCAGCTTCCAGGGCCTCAACAGATTTTTCACGCCCAACAAAGAGCGGAATTACCATGTGCGGATACACCACTACATCACGCAGTGGTAAAAGAGGCAATTCAATCGTTTTATTCATGGTTTCAGCTCTTGGCATTCGACTGGCCGCATAGAAACGACCGTATGGCATGTTTTTCTAACATGCGGCCTGATCGATCAGAAAACAAGGCTAACTAATGCGAAGGGCCCCGCAGGGCCCCTTTTTATTTATGCATCCGGTGCCGCTTTGACCGGGTCGTTGTTTTCGTAAATCAACAACGGTTGGGAAGTACCCTCAATGACGCTCTCATCGATGACGACTTTGCTGACCTCCTTCTGAGAAGGAATCTCATACATCGTATCGAGCAGAACGCCCTCGAGTATGGACCGTAGACCACGTGCGCCTGTTTTACGTTCCAATGCCTTGCGGGCCACTGCCTTCAAAGCGTCTGGACGGAACTCGAGATCCACCTCTTCCATTTCGAAGAGCTTGCCATACTGCTTGGTCAGTGCATTCTTGGGCTCGGTCAGAATCTGCATGAGCGCCGCTTCGTCAAGTTCATCTAGCGTTGCGATTACAGGCAAACGACCAACGAACTCTGGGATAAGACCAAACTTGACCAGATCTTCAGGCTCGGCATCACGAAGTGACTCACCGATTTTCTTGCCCAATTCCTGGCTACGGACTTCGGCATTGAAACCAATTCCGCCCGCCTTGGTAGAACGGCTCTGGATGACCTTTTCCAATCCGGCAAATGCACCGCCACAGATAAACAGGATGTTACGCGTATCCACCTGCAGGAACTCCTGCTGAGGATGCTTGCGTCCGCCCTGCGGGGGTACTGAGGCTACCGTACCTTCAATCAGCTTGAGCAGAGCCTGCTGCACGCCCTCACCCGATACATCTCGAGTAATAGAGGGGTTATCAGACTTGCGCGAAATCTTGTCGATCTCATCGATATAGACGATGCCCATCTGGGCTTTTTCAACATCGTAATCGCACTTCTGCAAAAGCTTCTGAATAATATTTTCAACGTCCTCACCCACGTAACCTGCTTCGGTTAACGTAGTGGCGTCCGCAATGGTAAACGGTACGTTCAACAGACGTGCCAGCGTTTCAGCCAGCAAAGTCTTACCGGAACCTGTCGGCCCGATAAGCAGAATATTACTCTTGCCCAACTCAACGTCATCTTTCTTCTCACGCTGGTTGAGACGCTTGTAGTGGTTGTATACCGCTACAGCCAATACTTTCTTGGCACGTTCCTGACCAATCACGTACTGATCAAGAATCGTACTGATTTCTTTAGGTGCTGGAAGTTTATGTGCACTGTTTTCGGCCTGGGCTTCCTGTACTTCCTCACGGATGATGTCATTGCACAGGTCGACACATTCATCGCAAATAAAGACTGAGGGACCGGCAATCAACTTACGCACTTCATGCTGGCTCTTGCCGCAGAAAGAGCAATACAACAGCTTGCCGTTGTCGTCACCGTTGCGAGTATCTGTCATTCGATCAATCCAATCGGGTTACTTACAGGAACAAGATGAAGGCAAATCTATGCATTTTCAAGCCTGCCACTCAGTAATCATGACTTAGTGGCAGGCTTGCCGGCTCAAGCGGGAATATTGCGCTTTTCCAACACCTTGTCGATCAAGCCGTATTTCACAGCCTCATCACCGCTCATGAAGTTATCGCGATCGGTATCACGGGCGATAACATCCATGGGTTGACCCGTATGATGGGCCAACACTTTGTTTAGACGCTCACGGATCGTCAAAATTTCACGCGCGTGAATTTCGATGTCCGATGCCTGACCCTGGAAGCCACCCAAGGGCTGGTGGATCATCATACGAGAGTGAGGCAGACAGTAGCGTTTGCCGGCAGTACCACCTGCCAGTAGCAAGGCACCCATACTGCACGCCTGGCCTACGCAGATTGTCGAGACATCGGGCTTAATGAACTGCATGGTGTCATAGATAGACATACCAGCTGTCACCGAACCACCAGGTGAGTTGATGTAGAGGTGAATATCCTTGTCAGGGTTCTCCGCTTCCAGAAACAGAAGCTGAGCGACCACCAGGTTGGCCATATAGTCTTCGACCTGGCCTACCAGGAAAATCACCCGCTCCTTGAGCAGACGCGAGTAGATATCATACGCGCGCTCGCCACGAGCAGATTGTTCGACCACCATGGGCACCAGGCCGCCAGCGGCTTGAACTTCGGGCATTGTTTGCATGAACGAATTGCGGGACATGTCCTGCGATCACTCCCTATCAGGATGGTCTTGCCTTAAGACGCATAAGCCAGCACGAGGCTGGCTTATGTGATTCGAGGCGGGTAAAGATCAGGCTGCTTGCGGGGCCTCGGCCGGTTTGACCGCGTCCTCGTAGGAAACCTGCTTATCGGTCACTTTAGCCTTTTCAAGAACAGTATCTACGACTTGTTCTTCGAGTACAACCGAACGCACTTCGTTCAATTGCTGCTCGTTCTGGTAGTACCAGGCAACGACCTGCTCAGGCTCCTGGTAGGCAGAGGCCATTTCCTCGATCAGTGCACGTACACGCTCGTCGTCAGGCTTGAGCTCGAACTGCTTGACCATTTCCGCAATGATCAGACCCAGAACAACACGGCGCTTAGCCTGCTCGGTAAACAGCTCAGCCGGCAGTTGATCGGGCTTGATGTTGCCACCGAACTGCTGAACAGCCTGAACACGCAGACGATCAACTTCGCTGTTGATCAGAGCGGCTGGAACTTCGATCGGGTTAGCAGCAATAAGGCCATCCATAACTTGGTTCTTGACCTTGTTCTTGATCGCCTGACGCAGCTCACGGTCCATGTTCTTGCGAACTTCAGCACGGAAGCCTTCCAGAGTAGACTCCTGAACGCCGAACTGAGCAAAGAACTCCTCGTTCATTTCAGGCAGTTGCGGGGCAGAAACCTTGGTTACCTTCACAGTGAACTCGGCAGTCTTGCCAGCCAGATCCAGGTTCTGATAATCCTCCGGGAAGGTCAGATTAAGCACACGCTCTTCGCCCGCCTTTGCACCCACCAGGCCTTCCTCGAAGCCCGGAATCATGCGGCCGGAGCCCAGCACCAGCTGAGTACCGTTTGCAGAGCCGCCCTGGAAGGCTTCACCGTCGATCTTGCCTACGAAATCGATAGTGACCTGATCATCGTTGGCCGCTTCGCGGTCGACTTCCTCATAACGAGTGTTCTGCTTACGCAAAATCTCAAGCATGTTATCCAGATCGCTATCAGCGACTTCGGACTGCAGACGCTCAACCTGAATGTCTTCCAGGCCTTTCACTTCAAACTCAGGGAATACTTCGAATGTAGCGACGTATTCAAGGTCTTTGCCTTTTTCGTAAGCCTTGGGCTCAACAGAAGGCGCACCTGCCGGGTTCAGTTTTTCCTGAACGATGGCTTCGTAGAATGTTTCTTGAATCAGATCACCAAAGGCTTCCTGACGAGCGCTGGCTTCGTAGCGCTGACGAATGACACTCATCGGCACCTTACCAGGACGGAAACCAGGCACTTTAACGCGGCGAGCAGTTTGCTGCAGACGCTTGGCGACTTCGGTCTCGATACGCTCGGCCGGCACGCCTACGGTCATTCGGCGCTCAAGAGCGGAGGTGCTTTCAACAGAAACTTGCATGGATAATCCTCATGGCACAGACATAGGCCGGCCGTTCCGGCCCCCAGAAACAGGGCAAGCATTCTAGAGGTAGAGGATACGGAAGTCATCCTGCATAAAGCAGGTATTGGTCACCAAGCATGAAAAAAGCCTGCAACCCCTCTCGCTCATACCCGAAACATGCCAGCCATTTTCAAGGCAAAAAAAAACCGACATCGCTGTCGGCTTTTTCACTATGGTGCGGACGGAGAGACTCGAACTCTCACACCTTGCGGCGCTGGAACCTAAATCCAGTGTGTCTACCAATTCCACCACATCCGCGTAACACTTAAAACGAACATCAGGCATTAATAATGCCTGATGTTCTCAATATGGGGTGGACGATGGGAATCGAACCCACGACACCAGGAGCCACAATCCTGTGCTCTACCAACTGAGCTACGCCCACCATATTGCATTGCTTGCGCCGAACCGCCAATGGCGCGCCCGGCAGGACTCGAACCTGCGACCATCCGCTTAGAAGGCGGATGCTCTATCCAGCTGAGCTACGGGCGCTTTATTGCGCAGCAACCGTTGCTTACGAAACAGCCTCCTAAGAAGCTGAGCCGGTTCGCATCGCCTTCTCATTTCGTTTCAGGCTGTGCTCGGCAAGCGGGGCGTATATTACGAATGACTCGACCACTCGTCAACAATTTTTTTAAAAAAATTAAGAAGATAGGTTAACTACCCTTTCACCAAGGCTTCTTCCTTTAGTGCGTACATGCGAAAATAAGCATCCTTCTTCCATTAGCAAGACCTATCTGCATATGACTGCTCAACTGATCGACGGTAAAGCGATCGCCGCTTCTCTCCGCCAAGAAATTGCCCAACGCGTTGCCCAGCGGCGTCAACACGGGTTACGCGCCCCTGGCCTGGCAGTCATTCTGGTAGGTGACGACCCAGCTTCCACGGTATACGTTACTCACAAAAGAAAGGACTGCGAGGAAGTAGGCTTTGTATCCAGGGCGTACGACCTTCCCAGCACCACCACACAACAGGAGTTGGAAGCGCTGATTGACTCACTGAACGCAGATGCTGCAGTTGACGGCATCCTGCTTCAGCTTCCCCTACCCGCTCACCTTGATGCTTCCAATCTGCTTGAGCGCATCAGTCCCGACAAGGATGTTGATGGTTTCCATCCGTTCAATATAGGTCGACTCGCTCAACGCATCCCCCTGCTCCGCCCCTGTACGCCCAAGGGCATCATGCGTCTGCTGGAAAGTACAGGGGCAGACCTGTACGGCATGAATGCAGTGGTGGTAGGCGCCTCCAACATTGTCGGTCGCCCCATGGCGCTGGAGCTACTCTTGGGCGGCTGTACAGTAACAGTTACTCATCGTTTCACCCGTAATCTGGCCGCTCATGTCAGCCAGGCCGACCTGGTGGTGGTGGCGGCAGGCAAACCAGGCCTAGTGAAGGGCGAGTGGATCAAGAAAGGCGCTATCGTCATTGACGTAGGCATCAACCGCCAGGCAGATGGAAAACTGGTTGGCGATGTCGAATATGAAACAGCTTTGGAACGCGCCAGCTGGATCACGCCTGTTCCTGGCGGTGTTGGCCCCATGACGCGTGCCTGCCTGCTGGAGAACACGCTCTATGCAGCTGAACAGCTGCATGCCGAATAAAAATATCTCCCCATAAAAAAGGCCGCTAACGCGGCCTTTTTTATATCAGGTGAACTCAGTTGGCCAAACGCCACGTCGTTCCACCTTTACCATCCTCAAGCACGACACCCATGGCTGTCAGCTCATCGCGAATACGATCCGACTCCGCCCAGTTCTTTGCTGCTCGCGCATCCAGACGCGCCTGAATCAGGCGATCTACGGCCGCTTCGTCAACCTTGCCCTCCGCACCTGCGCGTAGATACTCATCCGGCTCCAGCTGTAGAACACCCAGCACTTCAGCCATCTGCTTGAGTCGAGAGGCAAGGCCAGCGGCAGCTTGAATATCCTGATCTCGCAGACGATTGACCTCACGGACCATTTCAAACAGGACCGCGCAGGCCTCTGGCGTGTTGAAGTCGTCATCCATTGCGGCCGCGAAACGCTCCACATAGGGCTCACCGCCAGCAGGCGATGCCTGCGGTAGACCTTTCAAGGCGTGATAGAAGCGATCCAACGCGCCGCGTGCTTCACGGAGGCTCTCTTCAGAATAATTGATCGGGCTGCGGTAATGACTGGAAACCAGCAGATAACGAACGACTTCCGGGTGGTATTTCTCCAGCACTTCGCGAATAGTGAAGAAGTTGCCCAGGGATTTGGACATCTTTTCGCCATCTACCCGCACAGCCCCAGCATGCATCCAGGATGCCGCATATGTTTTTCCCGTAGCAGCCTCACTCTGAGCAATTTCGTTCTCGTGGTGGGGGAAAACCAGGTCAGGGCCACCACCGTGAATATCAAACGTTTCACCCAGGCAGCACGTAGACATGACCGAGCATTCAATATGCCAACCGGGACGACCCGCCCCCCATGGTGACTCCCAGCTGGGCTCACCCGGCTTGGCAGCCTTCCACAAGACAAAGTCCAGAGGATCTTCCTTGGACTCATCTACCTCAATACGGGCCCCAATCCGGAGATCTTCAATCTTTTTGCGTGACAGTTTGCCGTATCCCGCAAAACGTCCTACACGGTAATACACATCTCCGTTTCCAGGCGCATAGGCATAACCTTTGTCTATCAAGGTCTGGATCATAGTGAACATGCCAGGAATATGATCAGTCGCACAGGGCTCAACGTCTGGACGCTGAACACCCAGCCGGGTTTCATCCTGATGCATCGCTTCGATCATACGTCCAGTCAGGTCTTTGAACGTTTCGCCATTTTCCTGCGCACGGCGAATGATCTTGTCGTCAATGTCTGTAATGTTGCGTACGTAGGTCAGGTTGTAACCTGACTTGCGCAGCCATCGAGCCACGACGTCAAATGCCACCATCACACGTGCATGACCAATATGACAGAAGTCATAGACTGTCATACCGCACACGTACATACGGACATTATTGCCCTCGAGCGGCTTGAACGTTTCCTTGGTCTTGGTGAGCGTGTTGTAGATCGCAAGTGGCATTATTGCCCCCAGGAGTCGCGTAAGGTGACGGTACGATTGAAGACCGGAGCACCCGGCTTTGAGTCTTTCAGATCGACACAGAAGTAACCTTCACGCTCGAACTGAAAACGGTCCTCTGGCTGGGCCTGCGCAAGCGATGGCTCAGCACGGCACCCAGTCAGCACCTGCAGCGATTCCGGATTGATATTATCCAGGAAGGTCTGCCCCTCTTCCGCTTTCTCAGGCTGCGGCGAGCGGAACAGACGATCGTACAGGCGAACCTCACACTCAACACTGCCTTCGGCAGGCACCCAGTGAATGACACCCTTTACCTTGCGGCCTTCAGGGTTCTTCCCGAGGGTTTCAGGATCATACGAGCAACGCAGTTCGACGATATTGTCCGCCTCATCCTTAATAACCTCATCGGCGCGAACAACATAACTTCCCCGTAGACGAACTTCGCCATTTGGCTCAAGGCGCTTGTATCCCTTGGGCGGATTGATCATGAAGTCATCGCGGTCGATGTAGAGCTCACGTGTAAACGGTAGCGTACGCATCCCCATGTCTTCCTTCGGGTGACGTGGCAGCTCCAACTGCTCCACTTTGCCCTCAGGATAGTTGGTGATGACAACCTTGAGCGGCCGCAGTACGCACATGGCCCGAGGCGCATTTCGGTCCAGATCTTCCCGGATGCTGAACTCAAGCATGGCGATATCGACTACACCATTGGAGCGAGCAACGCCTACCATCTCGCAGAAATTACGAATGGAGGCTGGTGTATAACCGCGACGGCGATAACCAGACAGCGTGGACATGCGCGGATCATCCCAGCCGCTTACATGCCGCTCATCAACCAGCTGCTTCAGCTTACGCTTACTGGTTACGGTGTAGTTCAAATTCAGGCGGGCAAACTCGTACTGACGCGGTTGCGCCGGCACAGGCAGATTTGCCAGGAACCACTCGTACAGCGGACGATGATCCTCGAATTCGAGTGTGCAAATAGAGTGAGTGATTCCCTCGATTGCATCCGACTGGCCATGTGTGAAGTCATAGCTCGGGTAGATGCACCACTTGTCACCCGTCTGGTGATGATGGGCGTGGCGGATACGATACAAAATCGGATCGCGCAAATTCATGTTTGGCGAGGCCATGTCGATTTTGGCACGTAGCGCCTTTTCACCATCCCTGAACTCGCCCGCCTTCATGCGTGCAAAGAGATCCAGGTTTTCTTCAACGGAGCGGTCACGGAAAGGACTGTTCTTGCCCGGCTCGGTCAATGTGCCACGATACTCACGCGCCTGCTCGGGCGTGAGATCATCAACATAGGCTTTACCCGTCTTGATCAGGTGTATCGCCCAGTCATAGAGCTGATCGAAATAATTGGAGGCATAGCGCTCCTCACCTGCCCATTTGAAGCCCAGCCACTCGACATCACTTTTGATGGCATCGATGTACTCCTGATCTTCCTTGGCTGGGTTCGTATCGTCAAAGCGCAGATTGCACTCGCCGCCAAACTCTTGAGCCAGCCCGAAGTTCAGGCAAATCGACTTGGCGTGGCCAATGTGGAGATAACCGTTAGGCTCTGGCGGAAAGCGTGTCACAATCTTTGTGTGCTTGCCGGCATCCAGATCAGCCTGGACGATCTGACGAAGAAAATTCGCTGGAGTAGCGGGAGTTTCTGGCTTGCTCATGGGGTCCTTAATAATGTGTTGTTCGGCTTAAGGGTAGGCCGACTAAATCAAAGTCCGTATCATAGCCGAACCCGTCAAGACCCTGACAAACTTCCTATCTGACCACGGACATAAATTCCATGATCAAACTGCATACAAACCACGGCGTCATCACTCTTGAACTGTTTGAAGATAAGGCTCCTGAAACAGCAGCCAACTTCAAAGAGTATGTAAAGAGCGGTCACTATGACGGCACTATCTTTCATCGCGTGATCAATGGCTTCATGGTCCAAGGCGGCGGTTTTGAGCCCGGCATGAAGCAAAAGTCCACTCGCGCACCGATCAAGAACGAAGCGAATAACGGCGTTTCCAACCGCAATGGCACTGTTGCCATGGCACGCACCATGGATCCGCATTCAGCGTCCGCTCAGTTCTTTATCAACGTGTCCGATAATACCTTCCTAGACCACACCGCCCCGACTACACAAGGCTGGGGTTATGCTGTATTCGGTCAGGTTGTTGAAGGCATGGATGTCGTCAATGCCATCAAGGGTGTTGCTACTACATCTCGCGCCGGCCATCAGGATGTACCGGCTGAGGATGTCATTATCGAGCGTGCCGAGATCGTTGAGTGATACTGCTGATCTCTGATCTGCATCTCGAACCTGAACGCCCGGATATTTCCCGGGCGTTTTTGCGTTTTCTTGAGACAGAAGCTGTTCACGCCGATGCCTTGTATATTCTAGGCGACTTTTTTGAGGTATGGATCGGCGATGACGCCATGGATGAGTTTCAAAAAGGCATCGCACGAGCCCTAAAGACCTTATCTCAAGGCGGCACACGTATTTTTCTGATGCATGGCAATCGCGATTTCTTGATCGGAAAGGATTTTTGCCGACTGGCAGGATGTACCCTACTGGCCGACCCGACCGTTATCGAAGCCGAAGGCAAGCGCCTTCTGCTGATGCATGGCGACAGTCTGTGCACACGGGACGAAGCCTACATGCGATTACGCCGCTGGCTTCGCAATCCGGTTTCATTGTGGATCCTGCGCCATCTTCCTCTAAAGAAGCGTCGCGAGCTGGCCAGGAAATTACGCAACGAGAGCAAGGTGCAGACCCGGCAAAAAGCCATGGATATTGTAGACGTCACACCTGAAGAGGTTGAGGGCATCATGCGGCGCACCCGCACTCAGACCCTGATTCACGGGCACACACATCGTCCTGCCACACATGAATTCATGCTTGATGACAGCGCTGCAACGCGAATTGTGTTGGGTGACTGGGACCGTTACGGCTGGGTCCTGAAGATTTCCCGTGACCGACTGGAGCAGGAACGCTTCGAGCTGGCGTGATACGGCTCGAAGCGTAATGGCTATTACGCTGCGCGCGGCACACCGCTATGAAAGCGCATCTCCGTATCCGCTGAGGCAATAAGCTCGGCTTCTAGCGCTCTGATCTCCTGAATCTTGGCGGTCACATCCTGCTCGTCACCATATAGATAGGCCAGCTTCAGGTAATCCTGATAATGACGCGCTTCCGACTTGAGCAAACCGCTGTAAAACTTGCTCAATTCTTCATCCAGATGCGGAGCAATTGCAGAGAAGCGCTCGCATGAACGGCACTCGATAAAGGCTCCTACGACAAGCGAGTCCGTTAGTCGGTACGGCTCATGATTACGGCACAGCTTACGCATGGCACCGGCATAGCGGGCCGACGTTACGTTTTCATGCGCAATGCCACGCTTCTTCATGATTTGGAGCACCTGCTCGAAGTGCCGTAGCTCCTCACGAGCGATCCGTGACATCTTGTTTACCAGATCCAGCTTATTGCTGTAAGTAAACAGGTAATGAAACGCAGCGCCCGCTGCTTTCTTTTCATTATTGGCATGATCGATCAAGAGGGTAGGAAGATCCTGCAAAGCAGCTTCCACCCAAGCTTCCGGCGTTTTACAGGCCAGGAATTCGTCCATTTCGGGCAACAACATAACGCAAATCCTTTAATCAACAGGCGGCTAACCATCTGTTCCAGAATCAAGGGAAGCACATCCGCCTGAAGCGATTGCACTGGAATATGAGGTGATTATACGGTGCGCGGTGTCAGACTCGAACGTCCATTCCTTCAAGCAGGAAACGTGGCGCAATGTAACGTTCATAGTGAGCTTCGGAGAGGATGAAAAACTCCTGGTCGATGGCATCACGCAGTTCCATCAGCGGGCGCTCCCTGAATTCAGGAAAAACATGTATGCCATAAGCATCGACCTGTTGAATATGGCGCGCGCCGCGTGAAATCAGCTGATAGGCCCAGCAATATTCGGACTGCTCAGGAATGAAGCGAATCTTCCGTTGCTGTAGCTGTTCCTTCAGGCGTAGCGGATCAAACACTTCGAGCTTTGCAGAAACCACCTGGGTCAGAAGCACTTCGAGACGGGCCCAGACAGCTCGCTTTTCCTCATCGTTATACGCATTCCAGTTCACGATCTCGTGATGAAATCGCTTGCAGCCCCGGCAAACCTGGTCACCGAATACCGTTGAGCAAAGTCCGACGCAGGGCGTCTTTATGCGCTGGTTGGACATAGTCGTTCCGATCAAGCAAAAGCCTATTTTAGCCTTTCGTCTAACCAAGGTCAGCGTCGTTTAGTCGCATGTTCAGCTTAACTTTAGCGAAACCTTGGAGTAGAATCCGTACGCCCTAAGGGGCGCCATGTCCGATACGAAGCTGTTTTCAAAGCGTCACGAACACAATTATCCGGCAGGTTCCCGGTCAGGGTGCAGCGTACTCATCACACGTCTGCATTCTGGCCCACGTGTAATACCGCTGGCGTAAAACTTTGAAAACAGCTTCGCACCGGAGCCTGAATGACGTCGCATTGGCTCCTGCCTCTTGCTAGCGATTGCTATTTCGTCATTCGGGCTCATGGGGTCGCCAGATCCCGGACGTCATTACTGGACCACTGATGAGGGTCATATTGTGCTTGAAGCCTATCGTAAACACGTAGAAGAGCGTGCCGCGCAGGGTATCGTTGCCCAGCCGCTTAACGCCGAACAGACTGCAGGTTTGGTCGAACTTCTGAAAAACCCGCCGGCCGGCGAAGAAGAATTTCTCGTTGACCTGATCACCAATCGTGTACCGCCGGGTGTTGACGAAGCCGCCTATGTCAAGGCTGGCTTCCTTTCTGCTGTCGCCAAAGGCGAAACCAGCTCCCCGCTGATCTCCAAGCAGCGCGCGGTCGAGCTTCTGGGAACCATGCAGGGTGGCTATAACATCGCCACGCTGGTCGAACTGCTGGATGACGCCGAGCTTGGCACCATAGCCGCCGGACAACTCAAGCATACGCTTCTGATGTTCGATGCCTTCCATGATGTCGCCGAAAAGGCCAAGGCTGGAAATGCCAACGCTCAGTCCGTTCTGCAATCCTGGGCAGACGGTGAATGGTTCAAGGCTCGCCCGGCTGTTCCGGAAAAGGTCACCCTGACCGTTTTCAAGGTACCCGGTGAAACTAACACCGACGATCTCTCCCCTGCACCTGACGCCTGGTCGCGTCCTGACATCCCGCTGCACGCCCTGGCCATGCTGAAGATGGCCCGTGACGGTATCGTACCGGAGCAGCAAGGCAGCATCGGCCCGCTGAAGCAGATCGAAGAAGTTCGCGCCAAAGGCTTTCCGGTTGCCTATGTGGGTGACGTGGTAGGTACGGGTTCTTCCCGCAAATCTGCTACCAACTCGGTATTGTGGTTCTTCGGTGACGACATCCCCTACGTTCCAAACAAGCGCGCTGGCGGCTTCTGCTTTGGTAGCAAGATTGCTCCGATCTTCTATAACACCATGGAAGATGCGGGCGCTCTGCCAATCGAGTTCGACGTTTCCGCGCTGGAAATGGGCGACGTGATCGACGTCTATCCCTATGCAGGCAAAGTGACCCGTCACGGTAGCGACGATGTGGTTGCGACATTTGAGTTGAAAACCCCGGTTCTGCTGGACGAAGTTCGTGCGGGTGGCCGTATTCCGCTGATCGTGGGCCGTGGCTTGACTGAAAAAGCTCGCGCCGAACTCGGCCTGGAACACTCCGACCTGTTCAAGAAGCCCGAGCAGCCTGTTGATACCGGCAAGGGTTATACCCTGGCTCAGAAGATGGTTGGCAAAGCCTGTGGCGTGGCCGGCGTTCGTCCGGGCACCTACTGCGAGCCGAAGATGACTACTGTCGGCTCGCAGGACACGACCGGCCCGATGACTCGCGACGAGCTGAAAGACCTGGCATGCCTGGGCTTTTCCGCTGACCTCGTGATGCAGTCCTTCTGCCACACAGCCGCCTATCCCAAGCCAATCGATGTCAAGACTCACCACACCCTGCCGGATTTCATCCGTACCCGTGGCGGTGTTTCTCTACGTCCGGGCGATGGCATCATCCACAGCTGGCTGAACCGCATGCTGCTGCCGGATACCGTTGGCACTGGCGGCGATTCCCACACCCGCTTCCCGATTGGCATCTCCTTCCCAGCAGGTTCCGGCCTGGTAGCGTTCGCCGCTGCAACAGGCGTTATGCCGCTGGATATGCCCGAGTCGGTACTGGTTCGCTTCAAAGGCAAAATGCAGCCGGGAATCACGCTACGTGATCTCGTGCATGCCATCCCCTACTATGCGATCCAGAAAGGTCTGCTGACCGTCGAGAAGAAAGGCAAGAAGAACATCTTCTCTGGCCGCATCCTCGAGATCGAAGGCCTGCCGGATCTGACCGTCGAGCAAGCCTTCGAGCTGTCCGATGCCTCGGCCGAGCGTTCCGCTGCTGGCTGCACCATCAAGCTGTCGAAGGAATCCATTGCCGAGTATCTGCAGTCCAACATCACGCTGCTGCGCTGGATGATCAGCGAAGGCTACGGTGATGCCCGTACGCTGGAGCGCCGTGCTCAGGCGATGGAAGCCTGGCTGGCCAATCCAGAGCTGATGGAAGCTGATGCCGATGCCGAGTACACCGAAGTCATCGAAATCGACCTGGCTGAAGTGACCGAACCGATCCTGTGCGCGCCAAACGACCCGGACGATGCTCGCCTGCTGTCTCAAGTGGCTGGCGACAAGATCGATGAAGTCTTCATCGGCTCCTGCATGACCAACATCGGCCACTTCCGCGCGGCTGGCAAGCTGCTCGACAAGGTCAAAGGCGCCATTCCGACCCGCCTGTGGCTGTCCCCGCCAACCAAGATGGACCAGCATCAGCTGACCGAGGAAGGCTATTACGGCATCTATGGCAAGGCTGGCGCTCGCATGGAGATGCCAGGCTGCTCACTGTGCATGGGTAACCAGGCACGTGTGGCCCCCAACTCGACTGTAGTCTCGACGTCGACTCGTAACTTCCCGAACCGTCTGGGCGATGGTGCCAATGTGTACCTGGCCTCTGCGGAGCTGGCGGCCGTTGCCTCCATCCTGGGCAAGCTCCCGTCGACAGAAGAGTACATGCAGTACGCCAAGGACATCGACAGCATGGCGTCGGATGTCTACCGCTACCTGAGCTTCGATCAGATTGCCGAGTTCCGCGAAAGCGCAGCCAAGGCTAAGATCGATGCGGTTGAGATCGCTTGATCTGATTGGTAGATAAAAAGCGCCCCGGCTAACCCGG
This sequence comes from Pseudomonas sp. JZ134, assembly GCF_051027695.1. NCBI lineage: Bacteria > Pseudomonadati > Pseudomonadota > Gammaproteobacteria > Pseudomonadales > Pseudomonadaceae > Pseudomonas > Pseudomonas sp. JZ134. The sequence continues at coordinate 1,678,165 of NZ_CP069250.1, read as the reverse complement.
GGCGTTTTTATTTGGGTTAACGGCTCTCCGCCGCCTTACGAAGACCTTGCAAGGTGTTGAACGGCGCATCAACGACAAAGCTATTAGCCAACCAAGACGGTATGCTTCCGCCCGGTTCGCTTTGGGCTTCGTACGTCACCTCCACAGATCCTGTCGCCTTTGGCAGCACCTGCCATTTACCGTTGAAACTGCTGACTCGCACGTAGCCGTCTGCAGGAGGTGTGTAAGTGGGCTCCCCTTTTAAATGACGAACGAAACCTCCATTGCCGGCTCGCTCCGTTGTGATATGTAGCACCACATCACGCGCCGTGACCGGCCAGGGCATTTCAATGCGCATATAAGTCCAGGTGTCCTGCCCCTGCTGCTTGAGCACCTTGAGCTGCTGGCAACGATAGAGCCACTTGCAGGAGCTGGCGGTATCCTCCTGAAGTTGCTCGATACGCTCAGGAGCAGCCTTAATCGTAACAACACCACGGTAGGCCTTGTATTTAGATCCCTCCACGCTACGGGTGTAGACCTTTACCCCATCTTCATCCTTTGCAAGTTTCCATTCCTCGGCGTAGGCGCCAGAACACAACGTCGCGAACAGAGCCGTTAAAACAGTTGTTTTAAAAAAAGTACGCATTGAACCTTCCTTTTCTTGTTATGAGCATAAAGCGTGTATGGGCGGGGCTGAATCAGGCGGCGGTCACATCTTCCAGATACGCTATCAGCATAAGTGCCTCGTCACGGCTTTCACCACAGACAAAAGGCTCTGCCGAAAATGCGCTGCACACCGGCGGTCGTTCCGGCTTTCCAAACAATTCACATAAATCGGTTTCGCTTAGATGTGCACATCGCACACCTGCAGGCTTGCCCTGTGGCATCGCAGGCAATGGCGTGGAAATAGAAGGCGCAATGCAACATGCACCACAGCCGGCACGGCATTCCATAACGTATAGACCTGAGTAGTAGATATAAAAAGCATAAGGGGGATTAGCCCCAACGCCAAGCGCCACTCAAACGTTTGTCCAAGCGGCTGATACCTGGCGTCCAACTTAATAGTCGGCACTGGCATGGATTCAGTCACACCCTTCGTCAGAAGAGCCTCAAAATATACTTAGCTCTGTGTTTAAGCCTGAAACTTGCCTATCTTGATACAGGTCTCTGCCTGTGGGCGCCGGTCCGTTACCAGGATGCCTTGTCCTCTTACTTACAAGAAGCTCTTTGGAGGCACGATGAAGCGTTGGCTGGTCATCGATCTGGAAGCGACCACTGATGAAGGCGGATGGCCTGTCGAGGAGATGGAGATCATCGAGATCGGCGCCGTATTGATCGATAGCACCGGACAAGAGCTTGATCACTTCCAGAGCTATGTAAGGCCCCTGCATCGACCTCTGCTGACCGCGTTCTGCAAATCGCTTACGCACATCACCCAAGACGATGTAGACAGCGCAGCGCCTTTATATACGGTCTGGCAACACTTTGAGCAATGGCTGAGTAGCCATGAAGCGCATTTGGCGGGCTGGTGCAGTTGGGGTGACTATGATCGCCGTCAGCTACAGCGTGATTGGCGTGAGCACAGAATCAGCACACTCCTGGCACGCACTCCCCACATGAATCTCAAGCAGCGCTTTGCGAAGTCCAGGCAGCTGCCCCGCCCTGTCAGCCTGGGCTCGGCCCTGAGCCTTGCCGGATACTGCTTTCATGGTCAGCCGCACAGGGCCTTGGAGGACGCGCGTAACACGGCAAGGCTACTGCCCATAACCGTGCACTAATGGCTTAGTGGCGGCAGCGTAAAGGTTTCGGCATACTGGCTTGACGTTTAAAACAATCCTAAGGAAAGCCATGTTCAAGGTTAACGAATATTTTGACGGCACCGTTAAATCCATCGCCTTCAATCTGAGCAGTAAGCCAGCCACCATTGGCGTCATGGCGCCAGGGGAATACGAATTCGGAACGAGCCAATTGGAAATCATGAGCGTGGTAGCAGGTGCCCTGACGGTCAAATTACCTGGCAGTGATGCTTGGGAAACTTTTGAGGCAGGCCAGAAATTCACCGTTCCGGCCAACAGCAAATTCCAGCTCAAAGTCAGCGTGGAAACGGCTTATCTCTGCGAATATCACTGACAGGCCAGGTGCATAGCGTTCGCTATGCACCCTTGTGGCACTTTTGGACGCTCTAGGTTGTCATATCTTCTTAACCTGCCTTGGCTAGGTTGGACTCATATGGCAAAGGAGACTGAAATGACCGTTCAGAACACTTCTCAGCACACAACCTCCGATCATGCTCAACGCCTGGGTGGCGCCCTCATCGATGAAAAGGGTCGCGAGATCCCGATTACCGAGGCCATGATTCAAAAGGCATGTCGTGAGCCAGACGACTCTCTCAAGACGCCTACATGCCCTGAGTAATCACAGACGTGTAGCGCCTAATGCCTCTACGATTCGGGAAGTTGCCGGGCTTGCATCGGTATAAACGCGAAGTCCGGTAATTTCCCGACGCTGGGGATAATGCTTTCTAAGTAGATCAAACCCGTTACGCCGCGTTTGAGTATCACCTTTGAGTGATAATCGAAAAGCGGCGTCATCATTGCGCGGATCATAAACGGCCCGACACAGAAGTCTCAGTGCCTGTTCAGGCGTAGCGCTGGCCGAAAGCTCGATCTTCGATAGCCACTGTTCAGGTAGAAAGTCCTCCAAGGCTTTTTCTGGCCTCTGTTCCTGCCAGGCGCAAAAGGCAGCGTAAATCATTGCAGTACCGCGCCACTTGCCTTCAAGGCTATGGCCAGCAATATGAGGTGTCGCCAGGCGGCATCGCTTGGCCAGCTCTACATCGACCTCAGGCTCACTCTCCCAGACATCCAGAACAACCTCCAGATCGGCACCTTCAACCAGACATTTACGAAGCGCCTGATTGTCGATAACTTCCCCACGGCATGCATTGATCAGCCATGTTCCAGCCTCCAATTCAGCCAGGCGCTCAGCATCAAAAAGGTGATACGTCGCGTCAGGCCCGGAACGTACCAGCGGTGCGTGCAGAGAAATGACATCACATTTCTCCATCACGGTTTCAAGCGAGACAAAATCATCTGGCGCGGAGAGCGCACGTGGTGGATCACACACCAGCACATTCAGGTTCAACCCTTTCAGCACCTCCACCAGACGGCCACCAACCTGTCCGGCGCCTACAACCCCATAGGTGCGCTCACTCAGCGAGACTCCGCGGGCGTCGCTCAAGGCAAGAAGCGCACCCAGAACGTAATCGACAACGCCGCGTGCATTGCACCCCGGCGCACTGCTCCAGGCAATGCCAGCCGATTCCAGATAATCAATGTCCAGATGGTCCGTACCGATGGTGCACGTCCCCACGAAACGGACCGGTGAGCCTTCCAGCAATGCCCGAGTTACAGGTGTTATGGACCGTACGATGAGAACATCAGCCTCGCCCACGGCAGCCCTGTCCATGGCGCGGCCCGGCATTCGCCTGATCGATCCAAAGGCACCAAAGAATTCATCCAGAAGGGGGATATTTTCATCTGCGAGGATGCGCATCTTGAACTCCAATCAGCGAGACATACATTTTATCAGGCCCAAGACGTGTGATGGATTTCTCGGCATCCGAAAAGCGTCGTACACTGACTAACTTTCCCTCACCTGATAATCTCGTGGACACAAGACCTACCCGGCGGCAGCGGATCCGTCATGAGCTAACGGCCCTGCTCGCACTGGCAGCGCCTATTATCATTGCGCAGTTGTCGCACTCTGCCATGGGGTTCGTCGATGCCGTCATGGCTGGGCGTGTCGGTCCGTTGGACCTGGCAGCCGTTGCGCTAGGCAATTCCGTCTGGGTGCCGGTCTTTCTTCTGATGACCGGAACGCTGCTGGCCACTACGCCAAACGTGGCGCAGCATCATGGCGCCAGGCAACCGGAGAAGATTGGTCCGCTTGTTCGACAGGCGCTCTGGTTGGCCGTGGTCATCGGCTTGATAGCCAGCGCTCTTTTATGCTCAGCGAAGCCTTTACTGATTGCCATGCATGTCAGTCCGGAGCTGATTCAGCCAACCATGACCTATCTGCATGGCATCGCCATGGGTATCCCCGCGGTTGCACTGTATTACGTGCTGCGCTGCTTCAGCGACGGGCTTGGACGCACCCGGCCCAGCATGATCATTGGTCTGGTTGGTCTGACACTCAACGTTCCGCTAAATGATCTGTTCATCCATGGTCGCCTTGGCTTGCCAGCGATGGGCGGTCCAGGTTGCGGATTTGCCAGTGGCGTGGCGATGTGGTTGATGTTCCTGGGCATGTTCGCATGGGTGCGACGCGCCAAGATCTACCAGGCATGCGGTATCTTCAGCCGCTTCGACGCTCCCCAATGGCCAGTGATTCGTCGCCTGCTCTCTGTGGGTGCGCCTATTGGAATCGCGGTATTTGCGGAGTCCAGCATCTTCTCGGTCATTGCCCTGTTGATCGGTGAGCTAGGCGCAACGGTGGTAGCAGGCCATCAGATTGCTCTTAACTTTGCCTCACTCACCTTCATGATCCCCTTGTCGATCGGCATGGCTATCACTGTACGGGTTGGACAGTCCCTGGGACGCGGCGAGCCTCGGCAAGCGCGGTTTTCGGCAGGCACGGGAGTGGCCGTTGGCCTATCCTGGGCCTGTATTTCTGCCAGTATAATGCTGCTTTTCCGCGCACCGATCGCAACGCTTTATACGCAGGACCCGGCTGTGGTGAGCCTGGCGGCGTCGCTGATTGTATTTGCCGCTCTCTTCCAGTTTTCAGATGCGGTACAGGTGACAGCGGCCGGGGGACTCAGGGGGTATCAGGATACACGGGCCACAATGGTGATCACACTGCTCGCCTATTGGGGTATAGGTCTGCCAGTAGGTTATGTACTAGGCCTGACCGATTGGGTTGGGCAGGCCCGCGGACCGGCGGGCCTTTGGCAAGGTCTGGTAGTGGGGCTTACCTGTGCAGCGGTATTGCTTGCCATACGCCTTGCACGTAGCGCACGCCGCCGGATAAGAAATGCAGCCCACTAGGTTATTCGACTTTCTTGCGTATCCAATAAAGGTACTTGCCGCCCTCTTCCTCCTTCTGCACCAGCTCATGTCCTAGAAACATGCAGAATTTGGGGATGTCCCGCTGCGTAGAGGGATCAGTTGCAATGACCTTGAGCAGGCTACCACCTGCCAGGTCTCGCACCTTGTTGTGCAGCATCATGACAGGTTCAGGGCAATTCAGCCCGCTGGCGTCAAGTGTCGCTTCAACGGTAAGAGTCATGCTTTTCTCCATTCGGTAGCAGCCGCGCCTTTGACATAGGCACTGGCTGCATCAGTACGTTTCGAGCCGTAAATGTTCTGCTTTGGTTATTTCAAGCGACGGAGGTGACAGGTGACCTCTTCGCGATCGTGGTAGAGCTGTTTGCAATCGATCGCAACCGACATTCCTTTGCTATCGAAATAGCTTCTCAATCGATCCAGAATGCGCCTGACTTCAGCATAGCGCTGCTTCATTGGCAGCTTCAGATTTACGACTGCCTCCTTGCACCAGCGCTCGCCGATCCAGTTTTCCATGAGCGCGGCCGTGCGAGCCGGCTTCTCGACGATATCGCATACCATCCAGTCGACTTCCTTACGTGGACGAAAGGCATAGCCATCGACCTGCAGGTGCTCGATAAGGCCTGACTCCATCAGGGACTCTGCCATCGGCCCGTTATCCACGGCGGTCACGAGCATATCCCGGTTGACCAGTTGCCATGTCCAGCCTCCAGGTGCTGCCCCTAGGTCTACGGCGTGCATACCCGAGGCAAGGCGCTCATCCCACTGCGCACGAGGAATAAACTGATGCCAGGCCTCTTCCAGTTTAAGCGTAGAGCGGCTGGGCGCTTCACGGGGAAACTTGAGTCGGGGTATACCCATCGGCCAGAACGCAGCGTTACGCGGCTCGGCCACGCCAATGAACACATCCGTTCCTGTTCGAAAGGTCAATTGCAGCCGTGGCAAGGCAGGGTCTTCGTTCAGACGGCCGGCCTTGGTCAATGCAGCCCTCAGAGGCTTTTCGAATTTCTTGCAGAATGTCGACAGCGCTTTGCCGTCATTGGTATCCAGCACCTCGAACCACAGGCTCCCGCAGACCGGATAGCTCTGTAGCTCCTGCAGGATGGCCCCTACACGGTCCTGCTCAGGTAACGTGACAAAGCCTTCGCCTCGCGCCCATTGGCGCGGAAAGATCAGGTCGGCAAAGCGCAGGCGCTTCATGAGGCGATCCGCTCCCTCTGCCTCACTGCAAATGAACTCGGCAAAGGCGCTGGCTGGCTTGCCCCGCGCGTAGCCTGAAATTTCCAGCTGTGCAGCCAGATCGCTAAGCTCGGCACACACCTCGCCTTCAAAACCAGGTCGGCAATGTAACAACAATGTATTCATCAAAACTCCAGCCCTGTGATGCGCCTTGCAATAAGCCGCGCACTATACCCGAGCCAGCCGGATTGAGCGGAACAGGGAACGTAAAAGCCGTCAATCGGTCCAGTATTGGAGAACAAGCGCAAGACGACGCTTGGTCGACAGGCTGGCGCCGGATGTCCGCCGCTGTTGATACCGATCAGGCCCCATTGATGCTCGGCCCAGAATCTTCGTGCCGAGAGGCAGTGTTGGCAGGCTTTTCGGTATTTCCTCGGAGTGGGCCTGAGCCGGGATTAGCGAAGGCCACGTCGTCTTGCACAAGGCCGAACCGTCGTGCCGTCCCAAGCCGAGAGGAGATTCATCGTCATGCCTGCACTGGATAGTCTGAAATGTCGTCGTACCCTAGAGGTCGATGGCCGTACGTATCACTACTATAGCCTTCCCGAAGCCGCCAAGAGCCTGGGTGATATTTCGCGCTTGCCTGTATCGCTAAAGGTCCTGCTCGAAAATCTGCTGCGCTGGGAAGACAACAAAACCGTTTACCGTGAAGACCTGCAGGCACTGGTTGACTGGCTCAAGGAACGCACCTCCGACCGCGAGATTCAATACCGTCCGGCGCGCGTTCTGATGCAGGACTTTACCGGGGTACCCGCAGTCGTGGACTTGGCAGCCATGCGTGATGCCATGGCCAAGGCAGGAGGCGATCCTGAAAAAATCAATCCCCTCTCTCCTGTCGATCTGGTGATTGACCACTCGGTAATGGTCGACCGTTACGCCTCCGAACACGCCTATGAGGAAAACGTAGCCATTGAAATGCAGCGCAACGGTGAACGTTACGAATTCTTGCGCTGGGGTCAACAAGCTTTCGACAACTTCAGCGTAGTGCCACCGGGCACCGGCATCTGTCACCAGGTAAACCTTGAATACCTGGGCCGTACAGTTTGGACTCGCGAAGAAAACGGCGAGACTTACGCTTTCCCGGATACCCTGGTAGGCACCGACTCGCATACGACAATGATCAACGGCCTGGGTGTACTAGGCTGGGGCGTAGGCGGCATTGAGGCTGAGGCCGCCATGCTGGGCCAGCCGGTATCCATGCTCATACCTGAGGTCATCGGCTTCAAGCTGACAGGCAAGCTGCGCGAAGGCATTACCGCTACTGACCTGGTGTTGACCGTAACCCAGATGCTACGCAAGAAAGGCGTAGTGGGTAAGTTCGTTGAGTTCTATGGAGACGGCTTGGCTGATCTGCCACTGGCGGACCGCGCTACCATCGGCAATATGGCTCCGGAATACGGCGCCACTTGCGGCTTCTTCCCAGTTGACCAGGTCACTGTGGACTTTCTGCGCTTCTCGGGCCGCCCCGAAGAAACAGTCAAGCTGGTTGAGGCCTACGCCAAAGCTCAGGGTATGTGGCGTGAGGCCGGTGACGAACCAAGCTTCACCGACACCCTGCATCTGGACTTGGGCGATGTCGAATCCAGCTTGGCAGGCCCCAAGCGTCCGCAGGATCGTGTTTCGCTATCCAAGGTCAGCGAAGCATTTGATCAGTTCATGAGTCTGCAACTCAAGCCTACTGCGCCTAAGGGTAATGGACATCCCGTTACACCCGGTGGGCTGGACGACTCGGTTAAAGGCGAACCCAAGGCGGACGGCATCGAGTATGAGCTTGATGGCCAGAAATACCGCTTACAAAACGGCGCAGTTGTAATTGCCGCCATTACCTCCTGTACCAACACCTCCAACCCCAGCGTCATGATGGCTGCCGGTCTACTGGCGAAAAAAGCCGTTGAAAAAGGGCTGGAGCGCAAACCCTGGGTCAAGAGTTCATTGGCGCCTGGCTCCAAGGTCGTAACCGAATACTATAAGGCTGCTGGCCTTATGACTTCGCTAGACACGTTGGGCTTTAACCTTGTGGGATACGGTTGCACCACCTGCATCGGCAATTCCGGGCCGCTGCTCGAGCCGATTGAAAAAGCGATTCAGGAAGGCGATCTGACCGTGGCATCAGTGCTCTCGGGCAACCGCAACTTCGAAGGCCGCGTACATCCCTTTGTCAAAACGAACTGGCTGGCTTCACCACCACTGGTAGTCGCTTATGCCTTGGCAGGCAGCGTCAAGGTTGATCTGTCTAAAGATCCTTTGGGTACAGACAAGAACGGCCAGCCGGTCTATCTGAAGGATATCTGGCCCACCCAACAGGAAGTGGCTGACGCCATCGAGAAAGTCAACTCGGCGATGTTCCGCAAGGAATACGCAGCGGTCTTCGAGGGCGATGAGAACTGGAAGGCCATTCAGGTTCCAGCCTCCAAGACCTATATCTGGAGAAACGATTCGACCTATATCCAGAATCCCCCCTTCTTCGAGAACATTGGCGGCAACCCACCTCGTGTATCAGATATTCATGATGCGCGAATTCTCGCCTTACTGGGCGACTCAGTCACAACAGACCATATCTCCCCGGCTGGTAACATCAAAAAGGATAGCCCGGCGGGCCGCTACCTTACCGAACATGGTGTTGCCTATGAGGACTTCAACTCGTACGGCTCCCGCCGTGGCAACCATGAAGTCATGATGCGCGGCACTTTTGCCAACATTCGTATCCGTAACGAAATGCTGGGTGGCGAGGAAGGTGGCAATACGCTGCATGTTCCAACCGGTGAGAAAATGGCCATCTATGACGCTGCCATGCGGTATCAGATAGATAGCACTCCACTGGTCATTATTGCAGGCAAGGAATATGGCACAGGTTCATCCCGTGACTGGGCAGCCAAGGGAACCAACCTGCTCGGTGTCAAGGCAGTGATTACCGAAAGCTTCGAGCGTATCCACCGCTCCAACCTGGTAGGCATGGGCGTCCTTCCGCTTCAGTTCCAGAACGGAGTGGATCGCAAGTCGCTAGGTCTAACCGGTAAGGAGAAAATCAGCATTTTCGGACTGGATGGCGTCGAACTGCGGCCACGTATGCCACTGACCATGGAAATCACTCGTGAAGATGGCAGCATGGAAACGGTAGAGCTTCTCTGCCGAATCGATACCCTCAACGAAGTGGAATACTTCAAGGCGGGTGGCATTCTGCACTATGTATTGCGCAGTCTAATGTAAGCGCTCCCATAAAAAAGCCCGCCGCAGTGCGGGCTTTTTTATGCCCGAAGGGCGGCCAAAAAGCGCACTATCGATAACGCACTCTTCTCAATGCTTTGTGAGTGACTCAAGCCTGAGCGTTTGAGTGGCTTAAGGTCATGGTTGGCTGTCGGTACCCACTCGATTCGGACCTGGTCAGACAGTGTGTAATGCTCAACCGTCTCCCGATCTCCCAGAGCATCACGCTCGCCCTGGATGATCAACGTAGGCGTTTGCAGATCAACGAGATGGTCGATCCGCGGCTTTTCCGGGCGGCCTGCCGCATAGAATGGATACCCCAGGCACACCAATGCGCTGACCCGCTCCTCATCAGCGACCAGGCTGGCCATTCGGCCTCCCATTGATTTGCCGCCAATGGCAAGCGGTCCTGGGGTTGTTTGCCTGACCAGATCAATGACCTGCTTCCAGGTAGCAAGCAACTGCGCCTTAGGAGATGGAGGCCTTTTCTTTCCTGAGATTCGTCGCTCAGCCATATAAGGAAATTCAAACCGTACTACTTCGATACGCTGGGCTACCAGCGCCCTGGTCATTTGATCCATGAACGGACTGTCCATGGGAGCCCCTGCTCCATGGGCCAGAACAAGCGTGGCCATTTTCTGATCGCACCTACTCCAAAGAAGCGAAACTTCCTTCTGATTGACGTGGTTGTCTTGCACAAATCCTCCTAATGAATCTAATAATACTCTTTATGGGCTGGTATTACATACAAAATTAGCTCAACAGAATCCATCGTACCTTTTATCGCCTCTCTGGCCTTCACGTTGTCGCTATTGATGCAGGTCAAGATGCCACTACCTACTTGCTTCTAGACTCTGCTTCATAGTTTTACGGGAGTATGGTCATGCTCGACGCCATCGATTGGAAACCAGAATTAATCCAGCGCTACGACATGGCAGGGCCTCGCTATACCTCTTATCCAACTGCAGTGCAGTTTCATGATCAGATAGGTGCGTTCGATCTGATGCATGCACTAAGGGATAGCCGCACTGCCAAGCGGCCGCTGTCGCTGTATGTCCATGTGCCCTTCTGCGCACATATTTGCTACTACTGCGCCTGTAATAAAGTCATTACCAAGGACCGCAGCCGCAGCGTGCCTTATCTGGCCAGCCTGACAAGGGAAATTCAGCTGATCAGTCGTCATGTAGGCGCAGACCAGAAGGTAGAGCAATTGCATTTTGGCGGCGGCACGCCGACCTTTCTCAACCCTGAACAGCTACGGCAGCTGATGTCCGAGCTGCGTCAGCGCTTCAGCCTGCTGGATGATGACTCTGGGGATTATTCGATCGAGATCGATCCACGCGAAGCGGACTGGGCCACGATGGGCCTGTTGCGTGAGCTGGGTTTCAATCGGGTTAGCCTCGGTGTCCAAGACATCGATACGAATGTGCAGTTGGCTGTGAATCGCCTGCAAAGCCTCAACGAGACGCGGGCCATCATCGATGCAGCCCGTACGCTCAGTTATCGTTCAATCAATATCGACCTGATTTATGGTCTTCCCCGGCAAACGCCGGAAAGCTTCGCCAAAACCGTCGAGGCAGTAATTGATCTGCAACCGCATCGCTTGTCTGTATTCAATTACGCGCACCTCCCCACCCGTTTTCCACCACAGCGGCGGATTGAGGCTGCTGAGCTGCCAAGCCCCGCACAAAAGCTGGAGATGCTTCAAAGGACAACTGAGCAGCTAATGGCTGCCGGTTATCGTTACATCGGGATGGACCACTTCGCCCTGCCCGACGACGAATTGGCGATTGCTCAGGAAGATGGTTCGCTGCAGCGTAACTTTCAGGGCTATACGACCCATGGCCATTGTGACCTGATTGGGCTGGGGGTATCGGCCATTAGCCAGATAAATGAGCTTTACTCTCAAAACACAGTGGATATTTCCGAATACCAGACTAGTCTGGATAACGGTCAACTTGCTGTACGCCGGGGTTTGCACTGTGAACGGGACGACTTGATTCGTCGCGCGGTAATCCAGCAGCTAATTTGTCACTTCCAGCTCGACTTTGCTGAAACAGGCCGAGCACTGGGAATTGATTTCAAGGATTACTTTGCCGATGTCATGCCTGACCTTGAGCGTATGGCGACTGATGAGCTTATTCGCCTGGATGAAAAAGGCATTGATATCTTGCCGGCCGGGAGGTTACTCGTGCGATCAGTTTGTATGTTGTTTGATCGTTATTTGCCCCAACAGAACACACAACGGTTTTCACGGGTCATCTAATAAATTCACTAACAGCTTTCATCATCATGCGTGCAGTAATACCCTTGGCTTACTAATGGAATAAATCGAAAGCCATGTCCGAGACTTTGAAAATGCGTGTCACCTCGCCGCAAGCCCACTGTAAAGATTGCAGCCTGGCACCCTTATGCTTGCCATTGTCGTTGAACCTTGAGGATCTGGATGAGCTTGATCGGATTGTCAAGCGCGGCCGTCCACTCAAGAAAGGCGACTATCTGTTCCGACAGGGTGACAGTTTTGGCTCCGTCTTTGCCGTCCGCTCAGGCGCGCTTAAAACCTTTAGCGTGACCGATAACGGTGAAGAGCAAATTACCGGCTTTCACCTACCCAGCGAGCTGGTTGGCTTGTCCGGTATGGATACGGAGCTGCATCCGGTTTCTGCACAGGCGCTGGAAACCACATCGGTATGCGAGATCCCCTTCGAGCATCTTGATGAGCTGGCCGATCAGCTTCCCCAACTGCGTCGCCAGCTGATGCGTGTGATGAGCCGCGAGATTCGGGATGATCAGCAGATGATGCTGCTCTTGTCCAAAAAAAGCGCAGACGAGCGTATCGCGACGTTTCTTGTGAATCTGTCTGCACGTTTCCGCGCTCGTGGCTTCTCCGCCCAGCAGTTCCGCCTGTCCATGTCCCGTAATGAGATCGGTAACTATCTGGGCCTTGCAGTGGAGACAGTTTCTCGTGTGTTCACGCGCTTCCAGCAGAGCGGCATCATCGAGGCCGAAGGCAAGGAAGTGCATATCCTCGACTCGATTCAGCTCTGCGCCCTGGCGGGCGGCCAGCTGGAAGGTTGAAACAAAGCGGGCGGCCCTGAAGCCGCCCGTTTTGCTTGAAAAGCTTTATCGCTTTTGATCGTTAGAACTTGTAACTGACCGTGGCGGTGACGTTACGCTCTTCGCCGTAATAGCAATAGGAAAGACTATTGCACGCGGCTACGTATTTCTTATCCGTCAGGTTGTTAGCATTAATCCGCAGATCCACACCTTTGAGACCTACATTACCCAGATCATAACTAGCGGATGCATCAAATAGCGTATAGCCGGGCACACGCTCGGTATTTTCTGGATCTGCCCAGCTCTTCCCAACAGCACGTATACCGCCTCCTAAGCTTAGGCCTTGTAGCGAGCCCTCTTTAAAGGTGTAGTCTCCCCAGACGGAGGCCATATGACGGGGCGCAACGTTAGGTGTATTACCCTTATTATCGACACCCTCATTACCGGAAACCGTACTAGGTGTTGACTTAACGTACTCTACATCGGCAAATGTGTAACTGCTCAAAACTCGGAAGCTGTCAGTTACCTGCATATGAGCTTCAAACTCAAAGCCTTGAGATCGCACCTTCCCTACAGGACGATAAAATTGCTCCTGCGCCTGCTTTGTAGCCAAGTTTTCCTGAGTAATGTGGAAGACCGATGCGGTAAAGATATTATCCGTACCAGGCGGCTGATACTTGATCCCAGCCTCCCACTGCTTGCCTTCGGTTGCTTTTAGCGGAGTGCCGCTCTGGTCCGTAAAGGAGTTGGGATTGAATGACTCCGAATAACTGATATAGGGCGCAACGCCATTGTCGAAAAGGTACAGCGCACCCACCCGTGGAGTAACCTTGTTCTCCTTGTAGGTGTTTTTGCCTGCACCATATAGCTCATCCTCGGAAGAAGTCTCTACCCAATCCTTGCGCAAACCGAGCGAAAAGCGCCATTTATCCAAGTCAATCAAGTCCTGCACGTACAGACCGGTCTGCTCCATCCGACGCAGATCACTGGTTTGCCATGTTTCCGCAACGCCCGGATTACCATAGACGGGATCAAACGCATCAATGCTAGAAGCTGAACCGCCCGCATAGTCAACCTTAGCCTTACGACGCTGATAATCCAGCCCCATCAGAAGCGTATGACTAGCCGGTCCGGTATCGAACTCAGCCTGTGCCATATTATCCACGATCCACGCGTGCAACCGCTCTTTTCCAGTAGTGGTCGCTCGATTCAGCTGATTCGTACCGTCAATCCATCCCACGTTACCCGGCACTCCAGTAGGAGCGGAATAGATTTGTCGCATATCCACCTTGCCATCCAGATAGCGGAAGTTCTGCCGTGCCGACCAGACATCATTGAAGCGATGCTCAAACTGATAACCCACCATCTGCTGGGTACGTTCGAACTTGTCGAAATCGGAGTCGCCCTCAAAGAAATGCTTTGAGATGTATTGTCCATTGTGGCGATAGAGTGTGCCGTCTGCCGGAAGGCCGCCGTGGTAACCGCCTTCGGGGTCATGTTGCATATACGCCTGCAGGGTTAGCGTCGTATTTTCATCAAAGTCGATGGCTACAGTGGGCGCAATCGCGTAGCGCTTCTCCTCGTTGTGATCAAACTGCGTATCGGACTTGTCCGCCAGGCCTACCAGCCGATAGGCAATCGTCTGGTCTTCGTTGACCGGCCCACTAAAATCGAACCCCATACCCCGCTGGCCCTGGGTACCCACCGTGGCCTGGATTTCATGATAAGGCTCATAGAGTGGCTTCTTGCTGGTAAGCGCTACCAGGCCGCCAGGATTACTCCGTCCGTAGAGCACCGAAGACGGGCCTTTCAGGATATCAATGCGCTCAAGGAAATACGGATCTACCTGCATGCTGCTATAGGTACCGCTATCTCCCATGGTCTTGAGACCATCAAGATAGATGTTATCTACCGAGCCGTCATTGAAACCACGCATGGCAACATAGTCATACCGGTGAGTTGCACCATATGGGTTGGTCATCACACCTGGGGTATAACGCAACGCCTGGGAAACTGTTTGTGAGCCCTGATCATCAATCTGGTCGCGCGTTACCACGGATACCGACTGAGAGGTCTCCAGGATCGACTTGCTTGTCTTGGTTGCAATCTGGCTATGGGTGGCGTTATAGCCTTCCATGGTTCCAAGCGCATTGCCCAGTGCGAAATCAGTAACGGTAGTCGCAGAAAGCTCGGAAACATCACTGCCAACGCTTGCTGTTCCAGCCGCCAGCGAGTAGCTGCCGCTACCGGTGTTAACGATCTGCAAGCCGCTTCCTTTGAGCAGCGCTGCAAAACCTTCTTCAACACTGTACTGCCCCTTGAGACCTGGGCTCTGCTTGTCCTCCGTCAATGCGCCATCGGCAGATAGCATGACATTCGCTTCGCCAGCAAAACGACTCAATGCCGTCGACAGCGGGCCAGCCGGTATATCGTAACTGCGTACTGCCTGGGCCGTGGCAGCCGTTTCAGCGGCATTACCTGCAAGCGGCACAAGGGCAAGGCTCATCGGTATAGCAAGTGCAGCAGCATGCACAGCCTGATGCAGAGGGCTCCGCTTGAAAAAAGCCTGATACGAACGACGCGAATCCATTACTCATCCCTTTTTTGTGTTCAACAGTGATGGCTTTCAGCCTGTTTGAGACTAAAGCCAGTCGAAATCAAGAAAAGGGAACTGCTAATGATAATATTTTTGATTAAGATTCAGGCGGGACGCGCTGAAATAGACGTCCACCACGGCAGCGGTCGATTGATGCGAATGGGCAGGCTTTGCTCCAAGGCTGTCAGCACCCGCTCCGTATCTTTCAGCGGGTATGCACCGACCAGACGCAGATTCGCTACATCCGGATCACAGGCCAGATACCCGGAGCGATAACGCGATAACTCATCAACAAAATCGCTCAATCGCATATCATCAGCCAGAATCATCCCTTTGATCCAAGCCTGACGGCGTTGCTCACTCACCTGAGCAGTAGAAACCCCGTCAGTGCTAAAGCGCACCTGTTGTCCTGCCTTTACTGTGACGGACGCCGACGCCACAGGAGCAACCTGCACACTGCCGTTGAAAACTGCCAACTCGCCAAAGCCTCCTCGATCAAAAACACTAAACTGGGCTTCTTTGGCCAGTAACGCACCGAATGTCGTATCAAGCGTCAGCGGATAGTGAGCATCCTTGCCTCGAGACAGCATGGCCTCACCCTTGTAGAGTGCCAGATGCAAGCGGTCCGGTTCGTTCGAGACGTCCATTGCCGTATCGGTGTTCAGCCAGAGATGCGAGCCATCAGCAAGCTGAAAATCCTTGATCTCTCCCACACGTGTTCGGTAGCTGGCATACCATTGTCTCCAGGACAACTGTGAAGAGGTAGTCCAGACCAGAACACCGGTACTGCAAAGTACGGTCATCAGTTTTAATGTCTGACGCCGCGTTTGCCCTTTTTTCTGTAGCGCTTGTGTAGCGCCATGGCGTTGCTCGGAGGGTATGCGCTGAAAATGACGACTGATCAGCTCGACACGCTGCCACGCCTGGGCATGTTGCGGATTTTCTGCCAGCCAGAGCTGCCACTGCACACGCTCCTGATCGCTGACATCATCAGCACTGAGCACGGCAAACCATTCGGCCGCCTGCTCAAGCACCGCAAAGTCGCACTCTGTCTCGGACATCTGCTGGGCGGCCTGCATGGTCTATTCCACCTCAAGGGCCAGGCAGTGCAGCATGGCTTGGGCCATGTACTTTTTGACCATTCGCTCGGACACCCCTAGCACCTCACCAATGGCTGCATACGTCTGCCCTTCCAGTTGAGACATCAGGAAGGCTGAGCGCACCTTTTCAGGTAGACGGTCCAGCATGGCGTCGATTTGAACGAGACTTTCAATAATGATTTCACGCGCTTCTGGAGATGGCGCGTAATACTCGGAACGATCAGCCAGCGCCTCGAGATAGGTCCGTTCGATATCCTGACGCCGCCAGTGATTGACGAGTAATGAATGGGCGATGGTCGATAAGTAAGCGCGCGGCTCTCGAACGGACGGAAGATCGCGTCCTTTGGCTAACAGGCGAAGGAATGTATCCTGGGCTAGATCGGCTGCATTGAACGAGCATCCCAACCGTTTGCTCAGCCAGCCGTGCAGCCAGCCATGATGTTCGCTATACCAGTCATGCAAGGCGTTGGGTGATGACACTTCAGCCGCGCACATGTCAGAACCTATCGAGATGGCATTGAGATATCGCTAATGATAATGCTTCTCAAGAATAGGTCTATGCTTTTTTACGTCAATTTGCGTACCGCCGATCAAAGCGTGATCGGCTTACGGCCTGCAAAGGCATGCGTAAGGGTGCCGTTGTCTACCAGATCAAGTTCACCACCCAGAGGGACACCATGGGCAATCCGGGAAATAGTTAAACCGCGCGGTTTCAATAGCTGCGCAATGTAATGGGACGTCGCCTCGCCTTCCACTGTCGGGTTGGTTGCAATAATGACTTCCTGGAAGGCACCTTGCTCGATACGCTCCATCAGCTCTGGAATGCCGATCGCCTCCGGGCCGAGACCATCCAGAGGAGACAGGTGCCCTTTCAGCACGAAATAACGCCCACGAAAGCCCGTCTGGTCAACGGCAAAGACGTCCATCGGTGACTCAACCACGCAAAGCAGTTGATCATCCCGATCCGGATCAGCGCACTGAGGGCACAGTTCGTTTTCCGTCAGGGTACGACAATGCTTGCAATGCCCTACTCCCTCCATGGCTGCCTGCAAGGCACTCGACAAGCGCAGGCCCCCGCTCCGGTCACGCTCAAGCATCTGCATGGCCATACGCTGGGCTGATTTCTGGCCCACCCCAGGCAAAATGCGTAGCGCGTCGATCAATTGTCGAATGAGAGGACTAAAACTCATGAAGAAATCTCGAATGGAGATAGATAAAAGTATAGACAGGCTATCGTCTGTTAACGTGCCTGGATCGCCGCCAGCCAGAACGGCCAGCGGCGTGACCATAAGCCTTTAGACGCTTAGAAAGGCATCTTGAATCCAGGCGGCAGCTGCATGCCCGCAGTCATACCAGACATCTTTTCCTGGCTGTTCTGCTCGATCTTGCGAACGGCATCGTTCACCGCAGCCGCGATGAGGTCTTCCAGAATCTCCTTGTCTTCCTGCATCAGGCTGTCATCCAGGGACACACGCTTGACGTCGTGGCGACCTGTCATGACGACGCTGACCAGCCCGGCGCCGGATTGACCGGTCACTTCGGCATTTGCCAGCTCTTCCTGCATCTTCTGCATTTTTTCCTGCATTTGCTGAGCCTGCTTCATCAGGCCGGCCATGCCACCTTTTAACATGTCTGTTTACCTCGTCTGGTTTGAGAACCCGGTCAGTCCTTGGAATTGACCGGCTCGATAGTGTCCGCGCGGACTACAGCCGCGAACTGTTCCATCATTTGCTGGATCAGCGGATCATTCTGTATGGACGCCTCAGCTTCCCGCTGACGCTCCGCACGTTTGCGAGCGGCAGCCTGTGCTGGCGTCTCCTGCTCGGGCGTCTGGAGTGTGATATCCAGCTTGATCGTACGCCCCTGGTATTGATTCAAGGCATCGTTCAAACGGCGATGCTGGTTCGTGTTGAATAATGCGCTCTGATTTGGATCCAGATGAAGGTGCCATGCATCATTTTCAACCGACACCAGCGTACAGTTTGCCGCAATGCTTGCAGTCATGCCTCCTAAGCCTAGCTTAGGTAGCAATTCGATCCACTCGGCGGCAAGTCCGGTTGCAGGTTTGGCTGCCGGTACGGGCTCTGGGGCCGTCGCCGGCGCCTCGGCCAGTACGCCTTCGGTCAGCTCGTCCAGATAGCCGTAATCGGACTCGGCATTGTAATAATCATCGGCAGGCGGTGGCTCGTCGTCTGCCAAGCCTTCATTGTCCTGCTCGTCAACGACCCGCTCAATTACAGTGGCCTCCGACGTTTCGGTTGCCATCGGAACCACATGGGTTGGCTCTACCGGCGTTTTGATGGCCGTTGTAGGTTCATCCCAGGGTAGATCGACAGGCTCGCTTGTCTGAGAGGCCTCTGGCTCTTTCGCAACAGGCGATGCAGAAGCCGTTACCGGTTCCGGCCGAGGCTCGGACTTAACCGGAGCGGGACTGGGTTTCGCCACGGGCGCTGGGCGAGTGACTGGCGCAACAGGCAACTGAGCCGGCGTGGATGGTGCAGACGGAGCGGCCACCGGTTCTGGCTTGGAGTCAGTCGTGGCCTGACTGGCTCCCAACGTCTTTAACGCAGCCTTGGGTGTACTGCCGCCGCCCTCAGCCGGTCGGAAGGCCAGCATCCTCAGCAATACCATTTCAAAGCCGCCACGAGGATCAGGCGCCAACGGCAGATCTCGACGCCCAATCAACCCCATCTGGTAATAATATTGCACATCTTCGGCGGGTAGCGCCTGAGCCAAGGCCAAAACCTGCTCACGATCACCCTGACCGTTATCCACAGCCTCAGGCAACGCCTGGGCAATCGCCACACGGTGCAAAACATTCAGCATCTCGCCCAGCACACCTGCCCAATCAGGACCTTGCTCGGCAAGATGACGTACGGCCTCGAGCAGTGCGCGGGCATCGCCTTCCAGCAGGGCTTGCAATACACCATATACCTGCCCTTGATCCAACGTACCCAGCATGGCGCGTACATCGGCAGCCAGAACATGCCCTTCGCCAAAGGCAATCGCCTGATCGGTCAGGCTCATCGCATCGCGCATCGAGCCATCGGCAGCACGCCCCAGCAACCATAGGGCATCCTGTTCGAAAGGAATCTGCTCAGCGGTCAACACGTGGGTCAGGTGCTCAACCACACGCTCAGGCGGCATGTTCTTCAGCGAAAACTGCAGGCAGCGCGACAGAATGGTAACGGGGAGCTTTTGCGGATCGGTCGTTGCCAGCAGGAATTTAACGTGAGGCGGCGGCTCTTCCAATGTTTTCAACAGTGCGTTGAAACTATGGGTCGAGAGCATGTGGACTTCGTCGATGAGGTAAACCTTGTAACGACCACGCGTAGGGGCGTACTGCACGTTATCCAGTAGCTCCCGGGTATCCTCTACCTTAGTGCGGCTGGCAGCATCCACTTCGATCAGATCGACGAAACGACCTTCATCGATTTCCCGGCAGACCGAACACTCCCCGCAGGGGGTCGAGCTGATGCCGGTCTCGCAATTCAGGCACTTCGCCAGAATACGCGCAATGGTGGTTTTACCCACCCCACGCGTGCCGGTAAAGAGATAAGCGTGATGAAGGCGCTGGTTATCCAGGGCATTGATCAGGGCTTTAAGCACATGGGTCTGTCCGACCATTTCACGGAAAGAGCGCGGACGCCATTTGCGAGCGAGAACCTGATAACTCATCGATACCTGACACGGCGAAGAAAAAGAAGTCGGCTAATGCTAGCGAAGCAAGGGGTAAATTGCATCCAAAAGCCTATGACTCGCCTCATATTCCTATATCGAGTCATGTACGGGACACCCTTTAGCCAGACTCAAGAGATGGGGTCTAGGCCAGAGAAATCAAGGCATTCAGAAGATAACCCAGCCTGAAATGGCCGGGCTACCTTAAAGAAGATCAGTGCGAGTGCCTCGGCACCTCGGAGCCACGGCAGCCGACGAGGAAGTCAAAATCACAGCCCTCATCGGCCTGCAGCACGTGGTCCACGTACAGCTTGCGGTAACCGCCACCGAGCAGGTTGGCGTTCGGGTCCTGCCAGTCCGCCAAGCGGGCCTGCAGCTCTTCATCGCTGATATCCAGATGCAGGCGGCCGTTCTCGCAGTCCAGCTCGATCATGTCACCGTCACGCACCACCGCCAGCGGACCACCTGCCGAAGCCTCCGGCGCTACGTGCAGCACCACCGTCCCGTAGGCCGTCCCACTCATGCGCGCGTCGGAAATACGCACCATGTCGGTAATGCCCTTGGCCAGCAGCTTGGGTGGCAGACCCATGTTGCCCACCTCAGCCATGCCCGGATACCCTTTTGGTCCGCAGTTCTTGAGCACCATGACGCAGGTCTCGTCGATATCCAGGTCCGGGTCGAGCACACGCTCCTTGTAATGCTCCAGGTTCTCGAACACCACCGCACGGCCCCGGTGCTGCATCAGCTCCGGTGTGGCAGCAGAGGGTTTGAGCACTGCTCCCTTGGGTGCCAGGTTGCCCCGTAACACGCAGATGCCGCCGTCCTTGCGGATGGGATTATCCAGCGTACGAATAACCTCATCCTTGCCATAGATAGGTGCCTCGGCACAGTTCTGCCAGATCGACTGGCCATTGGCGGTCAGGGCATCAGGGTGCGGCAGCAGGTTTGCCTCACCCATCCGGCGAATCACTGCCGGCAGGCCACCGGAGTAGTAGAACTCTTCCATCAGGAAGCGACCGGACGGCTGCAGGTCGACGATGGTAGGCGTACCGCGACCGACCCGCGTCCAGTCGTCCAGCTCAAGGTCTACGCCCATACGCCCGGCGATGGCCTTGAGGTGAATCACGGCATTGGTCGAACCGCCGATGGCAGCATTGACGCGGATGGCGTTTTCGAATGCTTCCTTGGTCAGGATCTTCGACAGGCGAAGGTCCTCATGCACCATGTCCACGATGCGCATGCCAGAGAGGTGCGCCAGTACATAGCGACGCGAATCCACTGCCGGAATCGCTGCGTTGTGCGGAAGCGAGGTGCCCAGCGCTTCAGCCATGCAGGCCATGGTGGAGGCAGTACCCATGGTGTTACAGGTACCGGCCGAACGGGACATACCGGCTTCAGCAGAGAGGAACTCGTTCAGGTCGATCAGCCCACCCTTATAGGCCTCGTGCATCTGCCAGACGATGGTACCGGCACCGATGTCGCGACCGTGGTGCTTGCCGTTAAGCATCGGCCCGCCGGTTACCACGATGGCGGGTACGTCGCAGCTGGCAGCGCCCATCAATAGCGCAGGGGTGGTCTTGTCGCAGCCGGTCAGCAGCACCACAGCATCGACCGGGTTGCCGCGGATGGCTTCCTCCACGTCCATGCTGGCCAGGTTGCGGGTCAGCATGGCGGTGGGGCGCAGGTTGGACTCGCCATTGGAGAAGACGGGAAACTCGACGGGAAAACCGCCGGCTTCGTAGACGCCGCGCTTGACGTGCTCGGCAATCTTGCGGAAGTGGGCGTTGCAGGGGGTAAGTTCGGACCAGGTGTTGCAGATCCCGATGATGGGTTTGCCCTGGAACTCATGGTCCGGGATGCCCTGGTTCTTCATCCAGCTGCGATACATGAAGCCGTTCTTGTCGGCATTGCCAAACCACTGGGCCGAGCGCAGGGTGGTCTTTTTTGTGGACATGATGGATGTCTCTTATCTATGGGATAGGCCGGGTCACAGGCAAAAGCGACCCCATCGGCACGTGTCAGCACGCGTGCCGTGGGGTCTCCATTAGGTATCAGCGCTGCTTGAAGCGGTCGATTACAACGGCCAGCAGCAGAATCGTTCCACGGATGACGTATTGGTAGAACGTGTCGATATTTTTGAGGTTCATGGCGTTCTCGATCACTGCCAGGATCAGCACGCCAGCAATGACGTGACGAATCATGCCGATACCACCGGCCAGCGACACCCCTCCCAACACACATGCCGAGATCACGGTCAGCTCGAACCCCTGCCCTATCATCGGCTGGCCGGAGGTCATACGCGACGCCAGAACCACGCCCGCTAACGCACCGATCACACCCTGCATGGCAAAGATGATGATCTTGGTACGATCAACGTGTACACCTGCCAGCAAGGCGGCTTCTTCGTTACCACCGATAGCCAGCGTGTTGCGTCCAAACGTGGTGTAGTTGAGCAGCCAGCCAAAGAACAGGATGCATACCAGTGTGATCAGAATCGGCACCGGAACACCAAACATCTGACCATTACCAAAGATAAAGAACTTCTCCTCCATTACGCCTACGGCCTTGCCGTTGGAAAAGATGTAACCCAGTCCGCGCACAATCTGCATGGTCGCCAAGGTTGTGATCAAGGCATTGATCTTGAGTTTGGCAATGACCAGCCCATTGATGAGTCCTACGCACAACCCCATTGCCAGTGCAGCGGTTACCCCTAGCGCCACGCTATTGAATTCGCGCATTACTACCGCTGCGACGACGCCCGCACAGGCAATGACCGAGCCTACAGACAGGTCAAAATGCCCAGATGCCAGACAGAACAACATGGTGCAGGCGACGATCCCCGTTGTGGAGATTGCCAGCCCCAGCCCTCGCATGTTGAGCGGCGAAAGAAAGTTATCGATAAACAAGGTACAGAGAACAAAGATCGCCAGGGCCGCCAGCATCATCGCCCAGTCATCAATAAAACGGCGAGTATCAAAGCTACGGCGCGGGGCCGCCAAGGCGTTGTTTTGCGTGGACATGGAACACCTCAATTGTTTTTGTATTTCGAAGCCTTCAAGGCAACGCAGGCTTGTTACATATCAGGCGCGTGTACGGGGCAATGCGAGCTCCAGCAAACGCTCTTCGGTCGCCTCGGCACGTGCCAGCTCACCCGTTACAGCTCCTTCACTCATGACCATGATGCGGTCCGCAACCCCCATGACTTCCATGAGATCGCTCGACACCACAATCACTGCAATGCCTTTGGCCGCCAGCGAATGAATGATCTGGTAGATTTCGGATTTCGCACCGATATCGATGCCGCGTGTAGGTTCGTCCAGCAGCAACACCTTCATGGGCATGGACAGCCAGCGCCCCAGGATGGCCTTCTGCTGGTTACCGCCCGAAAGGTTCTTGATCTTTTGGTAAGGCGTAGGTGTTTTTACATTCAATGCGCGGATCTGCTTTTCAGCGTTTTCCTTTTCCCAGCGGCTTTGAAGCAGGCAGCTCCAGGTTGCATGCCGCGGACGTGCGCTGATATTGATGTTTTCGGCCACGCTGCCCAGCGGAACGATGCCTTCTTTCTTGCGATCCTCGGGACAGAGCAGGATGCCAGCAGCGATGGCATCACGTGGGTTGCGAAGCGTCAGCGCCTCGCCCTTGAGCTTGAGCACGCCCGCACTGTGCCGTTCAAGACCTGATAGCAGGCGGAGCAACTCGGTACGCCCTGCTCCAACCAGCCCGAAGAGCCCAAGGATTTCACCCTGGCAAACCTCAAAGCTGACTGGCTGCTGCAGACCACGCCCCATTAAGCCGGATACGTTCAAACAACCTTCGCCCTTTTCACGGGGACGATAGTCATAGATATCGTCCAGACTACGCCCTACCATGCAGGTGATCAGCTGATCCGGCGTGGTTTCACTCATGCGCTCGAATGTGCGCACATGACGTCCATCCTTGAAGATCGTGACGGCATCGCAGATATGGAAGACTTCTTCCATCCGGTGCGAAACATAAAGAATGACTTTTCCCTCATCGCGCAAACGCGCAATGATTGCCATCAGCCGCTCGGTTTCACGGGCAGACAGGCTGCTGGTGGGCTCATCGAATGCAATTACATGGGCGCCACGAGACAAGGACTTGGCAATTTCCACCAACTGCCGCTGCCCCAGGGACAGACGCCCGACACGCGTATTCGGATCGATTTCCTCCGCTAGGCCTTTCAGCAATTGCAGAGCCTGTTGACGAAGACGCCCACGGTTAACAATGCCGTAGCGAGCCGGCAAGTGACCCAAAAACAGGTTCTCAGCTACAGTCATTTCCGGAACGAGTTGAAGCTCCTGGTGAATCACGGCTACGCCATTACGGATACTGTCCGCCGTGTTCTTGAAGACCATATCACGATCACCAATGCGCAGATGACCGCTACTGGGCTGGTAATAGCCACCCAGAATCTTGAGCAATGTTGACTTGCCTGCACCGTTTTCCCCCATCAGGGCATGTACGGAGCCGGGGCGAGCCGTGAAGTTGATGTCGGACAGCGCCTTGACGCCAGGAAACGTCTTACCAATGCCCTGGAACGCAAGGCTTTCGCCCTGCACCGACTGCTGTAATGCTTCCATATCACCTCCTAAAGCGACGCCATACAGGCGTCGCAAGGTTGCAAGGAGTCCGTCAGGCGGACCGGATAATGCAGGAGACGGTTATTTCCAGAGCCCGATCTTTTCGAGTTCCTGTTGGAAGTTTTCGCGTGTGATCAGCGTAACCTTGTCCATGGCGGTGTACTTGGGCGGCTCTTTGCCGGTAGTCACCCATTCGTACATCATGGTGGCGGTCTGGTAGCCCTCTTCGTGTGGGCTGGGAAGCATCGAGCCGAAGAAGCCGCTGTTGGGCTTTTTCAACTCACCGATAGCATCTGTACCATTGATGCCGATTCCGATCACGTTTTCAGCACTGAAACCGGCACTTTCAGTCGCCCTCACACCACCCAGCACTGTGTTGTCATTCATACCACCTACGATCAGGTGCTTGGCGCTACCCGGTAGCTTGACGAGTGCGGAGCTGGTGGCATCCATGCTGCCGGGGACATCCAGCGTCTTTTGCGGCGCATAAATGATGTGGTCCTCTGGCAGACCGGCGTCACGCAACGCCTTTACAGAGCCGTCGGTACGCTGCTTTCCGGTATCCAGCTCATTGAAGGTGTTGATGACCGCGTAGGTTTCATCCCACTTCCAGTTGCGCTTCTTG
Organism: Pseudomonas sp. JZ134; assembly: GCF_051027695.1. Lineage (NCBI taxonomy): Bacteria > Pseudomonadati > Pseudomonadota > Gammaproteobacteria > Pseudomonadales > Pseudomonadaceae > Pseudomonas > Pseudomonas sp. JZ134. The sequence goes on along the minus strand of NZ_CP069250.1, from coordinate 1,653,020 downwards.
GCTTCAGCGGCCATTGCCTCGCCCTGTTGACGCCCTACATCAAAGGCGGCCATGCCCAGGTAAGGCACGTCTTCCATAAACTTTCCGTCGGAGCCGACAAAGCGATCATCCACGGCCATGACTTTCAAGCCATTGATCTTGGACTTGGCCACGATGGCTGGGCCGAGGGAAACATCAGGCGGACAAATGACAAAGCCTTTAGCACCGTTAGCCGCCAGGCTATCGATAGCGGAAAGCGTTTTTTCACCATCAGGTACAGCAATCTTGAGGAGGGTAAAGCCTTTGTCTTTCGCAGCTTTTTCTGCAAAAGCCCATTCGGTTTGGAACCAAGGCTCTTCAGGTTGCTTGACGAGAAAACCGATCTTTACTTCTTCGGCATGGGCGACCGAAGCCGCAGATAACGAAAGGCCCAGCGCACCAGCTGCCAAGGCAGATTTCACCAGGGAAGAAATCCCACGGCCACGAAACATAGCTACCTCCTTATTTTTATTGAATAGCTAGCGTGTACTGCATCAAATTGTGCTGACACCTGACTGATGTAATAAGACAGGCCAGGTGAAACAGTCATATCATAATATGATTGGACTCGATCGACTGCAACTCTTCCTTGAGCAATCAAAAAAAGAGAAGCGCTGGATCACAAATCGAGTCGCTTAACGTCAACCCATGAAGCGATGGCACGGCATCCCGGCCACATCCACACGCGCATAAAGCACAGAACCATCCAGAGGCTGATCACCTGCCGCACTCGTGACATAGAGCGTCTTGAGGTCGTGTCCGCCAAACACACAACTGGTGGGCCGGGACACAGGTAGCTCTATAATCGTGTCGACACAACCGTCTGGAGCAAATCGAATCAGACAGTGGCCATCCCAGCGCGCATTCCAGACATATCCCTGCGAATCCATGGCAGACCCATCCGGATGACCACGCTCATGGGCCTGCGCCCAAACTGTTCTTTCGCCAAGCCCCTTGGCACCAATAGTATGACGGTAGATCACGCTTTCCAGCGTATCGGCGGTGTAAACGCAATCCCCCTCTGTACTCCAGAGTAGCGTGTTGGCAATGCCGATATCGCTGGCCAGACGAGTGACCTTCGCATCAGGACCGATATGAAACAATCCACCCGAACGACGGGTGATCGGCAGGTCTTCGCCCTGCTCACCTATATTGTTCTGCATGCTGCCCAACCACAGATTCCCTGCCGCGTCGCAGCGCGCCTCATTGGCGCGGTTCCCTTCAATAGGATCCGGTACGCAGAACAGTGAAAGTGAAGGTGCATGCGGTGGTGACTCCAGATCCAGGCGGTGAACACCACTGACCATGGTCAGCAACGCATCTCCGCGTATCGTGGGAATAAAGGCCGAAACAGGCTCGGTCACCTGCCATTCAGAGTAATGCCCCCCCTCCAGTCGACAGGCTTTCTTACCTACGATATCCACCCAGTACAACGCCTGGGTGAGCTCATCCCAAAAAGGACCTTCCGCTAATTTAAAGCAATGGGATATAACCGGTTGCCACTCCATAAAGCATCCTTATTTGTAGTTATGAATGCACAGCTCACGCTAACTACTAGCCTGAGCATATTTAGAAATCGTGACAGCAGCCTTGTCGATCAACGTCATGCATGCCCAAACGCCCCGAGAGGAATCTCGCGCAGCAATGGCATCCGCCAGCTCCTTGTGCAAGGGCAGTGTTCGTTGCAACTCTGAAGGATCGACAGACGAAATCTGAAAGGAAACGGCAAGCAAGGCGCCTAGCGCGGGCACCATTTGCTCGATGAACTGGTTGTGACTGGCCGCCAGGACGCACTCATGGAAGTGCTGGTCGGCACTGTTGTAATCTCCACCTGAAAGCGAAGCTTCCAACGCTGTATAGGCTGCCTGGACGCGCCTGATCTGCTCAGGTGTTGCACGCTCGCAAGCCCAGCGCACAGCCACTGGCTCAATAGCACGCCGTAAATCAAGCAGATCCTTGACGAAATTCTCGGGCAAGCCGCCACGACTCAACCATGCCACCACCTGGGGATCGAAGAGATTCCACCGATTTAGGGGTAATACACGGCTTCCCACCTTGGGGCCCACCTCGATCATCCCCTTGGCGACCAGTGTCTTGATGGCCTCCCGCACGACCGTTCGACTGACCCCCAACTCCTCACCAAGATCCGCCTCGACTTTCAGCGCATCCCCAGGCTTGAATTGCCCGGAAGCGATCAAGCTACCCAGTTTATCTACGGCTGATGCGTGAAAATTATTCGACATTCAGACCTCGCCCTCGCCCGCTCTGACCTACAAGCATCTTAACGACTGTTGAAGGCCGTTGCTCGATCAGCGCAAAAACGTATTGTTATTGATAGAAAGCGCTCTAATCATCATATGATTAGACGAGGCAACTGAAAAGAAAAATAAGGAGGGCGGTTATTGCGCACAGCTGTGCAGCTGCCAGTCAGCCGCACAGATGTTAGAGAAAACTATCAGACGTTAAGACGGAACCACACCCCGCCCCATTGCTCTGCTTCGCATTTAGCTTCCTGCTCGTTGTTGAACTCCGAAATGATTCCTCCATGTGCATAAACCACAGCCCATGCCTCCTGCACAGTTTTCTGAATGATAGATACGAATGAAACAGGCTCTTCTGGAGATACTGATGTCTGGATGCTTTCCATTTTTTGCTCATCCTTTGAATTTTATTATTGCAGCCCTTTCCTCATCCTTTTGTAGAAAGGACTACTGGATGCACGCTGAACAATATTCTTTGACAAGCAGGTCAGAACAACACATACAGACAAGCGCTGCAGTACAACTAGGACCTACGTCACGCTGTAGAAATGAAATACGTTAATTAATTCAATCTTAAGCGTGAAAAATTGTGACAGACAGACGAGCGGTAGCAAAGTGCCTTCATGGCAAAAGACTATTGCTAAACGCGAGAATATCCGCCCGCAAAAGCAGCAAATCCGCGAAGTTGATTAGAGAGTCAAGCTGAACGCTTTAAGAATGGAGGTGGCCCCACCAGCCACACCCCGGCACACGATGTCACCGCTACGGCTGCTTCCTTCCGGACCTGACCGGGTTCACGGCTGATCGTTGCGGGGGGACCGGCAGGACCACCATAACGAATGTCACCAACAGGTGAGGCGCATCATTCTACTCACTTGAGCAGAAGTTACAAGCTTTTCAGTCATTTAGCGGATAATTAATAAGATGGCGCCTTCTGGATGGAGGGCGCCGTCTTATTTTCAGCTCACCTCGAAGCTGGCCAGACGATCAAGCAGAGCCTGCTCATCCAGTACCGTAACACCTAGCTCGGTTGCCTTGGTCAGCTTTGATCCAGCGCCCGGACCTGCTACGACACATGTGGTTTTGGCAGATACCGATCCGGAAACCTTAGCGCCAAGCGCCTCGAGCTTTTCCTTGGCTACATCTCGACTCATCGCCTCTAGCGTTCCTGTCAGCACCCACGTCTGACCTGCTAGCGGCAACCCTTCCACTTGTGTCCTTTCGCTTTCCCAATGCATGCCAAATTCGCGCAGCTGTACCTCAATCATTCGCGCGCGCTCTGCATGTTCAGCCTGACTGAAGAAATCGCGCACGGCATTCTTGGCTCTTTCGTTCAAGCCCTTCATGGCGCCCAGGTCCAGCCAGTCGGCAGTAATCAACGCTTCCAGCGTCTTGAAGTGACCGGCGAGATTTTTAGCGCCGGTTGCCGCTACATAAGGAATACCCAGCTTCTCGATGAAATCGGCAAACGTGGCGTAGCCAGCGAACTCAGGATGAAGCTCACCCTCCTCCTGAACCTGCACGCCATTACGCAACAAATCACCAATGACATTCTGGTTGTGCTCTTCCTCGAAGAAGTTATGGATCTCGTACGCGACCTCATAACCAATATCGGGTAAGTAGATCAGCACTTCCGGCAAGGCCCGCTGAATACGCTCCAGACTCCCGAACGTACGTGCCAGCAGCTTGGCAGTTTCCTCGCCGACATCGGGGATGCCCAAGGCAAAAATGAAACGTGCCAGCACAGGCGTTCGGCTGTTCGCGATAGCGCTGAGCAGGTTTCTGGTCGAGATTTCCGCAAACCCCTCCAGCTGGATGACCTGCTCAAAGGTCAACGCATACAGATCAGCTGGTGACTTGACCATACCCCGGTCTACCAGCTGCTCGATAATCTTGTCGCCCAGCCCATCGATTTCCATCGCACGGCGTGACGCAAAATGAATGATGGACTGCTTGAGCTGCGCCTGACAGACCAGGCGACCTACGCAGCGATAGACAGCGCCCACGCTGACCGATTCTCGTCCCTTGCCTCGCTTGACGAGCTGTGTCCGCTCCACTTCCGAGCCGCAGACGGGACAATGGGTCGGCACTGCTACAGGCCGAGCATCTGCCGGACGACGCTCAAGCACCACCTGCATGACCTGAGGAATAACATCGCCTGCACGGCGGATGATGACAGTATCGCCAATCATCACGCCCAGCCTTTCGACCTCATCCATATTGTGCAGGGTTGCATTGGTGACCGTAACGCCGCCCACTTGAACCGGCTTGAGACGAGCAACAGGCGTGATGGCGCCCGTACGGCCCACCTGAAACTCGACGTTGGTAAGCTCCGTCAGCTCCTCACGGGCTGGAAACTTGTGGGCAATTGCCCAGCGCGGCTCTCTGGCCCGGAAGCCCAGCTCCTTTTGCCAGTCGATACGGTTAACCTTGAAGACGACGCCATCGATTTCATAAGCGAGCCCATCACGTCGCTCGCCAATATCATGGTAGTAATCACGGCACGCCTGAGCACCTTTGGCCAGCTTCAGCTCCTTGCTGATTGGAATGCCCCACTTGCGAACCGACTGCAAGATCTCGTATTGAGTAGTTGGCAGCGTTCCGCCCTCTACCCGCCCGTAGCCGTAACAGCAGAACTCGAGCGGGCGCTTGGCAGTAATACTGGAGTCGAGCTGGCGCAAACTGCCTGCGGCGGCATTACGTGGGTTCGCAAAGGTCTTCCCACCGGCTTCCATGGCGCGCTCATTCAAGGCTTCGAAACCGGCCTTGGACATAAAGACTTCGCCCCGCACCTCGAGCACCTCCGGCCAACCACTGCCTTGAAGCTTGAGCGGGACGTTGCGGATAGTACGCACGTTGGCGGTGATGTCCTCGCCTGTCGTGCCGTCACCACGGGTCGCCCCGCGAACAAGCACGCCCCGCTCATACAGCAGGCTTACCGCCAGGCCGTCGAGCTTGGGCTCACAGGTGTATTCAATTTCTGCCGTCTGGCTGAAAAGATCATTACCGTTATGACTGCCAAGCTCCTCAGCCAGCCCGTCCCGTACGCGGCGATCGAATTCGAGCAAATCCTTTTCTTCAAAGGCATTCCCCAAACTTAGCATGGGGACTTCATGGCGAATCGTCCCAAAAGCCGACAGGGCGGAGCCACTCACCCGCTGCGTGGGGGAGTCAGGCGTAATCAGCTCAGGGTGCTCGGCCTCAAGCGCCTTGAGCTCACGAAACAGCCGATCGTATTCGGCATCCGGAACACTGGGTTCATCCAGAACATAGTAACGGTAATTATGCGCATCGATTTCGCTGCGCAAAGAAGCGATCCGCTCGGCGGCATCTTGGGCTTGGGTCATGCTGTTCTCTCTCTAGCACCAAGGCTGGACGTCATGTCCAGCAACAGGCAGAAACAAAAAGAGCAGCATAAGCTGCTCTTTAATCGACTCTGAAATCGGCTCAGCGTTTCTGAGTCAGGCTCTTGCGTTCGAAGTCGATAATACGCTGGCGGTAGTGTTCGATGGTCTGTGCCGTCATGACGCTACGCTGCTCGTCCTTCAACTCACCATTGAGCTCGGAGGCCAGCTTGCGAGCGGCAGCCACCATCACTTCAAACGCCTGCTTGGGGTGCCGCGGGCCTGGAAGGCCTAAAAAGAAGCTTACGGCCGGCGTGCGGAAGCTATCGATGTTGTCCAAATCAAACGTACCTGGCCGTACGGCATTGGCCATGGAGAAAAGCACTTCGCCGTTGCCGGACATACTCTCGTGACGATGGAAGATATCCATATCACCGAAGCGCAGGCCGCTTTCCAAAATGTTCTGCAGCAGAGCCGGACCGCGAAAGCCGTTCTCATCACGCGAAATCACGTTGATGACCAATACTTCTTCGACGGGTGGCAGCTCTTTGCGCTCTTTGCGCGGCTCTTCCATCGCAGACAGGTCCGGCTCGGCATCGACGATGTCCTTGCGGGCCTTGACTTTGCTACGAGCCGGTGCCTCATCGTCATCCGCCAGGGCACTGAACTGGGGTTCGGCGCCGCCTAGCTCCAGCTCTTCCGCAACAGGCTCTTCGCGGCGCTTGCGAGCAACACGACTTGGGCGAGGCGCTTCTTCCTCGCTATCAAAAGACGGCTCCTTATGTTCGACCACACGAGACGGCCCTAGTAGTTCTGAACTACCGCCCTCATCGGACTGGCCGGAGAGATTGTTGTCCAGGCGAAACTTGAGTTTCCCTTTCCCACTCATCCGTCGCCAGCCATCGAAAAGTATGCCGGCGATTACGATAATGCCGATGATGATCAGCCATTCGCGCAGACCGATATCCATGTAAGACGCATACCTCTGTCAAAAATCAACTTCGCGCTCGCCATTTGCCATGCATAGCAAAATGCCAAACGCCCAAAAACGGGCATAAACTAGCACGCCCGCCACCAACTTTACACCGTCTGTCGTATCAAGCTTCAGCCAAAGCAACAGCTTCTTCGACATCAACGGCCACCAAACGCGAACAGCCCGGTTCGTGCATCGTCACGCCCATCAGCTGATCGGCCATTTCCATGGCGATCTTGTTGTGTGTGATATAGATGAACTGCACTTTTTCAGACATTTCCTTCACCAGCCGCGCGTAGCGGCCAACGTTGGCATCGTCCAGAGGCGCATCCACTTCGTCAAGCATGCAGAATGGCGCTGGATTGAGCTGAAAAATCGCAAAAACCAACGCGATTGCCGTCAATGCCTTCTCACCACCCGACAAAAGATGAATCGTGCTGTTCTTCTTGCCCGGCGGACGCGCCATGATCGCAACCCCGGTATCGAGTAAATCTTCTCCCGTAAGTTCCAGATAGGCGTGTCCGCCGCCAAAAACTTTTGGAAACAAGGCCTGAAGGCCATTATTGATCTGATCGAATGTTTCCTTGAAACGATTGCGCGTTTCACGGTCGATCTTGCGAATCACGTTTTCGAGCGTTTCCAAGGCCTCAACAAGATCATCGTTTTGCGCATCCAGGTAGCGCTTGCGCTCGGATTGCTGCTGATACTCCTCGATGGCTGCCAAGTTAATGGCACCCAGGCGTTGAATACGCGCATTCAGCGCCTCCAACTGGGTCTCCCATGCCGATTCGGTGGCATCCTCAGGCAATGTAGCCACTACGGTCTGCAGGTCATACCCCTCTTCATGCAGCTGCTCCTGAAGTGTTTTACGGCGCACGGACAGCCCCTGCCATTCAAGCCGCTGCTGCTCCGCCTGACTGCGCACCACCTGCGCCTGCTGCTCGGCCTGGGTACGACGGCGCTCGGACTCACGCAGCTCACGATCTGCCTCCTCCAGAGCCATGCGCGCGCCTCGTAGCTCCTCATCGACACTCATGCGGCGCTCAAGCAATTCTTCGAGTTTCAACCTGAGCTCCTCAATCGGTGCAGAGCCCTCTTCCAGGTTGAGACTAAGCTGCTCACGTCGCTCGTCGAGCCGAGCCGCCTGCAGCAGCAGACGCTCCAGTGCCTGCTGTGTAGAGTCATGCTGGGCTTTGAGCGACCCCAGCCTTACAGCCAGCTGATGAGCCTGCTCCTTATGCTGCCTCGCCTCCTGACGAGCCCGATCCAGCCGCTCGCGTAGCGTCTCGCGCTGAGCAATCAACAGGTCGCGACGCTCGGTATCGGCAGCCATGGCATCCAATGCATCCTGAAGGCTCAGTCGTGCCTCACCAATCTGCTCGATCTCGATAGCGCGTTGCTCTGCCATTTCAACCCGCTCTTCTTCAAGCCGCTTTCGGCGCAGTCCAAGCTGCTCGGCCTTGGCCTGCCGCGCCGACAGCTGAGCCCTGACCTCACCCTGGCGGCGGCTCTCCTCCTGAGATCGACGGCGGACCGTTTCGCGGCTGCGCTCTAGCTCTGCCAACTGCTCCTGCGCCTGCTCAAACGCCTTCTGCCCCTCACTCAGCCGGTGTTCCAGCTGAGTACGCTCAGCGTGTAAACGCTCAAGCTCCTGGCCGCGCGCCAGCACACCGCTTTCCGCCTCGCTGGAGCGCTGTATTCGCAAAAAGTGACGGGATACCCAATACCCGTCTCGACTGACAAGGCTCTGCCCGTCAGCAAGCCTCTGCCGCTGCGCCAGTGCGTTCTCAAGGGTCTCCACTGGAAATACATTGCCCAGCCAGGGCGACAGATCATGTGGGGCTTCGACTTTATCCAACAAGCTCCCTGGCGTTGCAGGCGCTACATGCCCAGGTGTTACCAGGCGCAGCTCGCCCTGCTCGAATGCAGCCAGGTCGAGACCGGATAGATCATCCAGGCAAACCGCCTGCAAATCAGCGCCCAATACCGTTTCAACGGCTCTCTCCCAGCCTGACTCAACGCGAACACCCTCGGCCAGGCGGCTACGCTCATGCAGATCATGCAGGCGCATCCAGTCATCCGCCCCTTTTCCAGGATCGAGCGCAGCCTGCTGCAAGGCCTCCAGGGAGACAATACGTCCTTCCAGACGCTGTAATTCACCTTGCGTTGCGGCCTGCTGGGCGGTCACGGCCTGTAGCTGCTCTCGACCGAAGGCCAGTTGCTCGGTGACCTCTGTTTCTTCCTGGGCGAGGTCCTCGAGAATCAACTCGATTCCAGCGAGCTCTTCGCTGAGCTCGAGCAACGCCGCGTCTTCAGGATCCGCTGCCAGTTGCGTCAGCTCATCACGCAGTCGTCGCTCGCGCTCCATGAGCCGTTCCAAGCTTTGTTCCAAGTGACGGATACGGGACTGTTGAACATCAGCCTCACGTTGAGGCGCTGCACTGTGCTGGTTGAAGCTGTCCCACTGCTGCTGCCACGCTTGCATGGCCTGCTCGGACGCCTCCAGCGCCAGGGCAGATTCTTCAGCAGAAGCTGCGCTCATTTCCTGCTCGGGCTCCAGCATGGCCAGCTCTTCGGCCAAGGTAGCAAGAAGCGCCTGGTCATTACCCAGATGTGCGGCAGTTTCTTCCTGAGAGCGCTCGGCTTCACGCAGATCATCCTGCAGCTGACGCAAGCGCTGCTGGCCGTGCTGAATGCTCTGCTCGACCCGCGCAATGTCTCCACCAACCGAATAGAAGCGCCCCTGCACCTGATTGAACCGCTCGGACAAATCATGATGGCTGTCTCGCAGTCGCTCAATACTGGCATCAGCACTGCGCTGCTCAGCAACCAACGCTTCGAGCGCTACCTCCTGATTGCCAATGACGCGCTCACGCTGCTGCACCAGCTCATCCAGATCGCGCCAACGAAGTGCTCCCAGTTGGGCACGAAGCTGACGCTCTTCCGCCTTGTACTCCTGATATTTCTCGGCAGCCTGCGCCTGTCGGTGCAACCGTTCGAGTTGCCGTTCAAGCTCTTCACGCAGATCCGTCAGGCGTGCCAGGTTTTCCTGGGTACGGCGAATACGGCTTTCCGTTTCACGACGGCGCTCCTTGTACTTGGAGATCCCCGCCGCTTCTTCGATGTAGTTGCGCAAATCCTCTGGACGAGCTTCGATCAGCTTGGAAATCATCCCCTGCTCGATGATCGAATAACTGCGCGGGCCAAGCCCTGTGCCCAAAAAGATATCAGTGATGTCGCGACGACGGCATTTGGTACCGTTGAGAAAATAGGTATTCTGCCCGTCCCGAGTTACCCGTCGGCGAATGGAAATTTCCGCATAGCTGGCATACTCACCGACTAGCGAGTTGTCCGAATTATCGAAAATCAGCTCGATTGAAGCCTGAGTAACCGGTTTGCGGCTGTTCGAGCCGTTGAAGATGACATCGGTCATCGACTCGCCGCGCAAGTTCTTTGCCGAGCTTTCGCCCATGACCCAGCGCACGGCGTCGATGATATTCGATTTGCCGCATCCGTTCGGCCCTACGACTGCCGACATATTGCTGGGGAAATTAATGGTTGTCGGGTCTACAAATGATTTGAAGCCCGCCAACTTGATGGATTTTAGCCGCATGCGCCCTTCCTTCGCGTGCCTTCATGACCGGCATGGCGAGAAGACACAAGGGTGCGATTTTAACATTAGAAGGAGTCTATGCCATGGCCGACGCTCAGCGCCTGCGCCGACGTCTGGAGATCATCATCTTCCACTCCAACACCGCTCCGGGACGCTGGTTCGATGAAGCCCTCCTGTTTACCATCCTAGCCAGCCTGGTGGTGGTCATGCTTGATAGCGTGGCGGAGATCCATGCTAAATATGACGAAATATTGTCCCTGTGTGAATGGGCGTTTACCGTCCTGTTCACCATCGAATACCTGCTAAGGCTATACAGCGCACGAAAACCTGCGAAGTATGCCTTCAGCTTTTTCGGCATCGTGGACTTGCTGGCGATACTGCCCAGCTTTATTGCGCTCTTTGTGCCTAGCGCTCAATACCTGCTGGTGATCCGTATCCTGCGCCTGCTCAGGATATTCAGGATTCTAAAGCTGCGTCAGTACCTGAATCAGGCCAACTTTCTGGTGACGGCATTAAGAGGTAGTCGGCAAAAGATCATTGTCTTCCTGCTCAGTGTTCTGACGATGGTGACGCTATTCGGCTCACTGATGTACGTAGTGGAAGGACCGGAAAATGGCTACACCAGCATTCCCAAAAGTATCTATTGGGCAATCGTGACGCTGACAACGGTAGGATTTGGCGACATGGTCCCGCAAACTGCTCTAGGTCAAGCCATCGCCAGCATCGTCATGATCAGTGGCTACTCGATCATTGCAGTACCCACCGGTATCTTTACCGCTGAGCTATCCAATGCCATTCGAGGCGAGAACAGTATCCACAAACCGTGCGGGGCGTGTGGCAAGGAACTCCACGAAGCACAGGCCTCGTTTTGTAGCCGCTGTGGAAACTCGCTTTATAAACGAACGGTAATACCGGAATAATGTAGCCTTTCCAGAGCGGGACGCTCTGATAACAACCGATAAGAGACATCACCATGATAAAAAAGCTCTTCGCTCCGCTACTGGCGGCCGGCCTGCTCCTGGGAGGTGCTGCGAATGCAGCGCCCCTGCTGAACGTTTCCTACGATGTGATGCGAGACTTCTACAAGGAATACAACCCGGCTTTCCAAAAGCACTGGAAAGAGACCCATGACCAGAATATAACCATTCAGATGTCTCATGGTGGCTCCAGCAAACAGGCCCGCGCCGTCATTGATGGCCTACCTGCGGATGTCATCACCATGAACCAGGCCACCGACATTAACGCCCTGGCCGACAATGGCGGGCTGATCCCCAAGAACTGGGCCGAGCGCCTACCGAATAACAGCGCTCCATTCACCTCCGCTACCGTCTTTATCGTTCGCAAAGGCAACCCAAAGGGCATCAAGGACTGGCCTGATCTGGTCAAGGACGGTACGGAAGTCATCATTCCAAACCCCAAGGTTACAGGCAACGGACGTTACTCCTACCTGTCCGCCTGGGGGTACGTCTTGAAAACCGGAGGCGACGAGGCCAAGGCCAAAGCATTTGTGGGCGAGCTGTTCAAGCATGTTCCGGTTCTGGATACAGGCGGTCGCGCTGCTACCACAACCTTCATGCAAAATCAGATTGGCGATGTGCTGCTGACCTTTGAAAACGAGGCCGAAATGATTGCGCGCGAATTTGGTCGCGGTAACTTCGAGGTGATCTATCCCAGTGTATCGGCTGAAGCCGAGCCACCTGTGACGGTGGTCGACAAGGTCGTTGACAAGAAAGGCTCACGCGAAGTGGCTGAGGGATATCTCAAGTATCTCTGGTCGGAAGAAGGTCAGCGTATCGCAGCCGACAACTATCTGCGTCCACGCAATGTAGAGATTCTGGCGCAGTATCAAGACCGCTTCCCGAAAGTGGACTTCTTCTCAGTCGAGCAATTGTTTGGTGACTGGCGGACCGTACAGAAAACGCACTTTGCCGATGGCGGCGTCTTCGACCAGATCTATACCCCGCACTAACTAGCAGGCGGCATAAAAAAGGCGGCTCGTAGCCGCCTTTTTTTTCGCAAAACCCTATCAGTAATAGGCGTTTTCGCGATTGCTATGATCGGTTACGTCACGAACGCCTTTCAAGTCCGGGATACGCTCGATCAAGGTACGCTCAACACCATCCTTGAGCGTCAGGTCAACCTGACCGCAGCCCTGGCAGCCGCCTCCAAAACGCAACACGGCAACCCCGTCTTCTACCACCTCAACCAGACTCACCATACCGCCGTGGCTGGCCAGACCGGGATTGATTTCAGTCTGCAGGTAATAATTGATGCGCTCGCTGATCGGGCTGTCTTCGCTGATCATCGGCACCTTGGCGTTGGGCGCCTTGATGGTCAACTGACCACCCATGCGATCCTGTGCATAGTCGACGATGGCATCTTCCAGGAAGGGCTCGCTGATCGCATCGATCCAGGCGGTAAAGTCCTTCAGACCAAACGACGTATCTTCCGGCTTCTGCTCGCCCGGCTTGCAGTAGGCAATACAGGTCTCGGCGTACTGGGTTCCCGGCTGCGTGATAAAAATGCGAATGCCGATACCGGGAGTGTTTTGCTTTTCAAGCAGGCCAGCCAGGTAATCCTGGGCGGCTTCAGTAATGGTGATAGCGCTCATTTCTACTCCTCGCTTACCTGGGCGCAGTGTACGCCAGAGCGGCCTACGGTTAAAGACTTACTAGTTTAGTAGGATAAATGGCACCTGTGCTTGATTCTTTCAAGCCCGACCCGCCGATAAATCTTGGACAAAACTTTTACCAGACGCGGGAATCACATCTGGACAGGCCCCGACAGAGGGCCATCCCAGATGGACCGTGAAGCCTAAGAGGAATGCCCCATGCTGACCAACCAACCCTTTCTGACCGATATCGAAACCATTCGCCAACGAGCCCGCCAACACATTGAAGACGGCCCCATCACCGAGGGCTATAGCGCCGATCGCGAAACTGTTATCAAGCTCCTTAACGACTCACTTGCGACCGAGATCGTATGCACGCTGCGCTACAAGCGTCACTACTTCATGGCTACCGGTATCAAGGCTAGCGTTGCGGCTGCCGAATTTCAGGAGCATGCCGACCAGGAACAGGAGCACGCCGACCGCCTGGCCGAGCGTATCGTGCAGCTGGGCGGCGAGCCTGATTTCAACCCTGAGGGTCTGCTCACCCGCTCGCATGCCCAATATGCCGAAGGTCACGACCTGCGTGACATGATCAAGGAAGACCTGATTGCCGAGCGCATCGCCATCGATACCTATCGCGAGATCGTGCAGTACATCGGTGATAAGGATCCAACCACACGGCGCATCTTTGAAGACATCCTGGCCCAGGAAGAAGAACACGCCGATGACATGGCTGGCTTACTGCAAGGCCTGGATTGATCAGCACCGCACATCAAAAGCCCGCTTGAAACAGCGGGCTTTTTTATCGCTTACTCATACGCCCGAATAGACCGTAACCTGATTGCGGCCATTATGCTTGGACCGGTAAAGCGCCTGATCGGCACGCTCCAGCAACACCTCATGGCTCTCTACGGGCAGGCTCAGGTCGGCAATGCCCAGGCTGATCGTAAAGGTAATCTGCTTACCTTCGTGCTCCACCTTCAGTTGCTCAGCCTGCTGGCGCAAGCGTTCTGCAAATATCTGGGCGCCACTGGATGGCGTATCCGGCATCAGAATGACGAACTCCTCACCGCCATAGCGCCCCGCCCTGTCGGTTGCCCGAATATGGCCGTTAATCAGGTTAGCCAGAGCCTGGATGACCTTGTCGCCTCCCGGATGACCGTAGGTGTCGTTGATTTTCTTGAAATGATCGATATCAAGAATCACCAGCCCGACATTGCAGCGGTAGCGCAAATGACGCGCGAATTCATGCTTCAGGCATTCATCCCAGAAGCCACGATTGAACAGCCCGGTCAGCCGGTCGGTTCGTGACAACTGCTCCAGCTGACCATTGACCGACTGCAGCTGACGCGTGTTGGTCGCAACCCGTGTCACATCATAGATAATGATACCGATGTAACCCACTCCGCCTCGCGTGTCACGCAGCGGCAGAATAGTGACATTCTGGTACATGTAATCTTCCAGCCCTGTAATAGGCTGATAGTTCTTGAACTTGACCAGATAAGGCCGCTGCTCCCAGATGGTGAACATCGGCGTGCCCAGCATGGCCACACCTTCGACCTTGTAACGGAACCAGTCCTCGTCCATTTCAGGGAAAAGCGAGAATAATGGCTTGCCCTGCGCATCACTCGGGACGATTCCCGAATGGTTTTCCATGAAGCTGTTCCAGACTTCCACTTCATACTTGCGATTGATCACCAGCACACCGACATCGATGTGCTGCACGATATCCAGCATCCAGTGAAGATCGTCGAGTTCGATCGCCATGTATCAATCCATCATGTAATTGATTTTGTTAGTAAGCCGCTTGACCGAGTCTTCGGTAAACAGCAGCAGCAAATCAAAATGTATGTCATGCCCTTCGAGGCTATAGCTCACCTCGACAGCCAGGGTCTTCTTCCAGCGCTGGCGATTGACCTGAATCAGATTCTCAAGCGCCGTATGTTGCCCCAGAATCATCGGGTGCCCCTGCGAGAAGCGCACATCGATCTGCTCCGACAAACCGCTCAAGCACGCCCCAATCAGGATGCTGGCCAAGTCGAGCAGCATCTCCATCTGATCATTGTTTTGTGTGCTGCCACTGCGGAGCAGCGTTACCATGTCCTTGACTTCCGAATCATGGAAAATCAACAAGGCCTCGCCCGCAATGCCGTTACCGATAAATCCCTGGCAGACCGCTGTGACACGGCTGCCGCGCTGCACATCGGCCAGCGCCATATGTAGCTCACCTACCTCAAGGATATTGACGTTGGGAATCGGGAGCTGCACGAAGACGTTGAGCACCTTGGCCAACAACGCTGCCGCGCGACCAATGGATACGTTGACCACTTCGCGGAAGGCATCACGAAAGCTGACATCAGGATCGGGACGATCCTCCATGACGGCTTCCTTGTTGGGTGCAGACCCAAGCAAGCCATGCTGAAGCAGCAGTGCCTTGAGCTGCTCAGCATCGGCTGGCTTTTTCAGAAACGCCAGTGCACCCAACTCCAGCACACGCCGTATGGCCTCTTCCTGAACGTCGCCAGAAACCACGATCACATTGCATGTGATGTTTTCAGCCCGCATCGCTTCCAGCGTCTGATAACCGTCCATGACCGGCATGGTCAGGTCCAGTAACATGACCTGGACCTTGCCCTGACGCAGCACGTTAAGCGCCTCGCTCCCATTGGTCGCCTGTGTTATGTCCACAGACCACTCGGGAGGCAAGGCACGAATCAGCTGCTTTCGTGCCATGGCAGAATCATCACAAACCAGTAGCGGGGTCGCAGTCACAATCGATACTCGTTAAAAATGGAAACGTTGTTACTTGAAGATAGCTCATATATCAGATGACCAAAGCAGTCTTCGTGCCATCTGACAGCTTTGCTATCATCCCTTTTTTGTCGCTGTAATCTGGATACCTGCCCATGATCGATCGCGCCGCACGCTTCTCCGCCCTGCAAACCGCACTCAAGGAGCGCATCCTTATTCTGGACGGCGGTATGGGTACAATGATCCAGAGCTACAGACTGGAAGAGGCCGATTACCGGGGCGAACGCTTCGCTGACTGGCCTAGCGATGTCAAAGGCAATAACGACCTCCTGCTTCTGACTCGTCCTGATGTCATTCAGGCGATTGAAAAAGCCTATCTGGATGCAGGCGCTGATATCCTCGAGACCAACACATTCAACGCCACGCGCGTTTCCCAAGCCGACTACGGTATGGAAGCGCTGGTGTATGAGCTGAACGTGGAAGGTGCACGGCTGGCGCGTCAAGTTGCTGACACAAAGACAGCCGAAACGCCAGATAAACCACGCTTTGTTGCCGGCGTGCTTGGCCCAACCAGCCGCACCTGCTCCATCTCGCCAGACGTAAACAACCCCGGCTACCGGAATGTGACATTTGACGAACTGGTGGAAAACTACACCGAGGCCACGCGCGGCTTAATCGAAGGTGGCGCGGACATGATTCTGATCGAAACGATCTTCGACACCTTGAACGCCAAGGCAGCGATCTTTGCAGTACAGGGCGTATTCGAGGAAGTCGGCTTTGAATTGCCGATCATGATCTCCGGTACGATCACCGATGCCTCCGGCCGCACCTTGTCCGGCCAGACCACTGAGGCCTTCTGGAACTCGGTTCGCCATGCCAAGCCCATCTCGGTCGGCCTCAACTGCGCGCTGGGTGCAAAAGAGCTGCGCCCCTATATAGAAGAATTGTCCGCCAAGGCCGAAACCCACGCTTCAGCCCACCCGAACGCTGGCTTGCCTAACGCCTTTGGCGAGTACGACGAAACGCCTGCACAAATGGCTGAGGTGGTTGAAGAGTTCGCGGCCAGTGGCTTTTTGAATATCGTAGGCGGTTGCTGCGGCACTACGCCCGGCCATATCCAGGCGATTGCCGAGGCGGTAGCCAAATATCCACCGCGCGCCCTACCAGAGATTCCGCGTGCTTGCCGCCTGTCCGGCCTTGAGCCATTCACCATTGATCGCACGTCCCTCTTCGTAAACGTAGGCGAGCGAACCAACATTACCGGTTCCGCCAAGTTTGCCCGTCTGATTCGCGAAGAGAACTATGCCGAGGCACTGGACGTAGCCCGCCAACAGGTAGAGGCCGGCGCCCAGGTCATCGATATCAACATGGACGAAGGCATGTTGGACTCGAAGGCGGCCATGGTCACTTTCCTGAATCTGATTGCCTCTGAACCGGACATCTCCCGTGTGCCGATCATGATTGACTCCTCTAAGTGGGATGTCATCGAGGCCGGCCTTAAGTGCATCCAGGGCAAGGGCATCGTCAACTCCATCTCCATGAAGGAAGGGGTCGACGCATTCATCCACCACGCCAAGCTTTGCAAGCGCTACGGTGCGGCGGTGGTCGTCATGGCCTTCGATGAAGCGGGCCAGGCCGATACCGAAGCGCGCAAGAATGAAATCTGCGCCCGTTCCTATGACATTCTGGTCAACCAGGTAGGCTTCCCGCCGGAAGACATCATTTTCGACCCGAACATCTTTGCGGTCGCAACCGGCATCGAAGAGCACAACAACTACGCGGTGGATTTCATCAACGCGTGCGCCTTCATTCGGGACAACCTGCCCTACGCCCTCTCCTCCGGCGGCGTCTCTAACGTGTCCTTCTCGTTCCGCGGCAACAACCCGGTGCGTGAGGCCATCCACTCTGTCTTTCTGTATTACGCCATCAAGAACGGCCTGACGATGGGTATCGTCAACGCCGGTCAGCTGGAAATCTATGACGAGATTCCCAAGGAACTGCGTGATCGAGTCGAAGACGTTGTGCTTAACCGCACCCCCAATGGCACCGAAGCGCTACTGGCCATTGCCGACAAGTACAAGGGTGACGGCTCCGTCAAGGAAGTCGAAACAGAAGAATGGCGCAGCTACCCAGTAGACAAGCGTCTTGAGCATGCACTGGTCAAAGGCATCACGACCTTTATCGTCGAAGATACTGAAGAAGCCCGCCAGCAATGTGCCCGCCCTATCGAGGTTATCGAAGGCCCGTTGATGTCCGGCATGAACGTCGTTGGTGACCTGTTCGGCTCCGGCAAAATGTTCCTGCCTCAGGTAGTCAAGTCCGCTCGCGTGATGAAGCAGGCTGTGGCTCATTTGATTCCCTTCATCGAAGCGGAAAAAGGTGACAAGCCCGAGGCCAAGGGCAAGATCCTCATGGCGACAGTAAAAGGCGACGTTCACGACATTGGCAAGAACATTGTGGGCGTGGTGCTGGGCTGTAACGGCTACGACATTGTTGACCTGGGCGTGATGGTGCCGGCAGAAAAAATCCTGCAAACCGCCATCGAGCAGAAGTGCGACATCATTGGCCTCTCCGGACTGATTACGCCATCGCTGGACGAAATGGTCCACGTCGCCAAGGAAATGCAGCGTCAAGGCTTCAAACTGCCACTCATGATTGGCGGCGCCACGACCTCCAAGGCGCACACGGCCGTCAAGATCGAGCCGCAGTACAGCAACGACGCGGTGGTCTATGTAACCGACGCCTCCCGCGCCGTAGGTGTCGCCACCCAGCTGCTCTCTAAGGAACTCAAGGCAGGCTTCGTCGAGAAAACCCGTACCGAATACGCTGAAGTGCGTGAGCGCACGGCCAACCGCAGCGCACGTATTGAGCGCCTGAGTTATGAGAAGGCCGTCGCCAACAAGCCGCAGTTCAACTGGCTGGGCTATCAGGCACCTAAACCCAGCTTTACCGGCGTCAAAGTGTTGGATGATATCGACCTGTCCGTACTGGCCGAGTACATCGACTGGACGCCCTTCTTTATTTCCTGGGACTTGGCAGGTAAATACCCCCGCATCCTGACCGACGAAGTAGTGGGCGAAGCCGCCACTGCCCTGTTCAACGACGCCCAGGCAATGCTGAAAAAGCTGATCGACGAAAAGCTCATCAAGGCGCGTGCTGTATTCGGCTTCTGGCCAGCCAATCAGATACGTAATGATGACCTGGAGGTCTACAGCGACTCCGGTGAAACTCTGGCAACGCTGCATCACCTGCGCCAGCAGACCATCAAGCCGGACGGCAAACCCAACTTCTCCCTGGCCGACTTCGTGGCGCCCAAGGAAAGCGGAGTAACCGACTACATGGGCGGTTTTATTACTACTGCTGGTATCGGTGCTGAGGAGCTGGCAAAGAGCTACGAAGCCAAGGGTGACGATTACAACGCCATCATGGTCAAGGCACTGGCCGACCGTTTGGCCGAAGCCTGTGCCGAGTGGCTCCATGAACGTGTACGTAAGGAGCATTGGGGGTACGCACGTGATGAGCAACTTTCCAATGAGGAACTCATCAAGGAACGCTATAAAGGCATCCGCCCTGCTCCTGGCTACCCGGCTTGCCCGGACCACACCGAAAAAGCCACGCTCTTCGCCCTGCTCGACCCGGAGGCGCAGTTCAATCAAGCGGGCCGCAGCGGTGTATTCCTGACCGAACACTACGCCATGTTCCCCGCCGCAGCTGTGAGCGGCTGGTACTTCGCCCATCCGGAAGCGCAATACTTTGCCGTTGGCAAGATCGACAAGGATCAGGTTGAAAGCTACACGCAGCGTAAAGGCCAGGATCTTGCCGTTACTGAACGTTGGCTAGCCCCCAACTTGGGCTACGATAATTAACTAACCTGTAGGGTGGGTTACGCCGCTGGCTGGCCCACCTCTTCCCTCTTCAGATTCTACGTACCTGCCCATGACCACCGAAACGCCCTACCTGCTCGACCAACTCGAACTCGCCGACATGCTCGAAATCGACGGGCTTCATGCTGCCAGCTTTGCCTTGAACGATGATCTTCTCGACCAAGCCGATGCCGCTGCAGAGGCGGACGAGTCCTTTGAAAGCGAAGAGATCGTCCTGACCATCGAGGCGCTGGACGGGCGCGAGCGCAAGCGCTGGCAGTTCAGCTACAACAGCGTAATGGAGGCCGAGCACAACACGACGACAAACAACTGGCTGATCGAGGGCCATCGTCTCGTCTGTTTTGAAGCCATTGGTGCCGACTCGGAAGACGAGTAAAAAAGCCGCTTAACCCCGATCCAATGGACTCAAGACGGCCAGCCCACCGCGATTAAGCACGTGGGTGTAGATCATGGTGGTTTTCACATCAGCGTGGCCCAGCAGCTCCTGTACTGTCCGAATATCCTGGCCACTTTCCAGCAGATGCGTGACAAAGCTGTGGCGCAACGTATGGGGCGTAGCCAGCTTAACAATGCCTGCCACCTGAACAGCGCGTTTGAAGCCACGCTGAAGCCTTTGCTCATTGAGGTGATGACGTCTGAGGGCGCCACTGCGGGAATCAACCGCATCCCTGTGCCGTACAGCAAGCTTGAAATAAGCCACGGCTCGTCCTTCAGATTCGCCAGAATCTTCTGCACTTCCTCTATGGATAACACCACAGGTAAACGACTTGGCTTTTTAGCGCGCACAACTTCACCCAGCCAGGGCAAGTCCTGCCGTAATACTTCTTTATAAAGAAACAGAAGCGCAGCCAGCGCCTGATTCTAGGTCGACGCAGCCACGTCTTTATTGACAGCCAGATGAGATAAAAAAGACTCAACCTCCGGTGCTCCCATTTCGACCGGATGTCGATAATCATGAAAACGAATGAATCGCTTGACCCACCCGCAATAGACGCGCTCCGTTCGGATCGAGTAATGTTTGAGCCTGATTTGCTCTCGCACTTGATCCAGCAGTCGTGGCTTCCCTTCCATGACGTATAACTCCTTTATACCGTCAGTGCTCCTCGGAAACGCCCACCCCTAGACAGGAATAATGAAGATGACAAGGAAGTTTATCCGTCAAACGCGTCCAGCGTGTTATCCGTCACATGACGTCTAATAATAGTTAACTTTCAAGGAGGATTGGTGGATAACCCCTATTTATTAGCGTCCGCATTGTATCTAGGCGTGCTTTTACTAATTGCTTTCGGAGTAATTCTCGCTGCATTTTTTGATCGAAAAAGAGATCGTTGGTCTTTTCTAGGCTACGGATTGTATTTGATTCTCATAGCTATCTTTTCTATTGGCGGCATTGAGCTACTTGAGGCGCTCTATCAAAAGGATGGATTCAAAGATGGGCTCACCGCAGTCGAATTGGGTCAATTGAATGAATTCGTTCAGGTGATCACGGCGCTCAAGTGGGCATTCACGCTCATAGCTGGAGGGATCGGCGTCAACATTGCGTCCCATGCAATTATTAATGAACAATTTCGTCCCCTCGATAATGCAGCTAACGAAAAGTTGGCGTTAATTGATTCCAGGCTTAAGCTTTCGAATCGCCTGATTATTTTTGCTTTATGTTTGATGACAGCTGGCTTCGTTATTTTGTGGCTCAAGCTATAAAAGTTAACCAGGGGCTCAAGCCGACCGGTACTCCGCTGCGCTCCGTCCCGGCGGCTTAGCCCAGGCGTTAGGCATTATGAACAAAGAACCCAGTTTCCTCACACATCTTGGAGAGTTTGCGACTCTCAAAAATGCTATTGGGTCCTGGTATCACCAAGATGCATATCTGGATTTCGGTACGGATGAAGAAATTTGGTCAGATATATTTACCGGCCATGACAAGGAAGCTATGTCACGCATCCAGGCTCAGCTATCCGAGCTCCTTGAAAGATCTGATGAAAATATTCTTCTCTTTTGGAATTCGGAGGCACATTCGCATAATTTCATCAATGGCACTGAGGCTCGTGCTTTCCTTGAAGCTATGTTGTCTTTTTTCAGAGCTACTAACGCAACAGCCTAACAAGTGGTTTAAATAGTTCGCTTCGCTCATTGGGACGGGCTAAAGCCCGCCCCTTAACCAAACGTTAGGCAATAGATGGAAATGAGGCCATATCTGTTTATCTGCCTATTTGGCGGACTGTCCCTGCTCTTAGGCGCCAGCTTCATTTTTGGCATACAGGCGCTACCAACAGGCTATGACTCAAGCTGTAGAAGTGTCTGTGGCTTAGGGCTGATATTTTCTCTATTTTTCGGTCCGCAAATAGGAGCTTACGTCGTTGGAGCTATCTGGTCTGCAATCGCAATCTGCTTATTTGCCTTTGCCTACCGCACACGGAGGTAGCTCCGCCTAACAATGGGTATATGGACTCTCCCCACAAGCAGTGAGGATAGCTTTTTCGATCCTGTCGTCAGCGCGGTTGCATTCGTATATCCGGCCTTTACTGGGCACTGCCCTGGCCATTCTGTAGTTCGCGCAGCAGGGGCCAAGCGTTCAAGCGATCACAAAGATCATCATTGTTATCGACCTTGCTCTGCTGCAGGACTCGCCTGTTCCGACAGTCTCGCTTCTCACCACAACCACTAGAAACTCACGTCATTGTTAGCCTCGCCGTCAGGCAGGCTTTGTGCTTTGCCAGTTACCGCTGAACCGTCGCTCATGGCACCACACCGCCCAGCAGATCCTTACCAATTTGTTGGCTAATGCCACGGCGGCCTTGTTATGGCCGATGCGTTCAGCGGTGTCCAAGGCCCAACGCTGCAGTTGAGTCAGCCGCTCAGGTGTTCGCGCCTTGCAGCGTTTAGCTGCCAATAATGCGGCCCGCGCGCCATGAATCAGCAAAGTGCGGACGTAGACGTTGCCTTTGCAACTGATCCGTCCAAGCCTGCGACGTTCCCCACTGCTGTATTCGTTCGGCGTCATGCCCAGCCAGGCGCTGAGGTGTCGGCCGCTGGCGAAACGTTCAGGCTTGCCAACGGCGGTCTTCAACGCACTGGCTGTCAGCAGGCCAATGCCACTGACTTCGTCGAGCTTATGGACTATTTCGTCATCGGCATGCCAGCGTGCCAGTTGCTCCTCGCACTCGCGCATCGACTGTTCATAGAAGTTGATTTCAGCCAGCACTACTTGCAGCGCACCGCGCAAGGCACGTACTTCGGCCCGCTCGATCAGCTCGCACGCCTGGCGCAGAAAAGGCTTGATGCCGTTCGGTGCGTCAACCCCTGCCTCACGCAGGATGCCGCGCAACAGATTGATGCGTTGAACACGGGATTTCTTCCAGCCCTCGCGCAGCTTGTGGAGTTGCTGCACCTGCTGTTGCTGCATACTCTTGACCGGAACCGGGCGGATTTCCTGGCAACGCGCTGCTTCCAGAATGGCGTCACAGTCGTTGCGGTCTGTCTTGTTGCGTCGCCGATACGGGCGTACGTAACGAGGGTGTAAGAGCACGACACGATGTCCTTTCTCCTGCATCAACCGGCCCCAATGGTGAGCGGTGCCACAGGCTTCCATCACCCACTCGACAGGCTCGAGCTGCTCCTGTAAATATTGCGCAAATGCCCCGGAGTCGAGCCGCTTGCGCCGATCCACCCGACCGACCTGAACACTCTCGGCAACCTGGTAAACGGACTTGGCCAAATCAACCGCTATGCGTTTCATCGCACCTCTCCCAGCGAACAGTCACCACTGTGTTATAGAAGAAATGTGGTGCAGGGAGAGTCCATTACAGCCTTCAAGGCCGTTCGCTTCGCTCACTGGGACGGGCTAAAGCCCGCCCCTTAACCAAACGATGTAGTCAAAAGCATTACGTCGGAGTCTCCATGGAAGGACCAATGACCGCCTCAGCTACTACTCTTTTCCTACCTTCACTATCCTCTCTACAACGCCACTTTGGGCCGTACGAATCAGCTCAGTCAGTGAATTGCCCCGGCCATCAGCTACGTACTTGTCGGCATTAAAGAGCTTCGTCATCGTAGAGCTAACACGCGCGGCGTTTGGGTTAGTACCGCAGCCTAACCCATCATCCAATGGTATGACCCGCCCCGTTAATCAAAGCGTTAACAGTCAGTATGGATACCTCGACATGGAAAACCAGGGAAAGATGCATGGCTGCCGTTTGGCTCCTATAAGCATTTACATTAGTAACAACAATTTATCTAAAGCAGCAAGTCCCTCCCTGCAAAGCTTCAACCCTCTTACACGTCCAATTATTTAATCTTAAACCTTAAACCTCTTATTGCAACTACTTAAATAATTCATTAAGAATTTTATACAAGCTCACCAGCACCCCTTAGCAACTTAATTCTTTAACGCAGCGTTATTAATCATAGCAGCATATGACTTAGCGGTTTTCTAAGATACAAACCAGATCACTTATTGCTTTCACAGGAAGATACTAAAGTATGCCTTTCGAACTAGAAATAAAACAAAACATGAAAAGAGTCATCGCGCCTTTTGCGCATAGCTTTTTAGGCTAAAAATAGACAACCGAACAACCAACCACCCCACGCTGGATTTTATTTATGCGACATTTGTTAGCACTAATATTGGCAACCCTAACTGGGTGCTCAATGATTCCTTATGAAACACCAGAAGCTCGCACAAAAATAGAGCACGACTTAGAAATCTCGCCACAGGAAATTATCGGCATTACTGAAACGAATTGGTGTGCATATAATTATGGCGACCCAGCTCAATGCCGGGCGACCCAAGGTCTAGGAGTACTAACAACAAAAGGCTTAATCCTCAGCCTTTATAAAAGCAAAACCTACCATCATGCTTTTACATTAAAAGCTGAAAATATCCGCTGCACGTACACTTTTACCAGCAAAGACACCCCTGAAATATTTTACGCCTTTACTGACAGTCAAACCTTCATGCTGGCTCCAATAACCCCCGGCGGCCAAATGAATTTACCAATGAAAATAAAAATGTATGACTACTTAAACAAAAAAGGTGCAAGCAAGCTAGTCGGGAAGAATATTTCCTTTACTAAAAATACAGGCGAGCGCGAGTATAGTGGTTTAATCATGATGGTGGGTAACACACCTGTACCATATGCCACGTCTAACTCAATCTATAGAGTAGTCAATCCTTGTTCAACATAACAAATACTTCAAGTCACCCACTTAGCTCTTTATAACCGCCCTTTATACTATTTAACCTATATAAGTGGAATTATGAATCACAAAACTATCACTCTAATTAAATGGTTATTCCTTGTAATTGGTATTGGTCTGTTGATCGGTGCGGTAACCGTGCAATCAAACGATGCCCTTCCGCTACTCCTTCTTGGCCTTAGCTTTGCAGCCATAGGCGGCGGCATCATTGGCTATGGCTGGTGGAGTACAAGAAAGGAAGCCTTTCTCCGTCAACATGGCCACCTAATTCAAGCTGATTTTCAGCGAGTCGAGTTAAACCAAGCTTTGGAAGTCAATGGATCTAACCCTTTCCGCATCATCGCCCAATGGCACGACGCTGAGAATAACCAGTTATTCGTCTTTAAGAGCGTTAATCTGTGGTTTGATCCGAGCAACTTTGTTCAGGACCGGAAGATTCCCGTCTACGTAGATCTAAGCAATCCATCTAGATACCACGTTGACACTTCATTTCTTCCGAAGGTTCGAGGCTAGACCTTAATCCTTTCACGAGCGGACAAACAACGGCAAGCTGCTATTTGTCCGCTCATGACAAACATTAATATGCATCATGCTAATCACCGCATATGGTTTAACCATAAGCTTTCCAGTTAACTATTGCTCCTTACAGCAACTCCGTCGAGTCAATTAATAAATTTTTAGAAGAGAAAATAAATCGGAGCAACTAAGAGCGGGGAAAATTTTGATTTAACTAAAGCAATACATAGAATAAGCAACAGAACCTTTAAAAATACCAACTCATAAGAAGAGCGCATAGCCCTTTTATGAAATATTGCCAACCACCGCTCGAAGGAAGCGCTCAGGCGTGCTGGCAGAGATTCATTTAAGAGACTAATCACATTGAATTCCCTGTCAGACATTAACAAGGTCAACGACTTTAGGTATTTTTTAGCCCTACCACCATGACATCTTTTAGAAAGATGCATTCACCAACAAGGTACAGTGCAAGAGCGCTTGAAGGCTTGAGACTGCTCGTTTAGAAAAAACCTCAGAGTCTACTAAAGCCGGGGGTTCGATCTGTTAATACTAGAAAAAGAAGCGTAGGTATAAGCTGCTGCGCTATTCTCAGAGCGGTCACTGCAACTCTACTGTGCTACAAGACAAAAATGATGCCACAGATGATTGCCCTTTCACTCTCATCAAATCTTTACACAAACAAAAAAAGCATTCCCAGAAGTTCCATCCCAAGGGATGATCTTCTCATAATCATGTTCCAGAACATGAACCTCAAAGTACGGCTGCAATAGCGTCTGTAACTCGCCGAAACTTACAGCCACCATAGGGTGTTCGTCGTGCCATACCTGGCGCTCATCTGCTGTCGTTTTTTCGATGCGAAGTTTCAGTGACTGCTGCTCGCCCTCTCCCCTGTAATTCCAGCACGAACTGAAGTTAAATAAACCTTCAGGGTGATTGGCGGTGTGCGATACAAATGAGTTGTTATCGATAGTGTTCTTGTCGACTGCGTTGAAGCAGAAGATGCCATGATCGGCCAATGCGCCATATACGCTGGCGATACAGGCCTTCAGCCTTTCAACACTTGCGCTGTAATGAATGGAATACAAAAAGCAGGTAATGAGGTCTACCGGCTCTTCTACCGTGAACCTGCACATGTCCCGCAAGGAAAACTGAGCTTCCGGGCAGCGAATGGATGCTCTATCCAGCATGGGCTGATTGATGTCGAGCCCAGCACTTTGATAGCCAGCATCAATAAAATGCCGAACATGCGGCCCTGTTCCGCAGGCAAGGTCGAGGTGCCTGCTTCCGCCATTTCCGAATAACTGATGCAACCGATGAACGCAGTGGCTTTGCGCCTGATAGTTGATATCGGCGCACATGAGATCGTAGTAACCCGACAGGTCGGTATAGAGGGCGTTGCCGGGCATGATGACCTGATTTGAGTGCAGCGTTGGGGGGCGCGCATCATATCCGAAGCGGGTCATCGTAAGAATGGGCGCTGTGGAAGTAAATCGGCCTTTACGAGCCTATTGTGCGCGATAGCGAGCTTGACTCGCATCGCTTGGAGCGCTCAGAGCAGCATGCTAGATGCCTTGCTGGCTTAACGTTTAAAGAATCTGTCATCCACGCCCTATACCGTAACCCTGGTAAGCAGCGCGTCTCCAGATCGTGTTCAGGCAAGAAGTGTTGAAGCCCTCTCCTTCACTCAAGCTTTATATCACTCAGGAAACGCTCCGCCTCAACAGGAGAGCCAAGATGACAAGGAGCGCTGATGCCCCTTCGAAAGATCAGCTTATTCGTGACCTTACCAAGGCCCGTACCGGCCTGATCCACACCTATGTAATGCATGTTGTGTGGTTTGTGGTCATGTGTGTGTTCTTCTCACTGCAATGGGAGAAGCACGGCATGCAGGCGTCAGTTCTGCTTACACTCGTCACGCTTCCACCTGTGCTGTTCTACACCGTGCGGGTTCACAGGCTCTGCCGCAGCATTGATCCCAAGGCGCGTACGGTCGGGCTGATGACCGCGTTGATCACAACGTTTGTGTTGAGCCCTTTTGAATCAGGATTGGTTCTTCCAGCCAAGAACCTGATGGCTGCAAACAAGATTCTCAAGGCTCATCAGCAGGTGACGACTCTGGCTCCTGTCGCCAAAACAGCCAAACAGCTGGGGCAAGCCTGAGCGGTCTACCTTTACCAGATACCATGCCCGGCTCTTACCCGACAAAGGCAATGACTCATGATCTCTGTCGATATTGACGGCTACCGCTTCCAGGTGCGTGCAGCGGCCGTTGTGGAACACGACAACCATATTCTACTACACCGAGGCGTGAATGACTCATTCTGGGCATTACCTGGAGGCCGGGTTGAGCCAGGTGAAAACGCCCAGGCCACACTTGTTCGCGAAATGATGGAGGAGCTTGACGAGCCTATCGTTTGTGGCGAGCTACTATATTTGGTTGAAAACTTCTTTGATTACCTAAACCAGCCAAATCATGAAATCGGTTTGTACTTTCGCGCTCAGCTTCGCAGCCACTCTGCCCTTCTCGATAAGTCGCGTACCCATAACGGCACAGAGGCTGGAACATCATTAGAGTTTCGATGGTTTCCCAGGGCATCCCTTCATGATGTAGACCTGCGCCCTGCCTTTTTGCGTGAATCGCTTTCCTTATCGACGCTTAACTTTCAGCATGTTGTGCAGCGAGGTTAAAACCTGCTTGGCTATACCCTTTCTCCCCTGAGCAACGTATACGGTTGGTTTTGCACTCATTTGGCTTGCACGTTAAGCCGTGCCACCTCACCATTTCACTACCTACCTTAGTAGCCTTATAGGCTCGCGCCGCTTCGATTGCGTTTATAGTGGAAGAGCCGCGTATCGCGGCATCACCTGAAGCAGACAACTCGAATAAGGAATTGCTGAGTGAGCATGTTTAGTCGACGTCGTATTCTGGCGTCCATGGCAGGAGGGGCTGCTGGCCTCGCGCTAATCAATCTTCAAGGGTGCTCGTCGTTCGGGTCAGGCGGTTCTGGCCAGACCAACGATTGGGCCATGGCCGATGCGATCCGCCGCAAGACCACCGTCCCCCGCTTTCCAAACGTAGACTTCGATATCCGCCGCTATGGCGCGGTAGGCGATGGTCGTACCGATAACTCCAAGGCTTTTGCCGCCGCTATTCAGGCCTGCTCCGCTGCTGGCGGTGGTCGGGTACTGGTAACCGGTGGCGATTACCTGACCGGCCCCATCCACCTCAAGTCCAACATCAACCTGCATATCGAAGAAGGCGCAAAGATTCGCTTCATTACCGATCCCAAGGCTTATCTGCCTGCGGTATTCACCCGCTGGGAAGGCATGGAGCTGATGGGTTATTCGCCGCTGATCTACGCGTACCGCCAGAAGAACATTGCCATTACCGGCAAGGGCGAACTGGACGGCCAGGCGGACCGCACTACGTGGTGGCCCTGGAAAGGCAACAAGGAGTGGGGTGTGGAAGGCTATCCTTCTCAGGATGCCGGTCGCGAAGCGTTGATGAAGGATGTGGAGGCTGGCGTACCGCCAGAGCAACGGCTATATGCCGAAGGCTACTATTTCCGTCCACCTTTCGTGCAGCCTTATCTATGCGAGAACGTGCTGATCGAGGATGTGCGCATCGTACGGGCACCCTTCTGGCTCCTGAATCCTGTACTGTGCGAAAACGTGACTGTGCGCGGCGTGCACCTGGAAAGCCTGGGCCCGAACTCGGACGGCTGCGACCCCGAGTCCTGCCGCAACGTAGTCATCGAGAATTGCTTCTTCAATACCGGTGACGACTGCATTGCCATCAAGTCTGGACGTAATGCGGATGGGCGCCGGATCAATCGACCTGCCGAGAACATTGTCATCGCCAACTGCAAGATGGAGGCAGGCCATGGCGGTGTCGTGATTGGCAGCGAGATCTCGGGCGGCGCACGAAACATCTTTGTCGAGCATTGCAGCATGAGCAGCCCTGATCTGGAGCGCGGTATCCGCTTCAAGACTAACTCCATACGCGGCGGCGTAATCGAACATATTCGCTATCGGGATATCACCATTGGAGAGGTTCAGAATGCGGTCGTCATAGACTTCCACTACGAGGAAGGCGATGCCGGGAAGTTCGACCCAACGGTGCGCGATATCGAGATTCGCAACCTCGTCTGCCAGCGTGCCGATCAGGTATTTCAGGTTCGCGGCTTCGAACGGGCACCCATAAAAGACCTACGACTGGTGGATGTTCATTTCCAGAAGGCAGGTGGCATTGGTGTGCTTGAGCACGTGGAGGGTCTGACTGCACAGAACGTCACCATCAACGGGCAACCGTTTACCAGATAGCGGCATAAGATCAGGGCGGGTCGGATAAGTCCCGCCCTTTTCGTGCATCCCAGGTAAACTAGTCTTCTTTTCTGACGTTTGCCTCTCCTCATGACTGACTCCATTCGCCTTTCCAAACGCCTCATTGAACTGCTGGGCTGCTCGCGCCGTGAGGCTGAGCTGTATATCGAAGGGGGTTGGGTAACGGTCGATGGCAACGTTATCGACGAGCCGCAATTTCAGATTCACGCCGAAACGGTGGCATTGCTACTAGGCGCTTCGGCTACCCCGCTGGAGCCGGTAACGTTTCTGGTCTATCAGCCCGCTGGCATCGCCTCACTGCCAGACGCTGACAAGCATCTGCTTAGCCGTGAAACGCACTGGGCGGAAGACCCAAGCGAGCGACCGGTGCTCAAGGGGCATTTTGCTCGCTTAAAGCCAGGGCTGGCATTACAACCCGGCGCGGAAGGGTTGGCGGTTTATAGCCAGGACTGGCGGACGCTGCGCAAACTGACTGAAGATGCCGCCAAGCTTGAGCAGGAATATGTCGTTGAAGTCAGCGGTGAGATGGCGCAGAACGGGCTGGAACGCCTCAAACGCGGTCATACCCATAAAGGCCAGACACTTCCCGCCTGCAAGGTCAGCTGGCAGAACGAGACACGCTTGCGTTTCGCCATGAAGAATCCCGCACCTGGAATCATTCAGCGCCTTTGTGAAAGCGTTGGGCTAAAGGTAGTCAGCATGAAGCGTCTGAGAATAGGCGGCGTTTCGATGGGCAAGCTCCCCTTGGGGCAGTGGCGCTACCTTTCACTTCAGGAGCGCTTCTAACCGCGCTGCCCTTTACGTCCTTCACGCTTATCCAAGGATCACCCCCATGCTCAATAACGATGTATTACGCAGCGTTCGCTACATGTTGGATATCAATGACCGGAAGGTTGCCGATATCTTTAAACTGGCTGGCAAAACGGTCAACTCAGATGACATTACCGCCTTTCTCAAGCGAGATGATGAGGCAGGGTTCGAGCTGTGCCCGGACGAGTTGATGGCCAGCTTTCTGGATGGTCTGGTCTTCCACCTACGCGGCAAGGATGAGAGCCGCCCTGCCCCTCCGCTTGAGCTGCCGGTTACGAACAACCTGGTGATGAAAAAGCTGCGCGTAGCTTTCGAACTCCGGGAAGAAGACATTTTGCAGATTTTGCAGTCCGTAGACTTCACTATTACCAAGCCAGAGCTCAACGCTGTGTTTCGCAAGTTTGGACACAGCAACTACCGCACCTGTGGCGATCAGTTATTACGAAATTTCCTGAAGGGCCTGACGTTACGCGTGCGAGGCTGATCCACCCGCGACCGCATTCCGTCTTATGAATCAGTAGTTTATTTCATGCGCATCCACGACGTTCAAAACCGCCTTGCCGACCTTGGCGCCAAACCCATGCACATCGGACGCGTCAGTCGCGCCTGGCTGAGAGGCCTGCCACTCGACACCGGGACACGGCATCAGCAAACGGAAAACTTTCTGCCGCTGACCGTTCGTGAAGGGCTACCTGAGCTTGCCCGCACGCTCGACGGGCTTGCTCGATTGAAATCAGAGCACCCTGCTGCCGATGGCTCAGCGCGCCTGCTGGTAGAGCTGACCGACGGACAGATGGTGGAAAGCGTACTGTTGCCTCGGGATGGTCTGTGCGTCTCTACACAAGTGGGGTGTGCAGTGGGCTGTGTATTCTGCATGACGGGCAAGAGCGGTTTGCTGCGCCAGGTGGGTAGCGCTGAAATCGTGGCCCAGGTTGCGCTGGCTCGTCGTTTCCGGTCGGTCAAGAAAGTGGTCTTCATGGGGATGGGCGAGCCGGCCCATAATCTGGACAACGTACTGGAAGCGATCGATCTGCTCGGCACAGAGGGCGGCATCGGCCACAAGAACCTGGTGTTTTCAACCGTAGGAGACATGAGGGTATTTGAGCGTCTGCCTCAGCAAACTGTCCGTCCAGCCCTAGCGCTCTCGCTTCACACGACCCGTGCCGACCTGAGACAACAGCTGTTGCCTAAGGCCCCCCGGATAGATCCGGAAGAACTGGTCGAACTTGGCGAAGCCTATGCTCGCCAAACAGGTTACCCCATCCAGTATCAATGGACGCTCTTGGCCGGCATCAATGATAACCAGGAAGAGCTGGACGGCATCCTGCGCCTGCTCAAGGGCAAGTATGCCGTTATGAACATGATTCCCTACAACAGCCTGGAGGGTGATGATTACCAGCGGCCACGCGGTGAGCGTATCGTTGAGATCGTCCGCTATCTCCACAGCCGTGGTGTATTGACCAAAGTCCGTAATTCAGCCGGCCAGGATATCGAGGGTGGTTGCGGGCAACTTAGAGCGCGCGCCGTGCAGACCGTTGACAACAAGCGGCTGATCAAGCGGGTCCGCTAAGCGCCACCCCGCCCTGGCGGCACTACCGTACCGCTTTACACCTGGACATCTTTTTGCCTGAGGCCTGCTTATCGCAGGCAGGCTCGCAGCAATAAGGATGTCCATGAAGCTCTCCCCACACGATCATTGCCTCTTCTGCATCCATGCCGATATGGTTGCCCACTACAAGCAGGTCGAGCGCGAGAAGATCTACCTTTCCACTGATGACGAAGCTACCTGCTTCGATGTGATCGGCGCAAAAAGGTGCCTATTCTCCAGCTCAACGATGGCAGCCGCATGGGTGAGCGTCTTGATATTGCCTGAAAGCTGGCTGAGCTGGGCAACCTAGAGCGTGTCATACGCACCGGAGCCGATATCAGCACCACTCTTGAATGCATCGACAGCATACTTCTCGCCATTAATGGCCTGCTGTTTCCGCGCAATGTTGCGATTAGCCCGCCGGAATTCGTAACCCAATCGGGGCGCGATTATTTTCAGCTGCGCAAGGAAGCGATGATTGAGCGCTCATTTGAGCAGGTCCTTGAGGAAATACCCCTCCACAAGCAAAGCGCAGAAAAAATGCTTGTAGGGCTAAAGGTTTTGCCCATACCGGCAGATAACGGTAACACCCTTAGCTGGGACGACGTACTGATCTATCCAACGCTGCGCAACCTGACGATGGTCAAGGGCCTGGCTATGCCACCCCATGTAAGCCACTACGTTGAGTCCGCAGCCGCACTTACCGGCACGTACACCTACTACGACAGCGCCTTGTAAGCAGTCGTTTAAGGCAAAGTGTTTCATCTGCCGGTGCGAAGAGATAGGCCTGTACACGTCCTGTGCAGGAAGGAAACCTGTTACTCAAAGGCCTCTGCCCTGGCAGACGCAAAAAGGATCTGTACGATGCCGGAAATCGATATCCATCAAGACCCCTTCGTTCAAGGCCTGAAGGAGCGCTTGCCCAGCGACCTGAAAGAGTCGTTCACCGAGGAGCAACTCCAGGCGCTCAAGGTTGCGTTTGGCGCCCGCCAATGGGGAAAGCATGCGATTGACCTTCGCGCCACGTTCAAACTGTGGCGCTGGCGGTACTACTGTGTGTTCCTGGTTGGCCGCAACCGCCGTGATCTGTCCCGGCGCCAGCATGAGCTGTCCCAGATGGCTAAGGCGCTCGTGATTGCTGTTTTCCTGCTGTTTAGTGTCGCGGTTGGCTTGGTAATTCTCTATCTGATCAAATCGGCCCTGAACATCGATATCTTCCCCAACTTCTCGTTTGGTGTGTGGGACTGGTTCAAGAGCCAATTCAACTAGTCCACCTCTGGTAAGACAGCGCTTCCCTTAACCCTAGGACAAGCGCTGCCTTGTCATGCCTGCTTGAATCACCCCTTATCGCCCAAATCGATTTTTATATAAAAAAACATCACTTTTAAGCATATACGGGTGCTGTTATCGTGGGCATATCTGATAAGAACGCGCAGTCGTGCGCGCACAGCCTTAGCCTGAGCAGGATTTTTAATGTACGTATACGACGAATACGACCAGAGGATCGTCGAGGAACGCGTCAAGCAGTTCCGCGATCAGACCCGCCGTTATCTGGCTGGTGAGCTTTCAGGCGAAGAGTATCGCCCACTCCGCCTGCAAAACGGCCTGTATATCCAGCGCTACGCCCCCATGCTGCGTATCGCGGTACCGTATGGCCTGCTCAACACCAAGCAAGTACGCAAACTGGCGCAGATCGCTCGCGACTACGACAAAGGGTATGCCCATGTCAGTACGCGCCAGAACTTTCAGTTCAACTGGCCTGAGCTTGAAGAGATTCCGGATATTCTGGCCGAGCTGGCTACTGTGCAGATGCATGCCATCCAGACCAGTGGCAACTGTATTCGTAACACGACAACCGACCAGTTCGCCGGTGTAGCGGCGGACGAGCTAGTCGACCCACGTCCCTGGTGTGAGATCATCCGCCAGTGGTCGACCTTCCATCCCGAATTCGCCCACCTGCCACGCAAGTTCAAGATTGCCGTGAACGGCGCCAAGATGGACCGTGCCGCCATCGAGGTTCATGACATTGGTCTTGAGGCAGTCAAGAACGAAGCGGGCGAGCTTGGCTTCCGCGTGTTGGTAGGTGGCGGACAAGGCCGTACGCCTTACGTAGGTGCGTTCATCAAGGACTTCCTGCCCTGGCAGCATCTACTGACCTATCTGGAAGCGATCCTGCGCGTCTATAACCGTTATGGTCGTCGGGATAACAAGTTCAAGGCACGCATCAAGATCCTGGTGAAGGCGCTGGGTGAAGAAGCTTTTGCCGAGAAGGTCGAAGCGGAATGGGCGCATCTTAAAGACGGCCCTAGCACCCTGATCGAAGCAGAAGTCGAGCGCGTGTCCAAGTTCTTTGTTGATCCGGCTTATGAAGCGCTCGAAAACCAAAGCGAGGCCTTGGCAAAGCTGGACGCCGAGAATCCGGGCTTTGCCCGCTGGAGAAGCCGCAACACCTTCCCGCACAAGAAGCCGGGTTACGTAGCGGTAACGCTATCCCTCAAGCCCACCGGCACAGCGCCTGGCGATATCACTGATAAGCAGCTCGATACCGCTGCCGAACTGGCAGACCGCTACAGCTTTGGCGAGCTTCGTACGTCCCATACGCAAAACATCATCCTGGCAGATGTCCGTCAGGATCAATTGTTCACGCTGTGGAACGAACTGCGCGAGAATGGTTTTGCGACACCAAATGTGGGCCTTTTAACGGATATGATCTGCTGCCCAGGCGGCGATTTCTGTTCGCTGGCGAATGCCAAGTCCATTCCGGTGGCCGAGTCGATCCAGCGCCGCTTCGATGATCTGGACTATCTGTTCGATATCGGTGATATCGACCTGAACATCTCCGGCTGCATGAACGCCTGCGGGCATCACCATGTAGGCCATATCGGTATTCTGGGCGTAGACAAGAAAGGCGAAGAGTTCTACCAGGTGTCGCTCGGCGGCTATGCCGGTCGTGACGCAAGCCTGGCAAAGATCCTGGGCCCCTCCTTTGCTCAGGACGAAATGCCGGATGTGATCGAGAAGATCATCAATGTTTACGTCGATCAGCGCACCGAAGATGAGCGTTTCATCGATACCTACCGCCGTATTGGCATCGACCCCTTCAAGGAGCGCGTCTATGCAAAGAATCATTAAGGGACGTGAGGTCGTTACCGATAACTGGCACCTGCTGCCAAAGGAAACCACCTTCGAGGAAATTCCCAACAGCGATAACGTCATCATTCCCGCTGCGCTCTGGCTTGAGCATGGTCATGCCTTGACGACACGCGACGGCGGGCTGGGCGTTTGGCTGGATAGCGATGAAGAGCCGGAAAGCATTGCTGATTCCCTGGAGCATTTTCAGGTAATCGCCATTAATTTTCCGGCCTTTACTGACGGTCGCGGCTTCAGCTACGCGCGTCTGCTGCGGGAGCGTTTTGGTTACAAGGGAGAGCTTCGCGCCATTGGCGATGTGCTCCAGGACCAGCTCTTTTTCATGCAGCGTTGTGGCTTTGATGCCTATGTGATCCGTGCAGATCGTGATCCAGAAGCAGCCCTGGCAGGCCTGGACGATTTCACGGTTGCCTACCAGAGCGGTGTAGATCAGCCCCAACCGCTTTTCCGGCGACGCTTGGCCTGATGAAAAAAGCCCCGTATTAGCGGGGCTTTTTTTATAGGCTATGTATTCATTGAAGATTGACGAGTGCCCGTCCGATCATTTTACCTGCCAACATCTGATTGATAGTGCTTGGCAGATCATCAAGCGGTACTTCTCGTGTGATTTCATCCAGCCCCTCCAGCCTCCACTCTGCCGAAAGCTTTTCCCACGTGGCTGCTTTTACAGATAGGGGCAACTCTACCGAGTCTACACCCAGTAGATTGACACCACGCAGAATGAACGGAAAGACCGATGCCTTGAAACCACTGCCAGCCGTCAGGCCGCAGCTGGCAACGCTTGCGCCATAGCTCAGGGACTTCACGATATTAAACAGGATGTCACCGCCCACGGTGTCTACCGCGCCGGCCCATTGCTCTTTTAAAAGCGGCTTTTCAATACCATCTAATACCGTGGCACGATCCAGGATCTGTTGTGCGCCAAGGTGATGGAGAAACTCGGCCTGCTCCAGCTTGCCTGTGGAAGCCGCTACTCGATAGCCCAGCTTGCTCAACAATTTGATGGCAAGGCTTCCAACACCACCACAAGCACCCGTTACCAGAACAGTACCCGCTTCCGGTACAAGGCCTGCATGCTCAAGCTTGTCGATACACAACCCAGCCGTCAGGCCTGCTGTACCCAGCGTCATGGCCTCACGTAGCGACAAAGCCTCAGGCCGTTTGATCACCCAGGCAGCAGGAACACGAATGTATTGCCCGAAGCCTCCCGGCGTATCCATGCCAAGGTCATACCCCGTCACGATGACCTCGTCGCCTTCTTTAAACTCATCCGACTGAGATTCGACCACGATACCGGCCGCATCGATACCAGGGGTATGAGGATAACGTCGTGTAACACCGCGATTACCAATCGCCGACAGGGCATCCTTGTAATTGAGCGAGGAATAACAGACCTTGATCAGCACCTCGCCAGCGGGCAGTTCATCGATACGGCGCTGGATGACCTCTTGCTGGAATGCCCCATGAGGGCCTTCCGTAATCCAGAGCGCCTTGAAAGTATCCATCTACTGTCTCCTAATCGTGATGCCTGAAAACCTGGGCATTACTGCCAGGGGCGATGCTGAGTGAATCTACCCCACCATGTCGTAACCAGTCGGTCGACAGTGGCGCTGGCAAACAGACCTACGCGCTCAGGCAATGTCTTTCTTTCAATAAAGCGAACCTGGAAAAGCTCTGCCACTTTGGCTCGCTCGCACAGGTATTCGTCACTGGTCTTGAGTTCATCAACCAGACGCTTACCCAATGCCGATTCACCGAGCCATACCTCTCCTGTGGCCACCTCATCCATGATCAGTTGCGGGCGATACCGATTCACGAAGTTCTTGAAGAGTTCATGGGTTTTCTCCAGGTCTTCCTGAAATTTCTCGCGCCCTTTTTCCGTATTTTCACCGAATACCGTCAAGGTGCGCTTGTATTCGCCAGCCGTAAGAACCTCATAATCGACATCGTGCTTTTTCAGCAGCTTGTGAACGTTGGGTAGCTGGGCAACAACACCGATCGAGCCCAGAATGGCAAATGGCGCACTCAGGATGCGGTCACCGATACAGGCCATCATGTATCCGCCACTGGCAGCAACTTTGTCGACACAGATCGTCAACGGAACACCTGCCTGACGGATGCGTGCCAGTTGCGAGGCTGCCAGCCCATAGCCATGCACCATGCCTCCACCGCTCTCCAGACGAACAACCACTTCATCCTTGGAAGTTGCCATCGTTAATACGGCCGTCACCTCATGGCGCAGTTGCTCAGTGGCAGACGCCTTGATGTCGCCATCAAAATTCAGCACATAGACGTGGCTCTTGGCAGCCCCTTTCTTGCGATTGGCC
The DNA here is from genome assembly GCF_051027695.1 of Pseudomonas sp. JZ134. NCBI lineage: Bacteria > Pseudomonadati > Pseudomonadota > Gammaproteobacteria > Pseudomonadales > Pseudomonadaceae > Pseudomonas > Pseudomonas sp. JZ134. The sequence goes on along the minus strand of NZ_CP069250.1, from coordinate 1,615,634 downwards.
TTTTCTGCTTTCGCCTCCTCCTTGCGCATCGTCTTGAAGCGTTCCTTGTCAAGGACGCTCTGCTGCAAGCGGAGCCGTAGCGATTTGTAGAAATCATTTAGTTTCTGGACTTCAAGGTGTCCTCCCGTAGCACGCTTGCCTTTACTGCGTAGGGCAGCGATAAAAATCAGCACCGCTATGATGGCAATAACAACCGTAACGGTCTTAATTAGAAAACTGGCGTAATCCGCAAAAAAATCCACATGCTCTCCTTACTGTCGACAAGCCTTCAGCTCATCCACGACTCTTGATCCACTAAGCATACTCATGGCTACGCTTGCCAGCCAGCGGGACACCCAGGCAACTATAGCGTATTCAAACAACCGTATGATTTTCCATTGACAGCGAACACTAGCCACCCTACTCTCGATTCATTGCCGCTGATGAGCGGCTGGGCTAACCGCGGACGCGTCCGCATTCACGTACGACCCCCTAAGGATTCCGCATATGAGCAGTGCTGACATCATCGAAAACCTGAAAAGCAAGTTCAATCCTGATGCGGCCGCCGGCCTGGATCTCACTTATCAGTTTGACATCGAAGATGGTGAGAATTATCACCTGGTTGTGAAAGATCAGACTTGCGACGTCAAGGCAGGCAATGCTGACGAGCCGGATTGCACGCTCATCATGAATACCGACACGCTCAAAGGCATCGTTTCTGGCGAAACGGATGGCATGCAGGCCTTCATGGCTGGCAAGGTTCGCGCCGAAGGCAACATGATGCTGGCCATGAAGCTCAGCGAATTGTTCCCTAACTAAGCACGTGAAAGCCGGAGCATGCTCCGGCTTTTTTATAGCGGAGAAATGACATGAGCGCAGCGTTCGATCTTACCGGCAAGACAGCATTTGTCTCTGGCGCAAGCCGCGGCATAGGTGCTGCTATCGCCCATTTGCTCGCTGCGCAGGGTGCTCATGTCATCGTATCCAGCCGCAAGGCCGACGGCTGCCAATCGGTTGCAGACGCGATTATCCAGGCTGGCGGTCAGGCAACCGTCATGCCCTGCCATATCGGGGACCTTGATCAGATCAGGCAGACGTTTATCTACATCGGTGAGCGCTTTGGCTCTTTAGATATCCTGGTTAACAATGCCGCTATCAATCCGCAGTTCGGGCATATTCTCGACACGGACGCCGAGGCATTTCAAAAGACGGTTGATGTCAATATCCGCGGATATCTGTTCATGTCCATCGAGGCGGGCAAATTGATGCGCCAAGCCGGCACGGGCGGAAGCATTATTAACATAGCCTCGGTCAACGGCGTTTCGCCGGGCCTCATGCAGGGTGTTTACTCCATCACAAAGGCGGCGGTTATCAACCTCACCAAAGTCTTTGCCAAGGAATGCGCCAGTTTTGGCATCCGCTGCAACGCCTTGCTTCCCGGCCTTACCGATACACGCTTTGCATCGGCACTGGTCAATAACCCCTCCATCCTCAATCTGGCGCTTCAGCAGATCCCGCTCAAGCGTGTCGCACAACCGGACGAGATGGCTGGCGCAGTGCTGTACCTTGCCAGTGATGCGTCAAGCTATACCACCGGTACGATCCTAAACGTCGACGGTGGCCTCTTGGCATAACCGCCTGGGCTTTCTAACCCCTCCATTATTAGGCACTATACGGCCCGCCCCGCCGGGATGGCGGTCTTGTCGAGCTGTAGTTATGCCTTATGATTTTGCGCTTGAACCCATCACACTTATTATCCTCGCGGCCGTTGCCTTTCTTGCAGGCTTCATCGATGCGGAGGCGGCCTGCTAACGGTTCCCGCCCTGCTCCTTGCTGGCGTGCCTCCTCACTTGGTACTGGGTACGAACAAGCTGAGTTCGACCTTTGGCAGCGCAACGGCAGCCTATACGTTCTATCGCAAGAAACTGTTTACGCCCCTCAAATGGAAAAATGCCCTGAGCGCTACCGCACTGGGCGCAGCCGTAGGTGCAATCGGCGCACATTATCTTCCTGCACATTGGCTGGACCGACTACTTCCGCTCGCCGTATTCGGATGCGGTATCTACCTGCTGTTTGGTCGGCTGCCTGAAGCTCCGCTGGATGCTGATGCTCAGATCCCTCGGAAGCGGCAATGGCCACAAGGGCTGGGACTGGGGTTTTACGATGGTTTGATCGGACCAGGCACGGGCGCTTTCTGGACGATCAGCACACTCATTCTCTACCGGATCGATCTCGTCAGGGCCAGCGGCGTAGCACGTACGATGAATTTTGTCAGCAATGGCGTAGCCCTGGCGGTGTTTATCTGCCTTGGCCAAGTGGTCTGGATGCTTGGACTGACCATGGGTATTTCGCTGATGTTTGGCGCCTACCTGGGCGCCCATACCGCCATAGCCGGAGGCGCTAAATTCATACGCCCCCTGTTTATTCTAGTCGTACTGGCACTGACGGCGCGTTTAGTCTGGCAACACTGGTTCGGGCATGCCTAGCCTGCGAGCGATATAAAGCTCTATGAGGAAACGGGCAATGGACTGTTTGGCTGGCAGCTGGGGCAGATTATCCAGCTTGAACCATTGGGCATCTTCGATTTCCTCCGGCTGGCAAACAATATCTCCGCCAGCATACTCGGCATGGAAGCCCAGCATTAATGAGTGAGGAAAGGGCCAGCTCTGACTTCCCAGGTAGTGCAGGTTCTTGACGTCGACGGCTACCTCTTCCTTGACCTCACGCGCCACGCACGCCTCGATGGTCTCACCTGGCTCTACAAACCCCGCCAAGGTACTGTAAACGCCCGGTGCAAAGCGCGGAGAACGTGCCAGTAAGACTTCATCACCCCGAGTAATCAGCACAATGATACTGGGCGACAAACGCGGATACTGGGTCAGCCCGCAGGCAGGACAATTAAGCCCGCGCTGCCCCTTGATGATCACAGTCGGCGTGGCGCAGCGGCCACAGTAACGATGGTCATTGGCCCAGGTGCCAATCTGTGCGGCATAACCCAACATCTTGAAGACGGCATGCTCGGCCTTGAGCATCAACGGGCGAAGAGGCTGCCACTCATGACCCTCAAGCTCGGGAGCAGACACGACTTCATACAGGGCAACAGCCTGGCCATCGAAATAGCCCAAGCCGTAGATACCGGATGTTGTCAGCTCTTTTAAAAACGGAGAACTCTGAGAAAACAGAACATTGTCTTCTCGGGTCAGAAAACCCATCGGACTATGGACAATGATCAAACTATCAACACTGCCTGACAGGTCCAGGCAACCCGGCTCCCAATGACTCATGCTGCGGCAACAGGCCTCCACCCTAGGGCACTTACACTCTCTGTAGCCAGCTCGAGGATATCGGGCTGCCCAGAACGGGACGCCATTGCACCGCTTTCAAGGAAGAACTCGATGCTGCTCAATGCATCCGCCAGTACTTCGAGTAGCGAAGCAGTCGGCATGTTCAAATTATTCACCATATGCGCCTGAATATACTGGGCGCAGATACCAGTCAGCTCCGCCGCACGGGCATGCTCCAGAAACAACAGAGCACCTCTCACGTTATGCAGCGTTGCAGGGACATTGGCCAGGTGTATGGCTTCACCCCTGGCGTCCAGATACGCCGAAATGGATTGCTTGGCATTGGAAAGCCCTGTCTTGGCTTCAGCCAGCAGCAGCATCTGGGCCTCGTTCAACAGGTGGTTGCCAAACGACTCGCCCTCCTGCCCTGGCGACGCGGGTACTGGGCAGGTTTCCTTGTCGGTTTCGTGCTCAAAACAGGAAACCAAGCTTTCCACATAAAGGATGGCATCGGCGAGATTGTCGAGCTGCACCTGTTCCACCGCTCCGGCTTTGGCCCACTGATTCAGCACGGGCAAATGTGCTTGCAGGGCTTGACCCGCGGAAGGCTGTCCTACCATGATCAATGTCTTCGCCAGAATACCCAGCTGGATATAGAGTCGGGCATACGCATCAGGCTCAGCCACACGCCGTTCTACAAGATCCAGCAGTTCCTTAACGGTTGCCAACTCTTCATGAATCGCTTGCGAAAGCGATTGCATAACCGCCTGGCTTGGTCCTGTCAGCCTGCGATATTCTCTGTCGAGCATCGCGTCGGTATAAGGCAGCGTATCGATGGAGAACGCTTCTCGCAGCTCTTCAGCGCGGGCACCCGAGCTTTCCGACAAGGCGATAAGGTACAGGAGATCCTTCAGGATACTACGAGGCGGTTCGTACTCCGGTACCGTCAACAGCTGACGGAGCTCACGGTCAAGACGCGAAAACAGCTGCTTCCGTGTCCGGTGAAGTAGCAGGTCGCCCTCTCGAAAAGCTTCAATGGCAGCCGCACCGACCCAACACAGCCTTGCTCCCGCTTGATCACATAAAAGATGGTCGAGGCGCGTCAGTGCACGCTCCATCAAGTTGAGGCTCGCCTTGGGGTTCTGCTCCTTAAGCAGGCCCAGCAAGCCAATCTGATACATTTGCCGCATGCGACGCGCCAGCCCGCGCTGCTCGTTGAGAGACAAGTCATCAGTACGTGAGACAGGGTTACGCGGCAGATCCAGCCGGACCGTGAAGAAATAGCATTCAGGTAACGCGGGTTGCCCCGTCACGCGACGCAACTCGTTAATAGCAGGCAGTAACAGCTCCGGCATTTCTTCATAACGGCTGCGGAACTGCTCAAGGTAACGACGCAATACATGCAGGGCGTGACAGAGCGCCATCAAATGGTCGTCACGTTCTGCGCCAGCACCTGCCGGAATGTCAGTCACCAGCTCAAATGTTTCGTGGGCGAGCAGCTCGGCTCCAGCCAGCTCAATAAGGGACAGGGCACCGCGAATCTGATGAATGCATTCGACGGCACGCTGGAGCAGACTACTGCAGTGCCGCTCCATAATGAAACGCTCTAAATTCTGTTCAGCCTGATCGATGGTCGCGAACAATTCGTCGCGCACCAGACTCAGTGCTCTCGCTCCGGTAACCATACCGTCAAACGCCTCCTGCGCTACATCCGCTTGCCATCAGTCCGGAAACTCCGGAGTTTGCCTGCTCATTTGCGCCGCCAATGCGATACGCAAATCGGTTGATTGCAGCATTGCCGCATTCCATGTGGCGATGTAATCCAACCCCTCATCTACCCGATGATCACGCATATAACTAATCATCGTCTTAGTACCGCGTATAGCCAGCGGTGATTTGGCAGCAATGGTATGCGCCAATGAAAATACGTCTTCCATCATCTGCTCAGCCGTTGCATAGATACGGTTGACCAGCCCCATGGAATACGCTTCCTCACCACTGAAAGATCGCCCTGTGTAAGCCAGCTCTCGCAGCATGCCTTCACCAATCAGATGAGGCAGGCGTTGCAACGAGCCCAGGTCAGCCACCATGCCTAGATCAATTTCCTTCAAGGCAAATTGAGCTCCGGCTGTGGCATAACGCATGTCGCATGCGGCTATCAGGTCAACAGCGCCACCCAGGCAATATCCCTGGATAGCAGCCAGAACCGGCTTGCGACACTGATCGACTGCGTTGAAAGACGATTGAAGTTCAAGAATCTTGGAGCGTAATAACTCCGAATTGCGGCCTACGTCACGTCCAAGCTGACCGGCGGTCTCGCCAAGTAACGAAAGGTCTATACCGGAAGAAAAATGAGGACCTGCGCCTGACAGCACAACGGCCCGTACTGAACGCTCCTGATCGGCCCAATGAAAGAGACTGCGTATCTCCTGCCAGAACTCGGCGTTCATGGCATTGATCTTTTCGGGTCGATTGATAATCACATGAGCGACCTTATCGACACGCTCAAGACGGAACGCGCTGAATTCTTCCATCTGCTCCTCTTCCAAGCTGGAACGATTCTCGAAAACGGGGTAGCGGACAATCAAAAGCCGCCTTGCCTTGATAGCGATATGCCGCTACTCATACTGCGACTTTAGTCACATCATAAAGCAATACAGTTCAGTTGATAATTCGAAATATTTGCACTGATGTGCCAAACAGGCGTTTCCGAGCGTCTGCGTGACATTTTGACAGGAACTGTTCAGCTGCGAAGACATAGCGATAGGGAAACAACCTTGGCAGTTCACCTAAACCGCCAAGGTATAAAAGAGGTCAATGCTGGGTGGTTTGCTCTTCCATCTGAGCCCATAACGCTGGGGCGCCTGCAGATTTCTCAATGGCAGCCAGACGCGCAGCATGATCAGCCAATTCAGCCTCACTTGCCTTGATGACTCGCGTCCTGGCACGGTCCACTGGCAGACGGCGAATCGGGCTGATACCGCTGTCATTTCCATTACCTTCCTGCCCCTGCCCGGCAAGAGACAGAGAGGTCTGCCCACCGGTCATGGCCAGATAAACATCGGCCAGGATCTCAGAGTCCAACAAGGCGCCGTGCAGCTCGCGGTTCGAGTTATCCACTCCATAACGCTTGCACAGCGCATCCAGGCTATTACGCTGACCTGGATGACGCCCACGCGCCATCATGAGTGTATCGAGTACCGTGCAATGATCTGTAATCTCTGCCCACTCAGGTCGATCACCTAGCAGACGAAACTCGTTATTGATAAAGCCGATGTCGAACGCGGCGTTATGAATGATCAGCTCAGCGCCCTTGATAAACTCAAAGAATTCTTCTGCAATGTCACGAAAGCGCGGCTTGTCCGCCAGGAACTCACTGGTGATGCCGTGAACGGCGATAGCACCTTCGTCAATCTCGCGATCAGGATTGAGGTAGACATGAAAATGCCGGCCCGTCAGTCGACGACCAATAACCTCAACACCACCAATCTCGATGATTCGGTGCCCGTCGGTAACGGGCATACCGGTTGTTTCCGTATCGAGTACTACGCTACGCATCTAAAGTCACCTATCACACTGTCCGCAGGGCGCGGATTTCATCAACACCACGATTAGCCAGCTGGTCAGCCCGCTCGTTACCGTGATGCCCGGTATGTCCTCTTACCCACTCCCACTCGACTTCATGTCGAGCCACCTGGGCATCGAGGGCTTGCCACAAATCGGCATTCTTGACCGGCTGTTTGGCAGCGGTTTTCCAGCCGCGAGCCTTCCAGCCACGCAACCACTCTGTGATACCACGCATCACGTATTCGGAATCTGTCACGATTCGTACGTGACATGAACGCTTGAGCGCTTCAAGCGCGCGGATGGCGGCCATCAGCTCCATTCGATTGTTGGTCGTAACGGCCTCCCCGCCCCACAATTCCCGCTCGTTGCCCTTGTAGACCAGCAAGGCACCCCAACCGCCAGGGCCAGGATTTCCCTTGCAGGCACCGTCCGTGTAGATCTCTACGATGTCACTCATTCGTTCCGCTCGTTTCGCGACGGCTCACCTTGGCAACCGGCATGGGAATCAGCTTTCCACGGGGTTCACGGCGGGTCTGTGGCAAGGGACGAAGCCCGACCATCAGCTTGCGAGCCGACAATAAATAGAAGCCTGCACCTGGCGAGGGCTCGCCTTCCCGATTGCGCTCCAACCAAGACAAACGATTCTGCCAAACCGGCGAAGAAAGCGGCGGACGATAACACCCGAACCGACGTTTCTCCAACGCGAATCCCAGCAATGCCAACCAATCAGCTACACGGCTGGCACCAATACAACGGGCCTTGCGAAACGCGTCGCGGGCAAAATAATGCCTGACTCCCCAGGTACTCCAAGGGTTGATACCAAGAATCAGCAGATGCCCACCGGGCCTTACGCTAAGGGCAGCCTCTCTCAACAAGCGATGGGGTGAAAGACAGAAATCCAGACCGTGCTGGAGCAACACCACATCTGCTGCATTTTCACCCAGCGGCCAGGCACCTTCTTCGCAGGCGATATCGACACCTGGCAACGGCGGCCCGAGACGCACACCATGACGTAACTGGTCTGCGCCTGGCGGGATCTTCAAGGAGGGGCCATAGTGGACTAAATAACCTCCAAAGTGGCGCTTCAGCTCCTCGGAAAGCAGGCGCTCCTCTTCCTCAATCATTAACTGGCCCAACGGACCATCAAGCCACTGGCGAGCCGAGCGCATCAGCGTCAACCAACGCTCATCAGCCTGGGCGAATGCGTCATTTACCATATGCTTTTCCTCCAGAGGTGCTATAGAGCACCTGGATTTAGAGACGCTTGAGCACCAAGGCGGCACCCTCGATACCAAACAGCAAGTGTCCCCGACGATGGACAGCAATCTACAGACTTTAACCAGTTCTACACATGAAGACTGTATCTTTTCATAATTGCTTGCAGACTTCCGACAAGCGATAAACGCACGACACTGCTTTAGTGCTCGCTTCTGAAACTCATAAACGCCTAATATGCAATTTTGCACATCTAACGGTAGTTACCGCACATGATTCAGATAGACGCCCTTCCCGCCTTTTCCGACAACTACATCTGGTTGTTGCAGGATCCGTCTTCCAAACGTTGTGCCGTGGTAGATCCAGGCGATGCTGCCCCTGTCCTTGAATGGCTGGAACGGCATCCCGGATGGACGCTTACAGACATTCTTCTCACTCATCACCATCACGATCACGTAGGCGGTGTGCAGGCGCTCAAAGGAGCGACAGCGGCCCACGTCTACGGTCCGGCACTGGAAGGCGTACCCTGTCTGGACACCGCACTTAATGAAGGCGACAGCCTTGAAGTTTTTGAGCGCCCCTTTCACGTCCTGCATGTTCCTGGACATACCTTGGGCCATATTGCCTATGTTCGTACCGGCGCTCAGCCTTTGCTGTTCTGCGGCGATACTCTATTTGCAGGCGGCTGCGGCCGATTGTTTGAAGGGACACCTGCACAAATGCATGACTCGTTGCGTAAGTTTGCTCAGCTTGCGCCCACGACCAAAGTGTACTGTGCACATGAATATACGCTGAACAACTTGCGTTTTGCTCATGCCGTAGAACCGACTAATAACGAGCTGACCAAACGATACAGGCAGGTAGAGGCCATGCGCGAGCGAGGCGAAATGACGCTCCCCTCTACCCTAGAGCTAGAGCTTGCTACGAACCCGTTCATGCGCTGTTCAACCCCTTCTGTCAAACGCGCTGCGGACGAAAGAAATGGCTTTCCAACCCGTTCGGAAGTAGAGGTTTTCACTACCTTACGCGCATGGAAAGATCATTTCTGAGGACTAGTCAATCTTGACCCTGCGGAGCGGCATTCCTAGAATCGCGCAAATTTTTCCGGGGATGCACTCAGCTAATGCCGCCACAGCCGCCACATAATGCCGACGTAGACGGACTGGCTCGCACCGCGAAACTTTCTGCTCTTTTCCTTGCTGTCTTCCTGGCGGGCTGTCAGGGAATGGCGCCTAAAGACCAGGAACGCTATCTCCCAGAAGACAGCCTGAGCAGCAATATCAATATGCATCGGGAGCCCGAGTGGATAAAGCTCGGCACCCAGAACAAGGCACCCAAGGATATCTGGGATCGCATGCGCAGTGGCTTTCAGCTGCAAAGCGAAATCGGCGTAAATCCTCGTATCGAGCAGCAGCGGCTCTGGTATGTCAGCAACCCGGCCAATATCGAAAAATCGGCTAACCGGGGCGGACTGTACCTGCACTATATTGTCGAAAGGCTTGAAGAGCGGAATATGCCCCTTGAGCTTGCCCTGCTTCCGATTGTAGAAAGCTCCTTCAACCCCTTTGCGCTTTCACGCAGCGAGGCGGCCGGGATCTGGCAATTCATTCCCACTACCGGGCGCTATTTCAACCTGCAACAGACTCGCTGGTACGATGGACGACTGGATATCACAGCGTCTACCAACGCAGCGCTCGATTATCTTTCCAAACTCCACGATATGTTCAATGGCGACTGGCTACTGGCACTGGCAGCCTATAACGCCGGCGAGGGTACTGTAGGTCGCGCCATTGAACGCAACCAAAAGCTCGGATTGCCTACTGACTACTGGAACCTGTCTTCGCTTCCACAGGAAACACAGGACTACGTACCCAAGCTGCTGGCCGTTTCCCAGCTGATCATGAACCCGGAATCATACGGCATCCAACTGGACTCGATTGCCAACGAGCCCTATTTCGAAGTCGTCAAGATCAAGCAGCACCTGGATCTTGCTAAAGTTGCCAAGCTGGCTGACCTCGATGAGGACGAACTATATCGCCTGAACCCGGCGTATACCCGTCGGGTTACCATGGACGGACCCAAACAGCTCTTGATTCCGGCAGAAAAAGCCGAGTTATTACTCGAAAACCTGGCGAACGAATCCTCTGAAGCGATCGTAAAATGGCAGGAATACACGGTGCGCCGTGGTGATAGCCTGGGCGCTATCGCCAATCGCTATAGCGTAAGCACTCAACAGATCCTGTCACTCAACAAGCTGAAGTCCAGCCGACTGGCTGCAGGCCAGAGACTGATGATTCCTCGCGTATCAGGTAGTATTTCACCAGTCACTAGCCAGAAAGACGTTGCCGCCCTTGTTGAGGAGCCGGTGACTCGTACCTACCGGGTCAGAAGTGGCGATAATCTCTGGACCATCGCTCGCGACAACAAGGTCGAGCTGGGCGACCTGAAACGCTGGAACAATTTGGGCAAGCAGGGCCTTAGGGCAGGCCAGGTACTCAAGCTCTATGGCGCACCGGTGAAAGCAAGCAAGCTAGCCAACAGCAGCAAATCGCGCCAGAACGTGACGTACTATAGAGTCAAGCCTGGCGACTCGTTGTACATGATTGCTAAACATTTCAATGTACAACTGCAATCTATCCAGCAGTGGAATCCCAAGAGTGGAAAAAACCTCACGCCTGGCCAAACCTTGACTTTGTATCTCGATTGATGGGTCTTGGTGCGTCACAGGCAGTCATATACGTCTCTTTTTCCTGCTGAAGCGAACTGGTACCGTTACTGCTCAACGCCTTACAGAAAGAGTTCTGCCTGGCCGTACAGCTTATGATCAAGCCAGCCTCTCCGACACATACAATGAGCGCTAAGATGGCCCTTCGTTTTTCTGCCTGGATTCATGGCGCTCTTTTCGCCGCCGCGCTAGGGCTGGTGTATGGTAACGCCCATGCTGCCCCTCAGCATGCAGTTACCTTGTATGATGAGGCCCCCAAGTATCCAGCAAACTTTAGTCATTTTGATTACACCAATCCAAATGCTCCTAAAGGCGGCACCCTACGCCTGTCCGGCTTCGGTAGCTTCGATACGCTCAATCCCTTCAACAACAAGGGAACGCCCCCTGCCCAGATCAGCCTGATTTATGAAACGCTGACATTTCATGCTCAGGATGAGCCTTTCACCGAATACGGGTTGCTGGCCGAAAAGATCGAAAAAGCCTCTGACAACAGCTACGTTCGCTTTTACCTGCGTCCCCAGGCTCGATTCAATGATGGAACACCAGTCACGGCTGATGACGTAGTGTTCACCTTCAACGCGTTGGTCAATCAGGGCGATCCGCTCTACCGCAGCTATTACGCGGATGTAAAAGAAGTCAAAGCTGAGAGCCGGCTGGTGGTCCGTTTTGACTTCAAGACAACCCAAAATCGTGAGCTGCCTCTTATTCTGGGGCAGCTACCGGTTCTGCCAAAGGCATGGTGGGCCAGCCGGGATTTTGGGAAGTCTTCTCTGGAACCACCTCTTGGTAGCGGTCCTTACCGAATCGCCAGCCTGCAGGCCGGGCGCTCGCTTAGGCTTGAGCGTGTAAAAGACTGGTGGGGTAAGGATCTTGCCGTCAACAAGGGCTTCTACAACTTCGACACTATCACGGTTGACTACTATCGTGATCAGAACGTAGGACTGGAAGCGTTCAAGGCGAATCAGTTCGATATAAACCAAGAGATGTCCGCCAAGAATTGGGCAACCGCTTACGAAACGCCGGCTTTGAGAGAAGGACGCATCGTCAAGGCAGAAATACCTAATCATGAGCCTCAAGGCATGCAGGCTTTTATTTACAACCTGCGCCGTCCCATGTTTCAGGACAAGCGGGTACGCCAGGCTATTGCGCTCCTGTTCGACTTTGAATGGAGCAATCGTCAACTGTTCTACGGCGCCTATACACGCAACAATAGTTACTTCGAAAATTCCGAACTGGCTGCCAGGGGACTACCCGGCCCAGAAGAGCTAAAGATTCTGGAACCTCTACGCGATCAACTGCCTCCACAAGTCTTTAGCCAATCGCTAGAGCCTTCCCGTACCGACGGAAGCGGAATTGTCCGACCGCAACAACGAGAGGCGTACCGGCTCTTGCTGGAGGCGGGCTATCACATCGAAAACGATCGCATGGTGGATACACAAGGAAATCCATTGCGCTTTGAGTTCATGTTGGCCCAACCCGCCTTTGAAAGAGTGCTGCTGCCCTACAAACGCAACCTCGCGGAAGTTGGTATCACCCTGGATATTCGGCGGGTAGATGTATCCCAGTTCGTCAATCGTGTACGCTCCCGCGACTTCGATATGACAATTTTCAGCTGGCCACAGTCCAGCTCGCCCGGTAATGAACAGCGTGACTTCTGGCACTCAACCAGTGCAGATGACCCTGGAAGTCGTAATCTGCTCGGACTGAAGGACCCTGCCATCGATCGTCTCGTGGAGATGCTAATCGGCGCCGATACTCGTGCTTCACTAATTACCCATGCCAAAGCGCTAGATCGCGCCTTGCTTTGGGGGTATTACGTCGTTCCCAACTGGTATACCGACCGCTGGCGAGTTGCCTACTGGAACCGCTTCGGACGCCCCGCTAAGCAACCCGATTCCGATTTCGGCCTTATGACTTGGTGGCAAGTCAGCGATACGGCACGCAAAACGTCGCAGGTGAATCCCTGATGCTGTCCTACGCCCTGCGGCGATTGCTGCTGATTATTCCTACGCTGTTCGGCATTTTGCTCATCAACTTCATTATTATTCAGGCCTCTCCTGGCGGCCCTGTTGACCAGGCCATGGCTCGCCTGCAAGGTTTGGGCGCGGGTGGCGCAACAAGCCGCATTACGGGCAGCGGGAGCGAGTCGGCAGAGCATGGCAATACACATTATCGCGGTGGCCAGGGCCTGGATGGGGATCTGATCAAGCAGCTCGAGAAGCAATACGGCTTTGATAAACCTGCAACGCAGCGCTTCTGGCTGATGATAAAAAGCTATGCCCAACTGGATTTTGGCCAGAGCTTTTTCAGGGACGCCAAAGTAACTGACCTTATCCTGGAAAAGTTGCCGGTCTCAATTTCCCTTGGCCTGTGGAGCACACTGATTCTGTATCTGGTCAGCATTCCACTCGGCATTACCAAGGCTATCCGCCACGGCAGTACGTTCGATGTATGGACTAGCTCTGCCATCGTCATTGGCTATGCGATCCCGGCCTTTCTGTTCGGTATCCTGCTGATCGTACTGTTTGCGGGCGGCAGTTATCTGCAATGGTTTCCACTGCGCGGCCTGACGTCACCCAATTTCGAGGAACTGACGCTAGGTGGCAAGATCGTCGACTACTTCTGGCACCTGGCGCTCCCGGTAACCACCCTTGTGATCGGCGGCTTTGCAACGCTTACGTTATTGACCAAGAACAGCTTTCTGGACGAGATCAATAAGCAGTATGTCATCACCGCCCGGGCCAAAGGTCTGACAGAGCGTCGCGTCCTTTATGGGCATGTTTTTCGAAACGCCATGCTTTTGGTCATATCAGGTGTCCCTGCGGCATTACTGGGCGTATTTTTCACCGGCTCATTATTGATTGAAGTGATCTTTTCCCTGGATGGCCTCGGGCTGCTTAGCTTCGAGTCAGTCATGAGCCGGGATTACCCAGTCGTATTCGGAACACTGTTTTTATTCACTCTGTTCGGGTTGGTGACCAAATTAATCAGCGACCTGACTTATATGCTGATCGATCCTCGCATTGACTTCGAAAGCCGAGACTACTGATGCCGCGTCTTTCCCCCCTCAATCAACGCCGCTGGAGTCGCTTTAAGGCTCATAAACGAGGCTGGTATTCGCTCTGGCTGTTTATCGTCCTGTTTGTTCTTTGTCTCTGCGCAGAGCTCATTGCCAATGACAAACCCTTGGTCATTCATGTCGATGATCAGTGGTATTTCCCTGCGTTGGTGCATTACAACGAAACCGACTTTGGCGGTGAGTTTCCTCTGGAGCCCAATTACAAAGGCCCCTACTTCGAAAAGCTGATGACTGAAAAAGCAGCCTCTATGGTATGGCCGCTCATTCCGTTCAGCTACGACAGCATCAATTACGACCTCAATATCCCAGCCCCCGCCCCACCCTCAGCACAAAATTGGCTGGGGACGGATGATCAGGCAAGAGACGTTCTGGCCCGTATCATCTATGGCTTTCGCATATCGGTCCTATTCGCCTTGATTCTAACCATCGGCAGCAGCCTGATTGGCGTGCTTGTAGGCGCGCTACAAGGTTATTTCGGCGGTTGGGTAGATCTTCTAGGGCAGCGCTTTCTGGAGATCTGGTCAGGTCTGCCCGTGCTGTTCCTACTGATCATCCTGTCCAGTTTTGTACAGCCTAACTTCTGGTGGCTGCTGGGCATCATGCTGCTGTTTTCATGGACGTCTCTGGTAGATGTTGTGCGCGCTGAATTCTTGCGTGGCCGTAACCTTGAATATGTACGTGCGGCACGCGCGCTCGGCATGAAAGATCCTGCGATCATGTTTCATCATATTTTGCCAAACGCCATGATCGCTACCATGACCTTTCTTCCCTTCCTGCTCACGGCAGCAATTGGAACCTTGACGTCCCTGGATTTTCTAGGGTTTGGGCTTCCGGCTGGTGCACCCTCCCTGGGCGAGCTGATCGCTCAGGGTAAAGAAAACCTGCAGGCGCCCTGGCTGGGCATCTCGGCCTTTGTGACATTGGCCTTGATGTTAAGCCTTCTAGTATTCATTGGCGAGGCGGCACGCGATGCATTCGACCCCCGAAAATAACGTGGCGTCTTCTGCCCAGCAGACCACCCGATTGCTTGAAGTGCGTGATCTGTGCGTCGAATTTCGCAACGGACAAGAGGTAGTTCGTGCAGTCGAGCAGGTATCGTTCGATATTTACCCTGGCGAGACCTTGGCTCTTGTCGGTGAAAGCGGCTCGGGCAAATCTGTAACAGCCCATTCGTTGCTGCGTTTATTACCAGCGTCCACCGCCCACTATCCTGCCGGCCGTATCCTGTACGGTGGCCAAGATCTGCTGAAGTTGCCTGAAAGGAAACTGTACGAAATACGCGGGAATCGCATCGCCATGATCTTTCAGGAGCCGATGACGTCCCTCAACCCACTGCATACGCTCGATAAGCAGCTAGGCGAAGTCCTGGCGCTGCATAAAGGCATGAAAGGTCCTCCCGCACGCAAGCGTATGATCGAACTTCTCGATCTGGTAGGCATTCCCGATCCAGCCAGCCGCCTTTCAGCTTACCCACATGAGCTTTCGGGCGGTCAGCGCCAGCGCGTCATGATTGCCATGGCGCTGGCATGCGAGCCGGATCTGCTCATTGCTGACGAGCCCACTACTGCACTGGATGTCACCGTTCAGCAAAAGGTTCTACACCTTTTGAAAGATCTGCAGAAGCGATTAGGCATGTCGATCCTGCTTATCAGCCATGACTTGAACCTGGTACGTCAGATTGCCGATCGGATATGTGTCATGCAACGTGGTCGCATCGTCGAACAGGAAACGTGCAAGACGCTGTTTCAACATCCACAGCATCCTTACACACAATTACTGCTGGCAGCGGAGCCGAGTGGCGATCCGATTCCCAGCCATCCTGCACCTGTAGAACTGGCTACTGAACATTTGAGCGTCTGGTTTCCGATTCGTAAAGGGCTGTTTCGTCGAACGGTTGATCACGTAAAAGCCGTTGACGACGTCTCACTAGCGGTTCCACGAGGTCAAACCTTGGGCATTGTGGGTGAGAGCGGCTCTGGTAAAACCACATTGGGCCTGGCCATTCTTCGTCTATTGGAAAGCCGCGGCCGCATACGCTTCGGCAATCAGGCGCTCGATCAGCTATCCTCTGCCCAAATTCGACCGTTGCGGCGACAGATGCAAGTGGTCTTTCAGGACCCTTACGGTAGTCTGAGTCCACGTATGTCCGTTAGCGACATCGTGGGAGAAGGACTGAGAATCCATCGCATAGGAACACCAGAAGAACAGGAGACAGCAATAATCGGGGCATTACGGGAGGTAGGACTCGATCCAGAGGTCCGCCATCGTTATCCTCACGAGTTTTCAGGTGGGCAACGGCAACGCATCGCCATTGCCCGGGCCCTGATAGTGAAACCTTCGTTGATCTTGCTGGATGAGCCTACCTCAGCGCTCGACAGGACAGTTCAGCGGCAGGTCGTGGACCTGCTTCGCGATCTGCAGGCCAAACACAATCTGACTTATCTGTTCATCAGCCATGACCTGGCTGTTGTAAGAGCGCTGAGTCACCAACTGCTGGTGATGAAAGCGGGCCAGGTTGTAGAACAAGGGAGTGCTGAAGATGTCTTTCAACGACCTCAGCACCCATATACACGGCAGTTATTGGATGCGGCACTTGCATCGTCCGCCCCTGCCTATTAACCAAGAGGAAGAAAACACATGGGATTTCTCGCCGGTAAGCGCGTCCTGATCGTAGGCGTCGCCAGCAAATTATCCATTGCCTCCGGTATCGCTGCTGCGATGCACCGTGAAGGTGCCGAACTGGCCTTTACCTATCAGAACGACAAGCTCAAGTCCCGCGTTGAAGAGTTCGCGGCTGGCTGGGGCTCCAATGCCGATTTGTGCTTCCCTTGCGATGTTGCCAACGACGAAGAAATCGAAGCGGTGTTTACAGAGCTCTCCAAGAAATGGGACGGCCTGGACATCATCGTTCACTCCGTTGGCTTTGCACCCGGCGATCAGCTGGACGGCGACTTTACTGAAGTGACAACTCGTGAAGGCTTCCGTATCGCTCACGACATCAGTGCCTATAGCTTTGTTGCGCTGGCCAAGGCGGGACGCGAAATGATGAAGGGCCGCAACGGCAGCTTGTTGACCCTGTCCTATCTGGGTGCCGAGCGCACCATGCCCAACTACAATGTCATGGGCATGGCCAAGGCCAGCCTTGAGGCAGGTGTCCGCTATCTGGCAGGCAGCCTTGGCCCAGAAGGCACTCGCGTTAATGCTATCTCGGCTGGCCCCATTCGCACCCTAGCGGCCTCGGGCATCAAGAGCTTCCGCAAGATGCTTGCAGCTAACGAGCGCCAAACCCCTCTGCGTCGTAACGTGACCATTGAAGAGGTCGGCAACGCCGGTGCCTTCCTATGCTCGGACTTGGCGTCAGGCATCAGCGGCGAAATTCTTTATGTCGATGGCGGCTTCAACACTACCGCCATGGGTCAGATAGAAGAGTAACGTAAAAGCACTATGAATAAAAAAGGCCCCTCAAGGGCCTTTTTTATGGTGTATCGCTTCGTATCTGTGCATGGCTGAGAAGAGTAAAAATAAACGTTCCGCCTACAATATTACCCGCCAAGGTAGGCCCAACGAAGACAAGCCCGAACTCTGTCCATGAAAGCTCGCCGGAAAACACCAGATAAGCCACCTCAGCCGACCCCACAATAATATGGGTGAAGTCACCCAAAGCCATCAGGTAGGTGATCGCAATGATTATCCAAATCTTGGCATGCTCTGCTGACGATATCATCCAGACCATGGTTGCGATCATCCATCCAGAAATGATTCCCTTTGAAAACATTTCTGGTACGCCATTTTCCATTACTTTCCGGCCTATCTCCAGAAAGGCCGCATCGACTCTGGGTTCGAACAGAGGAAGGTAAAGCACGACATAGGAAATGAGCGATGTGCCGATCAAGTTACCTATAAGAACGATGCCCCATAACCGCAGCAATTGCCTGAACATATGCAATGACGGCTGCGTCATTACAGGAAGCACCGCCGTAATGGTGTTTTCGGTAAAGAGCTGCTGTCGAGCCAGAATTACGGCCAGAAAACCCACCGAATAACCAAAGCTCGAAATAAGCTTGCTTATCTCTCCCTTAGGGAGATGAGAATTCAAAAGCCCCATCGCTATCAGCGAAAGGCCCATGGTTAGTCCTGCGCCCAGAGCAGACCAGAAAAGCGCACTGCTACTTCTCTCAAGCTCCTGCTCGCCTTGCTTTCTGATAGTTTCATGGAGAACCGCCGCGCGAGGCGGCTGGTTCTCACTGACATCCTGCTCTTCCTCAGCGGTAAGACCAGGCGTTTTTCCCTTATCGACCGAATCCATAGAGCTTCCTCGCTCAGCGGGTACTTTCTTCCCAGATAAGACTGCCATCCTCAGCGACTTCAACTACCCGGCTAAGCGCTGCGTCAGCAGCTTCTTCAGCCTCGGATGCCAAGTCGAAATGCCGCTCAGTGGCTACTCGATGAAAATGAGGCTGACTTCCTTCCTCTCGGGCCTTAACGCCAATCACGGCTTCAAAGCCGTCTTGCGCAGGTACGGCGGATGAAATCGCTTCGAAATGTTCGAAATGCTTGATTGCCATAGATACAGTCCTCTCCACGTTAACGTTGGCGTCCACAAGCCAACCGGATACTTAGTAGACTGATAAGGCTAGGAAACGATCTGCCCGAGGTATAAAAGAATAAGTATCTGTTAGTACAACACAACAGATCGCCATACCATGGCAGGGCATCGACTGTTGTCGGCAGAAAGTTGAATCAACTAAAAGCGGCGTTAAGCCAGGAGCCGCTGGATATAGTCCTGCAGCTTGTCCAAAGCAAAAGGCTTGGCCAATACTGGAGCTGTGCCAATCAGCGGACTGCCTGTATCCATAATTTCAGCCGGATAGCCACTGATAAACATTACTTTGAGGTCAGGACGTAGCTTAAGTGCCGGCTCGGCAATCATTACGCCCGACACGCCATCAGGCAATCTGTAGTCAGTGATCAGAAGATCAAGGTCAGGCTTTGTAGCCAAAATGAGAAAGGCTTCGGTCGATGACGGCGCCTGAAGCACCTTGTAACCAAGCTCAGTAAGGTAATCAACGAGTATTAACAAGACCTGAGGTTCATCCTCTACGATTAATACTACTTTATCTGTAGAACTCATGAACCGTCTCACTCGATTAAACACGCAGCTTTGACCACGAAACAAGCTCAAGTTCCCCGGATTGGAAACTTGAGCTTTTAAATCTATATACCTTACTTATCGCTTTTATCGCCCTGCTCTTCTTTTGGTGAAGGCGTGACGTCACCCCCCACGTCAGCGCCGGCGCCTTTACCTGTGGATGATCCGTCAGGCGTCCCCATGCCGGCAGAGTTAGGGCTTGTCTTATCGTCAGCCAATGCCATGCCAGTTACAGACATCAGTCCCGTCAACGCCAATACAGCTAGTGCTTTGGTTTTCATAGCGGCCCCCGTCTTAGATTAGTGGTCTTCTTTTCACTTCGAAGCATTGCCTCGTCAAAGATAGACCTGATCACTCGACAGGTGTTCAAGACCAATCTCTATCGACCGACACTTTCATTACCAAACTCATGGGCAATAAAAAGCCCCGCGTGAGCGAGGCTTTTGAGCAAAGACGATTTTTTGCGTTTAAGCGCGCAAGTGACCAAACCACTCAATGGCCGAACGCCAAATGCAGATTCCAATGAAGTATCCAGACATGGCAAACCAGATTGCCAACAAAGTTGGACTATGGTCAGGATGATTAAGAATCAGCAACATACTGCACAGCAGCCAGACGAACGTTACTGCAATATTGATAGGCATGAACTTGCGCACTCGGAAAGGGTGCAAGAATTTCATGCGCGTCAAAGTCAGCATCGCCAGCACAATAACGCCCAATAGCGTCAGCCACGGTGCTGGCGACAGGATATACAAATAAAGCGCCACCACATTCCAGGCTGCTGGAAAGCCTACAAAGTAGTTATCGCTGCTCTTCATGTTCACGTTACAGAAACAGAACAAGGAAGACACCAGAATCACTGAAACGGTAAAGAGCGCGGTGTAGCTTGGTAAAGGTATGTACTTGTAAATGAACAGCGCTGGAATGAAGACATACGTAAGGTAGTCAATCGCCAGATCAAGTACTGAACCGTCGAAATGGGGCAGAACAGATTTGGTATTGAGCTTGCGCGCCAGGGTTCCGTCCAGACCATCTACAATCAGGGCAGCACCGAGCCACAGCAGGCATTCTTTGGGCTGATTATCAAACAGGGCAAGTGTTGCAAGCAACGCCAGGACAACACCCGTGGCGGTGACGCCATGGGCGCCCCAGGCTTTGAGCTTGTCTGAGGGCATGGTCAGTATCACAGCGAATCTCTTCGTGGCATGAAATAAGGCTTATACAGTCGGCGCAAAGAAAAACAAACCGACCATATGGTTAATAAATCAGATCTAGAATACAGGAGTTTGGAAAGGATACCGATACGAACATTCATGATGCTACCGACAAGACAAAGCGTACCCCTATAGAGTTCGCTGGAATATGAGGTATTTCGTCTTTTTGGCGTCTTCCAAATTAAAAAGCACGCGTAGCCAAGGATACGATACCGATCTTCGATTAGACGGGGGCTTTCCTGATAAGCTAGCGCTCAAGCTCGCCGAAGTTACTGACCTCTATTTCCGATGTCGTATTGAAATAGGCTGTAACGTAGTAACTGGAACATCCCATGACCGCCTCGAACACTCACCCAGCCTTGAACAAGCCTTCTACACTGTCACGCCGCTTCTCCGTTGCGCCAATGATGGACTGGACGGACAAACATTGCCGCTTTTTCATGCGCCTGCTTTCGAAGCGAACACTGCTTTACACCGAGATGGTAACAACAGGCGCCTTGCTTCGAGGCGATCCGGCACGCTTTTTAGCGTACGACCAAAGTGAGCATCCTATCGCGCTGCAGCTAGGCGGCAGTACTCCGCATGAGCTGGCAGCCTGTGCCCGCCTAGCCGAAGCAGCAGGTTACGATGAGGTCAACCTGAACGTTGGCTGCCCAAGCGATAGGGTACAGAATAACATGATTGGTGCCTGCCTGATGGCCCACCCTCAACTGGTGGCTGATTGCGTAAAGGCAATGCGCGACGCGGTAAGCATTCCCGTTACGGTAAAACACCGTATTGGGATCAATGGTCGAGACAGCTATGATCAGCTGCAGGAGTTCATTACCACCGTCAACAAAGCGGGCTGCAATAGTTTTACCGTACACGCACGCATTGCCATCTTGGAAGGATTGTCTCCCAAGCAGAACCGTGAAGTCCCGCCGCTGCGTTATGACGTAGCCGCACAACTGATGAATGATTTTCCAGATCTTGAATTCATTCTGAATGGCGGCATTAAGACCTTGGAAGAAGCACAGACTCACCTGAAGACTTTCAATGGCGTCATGCTTGGCCGTGAGGCTTATCACAACCCGTATCTTCTGGCGTCTGTGGATCAATTAGTGTTCGGTGATGACCGTGCCATTACGACTCGGCACCAGGTGTTACAGTCGCTTCGTCCGTATATAGACAAGCATCTGGCGTCAGGCGGCGCCATGCATCACATAACCCGGCACATTCTGGGCCTTTCGCAGGGAATTAAGGGAGGGCGCCGCTTCAGGCAGCTACTCTCAGTAGATGTGCATAAAAGCTCGGAACCGCTACGTATATTTGACCAAGCCACTGAACTCTTGGAAGGTCATTGAATCTGGTCAAACACTCTAATCACTACGTGAGGATCGATAGCAAGCATGAACAAGCTAGAGCAACTCAAGCAATACACTACAGTAGTAGCCGATACAGGTGATCTGGACGCTATCACGCGTCTGAAGCCTGTCGATGCTACGACCAACCCTTCCCTTCTGCTGAAAGCGGCAGCATTGCCCCGCTACGCTCAACTGCTAGGCGACGCTCTCAACGATACGGGTGACGATATCGGCCTGGCTTGCGACAAGTTTGCAGTTGCTGTTGGCAAGGAAATTCTTAATGTCATTCCGGGTCGCATTTCGACTGAAGTCGATGCCAGGCTTTCGTTTGATACAAATGCAACCCTGAGCCGTGCAGAGCGCTTGATTGACCTGTACGAGAAAGCCGGAATCAGCAAAGACCGAGTACTCATCAAAATTGCCTCCACATGGGAAGGCATTCGCGCTGCTGAAAAGCTCGAAAAAGATGGTATTCAAACTAATCTGACTTTGCTCTTTTCCTTTGCCCAGGCGGCAGCTTGCGCTGATGCTGGCGTTTTCCTGATCTCTCCATTCGTTGGTCGTATCTACGACTGGTACAAGAAAGCCGAAGGCCGTGACTTTACTGGAAAGGAAGACCCAGGCGTACAGTCAGTTTCCCGTATTTATCAGTACTACAAAGCCAACAAGTTCGAAACAGTGGTGATGGGTGCAAGCTTCCGTAACCTCAACCAAATCGAACAACTGGCAGGATGTGATCGCTTGACGATCAGCCCAGAGCTACTGCAGAGCCTGTCTGAAGATGAAGGCACGCTTGAGCGTAACTTGGTAGCAGGCGGCACAGCCGAGCCGTTGCATTCCCTTAACGAAAGTGCTTTCCGCTGGTCTTTGAATGAAGACGCCATGGCCACCGAGAAACTGGCGGAAGGCATCCGCCAATTCGCTCGTGATCAGGAAAAACTGGAAGGCCTGATTAGCGCCAAGAAGTAATGCCTGCCCTGGTCAATGCTTTTCTAAAGCATTGACCAGATCCTTGAATGCTTCACGATTGGATTCATTCAAACTCATCAGTATACGATGAGCCTCTAGTACCTTATCCCTGACGACTTCTTCAGACTCATCCTGCGGGGGGAGGTCATGCAGACAGTCCGAACATGGCACGGGCTGATTTACGATATTGAATACCTGATCAAAACCCATCGAATCCAACAATCGTGTGATATCTGGATTGGTGGTGACCAATGTTGGCAATAGGCCAATCTTTTGACGTGAAAGAATAGAGAGCTTTGCCAATAAGCCTAGCGTCGTACTATCGATACTTTTAGTGTCGATCAGATCGATTACGATTGATGAAAAATTCAACGCAGAAAAGATCTGTTCAATAGTGGCATCCAGCGCCGAGCATAATGTCAAGCGCACCTCGCCGATGAATTTGAGCACAAAGGTGCCATTCATTTCAGCGAACTGGATTTTACCGGTACTCATGCAAGGTTCCTGCTTAACACCAGCATGGCGATATCATCCGGCATCTCGCCCAAGTTGGCCAGTCCAAGCTGTTTCGAAATCCCACCTAGCGTCCCATTGGCCAGGCGGACCTGTTCAGGTAAAGAAGCCTCTTTCGCTTTCAAGTTCTCTCCAGGCAATAAATCAAAAATCCCATCGGAAAACAGCGCAAGGCTGAAACTGGCGGGTAACTCCAAAGTATGGTCTGAATAGCTGGCTTCTTCAAAAAGGCCAACCGGAAACCCCTTCCCCTGCAAAAAGCGTGTCTCTTCTGCAGTGTGCAACACAGGAAGCGGCAAGTGCCCACCAATACTGTAAGTAAGTACACCACTGTCTTCATCGATCACGCCACCCAACATGGTAACGTGTTTGCCCAGCTTACAGTTCAGCAAGCCACGATTGATATGCCCCAGCACATCGGAAGGCCTGAACTCAGGCAGAGTGCCATTACGACGAGATTCATACAACAGCCGCGTCGTCATAAACTTGAGCAACACCGTTACAAACGCTGACGACGCTCCATGTCCGGAAACATCTGCCAGATAAAAAGCGATACGGTGCTCATCAACGCGAAAATAATCGACAAAATCACCAGACAGATACAAAGATGGAATGATCTGGTGAGCGAAATTCAAACCATTGGTTTCCCAAGGTGTTACCGGCAGCATATTCATTTGCACTTGCCGGCCGGCATTCTGGTCTTCCTGTAAAAGACTCAGGCTCGCCTGAAGCTCTCGATTGGCATTTTCCAGTTTGATGCGATAACGATCATTTTCAAGGCGAAGCCTTGCACGGTCGAGCGCCCGAATGACCGAATGTTCTAGAACAGCCAGATCCTCAAGAGGCTTGATGAGATAGTCGGCCGCGCCCAATCTCAGCGCCTCGACAACATCACTCATTACCCCTGCGCCCGAGAGGACTATGACAGGCGTATCGAGCGACATTTCCGAAATGCGCCGTAACAAGGAAAGCCCATCCAGCTGAGGCATTCTAAGGTCGCAGATAATGAGATCCGGCTGCTCACGCTCGAAGACCTGCAAACCCTGCATGCCGTTCGAAGCCTGTAAGACCGTAAAGCCGCTATCTTCGAGATAGTCCGCCAGACTCAGGCGTACAACCTCATCATCATCGATAATCAAAAGTGTGGCGCTGGGATTAGGCATAAACTATCCAGGCATGCGTATCCCTATGAGGTGGTCTTTTGGATCAGGCCAGGGTGCACGCAATAGGTACTATTTTTAATACGGCGCAGACACTACTCCCATCAGCCGAGCCGTTCAAGCGCCCCTTCTATCCAAACGGCTGAGGCCAGCTTTACAAGGCCTTGAGGCTAAGGCTATATGGTTTCGTTTACTTGCGAAGTACCTTTATTGAGAGACTTGTTCCAATGAGCTTAAGCGATCGTTCGTACAGCGAAAAGCGCGACTTTATTAGAATGCAGATTGATTCCAAGGCTATTCTTCGGACAAATGGCGAAGAAATAGACGCAATTTGCCGTGATTTGTCGAGCACAGGGCTTCAGATCGAAGCTAAGAGTCACGTCAAGGAAGGAGACAAAGTGATCGTAGTGATCCCCTCTGAACACCCGGAGCTACAAGGGCTAGAAGCCGAAGCCGAAGTGATTCGCGTCACATCTTTGGAACAAGGCAGTCAACTGCTAGGACTCAGCATCCTTTCCATGAATTAGATCACAGATCAGCATCACGTCAAGCAGAGACCTGCTGCCTGACGTGATGAGTCCTCTTAAAAGTCGTCTACCACGTTACCGTCTTTAATCTTGTATTCGCGACTTTGTAAGTAAGCGTTACGGATAAAGATGTACTTGTCGCCTGTAATCATTTTCTCGGCATCAAGCAGGTTAGCGCGTGTATCTACTACACTCAGCGCAAATGCCGAATTCCTCGCCGCTACATCACCCATATAGGGGTATGGCGAGGCATAGGAATCAGGAATTCGGCCTAGTCCATCACGTACTGTGCTGGGACCCAGGAAAGGCAAGACGACATACGGGCCGCTACCAACGCCCCAATGACCTAATGTCTGACCGAAGTCTTCGTCATTTCTCGTCAGTCCCGCATGAGTTGCCACATCAAATATACCCAGTACACCCAGCGTGGTGTTCATGAGCAAACGTGCGGTATCTACACCGGCTGCATACGGTTTTGCCTGCAAAACGTCATTAGCCAAATTGCCAACATCACCAATGTTACGAAAAACATTACTGACTCCCGTTTGCACGACGTCAGGTGTGATCTTGTTATAACCCTGCGCGATAGGCTTCAGCGCATAGGTATCAAGCGTGTCATTAAAACGGAAAATACCTCGGTTGACCCCTTCCCAGGGATCATCTTCCGAGGCAGCCAACACAGCGGTACTCGCGACAGTCAACATTGCGCCAAAGGCAATGCCGCCAATACGGGTACTCCATGCTCCTTTGTTAAACGGCATCATATTCTCCTGATGAGTTTGTCCAGTCTTACTGGCAGAGTGGCAAAATTATAACCGCGATGTCTTTGCAATTGGTTACGGATGAAACAACTTGCCTTATTGACCTTTGATCACTCAATTAGGTCTACAGGTGGGTACGCTTCAAAAGGAGAAAACGTATGCCCGCCTCTCGCCTGCAACAGGAGCTGATCGAACTACAGCACCAGCTCAAGACAAGCCCTCCTGAAAGCGAGGAAGATCGCGCCTCGCTAGAACTGTTAATCAGGGATATAGAACTGCAGCTTGCTCACGAAGACTCGACCAAGCCGGATTCCAATCTCGTCGATGGCGTAAATCTGGCAGTCGAGCGGTTTGAAGTCAGCCACCCTAGAGTAGCGAACACCCTCCGCTCGATCATGCAGAGCCTTGCGAGCATGGGTATCTGACGTCACTGACGGGCCAAGCGCCCTGCTACCGGCAGATGTGCGGCATGAGTGCTTCGATAAGGATTGATATCAAGCCCTCCCCGCCGCACATACCGCGCATAAACAGTAAGCGATTCCGGCTCCAGCACGCTACGCAGATCAAGAAACATGCGCTCGACGCACTGCTCATGAAAATCTGCATGGCGCCTGAAAGAGATGATGTAAGCGAGCAATGACGCCCGATCAAGCACTGCTCTGCCCTCATACTCTATCACAACGCTTCCCCAGTCCGGCTGCCCCGTAACCGGGCAATTGGAGCGAAGCAGATGACTATAAAGCGACTCTTTCACAAGCTGACCAGGTAAGGCTTTTAATAAATCTGGTCTAGGCACATCGTAGTGCTGTACCTCAATATCCAGCTCATCAATACAGCTTCCAGAGGGTGTAACAAACCCTTCCCTGGCTACTAAATCTATTGGCTTTACCAAAACCCCAACGTGGTCTCCTGCTGCCTGAGACAGATCCCTTGTTAAAACCTCAGTGAGCGCCTCAGGACTTTCGAATATTGTCTGATTGAGTGAGTTCAGATACAGCTTGAATGATTTGGATTCGATGATATTTGGCGAGTTGGCCGGTATGGAGAACTCGGCAATAGCAGCGACAGGCTTACCTTTTGAGTTCAGCCAGGACAACTCATAACACGTCCATATATCCATACCGCAGTAAGGTAACGTTTCTCTTGTAAGCCCCAATTCGGTCCATTTAGGGCTACGCGGTATGGGATACAGCAACGAAGGCGTATAGATATCCACGTACTCGCTCGTTTTACCGAGCGGAGAATGATCGACAGTTTGCATAGAATTTCTCAAGAATCCGAGGCGCGCTATGTCAGATGTACTCTCGCCATAGCGTCCTCAATATATCAATGACGCATGCCGCGCCCGCTCGTCAGCAGACGAATGCAGCATATATAGAGAACAATGGCAGCAATCAGCATAAGACCAATCGCGACACCAATTTGGATATCTGAAACGCCCAATATCCCATAGCGGAATGCATTGACCATATGCAGGATGGGATTAGCCATCGACATGCCCTGCCAGAACGGCGGTAGCAGATCGATCGAATAGAACACCCCACCAAGATAAGTCAATGGCGTCAGGATGAACGTGGGCACTATAGAGATATCGTCAAAGTTACGGGCATAGACCGCGTTTATGAAACCACCCAAGGAAAAAATGGCAGCAGTCAGGATGATCACAAGCAACGTGATTCCTAAATGATGCACCTGCACATGGGTAAAAAATAAAGAAAGAACCGTAACGATAGCCGCTACTGCCAGCCCTCTCAGGATACCGCCACACGCATAACCAATAAGAATGACATGAGGTGATACAGGCGAGACCAGCAACTCTTCAACAGAGCGTTGAAATTTACTACTGAAAAAGCTTGATACGACATTGCTATAGGAATTAGTAATAACGGACATCATGATCAAGCCCGGCACAATGTATTCCATATAGGAGAACCCGCCCATGCCTCCTATTCGGCTACCGATCAGATTGCCAAAGATAACGAAGTAAAGGGCCATAGTGATCGCAGGAGGCAACAAGGTCTGCGGCCAAATACGCGTAAAGCGTCGCACCTCCCGATGGACAATCGTTTGCAAGGCAATAAGGTTGGCTTTTATTTCAGTTTTCATCTCGCCACCTTTGCCAAGTTCTTTTCTACCAACGACACGAACAGCTCCTCAAGCCTGTTAGCCTTGTTGCGCATACTGATGACGTCTATGCCTTGAGCATTCAACTGAGTGAACAGGCCATTGATTCCAACACTCTTGTCGATTTGCACTTCAAGCGAGTGACTGGTGATAAGCCTGACCGGATAATCTTGAAGAGCGGGCGCAACTGATAGCGCCTGCTTTACATCAAGAACGAATGTCTCGACATGTAGTTTCTGAAGAAGCTCACGCATGCTGGTGTTTTCCACAATGGTGCCATGGTCAATAATGGCAATGTTGCGGCACAGCTGTTCTGCTTCCTCCAGATAGTGCGTCGTCAGAATGATGCTGACACCCTGCTGATTGAGAGTGGTCAAAAAGCTCCACATCGAACGGCGCAATTCAATATCCACACCAGCAGTAGGCTCGTCCAGTATGAGCAACCTTGGCTTGTGAATGAGCGCCCTGGCGATCATCAAACGCCGTTTCATCCCCCCAGACAACATACGGGACGGGGTATCTCGTTTGTCCCAGAGCCCTAGCTGAGTCAGGTATTCCTCGGCACGCTCCTTGGCCTGCCTGGCAGGTATTCCGTAATAGCCTGCCTGCGTAACCAGAATGTCGAATGCCTTTTCAAACTGATTGAAGTTGAACTCTTGGGGCACAACCCCAAGACAGCGCTTGAGTCCTGCCGGATCACGATCCAGATCGTGTCCGAAGACCGAAACCTGACCACTGCTTTTATTCACCAGCGTGGACAGAATACCTATCGTGGTAGATTTTCCTGCACCATTAGGTCCGAGAAGCGCAAAAAAATCGCCTTCGTTGACATCAAGGTCCAACCCCTTGAGCGCCTGGAAACCATTTCCGTAGGTTTTAGTGAGTTGCCGTATGGACAGAGCTTCGTTCATCTCGCTCACAAATTTCAGAAAATTAGAGGGGCTAAATGAGGGTGCAATACCCGATTTACAACCTTTGACGAATGTAAGCCCACATCATTCCAAATCGGGTGAGAAAAGACAGTCTGGCCATCCCCCTTTATACTGCTCCACTGTATATGAATGGGACATACACATGGCCACTGACTATTTGGAACACAACATGGCGCTTTTGGCGCACCTGCGGACCATATTGGCCGCATTGGGTGAGTCAGAGCAGATTCCTGAAGATAACCACGGGCTATTCTTGGACCGCTTCGACGAGCTTTTGACTGAGCTGCCCAAACATCCGGAAGAAAACCATTATCTAGGGCAGGACCTGATCAGCCAGATTTTCCATCGCTATCCCCAGGTTGCCCATCTAGTACCCAGGGACCTGCTGTGGTTCTTTGGGGGAGATTGTCTTCACTTCATGCCTGACGAGGAAATCGCCCGCTACCAGGCACTGGATGAGCGCCGCTTCGAAGCAGAGGCTGCTGGAGAACCCTTTGACTGGAATCAAGAGAAGCAATTGATGCTGCTTCCAGACAACGGACAAACTCATTAGATAAAGCGATGAGGGTCACAAAGGCCCTCATCAAAAACAAGATGCACAAACAAAAACACCGCCAAGAAGGCGGTGTTTTTAATTTGGAGCGGGAAACGAGACTCGAACTCGCGACCCCGACCTTGGCAAGGTCGTGCTCTACCAACTGAGCTATTCCCGCATATGGCGTCCCCTAGGGGACTCGAACCCCTGTTACCGCCGTGAAAGGGCGGTGTCCTAGGCCACTAGACGAAGGGGACAAACCCTTGAAACATGCAAAGCATATTTCTATTAACACAAGCACCGCGCATGCCATGCTTTAAAACTTGGAGCGGGAAACGAGACTCGAACTCGCGACCCCGACCTTGGCAAGGTCGTGCTCTACCAACTGAGCTATTCCCGCATATGGCGTCCCCTAGGGGACTCGAACCCCTGTTACCGCCGTGAAAGGGCGGTGTCCTAGGCCACTAGACGAAGGGGACGCAGCCTTGGAGCTTTAACAGTTCCTACCTCTTTCGCTTCGCTTTCAGCTTTGCGTCTGAAGTGGCGCGCATTCTAGAGAGACATTCGAGACCCGTCAACACCTATTTAAATTTTTTTAAATCAATGACTTTGCCATTAAAGAAGATGGTCGCGCTGCCAATATAGTAGTACTTGTTTTATTGACTCGCAGGCCAGCAGGAGGCCTTGATGTCTGTATCTATAATTGCCATTTTGGTTGTGACGGGAGCTGTGCTGTTGATTTTCATCAGCTTTCTCAACCAGAAGCTTGAAGCGCATCAGCTTGAAAAGACACGCTTGAAAGCGGAGCTGGTTAACCGCATCCGACGCTATGAGCAGCTGTCCGACACGTTACCGGGGCAATGGATGACCCCTGCCCTCAAGCTTTTACTATCAAGGCTTGAACTGACACTTCTTCAGCGCATGCCTAATAAGGAGAAGACTCCCGTATTGGCGGCACGCATGAATCATCTGGAAGCTGAGCTGGCCAAGGGTGATCAAATCGAGATCACAAACGCAGCCCAGGTTATCGCGAATGAAGCCAAGGCAAAGCAGGTTCGTGCGCAGCTTGAAAATTTACACGCACAAATCACCTACGCCATCCAGAATGGACTGATTGAGGCTAAAGAGGCTGGTTATTGGGACGAGGAAATAAGAGCGCTAATGACGCTACTTCACTTCGAATTCTTTGATCACCTGGGCCGTCAGTTTATTGATCAGGGACAACTGGCTCCTGCCAGACAGGCATTCGAGAAAGCCGCTCAATATATCCGTAAACAGCCTCACTCAGACAAGTTCAATGAACATCTTCAGTACCTTGATGAACAAGTCAGCGTCATCAAGGGAGAAATTGGTGCTGGGCAACCGGTCCGCGAACCTACGCAACTATTAAAGGGGCTAGAGGAGATGGAGAAGGAAGATGCCCCTATGAAGTCACTCTACGACTAATAGCAATAAAAGCGCAGCCCCAAGGGGCTGCGCTTTTATTATCAGCAATCACTTGCGGCTAGCAGTATTGCTGCCAATCGCTCGATACCTTTCTGATCATCCAGACTGAATCTACCTAGCTTGGGGCTATCAAGATCCAGCACACCAATCAGACGCTCATTCTTTATCAATGGGATAACAAGTTCACTGTTTGACGCACTGTCACAAGCAATGTGCCCCGCGAATACATGTACATCCTCAACACGCTGCGTCTCGCGCGTTTGCGCCGCCGCACCACAGACACCACGCCCAAAGGGTATGCGAACGCAGGCAACCTTGCCCTGGAACGGACCAAGCACAAGCTCATTGTCTTTGCACAGATAAAAGCCCGCCCAGTTTAGGTCAGGCAACTCATGGAAAAGAAAGGCAGAACACTGCGAGGCGTTGGCGATGAAATCGTTTTCGCCAGAAAGAAGCGCTTCTAACTGTGCCGCTAGTAGCTCATAGCCACCCAGATCGTTTCCCACTTCACTCAAATCACGCATTTGCGACATCCAAAAGCTGTTTACCAACCCAATGACGGGCGAATTGATAGGCACAGCGGCCATTTCGATTACCTCGGCCGAGCGCCCAGCGAATAGCTTCCTTTTCAGTTTCCTCACTCCACTGCCACACAAGCTGCGCGCGGGTAGCCAATACCTCGACCCAGTGCTTGGTTACCTGAAGAAACTGATCCTGGGTAAAAGGATAAAAGGAAAGCCATAACCCAAATCGATCCGAGAGCGCGATCTTGTCTTCTACCGCCTCACTAGGGTGTAGCTCGCCATCCGCACTTCGCTCCCAGTCAGCGTTATCGCTTTGTCGCTCAGACACCAAATGCCGGCGATTTGAAGTTGCATAAAGCAGAACGTTATCAGGCGCCTGCTCAAGCGAGCCATCCAGTACGCTTTTCAGCACTCGATAATCATCGTTGCTGGCATCAAACGACAAATCATCACAAAACAACACAAACCGCTGAGGCTGTTTACTGATTTGCGCAACCACACGTGGCAGATCTGTCAGATGATCACGCTCAATCTCTATCAGTCGCAATCCGCGCTGTGCATACTCAGCGAGCAATGCTCTGACCAGGGATGACTTGCCTGTACCGCGAGCGCCCCATAACAGAGCATGATTGGCCGGCATGCCGTCTACAAACTGCTGCGTATTCTGCCCAAGCAGGACCTGCTGTCTATCAACGCCCTGTAAATCAGATAATCGCAGATCCAGATTGACTTCAATAGGCTGCAGATAGCCTCCCTGCCCTTCACGACGCCAGCGAGCCGCAACGGTTTGAGACCAATCAATCGGCTCGCGCAGTGCTGGCAATAAAGGCTCCAAACGGGCCAGCACGCCTTCCGCACGTGCCAGAAATGTATCGAGTCTAGATTCCACGTACTTATCCTTACACAAAAACGGCGACTCACCTTTATATATAGCGAGAGCCGCAAGATTCAGCATGACATTCGAGTCACAGCGAAAGAAACCGCTCTACCTGTCCCTTTAGCGACGCAGGCTTCACTAGCGGCGCGAAGCGTTTGATCTTTTCACCATCACCACTAACCAGAAACTTTGTGAAGTTCCACTTTATACGCTGCGTACCTAGCACCCCCGGCGCCTTCGCCTTTAGTACCTCGAATAAAGGATGGGCATCGGCACCATTGACCTCTATCTTTTGAGATACGTTAAAGGAGACACCAAAGCGGGCCTTGCAAAACTGTTCGATCTCACCATTGTCAGCAGGCTCCTGATGACCGAACTGATCACATGGAAAGGCCACAATTACTAGCCCTTGAGCCTTGTAAGCCTGCCACAACGTCTCAAGCCCCTCGTATTGAGGCGTGAATCCACAGCGACTGGCAGTGTTGACCAACAAATAGGCTCGCGCAGAAAGATCAGCCAGGCAGCACGCTTTCCCATTCATCAATGTAAACGGAATCTGCAAAAGGCTTTTCCCTTCCGCAGCCTGAGCGTCTGTTTTATTCATCACGCGGGACAAGATCCAGCGCAACGGAGTTTATGCAGTAACGCAAACCCGTCGGTCGTGGGCCATCCGGGAACACATGCCCCAGGTGCGCATCGCAACGCGAACAAAGCACCTCTATACGATGCATCCCATGACTAAAATCCTCTTCCTCTCGCAAAGCATCATTCGAGATAGGCTGATAAAAGCTGGGCCAGCCACAGCCTGAACTGTATTTGGTCTCCGAGTCGAAAAGCGCTTGCCCACAACAGACACACTGGTACACCCCAGGCGTCTTGGTATCACAGTACTTACCTGTATACGGCGCTTCCGTCGCCTTTAGCCTGCACACCCGAAACTGGTCATTATCCAGCTGGTCACGCCAAACATCTTCGGATTTGATGACTTTATCCATAGGATGAACACCTCCGCCATGGAAAAGGCCCCATCTGTCTCTTTTGAAAACGCAGGGGCAGTCGTATGATCTGCTTCCAGTCTGTCACTCGTTGAGGGCGCTGCCAAGCCGATAGGCACGCCTACCTACAGTCAGACATCGACCATGCACCTTTCGCAGGTCGCTCTTCGCTATTACCAACCGGGATCCGTTACACATGCAGGTCAGTAAATCGAACAAGCTAGCCAACGTCTGCTATGACATTCGTGGGCCAGTGTTAAAGCATGCCAAGCGTCTGGAGGAGGAAGGCCACCGCATCCTCAAACTCAACATTGGCAATCCCGCACCGTTCGGTTTCGAGGCACCTGAAGAAATCCTTCAGGATGTGATCCGCAACCTGCCTACCGCACAAGGTTACAGCGATTCCAAGGGCCTGTTCAGCGCGCGCAAGGCAGTCATGCAGTACTACCAGCAAAAGCAGGTAGAGGGCGTTGGCATTGAAGACATCTATTTGGGTAACGGTGTATCCGAGCTAATCGTCATGGCCATGCAGGCCCTGCTCAATAACGGTGATGAGGTTCTAATCCCGGCGCCAGATTATCCCCTCTGGACTGCAGCTGTCAGCCTGGCGGGCGGCAAACCTGTCCACTACCTATGCGATGAGCAGTCGGACTGGTTTCCGGACCTTTCAGACATGGCCAGCAAAATCACCTCCAATACCAAGGCCCTGGTGCTGATCAACCCGAACAATCCTACGGGTGCCGTGTACTCCAAAGAGGTGCTGGAAG
The DNA here is from genome assembly GCF_051027695.1 of Pseudomonas sp. JZ134. NCBI lineage: Bacteria > Pseudomonadati > Pseudomonadota > Gammaproteobacteria > Pseudomonadales > Pseudomonadaceae > Pseudomonas > Pseudomonas sp. JZ134. The sequence continues at coordinate 1,581,949 of NZ_CP069250.1, read as the reverse complement.
ATATCGTGGAGCTGGCGCGCCAGCATAACCTTGTCATTTTTTCGGACGAGATCTATGACAAGATCCTGTACGACGAAGCAGTGCATATTTCAACGGCTTCGCTTGCGCCCGATGTCCTGTGCCTGACGTTTAACGGCCTGTCGAAATCCTACCGCGTGGCAGGCTTCCGTTCGGGCTGGGTTGCCATTTCCGGTCCTAAACATAAAGCTCAGAGCTATATCGAAGGGCTTGATATCCTTGCCAACATGCGCCTATGTGCAAACGTGCCCAGCCAGCATGCCATTCAGACCGCCCTGGGCGGTTACCAGAGCATCAATGACCTGGTACTGCCCAACGGGCGCTTATTGGAACAGCGCAACCGTGCCTGGGCGCTATTGAACGACATCCCTGGCGTAAGCTGCGTAAAGCCTATGGGGGCGCTATATGCCTTCCCCAGGATCGATCCAAAGGTTTGCCCAATCCACAATGATGAAAAGTTTGTTCTGGATCTTCTGCTTTCGGAAAAACTGCTTATCGTTCAAGGCACCGCCTTCAACTGGCCTTGGCCTGACCACTTCCGTGTAGTGACCCTGCCACGCGTGGATGACCTTGAACAGGCTATTGGCCGAATTGGCAATTTCCTCAAACATTACCGGCAGTAGTCCCATGGACCTCCATATCGAAGACTTCTACAAGGATGCAGCGAAAGGCCTGCTGGCGCTTTATCAAAGCTTTCCACGCAAGGCGACGCTCTATGTCGAAGATCTGATTGGACGAGAGGAGCCCGACCAGTTCGGGCTTCCCAGTGTTAGACATCAGAGCTGCTTCAGCGCGCTGCTCTGGCTGGCTGAAGAGGACTATCTGCGCTACACCACTAACCTTGGTTATGATGCACTTGACCAAGCCATCCTGACCGAAAAAGCGTTTCTACGTCTTTCAGCGAGTCACGCCCATTTACTCAAGGAAGCAGAAGCGCTTCCGCCTAGCGTGAGACGCCAACGTTCTACCCTAGCCCAGCATCTACGGGACGCTCTGGCAGAAAGCGATAGCGAACGAGTGGTGCTGTTGACGCGTCTTTTACTCAGGCCTGCCAACAAAACGACATAGTTTGAAATAGTCGCTTGATTGAAACCCTAACAACCGGACCTTATATACGCCGCTAGGAAATAGTCTTCCGGTTGTTAGGAGAAGCTTTACACCATGATGCGAATTCTGCTGTTCCTTGGCACCAACTTGGCCGTACTGCTGATCGCCAGCATTACGCTTAAAGTGCTGGGAGTAGATCGTTTTACAGGCCAGAACTACGGAAGTCTTCTGATTTTCTGTGCCGTCTTCGGTTTTGCCGGCTCGCTATTCTCGCTATTCATTTCCAAGTGGATGGCCAAGATGAGTACCGGAACCGAAATCATCAGTCAGCCCCGGACTCGTCACGAGCAATGGCTACTGCAAACTGTTGAGGATCTGTCTCGCGAGGCGGGCATCCGGATGCCTGAGGTTGGCATCTTTCCTGCCTACGAAGCGAACGCCTTTGCAACGGGCTGGAACAAGAACGATGCACTGGTTGCGGTAAGCCAGGGTTTGCTTGAGCGTTTCTCGCCTGAAGAAGTGCGCGCCGTTCTGGCGCACGAGATCGGTCACGTAGCCAACGGCGACATGGTGACACTGAGCCTGATCCAAGGCGTCGTGAACACCTTTGTCATGTTCTTTGCCCGCATATTCGGCAATTTCATCGACAAGGCCGTCTTCAAGACAGAGGAAGGTCATGGGCCCGCCTATTACATTACCAGTATCGTCGCTGAACTGGTTCTGGGCATCCTGGCGACTATCATCGTCATGTGGTTCTCGCGATTTCGCGAATTCCGTGCCGACGAAGCAGGTGCACGCCTGGCAGGTACAAATGCAATGGTTTCTGCATTACAGCGCTTGCGTGCGGAACAGAACATTCAAGGACAAATGCCAGACACTCTGACCGCTTTTGGAATCAAGAGCAGCAAGGGCCATGGCTTTGCCGGTCTGTTCATGAGCCACCCTCCTCTGGAGGAGCGTATAGAGGCGCTACTGCGCCAACAGCGCTAAATCAAATAAAAAGCCCCGACTTGCTCGGGGCTTTTTATTACGCAGCAGTTAAAAGACTTTATTCGTTTAAAAACTAATTTATTAAAACCAATGGATTAGCCAAGTCCCAAGCAGGAACTACGCTATTTCAAAGAGCCAATTGTTCAGAAAATAAACATTTGAAAGGTAATCACTTCACTTATAAAGATTTGTGTAGTTATTCAAACAAACCCGGCAATGCGAAAGACCTCCCTAGCTGATATACTCCGTGACGATTTTTGGGCCCTAGAAGCCCGAGATCAATCCGGGACGGGTCCGGTCGGGCCTGCCTCAGTGTGTGCAGGCTTGAAACCCGGCGCGTCGTTAACGGCAAACCTTTCTGGCCTGCTCAAGTGCCCGGAATTGTTCTCAAATCTCGCGTTTTCATCTGCGTCTACCGGTGCCTTGTCGGTGAACTAGCTGGTTCGGTGCCATTCAAATAGGCGCAATCGCTATGATACAGAGAGGTTAACGTAACAAATGTCTACAACGTCGAAGATCATCTATACGCTTACAGACGAAGCACCTGCCCTTGCCACCTATTCCCTGCTTCCTATCGTCAAAGCGTTTACCGAATCATCAGGCATTGCTGTTGAAACCCGCGACATCTCTCTAGCTGGCCGCATCATCGCTACTTTTCCTGAATATCTAAGCGAAGACCAAAAGATTTCTGACCACTTGGCTGAACTTGGCCAACTGGCTACCACTCCTGAAGCCAACATCATCAAGCTGCCTAACATCAGCGCCTCGGTTCCTCAGCTGAAAGCAGCTATCAAGGAACTTCAGGATCAAGGCTACACACTACCGAACTACCCGGACGAGCCAAAAGACGACACGGAAAAAGACGTCAAATCTCGCTACGACAAGATCAAAGGCAGCGCTGTTAACCCGGTTCTACGCGAGGGTAACTCTGACCGCCGCGCACCTTTTTCCGTCAAGAATTACGCCAAAAAGCATCCTCATAAAATGGGCGCCTGGAGCGCAGACTCCAAGACCAAGGTCGCGCACATGAATGAGGGCGACTTCTATGGCAGCGAAAAGTCTGCGCTGATCGAAGCATCAGGCACGGTCAAGATCGAGCTGACCACCAACGATGGCAGCACGCAGGTACTGAAGGAAAAAACATCCGTAACAGCTGGCGAGCTGATCGATGCATCAGTCATGAGCAAGAAGGCTCTGGCCAGCTTTATCGAAGCCGCCATTGCTGACGCAAAGAACAGCGACGTTCTGTTGTCCCTGCACCTCAAGGCAACCATGATGAAGGTCTCTGACCCCATCATGTTTGGTCACGTAGTTTCGGTGTTTTATGCTGATGCGCTCAAAAAGCACGCTGACACGTTGAATCAGTTGGGTGTTGATTTAAACAATGGTATTGGTGATCTGTACGCCAAGATCAAAACCTTGCCGGAAGACAAGCAGGCAGAAATCGAAGCGGATATCAAAGCCGTTTACGAGCAGCGCCCCCAGTTGGCCATGGTGAACTCTGACAAGGGTATTACCAACCTGCACGTTCCAAGCGATGTGATTGTCGATGCCTCCATGCCCGCCATGATTCGTGAATCAGGCAAGATGTGGGGCGCCGATGGCAAGCTGTACGATACCCTGGCCATGATCCCTGATCGCTGCTATGCCGGTGTCTATCAAGCGGTTATCGAAGACTGCAAGCAAAACGGCGCTTTCGATCCGGCTACCATGGGTAGCGTACCTAACGTAGGTCTGATGGCTCAGAAGGCCGAGGAATACGGCTCCCACGACAAGACGTTCAAGATCCCCGCCGACGGCGTGGTTCGTGTTACTGACACCAACGGCAATGTTCTTCTTGAGCATACTGTCGAGGCAGGTGATATCTGGCGCATGTGCCAGACCAAGGATGCTCCGGTCCGCGACTGGGTAAAACTGGCAGTTAACCGCGCACGTGCCAGCAACACCCCGGCAGTGTTCTGGCTGGATCCTGCACGCGCCCATGATGCCCAATTGATCAAAAAGGTACAGACCTACCTGAAAGATCACGACACCGCTGGCCTGGACATCCAGATCCTCTCTCCGGTTGAGGCAACTCGCCTGTCCCTTGAGCGCATCCGTGCAGGCAAGGACACGATTTCCGTTACCGGTAACGTGTTGCGTGACTACCTGACCGACCTGTTCCCCATCATGGAGCTTGGTACCAGTGCCAAGATGCTGTCCATCGTTCCGCTCATGAACGGTGGCGGTCTGTTCGAGACTGGCGCGGGCGGCTCTGCACCCAAGCACGTTCAGCAGTTCGTACAGGAAAACCATCTCCGTTGGGACTCTCTAGGTGAGTTCCTGGCGCTCTCCGAATCGCTGGATCACTACGGCCATGCGACCAATAATGCCAAGGCCCGCCTGTTCGCTAAGACACTGGACCAAGCCAACGGTAAGTTCCTGGACAGCAACAAGTCGCCTTCACGCAAGGTAGGCGAACTGGACAACCGTGGCAGCCACTTCTACCTAGCCCTTTACTGGGCTCAGGCACTGGCTGAGCAAACCGAGGATGGCGAACTGCAGGCGAAGTTTTCCAAGCTGGCCAAGCAGCTTGCCGACAATGAAGCCAAGATCGTTGCCGAATTGAACGAAGTACAGGGCAAGCCTGTGGATATTGGTGGCTATTACCACCCGAACGCAGAACTTGCCAGCAAGGCAATGCGTCCAAGCGCGACCCTTAACGAAGCCCTGGCCACGCTGTCCTAATATGACATGCTAGTGCTTACAGAACCCCGGCCCAGTGCCGGGGTTCTGCTTTCAGCCTTTACCTCTATGCTTCACTGAAAACAGGGCCTCTTATGAAATGGGAACCCCATATCACCGTCGCAACCGTTATTGAAGATCAGGGACGTTTTCTGTTTACCGAAGAACTGATTGATGGCCAGCCACGCCTCAATCAGCCGGCCGGGCACCTTGAGGCCAATGAAAGCCTGCTCGACGCCGCCCGTAGAGAAACCCTCGAAGAAACCGGTTGGGAAGTTGAGCTTACAGGCGTCACAGGCATTTACTTGTATACCGCTCCCAGCAACGGCGTGACCTACCAGCGCGTCTGCTTTTCAGCGCGTCCGCTTCGCCACCTACCCGAGCACCCACTCGACGAGGGCATTATCGGCCCTAAATGGATGACACGAGAGGAGCTGATTGTAAATGAGGCCTCCTGGCGCAGTGAGTTGGTCCTGCGCTGCGTTGATGATTATCTCAGCACTGGCTCCTTCCCCTTGGAAGTGATCCGTCTCTAAGTCGCCGCGCCCTGCCCTACCCTGTTAAACTGTGCTTTTTCCTGAATACTTCTGCATATGCATACGCCCTCTTCAACACGCGTCATCGTCGGCATGTCAGGCGGAGTGGACTCCTCTGTTTCAGCGCTGCTCCTGAAGGAACAGGGATACCAGGTCGAAGGCCTCTTCATGAAAAACTGGGAAGAGGATGACGGCACTGAATACTGTACAGCCAAAGAAGACCTAGCTGACGCCCAGGCAGTGTGCGACCGGCTTGGTATCAAGCTGCACACGGCCAACTTCGCAGCCGAATATTGGGATAACGTCTTCGAACACTTCCTGGAAGAGTACAAGGCAGGCCGAACGCCCAATCCAGACATCCTGTGTAACCGGGAAATCAAGTTCAAGGCATTTCTTGACTACGCCTTGATGCTGGGGGGCGATCTTATCGCCACGGGTCATTATGTTCGCCGTCGGGACGAAAACGACCAGACCCAGCTACTAAAAGGCCTGGATCCCAACAAGGACCAGAGCTATTTCCTCCACGCGGTGGGTGGCGAACAGCTGGCCAAGACATTGTTCCCGGTAGGCGAACTGGAAAAGCCCGAAGTTCGCGCGATTGCCGAAAAATACGGACTGGCCACAGCACGCAAAAAAGACTCTACCGGTATCTGCTTTATCGGCGAGCGCCGCTTTGCCGATTTCCTCAAGCAGTACCTGCCCGCTCAGCCCGGCAATATCGAAACCACCGAAGGCAAGATCATCGGCAAACATCATGGACTGATGTATCACACCATTGGCCAGCGGCAGGGGCTGGGCATCGGTGGCATGAAGGATTCCGGAGATGACCCGTGGTACGTCCTGAGCAAAGACCTGAAGCGTAACGTTCTGATCGTTGGTCAGGGTAACGAACACCCCTGGCTGTATTCTCAAGCGTTGACCGTCAACACTATTTACTGGGTCAACCCGGTCGATTTGACGTCCCCTCTCAAGCTGAAAGCCAAAGTACGGTATCGCCAGCAGGATCAGGCCTGCCGCCTTGAAAGAACAGCCACCGGTTATCGTGCTGTCTTTGAAGTGCCACAAAGGGCTGTCACCCCAGGTCAATCTGTTGTTTTCTATGATGGAGAGATTTGCCTGGGTGGTGGTGTTATCGAAGACGCTGAGCCTGCATATAGGGAGAGCCCTGCAGCATGACGTCGATACATGAGCAACTGGTAGCACTGGGTGCTGTCTTCGAGGCCGCGTTTCTGGTTGATCGCCTGGCCAAGACGGGACAGATCAGCGAGGCGCCACTGGCCTGCATGTTGGGCAGCCTGCTGGCTACAAACCCACAAACCACACTTGAGGTCTATGGCGGAGACAGTATCGACCTGCGCGATGGCATGAGGGCGTTGTCCAGCGCCCTGGAGCGCAACCCCTCAAGCCTGCAGCGAGAGCCTCTTAAATACGCCTTGTCGATGATTGCTCTGGAACGACGGCTAGACCGGCGCGAAGATATGCTGGAACTGATTGGCAAGCGCCTTGATCAGGTGCAGCAGCAGGTTCAACACTTTGGTTTGACGCATGAAAACGTCATTGCCAGCTTTGGCAGTATCTATGAAGACACACTGAGTACATTTCGCCAGCGTATTCAAGTGCATGGCGAGATGCGTTACCTACAGATACCAGCCAACGCCGCCAAGGTGAGAGCATTGCTATTGGCCGGCATTCGTTCTGCCCGTCTCTGGCGACAACTGGGCGGACACCGCTGGCAGATGGTCTTTAGTCGGCGCAAGATGCTTGATGAGCTCTATCCTCTCCTGAACAGCTGATCAGCCATCTCGCTCGCGCTCAGCCAAACATGGCGCTTTGGTGTATGCTATCGCGCCTTTTTCCTCTCATTGACTGTCGAGAATGCCCCATGCAGCTTTCCTCGCTTACCGCGGTTTCGCCTATTGACGGCCGCTATGCCAGCAAAACCCAAGCCCTGCGCCCGATTTTCAGCGAATACGGTCTGATCCGTTTCCGCGCCATGGTTGAAGTTCGCTGGCTCCAGCGTCTGGCCTCGCATGATGCCATTCCCGAAGTAGCGCCCTTCTCCACGCAGGCCAATGAGATTCTGGAAAAGCTGGTAACCAGTTTTAGCCTGGAGCAGGCAGAACGGGTAAAGGAAATCGAGCGCACGACCAACCACGACGTCAAGGCTATTGAGTATCTGCTGAAGGAGCAGGCTGCAGCACTGCCTGAGCTCAATGCCGTCAGCGAATTCATCCACTTCGCTTGCACATCAGAAGATATCAATAACCTTTCTCATGCACTCATGCTTCGCGAAGGTCGTGATACCGTTCTATTACCACTGATGCGTAATATTTCGGGCGCCATCCGCGAGCTGGCACACCGTTTTGCCGACGTCCCGATGCTGTCGCGCACTCACGGACAGCCAGCCTCCCCTACTACACTGGGTAAGGAACTGGCCAACGTGGTGTATCGCCTGGATCGCCAGATCAAGCAGATTGCTGGTATCGAGCTGCTTGGCAAGATCAACGGCGCCGTAGGTAACTACAACGCACACCTGTCGGCCTATTCCCAAATCAATTGGGAGGCGAACGCACAAGCCTTCGTCGAGAATGACCTGGGTCTTATCTGGAACCCCTACACTACGCAAATCGAGCCGCATGACTATATTGCGGAACTGTTCGATGCCATTGCTCGCTTCAACACCATCCTGATCGATTTTGATCGGGATATCTGGGGCTATATTTCGCTAGGCTACTTCAAGCAGAAAACCGTTGCGGGCGAAATCGGTTCTTCGACCATGCCACATAAGGTCAATCCGATCGACTTCGAGAACTCCGAAGGCAACCTTGGTATTGCCAATGCACTTCTGCAGCACCTTGCCAGCAAGTTGCCTATCTCTCGCTGGCAGCGCGACCTGACCGACTCGACGGTGCTTCGTAATCTGGGTGTCGGCTTCGCCCATAGTGTTATTGCCTATGAAGCCACGCTCAAGGGCATCAGCAAGCTGGAGCTGAATGCGCAGCGTATCGCTGACGATCTGGACAACTGCTGGGAAGTCTTGGCCGAGCCGGTTCAAACCGTCATGCGTCGTTACGGCGTAGCTAATCCGTATGAAAAGCTCAAGGAATTGACCCGCGGCAAAGGCATCAGCGCCGAAGCCCTGCAAACTTTTATTGAAGGGCTGGACATTCCTGCAGAGGCCAAGGCAGAACTCAAGGCGCTGACACCTGCCAACTATATTGGTAATGCTATAGAGCAAGCCAAGCGTATTTGAATACCGAGCCTATTCTTATGCCCGGCTGCGCCGGGCTTTTTTATTTCAGAGACAGACATGAACGCAGACACTCCTTTGCAACTGTTGGGCGGCCTGACGGCTCGAGAATTCCTGCGCGACTATTGGCAGCGCAAACCCCTGTTGATCCGTCAGGCCATCCCGGATTTCGAAACACCGCTATCTCCTGACGAACTTGCTGGCCTCGCCCTTGAGGAAGAAGTTGAATCACGCATCATCGCGCCCGGAGAACAAGGCCCATGGCAGCTACGCCAAGGTCCCTTCAAGGAAGAAGACTTTTCTACCCTGCCTGAGCGTGAGTGGACACTGCTCGTTCAAGCGGTTGACCAGTTCGTTCCTGAAGTAGCCGAATTGGTCGAGCCATTCAAATTCCTGCCAAGCTGGCGCATCGACGACGTCATGATCAGCTATGCAGCACCAGGCGGCGGCGTTGGTCCCCACTACGACAACTACGACGTATTCCTTTTGCAAGGTTATGGTCGACGTCGCTGGAAGATCGGTCAGCGTTGCACCAGTGAAAGTCCTTTACAGGACAACCCGGATATCAAGATCCTGGCGGAATTTGAGCAGACCGATGAATGGGTGTTGGAACCCGGCGACATGTTGTATCTACCCCCTCAGCTTGCCCATGATGGCATTGCCGAGGATGAGTGCATGACCTATTCGATAGGTTTTCGCGCACCCAGTACCTCAGAGGTCTTGACGCACTTCACCGACTTTTTGACTCAGTTCATCCCGGAAGAAGAGCGCTATAGTGATGCAGGCACTGAACCTGTGCAGGCAGTAGACTCTGGCCAGATCAAGCAAGACGCTGTAGATCGCCTTAAAGCCCTTATACAAGAACACATCAATGATGAGCGGATGCTATTGGCCTGGTTTGGCCAATACATGACCGAGCCGCGCTACCCTGAACTGATCAGCGGCGAGTCTCTTCTAGAAGGTGATCTGGTCCAAGCTCTGGAAGATGGCGCCTGCCTTATACGCAACCCCAGCGCACGACTGGCCTGGTCACAAATGGGCGACGATGTGATGATTTTCGCGAGCGGTCAAAGCAGATTACTTTCCGGCCACCTTCAACCCTTGCTTGCGCTGGTATGCTCAGCTGACGCATTGCATCAAGAAAACCTGGGCAACTGGCTAGAGGATGAAGCCGGCCGGGAACTGATACGCGAACTCATTGAACAAGGCAGCCTGGTATTTGCTGATGAGTGATCTCTCTATCCGCGTCGCAGACTGGAAGCGTGACAACGAGGCCCTGAGACATATACGAGAAACCGTATTTGTCCAAGAGCAGGCTGTACCGCCAGAAATGGAATGGGACTCGGAAGATGAGCATGCCATACACTTTCTGGCTCAAGAGGGTCTTTATCCAGTAGGCACTGCTCGCCTACTGGAGGATGGCCGCATAGGTCGCGTTGCGGTTTTACGCGATTGGCGCGGCCTCAATGTTGGCTCAACCATCATGCATGCAGTGATATCCGAGGCCGAGCGACGCGGATTACATCGTCAGGTTTTGAGCGCACAAATCCAGGCCATTCCGTTTTATCAACGCTTGGGGTTTACTGTCACCAGTGATGAATATCTGGAGGCGGGTATCGCCCATGTCGACATGACCAGACACTCTACGCTGGAGCAAACAGAGACCGTAGCAGCCGATGAAAAGCGTGAGATGCGCTTCGAGACTCCTGATGCTGCTGCTCTCCATATCGTTGAATTGCTTTCCCAGGCACGACGCAGCATCTGTATCTATAGTCCAGACTTTGAACCACAACTCTACAACCGCAGCGATGTAGAGCACGCTATTACACGTTTTTTACTGGCGCACCCTCGCAATCGCCTGCGTGTACTGCTCAAGGACTCAGGCCAAGCTGTACGTCAGAGCCATCGACTCATCAATCTGGCACGACGCCTGACCAGTAACTTTTTAATTCGCAGGCGCTCGCCTGATTATCCGGCAGACGACACCGCTTACGTACTGATAGACGATCAGGGCCTGGTGATTCGCAACAACCTACAGCTATATACCGGTACGGCCTATTACAACGCGAGAGCCACTGTTCGCTTGCAACAGAGCCGATTCGACAGCATCTGGCAAACCAGCCAATCGGACCCTAACGTGAGAAGCATGGTGTTATGAAGCCCTATCGCGCGTACTTGGCCTTATTTCTGTCCATGCTGATGACTGCTTTCGCAGCACAGGCGGCACCTCGTACTGAAGTGATTCCCCTTAATTACAGAACCGCCGATGAACTGCTGCCTATCGTGCAATCCACTTTGGGCTCAGAAGGCAAAGTCAGTACCTATGGCAATCAACTAATCGTTAATGCTGAGTCGAACAAAATCACAGAAATCAAAAGCCTGTTATCTCAATTGGATACAGAGCCGCATCGCCTTTTGATTACTGTCGATACACGCGATGCAGATGAGGGCGATGAGCAGGGTTACTCGGTTAACGGACGACTGGGTAATCATCCAGACACGCATGTTCGCATCATCAGTAACAGCACCGGTACACAGCAAGACGGCACACAGCAGGTACAGGCAACGGAAGGCTCCCCTGCCTTGGTCAAGATTGGTCAAAGCGTGCCTATTTCCACCACTGAAATCGACCCTTACGGTCGCCCTTATACCCGTACTGAGTATCGCGATCTCAACCGTGGCTTTTACGTTACTGCCAGCCTTACAGGCAATCTTGTACATTTGACAATAGATGGCGGCAACAACAGCCTGGACAGAAATCAGCCCAACACTATCAATACTCAATCCACCAGCACCCGCGTCAGCGGCCGGCTAGGCGAATGGATTACGCTGAGCGGTTTTTCACAGAATGCTTCACGCTCTGAAGACAGAATCCTGTATGAATATTCAACTCGGGGCAGTCAGGATACTCAACTCAGGGTCAAGGTGGACCTTCTCGACTAAAAACACCCTGGCGTATCAACCTTCAAGACGCACATATCTCACTAGCGTCCATGCATTGACTGCACTTCACAACACGCTTCATCTGTCGTATTCGAATCCAGGTGATATCAATAAGATATTACCTGGACCCTTCATATTAAACGCTAAACTTACGCAGCTTATTTATAAAGAACAATACTTCTAGCAATTGGGAGTGAGCCTGCTACGCTAATAACAAGAGCGATTTGCACGTATAAAACCAACTAAATCACTCAATTATTAGAGCGTCCAAATAGCGAATTTAGTTGAGAATAAATCTTAATAAACAAAGATTTAATCCACTTTACCTGAATACGATTGACGGAAATCATTTAAACAAATCTTTTTTCGTCAAAAATTTTACACACGCGTTATTCAGGAATAGAATTCCACCGCCGCTTGCGACGTCATGTCGCAGGATGAGGCAGGATTTTTACTAGCAAAAACGATAAGGACCATGAGCATGCCTGATACGACCGGTCTTCTAGCTCACAATTGGAGCTTTGCGATTTTCCTTTTGGGTGTAGTCGGTCTTATAGGATTCATGCTCGGCGTTTCCAGCCTGCTAGGCAGCCGTGCTGTTGGCCGTAGTAAAAACGATCCCTTCGAGTCGGGTATCGTTCCTACCGGTGGAGCGCGACTGCGCCTCTCCGCTAAATTCTATCTGGTCGCGATGCTGTTCGTGATCTTTGACGTCGAAGCGCTCTTTCTCTTCGCATGGTCCGTATCCGTCCGTGAATCAGGATGGGCTGGATTCATCGAAGTTACAGTTTTCATAGCAATTCTGTTGGCGGGTCTTGTTTACCTATGGCGGATCGGGGCGCTCGACTGGGCTCCTGAAGGCCGCCGTAAGCGGCAGGCGAAGCTAAAACAATGAGGCTTTGGCGATGCAATACAAACTTACCAGGATCGATCCCGATGCGGTCGTAGAACGCTATCCGGCCGGGACACGGGAAACCGTTTCCGATCCGACTGAAGGGCAAGTCCATAAGAACATCTTTATGGGCAAACTCGATGACGTCCTGCACAACACCGTCAACTGGGGGCGCAAGAACTCCCTCTGGCCTTACAACTTCGGTCTTTCGTGCTGCTATGTGGAAATGACCACAGCGTTTACCGCGCCGCACGATATCGCCCGCTTTGGTGCTGAAGTTATCCGGGCCTCACCGCGGCAGGCGGATTTCATGGTGGTGGCAGGTACCTGCTTTATAAAGATGGCTCCGGTCATTCAGCGTCTGTACGAACAGATGCTCGAACCCAAGTGGGTCATCTCAATGGGCGCCTGCGCTAATTCCGGTGGTATGTACGACGTGTACTCGGTAGTCCAGGGCGTGGACAAGTTCCTGCCTGTAGACGTCTATATTCCGGGCTGCCCTCCTCGTCCCGAGGCATTCCTCCAAGGCTTGATGCTCTTGCAGGACTCGATTGGCGAAGAGCGTCGTCCACTCTCATGGGTTGTTGGTGAGCAAGGTATTTATCGTGCCGAGATGCCAGCCCAACGAGAGCAGCGACGCGAACAGCGTATTCAGGTAACCAACCTGCGCAGCCCCGACGAAGTGTGAGCCCTCAGGCTCACACGTGACGTTGACCGATAGCGACGGATAATCATGACTGCAGACACTGTTCTGTCCGCACCCCTGCACGCTGCCCAAGATGAAGGCGTGGTGGGTGAACTCAAGGCACGCTTTAGCGCGGATGCGCTAACTGTTCAAACTACTCGTACGGGCATGCCCGTAGTGTGGGTGCCCCGTGAAAAGCTTAAAGAAGTACTGACCTACCTGCGTAACCTGCCGCGTCCGTACGTCATGCTGTACGACCTGCACGGCATGGATGAACGGCTGCGTACCCAGCGCCGCGGCCTGCCGCCGGCCGACTTCACTGTGTTCTATCAGTTGATGTCCATCGAGCGGAATAGCGATGTGATGATCAAGGTCGCGCTGTCGATGAACGACCTGACCTTGCCCACCGTGACTGATATCTGGCCGAACGCTAACTGGTACGAGCGTGAAGTCTGGGACATGTTCGGCATCCGGTTCGACGGCCATCCCCTGCTCAAGCGGATGCTGATGCCTGACAGCTGGCAAGGCCACCCGCTGCGCAAGGACTATCCAGCCCGCGCGACGGAATTCGACCCCTACGCCCTGAACGCGGCGAAGCAGGATCTGGAGCAGGAAACCCTGCGCTTCAAGCCTGAAGAATGGGGCATGAAGCAGCAGAGCGACACGTCTGACTTCATGTTCCTGAACCTGGGTCCGAACCACCCGTCCGCCCACGGTGCCTTCCGTATCATTCTTCAGCTGGACGGCGAAGAGATTGTCGACTGCGTTCCCGAGATCGGCTATCACCACCGCGCAGCCGAGAAAACTGGCGAACGTCAATCCTGGCACAGTTACATTCCTTATACCGACCGGGTTGACTACCTGGGCGGTGTCATGAACAACCTCCCCTACGTACTGGCCGTTGAAAAGCTTGCCGGAATTACAGTCCCTGCACGGGTTGAGGTGATTCGAATCATGATGTGTGAATACTTCCGCATCATGAGTCATCTCCTGTTCCTGGGTACCTATATTCAGGACGTGGGCGCCATGACACCGGTCTTCTTCGCCTTTACGGATCGTCAGCGCGCCTACAAGGTGGTAGAAGCCATTACCGGCTTCCGGATGCACCCAGCATGGTTCCGTATTGGCGGTGTGGCCCATGACCTGCCTCGAGGATGGGACAAGCTGGTCAAGGAGTTCGTTGACTGGCTACCCAAGCGTCTGGATGAATACGAAAAATCAGCCATTCGGAACAGCATCCTAAAAGGTCGTACCGTAGGTGTAGCCCATTACAACACTGAAGAAGCGTTGCGTTGGGGCGTAACCGGCCCGAATTTGAGAGCCACCGGCCTGAACTTCGACATGCGCAAGGCACGGCCTTATTCGGGTTATCAGAACTTCGAATTCGAAGTGCCTATCGCGCACAACGGCGATGCCTATGATCGTTGCCTGGTCCGTATCGAAGAGATGCGTCAGAGCCTGCGTATTATCGATCAGTGTCTGAAGAACATGCCTGAAGGCCCCTTCAAGGCAGACCATCCGCTGACGACGCCGCCACCTAAAGAGCGCACGCTGCAACACATCGAGACCCTGATCACTCACTTCCTGCAAGTTTCCTGGGGACCGGTCATGCCGGCCAATGAATCCATGCAGATAATCGAGGCGACCAAAGGGTTGAACAGTTATTACCTGACGAGCGATGGCAGCACCATGAGCTACCGGACTCGCATTCGTACGCCCAGCTTCCCGCATCTGCAACAGATCCCCTCGGTGATCCGAGGCAGCATGGTGGCGGACCTGATCGCCTACCTGGGCAGTATCGATTTCGTCATGGCCGATGTGGACCGCTGATCATGAGTACACTGATTCAAACTGATCGTTTCGAGCTGAGTGAAACCGAACGCTCTGCCATCGAACATGAAATGCATCACTACGAAGATGCCCGTGCGGCATCTATCGAAGCACTGAAAATCGTTCAAACGGAACGTGGCTGGGTCCCGGATGGCGCTATCTATGCCATCGGTGAAATCCTCGGCATTCCTGCAAGCGATGTGGAAGGCGTAGCTACCTTCTATAGCCAGATTTTTCGTCAGCCCGTCGGCCGTCATATTATCCGCGTCTGCGACAGCATGGTCTGCTATATCGGCGGCCATGAATCCGTACTGGGACAAATCCAGGAGCAATTAGGTATCGGCCTGGGCCAGACGACCGCTGATGGTCGCTTTACCCTGCTCCCGACATGCTGCCTTGGCAACTGCGACAAAGCCCCTGCCCTGATGATCGATGAGGACACTTACGGCAATATCCAGCCGTCCGGTGTCGCCAAATTGCTGGAGGGTTATGTATGACGCTTACCTCCGTGGGTCCTGCGAACAAAATCGCTCGTACACCTGAAACTCACCCGCTTACCTGGCGTCTGCGTGACGATGCCGCGCCGGTCTGGCTTGAGGAATACACGTCCAAAGACGGCTATAGCGCTGCGCGCAAGGCGCTGGCTGACATGGCATCTACGGATATCGTTCAGACTGTCAAGGACTCGGGCCTCAAGGGCCGCGGTGGTGCGGGTTTCCCGACTGGCGTCAAATGGGGCCTGATGCCTGCTGATGAAAGTCTGAACATTCGTTATCTGCTGTGCAACGCTGACGAAATGGAACCTAACACCTGGAAGGACCGCCTGCTCATGGAGCAGCTGCCGCACCTCCTGGTAGAAGGCATGATCATCAGCGCACGGGCCTTGAAGGCCTACCGCGGCTATATCTTTCTTCGTGGTGAGTATGTCGATGCCGCACGCAACCTGAATCGCGCCATCGAGGAAGCCAAGGCCGCTGGCTACCTTGGCAAAAACATCTTTGGCAGTGGCTTTGACTTCGAGCTGTTTGTTCACACCGGTGCAGGCCGCTACATCTGCGGTGAAGAAACCGCCCTGATCAATTCGCTTGAAGGCCGCCGGGCCAACCCACGTTCCAAACCGCCTTTCCCTGCTGCTGTTGGCGTCTGGGGCAAGCCGACTTGCGTAAATAATGTCGAAACCCTGTGCAACGTGCCAGCCATCGTCGCCAATGGCGTCGATTGGTACAAATCATTGGCGCGCGAGGGAAGCGAAGACATGGGTACAAAACTCATGGGCTTCTCCGGCAAGGTCAAGAATCCCGGGGTGTGGGAGTTGCCGTTTGGCATACCCGCTCAAGAGCTATTCGAAGACTATGCTGGTGGTATGCGCGAAGGCTATACCCTGAAGGCCTGGCAGCCAGGTGGTGCAGGCACGGGCTTTCTGCTGCCGGAGCATCTTTCGGCACCTATGTTTGCTGGCGGTATCGCCAAAGTGGGTACCCGTATGGGGACCGGCCTCGCCATGGCGGTAGACCATACCGTTAATATGGTTTCGCTGCTGCGCAACATGGAAGAGTTCTTTGCCCGTGAGTCCTGTGGCTGGTGTACGCCCTGCCGCGACGGTCTGCCATGGAGCGTCAAGCTCTTGCGCGCGCTGGAAAAAGGCGAAGGTCAAAGCGGCGATATCGAGACGCTACTGCAGCTATGCACCTTCCTTGGCCCAGGCAAAACGTTCTGTGCTCATGCCCCTGGTGCGGTCGAGCCACTGGCCAGCGCAATCAAGTATTTCCGCAGCGAATTCGAGGCGGGCGTGAATAAGGCTCCCAGCGAGCCCCAGCCTTCCGTTGTAGAAACAGTCATTTGATTTGTGTGCCGGCTCGCTGAGCTGGCCACTGTCGCCGCCTGAACGCATGTGTAAAGACGGCGACACCGTGATTCCAATAGCCACGCCGCGGTAAGGCTGTGGAAAGGCTCAAGCCTTTCCAGGTCCCCCGGCAAACGAAGACTGAAGAACCATGGCCACTATCCACGTAGACGGCAAAGAGTACGAAGTCGACGGTGCGGACAACCTCTTGGAGGCTTGCCTGTCCCTCGGTCTCGATATTCCCTATTTCTGCTGGCACCCGGCGCTCGGTAGCGTCGGTGCCTGCCGACAGTGTGCGGTCAAGCAGTTTGCTGATGAGAACGACACCCGTGGTCGCCTCGTCATGTCCTGCATGACGCCTTCGACGGACAAGACCTATATATCCATTGATGACCAGGAAGCCAAAGACTTTCGCAGTAGTGTCATTGAATGGCTGATGACCAACCATCCGCACGACTGCCCGGTTTGTGAGGAAGGCGGTCATTGCCACTTGCAAGACATGACCGTGATGACAGGTCATAACAAGCGCCGTTATCGCTTCACCAAGCGCACCCACCAGAACCAGGACCTGGGCCCGTTCATTTCCCATGAGATGAACCGCTGTATCGCCTGCTACCGCTGCGTGCGCTATTACAAGGATTACGCAGGCGGCACTGATCTGGGCGTTTATGGCGCCCATGACAATGTGTATTTCGGCCGCGTTGAGGAAGGCACACTGGAAAGCGAGTTTTCCGGAAACCTGACCGAAGTCTGCCCAACCGGCGTCTTTACCGACAAGACCCACTCCGAGCGCTACAACCGCAAGTGGGACATGCAGTTTGCACCAAGCATCTGTCATGGCTGCTCGTCTGGTTGCAACATCAGCCCCGGTGAGCGCTATGGCGAGCTTCGTCGTATCGAGAACCGTTACAACGGCTCGGTTAACCATTATTTCCTGTGCGACCGTGGCCGCTTCGGGTATGGCTATGTGAACCGCAAGGATCGCCCTCGCCAGGCGCTGCTGCGTAACGGCTCGCTCAACGCAGGGGTAGACGCTGCACTGGATAAGGCTGCCGAGCTATTGCGTGGGCGTAGGGTAATCGGTATCGGCTCTCCCCGTGCCAGCCTGGAAAGCAACTATGCACTACGTGAACTGGTAGGTACAGAAAACTATTACAGCGGCATGGCCAAGCATGAGCTTGAACATGTCCGCCTTGTACTGGATGTCTTGCGTAACAGCCCTCTTCCTGTACCCACCATCCGCGACATCGAGCACCATGACGCTGTAGTGGTCCTAGGCGAAGACCTGACCCAGACCGCGGCCCGTGTCGCCTTGGCCGTCCGTCAGGCAGCCAAAGGCAAGGCAACTGATATTGCAGCGGCAGCTCGTATTCCTGAATGGCACAAGGCGGCTGTCCAGACCATTGGGCAATCCAGCAAAAACCCCGTGTTTCTGGCCAGCCTGGCTGAGACACGTCTGGATGACATCGCTGCGCAGACTATCCACGGTGCGCCGGAAGATCTGGCTCGCTTCGGCTTTGCACTGGCCAACGCTCTCGACGCTTCCGCTCCGGCAGTAGAAGGCCTGAGCGATGAAGTAGCGCAGCAGGTCAAGTTGGTGGCCGACACCCTGCTCAATGCCAAGCGTCCGCTCATTATCTCGGGTACTTCACTGGGATCACGCGCGCTGATCGAGGCTGCTGCCAACATTGCCAAGGCACTGGCGCTGAAGGAAAAGAACGGCTCGCTGAGCCTTGTCGTTCCCGAAGCCAACAGCATGGGCCTGGCCATTTTTGGCGGCGAGTCGGTAGATGATGCATTCGACGCGCTGACAGCGGGTAAAGCCGACGCGCTGGTCGTGCTGGAAAACGACCTGTTCCGTCGCGCCGACTCTGCACGCGTAGAAGAAGCGCTCAAGGCAGCCAAAACGTTGATCGTACTGGACCATCAGCGTACAGCTACGGCAGAGCGTGCCGACCTGATCCTGCCAGCCGCAAGCTTTGCGGAAGGTGATGGCACCCTGGTAAGCCAGGAGGGCCGTGCCCAGCGTTTCTTCCAGGTGTACGAGCCTACTTATTACGATCCGAGTAGCCTGATTCGTGAAGGCTGGCGTTGGCTACATGCACTGCACAGCACCTTGCAGGGCAAGGCCGTGGACTGGACGCAGCTGGACCAGGTTACTGAAGCCTGCGCAGCAAGTCATCCGAGCCTGGCTGGCATTCGGGATGCAGCGCCCAGCGCGTCCTTCCGTATCAAGGGCCAGAAGCTTTCCCGTGAGCCTCACCGTTACAGCGGTCGTACTGCAATGCGTGCCAATATCAGCGTTCACGAGCCGCGTACGCCACAGGATATAGACTCTGCCTTCGCCTTCTCCATGGAAGGCTATTACGGCAGCGCCGAACCCCGTCAGCAGATCGCATTTGCCTGGTCTCCTGGCTGGAACTCGCCGCAAGCCTGGAACAAGTTCCAGGACGAGGTAGGTGGACATCTGCGTGCGGGCGATCCTGGTATTCGTCTGATCGAGTCTTCTGGCGATCGCCTGAGCTGGTTCAACGCCATTCCGGCAGCCTATTCCGCTCAGGCGAACCAGTGGAAAGCCGTACCGATCCATCATTTGTTCGGCAGCGAAGAGACCTCGGCTCGCTCGGAGACTTTCCAGGAGCGTATCCCCGAAGTTTACGTCGCGCTTGCAAAAGCTGATGCAGACCGTCTGGGCGTCAATCCTGGTGCCAAGGTCAGCGTTACGGTTGCTGGTCAGGCGCTGAGCCTGCCGCTGATGGTCAAACCTGGTCTGGCTGCTGGCTTGATCGGCTTGCCGGTGGGGTTTGAAGGCATTCCAGCCCGCCTGGCGGGTCTTACCATCGATCGCGTCCAGGAGGCTGCGCAATGAGTTGGTTAACCCCTTCCGTCATCGCCATTATCCTGGCCGTCGTGAAGGCCATCGTGATCCTGTTGGCCGTCGTTATCTGCGGCGCGCTGCTTAGCTGGGTCGAGCGCCGTCTGCTTGGCCTGTGGCAGGATCGTCACGGGCCAAACCGTGTCGGTCCTTTCGGTGCCTTCCAGCTGGGCGCCGACATGATCAAGATGTTCTTCAAGGAAGACTGGACGCCACCGTTCGCGGACAAGATGACGTTCATGCTGGCACCCGTCATTGCGATGAGCGCCTTGCTGATCGCGTTTGCCGTGGTACCGATCACACCTACCTGGGGTGTGGCGGACCTGAACATTGGTCTTCTGTTCTTCTTTGCGATGGCTGGCCTTGCAGTCTATGCAGTGCTGTTCGCAGGCTGGTCGAGCAACAATAAGTTCGCCTTGCTGGGTAGCATGCGCGCTTCAGCCCAAACCGTCTCCTACGAGGTGTTCATGGGGCTTTCGCTCATGGGCGTCGTCGCGGTGACCGGCTCTTTCAACATGCGAGATATCGTTGAAGCGCAGCATCAGGGCTTGTGGTTCATCATCCCTCAGTTTTTCGGCTTTTGTACCTTCCTGATCGCAGGCGTTGCGGTGACTCACCGCCACCCCTTTGACCAGCCGGAGGCAGAGCAGGAGCTGGCAGATGGTTACCACGTTGAATATGCCGGCATGAAGTGGGGCATGTTCTTCGTAGGCGAATACATTGGCATCGTGCTGGTGTCTGCCCTGCTCGTCACGCTGTTCTTTGGTGGCTGGCATGGTCCGCTGTTGCCACCCTTCATCTGGTTCGCCCTGAAGACTGCGTTCTTCATCATGCTGTTCATTTTGCTGCGTGCGTCTATCCCACGTCCGCGCTATGACCAAGTGATGGCGTTCAGCTGGAAGGTGTGTCTGCCGCTGACCCTGATCAATCTGCTCGTTACCGGTGCGGTGGTTTTGTATAACGCCACCCCGGCCGTGGTTCACTGAGGAGAGCCGCCATGTTCAAAGAAATAGTCAATGTCGTGCATGGCACATGGACTCAGCTACGAAGCGTGCTGATGATCTTTTCCCATGCTTTTAGAAAGCGCGACACCCTGCAGTACCCCGAGGAGCCGGTTTATCTGCCGCCTCGTTATCGAGGCCGGATTGTCCTGACCCGTGATCCCGATGGGCAGGAGCGCTGCGTGGCGTGCAACCTGTGTGCGGTAGCGTGCCCGGTAGGCTGTATTTCCCTGCAGAAAACCGAAGCAGAAGACGGTCGCTGGTATCCGGAGTTCTTCCGTATCAACTTCTCCCGCTGCATTTTCTGCGGCATGTGTGAAGAGGCTTGTCCTACCACCGCTATCCAGCTGACACCGGACTTCGAGATGTGCGAGTACGAGCGTCAGAACCTGGTGTACGAGAAGGAGCATCTGCTCATCTCCGGACCCGGCAAGTACCCGGACTACAACTTCTATCGCGTCGCCGGTATGTCCATTGCGGGCAAACCCAAGGGTGCTGCGAAGAACGAGGCCGAGCCAATCAACGTCAAGAGCCTGCTGCCGTAAGGACGGAAAGATGGAATTTGCTTTCTATTTCGCTGCCGGTGTCGCCGTACTGGCCACGTTCAGGGTGATTACCAACCGTAATCCGGTACATGCCCTGCTCTACCTCATCATCTCGCTGCTAGCGGTCTCGATGACCTTCTTCAGCCTTGGCGCTCCATTCGCCGGTGCGCTTGAGGTCATCGTATACGCTGGCGCCATCATGGTGCTGTTCGTATTCGTTGTGATGATGCTCAACCTCGGCCCTGCCGTGGTTGAGCAGGAACGCAAGTGGTTAACGCCTGGCATCTGGGTTGGCCCTTCGATTCTTTCCATCGCGTTGCTGGTCGAGTTGCTGCTGGTGCTGGGCAGAATGCCCGGCGGTGCAAGCATCGGTCATACCATGGTTGATGCAAAAGCGGTTGGTATCAGCCTGTTCGGCCCCTATCTGCTAGCGGTCGAACTGGCGTCGATGCTGCTCCTGGCTGCGCTGGTTGCGGCCTATCACCTAGGCCGGCAACAAGACGTCAAAGGCGTCGGCGAGTAACCCGTTAAGGAATGGACCTATGAATGCGATACCTCTGGAACATGGTCTGGCACTTGCCGGCGCGTTGTTCGCCCTGGGTCTGGTTGGCCTGATGGTACGGCGCAACATCCTGTTCATATTGATGAGTCTGGAAATCATGATGAATGCTTCCGCCCTGGCTTTTGTGGTCGGTGGCAGCCGTTGGGGGCAACCGGATGGTCAGGTGATGTTCATTCTGGTACTGAGCCTTGCTGCTGCCGAGGCGAGTATTGGCCTGGCGATCCTGCTGCAACTGTATCGCCGTTTCCAAACCCTCGATGTCGATGCTGCCAGCGAGATGCGCGGATGAACCTGTTACCTCTTACCTTCGTCTTTCCCCTTATCGGGTTTGTGCTGCTGGCATTTTCCCGTAGCCGCTGGTCCGAAAACCTGTCTGCCCTGATTGGAGTAGGCTCGATCGGGCTATCTGCGCTTACAGCCGCCTGGGTTAGCTGGCAGTTCCTGTCCAGCCCGCCGCCTTCCGGCGCTGTCACCCAGGTGCTGTGGAACTGGATGACCGTTGATGGCTTTGCACCCAACATCGCGTTGTACCTGGATGGTCTCTCGGTAACCATGCTGTGTGTGGTCACCGGTGTAGGCTTTCTGATTCACCTGTTTGCCTCCTGGTACATGCGCGGTGAAGCAGGCTATGCACGCTTTTTTGCCTATACCAACCTGTTCGTGGCAAGCATGTTGTTCCTGGTACTGGGCGATAACCTGCTCTTCCTCTACTTTGGTTGGGAAGGTGTAGGCCTGTGCAGTTACCTGCTGATCGGGTTCTACTACAGCGAGCGTGCCAACGGTAATGCAGCACTCAAGGCCTTTATCGTGACCCGCGTGGGTGACGTGTTCATGGCCTTCGGTCTGTTCATCCTGTTCATGACACTGGGCACGCTGGATATCCAGGAACTGCTGGCTCGTGCGCCAGATGTGTTCACGATGAACGATCCACTGCTGATGCTGGCTACGCTGATGCTGCTGGGTGGTGCGGTAGGTAAATCTGCCCAGCTGCCTTTGCAAACCTGGCTGGCCGATGCGATGGCAGGCCCGACCCCAGTATCGGCGCTGATCCACGCAGCGACCATGGTGACTGCCGGCGTATACCTGATCGCCCGTTGTCATGGATTGTTCGAGCTGACGCCTTCGATTTTGCATCTAGTGGGTATCGTGGGTGCGGTTACGCTGGTTCTGGCAGGCTTTGCAGCACTGGTACAGACCGACATCAAGCGTATCCTTGCTTACTCCACCATGAGCCAGATCGGCTACATGTTCCTAGCCCTGGGTGTAGGCGCCTGGAGCGGTGCGATCTTCCACCTGATGACCCATGCGTTCTTCAAGGCGCTTCTGTTCCTTGCATCCGGCTCGGTCATCCTGGCCTGCCATCACGAGCAGAACATCTTCAAGATGGGCGGTCTGTGGAAAAAAATTCCGCTGGCCTATGCAAGCTTCCTAGTTGGTGGCTCAGCGCTGGCAGCGCTACCGCTGATTACGGCTGGCTTCTACTCAAAAGACGAGATCCTCTGGGAAGCCTTTGCCAGTGGCCATCAGAATCTGCTGATTGCAGGCCTAGTAGGTGCCTTCCTGACCTCGATCTACACCTTCCGCCTGATCTTTATCGTGTTCCACGGTGAAGCCAAGACTGAGGCCCATGGTGGTCATGGGATCGCACATCACTTGCCACTAATCGTACTGATCGTATTGTCCACCTTTATCGGCGCCTGGATCACACCACCGCTGGCGGGTGTACTGCCTCAGTCGGCTGGCCATGCAGGTGGCGAAGCCAAGCACAGTCTGGAAATTGCCTCAGGCGCCATTGCATTGGCCGGCATCCTGTTGGCGGCCCTGCTCTTCCTGGGCAAGCGTCGCTTTGTCAGTGCACTTGCCAAGAGTGCTCCGGGTCGATTCTTTGGTACTTGGTGGTATCACGCCTGGGGCTTCGACTGGCTCTACAACTGGATCTTCGTGAAGCCTTACCTGGCGATTACCCGACTGCTGCGTAGCGATCCGATCGACAAGGCGATCCTGATTGTCCCGATCCTCGCGCGTGCCGGTAACCTCACGCTGAGCCTTACAGAGAACGGCCGCCTGCGTTGGTATGCTGCCTCCATCGTGGGTGGTGCAGTGCTGCTTCTGGCCGCACTGCTTCTGGCCTGACTTGAATCTACGAAAGGAATTGAGCCCGTCATGATTCTGCCTTGGCTAATCCTGATCCCCTTCATAGGCGGTCTGCTGTGCTGGCTGGGAGATCGCTCCGGCAATCTCCTGCCACGCTGGATTGCTTTATTAACCATGCTATTGGAGCTGGTGCTTGGCCTATGGGTCTGGTGGCACGGTGACTTCAGCTTGGCCCCCGCTCCGGGTAGCGAGCAGAACTGGACCGTTGAATTCCAGTATCCCTGGATTGAACGCTTTGGTATCAGCCTGCACTTCGCCATGGACGGCCTATCGCTGCTTATGGTGTTGCTGACTGGTCTGTTAGGTCTTTTGGCTGTTGTCTGCTCTTGGCGCGAGATCCAGAAGCACGTTGGCTTCTTCCATCTGAACCTGCTATGGATTCTAGGTGGTGTGGTTGGTGTGTTCCTGGCTGTCGACCTGTTCCTGTTCTTCTTCTTCTGGGAGATGATGCTGGTGCCGATGTATTTCCTCATCGCACTCTGGGGTCATAGCTCCGCCGACGGCAAGAAGAGCCGCATTACCGCTGCTACCAAGTTCTTCATTTTCACCCAGGCCAGCGGCCTGATCATGCTGGTGGCCATCGTGGCCCTAGTGCTGGTGCACTACAGCGCAACTGGTGTGCTGACCTTTGAATATGAAGACCTGCTGAAAACGCAGATGGATCCAACGACTGAATACCTGCTGATGCTGGGCTTCTTCATTGCCTTTGCCGTGAAGCTGCCTGCCGTGCCGGTTCACTCCTGGCTCCCCGATGCACACGCGCAGGCACCGACAGCCGGCTCCGTAGACCTTGCCGGTATTCTGTTGAAAACAGCTGCTTACGGCCTTCTCCGCTTTGCCGTACCGCTGTTCCCCAACGCTTCGGCCGAGTTTGCACCCATTGCGATGTGGCTCGGGATCATCGGAATCTTCTACGGTGCGTTCCTGTCCTTCGCACAGACTGACATCAAGCGTCTTGTGGCCTATTCCAGCGTTTCGCACATGGGCTTCGTGTTGATCGGTATCTACTCGGGCAGCCAGCATGCACTGCAGGGTGTCGTGGTACAGATGATTGCCCATGGTCTTTCGGCAGCAGGCTTGTTCATCCTGTGCGGTCAGCTCTATGAGCGCCTGCATACACGCGACATGCGTGAGATGGGTGGACTCTGGGGTCGCCTCCCCTACCTGCCGGCCCTCAGCCTGTTCTTCGCTTCGGCGTCGCTGGGCCTGCCGGGTACCGGTAACTTCGTAGGCGAGTTCCTGATTCTAATGGGTGCGTTCCCGATGGTGCCGCTGACCGTTGTGATAGCTACATTCGGTCTGGTTGCGGCTTCGGTGTACTCATTGATCATGATCCACCGTGCGTACTTCGGTCCTGCGAAGTCTGAAGGGGAATTGCCGGGGCTCAATGCACGCGAGCTGTCCATGGTACTGCTTCTGGTCGGTCTGCTGATCCTCCTGGGTGTTTATCCGCAGCCCATTCTGGATACGTCGGCAGCCAGCATGAGTGGTGTACACCAGTGGCTGGGTACAGCTTTCTCTTCCATTGTTTCTGCCCGGTAGTAGCGCCATGACCTTTACAACGGAACATCTCATCGCACTTCTGCCGCTCCTCATCACCGGTCTGACCGCCGTCGTGGTGATGCTGGCGATAGCCTGGCGGCGCAACCACACCGTGATTCCGACACTGTCGGTAATCGGATTGAACCTGGCCCTGCTGTCCATTGTGTACTCGATGCGGGTCGTCGATATCGACGTCACCAGCCTCATGCGCATGGATGGCTACACCTACTTCTATACCGCACTGATCCTGATTACCACGTTGGCATGCATGACGCTGTCGCATGCTTACATGGAGGGATACTCCAGCAACCGTGAAGAGCTTTACCTACTGCTTTTACTGTCCTGTACGGGCGGTATCGTATTGGTAAGCTCGCAGCACCTGGCTTCGCTGTTCATTGGCCTTGAGCTGCTGTCCGTACCGGTGTATGGCCTAGTGGCCTATTCCTACTTCAATCGCCGCTCCCTTGAGGCTGGCATGAAGTATCTGGTGCTATCTGCTGCCGGCTCGGCCATTCTGCTGTTTGGCATGGCCCTGCTATATGCACAGTCCGGCACCCTGAGCTTTAGCGGAATCGGTGCGCAGCTGACTCAGCAAGCCTCGGCCGGCCTGCTGCTGGAACTCGGTATCGGCATGATGATCGTAGGTCTGGGCTTCAAACTGTCGCTGGTACCCTTCCATTTGTGGACGCCAGATGTCTATGAAGGCGCACCGGCACCGGTGGGCGCTTACCTGGCTACTGCGAGCAAGGTTGCCGTTTTCGCTGTCGTAGTTCGTCTGTTCCAGACCATGCCCGCTGCGCTGAACGATACATGGCTGCATAACCTGATCGCTTTCATCGCCATCATCTCCATTCTGGTCGGCAACCTCTTGGCCCTGATGCAGAGCAACCTCAAGCGTCTGCTGGGCTACTCTTCCATCTCACACTTTGGATACCTGCTCGTAGCCCTCGCTGCCAGCAATGGTATTGCGGTAGAGGCGATTGGGGTGTACTTGGCGACTTATGTCGTTACCAGCCTGGGAGCCTTTGGCGTGATCGTGCTCATGTCCAGCCCAAGCAATGGCACACGCGATGCCGATGCGCTGTTTGAGTACCGCGGACTGTTCTGGAGACGCCCGTATCTGACCGCCGTTCTAACAGTGATGATGCTGTCGCTTGCAGGTATTCCGCTGACGGCGGGCTTTATCGGCAAGTTCTATATTATTACGGTGGGTGTCGAGTCCCATCTGTGGTGGCAGACCGCGGCGGTCGTTATTGGTAGCGCCATCGGCCTGTTCTATTACCTGCGTGTCATGGTAACGATGTATCTGGTACAACCAGGTCTGAGCCGTCACGATGCCCCCATGAACTGGGGTGAGCGTGCCGGCGGTATCATGCTTATCGCCATTGCAGCCCTGACGCTGCTGTTGGGTGTTTACCCGCAGCCCTTGTTGCAAGTGCTTCAACATACAGGCCTGTAAGGGCCTCTCATAAAAAAGCCCCAGTGATGGGGCTTTTTTATTGCCTGAACTTTTTATTCCTCTTCACGGTGCATGAAGAGGTCCCATACCGACATGAAGAGCGCCGCCACCAATGGGCCAATGACGAACCCGTTGAGACCAAACAGTGCCATTCCGCCTAGTGTGGAAATCAGTACCACGTAGTCGGGTAGCTTGGTGTCCTTGCCTACCAAGATAGGACGCAGAATGTTATCTACCAGGCCGATGACGATAACGCCGAACAGAATCAATACAACCCCTTGCCATATCGAGCCTGTCAGCAGGAAGTAAACCGCAACCGGCCCCCAGATCAGCCCAGCGCCTACTGCCGGCAACAACGACAGGAACGCCATTATTACGCCCCAGAGAACAGCAGCCTCAACACCGAGTACTCCCAGGATAAATCCACCCAACGCACCCTGAACAACGGCCACGATAATGTTGCCTTTGACAGTGGCCCGGATAACGGCCGTGAACTTGCGTAGCAGGCTGCGCTTGTGAATCTCGCTCAAGGGAATGGCTTTGCGGATCAGCCCTACGAGGTATTGCCCGTCTCGAAGCAGGAAAAACAGCAGGTACAGCATGATGCCAAAGCTGATGACTAACTGAAACGTCCCCTGCCCTACCAACAAGGCCCTGCTTGCCAATGCCTGACTACCTTGGGCAACGCTTTGCGTCAGGCGCTCGCGAATACTTTCTGGGTCAGTGATATCGAATCGGTGCAGTACACTTTTGATACCGTTCGGTAGTGCCTGCCACATGTGCTGAAAATATTCGCCGAAATTCAGCTGGCCGCTGTTGATTCGCTGATACAGCGCACTGCCTTCCTGAACAAGAGAAATACTAATCGCTGTGACCGGCAGAATCACGATGAGTAAACAAACACCCAAGCTGCTCAGCGCGGCAAGGTTTTTACGATTGTTGTAGCGCCTGAGAAACCAGCGCTGCATAGGGGCGAAAATAATCGCCAGGATCGCTCCCCAAAAAACCGCGCCGTAATAGGGCAACAGAATCCAGGCAAATGCGATCGAGACAATAATCAGAAGAAAGATAAATGTTCTATTTTCAAGTCGCGTGCTTTTCATCAGGGTTCCAAAGTCCATTCAAGAGCAACGAGCGTCGCTTTTGGTTAGAACACTGGATACCACGCACTTGTTCCTGAGGGCTCAGCCAGAGCCCTCAGGAATGTCGATTTAAACGCGGAACTGCTTGACCAGGCCGTGGAGGCGATCCCCTAGCGAGACTAGCCCCTGGGTAGTGGTCGCACTCTGCTCAGCCCCTGCCGTCATGGTTTCAACCGCACCAGCAATCTCGTGGACGCTACGGTTGATTTCCTCGGAGACCGCCGTCTGCTCTTCGGCTGCACTGGCTATCTGGGCGTTCATGGCATTAATCGTACCGATCAGCTGGCTGATGGTATCGAGTGAGGCGCCTGCCTGACTGGCCTGGACAGTCGTACTTTCACCTGCCGCACCAGAGCGACGCATCGACTCAACCGCCTTTTGCGTACCCTGTTGCAGGCGATCGATCATTCCCTGGATCTCCTGGGTACTTTGCTGAGTACGGCTTGCCAGGGCACGAACTTCGTCGGCCACGACCGCAAAACCACGACCCGCCTCACCAGCCCGAGCCGCCTCGATAGCAGCGTTCAAGGCCAGCAAGTTGGTTTGCTCGGCAATCGAACGGATGACATCCAGCACGCTGACAATAGACTGCACGTCCTGCTGCAGACTGTCGAGCGACATGCCGCTGTCACGCACTTCATCGACCAGAGAATGGATGCCTGCCACACTACCCTCAACCACACGTTTGGCTACACGCCCTTGCTCATCGGTCTCACGGGCAGCTTCTGCCGCTTGCTGGGCACTTTGCGCCACTTCATGAGCCGCTGCGGACATCTCGTTGATAGCCGTGGCAACCTGATCGGTTTCGCTACGCTGGCGCTGCATGGCCTGCTCGGTACGACGAGCCTGGGCAGCCACCTCATCCAGCAAACCGGTGAGCTGCTGAGTGATGTCGATTACCTGCTGTACGGTTCCATGAATCTTGCCAACGAATCGATTGAACGAGCCAGCAAGCCGGCCCAACTCGTCGTTACTCTGCACCGGCAGTCGACGTGTCAGATCGCCTTCGCCATCAGCAATGTCATCAAGGTTTGCACGCATGAGCTCAAGCGGACGCAACACTCGCATGGCAAATAGATGAGCCGCAATGGCGATGATGACCAGCACTACCAGCGAGACGCCGATGATGGAGAACAGCTGAGTCAAGGTCTGCGCACGTACATCGGCCTCGATCTTGCCCAGCCGCTCCTCAACGCCATCCAGGTTGATGGCAGAGCCCAGGACCAGGTCCCACTTGGGCAGGTATTCGGTATAGCTCAACTTGGGAACCAAGGTAGTTTTGCCAGGCAATGTAGAGGAATAGCGGACATAATGAGTGCCATCCTTGCCTGCACGGACCAGTTCCTGGTTCAGGTAAACGCCGTTCGGATCCTTGTTATCACGAAAGCTCTTGCCTATGCCTTCAGTGTCGTTTCCCTTGAAAAGGCGGATGACGTTTGAGTCATAGCCAAACATATAGCCATCTTTGCCATAGGTGATGCCAGACAAAATCCTGATTGCCTCGGCGCGGGCCGCCTGATCACCGTCGGCTGAAGCATCGTAGAGCGGCTTGACCGCTGTCAGGGCAACCTGCACGTAATTCTTCAGGGTTACGTTGCTTTGCTCCATCAAGCGATCACGCGTTGTCTGTATATCGCGCTCGGCTTTATTGCTCAGCATCACATAGGAAATACCGCTGATGATCAGGGTAGTAATTACAACAGGTAGGAGCGCCAGCAGGAGCACCTTGGCTTTTAAACTCATCACTGAGACCTCTTAGGTTGTTATCTAAGTAGGTTTTCGGCCAAGCGAAACGAAAATGAAGGTCGATCGATAGTGCTCTATCCGTATGGTCTCAATCACCGGGAGCAGATCGGGAGGCTCGGAGCGGCAGCCGGACCAAAACTTTCAGCCCGCCCAGGGAACTGCTTTCCAGGCTGAGCGTACCTGCGCAACTGTCCACAATGTCACGCGCAATACCAAGGCCCAGGCCATGTCCCATGACTCGCTCATCCAGACGCGCACCTCGCTCGAGAATATCCTGTCTGGATTCAGGCGCGATACCTGGCCCATCATCATCAATACTGATCTCATAACAGGCATCTTTCTTCAGTACCGTCAGCTCTACCTGGCTGCTCGCCCATTTACAGGCGTTATCCAACAGCGTACCCAGCAATTCAAGCAGGTCTTCGCGATCCCAGGGCAGTTTCAAACCGGAAGGCACATGACAGGAGATCGTCAGGTCGTTGTCATGGATCAGCTTGAGCATGGCGCAGAGCGAAGGCAATTCAGCCTCGCAGTCCAGATAGACACCGGGAAGCTGGTCACCGGCCAGACGAGCACGGCGCAACTCCCGCTCAAGACGCTGCTGGATCTGCTCAAGCTGATCGCGCAGGATGTTCTGCAGTTCAGGATGCACACTCAGTTCTTGCCGCTCCGCAAGGCTTACCAGCACGGCCAGAGGCGTTTTCAATGCATGCCCCAGATTACCGATGCCATGGCGGGCACGCTTGAGATTATCCTCGGTATGACGCAGCAGATGATTGATCTGCTCCACCAGCAGCTCAAGCTCTTGGGGAACCTGCGTATCCAGCTGGCTGCGCTGCCCCTGTTGCAGTTGAGCCACTTGTTGCCGGACCCGCTCAAGTGGCTTTAAGGCGCGCCTTACCGTAATCCGTTGTAGAAAAAGGATTACGATTAACGCAACCAGCCCAATACCGGCACCTATACGTAGCATTCGACTGAAACTGGTCAGGAGCGGGTTGTAATCCTGTGCAACGACAATGCTGAGCTTTTGCCCCAACCGCTGATAATCCGCGCGATAGACCAGGAGGCGTTGATCTCCGGGGCCATTGACGAGATGTCCGGTCAGCCCTACGTGCGTAGGTCTCTCAAGCACATGATCCCAGAGCGATCGGGAACGCCAGCGAGGTTCTCCTATGTCGATCTCGAAGTAACGCCCGGAAAATGGTCGTTGATAGGCGGCATTAAGGCGCTGCTCATCCAGCTGCAGCCCGTTTGGCCCCCGCGCAATAGCCACCAGGAGGTTTTCGCTCTCTGTCTGAAGTCCGCTTCCCAGATAATCCCGTAGCGCCGTATCAACCAGCCAGCGTGCGCCCAGTATTAATAAAAGTCCGGATATCAGCAGAGCGGAGGCCAAGCCAATGCTCAATCGCTGCTGAATGGACTTCATGCAGATTTCCCGAAGCGGTAGCCCTGTCCTCGCCGTGTCTCGATAATATCGCGCCCCAATTTACGCCTGAGATGGTTCACGTGCACCTCGATGACATTGGAGTCACGCTCGCTTTCACCGTCGTAGAGATGTTCACCCAAATGACTTTTGGACAGGATCTGCCCTGCATGCAACATGAAATACCGCAGCAGCCTGAACTCTGCGGCGGTCAGCTCGATGCTTTCATCCCCGCGATTAACACATTGCCGTGACTCATCCAGGCTCAGACCGGAAGCCTGCAATGTCGGCTGATTCACCAGCCCGCGGGCACGCCGCAATAATCCTTGAATCCGTAAGGAAAGCTCTTCAGGGTGGAACGGCTTGGTCAGGTAATCATCGGCGCCAGCCTTGAGCCCATCGATACGCTCGGCCCAACCACTGCGCGCCGTCAGAATCAGTACCGGCGTAGAAAGTCCCTGCGTGCGCCACTCTCTGAGCACATCCAGCCCAGAACGCCCCGGCAGTCCCAGATCAAGTACGATAAGGTCATAAGGTTCGACTGCCCCCTGGTATGCCGCATCACGGCCATCAGCCAGCCAGTCTACGGCATAGCCTTGTCGTGTCAGGCTGGCCATTAACTCATCCGCCAGGGGAACACTGTCCTCTACCAACAACAGACGCATCAGTCGTCTACCTCGTCCTTCAAAATCGTACCGTCAGTGGCGCTGATTTCCAGCTCGCGCACAACGCCCTTGTCTACCAGAAACTCGATCTCATAGACATAAACACCATCTTCCTCCTCAAGCTCCGCCTCCAGCAATGTTGCCTTTGGATAGCGCGCATAAGCCTGGTTGATAAGCTGCTCAAGAGGACGAATTCTTCCTTCCTGACGAAGCCGCAACGCCTCATCCTGGTCAAGGTCGCGAGCGATTGAAAGCCCGCTGGCTGACAGCAATGTCAATACCAGCAGGCCTTTCATCATGCTGCTATCCAGGCTCAATCGTCCTGTACATCCTTGAGCACTTCGCCCGTTGCGGCATCGAGTTCCAGATCCCATGTCACACCTTTCTGGTCACGTAACTCAACCTGATAGATATAGCGGCCATATTCTTCTTCCAGCTCAGTGTCGTGAGTCGTCGAGCCAGGATGCTTGGCGATAGCCGCCTTGTTCAATACGTCGAAGGATTTGATGGTACCTGCATCACGCAGCTTGAGCGCTTCGTCAGGTCCCAGGTCGCGGGCTTGGGCCGCACCGGCCAGGGCGGTCAGGCTGGCAGCGGCAATCAATGTAGTCAGTGCTTTCATGCGTATGTCCTCACGGGTTATTCAGTGAGTTCACCTTAACGAGGCAGCCTTAATTCAGCCTTAATCTCATTTTGGAACTACATGGTCAGCCCAACGGTCTTTCGCAATCAATGCCATACCTGCTCCGCATCGCGGCGGTGCGTTTGTATACTGGCTGTCCGTATGGAGTCCTCATGACAGCTATTCACATCAAATCTCCTTCCCTTATTATCCGCGCGGGCACGCAGGCGCTGGCGCATATTCGCCAACAGGGCCTGTCACCTGCGGACGTAGGTATTATCCCGGGCGCAGCAGGCGGCCCGAAAGCACTAGGCTTGCAAGGGCTGGACATCGCGCTTTTTGGTGAATGGCTGCCTCGCTCACCACGGGTGCGCGCATTGGTTGGCGCATCCATTGGGGCCTGGCGCTCCGCATGTGTCTGCCTACCGGATCCGGCAGACTCATTACGCCGGCTGGGCGACCTCTATACCGGATTGCATTTTCCCAAAGGTATTGGAATCAGGCAGATCAGTCAGATTTGCGAAAGCATGCTGGATGAACTGCTGGGTGGGCGTGACGAGGCGATTCTGACCGCACCAGGCTATCGCCTGAACATCATGATTGTTCAGGCATTGGGCCCTCTGGCCAGTGACCAGCGCCGAACATTAAGCCTTGGCCTGGGCGCTGTGATCCGCGACAACCTGATAGCACGGTCTCGTCTGATTCGCCATTTCAGCCGTATCGTGGCCCATGATTTGCGCCAGGCGCCGCCGCTGGATGAACTGAATGATTTCCCAACGCAGTACCATGCGCTTCGCCCCGACAACCTTCGCCAGTCGTTGCTGGCGTCAGGCTCCATTCCACTGGTCATGGAGGGCGTAACAGATATCCCTGGCTTTGGCTCCGGTACTTACCGTGACGGGGGACTGCTCGATTACCATCTGGATCTTCCCTATCGCGGGAATGACATTGTGCTCTATCCACATTTTATCGATCGCATCATTCCTGGGTGGTTCGACAAGGGCATCTTCTGGCGCAAGGCCAATACACATAACCTGCGAAATGTGGTGCTACTGGCACCCTCACGGTCTTACCTTGAGCGGCTACCTGGTCGAAAGCTTCCCGACCGCAAGGATTTCACCCGTTATGCAACCGACCCTGCCACACGGCAACGTCACTGGCATACAGCCATGGCGGAAAGCCAGCGGCTAGGTGATGAGTTTTTGGAGCTTGCCGAAAGCGGTCGGTTAAAGGATCAGATATTGCCTCTCGTCTAGAGCGACGAACCGGCTACTAGCCCTGCGGTCTTCATAGAAAGCAGTCCACAGCCGGTGTTTTCATGTCAGAGAGTGCCTCATTTATTCCCCCGACCGCCGAGGGTACGCTGCCCGCCCCTGGAGACGAGCGCGACGATACAGGTACAGCCCTGTGCCCCCCGCTACCCTCGGACCTTCACTATGTGGATGACACGCAGCCGGGCCTGCGGCGAAAAAAGCTGCGCGGGAAGTTTATCTACCTGGATGCCCAAGGCGAACGTATTCGCGATCAGGCTGAAATTGACCGCATCAACAAACTGGCCATTCCACCCGCCTATACGGATGTCTGGATCTGTGCCGATCCTTGTGGCCATTTACAGGCAACGGGGCGGGACGCCCGAGGACGCAAGCAATACCGATATCACCCACGTTGGCGCGAAATCAGAGACACTGACAAATACGAACGGATGCTGGAGTTCGGCAATGCCCTTCCCAAACTGCGCAAGCGGATAGAAGAGCATCTGGCGCAACGCAAGCTGAACCGGGAAAAAGTCATGGCGACCGTTATCAGCCTGCTGGACGCCACCTTGATTCGCGTAGGCAATCAGCAATATGCCAAAAGCAATAAATCGTACGGCCTGACAACCCTGCGTAACCGACATGCAGACGTTACCGGCAATACGATTCGCTTTCACTTCCGCGGCAAAAGCGGCGTCGAGCACAACATCAAGCTGACAGATCCGAGGCTTGCACGTACCGTCAAGCGCTGCCTTGAGCTACCCGGCCAACACTTGTTTCAGTATCTGGATGAAGATGGCGATCGGCATACAGTCACTTCGTCAGACGTAAACGCCTACCTGCACGAACTCAGTGGTGCTGATTTTACTGCCAAGGATTACCGCACCTGGGCAGGCAGCGCCTTGGCTCTTTCTACGCTCAAGTCACTGCGCTACGAAACTCAAACTGAAGCCAAAAAGCACCTTCAGGAGATGGTCAAGCAAGTATCCAGTACGCTGGGCAATACACCGGCAGTATGCCGCAAGTGTTATATCCACCCGGGCGTCATGGATGCATTTATGGCTGGCGAACTCGGCTCGCTACCCAAGCCGCGCAAACGCAAGGGACTTCGCGAAGAGGAAGTCGCCCTGCTCATGTTTTTGGAGCGCCTGGTCGAGAAGACGCAGGCAGCTTAGGTATTCGAGCCGCCTACTAGAGGCGGCTCTGGAACAGCGATTGATGCTCCTGGCACTGCTTGGCAGACAGCAGAAAGACCCCGTGACCGCCCCGCTCGAACTCGAGCCACGTAAAGTCGACTTCGGGATAAAGCGCTTCGACGTGTACCTGACTATTGCCCACCTCAACGATCAACGTGCCGGTGTCAGTGAGGTGATCCGCGGCTTCAGCCAACATTCGGCGCACCAGATCCAGCCCGTCTGAGCCACAGGCAAGGCCCATTTCCGGCTCGTGGTGATATTCAGCCGGCATGTCGGCAAAATCTTCTGCGTCCACGTAAGGTGGATTTGACACGATCAGGTCAAAACGCTGCCCTGGCAGTCCAGCAAACCCATCCCCCTGCACGGTATAAACCCGTTCTTCAAGGTCATGCCGCTCTATGTTCTGCCAGGCGACCTCCAATGCATCAAAGGAGAGATCGGCCAACGCGACTTCTGCATTAGGGAACGCATAAGCACAGGCAATACCAATGCATCCCGAGCCGGTACAGAGGTCCAGGATTCGAGCAGGCTCATGGGGTAGCCAAGGCGCAAAGCGGGCATCAATCAATTCAGCAATCGGTGAGCGTGGCACCAACACACGTTCATCAACCACAAACGGCAGCCCACAAAACCAGGCTTCGCCTAACAGATAGGCCGTCGGAATGCGCTCCTGAATCCGTCGGTGAAGCAGGACGCTCAAGTCGTAGCGCTCATCATCTTCCAACCGACAATCCAGGTAGCTGTCAGACATTTCCCAAGGCAGATGCAAGGCGCCTAACACCAGCTGCCTGGCTTCATCCCACGCATTGTCGGTGCCATGGCCAAAATAAAGCCCTTCGGCGTGGAAGCGGCTCACCGCCCAACGGATATAGTCACGAAGAGTGCGTAAACGGGATTCGGTCATCTAGGGCTCCTTTTCAGCGGCATAGTGTAGCCTTGCAGCTCTGCCCACGAAACGTCAGATGCACTCGTCCAGTCTAGCGGCGCGTCCTGGCAATCAGGCCACCCAGAACGCCCGTTACACAGCCGGCCAGCAGACCTCCTACATGAGCGCCATTAGCAATGGCACCAAAGCCAAGCACATCAATGGCGCCGGTCAGGCATATACCCAGCCAGGCAAGCATCATGATGACAACGCCCTTTGGCATTCGATACGCCGGGGTGGGTGCCAACAGCTGGAATAACCAGCAATGGCCCAGCAGGCCATAGAGCACACCTGACAATCCGCCAAACAGTGCCGGGCCACTCCACCAGTACTGCACAAGGTTGGCTGCCAGTGAAAAGAGGACGGTTAACGCCAATAGCATCCACCCCTTTTGACGAAACTCAATGCGGCGCCCCAGCTCCCAATACCACAGGGAATTCATGGCCAGATGTAAAACACCAAAGTGCAGAAACATGGGTGAAACAAACCGCCACCACTGATTTTGTTCAAGGGTATAGGAGATGGGATAGAACTCGATGTACGTATCGTAAAGCCGAAAGTCCAGAAAGGTAAGCCAGCGAACAGCCTCATAACGATCGCCCAACAAGGTAATCGCAGCCACGACCAGTGTGATGATCAGGACGCCTGCAGTTACAGGACTTGCCCGTAGCTGCTCCTTGAAGCCAGGCCGAGTTATAGCAGGCCGAATACCAGAGATCTCGCCGGCCGTGTCCCCTTGCGGATAGCGTGCATACAGGTTACGCACCTCATCTACCAGTCCCGGATCAGTAACCCACACCACTTGTGCATCGCGCTCTTCAGTCACCCGGTGAGGAATATGCAGACGACGGAGTAGTTGCGTAAACCCTAGCAGGTCCGTTTCGAGCCCTACACGTAACGCAGGCTGTGCATTCATTCCGCACCTCCTGTTAACGGCACATCGACCCAGACGAATTTCTTTGGGTCCAAACGATGCTCCTCATCCAGCCGATACGCCACCAGCTTTCCGTTGTTCACGGCACTGTAATCCAGACAGGCGAGATTAGGCCGTATCGGTTCAGGATGACCGTCGAGCCAGTAATGCCCTACAAACAGCAGCGGCTCATCGATGCCATAACACATCAGGCTGGACTTCTCGGTTTCACTTAGCCGCTCGCAGGCCACATCATCCGGCAAACCATCTGGCTGAAAGACAATATCGCCGTATGTCTGCGGGTCTTCCTCCCAGAATTTGGTTCGGAACCGACCACGTGTAAAGCCATCACGCCCCGTCATTTTCATGCCGTTAGGCAACGGCAGGGAAACACCATTAAGCAGCCGAGAGCAGGCGCGATTAGCCAGGCTCCCCGGAATGGCCGACTGCTGAATGAATCGCTCATCGATATACCCACCCGGATAGACCTCATCAATGGCAGCAATCAGGGACGAATCCCAATAGGCATGTACCAGCCTGAAACGTCCGGCATCGATATACAAGGGCAACTCATACAGCCATGTGAGAAAGTCATTCCACTCCGCAGAATAGTGATCGAACTGCACCAAGGTCGTCTGGATCACCCGCTCGTAACGAGAGGTATGCTCACGAACGTATAGCTTGTGACTTTCTGGCGGCGCCGGCGTGTGCCAGCTCAAGGCATTGATTTCATGGTTACCCAGCAGGCACATTGCCTGGCCTGCCTCCACCATGTCACGAATGCAATGCAGCGACTCTCGCACATGAGGCCCACGATCAAGGATGTCCCCGAGAAAGAGCGCCATCCTTCGCGGATGCTGCCAGACACCGTTGTGTCGGCGATAGCCCATTTGGTCCAGCAAACGTTCAAGCACATGAGCGCAGCCGTGAATATCGCCTATCAGGTCATAGCCACGATCAGGGTCAAGCATCAATCATTCCCCAGACGGCTGCTCCAGCCGAGCTTCGTCCGGCAAACCTCGTAATAGTTATGATCCAGTGGATGGATGAGTCGCAGTTTGTGCGGCTTTTTCTGGATGGTTACGACGTCACCAGGCGCGCAATTAAGATGATTCTGTCCATCACATGAGACCTGCGGATAGATCTGCATGTTCGGCGAGACCACGATTTTCAGCTCGCTGTCGCCACTGACTACAATGGGGCGGCTGGACAAGGTATGCGGGTACATCGGCACGATGACAATTGCATCCAGCTTGGGATGCATGATGGGCCCCCCCGCTGACAGCGAGTAGGCTGTCGAGCCTGTAGGCGTAGCGACGATAAGCCCATCGGCCTTCTGAGCGCAGACGAACTTGCCATCGATATGCAGGGCAAACTCGATCATGCGGGTCGATTTGCCCGGATGCAGGACAACATCATTCAGAGCATCGGCCTGACCAATCGTTTCTCCCTCACGGCAGACAAAAGCATCCAGAAGAAAACGTGTCTCGACGATATACTGCCCCTCAAGCACCTCGGCTACCTTGGTCTCAAGCTCATCCGGGCGAATATCGGTCAGAAAACCCAGATTGCCACGGTTGATACCCAGAACAGGTACACGCGGGCGCGCCAGTACACGTGCCGCCCCCAGCAGACTGCCATCGCCCCCTACCACAATAACCAGATCGCAGATCTCGCCCATGGTTTTACGTGAGCAGGTTTCCAGGCCGTGACCGGGCATGACCTCGGCGATGATGTCTTCTAAGATCACATGCAGGCGCCGCGCCAATAAGAATGTTTTGAGCCGGCGAATGGTATCCAGCACTTGAGTGCTGCCCAGACGGCCGATAATGCCGATTTTCTGAAAAGAGTCCATACGCGGCCGTAGCCCTTCTATGGCAGGAATGTCGATAAATTATGCGGGCAAGCGGCAAGGCACAGCAAACCGTACACCCTTGTCCAACTCGGCGTATGCTTGAGTGATGAGCAATCCATTCCAAGCACTGGCCGTACTGCCTTACACGCTTCGCCACCCAGCGGTGCGTGATCTAGCCTGGGTAATCACCTCTCCGCCCATCCTGGACCGAGCGGAACAACGTCACCCCTTGGCTGCAAGCAATTGGACAGCAAAACCTGGCAAATTAGCCGATTGGCTCCATGAGCTTGATCGAAGTCCTGCATTACTGACAGGCTGGCTTACCCAGGGAAGCGACCGCCGCCTTGGGCGGTACTACGAATTGCTCTGGCAATTCGCCCTCACCCATGCCCCTGGGGTTGAGTTGCTGGGAGCCAACTTACCGCTCCGTACGGCGACTCATACGCTGGGCGAACTTGATCTCCTGATCCGAGATGATGAAGGCGTTCATCACCTTGAAGTAGCGGTTAAATATTATCTGGCAACAGGCCTTCCGCAATCACCGGAATGGTTGGGCCCAGGTGGCGAAGATCGACTCGAACGCAAGCTGAGTCATTTTTTAAACCGGCAGTTACCCTTGTCGCAGTCTCCGGAAGCATACGTTCTGTTTAAAACACTCGGTATCGTCTCTGTCCAGCCTTGGCTCTGGATGGGCGGTTATCTGTTTTATCCACCCGCGGGTGCCACACCATTTCCCAGCTGCTCCCCACACCATTTGCGGGGTTTGTGGCAACGCTTTGATAAAGCGAAGCCTGAAGAGGAAGGCGCATGGAAACTACTTCCCAAGCAGCGCTGGCTTGCGCCTGCACACCGACACGATGGACATGCTCCATTCGACTTCAACGTCGAGCCACATTGGCCTCGGTTACTTGTGCACCTTGACGAGGACGGCCACGAAGACCACCGTTTATTCTGGGTACCTGAAACATGGCCTTTTATACCGGAGAAGGCCGAACACTAATCTAGTGCTTCAGCAGCTTTAACAGATTGTCCTGCATCGCCCGACGCCCCTGTAGACCGCCCGTATGCAGCGCTATGA
Source organism: Pseudomonas sp. JZ134 (assembly GCF_051027695.1). NCBI lineage: Bacteria > Pseudomonadati > Pseudomonadota > Gammaproteobacteria > Pseudomonadales > Pseudomonadaceae > Pseudomonas > Pseudomonas sp. JZ134. The sequence goes on along the minus strand of NZ_CP069250.1, from coordinate 1,542,235 downwards.
TGCGCTGTCCGGCTGGAATATCTCCCGCCTCAACCGCACGGCGAAGCGCCAGCAATAGCTTGCCTGTATAAAGTGGCTCGAGTGGTATTTGTGTTTCGGTCTCGAACGAGGCCATAAAGCTGGCCAATTCGGCATCAATACGTGCAAATCCTCCTAAACTCGCATCGAGCCAACGGATATCTGCATCAGGTTGACCCCCCTCGCGCACCCAACGCGCCACCTGATCGGGAACGTTGTAGCGCAGCGGGACAGATAGCGTCCCGATGACAGGATGTCTGCCAGCCTCTCCTACAGCCAGACCGGCCAGCGTCGTTCCCGTACCAACAGCCACCCACAGCGCATCATAATCAGACCAGCCAATCGTGTTCAGCTGCGTCTTAATATAAGCAACCAGAGGTATACACCCCTGCATGCCCAGCGAGCCACCGCCCCCTTCGGGAATAGGCAAATAGCCTGGGTAACGTGCCAGCCATTCACCCCAGAACTCGTCATCGCGTCGGGCCCGATAACCTCCGTAACCCAACCAGTGCAACTCCATTTTCCATTTGCGCAGGTCATCAACTGTTGGCGTACCCTGCGGCTCGCCTCTCAGGAGCCCTACAGTTTTCAAGCCGAGCCGTTGTCCGGTAGCTGCAAGTGCATGCAGATGATTGGAGTGCGGGCCACCGAGGCTAATCAACCCTGAAGCCCGTTCGATATGCGCCTGCTGGAGGTAAGCCGCCAGCTTATAACTCTTGTTGCCGGAAACCAGAGAGTCCACTTCATCAAGGCGAAGCAGTGCCAGTCGGACTCCCGCCTTGCTAAGCCATATGGTTGCAACTTCTTCCAGCGGTGGACTTTTTAACAACAAGTCCAATGCTAACCTGCCTGGTTTTTCAGAAACGCCGCTGTTTGATGTTGAAGACAGCAGTCAGACTCGCCTCGAATGAACTGGTGAGGTGAGTCAATACGTTGGAGCGGCTTACTACACGGCGTGCCGCCCGGTAATGCCCTTTGGCAAACAGGATGCTTGTAATGAGAGAGCCATTGCTGGTAATGCGGTTGTGTCACTCGGCAGTGCATAGCTGTGTAAGCCAATGGGCTTTCAACAAACCGCATGACATCCATGCGTGACAGTGTCATGTGCCCTGCACCAGGCTGGTAAGTCACGAATATGACGCCACTGTCTGCCATTCTTTCAAGCAGCTTGCTGCCACTCCCCGCTTCAAGCCGTGCACATTTCGCCTTGAGCTGCTCGAGCTCTTCTTCCAATTGCGAATCCAGCTCCTCCCGATAAGCCAGCTCAACTTCCCGGATGGCCAATTGTTCCTTGTAGTCGGCTACTGCCGTTTCGATACGGGCCTGCTGCTCGGCCTCGAATTGAATCTTGAACGCCTCGAGCTTGTATTCGCTGTTTTTCTCCAGGGCTCGCAATTGCTGAGTCAGCTCATTTCGAGTCGAACGATACTGACTGGCCTCCTGCTCCAGCTTTTTCATCAGCATACCGTTCATCCGCTCCTGCTCAGCCAAGGCAGTCTGCAGGTGCTCGGCTTCCTGCTTGAGCTGAACCAGCTCCTCTTCATGCTTGCGCGTCAGGGCGAGGATACGCAGCCGCTGCTGGCGCACAAGGTGGTCCATCTTTGCCTGATGCTCTTGTTCGAGATTGGCCAGATCAACATGTACAGTCGACGCAGAGGGCTCTTGAACATACCACTGATGCTCTTCTGCCATATGAAGATGTTCAGGTTTGACTTCGTCAACGACAGCCTCGGTACGGGCCAGCCCAAGCTGATTACGCTTGATGCATTCTCGAAGCTCAATCAGGTCATTTCGACCTGCGACAAGCTCAGGGTCCCACAGGCTGGGCTGATGCCAGGAAATCGGACACTGACTGCGACAGGCAAGCCTGATAGGTCCTGCACCCAGATCCGGGCCACGCCCGGCGCGCTCGGCCATTTCGCGTAGCGGAATGTTCCAACTGGGGTCTGCAGCCCCCGTACGGGTGAAATCCAGATAGAAAAATACACCTGATCGGATGCACAGCTGTAGATCGATCGTCACATAGGCCAGCCGAACTCGCCGCTGGGCGAATTGGGGCAATGCAAAGAAGGCATCCAGCAATGCTTCGAATTCGTGATATAGCATTTCTTTGATGACTGATCCTTCTTCATCAAAGAACAGCACCGCTTCGGCTCGTTGAGCCTTATTCAATGTATTCATGGGGCAGTCCTCGACCCATTGGAAAAGCGCATGACTCATAGGCGCCTTGGCACCGGACGTACAACCGGACAGCACAACACTTTTATTTAAGGCACATCGGCCCTAAACCCATTGCTACAGTCTAGGGCCTTTCAGTTAAAAGACTAGGTGGCTTATGTGAACGACTCAGCACCTATGCACATTATTGTTTGGCAAGCTGTTTCAGTGCATGCAGTCAGGTTTCATAACATCGCTGCCAGGCGGGCACCCTGATTGATGGCCCGCTTGGCATCAAGCTCTGCAGCCACATCCGCCCCTCCAATAACATGCACACGCTGTCCAGCCGAAGACAGGGCATCCATCAGGTCTCGTTTGGGCTCCTGCCCAGCGCAGACAATGATGGTATCAACGGCCAGAACCCGAACGTCTTCACCAATCCGGATATGCAACCCTTGATCATCAATACGGAGATACTCCACCCCGTTCAGCATTCTTACCTGACGGTGTTTCAAGCTGGTGCGGTGAATCCAACCTGTTGTCTTGCCCAAGCCTTCGCCCATCTTGGTCGCCTTACGCTGCAACAGATAAACCTCTCGAGCAGGGGGTGTAGGCTCAGGCGAAATACCTGTAACTCCCCCTCTGGCCTGTAGGGTCGTGTCGATTCCCCACTCTCGCCAGAAGGCTGTCGGACTCAAGGTATCCAGATGCGCCTGATGAGTGACAAATTCAGCCACATCAAATCCTATTCCTCCCGCACCAATAACCGCTACCCGTGCACCAATGTCCTTATGTCCGTATATGGCGTCCAGATAGTTGATGACAGACGGATGCTCAATACCCGGGATGGATGGCGTACGCGGTACGATTCCTGTCGCTAAAACGATATCGTCATAGCCTCCCTGAATCAGCTCTTCAGCCCGTACCTCGTGCCCCAGCCTTACGGTAACGCCTGTAAGCTCAAGACGTTTACCAAAGTAGCGAAGCGTCTCGTTGAACTCCTCCTTGCCCGGTATACGCCTGGCAACATTGAACTGCCCCCCGATCATTTCGGAGCGCTCAAACAGGGTTACTGAATGGCCCCGCTGTGCTGCTATAGTGGCTGCCGCCAAACCCGCCGGTCCTGCACCAATGACTGCAATACGCTTGGTCTTACTGACAGGGCTGTAGTTGAGCTCAGTTTCATGGCACGCCCTTGGATTGACCAGACAGCTGGTCAGTTTGCCCGCAAAGGTATGATCCAGGCAGGCCTGGTTACAGGCGATGCACGTGTTGATCTCATCTGCCCGTCCTCTAGCAGCCTTCATAACGAACTCAGGATCAGCCAGGAACGGGCGCGCCATGGAGACCATGTCCGCCTGCCCTTCTGCCAGTATGCGCTCTGCCATATCCGGCATATTGATGCGGTTGGTAGCAATCAAGGGGATATTCACTCTACCCTTCAGCTGAGCAGTTACCTGACTGAATGCTCCCCTTGGCACCAGTGTCGCAATCGTGGGAATGCGCGCCTCATGCCAGCCAATGCCGGTATTGATCAGCGTGGCGCCAGCCTGCTCGATCGCCTGGGCCAGTTGCACAATTTCTTCCGGGCTACTGCCGTCCTCTACCAGATCCAGCATGGACAGACGGAAGATCACGATAAACGCCTCACCCACTGCTTCCCGGATCTGCCGTACCACTTCTACAGCCAGGCGGATACGGTTCTCATAGCATCCGCCCCACTCATCTTCACGATGGTTGGTTCGCGCCACGATAAACTGATTGATGAAGTATCCTTCCGACCCCATCACCTCTATACCATCGTAACCCGCGAGCTGAGCCAATCGGGCACACCGGACGTAGTCATTGATCTGCTTGTAGACTTCCTCGGTAGTCAATGCCTTTGGCTTGAAAGGGTTGATAGGTGCCTGAAGAGCCGAAGGGGCAACAAGCTTTGGGGTATAGGCATAACGTCCTGCATGAAGAATCTGCAGGCAGATCTTTCCATCACAGTCATGAACCGCCTGAGTGACTGTTTTGTGGCGGTAAGCCTCTTCCTCAGTAGTAAGCTTGGCCGCACCGCTATACACCGCACCCTCCTCGTTGGGCGCAATCCCTCCAGTCACGATCAGACCAACTCCACCGCGGGCACGCTCGGCAAAATAAGCCGCCATGCGCTCAAAGCCATCCGGCCGCTCCTCAAGCCCTGTATGCATGGATCCCATTAGTGTTCGGTTTCGCAGCTGGGTGAAACCCAGGTCTAGCGGCTCAAGCAGGTGAGGGTAATGAATGGCAGTCACGGGAATCTCCAAGGCCAATGGCTAAAAGCCTGTTATGGACGTTATGGGAAAAACATAAGCTGCCTGTCCCGCAGACTCAATCACCGTAAATGACAACTCATTAACCATGGTGCACACCCCCGGCTTGGCTTTTAAAGGCATTTTCCCTACCCTGACGTGGAATTTTCAGCCAGAGTGTTCAAGCCCTTGGGCACGCCTGGTTCAACGCGGAGCTTTAATGCGCAAGTTTGTATTTCTATTCATCATCTGCATCTTCGCTGCAGTCGCAGGCTGGATAGCCCAACGGCCGACCTTTCATTATTTATCGGATTTGCGAAGCGAGCTGGCAATCAATGCAGGCGAAGCCAAGGGCCACGGCAACCTGCTGGCGATTCAGCCGGAGCTGTTTGCACTCGACTACCAGACCCCTGAGCGTCTGCGACTGAAGCTTGAAGGCTACCTCGCCAAAGCCCAGCGCGAGGGATTGCTCAATGACAAGACGATTGTGGTATTCCCCGAGCATATTGGAACAGGGCTTATGCTTACTGGCGAGAAACCTATCGTTTACAACACTGCCCAGCTAAACGAAGCTCGCCAGTGGCTAGCCCTCAGCAACCCCGTCAAGTTCACCCGTGCCTGGCTTGCATCAAAAAGCGATCAGCGATTCGATGAAGCCCTGCTGAGAATGAAAGCCTGGGATATGGCAGGAAATTATCAGATCCTGTTTGGCGGGCTGGCTCGCCAGTTTTCGGTTACTGTTGTGGCGGGCTCGATCGTTCTACCCTCTCCACGCATGAAGGAAGGCCTGTTACGGGTTGGCACAGGCAAGCTCTACAACACCTGCGTAGTGTTTGATCCAACGGGCCATCCACTGGCAAAACCGTATCGCAGCCCCTGGCTATCCGGCAAAGAACATCCTGGCATCACGCCACAAGTCATCGAAACTGCTGCCGGTAAGCTAGGCGTCATCCTAGGCAGCGACTCAATTGACATGCAGGCGAACGTAAAGACGGACCTTTTGGTCATACCCGCCCTGAGCGAGCGCAGCACGCTGGACATGCGCCAAGCACTTCAGGCTACCGGGGCGCATGCTGGCGTTCAGGTGTTTGCCAGCGGTCAAGCATGGGGGCTTCGCTCAACGCCTCAGAGCAAGCTTATGCTCAAGGAGCAACCGATTCTCACGCCACTCGATACCCCACAGGGCGGCGCCAAGTTGCTAAACCTCTGGCTATGAATCGAAAGCGCCTGCGCCTGGGTGATTTATCAGTAGGATTTGTCTACGCCCTGGCCAACGCGGTACGTGTCAGAGGTCACGATCCAGCGACGCTGTTGCTCCGCTTCGGCATTGATGACTCGACGTTTGCAACACCAAATGCACGCCTGTCCATTCCCCGATACATGCGGCTGGGACATGCTGCCATTCAACTTACCCAGGAGCCTGCTCTAGGACTGGATATCGGCCAGCAGAGCCTGCCTGTCCATCTGGGCCTTGCCGGCATAGCCAGCCTGCATGCACCAACACTGGGAGACGCCGCTCGTACGCTGCTGGATTATGAATTGTTGTACGGCAGCAATTACCGTGGACAGTCTCGCTTCACGCGCCAAGACAGCCATGCCTGGATGCACTTCTACTCCATCAGTCCTTACAACGATTACAACCGATTCGTGGTAGACCAAGTACTGTCTGGATGGATCGCAATGCTAGGCAACATCACAGGTAATCCTGTAAGGCCAACCAGGGTCCTGATCGAATATCCCCGCCCCTCCTGCACGGCATCTTACGACGAACGCTTTGGCTGCATGGTGGAGTTCGGTGCAGAAACCAATGCAATCATGCTTGATGCCAGGACGTTGGCCTTTCCAGGTCTTAGTTATTTTCCAGGCACCTGGAAAGCGCTTCTGGATATCTGCAGAACTGAGCTGCAGCAGATTACACGGCAACACAGTCTAACCGAGCGTATCGTATCTATACTCGGCCCTCTGCTAAAAAACGGAGAGCCTTCGCTTGAAGAAATTGCAAAGCGTCTACAGATGCCTGCCTGGACTCTGCGACGAAAGCTGGCAGATGAGGGAACACGTTATCTGGATATTTTGAACGATACGCGTCGAGAGCTTGCTATAAGCTATATTCGCGATACAGATTTAAGCTTTGGAGAAGTGGCGTACGTGCTTGGCTTTGCCTCTGCCGCTGCGTTTCAGCGAGCGTTCAAGCGTTGGACACTCCTGACTCCAGGAGATTTCCGCAAAGCTATTCGCAAGGAAGGTTAAGCGTTTATGTTTGCAGTAGTGCTTGCTCACTAAACCTGACAGTTAACGAAGCAAGCTTTTGAGATAATCATCCAAGTGGCATGTCATGCTTCGAGTTGCTCGGAGATGGCACAAGGATGTTAATGAGAGCAAAGATAAAATGGCGCAGCGGACGGGACTCGAACCCGCGACCCCCGGCGTGACAGGCCGGTATTCTAACCGACTGAACTACCGCTGCGCGTCGGTCGGGCTAACGCCCGTAAGAATCAAGAGGTCACCCTCTTGGATGGCGCGCATTTTGCGCATACCTCTTTGATCCGTCAAGATTTATTTATCATTTAATCCAAATAAATCATTTTCTTGGTCATTCCACCGTCAACGGTAAATTCCTGACCGGTAACAAATTCAGCTTCCTCTGATGCAAGCCAGGCTACCAGCGCTGCCACATCTTCTACGGTGCCTACCCTTCCTACCGGATGCTGCTCATGATCCAGCTCCGTCAACGGCTCAGCCTGTTGCTGAGAAAGATCCCGGGAATCAATCCAGCCAGGGCTGACAGCGTTCACACGAATATCTGGTCCAAGGCTCATGGCCAGCGCATGGGTAAGTGCAACAAGACCTCCTTTGCTGGCAGCATAGGCTTCGGTGGATATTTCTGACTGCTGCGCGCGCGTCGATGCCACATTGACGATGGAACCACGATTGGCACGAAGATAGGGAGCGGCATACTTGGCTGTCAGCATAGCGCCCGTCAGATTAACCGATAGCACCTGATTCCAGCGTGCCAATGTCAGTGTTTCCAACGGCTCGTTATGGGGGTCGGAGAGGCCAGCATTATTCACCAGAAGGTCAAATCGGCCAAACTGACCCACCACCTCGGCAATGACGGCCTCCACCTGACTTTCGTTCGCCACGTCCATTTCCATGAACCAGGCACGATTGCCAAGCGCTTCCACCACACGCGTCCCACGGCTACGGTCGATATCAGCCAGAACCACCTGCCATCCTTCGGTAATGAGCCAAGCCGAGACACCCAGCCCAATACCACGCGCCGCCCCTGTAACCAGCGCTACCTTGCTACCGGTCAACATTTGATATGCCTCATTCACAACGCTGCTATACCTCGAGCCAAATCGGTCTTGATGTCCTCAATGTCTTCCAGCCCAACGGCAATGCGAATCAAGCTGTCGCTGATGCCCGCATTGGCCCGCTCAGCTGGCGATAAACGACCATGAGACGTGGTAGCAGGATGAGCAATGGTCGTTTTGGTGTCGCCCAAATTAGTGGTTATGGAGATCATGCGCGTAGCATCAATGACACGCCATGCGGCCTCTTTGCCACCTGCTACCTCGAAGCTGACCACGGCACCAAAGCCGCTTTGCTGGCGCTTGGCGAGCTCATGCTGTGGATGACTTTCCAAGCCAGCGTAAAACACTCGCTCAACACCGGGCTGCGCTTCCAACCAGCGCGCCAGCTGCAGTGCTGACTGACTGTGCGCCTGCATGCGAATCTTCAGCGTTTCAAGTCCCTTGAGGAACAGCCATGCATTGAAAGGACTCAGCGTGGGGCCTGCTGTACGCAAAAAGCCCACCAGCTCCTTCATGTGCTCGGCACGTCCGGCGACCACACCACCCATGCTACGACCCTGTCCGTCGATATACTTGGTTGCTGAATGCACCACGATATCAGCGCCCAACGCCAACGGCTGCTGCAGTACGGGCGTACAGAAACAGTTATCGACCGCCAAAAGCGCACCCTGGGCATGGGCTACTTCAGCGAGCGCTGCGATGTCGACCAACTCGGCAAGCGGGTTAGAAGGTGACTCGACAAAGAAAAGCCTGGTGTTCGGCTTGCAGGCACCACGCCATGCCTCGATATCTGATAACGGCGGATAATCCACCTCAACACCAAAACGCTTGAGGTACTTCTCGAACAGGCTAATGGTGGAGCCAAACACGCTGCGCGAGACCAGCACGTGATCACCTGCACTGCACAGACTCATCACCAACGCCAGAATGGCCGACATACCGGAAGCGGTAGCCACTGCCTGCTCTGCCCCTTCAAGCGCTGCAATTCGCGTTTCAAAGGTCCGTACCGTAGGGTTGGTGTAACGCGAGTAAACGTTACCCGGTACTTCGCCAGCGAAACGTTTGGCCGCATCGGCTGCACTTCGAAAGACATAACTCGATGTCAAAAACAGCGCCTCACCATGCTCACCCTCAGGCGAGCGGTTATAGCCTGCGCGAACGGCAAGGGTATCGAAACCTACACCGTCCAGGTCGCTATCAAGCCGCCCGGCGTCCCAGTCATGACTCATGCAAAAGCTCCTCAGTCGTTGTACAGGTCGATGATGGCATGCACCGCATGTGACGTGGTTTTAGCGGCATCATTACGGGCCTGCTCGATATTGAGCAGGTATGCCTCATCGACATCGCCTGTAATGTACTGACCATCAAACACTGCGCAGTCGAAGTTTTCGATACTTGGATTGCCACCACGAACGGCATCGACCAGATCATTGAGATCCTGATAGATGAGCCAATCCGTACCGATCAGGCGCGCAACGTCTTCTGTAGAGCGACCGTGTGCGATCAGCTCATGGACGCTGGGCATATCGATACCATAGACATTGGGATACCGCACCGCAGGCGCCGCTGAACAGAAATATACATTCTTTGCGCCAGCTTCACGGGCCATCTGAATAATCTGCTTGCAAGTAGTACCCCGAACGATGGAGTCATCAACCAGCATGACATTCTTGCCTCGAAACTCCAGCTCAATGGCGTTCAGCTTCTGGCGAACCGACTTCTTGCGCGCGGCCTGCCCCGGCATGATAAACGTGCGGCCGATATAGCGATTCTTGACGAAGCCTTCACGAAATTTGACGCCCAGGTGATTCGCCAGCTCCAGTGCTGCAGTGCGGCTTGTATCCGGAATGGGAATAACTACATCGATATCATGATCAGGGCGTTCCCGCTGAATCTTCTCAGCCAGTTTTTCACCCATGCGCAACCGCGCCTTGTACACAGAAATACCATCGATGATGGAGTCCGGACGAGCCAGGTAAACATGCTCGAAAATGCACGGCGCATATTTGGGATTTGCCGCGCACTGGCGCGTGAACAAGCGACCGTCTTCAGTAATGTAAACCGCCTCGCCAGGGGCCAGGTCACGAATGAGGGTGAACCCCAGTACATTCAGCGATACGCTTTCCGAGGCGATCATGTACTCGACGCCTTTTTCGGTATGACGCTGCCCAAACACGATTGGCCGAATGGCATGGGGATCCCGGAAACCTACCATGCCATACCCGGTTATCATGGCGATAACGGCATACCCTCCCCGGCACCGCTCATGTACGCCAGAGACGGCAGCAAACACATCATCTTCAGTGGGTTGCAGCTTGTTACGCACTGCCAGCTCATGTGCAAAAACATTGAGCAGCACTTCCGAGTCGGAATTGGTGTTTACGTGACGCAAATCCGACTCATAGATCTCTTGAGAGAGCTGAGCCACATTGGTCAGGTTACCATTATGCGCCAGTGTAATACCGTAGGGTGAATTGACGTAAAACGGCTGGGCCTCAGCAGAGGATGAACTGCCGGCAGTGGGATAACGGACGTGGCCGATACCGATATTGCCAACTAGACGCTGCATATGTCGCTGTTGAAACACATCCCGAACCAGCCCGTTGTCCTTACGCAGATAGAGCTTTCCGTCCAGGCTGGTCACTATGCCAGCTGCATCCTGACCACGATGTTGTAGGACGGTGAGCGCGTCATACAACGCCTGGTTGACGTTTGATTTGCCCACAATGCCAACGATGCCACACATGTGACGGAACCCCACTGTTAAGACTAGTTCGATTGGATGCGTGAACGCATCGTTTACTTGGCAATACCACCCAGCTCATTAAGCGTGTGCGGCACGGCTGCCTGAGTCATCCAGTTCCCTGCAAACCCCAACATGAAGTTCTTGGACCAGTCAGCCACCAAAAGAAAATGGGGAAGCAATACGGATTGCTTCCACCAGGGATCCTGCTGTACTGGAGCCAGGCTCAGCAGCCCTACCAGTACCACGATCAACAAGCCGCCACGTGCAGCCCCGAAAGCCATTCCGAGAAAACGGTCAGTACCTGAAAGCCCGGTGACCCGAATCAGCTCTCCCAACAGGAAATTGACCAGAGCACCGACCATCAACGTAGCAATGAATAGCAGCGCGCATGCAGCAATGATACGCCCTGAAGGAATCTGGATATAGTCGTTGAAGTATTGAGACAGCGCACCGCCGAACAGCCATGCTATAGCACCTGCCACTATCCATGTCAGCAATGAAAGCGCTTCCTTTACAAAGCCACGCTTCAAGCTAATCAAACTGGAAATAGCGATAACGCCAATGATCGCCCAATCCGCCCAGGTGAAGCCCACGATGAGACCCACAACTAAAAAAGGCCCTGCATATTAGCAGAGCCTTTCGATTTGGTTAACCGCGTTCCGGCTGGAAACGCACTACAAAGCCATTTACCTTTTGCTGACGGCTTAACTGGTCACGTAAGCGGTCTGCCTCCCCTCGGTCAACGACAGGACCTACAAACACACGATTCATCCCATCCACACTGCGTACATACGCATTGTAACCCTGACTGCGCAGCGTGTTTTGCAGCTCATTTGCACGAGCCTTGTTAGACAGGCTGGCTAATTGCACGGACCAGCTTACAGGCAGATCGTTGTTGTCCAGCCGCTTCTCCGGCTGAGCGGCGGGCGCTGGCTGCGTAGACGGAGGCGCCGCTGGTGCAGCCTTGGCCTGGGGTGCCTGCGCTACAGCAGGTGCGCTGGCCTGAGAGGCAGGAGCAGTGGGTTGTGAAGATTGAGCAACTGGCGCATCAGCATTGGAAATCTCCGGCACGGATGCAATTGGCGCACTGGGTAACGAAGCTGCATTTTCAGGCTTGTCCGGTATCACCTCTGGCGTCTCTACCGGCTTTACAGCTACTTCAGGCATTGCAGGGGCCTGGGGTCGAGGTGCCGGCTCTACAACCACCTGGCGGGTCTCATCCTGACGAGTAAAAAGCATTGGTATGAATACAATGGCCAGGGCAACCAGCACCAAGGCACCAACGATACGCTGCTTGAGCACTCGATCCATTTTTTATTCCCCTTGTGCTTGGCTATGCAACCAGCCTAGCGCCTCTGCCACGCTGTAGAAAGAACCAAATACGATGATTTCATCGTCTTCCGTAGCCATTTCAGCCGCTGCACTTAATGCATTTCTTATAGTGTCGTGACAATGCACGGCCTGCCCCTGATTGCGCAACGCAGCATGTAGCTCTTGCGCAGAACGGCTCCGAGGCGTTGGCAGCTCAGCCACAAACCATTCGCCGATCACTGCAAGCAGTGGTGTAATAACGCCGCGCAAATCCTTGTCAGAAAGCAGGCCAAACACAGCCAGGCGACGCCCGCTGGGTTTGCGTACAGATAATCGCCGAGCCAAATACTCTGCTGCGTGGGGGTTATGCCCCACATCCAGAAGCAAGTGAATTTGCTTGTTATCGATACTTACCTGACGGCGATCCAGCCGCCCTACTACGGCTGTGTCCACAAGAGCCTGGACTATCTTTTCAGGCACCCACTCGATATCTAGCAACACATACGCCTGCAAAGCCAGCGCAGCGTTTTCCATAGGAAGATCAAGGAAAGGGATGCCGGGCAACGTCAACACCTCGCCATCAGCGGCTACGCCCTTCCAAAACCAACTATGGGACTCCATAAGAAGATCAAAGTCTTTACCCCGGCAAAACAGCGGAGCATTCAGACGCTCCGCCTGCTCCAGCAGTGGAACAGGCGGATCAAGGTCGCCACAGAGGGCAGGTTTTCCCGAACGAAAAATACCCGCCTTTTCAAACGCAACGCTTTCTCGCGTATTACCGAGCCATTCGGCGTGATCCAACCCAATGCTGGTGACAAGTGCCAAGTCAGCGTCGACCAGATTAACTGCGTCCAGGCGACCGCCAAGCCCAACCTCGAGAATGACCGCATCGAGCTCCGCACGCGCGAACAGCCAGAAGGCAGCAAGCGTGCCCATTTCAAAATACGTTAGCGAGGTGTCTTGACGTGCCGCCTCAACGGCAGCAAATGCCTCACATAACGTCTGATCGTCTACGTCCTGCCCATCAATGGAGACACGCTCGTTATAGCGCAACAGATGCGGCGAACTGTAAACCCCGACACGCAACCCCGAGGCACGTAACAGTCGAGCCAGGAACGCACATGTCGATCCCTTGCCGTTTGTTCCTGTAACCGTAACGACTCGAGGCGCCAGACGCCCCAGCGCAAGTGCCTGAGCCACCTTGCGCGAGCGGTCCAACCCCATGTCAATGGCAGTGGGATGCAGTTGTTCGAGGTAACTCAGCCAATCGGCCAGGGACTTGTTGTTCATCAGGCCGCCGGGCTAGGAACGTTCTGCAGGGTAGCCAGCAACTTGGAGAGACGACTACGCAGCTCAGCGCGCGGCACAATGATATCCACCGCACCATGCTCAAGCAGGAACTCACTGCGCTGGAAACCTTCAGGAAGCTTTTCACGCACAGTCTGTTCAATGACGCGAGGGCCTGCAAATCCGATAAGTGCCTTGGGCTCAGCAACAATCACATCACCCAACATGGCAAGACTTGCCGAAACACCGCCATATACAGGGTCTGTCAAGACGGAGATAAAAGGAATCCCTTCTTCACGCAAGCGCGCCAATACTGCAGATGTCTTGGCCATCTGCATCAGCGATATCAGCGCTTCCTGCATACGAGCCCCACCCGACGCCGAAAAACAGACCAGCGGACAACGCTGTTCCAGAGCCACATTGGCGGCGCGTACAAAGCGCTCACCCACGACCGCGCCCATGGAACCGCCCATGAACGAAAACTCAAATGCGCAGGCCGCCACCGGCATACCCATCAGCGAGCCCTTCATGGCAATCAGGGCATCTTTTTCACCAGTCTCCTTTTGAGCGGCCGTCAGACGATCCTTATATTTCTTACTGTCGCGAAATTTCAGGCGATCAACAGGCTCCAGCTCAGCGCCAAGCTCCTCGCGCCCGTCCGCATCCAAAAAGATGTCCAGACGACGACGAGCATTGATGCGCATGTGATGACCACACTTCATGCAGACATCCAGATTCTTTTCCAGCTCCGGGCGGTAAAGCACCGACTCGCAAGAAGGACACTTGTGCCAAAGCCCTTCAGGTACAGAACTGCGTTTCACTTCGGAACGCATGATCGAAGGAATCAGTTTATCTACCAGCCAATTGCTCATGCATTACTCTCCACTTGCATGGGCTCGCATGTATCAAGTCCTGAGCTCGACACACAATCCCTGAGCGAATTATGAATTGATGGTGAACGGAGATTGAACAGCATGTCCAACTCAACGCCACCAGGCTCCACCCTAACGGGCTAGCCCAACCTAAACTCTGCTAGTAATTATCAAGCAGAAAAATCATTGATGACCCGAAACGGTTCGGGCCCGACTTAGCCTGTTGACGGTCTTAATTCAATTGCCGTCACATGGCCTCAGTTGATCCTTTTAATCCTAACCACGCCGTACGGCATCAACGAATGCACGAACCTTTTCGTGATCCTTTATACCCTTGGTTGACTCTACCCCGCCGCTGACATCAACAGCGTAAGGACGCACTCTGGCAATAGCATCGGCTACATTTTCAATCCCAAGCCCACCTGCCAGCACGATAGGCTTGGATAATCCCTGCGGTATTTGCGCCCAGTCAAATGCCTGCCCTGTTCCACCGGGAACACCTTGAACATAGGTATCTAGCAAGATGGCATTTGCACTGGCGTATTCCTGACAACGAGCAGCAATGTCTTCACCCGGCTTCATACGCAGCGCTTTCATGTAGGGCCGACGATACCGCGCACAATCGGCTGCCGTCTCCTCACCATGAAACTGCAACAGATCAAGCGGCAAGGCATCCAGTGTTTCGTCAATCTCACAGCGGGACGCATCGACGAAAAGCCCTACCGTTGTCACGAATGGAGGCAAAGCAGAAATGATGCACTTGGCCTGGGGGATCGATACGGAACGAGGGCTTTTCCTATAAAAGACGAGCCCGATAGCATCGGCGCCAGCATGAGCGGCGGCCAATGCATCCTCGACGCATGTGATTCCACAGATTTTCACACGGACCGCTGACACGTCTTTTTACCCGGACTGAAAAATCAGACGATGGTATCAGAAGGCGGAGGCTTAGTCAGTTCGCCATATCAGGGAGAGCCGACAGGAAATGCGGCCCCAGGTAGCGCTTAGGCAAATCAAACTCTTCAGGGTATTCGACCCTGACCAGATAAAGCCCATAGGGATGCGCCGTCACGCCTCCCGCTTTACGATCGCAGGCGTCCAGCACTTGGGCAGCCCACTCGACAGGCCGCTCGCCTGCGCCGATCGTCATCAATACGCCTGCTATGTTCCGCACCATATGGTGCAAGAAAGCATTGGCCCTGATATCGAGCACAATAAAGCAGCCGAACACCTGCACATGCAGATGATGAACAGTCTTGATGGGAGATTTGGCCTGGCACTGTTGCGCACGGAACGATGTAAAATCATGCGTCCCAACCAAAAGGGCCGCAGCACTTCGCATTCGCTCAACATCTAGCGGACGGTGATTCCAGGTAACTTGCTCGGCCAGATGAGCAGGTCGAATAGGATCGTTGTAAATCACGTAGCGGTATCGACGCGCGACGGCTGAAAAACGCGCATTAAAATGATGAGGCATGGGCTTGGCCCACGCTACGCTAATATCCTTAGGCAGGTTGGCATTTGCCCCTAGCACCCAGGCATGAAGCGGACGATCAACCGCCGTATCAAAATGCACGACCTGACCGCTGGCATGCACAGCCGCATCGGTACGACCCGCACAGGAAACCGTCACAGGCTGAGCTGCCACCCGGCTCAATGCTTTCTCAAGGGCTTCCTGCACGGATATCACGCCAGCCTGCTGCCTTTGCCAGCCGCGGTAGCGAGCCCCCATGTACTCTACACCAAGGGCTATTCTTGAAACGCCAGCGGCAGCCTCCTCGGCTGCCGCTGTGTTAACACTTTCAGTCATATTCAACTCAATTGGGCCAACATCTCGCGAGCCTCATTACGCTGGGCATCACTACCTTCGGCCAGAATCTCATCAAGGATATCTCTAGCCCCATCCGCGTCGCCCATATCGATATAGGCTCGGGCCAGATCAAGCTTGGTTGCCGTCTCATCTTCACCCGAAAGGAAATCGAAATCGTCATCAAGACCTGAACCACTCTCTGCAGAAAAACTGCCGAAGTCAGTACTGGCTTCGTCTTTGCGCTCCTCAGCTACAGTCTCATTCCTCAGATCAGGACTGCTCTGCTCCAGATCAGCATTGGCGCGCTGAAGCTCAGCTTCGAAGCTGTGTGCTTGTGGGTCAGCCGCTTCAGGCGTTTCACGCTCAGCAATAGGCTCTGGCTCTGCTCCTGGCTCGTCAATGGAAAGATCGAAGTCATCCGACAGATAATTCACGTCCGAAGGCTTCGTTTCATTATCTGGCAGATCGAGGCTGAAGTCATCCTCAGGAGCGTGAACCGCAGGCTCGCTAAAGGCCACCGGCTCAGCGTTGCGATCCGACTCGTCCAGATCCAGAGAGAACTCGTCATTTAACGCCGTATGCTCGGGTGCTACCGGACGCTCCGAATCACTCGACAGATCGAAGTCAAAGTCAAAATCGTCATCCTTGGCAGTCTGAGCAGTGGTTTCTTCTGCGGTAAAGTCGAATGTATTCGTATCTTCGCGCACCACCGTTGGCTCTTCAGTGTCATCCAGCTTGAAGTCATCGAAATTCAGATCGAAATCGTCATCGAGCTTCTCAGTAGTCTCGGGCTCATCAAGGCGATGCTCCTCGGACTCACTGACCTCGTGCGCAGCAGCCAGCGCTGCCGCACCCAAGACTGTTGCAGCCGCCGCGGCAGCCATGGCAGGGTAACGGGACTTGAGCTGCTCGACTTCCGGCTGGGATCCACCAATTTCACGCAACTCATTTTCCTGGCGAATGAAGCCCTCACGGTCGCCCATCTCGGCATACACTTCCATGAGTTTCAAACGCAAGTCAGCGCGATGCGGCTCCTCATCACTGGCTTTCTGCAGAACATCAGCAGCCTGATTGAAGCGCCCATAGGCCATATAGATATCAGCCTGACCTAGCGCGTCAGACGGCTGCTTGGCATCGGTGTTCTGATTATCCAGATTGCTTTCGGACAGGTCACTTATATCCAAGCCGTCCAGACTGCTTTCATGAATATCGGGATCGACACGATAGGCACCAATGGACTGCTCCTCTTCCAAGGCGGCCTCACGCTCGGCTTCACGCATGGCGTTGCGGCGAGAGATGACCATCAGAAGAACCAGCAGCGCCAACAGCGCACTGCCACCAATTACACCCAACCAGAGGGTGTTCCCAAATATCTGATCAAGGAAACTGGCGGGCTCTTCGGCAACAGGTTCAACAGGCTGAGCCGGAGCTGCAGTGGCGGGCATGGCAGGCGTAGTAGCCGAAGGCGCCGCGGGTGTTTCGGCCGGCACTTCTGGAGCACTGGCCGAATCGGGTGCAGTATCCTCTGGCGTAGCGGGAGGCGCTGCTTCAGCCTGTTCAGGCGCGCTTTGATCAGCCGTAGGTTGAGCAGGCTCACCCTCTGGCGTTGTGGCCGGCGGAGTGATTACCGGAGCCGACGCCTCAGGGGATTCTGGAGCAACACCCTGATTGGCAGCCGAAGCCTGCAGCTGAGCTAGCTGGGCATCCTTGAGTTGCATCAGCTTTTGCAACTTGTCCAGCTGACTTTGCAAATCGCTCATGCGACTCTTGAGTTCTTCGTTTTCGCGACGAGTCGAATCCAGACTTTCTTGCGTCACGGCCAGCTTGTCTGCCAGCGCCTGGTTATTACCGCTATTTCCCTGGTCGCTACCAGAGGCTGATTTGCCTTGCTGACCGGAAAGCAGGCGCAGATTGTCCTGCTGCTCGGCCGCCCCCGGTGCACTCTCCGGGCCTTGCCTGTTGGTAGCATCAAGTTGTCGAGGCGAACCTGGCACGTTGGCGGCATCAGCGGCCTGCAGACCACCACGCCAGGCTCGGTTCTGAGCAGCCACTTCTTCCAATGCTTGGCGCTGGGAACGCACTCTGATCTGCTCATCATTGGGGAGACGAAGAACCTGCCCACTCTTCATCAAATTGATGTTATTGCTCAAAAACGCACTAGGGTTACGATCCTGGATAGCCAGCATCATCTGGTGTACAGAGACGTTGTCGTTGGGACGAGTACGGTCTGCCACTTCCCACAGGGTATCTTTCGGGCTGGTCGTGTACTCACCATTCATGGTGACAGGCACACCCGCTGCACCTGAAGGTACCGGGGTTGCCGCTGGACGCGCAGGTCTTGATGGTGCAGGCGCCGTAACAGGCGCTACGGGTGCTGCCGCCGTTTGAGGCGTGTAAAGCGGTGGGTCCAGTAGAACGGTGTACTCGCGAAGCACGCGACCGCTTGGCCAGCTCACTTCCAGCAGGAAGTTCAAGTAGGGCTCACGTACCGGCTTGGATGACGTAATACGAATAACACTACGCCCGTCCGCTCGGACTTCAGGCGTAAATTTAAGATCGGTCAGAAAATAGTTTCTATCGACGCCGGCTTTACTGAAGTCTTCAGGGGAAGCCAGAACGGGGCGCAATTCTTCTGCTGAAAGGTCGCGAACATCCTTGAGGTCAATGACCGCATTGAATGGCTGATTCAGTGATGAATTCAGATGAATATCACCGAGGCCAAGGCCATACGTCGCTCCTGACGCAAAGGCGGATGCCGCCGCGATTGCTAGCACTAATTTTCGAACCCGAACCATAGCTTTCCCTTATGATTTCTGTCGGCAGCAGATTTGCTTACCTAGGTACCGTTCAAGATGACCGGCCAGTTTGAACGGTACGCCTAGCCAATTATTTACTGATAAGTCTGCCCTAACTTAAATCAGTATCTTTTACAGATAATGTTTTATCAATAATTCAGCCGTTTGCACGGCATTAAGCGCAGCCGCCTTTCGAACATTATCTGAAACGACCCACATTTCAATCAGATGTGGATCTTCTGGATTATGTCTGACGCGCCCAATCAATATTTCATCACGTCCGATCGCATCATCCACGACCGTTGGATATTCTTCTGCATCAAACAATTCCAAGCCTTCATGCTTAGAATAGGCCAAATTCAGATCTTTTATAGCCAAAATATCACGTGTTTTAACGGTTATCGAAAGACTATCGCCAAAGAACACTGGCACTTGAATACAACTGACCGCCAATGTTCCGAGACTGTTGCCCAACACTTCTTTACACTCGCCCATGACTCTATGCTCAATCGCAGTATAGCCATCTGACTGAGGTTCACCGGTCTGTGCTAGCACATTGAATGCCAACTGCTTGCCAAATACCTTTGGTTCCAGTGGACGCGCATTCAGCAGCTCGGTTGTTTGCCGCGCCAACTCTCGAACACCGGCCCTACCCCGACTAGAGGCAGCGAGACAAGCGGTAACAGTTGCCTGCTCAATAGCACTTTGATGGCAAATGGGAGCCAGTGTACTGATGAGTACTGCGGCAGGTGCACTCGGCACTGACAGCAGACAAGGCCTTTGCTGCTGGCCAATGAGTTCGCTGCTAACGTCCGGCATTACACGCGGCGAACGTAAGCTATCCAAAGAGCCAGTCAGGTCAATAACCGAGCATCCCGCCTCGAACGCTTTTTCTGCCAACGTCCCGGCCGATACCGTATCAGCTGCCATAAAGGCCAGTTGAGCCTTGCCAAAATCAAAGTCATCAGCTGCCGTTATGCGCAGGTTTCTGCCGCGAAAGGCAATAGACTGACCAACAGAGTCAGCTGACGCTACCAAATAAAGGTGGACGAGCGGGAAATCACGCTCCTCCAGCAATGTCACGATAGCTTCGCCAACGTTGCCTGTTGCACCAACGACAACGACCGAAAGGGATGTGTTCATGTGCAGGGGCCCAAAATGAAAAAAGGCGGCACTGTAGCGGCCGCCTTTAAGACTTTCAATTGCCGTAAATCATGGAGAAGCATGATCTCAACGGAATGAGGAGTAATACATCAACGCTCAAGCAAAATACGCAGCATACGGCGCAGCGGCTCAGCCGCTCCCCATAGCAACTGATCGCCGACAGTGAATGCGCCCAGGTATTGGGAGCCCATGTTCAGCTTACGCAGACGACCTACCGGCACGTTAAGCGTGCCTGTTACCGCAGCAGGGGTCAGCTCACGCATGCTGGCTTCACGGTGGTTCGGCACCAGCTTGACCCATGGATTGTGCTGACTGATCAGACCTTCGATATCGGAAATCGGCACGTCTTTGTTAAGTTTGAGGGTCAATGCCTGGCTGTGGCAACGCATGGCGCCCACGCGGACACAGATACCATCGACAGGAATCGGGTTTTTGAAGCGGGCCAAGATCTTGTTCGTCTCCGCTTGCGCTTTCCATTCCTCTCGGCTCTGTCCATTAGGCAGCTCCTTGTCAATCCAGGGAATAAGGCTCCCTGCAAGCGGCACACCGAACTGCTCTACCGGGAAAGACTCGCCCCGTAGCGTTTCGGCCACCTTACGATCAATATCCAGAATCGCACTGGCAGGATCTGCCAGATCGTCAGCAACGCTTGCATGCGTCGCACCCATCTGGCGAATCAGCTCACGCATGTTTTGAGCACCGGCACCTGACGCTGCCTGATAGGTCATTGCGCTCATCCACTCAACCAGGCCAGCCTCGAACAGCCCGCCCAGAGACATCAACATCAGGCTAACGGTGCAATTGCCACCGATGTAGTTCTTGGTGCCCTCGTTAAGCGCCTGGTCGATCACTCGACGGTTTACGGGATCTAGAACGATTACGGCATCGTCATGCATACGCAAGGTAGACGCAGCGTCAATCCAGTAACCGTTCCAACCGGCTTCCCGCAGCTTCGGGAAAACTTCGCTGGTGTAATCGCCGCCCTGGCACGTGATGATGACGTCCAGGCCCTTGAGTTCGTCAATGCTGTAGGCATCTTTCAGCGGAGCGATATCTTTTCCAATGGAAGGACCTTCGCCCCCTACATTGGAGGTGGTAAAGAACACCGGCTCGATCAAGTCGAAATCACGTTCATCCAGCATACGCTGCATGAGCACGGATCCCACCATACCGCGCCATCCGATTAAACCTACACGCTTCATTGCTACTGCACCTTTTTGGAAGTGGCGGCCGGAAGCGCTCCGGCCGGCCGTACAGATTACTCACTTGCGAGCGCCGCGACTACTGCCTCGCCCATTTCGCGAGTACCTACTTTTTGACAGCCCGCTGACCAGATATCACCTGTACGCAACTTTTGGTCCAGAACACGGCTTACCGCCTGCTCAATCGCCTCAGCGGCTTTTGATTGATTGAAGCTGTAGCGGAGCATCATGGAAACGGAAAGAATCGTAGCCAGCGGATTGGCAATGCCCTGGCCGGCGATATCCGGCGCCGAACCATGACAGGGCTCGTACATACCTTTGTTGTTGGCATCCAGCGAAGCGGAAGGCAGCATGCCAATCGAACCGGTCAGCATTGAGGCCTCATCCGACAGAATGTCGCCAAACATGTTGTCCGTCACCATTACATCGAACTGCTTGGGCGCGCGCACCAACTGCATGGCCGCATTATCGACATACATATGACTTAGCTCGACATCGGGATAATCCTTGGCGACCTCTTCCACAACCTCTCGCCATAGCTGACTGGACTCCATGACGTTAGCCTTGTCTACCGAGCAGAGTTTCCTGCCGCGGACACGAGCCATTTCAAAACCGACACGTGCGATCCGGCGAATTTCGCTTTCGCTGTAGGGAAGCGTATTAAAACCCTCACGCTCACCGTTATCGAGCGTGCGGATACCGCGAGGGCCACCAAAGTAGATCCCGCCGGTCAGCTCGCGCACGATCAGGATGTCCAGACCTGACACCACTTCTGGCTTGAGGGTAGAGGCCTCCGCCAATTGCGGATAGAGAATGGCCGGACGCAGATTGGCAAACAGACCTAGCGCAGAACGAATCTTGAGCAAACCCTTTTCAGGACGAATTGCACGATCAAGCTTGTCCCACTTGGGACCACCCACCGCACCCAGCAGAACAGCATCTGCTGCCTGAGCCTTTTCAAGCGTCTCATCAGCCAACGGAACGCCATGCTTGTCGATGGCTGCACCGCCGATCACATCTTCGGTCAGCTCGAAATCCAATGCGAACATGTCGTTGACGCGATTCAGAACCTTAACAGCCTCAGCCATGATTTCAGGGCCAATGCCATCGCCTGGCAGAATGAGGATCTGTTTGCTCATTGTTATCTCACTTATCCATGGAAAAGTAGAGGTGGTGCAAGGGCACCACCCAGATCATATAGGCTGGGCCCAAAGGACCATCACATCGACGGTAAAGGAGCCGTCCTTGTCAATTTCAAAATAATGACGGACTTCCTGACCAATCCGGCCTTGTACTGTGCGTATGGCCTGACGCATGGGCTCAGGCGTATTCATCCGCTCGGCCCACTCCAGGAAGTTCAAGCGCAGCCGCTGGCGAACACAGCGGGTTACTCCCAGACGAGCAACACCCAGCATCTGGAGCCACTCAGCCATGGAGTAGTCTCTGACGTGACTGTTATCACGCAGGATTTCTACGGTCTGAAGATAGGTATCAAGACGGGGGTTGGCAGGCGAGATAACATCCACAAACGCAGCCTGACCATTGAAACGCAGCACACGCCGCACCTCGCTCAGAGCTGAGCCGATGTCACGCCAATGATGCGCGGAATACCGACTAAGAACGAAATCAAAGCTGGCATCCCCAAACGGCAGACGCTCAGCCATCCCGGGTTGCACACTGATATTGTCGATGCCACGCTCATTGGCCGTACGCTTGACGATGGCCAGCATCTCTTCTGACAGATCCAATGCCACCACCGAGCCCGCCACAGGCGCAATGTTGTAGCTGACATGGCCGGCCCCACACCCTAGATCCAGAACCTTTGCCTGCTCGCGTTTGGCTACTTGTTCCCGCATCTCCTGCAGTTCAGAGCCTTGAGCATGGACGTTACTCCCCAGGTACGACTCAGCCATCGTACCGAATTGGGATTGGACAATTTGTTCGTGATCACCAGCCATGTTGCCTACCTCATGCGTTTTGAAACAACCAGGGATTGGCCTGTTGGTATGTCTTTTCGAATGCCCTGACGGCATCCGCATCCTGCAGGGTCAGACCGATGTCATCCAACCCATTAAGCAAACAGTGCTTGCGGAACGCGTCGATTTCGAAGGGAATGGCTTTGCCATCAGGACGTTTCACAACCTGCGAGGCCAAATCGATTTCAAGGGTATACCCTTCTGTCGACTCAACCTGAGCAAAGAGTTCACTTACTTCCTGTTCTGGCAGGACGATTGGTAATAAACCGTTCTTGAAACTGTTGTTGAAAAAGATGTCAGCAAAGCTCGGAGCAATCACAGCGCGAAAGCCGTATCCATCCAGCGCCCAAGGCGCGTGTTCACGGGATGATCCACATCCGAAATTTTCCCGCGCCAGGAGAATGCTGGCTCCCTGGTAACGGGACTGATTAAGCACGAAATCCGGATTGAGTGGACGCTGGCTATTGTCCTGCCCAGGTTGCCCTACATCCAGATAACGCCACTCATCAAACAGGTTGGGGCCAAAGCCGGTCCGCTTAATGGATTTAAGAAACTGCTTTGGAATGATCTGATCCGTATCGACATTGGCGCGATCCAGTGGAGCAACCACGCCTGTATGCTGAGTAAATGCCTGCATGAGATACTCCTTAAACGCGGCCGAATTCACGAACGTCAACGAAATGCCCTGCAATCGCTGCCGCAGCGGCCATGGCGGGACTTACCAGATGCGTACGACCACCGGCACCCTGACGCCCTTCGAAGTTGCGGTTGGATGTGGATGCGCAGTGCTCACCGCTTTCAAGGCGATCCGCGTTCATTGCCAGGCACATTGAACAGCCCGGCTCACGCCATTCGAAACCTGCATCGATAAAGACCTTATCCAGACCTTCCTTTTCAGCCTGGGCCTTTACCAGGCCAGACCCAGGCACCACCAGCGCCTGCTTGATGGAACTCGCCACCTTACGGCCTTTGGCGACAGCCGCCGCGGCGCGAAGGTCTTCAATGCGAGAGTTGGTACAGGAGCCAATGAATACTCGATCCAGACGAATATCAGTAATAGGCTGACTGGCCTGCAATCCCATGTATTTCAATGCGCGCTCAATAGAGCCACGCTTCACGGCGTCTCGCTCCTGGGCCGGATCAGGAACGGCTTGGTCTACCGCAACCACCATTTCAGGGGAAGTCCCCCAGCTAACCTGAGGCTTGATCTTGGTCGCGTCCAATTCGATGACGGTATCAAAGACAGCATCTTCATCAGAGACCAGCCCGCGCCATACCGCTACGGCTTGCTCCCAATACTCGGGCGCAGGGGCAAAAGGGCGTCCTTTTACGTAATCGATTGTGGTCTGATCGACCGCCACCATACCTACGCGTGCGCCCGCCTCAATTGACATGTTGCAAATTGTCATTCGGCCTTCCATCGACAAGGCGCGAATAGCACTGCCCGCAAACTCGATAGCGTGCCCATTACCTCCTGCCGTACCGATCTTGCCGATCACAGCCAGAATGATGTCTTTGGCGGTTACGCCGAAAGGTAATTCACCCTCGACGCGTACCAACATGTTTTTCATTTTCTTCGCGACCAGGCACTGGGTCGCAAGCACGTGCTCAACCTCGGACGTCCCGATACCATGAGCCAAGGCCCCAAGCGCACCATTGGTGGACGTATGGGAGTCACCACATACCACGGTCATGCCAGGCAGGATAGCGCCCTGCTCTGGGCCTATGACATGCACGATGCCCTGGCGCACGTCATTCATCTTGAATTGAGTAATACCGAAGTCATCGCAGTTTTCGTCGAGCGTACGAACCTGAATGCGAGACGTCTCATCCTTGATGGAAGCAATACCTTCCTTACGATCCGGCGTGGTTGGCACGTTGTGGTCTGGCGTTGCCAGATTGGCGCCTAGACGCCAAGGCTTGCGCCCAGCCAACCGCAGGCCTTCGAATGCCTGAGGTGAGGTCACCTCATGAATGATATGACGATCAATGTACAGCAGTGCCGAACCATCATCGCGCTGCTTGACCAAGTGCATATCCCAGAGCTTGTCGTAAAGGGTCTTGCCAGCCATCACTAACGTCCTCATCGGCGTGTTTCTATGCCCTTAGGGCTTGTAAGGTGATCCTAACGCTTGATGCTCTCATAAAACAAATTCATAATTTTCATAATCCGCATAACCATCAGGAATCCATCTTTTGGATCTGAATAACCTCAATGCGTTTATAGCAGTTGCTGAGAGTGGAAGTTTTTCCGAGGCAGGCGAACGGCTGCATTTGACACAACCTGCCGTCAGCAAACGAATTGCCAGCCTTGAACAGCAATTGGAAACACGTCTCTTCGATCGTATTGGGCGGGAAATCAGCCTAACCGAATCAGGCCGAGCGCTTTTGCCCAGGGCCTACCAAGTAAAAGACGCCTTGGCTGACACGCGAAGAGCACTGGCCAATCTCAATGGAGAGATTGCCGGCAAACTAATTTTAGCCACTAGTCATCACATCGGATTACATCGGCTACCGCCGGTACTCAGGACCTTTACACGCCTATACCCAAAAGTTTCTCTGGATATTCGCTTTCTTGACTCAGAAGCGGCATATGAGGAAGTGCTACAGGGGCGTGTGGAGCTTGGCATTATCACCTTGGCGCCAGAAGCATCGCCGCTTATCCAGGCCTCACCTGTCTGGGATGACCCCCTCGATTTTGTCGCAGCGCCTGAGCACCCCCTGGCCATGTCAGAGCAAATCAGTCTGGCTGAGTTTGCTGCGCACCCCGCCGTTTTCCCAGGCGGAAATACCTTTACCCATCACATCGTGCGGGGCTTGTTTGAGGCGCAGCAGCTCACCCCTAACATTGCAATGAGCACAAATTATCTGGAGACCATTAAAATGATGGTCTCCATCGGCATTGCCTGGAGCGTTCTTCCACGGACAATGCTTGATGAACAGGTCGTGAGTCTCCCCTTGCCTGGAATACACCTCAAGCGTCGCCTGGGCTATATCGCTCACACAGAACGAACGCATTCCAATGCAGCCAAGGCTTTTATGAAGCTATTGAGCGATTTCCATGCATGAATAAAAAAGGGGCCGCACATGGCGCCCCCTTTTTTACTGTTTGATGGCCGCTGTACTTAGGCACTCTGACCTTCCAGCGCAGGCTTTTCATTGGCACTCAACTGGCCATTGATAGCGATGCGCTTGGGCTTGGCCTCTTCCGGTACTTCACGCACCAGATCGATGTTGAGCAAGCCATTCTTCAAGCTCGCGCCCTTCACCTCAATGTGATCAGCCAGGCGGAAGGACAGCTTGAAGGCACGCTGGGCGATGCCCTGGTGCAAATAGGTCACGCTGTCGGCGCTCTTCTCACGGCGGCCGCTCTTCACGGTCAACACGCCCCGCTCTACTTCAAGCTCAAGGTCGTCTTCGGCAAGGCCGGCAGCCGCAATCACGATGCGATAGCGATCGTCGCCATGCTTTTCCACGTTATAGGGTGGGTAGGAGCTGCCCGACTCGTTGCGCAGCGCGGATTCGAACAGATCATTGAAGCGGTCGAATCCAACGGAATGGCGGAACAAGGGAGCAAGAGAGAATGCAGTGTTCATATAGGGAATCTCCTGAGTCATCAGCAAGTTTCAACGCAGGGCCCGGCTTCGGCGCCCTGCAGGATTCCATATAGGAACCCTCTCACTTTTTTCAAGTAGCACACCCGATGAACGGTAACTGAACTGGACTATGCAACCGAAGGAATTGAGGACTGCAAGCCAAGCAGCGTATCGATCCGCTCGCATTCTGTCTCACGGCGTATTTCGCCAAACAACGTCAACGCCTCCTCATAATTACGGGAAAGCATACCCAACCACTGCTTGAAACGTCCCGGCGCATAGCGTGGCGCCATCTTCTGACGCGCTTTAAGCCAGAAAATCTGTAGCAGCGCGAACAGCTCTTCCCACTGCATAGGCTCAACATGCTCACCCTTGACGCTGGCCGCTATCTGCCTCGCCAGATCAGGCCGGGAAACCAATCCACGCCCCAACATGACCTCTGCGATACCGCACACCTCACGGCACCGCCAGTAATCCTCCAACGCCCAGATCTCGCCGTTAGCCAGTACAGGAACGTCGACGACTTCCGCAACCCTGGCAATCCACTCCCAGTGAGCGGGCGGTTTATAGCCATCTTTTTTGGTACGGGCATGCACAACCAACTGTTGCGCCCCGCCAGAAACCAACGCTTGAGCGCACTCCAGCGCGCCTTCAGGGCTGTCATAGCCCAACCGCATCTTGGCTGTCACCGGGATAGACGAAGGCACGGCACGACGAACATGCGAGACAATCGAGTGCAACAGCTCTGGCTCGTTAAGGAGAATGGCACCGCCCTTGGAGTTGTTAACAGTCTTGGCAGGACAACCAAAATTCAGATCAATGACCGGAGCACCCAGCGTACAGGCGTACGCCGCATTCTCTGCCAGACAGACAGGATCCGACCCTAGGAACTGGACTCGCATGGGTACTCCCGCTCGCGTCATCGAGCCGCTTGCCAACTCCGGAGCGTATTTTTCATACGTTGCTAGAGGCAATAGCCGGTTGGTAATGCGAATAAACTCCGTGACACACCAGTCGATGCCACCTACCTGCGTCAGCAGATCGCGCAGAATCTCATCAACCAGCCCCTCCATGGGCGCCAAAGCGATTTGCATGTAGACCTCTGGAACACTTAAAGCGAATCAGGCAGCGCCTGACCGTAACCCTGAATGAAAGCCTCAGGCATACGCCGCGGCTTACCTGAAGAGAGCTCTATACATACGAAAGTCGTGACTGCACGCAGCAAGGTCATACCATCGGACGGGCGCATCAGTTGAAAACGACGTGTCATACGTAGCCGCCTGTCCCAATCAGTCAGCCATGTTCCCAGCAGCAACTGATCACCTTCGAAAGCACTTGCGAGATAGTCGATCTCGTGCCGAACTACCGCCATGGCGCGATCCAACCGGTGAAACTCGTCAACACCAAGTCCTAAGCTACTTGAATGCTGCCAGGCACACTGTTCTAGCCAGGCGACGTAAACAGCATTATTGGCATGCCCAAGCGCATCGATGTCAGTCATTGATACCTGCAACGATATGACGAACGGATTTTCAAGTTCCCAGTTCATATAGCCTCGCCGGAACATGTCTGCGTAAGTTTTTCAGGGCACAAAAACAAAGGGCTTGCATTTCTGCAAGCCCTTTGGGGTATGGCGCGCTCGAGAGGATTCGAACCTCTGACCGCTCGGTTCGTAGCCGAGTACTCTATCCAGCTGAGCTACGAGCGCGCAACTTGGTGCTTTTATATCCAGATCACCACTGGTAAAACCGGGTGTTTTTTAAACACCCTTCAAAATGGCGCGCTCGAGAGGATTCGAACCTCTGACCGCTCGGTTCGTAGCCGAGTACTCTATCCAGCTGAGCTACGAGCGCGCTGAGGGTGCACATTATAGGCTCGTATCTTTTTGAGTCAAGCGAATTTCTTAATAGAATCAGAGGGATAGAACTCTGAATCGCTTTTCCCGAAGCCTGTAACGTAAATGGCGGTGAGGGAGGGATTCGAACCCTCGACACCCTTTTGAGGTGTACTCCCTTAGCAGGGGAGCGCCTTCGGCCTCTCGGCCACCTCACCGCGACGGGGCGTAATATACGCGATTTTTTCCCGTATGCAAGCAAAAAGTTAAATAAAAATCAGATGTTAGGTTCTTGGTCCTTTTCCTTTTGAATTCGCTGGTAGATTTCCTCACGGTGAACCGCCACTTCTTTAGGAGCATTCACCCCAATGCGCACCTGATTTCCCTTAACTCCCAAGACCGTTACGGTCACTTCATCACCTACCATAAGGGTTTCTCCAACCCGTCGAGTTAGAATAAGCATTCCTTTTCTCCTTTCGTTCAGGACCACAGTCTGCAAAAAAATCAGGATCAATTCCGGGAGCCCGCGATCCTTACTGATCTATTGACCAATACCGCCGGAAAGAAAGTTCCGGCGGCATGATCAAATCGATGGAAGGCATCCAAAAACGCCCTCCAGAGAGATTGGCTATTCGCTTACCCGAGCAGGCGCATCGAGTTCGAAAGCCGTGTGAAGGGCACGCACAGCCAATTCCAGGTATTTCTCTTCGATAACGACCGACACCTTGATCTCAGACGTCGAAATCATTTGTATGTTGATACTTTCCTTGGCCAACGCTTCGAACATTTGACTCGCCACCCCGGCATGAGAACGCATACCCACCCCAACGATCGACACCTTAGCAATCTTGGTATCACCGATTGCCTCACGTGCGCCGATGGTCGCTGCCGTCTGCTTTAGGATTTCAAGCGCATTCTGGTAGTCGTTACGGTGTACCGTAAACGTGAAGTCCGTGGTGTTATCGTGCGAAACATTTTGCACGATCATGTCGACCTCAATGTTGGCCGCACTGATGGGACCCAGGATCTTAAACGCAACGCCCGGGGTGTCTGGAACACCGCGGATGGTCAGCTTGGCTTCGTCACGATTAAAGGCGATGCCGGAGATGATCGGCTGTTCCATGGATTCCTCGTCATCAAGAGTAATTAGGGTGCCTGGACCCTCTTTGAAACTATGAAGTACGCGCAGAGGCACGTTGTATTTGCCTGCAAACTCAACCGAGCGAATCTGCAGAACCTTCGAGCCGAGGCTGGCCATTTCCAGCATCTCCTCGAAGGTGATCTTTTCAAGACGACGTGCATGAGGCACTACGCGCGGATCAGTGGTATACACACCGTCCACATCGGTATAGATCTGGCATTCATCTGCCTTGAGCGCAGCTGCAAGCGCGACACCCGTGGTGTCGGAGCCGCCCCGGCCCAAGGTAGTGATATTGCCCTGCTCATCCACGCCTTGGAAACCTGCCACAACCACGACTCGCCCTGCCTTGAGTTCGGCACGGATACGATGTTCGTCAATGCTGACGATACGCGCCTTGGTAAAAGCGCTATCGGTCAGGATCCGGACTTGTCCACCGGTGAAGGACACGGCCGGAACACCCCGCTTGGTCAATGCCATGGCAAGCATGGCGATGGTCACCTGCTCACCTGTTGACACCATTACATCCAACTCGCGCGGGTTTGGCTGCGGCATGATTTGCTTGGCCAGGTCGATCAGACGATTGGTCTCGCCACTCATGGCAGAAACCACTACCACAATATCGTCACCGGCTTCGCGAAACTTCTTGACCTTTTCGGCCACCTGTTCGATGCGCTCGACAGTACCCACCGAGGTGCCGCCGAACTTCTGTACGATCAATGCCATTTGATTGCTGCCTAACGCGAGGGCGCTCATTTAACAATTCAGGTATACACCTGCCAAGGGCTCACAGAGCGCGATGCGAGCCCCATCGCTTATTCAATCACAATCCCGCTTCGGCAAAGCTGCGGGCCAACTCAAGTGCGCCTTCCAGCGCAGCCGGATCGGTACCGCCACCCTGAGCCATATCAGGGCGACCACCACCCTTCCCGCCCACATGCGCAGCAGCCTGCCTCATCAGATCGCCCGCCTTTAGTCGACCGGTCAGATCCTGGGTCACGCCCGCGACCAGCACGACCTTACCGTCTTGCTCGCCACCCAGCAGAATCACGGCAGAGCCCAGCTTGTTCTTGAGCTGATCGACCATGGCCATCAGCGCCTTGCTATCCAGCCCATCAAGGCGAGCAGCCAGCACCTTAACGCCCTTGATCTCGACGGCAGACCCCGCCAGGTCATTACCAGCTGCGCTGGCAGCCTTGGCCTTGAGCTGCTCAAGTTCCTTTTCTAGCTGACGGTTACGTTCAAGCACACCGGAGAGCTTATCGAGAACATTTTCACGACTGCCTTTGAGCAGGCCTGCCGCTTCCTTGAGCTGCTCTTCCGCCTTGTTCAGGTATGCCAGCGCACCAGCACCAGTTACCGCCTCGATACGGCGTACACCCGATGCCACACCGCCTTCACTGATGATCTTGAACACACCAATATCACCGGTGCGGGCAACGTGAGTGCCGCCACAGAGTTCAATGGAGAAGCCGTCACCCATAGTCAGTACGCGCACGGTATCGCCATACTTCTCACCGAACAGCGCCATGGCCCCTTTGCGCTTGGCGCTTTCGATGTCCATTAGCTCGATTTGAACCGTCGTGTTCCGGCGAACCTCGGTATTGACGATTTCCTCTAGCTCCTTGAGCTGTTCAGGTTTGATAGCCTCGAAGTGACTAAAGTCGAACCGCAGACGCTGACTATCAACCAGGGAGCCCTTTTGCTGGACGTGATCGCCCAGTACCTGACGCAGTGCGGC
The DNA here is from genome assembly GCF_051027695.1 of Pseudomonas sp. JZ134. Taxonomy (NCBI): domain Bacteria; kingdom Pseudomonadati; phylum Pseudomonadota; class Gammaproteobacteria; order Pseudomonadales; family Pseudomonadaceae; genus Pseudomonas; species Pseudomonas sp. JZ134. The sequence goes on along the minus strand of NZ_CP069250.1, from coordinate 1,510,995 downwards.
ATGCAGGAGGTGAGTCGCCGAGTGGTTAAGTGCCGTAGCCTGGCGCACAGAGGCGTCGACTTGTGTTTCCAGCGTCTCGCCTACCTTGAGCGTACCAGCGGCAACCAGGCCATGATGCAGGAACGCACCGCCTGCCTTGGTGGTGTCACGCACATCGAAACGCTGGCCGTCAGCGAACAGATAACCGCTGTCACCCACCTGACCGCCCGACTCGGCGTAGAAAGGTGTCTGATCAAGTACCACGACACCTTCGTCACCTTCAACCAGTTGAGGCACCGGGCTGCCCGCCTTGAACAGCGCAACGATCTTGCCATTACCGGCGTGACTGTCATAACCCGTGAAGAGCGTCTCGCCGTCGACTTTGACCAGACTGTTGTAGTCCACACCAAACGAGCTGGCCGAGCGGGCTCGCTCACGCTGAGCTTCCATTTCACGCTCAAACCCTTCCTCATCCAGGGTCAGGTTGCGCTCACGTGCGATGTCGTTTGTTAAATCAACGGGGAAGCCGTAGGTGTCATACAGCTTGAACACCACATCACCCGGGATCACATCGCCTTCAAGGCCAGCCAGATCCTGCTCCAGAATCTTGAGGCCCTGCTCCAAGGTTTTGGCAAATTGCTCTTCCTCAGTACGTAGAACGCGCTCGATATGTGCCTGCTGATCCTTTAGCTCAGGGAATGCCTGGCCCATTTCAGCCACCAGAGCCGCCACGATCTTGTGAAAGAACGTACCCTTGGCGCCGAGCTTATTACCGTGACGGCAGGCACGACGGACGATACGACGTAGTACATAGCCGCGACCTTCGTTGGAAGGCAGTACACCATCGGCAATCAGGAAGCCGCAGGAGCGAATGTGGTCGGCTACAACCTTGAGCGAAGGCGCGTCATCATTGGCGCAGCCGATTGCCTGCGCAGAGGCCGCCAAAAGATTCTTGAACAGATCAATTTCGTAGTTGGAGTGAACGTGCTGCAGAACGGCACTGATGCGCTCAAGCCCCATCCCCGTATCCACACTGGGCGCCGGCAACGGGTGAAGAACCCCGTCAGCCGTACGGTTGAACTGCATGAATACGTTGTTCCAGATCTCGATATAACGATCACCGTCTTCTTCTGGCGAGCCGGGTGGGCCGCCCCAGATGCCCTCACCATGGTCGAAGAAGATTTCTGTGCAAGGACCGCAGGGACCTGTATCGCCCATTGCCCAGAAATTATCCGAGGCGTAGGGAGCGCCCTTGTTGTCACCGATACGAACCATACGCTCGGCAGGCACGCCAACGTCCTTGGTCCAAATGTCGTAGGCTTCATCATCGGTGGCATAGACGGTAACCCAGAGCTTTTCCTGCGGCAGACCGAGCCACTTGGGTGATGTCAGGAATTCCCACGCATAACTGATGGCGTCACGCTTGAAATAGTCGCCAAAGCTGAAGTTACCCAGCATCTCGAAAAAGGTGTGGTGACGTGCTGTATAGCCGACGTTTTCCAGGTCGTTATGTTTACCGCCGGCACGTACGCATTTCTGACTGCTGGTCGCACGGGTATAGGTGCGCTTTTCAAGGCCGAGGAAACAGTCCTTGAACTGGTTCATGCCTGCATTGGTGAACAGCAGGGTTGGGTCGTTCGCGGGGATCAGCGAACTTGAGGCCACTCGAGTGTGCCCCTTCTCTTCAAAGAAGCGGAGGAAGGCTTCACGGATTTCTGCGCTTTTCATAAATTCTTCCAGACAGATACAGGGCTACAGCGCGCCAGCAAAGTCTTGCAGTATATCGGGACGGAGCGCCGGCTGTCGTCAATTTGCGATATAGGCGTTGCCTATTTGATTCAAGTGGATTCAGGCCTTGCGATAGGCGGCGAATGCCTCCAGCACGGTTTCAATGTTTGCGCTGGATACATCCAGATGCGTCACCAACCTTAACCGTGCGGCCGGGCTGACTACAATGCCTCTTTCTCGCAGAAAAGAAGCGAGTCTGGGAGCCTTGTCACCCGCGGCAAGGTAAACCATATTGGTCTGCACCGGCTCGACAGTGTAGCCCAGCTTTTCAAGTCCTTCAGCGAGGCGAGCTGCGTTGGCATGGTCTTCTGCCAGTCGGGTCACGTTGTGCTGAAGCGCGTAAAGTCCTGCTGCCGCCAGGACGCCCGCCTGGCGCATGCCGCCGCCAACGACCTTACGCCAGCGAATGGCCTTATCGATCAAACCCTGGCTGCCACACAGAACCGATCCTACTGGCGCGCCAAGACCTTTTGAGAGGCACACCGATACAGAGTCGAAGTGACGTGTAATGTCTTTTGGTGGAACGCCCAGCTTGACGACTGCATTGTAGAGACGGGCGCCATCCAGATGGAGTGCCAATTCATGCTCATGGGTAAAGCGGCGTGCATCAGCAAGATAGCTCAGGGGAAGCACCTTGCCGTGCATGGTGTTTTCCAGCGCCAAAAGGCGGGTACGTGCAAAATGAAAATCCCTGGGCTTGATGTAGGACGCTACGCGATCCAGATCCAGGCTTCCGTCAGCCTCCATCTCGACTGGCTGTGGCTGGATCGAGCCCAGAACAGCGGCCCCACCGCCTTCATATTTATAGGTATGCGCCAGCTGCCCTACCAGATATTCATCACCTCTCTCGCAGTGCCCCATCAGCCCCAGCAGGTTGCTCATGGTCCCACTCGGCACAAACAAGCCAGCCTCGAAACCCAGCTCATCTGCCAGATAATGCTGCAACTTGAGAACGGTAGGGTCCTCACCGTAGACGTCGTCCCCCACCTCAGCCTTCGCCATGATGTCGCGCATCGCTGGGGTAGGCTGGGTGACGGTATCACTTCTCAAATCGATGAGGCTCATGCAAACAGCTCCGGAAAGAGAAAATCCCGATGCTAATGCAAAGCCGCCTCGAAAATCACGAATTGTCTAAAGCTTTGGTTGGAACGATCAAAATCCCTGCGCGCAGACCGGGTCTTACGTTGGGATTTGGAAAGATGATCCTGGCATCCGTTTCAGTGACTATCCACTTTTGAGAACCATCCTCTGCAAGCAGATAGCCTTCGGGCAGTGGACTGAAATTCGCGACATCGTCAGCCAGATACAGGCGAAACGCTTCACTCTGCTTGATGATTTCTCGCGATACGTGAAACACCTTGAGCCGCTCCAGTGTTTGCGGCAACTCGGGCTCGCACTGCTCAATGATAGCCTTGAGTCGGGACTCGAGCTGACTGACATCGACGCCGGCATTCTGACCGAATGGACGAGCCTTTCCCAACTCAAGCGTAAAGGCTTCAGCCTGATGGGCCGCGTAGCTGTAAGCGCTGAAGGTGATACCAGGCCTGCTCTGCAATAGCACAGCGTCAATACCGGCGGCTTCAAGCCTGGCCATCTCGGCCTGCGAGTGCTCTCGCCCCTCGCTCCAGGGATATAGCGCAAAACGCTCAATGGCCGAACCACGGATTGCCGTATGCAGATCGTAATGCAGTCGAGCCCTGTCCGGCTCGCTGAAAAACTGTGCGACCAAGCGCTCCAGCTGATCGGCCCGCTGAGCTTCGAATCCTGACGTCAGCACATGCTTACCGTTGAACAGGCGATTCATATCCTGCTCGACAAAGCGAACATTGCGCCGCATGGCTTCAGGATTGCCCAGAAGAAAGAGAATGCGAACACGAGGCTTTATCTCACCTCTCGCGATGCGTTTGAGCAGCCGATCCAGCATTTCAATAGGCGCTGTCTCGTTGCCGTGGATACCGGCTGAAAGCAGGAGGTCGATCCCTGCATCCGTTCCGTTGGCCGGCTTGACGAGCAAGGCACCCTCACTCAACCATTGCAAGCGAATACCGCTGGAGGTGACCTGGATTTTTTCGGCTGGCTCTCGGCCAGCCAGTGTGAGTTCAAGCAGTTTGCCCAGAGAAAGACCGTACTGTTCCGTCATGATGATCCTGGCTGGCAAGTAGTGTTAGTCAGTGATCATGCCCACAACCACAATCTGGACCATGCTCATGGTCCTCTTCGACCGGCTCCAGACTGAGCGCCAGTCCAAACTGGTTCACTGCCTGCGGGCGTAACCCCAGTACCGGGGTCTCAGCCTCATCTTCAAAGGACTCGGCATAGATCGTAAGCCCACCCTGTCCGTCTGGCTCCAGCCAGAGGTCACGGCCATTGATTTGAACGGCAACGCGGGCAGCACGCGCTTCGCGTCGCTCGCCTTGGGTGTCTTCGAGAATAAGGGACAAGCTTTCGATCATGTCTGTACTCAATCGATCTGGAATGGATAAACCGAACCCAGCTTCAAGATTTGTGTAAGCTCATCCAGGGCTGTTCGGCACTCGAATAGTAGCTGCGGATCAGCCAGATCAGATACGTTAAGGCGATCCCGGTAGTGAGTATCTACCCAGGTTACCAGTCGTGTATAGAGCTCGGGCGTCATCAGCACACCAGGATTGACGGCTTCAAGCTCTGCCTGCTTCAGCGCTACACGTAGCCGTAGACAGGCGGGCCCCCCACCGTTCTGCATGCTCTGTTTGAGGTCGAATACCTTAACCTCGCGGATAGGCCCATCACTTTTGACAAGCTGATCCAGATATGTCCACACCTGAGCATTCTGGCGGCACTCTTCAGGCACGATCAGTAGTGTCTGGCCATCCGGCTTGAGCAGCAATTGGCTATTGAACAGGTAAGACCGTACCGCGTCATTGACGCTTACCTGACTACGGGGTACGCATACGGCGCGCAGCGTCCCGCCACGTCGAGCCAGCTTGTCGGTCAACTCCTTGAGCACGCGATCGCTTTCGAGGAAAGCATCCTCGTGATAGAACAATACTTCAGCATTGCCCACCGCGATCACGTCATTGTGGAAGACCCCCTGGTCGATGACTTCAGGATTCTGCTGAGCATAGACCACACCCTCTTCCGTCAGTCCATGCAGCCGCGCTATGGCCTGGGAGGCTTCCAGGGTTTGACGCGCCGGATAACGCTGCGGCGCCGGGTAGCGGTTGTCGAAAGCACTCCGACCAAACACGAAGAACTCTACGCCAGCCTCGTCATAGTCGCGGCAGAAACGCGTGTGGTTGGCAGCCCCTTCATCACCAAACTGGTTTACGGCCGGCAAGGCCGTATGATGCGCAAAATGCGTTTCATCACGAAACATGGCTGCCAGTACACGGCTGGTCGTAGGGTGCTCGATGCTACGATGAAACTTACTGTTCAGGTTGGCTGCCGTGAAGTGCACCCGTCCATCTGCCGTATCTGCGCTAGGACTGATGGTAGCGGCATTGGCCGTCCACATTGAAGAAGCAGAGCTGACCGAGGCAAGCAGCGGCAAGGCTTCCCTGGCGGCGCGCTCTATGACCTGAGCATCTGTCCCGGTGAAGCCCAGCTGGCGCAACGCAGCAACGTGGGGACGCTCCTGAGGCGCGAATACGCCCTGTTTGAAGCCGAGCTCCATCAACGCTTTCATTTTGGCCAGCCCCTGGCGAGCGGCTTCGCGAGGATTCGAAGTGAGCTGCCCATTGCTTTGAGAGGCTACGTTTCCATAGGAAAGCCCACCATAGTTATGGGTCGGGCCGACCAATCCGTCAAAATTGACTTCATAAGCGTTCATAGATGGACTCCAGGCAACAGTGTTGCCGGTAAATCAAGCGTGTCGGCTTCCAGCGAGGCGACCGGATAAGCGCAGTAGTCCGCCGCATAATAAGCGCTGGGACGATGATTGCCGGAAGCGCCTATACCGCCAAAGGGAGCACTGCTGGCAGCGCCTGTCAAAGGCCTGTTCCAATTGACAATGCCCGCGCGCGACTCGATCAGGAATTGTTCGTACCTCGCACTGGATGACGAGAGCAAGCCTGCCGCCAGGCCAAAGCGGGTAGTGTTAGCCTCGCGTACAGCTTCGTCGAAGCTCTCATAGCGAATGACTTGCAGCAACGGCCCGAAGAACTCCTCGTCAGGGCGATCGGCAACGCTGGTCACATCCAGAATGCCAGGCGTGAGCAAAGCGCTCTCAGCATGAGGCTGAGTCATGGTCAGCAGTGGCACTGCACCCTTGGCCAGGAAACGCTCTTGCGCTTCAAGTAGCTGGCGGGCAGCGTCCAGAGAGATAACAGCCCCCAGGAAAGGAGCCGGCTCCTCATCAAACCGTCCTACTTGCAGCCTGGCCGCTGCCTGTACCAGACGCTCCAGAATGATGTCGCCCTGCTCCGTATTCGGTACTAACAGACGGCGTGCACAAGTGCAGCGTTGCCCGGCCGAAATGAAGGCAGACTGTACAATCGTATAGACCGCTGCATCGATCTGATCGACCGTGTCGACCACCAGCGGATTATTCCCTCCCATTTCAAGCGCCAGGATCTTGTGGGGAGCACCAGCAAACTGTTGATGGAGCAAGGCGCCCGTCCGGCTTGACCCCGTAAAGAACAGCCCATCGATGTCAGGCTGCGCAGCCAAGGCAACACCAGTAGCGCGAGCCCCTTGCACCAGGTTGAGTACACCTTCCGGTAACCCCGCCTCGATCCAGCACTTGACCGTCAGCTCGGCGACAGCAGGCGTCATCTCACTGGGCTTGAAAACAACAGTATTTCCTGCAAGCAAAGCCGGCACAATATGCCCGTTGGGTAAGTGGCCTGGGAAGTTATACGGACCAAATACCGCAACAACACCATGGGGCTTGTGTCGTAGCCGCGTTCTAGCCTCGCCCAAGACGCCCGCCTTTTCACCCGTGCGCTCATGGTAGGCCTGAACCGAGATGGCCACCTTGTTCATCATACTGGTGACTTCTGTCGCAGCTTCCCAAAAAGGCTTGCCGGTTTCCACACCAATGGTATTGGCTAGTTCCTGACTACGCGTCTTGAGTGTTGCTGCAAAGGCTTCAAGCACCTTGATACGCTCGTCCAGCGGCTTGCGAGCCCATGCAGGAAAAGCGGCGCGAGCAGCGGCTATAGCGTCCGATACCTGCTTGTCAGAGGCTTCGTTTCCACGCCAGATCACGGTTTGCCCGACAGGGTTGAGCGAAGTGAATTCGGCGCCTTCGCCAGCCAGCCATTGACCGCCAATGTAATGCGTACTCATGTCGTTTTCTCCTAGGGCGCTACTGACACTGCGCGGACCTGAGCGCCAGCAGACAGCTGCAGCCTTCTCGCCGTAACAGGGTCAACCACCAGTGTTCCAGAGGCTACCCGTGCAGGTGCAGCGGTAATCCGGCAGCCTTCTCGCTTACGGTTGTGAATTACATAGGGCTGGGCATCTTCGCCCGGCGTGCCGATGGACAAAACGAGTATCTGGCTATCCCGAATGGCACGAACCTTGTCGGTTTCGCATTCAATTGCCGGGCCCGCGTCGAAGATGTCCACATATCCCTGGTAGGCAAACCCTTCTGCATTGAGCATGCGAAGTGCAGGCTCGGTATCAGGATGGACGCGACCAATGACAGCCCGTGCTTGCTCTGAAAGGAAACACGTGTAAAGCGGAAACTTGGGCATGAGTTCGGCAATGAATGACTTATTGCCCACACCGGTCAGGTAATCCGCTTGAGAAAACTCCATCTTGAAGAAGTTACGCCCCAGGTTTTCCCAGAAAGGCGAAAGTCCTCGGCTGTCCGACACCCCACGCATTTCTGCGATCAGCTTATCTGAGAACAACGAGCGGAACTCGGCGATGAACAGAAAGCGCGCCTTGGACAACAGACGGCCGTTCAATCCGTTACGATGGCCTGCGTGCAGAAATAACGAGCAGAGCTCCGAATTACCGGTCAGGTCATTGGCCATGAACAGCGTGGGAATCTGCTGGTGGATATTGAGTTCGCGAGAGGCACTGACTGTCAGCCCCACCCGGTAGTTGTACCAGGGCTCACGTAGACCTACGGCGCCGGCAATACCGGAAATACCGATAACGGTGCCATCGTCCTGCTCGAGTACGAAGAGATAATCCGCATCGGCACGCTCGACGTCGCCGCGGAAGGTTTTTTCAGCCCATTCCACCCGATGAGCCAGACGCTCTTCACTGGCAGGCAAAGTGGTAAGCCCGGCGCCTGTAGTGCGCGCAAGCTCGATTAGCGCGGGCAGATCCGCGCGGGTGACAGGACGAATGATCATATTCCCTCCGATGACCCAGGCCGGCGCTTCGCCGCGCCTGCGTCTGACGTGCCCTGGGCACGCACTACTCTCATGACGACAGCACGTATCATGGTTAAACAGCGACGAGCCGTACGGTATCGCCAGCCTTGACGTTGAGCGCGGCGGCGGCGGCACTCGACAGAACTGCCGGCGCTCCTGGCTCCCAATCGAGCTCGTGAACAATGGCACGGAAGTCCTGTAGCAGATCATTGCTGATCAGATAGGCACGGTTGCCGTCGACCGCATCCTGCACCTCCACCGCGACCACATGACTCCCTGCCATCGAACGGATGTTGTTGGTACGCGCATGCAACGTCGGACCGCCATCGAAAATATCGACGTAATTGTCAGTTTCGAAGCCTTCGCGGGTCAGGATATCGAAAGTGATCTGCGCACGTGGATGAACCTGGCCAATGGCCTCTTGGGCGGCATCTGTCAACAACGGCACATAGATCGGATAGATCGGCATCAGCTCCGCCAAAAAAGTGCGACTCTTGGCACCGCAGATGCGCTCCGCTTCGGCATAGCTCACATCAAAGAAGTGACGGCCTACTGAGTCCCAGAACGGCGAATCGCCCTGCTCGTCACTCATGCCTACGATTTCGACCACGACAGACTCGGCAAATCGCTCGGGATGGCCAGCCATGAACATCAATCGACCCCGAGAATTGAGCTCGGCTATAGGGGTATCCAGAAAATCACGATCGATGTAGAAGCTGCTCAGCACACTGTTGCCCGTCAGGTCGTGGCAGAGTGAAAGCACATGCGTCTTATTGTGAATCTTGAGCTCACGCGAGGCATGGATAAAGGTCTCGTTGCGAAAGCTGTAAAACGGTTCGGAAAAGCCAGCCGTGGCAATGATGGCTGAACAGCCAACCAGACGCCCCGTGTCTGAATCCTCCAGAACGAAGAAATAACTTTCCTCGCCATTGAAGCTTACTTCAGCGGCAAAAGAGGCTTCTGAAACCCGGATCTTTTCCTTGAGCCGCTCGATGTCATCCGGCAAAGAGGTGACACCTACCGGACTGTCCGCGGCCAGATGCTGCACATGGGGCAAATCAGCTGCCCGAGCAGGTCGCATCACCAGCATGAAGTCACTCCTTCTAATTTTTCTAATTGAAATCGCTCTTGAATACCGTGGCGCCTCCCTGCGCCACGTTCAGGCTCAAGCCTGGGTAATGCGGGCCACAGCGCGCTCTAGTCGCGCCAGGCCTTCATCAATGTCAGCCTCGCTGATGACCAGACTGGGAGCAAAGCGGATGACATCCGGACCGGCCTGAAGCACCATCAGCGACTCCTCGTTGGCTGCCGCCAGCACTTCCTTCGCCCGACCTTTCCAGGGCTCGCTCAGCGGAGCGCCAATCAGCAGGCCCATCCCGCGAACACCGGAAAAGATGCCGTACTTGCTGCCCATGGCCTCAAGCGCGGTACGGAAACGGTTATGGCGAGTCTTCACACCCTCTAAAACCTCAGGCGTGTTGACTACGTCCAGCAGGGCGGAACCGATAGCACAGCCGAGAGGGTTACCACCGTAGGTGCTGCCGTGAGTGCCTACCGAAAGATGTGCCGCCAGCTTGTCAGTTGTCAGCATTGCCGCCAACGGGAAACCGCCACCAATGCTCTTGGCTGTAGTCAGTACATCAGGTGTGATGCCGTAGTGCATGTAGGCATAAAGGTGGCCGGTACGGCCTACCCCACTCTGCACCTCATCGAATACAAGCAGTGCGCCATATTGGTCGCACAGGTCACGTGCGCCTTGCAGATACGCCTGGTCACCCGGCAGTACTCCACCCTCGCCCTGGATGGGCTCGAGCACGACCGCACAGGTCTTTTCGGAGATGGCCGCCTTGAGTGCGTCCAGATCGTTATAAGGCACATGGGTGATACCTTCGATCTTTGGACCAAATCCTTCCGAATACTTGGGCTGCCCGCCCACGCTTACCGTGAACAGTGTGCGGCCATGAAAGCTGTTGGTTGCAGCAATGATTTCATAACGGCTTCCGCCACTGACGTCATGCCCATAACGACGGGCCAGCTTGAACGCAGCCTCGTTGGCTTCTGCGCCGGAGTTGGCAAAAAACACCCGGTCGGCAAAGGTAGCGTCAACCAGCTTGCGAGCCATGCGTAATGCAGGCTCGTTGGTGTAAATGTTGGATACATGCCAGAGCTTGTTAGCCTGCTCCATTAAGGCCTGCATCAGGGCGGGATGACCGTGCCCCAGTGCGTTAACCGCAATGCCGCCAGAGAAGTCGATCAGCTCACGCCCGGCCTGGTCCCAGATGCGTGAACCTTCGCCTCGGACGGGAATGAATGCGGCGGGCGCATAATTGGGCACCATGATCTGGTCGAAGTCGGTGCGTTGCACCGAGAACTGCGGAGCAGACATCGAAAATTCTCCTGCCTGTTGTGGGCTAGCGATGGAAGGATTGTAGGGAGTAGATCACGCCGGGCATTGCCGCTATGCGACAACTATTTACAGCGCACAACCAGCCAGCGGAGCGGCTTACAGATATGCGACAGAAAACATCGGCAATACGCAGTCTAGGGTGTACGGAGAGATGCGGGAAGCATCAGTAGATGCTCATCTTTAATGCACAGCTAGGCAACAATGAGTGAAACGCTGAAATAGTGGCCGCAGAAACGCTTTCTGCGGCCACTGGATCTTACTGGGCAGAATTAGGTGCTACACGGCTGGTGCCGTTTACCGTCACGATGCGTACGCGCTCACCCACCCGGAACACCTCTCCCTTGCTGACTTCCTGTACATAGGCACGGGTGCTGCCATCGTCTTCGCGTACAGTCACCTCTACACCGTTGGCGCGAGTGAAACCTTCTTCAGTGGCGGCACCAAGCAGGCCACCCGCTACGGCGCCCACGATAGCGGCGACATAGCTACCCCGACCGCCACCTACGCCACTGCCGGCGATACCACCTACCGCCGCACCGGCACCTGCGCCGATGGGGGTCTTGGTTCCTTCAATCTTAACGGGGCGCAAGGCTGTGATGGTCCCCATGCGTACGGTCTGAACCTGACGAGCCTCATCGCGTGAGTACACGTCACCGGTCTGGCTGGATACGCACCCGGCCAGCAGCGCGGAGGCAGTCAGTGCAGTAATAATTTGAGTGGTCTTGTTCATCATTCAACTCCAGTTCCTACAGGGCTGTTCTCGGCGGAACCCTATGGTGGACCCTCCGCCTTACAGGAATGTTCAGCTTTTATCATCCTCTCATATGGCCTCAAGGCAAACGGTTGAATCTTTTGATCCAGACAGCTTTCGTTCATCCGATTCGCTTGCTTTACCTGAAATAGGACGACTCATCCTGTTCAACCCTCGCGTGATTGCCGGGCCAGACGCCAGACTCGAGCAAGGTCGGTTGCGCGCGCGCGCAGCTCCTGTGCGGCGGCCCGACAGGCCTGCTCCAGCGTGACAGGGCCAGGCACCAGACTGAATGCTGCCTCAATTCCTGCCTCATATACCTGCTGGTAGTGCGCACCCAAGCTACCCACCAATGCAATGACAGGCACATCAGCCTCACGGGCGACCCTGGCAACTCCTATGGGCGTCTTGCCATGCAGGCTTTGGTAATCCAGTTGCCCCTCTCCGGTAATGACTAGATCCGCGTCCCGGAGCGCCTCTGCCAGCCCGGAAACTTCTGCAACCAGCTCGACACCCGATCGAAAATGCGCCTGAAGAAAGGCCCTAGCAGCAAAACCCAGCCCCCCTGCCGCTCCCACTCCTGGAAAGCAACTGTGATCTTCCCCGAGTACTTGAGCTGCAACCTGAGCGTATTGCCCAAGTGCTGCATCCAGCACAGCGACATCCTCAGGCGTTGCGCCCTTCTGAGGGCCAAAGACATGGGAGGCACCATGAGAGCCACACAAGGGGTTATCGACATCGGCAGCCACATCGATCTGAACGGTAGCAAGACGCTTATCCAGACCGTTCAGCTCAATACGGACTAGTTCGGCTAACGCAGCACCCCCTGGCGGCAAAGGCTGACCATGTTTATCCAGGAACTTGACTCCCAAGGCGTTCAGCAACCCCGCACCGCCATCATTCGTAGCGCTGCCACCCAACCCCAGGATAATTCGTCGAGCTCCAGCATCCAGCGCAGCGCGGATCAACTCACCGGTACCGTAGCTACTGGCCCGTCTGGCATCCCGCTGCGCTTTTGGCACCCAGTGCAAGCCGCTGGCAGCCGCCATCTCGATCACGGCTGTCCCCTCGCCCAGCCATCCCCAGTGAGCCAATACCGGCTGCCCCAGCGGCCCCTGCACGGTCAGCTCACGACGCTCTCCTCCGGTTGCAGCCAGCAAGGCCTCGACCGTGCCCTCTCCTCCGTCGGCCATGGGTTTGAGTTCGATAGTGGCGGAGGGAAAAACCGCTCTCCAACCCTCTGCAATAGCCTGGGCAACCTCGGGTGCGCTCAGGCTTTCCTTGAACGAATCAGGTGCGATCACGAGTTTCATCAATGTTCTCCCGGCTGACGGTTCGCCTGTCGATGGGTATGGCTGCTCGTTACAGCAGGAAAAGACTTAAAAGCCATACTGTGGTCATCCCGGTAAGCCCTTGAACCAAGGTAGCGAGTGTCTGGGCACGGTATGCCGTGGCTACGCTCATACGGCTGAATTGAGTCACAACCCAGAAAAAGCTGTCGTTGGCATGTGAAACCGTCATCGCTCCAGCGCCGATCGCCATTACGGTCAATACACGCCCCATCTCACTGTCGAGCCCCAGCTGCCCCAGCAGCGGTGCTACCAAGGCAGACGTTGTCACCAGCGCAACCGTAGTCGAACCCTGGGCTGTTTTCAGGGCGGCGGACACTACGAATGGCATAAACAGCCCAATCCCCAAGGCGGAAAGCGTGCTGCCAAGGTAATCGCCCAGTGGAGTGACTTTGAGCACGGCACCAAACGCCCCACCAGCGCCGGTAATAAGCAAGATGGGAGCCGCTGACAAGATGCCTTCGGCCACATGATTCTGAAACTCCTGGCGCTTGTCATTGCTCTTGAGCAGCGAACAGGCCAGCACTAGGCCTACCAGCAGCGCCAGGACGGGTTGCCCAATAAAACCCAACAGCGTCAACACCGCCCCTTCTCCGAAAGGCTTGCTGGGAAAGGCAGCTATTGACCCCAGGCAAATCAATCCAATGGGAGCAAAAATCGGGGCAAAGGCCTGCCAGGCACTGGGAAGCACACCATAACTTTCCCGTAATGCTGTGAAATCTTCCTGGGAAGGCATCGGCGTACCATCATCAACCAGCGGGATGTCCTTACCCAGGAAGCGGTTGGCCCACCACAGCCCCGCCATGGCCGTTACGAATGACACGATAAGGCCAACACCGATAACCAGTCCGAGACTTGCATCGAGCCCTAGATTACCCGCAGCCGCAATCGGCCCCGGTGTAGGTGGCACAAAGGTATGCGTAGCATAGAGGCCAGTCGCCAGGGCTACACTCATGGAGATCAGGGAGACCTTCATACGAGCAGCCAGCGCATTTTTCAGCGAATTGAGGATCACATAACCGGAATCGCAGAATACGGGTATCGAAACCAAGTAACCGATGATGGACAACGTCAGGGTGGGAAAACGCTCGCCGAGTACACGAATCACGGTTTCCGCCATGGTTATGGCCGCGCCGCTACGCTCCAGAATCACACCGATAATTGTGCCTAGCACAATGACGATACCGATGTATCCCAGGATGCTGCCAAAGCCCGTTGTAAGGGTTTTGGTGATATCGCCGACAGGCACCTGGTAGGCGAAACCGGCGAGAAAAGCCGCCAGGAGCAAGGCCAGAAATGGATGAAGCTTGAAGCGTGTGGTGGTCACGACGATGAATGCTATCAACGCCACCAGAATAAGGACGAGGCTCATGACAGGCTCCGGTTGTTATTGTGATCGGATAACTGTGGATGAGCTTATTGTGCTATCAGTTCAATGAGTTTCGCTTGGTACACAAGCACAAGATAAGCACCTGACTTCACCGTATATATTGTGCATCTGCACAATCAGGCGCATTCCAGCAGACTGATTCCCAGCGACAGGTAAAGCCACTGCCCCAGCATATCGTGGCTGAGTCCAGTCAGCTCACAGATACGCTCGAGACGATAGCGCAACGTATTCCGATGGATATTCAAGGACGCGGCACAAGCAGATGCCTGCCCATGGTGCTCGCACCACGCCTGCAAGGTTTCTCGTAACACGCCATTTTCATCCTGCGCAAACAGCCGCTTCAAGGGATCGAGCCACCCCTGTAAAAGCCAGCTCTGCCGCTGGCTGTAAAGCAGTGCCGTCAGCCGGTGCTCATCCAGCTTGAGTAGCCGCACATCAGGCAGGCACGCACGGGCATAGGCTTGCAGCAAGCGCAGTGATTGGCAGGCCTCTCGCAAGTCAACCAGACTTTCCAGCGGACCCGATGCTGTAACGCGTAATACGTTCAGCCCCTTGGCCTTTGCCTGATCAAGCCAGAGTTGTTCTTCATGAGGCCGCCCGAGCGGACGACACCAGAACCATTCCTGCATACCGACGGGGGCGCAAAAACTCTCCAGATTGGCAGACAACATGGCGCTCAACGCCTTGGCCGAACGGGAGTCTGAGGCTTCATTCAGCTCGATAAGGCATACCTGACGTGGCCAGCTCAGGGGTACCTGCTGTCGCTCAGCCTCAACAGAAAGCGTGTTCAGGCTTACCGAAGGGTCCAGCAATTGGCCGATCCAGCTGTCCAGTCGATGCCGCTGCCAATGACGCTCCAGATGCGATTGTCGCTGCTCCACCAACATTTCGGCCGCCATGCGGACCAGCTCGGCATATGGCCTGACAACCTCGGGCGTACCCGTGATACCGAGGACCCCGATCAACCGCTCGGCATAGAGCAGTGGCATGTTGACCCCCGGCTTCACACCTCGCAGGCAAGAGGCGGCCTGATCGTCGATCTCGACGACTCGACTGTTGGCCAACACCAGCTGAGCGCCTTCGTGACGGGTATGCAATCGCAAGGGATCACCGCTGCCGATAATCATGCCCTGCGCATCCATCACATTGACGTTGTAGGGAAGGATTGCCATGGAGCGATCCACAATGTGTTGCGCAAGGGTTGAATCAAGTTCAATCACGGCAATCCCTTCCTTTACATGAACACGATTTAAGGAGCCAAACGCTGGCGCTTCCAGCCCTCTCCTTCACGGCGGTAATCGAGCCGATCATGCAAACGGCTGGAGCGGCCCTGCCAGAACTCGACCCGCTCGGGAATCAGCCGATAGCCTCCCCAATGTGGCGGGCGCGGTGGCTCCTCATGGGCAAAGCGTGCCTGCACTTCAGCCACTTTCGTCTCAAGTTCTTCCCGACCGCCCAGCACCTGGCTCTGCGGCGAAGCCCAGGCGCCCAACCGACTACCCAACGGACGGACACGGTAGTACGCGTCGGACTCTTCAGGACTTACGCGCTCGACCACACCCTCGATTCGCACCTGACGCTCAAGTGTGGGCCAGAAAAAGGTCATGGCGGCCCTGGGCTGCCCAGCGAGCTGCTGCCCCTTGGCACTTTCGTAATTGGTGTAAAACACAAACCCCTTGGCGTCTACGCCCTTGAGTAGAAGTACACGACAATGGGGTTGCTGCTCGGCATCAACCGTTGCCAGTACCATGGCATTGGCTTCTACAGGGGGCTGCTCGGTTTTAACAGCATCCTCAAACCATTGGCCAAATAAGGCAAATGGCTCGGCGGGCGCCTGCGCTTCGGTCAATCCGTCGCGGGTGTAATCACGACGCATGTCAGCCAGCGTCTGGGTCATGGCAAGCTCCTGATTGGGAATGGAACTTACAGCTTACCCAGTCATGCGCCAGGTTGCTTGACTCATGCCAGGTATATGGCGAATTGGCATCCGAAACCAAACGGTTCCGGATGCCTTTACTGACTCAGCGCTTGCTTTGCAGAGAGGCCAATACCACTGTACGTGGCTGGATAAGGACCTCGACACGACGGTTCTGAGCGCGCCCTTCAGCATTGTCGTTTGCTGCACGCGGCTGGGTATCGCTCAGACCACGAACGACCAGACGATTGCCATTAAGCCCGCTCAGACGAAAGATGGAGGCTACCGCCTTGGCGCGGCCGAGACTGAGCTGGTCATTAACCGCCTTGGAACCAGTGCTATCCGTGTGTCCCAGCACAATGA
Organism: Pseudomonas sp. JZ134; assembly: GCF_051027695.1. Taxonomy (NCBI): domain Bacteria; kingdom Pseudomonadati; phylum Pseudomonadota; class Gammaproteobacteria; order Pseudomonadales; family Pseudomonadaceae; genus Pseudomonas; species Pseudomonas sp. JZ134. The sequence continues at coordinate 1,494,742 of NZ_CP069250.1, read as the reverse complement.
CGGCGCTCTGGTCATCCTTGAATACCAGCTTGGCGGTACGGCCCAGCGGGCCGAGCATGGATGGCAGAAGCATCTCAGCACGATCAGGGTTGAAGGAGTCGTCAACGTTGGCGATCAGCAGTAATCCGTCCTCTCGGCGCTCCATTTGCATCTTGCTACCGGCGATGGCTTCGCGGATCGTTTTTTCATGCTGATCCAGCCAGTCCTTGCTGACTGTTATCTCTTGGGCTTTCGCTTGAGCCTTTGCCTCGGTTACAGTCTTGTCGCTCTTGCCAAACGGCCACCACCAATGTCCGCCGTCCGCTTTCGCCTGGGTTTCGGTCTTTTGCGTTTCTACCTTCGCCTGGGGGACTGGCTCCTTGGCAGTGGCAACGTCGCTTTCCTTGTGAAAATAACTGCAGGCGGAAATGCTCATGCAGAGAACGACAGTAGTAGTCTTGAGCAGCTTCATGCGTTTTTATCCCATCAGGCGCAAGCCCGCCGAATCGGCACCGACAGGCAAAGTTAAAGTGGTTTCTTAGATTGTGTCTTTAACTGATTATTTCGCAAGGGGTGCATGTTATCCTTTTGTATCAACCGACAAGCGGTTGAGTAGACTCAGTGGCGAAACGGTCAGGTGAACGAGGGCGGCAAGGGTATCATGTCATAGACGGTGCTTATCAAACGATAGATAGCTCGCTATTGAAATTGCCATTGGCCATCACTACGCTGGGCGCGTCAATTTGTCCTCCCTTGCGTACACTCATGTCTATAAATACACCTAAAGAAATCGCAACACTGGCGATACAGGCTGGTATTGCCAAAAATCGGCTTTCCATTCCTACCCTATTCATTCTTGGCGTTATGGCCGGCGCGTTCATTGCGACTGGTTTTCTTCTCGATATTCACGTTATTGGCACCATGCCCGCCGAATGGGGCTCGTTTGCAGGCTTCGTTGGCGCAGCGGTTTTCCCGGTCGGCCTGATCATGACCGTGCTGGCAGGCGGTGAGTTACTGACGGGCAATATGCTGCTGCTTCCTCTGGCACGTTTTGCAGGCGGTATCAGCACGATGGGGGTGATTCGCAACTGGCTATGGGTCACGCTTGCCAACTTTGTCGGCAGCCTGGCTGTCGCGTACTTCTTCGGTCATATGCTGGGTCTCACCGAGGGTGCATTCCTGGGCAAGACCGTTGCCATTGCGCAGGCAAAGATGAACGCCGACTTCCTTCACGCCTTCGTCTCCGGTATCGGATGCAACTGGCTCGTCTGTCTGGGCGTCTGGATCGCGTTTGCCAGCAAGGATGTGGTAGGTAAAGTCGTGGGCATGTGGTTTCCCGTCATGGCCTTTGTTGCCATCGGTTTTCAGCATGTGGTTGCCAACATGTTTATCATTCCAGCCGCTATCTTTGCAGGCCAGGCTACCTGGGCCCAATGTCTGCCCAACCTGGTAGCGGTTTTCCTGGGTAATGCTGTGGGTGGCGCCGGCTTTGTAGGGTTGGCCTATTTTCTGGCCTATCGCCCTGCATCTGCGCAAGTGACGGCCGATCTGGCGTCAGCGCTACAAAAGACCCAGGCGGATCTTGCACCCACAACACCCACACTCAAGGCCGTGAACGACTGATAAGTTGAAGTGCATAGCGGATTGACCGGCCACCCCTGCCGGTCAATCCATCCTATCCTGATGTCAGAGGCATTGCCCAACGGCTTCTGCCAGCTGCTGAGCTCGCGGGTCCATGAGAATATAAGGTCCCAATGTGTTGGTGGCGAAACCAAATGCTACCCTGCGCTCAGGGTCGGCGAACCCGATAGACCCACCCGCCCCTGGATGACCAAAGGCCTGCACGCCCAGGCCATAGGTTGCGTTGGCGTGGTCAGGCTGGTCCAGCATGAATCCCAGGCCGAAGCGTGTCGAGGCCATTAGCGTCCTGTCGTCACCCCGACTATGTTCCGTGAGCATGTGCTGCAAGACCGTCTGGTCCAGCAATCGACCGTCGAGCAGCCCCGCATAAAACCCTGCCAGTGAGCGCGCATTGCCATGACCGTTGGCGGCAGGCTGCTCGAAACGGCGCCACTCCGGTTTATTGGTGCTGGTCAGAATGCCCGGCGGGTTGGCAAAAGCACGGGTACTCAAGGCTTGGGGGTCGGTCATGGTGGTCTTCAAGAGACGCTGGGCGGCAGCATCACCCATGTCGCCCTTGCCTCGAGCAATATGCGCAACCCGATGCTCTTCGCTCTCGGGCAGACCGATATGAAAATCCAGCCCAAGCGGCTTGCCCGTTCGGGCAACAATAGCTTCTCCTGGTGAGCGGCCATCAATGCGGCGAATCAGTTCTCCCATCAGCCAGCCATAGGTCATCGGTGAATAGCCGTGGCTCTCGCCTGGCGTCCACCAAGGCGTTTCGGCGGCAAGGGCAGCCGTCATGGTGTCCCAGTCATACAGCGCACTGGCAGGCAATGGAGCACGCAAGGCAGCCAGTCCTGCCTGATGGCACAGTAACTGGCGCACCGTAATGGCGCCCTTGCCTGCAGCCGCAAATTCCGGCCAGTAGTGTTGTACTGGTTTATCCAGTTCAAGCCTGCCCTCTTGAACCAACTGCATGGCGGCCACGGCAGTAAAGGCTTTGGTGCAGGAAAATAGATTCAGTATCGTGTCCGTCTGCCACCCGCTCTGCGCATCCTTGTCCGCCGTGCCTGCCCAGAGATCCAGAACGGTTTCGCCGTCCACCTGAACGCACAGGGCTGCACCGCGGGTATGCACGCCTCGCCCCGGCTCGTCGAACAGAGCACTGAAGCGGTCCCTGACGGCTTCAAAGGCCAGATCGAAATAACCTTGGATCTGCACAGCTGTCTCCTCATCGTGGTCATATTCAAGTCTCTCACACTGACGAGAAGAGACCTCTACTACTGCACTTCCAGCCGGAACGGCGGTAAGGTGCTCAGGATGGCCTTGCCATAACGCTGCGTAACGACACGACGATCCAGCAGGCTGATCGTGCCGCTATCCGACTCGGTGCGCAGGAGACGTCCACAAGCCTGGATCAGGCGCAGCGAGGCATCGGGCACAGCGATTTCCATGAACGGATTGCCACCCCGTGCCTCGATCCATTCGGCCAAAGCAGCCTCGACAGGATCATCCGGCACCGCAAAGGGAATCTTGGCAATCACGACGTGCTCACAATAAGCCCCGGGCAGGTCGACCCCTTCGGCAAAGCTGGCCAGACCGAACAATACGCTGGGCTCGCCATCATCCACACGGGAGCGGTGCTTATTGAGCGTCTCCTGCTTGGACAGGTTGCCCTGGATCAGTACACGGCGGCGCCAGTCACGCTCCAGCCCATCGAAGACATCCTGCATCTGCCGCCGGGAAGAAAACAGCACCAATGCCCCCTTGGCCCCTTCCAGCATATCGGGTAGCTCTCGTACGATAGCCGCCGTATGGGCCGCAGAGTCTCTCGGATCCGCCTGCAGATTGGGTACGCGCAATAACCCTGCCTCGGCATATTTGAAGGGACTGGGCACAATTGCCGTGTTGGCGCTTTGAGGCAGGCCTGCCCGCATCCGAAAACGGTCGAATGTCCCCAGCGCCGTCAATGTGGCGGAAGTTACCAGCGCGCCATAAGCCACATTCCATAGCGTACGGCGTAGCGTTTCCGCAGCCAGAATGGGACTAGCATTGACCTCGATATCATGGAATGCACCGGACTCTACCAATGTCAGCCAGCGCGCCATGGGTGGTGAGTCGGTCGGATCTTCCAGCGTAAAGGCCGTCCACAGCTCCCAATTACCCTGGGACCGAGCCAGCAGGCTGCCAAACAGCGGATACCATTCCTCAGCCTGATAGCTTGCAATGCCAATGCTTTTCTCCCCGTCCATGGCCTCTTTCAAGAGGTCCGTAAGACGAGTGAACAGGTCGGACAGCTGGGCAAAGCCCTTTTTGAGCTCAGTCCCCATTTCCCTTAAATCCGCTGGGACGAGGCCACCAACGAACCGATGGCGAGGCCGATCACGTCCCTCCATGTCTTCGCCGGCGCGAAACTCGGCCAGCTGCTCACAGGCTGTAAACATGAACTGCTGCTGGGTACGAATCTGTCTCGCCAGTTCGGGTACTTGCTCAACCAGCCGTCCCAGCTCGCCCGGCAAGGGATGTTGAGCCAGCAGCTTGGTCAGATTCTTGGCAATTTGCTCCAGCCACTCGGCCGTGGAGCGCAGGCGGGTAAAGTGAGCGAAGTGATTGATCGCCTTGTCCGGCAGGTGATGGCCTTCGTCAAACACATAAATAGTATCGCGCGGGTCGGGCAGAATAGCCCCGCCACCGAGCGCAAGGTCAGCCAGTACAAGATCATGGTTGGTAACGATCACGTCTACCTTGGTCATGCCTTCACGGGCACGGAAAAAGGCGCACTGCTGAAAATTCGGGCAGTGCCGATTGGTGCACTGCGTATGGTCAGTGGTTATTCGTGACCAGTGTTGGTCATCAATGGCTTCTGGCCAGCTGTCACGGTCACCGTCCCAGCGATTACTGGCCAAGCGCTCGATCATCTTCGTAAACAGCTTCTGACCAGCCTCATCGACGTCGATCGTAAAGCCATCATCCGCAAACAGCTGAGCGGTCGTATTCTGGGCTTCGCTTTCCTGCAACATGAGATCCAGGCGCGACAGACACAGGTAGCGCCCTCGCCCCTTTGCCAGGGCAAAATTGAACGACAGACCACTGTTACGCAGGATATCCGGAAGGTCCTTGTTGACGATCTGCTCCTGCAGAGCCACTGTTGCTGTCGCAATGACCAGACGCTTGCCGGCCGCCTTGGCCGCAGGAATGGCGGCGAGACTATAGGCAACGGTCTTGCCGGTACCGGTTCCGGCTTCCACAGCCACGACGGCAGGATCGCCAACGCGACGCCCTTCGTCATCCTGCTTGATCGCACCGAGCCCTTTGGCCGTCTCGGCAATCATCAGCCGCTGACCATAGCGCGGCTTGAGCGACTTGGCTTCGAGAAAGCGGGTATAAGCCCCCTGAATCTGGGACTTGAGTTCGGCACTAAGCATGGGGTTCCTCGACAGGGAAGCGTCATACGCTTCCAGCAGGCGCCACCGGCAGGTGACCCTATCAGCAATACTGTATAAAATATCAGTAGTTTGGGAAAGCGGCTAATCGTAATGCACTTTTGCCGACGTACTGATTATATCACTAGCAATAAAGACTTTTCGGTGCCGACCTCCCTGATCTGAAGCGGTTAAACCTAAAAAGCCTTGATTTTTCCTAAAGATACAAACGTTGTTTTCAAACCATGGCAAATCACATGATAGAAAACTGAGGCTATTGGCTATGGAAGAGCAGGCCCAACAACTGGACCGAGTCTGCTCCTTCAACCCATAGTTGTTTTAGCTCGGCTATTCAGTGGCCTGGAGCTGATCGTGTTGGTAGGCGATACCAGTGAAATACACCAAATAGCACTATCCATAAACGATTACGCCACGGATATGAACTTTGACGGAGTTGCCGGTTGAGCATGAGCACCTCCAAAACGTGCAAGCAAACCAGCACGACTCCAGCAAGATTCAGTAAAGCCTCGAACGGAAAGGCAAAAGGCTGGAACACGTTAGTTATGACAACGAGCCAGAATAAAAGAGAAAGAAATTTACCGATAATCATCAGGGCTGAGGACATGCTTTGTATTCAACATAAAAACTAACGTGATGTTGATTCTACTACCTAATGGAGATCAAGGCCGTCAAAGCATTTATATAGCTTCCTTCCGTCTGTGTCCTGTTTCTTCCAATGGTCGGAAATTAACGTCGTCAGGCTTAAGGTCACGAGCGAGAGGCCGCCATACAAACAGATCCTCGTAGTGCTTATCCTTTGTCTGGTGGTTCTACCGTGAAAAGAAAAAAACTCTCGCTTACCTGCCTAGCCCCTTTGGCTTTGCTGAGCCCCCTTTCAGAGGCCAACGAGCTTAGCTGGAATTTAAAGCTAATCGGCCTAGCGCCTACTTTTTACACTAACCAGCCTCTAGGGCAAGGTGTACGCGTGGGCGTATTAGATGGCTTGGCTGACTATAATCATCTGGAATTTAGTGGCCGACTTAATCGCAGCTGGCTCAGCCCGAACGGACAATACACATCTTTTGATAATCACGGATCGCATGTTGCAGGAATCATTGGAGCCGCCATGAACGGCAAAGGCACTATGGGTGTAGCGCCACGTGCCTCGCTGTCCAATGTAGCTGTATTTGATAACCGCGGCTGGGTCGCCGGCTTGTCTACATCCAATGCCATGGCTCGGGTCATAGCTGACGGCGCGCGCGTTACTAACATGAGCTATGGCCCTACGACTGCAGGTGACCTGGCCTATCCCGAGACGTTGAGCGCCATTAGCACTTATCGCCATCAGACAGTAGCCGTACTGGCAGCAGGCAATAATGGTGCGGTCCTAAAGAATGAACATTGGTCTTTGCAAAGCGCTCCGCTGGCTAACCTGGTCATTGTTGGTAGCGTGGATAGCAACAAGGCCCGCTCGGCCTTCTCCAATATCCCTGGCGAATCCTGTTTTACCACCTATCGATGCCAGGAAGCTGATAAGTTCAAGTATCGCTTTTTGATGGCCCCCGGCGGCAAATGGATTTATTCCACCGGTCCTAATAACAGCTATTTAAGCATGGCTGGTACGTCCATGGCAGCGCCTCATGTATCAGGTGCAGCGGCACTTCTCTTATCGAAGTGGCCTTTCCTAACTCCAGCGCAAACGGTCGATATTTTATTTAGGTCTGCGGAGGACTTAGGCGCAAAAGGCGTTGACTCCGTATACGGCTGGGGTCTTATACGCGTTGACCGCGCCATGGCGCCTGTCGGTCAAACACGAATTGCAACGGGTGCTACTGTCACGAGTAATAGTGTTCCAGCTAACTCGACGCGGCTGATTATGCCAAGTGCAATGGGAAGTAGCCGCGTTTTACGGTCAGCCATGCGCGATGCTGTAGTCTTTGATGAAGTAGGCCGCGACTTTCAGGTCGATGCTTCACAATGGAGTCATAACCGTACACTGGCGCTTGATTTATCTCGCCACTTGGCGCGTATGGTTGACATATCTCAACCAGATGTCATTTCACAGCGCTTGACTTCCAGCCTGACGCTGACAAGCCTCAGCACTCCTGCATTGAGAGGCGAACAAAACCTTACTTCGCCTCTTGAAGATACCGCAGAAGACAAGCGTCTCTCGCAGATGCCCGCCTGGCGCCTGGATGGCCAGACGAAAGACTTGTCCCTCAGCATTGGTAAAGGGTTTTCCTTCAGTGAAGCCTTCCTTGGTACGACTACTGCCCCCCTTTTTCTAACAGAGCGCTCGGCAGCTGAGCTGCCTTTATCAGGATTAGCTAAGGAGGACGTATTTGGCCTTACTCGTCTCACACTAACTGACACCCTTGCCTTTTCAGTAGGCTTCAGTGAGCTATCCGACTCGACTCTGACAGCCAAAGCCCAAGGTACGCTGATAGCTGCACGCCTTGCTTATGCACCCAGCAAGCGCGTCGAAGTAGCAATCACGCAAACCGTTCTGGACGAGAAAGACATGACGCTCGGTGGCCCTTCAACGGGGGCGCTAGCGTTGGGCAAAGCCGCCCATACGGTAGCAACCGGTCTTAGTGTGACGATGAAACCTTTTCCTTCAGTACAGACACAGGTACACCTGACAGAAGCTGTGACACATCTCGAGGCAAGCGACACGTCTCTGTTCCGCTCTATAGATAACCTGCCAAGCCGGGCTTATGGTGGGTCCGTCATAAAGACAGGTGTCTTCAATGCAGAAGATGCGCTCGGCCTTAGCATTACGAAGCCTCTGCGCGTTCATAGTGCACGTGCCTCCCTGGACACGCCTATTGGTCGAACAGATCAAGGTAGCGTGTTGTATAACCGTAGCGTGGTTAACCTGGAGCCACAGGGCAGCCAGACTGATATCGAGTTGAGCTACCGGGGAAAACTGGGAAAGCGTACCGGCTTTGGTGTCAGCCTGTTCCATCAGGACCAATTTAATCATCAGCGTGGCGAAACGAATAGCGGCGTCTCGTTCAGCGTTAAGATTGACCTTTAACTTCACGTACCCGACAGATACCCAAGGACCCTTTTGAGGTCCTTGGGTACAAGAAATCACTGACGCTCGACTAAGATCTCTACGCGCCGGTTGGTAGCACGACCTTCTGCCGTTTCGTTGGTAGCCACGGGCTGGCTTTCCCCAAGCCCTTGGACAGAGACGATACTGGCCGCCGGAACGCCCGACTGAACCAGGTAATTACGCACGGCTGCTGCACGACGCTCAGACAGGCGCTGGTTGTACTTTTCAGTACCCTTGCTGTCAGTATGTCCGTTAATTGTCAGCCGTGTCGTGGACGCTTCGTTTCTTAACCGGGAGGCCACGGTATCGAGCTGCGCACGGTCCGCCGGGCTGATTTCGGCCGAATCGAAGGCAAAGTGCAGATCACGTACAACAATGGTCTCTTGGCGAGGAAGCGGCTCGGGTGCAGGCGTGGGAGCCGGCGCAGGCGCTACCGGTTCGACAGCAGCTACCTGCTCTTCGCCCTGCCCATGAACATAGCAGTAAGCCCCCGCCGTGGCGCCGGCAACCAGCCCGCCCCACCCAGCATAGCTACTGCTTTCAATGGCGCCGACGGCCGCACCCGTGGCACCACCAATGGCGGCACACGCAGGCCAGTCCGTTTTCTTTACACCAGCGCAACCTGTTAAAACACTGCCCACCAGAATGAGGGGTAAAGCGGTCCTTATAATCGTCATTGTTGTCTCCTATTAAGGACTAGAAAAAGCGACCTCGAAAAAGGAATTGGACATCGATTTCTCCGCTCCGTCAGACTGGCGGTACAGGCCTGATCTTGACAGTGCCGCTTGATTAGTCTCCACAACAACCGCCGAGGTTCCACATGACCGCGACATTATCGTCACGTACTCCGCAACAGGCCTTGGCCGCGCTATTAGATCACTACACCCCTACTCGCCTGCTGATGGTCAGTGCCAGCGAGATACCTGCCGTGCAGGCTTTCAAGGCAGCTCACCCTGACTGCGAGTTGACGCAGTCCCCTGCCGGATCATTACAGGAACCGGTATCCCACCAACGCTATGACCTGGCTATCCTGGCTGACTGTCTGGAACACCTGTCCGTACGTGAAGGTCAGCAACTACTGGGCGGAATCCGCAACCTCAACGCCAGTCGGCTGGCTGTCCTGGTCGATCTGGCCGCCAGCCAATGGCAGCCCAGGGACTTCTATGCCCTGGCCATGCAACAGAGCGAGCGCTTTCAGCGTGATCAGCAAACCCTGACGTTGTTCACGTATGATCTGCATGATTACAAGCAGGTACCGGACTGGCTGAACGCCCGCTTTTGGGCCCATCCTGAACTCTTTGGAAAATATTGGTGGTAACGATGGCATCTGCTCCTTGCCCATGCGGCAGCGACGAGCTACTCGACAACTGCTGCGGCCGCTATCATTCAGGTGCCTCAGCCCCTACAGCGGAGGCGCTGATGCGCTCGCGTTACAGCGCCTATGTGCTGGGGTTGATCGACTACCTGATCGAGACGACCTTGCCTGCACAACAGGCAGGACTGGACAGGGCAGCCATAAGCGCCTGGAGTGCCCAGAGCACCTGGCTTGGGCTTGAGGTTGAAAGCCATGAGCCTCTGGGAGGCGTGCCTGAGCACGCCTGGGTCATCTTTGTGGCCCGCTGGCACGATGCGCAGGGTGACCATGCCCACCGTGAGCGCTCGGCGTTTGTTCAACAGCAGGGGCGCTGGTATTTCCTGGATCCGACCGTGCCCATGACGGCAGGCCGCAACGCCCCCTGCCCATGTGGCAGCACAACCAAATTCAAGAAATGTTGCGGCCCTTTCCTGCCATGAGTAGAGCCGCTACACCAGTTTGAGATGAGACGTATCGGGCACCTGGACGGCTGTCTGTGGCCTTTCCTCGCCCATGTCGCTTCCTACCGGTGCCAGTGTGAGCTTGCCCAGATCAACCTGGGGCGGAGCGACCTCGGCCTTCTGGTCCTGCAGATCCGCTCCAACCGGTGCCAAGCCAAAGTCCGGAGCATCCACATTGACGAACGCTGCCATGACCTCATCGCGCGGTGCGACGGAGACGCGACGTGCTACAGACGATGCGCCCGACTCCGCCTTTTCGGCATTGACTGGAGCTGGTGCAAGGTCGATCTCTTCGGCAATCGCCATTGACACGACTTCAACCCTGGCACCGGCATGGGTCAGCGCAGCCCGATATTTTTCAGCAGCGGCTGCATCCAGTCTATTCTTGATAATGACGCGGCGCCCGGAAAACAGCTGAGCGATACGCTTCTCGTCCGCCTGGAACAACCGAGCCAGATTGGCACGTACTTGCGCTTCGTCAGCACCTGTCACTACCTCACCGGAAAAGGCGATCTCGAAAAGGCTCATGTTCATCATCCTGTCTAGCTTGAGGGCTATAAGTTCTGTAGATTGCTTACCGCCTGAGGAGCGGCTAGCCCGTTTTTCAACCTGTATAAGTACAACATAATGGCCCAGGCACTTGCCGACTTCAGAATAAAATGAGCATGGCTCGCGTTTGGGTAAGGTCCAGCTTATGCCAGGCACGCCTGTGCAACAATCGGACCGAGCTATTTTTCAATGCGCCGACGCGCTGTAACCGCTGCCCTTCGTTATGGAGTCGTCACATGTTTTTTCGGGCATTCAACAGGAGAGTCCTAGGTCTCTCGCTAGGCATCCTGATCCTGTTTGGAATCAGTGGCTGTACGTGGTTCTCCAGGGATTATGAAGACCCTGAAATACAGCTGACCCAGGTAGACCTGCTCAAAGCCAAATTATGGGGACAGGAATTCCTGTTGCACTTCAAGGTGGACAACCCCAACGATATCGATCTGCCCATTCGTGGCATGACGTATGCGATCTACCTGGAAGATGTTCCCCTTGCCGAAGGCGAAACGGGGCGTAACTTCACGATCCCAGCCTCTGGCAGCACGGAGTTTACCCTCCCCGTGCAGACCAATATGTGGCGGTACGTCAAAGACATCGTCAAACTGATCAAACGGACCGACAAGCCCGTTCATTATCGTCTCGTTGGCGAAGTGAAGACCGGCTTGATGTTTGGCCGCAGCGTCTATATATCGCGCAGCGGCGAGATCGTCCCGAACAATTTTTTACCGGAGTAATCAATGAACCAGCAACCCCACGTCCACGGCACTGACTGCAATCATGACCACGATCACGGCCATCATCACCATGTTCATGGGCCGCATTGCAATCATGGTCCAGCTACCCCTGTTCGCAACCCACTCAAAGAGATCGGTCGCAACGATCCCTGCCCGTGCGGAAGCGAGAAAAAGTACAAGAAGTGCCACGGCGCTTCATGAATAAATGACGGCCCACTGATGTGGGCCGTTCTCGTTCATCGTTCCTTTCGAACTGTAAGCGTCCATCCCGGTCACTCCTTTGGCAGTACCCTTTGCCCCGGAGAGCCTTGATGATCGATCTTTATTACTGGACTACCCCCAACGGCCACAAAGTAACGCTGTTTCTTGAGGAAGCCGAACTGCCCTACCGCATTCATCCCATCAACATCATGAAGGATGAACAGTTTGCGCCAGACTTTCTGAAGATTTCGCCCAACAACAAGATTCCTGCCATTGTCGATCAGAACCCGGCAGATAATGGCAGCCCCGTGACGCTGTTCGAGTCTGGCGCCATCCTGCTCTATCTGGCAGAAAAAACCGGCAAATTCATCCCGCTGAATATCCGCGGACGTCAGGAGGTCATGCAGTGGCTATTCTGGCAAATGGGCGGTCTGGGCCCTATGGCCGGTCAGAACCACCATTTCGGGCGTTTCGCCAAAGAGAAGATTCCTTATGCGATTGATCGCTACGTGAGCGAGACCGCGCGCCTTTACAGCGTACTGAACAAGCGACTGGAAGATCGGGACTTTGTGGCAGGTGGGGAATACACCATTGCCGACATGGCCATTTATCCGTGGATTGTGCCCTACGAATGGCAACAGCAAAAGCTGGAAGACTATCCCAATATCAAGCGGTGGTTTGAGACGATTAGCATGCGAACCGCTACTGTCCGCGCCTATGACCTCGTCAACAAGGTAAACCCGCCAGCGGCGAGCTGATTGCCAGAACAGGCGTCGGCAGCGCTATAGCGACCGACGCCTGTCATGATCACGTCAGCGGCTGACCGTCATCATCGTGGAAGCGCGCCTTTTCAACCGCTGGCGTGCGCCAGCCAGCCGACACACCCCACAGGAAAAACACCAGACCAATCACCGCCACTACCGCCAGATCCCATCCGTATGGCAGATAACCCTGGCCACCGAAACGGTCGCTTCCCGCCCAGGAGACCGCTGCCAACACCGGCAGGAAACACAGCAGCCACAGCGAGCCGAAGAAATGACGGCTGAAACCCTTCCACCCCTGCCTGGCCTGGTAATAGATGTATATGGGCAATGCCGCCACGATCAGCAGCATGATTTCACCTGTCCGAGGCCACTTGGCCCAGTAGAGAAGCTCAGTGGCGAAAATGAACGCCAGTGCGGCTAAAACAGACAGCCCTCGGATTCGCAAAGGGCGATAGAGCTCAGGCGCCGTCCGCCGTAATGCCATGACACTTACCGGCCCGGTCAGGTAGGAAATGATCGTGGCAACAGAAATAACTGCCGCCAGTGTGCCCCAGCCCCGGAAGAAAAACAGGAAGATGAAGGACACCGCAAGGTTCAGCCACATGGCCGGGCGGGGAATCCCGAACTTGGGATGTACATGCCCGAACATGGCCGGCAGGCTGCCGTTGCGCTGGATACCATAGATCATCCGCGCAGTGGTGGCAGTATAGGTAGCGCCTGTTCCGCTCGGGCTGACAAAGGCGTCCGCATAGAGCAGAAAGGCTAGCCAGTTCAGGTTCAAGGCCAGCGCCAGTTGGGCAAAAGGTGAGCTGTATTCAAGACCTGCCCATCCCTCGTGCAGATGCTCAGGAGGAACGGCGCCTAGAAAGGCAACCTGGAGGAGAAGATAGATCACCGTGGCGATAATGATCGAACCGATTACCCCAAAGGGTACGCTACGGCCGGGATTATGCGCCTCGCCTGCAAGATTTACCGGACTTTGGAAACCATTGAAACTGAACACAATGCCGCTGATGGCTACTGCTGTCAGGACAGCCGAAATACTGATGGAGTGGTCTTCGCCGGTGATGCCAACGGTAAAATTCTCACTGTGAAAACCTGACAGCATGAGCGCTATGGCGGTCAGTGCCGGTACCACTAACTTGAATATTGTGATTGCGCTGTTACTGCGGGCATAGAGCTTGACGCCCCAAAAGTTGAGCAGGAAGTACACGACTACCAGGAGCGCGGCCAGTATCAGACCGGTTGTACTCAACTCGCCATGACCGCTGCTGACACTGTAAAGGTCCTGCGCCCATTGCCAGGGCCAGGACGCCATATACTGAACGGACGCCTCGGCCTCGACCGGGATGACCGATACAATCGCGATCCAATTGGCCCATCCGCCAATGAACCCTACCAGAGAGCCGTGCGAGTAGTGCCCATAGCGCACCATGCCGCCCGACTCTGGAAACATGGCACCCAGCTCGGCATAGGTCAGCGCGATGAAAAGAATGATCACTGCACCTAATAACCACGCATAGATAGCCCCAGGGCCTGCCAGCTGGGCAGCATGCCAGGCACCAAACAACCAGCCGGATCCAATGATCGACCCCAGCCCAGTAAACATTAAAGCCAGAGGCCCTAAATCGCGACGGATCGCGCGCTCATTCGACATCGTGTACTCCTTGGTCAGCGCCTTAAAAGACGGACTCAAGGCCGATGAACAGAGCAACAACGGGCCAAAAGTCGCCCGTCCAATTGGCGAAGCGACAAATCATGTCAGAATGTTTCTGTCGTGATAAGGATTAAATGTCGTTTTTAAACAAGTGTGATCCGCTTCACTGGTCAGAAAAATCACACCCGCTGGCGGAATGGACTGGACAGTGCTTGCCTGGATAACAACGCCTCACTAACGTAGCGCGCTTTTGAAACCCTGCTCCTCTGGAGACTATCCGTTCATGGATTTTCCTGCTTACCGGCGCCATCTAGGTCGTCTTGGTCTTGTTTCAGTACTGGGGCTTGCGGGCTGCCAGACAACGTTTGATCAACGTGACACGGATAGCCTTCCACTCAGCTCGGGCGTTCAGCCCATCAAGGGACTTGCAGAAAACGCTTCGATTCGGCGAAGCGAACTAGGCGTGCCCCTGATCGAAACATCGACCTTTCACGATGCGCTGTTCACGCTGGGTTATGTCCACGCATCGGATCGACTGAGCCAAATGATTACCTTGCGCCTGCTGGCGCAAGGACGGCTGGCAGAAATGGCAGGGCCGGACGCATTGGACGCCGATCGCCTTATACGTGCGGTCAATCTCAGGAGAACGGCAGAAACTGCCTACAAGAATGCATCGCCACGCTTGAAGAAATTCCTAGAGGTCTACGCTCGCGGCGTTAACGCCTACCTGTTCCGTTACCGGAACAAGCTTCCAGCAGATCTGGCCGCCACCGGTTATCAGCCTGAATATTGGAAGCCTGAGGACTCCGCCCTGCTCTTTGCTCTGCTCGATTTCAGTCTGTCCGTCAATCTGAACGAGGAACTGGCCAGTCTGGCGTTGGCACAGAAGGTCAGCGCCGATACCTTGGCCTGGTTGCTGCCCAGCTATCCCGATGAGCCGATTCCCGTCGACGAAGCTGCCAAACTCAAGGGTTTGTCCTTGGCGGGACAAATCCCAGGGCTGGAGGCGTTGAACGCAGCCTCAACACGCCTCGCCCAGGTAAACGGATTGACGGTTCCCGCCGGAAGCAGCTGGGCCATTGCTCCGCAGCGCAGTCGCAGCGGCAAGAGCTTGTTGGCAGGTGACCTCAGCCAATCGCTAGCCCTGTCATCGGCCTGGAGCTACGTACAGGTTCGTGCGCCCCGTTATCAGGCGGCAGGATTGTCCCTGGCGGGAACGCCGTTCATTCTTTCCGGCTACAACGGCAAACTGGCCTGGTCGTTTTCTCCAGCCATGGGCGACACTCAGGATCTATATCTTGAACGTGTACGCACCCAGGGCAGCGGCTTGAACTACGAGGTCAATGGACAATGGACACCTGCAGCGGCCCGTTCCGAGACTTTTTTCATCAAAGGCCAGCGGCCGGTACGAGAGACTGTCTTCGAAACCCGGCATGGCCCGCTGATCAATCATCAAGTCGGCCAGCAAAGCGGTTATGGTCTGGCCTTGCGCAGGGCTACGCTCGATACGGACAAATCCATGGATGCAGTATTCGACCTGAGCCGGGCCAAGGATGTTGACCGTGCATTCGAGATAACCCGAGACATCCGAGCGCTTGCGCTGAATATAGTCTTTGCCGACGCCGAACATGTTGCGTGGCAGGTTACCGGCCTGTACCCCAACCGCCGAGAAGGACGCGGGCTGCTGCCCTCACCCGGGTGGACCGATCGTTATGAATGGGATGGTTTTGCCGACCCGATGTTGCATCCCTATGACCAGGACCCTTCCCAAGGGTGGCTTGGCAATGCTGGCAACCGTACGGTACCGCTGGGATATGGCATGCAGCTATCAAGCTCATGGCAGGCTCCTGAGCGGGCCGAACGTATCGCTCAGCTTGCAGGCTCGCAGACACGGCTGGAAGCTCGCAACCTGATGGCCATGCAGGCAGACCAGACCTCACCGTTGGTCGCCAAGGTCCAGGCCATGCTGAGCGCACCGGGCATGGCTCAGCCCCTCAAATCGGCCATCGAGGCCCTACCGGCTGAGCAACGCGCACATGCCACCGAGGCCTTGCGCCGAATCGGCACGTTCGATGGGCGCCTATTGGCCACGTCAGCCGATGCGGCCGTCTATGAAGCGTTTCTGCAGGCTACCGCTCGACTGACTTTTGCCGATGAACTGGGAGGAAGCAACAGCCCGGCGATGCAGGCTCTCAACCGGATCGCCACGCTCTCTTACTCAGCTCAAATCGATCATCTTCTGACCCGGGACGATAGTCCTTTCTGGAATGATACCCAGACGACAGCCAGGCACGACAAACCGGCCATTCTTGCCCAGGCGCTTGCCTCAGCCATTGCCGAATGCGAGCAGGTCATGGGTAATGACCGAAACAGCTGGCAATGGGGGCGTCTGCACACGTATGACTGGCAGGGCGAAACCGAACAGGCGGCCGCCCGGCCAGGTGCCAGTACACGCTATCGAGCTCGCCGGGCATATCCGGCAGGCGGTGACTTCTCGACGCTGGATCGCTCGGCCTATGGCTGGGGCAACGGCTTTGGAGCACACAGTGCCAACAGCTTGCGCATGGTCGTGGATTTTGGTCAGCCGGAACCGTTTATGGCCATTGATGGCAAGGGGCAGTCGGATAATCCGGCCAGCCCTTACTACGGCAAGGGCATCGAACCCTGGCTGAAAGGTCAGTATTCCAGCTTCCCCTTCCAGCCGCACAATCTGGATCGTGTTTATGGCATGCGTCGTCTGACGCTAACGCCTGCCCAGTAAGCGAGCCGGCCCTGGCATATCACTTGCTTCATGTCTCTTCAGAAGCAAGTGCCAACGGCGGCATTTGCTGACCGTATATTCGACAATGGCGTCGTTCTGCGCCGATAACCCTTGTTATCGGCCTTAACGGCGCTTTTTTGTTTATGTTTTGCCAAGGCTTGCCATGACGACGATTAACGCCCTCGCCTGGGTATCAGGCTCGGATGCACCAGAACGGAGCATTGTAAATCTGGGCTTCATGCCCCTGACCGATTCTGCCTCGCTGATCGTGGCAGCCACTCAAGGATTTGCTCAACCCTACGGATTGACCCTGCACCTACATCGTCAGCCGTCCTGGTCAGCCCTGAGGGATCGTCTACTCAATGGCGAGCTGGATGCGGCGCACAGCTTGTACAGCATGATCTATGGCCTGCAATTGGGGCTGGGCAGCTCGTCACCTACCGACATGGCTGTTCTGATGGGCTTGGCCCAGAATGGGCAAAGCATCAACCTCTCAGCCTCGCTCGCGACCGAAGGTGTCACTACAGCTGAAGCACTGGCACACCGTATTCAGCAGTCTTCGCAGGCTCCGCTTGTGCTGGCGCATACCCTACCCACCGGGACTCATGCGCTCTGGCTGTACTACTGGCTGGCCGCCAAAGGCATCCATCCGCTGGAAGATGTGAGCACCGCTGTGGTGCCTCCACCGATGATGGTGGAGCATTTACGCGCCGGCCGAATCGATGGGTATTGTGTAGGCGAGCCCTGGGGCGCCTCGGCCATTGAGCAAGGCCTGGGCGTGACCCTGGCTACAACGCAATCCATCTGGCCGGATCATCCAGAAAAGGTGTTGGCCTGTACCCGTGCGTTTGCCGAGCAGAACCCCAACACGGCCCGCGCCTTGATCTGTGCCCTGCTCGATGCCAGCCGGTTCATCGAGGAAAGCCTCGAGAATCGTCGCAGCACTGCACAACTGATCAGCGGCGCCGCTTATGTCAATGCACCGGTAAGCGCCATCGAGCCGCGCATGTTAGGTCAGTACACAAATGGACTGGGGCAGCGCTGGCAGGATGAGCATCCCCTGCGCTTCTTTCATAAGGGTGCAGTCAATATGCCCTATCTATCAGATGGCATGTGGTTCATGACTCAATTCCGCCGCTGGGGTCTTTTACGCAATGATCCTGATTACGTGGGAGTGGCCCGTCAGGTACAGCAGCTCTCGCTTTACGGCGAGGCGGCAGCGCGTGTAGGCGTGGAGGTTCCTGATCAGCCCCTGCGCAGCGCTACGCTCATTGACGGCCGGGTATGGGATGGACAGGATCCGGCAGGCTACGCCCGCAGCTTTACCCTGCATGCCCTGGCTGACGCCATGCTTAATCCACTGACTTGACTTCGAGGCGACAAGCACCATGCGCATTCTGCTTATCGACGACACCCCGAAGAAGGTAGGCCGCCTGAAGGCCGCCCTGCTGGAAGCCGGCTTTGACGTAATCGAAGAGTCCGGCCTGACCATAGACCTGCCCGCCCGAATCGAAGCGATCCGCCCCGATGTCATCCTGTTCGACACCCAGTCGCCCAGCCGTGACGTTATGGATCAGGTATGCTTGGTGACGCGAGACCGCCCTCGGCCAATCGTCATGTTTACCGACGAGCACGATCCAGATGTCATGCGCCAGGCCATTCAGTCAGGCGTCAGCGCCTATATCGTGGAAGGCATTCATGCCCAACGATTGCAACCGATCCTCGACGTGGCCATGGCACGCTTCGAAACCGATCAGGCTCTGCGCGCCCAGCTGCAGGCACGGGAACAGCAACTAGCCGAGCGCAAGCGAATCGAGCTGGCGAAAGGCATGTTGATGAAAATGCGGGACTGCAATGAGGAACAGGCTTACACCCTGATGCGCCGCCAGGCCATGAGTAAACAGCAGAAGCTCGTTCAGGTAGCTGAGCAGATCATTTCCATGAACGAGCTGCTCGGCATGTAAAGCCCCTCATTGACGTTGTTGCACGGAGTGCGCTGGCGAGGTTGGCAGCGCAGTGACCGTCTGACTCAAGCAGACCCGGTTGCGGCCCTGCCGCTTGGCTTCGTAGAGCGCCTTGTCAGCGGCCTGCAGCAGTTCCTCGGCTTTCTGGCCGCTCTGTGGATACATGGCAATACCCAGCGAAATGGTGACCGGGCCCAGAGGTGCACCGCCATAGACCAGTTGCATGTGACTGACCGCCTCACGTAGCGCCTCGCAACGCGCCAGGGCGCCTGCCTGGGTGCACTCGGGCAATACCAGGGCAAACTCCTCTCCACCGAAGCGGCAGGCCAGATCACTGGCCCTGACCAGGCGTTTAACCTCCACGGCCAAATGCCTTAAGACCGCATCGCCAGCCTCATGGCCGTGAGTATCGTTAAACCGTTTGAAGTGATCCACGTCGAACAGCACGACAGCCGTTGTCGTCTGGTTGCGACTGGCACGCAGCAGTTCGCGGCTCAGAGTCTCATCGAGGAAACGGCGGTTGTGCAGTCCGGTCAGCGCATCCACGATGGACTGATGACGCAGGCTGTCACGCAGGGCCAGGTTCGCCACGCCCAGGGATACCTGCTCGGCAAAGGCTTCGGCCAGCTTGAGTCCTGAGGTGGGATGCTCGCACAGCGTCAACACACCGATAGGCTCACCCTGCGCCATCAGTGGCACACAGACGTAGCCGCCTTGCGCCTGGACGACATTGACCAGATGGGGACAGACCAGATCCTTGGTTACGTCCTGGACATCATGGGTCTGCCCACGACGCACCGACCAACACTGGTGAGGCTCGAACATGGTCTTCTGCTCAACCCAGCCATTCCAGGCTCCTGCGAGTTCCAGGACATCCCGCGAGGGGTGATACAGATGAATACACCCTGGGGCGGATCCGAACAGCTGGCTGGCGAACCGGGTGATGATGTCGTAGCACTCGGCAAAGTCCGTAGTTGAATGCAAAGCGCTGGCCATACGGCTCATGAGCTCCGTTTCACGGTTGCGCAGTTCGAGCTGTTGCATGCCGTCGCTTAATTGCTCTGAGAGTTCAAGCAGGCGTTTTTCGCTTGTCTTGGTCTCATTTAGTACGCGGAACGTGAACTTATAAAGAATCGCAACGAGGACCAGATCGAGCATGGCAATAAGCAGGAGCGCAATACGGATGATCTGACGACGCCATTCCACCTGCTGAGATAGCAATATGCTCTCTTGCGACATACGATTTTCAATCGTGGCGACTTCCTGTCGAATGGTATCCATGAGCCGTTTTCCCTCCCCCGTGCTGACCCGTGCTACTGCCTCGGACAGCCCCCGCTCACGGCGCAGCTGAATGGTGCCATTCCAATAGGCTCGCTGCTGACCGATCATATCCTGAAGGGCAGCAAACTCAGGGTACTGCTTCGCATCCATTGCTTGCCGCAAGGGAATCACAAGATGGTCGACCTCGGCATATCCTTGAAACAGAGGCGTCAGATAATCTTCACGGCCTGTAATGATGAACCCACGCTGGCCGGTTTCACCATCCTTGATTGCTGAAAATAAGCGCTGCAGCTGTTGGAGGCGCATTTCAGCTGCTTCGTAGTTATCCAGGCCGCTGCGAATCCAGCTGGTGCTGCTAAGAGGCACAATCACATTGAGAACCAGCATGGCGATGATTAGGCTGAATCGGCTACGCAACTGCGAAGCAGTCTTGGTCATTGCTTGTTTCCAGGAGATGCATCTATCGGATTAGAAGTCTAGCCGCTGCTGATCAATCCATAAGCAGTGTTTGCAGGAAGCAATCGAGCAAAAAGGCAGAACAACGGTCATACCGGTAAGTCTGCCTGTTTTTTCCGGCAGGCGACAGGTTTGTTCGATCTCTCTTGAAGGCGGCCCCTATCTAGGCTATAAGCCCGGAAACCCCGTATGGACATCATCATGCTTAAACACTTGATCGGTCTGTTCAGAGCGCCTTCGGAAGAAGAGCGGAAATTGGCGCAAACGATCAACAACTCGTACAAGTCCCTTCGGGTCGTGGGCCGCGGTACCATCCGGATTGATCCTGAAGAAGTGTTCGACTCGCCGGAGTTCAAGCAGGATCTCGACCGAGCCAAGCGCCTTATCAACGGCTAAATGTTTCTTCTCCTTCTTCTGCCTATCCTGGTTAGCGGGTTTCTCGTCTGTCACAAGCACCCGCTTTTCTACTATCGCCTGCATCGCTACGAGGGACAGTACCTCTATTTGCAGAGCGCCCGGCTGGGTCTGTTTTGCGCGCTTCTTTCGCTGACCCTCAACCTCATGCTGTTTCTGCTCGTGGCCCAGCATGACTGGACGGTTGCAGGCCGTACCTTTTCGCTCGATTACTTTTCCGGCCTGGCGAGCCTGATCCTGCAGACCCATGCCATTGAGGAGGCGAGCCAGGCCGCCCAACTCTCCTGGATTCTTATCCTCACCGTGACCGCACTCATGATCCCAAGGCCCTGGGCATTTCTGGCCAAGGCTTATATCAAGCGGCGGCATGGGTTGAAGGAAGAGAACTATGCGATGTTTCTCATGGCCGGCATTCTCAAGGACAGCCCGTTGGATGACCTGCTATTCAATGCCACGATCAACCGTGAAACCCTGATGCTCTCTCTGGAGGAGCGCAAGGTCTACGTAGGCAAGATCACGACCCTGGGTGAACCCAGCGAAACGGAAGGTGCCGATCAGGAGGTCTGCATCAAGCCGATCATGAGCGGCTATCGGGACAAGGACAAACTCTGGGTAACGTTCACGACCCACTATGCCGATGCGGACAAGGATATTTACCTCACGCTGAAGCAGAGCCAAATCCTGTCTGCGACCAAGTTCGACTTTGATGCCTACGAGCGCTTTGTCCGCAGTAAAAAGCCGGACCATGTAACGTCTTAACAAGACGATGCCTGTGCCCCATATCCGGGCATGTCTATCCATGATGCGCTGTAATGATTCAGACGGGCGGATGGTCTGACGGTAAAACCGCAGGCCAAAGCGCTTTGCTGACTTGGCGTGGCGTTTGCTAATCCATCCGTAACGGTAGCCAACGGCGGTTACCCACCTACGACAAAGGCGTCGCGTTGCTCCTGCTCCGGCAGAGGGCAACGTGGCGCCTTTGTCGTTTCTGCCCCAATGCCCGGGGCGGGTGGACGCTCCGCGGTTGTGCTGAATGCCTGGCATTTCACAACGCACGTCAGGCGCGTTCGCCTTGTGATGTTCGAACTGAGGCCCTGCCGCGTGGCGGGTACATCGTTGATTACGAGGTGCACGAATGAACACGAGTTTCTGGAAAGCCGGCCATGCGCCGACCCTGTTCGCCGCGTTTCTATATTTCGATCTGAGTTTCATGGTCTGGTACGTGCTTGGCCCGCTAGCCGTGCAGATCGCGGCCGACCTGCAACTGACGACTCAGCAACGCAGCATGATGGTCGCCACGCCCATTCTGGCAGGCGCCGTGCTGCGTCTGATCCTCGGCTTTGTGGCTGACACGCTCTCGCCCAAGACCGCAGGCATTATTGGCCAGATCGCCGTTATCGCGGCGCTATTCGTGGCGTGGCAGATGGGTATCGACAGTTACGAGCAGGCTCTGCTGCTGGGACTCTTCCTGGGTTTTGCCGGCGCTTCCTTTGCCGTCGCCCTGCCCCTGGCCTCGCAATGGTATCCGCCGCAGCATCAGGGCAAGGCCATGGGCATTGCAGGTGCCGGCAACTCGGGAACGGTCTTCGCGGCGCTGTTCGCTCCTGGCCTTGCAAAACTGTTCGGCTGGACCAACGTCTTTGGCTGGGCGTTGATTCCGTTGGTCGCTACGCTCATCTTCTTTGTACTGTTTGCACGCAATGCACCGCAGCGGCCTGCGCCGAAGAAACTAGCCGACTATGCCAAGGCCCTGGGTGACCAGGACAGCTGGTGGTTCATGTTTTTCTACAGCGTGACCTTTGGTGGTTTTCTCGGCCTTGCCAGTACCCTGCCGGGTTACTTTCATGACCAATATGGCCTGGAGCCCGTCGTTGCCGGCTATTACACCGCCGCCTGCGTCTTTGGCGGTAGCCTGATGCGCCCGCTGGGTGGCGCGCTGGCTGATCGGATCGGCGGTATCCGCTGCCTGTTGGGCATGTATACCGTGGCAGCTGTCTGTATTGCCGCAGTAGGCTTCCATCTGCCCAGTGCAACGGCCGCCCTGGGGCTGTTCGTAGTCGCCATGCTGAGCCTGGGCGCAGGCAATGGCTCGGTTTTCCAGCTGGTGCCGCAGCGCTTTCGCAAGGAGATCGGCGTCATGACTGGCTTGATTGGTATGGCAGGTGGTATTGGAGGCTTTGTTCTGACGGCGGGCCTTGGTGCTATCAAGCAATCCACCGGTGATTATCAGCTGGGCCTCTGGCTATTCGCCTGCCTGGGCGTACTGGCCTGGTTTGGTCTTCTGAGTGTGAAGCGGCGTTGGAGAACCACCTGGGGATCGGCGGCTGTGTCTGCTGCACGCGTTTAACTCGAAGCGCCCGTCAAACGACGGGCATTTCGCTTCTATAACCTCTCTACTTCCTGACCGAATCCATGCCCCTTACCTTGAGCATCGGTGAAGCCACGGCCACCGGTCCACGACCGGAAAACCAGGACGCCCTGCGTAGCGTCACACCGGCTCCCGCTCTGGCACTCAGCAAGGGGCATCTGTTTGCCCTGGCCGATGGAGTAAGCCACTGCGCCGACGGCGGATTGGCTGCCCGCTCAACCGTACAGGCGGTGGCGATGGATTATTACTCAACGCCCGAAACCTGGCCTATTGCACAGTCACTGGATCGTCTGCTCCTGGCACAGAACCGCTGGCTACAAGCCGGGGCCCAAGGCCAGCCGTTACTGACGACGCTGACAGCCCTTGTGCTCAGGGGACATCGCTACACCCTCGCCCATGTAGGCGATTGTCGGGCCTATCACCTTAGAGGCCAGACACTCTCCTGTCTGACAGAAGACCACGTCTGGCAACAGCCCGGCATGCAACATGTTCTGACACGTGCTCTGGGGCTGGAAGCTCATCTGATCGTGGACTTTCATGAAGGTGATCTGCAAATCGGTGATTGCTTCCTGCTGGTCAGTGATGGAGTCTGGGCCTGCCTAGGTGATGCGGCTATACGACGTATATTGCTGGATGAAGCCAACCCCATGTCAGTGGCCCATGCCTTGATCCACGCAGCCCATTTGGCGGGCAGTCAAGACAATGCCAGTGCATTACTGGTACGTGTTGACGCCCTGCCTGACAAACCCTTGGCGGATGCCCTCGCCGAGGTAGCGGGCTGGCCTGTTCCACCACGACTCAAAGAGGGCCAGATGTTCGAGGGCTGGCAGGTCGAACAGCGCCTGGCGATCTCTCAGCAGTCCTGGCTGTATCGCGTGCGTGACAGCGCCGGGCGGCCCTGGCTGCTCAAGACTCTCGCCCCAGGTCAGCAAGGTGATACCCAGGCCATGCAGGCGCTCCTGATGGAGGAGTGGTTTCTACGCCGCGTCGCCGGAAGGGCTTTTGTCGAACTGCATCCACTGCCTCAACGTCAGCACCTGTATTACGTACAGCGTGAATACCCGGGCCGCACGCTGGCTGTCCAATTCAAACAGGCCGGTCCATTTCCGCTTGGCGAGTGGCTGGATACCGCAACCCGCCTCCTGCGCGCCCTGGGTCAATTGCATCGGCGCAATATTCTGCACCGGGATATCAAACCCGAGAATCTGCACCGGGGCGATGATGGCGAACTCAGGCTACTGGACTTTGGCCTTGCCTATTGCCCTGGCCTTTCCCATGAATGCGAGGGCGCGGTGCCGGGTACGCCCAGCTATCTGGCGCCCGAAACGTTCGAAGGTGCCGCACCTGGGCCGCAGCAGGACCTCTTTGCGGCAGGTGTTACGCTCTATTACCTGCTGACAGGCCATTATCCCTACGGAGAAATAGAGGCCTTCCAACGACCGCGTTTTCAACAGCCGGAACGTGTGCTGCGCTATCGGCACGACGTACCGCTCTGGCTGAATGACTGGTTACTGCGCGGTGTAGCGGTCGATCCAGCCCAGCGTTTCGAGACGGCAGAAGAAGCCTTATTACTTTTGGAGCAAGGCGAGCGGCAACCTGCATTACCGCCCAAGGCATTGCTGGAGCGCGAGCCACTGAAATTCTGGCGTACAGCGGCCTGCGTTTCGTTACTGATCAACCTCGCCGCTGTGCTGCTCTGGTTGTATCGCCATTGATCGATCTGACGAGCCAGCCCGCCAAGGCCAGCTCGCCTGTTTCAGTTGAGCTTGTTCGCGGGCGGTTGCGTTGACGGGCTCGTACTGGCCACGGTTGCCCCTGAGAGCTGACGGCAGCTGGCAAACAAATCCAGCTCTGCGTTATAGACCTGAGTATGGACACGCAGGAGACCCAACATGGAATGGAACAGGCTGTCCTGGCTGAGCGGGTCATTCCGGTGGACCGCCACACACTGGCTATTCACACCCATCGACTGCTGATACGGCTGAGAAAACCACGCTACGCTGGCGATATGCTTCTGCTGATCCGGCGCTACGGCGTACGGCATGCCATGAAGAAATACATTGTACTCACCCAATGACTCACCATGATCGGACAGGTAGAACATGGCGGTACTCACCTTGTCCTGGTTGTTACGCAGGGTATTGATCAGGCTCGCCAGGACATGATCAGTGTAGAGAATGGTGTTGTCATATCCATTCACGATACTTTCCCGGGAGCACTGGCTCAGCTCGTTGTTCTTGCATACCGGGGTAAAGTACTCGAAGGCCGCCGGGTAGCGTTTGAAGTAGGCCGGACCGTGGCTGCCCATCTGGTGGAGCACTAGCACGGTGTCGCGCTGCATGTGATCAATGATGCCCTGTATATCCTTGAGCAGGATTTCATCATGACACTCGCCATCGCTGCAGAATGCCGGGTCTTGAGCCTTTGTCAGGCTTTCGAAGGCCACACGGTTACAGGTTTCCTTGCAGCCGGCCTGATTGTCGCGCCAGATCACGTCATATCCAGCCCGCTTGAGCACATCAAGCAGGTTCTCCTGACTTTTGGCCACACTGTCACTGTAATGCGCGCGGGTCAGATTGGAGAACATGCAGGGTACGGATACTGCCGTCTCGGTGCCGCAGGAATGCATATCGGTAAAGCTGATCACGCCCTCCTCCTGGCGCAGCTCGGGCGTTGTATCGCGGCCATAGCCATCCAGGCCAAAGTTGTCGGCACGTGCGCTTTCCCCAACGACCAGAACAGTCAATGTCTTGTGCGCACCGGCGCTGACGGGCGCCAGGCGTACAGCATCCGTACCGATCTCGCGCAGCGGACCCTTGGGTTTGGCCGTCGCGTCATGAACATAGCTGATCAAGGCACCCACAGAATTGCTGGGCGTCAGCTGCATATGGATCTCATGATGGTTACGGAACAGGGAAGACAGGCTTTGATAGTTGAGCATGGCCACGCCGACTATAACCACGGCGGTTAAGCCGCTGGCAATGGATTTGTTCAACAGCTCGCGCGGCCACCGGCGATACTGAACCGGTGTCCTCCAGAGCAGCCAGACCGGCAGCACGCCGAGCAGAAGCAGATAGGCAGCCAGCTTGAATGACAGCAGATCCACCACTTCGGCCGTGTCGGTCTCCAGCATGTTACGGAGCATCTCCGTATCGATCAGGACACCATACTGGTTCATGAAGTAGGCAACCCCTGCGGCACTCAGAAAGAGCACACTTAGCAGCGGCTTGAAAACCCAGCGAAAGGCAAAAAAGGTCAGAATCAGGTTGAACGCTGCCAGGAACAGAACAGCCACTGCGCCCAAGGTGAGCACACCTTTCATATCGAGAGGTGTCACCACGTCGAACAGGTGAGTCCACAGTGGGACGTTGTAAAAAATCAGGAAAGCCGCACTCACGATCAGCGTGAGCCACTCGGGACGAACCGGTCTCAACTTCAGCATCTCGTACAACTCTTGAAATAAGATGACAAAAGTGTGGTGAGGGGCTCGTCAACGTTTCGTGAAGAAAGCCTTGTAAAAACGTTTCACTTAATTGCTTCTCAAACTGCCCCTCAAGGGTGTAAAAGAGAGAAGGAACCGTGATTCCAGACGGCATGCTTGCTAAGCTCCAAGCATAACCCTCAATAAGAAGATCATAGGGAGCTCCTCATGGCCCGCATCGAACTCAATCTTCCAAGCGACCAGTTTTATTTTACTACCCATCAAACGGTCCGCAGTACCGACATCAATGCCGGTGGCCACTTGAGTAACGAGTCGATGATTTCCATGATTTCAGAAGCTCGTACACGCTTCATGTTTTACTACGGTATCCGGGATGGTGCCGAGGATGGCATTGGTACCATGGTGACGGATCTTGCGACCGTTTATCTGGCTGAAGCCTTTGCAAGGGACAAGCTGCAATTTGACATTGGGGTCATGGACTTCAATAAATACGGGGGCGATATCATCTTCCGCATTACTCGGCCGGATACCGACACCACCATTGCGCTCGCCAAGTGCGGTTTTGTCTTTTACAACTATCGCGAAAAGCACATCGAGCCTATGCCCAAACCTTTCCACCGTATTTTCCCCAAGGTTAATTGGGTCAGTGATCGGCCAGCGTCCAGCACGCAGAACGTCACGCCTATCAAGGAAAGTTCGCACGGATAGTGTGCAATGCGCTTCAAAGTGGTGCACAAAAGCTCAGAATAGTCAGGATCTCCTGACAAAAAATAGAGCCAGGTCAGGCAGTTACATTCTTGGCACGTCCCCTGCTTAATCTCTAGGCAGACATCAAGCGCAGCCTTCAACGGCGAACGGCAGCGCTCCCCCGACAGGCCTATGCAGGCCGATAACGGGACCGGACAAAGGCGTCCTCGCATTCATGTGCGGGACGCCTTTTTTGTTGCCTCGATTTCAAGCACGCCCGGTGGGCAGCTTGCGGAGACGCCTGATGAAAAAGCTCAAGCTGGTACTGATCGGCAATGGCATGGCTGGGGTACGCACCCTGGAAGAACTGTTCAAACTCGCCCCTGACCTGTATGACGTAACAGTCTTTGGCGCAGAACCACACCCGAACTACAACCGCATCCTGCTATCCCCCGTTCTGGCTGGCGAGCAGACCTTTAAGGAGATCGTCCTGAACGACCTCAACTGGTACGCCGAGCACGCTATCGAGCTGCATCTCAATCGCAGGGTTACGGAAATCGATCGCCAGAACCGCCGCGTCATAGCCGAAGACGGCACCGTGGCAGAGTATGATCGACTCATCATTGCCACCGGCTCCAACCCCTTCATTCTGCCCATTCCGGGCAAGGATCTGGAGGGTGTGATTGGTTATCGTGACATTGCCGACACCCAAGCCATGATCGATACGGCAGCCACGCATCGCCACGCAGTGGTTATCGGCGGTGGCCTCCTGGGTCTGGAAGCGGCCAACGGCCTCAAGCTACGCGGCATGGACGTCACCGTCGTTCATATCGGTGACTGGCTGATGGAGCGCCAGCTGGACAAGACGGCTGGCAACCTTTTGCAGACCGCCCTGGAAAACCGTGGCCTCAACTTTCTGCTGCCCAAGCAGACCGCCGAGCTGCTCGATGACGGCAACGGTCGTGTCTGCGCCGTTCGTTTCGCCGATAGTGATCAAATACCTGCTGATCTGGTCGTGATGGCTGCCGGCATTCGTCCCAACTATACGCTGGCTGAATCAGCCGGATTGACCTGTAACCGCGGCCTGACCGTCGACGATACGATGCGCACCTCAGATCCAGACATCTTCGCCGTAGGAGAATGCGCAGCGCACCGAGGCATTGCCTATGGCCTGGTAGCCCCCTTGTTCGAACAGGCCAAGGTGTGTGCCAATCATCTGGCCCTTCAGGGCACCGCTGAATATCACGGCTCGGTGACGTCTACCAAACTCAAGGTCACGGGCATCGACCTGTTTTCTGCCGGGGACTTCATGGGCGGTGAAGGCTGTGAGGAGATCACCCTCTCCGATCCTATCGGCGGTATCTACAAGAAACTGGTGATAAGAGACGACATTCTCGTCGGCGCGTGCCTGTACGGCGATACGGCAGATGGCGGCTGGTACTTCCGCCAGATTCGTGAGAATCACAACGTCAGCGAAATCCGTGACCTGCTCATGTTTGGCGAGCATGCCATAGGCGATGCGGGCCATCAGGGGCAGGACAAGGCCATGCTGATGAGCGACGAAATGGAGGTCTGCGGATGCAACGGCGTCTGCAAGGGCACTATCGTCAAGGCCATCACTGAAAACAACCTGCTCTCCGTGGATGAGGTGAAAAAACATACCAAGGCGGCCAGTTCCTGCGGCTCCTGCACCGGGCTGGTCGAACAAATCCTGATCAATACGGTGGGCGGCGCGGCCGATGTGAAGCCCAAAAGCGAGAAACCGGTCTGTAATTGCACTGACCATACCCATGGCTTCGTTCGTCAGGCCATCCGTGAGCAGCACCTGACGACCATTCCTGAAACCATGACGGCCCTGGGCTGGAAAACGCCTAATGGCTGCGCCACCTGCCGCCCGGCACTCAATTACTACCTGATCTCCACGTGGCCGAGCGAAGCCAAGGACGATCCGCAGTCCCGCTTCATCAACGAACGCGCACACGCCAACATTCAAAAAGACGGCACCTATTCAGTTATTCCCCGTATGTGGGGCGGCGTAACCAGCGCAGCGGAACTGCGTCGTATCGCGGACGTGGCCGACAAATACAAGGTGCCCATGGTGAAAGTCACCGGAGGCCAGCGCATCGACCTGCTGGGTATCAAGAAGCAGGATTTGCCCGGGGTCTGGAAGGATCTGGACATGCCGTGCGGCCATGCCTATGGCAAATCCATCCGCACCGTGAAGACTTGCGTGGGCAGCGAGTTCTGCCGCTTTGGCACCCAGAACTCGACCCAGATGGGAATTGATCTGGAACATGCCCTGTTCGGCATGTGGTCACCGCACAAGGTCAAGCTGGCCGTCTCCGGGTGCCCGCGCAACTGCGCCGAATCCGGTATTAAGGACGTGGGCATCATTGGTGTGGACTCCGGTTGGGAGTTGTATATCGGTGGTAATGGGGGCATCAAGACCGAAGCTGGCGAATTCTTTACCAAGGTGAAAACGGCTGAAGAGGTCATGGAGTACAGCCTGGCCTTTATCGAGCTGTACCGCCAGGAGGCCTTCTACCTCGAACGGACCGTGCACTACATGCAGCGCGTGGGCCTTGAGCACATCAAGACTGCCATTCTGGACGATGCCGAGCGGCGCAAAGGCCTCTATCAGCAGCTGATGTTCGCCCTGTCGCTGGAACAGGACCCCTGGAAGGCGCGCATCGAACAGACGGCGCTCAAGAAGGAATTCGAACGGATTCCGGTGGCGGCGCTATAGACGTCTCTTGATCGATGGGTATCGCTTCGCTCACCACCCTCCTACGGAGCGGCCCATCGCGTATCCCTTTTACGCGACTTGAACAGGATTACCCCATGAACTGGCTGAACATCTGCGCATTGACCGATATCCCTCAACTGGGCGCCCGGGTCATCGAAGGTCCCAAAGGCGACATTGCTCTCTTCCGCACGTCTTCTGACGATGTCTTTGCTCTGGATGATCGTTGCCCGCACAAGCACGGCCCGCTGTCTCAGGGCATCGTCTTTGGCAAGACCGTGGCCTGTCCATTGCACAACTGGCAGATCGCTCTCGACTCCGGTGAAGCCCTGGCCCCGGATGTAGGGTGTGCCCACCGTTATCCGGTCAGGGTAGAAGACGGACGCGTCTATCTCGCTCTGGAGAAGACGCGCCGCAGCACTCACATCATTGCCAGCACGACTGCCGCCTAATCGTTTGACCTGGCTCGCCGCCGGGCCCGCGTGAACAGAATGGAGCACCCCATGACCATCCATCCTCACGAGCCGCGTGATGGCGCTGCTACTCAGATCACTGCTTCAACCTGCTGTTATTGCGGCGTAGGGTGTGGCGTGCTGATCGAACATGACGGTACTCGCATCCTGAATGTGACGGGCGATCCTGCCCATCCAGCCAATTACGGGAGGCTCTGTAGCAAAGGCGCTACGCTGCACCTGACCGGCGATCTGGATGCACGTGCGCTCTATCCCGAACTACGCCTGGGCAAGACGCTGGCACGCAGCCGGACCGATTGGGACAGCGCGCTTGACCACGCTGCCACCGTCTTTGCCGACACCCTCCGCGAGCATGGCCCGGACAGCGTGGCCTTCTATATCTCCGGCCAGCTGCTGACCGAGGACTACTATGCCTTCAACAAGCTGGCCCGTGCCCTGATCGGTACCAACAACATCGACAGCAACTCCCGGCTATGCATGTCGTCCGCGGTGGTCGGTTACAAGCGCAGCCTGGGAGCCGATGCGCCACCCTGCTCTTATGAGGATATCGAACACGCACAGACCCTGCTGATTGCAGGCAGCAACATGGCCTATGCCCATCCGGTCCTGTTCAGACGCCTGGAAGAAGCAAAGGCCCAGCAACCCGACATGAAAATCATTGTGGTCGATCCGCGCCGTACCGACACCTGTGAGTTGGCCGACCTGCACCTGGCCATTCAGCCGGGCACCGATGTTGCGCTCTTCCACGGCATCCTGCACCTGCTGCTCTGGGAGGGTTGGACCGACCGTCGCTATATCGATGCCCATACCGAGGGGTTTGATGCCCTGAAAGCGCTGGTGCGAGACTATAACCCCAGCATGGTGGCAGAGCTGTGCGGCATTACCGTAGAGGCATTGACGACCTGCGCCCGATGGATTGGCGAATCGCCCGCGTTTCTGTCGCTCTGGTGCATGGGGCTGAATCAGTCCACTGCAGGCGTGGCCAAGAACTCAGCCTTGATCAACCTGCACCTGGCAACAGGCCAGATCGGCAAACCCGGTGCCGGTCCCTTCTCGCTGACCGGCCAGCCCAACGCCATGGGAGGACGTGAGACCGGCAGCCTGTCGAACCTGCTTCCTGGTCATCGTGAGGTAGCCGATCCTGTTCACCGTAGCGAAGTCGCGGCTTACTGGGGTATCGACGCGCTGCCTGAAACGCCCGGCCTTTCGGCTATCGAACTGTTCGATGCGGTACATAGCGGCAAAGTCAAGGCACTCTGGATTGCCTGTACCAATCCGGCTCAGTCCGTACCAGATCAGGCTAAAATTCATGAAGCCCTGGCCCGCTGCCCGTTCGTAGTGGTTCAGGAAGCCTTTTTCACGACCGAAACCTGTCGCTATGCCGACTTGCTGCTTCCCGCGGCCAGTTGGGGCGAGAAGGAAGGAACGGTAACCAACTCCGAGCGACGCATCAGCCATGTGCGCCGCGCCATCTCCGCACCGGGTGAAGCACGCCCGGACTGGGCCATCACCCTTGACTTTGCCCGCCGGCTGGAAAGCCGCCTGAACCCTGAGCAAAGCAGCCGATTCGCCTTCCCGACACCTGAAGCGCTATTTGAGGAATACAAGCACCTGACGGCAGGACGTGACCTGGACCTTTCCGGTATCAGCTATTCGCTGATCGATGCCCATGGGTCCCAACAATGGCCGTTTCCCACCGGCGCCAGCCAGGGCACGCCCCGCCTGTATGAAAACGGTGTGTTTCCCACAACATCGGGGCGGGCACGCTTTGTTGCCGACGAGTACGCCGCACCGAAAGAGAAGCGTGATGCCCGCTATTCGCTGACCCTCAATACTGGCCGCCTGCGCGACCAATGGCATGGCATGAGCCGTACCGGCACGGCGGCGCGGTTATTCAGCCATGTGGAGGAGCCGCTTCTCTCCCTGCACCCGGACGATATGCGCCGCCGTCGGCTGATGAGCGGCCAGCTGACCCGTATCAAAAGCCGTCGCGGCAGTCTTCTGGTCCGTGTCGAGGCGGACGAGAACATCAGACCGGGTCAAGCGTTCCTGCCCATGCACTGGGGGGATCGCTTTCTCAAAGGGCTCGGTATCAATGCCCTCACCCTCTCGGAATTCGATCCGCTCTCCAAGCAACCGGAGCTCAAACATGCCGGCATTGAAGTGGAAAAAGTAGAACTCCCCTGGGAGCTGTACGCACTGGTAGAAGGCCATGTACAAATGCGTTTCGAAACCCTGCGCCCACTGTTTGAAACCTTTAGCCATGCCAGTCTTACCCTGACTGGCCGCGACCGTCCGGCCCTGCTTATTCGCGCTGCACATGGAGAGTCACCCGACAAGGCCCTGCTTGCACAGATCTATGATGGCCTTAACCTGCTGGACGGACCGGTCATGGCCTATGACGATGCGCGCCGCCAGGTGGGTAAGCGGGTTCGTATCGAGGCGGGCCGTATTACCGCGCTCTGCCTGACAGGTGAAACAGCAGCACGGCGCTGGCTCAAGAGCCTGTGGGAAGAAGGTCGAGCGGATCAGGACCTGCGCCGTTGGTTGTTGGCGCCCCTCAGCACGCCCCCTGGCAGCCAGACCGGGGTTAGTTGCAAAACGCTTTGCAACTGCATGAATGTCAGCGAAGCCGCCATTCGCGGCGGTATCGCTGAAGGGCTTGACCTGAACGGGCTGAAGGAGTCGCTGGGCTGTGGTACGCAGTGCGGCTCCTGTGTTCCGGAGATCAAGCGCTTGCTGGCACGTACACCTGTCCATACCTGAAACGTCGGCAATAAGGCGCACCGTTTAGGTGCGCTAGTACCTAAACCTGTGCAAGAACAAGGTAATGGACACTCATGATCATGATGAAAAGTGCTCTACACACCCACTTTCAATACTTGGCATAATCACTGCACTGATTTGTCTGACATAGGATGCGGCGCTCAACGGCGAGTGCGGCATTTTCTGAAGAGGCCTTCAAGGCCTGAACAGAACCGGACAAAGGCGTCCCTGCTGGTTACAGCGGGTGCGCCTTTTTTGTTTGTCCTGATTGAGTAGAACACGAGGGTATGTTCATGAATGCAAAAGTCTGGCTGATCGGTGCAGGCCCAGGTGATCCAGAACTCTTGACCCTCAAGGCCGTTCGCGCATTGGGCGAGGCACAGGTAGTCCTGATTGACGACCTGGTCAATCCTGCCGTGCTGGAGCACTGCCCGCATGCACACATCATCAAGGTAGGCAAACGGGGCGGCTGCCGCTCAACGCCTCAAGCGTTCATTCATCGCCTCATGCTGCGTTATGCACGCCAGGGTAAGGTCGTGGCGCGCCTCAAGGGCGGCGATCCGTGCATTTTTGGCCGAGGCGGTGAAGAAGCCGAATGGCTGGCGAACCATGGCATTCAAAGCGAAATCGTCAACGGCATCACTGCCGGTCTTGCAGGCGCGACGAACTGCGGCATTTCACTGACTCACCGCGGCATTGCCCGAGGCGTTACGCTGGTCACAGCCCATACCCAGGACGATAGCTCATTGAATTGGGACGCCTTGGCCCGAAGTGGCACGACCCTTGTCATCTATATGGGCGTTTCGCGACTGAACGATGTTCAGCAGGGGCTCCTGGCAGGCCAGATGGCTGCCTCTACCCCGGTCGCCATGATCGAAAACGCCTCCCTGCCGGAACAGCGGGAATGCCGAAGCACATTGGGAACCCTGTTAGCCGACGCAGCCCTCTTTCAGCTCAAGAGCCCAGCCATTCTTGTGATTGGCGAGGTCGCGTCTGCTGCCGAATCGCTTCGCCTGCCGCTTGAGCCTGTTCAGAAGACGCTTGCAGGGTGACCAGAAAGCGCCTGCTCGTCGCTGAGCAGGCGAGCCCTTAACTTCAAGTCACTTTATACATTCAAAGACTATATTCGTAGCATAATGCTACTATCAACTTTGCCAGCCTGCCGTCGATAACACGACAAGGACTTCACCTCAGTCCCAGGCCCCGCCCCTTGTTCGATCTTGCTACCGAGCTGCTCATGTCTCTGAAGACCTTTTTCTACTCACTGCATAAAAGGCATTTCAGAGACGTTGCCAGCATCATTGCCTTGGGTGTCTTACTGCTTGTCGTGATGATCGAATGTGATTTCTTCGAGCATCTTGTAGCTTTCAGCGCCAGACACGAACACTGGCAAGTCGACGAATGCATAACGGCATTTATCATCATTGGGTGGTGCGGCTTCTTCTTCGGATTCCGTCGCATCGCGGATATGCGCAAGGAAATCGAAGCACGCAAGCAGGCGCAGGAAGAGGCCTATCACCTGGCCAATCATGACAACCTCACGCACCTGCCGAATCGCCGCGCGTTGAATGAGCATTTCGCACAAGCGATACGCGGCACGCGAGAGCCCTTCTTCCTAGCCATTTTTGACTTGGATGGGTTCAAGGCCATCAACGATATCTACGGCCATATTACCGGCGACCGGTTGCTCGAAGAGATTTCGCAGCGTGTGGCTACGGCTCTACCTAAAGGAGATTTTATTTGCCGCCTGGGTGGAGACGAGTTTGCTGTTCTGCTGCATTCCGCCAAGAGCGAGACCGCAGCCCACGCCATTCTGAAAGGACTGGCGGGTCTGGTTGCAACCCCGATGGTCCATGGTTCGACTGCACTGATGACGGCGGCCACATTTGGCGTTTCCCATTACCCCAATGATGGGCAGGACATCAGTACGTTGCTTCGTCGCGCCGATGTTGCGCTCTACCAGGGCAAACGCAACGGCAAGAACATCATTCGCTTCTTCGACATGGCCCAGGATCATATGCTGGAACAGCAATCCATGATTGCTCAGGCATTGCGCGAGTCCATCGAACAGGGCTACGTCCGGCCCGAGTACCAGCCAATCGTTGCCTTGGATGGAATGACCATTGCCGGTTTTGAAGCGCTGGCCCGGCTTGATCATCCGATCCATGGCTCCATCGTTCCCGACAAGTTCATTCCGGCGGCCGAGGAAAGCGGCCTGATGACCGAGTTGACGGATTATCTCCTGCGAAAAGCCTGTATCGATGCCAAATACTGGCCTACAGGCATTTATCTGTCCTTCAACCTGAGCGCGATCGACCTGCGCGATCCTCTGCTGCCGGACCGCATTGAACGTGTTCTGCTTGAGACCGGCTTTGCGGCCTCGCAGCTGGAAATCGAAATCACCGAAACCGCCATCGTCAAGGATATCCGGCAGGCCAAGCTCAACCTGGATCTGCTACGGGAGCTGGGCGTACGGGTCGCTGTCGATGACTTTGGCACGGGCTATTCCAGCATGGCGCAGATCAGCCGCTTTACCTTTGATAAGTTGAAAATCGATCGCGAGTTCATTGACTCCATGGCCATCAATGACAAGGATGACAAGATTGTGCGCTGCATGCTGGGGCTGGGGCATGGTCTGAACATGCCATCCATTGCCGAAGGGATCGAACACGACTATCAGGTCCAGTGGCTACGCGAGGCAGGATGTGAATTCGGTCAGGGGTTCCTCTTCAGCCGGGCGGTGCCCAATTCCGAGGTTCCTGAGCTGCTGGAACGCCACGGTTGCTATAGGTCGGACACCTCCCGCGCAGAGCCGGTTATTTAGGCCTGCCCTTTCAGGTCACTAGGCGAGCGCAGCCCGCTCGAACTGATCCGCCCCGTTCCGCTCTTATTAGATAAGCCCATCAAGAGCGACACCATGGATCTTGTCATCGCCCGACCCGAAGGTCTCTATTGCCCTCCAGGGGATTTCTATATCGATCCCTGGCGCCCCGTCGAACGCTCCGTCATTACCCATGCCCATGGCGATCATGCACGTGGGGGGAATCAGCATTACCTGGCGTCAGCGCCCAGCGAAGGCATTCTTCGCTCCCGACTGGGACAAGACATCAATCTGCAAACGCTGCACTACGGCAAAGTCATCGATCACCATGGCGTCAAAATCAGCCTTCACCCGGCTGGGCATGTTCTGGGCTCAGCCCAGGTCCGCTTGGAATACCAGGGTGAGGTCTGGGTAGCGTCGGGGGATTACAAGGTAGAACCGGACGGCACCTGTGACGCCTTCGAACCCGTGCGCTGCCACACCTTCATTACCGAATCCACATTTGGCCTGCCTATTTATACCTGGCAGCCGCAGGCAGAGATTTTTGCGCAGATCAATGCCTGGTGGCGGCAGAATGCAGCGGAAGACCGCGCCAGCGTGCTGTATTGCTACGCCTTCGGCAAGGCACAGCGCATCCTGCACGGAATCGATGCGAGTATTGGCCCTATTCTGACTCACGGCGCTGTGGAACCGCTCAACCGGGTCTATCGTGAAGGGGGTGTGTACATCCCGGATACCCACTACGCAGGGGACCTCAAGAAGAACGACCCTCTTCTGCGCAAGGCCCTGATCATTGCGCCGCCCTCGGCTGGCGGAAGCACCTGGATTCGCCGATTCGGCGAGCATAGCGATGCCTTCGCCAGCGGCTGGATGATGCTGCGTGGCACGCGTCGGCGTCGTGGCGTGGACCGTGGCTTTGTGCTCTCCGACCACGCCGACTGGCCTGGCCTGCTCTGGGCCATTGAGCAGACAGGGGCTGAACGGGTCATGGTGACCCATGGCTCTGTGGGAGTGTTGGTGCGCTACCTTCGTGAACAGGGACTGGATGCCCAAGGCTTTACCACGGAATACGGTGATGAAGACGACGAGCCCAACAACGAGAAGTCCGCCTAAGTGAAAAGAATATGCCCGTGCGCCTTTTGCTCGTACCAATCAATGCTTCAGCGCAATGTCATCAGGCAAGCGACTGTATCGAATCAAGGCGACCCGTTCATCATGCGGAACCCGCTTTATCAATGCATTCACCGAGTCGGCCAGCTTTTTGAGCACGGAAGGATTGGTCTGGCCAAAGTGATGAATCTGCTCGAATGCTAGCCCTACTGCCAACTCGAATGTTAGAGGGCGCTCGATCAACCGGATCTTTCCGTCGTCACCGCAATGTGTCCAGCAAGGCTTACGCTGCCCCAGGAACGTCAGTGTTTCACAAAGCCGGTCAATGGCTCGAAATGCCGTAGTAGGATCATTGATGGAAGGCGATAACGCCTTGATCGCGATATCTGCCATTTCTATCAGCCAATACTCGATATCCTGCTCGGGCGTACGATCCGATCCAAGAACGAACTTTTTCCTCAGCTCTGCCATGACGGCAGCATCAGCCGCCTCGGCAGGCCAGATCAAGGCAACTGGGGCACCGGGCAAGATAAAGCTGCCGATGCGGTGCTCCATACGAATGATTAAACTCTGCTTGTGCGCCAACTTGAGCAGCCCCTTGCGGTCGATAGCCTGCAGGTAACCTCCCTGCTGCGTACACAAAGGGTACCCGTTCTTATCCAACGCCTCGTTTACATACGCATCGGGCTCGGCCTGAGGTTTGTCGAGAGGCACGAAGGCCTGCTCAATCTGTTCGATGGCACGATGAGTCACCTGCTGCAGGATGACGGCAATCTGCATGGAGCGGGAGGCGTGATCGATGAAGTAGATAATCAAACCAACGCTGACCAACGCCAGCACTATGCCCAGCGCGATAGCGATTTGCGGAACAAAGGGTACGGATGAGGGCGAGGCCGAGCGGATCATGCTCATGACAATCAAGGTATACGTGAAGGTCCCGATCAGCAGGCCCAAGACCACTTGATTGGCTCGATCAGAGGTGAAGTTTCTGAGTTGACGCGGCGAGAACTGACTGCTGGACAGCTGAAGTGCAACGATCATGATGGAAAAGACTGTACCCGTGACCGTCACCACGCTGGTTCCAATCGCCGATAGCACTGAACGAGCCCCCTCCCCTGTACTGCCCGCCAGCCACACCAGCCGCTCACCTGCATTGATGATGCCCAGGCGCTCTAAGGACACGAGCGCCACGGCCAATCCGGCCGCCAGGAGCGCTATCACCATTGGGATAAACCAGAGACTGTCCCGGCAGGCGATCCAGATGAAGCGGATATGTTGGCCCATCTACTGCAACCTCATTGTTAGACAATCACTTAGAAGGCTGCAGTGGTCCTGCTGTTCCACGTCGCCTGATAAACCGGACAGGGGAACAGGAACACACCACATCACGAACTCCTTTCCCCATAACAGGCTCATAACAACAGCGAAGCGATATCGGATTAACAGAGGCTCGCGAGCGGCCCGTTACTGATTGCTTCTGAACGCTGTGTAGAAAGCGAGACCATGATGAAAGCCTTCGCCGATCTCTATGCCCGCCTGGATGCAACAACCTCAAGCAATGCCAAGCTCCAGGCCATGCAGGATTACTTCAACCAGGCCGAGCCTGCCGATGCAGCCTGGGCCGTTTATTTCCTGGCCGGCGGACGCCCGCGGCGAACGGTGCCCACGCGCCAGCTTCGAGAGCTGACGATTGCCGCCTCGGACCTTCCGGAATGGCTGTTCGAGGAGAGCTATCAGGCGGTAGGCGATCTGGCAGAAACGATGTCGCTGCTTATTCCTACCGCCGAGCATCTTTCGGATGAAGGTCTGGCGGTCTGGATGGAGGAGCGGCTTCTGCCCTTACGTGGCCTTGCGCCGGAAGAACTGGCTGAGCGCCTGCCGCAGCTGTGGTCGCAACTGGATCGGCCCAGTCTCATGGTCAGCCTCAAGCTTATTACCGGCGAGTTTCGGGTTGGCGTATCCAAGCTGCTGGTGACGCGCGCGCTCGCAACCATGGCAGGCCTGGATGCCAAGCGCGTAGCCCAGCGCTTGGTGGGCTATACGGACCTGTCCCATCGTCCGACTGCCGAAGCTTACCTTGCGCTGATCGCTCCCGAGTCGGACGATGAACATGCCCAGCGTGGCGGGCAGCCTTATCCGTTTTTCCTGGCGCATGCCCTCCAGCTACCCGTCGATCAATTCGATGCCCAGCTGGGGCCTGTCGAGAACTGGCAGGTGGAATGGAAATGGGACGGCATCCGCTCGCAGTTGGTCAAACGCGACGGGCGCCTGTGGATCTGGTCTCGGGGCGAGGATCTGGTCACCGATCGTTTTCCCGAATTGCACGCGCTCGCCACCTGCCTGCCAGACGGCACTGTCATTGATGGTGAAATTGTCGTCTGGAAAGACGAGGAAAGCCCCGACCTGCTGATGAGCAGCAAAGAGGTCACCCACCAGCAGGCCGAACACGCGCCCGGCGAGCCTATTCCGTTTGGCGTCAAACCCTTTGCGCTGTTGCAGCAGCGCATCGGCCGTAAAACCCTGAGCAAGAAGCTGCTCGACGATGTACCTGTAGTCATCCTGGCCTATGACCTGCTGGAATGGCAAGGGCATGACTGGCGCAGCCGCCCGCAGCATGAGCGTCGGGCGCAACTTGAAGCGGTCACCGCACAGTGCAACAGTCCTCTTTTACGCCCCTCCCCCCTTCTTGCCGGTGAAAGCTGGCAGGACCTTGCCCACCAGCGGGAGGCCTCCCGCACGCTCGGGGTGGAAGGCATGATGCTAAAGGCCCGGGACTCGCTTTATGGGGTGGGACGCACCAAAGACATGGGCGTCTGGTGGAAATGGAAAGTCGACCCGTTCTCGGTGGATGCGGTACTGATTTATGCCCAGCGCGGCCATGGCAGACGCGCCAGCCTATACACCGACTACACCTTTGCCGTCTGGGATGGCCCGCCGGGCACCGAGCGTACCCTGGTACCTTTCGCCAAGGCTTATTCGGGTCTGACCGACGAAGAAATGCGCAAGGTGGACGCCATTGTGCGCAAGACCACTGTCGAGAAATTCGGCCCTGTACGCAGCGTCCAGCCAACGCTGGTGTTCGAACTGGGTTTTGAAGGCATAGCCCTGTCCACGCGGCACAAGAGCGGCGTTGCTGTGCGCTTCCCGCGCATGCTGCGCTGGCGTCACGACAAACCTGTTGAGAAAGCAGATACGCTGGACATCCTGCAAGGCCTGCTGGTTTAACCAGACAGGCCTCTGTTACAGACGTCTCAGAATGCGACCGATGTCTGTAGATAGACGGTACGCGGCTGCCCCAGGTATTTGCCCTTGTTGTTGTCGTCAAAGGAGCGGGTGTAATACTCGGTATTGAAGATATTCTTCACCCCGACCGCTACTTTCAGGTTGGACAGTTGCGGACCAAAGTCATAAGCCGCACGACCGTTCCAGGTCATGTAGCCAGGGATACGGCCGTTGCTGCCATCGGCGCTCTCCTCCACCGTATTGGCATTATCGGCGTACTGGCTGGATTGGAAGGCGCTGTCCAGATCCAGACGCCAGGCATTGTGGGTGTAGCCTACGCCCAGCGTACCCTTGTGTTTGGACGAGAACGGTACACGGTTACCCTTGTTTGGCCCCTCTTCACGAATGGTGGCATCCACGTAGGCATAGGTTGCGTAGACATCGAATCCGGCCAGGCTTGGGCTCAGGTCTTCTAGCTGATAAGCCACGCTGGCCTCAAGACCGCGGTGGCGTGTCTTGCCACGGGCGATAACCGTATCCAGCGTCTGACTGCTGTCGTACTGGTTATCAAAATTGATAAAAAAGGCTCCCAACTCCGCCTTCAAGGTCCCGTTATCGTAACGAGTACCCACTTCCCAGGTGCGCGCCTTTTCCGGCTTTACCTCACCTGCAGCAACCCGGTTCGGCATCTGGCTGTACTGGACCGAACCAAACGAGCCCTCTGTGTTGGCATACAGGTTCCAGGTGTCAGTTACGTGATACATCACGTTCAACGCGGGCAGCGAGGCGTGGTAGTCACCTTTATAAGGCGTATTATTGAGCTTGTTGACCTGCTCGGAATCGATCAGCTCGTAACGAATACCTGGGGTAAACGTCCATTTGCCGATGTCGATACGGTCATCGATATAGAACGCATTGGCCTCGGTACTGCCGCGGGTGTCGCGATCGTTGCGGCTGGACGTGGATGGCCGCTCCGTGGAGGTTATCGGTACCCGATATCGCAGCTCGTGACTGGCTTCGTTGACATAGCGGTAGCCGATGCCCACCTCATGCCAGCTCTCGCCTAAAGAAAAGCCCTGGGAGAACCGAGTTTCTACCCCACGCACCCAGTACTCGCGGGGCGATAGCGACTGGAATGTACCTTGATCCAGATAACCGCTGCGTAGGGTCTTGGTGAAGAACGTATTCACCGTGAACTTTCGCGCGTCTTCTTCATACTGATACCCCAGGCCGACCAGGGTACGACGGCCCCAGAATTTATCCAGGGGACGTGTGGACTGGTACGGGTTGCTGTCGAAATCGGTAACTGACAGGCCACCCGGCATCTCTGCCTCGCCCTCGTAGTACTGGCCGATCGCCGTAAAGCTGTTGGCGTCATCGAGCTGGTATTTACCCTTGAGGATCAGATCATCAATCTGCGTATCACTGTGCTCACGGTAGTCACCGCCCCGTACGCCTGAATACAGCAAGGCGCCACCCAGACCGTTTTCCCCCGTACCGCCAATGAGCAGGTTGCCACTGGTCTTGATACCGTCATGACTTGAAGACGGGCTGAGTTCGTTCTGGATGCCGCCCTTGACGGTAAAGTCGTCAGGAATGGCACGGGTCACGAAGTTGACGATACCGCCCACGTTCTGCGGGCCATAGCGGACTGCACCACCACCGCGCACCACATCGACTGCATCCATGTTGCCCATGGAAATGGGTGCAAAGGACAACTGTGGCTGGCCATAGGGTGCAAACGGGACCGGGATGCCATCCATCAACACCGTCGAACGGGATGCGAGACGCGGATTGAGGCCTCGGATACCAAAGTTGAGTGCCATGTCGTGACTGCCGGTTCCGTTGTTTTCCGGCGCATTCACACCGGGAATTCGGTTGAGCACTTCGCGCGCCGTGGAGGCGCCGACCCGCTCGAACTCATCGCGGCGGATCACATCCCGTGCCCCTGGATGCTCGAATACATCCTGCTGCTGCGCATCACCCAGCCAGTCACCTACCACGGTCAGGGTTTCCAGGTTGGCTGCTGCCCCCTCATCGTTAGTGGCGGATGCCGAAACAGCAGCGGGTTGCAGGCTATAGCCACCCTTCTGCGCGACGGCCTCAAGCCCACTCCCCTCCAACAGATGGCTCAACCCTTCGAAAATACCGAATTCACCCTCCAGCCCTTGAGTGGTGCGGTTCGTCGTCAGATCGGGACTGAACGCCACCATGATATTCGCCGTCTGGCCGAACTGGTTGAGGGCGGCCTCCAGCGGACCGGGGGCAATATGAAATGTTCGGCTCACCTCAGCCTGAGTAACCGTTTGCGCCGTTGCCATCAGCGGCACACTGCCAAGCAGCACAGCTGTACCGAACACGACATGGCGAAGCGCCCGGCTTAAAGGGGTCAATGTAAATGTAGAGGAAGACATGAGATCAGCCTGCAGTAAGGGTATCTGCCTTACTTGTCACGCAAGAAGTGGAAAAGGCTCACCGCTGACTGAAAATATTCAACTCACGCTGTGCGAGGCTGAATGCTGATCCAGTAGCGCGTCCGCCGCTGGATGCGCACCGGCTGGGTGACTTCCAGCATGGCCAGGATGGCTTCTATGTCCTTGAGTGGATACGTTCCTGAAACCAGCAGATTCTCAACGTGCTCGTCGCACTTCAGCCAACCGGGCTGATAGCGAGATAGCTCCTGGATGAACTGCCCAAGCGGCATATGGGCTGCCACCAGCAGACCGTCACGCCAGGCATCCAGACCACTATCGAGCGGTACTACCTTACCCAGGTGATGCGCGCTAAAGCGTACCTGTTGCCCCGCCGTCAGGGTCGTGGATAGATCCGGCCGCTCGGCACAACGCACCTGAACGCTGCCAGCAAAAACACTCAACCGGCAGCCATCGTCGAACTTGCGAAGATTGAAACGCCCCTGGGTTGTTGAGACCATGCCTGCCTGGCTCTGTACCGAAAATGGCAGGGCTGAATGGGCAGCGTGTAACAGTATCTCGCCACGAATCAGCATGAGTTGACGCTGCGTAGCCGTGATGCTGACATTCACAGCACTGTCGGTATTCAGATCAAGGTGGCTGCCATCGGTCAGGGTAACCGTTCGCTGCTCCCCAATCCGGGTGTGGTAGTCCGCCAACCAGGGCTCGGCACGCTCCTTTAAGAGCCAGGCGGCCGGTCCCAGGAGGGCAAACACCCCCATGAGCTTCAGCGCCTCGCGGCGACCGTATGCGGGCTTGCTCAATACAGCCTGACGCGCAGCCTTTGAGGGCAACCCCTGCAGCCGCTGGTTGATGGTCTCGATCCGCTGCCAGGCACGCTCGTGCTCAGGATCAGCGGCCCGCCATTGTTGCCAGGCCCGATGCTCTTCCTCGCCTGCCCCCGCCTGCAGCTCTACCAGCCACTGCACGGCCTGCTCGGCGATCCGGGGAGAGATGGGCGCTGTCACGCCAGGCACTCTGCGAAATAACATTGCTGAGCGGCCTTGGCGATGTACCGCTTGACGGTTGCCAGCGAAATACCGAGGTGTGCGGCGATATCGGCGTATGGCATTCCGTCCAGCTGTGCCAACAGAAAAGCCTGTTTGACCGGTTCAGCCAATCCATCCAATACGCGAGCCAGCTCCAGAAGCGTTTCCAGAGCGATAGCACGAACTTCCTCACTGGGAACCTCCTGCTCAGGCAAGGCCGCCAACGCATCCAGGTAGGCCCGCTCGATATCCTGACGTCGGTAATGATTGAATAGGACACGCT
Organism: Pseudomonas sp. JZ134; assembly: GCF_051027695.1. Classification (NCBI taxonomy): domain Bacteria; kingdom Pseudomonadati; phylum Pseudomonadota; class Gammaproteobacteria; order Pseudomonadales; family Pseudomonadaceae; genus Pseudomonas; species Pseudomonas sp. JZ134. The sequence goes on along the minus strand of NZ_CP069250.1, from coordinate 1,450,689 downwards.
TGGCAACAGTAATGAGAAAAGCCCGAGGTTCAGCAAGCCGGCCCAGCTCCTGACTTCCCAGGAGGCGAATGAACGTATCGTGGGTCAAGTCATCTGCACTATCGGAGCACCCCAGACGCCGGCGCAACCATCCAAATACCCAGGAGCGATGCTCATGATAGAGCTGGCCAAGATCCCCCTGTGGTGAAGTACTGCTGGCGTGCACACCGATATCCTTGCGCTAGAATCCTAGGCATTCACTTAATGATAATTGTTCTCATTATATGCAAGCCTGGATGATTACAACAAGGGTTAAGCTCAGCTTGCCACTATAAATGGGCTGGTATTACATAAAACGTTAGCGTCAGCGGACACTACTCCTCAATGCGTACGATGTTGCGGCAATCTGGAAAGGCGCTGCAGCCCCAGAAATAGGCGCCAGCATTGCTTCCTTGCCTGGCCTTGCGCATGACCATGGGCGAGCCGCATTTCGAGCATATCGGAGACGCTGCCTCGCTCGCCGCCTCCCCTTTGCTGGAGCGCCGGGCTGCTGTGCGTTTGCGCGAGGTCAAGGCCCCGCCCTTCTGTAAGACAGCCATGATCTCTTCCCGCACCTGCGCAGTCGAATAAGCCCCTTGTACCGGAATCTGGATAAGCGGCAAGGCAATCGCCCGACAGACGCCCGCCACAAAGAGGTCCCGTGCCTGCCGATCAGGCCGCTGGTGGGAGCTGTCATCCAGCTCGATAACCGCCACGAACGACAGGTCATCGCGGTTGCAGAGGACGTAGTCGAAATGTTTGGCGCTGATCTTGTTGAAGGCTCTGTACCAGCTCTTTTGGTCCCGAATGGCTTTCACGCTAGCCACATCTGCAATGCGGACCTTGCCAAAGATGCGGTAGTCCTCACCAATCGCCTCATCGAGTACGGTTAAAAAGGCGCGTTCAGCAGGTGTAAACAGCGCTTCGTTAAGCACATAGGGAAACGCTCGCTGGGTATCACGCGAACGCAGCGCGATGACGATACAAAGAAAAACAACGACGCCAAGCCCGACATAAAGCCAGGGATGCGCTGACAACAGATGAACCATGAGATGACCAACAGCAGGAAAGGCGAATAAAAACAGATGCGTTATACGCCGGCAGCCTATAACGATGCGGTGTTCAGGATGAGTGATAGTACAGGCAAGCCGATGGACTCTTGCGCTTCCATCGGCTTAACAGGGATCAGCTAAGGGCTCAGCGCTTGCCAGCAGACTCGTATGCGGCCTTGAGCAGACTGCGCAGCCGAAAGCTTTCCGCCATTTTTATGAAAAAGGCCAGAATCCAGACGATGAGCGGCAATCCGTACTGCTGAGTACCGCGAGCGAACTCAACACACATGGCGATGGTACCGAAGAGTGCCAGAATGAGCGCAAGCACGAACAGCGCGACCGACTTACCATCATGTGCAGGAAGATCACCCACATGAGAGGCATTTGCCCGAGGCTCTTTCACCGTCAACTCCAGAAAACAATAAACCTTCGAATAGCTTAGCCTGAACAGGGTATCAGGGGTAGCACATCCAGAAGCTAGCGCTCACAGATCATACGGACGTGTCGCTCGTACAGGTCCGGCAAGCGCTCGAGAACGGTTTCCCGTCCCAACATGGATGACTCGGCAACAACCTGCTCCAGCAGATCCAACGTCAGCCATTCGAGCGCAAGGGTTGCCAGTGGCTCATAACTGAGGTGCCAGGGCTCTTCATACATACCGCCCCGGTATTCCCGATAAGGTCGAAAAAAGCCGAACTGTTCGATGTGCGCATCGAGCCAGAGATGCAGCTCATGAAACACACCGCCGGGCTGCGTCTCCTCAGGCAGCAGCTGAACGACATACCCTGGCGGAGCCTGGGTCAGGTCAACCACATCGATTTCGGTGCCCCAGTGATGGCGGCTTGCGCCTGGCAGAGCTGACCAGTTCAGAATGCAGTCGATGCGCTCATCCACGGCAAGAGCAGACTGATCACGCACCTGGCCGTTGCGGTCATACAACGGCTTTTCACCGGCAAACTTACGGTTCCAGATTCTGAGCTGCGTCTTGTAGTCACGAAAGGCACTGAATGGATGCAAGGTAAATCCATCCCTCCGTGCAGCCTCCTGCATTGCCTTGAACGGCGCATAGACCTCACGATGGATCGCATAGCGTGGGTTATCGATCTGCAACAGATGCGTTCGCGCCCTGCCTGTCAGCTCCCATTCGTCAAGCATTACCCGCTCCCGTATACGCCTTGATCAATCTAGAAAGATCATGTCATCCAATCGTTTCGAATCCACCCACCGTTTCGCTGCGTTGCTACAAAGCGCACCTCTCTTGGGTGACACTTCCCAAATGGCATACTAGGCTGTATGCACATCAATTAGTTTCAAGATGCCATCATCCTTTCGCACCAAAGCTGTGCAGCCTCCTGCTCTCTTAGGGAATTACGCACATTTTAGGTGCAGGATAGTGAATAAAGGCTGCCTTATTCTTCCCGGACGAGACGCCTAGCCTACTCTGTGTTTATGGACATGACCTCAATATAGTGGCAGTTGGTTCGGTTATTGCTGCGAACAGCCCGTCATCTGCAGCGCGACCTCTGGTACGCACTCTATTGCAATTATTCGTATTAGGACGACCCATGAAAAAGAAATGGCTGACCCTCTCCGCAATTGCGCTGTGCCTTTCCGCGGGCTCTGCGCTGGCGAAGGACATTAAGGAGATTCGTTTCGGTGTAGACACCACCTATCCTCCTTTCGAATACAAGGCACCGGATGGAAGCTTTGCAGGATTCGATGTAGAACTGGGCAATGCCATTTGTGAAAAGCTGGCGGTGAAATGCCGCTGGATCGTCAGCGACTTCGACGGACTGATCCCAGGCCTGCGGGCACGCAAGTTTGACGGCATCCTGTCCTCGCTGACCGTAACGCCTCAGCGAGCCGAGCAGATCGACTTCACAGACCGCATGTGGTCAGGCAACTCGTCCATGATTATGAAGAAAGGTGCCAATCTAGAGCCTACGGCCGAGTCACTCAAGGGTAAGGTCGTTGGTGTTCAGCAGGGCACCATTCAGGAAAACTTTGCCAAGACCAAGCTAGCCACTGCCGGTGTCAAGGTACAGAGCTATCAGGACCAGGATCAGGTTTATGCTGACCTGACCTCGGGCCGCATCGACGTATCCATGCAGGACATGTTGCAGGCCGAAGGAGATTTCATGAAATCTCCTCAAGGCAAGGATTATGTCAACCAGTCGATTCGTGACGAGCTGCTGCCTGCCGATACCGCCATTGGCGTACGCAAGGGCAACGACGAAATGAAGGCCCTGCTGAACAAGGGAATCGCGGCCATTCATGCCGACGGCACCTATGAGAAGATTCAGAAGAAGTACTTTGGCGATCTGGATATCTATAACAACAAGTAAGATCCGCCCTAACGTCAGCGCCTCCCGCTTGTGGAGGCGTTGGCATTTCAAGACCTATAAGAACAGCGCGATCAAACATGCCGCAGACTTCGTTCGACACCTTTCTTGAAAACCTGGGGTTGGGCGCCTTCGCACTCCACGGTTACGGTCCTCTACTGCTGGAAGGCACCTGGATGACCATGAAGCTGGCTGTCCTGTCGCTGGTGGTGTCAGTCATCCTGGGCCTGCTTGGCGCTACGGCCAAACTATCTCCCATCAAGGCCTTTCGCCTGCCGGCCGCCCTGTATACCACGCTGATCCGGGGCGTCCCTGATCTCGTACTCATGCTTCTGATCTTTTACAGCCTGCAGAGCTGGCTGGGCGAGTTCACCGATTACATGGATTGGGACTACATCGAAATTGATCCGCTTTCTGCCGGGGTACTGACCCTGGGTTTCATTTATGGCGCGTACTTCACCGAAACATTTCGTGGGGCGATCCTGGCGGTGCCGCGGGGGCAAATCGAGGCCGCTACCGCATATGGCATGACACGTACGCAAACCTTTTTTCGGATTACCTTTCCGCAAATGATGCGCTTTGCCCTGCCTGGCATTGGTAACAATTGGCAGGTGTTGCTCAAGGCCACAGCGCTAGTCTCCATCATCGGCCTGAGCGATATCGTCACCGCGACTCAGGAAGCCGGCAAGACCACCTACAAGATGTTCTACTTCCTGATCCTGGGCGGCGTGATCTATCTGCTGATTACCGCACTGACCAACCAGGTTCTGAACTGGCTGGAACGTCGTTATTCTGCGGGTGTTCGGGAGGCTGTACGATGATCGAAATCCTGCAGGAGTACTGGCGCGCCTTCCTCTGGACGGATGGTTATGGTTTGTCGGGTCTTGCGATGACCCTGTGGTTGCTGACGGCCTCGATCGCCATCGGCTTCGTGGCATCGCTTCCGCTTTCCGTTGCGCGACTATCGCGCCACCGTCTCATTCGCTGGCCGATACAGTTCTATACGTATGTGTTCCGAGGCACTCCGCTCTATCTCCAGCTGCTGATCTGCTATACCGGGATCTACAGCATCGAAGCTGTACGCAACCAGCCACTGATGAACGAGTTCTTCAGGGATGCACTGAATTGCACCATTCTGGCTTTTGCTCTCAACACCTGCGCCTATACCACCGAGATCTTTGCAGGTGCGATCCGCAATATTCCCCATGGTGAGATCGAGGCAGCCAAGGCCTACGGCCTGACAGGCTGGCGGATGTACATTCACGTCATCATGCCGTCTGCGCTACGCCGCGCCCTTCCCTACTACAGCAACGAAGTCATTCTGATGCTGCATTCCACGACACTGGCGTTCACGGCTACCGTGCCGGATATTCTCAAGGTCGCTCGTGATGCCAACACTGCGACATTCCTGACTTTTCAATCCTTTGGTATTGCGGCGATTCTGTACCTCATCCTGTCCTTCACGCTCATTGGCCTGTTTCGTCTGGCCGAGCGCCGCTGGTTGGCCTTTCTCGGCCCGGCCCGCTGACCCTTCATGCAGGATGCCACGACCCGCAGGGATGCGGGCTGATTCATTAGGAGTTACCTCATGCGTCACGCCACACACGACCTGATCTCTCCGGTGCCCGGCACCGATCGCAAGATCCACAGCTTTCATTTCGGACCGCAGGACAGCGGCCGCAAGATCTACATCCAGTCCTCGCTGCATGCTGACGAGCTGCCCGGCATGCTGGTCGCCTGGAAACTCAAGAATCAACTCCGCACGCTTGAAGACGCAGGCCGTTTGAAGGCCGAGATTGTGCTGGTTCCGGTCGCCAACCCTATCGGGCAGGATCAGCAGGTCATGGATATTCACCTGGGCCGCTATGAGCTGGAATCCGGGCAGAACTTCAACCGTCGCTTCCTGGACATGACCAGCAAGGTTATTGCTGAAATCGAAGGCACCCTGACCGACGACCCCGCACAAAATCAGGCGTTGGTGCGCAAGGCCTTCAAGGCAACACTTGAGCGTGAGACCGCGAATAATCAGCTGACGTCTCAGCGGCTGGTTCAACAGCGACTGGCCTGTGACGCCGAGATGGTGCTCGACCTGCACTGCGATTTCGATGCGGTAGAGCATCTCTACACCACACCGGAAGCCTGGGATCAGGTAGAGCCCCTGGCCCGTTACCTGGGCTCCAAAGCCAGCCTGCTGGCCACTGACTCTGGCGGTCAGTCATTTGATGAGTGCTTTACGCTTCTGTGGTGGAAGCTGAATCAGCAGTTCGGTGAGCGCATTCCCATGGGCAGCTTTTCCGTCACGATCGAGCTGCGGGGCCAAATGGATGTGTCCCATGATCTGGCTGAACAGGATGCCCAAGCCATTCTCGACTACCTGACCCACTACGGCGTCATCTCCGGCGAAGCGCCGGCACTGCCGGAGCTGCCGTTCCCTGCCACGCCGCTGGCGGCCGTAGAGCCGATTGAAAGCCCCATAGGGGGTGTTCTGGTCCTGATGGCAAAGCCAGGCGATGTAATCGAAGCCGGACAGGTCATCGCCGAAGTGATCGACCCGATTGCCGACCGGGTAGAGCCTATCCGCAGCTCGGTGTCAGGTGTCCTGTATGCCTGCGCCAACCGCCGTATGGCCACAGCCGGCATGGCGGTCGCACGCGTGGCAGGCACCGAAGCCTATCGCAGCGGCTACTTGCTTTCGCCGTAAGGCTCGCTTCTGGCACACGGCGAGCCCGCGCAGACGGGCCGCCTTGTGGCCGTGCTCCGATGTCTAGAGCTCGGCCGTTTGATTGGAACAAGGACTTCATATGTACAAGCTGACCGTCGAAGGGCTGCATAAGCGTTACGGCGATATCGAAGTGCTCAAGGGTGTCTCGTTACAGGCCCGGACGGGCGATGTGATCAGCCTGATCGGTGCCAGTGGCTCGGGTAAGAGTACCTTTCTGCGGTGTCTCAACTTTCTCGAAATGCCGGATGCCGGTGTCATGACGCTGGATGGGAATCCCATTCGCCTGGAGCGGCACGGGAATGGGCTGCGCGTAGCGGATCAGGCTCAACTGCAACGCTTGCGCACCCGGCTGGCCATGGTGTTCCAACACTTCAACCTGTGGAGCCATATGACCGTACTGGAAAACATTACCCTAGCACCTCGCCGCGTGCTCGGCTTGGGCAAGCAGGAAGCCGAAGAGTGCGCTCGCGCTTACCTTGACAAGGTAGGTCTTCCTCAACGCGCCGCCGATCAGTATCCGTCTTTTCTCTCAGGTGGTCAGCAGCAGCGTGTAGCCATTGCGCGAGCCCTGGCCATGGAGCCGGAAGTCATGCTGTTCGACGAACCCACGTCTGCACTCGATCCAGAATTGGTAGGCGAAGTGCTCAAGGTCATCCAGGCGCTGGCCGAGGAAGGCCGTACCATGCTGATGGTGACGCACGAGATGGGCTTTGCGCGACAGGTGTCCTCACAGGTTGTGTTTTTGCACCAAGGCCGCGTCGAAGAAGCGGGGGCACCCTCTGAGGTACTGGTCAAGCCACAAAGCGAACGCCTGAAGCAGTTCTTGAGCGGCAATCTGAAATAAACCCTATGTCCTTGAGTGGCGGCTTTCTCTCTGCCGCTCAAGGATGTCAAAAAGGGAACCTGCCTACCGCTTGATACTCCGAAGCATAAGCATGACGGAGTCCATCAGTTGCCTGACGATATGATTTCTTCCCCCCGCCTGGGTGCCGCCTGGTTCGCTCAACGTGGCTGGTCGCCCTTCCCTTTTCAGGATGAAGTCTGGCGCGCGGTCGAGCATGGCGAGTCGGGCCTGCTCCATGCGACCACCGGATCCGGCAAAACCTACGCCGTATGGCTCGCGGCACTCAACAGCTTTGCCAAGGATAAACCGCTAACGGCCAAGGGTGAACCCAGCAAACGCAAGCAGGCGGCAGAGCCACTGAGCGTACTGTGGCTGACCCCTATGCGAGCCCTGGCCGCAGACACAAAGCGTGCATTGGAAGCCCCGGTCAATGATCTGGAACTCAACTGGACGGTCGGCCTGCGCACAGGCGATACCAGCAGTGCTGAGCGGGCCCGGCAGAGCCGCCGTCAGCCTACCGCGCTGGTCACCACGCCGGAAAGTCTCTCGTTGATGCTCAGCCGTGAAGACAGTCGCGAGATTTTTTCCAGCCTGCGCATGATCGTGGTTGATGAGTGGCATGAGCTGCTGGGCAACAAACGTGGCACACAAGTCCAGCTGGCCCTTGCACGGCTGCGCCAGTGGAACCCTGCACTGGTGATCTGGGGGTTGTCGGCCACGCTGGGTAATCTTCCCCATGCGCAGGAAGTGCTGTTGGCCGGTCATCCAGGCCGGCTGGTTCAGGGCAAGCTAGCCAAAGACCTTCTGGTAGACACGCTGTTGCCCACGCGCGGTGTGGAGCGCTTTCCCTGGGCTGGGCACCTGGGAGTACGAATGGTGCCCCACGTTGCAGACGAGATCGAGCACAGCGCAACCACGCTTATATTTACGAACACCCGAGCGCAGGCCGAAATCTGGTATCAGGCACTGCTTGAGGCCCGTCCCGAATGGGCGGGACTGATTGCTCTGCACCATGGTTCTCTGGACCGCGAAGTGCGTGACTGGGTTGAACTGGGACTCAAGGAAGGCAAGCTCCGGGCCGTAATCTGCACCTCCAGCCTGGACCTGGGTGTGGATTTTCTGCCAGTGGAGCGCGTACTACAGGTGGGCTCGCCCAAAGGCGTTGCACGTCTGCTGCAGCGCGCCGGGCGAAGCGGCCATGCCCCGGGACGTCCCTCCCGCGTCACGCTGGTGCCTACACATAGCCTGGAACTGGTCGAGGCGGCAGCGGCCCAGAAAGCCGTGGCCGCCCGGCGAATCGAATCCCGCAGCGCGCCGCCCAAGCCATTGGATGTACTGGTACAACACCTCGTCACCATTGCGTTGGGCGGCGGTTTCGATCCGCAGGCCTTGCTCAAGGAGGTCCGTACAGCCTGGGCTTATCGCGAACTGACGGACGAGGAATGGGCATGGTCCCTGGCCTTTGTTCGTCACGGCGGTCACTCGCTTACGGCCTACCCCGACTATCGCCGTGTAGAGCCGGATGAACACGGTATCTGGCGCGTACCGGACCGCCAACTGGCCCGCCGGCATCGCATGGGTATTGGCACCATTGTCAGCGAGTCGGCCCTACGGGTGCAGTTCTGGACCAAAGGCGGCGGTGGCGGCAAGTTGGGCAGTATTGAGGAAGGTTTTATAGCCCGCCTGAAGCCCGGTGATCATTTTCTGTTCGCTGGCCGCGTGCTGGAGCTGGTGCGTGTGGAAAACATGACAGTGTATGTACGACGGGCCAGCAGTAAGAAAGCGGCCATTCCACGGTGGAGCGGAATGCGTATGCCGCTGTCGGACGAGATGGCCGAAGCCGTCATTGATGAGCTTACCGAGGCGGATCAGGCGCGGTTCGCTTCTCCCGAAATGCAACTGGTCAAACCGCTGCTGGAGGTCCAGAAGCAGTGGTCTGCCCTGCCGACCCGCAATCATTTGCTGGGGGAAACGATGAAATCCCGAGAGGGCTGGCACCTGTTTCTCTATCCGTTTGCAGGACGACATGCACATCTGGGCCTGGCGAGCCTTCTGGCCTGGCGCATCGCCCAGAAACGACCGATCAGTTTTTCCATTGCCATCAATGATTACGGCTTTGAGCTGCTGTCGCCTAGCAAGGTGAACTGGGAAGAGGAGCTGAACGCCGAGCTGTTTTCCACCGCGACGCTTCTTGCCGATGTCATTGCCAGCCTGAACGCCAGTGAACTGGCGCAGCGACGGTTCCGCGAAATCGCCCGCATCTCAGGGCTTATCTTTACCGGCTACCCGGGCGCGCAAAAAAGTACCCGTCAGCTACAGGCCAGCAGCAGTCTTTTTTTCCAGGTGTTCCAGCAATACGACCCTGAGAACTTGCTGCTTACCCAGGCTGAGCAAGAGGTACTGCGCCAGGAATTGGATGTACGAAGGCTGGAAAAAGCCCTGAATCGCATGCAGGCACTTGAACTCAACCTGCACGCCATTGAGCGCCCTACTCCCTTCAGCTTTCCGCTTCTGGTCGAGCGTTATCGCGAAAGCATGAGTTCAGAGAAACTGGCGGACCGGATTGCACGTATGGTTCAAGATCTGGAAAACGCTGCTGGACCCGGTGATTATGAGCTGCCCGGCGAAGGAAATGACCTGCTGGGATTAGGTGCAGGAGAATCAGACCTGCCCGCTCGCCGCAAGGGGCGTGCTCCGCGTCAGACCAAAACCGGGCTTCCTCGTACAAAACAGCAAAAGACTGTGTAGCAATTCACGCTTTATCAGCATAGAGGATGAGTGCAATATCACACAATTAATTGACGCGGTAAAATTGACAACTGCTTCATAAGTAGTTGATATGAAAAATCTTTTTAGTGCCTTACTGCTATTGTTGTCGGCCAAGGCGCGTGCGCCTGAATGGCAGGAAAGTCCCACGTTGGCCCAATTGTTCAAGCGAGCCAACCTCAAGGGTACATTCGTGCTTTACGATGTCTCGGCAGATACGTTTACCGGGTATGACCGGACACGTGCAGACACCCGTTTTGTTCCCGATTCCACCTTCAAGATCGTCAACAGCCTGATCGGTCTTTCCACCGCAACCATTCGTAACGTGAGTGAGGTACTGCCCTATGGAGGGCAACCGCAGCCCTTTCCTGAATGGCAGCGTGACCTGGGGCTACGTGATGCAATCAAGGTTTCCAGCGTACCGGTTTATCAGGAGCTGGCACGACGTATCGGCCTTGAACGCATGCAGGACTTTGTGCGCAGGCTCGAATATGGCAATGCGCAGGTAGGCGACAGTGTGGACGATTTCTGGCTGGCCGGACCGCTCAAGATCAGCGCCCTGGAGCAGGTACGCTTTTTGGCACGCCTGGCACAGGAACGCTTGCCTCTGCCCGAAACCGTACAGGCAACGGTACGCGACCTGATTTGTCTGGAGCAGGGAAAAGACTGGACGCTGTACGGTAAAACCGGTTGGGTTCAGAACCAAGACCCTGACCTTGGCTGGTGGGTCGGCTGGATTGAAAAACAGGGGCTGGTCTATACCTTTGCGCTCAATATCGACATGCCCAACCCTCAGGAACGGCACTTGCGCATTGATCTGGGTAGGGATTGCCTCAGATCGCTGGGCATCCTGTAGACGCCGGGCAGCCTGTTGTCTGCCCAGGCTACGTTCCCAGGAACGAGGCTGTTAAAGTGGCAGGCTTTCCGCTGTTCTTGCATGTGCATGCGTACCCATATTCCCGTATTCCTTGCTGGCACTGAGGTGTGGTTGCTGGCTGACAAGGCCGTCTACTGGCCCGAGCAGAAGGCGCTGCTGATTGCCGATATCCATTTTGGCAAGGCAGCTGCCTTTCGTGCCCTTGGGCAGCCAGTACCCCATGGAACCACCGCTACCAACCTGGCTCGCCTGGATGCACTGCTGGAAGCCTATCCGACCGAGCACCTGTACTTTCTTGGCGACTTCCTGCATGCACCGGAATCCCATGCTCCGACCACGCTCAATGCGTTGGCGCGATGGCGTAACGCAAACCCATCGCTGCTCATCACCCTGATTCGGGGTAATCATGATCTACGTGCAGGGGACCCGCCCGCCTCGCTCAAGATCAACGTAGTGCCCGAGCCGCTCTTGATCGGTCCATTGGCGTTACAGCATGAGCCGGAATCGCACCCCAGCCACGTTGTGCTGGCGGGCCATATCCATCCGGCGTTCAGTCTGAGCGGCCGGGGACGCCAGCGTCTGCGCCTGCCCTGCTTCTGTCTGGATAATGATGTGCTGTTGCTGCCGGCCTTTGGTGACTTTACCGGCGGATGGGAGATCAAGGCCTTGCCGGGCCGAAGGATCTTTGTGGTAGGCGATGGTGGGATCTGGCCATTGGGCTGATCCTGGGAACGCTGCTACTGCAGCGTTCAACAGAGGTTCTTCAATCCATTTGGGCAATGCCAGAAATCATGATGCCGTAACGTTCCAGCAGCGCTACCGTGGGGGCCTCATAGTCCTGGGGCAAATCGGAACTGTCATAACTGTCGAGCGCCTGGTCCCGTACCAGTTGAGCGGCTTGCTCCATATCCGGTTTCTGTTCGGCTTCAGTTTCCACGACGGACGTGTTGCCATCATTGTTGGTATAGGTAATTTTCCACTTTGGCATCGCGCAAACTCCAGTAGCTTACTGAACTGTATCTTTAGACGCCGGATTGCGCCGCAGTTCTCTACAAAGCGCCTTTACCTGATGGGCTGCCCGAACAGCGCGTCCAGCATATGATCCAGCCCACCCCCCGTCAGCCCCATGCCTGCCAGCGACTTACGCGCTGTGTCCAGATGGTTCTCGAGCTGCGCCTGTACCGACTCGCGGCCCAGCAGCGCAACCAGCGTGGACTTGCCGTCATCCTGATGGGCATCTTTTCCCAGGCCATGGCCGTCCTGCAGGTCATCAAGCAGTTGGAAAGCCAGCCCCAATTCGGTAGCAAAACGATGCATCCCCTCCCGGACCGACGGCTTGGCACTGACGGCCAGAGTCGTCATGTCCAGCGCTGTCGTGAACAGGAGTCCGGTCTTGAGGTGATTGGTACTGTTAATAGCCTCCGCGCTGCGGCTTTTGGCTCCTTCGCGCAGGTCACGGTACTGCCCCCGCACCAGCCCTTGCGAGCCTACAGCAGATGTCAGCATGCACACCATCTGATTACGCAGGACAGGCGCAACACCTGATGTACTGGCGACGACGCAAAAGGCATGGCTGAGCAGCGCTACTGCTCCCAGAACGGCGACATCCTCACCAAACTGCACATGAATGGTAGGCCGACCGCGCCTGAGCGTGGCGTTATCCATGCATGGCATATCGTCCAGAAACAGCGAGGCGGCATGCACCATCTCGACCGCGCAGCCCAGATCCAGAATAGCCGGCGAAGAGGCATCCAGATCCCGGGAAGCCAACAGCATGAGCAATGGCCGTATACGCTTGCCGGGCGCCAGGGCACCCTCACGCATGGCGGCTGCGATCAGATCATCATTCTCGACCGGCGGAAGCAGCTCCTCTAGTCGGGTATCGATACGGGCACGCTCTGTTACAAGCTCGAAAGCGCATTCCTTCGGAAGTTTTGGCACTAATACCGTTGCCATGAGTCGAGATACTCCAGCACATGTAAGCGAGCCGACGAATGGTCGACACCAGCGACTCAACAATTTCCCTGATCCGATCTTGCAGATCAGAGCCGCTTGACGTACTCATGACCACAATAGCCGACGAAAGGTCGATGGCAACAGGAAAAAGGTAACTCATGGTTGATTGGGAATTGGCAAGTCGCAAGAACGATCACTTGGATATCGTCCTTGATCCTGCACGTGCCTTGAGCAGTATCACGACTGGGTTTGAGCAGATTCAATTCCAGCACTGTGCCCTGCCAGAGCTGCACCTGAACCAGATCGATCTTGCCACCACGCTGCTGGGCAAGCCGCTCAAGGCGCCTGTTCTCATCAGTTCCATGACAGGCGGGCCGGAACGTGCACAGACCATCAACCGGCACCTTGCCGAAGCGGCGGAAACGCTAGGCCTGGCGCTGGCAGTGGGCTCGCAGCGCATTGCCCTGCAGAACGGTGGGGACAAGGGGCTGACCGGTCAATTGCGGCAACTGGCTCCGTCCATTCCCCTTCTCGCCAATATTGGCGCAGCTCAATTAGTGGCGGGTTATGGCGTGACCGAGGCCCGTCGGGCAGTCGACATGATCCAGGCCGACGCCTTGATCATTCACCTCAACCCACTCCAGGAGGCGGTACAGTCCGGCGGCGATCGCAACTGGCAAGGCGTCCTGGCTGCCATCAAACATCTGGTAACACATTTGGGCGTTCCGATCGTCATCAAGGAAGTGGGCGCAGGCATTTCTGCCGATGTCGCCCAGCAACTGACAGAGGTGGGTGTCGCCGTGATCGATATAGCCGGCGCAGGAGGAACCAGCTGGGCAGCGGTCGAAGCCGAGCGTGCCCATAACGACCTTGATCGTCAGGTTGCTCAAGCCTTCATCAACTGGGGCATTCCAACCGCCCAGGCGATTGCTCAGGTCCGTGAGCAATGCCCGGACATTCCACTCATTGCCTCGGGCGGTATCCGCAACGGCGTCGATGCGGCCAAAGCCATTCGCCTGGGCGCCGATGTGGTCGGCCAGGCTGCCGCCGTGCTGCATAGCGCAACCCTGTCTCCAGAAGCCGTTCTGAACCATTTCGAAGTCATGATCCGGCAACTGAAGGTAGCCTGCTTCTGCACCGGCTCGGCAAATCTGGCCGAGCTGCGCAAGGCCCGCCTGTTAAGACCCGTTTCGCTCGCGGAGACCTGAATGCCTCATTTCGCCCTCATCGCCCCTGCATTTTCTAGCCATCTTCGCGCAATGGAAGCGATTGCCGAAACCCTGGTGGCGCGAGGGCACACGGTCAGCCTGCTCCATCAGGCGGATGTCGGCGAGCGGCTTCGTAGCAACGCCATCCGCTTTCACCCGATAGGCCTTGAGTCTCATCCGCCTGGATCGCTGGACGCCATGATTCGCCGGGCCGGTAATCCAGGCGGCCCGTTTGGGCTGATGCGCGTTATTCATGATATGGCTCGCAGCACCGAGTTGTTTTGCCGCGAGGCACCGAAGGTATTGCGTGACCTGGCCGTTGATGCCGTAATTTCCGATCAGATGGAAGCCGCTGGGGGGCTTATAGCCGAGCATTTGCGCCTGCCCTACGTCTCGGTAGCCTGTGCCTTGCCGGTCAACCGGGACCCGATTGTGCCTCTTCCCGTCATGCCATGGGGATACGACACATCGCCACGAGGCCGCCATCTCAATCAGGGCAGTGCCCAGGTCTATGACCTCCTGATGCATGAGCATGCCCGTGTCATCCAGCGATACGCAAAAACCTTTGGTCTTGAGCCTCGGTCAACATTGGCCGACTGCCTGTCGCCTTACGCTCAAATCAGCCAGTGCGTACCGGGATTCGATTTTCCCCGTACCGAGCTACCAGCCAACTTTCACGAAGTCGGCCCGCTACGCCTACCCGCAACGCAAGACCCTGCCCTGAGCTATCCGATCCGCACCGACAAACCGTTTGTGTTCGCATCGCTAGGGACATTGCAAGGCGGACGTTTCACCTTGTTCGAACGGATCGCACGCGCCTGCAAAATGCTTGATGTGCAATTACTCATCGCCCACTGCGGTGGCCTCAACCTGCAGCAATGCGATGCCTTGAGGCAGGCTGGCGCTCACTGGGTTACAGACTTTGCACCGCAGCGAGCCACGTTGGCGCGGGCCGATGCGGTCATTACCCATGCCGGTCTCAACACTGTGCTCGACGCGCTGGAAGCAGGGACGCCCATGCTGGCGTTGCCAATTGCCTTCGATCAACCCGGCGTGGCCGCACGCATCGAGCATGCCGGCGTCGGCCTTCGCCTGAGCCCTAAGCGACTGACCTCCGGCAAATTGGCCCTCGCTCTGCAACGCCTTCTGACCGAACCGCATTTTCGCTGGAAGGTTCAGGTCTTTCAGCCTCGGGTTCAGGCAGCCGGCGGCGTACAAAAAGCCGCTGACCTTATTGAGGACGTACTCAGCAAGGTTGCCCTGGAGAGACCCGCATGAATACCTATGACCTGATCCTGGCGGGAGGTGGACTGGCCAACGGGCTGATTGCCCTGAAACTACGCCAGACACGTCCGGAGCTCCGCATCCTACTCATCGAGCAAGGCGACCGACTGGGCGGTAATCACACCTGGTCCTTTCATGAGCCGGACCTGACAACGGAGCAGCTCGCCTGGATCGAGCCGCTGGTAGCCCATCGCTGGGAGGAGTATCAGGTATTTTTTCCTGGGCTTGAGCGGACACTGAGCAGTGGTTACGCCTCTATCAGCGCCGAGCGCTTTCATGACGTTCTGATGGAGCGCCTGGGTGATTCGGTACGTCTGAACGCTACGGTCAGCGCGCTTGGCCTCGCAGAGGTCAGGCTTGCCAACGGCGAAGCGTTTCAGGCGGCTGCAGTTCTGGATGGCCGGGGTCATCGCCCCAGCCCGCACATGGGGTTGGGTTTTCAAAAGTTTCTGGGCCAGGAGTTACAGCTCGCGCAGCGCCACGGGCTTTCCGGTCCGATCATCATGGATGCCACCGTTCCACAAACGGAGGGTTACCGTTTCATCTACGTCCTGCCGCTTACTCAGGACCGGGTTCTGATCGAAGACACCTACTATGCTGATGGACAGAACCTTGACCCTGATCGGCTGCGTGACCACATCGCCCGCTACGCCGCCGACCACGGCTGGACAATCCAGTCCCTGATCAGGGAAGAGCATGGCGTGCTCCCTATTACGCTGAGCGGTGACATTGAGGCGTTCTGGGCCGAAGCGGGAGACATCCCACCTACTGGTCTCGCCGCCGGACTCTTTCATGCTACTACAGGATACTCGTTGCCTGAGGCGGTACGACTGGCGGAACTTATCGTTAGCTGCTCCCGTCTGGATACCTCTACCCTTGTTGATACGGTTCGCCGGCATGCGCTGCAACGCTGGCGAACCTATGGATTTTTCCGCCTGCTCAACCGCATGCTATTTCTGGCCGGCAAACCTCAGCATCGCTACCGTGTGATGCGTCGCTTTTATGGTCTTCCGGAACCCTTGATCCAGCGTTTCTATGCCGGACAGTTAAAGCCCAGCGATAAGCTGCGCATTCTAACAGGCAAGCCACCGGTTCCATTACGCGAGGCACTGACGGCGGCACTGGCCAGCCGCACCGGTCAAACAGGCGGACCGATTAAGGACATCTCATGAATACAGACGTCGTTTCCAATTCCAGGCAGGCTGTTGTCGTTGGTGCCGGTTTTGGCGGACTGGCCCTGGCCATACGCCTGCAGGCCTCCGGGATTCGTACCACGCTACTCGAAAAGCGGGACAAACCCGGCGGGCGCGCCTATGTCTATAAGGACAAAGGCTTTACCTTCGATGCCGGCCCCACGGTCATTACCGATCCCTCGGCCCTGGAAGAGCTCTTTACTGTGGCAGGGCGCAAGCTGTCGGACTATGTCGAACTGCTGCCCGTCGATCCGTTCTACCAGTTGTGCTGGGAAGACGGCACCCGCTTCGACTATGTCAACGATCAAGCCACGCTCGATGCCCAGATCAAGTCACTCGACCCCGCCGACGTCGAGGGCTATCAGCGCTTTTTGGCCTACTCCCGCGCAGTCTATGAAGAGGGCTATGTGAAACTGGGTAGCGTGCCGTTCCTGAGCTTTCGCGACATGGTTCGTGCCGGGCCGCAGCTACTGAAGCTTCAAGCCTGGCGCAGTGTGTACGATCAGGTCTCCAAATTCGTTCGCAACGACAAGCTTCGTCAGGCACTCTCCTTTCATACGCTGCTGGTCGGTGGTAACCCGTTCGCTACCTCGTCCATCTATGCGTTGATTCATGCTCTGGAGCGCCAGGGCGGCGTGTGGTTTCCCCGTGGCGGTACAGGCGCTCTGGTCCAGGGTCTGGCCAAGCTGTTTCAAGACATTGGCGGCACATTGGAACTTAACACGCCTGTCGAGCGCATCCTGGTCGACAATTGTCGTGTAACAGGTGTCATTACCGCCCAAGGCAAGCAGATCGAGGCCGACCTGGTTGCATCCAATGCCGACGTAATCCACACCTACAAGAAGATGCTGGGTCATCATGTACACGGTATCGTCGAGGCGAACCGCCTGAAGAAGAAGCGTCACAGCATGTCGCTGTTCGTGGTGTACTTTGGCCTGCGCCAGCGCCCTGAAGAACAGAAGCTTCAACATCATACGATCTGTTTTGGTAACCGTTACCAGGGCCTAATCGAGGAGCTATTTTCCGGTCCTGGCGTTCCTGAGGATTTCTCGCTCTACCTGCACTCCCCGTGCGTGACCGACCCCTCCCTGGCACCAGAGGGCTGCAGTGCTCACTATGTGCTGTCGCCTGTCCCGCACCTGGGCAATGCACCGGTAGACTGGTCGGTAGAGGGTCCGAAGTACCGGGACCGCATTCTGGCCTACCTGGAAAAGCATTACATTCCAAACCTGAATCGCGACCTGGTCACCAGCCGGATTTTTACACCCGAAGATTTCCGCACCGAACTCAATGCGTATGTCGGTTCAGCCTTCTCCCTGGAGCCAATCCTGACCCAGAGCGCCTGGTTCCGGCCGCATAACCGAGACGCCGCTATTCCCAACCTTTATCTGGTCGGTGCCGGCACCCACCCGGGAGCAGGCATTCCTGGTGTAGTCGGCTCGGCCAAAGCGACCGCAAGCGTGATTCTGGGGGACCTTGGAGCAGCCATATGAATACGGCAGTCGTCGAACACGCAACGCAGTCCATCAATGTCGGCTCCAAGAGCTTTGCCGCTGCGGCCAAGCTGTTCGACGAACAAACCCGTCAAAGCGCCGTGATGCTTTACGCCTGGTGCCGCCATTGTGACGATGTGGTGGACGGCCAGGACCACGGTCATGGACAGGTTGAAGGCGACCGGACGGCAAGCGAAGCCCGTCTTCAGGAACTTGAAGATCTGACGCGCCGCGCCTATGCAGGTGAGCCTATGAGCGAGCCGGCTTTTGCCGCCTTCCAGCAGGTCATCCAGCGCCATGCCATTCCCGAGCGCTATCCTCTTGAGCATCTGGCGGGTTTCCGCATGGATGTTGAAGAGCGGGTCTACTACCGCCTCGACGATACCCTCCAATACTGCTACCACGTCGCCGGAGTAGTAGGCGTCATGATGGCAATGCTCATGGGTGCGCGCGACGAAGACACGCTCGACCGAGCCTGTGATTTAGGCATGGCGTTTCAGCTGACCAATATCGCACGGGACATTGTAGAAGACGCCCGCATAGGCCGAATCTACCTTCCTAGGGAATGGCTCGATGAGGCTGGCATTCCTGTCGCCGAACTGGCTGATCCCGCGCATCGTGTCCGCCTGGCCACCCTGGCGCAGCGTCTGGTCGCGCTGGCTGAACCCTACTATGACTCAGCCGCTACCGGTATTGCCGACCTGCCTCTGCGCTCAGCCTGGTCGATTGCGACCGCTCGCGCCGTTTATCGGGAAATTGGTCTGAAAGTTAACGCACGAGGCCCTAGCGCCTGGGACAGTCGGGTATCAACCAGCACCGTTGATAAGCTTCGCCTGGTGATAAGAGGCGCCCTACGTGCACTGGCTTCACGGGCGGGCCGCTCTAGTCCGCGCCCCGCCGATCTATGGACCCGTCCGCGGTAAGTGAACGCACCGGGCGGTAGTGTCTCGTTACGAAATGAAGACTTGCGTCTTTTGCTGAAATTGGTCACAAACAAGGCGTCGCACGGCGACACTAAACCTAAACTTTTCAGTGGTATAGCAGGTCAGACATAAGCGACTACTTTAAGTCGCTCTACAGTAGTCAAGTACGGGATATATTTATGCACAAGACGGAATCGGCTGTTCCAAGAGATCTACAAAACGCACCGACCTCGCTCTTCTCGATCATCCCGCTTGTGCCGAGTGCACACACTACGGCCAGTCCGGACAGATCGCATACCTACAAACCGGAATTTTTCAACGAGAGCGAATGGGCGCTGCTCAAGGCAGCTTGCGAACGCCTGACTGCCACGACCAATCAAGGCACCAGTGAATCCCTGGTCGATCTGCCTATTTTCATTGATCAGCATATGTTGTCGCCTTATGCGCACGGCGACCTGGATTGTCTGCAAGACCCTTTCACCGATGCACCCGCCAAACTTCCTCAGGGTCGCCAGCCGCTACGTGACCTGGTACGTGCCGGGCTTGCGGATCTGAATCGCTACAGTCAACAAACGCATCAGCAGCTTTTTACGGCACTGTCAGCCGAAGAGCAGCAGCATGTTTTGAGCAATGCCGAAGCCGGTCTTCTGGGCACGCAAGCCCAGGAATTCATTTCCCTGCTTCGCACTGAAATCGATCACAGTCGCTTCGCCCACTCGTTGTTTCCGGCATACGAACCTCTGTCTGCTTGAACCCTCTGAACCGAATAAAAAAAGCGCGCCTTCTGGCGCGCTTTTGCGTGGGGCTTTACTCCTGATCGAACCGCCGCTTCTTGAGCGGGCCGTCATGCAGATCACGCAGCTGCTTCTTGAGCACGGTCACTGATGGCGCATACAGGAAGCCAAACGAGACACATCCCTCCTTTCCATCCACGGCATGATGCATGCGATGGGCCTGATAGAGCCGCTTCAGGTATCCGCGACGCGGGACATATTTGAAAGGCCAGCGCTGATGGACAAGGCCGTCGTGAGCGATGAAATACAACAGCCCGTACGCCGTCATACCGGCACCAATCCACTCGATCCGGCCATAACCGGACGTGCCGAAATAAATCAGGGCGATAGCAAGGCCGGCGAATACAACGGCATAAAGGTCGTTTTTCTCGAACCAACCGGTGCGCGGCTCATGATGGGACTTGTGCCAGCCCCATCCCCAGCCGTGCATGATGTACTTGTGTGCGTACCAGGCAAACCACTCCATAAAGGCCACGGTGCCCAGCACGATTGAGGTATTGATTAAGATATCCATGTTCGGCTCCAGGATCGTCCTTCCACCTTACTGCCTGAAACCCATTTGCGCACGATCTGGATCAGGAAACCGGGTCGGACGTCACCAGCAGGGTCGACGGATTCCCGAGTAGAACGGAATCCGTTGGCAGGTGGACATTCAGTGCGGCAGAGCGCACCACAAAACGTACCTTTTTGCTGTGCATGGGTTCGCCGTCCAAATTCATATCGACCCCTTCGCTGGCGGAAACCTCAACCCAGGGTAACCGGGTACGAATGAACAGATCCTCGCTGGCAAATCCGCCTGAAAACCATGAGCCCAACGTTCCCATCAGATCCTGTGGCGTGGGCAGAATAGTTAGATCAAGCATGCCATCGTTGACGACTGCATTCGGGCACAGCACATGGCCGCCGCCGGCCTGCCGACCATTGCCAATCCCCATGGCCAGAAACTCGCCTTCCCATTCAAAATCCGGCCCTTCGAAACGACCATAGGCGGAGCGCACTTCCGCAAAGCGCGTAAGGCCTGTCAACAGATACGCCGTGCCACCCAGTACGCGCTTGAGTTCCGAGGACGTATTCGCCGTCACTTGTGAACCAAACCCGCCGGTGGCCATATTGAGAAACATTTCGCCGTCTGCTTCGATCAGATCGATGGGTTGCGCTGGCGTATCCAGTAGCGCCAGTGCCTCGGCAGGATCAGCTGGAATACCCGCCGCCCGGGCAAAGTCATTGGCGGTTCCCAGGGGCATCAGGGCCAACGACGCATCGGAGCGCGTACGAGCCAAGGCTTCGGCCACCAGCTTGAGCGTACCGTCGCCTCCGCCTGCTACCAGATGCGTATAACCTGCAGCGACTGCTTCCTCAACAAAACGGGCCGCATCGCCATTCTCCCAAGTGACCCGGACATCGACCGTTTTGCCGGTCGCACGTCGCGCCTCAACCGCTGCGCGGACATCGTCATTGGTGGCTTGATTACCATTGAGAATCAGCAGTGTTTTTTCATTGGAATCGGAGACGGTGACAGGAACATTCATGAACAGAGCACCCAGCAAAGTCGAGTGTCAGTAGGACTACGTCAACGGGTCCACGTTCCTTGGGAGCGACTTGATTTGTGATGAAGCAACCGCTCTGAAACCGACCTGGGAAAGCCGATGCGTTCCCAGGTCGGCAAGACTTCAGCCAATCAGCTCACTCATGGGAATGAAGCCCACAAGATCACCTTCGGCGATGGTTCTTCCTTCACGTACCTCTACCAACCCGTCAGCCCATGCCGCCGTACGCAGGACATTGGACCCCTGGTCGCGATGAGGCACGACCCGGCCATTTTCAAGCCTCGCCCGCTGGTACTCGCGTCGCTCGCCCACGCGCGTCCAATTAAACCCTGCTGCCACTTCCAGCTTGAGGGGTTCAACATCCTGAACGCCCATCCGACGCAGCAGATAAGGACGCGCCAGCAGCCCGAACGTCACCAACGTAGACGCTGGATTGCCTGGCAGCCCGATAACCGGCACGCCGTTATAACGACCACAAGTGAGCGGCTTGCCTGGCTTGAGCGCCAGCTTCCAGAGGGTCAGCTCACCCGCCTCACGCAAGGCTTGGCCCAGGAAGTCCGCCTCGCCTACCGACACACCGCCGGTCGACAGGATCAAATCCGCCGAGTGCAGCTGCGCTAATTGCTCACGGGTGCGCTCCAGATCATCCGGGAGGATGCCCGCATCAGTCACCTCGCAGCCCAGACGCTTGAGCCAGGACGCCAGCACCGTCCGGTTACTGTTGTAAATCTGTCCTGGCCCCAATGGCTTACCCGGCTCGACCAGCTCATCGCCGGTCGACAGGATCGCTACCCGGGGGCGCCTGAACACATCAAGAGCTGCGCAGCCCAACGACGCCGCAATACCCAGCTCAATCGGTCCCAGTCGCTTGCCAGCGTCCAGTACCGTATCGCCCTGGCGCGTCTCGTTACCCTTCAGGCGAACGTTTTTGCCTGCCTTGAGCGTCTCTACAAAGCGAATGCGGCCATCATCCAAGACTTCGGTGTTCTCCTGCATCTCCACCGTATCGGCACCTTCGGGCATGGGCGCCCCGGTAAAGATGCGTGCACAGGTGCCCGGCGTGAGCGGCTGCGGACTTTGCCCTGCAAAGATACGCTGACTGACAGGCAGCGGTTCGCCCTGAAGATCCTCAAAGCGCAGCGCGTACCCGTCCATGGCACTGTTGGACCATGGCGGCAGATCAAGCCCCGCTATCACGGACCGGGCCAGAACGCGCCCCTCGGCCTCCGCCAGAGTCACACGTTGCGTTTCGGTGATCGCGTCGGCATCAGCCATCGACAGGAGACGGGCCAATGCCTCCTCAATAGGTAACAGACTCATCCGCGCGGTCCGCAGGGTTCGGCCTTCTTCAGATGCGGCACAAAATTGCAGGGACGATGACGGTTGTCCAGCTGCTCAGCCAGAATGCCGTCCCAACCTGTACGGCAGGCACCCGTCGAACCCGGCAGGCAGCAGACCAGCGTACCGTTGGCCAAACCTGCCAGCGCACGGGACTGAACCGTGGACGTACCGATGTCTGTCGCAGAGATCTGACGGAAATATTCACCAAAACCATCGACCTGCTTGTCCAGCAGGCAGGCTACCGCTTCCGGTGTGCTGTCGCGGCCGGTAAAACCGGTGCCCCCGGTGATGACAACGACCTGGACGGTATCATCCGCAATCCAGTTGGCTACCTGAGCGCGGATTTTGTAGAGATCATCCTTGAGCAGTACGCGTGCAGCCAGAAAATGTCCCGCCTCGGTCAGACGGTTAACCAGCAACTGTCCCGATGTATCGGTTTCGAAGGTACGGGTATCACTGACAGTCAGAACGGCAATATTCAGCGGTACAAAGACCGCATCGGCCTTAGAGCTCATAACAATCATCCAAAACGGCAGGTAAGAGACATTTTTATATCACAGGCAGGACTACCACGTAGCGATCCAGACAGAGACAAACCGTCGCCCCGCCACACAGAGCCAAGCCGCGCTACACTGACGGCCCGTATTCGAGCCTGGACGTTCCCATGACCACACGCCTTTCCGACTGCTCCATTCTTCTGCTTGCCGGTGGCCGTGGTCAGCGTATGGGTGGAAGGGATAAAGGCCTGGTGGAATGGCATGGCCTTCCGCTGATCGAGCATATGCACAAGGTGGTCCGCCCCCTGACCGATGACCTCATTATTTCCTGTAACCGTAATGCCGAGCGCTACGCCCGGTACGCCGATCAGATCGTCAATGATGCCGAGCCCGACTTTCCCGGCCCGCTGGCCGGTATCCGTACAGGGCTCAGGGCAGCTCGTCATCGCTGGCTGATCCTCCTGCCGTGCGATGCTCCGCGCATTGATCGTGACCTGCTTGTCCAGCTACACCGCTGCGCACAGGAGGCACCTGATTCTCCGGTCATGGTGCGTCAGGGAAATTTCTGGGAGCCCTTGTTTTCACTTATTCCTACCCGCTTGAAAGATCGAGTGGAAGAAGCCTGGCAGGCAGGCGAGCGCAGCCCCCGGGGTGTATTCATTCCACTGAGTGCCCGGGCGCTACTGATTGCAGAGCATGATCAGCGTCTCGCCAATATCAATGATGAACACAGCCTGCTTGCCCTTTCATCGGAACCTGATGGAAAGTGACAGGTCAGAATGTCGTTAAACGTGCGTTTAAAAGGAGACTGCACATGAGAACCCGGATTCTACCTGCCTGTTTGCTGGCTCTTGGTTTTACCGTCCTGGCCGGTTGCTCTACGCCTTCAGTAATCACGTTGAACGACGGGCGTGAGATCCAGGCGGTAGATACACCCAAGTACGATGATGACTCGGGCTTCTATGAGTTCGAACAACTGGACGGCAAGCCTGCCCGCATCAATAAAGATCAGGTCCGCACCATCAAGGAACTGTAAAGTTTTGCAGAGGGTACGCAAAAAATTTCACCTAAAACCTTGTCTCTAAAAAGTTTTTAGGTAAAATGCGCGCCATCTTTCGGAGCGTAGCGCAGCTTGGTAGCGCGTCTCGTTCGGGACGAGAAGGTCGCTGGTTCGAATCCAGTCGCTCCGACCAGTATCCCGGTCTAACTCTGTTTAGACCAGCAAAGCCCGCCTTGTGCGGGTTTTGTTGTTTATGGCCTTAATGTTTTTGTCAGCATTCTGCCGTACATCTCGTCCTTTGCCTCCCACATAAGCGCCCTGTTCACGTAATATCCCGCCTCCGGTTGTGTTTACCTGTAAAAGGAAGCGATCCTGCCCTGTGCTCGGCGGGGTCAGCTCGGCTTATGAAAAATATCTTTTCCGCTTTCCTGCTCGCCCTGACCGCGGCGAGCCTTTCTGTGCATGCGGCCGCTCGCCCTGTGCCGCAACCTCCCCCTGCACTTCAGTTGTTTTGCGCTAAGGGTGCTCTGGACGTTGTCGAAAAAATCGGCCCTGTTTATGAAGAAACCTTTGGCAGAAAGCTTGTCAGCCATGTAGCGCCGGCACGTGGCAACGATGCCACCACCATTCCTAGTCGACTGGCCGAAGGTGAGCGGGCCGATGTCTTTTTGCTGGACCGCATGGCCATTTCCAAACTGCAGCAGCAGGGTCATATCGATCCAGACAGCTGCGCTGATTTCGGAAAATCCTATATTGCGCTTGCTGTCCCCCACGGCCAAAGCCATCCGGCCATGACAAGCATGGAAGAATTCAAACAAATTCTGCTGGATGCCAAATCAATTGCCTACTCCGAGAGTGCCAGCGGTTTGTATCTGGAAAATGTTCTGTTCAACCTCATGGGTATCAAGGAGCGAATTGCGCCCAAGTTGAAAAGAATCACGAACGAGTCAGTGGGCGACGCCATTGCCCGGGGTGAGGCGGAAATCGGTCTGGAACAGGTCAGCGAGCTGAGTCCTTTGCAGGGCGTCGATATCGTAGGACTCATACCCGATCAGGCGCAGAAGATGACGCTATACACCGCCTGCATGGCACCTGACACGCCCCATCCTGAAGAGGCCCGCCAGTTCATCAAATATATCAGCTCCAATGCTTCATTCGAGCTGATCAAAGCCAGTGGATTGCAGCCCCTTGTCGATCCTGACTACGAGCTGCACTTCAAAAAAGGTTGATTATCCACTGCCGGGGCGTTTACAACAGCCCCGCCTTATTCTGCCTGGATGGTAAACAGGCGCTCACCCTTGGCTGTTACCGCTGTGCCTTCATTGATGTCTGCCAGGTAATTGTCGTCCATGTCATACACCTGTTCGCCCTCGATGCGGTAGATCAACCTACCCTGATCATCCGAAGCGCGTACAAAGCCGTCATTGTCAATCAGACCAATCTGAACGGCTTTGTCGCCGTATCCAAATACCAGGTAGCGCCCTTGACTGTAATCGGCAGCCATCTCGTTTCCTCCAAGCATTAAGGTTGTCCGATGGACAACCTCTATCCAACATCTGTCGCCCTGTATGAACAACAGTACGTTCTGAAGGTTGGAGTCACGCTCTAGGCAAGAGTGCCGAAAAGTCCCGATCAGAACGAGTTGACTACCAGAGTCATGACAGGCCGACTATCCGATAATGGATGGACCTTGAGCCGAGCGCCGGTGCTACAGGTGATGATTGAATGGTGGCTGCCCAGCATTGGCTTATGTTTGACGACTTCAGGGCAATCAAAGCCAAATGTCTTGCTAGCATGCCAGGCAAGATCGGCCTTGCTCAGATTCTGGCTCGTATTGGCCTTTTGAGGCTGGGTGTTGTAAAGCGACTGATCCGCGCGCGTAAGCTCGGCATGAACAGACCAGGATAACGACGATGCCAGCAATAGAACTGCAAACTCTTTGCGCATGAGAACTCTCTTGAACTGCCCGTGCAGCTTTGAACGTTCACTCCTTAATAAATAGCCAGTCATCACCTAAGGCACACCAGAAGCGTTTAGCGCTTGCGACCTACAACCTTCGCAACGACTAACGCATCCTCGATGGCCATCTGCACATCCCCGACAAGATCAGCCGAAACCCACTTGTCTGAGCTGATGACATCGAGCTTGGCCTGCTCTGCAATGGTGTCGGTATCAACACCTAGCTTCAGGGCTGCTCCAAAAACAGAGGCCAGGGCCTGGCTATACACAACCAATATCCTGTCAGTCATGAATACTTACCTATCATCTTGAGCATCTAGGTGAACGTTCAGCACAACCTCAGTGACACTCCTTTGTCAGCACTGCGAACGGGCGGGGCAAAGCCTGCACCTTTCAAGTAGTAGCTGATAAATTCAAGGACTTCCCGAGAATTTCAAACCATCCATCAGCTTGGCTTAAAGCACGCCGGAAAAGCTCCGATAACCTTTTAGCAAGCAGTTCACCCCTACTTCTGCTTGTCTCCATGGTCTTTAAGCCTCGACTCGTCGAGGCTTTTTTCTTTCAGCGCCAGTGCCTGCTCATCCTTACGTTGGCATAGCAAGCACCATGCCTGAAAAAACGCCTGATTTCCGGCACTCGGCCGCTTCCAGCCATAAAAACGTCTATCAGAACCATTTCACGCTAGCGGCCTGAACTAATTTTGCGTTTACGGTCATACCAGAACGCACTGTCAGCGTGTCCGTCCCCACATGGAAGTAGCGGCAATCCTATGAACACTCTCGCCCTCTGGCTTACCTCCCTTGGCTTGGTTGCCCTGGCACTGCCCTACGAAGGGCTTTACGCCTGCAGTACCTATACGTGGTGTTATACCCAAAGCCCTGTATGGCTCCCGCTCTGCATCGTTGTGACATTGATGTCGTTCTGGATTTACAAAAGAGAGGGCGCATCCGGTAAGCCTCGGCGACAGAACACAGATCGATCATCCAGCAGTCTTCAGGCTTGGCCGTCTGCGCCAAAAGACCTCACCTAATAGGATGCTATCTGCTCATCGTCCGCTCGTGCTATTACCTTGCGCAACGGCAGTGTGGCTCAGGCACTGCCTGGAGAGGTTCTCGGACAAGGCGGGACGGCTACTAAGCTAAACGGCTAAGCCGAGCCTGGCTCAGACATCTGGCGATGACGCTCAGCTTTTTCCTGCTCAGACTCGGTGCGATTGGGGCCTTCGCCTTCCTGCTCAACTTCCGGCCCGCCCCCGTAGACCTCGGGTTGCCCGGCCATCAAGGCATTGAATCCCTGCTGCGCCACTAATACAGGATCATTCTTCTTGCCTGAGCCTACCTGAGTATCATCCTCACCGGCCCGGTGGAAAAAGTTGGTTTCGGTCGGTCCCGGCATCAATACCGTTACGCTCACACCGGTTCCCTTCATCTCATTGCCAATGGCATTCCCAAACGACCGCACAAAGGCCTTGGACGCTCCGTATACCGCCTCGAACGGAACAGGTGAGGTTCCTGAGATCGAAGAGGTTAAAAGCATACGACCTCGCCCTTGAGCCACCATGTCCCGACTGAATAACTTGGCAAGGTGTACTACAGACACCACATTGATCTGAATGAGGTTAAGTTCGCTCTCCAGCGTCGTCTCCGCCTCGGTACCCGGTACGAAACTGCCGCCAACGCCTACACCCGCATTGATGGCAATCGCATCAACTGGGCGGTTCAATGCACGAAACGCCGAATAGAGCTGCTCCACTCCTTCATAGGTTGCGAGGTCAACCGCCGCACATTCGACCTGAGCGCCTAGGGCCTGCAATGTCTGCTGGGCCTCATCCAGGCCTTTGCCCCGCGACGCGATAAGCAGGTCGAAGCCGTTCTGAGCGAATTGCCGTGCCAGCTCCAGCCCTATGCCATTCGAGGCACCTGTTACCACCGCCAGAGGTTTGTTCGTCTGAGTCATGCGGGTTACTCCATAAGGGTCATAGGCGTTATGACCTACTGGAGGCCGGGGCGACTCCCTAACCAACCGTATAAAAGTAGCCTGTCGCCACTACAAAACAGTTCTGGCAGCGAGTCGGTAGCCACACTAAACCATAGGGTGAAAATAAAACTTCCCTGCCCTTGAACAAACGAATCGCCTCCCCCATCTATGTAAATGCCGAAAGAGGAAAGCCCGCTTTCTTCAGATTCTGCCTTTTACTATCAGGCACTTGACAACTCGGCTGTTCATTTATACAGTGAGTAGTACTCATCAAGGGGGCGATTAGGATTCGACGCCGGTAACAAAACTTGAGGAGCATGCCGAGCTGGTAGCAGACCTCGTAAATTAGCTGCTGCAAACTTATAGTTGCCAACGACGACAACTACGCTCTAGCTGCTTAACGCGGCTAGCAGTCGCTAGGGGATGCCTGTAAACCCGAAACGACTGTCAGACAGAACAGGATCGCCGCCAAGTTCGCTGTAGACGTAACGGCTAAAACTTATACAGATCGCCCCAAGCGCCCTGCCCATCGGGCCGCTAAGGGTTAACTCTAGTAGATTGGGCTAAGCATGTAGCGCCAAGAGCGGAGAGCTGGCGGACGGGGGTTCAAATCCCCCCGCCTCCACCAAGCATAAAGGGCTAGCCAAACGGCTAGCCCTTTTTTATTGCCTAAAATCAGCTACTGTTAGAAATAAGGCGATACAATGGCATTTTGATATTTTTAATGTTCCACAGTCTGCACCATGGCAGGCGCTACTAACGACATGGTTGGATAATGAAATACAAGGCTTGGTTACTCGCCATAGCAGGATGCCTGGCTTCCCTGGCCGTCCATGCAGGTGAGCTGACGGATGAGAATGACGAGTTCAGAGAGCGGCGCTCCGTAATCTGGACGGGTGATAAATCTGCTAACGATCTGGTGTTTACCGTATCGGCTAGCCAGGCGACAACAAGCTCAGGCGGTAAGATCACAACATACATTGCCAAGCTATCCAGCATTGGCAACGAAGCCCGCTTTGGTGATTGCCGCTTTGCTCGCTGGACGATTGACGGCAAGGTCTTCTATGAAATGGAAGGCAAATACAAGCTCAACACCTTTCGCGATATCTACGGCGAAGACTTCACGACGCCCGTGACCCGGGAAGCGCTCGAGTACGTTGCGTCCGGCCAGCGCGTGGAATACAGGGCCTGCGATGTTAAAGGCAAGCTGTCTGACGACGATCTTGAAGGGCTTCAGCGCCTCTTGGATGTTACCGAAGGCTGACCTTTCCATCAGCAACTGGGCATTATTCGCACTATGCAATTACCGCTCATTTCAGACTAAAGGCTAACCGGAGTTAGCCGATACCGTAGATACCAGGCAGCAACGTGAGCTGCCGCACTCATTCGTGAGTAGTCTAAGACGCTGCTAAGGATAGAAAAGTGTTCTACTGTCTCGGCCTGATACTCTTTGCTGCAGGATCCTTCTGCCTGTTTTTTGCGCCAGAGGACCTTCAAATCGTTATCGAGGGTGTATTGCTGATGGCTATCGGCTTTACTTACATTCTTGAAGGCAAACGCAGCCAGCGCAAGCTAAAGGCACTGGCATCCTGCCGCTATTCAAGTCTGCATATTCCCGGTCGATAATAAGGCGGGTCTGGCAGTTTCCCTCTCTTTCTGCCCGACCCTAAGCCCCGAGCAATCGGGGCTTTTTATTGCCTGCGTCTATCGCGGCTGAGCATGCCGATAAAGACGCACCAAATGGAAACAGGGTCTTTTAAGAAGCCCCATACAAAAAGGGGATGTTCATGACATCCCCTTTCTCTAGTGCCTTATCGCCGCTGTGCTTAGGCGGCTTGCCCTTCCAGCGCAGGCTTTTCATCGGCACTCAACTGACCGTTGATAGCGATGCGCTTGGGCTTGGCCTCTTCCGGTACGTCACGTACCAGATCGATGTTGAGCAGGCCATTCTTCAAGCTCGCACCCTTCACCTCAATGTGATCAGCCAGGCGGAAGGACAGCTTGAAGGCACGCTGGGCGATGCCCTGGTGCAAATAGGTCACGCTGTCGGCGCTCTTCTCACGGCGGCCGCTCTTCACGGTCAACACGCCCCGCTCCACTTCGAGCTCAAGGTCGTCTTCGGCAAGGCCGGCAGCCGCGATCACGATGCGATAGCGATCGTCGCCATGCTTTTCCACGTTATAGGGTGGATAGGAGCTGCCCGACTCGTTGCGCAGCGCGGATTCGAACAGGTCATTGAAGCGGTCGAATCCAACGGAATGGCGGAACAAGGGAGCAAGAGAGAATGCAGTGTTCATATAGGGAATCTCCTGAGTCATCAGCAAGTTTCAACGCAAGGCCCGACTTCGGCGCCCTGCAGGATTCGATATAGGAACCCGCTCGTTTTTTTCAAGTAGTACGCCCGACGAACGGTAAATCATAGATCTATAGTCGGACTAATCGAACCAGATAAATCAAACAGAATAGAGCAGGATTTAATCCTGATAGACGACGTTGATGACCAACAAACCATCTTTTGGGCGATAGCCTATTCACGACCAGCCATAGAGACTTGGCCCGTTTTGCCTGATTGCCATGAGCGTAAGGGCGAAACTCCAGGCTGGCGTCCCGAGGGGCAGGCAGTGCGGGCGATCCGTGCATGGACGTTATCAACGATCAAGGAGAGAGTCTCTATGTTCAGTTTGAAACCTCTTGTACTGGCGGTATCTGCTCTGACCAGCTTTTCGGCCATGGCAGCATTCGATTCGGCCACACTAACTCAGGAAGGCAATAACAACGAGGTAACCCTCAACCAAAGCGCCGGAACCTACAACACGGCGACGCAGACGCAAACCGGCGATGACAATCAGGCTATTGCCGAACAGACAAACAGTAACAACAGCACGATAGAGCAGGTTCAAGCTGGCAACGCCAACCTAAGCCGAGCAACTCAGGCCTATGCCGAAGAGAGCAGCATCACCACTGACCAGAACGGCAGCAACAATACGGTACTGGCAGGACAGGATGACGTTTCAACCAGTACGATTACCGTCACTCAAGGCGGTGATGCCCACATGGTAGCTGTCCAGCAGATCGGTACGACCGACTCTACCGTTACGGTCTATCAGGAGGGCGCTGGACATACCGCATCCATTACCCAGGCGGGCTCAAACAATCTGGCTGAAGCCTATACCTACGGCAGCAACAACACGGTGAATGCCAGTCAGCAAGGCGCTTTCATGGGCGGTCAATACGGCTCGGATCTGACGATGTTTTTTGGGCAGAGCGGTGATTCGAACGTGGTGAATGCCAGCCAGCAGGGATTCGATAATGAACTCTGGACCGGCCAGTATGATGCGAATAACACCATAACGGTTGAGCAGTCCGGCTTTGGTAACGGTCTTCGACTCGCTCAAGATGAAAACAATAACGTCATGACCAGCGAGCAGGCTGGAAGGAACAATACGCAGGCCATGACTCAGTCCGGCAACAACAACGAATTGAATATCAGCCAGGACGGTATGGACCAGCGCGCAACCTTGATCAGCCAGGGAGACAACAACGAAGTCAACATTACCCAGAACGGTACGATTGGAGGGGTAGATATCACGCAGACAGGGAATGACAACCTCGTCAGTACCACCCAGAGCGGAGACTTCCTGCTCTCTACCATCACCCAGACCGGCGATGTAAACCAAATTCAGCTCAACCAGACCAACGCCTGGAGCCAGGCCTATATCCAGCAAACAGGAACAGGCAACTCCGCAACAGTTAGCCAGTAATCGTGTCTTTCAGGTGGTTGGCCAAACGGGGCCAGCCGCCTGAGTTTCATAACCAACCTTTTATCTGCCAGTAACCGGCCTTACACAACCTTTACCTTCCTCCTCTTTTTCTTTACAGCGCTTCGTTGTTTTATTGAATGGCCGGCTTTTCATGCAGCCGGGCTCCTAAGGAGGAGACGTTCATGATTCGCCAGTTACCCAAGATTGCGCTTCTGGTAGGTTGCCTCGCAGCGGCCGGCCAGGCCTCCGCTCACGGTGGGCATGGCCCAGGGCCTGCCATTTTCGGGGCCGTGGTCGGGGCAGTCGTTGGCGGAGCGATTGTGGCTAACTCACGCGCAGCTGAAGCGCCTGTCTACGTACAGGCGGCTCCACCGCCGCCCCCGCCACAGGTGGTTTACTACCCGGCGCAGCCTGTCTATTACGAGACCCAGGTTGTACGCGTAGCTCCTGCTCCGCCGCCACATTATTACTATGGCCCGCCACCTGGCTATTACGGCCCCCCGCCGCGCTGGTAGCTGAAAGAAGCCTCGCTTGATGCGAGGCTTCTTTTTATGAGGCCAAGGCGCTGCTGATCCACAGCCGTTGCAATGACGCACAGGCGCTAAAGGTTCGAATGCTGAACCTTAGCCTTCGCTCATTGAACCCTCTCCGCAGACTCACGTACCACCGACCGCACATGGCTGATCACAAAACGACTTTCCGGGAGAGCTGGAATACGCGTGATATCGATCGAAAGATCCTGCGGGGGTACGTCATAACGCATCCACTGCGTAAGCGCCTTGACTGCCACCTTTAGCAGCTCGATCGTAATCCACTCACCGGGGCAGCGATGGTTCTGATGATGGTCGCCACCGCCTTGAGTGACAAAACCGAACGGGTTTTCATTCCAGGTCAGAAACCGCTCAGGATCAAATCGCTCAGGGTCCTTCCAGATTCTCGCATCGTGATTGATGCCATAGAGATCCAGCAGAACGCGAGTTCCCTTGGTAAAGGGATAGCCTTTCCACTCGAAGTTCTTGCGAACACGCGCCACTGTAAAGGGAAAGAACGAAAAGACGCGCCGCACTTCTTGTACAAAGGGTTCCAGCATGCTCGGCTCGTCGCGCAGCCTTTGTTGCCACTCGGGGTGCTTGTTCAGGGCCCAGGCAGCAAAGATTACAAAGCGTGCAACCGCTACGGTAGGCCTCAGCACATTGAGAATTTCGACCGCAGCCGTTTTAGGGTCAAGCCGGTTGCCATCACTGTCCTTATGGTGGCTGAAGACGTACAAGGCCGTTTGCGGAGCCGGATTCAACGCACCCTGACGCACCTGCGTGACGAGATCTGCAATCCAGGCTTCAGCTTCTTTGCGAGCCTTTCGGCCATTGAGGTGCCGAAGCCCTATCCCACCCGCGCCATCGATCAGAGCGGTGAGCTGCGAGCGGCGCTTGGCTACGTCGCCCTCGGGCAGCGGCACGCCGGACCACTCACAAACGACCCGGCAGAGCTGAAACTGGGCTGCATAGAGCAGGATAACTTCGTGATTACCGGTCCAGGCGGAAATGTCTCGCCGCCATTGCTCGGCGTACCGGGCCGTCAGTCGTTGGATATTGTCGGGCGTCATCAATGACATGAACATCTGCTTGCGCACGCGGTGCGCCTGCCCGTCCAGCCCTTGAATGGAGCCAAAGCCAAACAGGGTCTTTTTCAACATACGGGGGGCGGCTGCTTCCCGCATGAAAAGCGACTCGTCGTAAAATAGCCTGGCCCCCTCCTCCCCGGACAGACAGATAGTGTTCTGCATGAGCAGGCGCGCCTGAAAGACATCGCTCTGGTAACGACGGCAGCGCTCAGGGATGTAGCGGTATCCCTCCTTGAGCAAGGTGATAGAGCTGTCCAGATGGGGGTCTTTAGGGATCGCTGACATAAACGACGGCACTCCAATTGATCGACTTGCACATTGCCGTAACGCTCTGCCGATGGGCAGGCGAACGCACGCGTGATGTCTTAATCGACCCTGCAGACACGCCAAAGGTGCTGTATGTAGCGACCAGCCGTCAGACTAGCGAAAGCTGCGGCTTAGAAAAGGGGACCCTTTCAAACCAAACCGCCAGGGCACATCGCGCGCCTTGGTGATACCGATCCGTGGCCCTGAAATCGTCTCAAAAGGCGCTGTCGGTGCGGCCAATTCGAGGCCTGGCCACTCCAGTACAAGCCCGTCGTGCTCTCCGGTAATTCCCAGAGCCTGACACACACGCCCTGGGCCTGCACATAGCAGGCGTAGCGTATCGAGTCCGCGGCGCTCACGCATGATGTCAATTCCTTCCAGGGGCTCCAATGCGCGGATCAGCACACCCGCCCCATGCCCCGTGTCGCAGCAGACGATGTTCAGGCACCAGTGGATGCCATAGGAGCGATAGACATAGAGATGGCCTGGCGGCCCAAACATGGTGGCGTTACGCCGCGTAAGCCCGGAAAAGCTATGGGAGGCTGGGTCTTCGCGATCATAGGCTTCGGTCTCGACGATCCGCCCGCCTACACCATTAACGGTAAAAACCCAGCCAATCAGTTGATGCGCCACTTCATGGGCAGGAGATGCAAAATCAATCGGTACAGTCATGGTCATATTGCCTATACAGTCATAGAGACACATGACACTCCTGAGGACCTCAGGTGCCGTTGAACGATCATTCCAGATTGAACGTGTGCAACCTTATCGGCCGATCTTGACGTTGCTTTAACAGGCATTTTCTAAACGCTTGGTAGGAATTTTTAATATCTGACATGTATCACAAAACCCATATGATCCAAAAATAGCCCACGCCTGATAACAATCATGAACAACCTAGTGCCCACTCCCGCGAACGAGTCCGAGCGGATTGCAGAAATCCAGCAGCTGTGCCTGATCAATCCGGAACCGGATCGCGCTTTCGACAAGATCGTTGCGCTGGCTGCCGAGTTGTTTCAGGTCCCGATTGCCCTGATTTCGATTATCGATACTCACCGGCAATGGTTCAGTGCAAGCGTCGGGCTTACCATCAGCGAAACGCCGCGTGAGCACTCCTTCTGTAACCATGCCATCTTGAGTGATGAGCTTTTCATGGTCAGCGATGCTACCCAAGACCATCGCTTCAGGGACAATCCGCTGGTTACGGGGGAGCCTCATATCCGCTTTTACGCAGGCGCTCCCCTACTGACTCAACAGGGCCTTGGGCTGGGCAGTTTGTGCATCATTGACACGAAGCCACGGCCTTCCCTGGATAAGCATCAGGTAAAGCTGCTGAGTCAGCTTGCCGAGCTGGTCATGACGCGTGTGGAAACGCTGCGCAACCTCAACTTCATTGATTTACCGACCGGCCTGTTCAATCGCCCTCGCCTGGAAAGGGATGTCTCGAGCTTTTTCTCGGACCAGGATCTTCCGATCACGCTGGTGGCAGTCGATGTCATTGCGCCTCGTATCCTCAACGACATCGTCAAAGCGTTGGGCTATACGTTTTCAGAACGGCTCATGCTTCTGATCAGGGACCGCCTACAGGCTGTTGTACCCAAGGATCTTGCACTTTACAGGATCAGTCCTACACGCATTGCCTTTATATTGGCGAACATCGAAACGGAGGCAACTGAAACGCTTTACAGGCATATCCTCGAGTCCTTTGAGGCGCCGCTGGTTTGCGACACCATTCCCATCCAGACGCAGATAGGTCTGGGCATTCTGGTCCTTAACAAGGAAAAGGCACGCTCAACGGACTGGATACGTTCGCTGGTCAGCGCGGCAGACGATGCACGGGAAAACAATGCTGGCTGGGAGATGTACAGCCCGCGCCGCGACCACGCGCAGCAGCGCGCCTTTCGCCTGCTGAGCGCACTGACGATAGCGCTTCAGGCGGACGATCAGCTCAGGCTCTACTTCCAGCCTAAAATCCAGCTGGCTACCAGTGAGTGTACGTCTGTAGAAGCCCTGCTCCGCTGGCGTCATCCTACGCTGGGCGACATCAGCCCAGGCGAATTCATACCGCTGGCTGAAAAGACGTTCCTGATTCGCTCAGTCAGCCTGTGGGTACTCAAGGCTGCGGTCAAACAGGCGAAGGCATGGCAACAACAGGGACTGAACCTGACGGTAGCCATCAACGTATCCGCGGCCGACCTGGACGATGAAGTGTTTACCGATACGCTGACTGCCCTTCTCAGAGAATATGATCTGCCGGCGCAGCGGTTGGAGGTGGAGTTTACCGAGGGCGCCCTGATCCGGCAGACCGAAGTTGTGCAGCGTCAACTGGAGCGCATCCATGATCTTGGGATCGTCATCGCTATCGATGACTTTGGTACGGGCTACAGCAACTGGTCGTATCTGCGGGATATTCCGGCGTCTGTGGTCAAGCTTGACCAGTCCTTCATCCACAATACGCTTCGGCAGGAAAAGGATAAACGCATCGTCAAGGCCATGATCAAACTGGCCAAGGAGATGGACTACCGGGTAGTGGCTGAAGGCATCGAGACCGAGGAGATCTACAAGCTGATGCGAAACTGGGGATGCGATGAAGGTCAGGGCTACCTCATGGCTCGTCCCATGCCGGCCCTTGCCCTGCTTGAATGGCTCGAGAGCAGACCGCTTCGCTATTAAAGTTCCTCCTGAGTCCTATCGAACAACAAAGCCGTCTAGCAATTCTCAGCCTCATGAGGCGTTGGTCTTACCAATGGGATAAACCCTTACTTTTTCTGTCACATCATGAACCGATAGAAAAAAGTATTACTTATGGAATCCGGTAGATCCTCCCTTAGCGCCTTGAGCCCTGGTGAACTGGCCCAACTGGTATTGGCCAATACCTCTGACTATGCCGTGGTCGTGTCCGACCTGTCAGGGACCATCGTGGACTGGAACCCCAGCGCGGAAAAGGTCCTGGGCTGGACGGCAGCCGAAGCCATTGGTCAGCCGATATCTATTTTCTTTACACCAGAAGATTGTGCACAGGATCGGCCTAACGTTGAGATGACAGAAGCCGCCCAGTGCGGTTGCGCTAAGGATGAGCGGTGGCATATCAAGCAGGATGGCACACGCTTCTGGGCCAGCGGCGAGATGAGTGCGCTGCGCAGGGATGGCGTGCTGATGGGCTATTCCAAGATCCTGCGTGACCGTACGCCCGAGCGTCTTGCTGCAGAGCGCCTTCGACTGGCTCAACAGGTAGGAGAGATCGGAACGTTCGAATTGCACCCGGCTCAAGGACGCATAACCGTGTCTCGGGAGATGTGCCAGCTTTGGGGGCTGCCTGAGCAGGAGAGCTTTCAGATCGAGGAGCTGATTGCACTCATCAACCCTGAAGATCGCGCACGTGTTATCACCAACAGTCATGAGTTTTTAGAGGGTGCGTTGGATTACGTTGAGTATCGTATCCGCAGGCCTGACAACGGAGAGGAACGCTGGATGGCTCGTCGAGGCGAGCCTATTCTGGTCAATACTCGTGAAGGCATGCGTTATTTTGGCGTGTGCTACGACATTACAGATCGCAAGCGGGCCGAGCAGGCTCGCCTTGAAAGCGATGCTCGTTTGCGCAACCTTACCCAGGAGATGCAGGAAGGGTTTTTCGTTGCAGAGCCCATCCTGGACGCAACAGGCCATATGGTTGACTTCCGTTTTATCGAGGTCAACCCAGCGTTCAGCCAGCTAACCGGGCTTCCGCCTGAGCAAGTGCAAGGCCGGACCCTCCGCGAAGCACTACCTCATATCGATGACACGCTGATAGAGGGTTATGCACGCTTCATACGTCATAACGATCCCGTACATTTTGAACTGCAGCTGCAGGCGTTGGAAGGTCGTTGGTTCGAGTCCTGGTTAAGGCGTCTGGACCCTACCCGCTTTGTTGTGCTCTTTCTGGACGTCACCGCGCGTAAGCAGGCCGAAGCCGCCTTGTCGGAAAGCGAAGCACGCTTCAAGGCCATCACGAACTCCATTGACCAGATGGTCTGGGCCAGTCGCCCGGATGGTCATCATTACTACTTCAACGAGCGCTGGTACGAATTCACCGGATCGGTGCCAGAACATACCGATGGTGACAAGTGGATTGAGATGGTTCACCCCGATGATCGGGAGACCACTTGGGCGTCTTGGCAGCAATGCCTCACAAGTGGTGAGCCCTACCGCACAGAGTTTCGGCTTCGCCATCGCTCCGGCCAATACCGCTGGGTGCTCGGGCGGGCTCAGCCGGTACGTAATGAGCGTGGTGCGGTCGAGGGCTGGTTTGGTACATCGACCGATATTCAGGACATCATCGATGCTCGCGAGGTCCTTTCCCGTTCACGGGAGGAGCTTGAAAAGCAGATTGAGCTACGCACGCGCGAGCGTGATCGAATCTGGCGTTTAAGTAACGATCTGATGAAGGTCTGCCAACTGGATGGCCGACTCATTTCGGTGAACGAGGCCTGGTACGAGACGCTAGGCTGGTCGGAAAACGATCTGCTTGGCAGAAACTATCTTGAATTCATTCATCCTGATGATGTTGACCGCGTCACGCATGGGCTCAGCATCATCGATCAGGAACGGCGGGCCCGTTCCTACGAGGTACGCCTGCTCCACCAGAATGGCAACTATAGGTTGACCTCCTGGACAGCCGTACCCGAGGAAGGATTGATCTATTCGGTGGGTCGAGATATTACCGAGCAGCGTCAGCTTGAGGATCAACTTCGTCAATCCCAGAAAATGGAAGCTGTCGGTCAGCTCACCGGCGGTATCGCCCATGACTTCAACAATCTGCTGACGGGCATTATCGGCTCGCTGGACCTGATGCAACGCCGTTATGAATCAGGGCGCGCCCAGGACCTGGAACGGTATATGAGCGCTGCCGTCACGTCGGCGCAGCGTGCAGCCGCCCTCACCCAACGCCTTCTGGCTTTTTCGCGGCGCCAGGCTCTGGATCTCAAACCGGTCAACCTGAACACCCTGGTTGCGTCGATGGAGGAGCTGCTCAGACGCACCATTGGTGAAAAGATAGCCCTCGATACGACGCTTGCAGCAGGATTATGGCCGGCGCTTACCGATACGAATCAGCTGGAAAGCGCGCTGCTTAACCTTGTGATCAATGCCCGTGATGCCATGCCGGAGGGCGGAACGATCACTATTGCCACCTCCTCGGCGCACTTTGATGAGCACACTGACGATCCACACCTGACATTGGCGCCAGGTGACTATGTCGTACTGTGTGTAAACGATACCGGGACGGGCATGAGCCCAGAGGTTATCGAGCGCGCCTTTGATCCGTTTTTCACCACCAAACCCATCGGTCAGGGTACCGGCCTTGGCTTGTCCATGATTTATGGCTACGCCAAACAATCCAAGGGACAGGTCCGTATCTTCTCCACACAGGGCAAAGGTACAAGCGTCAGGCTATATCTACCTCGATACCGTGGCGCGCTGGATGAGCACGCGATCAATACCGAAAGACAATTGCTTAAAGGCTCCGGCGAGACTGTATTGGTGGTGGAGGACGAAACCATTGTCCGCTCGCTGATCGTCGAAGTGCTCGATGAGCTGGGCTATAGCTCGCTTGAGGCGGTCGATGCGCAGCAGGCGATTCCTCTGCTACAAAATGGTCAACAGATCGATCTGATGATCTCCGACGTGGGGCTGCCGGGAATGAACGGCCGCCAGCTGGCCGATGTAGCCAGAACCCTGCGACCGGAGCTGAAGATCCTGTTTGCGACAGGCTATGCCGAAGGCGCCCAGGTCGAAGGCTACCTGGGCGAAAACATGGAGATCATTACCAAGCCGTTCAATGTGGATGCCTTGGCCAGCAAGATTCAAGAGATGATCAAGGCTCAAGATTGATGCGCGTCAGGAGACTAAGAATCATGCCCCTCTCCCGAAGGGCATGACTCATATCACGAGGCGTCTGAATAAGCCCGTATAAGGCAAGATTGTCAGGGTTGCGCTCCACAAACGCATTCAACGACCCTGTATCAATAGGCCATTACGCCTTGCTGGCGATCGGCTTTTGCGCTTTTAGTGTCCAAAAGCAGGCAAATACCTTTAAAATCCGTCGCTTCGCTCAATGGCCGTACGTGAAAAACGAACCTTTAGCGGGACAGACTGATCCTGTACGGCGTGTATTCAACTCGCGTGAAGGGAACGCACGAACCCCGTCTTTGCCAACATCGCCCCGCTTCCTTATAAGTTGATCTTGCCATGACCCAAGCTACAAACCCCTTTCTGAACTGGCTGATGCGCTCCAGTCTGGTGATGCAGATTCTCATCGGACTGATCGCCGGCATCGTGCTTGCGCTCGTTGCGCCCTCTGCGGCCCAGGCCACAGGTTTCATCGGCTCCGTGTTCGTCACAGCCCTGAAAGCGGTTGCGCCGATTCTGGTATTTGTTCTGGTAGCGTCCTCCATTGCCAATCACAAGCAGGGACAACCTACCCATATCAAACCCATCCTGTGGTTATATGTAATCGGGACGCTGTCTGCATCGGTAATTGCTGTACTAGCCAGCTTTCTCTTCCCATCGACCTTGACGCTGGTCGCCCATACCAGCGATATCAGCCCGCCGGAAGGGATCAGCAGCGTATTGCAAACATTGCTGCTGAGCATCGTCGATAACCCGGTCAACGCGCTTATCAATGCTAATTTCATGGGCATTCTGGCCTGGGCCATTGGCCTGGGCATTGCCTTCCGTCATGCCAGCGAGACGACCCGTACCGTGTTCACTGATCTGGCGGATGGCGTTTCGAGTATTGTCCGCTTCGTGATTCGCTTTGCGCCGCTCGGTATTTTCGGTCTTGTATCCTCGACCCTGGCAACGTCCGGGTTTGATGCCTTGGCGGGTTACCTGCATCTTTTGGTCGTATTGATTGGTTGCATGCTGCTGGTGGCCTTTGTGGTTAACCCGCTCATCGTGTACTGGAAAACACGACGCAACCCCTACCCCCTTGTCCTGACCTGCCTGCGCGAGAGTGGCATCACAGCGTTCTTCACCCGTAGCTCGGCTGCAAACGTACCGGTCAACCTGGGCTTGTGCGAACGGTTGGGCCTGCATGAGGACACCTATTCGGTTTCGATTCCGCTAGGCGCCACGATTAATATGGCTGGCGCAGCCATTACCATTACTGTGCTAACACTGGCTGCAGTCGAAACACTGGGTATTTCCGTTGATATTCCGACGGCTCTTCTGCTCAGCATAGTGGCCGCGGTTTGTGCCTGCGGTGCGTCAGGCGTCGCGGGCGGTTCGCTGCTGCTGATCCCACTGGCCTGCAGCCTGTTCGGGATTCCCAGTGAAATCGCCATGCAAGTGGTAGCGGTAGGCTTCATTATCGGGGTGGTTCAGGACTCGGCAGAAACCGCCCTGAACTCTTCCACCGATGTGATCTTTACGGCAGCGGCCTGTCAGGCTAAGGAAGCCTGACAGTTAGGCAGCGGAAAGAAACCTCCCTTTCCGCTGCCCTACTCCCTACAGTCAGGCAGGCTCCACTGTAATCTTTGGCGTGCCGTTCTGGGTCTGCACCTTGACCCTTCCAGGGGTGTATTCGACGAGGTGGCCCCCGTCAAAGATAAAGGAATAATCCGAGCGATCGGCTGACATGCTGAGCAACCGGTCCCTGTAAACAAGGACGGTCAGCGACCCTTCCTTCTGTATATGATCCGGTTTACCCATCGAGCCTACGAGTTGCTGCTCGGTCATGTACCGCTCAATCTGCACATCCTGAGCGGTCTGGTCATTCTTGTTCCCATGGGTACACGCTGCCAGGAGCGCCAGGGAAAGCATCACGATTGTCTTGCGCATGAATCTTCATCCTTTTCCGGCCCGGCAGCACTCACGGCTGCACGCCATGCCGAACCCTGATTGACATCGCTACGCTCAAGGCCCGGTCATCCTTAAAGGACTTCAACCCAGTCGTAACGATTCCTTCCGACTCGCTTTCTGTGATTTCGTTCGCAGCGATTGGAAGCTCAGACAGGATGGAGCCAAGAAACAGATGAGATGGCTATATGACCTCAAGGGAAATCAGCGCTTTCCTGGCTGCTTACGTCCACGAAAACGGTTGCGATTGAGCAGTACATAACCGATGAACTGGACAACTGCCGACAGGACCAGGGGCGTCAGGTGACCCGCGTCACGAGGCGCTCTTTCAGGACCGATCAGCGGCACCAGAGCCGTTACCAGCCCCACTACTCCGCCTACGAACAGCACCAGGCCGATCCAGGTTAATGGGCGTACTTTGGATTTGGAGTCGTTCATTCGATTACTCAGCGAGTTTCTAGGCTCGGCTATTCTATAGGATTGCCCGCCAGACTGCCCCCGGTCGGTTGTGCTGAACCGAAACGGTTTCTTACCTTCAAACCTGTATGTTGCCTTCGCAACCCAATCCCATCCGATTCCAACCGCGAGTATTCAGCATGCGTATTGCTTGTCTTGCTTGGGGCTCCCTGATCTGGAAGCCTGGCCCGCTTCCATTGGCTTCTGCCTGGATGAACGATGGTCCAAGGTTGCCGGTAGAGCTCTGCCGCACCTGTGACGGTGGAGAATTAGCGGTTGCCTTGTCTTCAAACGCACCGGATAGCCCCACGTTCTGGGCACTGTTGAATGTTCAGGACATTGATATCGCCCGTGAATTGCTACGTGATCGCGAGCAGATCAACCGTGAACGCCCTGAATACGTAGGCAGTATTCCAGGCGAATACGAAGGTCCCTATGGTGAACGCATTCGAGCCTGGGCTGACCACAGGGAGCTGGATGCCGTGGTCTGGACGGCTTTGCCTCCCAAGTCGAGGGACGAAGAGGACCGTATGCCTTCTGTTGATGAAGCCATTGCTTATCTCGATGGGCTTAAAGGGGATATTCGAGACCATGCCTGCAACTATGTCAGGCAGCTTCCGCTTGAAATCAGAACGCCTTATCGCACCGCGATCGAGCAGCGCCTGGGCTGGATGCCTGTTGATCAATGACTGATTCCTAACAACGGACAGTTGAGTTCATCGGCGAAGCATGGATTTAATACACTTTGTGTCCCGGATAATCCGGGAGCCGCCTGTTATCCTGTCACATGACCTCACATAACGCTTCTGCTCTAACTCTGTTTCGTGGCCCTGGTGAGATACGTGCCCTGGCAAGGGACCTCGATTGGTCGAAAACACCACTAGGCGCCGTATCTACCTGGCCACAGAGCCTTCGCTCAACGGTCCGTACCCTTCTTTCGTCTCAGTACCCCATGATCCTTACCTGGGGTACTGCATTTACGCAGATCTACAATGATGCCTACGCCAAGCTGATCGGCGATAAACATCCCCGAGCGCTGGGCGAGGATATCCGCATTACCATGGCGGAAAACTGGGATACCCTTGGTCCTATGATCGAACGGGTCATGGAAAGTGGACAGGCGAACTGGACCGCAGCCCTTCCTCTGTTGATGGACCGCGCAGGCTACCGCGAAGAAGCCTATTTCAGCGTCTCCCATGCACCAGCCGAAAATGACGAAGGAAGCATTGTCGGCATGCTGGCTGTGTGTAGCGAAGTCACTCTGCAGGTTGTAGGCGAGCGCCGATTGAAGCTGCTGAGCGATCTCTCAACACAGGCCGGTGAAATTCGAAGTGTCGAAACCACCGGCAGGGACATTGGAGCCGCACTGGCCAGTGATCCGCTGGATCTGCCTTTTGCACTGCTTTATCTAAAAGGCCCTGAAGAGACGCTGAATCTGGTTGCCGCGACGCCCATAGACCCGGGGGCTCATGTGCCCTCTACCATGTCTGTAGGCAGCACCGCAACTGAGCCGCTGTGGCCCTTCAAACAGGTCTTGGCTGGGCAAGCCCAAACCATTACCGGGCTTTCAGATGCGCTGGGGCTTCATGGTGGCCTCTGGCAGGACCCTGTCGATTCGGCGCATATCATGCCGATCGCTGGCGAAAGTGATGCCGAGCCGCTAGGGGTCCTGATCGTGGGGATCAGTCCAAGCCGTGCGCTGGATGATGCCTATGCCACATTCATCACACTGGTCGCAGGGCAGGTTTCGACGGCCCTGCGCAATGCCCGTGCGTATGAACAGGCACAGCAGAGAGCCGAGATGCTGGCTGAGCTGGACCGTGCCAAGACTCAGTTCTTCTCCAACGTATCCCATGAGTTCAGAACCCCCCTGACACTCATGCTGGGTCCACTTGAGGATCTACTTGGAACACAAACCCTGACGCCCGAGGTTCGGGGTGAGTTGACCATAGCGCACCGCAATGCCCTGCGCCTACTGCGGCTGGTCAACACATTACTGGACTTCTCCCGTGTCGAAGCAGGCCGCTCGCAAGCCCGGTTCGTGCCTACGGATCTGGCATCTTTTACAGCAGATCTGGCAAGCAGTTTTCGCTCGGCTATCGAGCGGGCGGGTCTTCGTTTCGATGTCTTCTGCCCCACCCTCCCCGAGCCCGTCTTTGTCGATCGGGAGATGTGGGAAAAGGTGGTCCTCAATCTATTATCCAATGCGTTCAAGTTTACGTTCAGCGGCCAGATCCGCCTGGAACTGAGCTCGACCGATACCCATGTTCAGCTGACCGTAGCTGACACCGGGGTCGGCATTGCTGCAGAGCACCTTCCCCGTCTTTTTGAGCGCTTCCACCGAATCGAGGACACCAAGAGCCGTTCCTATGAAGGTTCAGGTATTGGCCTGGCCCTGGTGAATGAGCTGGTTGCACTGCATGGTGGCTCGGTATCCGTGAA
The DNA here is from genome assembly GCF_051027695.1 of Pseudomonas sp. JZ134. NCBI lineage: Bacteria > Pseudomonadati > Pseudomonadota > Gammaproteobacteria > Pseudomonadales > Pseudomonadaceae > Pseudomonas > Pseudomonas sp. JZ134. Next base: position 1,406,474 of record NZ_CP069250.1, on the reverse strand, counting down.
CAGCGAGCTGAACCACGGCACCACGTTCACCTTGAGAATTCCCTTTGGCAGCCGTCATCTCCCGGACGAATCGCTTCAGGATAGTGCATCCGGTGCGAGCGAAAGCCCTGGAGCGGCACCGTTTGTAGAGGAGGCCTTGCGCTGGCTGGTTGATGACCCCGTGACTCCGCGGCTGGAAACCCAGGCGGCTGGAGCGGTGATGGTCGCAGCAAGGGATCCCATGAAGCGGCGTGCCCGTATTGTGCTAGCCGATGACAACGCGGATATGCGCGCCTACATTCAGCGCCTGCTTGAGCCTGATCATGACGTTGTTGCGGTTGCAGATGGAGCCGCCGCGCTTGAGGTTCTGCAGCAGTACGGAGCAGACCTGTTACTGACCGACGTGATGATGCCCCAACTGGATGGATTCGGCTTGGTACGCAAGCTACGGGAAGATCCGCTGCTTAACACCCTGCCCATCATTATGCTCTCGGCACGTGCCGGTGAAGAGGCCAGTGTGGATGGGTTGGCAGCCGGTGCAGATGACTACCTTGTCAAGCCCTTTTCCGCCCGGGAGCTCAAGGCCAGGGTTCAATCTACCCTTGAGCTGGCGCACCTGCGCCAGGAAGCCGAGGAGCAGCTGGCCCAGTCGCGAAAGATGGATGCGATCGGTCAGCTGACGGCGGGCGTGGCTCACGACTTCAACAACCTACTTGCCGTCGTAATCGCCTCGCTGGATTTGCTGGAGCGGCGTACTCACGACGAGCGTACGAGTCGCTTGCTGAAAAATGCACAGCAGGCCGCCAATCGAGGCGCCAGGCTGACCGCGCAGCTGCTTGCTTTCTCGCGTAAGCAGCGACTCAATGCCCGCCCCGTTGACCTCAACTCGATCCTACAAGGTATGCAGGCCCTGTTGCACGCCACCCTTGGCGGCACCGTAGAACTGGTGATGAACCTTCAAGCAGGCCTCTGGCCCGCACAAAGCGATTCTGACCAGTTTGAGTTGGCTATCGTAAACCTGGCAGTGAATGCGCGGGACGCCATGCCCGGCGGCGGACGCCTGACCATTCAGACACAGAACATAGGTGCCTCGGATAGTCGCCCGGCCTCCCTGGGACGAGGCGAGCTCATACGTATCAGCCTTATTGACACCGGTGAAGGCATGTCTCAGGAGGTGCTCAGCCACGTGTTCGAGCCCTTTTTCACCACCAAAGCACAGGGCAAGGGAACAGGACTGGGCCTGGCCCAGGTCTATGGCACGGTTCGTCAGTTTGGGGGAGACGTTGAAATACAAAGCCAGCCAGGTCACGGCACGTGCATCTCTCTTTACCTGCCTCGTACTTCAGAGCCGGTACAGGCAATGAGCGAGCCGGTAAACGTAGACCTTTCCTCTCCAATCCCGTTAAGGATTCTGCTGGTGGATGACGACCCACAGGTACGTCATTCAACGTCCGCCATGCTATCGGAGCTAGGCTATGAACACATCGAGGCGGCAAACGGGCAGGAAGCGATACAGCAGTTACATGATGGAGACGGGATAGACCTGCTTCTGACCGACTATGCCATGCCCGGCATGACAGGCATGGAGCTGTGCAAGCAGAGTCTGGCCATCAAACCGGAGCTCAGGATTGTGCTGATGACGGGATATGCGGACTCAGCTGCGCTCTCTGCGGGCAATCTTACAGTATTGAGCAAGCCGTTTACTTTGAGCCAACTTGCTAGCGTCATTATTAATGTTGCAAGCCACGAGCAAACTATCAAACTTAATTGATATAAGTGCATTGGTATAAACAAAACCCTCAAGACAGGCTCTATCTTGAGGGTTTCAGAAATACTTTATTGTTGAGCAAACCGCATAGAAACATTGAATCCATTTAAAATAACGGCCCAATATTCTTTTCAAAGGCAAATAAATACCCTGATCCGCTAAACAGGATCCTATGAAGTAGTTTTGCTTTTATTCTTATGCGGTAAAAGCCACAGGGCTTGAAAGAAGCGTAATCAGGTCAGCAGCGGCGTTTCTTGGGCAGCACGGCTGATGTCTTCGATGATCTGCTCTTTTTGCACTTCAGTCAGTGAATTCCACTGCTTCTGTGCGAAAACGGTAAGACTGAATACGATATAAGCCGAGAGGACGCCAATAACCAGCCATTCCATGATCGATACGCCCTCTCGACGACGTTTCGATGCACCTTCTTTAGTTCTCACGTTACCTCCACACAAGATATTTAAAAAATCGATTCAGCTGCCTGAAGACGCAAGCTTAATATCCAGCGGTCACATCAAAAGGCAGCAAGCTAACTAATAGGAGCAAAATACCTGACGAGCGGTTATTAACCAGTCAGATGACTGCAACCGTTAATTCTTGTCGTTAGGTATCGGTTTAAAAGACTACTTCTTGATAGTCGTAGCGACTTATTCTTGACCTAGCGGCATGTCAAATGGATGACTTGGCCGGGTTTCAGGGAGAACCGGTTGTCCCAGTACTCGATACAAGCGTCGTGGCTGTTTCGAGGGTCAGAAGATAAGGACAATATCCGGTCTTTCAACGCGACATTCAGCCGCACCCCTTTGTACTCAATATCCAACGAAACATTGTCGAGCGCAGCAGGAGGCGCAGGCATCACCTGTAAACAGGCCACATTAGGCACTATTCCCAGGTAATGCCGCTGCAGGACATCCAGCGACCCAGCCATAGCGCCCAGATGAATCCCTTCCTGAATGCCGCTATCAGAAGATGCATCCAGATCGGTACGCAGGCTCTGTCTGAAATAGTCCCAGGAGCGCTCCGCATCCAGACGAGCCAACGCACCCGCACAAACCACTTTCGACAAACTGGACTCATGAGTGATACGTGCCAGGTAGTAGTCAGCCGTTCGCCGAATCTCAGCCAAATGCTCGATATAGCCCAAGCGCGCAAAAAGCCGCTCCAGTTCCCGGGGCGGAAACAGGTAAAGTAGCATCAGCACATCGGCTTGCTTGGTCAGCTGATAATTATCGGTCTTGTCACCTTGAGCCTCCAGCATCCAGTCCAGGCGCGGCCGCCCATCTTGACGAAATTTTGGGGGCGGTAACTCCAGCCGGTCAAAGCCTTCAAACTGGCTGATCACGCCATCTCCCTGCACTGGGACATACAGCGTACGGCTGATCCGATCCCAATCCACTCGCTCCTGTGGCGTAACACCAAGCCGCTGTTGAAGTGCATCGGCTTCCTCGTCAGGTAGGAGATCAAGTAATTCCAGAGCCAGGGCCAACACCCAGGACGCCATGACATTGGTATAGGCATTGTTATCGAGCCCCGGCACATCGGTATTGGGATACCCGTTGTGATACTCGTCGGGACCAATAACGCCTTCGATTACATAGCGCCCCCGTCTTGGATCAAAACGCACCATGCTGGCCCAGAAGCGAGCAATTTCCAGAATCAGCTCGCCGCCGTTGTGGCTCAACAGGGAGCGATCTCCTGTGGCGAGATACAGCTGCCAGACATCATAGGCAATGGCTGAACCTACGTGCCGTTGCAGATAGGTATGGTCGGGCACCCAGTGATGGGACAATGGATTACACTGATAAGGAGGGGTTTCCTCCCCTCCGGTTCGCCCGCTTCTCCAGGGGAACATCGCTCCGCGATACCCGCTCTTGCGCGCCAACGCCCGTGCCATGTCGAGGCGGGCATAGCGGTAGTTCACTACCGTATGAGCAAGCTCTGGAAAGTGAGTAGCTAGAAAGGGCATGGCAAAAATCTCATCCCAGAAGATCTGTCCAAAATATCCTTCCTGCCAACCTCTGGCAGGCCACCCCATGTCCTGACCAAGACTGTTGGGCGAAAGCGCCTGAAGCACATGGAAACGATGCAGGCGCAGGGGCAAGGCGAGATGATGCTCGGTCATCTGCATGGCCATGCGGCCCCATAACCTGTGCCAATGGGCGGCGTGCCGCTGCAGGACGTTATCAAAATCGGAGCGCCGACGGAGTTGGTCGAGCATAATCGAAAGCGTTCTCCCACTGTCCTCATGACGCGGGATTTCACCCTCGACCCTGACCGTTACATATTTCTCGATGATCAGCGTTCCGCCTTCAGGCAGATCACAGGTAGCCTCAAGGCACAGGCAGTCGCCCATCACGGCCTGTTGCCAGGGACCAGCCGGCATACTTAGCCGGGTATGTGCCGCAACTGCTACCTCGCGGGACCGGTCATGCAGGGATGCCAACACAGCGGCGCCACCGTCAGCTTCGCTATGGAATCCAATGGTTTGCAGGCGTCGCCCCTCATAGGCTGCATCACGCTTGACCCCGGCATTTCTGACCCCGGCGTTGAGCGTCGAGCGCACCCGGACGCAGCCTCCCTCGGGTACGTACACCTCCCAGCGCAGTACACACAGATCAGGGTCGGCCATGCTGACCAGACGCGTCTCGCTCAACCGCACTTCACGCGTCGGCCCCATCATGAAAGTCATGTCGCGACGCAGCGTGCCACGGTCCAGTGAAAGTACCTGGCGATAACGCTGAAGCTTGACAGAGGCCAGGTTGAACCACAGGTCATCATCCAGCGCGAACGTGAGTCCGAACGGATCAGGCAGGTTGACCAAGGCCGACATGGCGATGCGCTTCCCATTCACCCTGCGTGGCGCATCGTCATACCAACCCGCACGATAAAAACCGGGGTAGTGCTGGTCGTCCCCCTGGCTCAGACGGCTTGCGCTAAGTTCCGGTGCACTGGCCCGCATACTGAGCACACCATTGCCCAGTGCCAGAAGTGCTTCACGGCGACGTTCGTCCGAGGGCTTGTACTCATTGAATATGATCTCGGTGCGAGTTGTGTTGAACGCATCATTCATGGAGATTGCGTACCCCTGCTCTCAGCCGGTCCGCCTGCTGCTCCACCTCCTCGCGCGAAGGATAGGCAGGTTGCGAGCCGTATCCTCTTACCGCCAGGTTGGCAGCAGCAACGCCTCGCAAAGCGGCTTCCAGCGGTGCGAGGCCTTCCAGCAGGGCAATCGACAGAACGCCTGTGAACGCATCACCGGCCCCCGTGCTGTCGACTACATCAGCCTCTCCTGCCGGAATAAGCGCTGCGTCCTCCTCGGTTACCAGCACACAACCGCCATCCTCCAGCTTGATGCACACAATCGAGACGCCCCACTCATGAAGCGTTCGAGCCGCTTCCAAGGCCGATTCGGGAGAGTCGATCGTGATGCCGGTGACTCCCTCGGCTTCGGAGGCATTGGGCGATACCGCCAGAACCTTGCTCAGCAATGCCTTTTCAACGCGGTCGGGAAAGGACAAGTCCATTACGACAGGAACGGTACGCTGGTCTGCCGCCTCGACAGCCTTACGCACTACCCAGGCAGGTATCTCATAGTCCACTGTCAGCAACGCCGGCGGAGCGGTCTGCCTGATCGCCTCAACCATGGCCTGGGCAGATGTCTCATCCCAGTGATCGTTGGCGTTGGTTGCCAAAACGATCTGTTTCTTGCCTTTGGGTGGGACCATGATGATGGAAACCCCGGTAGTCGCTCCGCGCGCCGTGCAAACCGAACCTATATCGACCCCTGCAGCCTGCAGAGGCGACAGGGCTTGTCTTGCCAGATCATCGTCTCCCACGCAGCCCAGCAGCCGAGACGTACATCCGAATACCGCACCCAAGTAGGCTACGTTGGCCGCTTTGCCTCCCGAAAGGCGAACGTGGTCATGAGCGAGCAAGGTTTCGGCACTACCTGGCTCCTCATCGAGCCGCATTTGAAAGTCTGCATTGATGCTGCCCAGGGATAGCAATGTAGAGCGGGTCAAGGCGTTTCTCCCATGAGAAAAGAGCACTAAGGAGGACTCGCTCCGACTGTCCAGGTTCGCTGAAAGCTCGTTTTTACCGATCGATTGCGCAACCAGGTGTAACAACAGGCTGTCCACCTTAGACTCATACGTAAGGAACGCCCATGACCTGTTGCCTGTTCGATATCAATGAAACACTGCTGGATCTGGCAGGGTTGGATTCGGTCTTTTTCCAGACCTTTGGTTCATCCACAGCGCGTAGTGCCTGGTTTGCCCAGACGCTGCAGAACGCCATGACCGCTACGATTACCGGCCCTAGCATTTCATTCGAGGAAGCTGGGCAGGCTGCGCTGACCATGCTGGCGCAGCGTGAACAGGTTCAGCTGTCAGAAGCCGATCGCCACCACGTTAAAACCGCCATGCGTATGCTGCCAGCGCACCCCGATGTCGAGCCAGCGCTTGAGCAGTTGCGCAAGTCAGGGGCTCGAATAGTCGCCCTGTCCAATAATGCACGCGAGCTGGTTGATGCCCAATTATCCGCCGCTGGACTGCGTGGCTATTTTGATGAAGTGCTTTCGGCAGAAGATGCTCAGACCCTAAAGCCGGATGCGCCTGCGTATCTCCAGGCTGCCAAAACCCTGAATACAGACCCAAAACGGCTGTGGCTGATTGCCGTGCATGCCTGGGACATCGCCGGCGCCCAACGTGCAGGCTTCAAGACCGCTCTGGTTTCACGCACTGCTCAACAGGTACCCAGCCCATTGGCGCCACCTACAGTTCAGGGTTCTGACCTGACGGCAGTCGTCGAACAGATACTAACCCTGGAGTCAGCCTGAATAGATGTTTCTGTATGTTACTGATTCCTGAGCCCATCAGTGACTAATGCCGCGGCCTCCACGGCAGGCAGAGATCACAGCCAAACTGTATACCCATGCGCATCTGTCGCAGACAGAAAAAAAACGTAGAACTTTGCGGACCTGACCTATGTCAATGAAACCGTAACGTTGGTGTGGCTATCAGGTGAGGCATATGGATAATCCTTTTCAAGTTATCGCTGCGGCTTTCGAAGCTGATTACCGCGTCAATTTCCGTATTGAGCGCATGGATGGAAGCGTCACGCTGACCCTTTCGGACGATACCGGCACCAAGGCTCGTCGTCTGATTACCAAAGAGCAACTGCACACGCCGAAAAAGCTGGACCGCGTCATCGATGGCATTCGCCTGGGCATGGCGATCGACAGTGGCTGTGGTGTACCGGAGCTGTTGGCCTCCCTGTCGCCCTACAAGACGTATTCGATCTCCCGCTGAGCAAGTAGTAGCTGCATGTCTTCACCCAACGGCCTTGGTGGTGTCTCGATGACTTATGATCATGCTGAGTCGATCGGCGCGCCCTCCTCTTTTAATACGGTAATTCCGCTAGCTGACGCGGCGAACCTGTCGTCCAAAGAAAATACGGTCGTTACCGACGCGATCATGGCGACACGCTATGCGTTGGCATGTGATGACCTGGCAGACGCGTTGGCCCCGCTCAAGGTGTGGCCAACACTGACTGACCTGCAGGGAACATTTTCCTTTAGCGTGCTTGATCTGTACGGACGCGTTGCCTACCGCTCAACACGCATTCGTCAGGTGCAATACAGCGAACCCGGTTCGCTGAAAGGTACTGTCTCGGCAGCCCGACGCGCGTTGACTGCGCAGGGCCTGGGTTTTCCAGTCTGGGATACAGGTCTTGAAAAACCGGACACCTGTCCGGAGGAAACGACAGCCCCTGCAGATCTGCCTTGCAAGGGCTGTCGTTTGATGGGGTGTAAGTACTAGCGTCGATGGCCAGCCCTACTTTTTAGCGCAACAGCAACACCCGCCAATGGCGGGTTTTTTATTCTAAATCAACACGCATGACATCCAACAGGCAAAGCCTGCTGGATGTCGATTGAGCAAGCGCAAAAACACGCTGTCATAGACAGACGCCTATGCCTCAATCAGCGTAACGCATTACGGTAGCGCCCGTGGCTCGCAAGGTAGCCAACGATTGCGGTGCCAACGCCCCCGCGCGAAGCGAGACGTCTTTGCGCATATCGTCGATCACGATTTGCAGCGCGCGGTCATCGCTTAGCTGGCGAGCGGAAATCACACGTGTGACTCGCGCATCGCTGCCCAAATCCTGTACGCAGAACACAACGCTTCCGTCAGGACGAGGCTCAGTTACCGAGCATTCGTAAGTTGGAAAGGCAGTCATCAGTTTTTCAGTTGCGCTATTCATCATTCCCCCATTCATTAAATAGTTTTACGTTTTATGAATGCGATGAGAAAGACAGTGACTTGGAAGCCAGAGTTCACAACAAAAACTTGAAATTCACGAAAAAATGCAATAGAAGTCGCGATCCTGCTGCTATCAATGCGCCATCTACTGGCAAAATGGGCGGTTTAAAGACGAAGCAGTGTCATACAAATCCGTTCCCTGCCTCCATCAACAGTAATAAATCTGGCCTAATCCTGCATTAAAAAGGTGGCGATCTGTTCGCAACTGAACGGCCAATCCAGCTCCCGTCCACTTTCCAGGTGACGCAGTACCGGAATTCGCATGCCGTACCGCTCCACGCCTCCGTCCAATTCCACAATATCAACGGCTTCGACCAGCAGACCATGCTCGACGAAGGGCATCAGTACCCTTTCAGCGTCATGACAGAGGTGGCAGGCTGCGGTAACCAACAACTGACAATGCGGGCTCATGGCCACCTCCTAAACGTGCAACATCTTTCAGTATGGTACGGATCGAGCAAGCCAGGCATTGATATACCTCAATGGAGTTTACGCTGGCTCGTTTAGACTTTCGCTCATTACCACGGAGGCTTGGCGTATTCGAGGGGGAGATAAGCCCTCATTGCGTGGTCGACTTAGTGATGTAACCGGACTGTGAGGCCTACGTGTTCATTGATCTTCTCTTGCTGTTGGCGGCGTCCCTGGTGGTCATCTCGCTAATACGCCGAGTCGGACTGCCGCCCTTGCTGGGCTATCTGTTCGTAGGTCTGGTCCTGGGCCCCAATGCCTTGGGCTGGGTTCAGCCGGATCAGTCTCTTCCCCTGATTGCCGAGATGGGCGTCGTGTTTTTGCTTTTCATGCTAGGCCTGGAATTTTCCCTGCCTCGCATGCTGGCGTTGCGTCGGGTTGTCTTCGGGTTGGGCAGTTTCCAAGTTCTGCTATGCAGCATTCCGCTGGCACTGCTTCTGAATCTGCTGGGCGCCTCGCCCGGAACTGCCGCGTTGTTAGGGGTTGGACTGTCACTGTCCTCAACCGCCATCGTGACGCGAGAGCTTTCCACCTTGGGCGAAGTGCTGACGCCCCATGGTCAGAACACCATAGGCGTCCTGCTTTTTCAGGATGTGATCGCGGTACTGCTTTTGACCCTGATTCCGGTATTCAGCGGGCATGCCGATACCGTGTGGTATTGGGCCCTTCCCCTTACTTTGGGCAAGACGGCCGTCCTGTTCATCACCCTATTGGCGGCCAGCCGCTGGCTCTTGCCTCCCCTGTTTCGTGAAATCGGCAGCTCCCGCTCCGCCGAGCTGTTTCTGCTGCTGGCATTGCTGATCGTCCTGCTCACCGCCTGGCTCACGCACCTGATGGGCCTTTCCATGGGCTTTGGCGCATTTCTGGCAGGGATGCTGCTGGGCGAGAGCCATTATCGGCATCAAGTCGAAGCGGATTTGCGGCCTTTCCGAGATGTGCTTCTAGGCCTGTTCTTTATCAGTGTCGGCATGCTGATCGATATACAGGTCGTCATACGCCAACCTGGTTTCGTACTGCTCCTGGTCCTGGCACTGGTCGTCCTGAAGGCACTCATCGTGGCACTGGTCGTTCGAAACCGCTTTGGCGATAACGCCACCGGCTGGCGCACGGGCGTGGCGCTGGCCCAGGGCAGCGAGTTCTGCTTTGCACTGGTGGCGCAGGCCAGGCAGGAAGGACTGGTGGAAGAAATGTTCTCCGGTGCGCTGTTGACGGCTGTTTTCATTTCCATGGCCATTGCGCCTGTGCTGCTGCGCAATGCTTCGCGGCTGGCCCGATCATTGGGGCTGGTCAGCCCAACACCCGTCTCGGACATTGCCAGTGCCAGCGAGGGTCTCGCCGGGCATGTCATCATCTGCGGCTTCGGCCGGGTCGGGCAGTCGATCGCCCGCCTGCTGAGCCTGGAGAAAATACCGTTCACAGCGCTGGATAACGATCCTGTTCGGGTCCAGGAAGCCGTGGCTATCGAGGCAAGCGTTCATTATGGAGACTCCAGTCGTACCGAGCTCCTGGAGGCCGTAGGCATTGCCCATGCCCGCCTATTGGTTGTTGCGGTAGACGACCCGTCCCGGGCGCTGGCCATTGTTCGCCTGGCACGTCAGCAACGGGCGGATCTACCTATCCTGGTGCGCACACGAGACAGCAGCCTCAACGCCGACCTGCGCGCTGCAGGTGCCAGTGCCGTTGTTCCCGAACTGCTTGAGTCAAGCCTGATGCTGGGATCTCAGGCGCTACTTCTCCTGGGGTTATCGGAGCGCCACGTCCAGGAGCGTATCGACACTATCCGCCGGGAGCGCTACAGCCTGCTGCAAGGCTATTACCAAGGCGCACAAGCCGATGTGCTGGATGCTCACCGCAACAGCCGCATCATGCTGCATGCCATCTATCTTCCCGATAATGCCCATGCGGTCGGGCGGTCCCTGGACTCTCTGGAGCTGGAGTCGCTGGGACTTAGTCTGGAAACCATCCGCCGTGATGGCGCGGAGCTGATCATCACGCCGGAGCTACTCCTTAAAGCCCATGACACCGTGCTGCTCAAAGGGCCGGTCGCGGCGTTGGAGCAGGCCGAGGCCCGCTTGTTGGCCGGTATGTCATGAAAGAGCGACAAACGGAACCTTTGCGACCCAGACAGGTTCGAACCCGCTGAAGCAAATGAAATTCAATCTTTCACGATCTTTGCAAGGAGTATCGATATGACGATGGAAAGCGTTCTTCCACCCTCGCAGGAAGACCAGACCGATTCCAGCACTCAAAAGCAGACTCACCGTGAAAACCTGCGTAATGTTCAGAATGCAATTACTGCCGAGTTTTCTGCACTGATTGCAGATGCCGAGCGCCTGCTCAAAGGTTCGACATCGTCTTCGGGCGAGCAGATGGATGAAGCCCGCAGCCGCCTGACTGATACCCTGGCCCGCGCCCGCGAAACCCTGAAAGCCCAGCAGGCCTCCGTGTACGATCAAAGCCGTGCGGCTGTTCAAACCACTGAAGAATACGTTATCGAGCACCCGCTGAAGTCCGTAGGCATCGCAGCCGGTATCGGCTTTGTAGTAGGCCTGTTATTCACCCGTCGCTGATAAAGGAGTGGGATGAATGGACATGACACCGCCGAATCCCCATGAAATACCAGACGAAGTACCCAAGCCGTCCCTGAAGCGGATGGCAGGTGCGGCAGTCGGTCTGGTCCAGAGTCACCTCGAGCTGCTGGGTATCGAGGTTCAGGAAGAGAAGGTTCGCACCTTCAAGCTGTTCCTGCTGACCGGCCTGAGCCTGATTTTCGGTTTGCTAGTCCTGGTGGGGCTATCGGCGGCCGTCATCATTGCGTTCTGGGATACTCACCGTTTGCTGGCAACCCTTCTGCTTTCCGCCGCTTACGCCGTCGCGATGGCGCTGTGTGTCTGGAAGGCCATGAGCCTGATAAAGGGGAATCCTCCGTTCCATGCCACGCTTGAAGAGCTGGCCCGTAATCGGGAGCGCCTACTGCCATGAACCAACCTCTAACGGCGGCTGTTAGCCGTCAGAAGCGTAAGGAAATGGTACGGCTGCGCATGGAGCTGTACCGTCAGCAGATCGTTTACAACGCCGAGCCCTTGCACAATCCGCTCGGGACCTTGAAGGACATGGTTCGTCCCAAGGACGTGGTCACTCAGTCCAAGGGGCCGTTGGTGATTGGTGCGACGCTGCTTCTATCGTTATTTGGTAAGCGCCTGGGGCCCATTGGACGCCTGGCGCGGATAGGTCTTGCCGTGTATCCCTTCGTCAAGCGTTACCAGACCGTGCGTCATAATCAGCACGCGCAGCACGCGGCGCAACAGGGTACTCATCACCCTTACCCTTAGGAATACTGGCGCACGGATGCGCCATATGCCTGCTCTATCCTAGCGAACATTGGCCGCATTCTTGCGAGAGAAAAGAGACCCTCTTTTCAACCTCAGGTCAGCTCACGGCAGACCTAATCCGCAGGAAGGACCCCGTGTTCACAGGATACCCTCTCGCCTTTTTCCAACCCTTCATCGATACCGCAACCGGACAGATCGCCGGCGTAGAAGCCTTGGGCCGCCTGCGTCAGGCAGACGGTAGCTGTCAGTCGGTAGGCCCACTGTTCGCGTCCCGTACGGTTTCACCCATAGACCTGCGCCAGCTGGATCGAGACATCCGTGATAATGCCCTGAGCCGCTTCCGCGACGCGCCACCAGACTGGTTTCTGAGCTTGAATATTTCCCCCCGCTGGATCAGCCACGCCCGTGCGGATCACCCATTGCCGAGCCTGAAGCAGGTCGAACGCCAAGGGATTGACCCTCGGCGTATCGTGTTTGAGATCACCGAGTTGGCAGGTAATCAACAACGCTTACTGGACGTGGTTCATCGCTACCGTACCGCCGGTGCCAGAATCGCTATTGATGACTTTGGTGCAGGCTATTCACAGCTGGATCGCGTCATGGACCTGGCACCGGATATCCTCAAGCTCGACATGCGCCTGTTCCAAGCCGCGGCCAGGGGTGGACCCAGTGGTGAAGTCGTCAGAGCCATGGCCCTGATGGCTGAGAAGATCGGCTGCTGGATCATTGCCGAAGGGGTTGAGACGGACGAAGAGCTTGATTTCGCACTGGAATGTGGCGCTCGCTACATACAAGGCTTTCTTTTTGCGCAAGCGGCTGAGCAGTTTCAACCAACCGGGACCCATGTCGAGCGCTTTGCGGCCCTGCGAACACGTTATGTGCAGCGCAAGCTACGAGAGCGTACAAGGCTCATGATGTTGCGCCAGCAACTGGCCCGTTTTATCCAGGAGGTGCGTCCCTGGGCAGAAAACAGGTCAATGATCAGCGCACTTCCCCTTCCCCATGACCTGCCCTGGCTGCTGCGCCTGTATCAGTGCGATCGACATGGCACCCAGATAAGCCCGAATCTGGAATGGAACGGCATGTTCTGGCAGGAAAATCGTCGCTACCTGAACCACAACTGGTCATGGCGCCCATACTTTTACAGCCTGCTTGCCGAGGGCGTGGATGAGCGCCGCCTGAATCTCTCCACTACCTACCGGGACGCCACTACCAACCAGTACTGCATGACGGCAGGCCAGTTCATTGCCCAGGGGCAGCGGCTTCTGCTGATCGACATTGACGCCTCGCTTTTGACGGAGCCCCAGATCTGAAAACCTGCCTGATCGAGAACGGTCTATCGTGTAAGCATTGCCCCAGTATCGCCTACAGGCACAAGCCTGCTAGGGTACGCCACACGAAAACCGTTGTTGCGAGGTAGGCCTTGGACTGGCAAACACTTCTAACCCGCGAGCGCCTCGGCAAGGCTGTGCACAGCACCGCCGAACTGGGCCGCAGCCCGTTTCACAAAGATCACGACCGTATCATTTTCTCAGGCGCCTTTCGCCGCCTGGGACGTAAGACGCAGGTGCATCCGGTCAGCAGCAACGACCATATCCATACCCGACTGACCCACAGTCTTGAAGTCGCCTGTGTAGGCCGCTCGCTCGGTATGCGCGTAGGCGAAAGCCTGCGTCATCAGTTGCCGGACTGGTGCGAACCCAGCGATCTGGGGGTAATCGTGCAGTCAGCGTGCCTGGCGCACGACATCGGCAATCCTCCCTTCGGACACTCGGGGGAAGATGCGATTCGCCACTGGTTCGCCCAAGCGGCCGGCCGTGGCTGGCTGGATGACATGAGCGACATCGAGCGCGACGATTTCCTGCACTTCGAAGGCAATGCCCAAGGCTTTCGTGTCCTGACACAGCTGGAGTACCACCAGTTCGATGGAGGCACACGCCTCACGTATGCCACATTGGGGACTTACTTGAAGTACCCCTGGACGTCCCGCTATGCCGAGGCACCCGGCTACAAGAAACACAAGTTTGGCTGCTACCAGAGCGAGCTGCCGCTGCTTGAACAGATTGCCAGCAAATTGGGTATTCCTCTGCTTGGCGAGGAGCGTTGGGCGCGGCATCCGCTGGTCTATCTGATGGAAGCGGCCGATGACATTTGCTATGCGCTGATCGACCTGGAAGATGGGTTGGAAATGGATCTGCTTACCTATGCCGAAGTGGAAGCCCTGCTGCTGGGCCTCGTAGGCGATGATCTGCCCGAAACCTATCGCCAGCTCGGCCCACAGGACTCGCGTCGGCGCAAGCTGGCCATCTTGCGTGGCAAGGCCATCGAACACCTGACCAATGCCACGGCACGCGCCTTTGTCGAACAACAGGACGCCCTGCTGGCCGGTACCCTGAAGGACGATCTGGTCGAACACATGGATGGTCCCGCCAAGCTGTGCGTGCAGCGCGCCAAAGCCATGGCCCGGGAAAAGATCTTCCAGGACAAGCGCAAGACACTGCATGAAATCGGTGCCTATACCACGCTTGAAATTCTGCTCAATGCGTTTTGTGGCGCAGCGCTTGAACAGCATCGCGGCCGTGAGCCATCCTTCAAGCACCGGCGCATTCTGGACCTGTTAGGCAACAGCGCGCCGGACCCGAACTGGCCGCTGCACCGCTCGTTCATGAGGGTAATCGACTTTATCGCCGGCATGACGGACAGCTACGCCACCGAAATGGCTCGCGAGATGACAGGACGCTCAAGCCCTGTTTGACCATGCTCTTCAGCCGCTCATGAAAACGAGCGGCTGAAGAGTTCAGCGAGCCTTGCCGCAGTGACCCTGCGCTATCTGGCTGAGCATCAGCAGGGACGAGGAATAATAATCCTCCTGCTTCAACACGTCCGCCTGCAGGGATTGCGGCTGACCGTCGAGCAGCGCGCGAATACCCAGCACTCCCCAGGAGGCCGCATAGGGTGCGGCCTCTCCGGAGACCAGATCGATCCAGGCAGGGGGTGAAGCCGGATCCTTGCTGTGCCAGAACGTACTGACTGCGCGCCACTCACCGCGCTTGCCAAGTTCTGCCCAGGCGCCATACAGCGGCACGCGGACGGCATCGAATCCAAAGCGTGACGGCCAGCCTTCGGCAGGCTTCAGGGTGCCGTCAGCTCCCAGGGCGATCCAGTCAGATGGTAATTTGGCCTCACCAAACTGCGCGGCTTGAAGCAAT
This sequence comes from Pseudomonas sp. JZ134, assembly GCF_051027695.1. Taxonomy (NCBI): domain Bacteria; kingdom Pseudomonadati; phylum Pseudomonadota; class Gammaproteobacteria; order Pseudomonadales; family Pseudomonadaceae; genus Pseudomonas; species Pseudomonas sp. JZ134. The sequence continues at coordinate 1,391,398 of NZ_CP069250.1, read as the reverse complement.
TGCGTGCCACTCTGGAAAAGCGCCGTCCAGGGACCTTCCGGTTCGATCCGCGCAAAGGCTTGCAAGGCAGGAAAGATCCAGTACGACAGGTTGATAACGGTTCCGTCTGGACGCTTGAACCCTTCCAGACCTGGCAGCAGCAGCGTATAGCCCTGCTCGCGCTGGATCAGATGTGCTGCAACAGCGTCACGAATCTGTTTCGAAGCCTTTGCATAGGCAGGGTCCTGCCAACGCTCACCTGCTTGCTGCAAGGCCCAGGCAATAAGCAGGTCCCCATCGGATGCATTATTGCGATCGGTGACGGCAGGATTTGCCTTTGGGTCGTACCTCCACGAGAACAATCGGTCCTCACGCTGCAGGGTCTGCTTCGTCCAGCTCCAAAGACGGTCAAACGCCCTGCGATCACCATTGGCCTCCGCAATCAGCATCGCGTAGCCCTGGCCCTCGGAATGGCTGATGCCCTGGTTACCCGTATCGGTAACACGTCCTTGCCACGTCACGAACCGCTGCTGATAGATGTCCCAACCCTGCTGGCAGCTCAAGGGCTCACCTGACGCAAGGGCCGAGGCCAGACAAAGCACAGCCAGGAGCGCACATCGCCATGTTCTAACCTGCACAGCGAAACACCAGCGCGCCTTCGAGCGATTCCAGCAGACGAACCTGCAGCCGATGCTCCTCTCCCTGCGCCTGGAATATGTACTCATATAGACCCTCCAATACGGCAGCCAGGCTCCGGGTCCAGCGCTCGGAAGACTCAAGTATTGGATAGCCACCGTGCACGATCTCGATGGCCTTGCCCTGCACGCCAAAGCGTACCCAGCCCCAATCCATGGCCTTCCAGCGCTCATTGACAACCCTCTCCAATGCCTCAAGTGTAGGCTGCTCGCTTAACGCCATGGATTCGCCCAGGCGAGCCCCTACCAGTCGCAGAAAACCCAGCGCATCGGTACTGCCAGCCGACTCATACATCTGGTTGATCAGCGTCAGAATAAGGCTGCCCCACCGCCCCCGCTCTTCTCGCATGGACAAATAGGCAAGCGTCGCCTGTTCAATATCCTTGGACTGCATTACGGCAGGTTCTCCAGGTTGTGTTTCAAGTAGAGTTGTCCTGTGGTTTCGGAGTAATCACCAAAGGTATCGTAACTCAGCGCGCCGCCTACCTTGGTCTGCTTGCCCAGGCTATATTCGAGTTTAGCGCCCGCATTCAGCGCAAGCCCGCTGTCACTGCTGCCCTTGTATCGGGCGCTGCTGACATAGCCCTGCCCTGCAAGGAACTCCATGCTCGACTGCAAGGCCTTGTCGGTCGGGAAGTAGTCCTCACTCTTCTGATTGAACGCCTGAAATCCGGGCGCAACGTTGAATTTCATGTCCCATTTGTCGTTGTACTTGGCGGTGTATTCGATCGGGAACGAGACGCCTACGTAATTTTGTGGGCTGAAATACCCGCCATGCCCGACGGTATAGCCGCTCAGATTCTTGTCAAAGCTGTTCCAGCCGAGGTGAATCCCTGTCTTGAGCTCACGGTCAGTCTCATGGATGGGGCGAACGTAGGCACCGGCATGGACTCCCAGGGCCTGGTTATCGGCAACGCCCTCTCCCCGATAGATAAAGTAGTCGCCACCATAGTAAGCCCCCACATCGCCATCGTCGTAACTGTACTCAGCCGCTATACCGGTCTTGGTGACGCCACCCCAGCGCTTGCCCGTCAGCGGGTCCTTGGCTCCTGCATAGGACAAGACGCTGTCTGTTACTGCGCGCCGTTCGACGGCCAGGGACAACTTGCCGTTATCCCCGATCTTGGGCGTCCATTTGAACCCTCCCACCAGGTTTTGCTTCTCAAACCCGAGCGGGGTCGTGCCGACATCTGCCTGGAATTGTTCATGCCTGATTGCGGCGCTAAGCGCTACCCCGGAGTCGGACTGCGAACCCGGCTCGTAAGGTGCCATCACGGCGCTGGCGCGGTTACTGACAAGGCTTTCGAGCAAAGCGCGGCCTTTTCCACCCAACGCATTGCCGGTGTCCGCACTCAACAGTTCGTTACGCACACTTTGCGCAGCGGCCTGTCGATCAGCCGCCGTCATATTGGTTCGGCTGTAATTGACGCTTTCCAGAAAATGCGTCGTAACCTTCTGCTCGAAGTTGAACGCCATCTGCCGATAGAGACTACCGGAGCCAAACCGGTTGGAGCTGTCGCCCTCCACCGACCCTGCGCTGATGGAAACAGGCGTGGCGGTAAGCTCCAGCCGGGTATTACCGAACGGCACCAGCGAGACCGTCAATGGCGCATTGACCTCAGTCAGCCTGCTCAGGCCGGTATCGCCATCCCGTGCACGAATGTTCATGCCTCCCTGGATGAAGGGCATCCGCGCCTGTTGAAGATCCGCCAGGGTTCGCTGAATATCGGTCATCAATGGATCGGCTGGTAGACCTGAAGAGGCTCGCTGCGTGTGCAGATAGCCTGGAACAGCAGAATCAGCGCCTGCATCGGCCAGCATCAAAGGCGAGCCAGCCACCGCATACTCCTTGCGGAATGGATTGCCTTGCCCCAAGGCGGCCAACTCGGCAGACGAACCAGACGCCTGAGGCACCACGCCGTGTTGCTTGCGCTGAGCCGCTTTCAGAAGCTCGATGGCGGTGTCTGTCTTACCCTGAGCCTGAGCGATCCGGGCTGAGAGGTAAAGCGAGGTGGCATCGTCGGTACGCCCGGCTTTCTTGAGAATGGCCGATGCGCGTGCCGGATCGTTCAATGCCAGGGCGGCACTGACGCCCCCCTTTACGGCATCTTCGTTGGCAGGGGTCTGCGCCAGTACGTATTCGTACACACCCAGCGCCTCCTTGGGCATGTGTCCGCCATCATAGAGCCGTCCCATCGCCAACAGCAGGTCCGGGTCCCGCGGCGACTGCGCCAATGCAGCCATTAACAGGTCATACGCTCCGGCGTTGTCGCCGCGCTTGCGCATCCAGTCCGCCTGATTGACAGCAATTCCCCGGCGCAAGCCGACCAGGCTGGCCTCATCCACTGCCGATAACCGTCCGCGACGCTCCAGCTGGTGCAGCAGCAGATCGGCTTCGGTCGTTTGACCGGCCTGACTCAACACTGAAACGACAGGCACATAATGGGTGACTGGCTGCTGGCCATCGTCACGCTCGAATGCTCTGACCAGCGACAATGCCCAGGCCGTTTGCCCCATATCTGCCAGCGCCTGAGCTACAGCGCCGCGTCCACCAAGGTCCGAAGGCGCATTATCGTAGAGTTCGCGCAGGGCCTGGCGCGCCTGGATCGGATTACCACCGGCGACGATCCTGCGTACGCGCGCGATACGGCTGTTTATTTCGGTGCGCGCGATCAACTGAAGCATGTCCGGGGTACGAGCCGGCAAAGGGACACGCTCGATATACCGCTGGGCATCCTCCCAGCGCGCCTGCTCAATGGCGAATACTGCGGCGGCGTGCAAGGCCTCCGGATCGTTGCGGCGCGTATCCGGCTCCATAAGCGCCTGGGCCTGCACCGGGTCGGAACCGTGCAACAGCCGTGCATAGGCCAGGCGGATCCAGGGACTGTTTGGCGCAATCGCCAGGGCCTGCGCATAGAGTTTCAGCGCCTGTTCATTATTACCGGCCACGGATGCCTTGCGGGCACGCTCGCTCAAGGCCTGCGCTTCTACCTGCTCAAGGCTGCCGGCTGCCTGTTTGGCCACGGCAGGGTGCGCCTTGAGCAACGCCAACGCCTCGGCACTGCGTTGTTGCATGAGATAGCTGTTGTACAGCCCCAACCCCGCGGCAGTGTCATCCGGGCGCGCGCTCAATAGAGGTTTATAAACGGCTTCCGCCTCGGCTGCCTTGCTATTACGCAGCAGAATGTCGCCATAAAGCAGCTTGCCCGAGCGCCCCTGCTCACCTGTGGCCTGCGCCAGCGCCCGGGCCTGCTGCTCGGCCTCCATCAGGCGGCCCCGGTCACGTAAAGCGCGCACGGCGGTGAGTCGGCCGTAAAAATCGGCATTGGCTACGGCCTCCGCCCAACGAGCACGTTGCGTCGGATCAAGCTGGCTGGCCCGCTCAAGGCTGCGCTTGGCCGCTTCGTAATCCTGGGCGCGCAATTGGATGATCCCCAGGCCGCCCCAGGCCTCGGCATCCTGTGGATCTTCCTGAAGCGCCTGCTGGAATTTACGGGCAGCCACATCGAGCCGACCTGCGTTCAAATCCTTGAAGGCTGCTGCCCTTGCCTGCCCCTGGGCGCGCTCGGCCTGAGCGTTGACCACCGTCCTGAAGTGCTGAACGACCTCGGCATCATTCGGATTGACCTGGGCGTAGCGCTCATACAACGCCTGATCGGAAGATTCCGCGCCCAACCACAGCAGCGCCTGTCGCCAGGGTTGCCGCGCCTCAGGCACCGAGCCTGACAGTTCGGCCAGCTGATGGATTCCCTCCCGCCGCGTCTCGTCCCGGTAGGTCAGCGCCTCGGCAAGCGCCAGACGCGCCTTGAGGTCGGCTGGATTGCGGCGAACCTGCTGCTCCAACCCCTCGCGCCCCTGCACCCAACCGTTTTTTGTGCCTGCAAGCGTCTGGTAGTACTCAAGCGCCAAGTCATCTGGCGGAGGATTGCCGTTGAAAAGCGTCCTGTAGCGCAGGGCAGCCTCGTCAGCTTTGCCTTGGCTTGCCAGCTGACGTATTTGCGGCAACTCGCTGCGATCAAGCGTCTTGGCCTGCGCCTGGTTTTGCAGGATCTCGATGCGGGCGCTGTCCGGGTGCAGTTGTTTGAGTTTCTGCAACCAGCCTTCGTAGGCCGCCCTGTCAGTACCCAGGGCAAGCTGAGCCTGGCGGTACAGGACCTCCTCGGATACCGGGTCAACCTGTAGAGCACGGTCGAGCGCCTGACGAGCCATGTCCGGCCGGTTGCGGCTCTGCCAAAAGCTGGCTTGCTGCAGCAAAACGTCTATACCCTGATTTGCAATCGCCGTATCAGGCAGATTGGCATAGGTCATTCCGCTGAGCGCGCACAGCATCGCGACCGATAAGGTTTTCAGCGCATACTTCGGCATGATCAATTCCTTTTGCCCAGTCGCTTGTGGGCCTGGAGCCTGAGCAATGTGTGAAGCCCAAATGCCGCCAGCACTGCTGCAAGCAACAACAACCCCATCAGGACCAGGGGCCGCTCACTGAACAGCCAGCGCACATACATGAACCAAGGCAACTCGCCATAGGTAAAGCGCAGCCCGGTACGAAAGCTCTCCACCTGACCATCACGGCCAAACAAGGCGATATCGCCTCTGATCTCGGCGCTGTGTTCCGGGCTGTTCAAATAGGTAATGACATTAGGCAGGCGTTCTGGCTGGCTAGCCAATGCCATCACTACGACGCGCTTGTTGTTGAGGGGTGACTGGCGGCTGACAAACCCCTGAAAATCCCGATAGCCCGCCAGCGTGCGGTCGGCTGCATCTATCTGGCGATCCCAGTCGCCCAGCAATACTGTTTCAAGCATGCCGGTTGGCGTGAGCGGCTGGATACGAAGCCGGTTCTGGGTGAGTGTGAAGGACGAGCCCTGGAACAGCGTCTTGAAATCCAGCCGATCACTGATCTGGCCAACCACCAGCCAGTCGCGGTCCGCGACTTCAGGCAGATGTGTGGTTCCCAAGAGCACGGTTGCGTTAAGGGCAGGATAGCCCGTGGCATCACCGAAACGCCCCATCAGCGTCAATAAGGCCTCAATCTCACTGGCGCGGGGTGAATGAGGCAGAATGAGCGCCGTCTGGGAAAGATCGGCCATACGTGTAAAGGGAAAGCCGGCGCCAACGAAGAAAGACAGGTTGGGCAGCTGTGAAAAGTGCTTGGCTCCACTCAGGTCAATCACTGAGTCGCCGTCGATGTAGCTATGCGCTGACTCCGGCAGCACAAGGTTGCAGTCTTCGGTGCTGGTGACCTGCTGGTTGTAGTAAAACCCTAGCTGGTTATCGCCATAGATCAGATACGGCGGCACCTCGATCACTGCATCTTCCTGGCGGCTGGGGTAGCCCAGCAGTGACTTTACCTTTTCATACAGGCCCGGCTTGAGTACCGATACTGAACTCAGGTATTGCCCGTTAAGTGAGACATCCAGTCGGGAGCGTGCGGCGTCGTACCAATCCCCTTCGGGGAAGCGAAACCGTATGCGCATCGGCACATTGTCGCCTTCCCAGAGAAAGTTATCGGGTGCAGCGCGAAAACCTATCTTGATGACACCTGGAAAGAGATTGTCGCTGGTCAGCGCCTCAGGCTTTGCCAGATCAGCGAAGCGGGTAACCTGATTGGAGATCCAGCGCGGCGCATCGTAAGGCCGGCGGGCCGGGATCGAAAACGGCGCTAAATTAGCAGCTTCCCCTTTCAGACGATCCGACCTTAGTACCAGATTCTGAGCGGCGACGCGGACTTCCGATGCATCACGCCCCAGCACCAGCAGGAGCTTGCCCAGGGAATCACGGGGGTTATCGACCACGGCCAGCATGGGACCCTCAATCGCTGGCAGGGTTAAACCTGTAAAGGATTCGCGTGCCGTGCCAATGAGAACGGCATTCCCCATCGGCAGCTCATTGAAGCTGACCGGAAATTCAGCGCCACGAAAGCGGGACTGCATACCAAACCAGGAGGCGACCATCGCAGCGCTTTCTATCTCACCCGCTTCAGGTTGATCGGGCAGTACCACAGGCAGGCGCAGGCGGCTCATGTCCGCCTCATCGAAAAACGGTGCCGGCAGCAGCGCCAGATCGCGCGTAATAGGCAGCCGCTCCAGAGCCAGCTCCAACGTGGAGGCAGGGTCTATTCTGGCCCACAGCGCAGGATGCAACGGGTTCTCACACTGTTGTGAATAATGCGCATCAAGGCGCAGGTTCAGCCGATTATAAGGCAGGAGAAGTAGCGGATTGATGGGCAGATCGACGTCCAGTCCCGAGGCGGTAGCAGGTACCAATGGAATGTTCTGAATCAGCTCATCGTTGACCGATACCTGCAGGACGCTGCTCTCGGCTAAAAGCTTGTCGGAATAGCTGAGGCGCAGGTGCAGCGTCGCGCCTGTAACCACCTGCTGGCGGTTGATGGAAAAAGCTACGCCCGCCTCCCCTCGCCGCCCCTTCAGCATCAGTGCGTCGGACACGCCCAACCGGCTAAGGCTGATCGATTCAACCCTGCCGGGCATAGCAGGCATGCCAGCAGAGGTTATTGTATTGACGGGTGGCGGCAAGGCCGGAAGCGGCGGAAGGGGCTGCTCATCAGCCTTGGACGGCAAGGAAATAATGCATAGCACAGCAACGACCACCAGGGCGGCGGCAGGCATCAGCGCCCTGGCAAATCCCCGTGGCTTGCGAGCCTTGGTTGCGTTGCCGGGCGAGCGTCTGGTCGGCCGCCTGACCAGTAGCGCGCCCGATCGGATCACATTCCACAATGAGCGCAGCGGGTTATCTTCCTGTGTCGGGTGCGTCTTGAGCCAGGCATCTGGCCGCCCCATGACGATAGCCACCAAATCGCGGCGTTGGGCAATCGAGAGGGGTTTGTAACGCAACTGCACATAGCCATCGCGAGCATTGACCATGTCTGTGCCCAGGATCAGAGGCGACTCGCCATACTGGATCTCGATCTCCTCGACTGGCGCGGACAACTCACCCCCCTTGTAACGAAGCCGCGCACCGCCCATGGAAATATCCACCGACTCGCTGCGCACCACACGGCCATCGGCCAGGTACATGAGAATCGGCAGATTGACAGCGAGCCGCACGGTCTGGCGCACCTGCCGGGTCTCGAGTGCCGCTGCAATGGCCGCCAACAGGATCAACATGTTGAAGACTGTCCAGCCAATGTTGAGCATCAGCGTAAACAGATCCGGCCGAATTGCTTCGATCCAGAAATACTTGGCAATACCAAACAGGATGCCGGCACACAAAAAGCCCACCGTAATCAGGTGCGGCTTCACCACAGGAAAATCGAAGAAGCCCCGGTCCAGCAGATCGCCCTTGTCCGTCACGTTGAACTTGCCCTTCCTGGGGTTGAACAGCGTATAGAGCGTGGGCTTGATCAGGTGAAAGGCCAGCACCGTCTCGTAGATTTCCCCCCAGAAGGAATGACGGTGTTTACCCTGGATACGGGCGTTTGTCAGGATCGACAGCACCAGATGCGGCAACGCATAGGCAAAAATGGTCTGCGCCGAGGCAGCGATGATGTTCTGCCCCAGCAGCAGGAAGGCCAGCGGCGATGTCAGGAAGACAAAGCGCGGCAGGGCAAACTGGAAATGCAGCATGGCGTTCAGATAGCAGAGCCGCTGAGGCAATGCCAGGCCCCTTCCGAGCAGCGGGTTATCCAGCCGGAAGATCTGCGTCATGCCTCGCGCCCAGCGCATACGCTGACCGACATGCAAGGCCAGGCGCTCTGTTGAAAGGCCTGCTGCCATGGGGATGCTGATAAAGGCGGTATTCCATCCCTTGCGCTGCAGCTTGAGCGCCGTATGCGCGTCTTCGGTTACGGTCTCGACGGCAAATCCGTTCGTATCCTCCAGGGCCTTGCGGCGGATGATGGCACAAGAGCCGCAAAAGAACGTGGCATTCCACAGGTCGTTGCCCTTCTGAATCGGGCCATAGAACAGCTCATCCTCACTGGGAACCTTCCCCTGGGTACTGAGGTTGCGGGCAAACGGGTCTGGCGAGTAGAAGTGATGTGGCGTCTGCACCAAGGCGAGTTTGGGGTCATCGAGGAACTGCCCGACCGTGGCCTGCAGGAAAACCCGGGTCGTGACGTGATCGCAGTCGAAGATGCAGATCAGGTCGCCGTGGGTCTTGGTCATCGCATGGTTGAGATTACCGGCCTTCGCATGATTGTTGTCCGGCCGAACGATATACCCCACGCCTGCGGCAGCGGCATATGCACCAAATTCGGGTCGACGACCATCATCGAGCACATAGATCCTGAGCTTGTCGCCCGGGTAATTCAGATTCTGGGCAGCCAGGATCGTATCCTGTACTACGCTCAGGCTCTCGTTATAGGTCGGAATGTAGACATCCACGCTTGGCCACACCGAGGTATCGGCTGGCAGACGGCTGGGCCTGCGCTCAAGCGGCCAGGCACTCTGGAAATAGCCCAACAGCAGGATGATCCAGGCATAGACCTCGGCCAGGTACAGACCGATGCCCAGAACCCACTCCACGCCATTGCTGAAATGCAGCGTCTCAGTGGTACGCCAGTAGAGATAGCGTGTCGAAAGCGTGATCGAAATGACCACCAGCGTCAAAGTGATTCGGGAAGAAGGGTTGCGCTTGAGCACCATCGTAAACAGGATGGCAGCCACGCTTAGCAGCAGCTGCATCTCGATACTCATCGGCACCATGATGATCAGTGCAAGGATGGGCAACGCCAGAACAACAAGCCCGCTGGCTGCGAGCTTTCCGACTCCAGAATTCATCCTTGATTCCTCAGGAATACTGCCGTTGACGCGTATCAAATACAGGTGTGGTCTGCTGCTCAAGCGCGGCCAGCAATCGCTGCGCAAGCATATCGAGGTCATGGGCGGCGGCCGATGCCGAATCGAATGCGAAAACCGATTGCTGACTTGCCAGCGCCTCAGGCAGTGACTCGTCACGATGGATCATGCCCAGCAATGCGCCACCGCAGCGCGCCTGCAGAAACACCGAGACGTCTCGATTGAGGCGCCGCCGCCGATCCACCTGATTGACTACATAGCGCACGGTTTCCGTTCCAGCACTGCCAAAGAACTCACCGGATTCGATATCCGGCAGCAATGCAACCGAGCCTGCATCGGCCAACAGTACCGCTATGCAGAGATCCGCCTGATGGATAAGCGCGCTCAGAGCAGCGCTTGGGCCAGGCGGCGTATCTGCCAATACAATCACATTGGGAATCGTGAGCAGATCTGCCAGCCCTTCCTTCAGAAAAGAAGGATCATTGAGCAGGCGGTGCTCGAACGCCAGACGCGTCGTTGCGCTAACCCGTCCGTATGGCAGCACCTGAATATTGCTTGGAGAGGTTACCTTTAGCTGCCGCCAGTCTGCGCCCGCCAGAGCGCTTTCAACAAATCCCTGACTCAGCCCGAGCGGCAACCCAAAATGCAGGCGCAAAGCGTTCTGCACGTCGAAGTCAACCAACACTACTGGACGCCCTAGACGCTGAAGTGCATACCCCAGGCTGGCCGTCACGGTCGTCTTGCCTACACCGCCCTTGGGAGAGGCAACACAGATCAACGGCATGTGGCAATACTCTTGAGCAGCGCTTTCAAAGAGCCCTGAGGTTGAAGGTCTACCTCGTCCACTGCCGGTTTAATCTTGAAGATATTGCCAAACGGGTGAGCGCCTGAGGCAGGCTTGGCCTGGACATCCACCGGAGGAGCGATGCCTGACGAGGGCTCACGCGCCTCTTGTAAGGGATTGCTCGTCACCACTGGAATGGCCTCGGTAGAGACTGCAGAAGAAGAATGGATAACAGGTAATGGCTGATCAACAGGCGAGGCAATGGCCTCGAGAAGTGCCCACCCTAGCGTATCCCCTGCTTGAGCCGATGCCCCAGACTGCCGGTTCAGGTTTTCTTCATTAAGGCTGTTAATGTAGTCCCGGATGTCCCGCTCGCTCATGATAGCAATCGTCTGTATGGCAATTTGCTATCATTTTAATACCTAATGCACAATCGATCATTATCTTTTGCGATATTTGTCACATTATGGAGATCCGCCAGATAAATGGCTGTTTAATCCCTACAGGCGGAAAGCTGACAACGCGTGCTAGTCATTTCACAGGCTGTATTGGCTATAAACCGGTTTGCTGCATAATGTCTGTTTCTTGTAACAGATCGCTCGGCTATCACCTTTTCATCTCGGCCCAGCCTTCTTTTGGGGTTTGTTAATGCTGAAATTCTTCCGCTCCGTTTCACTTGCGCTAGGCCTTCTGCCTCTGGGCTTACCCGCTCTGACCTATGCTGGCACTGCCGTGCTGCCACCTAAAGTGCAGCAGCTCATGCAAAAGAACAAACTGGCCAATGACGAGCTGTCCCTGGTCATGATTCCGCTGGATGCTGCCGGAAGCGCTGACTTTTACAATGCCGATGTTTCCGTAAACCCTGCTTCTACCATGAAGCTCATTACGACATTTGCGGCGTTGGAACTGCTAGGTCCTACCTATCAGTGGAAGACGGAGTTCTATACCGATGGCCAGCTCCACAACGGAGTGCTCAACGGCAACCTCTATCTCAAGGGCGGTGGCGATCCAAAGCTGAACATGGAAAAGCTGTGGCTGATGATGCGTGATCTGCGCGCCAATGGCGTCACCCAGGTCAACGGGGATCTGGTTCTGGATCGCGGCCGCTTCATCAAACCCGAACTTCCTGTTTTCAACGATGACGGCAACGATGAGAACAAGCCGTTCCTGGTTGGCCCGGATGCCTTGATGGTCAATCTGAAGTCGGTCCGCATGGTCATTCGTGCCGATGACGGCAAGGCCAGCGTCTCGATGGACCCGCCGTTGACCAATGTGCGGGTTGAGAATCAGGTCAAGGCCGTAGGCAAGGGCAAGTGCCCTGCGTGGCCTGAAATACGGTTCAACCCAGTCACGGAAGCGGACGGCACTGCCCTTATCGTGACGGGCAACCTGCCTAGCGGTTGTAGCGCTCAGAGCTACCTGTCACTGCTGGATCACCCAAGCTATACCGCAGGTGCCGTACGCGCCATCTGGAAGGAACTGGGCGGCACCATCATGGGCAAGGACCGGGAGGGTACAGTACCCAAGAGCGCAGAGCTGCTGGCTCGCTCCTTTTCGCCTGATCTGGTCGAGATCATTCGCGATATCAACAAATACAGTAACAACACCATGGCGCGACAGCTGTTCCTGTCCATTGGTGCCCAATACCGCACCAGCGCGGACGCGAATGATGGCGTAGCGGCGCAGCGTGTGATTCGTCAGTGGCTGGCCCGCAAAGGTATCACCGCCACGCACCTGGTCATGGAAAACGGCTCGGGACTGTCCCGCGATGAGCGCATTAGCGCGCGGGAAATGGGCCTGATTCTTCAGGCAGCCTGGCGAAGCCCCTATGCCTACGAATACATCTCTTCCCTGCCCATTGCAGGCATGGACGGCACGCTGCGCAAGCGCCTGAAGAATACACCCCTGCTCGGACAGGCCCACATGAAGACGGGAACGCTCAATAACGTACGTGCCCTGGCCGGCTTCAGCCGGGATGCCAATGGCAGGACGTGGGCGGTGGTTGCGATTCTGAACAGCAGCCGTCCCTGGGGTGCGTCCAGCGTACTGGATCAGGTTATGGTGGATCTGTACAACCGTACCAAGCAGGACAGCACTGCTGCTCGCTGAGAACAGCGGCTACGGGAGGGCTTCAGCCCTCCCGCTCCCAGGCACACCGTGCCCGTAAGTCATCTTCCTGTGGGCTATGGAAGCCTTTCTCAGATTCCCAACGGAACGTATGAGTACCGCTCAAGCCGGTTTCCAGATGCACCACGGCGCTGGCCCAATAGAGGCGTTTGAGCAGGGCCTCGAACTCTTCGACCCATAATTTCCACTCATACTCGACGCCTTCATAACTGGCGCCAAAGTGAATGACCTGGGTTTTATAAAGACCTGCGCCGGCCTGCTCGCACTGGCTGAACATCTCCCGCCCCAGAAATGCCCAGGAATCATGAGGGAGATTGGCCAGAACACGACGATTCAAAGCCCGGCGCATGCGGCGCTCCATGGAGTCGCTCGTCGGCCAATCCTTGATGCAGCCATACACTATGGATTCCGAATCCACGGAACACTCCCTCTTTGCTACTCCTTGGGCTTTTATCACAGCCGCCTGGCCGATTAAACGCCGCGCAACACCTGAATGATCGCTCCGTGATGCAAGGCACTGAGACGAGTGAAATAAAAAGAGGTAGCGCAGAAAAGACAAAACCAGAGCAAGCGACGCTTGGCTCTGGTTTTGTCTCACAACTGACATCGGCAAGGCAGGCCGGTGAAGAGAACCCTACTCTCTTGCACCTCTTTGGGCAAGAATTTTCTCCTACGCACCAAACTGGAGCAAAAAGCAGGGAACATCCTGTCTCAATCGATTCTTAAGCAATTGATTATAAAAGACTTTTCATCTTTAAGCCGTCGACGCTAGATCATGCCCAGCAACACCAGCACGAGCAGTACGACCAGCAACACGCCCACGATTCCGGACGGGCCATATCCCCAGCTGCGCGAATGCGGAAACACGGGCAATCCACCAATCAACAGAACAAGCAGGACCAGAACCAATATGGTAGTCAGCGACATGATGCATCTCCTTATAACCGCTACGGGAATCCACGGCACAGGTCACTTCCCATCACCGAGACCGGAAAAGCTCGGGGAATAAGAAGAAAGCGTACCTGTACTATCGGACTGCTACCCCTGCGGAAAAATCCTGCAACCGCTTCGCTTGTTGACGAGAAGCACACTATTTTCTGTTTAGTACGGCTTGGGCACAGGCCCCTTCAATAATTTAAGAAACATCAGCGAAACCGTTTGTGCGTCCCCAAGCGCGGTATGCCGCCCCGTTACCGGTATGTCCAGCGCCCGCGACAGGGTGTCAAAGCGCAGATCCAGATGCACGTCAGGAAACAAACGGCTGACCTTGCGATGATAGAGGGCTGACACTTCGATCCGGGGATTCGTCAGCCTGGGCATCCCGTAACGGCGGAAATGACGACTGAGCACTGCGATATCAAAGGATACGTAATAACCCAGCAGCGGGCGATTTCCGATGAAGTCTTGCAGTTGTCTCAGGGCATCCTGGATATTGAGCTGCCCCTCCAGATCCATCCGACGTAGCTTGTGAATGCGGATCGATTCGGCGTCCAGACTGGGTGGCGGCTCGACGTATAGTTCAAGACGTTCCCCTACCTGCATCTTCCCCTGTCGAATGAGTATGGCACCCACACTGAGAATATCGGCCCGACGTGGATCAAGGCTGGTCGTTTCCAAATCCAGCGAAACGATCTCATCGGCGTCCATCGGGTCATGCCACCACCAATGCAGGCGTTGCCGCCAAAGGGGCCAATGCAAATCAGGTCTTGAGATGTAGGCAGCCATCAACGCGTATCCAGATGAAACAGACGTCCCAGGGTTTGCTTGAATTTTTTAACTACATGGAGGCTGAAGCGCAGCAGGTCTCGCTCGGTCCGGCTCAGGATCGACACATCGATACCTTGCGTTAATCCATTCCTGTCACCTGCCAATTGCTGTGACAGCCGTAGCTGCATGAACAGCTCGAAAGCCTCAGCGAGGTTATCGGCCATGTTTCGATCCAGAATGCCTCGCTCGCCCAGCATCTGCAGTCTGCCCAAGGTGCCACGCACCATCAAACCGTCTCGCAGGGCGAGTATTCGGGTCCCATGAACGATCGGGAAAAGACCTCCACGCTTGATGTCCAGGCGTTCGCCAGATGTTTTGAACCCGCCAAACAAGGTCAACGGCGTATCAAACTGTAAGGCAGCCAGCGCCATATCGCTCAGCCAGCGCTCCCCCGAGCCAGACCACACGCTCAGCTGAGCCTGCACAGCCATAAACCAATGCTCATTTCCGGCTACAGGGTGGGCATCCATCAGAATGGACAGACGCAGCAGCTGCTCAGGATGCCCCTCGCGGGCGGCCGTCAGCAGCTCATGCCGCCACTCACTGACAGGTTTGCACCACACCGCATTCGAGGCCATTACCCTTCCTGGGCATTGAGGGTAACCAAACCCCGTGAGCGCCTCATTGAAGCGGGCCATCCAGGCCAATGCCTCCTCGTTTGCAATGTCGTCTGCATGGATCAGCGCATTATCCTGATCGGTTTTGAGCAACTGCTCTCCTCGCCCTTCGCTTCCCATGACCACCAGGCAACAACGGGAGCGATACGCTACAGGAACACACTGCTCGAAGACGCGCGCCAGCAACTGCTCATTCAGCGCGCTGACCAACTGCATGATAAAGCGCAGCCGGATGCCATTACCCTCCAGGGTAGCAATCAGTATATCCAGGGTTTCGGCGGCTCTCTGCAACTCATCAAGCGTTTCGGCGCGGGCGATCCGTAGCGCCAGAACATGAGAATGGGTGGAAAAGAGACTCAATACCTGAGTCAAATGCAGCAGGCCGACTGCCTGATTACCTTGCCTGACCACGACCCGCTCGATGCGTTGGCGGGTCATGAGAATCATGGCATCGAATAGAAAGTCGCCCAGCTCTATAGAGGCCAGCGGCTGATGCGCCAGCGTCCCGATAGGTGTCTCGTCGCCCAGCCCCTGCTGGAAATGGGCAACCATCAGGTCCGTTCTGGTCACAATACCCAGTCCTTCAAAGCCGTCTTCCAGCCGGACCAGCAACGCATCGGCGCCGACCTTTAGCTGCGTACGGGCAGCCTCACCCAATGACAGATCGGCACCGACTTCCACCGCAGGCATCAGATGCTCACGGGCAATGCGGGTCAGAATGAATTCCGCCAGATTCTGCCCGTCCCGGCGCGCCAGTTGCCGCTTGGTGGCAAGGCTTGCCTGAAAATAGGCAGCAAACGAGGTATTTCGCTCGCACAGTTCATGAAACATCTTGGCGTTGAGTTCGTAGACGATGCTTTCCTCAACAGCTCGATAGGCATGCCGGGTCTGTCCATCAAAAAGCCCCCTCACATCAAAGAGATCGTCCGGTCCATAGTGCGCAAACAGCTGGTCGTCCTTGCCGCGCTCCTCAATGACACCCTTCAGCACGATATAGAGTGCAAGCGTGACGCTACCCGGCTCGATCAGTATCTCGCCAGGCACGTAGTATCCGACCGATAGCGCCGAGCGAAGCAGGTTGCGTTCATACTCACTGAGCGTATCGAACGGGGCTGCCTCGAAATTGAAATTATCCGGCATGACGCGAATTCGCCTGAAATGAAAACGGCAGGCCCTGACGAGCCTGCCGATTCAGTACGACTTAGTGAGCCACTGCGCCGGAAGCGCCAAGACCCGTCTGAGAGCGAACGAACTGAGGGAAGAATCGAGCACGCTCTTCATCGGCTGCGGTAGATTTGTCCGTAATCGAGAAGAACCAGATCCCGATGAACGCTACGAGCATGGAGAACAGTGCTGGATACTCATAAGGGTAGATCGCCTTTTCATGGCCCAGGATGGTAACCCAAATGGTCGGGCCTAGAATCATCAGAGCCACCGCCGTGATCAGCCCCAACCAGCCACCAATCATGGCACCTCGCGTGGTCAGTTTCTTCCAGTACATGGAGAGCAGCAGTACCGGGAAGTTACAGCTGGCCGCGATCGAGAAAGCCAGACCCACCATGAAGGCAATGTTCTGCTTCTCGAACAGAATACCCAAGCCGATCGCAACCACGCCCAGCGTCACAGTGGTGATCTTAGAGACACGCAGCTCATCCTTTTCGTTGGCATTGCCTTTCTTGATCACGCTGGCATAGAGGTCATGGGACACCGCCGAGGCACCCGCCAGGGTCAGACCTGCTACCACCGCCAGGATGGTTGCAAACGCTACCGCCGAGATGAACCCCAGGAAGATGCTGCCACCCACCGCGTTGGCCAGGTGCACCGCCGCCATGTTGTTGCCACCAATCAGGCCACCGGCAGCATCCTTGAACGCAGGATTGGTGCTGACGAGCAGGATCGCGCCGAAACCGATGATAAAGGTCAGGATGTAGAAATAACCGATGAAACCGGTAGCGTAGAACACGCTCTTGCGAGCTTCTTTGGCATCACTCACCGTGAAGAAGCGCATAAGAATGTGCGGCAGACCTGCTGTACCAAACATCAACGCCAGCCCCAGAGAAAAGGCTGAGATCGGGTCTTTTACCAGACCGCCGGGGCTCATGATGGCCTCGCCTTTCGGATGGACCGCGATAGCCTGGGAGAACAGCGCACTGAAGTCGAAGTTGACGGACTTCATTACCATGACAGCCATGAAGCTTGCGCCCGAAAGCAGCAGTACCGCCTTGATGATCTGTACCCAGGTGGTTGCCAGCATGCCGCCAAACAATACGTACATCACCATGAGGATGCCGACCAGGATCACCGCCACGTGGTAATCAAGGCCGAATAGCAGCTGAATCAGCTTGCCCGCACCCACCATCTGAGCGATCAGGTACAACGCCACCACCACCAACGAACCACAGGCAGACAGGGTACGGATTTCCTTCTGCTTGAGACGGTAGGAGGCAACGTCGGCAAAGGTGTATTTGCCCAGGTTACGCAAGCGCTCGGCAATCAGGAACAGAATGATCGGCCATCCGACCAGAAAGCCGATGGAGTAGATCAGGCCGTCATAACCCGACGTAAATACCAGCGCGGAAATACCCAGAAAGGAGGCGGCAGACATATAGTCGCCTGCGATTGCCAAACCATTCTGAAAGCCCGTGATGCGACCGCCAGCAGCGTAGTAATCTGCCGCTGAACGGTTGCGTTTGGAAGCCCAATAAGTGATCCCCAATGTCCCCGCCACGAAAGCAACGAACATTACGATAGCGGCCACGTTCAAAGGTTGCCGTTGAACGGCACCGGTCAACGCATCGGCAGCCCAGGCAGCCGGAGCGAACAGAGCCAGTCCCATTACTGCAGAGAGAGGCGCTTTCATTATTGAACCTCCTTCAAAATGGCACGGTTAAGCTGGTCGAATTCACCATTGGCACGGCGAACGTACACACCTGTCAGGATAAAAGCAGAGAGAATCAGACCGACACCGATCGGAATTCCCCAGGTAATCGGACTATCCGGGTTGATCCGAGCACCTAACACATGTGGCGCAAAGGCGATAAGCAGGATGAAGGCGACGTAGAGTCCTAACATGATCAGGGAAAGCAGCCAGGCAAAACGCTCACGCTTGGCAACCAGTTCTTTGAATTGCGGATTTTGTTCTATCCGCCGGTAGATGCTGTCGTTCATTATTGTTGTCCTCACAGCGTGACGGGGATCGTCGATTTGTACTCTAGGCTACCGGCACCTGACAGCCAGACGACTTTAGTCGTAACCGGGATAAAGGGGCTGTTTCGCGGGATAAAGGGTAAAGGCTTAAAAGTGCGACCCTACAGCCCCGCTGACGCGGCGGGACTGGAGCGGTCGGCATATGGCTCGGATGCCGAATACGCTTATGGCGGCAACAGCAACGTGGGCTATCCGGCCTGATCAACCATAGCTATTTGTGTGACGGCATGTGTCTCGAGAGTTGTCGGCGGGCCCGCTAGTAATCCCACAGACTGCGCCACCCTTCCAGCGGATGATGCCCTTCGGCATCGAGCACCGAGACGCTAGCAGTCATCCCGGCACTCAACTGCACCTCTGGCGGCACATCCAAAAGCTCTACGCGGACCGGAATACGTTGCGCCAGTCGTACCCAATTGAACGTGGGCTGAACTTCCGCCAATAGCTGCTCGTCCGGGCTTGCGTTGCGGTCGGTGATTCCGCTACTGATGCTGGCCACACGCCCCTTGAGAATCCCCTTGTGGCTCATCAGGCGGATATTGACGGCATCCCCTACTGCAATATGCGGGATCTTGGTTTCCTCGAAATAGGCCATGACGTAGAAAGAGCGCGTATCAACCAGCGCCATGACAGCTTCACCGGTACGCACGTAATTACCTTCGGCAAATCGCAGGTTCGTGATGCGCCCTTCACGAGGCGCCAGCACTTGGCTACGCGCCAGGTTAAGCTCCGCCAGCCGGATATCCGTCAGCGCTTCCTGATACTGACTCCGTGCCACAGCAGCGTTGATCTGCGCATTTTCCCTGTCTTCGGCACTGATGGCGCTGACACCCAGACGATTACGGCGCTCAGCCTCGCTCTCACGCAAACGCAGCTGCTGTTTGCGTGTATCGGCAACGGCGCGGGCGTGGTTGAGGGTAGCCTGATAGCGCTCCCGGTCGATCTGCATGATCAGATCACCTTTCTTGACCAGCTGATTATCCTTCACAGGCAAGCGAGTCACCCAACCGGCCACATCGGGCGAGACGACCACGACATCGGCTCGAACACGCGCATCACGCGTCCAGGGCGAGAGCATGTAAAACCGCCACAGCCATAGGCCAGCCAGCACCGCCACCATCACCACGACCACCGTAATCGCTACACGGGCCACCTTGCGCATCATGCCCTCCTCATCCAAGCGTTCATATTCACCTTGACCACGTCACGTTGCGGCAACCCAGGTAATGGCTGCGAGCAGCAGCAGAAACAGTGCGCACCCAAATAGCGCCTCATGCCAGATCCAGCGACTCGCATGAAATTTATGCATGACCAGCCGAATCACACCTGTCAGTAATAAAGCCGCTACCGCATAAAGAAACAGCGGGCTCAGGTAAACGCCGCCGATAGCCCATTCATGCAGGTCCATGGTGATCCTCAAGCGATTGGCACCACATCGTCCAGGTTCGCTGCAACTGGCGAACCGCTCCATGAGCCAGGCGCTTGGGCTCATCCGGCTCTGGTACGGCTTCTAATACAGAGCGTAATCGGTTCGCGGGTTCATCCAGCTGCTCCGGCCGTACATGCTCCAGACCATTTGCCAGGGCTGCCGAAAACGCCTGTAGGAAACGATCGCGCTCCGCCGCCAGTGAGCCGGTCGCCCCGTCAAGGCAGGCGCGCAGGTGCAACAGCTCGTTACCCAGATCCAATGCCAGCAGGCCATCGTGCCAGCGACGACGTTCATGAAGCGGCATGAGGTTGATATTGCGTGCCAGTTGCAGCAATCGATCGGCCATCCGACCTCCAAACCAGGTTTCAGCAATACCAAGAGGGCGCTCTGTCAGACGCTGCAGGTCATAGGTCGTGGCTGAAAGAATTCTTCGGACCAGCCGCCGCGGGTGACGCAGCGTAATCAAACGAAAAATCACGACGGCAAAGCCAACTCCAATGACCAGCGCCTGGGCTTGATTGAGCAGGTTCGCCATGTCCATGCGGGTATGGTTGTTTGGCGAAACCAGCACAATGAAGTGCAACGCAAACGCAGTAGCCGTACCTACCACCGCTGGCGGCCCCGCCATTCCAAGCGCGGCAAAAAACAGCGGAACCCCCATACCCAGGCACAATAACGGGAAGCCGGACCATGACGGCAATACGGCCTGGCTGACAACAATGGCCACCACGATGGCGTAGGCAATACCACGAAGAAAACTTAGGCCGATCTGAACGGCGTTATCGCGGTTGGCAAACAGGCTGCATAAAACGGCACCCAACAGCATGGCACCGGTTGCGGCAGGCCAGGCGGTGTTCAACCAGAAGATCGCAAGTCCGAGCAATGCCAATGCGCTGCGTATTCCATACAACAGCGCCGTCTGGATGTCACGGTGCCAGGACAGTGCCGAAGGAGCACTGTCATCAGCCACGCCACGGGCAACCGCCCGTTCGGCCTGTTCAGCCGTTAGGGCCTTGCCGAGCAGAATGCCCAGGCGAGCCAGAAAGTAGCGCTGGTCATTGCTGTAACGTGCATCATTGAGCTCGTCATGGAGCCGGTTGAGCAATGCCTCAATGGCCGTTGGCTCGAACGGATCCAGATGCTGGATAACCTCTTCACGCCAGGGCGCTACCGCCTCTTGCTCATTTGCTTCAAGGTTAAGCCATTGGCGAACCACGCCCCGCGAGGTACGCAACAGGCTCAGCAGATCTCGACAGAACAGTCGCAACGCACGGGCACGCTGACGTCCTCGATGGCCCTCGAACCATGTGTGGTCGCGCTGCGCATCAACAGCCACGATCTGGCCAAACACCCCAAGCAGTCCGGTCGCTGCGGTTTCATCTCCAGCCACCTCAGCGCGTGCTGCCTGCAGACCCGCCTGCCACACCTTGCTAGCCTGTTGACTCAGGTTCTGCTCTACACGTTGCGGCCAGATCACCGAGCTGACGATAGACGCCACAATGATGCCCATACAGATTTCCGTACAGCGAGCGACTGCCTGATCAAAGACGCCGAGCGGCTGAGCAATGGCTGGCAGGCCGATGATCGCTACGGTGTAGCCGGCCAGAACGAAGGCATAGGACACATGATTGCGCAGCAAGGTCGACGCAGCGGTGCACAACCCGAGCCAGAGCGCCATGGCCAGAAGAAAAGCCCAGGGCGTCTGTGCAAACAGGCCAATCAACACCACAGACATGATCGTCCCGGCTACGGTCCCGATCAGACGAAACAGACCCTTGGCTACCACCATGCCGGACAACGGCTGCGAGACGATAAACACCGTCATCATCGACCACGTGGGCTGTTCAAGATCGAATCGAAACGCAAGCCATAGGGCCAGACACGCTGCAAAAAGCGTCTTGACCGCAAACTTGAGCGCCAACGGGCTAGGCGCAAGGAAAACCTGCCAGGGAATACGCACGTGCTTATTATCGTCGAGTGATGACCGATAGGCTCACGAACGCGTCAGGAAGTTCCTTGCATCAGCCTGGACAATACCAGGCTGGTGGCTCGCTAGCCTCTTCGAACGATGCCGGCGCGCAGACACAGCGCGGCACATAACGCCACAATGGACAGCAAGGCCAGCTTAAGTCCTACTGCCTGGGCCAACAGACCGATCAGCGGAGGCCCCATGAGCAGCCCTCCATAGCCCAGGGTAGCAACAGCAGCAACGCCAACCCCCGGGTCGATGCCCGGGCGATTGCCTGCAGCGCTGAAAAGGATCGGCACAATGACCGACAGTCCCAGACCGGCCAGAGCAAACCCAATGATCGAAATGATCGCATCAGGCGCCAGCAGCGCTACAACCATCCCCAGTGTTGCCAACCCTCCAAGCGCACGAACCAGTGAGTGATCCTGAAAGCGAACACGCAGGCGATCACCAAAGAGTCGGCCAAATACCATCGTGGCGGAAAAGGCGGCGTATCCCAAAGCGGATAACCCTTCGCTGGCATTCTTCACATCATGCAGAAGCAAGGCGCTCCAGTCAGCGATAGCGCCTTCGGACACAAACGAACACAATGCCATGAGTCCCAGCCCTACGACTGCCATGGGTGGCAGACGCAGACCTGAACCCTTGTGGGTACGCGCAGGCATGTGCTCATCAGGCAAAAGCCGTTTACCGCCGGGCAGCAGAAAGATAAGGGCAATCACTGCCAGTAAGAGGAAATGCCAGATAGGTGACAATGCCACCAGCGCAGCCGCCCCTAGCGCACCGACCAGGCCGCCAAGACTGTACATCCCGTGAAGAAGCGAAAGCGTCGGACGCCGAAGGGCTCGTTCGACTTCTACAGACTGCGTGTTGACCGCAACATCCATTGCGCCACTGGCCAAACCAATAAGGTACATCGCCAAGGCGAAGCTGAGCCATTGGTGGGCCAGCCCGACCAAGGGAAAGGCAAGCAGGAGCAATAGCCCTCCACCAATTACAATCCGGCGGCTACCCAGCCAGCGCTGGAGAACTCCTGTCAGGGGGAACGCTGTCAAGGCACCCAGCCCCAGGCACAGCAACGCTTGCCCAAGCGTACCTTCGTCAAGTCCGGCCTGCATTTTCAAGGCCGGTATCCGCGCCATCAGACTGCCGTGTACCAGTCCATTGATAGCAAAGAAATAAGCGCAAGCCCAACGCGCAGAGCCTGCCAATGTCTTCTCAGCCATAACCACTCCAGCAAAACGAAGCCCCGCCGAAGCGGGGCTTTGTTGAATCCGGTTGACTACCGGACAACCCAGGCAGTCAGAGCCGAAGCGGTTACCAGAAGTTCATCTGGCCATCCGATCAGGCCTCGGTTTTACCCGCAGCGCCTTTGACCAGCTGCTGAAGCTCACCTTTTTCGTGCAGCTCCAGCAGGATATCGCTACCGCCTACCAGCTCACCGTTTACCCACAACTGGGGGAACGTTGGCCAATTGGCATACTTAGGCAGATTGGCCCGGATCTCAGGATTTTGCAGGATGTCCACATAGGCGAACTTCTCACCACACGCCATCAACGCTTGCGAGGCACGGGCAGAGAAACCGCACTGCGGAGCATTGGGGGAGCCTTTCATGTAAAGAAGAACAGGATTATTGGCGATCTGTTCTTTGATCGTTTCGATGATATCCACGGTGCACCTCGCTGAATTTCAGTGCTGACCAGTGTAACGGAAAACCCAGTGAAACGCTCGGTTTTGCCTCTGGCCACCCGTCCATACAGATAGGGGCAACAGAAACAATTTACAAGCCTGATAATGGCGTGACTTGACGCAGGAGGAGAAATTGGCGGGAGAAAGAACGCGGCAGTCGTTTCTCTTCGAACCGGCGAACTCCATGTCCGCCGGTTCGAGCTCATCCTTAATGGATAGAGCTGATGGTGCCTTTCTGGCCAGTCACTTTGACGTTGACGGCCTTGTACACCAGGTAGTCCTGAACATCGACTTCATAACGCGGGGCAACGATTACGTCAGCGCCCGAAGCCTTGACAGCCTTGTAAGCTGCAGCAGCTTTAGCCGAGGAAACTGGATCCAGTCCCAGAGCAAAACCACCTTCGCCACCACCATAGGTAACGCCGTCTGCAAACTTGCTATCACCACCCAGCTTCAGCATACCGAACAGAACGTTTACGGAAGACTGACCTGTGATGGTTTCACCTACTTTGACATCCGCTTTCAGACCGGTATCAACCGCGCCACCCAGAGGTAGAGCTGGCTGACTTACGTTCTGGCTGGCACAGCCAGTGAGCAGGGCCAAAGTAGAGAAGGCAGCGGCATACACTACGCGTTTCATGCAATACTCCTTTGCATACAATTTTCCAATAACCCCGTTGCGGGGTAATAACGTCGCCTCGAAAGGCGGGCGGCATAGTAGTCATTTAACAAAAATGTAACAACCATAGCGAAACAATTTTCCAATCTTTGTGAAGTTTTACCTTTTGCGTAATAACCGGTTGCAATCTCATCTTTTCTGCAGCCTCGCCAGGGATTTGCGCAAATATATAAATTACTTATAAGATCCGGCCCTTCCCTTTCCTCCGCATAGGTGCGGCAGTAGCTTTGGGTGTAGCCTGTTTTTCCTGAAGCCGGCCGGCACCCCTGGCCTGTATTCATAGGTATTGATGATGAGCGCTCGGCATTTTCTTTCGTTCATGGATTGCACACCCGATGAGCTGTTGCAGCTGATCCGCCGTGGCATCGAGCTGAAAGAACTGCGTAGTCGAGGCGTCAGCCACGAACCGTTGAAAAATCGTGTTCTTGGCATGATTTTCGAAAAGGCCTCGACCCGTACGCGTCTGTCCTTCGAGGCAGGCATGATCCAGCTAGGTGGCCAAGCCATTTTCCTGTCCCCGCGCGACACTCAGTTAGGCCGCGGTGAGCCGGTAGATGACTGTGCCCGCGTCATGTCCCGTATGCTCGATGGTGTCATGATCCGTACCTATGCCCACAGCACCCTGACGACCTTTGCGGCAAACTCCAACGTTCCGGTTATCAATGGACTGTCTGATGACCTTCATCCCTGTCAGCTGCTGGCTGATATGCAGACATTCTTCGAGCATCGCGGCAGCATTCAGGGCAAGGTCGTGGCCTGGATCGGTGATGGGAACAACATGTGCAACAGCTATATAGAAGCTGCCGAACAACTGGACTTCACCTTGCGTGTGGCCTGCCCTGAAGGCTTTGAGCCAAACGCCCGCTTCGTTGAGCGCGCCGGTGACCGCATTCAGATTGTTCGTGATCCAACGGAGGCCGTAGAAGGCGCTCATCTGGTCAGTACTGACGTTTGGACGTCGATGGGCCAGGAAGAGGAATCGAAAATTCGTCTGGAAACGTTCAAGGCGTATCAGGTCTCACGTGAGCTCTTGGACAAAGCCAGCCGGGACGTCGTTTTCATGCACTGCCTTCCAGCCCACCGCGGAGAAGAGATCAGTCACGACCTGCTGGAAGATCCACGCTCGGTCGTATGGAATGAAGCAGAGAACCGCCTGCATGCGCAAAAGGCATTGATGGAGTTTCTGATCCCACATACACGCAACGCATGAACATTCTCACGCTCAGCCATCTGGCCTGCGGCTACGGTGGCAGCACGATCGTAAGCGACCTGAGCCTGTCTCTTGAGTCAGGAGAGATTGGCTGTCTGCTTGGTCCATCGGGATGCGGGAAAACCACGACGCTGCGCGCCATCGCCGGATTCGAGCCTGTCATGCAGGGCGAAATCCGTCTCGCCGATCAGGTCATTTCCCGAGCGGGGTTTACCCTGGCGCCAGAGCAGCGCGGGATCGGCATGGTCTTTCAGGACTATGCTCTTTTTCCTCACCTGAACGTAGGTGACAACATCGCCTTTGGTATTCGCAAGCATCCCGAGCGCGAGCGCATCGTGGGTGAGCTGATGGCCCTGGTCAAACTGGAGCAGCTGGCTAAACGCTATCCTCATGAGCTGTCAGGTGGTCAACAGCAGCGTGTTGCCTTGGCTCGCGCCTTGGCACCGTCGCCTCGTCTGTTATTGATGGATGAACCTTTTTCCAACCTGGACGTAGAGCTTCGCCGATCGCTCAGCAGCGAAGTCCGGGATATTCTGAAAGCTCGAGGCACCAGCGCCATCCTGGTGACTCATGACCAGGAAGAAGCGTTTGCGGTAAGTGACAAGGTGGGGGTTTTTCAGCATGGCCATCTTGAGCAATGGGATACACCTGGGCACCTCTATCAGACCCCTGCCACGCCCTTTGTGGCAACGTTTGTAGGCCAGGGATTTTTCATTCCAGGTCGTGCCGTCGACTCAGAATCGATCAGAACGGAACTTGGGGTTGTCAGGGCCAGGAACAAAGCGTTCGAGGAAGGCGATGAGCTTCGCGTTCTCCTTCGGCCTGACGACATCCTCTATAGTCCCGCGAGCACGTTGACCGCGCAGGTGGTCAGCCAAGTATTTCTAGGTGCAAGCACCCGCTATCAACTGGCGCTTGCGTCAGGAGCACGCCTCGAAGCGTCCTTCCCAGGTTTTGTTGAGCACAGCATCGGTGAACAGATCGGAATTGCGCTCAAGAAAACGGCGCTGACAACCTTCAGCGCCACATAACGTCAATCCAGCAATAGACGACCACTGGCGACGCGGCGAGCGTGACCCGCGATGCTCACACGCTCGCCATCCAGACGGCACCAGAGCTCCCCGCCCCGCTCCGAGCACTGGTAGGCTCGCAGCATCCGCTTCGCCAGGCGACGAGACCAATAGGGAATGAGGCTACAGTGAGCCGAGCCAGTCACAGGGTCCTCATTGATGCCAATACCAGGCGCAAAGAAACGGGACACGAAATCATACCGCTCACCTCGAGCGGTAATGATAACACCCGGCCAACGCAGGCGCGCCAGAGCCGCAAAGTCAGGCTTGCAGTTGCGCACCGCCTCTTCCGACTCCAAAAGAACCAGTAGCTTATCTGCGCCCAGTACATCGACCGGACTAACGCCTAATGCACGCTCCAGCTCTGGTGTGGAACCGATCTCACTTGGAATCTGTGCGGGAAAATCCAGCGCCAGAAGCCCATCGTCCTCCTTATAGGCACGCAGGGTGCCGGAGCGGGAAATAAACTCGATCTTTTCTCCCGCTTCCTCATAAACAGTAAACAGTACATGAGCCGCTGCCAGCGTCGCATGGCCACACAACGGTATTTCAACCTTTGGGGTAAACCACCGAATGCGCCAGACATCACCCTCCCGGCGGATAAAGGCCGTTTCCGCCAGATTATGCTCAGCGGCAATCTTCTGCATCAGATCGTCCGGCAACCATGCATCGAGACGGTAGACCATCGCTGGATTACCCGCGAACGGACGATCAGCGAAGGCATCGATTTGGTGAAAGTCGAGTTGCATGGTTTGCTCCATCTTTTCTTTTGAGTTCTTCGTACAGCATGAGCGAAACGTGCCTACGTCACAATGTACAGTTCACCAGCTATGACAGTTAAACTGGTCCGGCAACTCGCTCTGTGTAGGATCTCTCGGATCATCGGCACTCTTGTCACCAACCGCTACGGGCACACTCAAAGCCCGCTGTAATTGCGAGCAGCCAGATAGCGATCAAGGGAAAACACCAGAGCGGCAATAATTGACCATAGCGCAGTGAATCGATTGGTCAACTCAGTTGAAAGGACTTCCTTTGCCCGCTACCCCTACGAGCAGAGAACCTGCACATTACTCCCGTGCAATCTCGGCAAACTGCCCTGCGGTCAGGCTAGCCAGCGCCTGGGCAGACAGCTCCACTTCAAGGCCACGTCTGCCTGCACTGACATAAATGGTAGGAAACTGCTCGGCACTGCTGTCAATGAACGTTCTCAAGCGTTTCTTCTGCCCCAGCGGGCTGATTCCGCCTACCAGGTAGCCGGTAGCACGTTGGGCTACCTGAGGATTCGCCATGTCTGCCTTTTTGACAGACGCCGCATGGGCCAAGGCTTTCAGGTCAAGACTGCCACCTACCGGAACGATAGCCACCAGCAACTCCTCCTTCTCGGTAGCAGCCAACAATGTTTTGAACACCCGGACGGGTTCAAGTCCAAGCTTGTCTGCCGCCTCGAGCCCATACGAAGCGGCCTTGGGATCGTGCACATAACTGAGCACGCGATGCTCTATCTTGTGCTTTTTGAGCAGGTTTATCGCTGGTGTCATGCCATTATCCTTGTGGCTTTATGATCCAGTTTGTCTCTGCCCTTGCAGCCTGTAAAGCCTTGTAACGCCTTACTTGGGGCGTCCCTCAAGCGTGACCTGAAACACGCCTTATAAAGTTCCCTTTCAAACAAGTGTTTTGCCTGTCATAAAATATCCTGCTTCGCTCATCACAATTTTCTATGGGGATGAAAGAAGAACCTTTGACAACGTTCGATTTTGAAACTAACTTTTCGTTTCCGAAAGGATGTAGTTTCACTTTTTTTCTACTACCGCAATAAATACAACAATCAAGAGGCTCCTCGTATGAGTACTCCACTAATGCCCACCCTACGTGGGCAATGCATTGCCGAGTTTTTGGGAACAGGATTATTCATTTTCTTCGGAACCGGTTGCGTCGCTGCCATGAAGGTTGGCGGAGCCACTCTGGGGCTCTGGGAAATCAGCATCATATGGGGCATTGCGGTCAGCATGGGGGTTTACTTGAGCGCTGGCGTGTCGGGTGCACATCTGAGCCCTGCCGTTACCATTGCGCTTTGGCTGTTTGGCGGCTTCGAGCGTAGAAAAGTCCCGCTCTACATCATTTCGCAGATCGCAGGCGCTTTTTGTGGCGCCGCGCTGGTATACGGCCTGTATAACAGCCTCTTTTTCGAATACGAACAGGCTCACAATATGGTACGCGGTAGCGTAGCCAGTCTTGAGCTTGCGGGCGTGTTCTCCACCTATCCGAACGCAGCCCTGTCTGTTGGTCAGGCGTTCCTGGTCGAGATGGTCATTACCGCCATCCTGCTGGCCGTGATCATGGCCTTGACCGACGATGGCAATGGTCTTCCGCGCGGCCCGCTGGCCCCGCTTCTAATTGGTTTGCTTGTTGCTGTGATCGGTGGATCTATGGGCCCGCTGACAGGCTTCGCTATGAATCCGGCTCGTGACCTGGGTCCTAAACTTATGACTTTCCTGGCTGGCTGGGGTGATGTAGCCCTGACCGGTGGCCGCGATATACCCTATTTCCTGGTACCGATCTTCGCGCCCATCCTGGGTGCCTGTCTGGGTGCCGCTGCTTACAAGGCGCTCATCTGCCGTCACCTGCCCAGTCTTGGCTCAGCAGCGTGCGACATTCCAGTCAAAGAAACCTCAGTTGAAACGAATAAGAAAGACGCTGCCGCTCAGCCCAAGATCAGCGCATCACAGGCTCAATAATAAGGATTTCCATCATGTCTAATAACAAGCATTACATCGTGGCCCTGGACCAGGGCACCACCAGCTCCCGCGCCATCGTGCTGGATCGTAACGCCAATGTGGTGAGCATTGCTCAGCGTGAATTCGCACAGATCTATCCGCAAGCCGGCTGGGTCGAGCATGACCCGATGGAAATCTGGGCCACCCAGAGCGCTACCTTTGTGGAGGCCCTGGCTCATGCAGGCATTAGCCATGACGATGTAGCCGCCATCGGTATTACCAACCAGCGCGAAACTGCCATCGTCTGGGACAAGACCACAGGCCGCCCGATTTACAATGCCATCGTATGGCAGAGCCGCCAAAGCACAGAGATCTGCAATCAGCTCAAGCGTGACGGCATGGAAGAGCATATCCGCCGCACGACCGGACTGGTCATCGACCCCTACTTCTCCGGTACCAAGATCAAGTGGATCCTGGACCACGTGGAGGGCAGCCGTGAGCGCGCCCGCCGTGGCGAGCTGCTGTTCGGTACTGTCGATACGTGGCTGATCTGGAAGATGACCCAGGGCAAGGTCCATGTCACCGACTACACCAATGCCTCACGCACCCTGATTTTCGATATCCATAAGCGTGACTGGGATCCCGTAATGCTTGAAGCACTGGATATCCCCCGCGAAATGCTGCCGGTGGTTCGCTCCTCCTCCGAAGTCTACGGCTATGCCACTCTGGGCAGCAGCCAGGAAACCGGCATTCCCATCGCAGGGATTGCAGGTGACCAGCAAGCCGCCCTGTTTGGCCAGATGTGTGTAGAGCCGGGCCAAGCTAAGAATACCTATGGCACCGGCTGCTTCCTGCTGATGAACACTGGTGAGAAAGCGGTGCAGTCCCAGCATGGCTTGCTAACCACTATTGCCTGCGGTCCACGCGGGGAAGTGAATTATGCACTGGAAGGTGCCATCTTTAATGGTGGCTCTACCGTTCAGTGGCTGCGCGATGAGCTCAAGGTCATTAACGAATCCCTGGATTCCGAGTACTTCGCCACCAAGGTGAAGGACAGCAATGGTATCTATCTGGTACCGGCCTTTACCGGCTTGGGCGCTCCCTACTGGGATCCCTATGCCCGCGGAGCCATGTTTGGCCTGACCCGCGGCGTCAAGGTTGAGCATCTGATTCGTGCAGCCCTGGAGTCGATTGCCTATCAGACTCGCGACGTACTGGATGCCATGCAGCAGGATGCCGGCGAGCGTCTACGCTCGCTACGTGTGGATGGCGGTGCCGTCGCAAACAACTTCCTCATGCAGTTCCAGGCCGACCTTCTGGGCACCTGCGTAGAGCGCCCCGAAATGAAGGAAACCACTGCCCTTGGTGCAGCGTATCTGGCTGGCTTGGCCACCGGCTTCTGGAGCAGCCTGGACGAACTACGCAACAAGAGCACCATCGAGCGCGTATTCGAGCCCACCTGTGATGGCGACCATCGCGAGGAGCTTTACAAGGGCTGGAAGAAAGCTGTCGAGCGTACTCGCGGCTGGGCGCAGGACTGATGTCATTGGACGGGGCGACTGGGAAGTCGCCCTTTTCACATCAGGACGATGAAGTTGATGCACTGAACTGGCGCCCGGCGCCTCGCTACGGCATTCTTCCTGTCAAACCACCGTTGAAGGAAGATTGCATGAGCCTGGCGCCCCGTCAGCAGAACATCCTGGACCTTGTCCGCGAGCGTGGCTATGTCAGCATCGAGGAGCTTGCCCAGCATTTCACCGTAACCCCCCAGACGATTCGTCGAGACATCAACCAGCTGGCCGAAAGCGGTTTGCTGCGTCGTTATCACGGTGGTGCCGCCCATGACTCCAGCGTGGAAAACACGGCCTACACCATGCGTGCTGGACAAATGCGTGATGAGAAGCGTCGTATCGCGGAGGCCGTTGCAGCACAGGTCCCGGATCATGCCTCATTGTTCATTAACATCGGTACGACGACCGAAGCGATCGCTCACGCGCTGCTCAATCACCGTAGCCTGAAGATCATTACGAACAACCTCCATGTTGCGAACATCCTTAGCGCAAAAGAGGACTTCGAAGTCCTGATTGCAGGCGGCAGCGTGCGCAGTGACGGCGGCGTGGTAGGCCAGGCGACGGCTGACTTCATCAAGCAATTCAAAGTGGACTACGCGCTGGTTGGCATCAGCGGCATCGATGAAGACGGCACTCTGCTGGATTTCAATTATCAGGAGGTTCGCGTTTCACAGGCCATTTTCGAAAACGCACGTAAGGTCTTTCTAGCAGCCGACTCCAGTAAATTCGGACGCAGCGCCATGATTCGCCTGGGCTCGCTCGAGCAGATTGATGTGCTCTTTACTGAGTCTCAACCAGACGAAGCCTTTACCCGCCTACTCTCTCAATTCAAAGTCCGTCTTGAAATCGCCTGATCAGAGTGTCAGGCCTTTCACATTTAATTCATTTAAGTTCGTTTATTTTCCTTTTAGAGTTTTTTTATCGGTTTACGACTGGCGCAAGGCAACTCTTTTGTCTACGATTGTTCGAATACGAACATTGATGTTCGTTTATAACAGGAGACGCCCATGCCTCAGTCCACTTTGCTCGGGACGCCGCCCCTTTCCGAGACTTACGACATCGCCGTGATCGGCGGTGGTATCAATGGTGTTGGTATTGCAGCCGATGCCGCAGGCCGTAACTTGTCCGTCTTTCTCTGCGAACGTGACGACCTGGCGAGACATACCTCCTCGGCCAGCAGCAAGCTGATTCATGGTGGCCTGCGTTATCTCGAACATTACGAATTTCGACTGGTACGCGAAGCGTTGGCCGAACGCGAGGTACTGCTGGCCAAGGCTCCGCATATTGTCAAGCCCATGCGCTTCGTCCTGCCGCACCGGCCACATCTGCGTCCGGCCTGGATGATTCGCGCAGGTCTCTTCCTTTATGACCACCTGGGCAAGCGTGAAAAGCTCCCCGCCTCCCGTGGTCTTCGGTTCGGTTCCGATAGCCCTCTGGTCAGTGATATCAACCAGGGTTTCGAGTATTCGGACTGCTGGGTAGACGATGCACGCCTCGTTGTACTCAACGCCATGGCTGCCCGCGAGCGTGGTGCCCATATTCATACCCGCACCACCTGCACAAGCGCCCATCGCGCCAACAAACTGTGGCACCTGACCCTTCAGCGTGAAGACGGCACTACCTTCTCGATTAAGGCAAAAGCCCTGGTCAATGCGGCAGGTCCATGGGTTGCCCAGATCGTTCGCGAAAACATCAAAGAGCGCTCGCCCTATGGTATTCGACTGATTCAAGGCAGCCACATCGTCGTGCCCAAGCTATATGAAGGCGATCATGCCTACATCATGCAGAACGAAGATCGTCGGATTGTCTTTGCGATTCCGTACCTGGGCCGTTACACCATGATTGGTACCACGGATCGTGAGTACAAAGGTGATCCAGCCAATGTACAGATTACCGAGCAGGAAACTGACTACATCCTGGGTGTGGCAAACGCACACTTCCGCCACAAGCTGACCCGCAGTGACGTCCTGCATACGTTCTCGGGCGTACGCCCCCTGTGTGATGACGAGTCAGACAATCCTTCAGCCATTACTCGTGACTACACCCTGTCACTGTCGGCTCCTGAAAACGATGCGCCTTTGCTGTCGGTCTTTGGTGGAAAACTGACCACGTACCGCAAGCTGGCCGAGTCGGCCATGCAGCAGTTGCATCCATTCTTCAAGACGATGGGACAGCCTTGGACAGCCAAGGCTACGCTACCGGGCGGAGAAGACATGACGACGCCTGAAGCACTGGCCAAACAGTTACAGGCACAGGTCAAGGATTTGCCAGCAGCACTTGCCCAGCGTTGGTCAACCACCTATGGCAACCGCACACGCAAACTATTGGAAGGCGTCACGCAAATGGCCGATCTAGGCGAATGCCTGGGGGCTGACCTGTATGCACGTGAAGTGGTTTATCTCCATGCTTACGAATGGGCCAACACGGCAGACGACATACTCTGGCGCCGGACCAAGCTGGGCCTTGAGTTTACCCCTGGTGACAAGACCAAGCTGGAAACCTATCTAGGCAGTCTGGGTATCCGCAAGGCCAGTCACGCGGCAGCGTAATGGATACGTGAATGAAACTGGCCGAATCATGAGCCAGTTTCATTCATGCCCTCCTTGGCTTGGAAATCATTCATAATGGATACCTGCTGCACTCATCAGGATCCAGGCCATGCTCGAACTTCGTCACTTGAAAACGCTACACGCACTGCGTGAGGCTGACAGCCTTGTCGAAGCTGCCGAACGTCTTCATCTGACCCAATCTGCACTGTCTCATCAGTTCAAGGAGCTTGAAGAGCGCCTTGGCCTGAGCCTGTTCGTCCGCAAGACCAAGCCAGTGCGCTTTACCAGTGCCGGCCTGCGCCTCCTGCAATTGGCCGATGCGGTATTGCCTCAGCTCCGCAGTGCGGAACGTGACCTGTCACGCTTTGCTGGCGGCACTGCCGGGCGCCTCAACATTGCCATTGAATGCCATAGCTGCTTTCAGTGGCTGATGCCTACCATTGATCAGTTTCGTGATTCCTGGGCTGAAGTGGAGATGGATCTCGCCTCGGGCTTTTCATTCGCCCCGCTACCAGCCCTGGCACGTGGCGATCTTGACCTTGTCGTCACGTCAGACCCGATTGATCTCACCGGCATCACTTACATTCCGCTTTTTACTTATGAAGCGCAGCTAGCCATGGCCAACCAGCATCCCTTAGCTGGCAAGCCTTACATCGTGCCTGAGGATCTGGCTGAAGAAACGCAGATCACCTATCCGGTTGACCGTGAGCGCCTGGATATCTTCAGGCAATTTCTCGACCCGGCCGGCGTCGAGCCTGCCGGCATACGTACGGCAGAGCTGACGGTCATGATGCTGCAGTTGGTAGCATCCGGCCGGGGCGTATGTTGTCTTCCTAACTGGGCGCTCCATGAGTACAGCTCGCGTGGCTATGTGACCGCGAAGCGTCTGGGTGAGAAAGGCTTGTATGCCACACTGTATGCCGGTATTCGAGAGGACATGCTGGAAGCCCCCTTCATGCAGGACTTTTTACTAACAGCCAAGGACACATCCTTCGCTACGCTTGAAGGCGTCAGTGCGGCACGCTAGGGATCAATCTGACCGCTCCGTCAGTCGCCGGTACAGGTACGCCCCAAACACTAGCGCCGCAGCACTGGTTGCTGCCACGACCATGCGCTCATCAGGACGACGCCATCCTCCATCGACACTGCGATTGCCACTGGGAGGGCTGAACAGATTGCCCGAGGAGTGCTCTACCGGCTCCATTCGACTCAAGGCGCGATCCATAAAGATCCGGGACAGCCGAGCATAACCAGGCACCAGCGCATGGGCTGCACGAAGTACCGTGGCGGCTTGCCCTACTGTCGTAGACTTGCGTGGATAACGCGCCATGGAGAGGATGGCTCTGGCGACCTTTCGAGCATCATAAACAGGTGGCGTCGGCTTTATTGTCCTTCCACTGTAATTACCGCCGTCTCGCAGCCCTGGCGTATCGATGAACGCAGGGTAAACATCGCAGACATGAATATCGGACCAGCGCGTAAGCTCGCCTCTCAAGGCTTCGGTAAATCCTCTCAGGCCTGACTTGGCAGCCGAATAGGCCACTGTATAGGGAAGCGGTACCCAGCTGCCTACCGATAAGGTATTGATCAAAACCCCTGACCCTTGCCGTTTGAAAACCGGCACAACGGCGTAGGCGCCACGCAGATAGCCTAGAAGGTCGGTCTGCACGACGCGTTCATGCGCCTCAAAAGGCGTCTCATCAAACTTGCCTACCGCACCGATACCCGCATTGTTGACCCAGATATCAATCCGTCCGTGTCCAAATTCCAGCGCACGCTCGGCCAATTGCGAGACTGACTCCATCAACGTGACATCCGTAGGCACACCAATCGCCCGGCCTCCCAAGAGAAGACACTCGGCAACCGTATCGTCTAATGCCGCCTTATCTCGAGCAGCCAATACCAGGCAAGCCCCCTGCCGTGCAAACGCCTGAGCGGTGGCCCGACCAATCCCGCTGGAAGCGCCAGTAATGACCACAATGGCGCTATTTAGATTGCGTGCTTTCATCAGATATCCTCTTTTGCTTTTTCAAGCTGATTAAAAGAGGACCCCGCTTACCGCCAGCCATTCCTTCATTCAGACATAAAAAAGCCCTCAAAATCATGAGGGCTTTTTTCAGTGAGGCCGGATTACTGGGAAGACTTGCTTCCGCCCGGAAACCCTGCGAAACGCTTGTTGAAGCTAGAGACGCGACCCTCGCTTTTCAACTGGCGCTGCTCACCGGTATAGATTGGATGCGAAGCACTGGACACGTCCAATGCCACATAGGGATAGGTCTTGCCTTCAAATTCCTGGGTACGATCAGTCTGTGCCGTAGAGCCGATCAGGAAGTAATGATCTGCCGTGGTGTCATGGAAAAGCACTGGCCGATAGTTAGGATGAATATTCGGTTTCATGGTACCTCCTGGATACTCGGTTGGACTCTACATCGAGCCGCTTCGTTACATTATAACGATACATTACTAATATAAGGTCTTGGCGGTGGCTTTCAACCCTTACCAGCAGATTAATTTCACTAAGGTCTGAAAACGGTACCCAGTCCCCGTAATAGCCTGTTGCCTTGAGTCATTCGGGCGGAAAAATGCAACTTACCCCCACAAATGCTTGTCGTTTCCCTGTGGAGCAATACCTCCCCACCCCAACGGAGCAACCGGTAAGGAACTATGTGCGGTATAGCTGGAGAATTACGTTTCGATAATCGTCCCGTCACCCTGGCCACGCTGGAACGGGTCACCCATCGCCTCGCTCAACGCGGCCCCGACGCCTGGGGCTTTCATAGCCAAGGCCCTGTTGCGCTAGGCCACCGACGCCTGAAAATCATGGATCTGGCAGAAGCCTCTGGTCAGCCCATGATTGACTCGGACACGGGCCTGTCGATGGTTTTCAACGGCGCCATCTACAACTACCCAGAGCTACGCAGCGAGCTGGAGGCCAAGGGTTATCGCTTCCATTCTGGCGGCGATACCGAAATTCTGCTCAAGGCCTATCACGCCTGGGGCAAGGAGATGCTGCCCAAACTCAACGGCATGTTCGTCTTCGCTATTTGGGATCGCGACAAGCAGCAAATGTTCATTGCACGCGATCGCCTGGGCATCAAGCCCTTGTACCTGAGCCAGACCAATGAACGCCTGCGCTTTGCTTCAAGCCTGCCCGCCCTGCTTGAAGCAGATGATATCGATACCTCTCTCGATCCCGTCGCGCTGAACTACTACCTCAACTTCCATGCTGTTGTACCAGCGCCCCGCACCATCCTGAACGGCGTGAAAAAGATGCCGCCAGCCACCTGGATGGTCATTGACGCCAACGGCAAAATCGAACAGCAAACCTGGTGGACGCTGAATTACGGCCCAACTGCCGATGAAGCCAACTACACAATGGAAGACTGGAGCGGCGAAGTCCTGAACAGCTTGCGCGATGCTGTCTCGATTCGACAGCGAGCAGCCCGCGATGTAGGTGTACTGCTGTCTGGCGGTGTGGACTCAAGCCTGCTGGTCGGCTTGCTGCACGAGTCCGGCGTACGCGATCTGCTGACCTTCTCCATCGGGTTTGAAGATGCAGGTGGAGAGCGTGGGGATGAGTTTCAGTATTCAGACCTGATCGCTCAACGCTACGGTACACGGCATCACAGGCTGCGCATTAACGAATCTGAAATCATTGAGCAATTGCCCGCCGCGTTCAGAGCCATGAGCGAGCCGATGGTAAGCCATGACTGTATCGCCTTTTACCTCCTGTCGCGTGAAGTGTCCAAGCATTGCAAGGTTGTACAGAGCGGCCAGGGTGCGGACGAGCTTTTTGCAGGCTACCACTGGTATCCACAGGTTGATGGTGCGGCAGATCCGTTTACGGCTTACCGAGCCGCTTTCTTCGATCGTGACTATGCCGAATACGCAGCTACTGTTCAGGACAGCCGCCGTCTGGATCATGACGCTGCAGGTGATTTCGTTCGTCAGCATTTTGCACAACCCGGCGCAGTAGCTGGCGTTGATAAGGCGCTACGCCTGGACAGCACCGTGATGCTGGTAGACGACCCGGTCAAACGAGTCGACAACATGACCATGGCATGGGGCCTGGAAGCGCGTGTTCCTTTCCTTGACTATAAGCTGGCGGAACTGTCTGCCTGTATTCCGGCGCAGTTCAAGCTGGGAGACGGCGGCAAACACGTCCTCAAGGAAGCAGCTCGCAAGGTGATTCCGGCAGAAGTCATTGACCGCCCCAAAGGCTATTTCCCGGTACCGGGCCTGAAGCATCTGCAAGGTAATACCCTGACCTGGGTACGTGAGTTGCTGCTTGATCCCAGCCAGGATCGCCAGCTATTCAATACTGCAGAAATCGATCGACTCCTGAAGAACCCTGACGACCAGATTACACCGCTACGGGGCTCCAAGCTCTGGCAGCTCGCCGCCCTTAATTTGTGGCTGAGTGAACATGGCCTATAAGTGTTGGAGTATTGCACGATGAAAGCCGCCTACTATAACAATCAGCGTCTTCAAAGGGCTCAGACGCCCAATTATGAGCGTCTACAGGCCCAGATGACTGGGGCTGAACGGGCCACGTGCCAATCCGTTTGCCTGCATTGCGGATGGGGTCGAATTCTAATCGGCCATACGTTCTCCGACGCATCGGTATTGGCTAAGGAACTTCTCAAGGAAGAGGCCGGCGAGCGAGACATCGCCCTATACGTGGCTGCGCCTCAGCAGGTACTGGCCTATGCACCGCAACAGCTTTTCCTGGATCCATCCGACACGTTGCGGCTGTGGTTCACCGACTATCGCCCCGCACATGCGCCCTTCCGCGGCTTTCGTATTCGCCGGGCCTTTAGCGAAAGCGACTGGAGCGAGATCAATCGTCTCTACCAGACGCGCCATATGCTTCCCGTGGATATCGAAAAACTCACGCCCCGACACAAGGGTGGGCCGGTCTATTGGCTGGCAGAAGATCAGGACACGGGCGCCATTATCGGCTCGGTCATGGGGCTGAACCACGCTAAGGCATTCAACGATCCCGAAGGCGGCTCAAGCCTCTGGTGTCTGGCTGTCGCGCCTGACTGCCCTCGCCCGGGCGTGGGAGAAGCTCTGGTTCGTCACCTGATTGAGCACTACGCCAGCCGCGGCCTGGCGTTCCTGGACCTGTCGGTCATGCATGACAACAGTCAAGCCAAGCGTCTTTACGACAAGCTGGGCTTTCGGGAACTCCAGACCTTTACCGTCAAGCGCAAGAACGCAATCAACCAGACCCTTTTCCTCGGCCCTGGTCCTGAAGCAGGGCTTAATCCCTATGCCAAGATCATCGTAGATGAGGCTCAACGCCGCGGGATCGATGTACAAGTAGATAATGCCCAGGCTGGTCTTTTTACCCTCATACAGGGGGGCCGCCGAATCCGCTGCCGCGAATCACTGTCGGACCTGACCAGCGCTGTCACCATGACACTTTGTCAGGATAAGACCCTCACAATCCGGACACTCAAGGAAGCAGGATTACGGGTTCCTGATCAGTGTCTAGCCAGTGAAGATGAAGAAAACGAAACGTTTCTTGCCAAGCACGGCACCTTGGTTGTAAAGCCGGTCAACGGTGAGCAGGGCAAAGGCGTCGCCGTGGATGTACGTGATCCTGATCACCTGAAAGCCGCGATTGCTCAAGCTCGTCGCTACGACGATAACGTGCTGCTCGAAAGCTACCATGCAGGCCTTGACCTGCGCATTGTTGTCATTGGTCATGAAGTCGTGGCGGCCGCTATACGGCGTCCTGCCGAGGTCATTGGTGACGGCCGTCGAAACATTCATGAGTTGATCGAACACCAGAGCCGCCGCCGCCAGGCAGCAACCGGAGGTGAAAGTCGGATACCTCTGGATGAAGAAACCGAGCGTGCGATCAAGTCTGCCGGCTACAGTTATGACACGGTCCTGCCAGAAGGCACCCGCCTGTTTGTCCGCAAGACAGCAAATCTTCATACCGGGGGCACGCTGGAAGATGTTACCGATATTCTTCACCCAGAACTGGCGCAGGCCGCGGTAGCCGCTGCCAAGGCCTTGGATATCCCAGTGACAGGCATGGATCTATTGGTACCGGCTGCTGATCAAAGTGAATACGTAATCATTGAAGCCAATGAGCGGCCAGGCTTGGCCAACCATGAACCCCGCCCTACGGCGGAGCGCTTCATTGATCTGTTGTTTCCCCTGTCTCGAGAGGTGCCCGCTTGAATAAGCTGCCGACACCGGATCTGGATTATCTGCGCCGTGTCCTGCTGGAAATGCTCGCCATTCCAAGCCCGACAGGCTTTACAGACACAATCGTCATGTACGTGGCCGAGCGCTTGAGTGAAATCGGCATTCCCTACGAGCTGACACGACGAGGAACGATTCGCGCCACACTAAAAGGACGTAAGGAAAGCCCCGACCGAGCGGTTTCCGCTCACTTGGATACGATCGGTGCCATCGTCAGGGAAATCAAGGATAACGGCCGTCTGAGCCTGGCGGCGGTAGGCCATTGGTCCAGCCGTTTTGCCGAAGGAAGTCGGGTCAGTATCTTTACCGACAACGGAACCCTACGTGGCAGTGTACTACCCCTGCTCGCCTCTGGGCATGCCTTCAATACCGAAGTCGACAAGATGCCCGTCAGCTGGGATCACATCGAGCTACGTCTAGACGCTACCACCAAAAGCCGTTCAGAGACGGAATACCTGGGTGTACGCGTAGGAGACTTCGTAGCTTTTGATCCACTACCAGAGTTCACGGAGAGCGGCTACATCAGCGCTCGTCACCTGGACGACAA
This sequence comes from Pseudomonas sp. JZ134, assembly GCF_051027695.1. Classification (NCBI taxonomy): domain Bacteria; kingdom Pseudomonadati; phylum Pseudomonadota; class Gammaproteobacteria; order Pseudomonadales; family Pseudomonadaceae; genus Pseudomonas; species Pseudomonas sp. JZ134. The sequence goes on along the minus strand of NZ_CP069250.1, from coordinate 1,351,817 downwards.
GGCAGGTGTAGCCGCTCTGCTAACGGCGCTCAAGATGATTCAGGAAGCCGGTATTGTTCCCCCTATAGACTGCCACCCTCTCTTTACCATCACGGAAGAAGTAGGGTCCGGCGCGGCGGGTGCATTGCCTTGGGATGTCAGTGAGTTTGTCGGTATCGATATCGCTCCGGTTGCTCCCGGGCAACAGTCCGATGAGCATCGGGTCAGTGTCGCCCTGCAGGACTCAAGCGGTCCTTACGATTATCACTTGTCACGCCATCTGCTGCGTATCGCAGAGCGAAACAGCATTCCGGTCAGGCGTGACCTGTTCCGCTACTACTACAGCGATGCCCACTCCGCTATCAATGCAGGGCATGACATTCGGATTGCGCTTCTGGCATTTGGCTGTGATGCCACCCACGGCTATGAGCGGACGCACATTGTCAGTCTGGCAGCACTAAGCCAGCTCTTGGTGGGTTATATGACCAGCCCGCCCGTGTTCGATAGCGACGCAGCGCCAGCAGATAACTCCGTTGACCGCTTTACGCATCAGCTCGATTTGGAAGAGACGCATCAGGACAACCAGACGCATCTGCCTCACATTGAGGAATTAATCAAAGAGGGCGGGAAAACATAGGGACCGATAACGCCGTCCCGCTGGGCGGCGTCCTCTCGCCAACTGGCCAAGCTGTACGTTAGCATCGCTGCCCGCTTCAGGAACTGCCGCCATGCTCATACCCTACGACATGCTCAACCCCGATACGCTAGGCAACCTTCTCGAAGACTTTGTTACGCGAGAAGGAACGGATAACGGTGATGAGACACCTCTGGAGACGCGTGTAGCACGTGCACGTCGGGCGCTGGAAAATGGGGAAGCCGTTATCATATTCGAGCCGGACAGCGGCCAGTGCCAGCTGATGCTCAGACGGGACGTTCCCAAGGAGTGGCTAAACACTCCAGATGAAGAGACACTTTCCTGACAGGCCTGAATATTCAGTGCACTGACAATTTCGGCCCTATTACCAATACCGTCACGCCCAGCAGACACAGTGCAGCCCCTGCCAGATCGGTCCAGGCGGGTCTGGTTTTTTCAACCAGGCCCAACCAGGCCAGCGATGCCACGATATAGATCCCACCGTAAGCAGCATAGGCTCTGCCAGCGTAAGCCGCCTCCACACGTGTAAGCACAAGCGCAAACAGGGTAAGCGATAAAAGCCCTGGGAGCAGCCACAGCGGACTCTTGCCAAGTCTTAGCCATAACCAGAATGTGTAGCAGCCGGCGATCTCAAAACAGGCAGCCAAGGCGAACCAGAAATAATTAAGCATGATATTTACACTTAGCTGTCCTGGCGGAACGGCAATGCGTCTGTAGCGGCCTGCGCATAACGCTTGATGTCTTCGCGCTCCTGATCCAGGAACCCGCTCACGGCCTCACGAAGCCCAGGATGTACCAGATAGTGCCATGAATGGGTAAAGACCGGCTCAAACCCCCGAACCAGCTTGTGCTCTCCTTGCGCGCCCGCATCAAAGCGGGTCAGCCCTTCACTAATGGCATGATCAATCCCCTGATAGAAACATGTCTCAAAATGCAGCCGGTCAAACTCGGCCAGACAGCCCCAGTAACGTCCGTAAAGAGTCTTTTCATCGCACAGGTAAAATGCCATGGCCACAGGTCGGCTCTCCTGACGAGCCAGGACAACGCGAATGGCCTCAGGCATGCGCTCAGCCAGTTCGCTGAAGAACTCACGGGTCAGGTAGGGATCCTGTCCTCTTACGGCGTACGTATTGGCATAACAGGCATAGACAAAATCCCACTCCTGCTCAGTAAGCGACCCGCCCTTTCGCCATTCAAAATCGATACCCTGCCCTGCAACTTGCTCACGCTCCTTGCGAAGCTGCTTGCGCTTACGTGACGCCAGCGCATCCAGGAAGTCCTGAAAATCCCGATACCCTCTGTTGTGCCAATGAAACTGACACCCAAGCCGTTCGAGCCAGCCTTCCCGATCAGTCAACAAGTGATCTGTCGCTTCGTTGGTAAAATTGACATGCAAACTCGAAAGTCCGCGGCCCTCCAGCTTGCTGGTCACTACATGCAGTAGCTCCTCACAAGCTGTACGCTCCCCTAGCAGACGAGCGCCTCCTACCGGGGAAAAGGGAACAGCGCCAAGAAGCTTCGGGTAATAATCAATACCCGCACGGTGGCAGGCATCAGCCCAGGCCCAATCAAATACGTACTCTCCATAGGAGTGGTACTTTATGTAGGCAGGCATGGCCGCTCTCAACGTACCCTCTAGATCACGCACAATATAGTGCGCAGGCTTCCAGCCTGTACGACGCCCTACGCTTCCACTGATCTCCAGAGCATGTAGAAATTCATGCCGCATAAACGGCTGGTTATCCGGTAACAGCGCATTCCACGCCTGCGCAGGCAGCTCGGACAGGTTATCTAGCCGCTCGATAATCACTGATATCCCCTGTTGATTCACTGGCCTATCGGGCAAGACCTGATTCGAATAGTGACCTATTGTTTAGTCTGCTTAAACAGGTTTATTCGTCAGTCAGCCTCGTACGGCTGATATGACCGCTAAAAGGACAAAATTGCAGGCGAAAAAAAACCGCCTATAAAGGCGGTTTTATAAAGATGGCGTCCCCTAGGGGACTCGAACCCCTGTTACCGCCGTGAAAGGGCGGTGTCCTAGGCCACTAGACGAAGGGGACAAAACCTTCGATTGAAACCAGCACTTGCTGGCCCTAGAAATTTGGTGGAGCTAGACGGGATCGAACCGTCGACCTCTTGCATGCCATGCAAGCGCTCTCCCAGCTGAGCTATAGCCCCGTAACACAGTGCCACTTTAGACAAGTAGCTATATATGGCGTCCCCTAGGGGACTCGAACCCCTGTTACCGCCGTGAAAGGGCGGTGTCCTAGGCCACTAGACGAAGGGGACGAAACCTTCGATTAAAACCAGCCATTGGCTGATTCTGGGAATTTGGTGGAGCTAGACGGGATCGAACCGTCGACCTCTTGCATGCCATGCAAGCGCTCTCCCAGCTGAGCTATAGCCCCGTCGCCAAGACGGTGCGAATCTTAAGAGGCCCTGGTGTTTGTGTCAACGATATTTATGCATTCTTTTAAAATATTTTGCTGAATACACAAATACTTATGATCGAACCGGCTCTTTACGAAGCTCGCCCTGTCTATGCGTATATCCGTATAGATCGGACAGAAACGGCATTTCTTTAGCTCATAAAAAAGCCCCGACAAGCGGGGCAAAAAGAACTAATGAACTTGCGCTAGCCCGTCAGCAGCGCGCTGACAGTCAGGTGAGCTATTTACCTCAGCTGCATGACAGGCTGATGACGCCGCCTGCCGCGCTGATGCTCAGCGCTTGCGTAGCACCACGGAGCCAATGGAGTAACCAGCGCCGAAGGAGCTGAGTACTCCAAGGTCACCTGCCGTCAGGTCATCCTGATTCAGGTGAAGCGCAATCACCGAGCCTGCGGAGCTGGTATTGGCATAGGTATCCAGAATGACAGGCGCTTCATGCGGCTCAGCGTCACGCCCAAGCAGCTTTCGAACGATCAACTGATTCATATTCAGATTGGCCTGGTGTAACCAAAACCGCCGCACCTGCTCGACCGGAATGTTCAGTTCGGCCAGATGCTCGGCGATCAAATCGGCCACCATGGGGCATACTTCCTTGAATACCTTGCGCCCTTCCTGAACAAACAACTTATCTGGATTACTCATCCCCTCTTCCGCAGCGCGGTTGAGAAAACCAAAATTGTTACGGATATTGTTGGAGAACTGAGTCAGCAGCTTGGTCCCCAGAATATCGAACTGATGAGGAGACGCTGCCAGATCAGCCCGCTCGATGATCATGGCGGTAGCCGCATCGCCAAAAATGAAGTGACTATCTCGGTCTCTGAAATTCAAATGACCGGTACAGATTTCGGGATCCACCAGCAAAATCGCGCGTGCCTGCCCGAGTTGTACGCTATTGGCAGCTGCCTGCAGTCCAAACGTAGCCGATGAGCATGCCACGTTCATATCAAAACCAAATCCATTGATGCCAAGCGCCGCCTGCACTTCAATGGCGACCGCAGGATAAGGTCGTTGCAGGTTGGAGCAGGCTACGATAACCCCATCAATGTCTGCTGGCGTCTTCCCTGCTCGCTCCAAGGCTTCCCGCGCCGCGCTCACGCTCATCTCACACAGTACAGACCATTGATCATTACTGCGCTCAGGAATACGAGGCACCATGCGGGCAGGATCTAGAATCCCATCCTTGTCGATGACATAACGGCTCTTGATTCCTGACGCCTTTTCAATAAAGGCCGAGCTGGATTCCTGCTTGGCCTCTTGCTCGCCTCGTGCTATCGCGTCGGCATGTTCCGTATTGTACTGATGAACATAGGCATTGAAGGAAGCGACCAACTCGTCATTGGAGATGCTGTTCGGCGGGGTATACAGGCCGGTACCGCTAATGACTGCCTGATGCACGATCATTCCTCTGATTTTTATAAAATAAGCCACTATTGTGCCGCAAATCCAGGCCAAACCCTATTGGCTTATCAGGCTGCCTGGATAGATGTTTTTTGCTGACTTTCCGCCTCAGCGCCTATCTCCCTCACAAGTCGGCTTCCTCACCAGAGAGAACATGAAGAACGCTAACGATATTTAGTTTTTCATTTTTTCTTCATCGCTCTAAAACCAATCTGTAACCGACCCGTCATGAGCGGCGGTAATACTGGCGCCGCTTTCGAATCGACCTGAGTCGATCACTGGAGCGGCCCTGAAAGCCGACTCGTTCAGCGGTGACGCACGTCGCCCTTATAAAATACGGAGATTGAGATATGCGTCTTTTTTCAGTAGGAACAGCCTCAGGTCTTTGTGGCGGCCTTCTATTGGCTATGAGCATTCCTGCCCATGCGGCGGTTGACGCCAAGCTACTGGATATGTTGAGAGCCAACGGCTCGATTACTCCGGCTCAGTACACTGAATTGAAAGCCGATCTGGATAACGAGACGCGCGCAGAACAGGCGAAGGTTGCTCAGCAGCAGAAACTATCCTCGTTTGAAGAAAAACTGGCCTGGGCAGCGAAAACCCAGATCAAAGGCGACGTACGCGTACGTCACGAGAATATCGATATAGATGGCGAACCGGACAATGGTCGTGATCGGGATCGTCAGCGAATCCGCGCTCGACTTGGTGTCTACAGCCAGATCAATCCTCAGGTCGATGCTGGTATTCGCGTAGCATCAGGCGGTGGCGATGATGCACGCTCCACAAACCAGGACATGACTAACTACTTCAACAAGAAGCAGATCTGGATGGACCTGGCGTATATCGACTTTCATCCCACAGCTGTCCCCAATTTGCACGTCATTGGTGGCAAGATGCTCCAGCCCTGGGTAAGCATGGGTGATGTCATCTGGGATGGTGACATCAACCCTGAAGGCTTGGCCGCAACCTACAAGTATCCCCTGGGTGGATCAACCGAGCTGTTTGGCAGCGCCGGCTACTACGTCCTGAAAGATAACGTTGATGGCGAAGGGTACGAGTTCAAGCATGATTTGCGCCTGTATGCCGGTCAGCTGGGTGCCCGCTTTGCGCCTACCGACAACCTAAAGGTAACTGTCGGTGGGAGTATCTACGGTTACGACAAGGACAAGGACAGCACGTGCGGCAACAGCACAACGACGCCCTGTGCCCTGCAAGCGAACGGCAACACGACCAACGAATTCAACCTGTATGAAGGCTTTGGTCAAGTCGATATTGGTGGCTTGGCCATTCCATTGTCGCTATACGGCCAGTATGTTGTTAACAGCGAGGCCGACGATAACGACACCGCCTGGTTGGCAGGCCTGAAAACCAAGGCTTACGGTATTGGCTTCGATTACAACTATCGCGACGTTCAGCGTAACGCCGTAGTGGGTGCGTTTACTGACTCCGACTTTGCCAACGGCTATGTCGGCTCTCGTGGGCACAAGTTCAAGGTCAGCTACGATATCGACAAGAACTTTGGTCTTGGCGCGACCTACTACATGGCCAAGTCTGACTTTGCCAGCCGCACCAAGCGTGATGCTGACGTTGATACCTTGCAATTGGATCTTGAAGCCAAGTTCTAAGCCATCAGCTTCTGGCTTTTCGTAGCAAACAAGCGCCTGAAAATGGCGCTTGTTTTTTATAATGAGAAAAAATTACTGCTTGCGACATACCAGCTTGGCCTTGGTCGGCGTCTCGGCTGACTTGCCCGGCATACGCAGTGTTGCCGACTTGCCCGGCTCAATTACAGGCTCTTCCTGTTCGCTATCCTTGGGCCCATGTGCCTGTAACCAGCATTTGACTGGCGTCTTTTCGTTATTGGTTAACGTGATGGTCTGAGGCGCATCATTAGGTAATTCCTGACTGGAAGACTCAGCCAGAATATTGAGATCCCCTACATCCTGGTCAAGCTCAAGGCCTTGAGCCAGGCACACTGCCGGCATTATCGAGGCAGCAAAAACGAACGAAATGATTTTACGCATAGTGTTTCCCCATAAGGACCTATACGTTTGGGCACCGAAGTGAGCGCACCGTTCATTTTTGAAGTCTCCCAACCCTGCCTGGCGCAAGGTTGGGAGATACAGCCAACTATGTGTCGGGTATCACCGATTGACGAGCTGTGCCGCTCGAATGACATCGGCTCCAATCTCAGGCTCGTATTTCTTCACCAATGGCTGCATCGCCTCCCTCCATGCCTGCCGCTCGGATGGCGTCAACGTAACCAGCTTGCTGGTACCTGAGCCCAAAATGTTGTCACGATCCTTGTTATTAATCGCCTCAGCTTCCTTATTAACAAACTGCGTCACTTCGTCAGAAATCTGCTCAAGCTGAGTGCGGACGCCAAAGGGCAGCGAGTTCCAGAACTTCGAGTTAGTGATCAGCATATACACCAGCACGCCATGATTGCTTTCAGTAATGTATGGCTGAACGGTGTTGAGCTTTTGGCTGTAAAGGTTAGACCAAGTGTTTTCCGTACCCTGTACCTGCCCACTCTGGAGAGCCTTGAAGGACTGGCTGAATGGCAGTTTCAGTGCCGATGCTCCGATCTGCTTGAACTGATCCTCCAGCAGATTGGAAGCCTGAATTCGGAACGCCAGTCCGTGCGCGTCCGCTGGCTTGCGTAGCTCGCGATTGGCAGAAAACTGCTTCATGCCGTTATTCCAGAACGCCAGTCCATAAATGCCCTGGCCAGCCATGGAGCCTAGAAGCTCACGACTTTTGTCCCGCTTCTCGAAGCGCTTGACGGCCTCAAGGTCATCGAACAGGAACGGCATATCAAAAATTTCGAGCTGCTTGGTGTATTGGTCGAATTTGGAGACCGAAGGCGCCAGCATCTGAACTTCGTTACGCTGCAGGGCGTCGAGCTCATCGGCATCGCCGTACAATGTCGAGTTCGGATAGACCTCGATTTTCACTTTGCCTGCCAGACGCTCCTGAACAAGCTTCTGGAATAGACGAGCACCCTTCCCTTTAGGCGTATCGTCCGTTACGACATGCGAAAATTTGATAACAATGGGCTCTTCGGCTACTGCCGGAGTGACATAAGCAACAGCGAGTGATGCCGCAAACAGTGTCGTAGCGACAAACTTGAACATAGTCTTCCCTTCTAACTCCGTGAAAGGGGCATGTTTCTTATTACGCAAGGATGGGTAATCGGCATAAAAGATCCAAAATCTGTTCACTGACATTTATTTTTCTTTTGTGACCGTTTTGGTCTTGTTTACCCGTGGCCTGTCGCGACAAAAAGCTCCCCAATGATTAAGCAGACCGTTCCGATCCCTAGTCGATAACCGTCTGCCAATCATGATGCAAAAAGCTGGCCTTATCGTAATGACTCATGCATTTGATAGTGGCCCTTATAAGGAAAGAAGACTGTGCGAAACGTCCTCAACAGCTCGACTCGGAATGTTGAGGACGATGGGCTTTAGCGCTCTTCCTCACTCTCGTCCATTTGATTTTCATCGCCCACTGACTCGATGAAATCTTCATCCACGTCATAACTGCCACCAGGCACATTTTCTATCGAGGTGCCGTCTTCCTTTCCGACGAAGTGAAATGGCATGGCGCGTGTTTCGAATACATTTGACTCAATAAGATGCATGGTCATGTCCTCATAAGTATGCCTACCAACGGTGGACCTGCCTCATACCGGCCAGTTCGACACAGGAAACCCTTGTGAATCGGTTTGTCGCTCGGGTAGCGTGAGCGGTATCAAAAACGACAATAAAAAGGATCGTGACCATGAAGGCATTTGCGGTAGCAGGACTGCTTATGGCGGCCACCAACGTCTACGCAGCAGACAGCACCTCGCACCTTGATACGGTTATACAAAAAAAGACACTTCGCGTTTGCACCACAGGCGACTACAAGCCGTACACCTTTCTCCGTGACGATGGCGTGTACGAAGGAATTGAGATCACGATGGCCGAGGCACTGGCCAAAAGCCTTGGCGCTGACGTCGAGTGGGTAAAAACCAGTTGGAAGACGTTAATGCCGGACTTTCTGGAGGGCCGCTGCGATATATCGGTAGGAGGCGTATCGATTTCCCTCGAGCGTCAGAAAAAAGCCTTTTTCAGTGACGCCATTACGGTGGATGGAAAGATCCCTCTGGTTCGCTGTGATGATGCCAAACGCTTTGAAACCATTGAGCAGATCAACCAGCCCTCGGTCCGCTTGATAGAGCCGCCAGGTGGTACCAACGAAGCGTTTGCTCACCGCGAGTTACCGCAAGCCCAGCTGAGCCTCTTCAAGGATAACGTCACGATTTTTGAAAAACTTGTCAGCAAGGAAGCCGACGTCATGATTACTGACGCCTCGGAGGCATTGTTTCAACAGAAACGCTACCCCTCCCTGTGCGCAGTTAATCCAGATAAGCCCATGCAGTACAGTGAAAAGGCTTTTCTGCTGCCCAGGGATGATGTCGCCTGGAAAGCCTATATCGATCAGTGGCTTCACCTCTACAAAGCAACTGGTGAATATCAGAAAACCGTAGATCATTGGCTGGCCAAGCCTGACGCCTAAAATATTGTGGAGCAGTACGCTATCGGCCGGCCTGCTCCACAGCCTCTGGAGACTTCAACCTCTTCCCATTTGCCTGAGCTTTTCCAGGCGAAAGGCAAGCACCTGCTCCAATGCACTGAGCTTTTTTAATAGTTGCGTTCGCAGGGCTGTATCCTGGGTATTGCTGATTTCCTCCTTCAAACGGGCACGCTGATTAAAGAGCTCAATCTCTTGAGGGGGAATGCCCGCATTCTTCAGGACACGAAACGGCATTCGAAGCCCTTCAGGTGTTTGTAGCCATCCTTCATCGATTTTGGTTGGCTCGCCCTTGCCCTTCACCTGTTTCTGCCAGGCTGCCACCTCTCGCGCAATCCTGCGTTCGATTTCTTGCTCCAGTGTGCTCATAACGACTCCTGGATTAAACTGCCATACCTCTATAGAGCGATTAGGCGCCTCCGATGCTTAATGCTCGGCAGTACAGCCGACAGAATGAAGTTCTTTAGTTGCTCTAACAGAACCTCATAGCATTACCAGAAGCGCTATAGTCATAAGCTGCCGACTACCGCCTGAGGTCCCGCGTGAATTTTGCAGCCGCACAATGCCTAAACTCCCGATTCTGGCGCGACGACGCACTGCCGTTCATCGAGATTCGTACAGTCAATGATGGTCGTCAGGTAAGTCATGCCAAGCATACGCATGACACTTTCTCCATCGGGGCCATTACGGCGGGTCGAAGTCACTACCTCAATGCCCGAAGCCAAACCCAGATAAGCCAGGGCTCCGTTGTGATAGTGAATCCTGAGACGGTACATGCCTGTAATCCCGTCAAGGGCGAACACTGGGCCTATCAAATGTTTTATATCGATACGCAGTGGCTGGGCAGGCTACAGACGGAGTCGGGATATAGCACGCAGGACTCATTCGTGCCGTTTGATGTCATCCATACGCGCGTACCTGCCCTACACACAGGACTCGTCAGGCTGCATGAAACACTGACATCACCATGTAACGACAGGCTTTACAAGCACAGCGCAACCCTCGACTTTTTTCTCCAGCTGCAACGATCGCTTTCGACGCGCCCCGCTAAAGCTCCAGAAATACCCCATGTACACCTTAAGCGAGCCGCCGACTTTATCCGTGAGCACTGCGCTGAACCGCTGACCCTGGATGACATCGCCACCGCGGCGGAATTATCGGCGTCCTATCTCATCAGGGCGTTCAAGGATCACTATGGCTTGACGCCCCATGCCTACTTGATCAACCGACGTATCCAGCTCAGCCGCCAATGGCTTCGGCAAGGACACAGTCTTGCTGACGTGGCGATGGCAACCGGTTTCGCTGACCAGGCTCACTTCCAGCGCACTTTCAAACGGCACCTGGCTGCTACGCCTGGGCACTATCGCGGCTGACATTTGCCTTCCTCATTAACCTTGTAAAAGGTAAAAGGCACTGGCGACCAGCAACCCTGCCATCATCCGATTCAGGAACCGAACACGACTTGGTTTTTGCACATAACGGCGCAGAAAACTACCGGTAAATGCCCAGCAGGCAACCGAGCCATAGCAAACCACGAAGTAGAGGATGGCAAACGTCCAGACCATGACCGTATTGCCATCGGCAACGAAAAGCCCCATACCTGCCAACGAGGCCAGCCAGGCTTTAGGGTTCAGCCATTGCATCAGCGCGCCGCGCATCATTGAGGGGCCAGAACCTTCCTCTTTTATATCCAGCACCCCATCATCCATTGCAAGCTGGTAGGCCATATAAAAAAGAAAGGCAACGCCACTCCATTGAATGAGCTTGATCAGTTCCGGGATGCGGGCCAGCACTTCGTACAATCCCAGACCAATAAGCAAAAGAAGTGCTGTAAAGCCGGTCGTTGCTCCTGTGACGTGCCTAAGGCTCTTACGAAAGCCATAACAGGCTCCCGAACTTAGGGCTACAAGATTGACGGGACCAGGTGAAATAGAAGAAGCCAGAGCGAAGCCGGCCATGGAAAACAACACGTCCATTGATGTCTGCTCATGTGTTCAAGGAACAGACACCATATTTCTCCAGCCTCATGTGGTATTGAATAAAATTACCCTTCTACTGAAGACCTAGTGAATCAATTCAGAGCCGGATATTTCATTATTACTCCAGCCCCAAGTCTTATCTTGCTGGGCGTCCCAGTGATAAAGCGTCTCTTCTCGTCTAGTCGACAGTAGCCATCCTGTTCGAGCGCCTACCAAGGTAGTAACCGCATGCCTGCGTCCAAATACATTGTGACGGGCTAAAAACAAGGCACTGTCACGCAACCAACCAAGGGCCTTGCTATGCGACTGAAACAGTGGAGTCAGAAAACGGCTGGCTTGCCGGTAATAACGTAAATGCTCACGGCGGGCGACACTATAGGCCTCAAAGACAGTTGGCCAGTGGTCTCGGGAGGGCATCGACATATCTACGGCATCGGCCAGCGCAGCGGCATCGACCAACGCCATGTTTGCACCCTGACCCAATTGAGGACTCATTGCATGTGCGCAATCACCGATAGCCAGTACTCGCCCATCACTCCAGCGTTGCATCCAGACATCTGCGTAAGCGGCAAATGCTAGTTGCTCTGATTGATTAATGTGTTGCAAGAAAGGCCTTGCGGTTTCGCCAGCCAATTTCACAACCTGCCTTTTCCAGCTATCCAGACCCGCTGTCTGCCATTGGGGATAATCGATGACGGGCAGACTCCAGAACAGGCTGCTCAGCTGGGCATCGCGTTTTTGATGCGTACAGCCTGTAGGCATGATTCCGAACATCTCAGAACAGTGTCTGTACCATTGGCGTAACTCTGTAGAGTCCGCGTGTGCTGGCGTCGAGACCATGCTCCACAACGCACCCCATGGGTAGGGTTTGACATGTTGTTTAACAGCCATCTGCCCACGTAATGCCGAACGTGTTCCGTCTGCCAGAATCAACGCAGCAAAATCACCTAACAAGCTCTCGTTGCCCTGTGCGTCTCGATGAAAAAGCTGGACGTGACTTGATGTTTGATGAAAACGGGTGATGTCACTGCTGGTTTCTATACTGACGCCTGCATATCGCGCAGCGTTCAGTAAGGAAGTCATCAGGACGCCGCGATGAATACCCAATCCAAAACTACCTGGCCTCCAAGCATCATAACGGGTATCCAGAACGACGCGTTTGCCCTGCATGGATGTTCCGTAGAGGCGGCTGACTGGCGCACCTAGAGCAGTACATTCGGTCAGCACGCCCAACGTGTGTAACACTGCCAACCCCGAAGGTTGCAATAGAATGCCTGCACCAACCGTCCGCAACTCAGGTACACGTTCGAACAGCCTGACCTGATAACCCCTGCGGGCCAGGAAAGTAGCCGTAGCCAAACCTGCGGTACCTGCCCCAACGATCCCTATTGCCACCTTCTCCATAGCCATACTCCTGTTATTGGCTGAGGTACATTCTACGTCTCTCGAATAGCGACGAGTGAGCAGGCTGGCAGCCTTGATTGTCCGCAAATCGCTTTTTATGTATCCACACATTGGTGGAGCACGGCTAAATCACGATTAGCTCTCACCTAATACAGATGTGATTAAGTAAAATCCGCCGCCCTGGATTTCCCGCTACTGATTTACGAAAAGGATTTCATATGTTTCTTATCAAGAAATGGTTCGCCCTGATTTTTGTTGCCTCCTTCCTGGTCGCCTGCTCTGGTGCCAACACCCCGGAAAGCGTTGCGGAGCGCTTCATAAAAGCGGCTTACACCCAAGACCTCGACACCATGATGGATCTGATCGATGTACCCAAGGATGCGGATGCGAACGCAAAGGACTTTGTACGTGGCAAGTTTCAGATGCTGCTTACGGAAAGGGCTAAACAGGCCGAATCACTGGGTGGCGTCAAGAGTATAAAAGCCGAAAAAACAACCTATAACGATGACAAGACACGCGCCGATGTCAGCGTAACGGTTACTTTCAAAAAAGACGGCGAAACCCGTACTGAACACACTCATCTAATTCAGAGCGACGGCGACTGGAAGATCAAGATCTGATTGGACGAGGGCTTTGTCCACATCGGATAAAGCCTTTTGCTATTCGACAGATGAACAGTTTGTGTCGTTGGGCTCTAACAGCCCTGCTGTGCATGGGCCTGGCAATAACGGCCTACGAAGGCCGCCAGCCTCAGGCATTACCTACCCTACCTGGGCAGTGCCTGAGCCCGTCGTCACTGGCTGTTTCGACTGGGAACATCAACAGACAGTCGAATCGTAGAACAGGTAAGTGGTAGCAGGTTTTCCCACGTAGGCATGGTTGTCGCCACAACACCTACGGTCCTGATCGTTCATGCCACAACAGACGATGATCCTGCACATCCAAACCAAGTCCTGCTTACGCCTTTAGATGAGTTTCTAAAGCCAGACATGGCAAGGCATTTCGCAGTAGCACGGCCGACTTTTTTGAATCCTGAACAAAAGGAACGCATTGCGCAGTATCTGAAAAGTACTTTGGGACGAACCTTTGTGCTCGAACCGCGCGACAAGCCCCATCTTTATTGCACAACACTATTGGCTGAAGCGATTGCTACTCAACTACCCTCTTTCGCGCCCCGCTGGACAAGTCTGGATGTCCCAGTTTTCCGAGGTGACTATCTTTTTCCTCAGGCATTCGCGGATTATCCCGGACTTGAATGGATTTACCGCCAATAACAGGCAAGCAGGGTTGAGCAACTCAACCCTACTCTTACCGTAAGCCCTTATGCCTCTACGGACTGCCATTGCTTGCTGAGGCGCTTGTCGGAGACAGGCATCTGCGTACCCAGCTGCTGAGCAAACAGCGACACTCGATACTCCTCCAGCATCCATCGATACAAGACCAGATTCTCATCATGCTTGCCCTCTTGAGCATGCTTGGTTGCCCTAGCCTTGTATTGCTCCCAGTAACCCGTTAATTCGCTCGTCCAGACCCGATCCCGCTGAACCTGAGACCCCACCTTGTCCAGACGCTGATCGACAGCCTTGAGATAGCGCGGATACTCCTTAAGCCATTGCAGAGGCGTTTCACGAACAAATCCAGGGTAAACCAGAGCACTGAGCTGTTGCTTGATATCGTTGAGCGCCATGGCCTGAGCCAGATCGATCTTGCCTTTGAATCGCTTTTGCAGGGCATGCCACTGCTTGAGAATCTCCAACACCAATCGTGCCGTACGCTCGGCATGCTCGGCCAGCCCGCCTCGCTTTTTCTCGGCCAGCGACGCCAAAGCAGCCCCCTCTCGAGGCAACGGCTGTTCACCGTCCAGAATGCAGCTATCAAGGCTGGCCAGAAGGATATCCTCAACCAGTGAGTCGATACGTCCCAAGTCTCGATAAAGCAATCCTAGCTCGGTCAGCCCAGGCAGCTTATTGCGCAGGAACTTGACCTGATCGCTCAACTGCTGCAACAAAAGCCGCTGTAGTGCCCGGCGATGCTGGAACTCCGCTTCCGACTGGGTAGAGAACCGGCCCTCCTTGACTACACCGTTCTCCTCCACCAGCGCCGGATACACTGTCATGGAGAGACCTGCGATCTTTTGCTGGGCCTGCTGTGGGACGACTGCAAAGGCTTTAGCCTCAACAGGCTTTTGCTGTTCGGCCTTTTGCTGAGGAACGGCCAGAGCGGCCTGGCTGGCTTCGGCAAAGCGGGCTGTCAGCTCTGTGAGGTCACGGCCTTCACCCAAGTACTTGCCGCTGGCATCGACAACCTCGATGTTCATTCGAAGATGCCGATCAAGCAGATTGGCAGCCTCCGGCCAGGCATCTTCAGGTATCCGCGCTCCGGTCATGCGTAACAGCTCACGTCCCAGGCTTTCGTATAATGATCCTTGTCCAAAGGTGATCTTGCTCAATGCTGCCTTGACGAAATCCGGAACCGGAACAAAATTCTTGCGAATCGCCTTGGGCAGGTTGCGCACCAACGCAACGGCCTTGTCGTATAACAACCCTGGCACGAGCCATTCCAGTCGCTCCGGTGGCAATTGTGACAACAGGGGCGCCGGTACACGCAGGGTTACGCCATCGCGTGGCTGGGCGGGGTCAAACTCGTAAGTCAGCGGTAGCTGCAGATCGCCGATACGTAACGTATCTGGATACTGCGCTGCGGTAACCTCGCTGGCCTCACGGGCGAGCACATCCTCCTCGCGCATGATCAGCAGCTGCGGGTTCTTAGCGCTTTCCCGCTTGTACCAGCTGTCAAAGGTTGCTGTCTGGTAAATATCGGCAGGCAAACGAGCCGAGTAATACTCGAACAGCGTCTCTTCATCGGCAAGAATGTCACGCCGACGCGCTTTGGCCTCCAACTCATCAAGTCGTTCCAGCAGTTGGCGGTTGGCGCTCAGGCACTTCGCGCGCGACTGGATCTCGCCTCTCACCAAGCCTTCACGGATAAACAACTCACGAGAAACGGCAGGGTCGATAGGCCCATAATGCACGGGCCGTTTGGCTACAATGATCAGCCCATACAGCGTAATCTGCTCGTACGCAATTACCTGTCCTCGACGCTTCTCCCAATGTGGTTCGAAGTAATTAGCCTTGGTGAGATGGCGCGCCAGCGGCTCGATCCAATCCGCATCGATCTTGGCTACCATGCGCGCAAACAGTTTGGTCGTTTCAACCAGCTCGGCCGCCATTACCCAGTTTGGCTTCTTGCGGCCAATAACGCTGGATGGATGAATCCAGAAGCGTCGCTGGCGGGCCCCCTGAAAGTCGCCCTCTTCAGTCCTGTTACCAATTTGGCTTAAGAGACCTGACAGAATGGCCTTGTGCACCGAGGCATAACTTTTCGCCCGCTGTGCAGCCTCGGCCGCTTCGGCCTGCAGGGCAGCTTTGGTGTTGACTTTCTTGTCAGTCGAGGGCGAGCTGTCTTCGATCACAGGCACTTGAACAACAGGCTGTGCGTCGGCAGGTTTGCTCTTGAGCTTGAGCTCTCGGCAGATCAGAGTGAGCTGACGGTGCGCATCCCGCCATTCACGCAGGCGCAAGTAATTGAGAAAATTTTTGCGGCACCAGCTGCGAAGTGCATTTGAGCCGAGCGCCTGGCGCTGCTCCTCGAAGCCATGCCACAGCTTGATTAGCGCACCGAAGTCCGAGTCTGGATCTTTCCACTGGGCATGAGCCTGATCGGCAGCCTGCTGACGCTCCGCCGGGCGATCACGGGGATCCTGCACAGACAATGCACTGGCTACAATCAGAACGTCGGAAAGACTGCCCTGCTCTGCCGCCTCCAGCAGCATGCGGCCTAGGCGAGGATCGATTGGCAGGCGCGCCAGTTGCCGTCCTAATGCTGTCAGTTGTCCCTGATTCGTTACCGCCGACAGCTCTTGAAGCAGCGTAAAACCATCCTTGATCGCCTTGCCATCCGGTGGCTCGATGAAGGGAAAGTCCTCAATCCGACCTAGCCGCAGGTGCAGCATCTGAAGAATGACCGCGGCCAGATTGGTCCGCAGAATCTCAGGGTCCGTAAAAGCTGGACGTGAAAGAAAGTCTTCTTCGCTATACAAACGAATGCAGATACCGGGCTCCACCCGTCCACAGCGCCCCTTACGCTGATTGGCACTGGCTTGGGAAACCGCCTCGATAGGCAGCCGCTGAACCTTCGCTCTATAGCTGTAGCGGCTGATACGAGCCGTGCCGCTGTCAATGACGTAACGGATACCCGGCACAGTCAACGATGTTTCAGCCACGTTGGTCGCCAGGACTACACGCCGCCCGGGATGGGACTGAAAAATCTTCTGTTGTTCGGCTGGCGTAAGCCGCGCGTACAGCGGCAGGATTTCCGTGTGCTTGAGGTTGGCCTTGCGCAGCACTTCGGCTGCATCTCGAATTTCACGCTCCCCTGGCAGGAACACCAATACGTCGCCGGGTCGCTTATGCTCGCTGCGCTCGAAGGCTTCCAGCTCATACAGCGCCGCCAGGATGCCCTGATCAACACTCAGATCGTCTTCCAGGCGTTCGCCATCTTCATCCGTTTCTGCGGCCAGAGGACGATACCAGGTCTCAACCGGATAGGTCCGTCCCGACACTTCGACGATGGGGGCATCGCCGAAATGTTTGGAGAAGCGCTCAAGATCAATGGTCGCTGACGTGATGATCAGCTTGAGATCCGGGCGCCGCGGCAGCAGGGTCTTCAGAAAGCCCAGCAGAAAATCGATGTTCAGACTGCGCTCATGCGCCTCATCGACAATGATCGTGTCATAGCGCTCAAGGTAACGGTCATGCTGGGTTTCAGCCAGGAGAATGCCGTCAGTCATCAGCTTGATCAGGCTGCGCTCATTGGACTGATCCTCAAAGCGAACCTGATAACCTACCAGCTCCCCCAAGGGAGTACCGATTTCTTCAGCAACACGGCTGGCTACACTACGCGCCGCCAGGCGACGCGGCTGAGTATGGCCGATCAGTCCGTGTATACCTCGACCGATCTCCAGACAGATCTTGGGCAACTGCGTGGTCTTGCCTGAGCCGGTTTCACCGGCGATCACGACTACTTGATGCTTTTCAAGCGCCGCCTTGATCTCTTCGCGCTTGGCGGCAATGGGCAGGTTGTCGTCATAGCGCATGATCGGCACACTGGCACGACGCGCCTCCACTTTGGCGCAGGAGGCCTGAAAGCGCTCTGTCCACTGTGCAAGCCGGGCATCATCAGGCTTCTTGCGTAGGTCACCCAATTGGCGACGCAAGCGGTGCCGATCGGCAGTAAGGGCTTGGTTCAGACGCTTGGAAAGTTGTTCGAAAGACGATGTTTGCTCAGTCATTGAATGCTATATGGCAACCATTTCAAGTAGGAACCTGAAAGGCTGGCTCGGTTCGCCAGTTCAGGCACCTTATAAAGAGAGAGATGGGCATTGTCGCAGGTTTGCCCAAACGAAAACGACAAAGCCCCGAAAGTCGGGGCTCTGTGCAGGAAAAGCCGATCAGGCCTTGAGCTTTTTCAGCTCGGCATCACGCAATTCGCGGCGCAGAATCTTGCCGACATTTGTCGTAGGCAGACTGTCTCGGAACTCGACCTGCCTGGGTCGTTTATAGCCTGTCAAATTATCGTGCATGTGCTTGAGCACCTGCTCGGTCGTCAGGGAGGCACCAGGCTTAGGTACAACGAATACCTTGATCTGCTCGCCCGCCTTTTCATCCGGCACGCCAATCGCTGCACACTGCAGGACGCCTGGTAGCTGAGCCAGTACATCCTCCAGTTCGTTCGGATACACGTTGAATCCGGAAACCAGAATCATATCCTTTTTACGATCCACGATTCGGATATATCCGTCTGGATCGATTACTGCGATATCACCGGTACGCAGCCAACCTTCCGGACTCAATACCTCGGCAGTCGCCTCGGGGCGGTTCCAGTACCCCTTCATGACCTGAGGGCCCTGGACACAGAGCTCACCAGGCTGCCCGAACGGCTGGGCAACGCCATCCTCATCCACTACCTTACAGTCCGTAGAGGGTACCGGGATACCGATGGTGCCAATGCGTCGATGCTGGATAGGGTTCACACTGACGACAGGACTGGTCTCGGTCATGCCGTACCCTTCACAGACGCCACATCCGGTTACCTGCTCCCAGCGCTCGGCAACCGCGTGCTGCAAGGCCATACCGCCAGAAAGCGTTACCTTCAGAGCAGAAAAATCCAAGGCGCGGAAGGCCTCATTATTACACAACGCCACAAATAGCGTATTGAGCCCGACGAACCCCGTGAACTTCCACTTGGACAGGTCCTTGATCATTGTAGGCAAGTCACGTGGATTAGTGATCAGCACGTTGTGGTTGCCCAGAAGCATCATCGCCATGCAATGAAAAGTGAACGCATAGATGTGATACAGCGGCAGCGGCGCGATTACAATCTCGCGGCCTTCTTTCATATTCGAGGCCATCAGAACCTGACACTGCAGCATATTGGCCAGCAGGTTCCGGTGCGTCAGCATGGCGCCTTTGGCAATACCTGTAGTACCTCCGGTGTATTGCAGCACAGCGACATCATCTCCGTGCGGCTGGCTTTCCTTGAGAGCACCCTGGCGCCCCTTGGCAAGTGCAGTCGTGAACTTCACAGCTTGAGGCAACCGGTAGGCCGGGACCATTTTCTTTACGTATTTGACTACGCTATTGACCACCAGGCGCTTGAGCGGAGGCAGCATGTCACCTACTTCCGTAATGATGACATGGCGAATCTGCGTATTGGGCAAGACCTGCTCGGCAAGGTGAGCCATGTTGGCCAGACACACCAGCGCCAGCGCACCGGCGTCCTTGAATTGGTGCTGCATCTCACGCGCGGTATACAGCGGGTTCGTATTGACGACGATCAGCCCCGCACGCATGGCACCAAAGACGGCAATCGGGTATTGCAGAACATTGGGAAGCTGTATGGCGATCCTGTCGCCCGGCTTGAGATCGGTATGATTCTGAAGATAAGCCGCAAACTGCCCAGACAGGCTATACAGCTCACGATACGTGAGGATCTGCCCTAAATTACTGAAGGCAATCTTGTCGGCGAAACGCTCGCAGGACTCCCTGAGGACCGTCTGGACATTAGGATAACGATCAGGGTCGATCTCGGAAGCGATACCGTCCGGATATTTGTCCTTCCAGAAATTCGGGGTCATGGAAGCCCACTCCTAAGCGACAACGTGATCTTGTTGTGATTGTATCGCCTACTCATACGATGAAGGCGAGCCGAGATTATCAGCTTTGACAGGTCTCCACCAGCACCGAAAAGCGGACTCTTGGTAACGAAAATGACTAAAAAAGATTTATGGTCACGATAGGTATTTAGACAAACTCATAATACTCCGCCATAACCTGCTGAAATAGCAGAGAACGTGCCGTATCGTCGTAACCTGGCGTCCTTGAATTTAACATTGGGCGCCGGTCCCATTAGCATCGGCCGCCCCTTACCGTAACAATAGAATACGAGATCTCTTTCAAGCATGACCGACAATATCCCATACGAAGCCTTGGAGGTAGGCCAGAAAGCCTCTGTCAGCCGTACCATCGAAGAGCGTGACCTGCTCTTATTTGCCGAGGTTTCCGGTGACCGAAATCCAGTACACCTGGACGCCGAGTATGCCGCCAAGAGTGTCTTTCGTGAGCAGATTGCCCATGGCATGTTGAGCGGCGCGCTGATCAGCGCTGCCATTGCCTGTGAGCTGCCTGGGCCAGGTTCCATCTATCTGGGACAAACTTTGAGCTTTAACAAGCCGGTCAAGTTAGGCGACACGCTAAAGGTCGAGATCGAGGTGCTGGAAAAGCTGCCGAAAACTCGAGTGCGCCTGGCTACACGGGTCTTCAATCAGAACGATGAGCAAGTGGTTGATGGAGAAGCTGAGGTGCTCGCCCCCAAAAAAGCATTGAGCATCGAATTGAGCACGCTTCCGCCAGTAACCATTGGCTAAATGAAAAGCCCCGCAAACGCGGGGCTTTTACCTTACCGTCTAGAGCCAGCTCTTGACCCGGTCAGGATGGGCTTTCAACCAGTCTTTTGCAGCCTGCTCAGGCTTTTTCCCCTCCTCAATGGCCAGCATGACTTCATTGACCTCTCCCGGCTGCCAGGAGAATTTTTTCAGGAAATCCCACACCGGCTTGGCCTTTTTTTCCAGTCCTGGATTAGCCATGGTACGTACCTGCTCGGAGCCGCCATAGACGCCCTTGGGGTCATCCAGAAACTTGAGCTTCCACTTGGCAAACATCCAATGAGGAATCCAGCCCGTGACTGCAACCGGCTTCTGGTCTCGCTCCGCCCGTATCAGCTCGGCAATCATTCCACTGCCGGAGCTTGCCACCAGCTTGTAATCCAGATCATAGGCCTTGATTGCCTCCTCGGTCTTGATCATGACGCCCGCCCCGGCATCAATGCCTACGATGCGCCCACCAAAATCGCTTTTCTGGGCGGCCAGATCGGCAATACTGGAGGCTTTTACGTACTCAGGAACGATCAGGCCGATCTTGGCGTCCGGTGTGTTCACGTTCAGGTCGGCAACATCATTCTTCATCTTTTCATAATAGGAACCATGGGTCCCAGGCAACCATGCCGAGAGCATGGCGTCCAGCTTGCCCCGTGCAACGCCTTGCCACATGATCCCTGCTGCAACCGGCATCAGCTTGACTTCGTACCCCAGCTGCTGACGAATGACTTCGGCCGCCGTGAAGGTGGTCGCAACGCTGTCGGCCCATCCATCCACATAGCCAATAGTTACCGTTGGCTTGGCCGCCATAGCCAGATTGGCCATTGCCGACAGGAAGAGCACCATACCCAGGCCTACTACCTTTCGAAACATTCGCATCCTCTGTCCCCTTTTTGAAAACGGCATCACTGCGCCATCCTTATCTTCAAGGGCGACGAAAACGGGACTGCCCTGAGAGCGACCTGAGCAACCGCCATATGCGACACCCGTAATGAAATGGCACCTCTATTGCCTCCAGGAAATAGCCTCGGCATGCTTAGCGCTTTCGATGTCGAGGTTTTCACATGTCCCGCCTGAATATCCGCCCAGCTACTGACGCTGACGTTTCGCACATCCTGACGTTCATCAAAGAGCTGGCCGACTACGAGAAAATGCCTGAGCAGGTCATGGCGACTGAAGACAGCTTGCGCGCGACACTGTTTGGTGAGCGCCGTTACGCCGAGGTGCTTATTGGAGAAATAGACGGGACGCCTGCCGGCTTTGCCCTGTTCTTTCACAATTACTCAACATGGCTCGCCAAGCCGGGTATCTATCTGGAAGATCTCTATGTCAGCCCTGCCGCGCGTGGTGAAGGCCTCGGAAAGGCACTGCTTATCAGCCTGGCACGGCTGGCAGTAGAGCGTAATTGCGGGCGTCTGGAATGGTCCGTGCTGGATTGGAACGAGCCTGCGATCCAGTTCTATCGCAGCCTGGGCGCCATCTCAATGGATGAATGGACAGTCAATCGAGTAACAGGCGAAACCCTGACCAATCTGGCCGAACGCACAATTTGATAGAGAGCCAACAAGCACAGCGCACCTTATTATCAGGCTGTGGTCATAGGCTTATTCCAATAAGCAACCCTGCGAAAGGACTCTCCTTATGCTTAGCCCGTTGCGCATCACAGCTCTCCTGGGTGCGCTCTTGCTTGGTCTTTCCAGTCGTGGTGTCGCAGCTGATATTGACGCTGCCACCTATGGCTACCCATTGACCAACCCCTTCGAAGCCACTATCACCTCCACGCCGCTGGAATTGCAGCCACTGCTGCCTACTGATCTGGAAATCGACCAGAAAGACTACAGCATCAACTTGCGGCCTGAACGGGAGTACGAACTTCCGGATAACTTCTGGCCGGTCAAGAAGCTGCACTATCGTCTGGCGATGCAGGATCATGCGGCGCCGCTGATCTTCATCATTGCCGGAACCGGCGCCAACTACTCATCCAGCACACCGGAGTACCTCAAGCGCCTGTATTACAGCGCGGGTTACCATGTCGTTCAGCTTTCCTCACCCACCAGCTACGACTTTATGGCAGCGGCTTCCCGGCAGGCTACGCCCGGTTACACCCCTGGCGATGCAGAAGACCTCTATCGCGTCATGCAGGCCGTTCGCGCGCAGCACCCCAAACTACCTGTAACCAAGTACTTTCTTACCGGTTACAGCCTGGGCGCACTGGATGCAGCGTTCGTCAGCAAGCTCGACGAGAGCCAGCGCAGCTTCAACTTCTCTCGTGTCTTGCTGCTCAACCCGCCGGTCAATCTGTTGACCTCAGTGCGCAACCTCGATCGACTGGTTCAGACCCAAGTCAATGGGATAACCAACAACCGGACGTTTTACGAGCTAGTCCTGGCAAAGCTGACCCGTTACTTCCAGCAGAAAGGCCATGTTGATCTCAATGAAGCCCTGCTTTTCGATTTTCAGCAGTCGCCCCAACGCTTGAGCAATGAGGAAATGGCGATGCTGATTGGTACATCGTTCCGCTTTTCAGCGGCAGACATTGCCTTTACATCCGATCTGATCAACCGTCGTGGCTTGATCACACCGCCCGACTACCCGATCGATCAGGGGACCAGTCTGTCGCGCTTCTTTGCTCGCGCCCTGCAATGCGATTTTGACTGCTACATGTATGACCAGCTCTTACCCTCCTGGGAACGGACGACCAAGGGCACCAGCCTGGCTGAACTGGCCAGGCAATCCAGCCTGACGGCATTGGAAGGCTATCTCAAGGAGAGCGACAAGATCGGCGTGATGCACAACGCAGATGACTTGATTCTTGGTCCTGGTGATATCGGCTTCCTACGTCGTACGTTCGGTAATCGCCTGACCCTTTACCCGCTGGGCGGGCATTGCGGCAATCTCAATTATCGCGTCAACGCCGACGCCATGCTGGAGTTCTTCGCCCGTGGCTAAATTCCTCTGCCTGCTTCCCTTACTGGCTAGCGCTTACGCTTTCGCCGATACGGATTCATCAACTTTATCACCTTCACCCGTAGGCGCAGACGGGTTTACCAACCCCTTGTCTACGCTGAAATTCAACCCTGGCCTGGATCAGCGCGAGTTCGAGCGGGCGTCGCTCAATGCGCTGGATGTCTATGACCCACTGGAATCCTGGAACCGCCGCGTCTATCACTTCAACTACCGCCTGGATGAATGGGTACTATTACCTGTCGTCAATGGCTATCGTCGGGTCACACCGGGCTTCGTACGAAGTGGCGTTAGCAATTTCTTCAGCAACCTGGGTGACATCAGCAATCTGCTGAACAGCACGCTACAACTCAAGGGTAAAAGGGCTCTGAATACCACGGGGCGTCTGCTGCTAAATACTACTATCGGCGTCTTTGGCCTATGGGACCCCGCTACGCGCATGGGACTAGCCAAGCAATCCGAGGATTTTGGCCAGACGCTGGGTTTTTATGGTATTCCCAGCGGCCCTTATCTGGTATTGCCGTTACTGGGTCCGTCCAATCTGCGTGATGCCAGCGGTTTTGCGGTAGATACCCTGGCCGAGAATCAGATCAACTATCTGAATGTAAATGAGGAAAGCGGCCGTCACCCAGAGATTCTACTGTTACGCGGTATCAACTTGCGTTACATCACCAACTTCCGGTATGGGCAGCTCAACTCGCCGTTTGAATACGAGAAGGTCCGTTACGTCTATACCGAAGCACGTAAGCTTCAAATAAAGGAATAAGAAAGAAGCCGGCCTCGTGCTGGCTTCTTTCCAACCAAAATCATCATATTATTAGATATGAAATACATAAAAGATGGATAAATACATTAAAATAAATTAAGTATCATGATCTCATCTATTGATCAGACACCTTGTCTGGCCGCTCGGAGAGCACGAATCATGTACCGCAACGTTCTTGAACTGCATACAGGCCAGCCCGCTTCTGATGGCGCGGGCGTACGCATGACGCGAGTATTTGCCGGCCAGGGCGTTGAGCGCTTCGATCCTTTTCTCATGCTGGACCAGTTTGATACAGCCAATGCAGATGACTATATCGGTGGTTTTCCAGCCCACCCTCACCGCGGCTTCGAGACCGTCACCTACATGCTCGAAGGTCGTATGCGCCACGAGGATCACCTGGGCAACCAAGGTCTTCTGAAGCCTGGTGGCCTACAATGGATGACGGCTGCCCGCGGTATCATTCATAGCGAAATGCCCGAGCAACAGGAAGGCCTGATGCGAGGCTTCCAGTTGTGGCTGAACCTGCCCGGCAAAACCAAAATGGGACCCGCCAGCTACCGTGACTATGAGCCTGCAGAAGTACCTCGCCTGACTACCTCACAGGGTGTTGAAGTTGTCGTGCTTGCCGGCCATTTTGATGACGGGGAACACCAGCAGCTGGGCGCCGTGCAGCGGCCGGATACGGACCCTTATTATTTCGACTTCATCATGCCGGCACAAAGCGCTATCAGTCCGCGCCTTCCCGAAGGGCATCGCGCCCTACTCTATGTGTATGAAGGACAGATTGAAGTCGAAGGCGATACCGTGGCGCCTGTAACGACCAATCGGCTGGTTCGCCTGAGCGATGAAGGGCAGCTGCGGATTCGATCCGCCCAAGGTGCTCGCGTGTTGTTGATTGCAGGCGCGCCGCTGAATGAGCCCATTGTTCAATATGGCCCCTTCGTGATGAATACACGTGAGCAGATTGAACAAGCCTTGCGTGACTATCAGCGCGGCGAGTTCGGTCAGTGAGCAGCGGCCAGTTCCAGCCCTAGGAACTGAATGAGTTGATCACGCTGGGCCAAGGCATCCCGCCGCCCAAGTGCGATCAACTCAGAACAGTAACCTGCCTCGAACAGCAGGTAGCTCAATACGGCAGACCCGCTTTTCTTTGTTGCACCAGGCCCACGAAGAAACAAACGCAGGGACGCTGGCAGCTCATGTCGAAAGCGGGCAGCAATCTCAGCCAAGGGCTCGCTCGGTGCGATCACCAGCGTTTCAACCGGTTTTACACCAAGACGCTTCTGCTGCTCCGAGGGCGGAATCATTCGGCTCATCAAGTTGATACGCTCAAGCACCTCGGTGTCGCTTTCCAGACTATCGATAAACGTACTGTTCAGCAGATGCCCGCCTATCTGCGCCAGTGTAGGCGCCTTACCGGTTGCGGCAGAGGCGTCCTCCGAACGGGAGGCATCGGCGTGAGGGTTGTTGCTGACGCCCACGATCAATACCCGGTTAGCCCCCAGGTGCAATGCCGGACTGATAGGTGCCGCCTGACGCACCGAGCCATCGCCCAGGTATTCACGCCCCAGTTTGACTGCCGGGAAGATAAGCGGAATGGCCGAACTGGCCATTAGATGCTCGACATTCAGACGAGTGGGAAACCCAACCCGGCGATGACGCAGCCAGGGATCAATCGCACCGTGCCCCTGGTAAAAGGTCATCGAGTGGCCGGAGTCATACCCAAATGCAGTAATGGCTATGGCCCGCAGATGCCGGGCCTTAACTGCGGCTGTAATACCTGAAAAGTCCAGCTCCCGAGTTAGCAGTGCGCGTAACGGTGCATTATCCAGCAATGCCGCTGGCGTCTTGCCACGTATACCAAAGACATTCTGTCCAATGAAGTGACTGGCCTGCCGAATCACGCCGGGCCAGTCACTGCGGTAGACCTGATCAATATGAAAATTCTGCCAGACCTGGGTCAGGCGCTGACAGGCCAGTTGGAACTGCAGCGCACCACAGGCTAATACCGTTGCATTGATGGCACCCGCCGATGTTCCCACGATGACAGGAAAAGGATTGCGCGCACCCGCAGGCAGCAGCTCAGCAATGGCAGAAAGCACCCCTACCTGATACGCCGCCCGAGCGCCACCGCCAGACAGGATCAGCCCTGTAACAGGAACAGCCGAAGTAACGTCCAACACCCTTTCCTTGAGTCCGAGGTTAAACATATCGCCTTGAGCATAGCGTGTCATGGGTGCGCGACGGAACTCAGTCGCTTTTGGCGTACAGTTTGGGTTCGCCAGCTGGCCGCGTCTTGAAGCGACGGTGTGCCCATAAGTACTGCTCGGGCAGTTTACTGACTTCTTTTTCCACCCACTGGTTGATTCTTAGGCAGTCAGTCTCCTCTGTCTCACCCGGGAAGTCCTCCAGCGGCGGATGGATAACCAGGCGGTACCCTGACCCATCGGCCAACCGCTCTTGAGTAAAGGGCATGACAAGTGCCCGGCCCAGGCGTGCAAATTTGGTGGTAGCAGTAACCGTAGCGGCCTGAATTCCGAATAACGGCACGAAGATACTTTGCTTGGCGCCATAGTCCTGATCAGGTGCGTACCAGATGGCGCGGCCGCCTCTGAGCACCTTCAACATGGCTCGTACATCTTCGCGCTCGATGGCAGTGGCATCCAGATTATGTCGCTCACGCCCCTTGCGCTGCACGTAATCGAACACTGCGTTTTTGTGTTCGCGGTACATTCCGTCGATGGTATGCCGCTGCCCAAGCAGCGCAGCGCCGATTTCGAGCGTCGTAAAATGCAACGCCATCAGGATGACCCCCTTGCCCTCTTGTTGGGCTCGCTGGAGGTGCTCGATTCCCTCGATATGAGCGAGCCGACTCAGGCGTGATCTGGGCCACCACCAGCTCATGGCCATCTCGATCAAGGCGATACCGTTCGATGCGAAATTTTCTCTGAGCACACGCTTACGTTCGGCCTCGCTCCATTGAGGAAAGCACAACTCGAGATTGCGCATCGCAATATGGCGTCGACTGGCAGAAACGTGCAGTATGACCCAGCCTATTGCACGACCCAGACGAAGCAGTACGCAATAGGGTAGCTGGACGATCAGCCAGAGTACGCCCAATCCCAGCCAGAGCAGCCAATAACGGGGATGAAGAAAAGCAAGTCGAAAACGAGGGCGTTCCATCAAACATCCTGGTAAACATTAAACGGTACATTCTACATTCCTGACCGTTAGCAAGCAGCCATGCTTGCGACATGCTTGTCATCTCGTTATAAGTCCTCGGCATCTGACGCACGCGGTCCCAACATGAGCCAGGTTGATCTTCTCGATAACGATTCCGTATTCCAGCTAAAGGGCAACATGCTTGCCGTTACCGTGCTGGAACTCTCCCGCAACGATCTTTCACGCCTCGACCGCCAATTGGCACAGAAGGTGGCACAGGCGCCCAATTTCTTTCACGACACCCCGCTCATTCTATCGCTCGACAAGCTCGAGGAAGACGATGAGGTGCTTGACCTGGGTGCCCTGCTCGATCTCTGTCGCCGCCATGGCCTGCGAACCCTGGCGCTTCGAGCCAGGCGGCATCTGGACATCCGGGCCGCCAACGATTTCGATCTGCCGGTGCTTCCTCCGGCAAGCGGTGCAGGGCGCGAGCGTGCCCTTGAGCTGCGCGAGCGGGAACCGGCAAAAGCGGCAGACCCTGCACCTGAACCGGAGAAGCCTGCCGAACCTGCCGTGAACCCCACCAAAGTCATTACGGCACCCGTACGCGGCGGCATGCAGCTTTATGCACCCGGTGGTGACCTGGTGGTGTTATCCTCGGTCAGTCCGGGAGCTGAATTGCTCGCAGACGGCAATATTCATGTGTATGGGCCTATGCGAGGTCGTGCCCTTGCAGGTGTGAAGGGCGACACAAAAGCAAGAATTTTTTGCCAGCAACTCACCGCCGAACTGGTCTCGATTGCTGGACAATACAAAGTAGCGGAAGACTTGCGCAGACATCCCCAGTGGGGAAATCCTGTTCAGATCAGTCTGTCTGGAGATGTGTTGAACATCACACGTCTTTAACGGATACTGCCGCGAATTTTTTACGAAGCGGTAGCGTCATCGATACCGCTTTCAGACCCGAATGGCGTCTGGAGTCCAGCCGAGTATTGTGTAGTGTTCCGGCGGCCATTTTTTGGTACTCCAGCCGTTCATTCCGTGAGCTTATTTCGAATTTAGGGTGAATCAGCTTGGCCAAAGTACTCGTAGTCACCTCCGGTAAAGGCGGTGTCGGCAAAACAACCACAAGCGCGGCCATCGGCACTGGTCTGGCCCTGCGCGGGCATAAGACCGTTATCGTCGACTTCGACGTGGGGTTACGTAACCTTGATCTGATCATGGGGTGCGAGCGTCGTGTTGTGTATGACTTTGTAAACGTCATCAACAACGAAGCCACGCTCACCCAGGCGCTTATCAAAGACAAGCGTCTCGAGAATCTGTATGTGCTGGCAGCCAGCCAGACGCGTGACAAGGATGCCCTTACGCTGGAAGGTGTCGGCAAGGTAATCGAAGAACTTAAGGGTAACTTCGAATATATTGTCTGTGACTCCCCTGCCGGAATCGAGAAAGGCGCCCATCTGGCCATGTACTACGCCGATGAAGCCATTGTCGTGACCAACCCGGAAGTCTCTTCCGTACGTGACTCGGATCGTATGCTTGGCCTGCTCGCCAGCAAATCCAAGCGCGCCGAGAACGGCGAGGATGCGATCAAGGAGCACCTGCTTCTGACCCGCTACAACCCAGAGCGCGTCAACAAGGGTGAAATGTTGGGCGTAGAGGATGTGGAAGAGATTCTGGCTATCCGTCTACTCGGCGTCATTCCTGAGTCTCAGGCTGTCCTGAAGGCATCGAACCAGGGTATTCCGGTCATTCTCGACGAACAGAGCGACGCCGGCCAAGCTTACAGCGACGCGGTAGAGCGGCTGCTGGGCAAGGAAATGCCTCATCGCTTCCTCGATGTGAAGAAGAAAGGCTTCCTACAACGACTATTTGGGGGGAGTGAATGAGCCTCTTTGCTTTCTTTCGCGATCGGAGGAAGCAAAACAGCGCTTCCATCGCCAAAGAGCGGCTGCAGATCATCGTCGCTCACGAACGCGGACGTCACTCCCAGCCTGACTACCTGCCTCAGCTGCAGAAAGATCTGCTGGAAGTCATCCGCAAATATGTACCGATCGAGCAGGACCAGATCCAGGTGGAATTGGAAAACCAGGGTAGCTGCTCGATTCTGGAACTGAACATCACTCTGCCAGACCGGGATCGTTGATCCCTGGCTGGTCATTCATCGGCGGCTCATACCGCCGATGGGCTCTTTTCTGAACGTGACATGCCTCTCTCAAATATCCGTTTCATCCACCAGGACGATGCGTTACTGGTAGTAGACAAGCCGACCCTGCTGCTCTCGGTTCCCGGTCGAGCCGAAGATAACAGGGATTGCCTGGTAACCCGCCTCCAGGAGAACGGCTACCCCGAGGCACGTATCGTGCACCGTCTGGACTGGGAAACCTCCGGGATCATGGTGCTTGCGCGCGACGCAGACAGCCACCGTGAACTCTCTCGCCAGTTCCATGACCGCGAGACTGAAAAGGCCTATACCGCTCTTTGCTGGGGTGAGCCTGAGGCCGACAGTGGCCGCATCGAATTACCGCTGCGGTATGACCCACCGACCAAGCCACGGCATGTCGTCGATCACGAGTTGGGGCGCCACGCGCTGACTTTCTGGCGCGTCATAGAACGTTGCGGTCATTACAGCCGAGTCGAGTTGACGCCTATTACGGGACGCTCCCACCAGCTCCGTGTGCACATGCTGTCCATTGGTCATCCGCTATTAGGTGATCGGCTTTATGCTCATGAAGACGCCTTGAATGCGCATTCCCGGTTGTGCCTGCATGCCAGCCTTCTGGCACTGACCCATCCCAAAACAGGTGAGCGCATGCGCTTTGAAAGCGCAGCACCATTTTAAAAATGCCAAATGGACCGGCTATTACGACGCCATAGGTGACGAGCCGGCCCGCTCTACACTACTGCGTGCGCTGGATCATTGGAACGGTCCCATTGGAGTAGCGCTTGATCTTGGCTGTGGTACAGCTCGTGACACGCTCGAACTCCTGGCGCGCGGCTGGGATGTCATTGCCGTTGATGCACAGGCAGAGGCGCTTGAGCGCCTGAGCATTCGTTTCCCGGAATTACACTGCTGCAACCGCGCTTCGAGACACTGGAGCTGCCCAAATGTCAGTTGATCAATGCGAGTTTCTCGCTTTCCTTTCGCGAGCCCTCGTCCTTCCAAACCTTATGGCACTCAATTTCCACGGCGTTACGGCCAAACGGGCTGTTCGCCGGTCAATTGTTCGGGCAAAGAGACAGTTAGGCTGCCTCAGGCATCACAGTGCTAGGCAGAGCCTCTGTTCTGGCGCTGTCCTCGGATTGGACGTTGATTCATTTTGACGAAACTGAGGGGGCCGGGAAAACGGCAAAGGGAGCCAACAAGCATTGGCACCTTTTCGGCCTTGTGGCGCGTTAATCGACTAACTGAGTTAGCCCCCTAACAGCATAAATGGATAGACTAGGGGCATATCGTAAGGAGTACCGCATGCGCGACACACTCAATCAAGGTTTGATCGACTTTCTCGCTTCGTCCCCTACCCCTTTTCATGCTACCGCCACGATGAGTCGCCGTCTTGAGCAGGCCGGCTTCCAGCGGCTGGATGAGCGGGATACCTGGCATCTTCGTCCGGGTGGACGTTACTACGTTACACGTAATGACTCCTCATTGATCGCATTTCGCCTGGGTGATGATCCGCTACGCAACGGCCTGCGGATGGTTGGTGCTCATACCGATAGCCCCTGCCTGCGCGTAAAGCCCAACCCAGAGCTCTACAAGCAAGGGTTTTGGCAACTGGGTGTGGAAGTTTACGGCGGTATGCTGATGGCGCCCTGGTTCGATCGGGATCTGTCCCTGGCAGGTCGTGTCACCTTTCGCCAGACCGGCACTCAGCATAGCCGCCTGATCGACTTCAAACGTCCGATCGCTATCATTCCGAATCTGGCTATTCATTTGAATCGTGAGGCCAATCAAGGCTGGCCCATTAATGCCCAGAACGAGCTTCCCCCCATTGTGGCGCAGGTACCGGCCAGTGAGCGACGCGATTTCCGTGCGCTGCTGACCGAGCAACTGGAGCGGGAGCATGGCATCCTGGCCGAGTCGGTACTGGACTTCGAACTATCGTTCTATGACGTGCAGAAAGCCGCTGTGGTGGGTCTGGATGAAGACTTCATTGCCGGCGCCCGCCTGGATAACCTGCTGTCCTGTTATGCCGGTCTGGAAGCGCTGCTGTCGGCAGATGGCAATGAAAGCTGCGTGCTGGTATGCACAGACCACGAAGAGGTGGGCTCGAGCTCGCACTGTGGCGCGGACGGCCCGTTCCTTGAGCAAGTCATGCGCCGTGCCCTGCCGGAAGGTGAGGACTTTACCCGGATCATCGCCCGTTCACTGTTGATCTCGGCCGACAATGCTCATGGTGTACACCCGAACTATGCCGAGAAGCATGATGGCAATCATGGCCCTAAACTCAATGCCGGGCCGGTCATCAAGATCAATAACAATCAGCGCTACGCGACCAACAGCGAAACCGGTGGATTTTTCCGTCATCTCTGCCTGGAAAATGAAATACCGGTTCAAAGCTTTGTGACCCGCAGCGATATGGGTTGTGGCTCGACTATCGGCCCGATTACTGCCAGCCAACTGGGCGTTCGCACAGTCGATATCGGCCTGCCGACGTTTGCCATGCATTCGATCCGCGAACTCGCTGGCAGCCATGACCTGAATTATCTGGTGAAAGTCCTTAAAGCCTTCTATTCCAGCCATGTACTGCCATAAGGCAGAGGGAACCGCACGATGATCACGCATATCCGCAACAGTCTGCTTGAAGCCAAGACAGCACTGGACAACTTTTTGGCTGACGAACAGGCGCTACGGAATATCGAGCGTGCGGCAGAACTGCTGGTTGAAAGCTTCGAGCACAAGGGCAAGGCCTTCTCCTGCGGTAACGGCGGCTCCATGTGTGACGCCATGCATTTCGCTGAAGAGCTGACCGGCCGTTACCGCAAAAACCGCCCGGGCATTGCTGCCGTCTCCATAAGCGACGCCAGCCACATCAGCTGTGTGGCAAATGACTTTGGCTACGACTACATCTTTTCTCGCTATATCGAGTCCCATGGGCGCGAAGGAGATGTCTTGCTGGCCATCAGCACCAGCGGCAAGAGTCCCAATGTGCTCAAGGCCGCTGAGGCAGCAAAAGCGTTGGGTATCAAGGTCATTGCACTAACCGGCAAACCAGGCTCCCTGCTCGAAACCATGGCCGATGTCTGCATCTGTGCGCCTGGCGGCCACTATGCCGATCGTATCCAAGAGCTGCATATCAAGGTCATCCATATCCTTATGGAGCTGATCGAGCGTAAGTTGAGCCCGGAAAACTACGCCTGACTTAACCATTCGGAGGCGGTGCCAACCATGGCGCCGCACTCACCTTACTCTGGCACGTCTACGCTGACATGAATGGCGTCGTGCCGCCAGTATTCCAGATCGCAATCGATCAGACGCCCCTGCTGATCGCGGTTGATACGTGTGATATGCAGCGCCGGGCTTCCCATGCTGACCTTAAGTGCCTGCGCAGCGTCCGCATGCAACGCTGTAGGCCGCATTTCGAAACGAACACGCCCATACCGGATACCGTATTCACTGGCATAGAGATCGGTTAGCGAATGGGTTAGGTCAAATTGCAGGATATTGGGAAAATAGATCGGGTTGAGATAGTGCTCCACATAGAGCACCAGACGGCCGTCGATACGCCTGGCTCGCCGTATCTGATAGACGCCTGTACGCTCGGGAAGCTCGAGAAGCCCACACACCGTTGCATTAGCAGACACCAACCGAGCCGAGAGGACTTCGGTAGCCGGAACACGGCCCTGCCCTGCCACCATGGCATGAAAATGCGAGCGTACTAGCGGGTTGTAGGCCACTCTGGGGGGCGAAACAAACCAGCCACGTCGCTCTTCCCGATAAATCAGCCCCTGCGACTCCAACTGCCCAAGCGCTTCACGCAATGTAATCCGGGTCGTTGAAAACGACTCGCTCAAACGTCGTTCTGCAGGCAGCTTGGTGGAGGGCGCAAGCGCACCACACATAATCTGCTCCTCCAATGAGCGGCAGATGGCTGTGACGGTTTTTGGTGCGTCATCGTGCGGGCTTGCTCTCATTTGGACTAGTCCAGCCGGTAAAGCTCAGGGATGCATGAGCCAGAAAGAAATAGTGGCAGCTTAGATTATCTAGATGACCGCCCCGTTAAGCTGCGAGTTAGCTCATGATTCGTCGTTAGGGCAACCCTCTGCATAGATGCCATCAAGGTGGAAATCAAATCGTCATCCTTCGGCGGTAGATTGGCTTGCGTCTTGCTGATCTAGACCAGCCAATCGACCACGCCTCGAAGGAGCGCTCAATGAAACGCTTGCTTGCTTCACTGTTGGGTAGCGCACTTGCGCTGAATGGCACCCTGGCCCTGGCCGCCACGGATATGAACACACTCGAGCAGGCTGCCCGCCAGGAAGGCCAGGTTGATAGCGTAGGCATGCCTGATACCTGGGCCAACTGGAAGGACACTTGGGCCGATCTGCAGAAAAAGTACGGCCTCAAGCACATGGATACAGACATGAGCTCAGCCCAGGAAATAGCCAAATTCGCAGCCGAGGGTGAAAACGCCACCGCCGATATGGGTGACGTGGGCGCCTCGTTTGGCCCCATTGCCGTGGAGAAAGGCGTGACCCAACCGTACAAGCCCACCACCTGGGAGCAGATTCCCGATTGGGCCAAGGACAAAGATGGTCATTGGATGCTGGCGTATACCGGCACCATCGCGTTTATCGTCAACAAGCAGCTGGTAGCTGATGTACCCCATAGCTGGGCTGACCTGCTGCAGGGCAAATACAAGGTTGCCATTGGTGATGTAAGCGCTGCCTCACAGGCAGTGAGTGGGGTCCTGGCGGCTACCTACGCTAACGGCGGTGACGAAAAGAACATCAAGCCCGGCCTGGAATACTTTGGCAAGCTGGCGCAGCAGGGCCGTTTG
This sequence comes from Pseudomonas sp. JZ134, assembly GCF_051027695.1. Classification (NCBI taxonomy): domain Bacteria; kingdom Pseudomonadati; phylum Pseudomonadota; class Gammaproteobacteria; order Pseudomonadales; family Pseudomonadaceae; genus Pseudomonas; species Pseudomonas sp. JZ134. The sequence continues at coordinate 1,317,485 of NZ_CP069250.1, read as the reverse complement.
TCCATGACCAACCCGGTCGTCTCGACCCTGGAGAAAGGCGAAGTCGAAGTGGGTATCGTTTGGGACTTCAACGGATTGAACTATCGCGATCAGATCGATACTTCACGCTTTGAAGTGCTCATCCCTTCAGACGGCTCGATTACGTCCGGCTACACCACGATTCTGAACAAGTATGCCAAGCATCCGAATGCAGCCAAGCTGGCACGTGAATACATTCTTTCCGATGCTGGCCAGATCAACTTGGCTCGCGGTTATGCCCGCCCCATCCGTGCTGACCATATCCAGCTACCCGAGGATGTAAAAGCTAAACTGTTACCAAGCGAGCAATATGCCAGTGCCAAGCCCATCGCGGATGCCAAGGCCTGGGAAGAAACAGCCAAGCGTCTGCCACGTCTCTGGCAGGAAAACGTGATCATGCAGATGAAGCAGTGATCCAATGAAGACGATCCTGGTTGTGCTGGACGGTCTGGCCTATGGAGTCGCCCGTGACTGTATGGGCTACCTTCAGGGTGTCTGTCAGGCAGGGCGCGGACGGCTCTATACCATGCAGTGTGAATTGCCTTCGCTTTCCCGCCCGCTCTACGAGTGCATTCTCACAGGGGTACGCCCTGTCGACAGCGGCATTACGCACAATCAGATCGTCCGGCTTTCGAGCCAGCGCAGTGTGTTTCATTATGCGTGCGAGGCCTACCTCACGACGGCGGCTGCGGCCTATCACTGGATCAGCGAACTTTATAACCGTTCGCCCTTTGATGCCGCACGGGACCGTCATATCTGTGCCCCGGACCTGCCTATCCAGTACGGCCATTTCTATTACGCCGATCACTATCCAGACTCTCACCTCTTCGATGACGCCGAAAGCTTGAGACGACGTCATTCCCCTGATTTTCTGCTGGCTCACTCGATGAATATCGATGATGCTGGCCACAAATACGGACTTTCCAGCAGCCAATATCGAAACGCCGCACGTGTGGCAGATATATGCCTGTCCGGCCATTTACCGGTATGGCTGGAGGCGGGCTATCAGGTGATGGTGACAGCCGATCATGGCATGAATGATGACCGCAGCCATGGGGGGCTGCTGCCTGAAGAGCGTGAAGTCCCGTTATTCGTGTTCGGGACAGGCTTCAGCCTGCAAGAGGCAAGCCCTGTACAAACTGACCTATGCGGTACACTTTGTGAGCTTTTAGGTGTCGCCCATGACAAGCCGGTTTGTCGGGAACTCCTGGCATGAAAGGCAAATGGCTCGCCACATTGTGCCTTCTGCCCTTTCTAGTTTTCTTTTGTGCATTTCAGATAGCCCCATTGATCTGGATCGCTATCAACAGCCTCAAGCATCTGGATGGCTGGGGCCTGGGTAACTTCACCGAAATCCTTGAATCACCCTTCTATCGCCAGGCTATACGCTTTTCACTGGAGATTTCGGTCTGGTCCAGCCTGTTAGGCCTGCTAATCGCCATTCTGGGCAGTTACTCGCTACGCCAGGTCGACTCGAAGCTAAGAGATTTCGTGACAGCCTTTGCCAACATGACGAGCAATTTTGCCGGTGTTCCCCTGGCGTTCGCCTTCATCATCCTGCTTGGCTTCAACGGGTGCCTGACCCTGCTGCTCAAGCAGACCGGGCTGATCGAGGACTTTAACCTGTACTCCAAAAGCGGATTGATCCTGATCTATACCTACTTCCAGATCCCGCTAGGCGTTCTGTTGCTCTACCCTGCCTTTGATGCCCTGCGCGAAGACTGGCGTGAAGCTGCCTCACTGCTTGGCGCCAATACCTGGCATTTCTGGCGTCATATCGGGCTACCGGTGCTGACTCCGGCACTGCTAGGTACATTCATCATTCTACTGGCCAATGCGCTGGGGGCCTACGCAACCGTATATGCCCTGACGACGGGCAATTTCAATGTGGTCCCGGTCCGTATAGCGGCATTGGTCTCTGGCGACATCTTTCTCGATCCGAACCTCGCAAGCGCCCTTGCCATGCTGCTGGTGATGCTCATGGCCGTGATTACCCTCGTTCACCAATGGCTGCTACGCCGGGGCTACCATGTCAAACGCTAACCGGTCGGTTTCACTCTACCATCGCCTGGTCGTCTGGCTGCTCTTTCTGATTCTTCTACTGCCGCTCGCTGCCACCCTGCTGTATTCATTGGCAACACAATGGTCCGCCACGCTTCTTCCCAGCGGGCTGACCTTGAAGTGGTACGTAGCGCTCTGGAGCGACTCACGCTTTATCATCGCCTTCGGGCATTCATTGATCGTCTGCGTGGGCGCGCTGTTACTGGCCGTCTTCCTCGTACTTCCTCTCATGTTCGTCATCGCCTACCACTTCCCCAGGCTCGATGCACTCATGAACGTGTTGATCCTGCTGCCGTTCGCCGTGCCGCCTGTGGTGTCTTCCGTAGGATTGCTGCAACTCTATGCTGGCGGCCCCTTGCCGTTGATAGGCACACCATGGATTCTGATCGGCTGTTATTTCACCATCGCCCTGCCGTTCATGTACCGAGCCATCAGCAATAATCTGCAGGCACTGAATATTCATGACCTGATGGATGCGGCTCACCTGCTGGGCGCCAGCACCTTCCGGGCGGCCCTCCTGGTGGTACTGCCCAACCTGCGCAAGGGTCTTATGGTGGCGCTGTTTCTGTCATTTTCGTTTCTGATTGGCGAATTCGTTTTTGCCAACATTCTTGTTGGAGCGCGTTACGAAACCTTGCAGGTCTATCTGTACAACATGCGCAATGGCAGCGGCCATTTCACGAGCGCACTAGTCATCTCGTACTTTCTGGTCGTCCTGACCGTAACGTGGGCCGCCAGTGGTTTGAGCCGGGATAAATCATGAGCTTTCTAAGCGTTGAACATCTGCACAAGAGCTACGGCTCGAACATGATCTTTCAGGACATCGATTTCTCTGCAGAACAAGGTGAGCTGGTTACGCTTTTAGGACCTTCCGGCTGCGGCAAATCCACCTTGCTACGCTGCCTGGCAGGCTTAACCTCGGTAAACGGTGGACGCATCCTGCTCGACGGTCAGGATATTGCGACCCTGCCGCCGCAAAAGCGCGGCATTGCCATGGTGTTTCAGAGCTATGCGCTGTTTCCTAACATGACGGTCGCGCAAAATGTAGCGTTCGGCCTGAAGATGCAAAAAGTGGATCGCCAAACTTTACACCTGCGCACCGCCGAAGTGATCGAACTGGTAGAACTCAAGGGGTTCGAAGACCGCTACCCTCATCAGCTGTCGGGAGGGCAATGTCAGCGTGTCGCCTTGGCGCGATCACTGGTCACTCGTCCACGTCTGCTGCTGCTCGACGAGCCGCTATCGGCACTGGATGCGCGCATCCGCAAGCATTTACGAGAACAGATACGGAGCCTTCAGCAAGCGCTCAACCTGACTACCCTGTTTGTCACGCATGATCAGGAAGAAGCCTTGATAATTTCCGACCGCATCGTGTTGATGCAAGCGGGCCGCATCGTACAAAGTGGCGATGCGGAAACCCTCTATACTGCGCCAGCCACGCTGTTTGCAGCAGGCTTCATGGGTAACTACAACATTCTAGATCCTGCTCAGGCTTCTACCCTGTTAGGGCGAAACTTCACTCAACAGGTGGCGATCCGCCCTGAATCGATCAGGATCAACGCATCGGAAGGCCCCAGTGCCGAGATTGTCGGACATACGCTGCTAGGCAATGTCATTCGCTATCGCGTGCAGACATTGGGGATCGAATTACTGGTAGATGTCCTCAATCAGGATGCCTCTGCCTTGCACCCGTGCGGCTCACGCGTCACATTGGGGATCGATTCATCAGCCGCAAGAGAAGTCGCATGACCCTCGCTATTTTCGACCTTGACGAAACCCTGATCGACGGTGACTGCTCCAGCTTGTGGTGCCAGCGAATGGCCCAACTCGGCTGGGTTGACGAGTCCTTCATCCAGCGTGATGCCGCCCTGATGAAGGCATATGCCGAAGGCGCCCTAGCCATGGAAGAATACATGGCATTCGCCCTGGAGCCGCTCATAGGTCGAGCGCCTGAGGAGCTGGAGCCGGAGATCGACGCCTATGTCGAAGACGTGATCGAGCCTCTGATCTTCAGCGATGCCTGCCGCTGCATTGCGGAACATCGCGCCAGAGGCGACCGGATCGTATTGATTTCGGCGTCCGGTGCTCATCTGGTCGAACCGATTGCCGGTAGGCTGGGGATCAGCGAAATACTGGCCATCGACCTGGAACTGGCCCATGGGGTCTACACTGGCCGTACTCAAGGTGTTCTGACCTATCGAGAAGGCAAGCTGACGCGCCTTCTCGAGCTGATAGATCATCAGGAGGTCGAGCTTGCAGATGCCAGTTTCTACTCTGACTCACGTAACGATCTACCCTTGCTAGAACGCGTTGGGCATCCGCACGCCGTGAATCCCGATCCCTATCTGCGCGAGCAGGCCAGTCGGCGGAGTTGGCCAATCCTTGAGTGGAAATAGCCAAACAAAGGCTGGCCATGCCGGTATGGCCAGCCTCGACATCAGATCAGGCTGTCATCGAGGATCATCACGACCTTACCGTTCACCTTGTTGCTCGACAGTGCCGCAAACGCCGCCTCGGCATCCTTGGCAGCAAATTTCCGCTCCAGGTTCGGCTTGAGCTTGCCTTCTGTAAACAACGGCCAGACCCGTGCAGCCAGCTCTGCCATCAATCGGGCTTTGAACGCCGTATCGCGGTTACGCAGCGTAGAACCGATCAGGCTAATGCGCTTGCTCAACACCTTTGCCAGATCGAACTGCGCCTCTCGACCACTCATCAGGCCAATCAGTACCCACCGCCCGTCACGGCGCAGCACATCCAGATTAAGGTCGGCGTAGCTTGCGCCTACCGGATCAAGGATCACGTCGAATGGCCCGAAGTCACGCAGTCCTTCCAGCCCCTGGTGCCGATCAACGCCCCCTTCGGCACCCAGCGAAATGCAATAGTCCAGCCGCTCGGCCGAACCTACGCTGACCCAGCAAGGATTACCAAAAGCCTTACAGAGTTGAATGGCGGCAGAACCTACGCCGCTGGCTCCTGCGTGCAAGAGTACTTTCTCGCCAGGGCGCAAGGCTGCCAATTCGAAAAGATTGCACCAGGCCGTTGCCCAGACCTCAGGTAGCGCTGCTGCCTCAGCCATCGACAGCCCTTCGGGAACCGGAATCGCATGCTGAGCATTCACCACGACTTCGCTGGCCATACCACCACCGGCCAGCAGAGCACAGACACGATCCCCGACGTTCCAATTGGCTCCCTCACCAACTTCGACCACAACACCGGAACACTCCAGACCCAGGGTTTGCGGCGCTCCAGGCGGTGGCGGATAGTTACCGGCCAATTGAAGAAGATCGGCGCGATTAAGCCCGGCCGCGGCGACCTGGATACGAATTTCACCTGCGGAAAGAGCAGGACTTGTCAGCTGTTGCCACTCAAGCTGACCTTCAATACCTTGCAATGCGTTCACGGTGCCTCCATAGTGAGCTAGCTTTTGACCTTTAACAGCGTACTTGACTGTTGCGGGGAACCGGAACGGTCAAGTACGGCCTATAGCGTTATTACCCGTACTCTAGTCGAATCAAGCATGAAGCAGCTCCTCCCCCGTACCGCCCTCCTGTTCATCCTCGGTGTCAGCGCTCTTCCGCTGGCAGCCAAAACAGTGAGCCCAAACGTCTGGGACGGTCTCAAACCAGACCGCGATCAAGTCGTGGCAAGTCTCAATGTGGTAGAGCTGCTCAAGCGCCATCACTACAGCAAGCCGCCGCTTAACGATGAACGCTCGATAAAGATCTATGACAGCTATCTCAAGATGCTTGATCCCAATCGACTGTATTTCAACGCAGCCGATATCGCCGAGTTTGACGCATGGCGGACTCGCTTCGACGATCTGCTCAAGCAGGGCGACCTGAATCCAGGCTTTACCATCTACAAACGTTATCTGGATCGTGTAAAGGAACGCCTGGACTACACACTAGGCCTACTGGACAAAGGCATTCCCCAGCTGAATTTTGCGGCAGACGAAACGTTTGACGTCAACCGCGAAAAGGCGCCCTGGCCGACCAATACTGCCGCACTGGATGATCTGTGGCACAAGAAGCTCAAAGATGAAGTGCTGCGTCTGAAACTGGGTGGCAAGGACGATGCTGCCATCAAGGAGCAGCTGCAGAAGCGCTATCGCAATCAGTTGGCGCGCCTGAAACAGACTCGCAGCGAAGACATCTTCCAGGCTTACATCAACGCCTTCGCCCAAACATACGATCCGCACACGCAGTACCTCTCGCCTGAAAGCGCAGAGAACTTCGATATCAACATGAGCCTTTCCCTTGAAGGCATCGGTGCGGTACTGCAGAGCGATAACGATTACGTACAGATCGTTCGTCTGGTACCGGCCGGTCCCGCCGACAAGAGCAAGCAGCTCGCACCCGCTGACAAGATCGTGGGGGTAGCGCAAGGCAAAGACGGCGAAATGGTCGACGTCGTCGGCTGGCGTCTGGACGAGGTCGTCAAGAAGATCCGCGGCGCCAAGGGCTCCGTTGTTCGCCTAGAGGTTATCCCTTCGAGCAATCCGCCGAATGATCAGACCACAAAGGTCGTCTCGATTACACGTGAAGCGGTAAAGCTTGAAGAACAGGCAGCCCAGAAACACATCATTGACGTGCCTCACAACGGCAAGACCTACAAGCTGGGTGTAGTCGATGTGCCCGCTTTCTACTTGGACTTCAAGGCGTATCGCGCCGGCGACCCAAATTACAAGAGCACTACCCGTGACGTGCGCAAGCTGATCGGTGAGCTGAAAAACGAGAAAGTCGACGGTATTGTCATCGACCTACGCAACAATGGTGGAGGCTCCCTGCAGGAAGCAACCGAACTGACTGGGCTCTTCATCGATCAAGGCCCAACGGTGTTGGTGCGTAACAGCGACGGCAAGGTAGACGTGTTGGCTGACGATGAAGGCGATGCTTTCTACACAGGCCCCATGACCGTGCTGGTCAACCGCCTCTCGGCCTCGGCTTCGGAAATCTTTGCGGGTGCCATGCAGGATTATCACCGTGCCTTGATCGTGGGCGGACAGACCTTCGGCAAAGGCACTGTTCAAACCATACAGCCTTTAAATCACGGGGAACTGAAGCTGACCCTGGCCAAGTTTTATCGCGTTTCAGGACAAAGTACCCAGCATCAGGGCGTTATCCCGGATATCAGCTATCCGGATATCGTAGATAACAAGGAGATCGGCGAAAGTGCGCTACCCAACTCCATGCCATGGGATACGATCCGTCCGGTTCTTGAGGTAGAGAACAATCCGTTCAAGCCGTATCTGCCTGAGCTGATCAACCGTCACGATACCCGCACCAAGACCAACCCGGACTTTGTCTTTGCTCGTGAACGCCTTCAGTTTGCACAGGATGTCATGAAGGATACGACGGTCAGCCTGAACGAGCAGAAGCGTCGCGCCGAGCAGGACGCCCTCGACAAGCGCCAGCTGGCAATCGAGAACGAGCGTCGGGTAGCTAAAGGTGAGGAGCCCCTCAAGGAATTGAAAAAAGTTGATGACGACGCTATTGCTGCCGCCAACAACGACGAAAAGACCAAACCTCAAGACGATGCCTACCTGATGGAGAGTGGTCAGATCCTGCTCGACTATCTGGACTTGAGTCACGGCGGTCCGTCTCACTGATTGCCGTCATCAAATAGTCATCGAACTGTCGTGAAATGAACAAGGCCAGCTTATCGCTGGCTTTGTTTATTCAGGACCAAGATAGATGACCGTCAACGAACAGTTGAGCGCGCTTGAGCAGATACTGGCTCGAAGTGATATACACAGCCTTTTCCAACCTATCGTTTCCTTGAGCGAACGCCGCATCATTGGCTATGAAGCACTTAGCCGCGGGCCTTCCAACAGTCCTCTGCACTCCCCGCTTCCCCTGTTCGCCATTGCTCGTACGGCACAGCGTCTGTCCGAGCTGGAAATGGCGTGTCGCACCCAGGCATGCACCGGTTTCCGTGATCTGGGCCTTGAAGGTAAGCTCTTCCTTAACATTTCCCCCGAATCACTTCTTGAGAACAGTCACGAGCAAGGCCGCACCCTGAAACTGCTACAGCGTCTGGGTATCCCTGCTAACCGAATCGTCATCGAGCTGACCGAACAAGCCCCAACCGACGATCTGGGCCTGCTTGATACCGCCTTGCACTACTATCGCGCAATGGGCTTTTCGATTGCTCTGGATGACCTGGGGGCCGGATATTCCAGCCTGCGCCTGTGGTCCGAGCTGCGCCCGGACTATGTGAAGATCGATCGTCATTTCATCGATGGTATCCATCGTGATGGCGTCAAACGGGAGTTTGTAGGCTCCATCCTTCAAATGGCCAGGGCGTCCAACGCCGTCGTGGTTGCTGAAGGCATTGAACTGCATGAGGAACTGGTCGTGCTGGCCGAAATGGGCATAGATCTGGTTCAGGGCTACCTTCTGAGTCGTCCTGAAGCAAATCCCCCGCGGGAAGCACGCGAGATCATGCCTCGCCTGGAGACACGCCCCAAAAACCTTACAGAGGGCGGTACAGGCCTGACATCCATGTTACTTGAGCGGCCTGCCATCCAGGAGCAGACGCTGATACCTGCCGTCATGCAGCTTTTCCACGACAAACCCAGCTTTAACTCCCTGGCCGTGCTTGATGAACACGGTGCGCCTGTCGGCATCGTCCACCATTATGCCCTTGCAGAAGCCCTGCGTAAGCCCTTTGCGCCGGACCTGTTTGGTCGCAAGCCCATTACGCGACTTATGCATCTGGATTTTCTATGTGTGGAGAAGAGCCAATCTCCTCTTCACGTCAGCCGACTACTCACCCAGCGCGCCAAGCAGCGGGTAGAAGAAGACTTCATTATTGTTGATCAAGGCCAATATGTCGGCATGGGTCGTGTGGTTGATCTTCTCCAACTGATTACTGAGCAGAAGATTCAGGAAGCACGGCATGCCAATCCTCTGACAGGCCTGCCCGGCAGCGTGCCGATTCATCATTGTCTGAACCAGTTACTGGAGCGCAACCAAAACGCCACCCTGTGTCACCTTGATATCGACAGCTTTACGCCCTTCAATGAGATTTATGGATATGCCAAGGGAGACGAAGTGCTGCTGTGCCTGGCACAGGCCTTGGCAGAAAGCATGGAGCGCACCCAGGACTTCATCGGTCACTACGGCGATGACAACTTTATAATCGTCCTGCGCTCCATGGACTGGCGAGCACGGCTGACTCGACTCATGGAGACTTTCCAGAGTCGCTGCCGTCGCTTTTACGCACCGGAGCACCTGGATGCAGGCTGCCTGATAGCAGAAGATCATGAAGGCTACCGACGCGAGTATCCGCTGCTCTCTCTATCTCTTGGGGTTGTAAGGGTTACGGCAGAAAGTCGAACGTCACGCGATGCCCGCCAACTGCTTAAACTGGCGGAAAGCGCCAAGGCCCAGGCCAAAACCATTCCCGGCTATAGCTTGCACCTGATGGCCGAAACGGCCTGAGTTACCTATCTGAGGAAAAGTTGTACTCGAATACGCGCGTGACTTCAGATGCATGCCAGGCAGCCGCCTCTATACCATCTACCTCGCCATTGAAGCGCCCGACTCGCTGGGCGCACTCAAAGAAACCAGGACGCGGCAGCCGGCTCGCACCCTGGCTGACCACCAATGCGCTGCGCAACGGCACACCCTCACGGGCATCCAGCGCTATCAGATGTTCAAGGGCAGCAGTCAGTGTCGCCATGGCGGGCGTCGGTAACTGTAGACGCTCAATCAGCGAGCGATAGGTTACCAAGTGCCGCTGGCAACGAGCTTCTTCCAACTCGGCCAGCAACGCCTGCCAATGGGTACGACTGATCTGTAACGCCACAATACAAACCTGAATTCAACGAAAGGTTACTATAACAGCACAGCTTATCCTGTTCCGATGTGCAAGCACCTCTCGCCACCCAGGCTCATGCCCGCTCAACCACTATAACGCCCTCAGCAGGTTTCTCATTGGGAAGCGGCGGAGCCGATAGCGACTTTTGCACCGCTACGGGCTGGGCATCTCTCCAGGCGCGAAAGGCATCAAGCTCGCTCTGCCAGGTTTTGCTTACCCACGCCAGCACTGCCAGATCATCAATGAAGCCAAAGGTAAGCATCCAGTCAGGGATCAGATCAACAGGCGAAAGGAAATAAGCAAGTGCTGCGACTACCGACAAGAGTGCCTGCCGACTGATACCCCGATATTCTCCACGCCACCAGGCCAGTAGCAGGGAATGGAAGAGCCCCAAGGTATCCTTGGCGGCACCCAACCGAAAATCTCGCTTGGCCAGCTTACGCCCGACGGCCAATAACAGTGCCGGTAAGCGCCCCCGAACAAGAAAACGTTGGGCAAGCCTCAGATAACGATCAAATCCAACGGGTGGCTTCATGAGATCTCCCCGCCTCGCAAAGGCAGTCTGATAGAGCGTTTGGCGAATAGGTAAATAATTACCTAGATTAGAGCATCGTCCTCACAAACAGGTTTCCTAAAACAAAAAAGCCCCGTATGAACGGGGCTTTTTAATAGAGCGGCGTGTTACTTCTTGGAAGTATCCTGCTCTTGTGCAGCGTCCGACTCGTCGGATGGCTCTTGCGTCAGGCCATTGTCGCCCTGAGCGCTTGGATCCTTGATACCTAGCAGCTCTAGGTCAAAGACAAGCACGGAGTTGGCAGGAATGGCAGGGCTTGGGCTCTGCGCGCCGTAGGCCAGTTCGCTGGGAATGTACAGCTTGTACTTTTCACCTACATGCATGAGCTGAAGCGCTTCAACCCAACCCGGAATCACGCCACTCACCGGCAAATCAATCGGGCTGCCACGCTTGATGGAACTGTCGAATACAGTACCGTCAACAAGACGGCCTTCGTAGTGAACTGTCACTACATCATTCGGCTTGGGCTGCGGACCATCTGCCTTCTTGACCACTTCATACTGCAAACCGGAAGCCGTTGTGACAACACCCTCGCGCTTGCCATTTTTTTCCAGGAAATCCTTGCCTGCTTTGGCATTGTCTTCGCTGAGCTTGGTCATGCGCTCTTCTGCACGCTTCTGCAGATCGGCAAACGCATCTCTTAGCTGATCATCGGTAAGCTTCTGCTCTTTCTTGCCCACAGCATCTTCAATACCCAAAGCCACTGCTTTTGAATCCAGGTCATCGATGCCTTCCTGAGCAAGGCTTTTACCCATGTTCAAGCCGATGCCGTAGGACGCTTTCTGAGCTGGAGTTTCAAGATTAACCTTGGATTGTGATTGTGAGTCGCAGCCGCTGAGAACCAGGCCAACGAGGGCCACTGCTGCTGCCAACCGGTGCTGTTTCATGCTGTTTCCTTGTCCGTGCGCGAAGCGCGTTCGATAAAACCGCGAGCTTATCAGGGCCTAACTGCCACTGGCTACGGCATGATAAGAATAGTTAGTAGCTTATAAGTTCAGCGCTGAATAGTGACTGAATACAAAGCAGTCTGTGTCCGTGACGTATCAAACAACCCTGAACATACAGACTAGACATCTTTAAAAAGAAACTAACTGTACAAAGAACTTCCAGCAAAGAATGCTTAATAGAAGCGGAAAACAGCCGCCAGAAAGGGAATAAACCTGTAGAAACGAAAAAAGCGGCGCAAGGCCGCTTTTTTCGTAATTTATCGGGAGTTCAGTGGGCCCGATAAACTTAATATGGCGCAGCGGACGGGACTCGAACCCGCGACCCCCGGCGTGACAGGCCGGTATTCTAACCGACTGAACTACCGCTGCGTATATCGCAAAATGGTGGGTGATGACGGGATCGAACCGCCGACCCTCTGCTTGTAAGGCAGATGCTCTCCCAGCTGAGCTAATCACCCACGTAGCTTTCGCTAGTGTTCTTCCTGGGTTCATCAAGAGGATTTAAAACCCAATCAAGAAACCCAAGATGAAGCAAAAATGGCGCAGCGGACGGGACTCGAACCCGCGACCCCCGGCGTGACAGGCCGGTATTCTAACCGACTGAACTACCGCTGCGCGTAACTTCAAGAGTGGTGGGTGATGACGGGATCGAACCGCCGACCCTCTGCTTGTAAGGCAGATGCTCTCCCAGCTGAGCTAATCACCCACTTAACTTTCGTAAGCGTTTGCTCTCGAAGTGGGGCGCATTCTACGGACGGTTTTAGAGGCTGGCAAGCCCCCAAGTGAAAAAAATTTCAAATGATCCAAAGGCTTAGGTTCTTTTCCTTTATTTCCAAGCCTTTGGATCATTTCCCGGGTCTGCCCTTGCAGGCAGGACCGTATCGTTACACCCCAAAAAGCGGCCTGTTTGTCATTAAAGCCCTTTAATCGTTGCCAATGATCAATTGGGGGTTGGCCTTGGAAGCATGGCAGCGGAATAATGCGCGCTTCGTTTTTTGGGGAATCGTCACGCCATGTGGTTTCGTAATCTTCTTATCTATCGTCTTACCCAGGATTTATCACTCGAAGCCGAGGCCCTGGAAACCGCGTTGGCCAGCAAACCTGCACGTCCCTGCGCCAGCCAGGAACTGACCACTTACGGTTTCGTTGCTCCTTTTGGCAAGGGAGAAGACGCTCCTCTGGTACATGTCAGCCAGGATTTCTTTCTGATCGCAGCTCGCAAGGAAGAGCGCATTCTGCCCGGCAGCGTAGTAAAAGACGCCGTGCAGGAAAAAGTTGATGAAATCGAAGCGCAGCAGATGCGCAAGGTTTATAAAAAGGAGCGTGACCAGATAAAGGATGAGATTGTCATGAATCTGCTGCCACGGGCCTTCATTCGCCGTCAGACTACCTTTGCAGCAATCGCGCCCAAGCAGGGCTGGATTCTGGTAGATGCCTCCAGTGCAAAGCGTGCAGAAGATTTGCTTTCCACCCTTCGTGAAGCGCTGGGCTCCCTTCCAGTCCGTCCGATGTCGGTCAAGCAGGCACCGACTGCAACCTTTACAGATTGGGTCAAGTCTCAGGCAGCCACGAACGATTTCCATCTGTTGGATGAGTGCGAGCTACGCGATAGTCACGAGGATGGCGGTGTTGTCCGCTGTAAAGGGCAAGACTTGACCAGTGAGGAAATTCAGAATCACCTGGGCGCAGGCAAGCTGGTGACCAAGCTGGCCCTGGCTTGGCAGGACAAGCTGTCGCTGTTGATCGATGACAAGGTCGCGCTCAAGCGTCTGCGCTTTGAGGACTTGCTTCAAGAGCAGGCCGAGCAGGATGGCGGCGATGATGCCATGGCGCAGCTGGATGCTACCTTTACTCTAATGATGATGACCTTTGCCGAATTTATTCCGTCGCTGGTCGAAGCGCTGGGTGGAGAAGAAATTCCGCAGGGGCTCTAATCAAGTGCGGCGCCCCGGGGCGCCGCCCAACTTCCAAGGCTCATATTTTTATAAGGATAATCATGGGCGCTCTCGCAGCTTTAAGCCGCTTTGCAGGCAATACCTTTGCCTTGTGGGTCCTGCTGGCGGCTGTTCTAGCCTTTATATGGCCTGAAGGGTTTCGCTCCTTAACGCCAGCTATCGTCCCCTTATTGGGCCTGATCATGTTCGGCATGGGGCTCACGCTCAAAGCTGAGGATTTCAAGGAGGTCTTTCGCAAACCTCTTAGGGTTCTTCTAGGTGTAATCGCTCAATTTATCATTATGCCCGGCATGGCGTGGCTGCTTTGTCTTGTCATGCAATTGCCGCCGGAAATTGCGGTAGGCGTTATTCTTGTGGGTTGTTGCCCTGGCGGTACGGCGTCCAATGTCATCACCTGGTTTTCACGCGGGGACGTCGCACTGTCTGTTGGCATCACTGCCGTCACTACCCTTCTGGCCCCGTTAGTGACCCCTACACTGATCTGGCTATTAGCTTCGGCCTGGCTACCAGTCAAGTTCTCAGCCCTTTTTCTATCCATCGTCCAGGTCGTTATCCTTCCGATTGTGCTGGGGCTAGTTGCCCAACGCTTCCTGGGGTCAAAGGTACGGGCAGCGGTTGAGGTGTTGCCCCTGGTCTCGGTTATCAGCATCGTGCTGATTGTGGCGGCCGTTGTGGCTGTCAGCCAGGCGAAAATTGCAGAGTCAGGATTTTTGATTATGGCTGTGGTCGTACTGCATAACACATTGGGACTGATGCTTGGCTATCTGGCCGGAAAAGTGTTTGGGCTACCTCTGGCGCAGCGCAAGACGTTGGCTATCGAGGTCGGTATGCAGAATTCGGGACTGGGCGCAGCACTGGCAACAGCACATTTCTCCCCGCTTGCGGCTGTGCCCAGTGCCTTGTTCAGCGTCTGGCATAATATTTCCGGAGCGCTGCTGGCCACATGGTTCCGTCGCTTGAATGACGAGTCCTCTGCAAAAGAGTGAGCATATAACGAAACCGGCGCGCTCGGGCTTGGCTAGAGCGCATCGGTTCGCGAAGGGGACGACCCCATCGCCTGAAACTATCCGGGGACGGCCCCGCTTTACCAACCCTGGAATCTTTATGTCCTGGATTATTCTTTTTCTGGCCGGTCTGTTTGAAATAGGCTGGGCTATAGGCCTCAAATACACCGAAGGCTTTACCCGCCCTCTTCCTACTGTCCTGACGGCAGCCGCCATGCTGACCAGCATAAGCCTCTTGGGCATGGCCGTTAAGCAGCTTCCTCTTGGTACAGCCTATGCCATATGGACGGGTATTGGCGCAGTAGGAACGGTGATTGCTGGCATCATTCTATTTGGCGAAAGCGTCAGTCCGACCCGTCTGCTCAGTGTGCTGCTTATTTTATGTGGCTTGATCGGGCTTAAACTGAGCCATTAGCGCCTAGTCGCGGATGCTGCGCGTAGGATCTCCACCGCCTATCACGGCGCGAAAGCGCATCAGGAATTCTGGCACGCTTGCAAAGAGGAAGGCATTGACGCCTATATTCATCAACGCAACCGCCAGAAACAGCTCCGGAACTGTCATCTCGAATACAGACAAAAGCAGCATAGTGATAAGGGCCGAGCAGACCATTAGGAGCGCATTGAGAATATTGGTGGCAGCGATAACCCGAGAGCGCTCCTCCTGTGGCGTGCGTGCCTGAATCAGCGCATAGAGCGGAACGATATAAAATCCGCCAGAAATCCCCAGCCCCAGAATGCACCCAAGCGCTGGCCACATGGAAAGTTCTTTCAGCGCTGCCCATCCGCCATAAGACCCTGTGATAGCGGCCATGTCAGGCGTGACGGCATAGAGCAAGACGCTGAAGACAGATAATCCCAGCGCACCCAGCGGAACAATACCTGCCTCAACATGCCCCTTGGACAACCGGCCACATAGAAGAGAGCCCAGCGCAATGCCTACCGAGAACAAGGTAAGGATCAGCGAAACCATGCTTTCCTGACCGTGCAGGTAGTCCTTGGCATAGGCTGGTATCTGGGTAAGGTATACCGCACCCACAAACCAGAACCAAGAATTGCCCAGTAGAGAACGAGAGACCGAGGGTGCCTGCCCCAGCCCCATACGCAAGATCACCCATGTTTGCCGGAAAATATTCCAGTCCAACCTCAGGTGCGAGATAGCGGCCGGCGCGGATGGAATACCCAGGCTGGCCAGAAAACCAGCCAGAGCGATCAATACGACGCTTATGGCTACGGCCTGAGAATAATCCGGGAGAGAGAGCAAGGCCCCTGCCCCTATCGTCCCGCCTAGAATGGCCAGGAATGTGCCCATCTCCACCAACGCGTTACCGCCCATTAACTCTCGAGTCTCGAGATGCTGGGGCAAAATTGAGTACTTGGAAGGTCCGAAGAGCGCCGAGCGTGTACCCATGGCAAACAGGACAAATAACAACAGTGGCAGGCTGTTAAGCCAAAAGCCTAGACTGCCTAACAGCAACATGACGATTTCCGAGCCTTTCAGCCATCGCATGAGCCGCGCCTTGTCATATTTTTCGCCTAACTGTCCGCCTAACGCTGAAAACAGCAGGAACGGAAGAATAAACAGCAAGGCGCACAGGTTGACCAGCAACAGCCTGTCACCGGTAACGCTCAAGTGAAACAGCACCGCCAGAATCAATGACTGCTTATAGACGTTGTCATTAAAGGCACTAAGGGACTGTGTTATGAAAAACGGTAGGAAGCGCCGTTTTTTCAATAGAGCAAACTGTGAGGACATCAAACGAGGTCCTATTCGAAGAAGGGAAACCGGAACGGGCCACAGCCATCCTTGCAGCCCGAGATAACAACCGCGTTACATAGTACGTCAGTCAAACATCGTTATATCCGGATAGCCTTAGGAAAAAGAAGCTTCCAGACTGGCTTTTACCGTCGGCCACTCACGGTCGGTAATACTGTACATAACGGTATCATCAAGCCGACCGTCGGCCAAACGTCGATGGTTACGTAACAGTCCCTCACGTACAGCCCCTAGCTTTTCAATAGCGCGTTGCGCACGCAGATTACTGGCTGCCGTCTTGAGTTGTACACGTACCAGATGCCAGTTCTCGAACGCATGACGCAGCAGGAGGTATTTGATGTTGGCATTCAATCCACTGCCATGCTGCTCCCGATCCAGCCAGGTCCAGCCAATTTCAGCGGCAGGTAGCGCAGGCAGAAACTCTGAAAAACGAGTGGTACCCACCAGCTTGTCAGCCAGCCTGATGGTAAAAGGGATAGTTTTGCCTTCACGCTGCTCGGCAATGGCGTGCCTATACCAGTCCGGTCGTAGTGGACCGCTCAGGTAATGCAACTCGTCCCGGTTGAGATCAGCTAGGCTGACCAGCTCCAGTACGTCGCTTTCCACCATAGGCTCTAAACGAAGAGCACCTCGCTGCAAGGTAATGGGATGCGCTTCGAACATGGCGCCACTCTCCTTGATAACACTGCGACACGCTAACAGGCTGAAGCCCTTGGCTCAACCAAACCTGCGACATTGGTCTCAGTGACCTTGGAGCAGTCGCTTTGATGAGACACTTATAAAGCCTGCCATGCTCCCCAACGAGCGCATTAGAATAGTCCCTAGGTTATTCCCACTACTCGAGACGAGCTCTTTCTAATCTATCTGGCAGCGGAAGGCCTAGGGCCAATCACCTATAAAAGGCCCTGCACAACAAAATTCCACAGGAGTTCGCATGACCCTATCCAGCGGACTGATCGCCGCCGTTGCTCTGCTGTACATGGCGGTGCTCTTTGCGATTGCCTTTTATGGCGACAGACGTAAAACGCCGTTGCCCCCCAAGTTACGCGCCTGGGTTTACAGCCTGTCGCTTGCGGTATATTGCACCAGCTGGACATTCTTTGGCGCCGTTGGACAGGCGGCCGACCAACTCTGGTCCTTCCTGCCGATTTACCTAGGGCCTATCCTGCTCCTGCTATTCATGCCACGTCTGATCAAGAAAATGATCATGATCAGCAAGCAGGAAAACATCACTTCCATTGCCGACTTCATTGCCTCCCGTTATGGAAAATCGCGGGCGCTGGCGGTTGTGGTTACGCTGATCTGCCTGGTAGGCGTGCTGCCTTATATCTCCCTGCAGCTCAAAGGCATTGTCATGGGCGTCAATCTGCTCACCGGTGTAGGGGCCGAGTCAATAGGCATGCGTGCGCAGGATACCGCCTTGATCGTCTCGCTGGCATTAGCGGTATTTACCATCCTGTTCGGCACTCGCAACCTTGATGTTACCGAGCATCACCGGGGCATGATGCTCGCAATTGCCTTTGAGTCGCTGATCAAACTCCTGGCATTTCTTTCTGTAGGAATTTTTGTGACCTATGGACTTTATGATGGATTCGATGACCTCTTCGATCAGGCACGCATTGCGCCCGAGCTGTCCAAATACTGGCAGGAAACCTTCGACTGGCCCGCACTGCTGGTGCAAACCGGAGTAGCGTTCACGGCCGTCATGTGTCTGCCACGACAGTTTCATGTCACGGTGGTTGAAAATACGGATGCGCGTGACCTGAACCTGGCCCGTTGGGTATTTCCTTGCTACTTGGCCTTGGCGGCGCTGTTTGTTGTTCCCATAGCCCTGGCAGGACAGATGCATCTGCCCAAAGGGGTCGTACCTGACTCCTTTGTTATAAGCCTGCCCATGGCACAGGCGCATCCCGGCCTGGCGCTCCTGGCTTTCATTGGTGGCGCTTCGGCCGCTACCAGTATGGTGATCGTCGCCAGCGTGGCCTTATCCACCATGCTATCCAATGATATTTTGCTGCCTCTCTTATTCCGTAAGCAGAAGGTAGAGCGCCCCTATGAGGTGTTCAGCCACTGGCTGGTAACCATTCGGCGTGTTGCGATCGTGGCGATCCTGCTATTGGCGTATCTCTGCTATCGCCTGCTGGGCTCTACGGCAAGCCTGGCTACCATCGGGCAGATCGCCTTTGCAGCTATCGCTCAACTGGGCCCGGCCATGGTAGGGGCACTCTACTGGAAGCAGGCGAACCGGAGAGGTGTATTTGCAGGACTTGCAGCGGGCGCCTTTCTTTGGGCTTATACCCTGGTTCTGCCAGTCATGGCAGAAAGTCTGAGCTGGCCACTCGACCGTTTTCCTGGGCTAGCCTGGCTGGCGGCCAATCCGTTTGGCCTGCCCTTCAAGCCCCTGACTCAAGGCGTACTGCTGTCCTTGGCAGGAAATTTTCTCCTTTTCTTTCTGGTTTCCAATCAGGCCAGGACGCGAGTATCCGAGCACTGGCAGGCCGGCCGTTTCATTGGGCAAATGACCTCGGCGCGCCTGAATACCCGGTCGCTATTGGCAGTGCAGCTAGAGGATCTTCGCGCACTCGCTGCCCGCTTCGTAGGCGATGAACGTGCTCGGCAGAGCTTTATTCGCTTCGCTGACCAGACGGGCCTGACCTTTCATCCGGCCCAGAATGCCAACGGAGAATGGATTGCCCATACCGAGCGTCTGTTAGCCGGTGTGATTGGTGCCTCCTCTGCGCGGGCGGTGGTAAAGGCTGCCATCGAAGGCCGTGACATGCATGTGGAGGATGTCGTACGCATTGCCGACGAAGCGTCCGAAGTACTTGAATTCAACCGCGCGCTTTTGCAGGGCGCTATCGAAAATATTTCTCAAGGTATCAGCGTTGTTGATCAATCCCTTCGGCTAGTGGCCTGGAACCAACGTTACCTGGAGTTGTTTGACTACCCGGACGGCATGATCCAGGTCGGGCGTCCAATCGCCGAAATCATCCGCTATAACGCAGAACGGGGCCTCTGTGGCCCAGGCGATCCTGACGAGCACGTAGCACGACGTGTTGATCGAATGCGGCAAGGGATTGCCCACACATCTGAGCGACAATTCCCTAATGGCCGGGTAATCGAACTCAGTGGCAAACCCATGCCGGGACGCGGCTTTGTCATGAGCTTTACCGACATCACTGCGTTTCGCGAAGCAGAGCGCGCCCTTCGTGAAGCCAATGAAGGGCTGGAGCAGCGCGTGGAAGAGCGAACCCGGGAGCTCTCCCAGCTTAACCAGGCGCTGACAGAGGCCAAAGCCCATGCAGAAGCAGCAAACCAGTCCAAAACACGCTTTCTCGCTGCCGTCAGCCATGATCTGATGCAACCGCTAAACGCAGCCCGCCTGTTTACGGCCGCCCTCGCCCACCACGATGCGTTACCAAAGGATGCTCGCGAGCTGGTTAACAACATGGATTCGTCCCTGCGCTCCGTGGAAGACCTGATTGCCGACCTGCTGGATATCTCGCGTCTGGAGAGCGGACGGGTTCATACGGAAGTCGGCACGTTCGCAATCAATACGCTATTCGATACGCTGGGCGTAGAGTTTCGTGCCCTGGCGCGAGAACAAGGCATAGATTTCCACCTAAGCGGAAGTCGCCTGAGAGTAGAAAGCGACGTCAAGCTTCTGCGCCGAGTCCTGCAGAACTTTCTGACCAATGCTTTCCGCTATGCCAGAGGGCATGTATTGCTAGGTGTCCGCCGCCATGGTGATCATGTGACACTGGAGGTATGGGACCGTGGCCCAGGTATCCCGGAAGATAAGCGGCAGGTCATTTTTGAGGAGTTCAAGCGACTCGATAGTCATCAGACGCGCGCAGAGAAGGGGTTGGGCCTGGGACTGGCTATTGCTGATCGTCTTTGCAAGGTACTGGGCCATCGTATCGAGGTACGCTCCTGGCTAGGCAAAGGCAGTGTATTCAGCGTCTCGGTGCCCGTCGCGACTCAAATTCTATCCGAGCCTGTCCTGCAGCCTACACGCGAACACACCAGCGAACCGCTACGAGGCGCACCGGTATTTTGCGTTGATAACGAGGAAAGCATCCTGACGGGTATGCAGAGCCTTCTTAGCCGCTGGGGCTGCGAGGTTCATACGGCACGCAATCAGCAGGAGTGCGAGGCGTTATTGGCGCAAGGCATTCAGCCACAGATAGCGCTGGTGGATTTCCATCTGGATGACGGCAATACCGGACCTCAACTGATGGCATGGCTTCGCACGCGGCTTGATAAGCCGTTGCCTGGCATTGTGATCAGTGCAGATGCACATCAGGATCGTGTCAGTGAAGTGCATTCGGCTGGGCTGGATTTTCTACCTAAACCCGTAAAGCCAGCCGCCTTACGCGCATTGCTTAGCCGTTATCTGAATTTAAGATGACTTGGCGGCGCCCGTGTCGATAGGTCATAAAAACCCAATCGAAATAATGCAAAAAAATTCTTGCATTTTGATGAAGCCAAGCGTGATGCGGTCTACAGGGTTAATCCACAGAACCTGTGGATAACTCTGTAGAAAAGTTGGTGGAAATGTCCTGTAAGCTAGATGAAATGGGGGGTTCCGTTAAACTGTCCATTTTTTAACCAATCAAAAAAATCCTTATAAATCATATATTTATACCTAAATAACCGTTCTAAATATTTTTATGCCTGTTTAAGCGAAGCGCTTGACAAGCGCATTAGTGCTTGTGCACAAGTCCTGAACATTGCCCCTTGACTCAGGGTGTATTTTTGAGCATAGCCCTTCGCCTGAGTTAGAAAATTTAGTGAATTCGTATGTTTTATCACCCTGCCAGACTGACCTCGGCAGGACGACGACTCATTAACACCCTGCCCTCACGGACAGAAAACAGTGGAAGGCCCTGGCTTCTTATCATTTCGTAGTCCGAATCGGCTGACAGGATCAGCAGATTGGCCGGGCGCCCTACTTCCAGCCCATATCGGTCACCCAGCTGCATGGCGTTGGCGCTATTTACCGTCACCAGATCCAAGGCATGCTGCAGGCGCTCATAACCGAGCATGTGACAGATATGCAGGCCAGCCTCCAGTACCCTGAGAATGTTGCCGTTACCCAGCGGATACCATGGATCAACAATGGAGTCCTGCCCGAAGCACACATTCATACCGGCCTCCAGCAGTTCGTTCACACGCGTTACGCCACGCCGTTTGGGAAAGGTATCGAAGCGACCTTGCAGGTGAATGCTCTCGGTGGGGCACGATATAAAGCTGATACCCGAACGACTCAGCAGACGAAACAGCTTTGAACAGTAGGCATTGTCATAAGAACCCATGGCAGTAGTATGGCTGGCAGTGACACGTGAGCCCATGCCACGACTACGCGCCTCCTCTGCCAACACTTCCAGAAAGCGGGAATGGGGATCGTCTGTCTCATCGCAGTGAACATCCACCAGACAACCTGTGCGCTCGGCCAGATCCATCAGAAATTTGACGGAACTGACCCCTTGCTCACGGGTATATTCGAAGTGAGGGATTCCGCCAACCACGTCGGCTCCCAGCCGAATGGCCTCCTCCATCAGTTCTCGGCCCTGAGGATAGGATTCGATTCCTTCCTGGGGAAACGCCACAATTTGCATGTCAACTAAATGGCTTGTTTCTTCCCGAATTTCCAACATGGCCTTCAAAGCCGCCAGACTGGCATCGGTTACATCCACATGGGTACGAACATGCTGGATACCGTGGACCGCCAGGGCATTAATGGTCTGCTTGGCCCGCGCCTTGGTATCTTCGTGGGTAATAGTCGCCTTTCGCTCTCCCCAGCACTCAATGCCTTCGAATAACGTGCCGCTCATGTTCCACCGCGGTTCCCCAGCTGTCAGGGTGGCATCCAGATGGATATGCGGCTCGACGAAAGGCGGAATAACCAGATTGCCTCGCGCATCCAGTATTTCAGCGCTGGTTGGGCTCACAAAAGCGACCTGTGATTCGATTGCAGCGATCCGGTCGCCTTGCAAACGCACAGTAAACAGCCCTTCCTGACCACGCAGCCGCGCATTGATGACACTCATCGACAGACTCCTCAAGCAAAGGACTACTTACTCTTTATAACAGTAGGTGATCTGGAACATTCCAGCCTATGCCTCTGCGCGAGCGACAACCGATAGCCGGGCCCCCACCAGGCCACACAGCATTACGTACCCCAGCGCGGCAGTACCAACGCCGACAAGAGGCGCCAACCAAGGGGAGAAAAAGGCTGCCAGAACGCCCAGGCCATAGGCCGCAAGCCCAACCCAATTGAATTTAGGTAAATGAACAGTCGCCAAGAGGGGGTAACGCCCTCTATGACGATAAAAGAAATCAGCTGCAATCACGCCGCCGATAGGAGGGATAATGGTTCCCAATATAATCAGGTAGGGGACCAGCAGATCGTACATGCCCAGCACTGCCAGCAATGTACCTATTGCTGCGCCAACCAGCGTAACGGTTCGCCGGCGATCTGTTCGAACCAGATTACAACCCGCCACAGCGAAGTTATAGATAGTATTGTCCTGCGTGCTCCAAAGATTAAGCATGAGCATGGCTATCGCTGCCAGCGAGAAACCCTGAAGCAGCAAGACCTCCACCACGTCCGGTTGTTGGTACACAATGGCGCCATAGGCGCCGATCAGCACCATCAGGCCATTGCCGATAAAAAAACCAGCCAGGCTGGCCAGAATGGCAACTCTCCCAGTGCGAGCAAAACGTGTCCAATTAGTAGCCTGTGTCGCCCCGCTGACAAATGTGCCAAACACTAATGTCAGCGCTGTGCTATACTCCATCGTGTTGCCTGGTTGTATGGCCAGCAGGCCTTCCAGCCCACCGATCTTTCGTGTTGCAACCCACATGGATAATGCCAGCAGGCCACACATGGCGGGTACAGCAATATAAGACAGGATCTCCAAGCCTCGGTAGCCAATATAGGCTGTGGCACAAAAGCCAAAACCGAAGATCACCATCAGCAACAGCACAATGCCTTCGGGCAATCCCAGAAACTTACCCAGCACGACTGCCGCCGTCGCCGTGCCCCAGGCATACCAGCCAATCTGCGTAAATCCCAACACCAGATCAGACAACTTGCTTCCTACTTCGCCAAAGCAGAACCGGCCCATCAGAACAGAATTAAGGCCGCTTCGATACGCGATATATCCCAGCAAGGCGGCATAAAGACCAAGCAGCAGATTACCTACCATAATCACGCTCAGCAGGGTCTTGAAATCGAACGCCGTGCCGATCTTACCGCCTGCAAACATCGTCGCGGTAAAGAAGGTAAAGCCCAGCAGCACCAACGTTGTCGACCAGACGCCCCGACGGGCTGACATAGGCACTTCACTTAACGGATATTCGTTCGCGCTTGCGTTCGTCTCGCTCATTTCGCTATTCCCGCTTGGTCATGGACCTGAGAGCAAGTGCGAAGCGCATGCCAAACGCTGTAACGCTCTGGTGCAACCTAATTACTGCGGCAGGAAGGTGCTAAACAAGAGGCCAACGCACAAAAGCGGCTCATTGTCCTTTAGCTTTGCCTTGAAATGGTTCATTGCAGCGGCAAACACAACACTGTGCTGAAGCAATTTGAAGCACATGAAAAAGAGACATTTTCCATTCAGCGACTTAGCTTAATGGGAAAAGTTGGCAAAAAACTTGCTAAAG
This sequence comes from Pseudomonas sp. JZ134, assembly GCF_051027695.1. NCBI lineage: Bacteria > Pseudomonadati > Pseudomonadota > Gammaproteobacteria > Pseudomonadales > Pseudomonadaceae > Pseudomonas > Pseudomonas sp. JZ134. Next base: position 1,293,657 of record NZ_CP069250.1, on the reverse strand, counting down.
CAGGTTATCAATGCAGCAAATTGACGCCGCTGCTGTCATAAGCGCGTCACGTGATTCAACTAAAAGAAGATTATGAATACACATCAGCAAACTCAAACCGCAATCCAAATGCTTTCCTCTGCTTTCGCTCCGTTCGATTGTGTAATCGCTGCGCCCAGCAAGAAAGGCTTTTCATTCATCATCGTCAATGAATTCGGCGTTGCGCGCCATACTCAGCGACTTTACCGTGAGGAATACAGCTGCCCGACTCGTCTGCAGTCCGTTATTGAACGTGCACGCAAAGCCATCAGCGCCTGATCCATTCCCGCCTTACTTTTCCTAATACGATGCCCGACACGCGCCTGACAGGCAGCGTGCAACGGTGCATGCGTGCCAGCGGAATCCACCCCTTTCCGGCAGGCACAAAAAACCCGTAGCGGTCACAGACGCACTACGGGAAGACGAGGAAACTCTCGCGCGGCTCTACAGGATCTAACGCTTGCGCTTTGCGCGGCGAGCCAGCATGTTCAGGCCTTCGATAACGGCCGAGAATGCCATGGCAGCATAGATGTATCCCTTGGGCACATGAGCGCCAAAGCCTTCAGCGATCAGGGTCATGCCGATCATGATCAGAAAGCCCAGCGCCAGCATGACAACCGTGGGATTGTTATTGATGAAGCGCGCCAGCGGATCAGCGGCAACCAACATGACGGTCACCGCGACGATAACGGCGATGATCATGATGGGCACATGCTCGGTCATCCCGACAGCCGTAATTATGCTGTCGATGGAGAAAACCAGATCGAGCATGAGAATCTGGACGATGGCCGAGGTAAACCCAAGAGTAACGGCCTTTTCACCGCTTTTACCTTCGAATAGGTCGCCTTCCGGGTCAGGATCCACGTTGTGATGGATCTCCTTGGTTGCCTTCCAGAGCAGGAAGAGACCACCTGCTATCAGGATGATATCTTTCCATGAGAAGCCCTTGCCAAAGAGTTCGATCACCGGCTCGGTGAGCTGAACGATCCAGGCAACCGTTCCCAAAAGGCCCAGTCGCATGACCAGTGCCAGGCCTATTCCGATACGCCTGGCCTTTTGCCGATGCTGCTCGGGCAGCTTGTTGGTCAGAATGGAAATAAAGATAAGGTTATCAATACCGAGCACCACTTCCATGGCGATCAGCGTCGCCAAGGCAACCCAGGCGGTAGGATCCGAAATCAACTGCTGGAGGTAATCCATGAACCTTTTTCTCAGAAAATAGGAGAGTTAAGGCGCCGATGAGTTACCAAAGGCACCCGGTTACCCTGAACTATAGCCAAAAGAAAGATGTGAAATTTTTGTCGTATCGCTGATTTGTTTTTGTTTCAAATCATTGAGCTAGACATTTGCCCCGGAGATACTCCGGTTTCGATATCGTCGAACGAAACGATCAACATACTCGTCTGCCGGTTCGTTGAGAATGTGCTGCGAGCTTCCCACCTGAATCAGCTGGCCGTCCCGCATGATTGCAATCCGGTTTCCCAGCCTGACCGCCTCGTCCAGATCGTGGGTAATGAACACGATGGTCTTGTGCAGGCGCTGCTGTAACTCCAGCAACTGATCTTGCATCTCGGCACGAATCAGTGGATCGAGCGCCGAGAACGCTTCGTCCATGAGGATGATTTCTGTGTCAGTTGCCAACGCCCTGGCCAGCCCGACTCGCTGGCGCATACCGCCTGACAGCTGATGGGGCCATTTGCGCTCATACCCTTTGAGCCCTACCGCTTCAATCCAGTGCTGTGCATGCGTTTCTCGTGCAGTCCGGCTTTCGCCACGTAGTTTCAAGCCGTAGGCCACATTACCCAGTACGGTTTTATGGGGTAACAGCCCGAAGCCCTGGAAAACCATGCTGATCTTGTGGCGCCGGAAATGCCTGAGTTGCTGCATGTCATAGGCCAGTATGTTCTCGCCATCGACTCGGATAGAACCGCTGGTGGGATCAATCAGGCGATTCAAATGCCGAACCAGCGTTGATTTGCCCGAGCCTGACAGCCCCATGATCACAAATATTTCGCCCGCTTCGATGGACAGAGATAGCCCATTGACTCCGACAACACACCCGGTTTCCGCCAGCACCTGATCCTTATCCCGGCCCTGGCGGACCAGCTCAAGCGCTGCGGCTTCGCGACGGCCGAATATCTTATAGACGTTATCGAGCTGAATTTTCATCGCTCGCCCTCATAGCGTGAACGACCATACGCCTGAGTAATGCGATCAATCACGACCGCCAAGATAACAATCGCCAAACCTGCTTCTAGCCCCTTGCCTACGTTGAGCGTCTGGATACCGACCAGAACTTCTTCACCCAAGCCACGTGCACCGATCATCGAAGCGATTACAACCATAGACAATGCCATCATGGTTGTCTGATTGATACCCGCCATGATGCTAGGCAAGGCCAATGGGAGCTGTACGCCAAACAGCTGTTGCCAGCGATTGGCACCAAAAGCATTGACGGCCTCCATGATTTCCTTATCGACCTGTCGGATTCCCAGATCGGTCAGACGAATCAGCGGTGGCGCTGCATAAATGACAGTAGCAAAGATAGCCGGCACCTTACCCAAACCAAACAGCATCAGGACAGGAATGAGATACACAAAGCTAGGCATGGTCTGCATGATGTCCAGCAGTGGCAGCAAGACCATACGCAGCCGGTTACTGCGTGCACACAGAATGCCCAGGGGAATGCCGATCAGCACCGCAATCAGTGTCGCGACCAGCATCAGCGCCAAGGTCTGCATGAGCTTGTCCCACAACCCCATGGCGCCCACGAGAAATAGCAGCCCGGTAATGACCGCAGCCGGTATCACACGTCGCGTGGCGTGGTAGGAGACAACAGCCACGACCAGCAGAATCAACCACCACGGCGTTGTCCGGAGAGCGCCTTCAAGCCGGACGATTGCCAGTAGAAGCACATCGGAGATCTGGCGGAACACATCGCCATAATTGGCGACCAGAGCGTCTACCCAGCCATTGACCCAGTCAGCAATAGAAAACGTGAGATTGTCAGGAAACATAGACATGCCCGTTTGGTAAAGGTAGGCCCTTCAAACAGGGCCTACCCTCACATGACCTGCGAAAGCCTACAAAGAGGCCTCGATTTTTTGTGCAGCGGCAGCATCAACCCATTCATGCCAGACATCGGGGTGCGCCTTCAGAAAAGCTCTGGCAGCGGTAGGCGCGTCCTGCTTATACTCGGCTTGTTCTGCCAACGCCTTGTTCAACAGGTCAATCGGCACGTTGACCTTTTCCAGAACGGCAACAAGCTCCGGGGCGTTTTCATAAAAAGGTTTGGACAATCCAGCCTGCACCGTTATGGCTTTCTCATCTCCCGGTTTGCTGGCCAGCTTGATGAGATCCGCTCGCCCCAATAGTGGCGTAGGCGACCAGTAATAGGTCAAGATGGACTGCTTGCGCTTCACGGCCGATAGGATTGCGGCATCCAGTGCCGGCCCTGTGCCAGGGCGAAAATTGGTAAATGTGTCGGCCAATCCATAGCGTTCGAGCATCTCGGTATTTTCCAGCTCGCATGTCCAGCCGGCTGGGCAATTATAAAATCGACCTTTCCCAGGCTCCTCTGGATCGCGAAACAGCTTGGCGTATTTAGGCAGATCACTGATGGACTTGAGATCTGGAGCCTTGGCATTCTTGCCTTCCACCAGATAGCGCGGCACGTACCAGCCTTCCGTCGCACCTTTGATGGGTGTACCAACGCCTACTACCTTGCCTGCATCAGCGGCTTTATTCCAGACGTCACTACGACCGATCCACTCTTCAGCAAAAACCTGAATATCATTAGAGGAAAGTGCAGCCTCCAACGTAATCGAGTTACCTGGAATACTATCGGTCTTACAGCCGTAGCCTTCCCTCAAGACTGTAGACATCAGCTCGGTGAGAAGCATCCCGCTTTCCCAGTTCACACCGGCGAACTTGACTGGCTTACCAGACTCACACCAACCGGCTGCCTGCGCGTTGCCTATAACCAGCCCCAGCGCCAAAAGGCCTACCGCCAGGCCATTTCTTGCGTTCATGATCTGCGTCCTTAGCATCCATACGCCTGCCCGGCGCGAAAAGTCGTTACCTATCGAAGCGGCTGTTTTGAGCCTGGATGCCCTCTGCAGTTTCATAAAAACTACAGCGAAACAGGAAAAAGCCTGTCCGGCTACTCATGCAATAATGGGATATCCAGCGACCATTGCTCGATCACGCTGGGCAAGAATCACTCGATAATCGTCAAGGGAGGCCGGTACAAACGAGCGAATAGCCAGTGTTTCAGCCAGCGCAGGCTGCTCCTGCAGGACCTCATTCAACACGTGCTGCATCTGCTGTACCTCTTCCAGACTACGTGACGCTGCGGTAATGATCGGCAACGCAGGCGTCAGCTCCGTGCGGGCAAGAACTCGTGTGCGGGCTAACGTGTCAGGCGCATAATGCTCAAGGTACCCCCAGGTGACGCAATCAATAGCTGTCAATTCCGTCTCGCCGCGGCTGAGTAACTCCAGGCTTGTCACATGGGCACCGCTGGCCTTGACCTCACCAAAGAATCGCCCCTTTTCAGCCATGGGCGCGACTGTCACCCTTAATAAATTCATGCCGCTATTGGAGTCCAGCGCGTTGATGACCACACGCGCACCTCGAAAGGCCTCTAGAGTACTGCGCTCATCATCTGCGTGGACCACGATAAAACTGCGGTGCTGAGCACCTTCACAGCCGCTCAGCTCATAACAAGGCGTTGCTACGATCTGAACCTTATCACGCAGGCGCGTCATCACTGGATAGCCGCAGCTCTGAGATAACAGCAGGCTCGGTGATGACCATTGCGCCATGAGATCAGCGGGCGCTTCCTCACATTGTTGAATACCTAGATGCGCCAGGACCCGCTCGATAAAGATTTGACCGGCCTCGCGTACCGGTTCAGGCGTAACGTACATGGGCCATGTGGCTAACGATGTCACGGATAAATACTCACTGTGCGTTCAGGGCGGCATCCACCCGCGCCGCGGCATCAGCCGGAAGCCAGGCAGACCATATATTGCGATGTTCCTTGAAGAACGCTAGGCTCATCGCATCGGCATCCTTATGTTTCTCCGACATTTCGGCCAATATGTTGTTGAATAATGGAAGCGGTATTTGCACCTTTTCAAACAGCTGTACAAGCTCAGGTGCCTGGTCATGCAGATCTTTCGAGATGCCGATCGTAATCTTCGCAGGGAGCGAGCGGGACGGTAGAGGACTGGGATTCTTGGAGTCGGAAAGTGTTTCCCAGGCTTGCTGACTGAACGGTGGCTCCTCAAGCTGTATCAGCTTGAAGCGGCCCATCAACGGCGTAGGCGACCAGTAGTAAAACACGATCGGCTCGCCTCTGCGGATAGCCGTACTGATGGCTGCGTCCAGGGCTGGACCGGTTCCAGTACGGAAATTCGTAAAACTGTCAGTTAACTTGTAGGCCTTGAGCTTTTGCGTATTGACGATTTCACAGGTCCAGCCAGTCGGGCAATTATAGAAACGGCCTTTGTCGGGTGATTCAGGATCCTTGAACAGATCCTTGTATCGCGACAAATCCGTTACAGACCTCAGCTCAGGCGCCTTGGCCTCAATCCCACGAGCCGAATCGCCCTTAACCAGATATTCTGGAACCCACCATCCCTCCGTAGCACCCTTGACCGTTTCTCCAACCGAGAACACCTTGCCGGCCTTCTCCGCCTCACGCCAAAAAGGGCTACGGCCAGCCCACTGCTCGCCTGTTACCTGAATATCGTTTTGCGCCAGCGCATTTTCCATCGTTACTGTATTGCCGGGAATCGCATCGGTCTTGCAGCCATAGCCCTTTTCCACCAGAAAGCGCAGCACTTCAGTGGCGAACATGCCGCTCTCCCAGTTGAGACCTGCAAATATCACAGGCTTATCATAGGGACATTTCACCTCATCAGCGTAGGTGTAATGTGTCATACCCAGACTTGTGACAATCGCAAGAATGGACAAAGAGATACGCATGGAAGCTCCTTCATGCTTGGCAACAAGGTCTTCGCCTGTCGCTAAATTGCTCATGCAGCTCGTACTGAGCGGCTACCTCACAGTATTTCAACAATCCGTAACGGTGTAGTCTCAACTCAGCAGTACCACCCGCCCCTGCCAGGTATAACCATTACGGGACGCGATTACGAGCGCTTCACGGTCATGTGGCGCCTGGATAACAATTTCACCATCAGGCAGCCAGAACGTACTACGTCCGGTCGCAAGCCAGCCACCGGTTTCGCCTACATGGTTAGCCAACAGGACAGGAAAGCCATGAATCTGCGCATATGACCTTAGCTGCGCAGTATCAGCTTCAAAACCACCTGGCGTAATCAGAGCGCTGGTGACATAAAGAGAAGCACCCGCCTGAGCCGCACTCGCAGCATGCTCGGGGTGACTTGTGTCGGCACATATGGCCAGGGCTATGCGCTCGTTCTCAAGAAGTAGCAGTGGCCCACCGCTTCCCGCCTGAAATGCCTGGTCTTCACCTTCGTGCAGGTATCGCTTGGTATATAGCACGTCGTCCCGCCCCGCACCTATTACCAGCGCCGCAATAAGCGGCTTCCCTGTCGAACTTAACGGCATGCCTGCCAGGATTGATATGCCTGTCTGAGCAGTAGCCTTACGCAACGGCACCAAGCGAGAGTCGTTGGGCAACAGCGCATTCTGGCTAGCCGTCTTCCGCTCATACCCTGTCAGTGACAGTTCAGGAAAAACAAGAAAGTCGACGCCTTGCCGAGCAGCCTGTTCGATTACACGGACATGGCGCTCGACATTGGCTTGAATGTCATGACCAACCGGCGTGATCTGTGCAGCAGCGATTACGATACCTGTAGAACTCATCGGCACATCCCGGCAAGGTTGGAAGGCCAGAGGATGCCATATAACAAACCCATGACGTCAACATAACGTCCGAGCCATACCCGACAAGACAGGTAGTAAAGGGGTAGAAAGTTATGGGTGCAGTCAGTCCCTAGGCAAGGGCAACAGAATGACTTCTACCCAGTTTTCATAATCCATGCAGATTTCAAGTGTCTCGATAGTTGAGACCATATGAGTCGTCTTGATCTCAGGATCGAAGCGCTTGTTCTGGATAACAGCCTTCCCACCATTGTTGAGCATCATGGCCACAATGATTGGTTCGCTTTCAAAATTGACCAAATGACGAAAAACAGCCTCGTAAATATCCTGAGTGCGACCAGAAGCAGGCGAGTCAATTTCTACCTGGTAAATAGTACCGGCCTTCAAATAGCGATAACTCACAGTAGAGAAATGCATCGGTCAAGCACACCGAAAGACAAGGTTTCTTATCTTACCTGATAGCAATTGGCCATTTATCAAAAAAGCGTAAATCTCCGCAAAAGAAAAAGGCTATTTGCGGGCAAAACTTCAAAATGAACCTGACCGTTTTCAATAGCTGAACAAAAAACAAAGCTTGACTGGACGAACTTGCCGGATAATCAGCTGGTCGATGGTTGAGAATGATCAGAATGGGTTTTCCATGACATTTCCTCTCGTCCGCCACGCTTATCGATCCACTCGGCTTCTGGCCTTTTCCGCTTCGGTTGTTCTGTTGGGTGCCTGTGCCACTGCTACAGACAGATCCGAGATGTGGGGCTATCAAAATGCCCAACAGCATCAGGCGCTCCCACCAGACCAGGCGTACCCGGAATTATTTGCAGCCGTACAGCAGCAATGGTTGTTCGACGATCAAAAGCATTTTGTCGATGCCCTACCGCTAAGGCCTCCCGCCACTATCCGGGCGGATTACTTGGCGAAACGAGCCAACCCTGGCTTTGATCTCAGACGCTTTGTGGCGGACAACTTCGAGCCATCAGGAGCTGCTGAAACCCAAAAGCCTCAGACAGGTACCGATATCCGTGAACATATCGATAACCTCTGGCCTGTACTCACGCGACATTATGAGAAGGTACCGGCATATAGCAGTATGCTGCCACTACCCTACCCCTATGTTGTTCCGGGGGGTCGCTTTCGCGAGCTGTACTATTGGGACTCCTATTTCACCATGCTTGGCCTGGTAGAGAGTGGACAAACGAAGTTGGCGCGTCAGATGCTGGATAACTTCGCCTACCTGATCGATACCTATGGCCATATCCCCAATGGCAATCGCACCTACTATCTGAGCCGCTCCCAGCCACCCTTCTTCTCTTATATGGTTGAGCTGGAGGCAAAGACGGAGGGGGATGAAGTCTATCGCCGTTACCTTCCGCAATTGCAAAAGGAATACGCTTATTGGATGGAAGGTTCGCAAACGCTAAAGCCTGGCGAGGCTGCCCAGCACGTTGTTCGTCTGGCTGACGGTACGCTATTCAACCGCTACTGGGATGCCAGCGATACACCTCGCCAAGAATCCTACATGCAAGACAAGGAAACGGCAGCCAAGGCTGCTAATCGCCCGGCCAATGAGGTTTACCGAGACCTGCGAGCCGGGGCAGAAAGTGGCTGGGACTACACGTCACGCTGGCTGGGTGATGGGAAAACTCTCGCGACTATCCGTACAACCGCAATCGTTCCGGTAGACCTCAACAGCCTTCTCTATCATTTGGAAACCACAATTGCTGTTGCTTGTGAAAAGAACGCCATGTCGACTTGTACGCAACGCTACAGCCAGCGTGCAAAAGCGCGAAAGGCTGCCATAGAGAAACACCTGTGGAACAACAAGGGCTATTACGCTGACTACGATTGGCAGAAGAATCAACTCAGCGATCAGATCACAGCCGCTACGCTCTATCCTCTTTATGCAGGGATCGCCAACTCCGATAGAGCCCGGCAAACCGCATTGACTGTTGAAAAGAATCTGGTCAAAACCGGTGGGCTTGTCACTACGCAAATCCATAACGGACAGCAGTGGGACTCTCCCAATGGCTGGGCTCCGCTTCAATGGATCGCCGTAGAAGGCTTGCGCCGCTATGACCAGCAGGATCTAGCCAGAACCATCGGCCAGGGTTTCCTTGATCAGGTGCAGACGCTGTTCACCAAAGAGCACAAATTGGTCGAGAAATATGATGTGGAGGGTTCAAGCCAGGGAGGTGGCGGTGGTGAGTACAAACTGCAGGATGGCTTTGGCTGGACCAACGGTGTCACGCTGAAACTACTCGATCTCTATCAGCAACCACCAGCTAATGCGCAACCTTGACACCATTAACCAGAGGGCAAGTCTATCTCTTTGCCCTTTGGCTGCCTCGCTAGGCATGGACGTCCTGGCTTTTCACAGCTTTCGTTCCTATCGCCTAGGCTGAGCAATACACCCCGTTACCGGAGCGCCCATGATCGACACGACTTCCCACAATATCGCTGACCTGAAACAACACCTTTCTAATGCATTGGACGAAGGTGTAAATGAAATCAAAGCGCATCAGGAGGAAGGTCTCGATATCCCGGAGGCCATGCATGAGCGCCTGATCCGTATCCGCTCAATGCAAGAATCCCTTGAAAAAGGAGAAGACATACGTCTTGAGCTCGAACACTTCGAGGCGTGGAAAAAAGAAAATAATTTGATTTGAGCTGTATAGAAATAAAAAAGCCCCGCAGCATAACTGCGGGGCTTTTTAATATGGCGGAGAGATAGGGATTTGAACCCTAGGAGCCATTGCTGACTCAACGGATTTCGAATCCGTCCCGTTCGGCCACTCCGGCACCTCTCCAATGCAGCGCATGATAACAGCTGAAATGCGTCAGGCGAAGCCTTGAATGCAAAATTTCTACCATTATCAGGCGTTTGCAAAAGTCGCCTGCCAATCTTAGAGCGGTACGCCTAAGCGGTTAGCCACTTCTTCATAGGCCTCGATAACGTCACCCAGCCCTTGGCGAAAGCGATCCTTGTCCATCTTCTTACGGGTTTCCTTATCCCATAGACGGCAGCCATCAGGGCTGAACTCATCGCCCAGCACAATCTGGCCATGGTGCACACCAAACTCCAGCTTGAAATCCACCAGCAGCAGCCCTGCGTCATCGAACAGCTTTTTCAGCACGTCGTTCACCTGGAACGTCAGCTCTTTCATGCGAGACAGCTGCTCAGGCGTAGCCCAGCCAAATGCATAGACATGGGTTTCGTTGATAAAGGGATCGTGCAATGCATCATTCTTGAGGAACAGTTCAAACGTGGGCGGGGAAAGCTCCAGCCCTTCCTCAACACCCAGGCGACGCACTAGGCTACCAGCAGCATAGTTACGAACCACACACTCCACAGGAATCATGTCGAGCTTTTTAACCAGACATTCATTGTCCGCAAGCAACGCATCGAATTGGGTTGGAATCCCTGCGGCCTCAAGCTTTTGCATGATGAAGGCGTTGAACTTGTTGTTCACCATGCCTTTACGATCAAGCTGCTCTACCTTTTGACCGTCGAACGCAGACGTATCATTGCGAAAGAGAAGAATGAGACGGTCCGGGTTGTCCGTCGTGAACACAGACTTGGCTTTGCCGCGGTAGAGTTCGGTGCGTTTTTCCATGATGGCTCCGCTTTTAAATAATCGAAGGTTCAGGCAATGAGCTGCCAACCAAGACCTTCGTGCTGATCGGCGACCTGCAGCCAGTCCGCATCGCACCCCAGGGTGTCGACGAACGTTTGCCGAGCCAGATGCGGCCGATTGTTCTTTTCACTCAGATGCGCCAACACAAGATGCTGCAGGGCATCGCATTGCAAGCGGCAAACCAGCGAGGCCGCCTGCTGATTACTTAAATGACCGTGTGATCCACTGACCCGCGCTTTCAGAAAATAGGGGTACAAACCTTCATCCAGCATCTGCCGGTCGTGGTTCGCCTCGATCACCAGGGCGTCCAGATCACGATAACACTCCAGTACTGTCGTTGTAGCCTCGCCCAGATCGGTAAGCACACCCAAGCGACGCCGGCCATCAAAGAAGACGAACTGTGTCGGATCGTATGCATCATGAGACACAGGAACGCTTTTGATCTCAATGGCTTCTAACTCTAGCGTATCGCCTGCTGCCAGTACCGTTGTAGCAGCAATAGGCTTGCGTAAGCCGCGCACTGTACCCTCGGTCAGATAAACCGGAATCCCATAACGACGCGATAACAGCTCGACCCCATGAACATGGTCGGAATGCTCATGGGTAACGAGAATGGCATCGAGTTGTGTAGGTTCGACGCCCAGGCGAGCCAGGCGTCTTATCGTTTCACGTAGCGGAAAACCGCAATCGATCAGTATGTAGGTGTTATGGCTGTGAACCAGGGTTGAATTCCCCCGGCTCCCGCTGCCCAGGACCGCGAAGCGCATATTGCATGCTCGTCTGTAGCTTTTTCAGCACCGTCTCGGCCATATCGGCTGGCGCTACGGTGTTGATGTCTTTATCCAGCGTGACTTGAACAGCATCGCCTACATTGGTCAGACGAACCTGATAACGCTCGGCACGAGCGTTTTCTTCTTCCTTGGAGGGCTCATGACCAAACAGGCGCTTGAAGAACCCAGGTTTGTCCTCGTTGGGCTTGCGTGCACCCTCAGCCAGATTGATGTAGTACACCCCCAAGCTACGGTCCATATCGTCAACGCGTATGTTAGCGCCTTCCAGGGCACGACCGACACTGGACCAGGCACGATCAAAGTCGCTCGTCAGGCTCAGCATCGGGTCGCCATTGCCATCTCTCGTATAGGAGACCCGCTCAGGCGTATCGTAGGAACCAGCAGCCAACAGCGATACTGAACCACCTTGGGTATCGGCACTTGCCAGACTGGTTACCATTTCATTCAGCAGGGCTGCATCGAAGGCCGATGTATCCGAGCGAGAGGACCAACTCGGCTCACTGCTGCTGCCAGTCTTGCGCGTCTGGCTTTGTACAAAGATTTCACTGGTGTTGCTGGAAACCCCTGGCTCGATCCGCACCCGAATACGTGTTTCGGAGCCCGGCTCGATTTCACCACCTGTGCTCAAGCTGCGAGCCAACGGTGTCGTCAGGTCGGTCAAAGGTTGCCAGCGTGTCGTGAACTCACCGGTCTGCGGACGCGCCTCACCAATCACGAAGCCATTGTCGGTAAAGAACTGATTGGCTACCGGCCAGATCTCGGCAGGCTGCTTTTGAGCGACGATCCAGCGGGCCTTGCCATTGCGCTGCAGGCTATAGCTACCCGTATCAACCTGGACAGCCAGTGCTTGAGGCCGCGGAGCCTCGAACTCTGCAGGATGGTCCTGGGTATCCGCTACGTTAGCGGGAATGGGTAGCAGGGGCTGCAAGGACTTGGCCTGAACATCAGTCGGAACCTGCATCGGAGCCGTTTGACGCGACTCCAGATAATCATTACTGCGATCACGAAAATACCCCTGCTCGCCCCATAGCCAGCCACACCCACTGGTCGTGCTGATTACTACGGCAAGGGTTGTTAGTCCAGCCAGTCGCTTCATGCGTAAATTCTCCATCAGGCCAGCACACCGGACTGACGCATTGCCTGGCGAAGCGGCTCATGACAGCGCGGACTCAACCAGGTCAGAGGAAGACGGATACCCTCAGGCATCATTCCCATTTCATGCAACGCCCACTTGACCGGGATCGGATTGGACTCGATGAACAGGTTCTTGTGCAGAGGCATCAATTTTTCATTAAGCGCACGAGCAGTCTCGGCGTCGCCACGCAGGGCAGCCGCGCAAAGTTCGCTCATGTCACGGGGCGCCACGTTGGCTGTAACAGAAATATTGCCTTTGCCGCCCATCAACATCAGTTCAACAGCCGTGGCATCATCACCGGAGTACAGCATGAAATCGCTGCTCACACGATCCAGAATGTCACGGGCGCGCTGCAAATCGCCTGTCGCTTCCTTGATACCAACGATATTCGGCACTGTCGAAAGCCGTTCTACCGTCTCGGCCAACATGTCACAGGCCGTACGCCCGGGCACATTGTAAAGGATCTGGGGAATCGCCACGGATTCGGCGATATGCCGGAAATGCTGATACAGGCCTTCCTGGGTAGGCTTGTTGTAGTAAGGCGTAACCAGCAGGCAAGCGTCCGCACCTGCATCCTTGGCCGCCTGCGTCAGATCAACCGCCTCACGCGTGGAATTGCCGCCCGTCCCTGCAATGACGGGAATACGGCCAGCCACCTGTTTGACTACACGGCGAATGACCTCGGTGTGTTCTTCTACATCCAAAGTGGCGGACTCGCCAGTTGTTCCGACCGCAACGATGGCATTGGTGCCTTCGGTCAGATGAAAATCAACCAGCTTGGTCAGGCTGGACCAGTCCAGATGCCCCTGTGCATCCATGGGCGTGACCAGCGCCACCATACTGCCTGTGATCATGCAACCGCTCCTGCCGAGAAAAGAGAGCCGTAATGGTACTGACGCTACCAGCCTTGCACAAGCCAAGCTCCGGTAAGGCATTCCCCAACAACGCGCTTTTCGCTACCCTTCGGTTTTGGCCGGTCTACCGGTTTCATCATCAGGAAACACTGAATGTCTGCTACACCACCGCCTCGTGAGCAATTTCTAGTTATCAGTGCGCTGGGCTCCAACCCTATGGAGCTAACCAATGTGCTCTATCGCACGTGTTTGGAAAGCCGCTGCGCGGTCGTCAGCAGCCGCCTAAGCCGACACGGCGAATTCAGCGCACTGATCCTTCAAGTGTCCGGCAACTGGGACGGCCTGGCTCGACTGGAGTCCAGTTTACCTGCTCTGGCAAAGCGACAAGGTTTCACGATTGGTGTAACACGTAGCGCAGCGTTGGAAAACCGAGCGCAAGCCCTACCGTACGTCGTTTATGTCAGTGCGGCCTATCGCTCGGATATTCTCAATGAACTCTGCCAGTTCTTTACCGACCATCGCATAGAGGTAGAAAGCCTGGTTTGCGATACCTATCAGGCGCCCCAGACAGGCGGCACCATGCTGACAGCGACCATTACGGTCATTCTGCCAGCCGGTACTCAGATCAGTTGGCTACGGGATCAATTCTTAGACTTTGCGGACGCACTGAACCTTGACGCGCTGATCGAGCCCTGGCGACCTCAAAATCCGTAATCCAGTAAGCTAAGTGAAGAAACGAACATGACAGTTACCGTTGATCAACCCGTTCCCGATTTCATAGCGGCTGCTACTGGCGGAAAGGACCTGTCGCTCGACACGTTCAGGGGTCGGCAGGTTGTATTGTATTTTTATCCCAAAGACAGCACGCCGGGCTGCACAACCCAAGGCCAGGGGTTTCGCGATCATTACGAGGCATTCCAGGCTGCCAATACCGTAATAATTGGTGTCTCCCGCGACGGCATCAAGTCCCATGAAAACTTCAAAGCCAAGCAGGCATTTCCATTTGATCTGATCAGTGACAAATCAGAAGCGCTGTGCACGCTGTTTGATGTGATCAAATTGAAGAAGCTGTACGGCAAGGAATATATGGGAGTTGACCGCAGTACCTTCCTGATCGACAAGGAAGGGATTCTTCGCCGGGAATGGCGTGGGGTAAAGGTCCCGGGACACGTGGAAGACGTTCTAGCAGAGGCCCAGGCCCTGAACAGTTGATTTCCAAGGGAGGCTTCTGCCTCCCTGCACTTCATGCCTTGCGCAACCAATAATGAAATACGTTTTCCTGTGCCTGCTCGCCGATCAATGCATGCCCTGACAACTGGGCAAAGGTCCTGAAATCACGCTGCGAGCCGGCATCCGTTGCCGTGACCTTCAATACCGAACCAGAGGCCAAGCGGTTCAGTTCCATTTTGGCTTTCAGCAATGGCAGTGGGCAACTTAATCCACTGGCATCCAGCTCCGCATCACACGGCCCTGTATAAGTACTGGATTCACTCATAAGAAAACTCCATAAATCCCAAGGATAACGTTCACAGCCTTTCATCGCTAGGCAGCAGCTGTGGGGACAGATAAAGTAAGGGTTTTGCAGTCATGAGCGCCCCTATGAAATTTTTGCGCCCTGCCCTTCTTGGTCTGTCCTGCCTGATAGCTGTACCTGCTCCCGCAGCCACTGATCTACCGTCGCTAGGGGATGCAAGCTCTTCAGTTGTCTCTCCTGAACAGGAGTTTCAGCTTGGCCGCACTTGGTTGAGTATGCTCAGGGGGCAAGTCACGACACTGACCGACCCACAACTCAAGCAGTTCGTGGAAAGCAGTGTTTATAGATTGGCCGAGACGAGCCAGATTCAAGATCACCGCCTCGTATTCATCCTGATCAAAGACCCACAAATTAACGCATTTGCTGCCCCCGGTGGGGTCGTAGGCGTCAATGGGGGGCTATTCCTGTATGCCCAGACCGAAGCTGAGTATGCAGGCGTCCTCGCGCACGAATTAGCCCACCTGAGCCAGCGGCACTTTGCACGAGGCGTCGAAAATCAGAAGCGCATGCAACTACCGTTAATGGCAGCCATGCTGGCCGGCATTGTGGCCGCTGCTGCTGGCGGTGGTGATGCCGGTATCGCAGCGATTGCCTCTACACAGGCAGCCGCCATACAAAGTCAGCTCCGCTTCTCTCGTCAGAACGAGCAGGAAGCGGACCGGGTAGGCCTGATCAACTTGGCTAAAGCTGGCTATGATCCACGAGGCATGCCCAATATGTTCAGCCGATTGGCTAGGCAATACCGTTACGATCAACGGCCACCCGAGTTTCTCCTTACCCACCCGGTAACAGAGGATCGCGTTGCAGATACTCGTAACCGTGCAGATCAGTATCCCGCAGGAGGACGAGAAGACAGCCTGCAGTATCAACTGATGCGCGCAAGGGTTCAGCTGCTTTTCGAGGAAACTCCAGGCATAGCCGTCAAGCGCTTTCGTGCCATGTTGGATGAAAACCCAAAGTTGGAAGCAGCACGTTATGGCCTTGCTGTTGGCTTGACTCGCCTCGGCCAGCTCAATGAAGCACGCGAAACGCTTAAGCCTTTACTGGACGCCTCTCCAAACGATGTCACGTACAACCTGGCCCAGATCGAGCTCGACATTACCAATAACCGGCTGCCTGACGCACAAAAGCGCGTAGCGAGAATGATGGAAATGTATCCCGATAACTTCGCGGTCAACATGCTACAAGCCGATCTACTGGTTAAGCTCGATAATGCCAAGGATGCCAGCGCTTTACTGGACAAGGTAATCAAAGCGCGCCCACTGGACCCTGATGTATGGTACCGGGCTGCAGAGGTGCGCGGCCAAGCGGGACAGCTGATAGAGGTCCATCAGGCCCGTGCCGAATACTTTGCCCTGACAGGTGATTATGATCAGGCCATACAGCAGCTGGGATTTGCAAAACAGCGTGCTTCAAATAATTTTCAGTTAGCGGCGCGGATAGATGCACGTCAGCAGGAAATGATTACGCAAAAGCGAACTGCTGAAGAAATCATGTGATAGGAAACAGGACAGGAAACGCCCATCAGGCGTTTCCTGTCTGCCTTAATCTTGCTGCCTGGGTAAAGTCCAGCATGCGCTTGAGTGGTTTTACTGCCCTAGGTATCAGGGAAGGATCAACCAGAACCTCACCGCTACCCTCCTGCAAACAGGCCAGCGTACGCTCCAAGGTATTCATGGCCATCCAAGGGCAATGCGCACAACTACGACAAGCAGCACCATTACCCGCCGTAGGCGCCTCAATGAATACTTTGTCAGGACACAACTGCTGCATTTTGTAAAAGATGCCTTTATCCGTTGCGACAATAAACGTCGAGTTAGGCATCGTCTGTGCAGCCTTGATCATTTGACTGGTTGAACCAACCATGTCTGCCAGCTCGATCACCGCCTCAGGAGATTCGGGATGCACCAGAACCGCAGCATCAGGATAAAGCGATTTGATATCGGTCAGTTGAGAAGACTTGAACTCCTCATGAACGATGCAAGCGCCATCCCAAAGCAGCATATCGGCACCTGTTTCCCGCTGAATGTAGCGGCCTAGATGACGGTCCGGCGCCCAAAGAATAGGTTCGCCGTTATCCATCAAGTGCTCAACGATATCCAGGGCACAGCCAGAGGTTACAACCCAATCTGCCCTGGCTTTTACGGCAGCTGAAGTATTGGCATAAACCACTACCGTCCGCTCGGGATGCTTATCGCAGAACGCAGCGAACTCCTGAGCTCCGCATCCGATATCCAATGAACAAGTAGCCTCCAGCGTAGGCATGAGCACTCGCTTCTCGGGATTGAGAATCTTGGCAGTTTCTCCCATGAAACGCACCCCAGCCACCACGACTGTAGAGGCCTTATGCTGGTTACCAAAGCGTGCCATTTCGAGCGAGTCTGCCACGCCCCCGCCCGTTTCCTCGGCAAGCGCTTGCAGAATGGGATCGGTATAGTAATGCGCAAGTAGAACAGCGTCACGCGCTTTGAGCTCAGCCGCAATGGCATAGCTAAAATGCTCTCTTTCAGCTGTACTTAAAATTTTAGGCTGCTTAGCCGCGAGATGGGCTTGAACCAGAAGTCGTTCCGAGATTTGCGACATGCTCGCTACACCCAAACGCTAAAGGGACAGAAGGAGTGTATCGCCAGGAAGCGGCGATCTAACGAAACAACAAGGGGAGGAAAATGGTGGGTCGTGTAGGATTCGAACCTACGACCAATTGGTTAAAAGCCAACTGCTCTACCGACTGAGCTAACGACCCCGAAAGCGAGTGCTATAATAATGATTTCTTCTGGATAATCAATACCCTAGCGCAACTTTTTTTTAAAAATATCGCGTTG
Source organism: Pseudomonas sp. JZ134 (assembly GCF_051027695.1). Lineage (NCBI taxonomy): Bacteria > Pseudomonadati > Pseudomonadota > Gammaproteobacteria > Pseudomonadales > Pseudomonadaceae > Pseudomonas > Pseudomonas sp. JZ134. The sequence goes on along the minus strand of NZ_CP069250.1, from coordinate 1,275,995 downwards.
GATCTTTAAGGTGTGCCGCACGGAATCCTTCTGCACGCAAGCGGCAACTGTCACATCGCCCACAGGCACGCCCTTCGTCGTCAGCCTTGTAGCAGGAGACGGTTAGGGAGTAGTCCACCCCATTCGCGACGCCCCACTGGATAATCTCAGCCTTCGACATGAACTGGAGCGGTGCAATGATTTTAAAGCCATTGCCCTCAACGCCCGCCTTGGTGGCAAGATTAGCCATACGCTCAAAGGACTCGACAAATTCAGGGCGGCAATCTGGATAGCCTGAGTAATCCACCGCATTAACACCAATAAAGATATGCTGAGCCTCGAGCACCTCAGCCCAACCCAAGGCAAGCGAAAGAAAAACGGTATTACGGGCAGGTACATAGGTGACAGGAATACCCTCGGTAGGTGCTTCCGGCACATCGATAGCGCTATCGGTCAACGCCGAGCCGCCAATACCATTCAGGTTCAAACCAATCACTTTGTGTTCGACCACACCCAATTGAGTTGCCACACGTTCAGCGGCCTTGAGCTCGGCTCTATGACGTTGCCCATAATCAAAGCTCATGGTGTAGCAGGCAAAGCCCTCAGCCCGAGCCATGGCGACAACCGTGGCAGAATCCAGGCCACCAGACAGCAAGATAACGGCTTTTTTCTGGTTCATATCAATGTCCTGGCTCGTCATTCCAAAGAATTTTATGCAGCTGCAGCTGAAAGCGTACCGGCAGGTTGTCTTCTACAATCCACTCAGCCAACTGACGCGGGGTAACCTGCTGATGGCTAGGGGAAAACAACACCTCATCCACCCGCTCATCAAGGCGATACTGAATCAGCTTAGACACAGCCCACTCGTAATCTTCACGTGAGCAAATTACGAACTTCACCTGATCGTTTGGCGTAAGATGATCAATGTTGTCGTACAGATTGCGAGAGACTTCAGCAGAGCCGGGCGTCTTCAGATCGACGACCTTGACGACTCGCCGATCTACAGGCGCGACGTCAAGCGCACCACTGGTTTCAAGTGACACCTCATAGCCAGCGTCACATAGGCGCTCTAGCAGGGGTAAGCAGTTTGGCTGGGCAAGCGGCTCGCCTCCTGTTACACACACATAGCGAGGCTTATACTGAGCGACACGCTCAACGATTTCGTCCAGCGACATGATCTGACCGCCGCTGAAGGCATAAGCCGTGTCGCAATATTGGCAACGCAAGGGACAGCCTGTAAGGCGCACGAAAACAGTTGGCAAGCCAGCTGTCCGTGTTTCCCCCTGCAGCGAGTAGAAAATCTCGGTAATACGCAGAGTATTTTGTTGCATGTAGGCCACGGGCGTGACAGCGATACAGGCCGTCCGCCTCCGTTGCGAAAAAAGGGAGGCGGATTCTAACGAAAAAACCTGCCGTTAGGGCAGGTTTTTGAGATCACGCTGGGCTAATTGTGCGGCAGACGATCCAGGATACTGCGCAATGACTTGTTGGTACATTGCTTTAGCCTTGTCTCGATTTCCAAGCCGCTGCTCAACACCAGCCAGCTTGTAAAGAGAGTCTGGAACCTTGGGATGATTTGGGTAAGCCTGACTTACGCGTGCAAACGCCTGTCCTGCGGCTTGTAAATCCCCGGAAGCCATATTGACTTCGCCTAACCAATATTGGGCATTTCCCGCATACTGGCTATTGGGATACTTACGCAGAAACGCTGTAAAGGCTTGGCTCGCCTTGGCAAAATCCTTTGCCTTGATCAGATCAAAGGCCGCATCGTAATACAGCTTTTCCTTTGCGGGATCACCAGGCTCGCTGTTGGCCTGAGAAGCTGGCGGAACAGGTGCGGCGTTCGCATTGATAGCCCCTGCAGACGAACCAGCATCATTACCACCAGTGGCATTCGCTGGCGCTCCAGAAGAAGCACTTGCAGAAATTCGGCGATCAAGGTCCTGGTAACGTTCCAGTCCTTGCTGTTTTAGCTGATTGATTTCATTTTGCTGCTCTTCAACCTGACCACGCAGGCGCGCAATATCATCCTGCATCTGCTGCAATTGCATGAAGAGCTGCCCCTGTGCAGAGACAGGGGCGCTAGCGCCCCCATCCCCTGCATAGGGAGCGCCTTGGGTGCTATAGCCGGGAGTAGAACCGCTCCCACCATATCCCCCTTCCTGAACCGGTACCTGTGCCCATACAACGGAAGTGCACAGAGCCAACGATGTCAGTACAAACAGGCGCTTCGGCATAGATCTTACTTCTTCAGCTCAACGCGACGGTTCTGAGCCCAGGACTGCTCGTCATGACCGATAGCAGCAGGACGCTCTTTACCATAGGAAACGAGTTCCAGCTGAGCCGGAGAAACGCCCTGCAGTACGAGGTAACGCTGAACAGCCTTGGCACGACGCTCGCCCAGAGCCAGGTTGTACTCACGAGTACCGCGCTCGTCAGTATGGCCTTCCAGTACAACGCGCTGACCACTAGTTTTCAGGTCACGAGCATGAACGTCCAGAGCGCGCATGGCTTCCGGCTTCAGATCGGAGCTGTCGTATTCGAAATAGAATGTAGTGATAGCACGCAGAGCGGCTTCGTCGCTCATGCTGCCATCAACGGCACCGGCGTTAGCGCCATAGCCTGCGTTTGGATCGACAGCACCGGCGCCAGCGCCAGCACCTTCACCAGAAGCATCACCACCCTTGGAAGAACAACCTACTGCAACGGCCATGGCCAAAGCCAGAGCAGCGAACTTGCCGAATTTCAGCATTTCCATCGTTAACTCCTAAAGAACCGCAAAGTGTTTTGTATAGAACAGATTATATTGCCGTCAGTTCAGGTAAGGGGACCAAGAAGGCTCGCGAACATCGCCTTGGGTGGTGGGTAGCGTAATACGCACACGTCCGTTGATGGATACAAGCATCAGTACGCCTCGGTCCTGCTGGCGGGACGCGTAGATTACCATGGTGCCATTTGGCGCAACAGTAGGCGAATCGTTAAGACTGGTGTTGGAGAGCACCCGGACGCTGCCACGCTGAAGATCCTGGGCACCAATCTGGAAGTTGGTGAAACCTTCCTGACGATGCACCATTACCAGCGTTTTTTCATCGGCAGATAGTTTAGGGTTCGCATTGTAATTGCCTACGAATGTAACGCGCTCTGCCCCACCGCCGCTAACACTGGTTTTATAGATCTGTGGTTTTCCAGAACGATCTGAAGTGAAATAGATAGTCTGCCCATCACGCCCCCAGAACGGCTCGGTATCAATCGCAGAGTCGTTGGTAACGCGACGAATCTGACGCGAATTCAGGTCCATCACATAAATCTCAGGGTTTCCATCGCGCGACAGCACGAACGCTAGGCGGTTACCGTCCGGAGAAAAAGCCGGAGCGCCATTCAGTCCTTCGAAATTGGTGAGCTGCTCACGACGACCTGTATCTACGTACTGCAGAAAGATACGTGGGCGCTGCTGTTCAAAGGAAACATAGGCGATACGCTTGCCATCAGGAGCAAAACGAGGCGACAGGATTGGTTCACGAGACTGTAGGAGTGTCACGGAACGAGCACCGTCATAGTCTGCACGCTGCAGGGTATAACGAGTATTGTTCTGGGAAAAACGCTCGGCAGTAACGTACAGGAGCTTCGTAGAGAATGCGCCCTTGATACCGGTCAGCTTTTCGAATGACTGATCGGAAATATAGTGAGCCATGTCGCGCAGCTGATCAGTACCCCCGCCTACGCTACCCGTCATGACCTGCTGCTGTGTAGCGATGTTGAACAGTGCATATTGGATTTGCAGACGACCACCGCTGGGCACGATATTGCCAATCAGCACATAGCTGATCCCCAGTGCCTGCCAATCCTTGTAGGACACTTCGCTTGCCTGAGTCGGCAGGCTAAGCATGTTCTGCCGGTCGATGGGAGCAAAAGAGCCGGAATTGCGCAGATCGTTACCAATGATATTGGCCATATCATCGGGCAGTGGTTGACCACCCTGCCAGCCAAAAGGCACGACTGCAATCGGGATGGCTTTGTCATTGCCACTGGATACCACCAGGGGGTCGGCAGCATGGGCAGCGCCTACCAGGAACATGAATCCCAGCAGAACGATACGAATCAGGTTATTCACAGACTCAAATCCTCCGGTTTGAAGATAATGCGACGCTTGCGATAAAGCTGGTCGAACGTCGCGCGATCAAGCTGTTGCATTTCAGGTATGCGTCCTACGTTGCGCACAGCAGCCACTGCCGAGCTATCGAAAGCAGAATCACCGCTAGACCGGGTCACACTGGCATTGGTTACCGTTCCGTCAGGTAGCATTTCAATTTGCACTTCCACACTCATACCGTTGCGGGCAGATGGCGGGCGGCGCCATTGCTCACTGACCAGACGCACGATAAGGTCATCAAAGTTCGACGCTACCTCATCGCCTACCTCATCAGCCATTGCCTGCTGTCGCTGCGTATCATCGGAAAGAAGCTCAGCCAACGCCTGTGCTTTCTTATCCTCTGCTGCCTTGCGTGCGGCAGCCTGAGCTGCCTTTTTCTTGGCGTCCTCAGCAGCTTTGGCTTTCGCCTGCTCGGCCGCTTTTTTCTTGGCCTCTTCAGCTGCTTTCTTTTTAGCTTCTTCAGCGGCTGCTTTTTTCTCTGCCGCTTCAGCCGCTTTCTTTTGTGCGTCTTCCGCTGCTTTCTTCTTAGCTTCTTCAGCGGCTGCCTTTTTCTGAGCAGCCTCCTCAGCCTGTTTTTTTGCCAATTCAGATTTGCGCTGCTGCTCTGCGGCGGCTTTTTCCTGCGCTGCCTTTTCAGCCTTTGCTGCGGCCTCAGCTTTTGCCGCTTCGGTCTTGGCTTCAGCGGCTTTCTGGGCAGCTTCTACCTGCTGCGCCTTTCGAGCGTCCTCAGCTTTCTTTTGTTCCGCAGCTTTGGCGGCTGCCGCCGCAGCAGCAGCGGCCTGGGCCTGCTGCTCTGCTTTCTTCTGCTCCATCTGCTCGACTTCATACTGGCGAGAAGACGTTTTTTTGGCCTCTCCAGCCAGCTTCTGCTCTGTCTGCACCTGAGCAGGGCTTTTGGATTTCAACTGGACCAGAGTCGCCTGAACAATTGGCTTGGACTGTGGCAGCTCCGGTGCCATTGCCCAGCTCACAAACAGAGCGGCAAAAATGACAACATGGAGAGCCACAGCCCAAACGATAGGCCAGAAATAGCTCTCTGAAGGAGAACGCTCACGGTCTTGCATCAAGGCGCCTCGGTGATCAACCCGACATTGGGTACACCTGCCTGCTGCAGGCCGCCCATGGCTGCTGCCACTATCCCATAGTTAACAGCCTTGTCACCCCGAATGAAAACCTGGGTATCAGGTCTTGCACGCATGATCTTGGTAACCTGCTCCGTCAACTGAGGCAGGGCAACAGCGCTGGCACTGTCACGCTGCTGGTCCGTCTCGACTTCCTTACCTGTATTCCAGTAGTAAGTACCGTCCGCCTTGATAGAAATAGTCAGGATCTGCTTGTTGTTATCCTGCGGCATGGGCTGGCTGTCCGCATTAGGCAAGTCGACCTTGACCCCTTGATTGATCATTGGCGCAGTTACCATGAAAATGACCAGCAGTACCAGCATCACATCGATGTAAGGTACGACGTTCATTTCGGCAACCGGCTTACGCTTATGTCTACCCCTGGAGGACATGGTTGATACCTATTACTCGTCGCTGGTGTGGACTTTGCGATGCAGGATGGACTGGAACTCATCAGCAAAGGTGTAATAACGTCCGATCAGTGTCTCTGAGCGCGCAGCAAACCGGTTGTACGCCACTACGGCCGGAATCGCTGCAAACAAACCGATCGCGGTTGCAATCAATGCTTCTGCAATACCAGGCGCAACGGTAGCCAGCGTAGCCTGCTGTACCGTAGCCAGACCGCGGAATGAGTTCATGATGCCCCATACGGTACCGAACAGACCTACATACGGACTGGTGGAGCCGACGGTAGCCAGGAACGGCAGGCTTTGCTCAAGCTTCTCTTCTTCGCGAGAAATGGCGACCCGCATGGCACGCTGAACGCCTTCCATCACCGCGTCAGGGTCTACCCCCGCCTGCTGACGCAGCCTGGAAAACTCTTTGAAGCCAGCACGGAAGATCTGCTCGACACCTGAATCGGGGTCAGGATTGCTGCCTGCCTGACGGTAAAGCTTGGACAGGTCGATACCCGACCAGAAACGCTCCTCGAAAGTCTCCAGTGCACGTTTGGCTGCACGGATGGCATTGGCACGCTGGATAATCATGACCCATGATGTTACCGAAGCCGCTACCAGCGTCAGCATGACCAGCTGAACTACCAGGCTGGCATTGCTCACAAGGCTCCACATGGAGGAATGGTCGACAGTTGGTTCCACGCTAAATCTCCTGCTTAAATTGAGTCCGAATCGCTCGCGAATACTGTTCGCATGGCCTCAGGAATGGCCCTGGGCCTGAAGTTGTCTGAACGTACACACGCAACCGTCACATACCCTTCGCATAACAGAACACCATCGTCTCGCCGAGTCACCTGCTGATGAAAGCGCAGGCTGGCCCGGTTCAGTTCAATAACCCGAGCGCTGACCTCCAACTCGTTATCCAACCGAGCCGGTGCATGGTAACGTGCCTCACATGAATGCACGACAAATAGGATGTTTTCTTCCGCCAGGCGAGATTGAACAAAGCCTAACGCCCGCAACCGTTCGGTACGAGCACGTTCCATGAATTTGAGATAGTTGACGTAGTAGACGATGCCTCCTGCGTCGGTGTCTTCGTAATACACTCGACACCGCAGCGAATACGGCTGAGTCACATGTTGCGCGCGCATACTCTAGAACCAAGCCTTCAATTTGCCAATCAGAAATACTTGCAGTTGCAATTAATTATTATCTTCCTCAAAAAGATCAGGCACGGTTCCTGGCCCCATACGCTTGGGCACGTTCAAACCAAAGTGAAGATAAGCATGGCGGGTTACCATCCGACCCCTTGGCGTACGCATGATATAGCCCTGCTGAATCAAATACGGTTCCAAGACATCTTCAATGGTGTGACGCTCCTCACTGATTGCAGCAGCCAGGCTATCTACCCCTACCGGCCCGCCGTCGAACTTGTCGATGAGCGTCAGTAGAAGTCTTCGGTCCAGGTGATCAAAGCCGCGTGCATCCACATCCAGCAGATCCAGAGCCTGGCCTGCAATCGTATGACTGATTCGTCCCTGCCCTCTCACCTCTGCAAAATCGCGTACACGTCTTAACAACCGGTTCGCAATACGGGGAGTACCGCGGGCACGGCGAGCGATTTCCACAGCGCCTTCGGCCTCAATTGTCAGATTCAGGATTTTGGCAGAACGCGTAACGATGCTGGCAAGATCCTCTACGCTATAAAACTCAAGCCGCTGAATAATTCCGAATCGGTCCCTTAATGGGTTCGTCAGCATTCCGGCACGCGTAGTGGCTCCCACCAATGTAAACGGTGGCAAATCCAGCTTGATTGATCGCGCGGCAGGACCTTCGCCGATCATAATATCGAGCTGATAGTCCTCCATCGCTGGATAGAGGACCTCTTCTACAACCGGCGAAAGGCGATGGATTTCGTCTACGAAAAGAACGTCTCCAGCCTCGAGACTGGTCAGCAGAGCAGCAAGATCTCCTGGCCGCTCAATTACCGGTCCAGATGTGCTTTTGATGGCAACACCCATTTCCTCAGCAATAATATTGGCAAGCGTGGTTTTGCCTAGCCCTGGCGGCCCGAAAATAAGCGTATGGTCTAGTGCCTCGCCCCGCCCCTTTGCCGCCTGAATGAAAAGACTCATCTGCTCGCGCACGACCGGCTGACCAATGTACTCGGTCAGTCTCAGAGGACGGATAGCACGATCCTGCTGTTCTTCACGATCTCGGCCCGCGGCAGAAATCAAACGATCCGGTTCAATCATGGTTACACCATGCCTTTAAGGGCACGACGAATAAGGTCTTCACTGCTGAGGCCTTCTTCAGCGATGGCAGATACTGCACGACTGGCTTCCTGCGGCTTGAATCCGAGCGACACTAACGCACTGACCGCATCAGTTTCAGCTGTTACGACAGGCTTGCCGGCAGCCGTTTCCATCATGAGCGGTGCGATAGACGGAAGGCTTTCCCATGCCTTAAAGCGATCCTTGAGCTCGACCAGCAGACGTTCAGCCGTCTTTTTGCCGACGCCGGGAATCTTGACCAGCGCAGACGCATCCTGGGCCTGTACGCAGCGCACCAGCTCGTCCACCTCAAAGCCAGACATCAGCGCCAGCGCCAGCTTTGGCCCTACTCCATTCAAGCGAATCAACTCACGGAAGAGTTCTCGCTCGCGCTTTTCAAAAAAGCCGTAAAGCAGATGAGCATCCTCACGCACGACCAGATGCGTATGCAAGGTAACTGGCTCACCCAACGACGGAAGGCGATACAACGTTGTCATGGGGACTTCCAGCTCGTAGCCCACGCCATTGACATCGATGATTACATGCGGCGGCTGTTTTTCAGCCAGAGAACCGCGGAGACGTCCAATCACAGAAATACCTATTAAAGACGCAGGCGACCACCGCGCCGGCGAGCCCCTAGAAGCCCATGAGGGGTCAGACTTTGCCGCGTATGCGCATGACAAATAGCAATCCCGAGGGCATCGGAAGCATCTATCTGGGGCTTCTCCTTTAGTTTCAACAAGTGCATGACCATCATCATGACCTGTTGCTTATCGGCAGCACCTGAGCCCACGATGGCTTGTTTGACCTGGGTAGCTGTGTATTCAGCTATTTCAAGCCCCGCTTCGGCACAGGCCACAATGGCCGCACCTCGAGCTTGTCCCAGCTTTAAAGCAGAATCGGCATTGCGCGCCATGAATACCTGTTCAATGCCCATGGTGACTGGCTCATAAAGCCCAATGACTTCCCGCACCCCTCTGTAGACGATTTGCAAACGCTCATACAAAGGGCCATTACCTGTACGAATACAGCCAGAGGCTACGTATTCGCACCCTTTACCCGTGTCCCGGATTACGCCGAATCCAGTGATTCGCGAACCAGGGTCAATGCCTAGTACCAGGGTCATCTCTATATCCTTCCCAGACCAGGCGGGAGAAAGGTGACTGCTTTAAGGAGGCCTGTACCTTTCCAGTAGCAGCCACCCCTGTTGCGCGCTGACACTATAGGGGTATCAGGCCCTTTAGCCTAGCTGCGCCATGACATCATCTGGAATTTCCGCATTGGAGTACACATTCTGGACATCATCCAGATCCTCCAGCATATCGATAAGCTTGAGCACTTTCTGGGCCGTATCCAGATCCAGCGGCGTTGTAGTAGACGGAATCATGGAAATCTCGGCAGCTTCGGATTTGAAGCCAGCTTCCGTCAATGCCTCGTTTACGGCAATAAAGTCGCTAAATGAGGTAAAGACGTCAACAGACCCATCATCATTGGTGACTACATCATCAGCACCTGCTTCAAGCGCCGCTTCCATGAGTGCATCTTCGTCGACGCCCGGTGCAAAGCTGATCTGTCCCTTGCGCTCGAACATGTACGCTACCGAGCCATCAGTACCCAGGTTACCGCCACACTTGCTAAAGGCATGACGCACCTCAGCGGCCGTACGGTTGCGGTTATCCGTCATGGCCTCTACGATCAAGGCGACACCACTCGGGGCATAGCCCTCATAGGTCAGCTCTTCAACGTTATCCCCTTCGTTGGCGCCTGCCCCTCGTGCAATGGCGCGATCGATGGTGTCACGTGTCATATTGGCAGTAAGCGCTTTATCCACTGCCAGGCGAAGACGCGGGTTATCCGCCGGAACGCCACCACCCTGACGGGCAGCTACGGTCAGCTCACGGATGATCTTGGTAAAGATCTTACCCTTCTTGGCGTCCTGTCGCTCTTTGCGGTGCTTAATGTTGGCCCATTTGGAATGACCCGCCATAACGAACTCCAAATCACTTTTTGACAAAGGGCAGCCTTGCGGCTGCCCGGTTGATCAATTACTCAGCTTTTGGCTGCTCACGCAAACGAATGTGCAGCTCGCGCAACGCCTTGGCATCCACTGCGCCAGGTGCCTGAGTCATGACATCGGCAGCGCTCTGGGTTTTCGGGAAGGCAATAACTTCACGAATAGACTGTGCGCCGGTCATCAGCATTACCAGACGATCCAGGCCGAAGGCCAAACCACCATGCGGTGGCGCGCCAAACTTGAGTGCGTCGAGCAGGAAGCCGAACTTCTCTTCCTGTTCCGCCGCGTCAATGCCCAGCAAGCGGAACACAGCCTGCTGCATTTCCTTGCGGTGGATACGGATGGAACCACCACCCAGCTCGGTGCCGTTGAGGACCATGTCATAAGCGCGAGACAATGCATTCGCCGGATTCGCCTCGAGCTCTTCCGGTGTGCACTTGGGCGATGTGAAGGGGTGATGCAGTGCAGAGAAACTGCCATCATCGTTTTCTTCGAACATCGGGAAGTCAACGACCCAGAGCGGCGCCCACTCACAGGTCAGCAGGTTCAGATCGTGCCCCAGCTTGATACGCAGACCGCCCAACGCATCACTGACGATCTTGGCCTTGTCTGCGCCAAAGAAGACGATATCGCCGTCTACCGCACCCACGCGATCAAGAATGGCGTTGAGGTTCGACTCAGCAATGTTTTTGACGATAGGTGACTGCAAGCCTTCAACACCTTGGGCGCGGTTGTTGACCTTGATATAGGCCAGGCCCTTAGCGCCAAAGATACCCACATACTTGGTGTAATCATCGATCTGCTTACGGGGCATGCTGGCACCACCCGGTACGCGCAGTGCAGTTACACGGCACTTGGGATCGTTAGCCGGGCCGGCAAACACCTTGAAATCGACATCCTTGAGCAAATCAGCTACATCCACCAGCTCCAGCGGAATGCGCAGGTCCGGCTTGTCTGAACCATAACGGCGCATGGCCTCCTCGAAGGTCATGTGCGGGAACTCGCCGAACTCCAGATCCAGCACTTCCTTGAACAAGGAACGGATCATGCCCTCGGTGATACCCATGATGTCTTTCTCATCGAGGAAGCTGGTCTCGATGTCGATCTGGGTAAATTCGGGTTGACGGTCTGCACGCAGGTCTTCGTCGCGGAAGCATTTGGCAATTTGGTAATAGCGATCAAAGCCCGCCACCATCAACAGCTGCTTGAACAGCTGGGGTGACTGCGGCAGAGCAAAAAAGCTGCCAGGATGGGTACGGCTAGGCACCAGATAGTCACGAGCGCCCTCGGGTGTCGCACGGGTCAGGATAGGCGTTTCCACATCCATGAAGCCCTGCTCGTCCAGATAACGGCGAATGCTGGAGGTTATGCGCGAACGCAGCTTGAGCTTGGCAGCCATCTCGGGGCGGCGCAGATCAATGAAACGGTAGCGCAGGCGTGTTTCTTCGCCCACATCGGAATATTCGTCCAGCGGGAACGGCGGCGTCTCGGCCTGGTTCAGCACTTCAAGGTCATAACCCAGCACCTCGATAGCCCCTGAGGCCATATTCGGGTTGACCGCACCCGCAGGACGCAAACGGACCTTACCCGTTACCTTGACGACATATTCACTGCGTACACGGTCGGCCTTGGCAAACGTCTCTGCCCGATCCGGGTCGAACACGACCTGAGCGAGGCCTTCACGGTCGCGTATATCCAGGAAGATAACGCCTCCATGGTCGCGACGGCGGTGAACCCAGCCGCAAAGGGTGATTTCCTGGCCGTCCAGGCTCTCGTTCAATTGGCCGCAATAATGGCTGCGCATCATGGTTGTGTTTCGCTTCTCTTGAGTCCGGAATTAAGAGATGGGGAGCAAGCATCATTCACAGGCACGTCTCGCAGAACTGCTGCAACGTAAAGCCAGCCAAAGATTGTATTCCCATCTGGTTTCTCTTGGTCAGTGGGCGATTCTATAACAATTACCAAGCCTGACGCAGCCGACCTATGACAAGCCGGCTGCCTTTTAAGAGCCTAGACTGACTTTTATAGAACCCAAGCGATCAGGCCCTCCTTGACCGGTGCTTGCGAGCATTCCATTTCCAAGGGCCTGTGTTAGGCTCCGTTTCAAATAAACATCACTGCCAAAGGAGAGCGGTATGGAAATCAATATCGGAATTGCCGAGCAAGATCGTGCGGCCATTGCAGATGGGCTCTCTCGTCTGCTTGCAGATACCTACACGCTGTATCTGAAGACCCATAACTTTCACTGGAACGTGACAGGGCCGATGTTCAACACGCTGCATACCATGTTCGAAACCCAGTACACCGAACTGGCTACCGCAGTTGATGATATTGCCGAGCGCATCCGCGCATTGGGATTCGCTGCACCAGGCACCTACTCGGCTTATGCCAAGCTATCTAGTATCAAGGAAGAGGAAGGCATTCCAGAAGCACAGGAGATGATTCGCCTGCTCGTACAAGGCCAGGAAGCAGTCGTTCGTACCGCTCGTGGAATTTTCCCGATTGTAGATAAGGTCAGCGACGAGCCAACAGCCGACCTGCTGACTCAACGCATGCAAACGCATGAGAAGACAGCCTGGATGCTACGCAGCCTCCTGGCCAACTGATAGAAGCCCGGCAAACGCCGGGCTTTTTCATTTTTTCCTCTCATTCTGATGGCATCATCAGGCCATTGATTGAGTAGCCTTCACCTTTACGGTTAAATAACGCTGTGCGTATCTGCGCATAGGTCGATCATTCATAGCCATGCGTTTCAGGCAACAACAGCGATCGACTTGCTATTTCTCCAAGGTGACATCATTGAATACGCTTACACTTGTTCACATCGCGTCTGGTGCGATTGCACTTTCGATAGCCGTGGTTTCCTCTCTACAAGCAGATAAACCCAGCTTTTTTCATCATCATGAAGCCTTGCACATGGCTTTTCTTGGTCTTCTCTTGCTGATTACGACCCCTTCCGTCAGCAGCAAAAATAAGGGAGCTACGCAAACCATCACCTCAACGCTGCTGATAGCAGCTGCATGCCTTCAAGCATTGGAACTCTTGGCTCCTGATGCCTTTCCTGGCCTACCGCCCCTGGTCAGCATCAGCCTGCCGATTGCAATGATTGCAACGCTGGTCAAGCTGTTTGCAGCCTTTAAATCGTCCAAGACAGGCAGCTACAACAAGCACAGGAAGACACGACACAACGTACAGGATGCACTTCCTGCAGAGGGCCGTGAAATAGGCACTGTAAAGTGGTTCAACACCTCGAAGGGATTCGGATTCATTTCACGCGATCAAGGTGACGATATTTTCGTTCACTTTCGAGCTATTCGGGGCGAAGGTCATCGCGTCCTGGTAGAGGGCCAGCGTGTCGAGTTTTCTGTTATTCAGCGTGACAAGGGGCTTCAGGCAGAAGACGTGACAGTATCGTTTGCACGTTAACCCCTTCAAAGGCGGCTCCTTTGGGAGCCGCCTTTATCAACATCAATAATGAGGTGGCGGAGCATCGTCCTCGACCGCTCCTTGCGAAACCGCGATTTCAGCCTGCCTTCTCGCAAGCTCTTCGATCTGCAGCTTCATTCGATCCAGCGCTCTCTGTTGCTCGACAATAATATCGTTCAAGGTCTGGATCAGATCGTCCTGAAACGCTTGTCGCATTTCCAACTCGTTGATTCGCTCTTCAGCCGTCATGCTTGTCACCCTCCCACTTTTCGGCAAAAAGGGACTTGAGGTCGTTCAGGCATTTTTCAAGCTCGCTTTCACTATAGGCTTTTGCAGGCCTTTTACCCCATACAGGGCCCGGCCACGCTAAATCCTCTTCAAAACGAGCCACTATATGAATATGAAGTTGCTTAACTATGTTTCCCAATGTGGCGACATTTATCTTTGCCGCCTGGGTGTAGTCTTTTAAACGCTGTGCAACGTATGACGACTCCTTCATCAGTTGCATCTGATCCTCTAACGACAACTCAAATACTTCGCTGATATTAGATCGCCGGGGTACAAGGATCAGCCATGGATAGTTGGCATCCTTCATTAAAAGCAACTTGCACAACGGTAAATCGCTTACCTCTACAGTATCCGCCCCAAGGCGCTCATCAAGATCAAACATAGTTACCTTCCTAACTAAAAACGGGACGGACATTGACGTCCTTGCACCAAAGCAGTTCAGCTACGCCTTTCATCTGAAAGAGTGCGCCTCAAAAGTGTGCATGCACCGAGTGCAAGTCATTGATTATCTACTTGATAACGTGCTGATGGCACTTTGTGCACACTCTTTGCTTAGCGTTCGAGCATCTTATCAGGAGGAACTCTTATCAATCCGGATGAGGTTGATAAGGCATCTTTCTGATTCTAAAAAATTATAGAAAGCGCCCATAAAAATTCGATGGGAACTTTCAAGCCTGACACTAGAGTGCTATAAGTTGGCACCAACAAGAACAACCAGTCACGTTTAACGATGACTGATATTTCAATCCAAAGGAGCAATCATAATGCAAGTGATGAAGTGGAGCGTCATCGCCCTCGCCGTAGCGGCAGGGACGACCCAGATGGCATTCGCCAGTCAGCAGTCTGAATCCAAAGGCTTTATTGAAGACAGCAGCCTGACGCTGACCAACCGCAACTACTACTTCAATCATGACAACAAAGACGGTAGGGACGATGGTCGTGACTGGTCGCATGCACTGCTAACTAACTTTCAGTCCGGCTTTACGCAGGGCACAGTTGGCTTTGGTGTCGATCTCTTCGCCAATATCGGTCTGAAACTCGATAAACGTTACGGTGGAGCTGGTAACGTTCCGGTTCACGACGACGGCAAATCACCTGACGATTGGGAGCACGTAGGCGGGGCGGTTAAGCTGCGTGTATCCAACACTGTATTGAAATATGGCCAGATGGCACCTACCGCTCCGGTATTTGCAATTGGCGGCTCCCGGATTTTCCCGCAAACAGCCACGGGCTTTAACCTGCTGAGCAGCGAGATTGAAGGTCTTAAACTTGAGGCAGGGCATTTTACATCCGGAACAGGCCCTACTGGCCAAAGCAACCGTGAGCCATTAAGAACCGCTTACACAGGCATTGATGCCAAGGACGTTGACTACCTCGGAGGCAGCTATGACTTGGCTGAAGGGTTAAGCCTTAGCCTGTATGGATCTGAGTTCAAGGATATCTGGCGTCAGTACTACGGCAATGTTAACTATGCGCTACCCCTGACTGATCAACAGGCTGTTACTTTCGACTTCAACATCTACCGCACGCTTGATGAAGGAAGCAAGAAAGCAGGTAACATTAATAACACTACATGGTCTTTGGCTGCAGCCTATTCACTAGACGCTCACACGTTTACGCTGGCCTATCAAAAGGTACATGGCGACACCCCATTTGACTATGTAGGTGTTGGCGAAGAGAACAGCGGCGGTGACTCGATTTTCCTAGCAAACTCGATTCATGTTTCTGACTTTAACGGTCCTGGCGAGAAATCTTGGCAGGCTCGCTACGACTTGAACATGGCGAGTTTTGGCGTACCGGGTTTGAGCTTCATGACACGTTATGTCAAAGGCTGGGACTCAAATGGCTCTAGGATTGACGTAAATACCAGTGGCTATGTTGATGATGATGGCGCCTCTCTGTACGGAAGCGACGGTAAGCACCACGAGTGGGATCTGGAAGCTAAATATGTTGTTCAGAGCGGTCCCGCCAAAGACCTTTCCATCCGTGCACGCCAAGCCTTCCACCGAGCAAACAGCGACTATGCCGATCGTGATACCAACCAGTTCCGCCTGATGGTGGAGTACCCGCTGAGCATTCTGTAATACAGAACTCATTAGCAATACCTAAAATGCCCGGCCATGCCGGGCATTTTACTTTTCCTGTCACACCCACTTCTCTCTAGTGCTTGCCCCTCTCGCCTGTACGGCTAGGAAAGCCCACCGTACAATGCAGTTTTCGCTGATCAGAAAAGACCTGCCCTCATGCGTACTAGTCAGTATCTTCTCTCTACCCTGAAAGAAACGCCTTCTGATGCCACTGTCATCAGTCATCAACTCCTGTTACGCGCCGGCATGATCCGCAAGCTGGCGTCCGGCCTCTATACCTGGCTGCCGCTGGGCCTGCGTGTATTACGCAAGGTCGAGACTGTTGTACGCGAAGAGATGAATGCGGCCGGCGCTCTGGAAGTACTCATGCCAGCCATTCAGCCCGCCGAGCTGTGGCAGGAATCAGGCCGCTGGGAACAATATGGCCCCGAGCTGCTCCGCCTCAAGGATCGACATGAGCGCGACTTTTGCGTAGGCCCAACCCATGAGGAAGTGATTACAGATCTGGCGCGCAACGAGCTCAACAGCTATAAGCAGCTTCCGATCAACATGTACCAAATCCAGACCAAGTTTCGCGATGAAATTCGCCCTCGCTTTGGCCTGATGCGTGGACGTGAGTTCGTCATGAAGGATGCCTACTCCTTTCATATGACTCAGGAATCGCTGCAGGAGACCTATGATCGGATGTATCAAGCCTACTGCAACGTATTCACCCGACTCGGGTTGAACTTCCGTCCTGTTCAGGCTGATAACGGCTCCATTGGCGGAAGTGGCTCCCATGAATTCCATGTACTGGCCAGCTCCGGCGAAGACGATATCGTATTCAGTGACAGCTCCGATTACGCAGCCAATATTGAAAAGGCTGAGGCGCTACCCCGTGAAACTTCACGCGGCGCGGCTACTGAAGAGCTTCGCCTAGTTGATACACCAGACACCAAAACCATCGCGGCGCTGGTAGAGAACTTCAATCTGCCGATTGAGAAGACGATCAAGACATTGATCGTACATGGCGTGGAAGAAGGCACGCTCGTTGCGCTCATCATTCGTGGCGATCATGAGCTGAACGAAATCAAGGCCTCCAATCTCGAACTTGTTGCCTCCCCTCTCGAATTTGCTACTGAGGCGGAAGTTCGTGCAGCCATTGGCGCAGGCCCTGGCTCCCTAGGCCCGCTGAACCTTCCGATGCCTTGCGTCATCGATCGCTCGGTTGCCATGATGAGCGACTTCGCAGCAGGTGCAAATATTGATGACAAACACTATTTTGGAGTGAATTGGGAGCGTGACCTGCCGCTGCCTGAGGTCGCTGATCTGCGCAATGTGGTGGCAGGCGATCCCAGCCCCGACGGCAAGGGCAACCTGGTCATCAAACGTGGCATCGAGGTCGGTCATATTTTCCAGCTTGGCACCAAGTACAGCGAAGCAATGAACCTGACCGTCCTGAGCGAGCAAGGAAAGCCCGTCAAACTTACCATGGGCTGCTATGGCATCGGCGTGTCTCGTGTCGTCGCGGCAGCCATCGAGCAAAATCATGATGAACGCGGCATCCTGTGGCCCGATGCGCTTACTCCCTTCCACATTGCGCTGGTTCCTCTGAAGTATGAAAACGAGCGCGTACGGGAAGCAACGGATCAACTGTATCAGGCGCTAACTGCTGCCGGTTATGAAGTCCTGTTGGATGATCGTGACAAAAAGACAAGTCCCGGCGTCAAATTTGCAGATATGGAGTTGATCGGCATTCCTCACCGGATCGTAGTAGGTGATCGCGGCCTTGCTGAAGGTACTTACGAGTACAAAGGACGCCGCGAGCAGGACAACCAGAATGTGCCGATCAATGAATTGCTGCCATTTTTGGAAGCACGCATTAATCGTTGAGCCAAGCCATGCCTGTAAGAAGCCCTTCTTTTCTCCTTTCCGTCACGCTTGCCAGCGTGACGGTGCTTTCTGGGTGCGCCAATCACTTACCGCAGCGCAGCGAGCACGAGGAGCGCGTCGATCGCAAATTGATCGAACACAGCCTGCAGATCAATGCTGGCGAAAAAGAAGTGCTCGAACTGCCACAGCGACGAATCAAGGTACTCGATCAACATCGTTATGAAGTGACTGATTTCGAAGTAACACGTCATTACGATCGGTATACGCCTTATCAGCCCTGGCGGGAGCTTTATGAGGTTCCGCTGGGAGCTGTAACACTCGTGGCAGGCATAGGCGCCAATATTCTCAATGTGCCTCTTCTTGGCAGTCTTCCTGAAAGCGCAACACATGGACTGGTCGTCTATGGGCTGGACGGCCTTAACCCGTTCATGAACGTGGCGTCCAATGGGCGCTCCGAGCAGAACCTGGCCAGCATTGATGAAAAGCAGCTCGATAAACGCGTCGAATACACCAGCCTTCCCTGGGCTGAGCGCCCCGTTGAAGTCAAGGCGGGCAAGGCTCGACATGAGCTGCTGACCGACCAAAACGGCTTTTTGCGTCTGAACCTGCTGGAAGACCCTTTTGCAGGTCATGACATCAGCGGCATTGGCAAGCTGGACATCACGGTTATCGACCCTGAAGACCAGACCAAAGCCGAGCGCACGTTAACGGTAAGCCGCAGCCTGCGTAGCAAACTTCTGGAGGCCCATGAGCTTATTTACGATGATCTTGAAGAGGACGATGTGACTCGCTGGGTTCATCGTGTAAAGCGCTTGTCTGAACTAGGCCTGGAAGAAGAATCCAGCGAACTGGAACAGAACCTAATCGAGCTGACCCACAATGATCCGGAGCTGCAAAATGAGTTTATCACTGCATTAGCCAAAGCAACCGGAACACCCAAGACCATCAGCCAGTAAGCATCTATATGGTTGTTAGCGCCATACTGTAAAGTTACCAAGCCCCAATAGCGCATGATCCTGAACCAGGACTTGATTGACATTCGCCTGTGCGGGGCCATGACGAAGCCATGCCAGAAACTGCTCTACCGCTTCTGGCTCGCCTTCACATTTTATCTCGACACGCCCATCGTCCAGGTTTCTTACCCACCCTGTGATACCTAGGCGCTCTGCCCCTTCCCGGGCACTTTCTCGATAACGGACGCCCTGTACCCGTCCGTCGACGTGGATATGCCTTGCCTGACTGCTCATGATGACTGCTTCTCCAGCTCAGCGATACGTGCCTGTATGACCGCAGCCGTTTGCTCCCCTACAAGCTTTTCCCTGAAACGGCCTTGGGGGTCAACAAGATAGGTGGCTGGCAGGACGTTGCTGACCGGCAGATCGAAATGCTTGGCAGGATCCTTTTGGAAAACGGTGTATTGAATACCCATCGTTTCTGCACTCTTATGCAGTGCATCGTCCTGCTGGTGATCGTAGTTAACACCTAGCACCCTTATCTCAGCATTAGCTTTGGCCAAGGCATTGAGCTGGGGGATTTCCTTGTGACAGGGCCCGCACCACTCTGCCCAATAGTTAATGACCAACCACCGCCCGTCCAGCTGAGCGTTATCGATTTTATGGCCATACTGGTCATTTCCGTAATCCGGCGTACAGGCTGCCAACAAGAAACTGACGGCAAGCAGGCCGCCACGTAACGCTTTAGTAATCATGTTGACTCCATGGAAGATACTGGTTTGGCTTCAGGTTTCAGCCACTTGGCGAGACTGCCGCCCAGAAGTTGCTCACGTTGCTCATGAAGCTCTTTAAGCGCTTCAATCAGAGGAGGATACCAGTCACCTGTACAGCGCTCGACCTCAGGAAGGCGATCGATCTCTGGTAGATGCCATGGGCTCTTTTCCATCAATTGCGTCAGGGTGAATGTGTTGAGATCCCGGCAGAGCACCCATCTTCCACTACTGGTGTGGCACACCAGTTTTTCTTTCTTGAGAAAGTCCAGAATGGGTTGCCATTGATCCTCAGGCAACTTCCAGCCGCTTTTCTGGAGCTCGACAAGATCGAGCGAGGCGCCTGTCTGTTGCCGATCCAGAAAGACACGAAGTACGCCCAGCAAGACAAGAAACGTAGGGATTGGCTGTCGGCGCCACTGCTTGGAGGAAGAAAGGTTGCACACCAACTCAGCGCCAAAAAGAACGATCAGCCAGGAGACGTAAATCCAGACCAGAAAAAGCGGAATGGTCGCAAAAGCCCCATAGATCAGCTTGTAGCCCGGAAAAAACATGACATACAAGCCAAACAGTGACTTGGCCGCTTCGAATAGCACTGACGTAAAGATGCCTCCAACCAATGCATGCTTGAGCGGAACACGCGTGTTTGGTACCGCGGCATAGAGCAAGGTGAAGGCAGCCATACTGAAGAATAATGGCATGAACTTGAGCAGCACGGCTGTTCCCATGACTGCGTATCGACCTGACATCATGGACAGCGACGCGATATAGGTGCTGATCGCAAAGCCTGCGCCTAGCAAAAGAGGCCCCAGACTGAGGATTGCCCAATACAGGAGAAAACTGGACATGCCTCGACGAGGTTGGGAAACCCGCCAGATGTCATTGAAGGTTTTTTCAATGGTCACCAGCATGGTAAGGGACGTTACCGCCAAAAGCGCAACACCCAGCCATGTCAAGTGGCGGGCCTGCTCGATAAATCCACGCAGGTGCTCCTCCAAGGTCTCGCCGGTCGAAGGGACGAAGTTATGAAAGATGAATATCTGAATCTGCTCTTCTGTTCCCTGAAAGGCGGGAATGGCAGAGAGCATGGCAAAGGTCACCGTCATGATGGGAACGACGGCAAACAGGGTGGTGTAGGTCAAGGCCGCCGCGTTGTTGGGCGCTCGATCGCCAAGAAAGCGTTTGACCAGGAAACGGCCCCATTCAAATGTGTCGCTCAGGCGCTGACGCATTCTATTTCCTCAACCATGCGTGAATCGTCTTGAATCCAATTACCCGGCACAATGCTCGTTCAGACCACCGGAGGCCCGTTAGAATAGCTGTCACCTCCACAACGATGCGACCTTTTCAATGAGCGAATCGATACTCTTCCACAATCCTCGTTGCTCCAAGTCCCGCAGCGCACTCGAATTGCTGCAGGAAAAAAAACTGGACCTGCATGTGGTTCGCTACCTTGAAACGCCCCCTACCGCCGCAGACCTCAAGGGTATTCTGCTTAAACTGGGCATCCCGGCTCGTCAGCTTCTGCGTACCGGCGAAGAGGAATACAAAGCGCTAGGCCTGGCGGATGAAACTCTTTCTGAAGACAGACTGATTGAAGCCATGGCGAGTCATCCGAAACTGATTGAACGCCCCATTTTCATCGTAGGCGACAAGGCGGTCATTGGCCGTCCGCCAGAAAAGGTTCTGGAGATACTGCCATGAGTGCTTCCTATATCCTGGTGCTTTATTACAGCCGACATGGTGCTACAGCCCAGATGGCTCAGCAGATTGCCCGCGGTGTGGAAATGGGTGGCCTGGAGGCACGTATCAGGACCGTTCCGGGTGTGTCGACAGTATGTGAAGCAACCGCACCGGAAATTCCAAAGGAAGGTGCGCTATATGCCAGCCTTGATGATCTGCGGCATTGTAGCGGACTGGCTTTGGGCAGCCCTACGCGGTATGGCAACATGGCAGCGGCGCTGAAATACTTTTTGGATGGCACGAATAGCTTGTGGCTGACAGGCGAATTGGTAGGAAAGCCGGCCGCGGTCTTTACTTCCACTGCAAGTCTGCACGGTGGTCAGGAAAGCACGCTGCTCTCCATGCTGCTGCCTCTGCTCCATCACGGCATGCTGGTAACCGGATTGCCGTACAGCGAAAGCGCCCTGCTTGAAACCAAAGGTGGCGGCACACCTTATGGTGCCAGCCACTTTGCCGGAACCGATGGCAAGCGGGCCTTGGATGAACATGAGATCACGCTGTGCCGTGCGCTAGGCAAGCGCCTTGCAACCACAGCCCTGCAACTGGAGTCGCGCCGCTGAAGTGCTTAGCTACAGCGCCGTAAACAGGTAGCGGCTCACCAATCCATGATTTCCTTGACGAACGGAATGGTGAGCTTGCGCCGCGCCTGCAGAGAGGCATGATCCAGGCGCTCAAGCACATCAAACAAGGAGTTCATGCTCCGTGAGCCACGCGTCAGGATATAGCGTCCCACCTCTTCGTTCAGATGCAGACCCCGTCGAGAGGCGCGCAGCTGCAGCGCACGCAGCTTGTCTTCATCAGACAGCGGCTGAAGCTGGAAGACTAATGCCATGGTAAGCCGTGATTTGAGATCCGGAAGCTTGATAGGCAATGACCGTGGAGGCTTGGAGCCAGACAGCAAGAGCCGCTTTCCGGCATCCCGCACACGATTGAAGAGATGAAACATCGCCTCTTCCCATTCTCGCTTGCCTGCCAGGGCATCCAGATCGTCCAGGCAAACCAGCTCGCACTGTTCGAGATTTTCAAACAGCGCGGTTCCATACCCGGAAAGCTCGGCCATTGGCAGATAAACGGCTTGCTCACCCATCTGATAAAACCGCAGGCAGGCAGCCTGCATCAAATGGCTACGCCCGGCGCCTTCCGTTCCCCAGAGGTAGATAAGGCTTTCAGCCCAACCTGCGTCCAGCTCGCATAGGCGCTCGACATAACCCAGCGCCGCCGCATTTGCGCCGGGATAATAATTGGCAAAGGTAGCGTCATCGCGTAGACGCACACCCAAGGGTAACTGTATCGGTTTCATGCCGTGTCTGGCGGCTCGCTGGATTCAGGTCGACCGGGTTTGGAGTAAAGGTCGGAAAGTTTATACAAATCATGGATATGACGCAGCAGAACCATCAAGACGGCGGCTACGGGTAATGCGAGAAGAATACCGCTGAAACCAAACAGTTGACCACCCGCCAGAACGGCAAAGATGACCGCAACGGGATGTAGGCCAATACGATCACCCACCAGAAGCGGTGTCAGCACCATGCCTTCGATCATTTGTCCGAAGACAAATACCACGAGAATGCCCAGCAGCGGATACCAATCAAGGCCAAACTGGAAGAATCCAGCAGCCATGGCTGCCGTGATGCCAACCGCAAATCCCATATACGGGACAATGCTGGCCAGTCCCGCCAGCAGACCAATCAACAGGCCCAGCTCAAGCCCTACCAGCATCAGCCCACCGGCATAGATGATTCCAAGGCCAAGCATGACCATCAGCTGCCCGCGCAGGAAGGCGCCCAGTACCTCATGACAGTCACCCAGCAGCCGAGTCACCAAGCCTTCGTGTCGACGTGGGAGCAGGCCTCTGAGCTTGCCAACCATGACATCCCAGTCACGTAACAGATAAAAGCTTACGACCGGGATCAACAACGTGTTTCCGATCCAGGCCAGTAAAGCAAGACTGGAAGACGTTGCCTGGGCGAGAACGATACCGACGATATCACCGGTACGATCCAGATGGCTGGCTAGTACCGCCTTGATACGATCGAAGCGCCAGAAGCTGTCTGCAAGACCGAATTTGATTTGAATCCATGGCAATGCGGTGAACTGGAGCCAGTCGAGTATGGCAGGCATCAACTCGTAGAGACGGATGAACTGCCTGACCAGCATGGGCACGATGACAAGCAGCATGCCCAGCAGAACCAGCAGGAAGGCCAGATATACCGTAAGCACGGCCAATGTGCGGGAGAGCCCCAGCCGCTCCAGCCGATCTACCAATGGATCACCCAGGTAGGCCAGTAACATGCTGACCAGAAAGGGAGACAGAATAGGCTGCACCGAGTGCAGCAGCCACAGCAAAACGGCCAGTCCGCCAATGACATACCAGCGGCGTGTCGTCATGTTCGTTTCTCGCTAAATAATTTGTGCATAAAGAAAGCCGCTAGGCGAAGGCCAGGCGGCTTGGGAGTGTCTGATGATCGGCCTGCGGTAAGGTCTCTCTTTAGCGGACCCGATCAACGCCAGCGATAATAGAGTACCTGTTGTGCTGGCGCAGGTGCGGGCGGCTGTGAAGCGCCTGGTGCAGCTTGGGTGTCCGGTGCCGCAACGGGCGCGGTGGCATCGACCGGTGCAGAAGATTGCTCCAGATCGGCCAGACCTAACTGTGCATGAAGTTGATCCGGGTTAGCGGTCAGCTGATAGCGAAGCTGTCCATTCTCTGCCTTGAGCAACCGAGCACCCATGGGTTCCAGCAGCTTTTGCAGCTGAGAGTAGCGCTCGAAATTGGCCCCACCCACTACTAGTGTCAGTGCTTGTGTAGAACCTGGCTTGGTAATGAACTGCTTGGCCAGACGTGTACTTAGCTCATGCATGATAGTATTGGCCAGGGCATCCAGATCGGCTCCCTGCGCATTGCCCTGTGCCGAATTGGTCCCCTGCCACATCCGCCATTGAGCCTGCCAGGAACCACCCGATTGCCTGGCATGAACCGCCAGCAATACATCACTGCTATAACGCTTGGAAGCCTCACGCAGAGCGTCTGGCTTACCGGAATCAATATTTTCGGCAGTACCGACCAGCTGTTCACTGAGGTCTGCCAAGGGCAGGACGAGCGGCAGGCCACTGTCCTGAGCGGCCCTTTGCAAAGGAGCTGCCGCTGGCTGGCTGTCACCCACCAGGGCACTACCGCCATCAGAATCATTCAACCACCACGTCATCACGGAGGGGCGATTGGCTCCCCAGATAGGCAGCCCCGCCTGCGTTAGGGTACGGTTGACGGATGCAGGATCGAAATTGACGACCAGCACGGCTGGCGGGCCGGCATCGTAACTGTACTGGGTAATCAGTTGCTGAGGGCTTTTTACCGACTCGGATAAGGCAGGGCTCTGAGCGGCATTCGCATCGCCAGTCAAACGAACCACCAGATCCTGCAGGGCACGCCCCAGCGCAGCGTCGCGCTCTGAGGGCTGCTGGGAGGCAACGGGCTCGCGCACCTGATAAAGGCCTTCCACCAAGGCTGCTGAAGCAGACTGGCTCAGCAAGGGTAGGCAGAGCGTAAGCAGAAAGGCAAAACGACGCATGTAGAGTCTCGGCAAGCAGGAACGAAGAGGCATACCTTAAAAGGCGCCCTGCCCGGCGGCAAGCCTGAGGGCAGGTTATGTGCAGCATCACGGTGAAATCAGACCGCGCTTTATGCCAAAAGGCTCCTTTATGACTGAATAAAAGCTGAATAAGCCTGACAAGGCCATTCGATGACCAACAGTGCCTCGTCAGGAAGCGCCGTTTCCCGATTGCTTCTGGTAAAATCGCCGCCTCTCAAAAGCTGTGCCCGCGGCATAGCCTGTTTCGCAGCATTTTTAAAAGGCCTGGATTCATGAGCAAGCAACCCTCGTTGAGCTACAAGGACGCCGGAGTGGATATCGACGCAGGCGAAGCCCTGGTTGAACGTATCAAAGGCGTCGCCAAGCGTACTGCCCGCCCGGAAGTCATGGGCGGCCTCGGTGGTTTTGGCGCCCTCTGTGAAATCCCGGCCGGTTACAAGCAGCCGGTTCTGGTTTCAGGTACGGACGGTGTCGGCACCAAGCTTCGTCTGGCAATGAATCTGAAAAAGCATGACAGCATTGGTATCGACCTTGTTGCTATGTGTGTAAATGACCTGGTTGTCTGTGGCGCCGAGCCACTCTTCTTCCTGGACTACTATGCCACCGGCAAACTGAACGTTGATGTCGCGGCTCAGGTAGTGACCGGTATCGGCGAAGGCTGTGAGCAGGCCGGATGCTCGCTGGTAGGGGGTGAGACCGCCGAAATGCCCGGCATGTACGAGGGCGAAGACTACGATCTGGCTGGTTTCTGCGTAGGCGTGGTGGAAAAGGCCGAGATCATCGACGGCTCCAAGGTAGCGACCGGCGATGCGCTGATCGCGCTGCCCTCCTCCGGCCCGCACTCCAATGGTTACTCCCTGATCCGCAAGATCATCGAGGTTGCAGGCGCGGATATCGAAAGCATCCAGCTCGACGGCAAACCTTTGACCGACCTTCTGATGGCGCCGACGCGTATCTACGTCAAACCCCTGCTCAAGCTGATCAAGGACACCGGCGCCGTGAAAGCGATGGCCCACATTACTGGTGGCGGCCTGCTCGAAAACATTCCGCGCGTTCTGCCTGAAAACGCGCAGGCAGTCATCGACGTGGAGAGCTGGACACGTCCGGCTGTATTCGACTGGCTGCAACAGCAGGGCAACGTTGACGAGACAGAAATGCATCGCGTGCTGAATTGCGGTGTTGGCATGGTCATCTGCGTCGCGCAGGAGCACGTTGATAAAGCGCTGAGCACGTTGCGCGATGCGGGTGAACAGCCTTGGGTAATCGGTCAGATCGCCGCCTGCGATGAAAGCGCTCCTCGCGTTGTACTGAACAACCTGAAGACGCATTGATGCCTGCACGTTGTAATGTCGTGATATTGATCTCAGGTGCCGGTAGCAACTTGCAGGCACTGATCGATGCCTCGACCAGCCCGGAGGCGCCCATCCAGATCCGCGCGGTGGTTTCCAACCGTGCGGATGCCTACGGATTGGAGCGTGCTCGCCAAGCGGGCATCGAGGCGCAGGTTCTTGACCATACACAGTTCGCTGATCGGGAGGCGTTCGACGCTGCCCTCGTCGAGCTGGTTGATCGCTTTGAACCGGACCTCTTGGTCCTGGCCGGCTTCATGCGTATCCTGACGGAGCGCTTCGTGACCCATTACCGAGGCCGGCTGCTCAATATTCACCCTTCCCTGTTGCCACGCTATACCGGTCTGCGTACGCATCAACGTGCGCTGGATGCAGGCGATCTGGAGCATGGCTGCAGTGTTCACTTTGTTACGGAAGAGCTTGATGGCGGCCCGGTTGTTGTACAGGCCGTCGTTCCCATTCATCCTGGCGACACAGCGGAAACCCTGGCCCAGCGCGTTCACGGACAGGAACACGTAATTTATCCTCTGGCTGTCAGCTGGTTCGCCCAAGGGCGCTTACGGCTGACTGAGCGAGGCGCTGAACTGGATGCCCAGCCGTTGCCGGCTACTGGACATGTCATTCGATCCTAGGAGAAATATCCCATGCGACGATTGTTGTGCCTGATCGCATTTGCGCTGGCCCTGCCCGCCCATGCGTTCGACCTTAAACCCTTTGATGCCAGCTATACCGCCGACTGGAAGCAGATGCCCATGAGTGGCTCAGCTGAGCGGCACCTGACAAAACAGCAGGATGGCAATTGGAAACTTGAATTCAGTGCCTCCATGCTGGTGGCGGGCCTGACCGAAGCCAGTACGTTCCGCTATGAAGGCGACACGTTCCTGCCCACGAGCTATAGCTATTCACGCCATGGCCTGGGTAAAAGCCGTGAAAGCAAGCTGACCTTTGACTGGACCGCGAAGAAAGTCACCGGCACTGAAAAAGGCGACTCGGTCAACCTGCCGCTGGACCGTGGTCTGGTGGACAAATCCACTTACCAGCTGCTCTTGCAGCATGATGTGGCAGACGGCAAGAAAAGCATGAGCTACCAGGTGGTCGATGGTGATGAGATCGATACTTACGACTTTCGCGTAATTGGCGAGGAGCGCGTGCGCACCAAGGTGGGTCTGGTTGATGCCATCAAGGTCGAGCGCGTTCGAGATCCCACCAAGAGCAACCGTAAGACTGAACTGTGGTTTGCGAAGAACTGGGATTACCTGCTGGTCCGCCTGTATCAGATGGAAACCGATGGCAAGGAATACCAGATCATGCTGGAAGACGGCTCTGTTGATGGCAAGCCGGTAAAAGGTCAGCAAGGCTAAATCGCCTGGTACCTCTAAAAACGCGTCTTATCGAGAGGTAAGACGCGTTTTTTATTGCCTGTGTTTTTGCAAAAGGACGTGCCGCCTGTTGAACCTGCGACATATTGTCGCTATAAATGTAACAGATTATTGCAAACAATCAGCTTGGTCTCTTTTCCTGATTGATCAATGATCGAGTTGTTAGCTGCCTTGCGTGCCCTTTTAACCAAGGAGAAAGACAATGACCGTTACAGTGACTGAACGCGACGAAAACCATATGTCTCAAGAAGCCCGTTCATTGGGTTTATCTGTCTGGGACGTTCACCAGGAAGGCCATTTAGTCGGTATTTATCATTCCGAGGCCGATGCGGTCGCGTATAAAGCGCAGATCGAAGAAGAAAGTCAGTGTTGATTTAAAGCAGTATCCATAAAAAAGCCCGCCTGTTAGAGGCGGGCTTTTTTGATCAGTCGTTTTATTCGAAAACCTTATCCAGGGTAATTGGCAGATCGCGAATACGCTTGCCTGTTGCGTGATAGACCGCGTTGGCGATAGCCGCCGCAACCCCTACGATACCGATCTCGCCTATCCCCTTTGCACCGAGCGGATTGACGATCTCGTCGTGCTCTTCGACAAAGATGACATCCAGATCATGCACATCGGCGTTTACCGGAAAATGGTATTCGGCAATGTTGTGGTTCATCCAGCGGGCCAGATCCTTATCAAGCATCCCCTCTTCCTGCATAGCCATGCCAATCCCCCAGACCATTCCGCCCAGGATCTGGTTTCGTCCTGGCTTGAGACTCAAGACGCGCCCCGCTGCAATGGCACTGACCATCCGGCTGACCTGAATCGTACCGAAGTCTTCGTCGACCTTGACCTCCACAAACACTGCAGAGTGGGTAGCCGTTGTGTAATCGTCCCGCTCCTTCTTAGGCGAGGCACTGGCGGAAGCCTCCATGCTTGGCGTCCCCCCCTTTTTTAAGAGATCGGTGATCTTGATTCGCTCGGCAGGTGCGGCCTTGATGCAAATTTCACCATTTTCGAAAACGACGTCGGTCAACTCAAGGTTGCTGAAGGGCGATTGGTCCTCTTCCTTGGCTTGATCAAGCAGTTGCTGTTGAAGGGTTTCGCATGCCTGCTTAACGGCGGAGCCAACAGAAGAAACGGTAAACGATCCCCCTTCCAGAGGCGCCTTGGGCAAAGTCGAGTCACCCAATCTGAATGTGACCTTTTCCAGAGGCAGACCGAAGATTTCCGCTGCGATCTGGGTCATGACGGTATAGGTACCCGTACCGATATCAGCTGTAGCGCTGGAGACGACCAAGCTACCGTCGATGTTGATCACTGCCTTGGCACTGGCGGGATTCTGCATGGCCTCCCAGACACCGGTTGCCATTCCCCACCCTACCAGCTGCTTGCCATCGCGCATTGAGCGTGGTTCGTGACTACGCTTGGACCAGCCAAACCGTTCGGCACCCTGGCGGTAGCATTCGAGCAACTCCTTGCTTGAGTAAGGCTTGTTGGAGGCAGGATCGACATCCGTGAAGTTGCGGATACGAAACTCCAATGGATCAATGTTGGCCGCGTAGGCCAGCTCGTCCATCGCGGATTCAAGGCCATAGACACCTAGCACAGCGCCCGGTGCACGCATGTCCAGCGGTGTATAGAGGTCAAGGGGAGCCAGCTTGTAATCCAGCCGCACGTTGGGGCATCCATAGAGCGAAGCGGACCAGACCACGACCATCTCGGTGAAGTCTTCAAAGCTTGAAGTCTCGCCTACTACTTCGTGGATAGTCGAAACCAGCTTGCCTTCCTGATCACACGCCAGCCGGAAATGCTGGATGGTTTCCGGGCGATGACCGAACGAGAACATTTGCTCGCGGGACAGCACTACTCGAACGGAACGCTTGAGCTTAAGCGCCGCCATGGTCGCCAGTACCAGTTGATACTGTGGGCGCAGACCAGAACCAAAGGCGCCACCTACAAAGGGTGTTACGACACGTACATCTCCATCAGGCAGGCCGAAGATGTTGGAAATGAACTGAGCGCTGTTCTGCACGCCCTGCGTCTTGTCATGGACGGTCAACTTGCCATCCGTGTTGTAAATGACCGTAGAGGCATGCATCTCCATCGGATTATGAAACTCGGCGGCCGAATGGTATTCCGCCTCGATCTTGACTGGTGCACTCGCCCAGGCGCTATCGGCATCGCCGCGATCTGGCGGCATGGGCGTAGGCGCCTTATGGGCATTGCCACGCTGAGCGTAGATGTCAGCCTGATGCGGCTCGGTTTCGTAATCCACTCGAATCAGCGAAGCCGCATAGCGAGCAGCTTCGAAGCTTTCTGCCACCACCAGCGCAACCGGCTGCATGTTGAACAGGACTCGGTCGTTATAGAGAGGACGAAAGTGCTTGCCATCTGCGGCGTCCATATCGGTGTAGCTTTCGTTATACGATGCCACCTCGGGACGGTTTTCATAGGTAATGACATCCAGAACACCCGGAACACTGAGCGCTGCCTGGGTATCGATGCTCAGGATGCGGCCCTTGGCTACCGAGCTGTTGACGACATAACCGGTGCAGAGGTCGGCTGTACCGAACTCACCGGCATAAAGGGCTTTGCCAGTTACCTTGAGTGGCCCATCGACCCGAGAAACGGCCTTTCCTAGATAAGCTGTCATTTGGCATTTACTCCTGAAGCAGCCTCGCTCAAGGCACGCACAATGGCGCGCTTGGCCAGTTCAATCTTGAAGCTGTTGTGCTCGAACCCCTGGGCTCCCTGCATGAGCAATTCTGCAGCTGCCCGAAAGTTCTCTTCGGTAGCCGGCTTGCCTGCCAGCAATGCTTCAGCCTCAGGTTTACGCCAGGGTTTATGGGCCACACCTCCCAAGGCAATACGGGCTGTGCCTATGTTGTCGCTGTTGAGCTCCAGCGCCGCGGCAACCGAGACAAGCGCAAAAGCATAGGACGCTCGGTCACGGATCTTGACGTAGGCGTAGTTCTCGGCAAATCCTCTGGGAGGCAGCTCAACAGCAGTAATGAGTTCATGCTGTCCCAGATTGGTGTCCAGATGTGGTGTATCACCAGGCAGACGGTGAAACTCGCTCATCGGAATCACGCGGTCACCCTCAGGCCCTGACACATGAACCAAGGCCTCCAACGCAGCCAACGCAACGGCCATGTCGGATGGATGGACGGCGATACACTGATCGCTATGCCCCAAAACGGCATGGATGCGGTTCTGGCCATTGAGCGCCCCGCAGCCTGAGCCCGGCTCGCGCTTATTGCAGGGCGTGCCGATATCGTAGAAGTAATAACAACGCGTGCGCTGGAGCAGATTGCCTCCGGTGGACGCCATGTTGCGCAGCTGGGCCGAGGCACCCGCCAGAATGGCTTGAGAAAGCAAGGGATACACCCGCTCGACATCAGGATGGTAGGCAACCGTCGAGTTCTTGACCAATGCCCCGATATGCAAGCCCCCGGCCTGCGTCGTTTCGATCTCGCGCAAGGGCAACGCATTGATATCGACCAGCTGGTCGGGGCGTGCCACGTTTTCCTTCATCAGGTCGAGCAGGTTGGTCCCACCGGCGATGAACCGCCCCGTGTCACTTAACTGCTGGATGGCATCGGTGACTTGCTGGGGTTTTGAATAACTGAAGCGATTCATTCCCGTGGCCCTCCCTTGCAGGCAGGCATGGCCTGCTCGATAGCCGCCAGAATGTTGTTGTAAGCACCGCAACGGCACAGGTTTCCGCTCATTTGCTCACGAATCTCATCACGCGTCTGCGCCTTGCCTTCCTTGATCATGCCAATGGCAGAACAGATCTGCCCCGGTGTGCAATAACCGCACTGGAAGGCATCTTGCTCAACGAAGGCTGCCTGCATGGGGTGTAACTCATCGCCGTTGGCCAGGCCTTCGATAGTTGTGATTTCAGCGCCGTCCTGCATGACGGCCAGACTCAGGCAGGAGTTGATGCGGGTTCCGTTGACCAACACGGTACAGGCACCACACTGTCCATGGTCGCATCCTTTCTTCGTACCGGTCATGTCCAGGTGTTCGCGTAGCAGATCAAGCAATGTCGTCCAGGGCTCGACGGTCAGCTCATGCTGTTTACCATTGATGATCAGGGAAATCGTATGGGTATCAGCACCGGCGTCGGGCCGAAGCTGGCGAGCAGGAGTCGCATTCATAAAGGCCTCACGGTCGTAAAGGGGAGTGATCTGAAGTCACTCTTTTTTTCATGAAAGGCATCGATTGGATGTCTATTTCAGGAATACGACTGAAAGCTTCCGTCAAGGGTTCAGCACAAACCCATGGCAAGATGTGATGGAGGACTCAGTGCGATGCTCGACCAGAAACCGTTATTCACTACAGATATAAAAGGCTTCGCCTGAAGGCTCGGTTTTTGCACAGCCTTCATGGTGTTTGAGCGGTACGTGAAGGCAGTGAGGAAAAGCACTATGGCAATGAGTCCCTTGCAATCCATTGCACAAGCGTTCGAGGCGGGTTTCAGTATCAATTTTCTGATCGAAAATCTGGAAGGCAGCGTCACGCTGGTACTGACCGACCAGAAAGGCTCGAAAATCCGCCGAATCATCACAGCGGAACAACTGGCAGACCCGGCAAGGGTTCAGCGCGTAATCGACACCATACGGTTTGGGCTGGCCATTGACGCAGGCCAAGGAATTTCGGTGATGAAAGCGCTTTCGGAGCCGGCCAATGATCAGGCACTTACGCCATCAATTGGCCGGCAAGGTGCGGCTTCCGATGGCACTGCCTAGGTGCGCCGTTGACCCACGACGGCGCACGGAACGTGCTATCAAAAGGGTGTCAGCAACGCCTCTGCAACGGTGTCGCGCTGTTCCTTACCCACAAGCTGATTGACCAGCTCAAGAGCAAACAGCTGGGCTGTACCGGGGCCTTGGCTAGTGACACAACGGCCATCCACTACGACGGGCTCGTTGACATATTGCCCTTGCTCGAGTTGCTCGATAAAGCTTGGGTAGCAGGTTATACGCTTACCCTCGACCAACCCCCAGGGTTCGAGAATGACAGCAGGCGCAGCGCAAATCGCTCCGTAGAGCCTGCCCTGTTCTACATGCCGTCGCATGAAATGGCGCAGCGCCGTGCAATCGGCCAACCGTTGAGCGCCTGGCATGCCGCCAGGCAAGACAATAAGATCAAAGCTCATGGCCTGCACTTCCAGTAAGGTCACATCGCTCATCAAGCGGGTACCTCTGGCCAGCGTAATCTGGCGACGCGCCTCGATACTGGTTACCAGTACCTCGATGCCAGCACGACGCAGTACATCGATCAGCGTAACGGTTTCGATATCCTCATTACCGTCCGCAACGGCAAGCAAAGCGCGAATCATGGAACCTCCTGCTGTCAGACACGCATACCTTAGTGCAAAGCATAGGTTCTAAAAACAACAAACGGTTCAGTTTGTTACCTTCGTTGAGGAGATCGGCAGGAATAGAATCAATCGCTGCCATTCATAATGCAGCTAAACTCGCCATTCCAGAGCGTCCGGCAAAAGTCGAGCCTTGTTTGTACTACTCGCAAGATAAGTCGGCCCACTGCAACGACATACTCCTTCCTGCTCGCCTGTCATAAGCAAAGTTTGTAAATATCATTGTGCCTTAATATTTTGGGCTGGTATTACTTTGTTTTAAGAGAAAAGGCGTCGCAGGCTCTGCCGTGACGCCCCAGCTCAACAGGTAGGTTGGTTATTTATGGTGACCCTGTAGGTTACAAGGTCACTTAAACGCCGGCTTGATGCAGCGTTCTGGATGTTTTACGACCACGCAAGCTGGGCGACCATAGCCCCAGACGCGCCTGAAGTTGCTCGATACGTGCCAGCGCCTCAGCGTATGACTCGTTCAGTCCTTCGATAGTGTGCTTCTGCTGCTCAAGCTCTTTACGCAGC
Organism: Pseudomonas sp. JZ134; assembly: GCF_051027695.1. Lineage (NCBI taxonomy): Bacteria > Pseudomonadati > Pseudomonadota > Gammaproteobacteria > Pseudomonadales > Pseudomonadaceae > Pseudomonas > Pseudomonas sp. JZ134. The sequence continues at coordinate 1,242,718 of NZ_CP069250.1, read as the reverse complement.
AGTTCATTTTCCTGGCGCAGGTTCAGTTCAAGCAGGATTTCATCAGAGTGGAAAAGATCATTCTGCATTACGAACACCCTTGATACTGTACACGCATACAGTAACTCAAAACTCCTCCTTGACAAATCAAAACCCGACCAAATGCACCTGTTTTTGAAGGGCAAAACCTCAGCAATGGCGCGGCCTCCAGCCCTCCTGGCAACCCCAGTTGACTGAACGAGCAAACAAACCGAAAAAGAGGCATTTGAAATCAAGCAGATAGCTATATTTTCTCGGAATTTCATTAGCATTTATCAGCCGCTTCGCTGAAATTAATCATTTTCTCTTCTTTTCCAACCTTATTGGCTATACCCCACCCTTAACGATATCTGTAGGATGCTGTTGATCCATTTCCTGATGTTTCTCTCATGTCTTATTCCAAACGCCAGTCGACTTCTGTAGCCCTACTGGTAGCTGCCACCTTTTTCATGGAAAACCTGGACGCTACCGTGATCGCAACGGCACTTCCACAAATGGGAGAGTCCTTTCGGCGTTCGGCTGTCGATCTTAACGTTGGGATCAGTGCCTACATTCTGGCGCTTGCTGTGTTCATTCCTATCAGCGGATGGATTGCAGACCGCTTTGGTGCCCGCCGTGTCTTTGCGAGCGCTATAGGCTTCTTCACACTGGCCTCGCTGCTATGCGGAATTGCTCAGACACTTGAGCAATTCATTGCCGCCCGGGTGTTGCAAGGCATTGGCGGTGCCATGATGGTGCCCGTAGGCCGTCTGGTAGTGTTGCGCATCACTGAAAAGAAAGATCTGGTCAGAGCCATTGCCTTTATTACCTGGCCTGGCTTGATCGCACCTGTACTAGGTCCTCCGCTAGGTGGACTGATTACCACCTATACGTCTTGGCGCTGGATTTTCTACCTTAACCTGCCCCTGGGGCTGATCGCCCTTATTCTGGCTCTACGAATGATTCCGACCGGCACCGAAACGCGCCGGGCACCACTTGATTGGTTTGGCTTTCTATTAGTAAGCGGTGCCTGCCTTACGCTTATGTTCGGCATGGAGCAAATCGGTCAAGGTCACGATACGCTGGGCAGTAATCTGGTATGGATACTGGCAGGCCTCATGCTGGGTGGATTGGCCGTCTGGCATATGCGCCAGCAGGAACATCCACTGATCGACCTTTCGAACCTCGGCATTCAGACCTACCGCGTGTCGCTGTATGGCGGCACTCTGTTTCGTATCAGCATCAACACCGCACCCTTTCTGCTGCCATTGATGTTCCAGCTGTGCTTTGGCTTCAATGCGTTTCATGCTGGCCTGATTCTACTAGCGCTGTTTGCCGGAAACCTTTTCATGAAGGTATTTACCACACCGGTCATGCGTCTGTTCGGTCTGCGGCGAACCCTGATCGTCAACGGTCTGGTTTGCGCCGTGACGCTTCTGCTCTGCGCTCTGCTGTCCGAGCGCTGGCCCCTGCCCGCTATTCTGCTCCTGCTATTCGTAAGCGGCATGGCGCGCTCACTGCAATTTACCGCCAATAATACACTTGCCTTTGCCGACGTCCCCAAGCCCAGGATGAGCGACGCCTCCACCCTGTTCAGTACGGTATTTCAACTCTCGACCGGTATTGGTGTGGCTATTGGCGCATTGGCGCTCAGGGCCTCCATGGAGTGGAACGATCATGCCACAGCGCAGCTTACCGATTTCCACACGGCCTTCATCGTCATTGGCGTAATAGGCTTGTTAAGCGTGATAGACAGCCTTGGACTGGCCCGCAATGCAGGGGATGCCGTTACGGGACATCAACCACGCCACGTCCGCTGAACAGGCGTTAGACGTCGGCCCATTGCCGGAGCAGGTTGTGATAGGTTCCGGTCAGTGCAAGCAGAGCCTCATGATCAGGCACATCGCGGGTAAGACGCTGTATGGCCTGATCCAGGTCATACAACAAGCGGCGATGACCATCATCACGCACTAGGCTTTGAGTCCAGAAAAAACTGGCGATACGTGCGCCGCGTGTCACCGGCGCAACCCGATGAAGACTCGTAGCAGGATAGATGACCATGTCACCTGCAGGAAGCTTGACCTGCTGCTCGCCATAGGTGTCCTGAATAATCAGCTCACCGCCATCGTAGGTATCGGGCGAAGAGAAGAAAAGTGTCGCAGAGACATCCGTGCGGACCCGCTCAGGATGCCCTTTCAATGCGCGGATGGCGTTATCGATATGAAATCCGAAAGACCCGCCTTCTCTATAACAGTTGAACAACGGCGGAAACACCTTTCGTGGCAAGACTGCCGACACGAAAACAGGGTGGTGGCTCAGACGCTGAACGATCTGATTGCCCAGCTCGATAGAGACCGGGTCATCCTCGGGTAATTGAATATTGTGCTTGGCTTTAGCGGACTGATGGCCTGCCGTTACCTTTCCGTCTCCCCATTTCGCCTGCCGCAACACATGTTCGATGTCACATGCCTCTTCGGGCGAAAATACGCCGGGGATATGTACGAGCATAAACGTTTCCTTTAGGTGTCAGGACACAGCGAAAGTGACGATGAAAAGCCTTCCTTGCCGGAAGACATCGCTGGCAAAGGTTCCTGCATTCGGGCGTAGCGGCTATTGATTTCAGCTGCCAGCGCACGCAATGGCTCACTGTCGGAGACCGCCAGTGCCTCGGCTATTTTTTGTAGAAAGCCGGGTGTGGCAGTTCGCATGGCCTGCCTTAGCCACGATACCGCTTCATCCACCCGCCCCTGTCGGGTCAGTAGGGCTGCATGACTGCACTGTCCTCGAAAGTCGCCAGCCTGTGCGGCAGACAGATACCAGCGTGCAGCCTCTTCCATGTCCACGGGTACGCCCCAGCCTTCTTCATAAAAGCGTCCCACCAGGTTCATTGATTTGGCGTGGCCTTGTCTGGCTGCCTGGCGGTACAGCTCCAATGCGGCGGCGCGATCCCTGGGTACACCATGCCCCTGCGCCAGCAGGTTGGCATAATTGTAGAATCCCCAGTCGAGCCCAAGCTGCGCGGCTTGGGCATACGCCCGTGCGGCAGCTGCCAGATCTACAGCCGTCCCCCAGCCATTTTCCAGACAACGCCCCACCATGTTCATGGCATCCGCATGACCATGGTGGGCTGCAATACGGAACCACCGCAACGCCAACGCCTGGTCGCGCTGAATGCCGTTACCATCAAGCAGGATCTGCCCGAGACGCGCCTGCGCCTCGGGCAAACCACGTTCGGCCCCCTGCAGGAGGAACCGAGCAAGTCGCCGCGGATCCTCCAGCCCGTAACGCAGCAGGGAGTCAGTGCCCAATGAGGGGTGCCGCCCTGTCAAAAGCTGTACTCGGCTGTTAACTGAGCACCGCGTCCTTCCCCTGGAACACCGAAGCCACGGCCGTTGTACTGACGCCAGTAGTGCTTGTCGAACAGGTTGACGATGTTGAGGCGCAGGGCCAGATCAGAGGTCGCCTGCCAGTCCACCGCCGCGTTATGCACCACATAATCCGGCACCTTTACACGCTGTTCGCTGGTAATCGCCTGCGCACGGCCCAAGGCAATGTAGCGCTCCCCTACATAGTTGACGCCATAGCTGACCGTCACGTCATGCGGCAGAGCATAGCTGGTCCAGAGGCTGGCTGAATGGCGCGGCGTGTTGGGCAGCGAAATTCCCTCCTCACTGGCGTTGGGGTTGGCAAAGTCGGTGCTACTGTTAACCGAGCTGTAGCTGCGGATCTTGCTCTTCATATACGCGTATCCACCGAACACCGACCACTTGTCCGTGATGTTGCCGGAAGCACCCAGCTCAAGACCATCAACGCGATATTTTGAGCTGAAGACATTACCCAGCTCGTCGTCACTGTCATATTGCGTGCTTTCCAGATCCGTACGGAACAGGGCGGCCGTCAGTGACAATCGCTCGTGCATCAGATCCCACTTGGTCCCTACCTCATACGTCTTGCCCTTGGTAGGTGAAAGCCCCTCCTCTCCCAAGCTTCCAGTTGTGGCAATCTGAATAGAACCGGGCTGCTTGGCATTGCCATAGCTGACGTAGAACGTCCCGTTATCCACGGGCTTGTAGCTCAGAGCGCCACGGTAGCTGAAAAGCTTTTCCTTCTGGCTGACGTTTGCTGCGTCCGTCCAGTTGCTCAGCGTACCGGTAGTCGTGTTCAGGGTGCGAGTGCGGTCACGCGTGGTACGTGCCTTCCAGTGATCCTGACGGGCCGAAACATCCAACTGCCATTGCGGTGAGAACTTCAGGGTATCAATCAGGTAATAGGCTTTGGTTTCCGACTCGGCGTTGATCTCGCCGGTGTAGGCGACCTCACGAGAACCAACGAACTTGGACGGCGGGTTGGCCGGATCAACGGCAAAGGTGTTGCCCTGGGCACCATAGCGCAGGCTGCCCGTCTTGTACCGAAGGTCTTCCCGCGTGTATTCCAGGCCTGTGACCAGAGTATGCTCGATACCCGCCGTATCGAAGCGCCAAGTCACGTTCGCCTGGTCACTCAGTGTCTGGTTGTCGGTATGCCGCGCCGGACCGCGCAAACGACGCAGGGAGCCATTTCCGCCAGCTTGAAGCGATAGGTCGCCTCCTGGAGTCGTTACCACGTAGCTACGCTGGAGCTGGTTGAACGAGAGCTGGTTACTGAAGGAGACGTTGCTGTTGATGTCATGCTCGAACCGCCAGGTCGCGCGATCGATGCGGTTGTCTTCCTTATCCAGGTTGCGGTAGCCAAAATATCCATCCCACTTGACGCCCGGAACCCGGCTTGGGTGACCGCCACTCTGCCGGGGGCTCTTTCCGTCGTGCAGCGTTGGAATTCCGTAATCGTAATTACCGGTGTCTTCCAGATGTTCATACGTGAAGATATTGCGCGTGTCGGTATTGAGACCAAAAGCAAGCGAAGGTGCAATCCCCCACCGATCCCGCTCGATCCAGTCACGCCCGTTGATACCTGACTCATGCCCAACCAGATTCAACCGGAACGCAGTGCCGCTCTCCTCGTCGAGTACATGGTTGGTATCTAGGGTAAGCCGCTTGTAATCCGCTGTTCCAACACCCGCCGTTACGCGGTTGAACTCATGAAGGCTAGGGGTCTTGGTGACCATGTTGATCGCGCCCCCAATGACGCCCGCGCCCCAGGCCGAGGAGCTGGAGCCCTTGACGACTTCAACCTGCTCGGTATTGAACATTTCGGAGCGGGTGTAAAAGGCAGAGTCACGCACGCCATCCAGATAGACGTTCGACCCACCGTAGTTGCCGCTATTGAAGCCGCGGATATTGATGCTGTCCCCTACGCCACCTGCGCCTTCACCGGAGCTGAACGTAATACCAGGCACATTGGAGAGCACCTGCTCAAGCGTTTGGGCGTTCTGCTGCTCGATAACCGCCTGCGGCACGACCGTGATGCTTTGTGGGACGTCACGCAAGGGTTGCGTGTACTTGTCGGAGGACAGCGTTTGCGTCTGGTACTCCCCTTCAGCATCAGCTGTGACGGTCAGACTGTCCAGCTCCTGCGGTGCCTGCTCTGCGGTTTGTCCATGAGTCAGCCCCGATAAGGACGCCAGGGCCAAGCCAATGGACGTCTTGTAGGGAAGGCCAATTACCGAAGTATCTCTTTCTCGCATGACGAGCCCTTTTCACGTTATTTTCACAAATGTCAAAATTTCGTGAAATGATAATAATTATCAGGCGCTCATGCCAGTGCGGCTTCGTCTGCTTATTACTTTTAGAAGATTACGAACGGAAACATCGGCTTGGGGACCTGCTATCATGCGCGCCCTTCGCTGACTTCAACTTATTCGGAGCCTTTTCCCATGCTGGAAAAACTCTTCCAACTCAAGGCCCATGGCACGAATGTGCGTACGGAATTGCTGGCAGGGGTTACGACCTTTCTAGCCATGGCCTATATCCTGTTCGTCAACCCGAGCATCCTCGGCGAGACCGGCATGGATAAAGGCGCGGTATTTGTTGCGACCTGCCTAGCAGCCGCCATTGGCTCGGCCATCATGGGCATGATTGCCAACTACCCCATTGCGCTGGCGCCAGGGATGGGCCTCAACGCCTTTTTTACCTATACCGTCGTGCTTCACATGGGGCATACCTGGCAGGCAGCACTGGGGGCGGTATTCCTGTCTGCACTGATGTTTTTCATCCTGTCGGTCTTTCGCATCCGCGAATGGATCATCAACAGCATCCCACTGGCGCTACGCTCAGGAATTGCAGCCGGTATTGGCCTGTTCCTGGCACTGATCGCCCTTCAAGGTGCGGGTATCGTTGTAGATAACCCTGCCACCCTGGTAGGCCTGGGTGATCTGACGAAACCCGGTCCGATCCTGGCGATCCTGGGCTTCTTCCTGATCGTGGCGCTGGAAGCCCGTGGGGTCACAGGTGCCGTCCTGATCGGTATTCTGGCCGTCACGCTCGTGGCTATCGGTATTGGTGCGACGCCGTTTGGCGGCGTGCTGTCCATGCCGCCCTCGCTGGCGCCAACCTTCCTACAGCTGGATATCAAGGGCGCGCTGGATATCGGTCTGGTGAGCGTGATATTCGCCTTCCTGTTCGTAGACTTGTTTGACAACTCCGGCACCTTGATCGGAGTGGCCAAGCGCGCCGGTCTAATGGGCCCGGACGGTCATCTGCCCAAGATGGGTCGCGCTCTGATCGCGGACAGCAGCGCAGCCATGTTTGGCTCGTTGCTGGGCACCTCTACGACAACCAGCTATATCGAATCGGCTGCAGGCGTCAGCGCTGGCGGTCGTACAGGTCTAACGGCGGTCGTGGTAGCCGGTCTGTTCCTGCTCGCCCTGTTCTTTGCACCGCTGGCAGGCAGCGTTCCGGCCTTTGCGACTGCACCAGCGCTGTTCTTCATCGCCGTGCTGATGGCCTCGGGGTTGGCCGAGATTGAGTGGGATGATCTGACCACTGCTGCGCCCGTTCTGATCACGGCGCTGGCCATGCCACTAACGTATTCCATTGCCAATGGCATCGCGTTCGGCTTCATCTCCTGGACAGTTATCAAGCTATTGTCGGGTCGCACACGTGACCTGAACATTGCCTTGGTCATCCTATCCATTCTCTTCGTCATCAAATTAGGCTGGTTCAACGCCTGATGTTGAGCATGAGGGTGGGCCTGGCCCACCCTTTTTTACGCTGTGAGGCAGTGGTACTGCCTGATCAGTCTGGACGATGCGTAGCGACAAGCCGTTGCCCTAGGATTTTTCCCTATGGTTTCGGCCCGAGAAAATTCTCAGACTAATGGCATTGGCTGAATAGCAGCCTTGCCTCCACCCTAGCTGAAAAGCCCACTACGTTCACTGAGCTGACCATGAATGTTCCCTCCTTCGAGCCTGCGGATTACGCAACGCAGTTAATGGCGAAAAAGAATCGCCTCATCGAGCTGCTGGCTCCATTCGATGCACCTGAACCTGAAGTATTCGACTCGCCCCTTGCGAATTACCGACTGCGCGCCGAGTTTCGTTTATGGCGTGAAGAAGGCGAACGGCACTACGCCATGTTCGAACAGGGCGACAAGCACACGCCTATCCTGATTGAAAACTTCCCTATCGCAAGCCCGCTCATCAATGAGCTTATGCCACGCCTTAAGGCTGCCTGGCAGGCGAGCGAGACGTTGTCGTTCAAGCTGTTTCAGGTGGAGTTCCTGACTACTCTGTCCGGGGAGGCGCTCATCACCCTGGCCTACCATCGGCCATTGGACGATGCCTGGGAAACTGCTGCGGAATGCCTGGCCGCCGAGCTGAACGTCAATATCGTCGGGCGTTCCCGTGGCAAACGGATCGTGGTCGGGCGGGATTACGTCAACGAAACGCTGACTATTGCAGGTCGCGAATATCACTATCGCCAGCCAGAGGGTGCCTTCACTCAACCCAATGGGACGGTGAATCAGAAGATGCTGGGCTGGGCCTACGATGTACTTGGCGAGCGGGACGATGATCTGCTTGAGCTGTACTGTGGGAACGGTAACTTCACCCTGCCGCTGTCTACCCGCGTTCGCAAAGTACTGGCCACCGAGATCAGCAAGTCATCGGTGAATGCTGCACTGGCAAACTTGGCAGATAATGGCATCGACAACGTGACCCTGGTGCGCCTGTCTGCCGAAGAGCTGACCCAGGCCCTCAATGAGGTGCGTCCGTTCCGTCGCTTGGCGGGTGTTGATCTTAAAAGCTACACCTTTGGAAGCGTGTTTGTAGATCCGCCTCGTGCGGGGATGGACCCGGACACCTGCGAGCTAACACGTCGCTTCGACCGTATCCTCTATATCTCCTGCAATCCGGAAACGCTGGCTCAGAACATCGCCCAGCTACAGGATACTCACCGTATTGTGCGTTGCGCCCTGTTCGATCAATTTCCCTGGACGCACCACATGGAAAGCGGCGTCCTGCTTGAGCGCCGCTAAGGTCTGACCGGGCGGCTATTCCGCCCGATCACTATCACTGCTTATCTTCGTGGAACGGCTCGATGGTCTCACGTCGGCCGTACATGAACGCATCCGCCACATGCCGCAACGGCGCGACGTCCACATCGGACTGACCGTTTTTGACCAGCTCGGCAAAGCGAGCATACAGGCCGGGATACTCTTCATCCGGACCTTCTTTTTCAAGCTGATCATCGATGTAGAGTTGGCTGCCGCCCTTGGACAGGGTCAGTTTGCCTTGATCGGTCTCGACATGAATGTCCCATGTCTGCGGTCCCGTTTGCAGGAAGTCCAGGTCGGCCTGAATGGCTGCACCGCGCTCATAACTGAATTCCAGCTGCGCACGAATCGGCGTCTGGCAATTCTCCGGAACCTGCAACGCTGCCTGCTTGAGAAAAAACGGCTTGGGCAGGATTTCGGTCACGATGGACAAGGCATTGATGGCCGGGTCAAAAATGCCCATACCACCCGGCTCCCAGATCCAGGTTTGCCCCGGGTGCCAGACGCGTACATCTTCTTTCCAGTTGACCTGCACGGCTTTGATGGTTTTATCGGCCAGCCAGGCTTTGGCCGGAGCCACTCCTTGAGCATAACGGGAGTGCCAGCTGGCAAACAGGGTCTTGCCCGCGGCCTTGGCCTGCTCCGACAGTGCCTCGACCTCACTGAGGGTTGCCCCAGGCGGCTTTTCAAGAAATACATGCTTGCCATGGGCAAGGGCCAGTTGAGCCTGTGCATAGCGTACGGCTGGCGGTGCGCAGAGGGAGACTGCGTCCAAATACGGCACGGCGTCGAGCAGCTCTTCAAGGGTCTTGTAGTGAGCTACGCCATCAAGAGAAGCATTACGGCTGGCGACAGCAACGAGCTGATAGTCAGGATTTTTTTGCAAGGCTGGCAGGTGTTGATCCTGGGCAATCTTGCCGAATCCGACGATGGCGATTTTGATCATATGATTTTCTCAATCCTTTTTTCAAAGCGCATGAGAAAGCGCGCCTTTATTCTTGTTCACGGCCTGTGCAGTTTCGCATTCGTCATACGAATTTCAAGCACCAAAAGACTTAACCGCCACATTTGACACGTTACTCTGCAAGGCAATCCACGCTTTGAGATTTGCACCCTGGCGCCCCTTGCGCCACATGAGCCATGTAGTGGCCGTGGCGAAACGGGCCTCGAGCGGATGGCACGCAACGCGGTCGCGCCCGGGCAAGCTATCCAGCATGGCCTTGGGCATCATGGCAACGCCACCGGCAATCACGCAGGCCAGCATGCTGTGATAGGACTCGATTTCCATGATAGGCCCCATGGCACCGCCTGTCGCCGCAAACCAGGCCTCCAGCCTCAACCGGTAAGAGCAACCGGTTCGGAACGTAAATACAGGACGCCCTGCCACATCGGCTGCTGAATGTACCGGAGGATGATCAGCTCCGGTCACGAGCACCATGGGCTCCTCGAACAGCGGAACGCCTTCCAGGCCGTCATGCCGGGCAGGCCCATCAACCAACGCAGCATCCAGCCGTCCTTGCAGCAATCCATCGATGAGCTCGCCGCTGGGACCCGTCTGCAGTTGCAGCTCTACACTGGGATACTGCTGATGGTAGGCCGCAATCATGGCCGGAAGATGAATAGCGGCAGTACTGTACATCGACCCCAACACAAAGGCGCCCGCCGGTGCACCATCCTGCACGGCCGCTCGGGCCTCGTCCGCCAAGGCGAATAATCGCTGGCTGTATCCCAACAGCACCGTACCTGCCGGAGACAAATGCAGCCGCTGACGCTCGCGCTCAAACAAATCCACGCCCAGCTTGTCTTCAAGCTGACGCAGGCGCGTCGACAGATTGGAAGGCACCCGATTTAACAGCTCCGCTGCACGGGCAATGGATCCTGTTTCAGCCACCGCCTGAAAAATGCGCAGTTCAGCCAGTTCCATAACCATTCTCTTTAAGTGAACAACCTATTCTTATTTATTCAGTTTTAGAGAACCTTAACAAGCCCTACCCTATATACATCAATCAAGAACCTACATAGGGACCACTCATGACCGCCCTGCACCGCCTGCTTGCCTGCCTGGTCGCCCTGTCCGTTGCGATGGGCATTGGCCGCTTCGCATTGACGCCTCAGCTTCCGCACTTGATTGCGGAAGGCCAGATAGACCTGACAGCCGCAGGCCTGCTGGCTGCTGCCAATTACCTGGGTTATCTGGTAGGTGCATTGGACGCCTTCTTTGCTCGCCAGACCCGCTTTCGGCTCGTTGCCGGCCTATGGTTATGTGTAGGGCTGACCCTTCTCTCGGTGTGGGCCGAAGGGTTCTGGCCCCACGCCCTGCTCCGCTTTGGCGCGGGCCTGGCCAGTGCCTGGGTGCTGGTGATGGTTACCGGGCTCAGCCAGGGCGTAGCGGCACAGGCAAACATGCCGAAACTGGGCGCACTGGTTTTTGCTGGTCCTGGCGTAGGGATCGTACTGAGCGGCCTGCTGGCCCTGGTCACCAATCTGAACGGCCAGGGTTCGGCAACCCTGTGGCTGATCTATGCAGCGGTGGCGCTGGTGATGACCATCGCTGTACTGCCAGCCCTGCCGCGGGCGACTACTGCTCATGCAGTTACATCAACCAAGCCGATCTCGCCACGCATGGTCCGCCTGACAGCCGCCTATGCTCTGGTTGGCATGGGCTATATCGTTCCGGCTACATTTCTTTCCCAGATGGCTACGGCGCGCTTCCACGGCGAATGGGTAGCTGATCTGTTCTGGCCTGCCTTCGGTTTGGCGGCCGCACTGGGTGTGGTGCTGGCCAGCTTTCGTCGCCAGCGGCCCGGTGCCACAAGACGTTGGCTCATCGCGACTCTGTGGCTGCAGGCCGCTGGCGTCTTGCTATGCCTGCTGCCCGGCATGAGCGCACTGTTTCTGGGTGTGCTGCTGTGTGGGGGACCGTTCCTGGCCTCCATGCAACTGGTGATGCAGCATAGCCGTGAGCTGGCTCCAGAAACGCCTCACCGCAATGCCGGTCTACTAACCGCTGCGTTCGCAGGCGGCCAACTATTGGGCCCTCTGCTGGCGGCTGTCAGCAGCCATTTCAGTGGTGGGCTTGGCCCGGCACTCTGGATGGCGGGTGCCGGACTGATCGTGGCCGGAGGGCTGATGCTGCAACCAGCCCCTCAGGCCGCAACGCAGCCTTCCGCCAGCTGAGTTTCAATCGTCTTCGTAATCTCCGTAGCGCTCGTCCAGCATGCGATTCCAGCGATCCAAAAGGCGCAGCGCTACAATCGCCAGGATGGCGATGACAATCTTGTAAAGCTGGCTGTACCAGTCGAAGTTGGCCTCGCCCGCATCTGCCAACAGGGCGCCAATAAGCCGAACGCTGGCAGTCGACAACTGCAAAAAGACGATTAACAGCAAGGCAGCCCGTACCAGTTGAGGGCGGAACACTGCAAAACCGGTGAACAATGCCAGACCGAATTGCAGGCCGCCATAGAAGACCTGGGTTTCGGTAACCGAGGCGGAGTCCATGAGCAGCACTCCGCTGGCATTGGTCATTTCATAGGGCCTGAACCAATAGGCCAGCGCCAGACCCGCCCAGACCAGTGTCTGAGCGATCAGAACCGCACGAGCAAAACGCGTATAAAACATCCCCTGTTCTCCCTTGGGGTGTAGCCGCATGGGCCAAACCAGACAGATCCATTCAAAAAGCCAGAGAGCAACGAGCCTTTTGAACAGTCCTTAACAAGTGGAAGCACTTTGCACAGCGAAAGACCCAATGCCTCCTGCTCTTCGAGCGGCCGTGAGTTTATGCTGCCTGTATGCCAACCCGAAAGAGACCTTTACATGCGCCGCCTAGTTCTACTCGCCGCTTTGCTCGGCAGCACAGTTCACGCAGCCGAACCCTTGACGATTGACGTATACCGCGATCCCAACTGTGGCTGCTGTAGCCAGTGGATCAAGCATCTGGAGGCAAACGGCTTTGCCGTTCACGATCACATGGAACCCAACATGAGCGAACTCAAGGCCCGGCTGGGTGTACCGCCACGATTTTCGTCCTGCCATACTGGTGTGATCGACGGAAAGTTTGTTGAAGGACACGTACCAGCCCACGACATTCTGACTCTTCGCCAGCGCCCTGAACTGCTTGGCGTAGCCGTACCCGGCATGCCCCTGGGTTCTCCCGGTATGGAGATGGGTAATCGGAAGGACGCCTATGAAGTGCTGGGGCTCAACACGGATGGCAAGGATGAAGTGGTGTCACGGCACTAACGGCCCATGTCCCTTTCATAAACAGTACAACGCCTCCTTTATTGGATAAGGATCTGCAACCCTATGGCTTCCGAGACGCTCGGCTCTCCTCCTCTGGTACTTTCCATCCAGTCCCATGTTGCCTATGGCCATGTGGGCAATGCGGCGGCAACCCTGCCGCTACAATTGCTCGGCATTCAACCGGTCGTCGTCAACACCGTGCAGTTTTCCAACCATACGGGGTATGGCGAGTTCAAGGGACAGGTCTTTCCCCCTGAGCATATCCATGATGTGCTTGACGGGCTGAGAGCACGCGGCATTCTCGCGCGCTGTGATGCGGTCCTGTCAGGCTATCTGGGCGACGCCGCTATTGGTGAGGTCATCCTGTCCGTGGTACAGGAGATCCGAAAGAACAAGCCGGGCGTGCACTACCTTTGCGATCCGGTGATGGGCGACGTAGGCCGCGGCGTCTTCGTACGACCGGGGATTCCTGAGTTTTTGCGTCGACGGGCCATTGAGCAGGCCAGCCTGATTACACCCAACCATTACGAGTTCGAGCTGCTGTATGGATCATCGCTGGCGTCGACAGAACATGCTATCCAGGCCGCTCGCGAGTTACTCGGCACGCCTGAATGCCCAGGCCCGGACACCATTGTTATAACGAGTCTGCGAACGCCGGATCTTCCACTCGACAAGCTCAGCACACTGGCGGTGACCGCTCGAAGTGCATGGATGGTACAGACCCCCTACGTTGAGCTGCAGCCACTGCCTAATGGCATGGGCGATGTGTTTTCGTCCGTACTGCTGGGGCATCTGCTGGGTGGGGTCAGTACGCCTGAAGCCGTGGCCAATGCCGTTAGTACGCTTTATGCCCTGGTGGCCCGCACTATACCGGGTAGCCGCGACCTGCCCTTGATCGCAGCACGCGATCAGATCATGTCCCCAAGCGAGCACTTTGAGGCGATACGCCTGACCACCTGAGCCCTCTTATGATAAAGCCCGCATCAGGCGGGCTTTATCGGCGCAACGCTATCATCAGGGATTTTTGCCCGTGTTGGCAGCCGGCCCCATGCCCGGTGTTGAGCCTGCACCTGTGCCGTTAGTGTTGCTGTCCATTCCCATGCCCGCTCCGGTGCCGGTATGGCTGCCCTGGCTACGGTGCGTGCCATGATCCATGGTGTCAGGCCCTGTCTTCGAACCGGTGCTGTTATTCATGCCATCCGGTGTTGTGGTCCTCGCGCCTTTGCCATTGTTGGGTGAACTGCCTGAGTCGGCACCTGGTGTCACATCATTGCTATTCACGCTGGGGCCGGGTGTTACCGGCTCGGTCGGGGATGTCGGATCGGTCGGGCCGGTTTGAGCAAAGGCAGATGTGGAAAGCAGACCTGCCAACGCTGCTATAGCGAGTTTCTTGTTCATCGGGCACCTCCTGGCTCTTGTATGTGTGTGCCTAGGGTTTGGCACTAGGAGACTCGGGAGGTGCAAGTGCAGCGACCAGCGGTCAGGGAATGATCCGCTCGGCCCGCAGGCGATTGAACAGGTCGATGAAGGATGCTCGGCTGTCGTGGTATCCCAGGAAGCCCAAATCTCGGCTCTTGGTCATGTCGTTCAGGCACTCGATTTCACGTCCCAGGTCTGCATCGCTGTGCCACCAGGAAGCCAACTTGCCTACGTCGGACTCAACGAGCTCATAGCGACGCGCCATCTCCTCCCATACCGGTCCAATGTCCTTCATCTGCTCTTCCAGCGGTTGACGCTCGTCCGGGCAGAGCGCGGCCTCCAGCCCGAAAAAGTCCGCGATCTGTGTCCACATCCAGCGCCAGCGGAATACATCGCCATTGACGGTATTGAGCGCCTGGTTCTGTCCGCTGGGCGACAACGCTGCCCACTCCATCTGGCGCGCCAAAAGGCCGGCATCGGTGATATCCGTCAGGCCATTCCATTGCACCTTCGAGCCTGGGAATACGAAGGGACGTCCGGTCTCTTTGCAGATGCTTGCATAGATAGCCAGGGTCACGCCCATGTTCATGGCATTACTGCCACGCGCCATGCCGATCATGCTGTGAGAACGGTGCACGCTCCAGCTGAAGCCGCGGCGCTCGGCATGTTCAAAAAGGATGTCTTCCAGCGTGTAATAAAAGTTCTCACCCGGCAGACGGGGATGCTCCTCGCGGAATGGCGTCTCGGCGGCATTCTGACCATAGCTTTCGAATGGGCCCAGGTAGTGCTTGGTTCCTGTTACCAGCGCCACATGCTGAAGAGGCGCGTTTTCCAACGCCTTGCAGAGGTTGCGCATCATGGCACCGTTGGCCTCGACATTCTCTTTCTCGGTGTCGCGGCGGGTCCATGTACAGAAGAAGGCATGGGTAATGGGGAGATCCTTCAACGCGGCGGTCAGCGACTGCTCATCCAGCAGATCACCGGTCACAGGAATGACACCTTCCTGGTTTGAGGGCTTGCGAGCCAGGCCATACACCGTCCAGCCACTGGATATCAACACATTGGCCAGGTTGTAGCCGGAAATCCCTGTCACACCAACAATGAGCGCTGTACCTTTCAACATGAATATTCTCCACAATGGGGATGCCGGGCATCCGCATGAAACAAAGATGAGTCGCGCCGATTACCGGCTTGGCATGAGCCGTTGCGTACACGTAGCCTTGTGGACTCACCAACCCTTGTTAGGAGCCCCTATGTCGCCATTGGTTTACTGGCATGTGGATGTTTTTGCGAATCGTCCGCTCGCGGGTAATGGGCTAGCCATCTTCCCGGATGCCTCGGGCCTGCCTGTCAGTACGCAGCAGAAACTGACCCAGGAGCTGCGCCAGTATGAATCCATCTTTCTTGAGCCACGGGCGCAGGCAAATACCTTTGGTGCACGTATTTTCACGATGGAGGAAGAGCTGCCTTTTGCCGGCCATCCGCTGGTTGGGGCCGCCGCCCTGCTCCACCATCAGCACGGGCAGGCCGAGCAGGAGACCTGGCGGATCGAGCTTTCGGAAAAAACGGTTACCCTGATGACTCACCGCGCCGCAACAGGCTATTACGCCGAGATGGACCAAGGCCTTGTCCAGTGGGGATGCCCGTTGGATCAGGCGCAGAGCCAGTGGTTTGCTCACGCCTTTTCACTACGACTGCGAGACCTTGATGCTGATTACCCGCCCATGGTTGTCAGTACCGGGCTTCCCTATCTGATCCTGCCGGTCAAAGGTAGCCAACTGGGCCGTGCGCGGATCGCAGCGCAGGATCTGGAGGCGCGTTTGCACGGTATTGGCGCGGCATTCGTATATGTGCTGGATGTAGAACGTAGCGAAGGTCGCAGCTGGGATAATGCCGGCCTGGTAGAAGACATTGCGACAGGTAGCGCAGCGGGTGCAGCAGCGGCCTATCTGGTCCGCCACGGCTGCCAAGGCACTGGAAAGCCCTTCGTTATTCATCAAGGCGGTTTCACCGGGCGCCCCAGCCAGATGGATGTCTCTGTAGATGAACAAGGTGCCGTACGGGTAGGTGGACATGTTCACCTGCTGTCTCGCTCCGAGTGTGTGGTCGAACTGCGCGATCGCCAAACGGCTGAGGGCTCGAGTCACCACGTTTCGTAACATTTTGGCGCACTCTGCCAGACGCCCGTGGTCTCACCCACAAAGCGTTCAAGCGAGGCGATGAGATGGATTGGGGTAAAGGGCGGCGTAGCGACAACGTTGAACAGGCCACCGGTGGTGGCCGTGGGCTGCAAATCGGCGGTGGCCTCGGTGTTGGCGGGGTTCTGCTGGTCGTGGTGTTCAGCCTGGTGACAGGCCAGGACCCGCTCCAGGTACTGAGCATGGTGACAGGTTCAGGCGGCGGGGCGCAGGTAGCCCAGCAAACCCAGGCGCCGGACGCCAACTCCAAACAGGTGGATTTTGTCCGCGCCATCCTGGGCGACACCGAAGACACATGGGGCGAAATCTTTGCAGCCCATGGAGAACACTATCAACAGCCCAAGCTGATTCTTTTCAACGGTCATGTGCAATCGGCCTGCGGCTCCGCCAGTGCCGCAACCGGCCCGTTCTATTGTCCGGCTGACCAGCAGGTTTATCTGGACCTTTCCTTCTTCGATGAGATGGAGCGCCGCTTCTCGGCAGCCGGGGATTTCGCCCGTGCCTATGTCATTGCCCATGAAATCGGTCACCACGTGCAGGACCTGGTCGGCACTACGGAAAAAATGCAGGCTGCTGAGCGCCGTGGCATGCCTGCCCAAGGTGCGCAGGGGTTATCCGTTCGCCTGGAACTGCAAGCCGACTGTTACGCCGGCGTTTGGGCAAATCATGCCCAGAAACGCCTACACTGGCTGGAGCCCGGTGATCTTGAAGAAGCCATCAACGCAGCCCATGCCATTGGTGACAACCGTCTCCAGGAGCAGGCTCAAGGGCGCGCCGTTCCCGACTCGTTTACCCACGGCACCTCCGAACAACGGGCCCGCTGGTTCAGGACCGGATTCGACAATGGTGCGGTAGAGCGCTGCGATACGTTTACAGCGTCTCGTTTATAACCTTGCAAAGGCGGGCACCCGATCGATCGGATCGGTACCCCTCTCTCAAGCCCGCGCGATGCGCTGCGCCAGTGCGAAACAGTCCACGGCATGATCATCAGCCAGCTCTGGCCAGGTATTCTCCGGTGCGTTGACCAATACCGTACGCGTACCGGCTGCGCGGCCACACTCCAGATCAATTCGATGATCGCCGACCATGACCACGTCGCTCGGCTGCACCTGCCAGCGCTCGATAAAATGCTGCAGCCCACCTGGATGCGGCTTGGGTGGCGCCTCGTCTCGCCCAAGCACTTCCGCCCGATTGAAACACTCGGCAATACCAATAGCTTCCAGCGTTACGTAGGCCAGCTCCTGAGCATTACGGGTCAGGATACCGATCCGGCAGTTGCGCGCGCATAACGCCCTGATCAGCTCAACCGCCCCCGGGGCAGGCTTGGAACCCATAGCCAGCTCCCGCTCATGCTCGAGCAGCCAGGCATGCTTGGCCTTGCTGTCCGCCTCGGGCAAGGCGGCCAGGTAATGGAGGATATCAGCCTCAGGTGGTATCTCCAGGGCACGCCGAATGGCTGCGAAATCATGTACGGCAACCGTCAAGGTACCGTCCATATCAAATACCCAATGGGTGTAGTCACAAAGGTTCATGGTCTTCCTAAGTCAGAGATTGGGGAACTGCGCCGCACCTCTTTCCGTCAAGACAGTAGGTACTTCTTACGCAGGCGATGAGTTCGCAATGAAGACGACAGTACACGCACTTTTGTTCGATGTGTTCGGCACCGTAGTCGACTGGCGGGGCAGTTTGATCGCCTCACTTGAGTCCTTTGGGGAGAAAAACGGCCTTAAAGCCGACTGGCCTGCCCTTGTCGATGCCTGGCGAGCTGAGGCCTACGGCCCGCTGATGGATGAGATTCGCGAGCGAACGCTACCCTGGACGCCGCTTGACGACCTGCACCGTGTGGCGCTTGAGGAACTGCTGCCCCAATACGGACTGGTTGGCCTGACCAAGGCTGAAGTGGACTGGATTCATCGCCTCTGGCATCACCTCAATCCCTGGCCGGATGCCGTTCCCGGTCTGACTCGACTCAAGCAGGGCTATAGCATCAGCGCCTTGTCCAATGGCAACGTTGCCATGCTGGTCAATATGGCACGCCACGCCGGCCTTCCCTGGGATATGGTATTCGGCGCGGATCTGTTCAATCACTACAAGCCTGATGCCGAATGTTACCTCGGCGCCTGCACCCTGCTGGGCCTTGAACCTGAACGAGTCATGCTGTGTGCGGCCCATAACAATGACCTTCAGGCAGCCAGTGAGCTGGGTCTGCGGACGGCCTTTATTCAGCGCCCTCTGGAAAAAGGACCAAAAGGTCCGATCGAACAGCCAGCCGACGGCTGGGATCTGGTTGCCAGTGACTTGCAGGATCTGGCCGATCAGCTAGGAATGAAAACAACAACCCACGAGGATGAACCATGACGCTGACCGTTGCCCTGATCGCCCCAGGCTCCATGGGCGCTGCTGTGGGCCGCTATTTGCGCGATCACGGCCTGGATGTCTGCACCACCCTGGCTGGCCGCAGCGTGGCTACCCGCGAGCGCGCCGCAGCGGCAGGGTTGCGGGAGGTCGAACAGGAACAGCTGGGTGAAGCCGACATTCTACTCTCCATTGTGCCGCCGTCCGAAGCCTTACCGCTGGCGCAAGAGCTGGCCCCCATTCTGGGCCGCATGAAAAAGACCGTTTATGTAGACTGTAACGCTATTGCTCCAGCCACCGTCGAGCAGGTCGGTCAGACCCTTACCGATGCAGGATGCGCCTTCGTCGATGCGGCCATCTTTGGCACGCCTCCTTCGCCTGAACGAACGTGCCCCTCGTTCTATGCCTCAGGCGAGCATGCCGCGCGATTTGCCCAGCTCAACGACTATGGCCTTCCGGTGAAGATACTGGAAGCACCCATCGGTGCCGCGTCAGGACTTAAGATGAGTTATGCCGGTATTACCAAGGGGCTGACCGGCCTTATCGCTGCCATGGTGCAGGCTGCCGAGCGCAGTGGTTCCGGCCAGGCATTGCGCGATGAACTCAAATGCAGCCAGCCGATGCTTTACGAGTGGGCTAACGAGAAACTGCCCGACATGTACCCCAAAGCCTACCGTTGGGTAGCAGAAATGGAAGAGATCGCTGCCTTTGCGCAAAAAGACCGTCCCAGCGAGGCACTGTACCTTGCCATGGCACAACTCTATTGGCGCCTGGCCGAAAACCGGGCAGCCGGCGCCGGAAACGATGTGGCAGAACTGGAAAAGTGGCTGGCGCGTTGAAGCAGTGGATTAACGGCAGCGCCGACGCTGATTACGTTGCCGGTTGTGCCACATAGCTAAGCACAAAGGTTACGACGCCACACGCATCCAGAGGCTCATCGCGACCGTAATTGATTGGGCGCGCCTGACGATGCCCACCCAACAGCAGGCGACCGCCCTGGTTATCATGCGTGAGTCGGCGTATTTCATACTGGCCGTTCACATCCATGATAACCAGATGCCCCGGTCGGCATTCTACTGCCCGATCGATAATTAGCCGATCTCCCGGATAGATCCCGAACTCAAGCAGGCTTTCATCATCCACCATCACCACCCAGATTGGTGACTCGCCCAACCCCACCAGCCTATCCAGCGAGATGGCGTTTTCTTCCCATTGACCCGCCGCAGACTGAAAGCCGCTGATCCGCAGAGAGTCCGCCTCGGGCAATAAATGGCGAAGCCGCTCGCTTCGCCCTAGTACGGTAATCGACATACCTGATGACCCAGATAACTGTATATGCGTACAGATACCAGAGCAGCAACCTCAGGTCAATCAAAGACTTAAACCGCAACCCAATGATCCAGATCTACCGCGCGATAACGTTGCAAGGGAGCCTGATAACCATGTGGCTTGATAGGGTCAGGCGTTTCGACTTCCTTGAGCAGGCTTTTAAAGTCCTTGCGGTGATCCACATCCGGCATGGGCACAGCAGCCAATAGCCGCCGCGTATAAGCATGTTGCGGATTTCCAAGCACCTGATCACGCTGACCGATTTCAACGATCTGACCGCAAAACATGACCGCCACACGATGACAGATACGCTCGACCACTGCCATGTCGTGGGAAATAAAGACGTAGCTCAGCTGATATTCCCTCTGCAAGCGCTCCAGCAGATCGAGCACCTGTGCTTGTACGGACACATCGAGCGCCGATACGGACTCATCCGCAATGATGACCTTGGGGTTGAGCGCCAGCGCACGGGCAATACAGATACGCTGCCGCTGTCCGCCCGAAAACATATGCGGGTAGCGCTCCATTGCCTCAGCCGGTAAGCCAACCTGATCCAGCAATTGGGCGACACGCCTCTTACGGGCCGCAAGATCGCCTTGTCCATGAATAAGCAAAGGCTCGCCTACGAGATCCAGGATTGTCTTGCGCGGATTGAGGGAGGCGTACGGATCCTGAAAGATCATCTGGATATCTTGCCGCACCGGCTTGAGCGCATTGCCGACAAGCCCATTCAACTCCCGCCCCATGAGCTTCACGCTGCCCTCGTAACTCAGCATGTTCATGAGCGCTCTGCCGGTCGTGGACTTGCCGCAGCCGCTCTCCCCTACGATTCCCAAGGTTTCGCCCTGGTGCAGATTGAAGCTTACGTTTTCCACCGCGTGAACGTTGCGAGCTTCCTCGAACCAGCCGCCCCGCAGCGGAAAACGCACGGTGAGGTCTTGAACCTCCAGCACTACTGGCTGCGTTGCTCGCGATTCAGGTTTGGCGGCTGTGCCCAGTACCGGCACGGCCGCCAGAAGCTTTTGCGTATACGCCGCCTTGGGCGTCCTGAAAAGCTCGCGTACCGGTGCCCGCTCCTCCATCACGCCCTGATTCATCACCACGACCTCATCGGCCATTTCCGCCACCACGCCCATGTCATGGGTGATCATTAACAGCGTGGTGCCAAACTCGTCCTGTAACTCGCGCATGAGTTCAAGGATCTGGGCCTGAATGGTGACGTCCAGGGCTGTGGTAGGCTCATCAGCAATCAGCACCCGCGGACGGCAGAGCATCGCCATGGCGATCATTACCCGTTGCCGCATCCCGCCGGACAACTCGTGGGGATATTGCGTAAGGCGCTTTTCCACCTGGGGTACACGCACCGCGTCGAGCATTTCACGGGCACGCTGCCGCGCCTGACCACGACTCACCGCCTCGTGCCGACGTACCGTCTCCTCCAGTTGCTGGCCGACGGTCATCAATGGGTTGAGCGACGTCATGGGCTCCTGAAAGATCATGCCGATGTCCTTACCCCGGAGCGCCTGCATCTGCCGCTCGGGCAGATCCAGCAGATTCTGTCCCTCGAAAAGGATAACGCCGCTGGGCAATCGCGCCATCTTGGGCAGCAACCCCATGATGGCCAGCGAGGTGAGGGATTTACCACTGCCGGACTCTCCGGCGATACACAGGGTCTTGCCACTGTGCAGGGCAAAGCTGAGGTCATTCACGACGCGCCTGCTGCCAAACTCGATGGACAGGTGCTCGACCGACAGCAAAGGCCGGGGTGTCTCGGCAGTCATGGCATTACCTCAGTTGAAGACTACTTTGGGGAAGTAGAACGAGACCACCCAGTTCGGCATGTCCACCACTTCACTGATTCGCAGATCACCGCAGACCGAGCACAGCATGTAGGCTTGCTCGGCCGGCATGCCGTGTTCACGGCAGAGCCAGTCGATTGTGCTACTCACCGCCTGGCGAGCCGCATCCATCAGGTCAGACGCGACACCAGTAAAGGCCTCGTACCCCATGGCATCCAGGTGACGGGTTACCGGCCCTGGCGTACTGAAGCGCGGTGCGGCCAAGGGAGTGGACTTGATAAGGTCCAGCTTCACCACCACGTCCATGGCGCTCTCGATGGCCGTCCCGCAGACCTCACCGTCACCTTGGGCTGCATGGGTATCCCCTATTGAAAACAACGCCCCCTCCACTTCCACGGGCAGGTACAGGGTAGTGCCGGCGGCCAGATCGCGGATGTCCAGGTTACCTCCCACGCGACGGGGCGGGACGATCGAATGCGGCCCTGGCGCAGCCGGAGCAACGCCAAGGGTGCCTGCAAACGGCTTGAGCGGGACCTTGCCGAACTGTCCGAACGCGGCGGGTGCCAGGCTCTCCTTATCGTAATGCCACAAGGCCAACGCCGGTTCCTTGAACTGATCGGCCAACAGGCCAAAGCCTGGAATATTCGCAGTCCAGCCAAAGCCGCAAGGCTTGAAGCTGTCGATCGTCACCTTGAGCACATCACCTGGCTGAGCCCCTTCGACAAAAATCGGCCCGGTAACCGGATTAATCTTGTCGAATGGCATCGTGGACACGTCGGCGACGACCGAATGTGCGTTGAAATAACCGTTAGAGGAGTCATGGCACTGAAACTCCAGTTCGGTTCCGGGCGCTACCCGAGCCGTTGGCTCGAAGCTGTTGTCCCAGCCAAAATGGCTGTTGATGCTATGGATCGTTTTAACCAAGCAGTTCTGGCACATTCACTTCACCCAGATGTAGTCGTAGTTGACGGGGACGTGGACAGGGTCGACATACAGCGCATCGTCACCTCCCATGCGAGCAGATCGCACGGTAAAGCGCTGCTCGTTGAAGATCGGTACCCACGGCGCATCGGCCATGACATCGGTAAAGATCTTTTTCCATAAGGCAATCCGCTCGGCCTGCTGCTCGGGTTTGGCCATCGAATCAGCCCTTTTCGCTTCGGCATCCAGCGCCTTGTTGCAGTACAAGGCCCAGTTCCAGCCACCCGCTACCGCCCCCTCGCACCCCAGGATCGGGCCGTAGAAATTCGATGGATCGGGGAAGTCGGCGATCCAGGCCATACCGCCCGACCACACCATAGGTGCCTTGTCTTTCTCGCTACCTGCCGCAATCACGTTGGCCTGCGCCAGCGACTTGATCTGTGCACGAATACCCACCTTGGCCAGGTCCTGTTGGATGGACTGGGCGATACGTGGCTGCGGGTCGGTATTCATCACATACAGCTCGGTATCGAAACCGTTGGGAAAGCCTGCATCGGCCAGAAGCTTCTTGGCGCCCTCTACATCGTAAGCATAGCCCTTGAACGCAGCGTCATACCCGGGCATGGCAGGCGGCAGTGGCTGGTTAGCCGGCTTGGCGCGACCATTGATAATGCGAACGATCCGGTCCTTGCTGATCGCCATGTTTACGGCCTTTCGAACCTCAAGTTTGTCGAACGGAGGCAGCGTGGTCTTCAGCGTGAGGTATCCCGTTTGCAACTGGTCACCGATGACCATCAGCTCCTTCTGCTGCGGGTTGTTCTTGAATTGCAGGAATTGCGCGGGGGGCACACCATCCCCGGCGATGTCCACTTCACCCTTTTGCAGACGCATCAGGGAGACCGTCGGGTCCTGGCCGATCTCGAACTTGATGCTATCCAGATACGGTACGCCAGCATGGAAGTAGTTCGGGTTCTTCTTGAAGACCAGCTGCTGGCCCAGCTTCCACTCCGCCAGCTCGAAGGCGCCGGAACCTACCGGATGTTTGCCGAAATCAGCGCCCCACTGTTCGACCGCTTCCTTCGGAACGACCGAGGCGAAGTTGATCGCCATGATGTGCAGAAAGGTAGCGTTGGGCTGATTGAGCCTGATCTTGACGGTGTATTCATCAGGCGTCGTGACCCCGTTCAGCGTCTGGCTCTTGCCAGAAGTCATGTCCTCATAACCCTGAATAGACGAGAAGAATCCTGCTCCCGGACTCTGGGTTTTCGGGTTGACGGCCCGCTCCAGGGAATATTTCACGTCGCTGGCCTTCAACTCGCGGCCATTATGGAATTTGACACCTTTCTTCAGCGTAAAGGTGTATTCGGTGCCGTCATCGGAGACGGTGTACTGTTCAGCCAGTGACGGGACCAGCTCCGTCGTGCCGGGCTTGTAGTCGACGAGCCTGTCAAACAGGCTTTTGATCATGGACCAGTTCTGCCAGTCGTAGCCAATGGCCGGATCCAGCGTCGCCACATCGTTCTGATAGGTGATGACCGCCTCGCCGCCCGTCTTGGGTTCGGCCGCCAGCAGGTTGCCAGCGAACAGCGTAGCCGCAATGGCCAGGGATAAAGCGTTCCTTCTCATGCTCCTGCCTCTTTTTAGATGTCGTTAGTGCTTTTTCACATCGATACGCGGATCAACCAGCGGAATCACCAGATCAGCCAGCAGATTGCCCATGACAATCGCCACGGCCGAGACGGTCGTAACGCCAACAATGACGGGAATGTCCACTTGCTGAATGGCCTGCCAGGCGAGCTGACCGATGCCAGGCCAGCCGAACACTGACTCCACGACCACCAGCCCACCCATAAAAATGCCGATATCGATTCCGATCATCGGAATGATTGGAACGATGGCATTAGGGAGCACATGGCGGAACACCACACGCAGACGACTCAGCCCCTTGGCCCGCGCCGTCCGGATAAAGTCCTGATGCAAGGCCTCGATCATGGAAGAGCGCACCATCCGCGAGTACCAGCCGCTCCCCAGGAGCCCCAGTGTCAGAGCAGGCAACAGAATATGGCGAAACTCGCCATACCCGCCCATGGGAAACCAGCCAAGCTTTACAGCAAAGAAGTACAGAAAAAGCATGGCGGCGATGAACTGGGGGGACGACACGCCTATGAAGGAAAAGGCCATGAGCAGGCGGTCGGCAAACGAATCCCGCTTGAGCGCGGCGATAACGCCCAGGCCGATCCCGATGATCAGCTCGAACAGGATGCCCATCCCCATGAGCTGCAGCGAAGGCACAAGACGTGAGCCAATCAGCTCAGAGACCTCCGAGCGCTGGATAAAGGAGCGCCCCAGGTCGCCGTGTAACAGCCCTTTCAGGTAGTTGAAGTATTGTTGGTAGAACGGTAGATCCAGCCCCAACTGATGGCGAATGTTCTCGACCACCTCGGGTGTCGCGCTGCGCCCGGCGATCTGTCGCGCCGGATCGGCCGGCAGCATGAACAGGAGCAGATAGGTAATCAGCGTAACCCCTAGCAGGATCAGCAATGCGTACGCTACTCGGCGGGTTATGAAGGTCAACATCAGCCTCTCCCCTTCAGCGTCGGATCAAGGGCATCGCGCAACGCGTCACCGACCAGATTGAACGACAGCGACAGCAGTACGATGGCCGCCCCGGGAAACAGCACCAGCCAGGGCGCTGACGTAAAGTAGGTCTGGCTTTCAAAAATGATGTTGCCCCAACTGGGTGTTGGCGGTTGAACCCCCACCCCCAGAAACGACAACGTAGCTTCCAGCAATACGGTAGTGGAGATGCCCAGCGTGGCCCAGACCAGAATCGTAGGTACCAGATGTGGCAATAGGTGGGAAAACAGAATGCGCATGGAGCTTGCACCCAGGGTACGCTCGACCTCAACGAAATCCCGCGCCGACAGCGCCACGGTTTCCGAATAGATCACCCGGGCGATCTGCACCCAGTTCACCATGGCGATGACCAGCGCCACAATCCACACGCTGGGCTGAAAGATGGCCGCCAAGGCGATGGCCAGCAGTAACGCTGGAAAGGCCATCATGAGGTCGGTAAACCGCATCAGGGTCGTTCCGAGCCAACCGCGTATGAAGCCCGCCGCAAGGCCAACCAGCGTACCGATCAATACGGCGAGTCCATTGGCCAGCACGCCGATGAATAACGAGGTTCGTGCGCCATAGAGCAGACGCGACAGCAGATCACGGCCCAGCAGATCCGTTCCCAGGTGATACGTCGCGTCCGGCGGTAATGGCGCACCTTCCAAGGTCAGCCCCTCGATGAACTGCTCGGAAGGATCATAGGGCGCCACCCAGGGCGCCAGTACAGCCAGCAACACGATTGCCACAATGAACAGCAATGCGATCACGACGGAGGGCCTACGATACAAGGTGGCTACGCCCGTCATGAGCGAGCCTCCCTTGCATCCTGCCGATGCGCCTGGGTCAGATCCAGGCAGATCTCTTCCAGGCTCCGGTTGGTTTGCATCGAAAGGTGACGGATACGCTCGTAGGCCTGCGTTTCCGTGACGTCCAGCTCGACCATCAGCCAGGCCAGCGCCTGAGCCACGAGGGGGCGGCTGTCCACCTTGTCTTGCAGACCTACGACTTTCTGCTGCTCATCACGCAGCCGGTCGCGCAGCCCGATGGCCATCATCAGCGTGGTGTAAACCGAGCCCTGCGTGATGGGCTTGTTCAACATGGCAGTTGCGCCTAACTCCAGCGCACGCTGAATTTGTGACAGCGTCTCGTGCTGGGTCAGTGCGATGATCGGCAGAGCGCGCCTATTCGCCTCGGCCAACAGCACGGGGCTGGCGAACTGATCCAGTTCCACGACCAGCGCCAATACATCATTCAGGCCGGTTTCGGCATCCTGCGCCACGACCGATGCCGCAACACCCAGACGCTGCAGGCTTTTTTGCAGACTCGCCTGGGCGCGTTCATCACAATCCACCAGCAGCAAACGGGTATTCTCGAAATCGGGACGCTTAAGCAGAGTCATTTGACGATCCTCAAATGGCGGGACGGTACGGCATGCCGCCGGGTACGAAATACGCTGAGGTCAGTCGCCGTCAGGTACGGGTCCGCCTCACACAATGCGGGCTCGACATGCCGGATCACGAATCGCTCGTCTTCAAGCTCGGCGATGTAGCACGGCAGACTGGTGTGGTTATTGCGGGGCGATACCTGTAGGTCGCCCAACGCTGTTTTCACCGGTGCGGCATACAGGGCTTTACAGACTTCGGCTGGTTTATCGTTGCCGCCTCTCTGGCAGGCCTCCGCCAGCAGATACACTCCGGCGTAGGTACAGGCGTAATAGTGTGAATAAGGGTGCGGCCCATGCCGACGGCGTTGGCGCAAGCTGAACACCGGGTCCACTGCCTCGAAGTAAGGACCGCAGGAAAACAGCCGCAAGGCCTGCATGCGTCCGAGCTCGGCCAGCTCCCCTTCGGTAAAGTTGCAGCTGAGCACCGGCAGGCGCATATCACGCTCGACGCACACCTGGTCCAGCTGCTGCAAAAAGGCATAAGAAGATTCGCCAACCAAGTTGTTCAGTACGAACGTTGGCCGACTGGTGAGTAAACTCTCGATCACCTCGCCGAACGCAGTGATGCCCAAGTGGAAATACTTCTCACCGCAAGTGACGCCACCCGCTGCCTCCATGATCTCGCGGGCAATACGGTTGCTTTCCCAGCCCCATACGTAATTGGAGCCAATCAGCATGGCTCGGTCACCAAATGCCTCGATGGCAAAACGCAGCAGGGGAATCAACGTCTGGTTAGGACAGCCCCCAAGGTATAAGACATTTTCACTGCTTTCGAACCCTTCATAAGGGCATGGAAACCAGAGCAGACTGTTGCGCTGCTCAAGATCAGGGATGATGTCCTTACGGCTGGCCGAAGTGATAGGCCCGAAAATGTGCCGAACTCCCTGTGCATGCAGCTCAGCCAGCCCTTCACTGTAGCGCTCTGGTCTACCTTCGGGGTTGAAATGATGCAGGCGAAGCTCAAAGTCCAGGTGACCGCTTCCATTAAGCTCGGCAATGGCATGCTCTGCACCCGCTAGGGCATTCCGGCCCATACGCCGGTAAGTGCCGTCGGTAGAGAATAAAGCGCCAATCGATACCACCTTACCGTGCATTTTTTCGCTCCAAAAAAAAGCCCGAACAGGTGTCGTGAAACACGTGTTCAGGCTTCGTTACCCGGGCGCATCGGGGCGCATAAAGAGTCAAGGCTTACAGGCACATCGCCATGCTTTGTGAAATAGACAAGAAAAAATAATGCCAACTCTCCATCTACCAGGGAACAAGGGCTCTAGCTCGCGCTCTAACCGCTTGCTTCCTCTGATGATGCGCACCACTTTCAGGCATGATCAGACGGGAAGGCCCTGTTTCGGAGCGTTTCCATACTTGGAAAGTGTTTCGAAAGGCCCCACTCATTGGGGCTGACAAATAACGCAATACATTAAGAATAGGTGACAAGACCGTTTAGGCCTTATATAAATAGGGCTTAGCCTGATGGCCGTTCAGTAATCTTTTCAACTTGGCCATCGACTCGTGCGGTCAGTAGCAATACACGCTCGCCCTGAGCTTGTATCAACCGCCTTGACTACAACAAATAGTGAAGATTTAAATAAAGTGACGAAAGAAGAACTTCGCGCCGAACTGGAACGCCAGGCCCAGCGCTTTCAAAACATCTATGGTGGTGAAATCACCACATACGCGGCTCAATCGACTCCTGACCGTAAACCCTGGCGGAAACGTCCCAGCGTCATGGACAAGGTCTACGAAGCGGAAGTGCAGAAGATCGCTGAACAAAAAGCTCATTCCGAGCAGGACGTTCACGAACAGGAAGCCTGACCGGCACCTGTTGTCTACCAAGACT
This sequence comes from Pseudomonas sp. JZ134, assembly GCF_051027695.1. Taxonomy (NCBI): domain Bacteria; kingdom Pseudomonadati; phylum Pseudomonadota; class Gammaproteobacteria; order Pseudomonadales; family Pseudomonadaceae; genus Pseudomonas; species Pseudomonas sp. JZ134. The sequence continues at coordinate 1,214,131 of NZ_CP069250.1, read as the reverse complement.
ACGAAGGCGCTCACCGTCAGGTGATCACCTCACTTAATGACAAAAGAGGCATTGTCATGCCTCTTTTGTCACTGCCTTCACACTGATCCCTTTGCCGACACGCCAATGGAGCTGACGGCTACTCGACCTATTTCTATTTCCTTTAACCCGCCTGAACTCCCTATCAGGGCTATCCAGGCAGACTCGAAGGAAAAGAATCAGTGCTGATGATGATGCTCATGGGCGTCAGGCGCGTCATCCTGAACAGCTACCTGCACTTCAACATTACCTGCCTTCTCGAAATGCAGCGTCAGCGGAAAACGCTGCCCTGCAACCAGAGGCTGCTTGAGCCCGACCAACATCAGGTGATTACCCTGAGGCTCCAGGCGCAACTCGGCACCGGACACGATCTCGGCCCCCTGCTCCATATGGCGCATACCCATCATCCCATCCTTGTTGATAGTGGTGTGCAGTTCAGCACTAGCCGCGACAGGCGAATCAGCGCTTAACAGCCGATCCGCCTGCTTACCATGATTGTGCACGACAAAGTAAACCGCTCCGGTGGGCACCCCGGGAGGCGTAGCGCGTGACCAAGGATGATCAATATGCAGCTGACCCATTTCATACTCATGTGCCATGGCATAGGGCGTGAGAAGCAGTGCAGCAACAAGACTCAACAAAATACGCATAAAAATACCTTACAGGCGTCAGACGCCAGCGTGAACAAACAGAATTACCGTGCCGTCGAGGCACCTAAAATATCGAGTTGCTCAAACACCTGCAGGCGGCGCCCGGGTCATGGCCCCTATAAAAACGGGCAGCCGCGCAAAGCCCCGTGCAGCCAGGCCCAGGTACACCGGGCTGTCATACAGTGTGCGTGGCGGACGCATGACGAATTCAGATGAAAGCGGCGGATTATTGAACAGCAGATCGCAATAGCCGCATTTCTCCCAGACATACACCCAGTGTGGTGTCTGTGTAATCTGCAAGGTATTCGATACAGACGGCTGCTTGTCCAGAGAATGGGTCATGCCATCGTGATGATGCTCATGTCTGTGGACGTGATGGGCTGCCAGAGCCTGGGACACCACCGGTGCGACAAAGGCCATGGCCATGGCAAACAAGCCAAGCCAGGCAAAACGTCGCGGGCGCCTCTGCGGTATCACGTATCAGCTTCCAGTCTCAGTGAGTCCTTATGGTCGCATGTTTGATATTCCCAAGCGACCAGACATCCGAACCATCGCTCGGACACCCTTTACGCGCTTCAAAAAATAATCCAACAAACCTCTATTTTTTAAATTTTTATTGCTTTAAAAAGCGTCTGACGATGATTTATACCAATTTTTTAAACATGCTTGCCATTCAAGGCATTCCTCACTAGTGTTGAGGGTATGACTACTTCACATACCCTCATCCTGCTACGGCAACACGCCTGCCTGCGTCTGGTCAGTCCGCGACTGCGACCCTGAACTCGACACACATCGAATTCACTTGCCGCAGTGCTTTCTAGCGCCATGACCGGCAATTCAACTATGGCGCCGCTCTTACGGTCGCGGAAAGAAACAAGAACTAAAGGATTATTCTCATGGCCATGCTCAAAGATCCGTCCAAGAAATACCGTGCATTTCCCACTATCGACCTGCCCAACCGCACCTGGCCGTCCAAGACCATTACCGAAGCGCCCATCTGGCTAAGTTCGGACCTGCGTGATGGAAACCAGTCTCTGATCGAGCCAATGGACAGCGAGAAGAAAATGCGTTTCTTCAAGACGCTGGTGCAGGTAGGCGTAAAGGAAATCGAGGTAGGCTTCCCATCAGCCTCGCAGACCGATTTTGATTTTGTCCGTGAGCTGATCGAAAACGGCCACATTCCGGATGACGTTACCATTCAGGTATTGACCCAGGCGCGGGAGGACTTGATCGAGCGCACCTTCGAGTCGTTGAAAGGTGCCAAGCAGGCAATCGTGCACTACTACAATGCCTGCGCGCCCAGCTTCCGTCGCATCGTCTTCAACCAGGACAAGGAAGGCGTCAAGGCGATTGCCGTCAATGCTGGTCGTGTCATCAAGCGCCTAGCTGATGCCAATCCGCAGACGCAATGGCGTTTCGAGTACTCACCTGAGGTATTCAGCTCCACGGAAACGGATTTTGCCGTCGAAGTATGCAATGCCGTGATCGACGTTTTCCAGCCGACCCCACAGAACCGCCTGATCCTCAACCTGCCCGCCACCATCGAGGCGGCCACGCCAAATGTCTATGCGGATCAGATCGAGTGGTTCTGCCGTCATGTCAATCGTCGCGACAGCGTGCTTGTCAGCCTCCATACTCATAACGACCGCGGTACTGGCGTTGCAGCCAGCGAGCTGGGCCTGATGGCAGGCGCTGATCGTGTCGAGGGCTGCCTGTTCGGCAATGGCGAGCGCACCGGCAACGTGGACCTTGTGACACTGGCTTTGAATCTTTATACCCAGGGAGTCGATCCCAAACTGGATTTCTCCGACATCGATGCCGTACGCAAGGTGGTCGAGGAATGCAATCAGTTGCCGGTTCATCCCCGCCATCCCTACGTGGGTGATCTGGTGCACACCGCGTTTTCGGGCTCACACCAGGATGCCATCCGCAAAGGTTTCGTCCAGCAGAAGCCGGACACCCTATGGGAAGTGCCCTACCTGCCGATCGACCCCGCCGACATTGGTCGCAGCTACGAGGCGGTCATCCGGGTTAACAGCCAGTCCGGCAAGGGTGGTATCACCTATCTGCTTGAGCAGGAATATGGCATTACCTTGCCGCGTCGGATGCAGATCGAATTCAGCCAGGTCGTTCAGAAGGAAACCGATCGCCTGGGGCTGGAAATGACGGCACAGCAGATTTACGACTTGCTTGATAACGAGTATCTGAAGGCCGTTTCGCCTTACCAGCTCAAGCGTCACCGTTTGCAGGAAGAGAACGGTATCAGCGCGGTCAACGTTGAAGTCATGGCCAAGGGTGAAACCCAGCATTGGCAAGGCACCGGCAATGGCTCACTGGAGGCGCTGGTGTCAGCTCTACCGGTCCAGATCGAAGTCATGGATTATCATGAGCACGCTATTGGTGCAGGCGCTAATGCCAAGGCGGCGGCTTATATCGAGGTTCGCCTGGACGGTGGCCGCCCGTTGCATGGCATCGGCATCGACGAAAACCTGACAACCGCCAGCTTCCGCGCCCTCTTTAGTGCCCTCAACCGTGCCGTCTCCCAGACACAGTAGCGCCTTTGGCCCCGGTCAATGACCGGGGCCCCAACCTTTCGCTCCTCCTTCCTTATGCCCGCTTCCAGAACGATCCCTGCTCACTCTAGTCACACCTCCTTTGAGGTCTGTTCGCCGCTTGGCAGCGGACGGTCCTATAGTCGTTAAAAGGAGAACACCATGAGCACACGTCAACTCGGTCAATCCGGCCTGCACGTTTCTCCACTTGCCTTGGGTGGGAACGTATTCGGCTGGACGCTTGATGAAGCCAAGTCGTTCAGTCTACTTGATGGGCTGGTCGACCACGGGCTCAACTTCATCGATACGGCTGACGTCTACGAGCGCTGGGTACCCGGCAATCAGGGCGGTGAGTCGGAAACCATCATTGGCAACTGGTTGAAGAAGAGCGGTAAACGCGACCAGATCGTTCTGGCTACCAAGGTCGGTATGGATATGGGGAACGGTAAGAAAGGTTTACGCGCCGAGTATATTCAGCGGGCCGTAGAGGACTCCCTCAAGCGCCTGCAAACCGATCATATCGACCTGTATCAAGCCCATATCGACGATTCTGATACGCCTCTGGAAGAAACCCTGCAGGCCTTGGCCAAATTGGTCGAGCAAGGTAAGGTCCGCGCTATCGGCGCATCCAACTACAGTGCCGAGCGCCTACGCGAAGCGCATCAAATTGCCCAGCATCTTGGGGTTCCGGGCTACATCAGCCTTCAGCCTCACTACAACCTCTACGAGCGCGAGGACTATGAAAAGAATCTTGAGCCTGTGGTACAGGAATTGGGGCTGGGTGTGATCAGCTACTACTCATTGGCCAGCGGCTTTCTGACCGGCAAGTACCGCACCAAGGATGATATCAAGGGTGCCCGCAGCGATTCCGTGAAGAAATACATGACCGAGCGAGGCGTTACGATTCTGTCAGCTCTGGACGAAGTGGCCGAGGAGTATGATGCGACCCCAGCTCGTGTGGCCCTTGCCTGGCTTATGGCACGTTCCAGCGTCACGGCCCCCATTGCCAGCGCCACCTCGCTTGACCAGCTCAAGGAATTGGCAGAGGCCACCCGCCTTCAGTTGAGTGCCGAGGATATCAGCACGCTGGATCACGCCAGCGCGTACTGATATTTGGCGCTTCGAAAGACGTCGCGTTCTATTTCCTGGCTCAGGTCTCCCTGCGGTAGCGCCGCAGGGAGACCCTGTCGTGTTTGTTCTTTAGCTAACGAAGCGAAAGCTTTCGCTCTAGAACAAGGTCTTAGCGAACGTCTTTTTACTGTAATGGTCCATTCATGGGCACAGGGAGAGAACATCTGAACGCATGAGCCTGCATTATCCTTTTTACCCACAATGCTCATGTCGGTGGTTTCAGACAGTTCTTATAAGAAGCCGAACGGAGGAAGCTCCATCGTGCATATTGCTGATATGACCATGTTTTATGCACCTGCCAGCGGCGGTGTGCGCACATATATTGATGCCAAACACCGCCGTCTACGTCGTTATCCTGGGGTTCAGCACAGTGTGCTTGTTCCAGGAGAAAGCTATCGACAAAACGGCGGAATCTATGAGATTCCATCGCCCCCCCTACCCTTTGGAAAGGGCTACCGCTTTCCAGTCCGACGCGGTCCGTGGCGCAACGTACTGCACGAGCTGCAGCCTGATCTGATTGAAGTGGGCGACCCCTATATGACAGCCTGGGCAGCACTGGACGCAGGTCGCCGGCTGGACGTGCCCGTTATCGGTTTCTATCACTCCGACCTTCCGCTTCTGGCCAGCAACCGGCTCGGCACCTGGTTCGGCAGCAACATGAGCACCTACATCGCGCGCCTGTACCGCAGCTTTGATCGTGTCCTGGCACCGAGCAAGGTCATGGTCGAAAAGCTTGAGCGCATGGGCGTGAGCAATGTATATGTGCAGCCGTTAGGGGTGGATCTTGAAACGTTCCATCCATCCTTGCGAGATCCACATCTCAAGCGCGAGCTCGGATTGGATGAGTCTACTCGTCTGATGGTGTTTGCCGGTCGCGGTTCACGGGAAAAGAATCTGCCCATCCTGCTGGAAACTGCTCGTCAATTGGGCAAGCCCTATCACCTACTGTTAGTGGGCTCAAATATGCCCAGCCATGTACCGGACAACGTTACGGTCATGAATGGCTTTCGCCCGGCATCCGAAGTTGCACGCCTGGTCGCCAGTTGCGACGTGCTGCTGCATGCAGGGCATCAGGAGACGTTTGGCTTGGTAGCGCTCGAGGCCATGGCCTGCGGTATTCCGGTTGTTGCCGTCAAGGCAGGCGCCCTGGCGGAAATCGTTCCCTTCAATACCGGACGCCTTTGCCAACCCCATGATCCGGTTTCCATGGCGGCCACCGTACGCGAGCTCTTCGAGGACGATGCCCGTCTCGTGGGCCGTCAGGCCCGCCAACATGTAGAGGCGCACCATGCTTGGGATGCAGTAGTCGCGGGTCTGCTCTCTCACTATCATGCCGTGCTGGGTACGTCTGAAATGCCGGTAGCTGCACATGGTTGAACGCAATGTCATGCTGGTGCTACATGATGTGGCACCAGAAACCTGGAAAGATTATCAGCCCTTTGTGGAGGCGGTAGACGCACTGGGCAATGTGCCCATGACGCTGTTGGTCGTTCCCGATTTCCATCATCGTAACCCGATCGATCAGCATCCAGCCTTCATCAAAGTCATGGATCAGCGTCTGGCTCGCGGCGATGAACTGGCACTTCATGGCCACTTCCACTGTGATGATGCCCCAGCGCCCACGAATCCGCGTGACTGGTTCATGCGCAGGGTTTACACCTACGAGGGTGAGTTCTACACCCTCGATGAAGCACAGGCCCGTGAGCGTCTTGAGAAAGGCATTGCGCTGTTTGAGCGCTTTGGCTGGTCTCTGCATGGGTTTGTGGCGCCAGCCTGGTTGATGAGCGAAGGAACACGTCGTGCCCTGAGCCAGACCGACTTACGGTATACCAGCGATCCTCAGCATTTTTATCTGCTGCCTGACCATCGCCAGGTAGAAGCGCCTGGGTTGGTATGGAGTGCCAGAAGCCCATGGCGAAGAGGTATGTCCTGGCTTATGAGCGAGCAAGCCGCTCGCCGTCATCGGTCAGCGCCCCTGCTCCGCCTGGGCCTACACCCTGTCGATATGCGACATGAATTTTCCAGGGACTACTGGCTGGGGCTACTTAAACGCCTGATGGCAGAAGGACGCACCCCCATCAATAAAATCGACTGGCTCAAGCGGCATTATTTCAACGAGCGTCTCGCGGCATGAGCCGTGGTGTATGGCTGCTGCTCAGTGCATTGCTGGCAGCAGCACTCATTCCCCTCCTATTAGGCGGCACCGGGCTACTAGGCAAGCTACGGGACTTTCCACTTGATCTGCTGCTGCTCATGCTGGGCATGATAGTGCTGTGCTGGAACGTCAATGCGGTTCGCCTGCGCCTGCTACTCAGACGCCTGCATCGCACCACTCACCTTCGCTCCCTGGGCATTGTGATGGCAACCGAATTTGCCATTTGCGCCACGCCTGGCGGTGCAGGCGGTCCGTTTACCATGATGGCGCTTCTTGCACGCCGCGGCGTACGACCGGCACAAGCCACCGCAGTCTTTGCAGTGGACCATATCAGCGATCTGCTGTTTTTCGTCTGTGCGCTGATCGGCATCCTGATTTATGCCCTCTTCCATGCGCTGAATCCCCACGTAGGTTTGCTGCTGGGAGGCACGGCTGCCCTGATGACAGGAATTATCGTCCTGCTGTTCGGATTGGCACGCTTTCATCGCGCCGTTTTGCGCAGCAATGGACGAATCATGAAGCGCCTGGGCGTAAAACAGTCACGACGCCTGCGCTGGGGACGCAAGGTACTGCGCTTCCGCAATGCCTTGAAGGAAAGCTTGCGGATGCCTCACTCCACTCTGGCGGCGGTGTTTGGCCTGACAGCCCTGCATTGGTTGCTACGTAACAGCATCTTGTATATCACGCTGGTCGGTCTGGGAGCCGTCATTCCTTGGGCGTGGACCTTTCTGATACAGATGCTGGCCCTGACCGCTGGACAGGCAAGCCTGCTGCCCGGCGGCGCTGGAGGTGCAGAGTTGGCATCAGGTGCGCTGCTTACACCCATGGTGGGCAAGTCGACAGCAGCGGCAGCTATTCTGATCTGGCGAGCAGTGACGTACTACTTCTATCTCATAGCAGGCGCCCCGGTGTTCATTCACCTGGCGGGACGTCCCTTGCTTAATCGCCTGATTCGCTTTCGCCAGGCGTAGAGCCAGCCAAGAGATTCTGCCAGAGCTCAGCGGCACCCGGAAAATCGGTGCCGCTGTCTTCGTTGAGCGCATCCGGGTCGTAGCGCTGCGTACATCCCTCCCCCAGGACGGGAGGAGGAAAAGCCACTGCACGCTCGAAAGGATCGCTCATAAGACCTCAGGACCTATCAGTTGAAGACGACCGTCTTGTTGCCATGTACCAGCACACGGTCTTCCAGGTGATAGCGCAGACCACGCGACAGCACCATCTTTTCAACATCCTTGCCCAGACGCACCATGTCCTCGACATTGTCACGATGGGTGATACGCACCACATCCTGCTCGATGATCGGACCAGCATCCAGCTCCTCGGTCACGAAGTGACAGGTTGCCCCGATCAGTTTTACGCCCCGCTTGGCGGCTTGGTGGTAAGGCTTGGCCCCCACGAAGGACGGTAGAAAGCTGTGATGGATATTGATGACCTGATGCGCATAGCGCTGGCACAGATCCGGCGGCAGGATCTGCATGTAACGCGCCAGCACCACAGTATCGGCCTGATGCTCATCGATCAGCCGGGAGACCTCGGCAAAGGCGGGCTGCTTGTCAGTCGGGTCGACCGGCACATGGAAATAAGGAATACCATGCCATTCGACCATGCTGCGCAATGCATCATGATTGGAAATAACACAGGGAATTTCACAATCAAGTTCGCCACTGTGCCAGCGATGAAGCAAGTCCGCTAAACAATGGGATTCGCGGCTAGCCATAAGTACTACACGCTTTTTAACTGCAGAGTCAGTAATGCGCCACTGCATGGAGAACTCTTTGGCTATTGGCGCAAACGCCTGATAAAAACCCTTTAAATCGAAGGGTAAAGAATCGGCGCGTATTTCGTGACGCATAAAGAACCAGCCACTCTCGGTATCGGAGTGGTGGCTGGCTTCACTAATCCAACCATTGTAAGTCGCCAGGAAGTTACTTACCTTGGCCACTATACCTACGCCGTCCGGGCAGGCAATCACCAGACGAAAAGTGCGCATAGAACAACCTCGAAAAAACGGAGGCCGCCATTCTAGCCTTGCGCACGGAAAACTTCAGCTTTCATCGACTTGCGGCGATGAATATCGCGCCTGAGTTTTAATGTTAGTTGAAGCTTATCAAGCTTATTAACTTGTTTTATGCTTGCAAAAAGTTAATAGTAGGTTTACTTGTTGTTACGCCAACACTATCATTAAAAAAAGACCAGCCCTTGCATTGCAGGTAAATGTATGTCCCTTATCAATGAATACCGTGCCACTGAAGAAGCTATTAAAGAGCTGCAGGAGCGCCTGCGTAATCTTTCCCAAGACGATAAACTGAAAAAAGAACTGGAATTCGAAGAAAAGCTGCGCGCATTGATGGGTGAATACTCCAAGTCCCTGCGTGACATCATTGCTATTCTTGACACTGATGCCAAAAACACTCGTGGCACTCGCAGTAATGCCAAGAGCACTCAAGGCAGCGGCACCAAACGTGCACGCAAAGTAAAGCAATACAAGAACCCGCATACGGGTGAAGTTATCGAAACCAAAGGCGGCAACCACAAGACTCTGAAAGAGTGGAAAGGCAAGTGGGGCGCCGATGATGTCGAGAGCTGGGCCACCCTGCTCGACTGATATCCGTCAGTTAGATAAAAAACGCCAGCAATGCTGGCGTTTTTTATAGGTGTTTAAAAGGTTTTAAACTCCGAACCGAGTTCTCAACTGCTGCGCATGTACCCGCCATGTATTGAGCAGGGCTTGCTGTGATTCGCTGGCAGTCTGCACCAGTGCATGCAAGGCTTCCTCAAAAGAGGACAGTGTATTGGGTGCGCCCAATTCACTATTGATCAAACGATCACGGCAGAATGAATGCCAACGCCCTTGCTCCTCAGCCGTCAAAGTATGGGAAAAGTTTCGGGCCCGATAACGGAAGTAAAGTTCAGGCAAACGTTCGTCTGTGAATAACCACCTTTTATCTACCAACTTAATAGGGTCACAGCTTCGAATCTCATCACATAAGCGTCTATCGCTCTCACATATAAAGCCATTGTACAGCTGCTGTTCAGGATCAAAGACTGCATTCTCAGCCTTTATTTGATAAAGCTGCGACAATTTGTCTCGCCATATTTTTGCCTTACTTTGTAAAAGAGCTGCACGTTGCTTGTACATCTGCATATTTATTTGCAGTCTTTCCTGATCCTGCTCTCTTAGAACAGCCAAAGGTGCCAACACCGGGCATCGGTTTATCTGGATAAGTTTAAGCGGTACTGGCAGTTCGTCATTGGCCAACAAGTCCTCACGCCGGGTATAAAGTTTTTGATGTAGCGTTTGAACGTCCAGCTCTAATATAGGGTTTGGGTCAAAGTGAAGATCACAGACAACTAAGGCATTACGGTTATGAGGATGCCAGCAAAGCGGCAATACAATGGAAAGAAAATTACGCTCGGCTGAAAACCGTCCCGAAACGTGGACTAGCGGTTTAAGTAGCGTAATGTGCTCCAACACTGAACGTTTGTGTCTGAGCTGATACAAGAAATGATACAGCCGTGGCTGCCGGTCACGTACCAGCCGAGCGAGCTGTATCGTAGCGTGTACATCCGACAGAGCATCATGTGCCTGACCATGCTCTAAGTCGTTGGCCTGGGAAAGACGCTCAAGCTTCAAGGTCACCCGCCCCTCATCCTGAGGCCACTCGATGCCCTCCGGCCGCAAGGCATAGGCCGCACGTAGCAAATCGATCAGATCCCAGCGGGTATTGCCGCCCTGCCATTCCCGCGCATACGGATCGTAGAAATTTCGATACAGGCTATGCCGTGTCACTTCATCATCAAAGCGCAGCGTGTTGTAACCAGCCGTACATGTACCCGGCTGGCTTATATGAGCATGCAGGTGGGCCATAAAGGTGGCCTCGGGAAGCCCCTCGCGTTCGAGGCGCTCAGGCGTAATGCCGGTAATCAGGCAGGCAGCCGGATGCGGCAGGATATCGTCGCCCAAGCGGCAATACAGGTTGAGCGGCTCGCCAACAATGTTAAGGTCCTCATCCGTTCGCAAGCCGGCCACCTGTAGTGGGCGATCGCAGCGTGGATTGGTTCCTGTGGTTTCGAAGTCATACCAGAATATGGTGCGGCTCACGACAAAGCTCTCCTAGCTATCAGCGCCTCGAGTCGAGCACTCTGGATTTTTCAGTTGCCTATACGCCTGATGGGTCGCTAGGCTTATCATGTCGCAGGCTGCGACCGTATGTATGTCATTGAATTCATGATACCCATGGATTCCAAGCCGTGCGTCAGGATAGCCAAGCTGCGTTAACGTGCACAGACGCACCAGGCGTGGGTGATGACCTTATCAAAGGAGTGATAATGTGCTGAAGCGCTTGCCTGCCGACTGGTTATTTTTGTCGTTCCAGTCTGCGTAGGGGTTCTCATCCAATGACACTGTGTGAACACCGAGCAACCTCTTGTGCCGACCCACACTAGAGAAGGCTCACCTGTACCCATGCCACTTCCACTCGATACGCTGTTACGCGTCGAAACCCCGGAAGCCATCGACCTGATGTTGCGTCCTGCCAGCGTCATACCTCGCGCCCTGGCGTATGCCATCGACCTGGCTATTCGAGGCGCTATCATGGCGCTTGCCTACCTTGTGCTCGGCTTTCTGGGCCATGTCGGGGTTGGCTTGATCGCGCTGCTGACATTTCTGATCAGCTGGTGGTACATGGTGCTGTTTGAAGTGCTCAACCAGGGCCGCTCACCAGGCAAGCAGCTCATGAAACTGCGCGTTTTGAATGATGATGGCACCCCGGTGGGCTGGTCCGGCTCGCTGCTACGCAATCTTTTGCGCGTCGTGGATCTTCTCCCCTTCGGCTATGCCATGGGTATCCTGAGCAGCCTGTTACATCCCAGCTTCAAACGCTTGGGAGATCTGGTGGCAGGCACCCTGGTCGTTCACCAAGAGCAACCACACGAGCGCTTTACCTTACAGGACTTCATTCCATTGTCTCCCCCGTTTGCGCTGGGGTTAATAGAGCAGCAGGCCATTCTCTCGTTTGCCGAGCGTCAGAACGGGCTATCTCTATCCCGTCGAGACGAGCTGGCTGCACTACTGGCAGAGCCTCTGGGGGTAAACCGCAGCGAAGCCACTGAGCGCCTGAACCGAATTGCACAAGCCCTGCTAGGGGCTCACGTATGAGGCAGGCGCCTTTCGAACAGCGCTACCAGGCTGAGTGGGCTCGCTTCAGTGAGCAGTTGTCTGCGCTGGAAAAACGCACCCCGACTTCAACGCTCGAACACAGCAAGGCATTTGTTGCTAGCTACCGTCGTCTGTGCCAGCACTTGGCACTTGCTCAGGCACGTGGCTACAGCCCCCAGCTGATTGGGCACCTGCACCAATTGACGTTGCGTGGCCACCAGCTCATCTATCGCCATCCGGGCAATATTCGGCAGCGATTGCTCGGCTTCCTGCTGGCAGATTTTCCTCGACTGGTCCGGGCAGAATGGCGCCTGGTCGCTGTAGCAAGCGCCCTCTTCTATGGCAGCCTTCTCATAATGGGTTTACTGGTCTATTACATACCTGATCTAGTCTACAGCCTGCTGGACCCCGCCCAGGTTGCCAACATGGAAAGTATGTACAGGCCGGATGCCGAGCGCATAGGAGCCTTGCCCGAGCGGGCCAGCAGTCAGGACTGGCAAATGTTCGGCTATTACATTCGCAACAATATAGGAATCGCCTTTCAGACATTTGCAGGCGGGTTGCTGTATGGCCTGGGGACACTGTTCTTTCTGCTGTTCAATGGGCTTAACATCGGTGCGGTGGCAGGTTACCTGACGCAACTGGGCTCAGGCTCTACCTTCTGGCCCTTCGTGGTAGGGCACGGCGCATTTGAGCTGACAGCGATTACGCTGGCCGGCTCGGCAGGCCTGAAGCTGGGCTGGGCGCTGGTGGCGCCGGGCCGGCTGCGCCGCAGCGATGCCCTGCGACATGCCGCCAAACCCTGTGTTGGCATGATTGCCGGTGTCTTTGTACTGTTAACGCTGGCCGCCTTTGTCGAGGCCTATTGGTCCTCAAGCGCTGCACTCAGCCCTACTCTCAAGTACAGCGCAGGTGCGCTGTTGTGGCTGGCCGTTGGAGGTTATTTCGGGCTGGCAGGAAGAAATCGACATGCGCCTGAGTGAAAGCCAGGCGGTTATCCGCCCCCGTAGCCCTTGGGAAGCTCTGGATCTTGGCGTGAGACTCGCCCGTGAACACCTGCATATCTTGATGACCAGCTGGGCACTGCTCACCCTTCCTGTTCTGGCCCTGTTGAGCGCCGCCCTCTGGAATTATCCTTCCATCGCCATGCTGGTTTTCTGGTGGTTGAAGCCACTGTTCGAGCGGCTACCCCTGCATATTTTGTCCCGAGCGCTCTTTGGCGAAACGATTACGGCCAGACAAGCGCTGATGGCTTATCCACGGTTGCTGAGCGTACAGCTGTTGCCCAGCCTTCTATGGAGACGTTTTACGCCCAAGCGCAGCTTTCTATTACCCGTACAGCAGCTTGAAGGCCTGTCCGGCGCATCACGTCAGGCTCGTGTTCGGGTCCTGACGCAACAAGATACACAGGCCGCCTTCTGGTTGACCCTTACCGGTGCGCACATTGAAATGGCCCTTTATCTCGGTCTTCTGGGCCTGATTTATCTCTTCATTCCCTCGCAGATCGTCGAGCAACTCGATTGGTTCAAACTGATCGATGTCGAGGCTCATGGCCTGCTCTGGGTGGAGCACCTTACAAATTTGCTATATGCACTGGTTCTGCTTGTATGGGAGCCCGTGTATGTGGCGTGCGGCTTCAGTCTTTATCTGAACCGGCGTACAGCGCTGGAAGCCTGGGACATTGAGCTGGCCTTTCGACGCCTGCGCCAGCGCCTGACAGGTGCGATACCCATGCTGCTTGTGATCGGAGCCATGAGCGCTTTGCTTTCGCCGCCGCCCGTCCTGGCAGATGAGCCGTCAGCTGCAGCGATCTGCCCACTGCCACCTCAGGAAGCAGCCGGCCCGGATGCGCCTCGCCTGCTGAACCAGCCCTTGAACAGTCAGGTTGCCCGGCAGCACATCGGCGTCATACTGGCGAGCCCGCCCTTCAGGAATGAGCGCACCCAGTTGGAATGGCACGTCGGCCAGCAGGACAAAAACAAGGCCTCGGTGACGTCATCCAATGGCCTCCACTGGCGGGACCTCGAAACACTTATTGCCCATGCGGCCCGCTTCATTGAGATCCTGTTATGGACGTTACTGATTGCAGGGCTTGGCGTGCTGCTCTGGCGTTACCGCGTCTGGCTAACCCTCTTTACCCGGCGAATCGCCACCAAACCTGCCAGACCTGTCGACACGCCTCGTCAGCTGTTTGGTCTGGAAGTCGCCCCGACCAGTTTACCTTCCGATATCCCTGGCGAAGCCGAGCGTCTCTGGCAACACGACCCTCGCAGCGCACTGGGGTTGCTTTATCGCGGCCTGCTGAGCCGTCTTTTGCATGACTTTCATCTGCCCTTGAAGGAGGCGCATACCGAAGGCGAAATCCTTGAACTTGGCAGATCAATACCCAACGCCGATGTGGTCGGTTATCTGCACGGTGTGACGACCCAATGGCAGGCGCTTGCCTATGGCCATCGCATGCCTTCCCAGGAAACGCTTCAGGCGCTCTGTCACCAATGGCGTCATCTGTTTGGTCCGCAGGTGTCTGCATGACGCGTCGGCATTCGCTGTGGATTATTCTGATGGTGGCCGTCCTGCTGCTGACCGGGTTGTGGGCCTGGAAGTACATCACCCTGACAGAGACGCTGAAAGATGCAGGGCCCAGTCCAGAGGCCCGGAACAACCCCTATCTGGCTGCCGAGCGCTTTCTGAAGGAGCGGTCCATTACCATTCAACACAGTGACTCTTTTACGGTGCTGAATGGGCTGCCTTCGATAGGCCATACGTTGCTGCTGCTTGCAGAACGAGACCGTATGTCACCCGCCCAGAGTCAGCAGGTCCTGGACTGGGCCAGCCGAGGTGGACATGTCGTTTTCGTAGCCGAGCAGCTGTGGGATGAGCAGAGCAAAAAAAGCGGCGACTTCCTGCTTGACGCCATCGGTGTGCAGCAGTTGCTGACGCGCGACCTGGAGGATGAGGAGACGGATCAGCAGGACGCTGAACCCGCTCCTGCCGAAAAATGGGCTCCGTTGACCAAGCTTTATCTGGAAAACGAAAAGGAGCCAGCCTATATCGGTTTCGATGATGAGTTTCATCTGTACGACTCCAGGAATCTGGCCCAGTCCTGGGCCAACAGCGAAGCCGCTACGCACATGATGCAGCTGCCATGGGGCAACGGTTTGATTACCGTCATGACGGACCCCTGGATCTGGCAAAACGCCCATATAGGCGAATATGACAATGCCTGGCTGCTCTGGTATATCACCCAGGACAGTGACGTCACGCTGCTATACCGCGCCGACAAGGAAAGCCTTGTTACGCTCATGGCACGCTACTTTCCTGAAACGCTGGCCGCCGCAGCCCTGCTTCTGGCGCTCTGGCTATGGCAGTCAGCGCAGCGCCTGGGACCCCTGCTACCAAGTCCCGCCACCGGGCGCCGTCAGCTGAGTGAGCACCTGCGGGCCAGCGCCGAATTCATTCGCCGACATGCTGGGCTGGCCAGCCTGATCACGTTGCTGCAGAAAGATATTCAGCAGCACGCCCGACGCCGTCATCCCGGCTTCGAACGCCTCCCTGTTGCCGAGCAATGGCAGCTTCTAGGCCGCCTGGCTCGTTTGTCTGCGCATGAGATCAGCCAGAGCATGCGTCCGCTGACATCAGAGAAACTGTCTCCAATCGACTTCACGCGCCGCGTTGCACATTTGCAACGCATTAGGAAGGCACTATGACTCGCGGTGCACTCCCCTCGCGGCCTACTCAAGGAAATACGCCATGACCGAGCCTACTGCGACTCCCACGCCCCCTGATCATACGGCACAGCGTCAACGCGCCAGCAGCCTCGCTCAATCGCTGCGGCAAGCCCTCAACAAGGCATTGATAGGCCAGAGCACAGTAATTGATGATGTTCTGACCGCCCTGCTGGCTGGAGGACATGTCTTGATCGAGGGTGCACCCGGACTGGGCAAAACCCTGCTGGTTCGCGCGCTGGCTCGCTGTTTCGAAGGCAGTTTTGCACGTATTCAGTTCACACCGGACCTCATGCCCAGCGACATCACAGGTCATGCCATCTATGACCTGGCGACGGAGCAGTTCAAGCTACGCAAGGGACCTGCCTTTACCAACCTTTTGCTGGCCGACGAGATCAACCGTGCGCCAGCAAAAACCCAGGCGGCACTGCTGGAAGTCATGCAGGAGCGGCAAATTACATTGGAAGGCCGAGCGCTGCCGGTTCCTCAACCCTTCATGGTATTAGCCACCCAAAACCCGATAGAGCAGGAAGGCACTTATCCGCTGCCAGAGGCGGAACTGGACCGTTTCATGTTCAAGCTCTATATCGACTATCCCGGCGAAGAAGACGAACGTGCCCTGGTCAGACAGGTCACTCGCTCCACACGCAGCGACATGCTGGATGTCACGCCTCTGCGCCCAATACTGCAAGCCAAGGAAATCATGGCCATGCAAAAAATTGCAGCGGACCTGCCGGTGGACGATCAAGTGCTGGATTATGCCGTGCGGCTGGCACGCTCAACCCGTAACTGGCCCGGCATCATGCTGGGCGCCGGGCCTCGTGCCTCTATCGCCCTGCTCCGCGGCGCGCGTGCGCGAGCCCTGCTGCGGGGTGGCGAGTTCGTTCTGCCCGATGACGTGAAGCAGTGTGCCCTGCCCGTTTTGCGCCACCGGATTAGACTGTCGGCAGAACTTGAAATCGACGGCATTACAGTTGATCAGGTGCTGCGGCAGATCATTGATCAATCCCCAGCCCCTCGCCTCTGATTCGCGCCTTTATGAAGCCCTCCAGACGTTTTCTGCTGATCCTGACCGGACTGCTTGGGATAGCACTGTTCCTCGGTACGCTCGAGGCGCTGGGCCTCTCCGTGGCTGACACGCTACATGCTGTCTGGTGGGGCGCTTTGCTGGCGCTTTTGCTGATAGCCGGGGGCGATGCTGTCAGTGCCTATCGACGAGCCCCTCCCATTCTGAAGCGTACGCTACCCGGGCAGTTATCATTGGGACGCTGGAGCGACGTTCAGCTTACGCTGCATCATTCCTATCCCCGCGAATGCTGCGTCACGCTGTTCGACCATATCCCCGCCTCCATGGCCCACGAGCATCTACCGTTGGAGATGACTCTAAAGCCCGGCCAGCAGACCGAGGCGCACTACCGGATCAGGCCTCTGGAGCGAGGGCATATCCGCTTTCCGGCCTGTGATTGTATCCTGCCCAGCCCACTGGGATTCTGGCAGCGCCGTTACCGGCTGGAGCACCCTGGAGACGCACGGGTCTACCCGGACTTTGCCCGCCTTTATAGCTCATCGCCTCTGGCAGGCGAGCAATGGCTGGGTCAACTGGGTGTCAGGCAGAAACCTCGACGAGGCCTGGGGCTCGAGTTTCATCAGCTGCGAGAGTTTCGCCAGGGCGATACGTTGCGGCAGATGGACTGGAAAGCCACGGCACGCAAGAAAATGCCCATCGCCCGCGAATATCAGGAGGAACGGGACCAGCAGATCCTGCTGCTCCTGGACTGCGGCAGGCGTATGCGTAGCCAGGACGGTGAGCTGTCGCATTTCGACCAGGCTCTGGATGCGTGCCTGCTTCTGGCCCACGTTGCCCTTCGCCAGGGCGATGCCGTAGGTATCAGCACCTTTGCTCATGAGCAACCACGGCACGTGGCGCCTGCCAAAGGCCATGGGCAGCTGGGCCGACTGCTCAATGCCGTCTATGACCTCAAGCCTACACTGACCCCTGCCGATTACAGTTCAGCCGCCCAGCAGCTTCTCAGCCGCCAGCGTCGCCGTGCACTGATCGTTCTGGTCACCAACCTGCGTGATGAAGATGACGATGATCTAAGGCTTGCCCTTGGCCATCTCGGTCGCCAGCACCGCATGCTGATTGCCAGCCTGCGTGAAGATATCCTGGATACGAAGATGCAGCAGGTGATAGAAACCTACGAGGATGCGCTGGAATATTGTGGGGCCATGGATTACCGCCAGGCCAGGGAGTCGCTGCACGAGCGCCTGTCGGCCCAAGGTGTTGCGCTCATCGATACACGTCCGGCCGCCCTAGGCCCTGAACTGGTCAATCAGTATCTCACCTGGAAACGTGCCGGAACCCTCTGACTAAGCCTTGCAGCGTTCGTCTGCCTAAACGGACTGCTGCATGGGGTGAAAGCTGAAATAGTTACGCAGCGATTCCACCAGCTCGGTGAACTCATGCGGTGGCGCCGAGATCGAGAAGCCTGAATCGTAATATCCTGGCGTTACGTCTTCCCGGCTCCACTGACAGTTGGCATCGAAGTCAATGAAGTGCAACTGCCCGTCCTGACCCGGCACCTTCAAACGCAATTCGAATCTGGCCCCAACCAGCAGCGGTAGCTGGCTAATGAGCAACATCCCGTCCAGGGAAATATTACCCAGATAGCCCATGGGCCTGTCAGTGAAACGATTGAACACCTTCAGAAAGTACGGTAACTGATGGCGCTCGATATGACGATTCTGTTTCATGGACCCATCCCGGAAGTCACTGCAGTCTGATGCCGCTCCAGTCGGCACCCATCAGACCACAAGCATAACCAGAAGCATGCGAAAGGGCATCTTTACTTGGCCAGCACCGGCTTGAGCGGCTGCGGCTGAACGATTACCGGTCTGGAACCATCGAGCCCCAGCTGGGTGAGCGTATCGATTCTGGCCCGAGCCCGGTACGCATACTCGCTGCTGGGGTAACGCCTCTCGATGAAGCGATAGGTTTCCACCGCATCGACATACAAACGCTGCCGCTCAAGGCATTGACCACGCAGCATGGAAATCTCCGGCTGAACCCACGGGCGAGCCCGGCTCTTGCGTTCGGCCTGGGACAGCTCCAGCATGACCTGATCGCAGTCACCTTCAGTATAGGCATCGTAAGCCTTGTCCATATGACGATTCATGGACGCACCCGTACAGCCGGCCAGCGACACGACGACGAGCGAAAATAAGATATGACGCATGATTGATCCTCCGTTGCCGGGTTATCGGCAGGCTCGTCCAGGCCTGAAGCGCAGCTCACCGGTTAA
This sequence comes from Pseudomonas sp. JZ134, assembly GCF_051027695.1. Taxonomy (NCBI): domain Bacteria; kingdom Pseudomonadati; phylum Pseudomonadota; class Gammaproteobacteria; order Pseudomonadales; family Pseudomonadaceae; genus Pseudomonas; species Pseudomonas sp. JZ134. The sequence goes on along the minus strand of NZ_CP069250.1, from coordinate 1,195,440 downwards.
TTCAAGCATTACTTTTTCAGGATTGCTGCACGGAGATGAAACCTTTCATGTGCCTGGACGCTCAGCAAGGCTACAATGCACAGTAGCCTTTGAAGCCAAACGTCAGATTCGGCCCGTTTCATTGCCGATCACGGTTGAAACCATCTGAAAGGAAAACCTGAATGATTTATCGCCGTACCAAAATCGTTGCCACCCTTGGCCCAGCCAGCAATTCGCCTGAGGTGCTCGAGCAGCTCATCATTGCCGGTATCGATGTGGCCCGCCTGAACTTTTCTCACGGAACCCCGGATGAACACCGTGCACGGGGTCAGCTGGTACGCGAACTGGCTGCCAAGCATGGCCGCCATGTGGCCTTGCTGGGCGATCTTCAGGGGCCCAAGATCCGTATCGCCAAATTCACTGACAAGCGCATCCAGCTCAAGGAAGGCGACACCTTCCGTCTGTCCACGGCCCATCCACGTGATGCCGGTACCCAGGAGGTCGTTGGTATCGACTATCCGGGCCTCGTGACCGATTGCCATGTCGGCGATGAGCTGCTGCTCGATGACGGCCGCGTGGTACTACGCGTCGAAGGCGTAACGGCCAATGAACTGCATACCGTCGTTTTGATCGGCGGCCCGCTGTCGGACCACAAGGGCATCAACCGTCGCGGCGGCGGTCTGACCGCACCGGCCCTGACCGACAAGGATCGCGAAGACATCAAGCTTGCCAGCTCCATGGAAGTGGACTATCTGGCGGTGTCCTTCCCACGTGATGCGGCAGATATGCATGAAGCCCGTCGCCTGCTGGAAGAAGCCGGTGGCAAGGCCTGGCTGGTGGCCAAGATCGAGCGCGCCGAAGCTGTAGCCAATGACGAAGCACTGGACGGTCTGATTCAGGCCAGTGACGCAGTCATGGTGGCCCGTGGTGACCTGGGCGTCGAGATCGGCGATGCCGAACTCGTAGGCATCCAGAAACGCATCATTTCCCATGCGCGCCGCTTCAACAAAGCGGTTATCACGGCTACGCAAATGATGGAGTCGATGATTACCAACCCGATGCCGACACGCGCCGAAGTGTCTGACGTTGCCAACGCCGTACTCGACAACACCGACGCCGTGATGCTGTCCGCCGAGACGGCTGCCGGTGCGTACCCGGTTGAGGCCGTCAAGGCGATGGCCCGCATCTGTATCGGTGCTGAAAAGCAGCCTACCAGCAAGCTGTCCAGCCATCGCCTGGGGCAAACCTTTACCCGTTGGGACGAAAGTATCGCACTGGCGTCCATCTATGTGGCTAACCACTTCCCGGGCGTGAAGGCCATCATCAGCCTGACCGACAGCGGTTATACCCCGTTGATCATGTCTCGCCTACGATCCTCCGTTCCGATTTTCTCGTTTGCTTCATCCCGCATAACACAGGCGCGCACTGTACTATTCCGCAACGTCTACACCATTCCGTTCGATCCCAAGTCAATGCCGGCCGACAAAGTCAGCCAGAATGCCGTAGACGAACTGCTCAAGCGCGGCATCGTGGAGCGTGGCGATTGGGTCATCCTGACCAAGGGCGATAGCTACACCAAGCGTGACGGCACCAACACCATGAAGATGTACCGTGTCGGTGATCTGCTCGTCTGATTATTGCTCACAAAAAAGCCGCCTTCGGGCGGCTTTTTTAATGCTAGAGAGCCTTGGATGCAAAGGTCTCTGCCAGCAATTGTCCCCGCGGAAGCCCTGCCATGAATAATCGACGGGACACAGCCTCAACAAATGCGGGACTGCCACAAGCCAACGCGACCGTACGCCGACTGGATAGCCGCAAAGTCTTGAGCCACGGCCCCCACCCCTTTTCATCCAGGTACTCGACACTTAGAGTGCGTTGCTCGGCGGCCAATCTATCCAATGCTGGCCTTAGGTAATGCCCAGACGCCTCGCGCGCGCGGTGTACTACCGTGATTGGCCCAGCATGCTCCTGATCCAGCGCTTCACGAAGAATGCCCCAAAGCGGCGCCAATCCTGAGCCAGAACCCAGCAGCAGCAACGGAGAATCGGGTTGTTCTGCCGGATAGTGCAGCGCACTGACATTCAATGCCCCCAGGCACAATTGATCACCTGGTTTCATTCGGCGTGCGGCAGTGCTGAATTGGCCCGGACGGCTGCAGTCGATGTGAAACTCAAGCCAAGGTGCCTTGCCAGGCAAACTGGCTATGGAATAGGAGCGAGCAATACCGTTGAGCCAGAGCACTACGGACTGCCCCGGTCGATAACGTACGGAACGCTCCGGCTGCATACGTAAGCGAACCACATCTGCACCTAGCCAATCGACAGCCGTCAGCGTCGCAGGAATCCCATCTTCCTCAGGGTTGAAAATCGATACTCGAATATTACCTACAATGCGGCACTGGCAGGCCAGCCGCCATCCTTCGGCTCGCCGTTCAGGAGGCAGCGCTTCCGGCTGCGCGTCTGCAACATGCCCCTCAAGGCACCGAACCAGACATGCGTGACAACTGCCCGCCCGACAGCTGAAAGGTACCGCCAGGCCTACGTCGAGCAGGCTGTCGAGCAGAGTGCGATCCGACTCGACTGTCCAGACCGATGCTCCTACCTCAAGCTTAGGCACGTCAGCTCTCCCATGAAACTTCACAGCGATTACGCCCATTACGCTTGGCACGATACAACGCCTGATCAGCCAGCAGTAACGACTCCTCAAGGGTACGTCCAGTCATGATGAGGCTCATGCCGATCGAAACGGTCAAGGTGCCCAGATCAGCGTGCTCGAAAACCGTCCTTGAAAAGGCTTCACGTAAACGCTCACAGCAGACTACCAGCTGCTGCGGATCGCTAAAGGGCAGCAGGAGGACGAACTCTTCTCCGCCATAACGCGCCAGGACGTCCTGCTCTCGCAAGCAGGCCTCGCCTACCTCGGCAAACGTTTTAAGCACCAGATCGCCTATTCCGTGCCCAAACTGATCATTGATCTGCTTGAAAAAATCCATGTCGATCAATGCCAGCCCGTGCATTCGGCCATGCCCCAACCGATGAAGCGCCTCACTGGCTATTTGCAGAAAATAACGGCGATTACGCAGCCCCGTCAGCTCGTCCGTAATCACCTGAGCTTCCAACTGACGCATCACATGGCGCAGGTTGTCCTGATGCCGCTCCAGATCGTCCCGCCGAGCGTTGAGCTGGTAGCGGATACGGTGGTGGTAGCGAGCAAACAGCACCATGGAAACCAGAACAATGGCTAATATGATGCTCTGGACAATCATCATTCTGACGGTCCGGCTGTCCTGTGGCTCAAGGTTTATCCATAGGCACAACCCTACATAGGCACCGTAGGCCAGCAGCGCACAGCGTACAAACGCCGCCAGTCGTATCTGAAATATACCCAGCATCAATACGAGTACATAAGACACCAGAAAGGTACCGCGCAAATGCACGATATGGGTCAGGGAATACGTCAGAAACAGAATCGAGACGATAATATAGGGCTCAAGCGGTAAGGCCTTCAGATGCTTGCCACCGCCCCAGACAATCACTCCCGTCATTACGGCGACCCCCGCCAGAAAGCCTAGCGTGTCGGCAAAAAACGAGGCGATGGAAGATGAATAGAACCCCACAGCCGTAGACAGCAGCAATGGGAGCAATGCCAGCACAACCACGGTTAGAGGCAATACCTGATGACCGATGGCAGACGCATTGATGCTGCGCGTGACAGTAAGATCCCGCATGGTGACGACACCTGATCCATGGCATAGCAATTAGCCAGCAGTTTACCCTGTTTCTGTGACGTATTTCCTTATCAGCTGGTCGGCTTCGCTCAAGCGTCTCATAGCGCTATACTGCCCCGCCTTTGTCGTGTCGGCTACACCCTAGACGTGGTGTCTGGACTTCTTTTCTCAGTGTTGGAAGCCGGACCTGCGCGCCCGGACGCTGCTTTTCGTGATCAGACGACTTTCGCCTGCTTCCAAAACGACGCCACGGACGAGACACGAGAACCGCGCAGTACTGATAGCCTAATAAGGAGCGCGTACATGACCGTGATCAAGCAGGATGACCTGATCCAGAGCGTTGCTGATGCCCTGCAGTTCATCTCCTATTACCATCCCGTGGATTTCATCCAGGCCATGCACGAGGCCTACCTGCGTGAGGAATCCCCTGCCGCACGCGACTCCATGGCCCAGATCCTGATCAACTCGCGCATGTGTGCGACCGGCCACCGTCCGATCTGCCAGGACACGGGTATCGTGACCGTATTCGTCAAGGTTGGCATGGACGTGCGCTGGGACGGCGCCACAATGAGCCTGGACGACATGATCAACGAAGGCGTTCGCCGCGCCTATAACCTGCCGGAAAACGTCCTGCGTGCATCCATCCTGGCCGACCCGGCCGGTGCGCGCAAAAACACCAAGGACAACACCCCGGCTGTCATCCACTACAGCATCGTTCCTGGTGACAAGGTTGAGGTTGATGTTGCAGCCAAGGGCGGCGGCTCCGAAAATAAATCCAAGATGGCCATGCTCAACCCGTCCGACTCTATCGTCGACTGGGTTTTGAAAACCGTTCCGACCATGGGTGCAGGCTGGTGCCCGCCCGGCATGCTGGGTATCGGCATCGGTGGTACGGCCGAAAAGGCAGCGGTTCTGGCCAAGGAATCGCTCATGGAGGAAATCGATATCCATGAACTGAAAGCCCGCGGCCCGCAGAACCGTATCGAAGAGCTGCGCCTGGAGCTATTCGAAAAGGTCAACCAGCTGGGTATTGGCGCTCAGGGCCTGGGCGGCTTGACCACAGTCCTGGACGTCAAGATCAAGGACTATCCGACTCACGCGGCCTCGCTGCCGGTGTGCATGATTCCGAACTGTGCAGCGACACGCCATGCCCATTTCATTCTGGATGGCTCTGGCCCCGCTGCCCTGGAAGCTCCGCCGCTGGATGCCTATCCGGAAATTGTCTGGGAAGCCGGCCCTTCTGCACGTCGCGTCAACCTGGATACGGTAACCCCTGAAGAAGTATTGACCTGGAAACCAGGCGAGACCCTGTTGCTCAACGGCAAGATGCTGACCGGCCGCGATGCTGCGCATAAGCGCATGGTCGATATGTTGAACAAGGGCGAGACGCTCCCCGTAGACCTCAAGGGTCGCTTCATTTACTACGTTGGCCCGGTCGACCCGGTTGGCGACGAAGTCGTAGGTCCGGCAGGCCCCACCACGGCTACCCGCATGGACAAGTTCACCCGTCAGATTCTTGAGCAAACGGGTCTACTCGGCATGATCGGCAAATCCGAGCGCGGCCCGATCGCCATTGAAGCGATCAAGGACAACAAGGCGGTTTACCTCATGGCCGTAGGCGGTGCAGCGTATCTGGTGGCCCAGGCGATCAAGGCCTCCAAGACCCTGGCCTTCCCGGAGCTGGGCATGGAAGCGATCTATGAGTTCGAGGTCAAGGACATGCCGGTCACCGTTGCGGTCGATAGCAATGGTGAGTCCGTGCATAACACCGGCCCGCAAATCTGGCAGAAGAAAATCGCTGAAAGTCTGGCGGTTGAAGTTTCCTAAGCCTGTAGGATGAACAATAAAGCCCGGTACAGCCGGGCTTTATTGCATCTGCACCACTGACTCAAGGCTCGATACGTGTACCGAGCACCTCCAGAAACTTGCGCAACCACTCCACATGAGCGGTCCACACCGGACCGGTTACCAGCTTGCCGCTGACATGAGCACCGTCCATGGGTAATTCAATATAGGTTCCACCGCCCCCTTTGACATCAGGCGCACACGCCGGATAGGCATTGCACTCAACGCCATCCCTGAGCACGCCGGCCGCTGCCAGGATCAGGGGACCATGACACAGTGCAGCAACGGGCTTGTCAGCCTTGAAAAATCCCCTTACCAGCTCAAGCACCTGTTCGTTGACGCGCAAATACTCGGGTGCCCGCCCTCCAGGAATGACCAGAGCGTCATAGTCGTCTACACGTGCCTTGGCAAAGTCTCCATTGAGCGTAAAGCGATGGCCCGGCTTTTCACTGTAGGTCTGCTCACCTGTGAAGTCATGAATGGCGGTTTGCACAGTATCGCCGGATGCCTTGCCTGGACAGACAGCATCCACCTGGTGTCCGGCAATCTGTAGCGCCTGGAAAGGCACCATCACTTCATAGTCTTCGATGAAGTCACCTACCAGCATGAGAATTTTCTTTGCCGCCATAGCAGTCTCCTTCCAAAGGTGGGTTCGACTGTTCTTCGAGCAGAGGGTCCACCTGCAGTTCCCTGGCAGACCCGGCGCCTGAAAATTTCCTGTGCGCTATGTAGGCAGTTGCCTGGTCTTTTCTACCTTGGGCAACAAATGCCTGATCAACCATCGCCGGGTAGGTGCCACGGCCTGCTCCTGGAAAATCACACAGATGAAAATCACAAACAGCAGGAAGAGTCCGTAAACCTCAATGGCGTTCTCTACGTGACCGGCAGCCTCGATACACGCGCTCCAGTTGCTAAAGCACAACGGGAAGTCACCCATAATCCATTTCTCGAGCGTCATGAACAGTCCTGACAATGGCACATGCAGTGCGAACATGGACAATGACGCCGCACCCAGCCGGGGCGACCAGTGTTTAAGCCATTCGCTCTTTGGTTCCTGCGCCAATGCGCTGAGATAGACCAGTATCAATTGAGACGGCAGTAACAGACCGTTATGAAGAAGGAAGTACCAGAGTTTGGGACCATGGGTAAACAGCGCGGTGGCCACTGCAAAACTCAATAGCAGATAGCCGGTCATCACCAGGCGGATGGCCCGGCTTGGCTGCGCGCCTCGCTCACTTTGCTGACGGAAGAGGCCATACGCCACGATGCCAGCCAGAAACTCCGGCAGGCGCAGCAATGGGACTCGTTGCAGCAAACCGGTATACGGCATGCCGTAATCCTGGCTCCAGATCACCAGAACAGGAGGAATCAGGTAGCACAGGCCTATGATGGCAAGCACACCCCATTTGTTGCGCGCACGCATCAGGCGCGGCGCCGCATAGGGAAAGACCAGATAGAAAAAGAATAACGCCGAAATGGACCAGAGCGGCGCATTGAAGGTGAGGTAGTAGGGATTCCAGGCCTGCAGCATCGTAATCTGCAGCAGCCCATTGAATGCAAGCTCCAGATTGGTCATGTAGTGCTGGAACAGTTCCGGATTGGTTCGGGCCAGCACCTCGTTGGTGTCGTAAACCACGAACCGGACGCTGGCCTTGGCTCCATCAGGCGGTATGTCCATGAAGCCGATCCAGGTTACGACGACTATGGAAAACAGCAGCGCGAATATATGAATCGGATACAAATTGGAGAATCGCTTAACCCAGAAACTCTTGGCAGGCTCTCGCATCTGGTTATCAGTGAGATAGACGTGCGCCAGCAAGAACCCGGACAGAACAAAGAAGGTACTGGTCGCAAAAAAACCCATACTGGTCAGTTCGTCCAGCAACGGAACGGTTTTGCGTTCGGGATAAAAATGAATGGTGTGGTAGATGACCACATAAAGACCCATCAGGAAGCGAAGCCACTCAAGCCCAATGAATCGTTGTTTTTCTATTTTGAGCATTACGCTCACTCCTTACTGCAAGGCGCGTAGTGTATCGCCTTAAAAAAATGCAAGGCTTGCTTTACTCAAGACTTACGCTTGCTCAGAACGGTCAGCACCAGACGGTCCAGCGTGCCCCACAGACGTTCACGCAAGCGTTTCCACCAAGGACGGTTGCGCCAATCCTGTAGCGTGATTTCGCGGCTTTGCTGGAAGTCCGCTAGAAAGCACTCGCTGACGGCCTGGCTCAGCGTCGGGTCAATGGCTTCCAGGTTAGCGTCAAGGTTGAACCGAAGATTCCAGTAATCGAAATTGCATGAGCCTACGCTGACCCAGTCATCGACCTGAACCATCTTGAGGTGGGAAAACCGCGGCTGATATTCATAGATCTTCACGCCCGCCCGGAGCAGGCGCGGATAATAGCGCTGCCCGGCAAAACGGACGGGAGGATTATCCGTATGCCGGCCCGTCAGAATCAGGCGCACGTCGACGCCTCGCTGAGCAGCCTTGCGCAAGGCTCGCCTGACCCGCCAGGACGGTAGAAAATATGGCGTAGCAAACCAGATACGCTTCTTGGCAACAATCAGGGCTCGAACCAGGGACAGTACAATGTCCCGATGCTGGCGAGCATCAGCATAGGCCACCCGCCCAAGACCCGAAGTTGCCTGCGGCGGTCTTGGAACCAGAATACGACCACGGCTGGCCTCAGGCTTCCAAGCATGCCGCTGATGGCAGGCTTGCCATTGGCGCTGGAACAGGCTCATCCAGTCGGACACCAACGGCCCGCGCATGCTCACCATCACTTCATGCCACTGGCAAAGCTCCTCCCCTGGCGTCCAGAAGTCATTGGTTGCCCCGCTTCCACCCACAAAGGCCTGCGACTCGTCCACAATCAGGAGCTTGCGATGGTCACGGTACAGGTTGCGCCAGCCACGCCAGAGACCTACCGGATTATAGATACGCACCTGACCGCCCGCTTCGCTCAACTGGGTCCGGTGCATGTCGTCCATCTTGAGCGTACCAAAACCATCGAAAAGACAACGCACCTGTATTCCCCGATGCGCCGCCTCAATCAAGGCCTCCATCAGGGCAGTTGCACACGAGCCCTTTTCTACCAGATAGAGTTCGATGTCGATGCTATACCGGGCTTTGGATATGGCTTCCAGCATGGCAGGAAAAAAACACCCGCCATCAACCAGCAGCTCATATTCATTTTGTTCGCGCCATGGATACACCGCACCTGGCATGATGACGCTCCTGGAAAGCCCGCTACTCAGGTAGGGGTAGGCACGTGGCGAAGGGTTAACAGCACAGAAACGGGCACCTCAGGTGTAATCGAGGGGACGCTGGCAATTTCCTTGAGCTTGTCCAGTCCTTCCATCAGACTGAAGTCAATCGCCTTGATCAATACCGGCTGCAAAGTACTGACCTGAACCAGTGTCTCCCCGATTCGGGTAACCGAAACATCCGCTTTCAAGCGCTGCTTCTGGCCGTTGATTTCAAGCTCGAAGTCCAGCTTTTCCTGGCGAATGCTTCCTACCGGCATTTGCTCCCAGGTAGGCAGATCGATCTGACTGGTAATGACCGCTTCCGGATACTGATCTGCCTTGAACAGAGTTTCTCTCATCCGCTCGGTTTGTAGCGCCAGGGTGTTGTCCAGTGACTCGTATGGAAGCGCCAATCGAGCACTACCATGCTGATCGATCACGCCCGTTACGGTGGAAAAAAATTGAACGTCAGCCATGTTGCCGCGCTTCACGGTTACAAAGCTGACACGAGAGTAGCTTGACTCAACCTGCCAATCCGCGAAGACAAAAGGACTGAAGGCCACTGTGAGGGCTAGGATAAATGCGCGCATGAGCTCTCCTGAGAGTTTGTCCGGCTCACCAGGACCTTGCCGCACAGTATTGACATGAGCCTCTTGCGAGCGCCTTCTATCCAAAAGACTGAGCAGCGATAGACCCGACCGGACCTGATCCAATCACGGTATGGCTTATACGGCACCCATCACAACGGCGAGTTCCCTGCCCACATGAGGAGTGTGAGCAAGGACACTTCTATAGCGAGTAGTCGGGACGACGACTGCTCCAGTCCACGCGATCAGGAAAATGCTGGGTCACATCGGAATTGAGCGGCTTGGAAACCAGAAAGCCCTGCATGATCTCGCAACCGTGCTCAAGCAACCACTCCCGCTGTTCCAGTGTTTCGACACCCTCTGCCACGACCTCAAGCCCCAAGTTACGTCCCAGCTCAAGAATAGTGCTGACGATCGCAGCATCGCGTGGCGAGTCGAGCATATTGGCAATGAACAACTGGTCGATCTTCAAGGTATCGAGTTCGAAGTGACGCAGGTAGGCCAGTGAAGAATACCCCGTACCAAAATCATCCACGGCTGTTCGAACACCAAGCGCGCGCAGTTGTGCCAGTTGAGCGCGGGTATAATCAATGTCATGCATCAGAGCCGTCTCGGTTACCTCAATCTCGAGCTGATCGGGTCGCAAACCATAACTGTCGATGATCTGCCGAAGGCTTTCAGCCAACTGCGGCATGCCGAACTGGACAGGACTCAAATTGATGCTCAGCAAAAGCCCGTTGCCGTAGACTTCGGACAGGCTTTGCAGCTTCATAGCGCCTTCGCGAAAGATCCAATCACCGATGCGATTGATCAGCCGAGTCTCTTCCAGCAGCGGGATAAAGACGTTCGGTGAAACCTTGCCCGCCACGTTGTGCTCCCACCGCAACAAGGCCTCAAAGCCGCGCAGCTTGCCGTTTTTCAGGTATACCTGAGGCTGATAAGCCAGCACGAAATCCTTGTTATCGATGGCATTGCGGACGCTCTCCTCCAGCATAAGGCGCGAGCGTGCACGGCCATTCATCTCCGGTGAGAAAAAGCGGTATTGCTGGCGGCCACCTCGCTTGGCTTCATACATGGCGATATCGGCCGAGCGCAGCAATCCGTCGACACTATGACCACACTCGGGATAGCTCGCGATCCCAATGCTTGCGCCCAAGCTGACCTCTACACCGTCAACAGTGTGCGTTTTGGTCATCAGCTCAAGCAGCTTTTCGGCGACCCGGGCGGCATCCTCGGGATGATCCAAGGTATCAAGCAACGCGGTGAATTCGTCACCGCCCATACGCGCCAGTACATCGTAAGGACGCATACAGGTTTTGAGCTGTTCGGCAATCATGCACAACACACGGTCGCCAGCCTCATGACCAAGCGAGTCGTTCACCTTCTTGAAGCCATCCAGATCAATGTAGAGAACGGCCATGCGCTTGCCGTTACGCCCCGTACGAGCCAGTGCTGCCTCCAGGGTCTGGTTGAAGCCCCGCCGGTTGAGCAAACCGGTCAAGGCATCGGTAACCGCCTGCGATTCCAGTTGATCCTGCAGTTCGCGCATCATGGACATGTCGAGTGCAATCATCACCATGGCGCGCTGCATCCGCGGCAGAGGCGCACAGGAAAGAGTCACCGGCAATATGCCGCCTCGGGATGTGCACAGACTGGCATCATGCAGGCGATAGGTTTCACGTCTTTCATAGTGCTCCATGAACGTCGAGTCGGCCCAGCTATCCCCTAAATCAGGATTGCTCAAGTGAGCCATGAACTCGGAATTCACGAGATCGCTGATATGACGCTTGAGCATGCGGGCAATCGCCGCATTGGCAAATGTGATCAGGCCATGCTCATTAACGACCAGAATGCCTTCTGCCGCATTATCGAGCAGGGAGTCACTGAATGCCTTGGCAAGCTCCAGCTGCTGACTCAGCTGCAGGAGTTCGCGACGATTGCGCTCATGTTCGAGCAGGGAGCGCACCTTGTGCCGCAGAATGTTGGGATCGACCGGCTTGAGCAGGTAATCCACCGCACCGGTAGCATAGCCTCGTAGAACAGCCTCGTAAGAGTGAGCCTCGGCAGAGACGAATATGATTGGTGTAAAGCGGGTGCGCAGATTGCCGCGTATCATCCGAGCGACTTCGAAGCCGTCCATGATGGGCATTTGCACATCCAGCAGTACGAGATCTATAGGCTCATCGAGCAAGTATCTCAAGGCACGCTCACCCGAGTTGGCGGTCAAGACACGCCAGTCCTCTATTTCAAGCAGCGCCTGCATGGCCATGAGGTTTTCTACCCGGTCATCGACAACGAGCAGTACAGGCCCCTGATTGATACTAGGAACTGGACTTTCCGTGTCGCCTCCTTTCAGTTCGTACTGCACTGAATACAACTCCTCCCTTCGAGCACTCGGCAAGGCTCTACTGCATGCCACTAATAGAACCGAGGTTTGGCGATAAGGTTATTATCCAGAACAACAAAAATACAGCGCCATTTTCTTGACCAAACCGTGACGCTACCAGATTCCGCTAAACGGTAGCATCACGGAGGGTGCATTTACTGGGTCACTGCACCAGGCAACGGCCTTAGATTGACCTCGACACGACGGTTCTGAGCACGACCATCAGCGGTCGCATTGGTCGCGATCGGTTGATCCGGCCCGGCACCACGCGTACTAACACGTGAAGCATCGACACCCTGAGCGACGAGGTAGTTCGCTACACTCTGGGCACGTCGATTGGACAGATCCATGTTGTGAGCACGGCTACCTGTACTATCGGTATAGCCCACAATTTCGACACTGTTCTGATCGAACTGCTTAAAGGATGTCGCCAGATCGTTCAACGGCTTGTAGAAATTGCCAGCGATATCGGCCGAATCCGTTGCAAACGTGATGTTGCCCGGCATGATCAGCTTGATGTCATCACCCTGGCGCTGTACTTCTACGCCAGTGTTCTGCATTTGACGACGCAGCTCGGCTTCCTGACGATCCGCATAGTAACCATAGCCCGCTGCCGCTGCGCCTACCGCCGCTGCGCCAATCAAAGCGCCCTTGCCGCGATGGTTATGATCAATGGCTGCGCCGGCGACAGCACCCGCCAATGCGCCCAGGCCGCCATAGGTCGCGGTACGGGATCCGCCACTACCGCCCTGGTTTTCGTAAGGATTACTGGATGCACACCCTGCAAGTAGCGCACCGGCCAGTGCCAGAATCAAAGGACGCTTCATAGACGCCATGAACTTCTCCAACTTCTAACGGACCTGTGAAAACTGCTCTTTTCACAGAAAGACTAGCCATGAGCAGTCATGCTTTCGCATGAAAGTCCTAATGAACCCATGGCGAAAGAGCGGTTTACCGGTATCAGGACGAATAATCAATTCGCTTCAGCGAAACGGCTGAACGACCGCACAAGACTAGTCGATAAACGTGCCCCTCTCTGGACGAAACCGCTAAACGGTAGTGTACGACCAGATGCCGACGCACCTTCTTGAACAATCAGCGTATCTGCATCAGACATTAGGTAGCTAAACAACATTGTATATCGTGTCATTTCGATATAAGGTTCGTCTTATTCCGATAAACCGATATACGAACATTATGGATATCGATGATCTGATCAAGGCGATAGCCAACCCCGTCCGACGAGACATTCTGGCCTGGCTGCGTGAACCGGAAAAACACTTCATCCAACAGGACCACCCGTTGGAGATTGGCGTGTGCGCAGGCCTTATCGATCAGAAAACGGGACTTTCCCAATCCACAGTCTCGGCTCATCTGGCCACGCTTCAGCGTACCGGCCTCGTTACAACCCGGCGTGTTGGCCAATGGGTCTTCTACAAGCGTAACGAAGCAGTGATCAATGCCTTCGTCGAGCAGCTGGGCCGAGAGCTCTGATTTTTCCGCCTTAACATAGAGAGATGCGATGCCCGCTTCATTGTTAGTGCTGGCGCTTAGCGCCTTTGCCATCGGCACCACCGAGTTTGTGATCATGGGGCTTCTGCCCAATGTAGCCAATGACCTTCATGTCAGCATCCCGTCTGCCGGCTGGCTCGTCAGCGGGTATGCATTGGGTGTTGCAATCGGTGCGCCCTTCATGGCGATGGTGACGGCTAATTGGCCACGCAAGATGGCCCTGCTCGTTCTGATGGGCATCTTTATCATTGGCAATGTGCTCTGCGCCTTAGCCGGAGACTACAACGTCCTGATGCTGGCTCGCGTCATCACGGCACTCTGCCACGGCGCCTTCTTTGGTATCGGCTCGGTGGTAGCGGCCAGTCTGGTGCCAGCGAACCGCCGGGCCTCTGCCGTCGCTCTCATGTTCACAGGCCTTACGCTGGCGAACGTTCTTGGCGTACCGCTGGGCACAGCACTAGGACAGGCAACCGGTTGGCGTTCAACCTTTGCGGCCGTCTCCCTCATTGGTGTCCTTGCGCTGGCAGGTCTCTGGTTCGTTCTGCCCAGCAAGGCGCCACAGGAAAAAACCGACCTGCGCCGTGAAATGGCGGCGCTGAAGGGGGCCGGTTTCTGGCTGTCCCTCTCGATGACAGTGATGTTCTCTGCCTCGATGTTTGCCCTCTTCACCTACATCACACCGCTGCTTACTGATGTAACAGGTCTGTCAGAGTACGGTGTAACCAGCACGCTGCTATTGATCGGTGTAGGCCTTACCTTCGGCAACATCCTGGGTGGACGCCTTGCAGACTGGCGTCTGTCCACAACGCTCATAGGTATTTTCATCGCGATGGCCGTCGTGTCATCCCTTTTGGCCTGGACCAGTCATAGCATGGTCGCTGCCGAGATCATCCTGTTCCTATGGGCAGCCTGCGCCTTTGCAGCGGTTCCCGCACTTCAAATCAACGTGGTCACCTTTGGCAAGGACGCACCCAACCTCGTTTCTACCTTGAACATTGGCGCTTTCAACGTTGGCAACGCGCTGGGCGCCTGGGTAGGAGGAAGCGTTATCGCCCATGGACTGGGCCTGACCAGCGTTCCGCTGGCTGCCGGGGGACTGGCCCTGATTGCCTTGATTCTGACCCTACTGACCTTTAGCCATGCCCGGAAAAGCGGCTTGGCTGTCAGCCAATGATTCACCTACGGAGTCGTTACCATGCCCAACCTGTTTGATCCGATCAAAATCGGCGCACTGGAATTGCCGAACCGCTTCGTCATGGCACCGCTGACTCGTTGTCGCGCAGATGATAATCGCGTCCCTACCGACCTTATGGCCGAGTACTACGCGCAGCGTGCGTCGGCTGGTCTGATTTTAAGCGAGGCCACCTCCGTCGACCCAATGGGCGTGGGTTATCCAAATACCCCGGGCATCTGGTCCGACGAACAAGTGGAGGGCTGGAAAAAGATCACTTCAGCCGTGCACAAGTCAGGCGGGCGCATCATGCTGCAACTCTGGCACGTAGGTCGTATTTCCGCACCGCTTTACCTCCAGGGCGAAAAGCCGGTGGCTCCAAGCGCCATCGCCGCCAAAGGTCATGTGAGCCTGGTCCGTCCCAAGCAGGAATACGTCATCCCGCGTGCCTTGGAAACCGAAGAGATTGCCAGTATCGTCGAGGCTTACCGCAAGGGTGCCGAGAACGCCAGAAAAGCGGGTTTCGATGGCGTAGAAGTTCACGGGGCCAATGGTTATCTGCTGGACCAGTTCCTGCAAACCAGCACCAACCAGCGTACCGATCAATATGGTGGCTCCATTGAAAACCGGGCTCGCCTGATGCTTGAAGTGACCGATGCCTGTATCGATGTCTGGGGCGCCGATCGTGTAGGCGTTCACCTTTCGCCTCGGTGTGACCTGCATGACATGGGCGACGAAAATCCGGCCGAGACCTTCGGTTATCTGGCCCGTGAGCTGGGCAAGCGCGGCATTGCCTTTATCTGCGCCCGTGAGGCTGAAGCTGATGACAGCCTTAGTCCACAACTTAAGGACGCTTTTGGCGGCGTTTTTATCGCCAATGAACGCTTCACCCATGACAGCGCCAATGCCTGGTTGGAAAGTGGAACCGCCGACGCTGTGGCGTTTGGTGTTCCGTTTATAGCCAACCCTGACCTGCCGGAGCGCTTTGCCCGTCAGGCCATGTTGAACGAGCCTCACCCGGAAACCTTTTACGTACCTGGCCCTGTAGGTTATATCGACTACCCCCGGCTGTAATAAAAAAAGCCCCGCTCTGGCGGGGCTTTTCATGTCTGAAGAATGTCAGCGGCGAGTGTTAATCTGCTGCTGAAGGTTCTGCAGCTGGGTCTGAATCGTACTTATATTGCGCACGGTCTGGGCCCTGAACGCATCGAACGAAGCGGAATCCGGTCCACTGTTGTTACTACGTGAGTCCAGCTCACTGCGCAGTACAAGAAGATCCTGCTGCAGGTTTTCGATAGCGCCAGAAGGGTCGCCCCGTTTCTTGAGCGCGGCGATATCTGTCTGCAAACTCTTGTTTTGCGCCGTGAGCGAATCGATCTGATCACTGAAGCGTTTCAAATCCCCTTGCGCCGCTTTCAGGCCAGCCTGCTCATCAGCCAACGCCGCTACGCGGCCATTCAGATCCGAGGCGTTGCCCTGCTGCGTCTTGAAGTCAGCAGCCAGCTGGTCGATTCGCTTGTCCAGGGCACTTTGCGCATCCACCGCTGCCTGTTGCTGGCGGGCCACGTCTGCCACCTTGGTCTCGATATTTTTCAGCCGCAACAACAAGGACTCTCGACTGGACGTCCCGCTTGACTCGCTGGCAACCAGCTTGCCCGAGATATCCTGAAGCCGACCGGCAGCCTCTTCACTGATTCGTGCAAAGTTCTCCTGGGTCGCGACGACCTGCTCCTGCATGAGCTGAATTTGCTGATGGCTCCACCAACCCAGCCCCGCCAACGCAATGATCATGGCCGCAATCAATGCCCATAGAGGACCTGTGCTCGGAACGCGGACCGGTTTGGCTCCACGCGAAGCCCGTAATGGCTCTTGGGGATTAGCCGCGACATGGGCCTCGACTTCCCGCCCCTGTTCCACAGGCGCATGGCGATGATGCCGACCGTGGCTGGCACGCCCAAAGTCTTCGCTAAGGTCCTTGTCAGGCGTCAGGCTGGGTACATTGTCGAGTTCATCAAATGAATCGTTTCGCATGGCGGACCTTCATTGGTGAAAAAAGCATGAGCCGACAGGCACGGGGCTTGCTCTCAAAAAGCTAGTATACAAATGCCATCACAGCGCTGGCAGTCTGGCGTTATCGCCTTGCGGAGCGGTTTTCAATATATTCATCCAAAGCTTTCCAGACCGTGGTCTGGGGTTGAAAACCCAGGATATCGCGGGCCCGATTGATATCCAGTGTAAAATTGCGATCCATCAGGTGCAGAGGATCGGGTTCACGTTCTTTTCTGGCGGATTTGATTGCAGCAAGCATATCTTGCAGCAGAACCTTTGGCTGAATGCGAGCCGTGGCCTGCCCCAGAACCGGAAGCTTCAGACGGCGCATCAGATAATTCACCACGTCCCATACCGGCTGAGATTGCCCCTCGCTCAAGTTGAAAGCCTTGTTCAGCGCGTCTGGGTGCTCGGTCATAAGTGCAACACCCAAGGCTGTGCAAAGGCTGTTCATGCTAGTGAAGTCCCAGCGATTGAGACCGTTACCCAATTGACGCAAACGTTTTTGACGGTTGAGCTGAACAAGCTTTGGCGCCCAAGCGTTATCGGGCAGCCCAATAATCTGCGCAGGGCGCAACACAATGACGTCCAACCCGAACTCTGCTGCTGTAAAAACCAGGCGCTCGATCTGCAAGCGCCGCTGCGCCTCGACTGTCCGCGGCTTGGCAGGTACGGCATCCTCCTTGAGCGCCTCCCCTCCCGCTTCGTAAACATGGCTGGAAGATAGATAGACCAGGCGCGAGACCCGCATATGCAGGCAGGCCTCGATAAAGGAAAAACTGGCGTCCATGGCCTGCGCCGAAAGATCGCCTACGCCATCGGTACAATGTGCAACGGCATCGATATCATCACACAGGCGCCGCGCCTGCTCCGTGTCGGTCAGGGTCCCCGGGATATATTCAGCGCCCTGCTTTACCAAGGCATCGAGCATAGCTCCCGGCTGACCGTGAATACGCACCAAATGCTTGTCCGCCAATAGATCCAGGGCGAGGCGTGCACCAATGTAGTCACTCGCGCCCGTCACCAGAATTCGCATCAGATCTCCCCGTCAAGTCGCTACCAGCCAACAGGCTGCCTGGCTCTCCAGATGTCGAGTCAAGGCCGTCAGCAAATCACCACCGTTACGCCAGGAATGCCAGTACAGCGGCACATCGATCACCTGCCCCGGCACCAGATCAATTAATTCGCCTCGCTCGCGCTCCGCCTGGGTTTGCAGCTCGGGAAGCAACCCCCAGCCAAGCCCGTTGGCGACCATTTTCACGAAGCCCTCCGAAGAAGGACATAGATGATGATCGAAATGACCAGTAAAGCCCAGCCGTGCCAGGAAATGATGCTGAAGCTGATCATCCGGCCCATAGACGACTGCAGGCACCTGAGCGAGGCGCTCAGCCGTTACGTCCTCGGACAAGTAATGTGCATGAAAGGCGGGGCTGGCGACTGCCCGGTAACGCATGGCGCCCAGCAATACCGCCCGGGCACCGGCGACCGGACGTGCACTGGCACAGACGCAGGCGGCTACCTCCCCGGCCTGCATACGCTTGAGTCCCACCTCCTGATCCTCGACAACCAGATCCAGCAGGATCCCCTGTCTGGTACAGAAGGGGCCGATACTGGCCGCCCACCAAGTAGCCAGACTGTCGGCATTGATGGCGACCCGCAAACGCTCCACCGTCCTGGCTTCATCAAGCCCCGGCACCTGACTATGGAGGTCGCGTTCAAGCAATCGCACCTGCTGAACATGGTTTAGAAGCCTTTGCCCTACATCAGTAGAGGTGGGTGGCGATGTACGCACAATGACAGGCTGCCCAATGCGGGCTTCCAGCAGCTTGATTCGCTGTGAGACGGCAGATTGGGACAATCCCAGTACATGTGCCGCGCGCTCAAAACCGCCCTGCTCTACGACAGCGGCGAGCGCAGCCAAAAGTTTATAATCAAACATCAGTTTTCCTAATGACTGATCAGCACTATTTGTTTTTCTTATACAGGCTTTCTCTCCAGACTGGCCATCCCTTTCTGGAGAACACCGATGTCTCACGCCATTCATGATCTTTCGCTTTTGCTGAGCCAAATGCAGCCTGTGCTCAATCCAGGCCAATACGTGTTTTGTTCGTTACATGAACAGACGTTGCCTCAGGACGTAATCCCCTTGGCAACCTTCAGGGAGCAGGAAGGCCTGACCGTTGTCCTGACCAGGCAAGATGCTGACCGCCTGGCGCTCTCCTATACCTACGTAGCTGCCTGGATCACCCTGAACGTTCACTCCGCACTGGAGGCTGTTGGTTTGACTGCCGCGTTTTCGAACGCCTTGGCACAGCAGGGCATCAGCTGCAATGTAGTCGCCGGCTTTTACCATGATCACCTCTTCGTCGCAGAGGCGGACCAAGCACGCGCCATGGCTGCCCTACTCACGCTGGCGGGCCAATAAGATGTGGCAGAGCTATCTGACAGGACTCATGACCATGGGCGGTCTGATCATAGCCATCGGTGCGCAGAACACATTCATCCTTGCCCAAGGATTGCGCAGGGAACATCACCTGCCTGTGGCCGCGCTTTGTCTGTTCTTCGATATCAGCCTGGTAACCATTGGCGTGTTTGGCCTGGCCACTTTACTTGCCGGGAATGCCTGGCTGATGGGCGTCTTCAAATGGGCTGGTATTATCTTTTTGCTCTATTACAGCATCTGTGCCTACAGACGAGCACTTACGTCACAGTCACTGCATAGCGCAGCGGCGGCACCCCGCTCATTGGGTAAGACGCTAGGCATTGCACTGGCCGTTACGCTCCTGAATCCTCATGTTTATCTGGATACCGTTCTGGTTCTCGGAGCATTAGGCAACCAGCAACCGGCACCACTGGCTTTTACGGTCGGTGCAGGCTGCGCGTCTGCTCTCTGGTTCTTCACATTGGCAATCGGCTCGGCGCAGCTGGCACCCTACCTGACCCGACCGCGCGTATGGCGCATGATCGATATGGCGATTGGAACCGTCATGCTGATCACGGCCATACAGCTCATCCTTTACAAGCCATAAGACTTTCTGTCGGGTTTGTTACATGGCGAGCTAACGAAGCGAGTGCTATGATCCCCCGCCGCGGTATTGAGCCTAAGGCCTTACCGCAGGTTAGACCGGCGCCTGATCGGTCGACCATTGCCGTGCAATGCCCTGACGAAACATTATGGAGAGATAACCATGGCTTTCGAATTGCCGCCGCTGCCCTATGAGAAGAACGCCCTCGAGCCGCATATTTCCGCCGAGACGCTGGAATTCCATCACGGCAAGCACCACCAGACCTATGTCACCGCACTGAACAACCTGGTGCCCGGCACTGAGTACGAAGGCAAAAGCCTGGAAGACATCATCAAGACGTCCTCTGGCGCCATCTTCAACAACGCTGCCCAGGTATGGAACCACACGTTCTACTGGAACTGCATGGCGCCTAACGGTGGCGGCCAGCCTACGGGTGCCCTGGCAGATGCCATCGCAACGGCATTTGGTTCCTTTGACAAATTCAAGGAAGAGCTGACCAAGACGGCCATCGGCACATTTGGTTCCGGCTGGGCCTGGCTGGTCAAGAAGGCGGATGGTTCCCTGGCGCTGGCCAGCACCATCGGTGCTGGCAACCCCATCACTTCGGGTGATAAGCCCTTGCTGACCATCGACGTGTGGGAACATGCCTACTACATCGATTATCGCAACCTGCGTCCAAAGTACCTCGAGTCCTTCTGGAACACGGTGAACTGGGACTTCGTAGCGAAAAACTTCGCCGCCTGATCCTGGTATCTCTCGACAAAACCCGGCTTTTCGCCGGGTTTTGTTTTTAAGTCATGCCTACTTTTGCGAAGAGACAGCTAGACTCGGTTATTACACATTTTATCCTGTAGTAGACATAGGATGGCAAAGCCATCCATGGAAAGGAGCACGGAGTGAAACTGAGCATTCGGCATAGCCTGTCGTTGAAGCTGCTGCTTGTAGCATTACCAACGGCCTTGCTCGTCGGACTGCTGTTGGGCATCGTACAGATCGCCTATGAGGCCAGACAGGTACGTGATCAGATCCAGACGGATGCACGCCAGACGCTGTCCATGTTCAGGGACCCTGCCACCCAGGCCATGTATCGCCTGGATGACACCATGGCCGAACACGTTACCCGTGGCTTGTTCAAGCATCCCTCCATTCGTGAGGCTTACATTGGCGCTCCCGGCGAGCAGCCCTTATCAGAGCACGCTCGCCCACTGCTCAGCGGCTCGACACACCTGCTTACTGATAGGCTCTTTGGCAAAGAGCAACGCTTCAGCATCCGTCTTACAGGCGAGCCACCGGTTGAGGAGTATTATGGCGACTTGCGTATCACTGTAGACACAGCCCCTTACGGGCAGAAATTTTTAAAGAACTCAGCCTTTATCCTCGTCTCGTTACTGGTTCGCGTCCTGATTCTGGTGCTGGCGCTTTATCTGGTCTATCACTGGGTTCTGACGCGCCCCCTTTCCCGACTGCTCAACCATCTGGCGGCGATCAAACCCGGTCTGCCAGGCCACAAACCTCTCCCCCTCCTCAAAGGACATGAGCAGAACGAGCTAGGCCGCTGGATAAACACTGCCAACCAGCTACTTGCCTCGATCGAGCAAAACACTGCGCTTCGTGAAGAGGCCATCAGCAACCTTCAACGGATCAGTCAGCATGACCTGCTGACCGGCCTTTCCAATCGACAAGCCTTTCATGGTCAGCTTGAGTGGACCCTTTCCGAGGCGGATCGACAAAACCTGAGCGTAGCCGTGCTATGCCTGGGCCTTGATGATTTCAAAAGCATTAACGAGCAATACGGCTATCAGGTGGGTGACAGGCTTCTGCTCAAACTGGTAACCCGACTGCGGGCGGGCTGCCCGGGAGTAGACGGTTTTGGGCGGCTTGGGGGGGATCGCTTTGCGCTCATCAAGCTGATCAAGCAACCCGACGAAGCCGCTGAATTGGCCCATGCTGTTATGGATGCGCTCGATTCGCCATTCAGTGTCGAACAGTATCAAGCCCACCTGAGCGCTTCGATCGGCATCACGCTATACCCGGAGGATGGCCAGACCGCCGACCAGTTGATGCAGCGCGCCGAGCAGACGATGGCCCTGGTAAAAACCCAGGGTCATAGCGGCTACAAGTTCTACGTGGCCAGTGTGGATCAGGACATCCGCTTCAGGCGCGGTTTGGCAAAGGACCTTCGTGAAGCCCTGAGACGCCAGGAGTTTTATCTGGTCTACCAACCTCAGATTGACTATGCGAGCCAACGGATTAGTGGAGTGGAAGCCCTATTGCGCTGGAATCATCCTATCCACGGATTCATTCCACCCGATGTATTCATTCCCCTGGCCGAGCGCACTGGCAGCATCGTAGCTCTCGGAGAATGGGTGCTTGAGCAGGCCTGCAGTCAACTGCATACCTGGTACGCAAGCGGTTACACCTCCCTACGCATGGCCATCAACCTGTCAGCTGTGCAGCTACAACAGGAAAATCTGCCTGCGTTTATACAATCGCTCCTGTTACGCCACGGGATTCCGCCTAAGCGGCTGGAGCTTGAGGTTACTGAAACGGCACTGATGGAAGATGTGGACACTGCCGTGCAAACGCTGCGTCGTCTCAGGGAAGTCGGCGCGCTGATAGCACTGGATGATTTCGGCACCGGTTATAGCTCTCTGGCTTATCTGAAGCGACTGCCTCTGGACAAAATCAAGATCGACAAGAGTTTCGTGCAGGATCTGAGCGACGAAAAAGACGACGCTCCCCTAGTACGCGCCATCATCCAACTGGGCAAAAGCCTCAACAAAGAGCTTATCGCCGAAGGTGTGGAAACCGACCTGCAGGAGGCCTACATTGTGGAGCAAGGCTGTGACGAGGGTCAGGGTTACTTCTACAGCAGGCCAATTCCCGCCGATCAGATCCCCGCGTTTATCGAGGCGCGTATTCAAGGCCTGCCCATTTCACGGGTTATGCCAGTAAAGCACTGACCCTTGGCGAAAAGGGTTTTCAAAAATGAAAATCTTTCGCATTATTATCCGGCTTTTCTCCTGACTCATGTAATGAGCACCCTATTTTAGAAAAGGATTCCGGAATGACCCGTATGCATTGGGCGAGCGTAAGCCTCCTCGCTATCGCCATTTCCCTGGCAGGCTGTGGTGACGACAAGAAAGAACAGGCACCCGCCAATCAAGCAGCAGCCCCTGCAGCCACCTCAGCGACAACGTCACAGGCGGCGAAACCGGATGAAGCCGCGGCCAAGGCCGTGATCAAGAATTACGCTGACATTGCCGAGGCTGTGTTCAGCGACGCCTTTACAGCGGGTCAGAATCTGCAGAAAGCCGTCGATGCCTTCCTGGCCTCCCCTTCCGACGCCACACTAAAGGCGGCTCGAGAGGCCTGGATGGCAGCGCGCACGCCCTATTCCCAGTCAGAAGCCTTCCGCTTTGGCAACCCTGTTGTGGATGACTGGGAAGGTCAGCTCAACGCATGGCCTCTGGATGAAGGCCTGATCGACTATGTTGCATCCGATTATCAACATGCGACCGGTAACCCGGCTGCTACTGCCAACATCATTGCCAACGAAGAGATTCAGATTGGTGAAGACAAGGTTGACGTCAAGGACATTACTGGTGAAAAGCTGGCCAGTCTGAATGAGCTGGCCGGCTCGGAAGCCAACGTGGCGACGGGTTACCATGCAATCGAATTTCTGCTGTGGGGTCAGGACCTTAACGGGACAGGCCCCGGTGCAGGCAACCGCCCCGCAACGGATTATCTTGCAGGGGATGGCTGCACGGGTGGTCACTGCGATCGCCGTCGCGCGTACCTGAAAGCGGTAACTGATCTCCTGGTTAGCGACCTTGAGTACATGGCTGGTCAGTGGAAACCGGGCGTACCTGATAACTACCGCGCGACGCTGGAGCAGGAAAGTGCAGATTCTGGAATCCGCAAGATGCTGTTCGGCATGGGCAGTCTGTCGCTGGGAGAACTGGCCGGCGAGCGTATGAAGGTATCTCTGGAAGCCAACTCGACTGAAGACGAGCATGACTGCTTCAGCGACGATACCCATCACACCCTTTATTACGATGCACTGGGCATTCGCAATGTTTATCTGGGCCAGTACAAGCGTATCGACGGTACAGAGGTGAAAGGCCCAAGCCTTTCCGAACTGGTTGCCAAGGCTGACCCGCAAGCCGATGCCACGCTCAAGGCTGATCTCGACGATACCCAGGCCAAGATGCAGGCCATTGTTGATCGTGCAGAGAAGGACGGTGTTCATTACGACCAGATGATCGCTCCGGATAACACCGCCGACCAGCAAAAGATCCGTGACGCCATTCAGGCCCTGGTCAAGCAGACCGGAGCCATCGAACAGGCCGCGGCCAAGCTGGGCATCCAAGACCTGAAGCCCGATAACGCCGATCACGAATTCTGATCCGCCCCAAGGGCACGGCGTTTTTACGAAGCCACGGCAGGCCCTACCTGCCGTGGCTTCGATACGTTCAGGTCGATCATTTAACGATACCGTTTGGCTCTGATGACACTAGCTCCCCTTCGTTTGGCCCCCCTGGCGCTTCTCGTCTCGTTCCTCAGTGCCTGTGATGACTCACCGCACTTTACCCACGCAGAACCGGGCGAGGCCTTGTCGGCGGGTACAACCAGCGTCAATGACCAGAGCGCCAATGCCTTTTCGTTTCCCTCCAACAACCTGACGCCCGCTCAGCGTCTGGATTTCAGCGTAGGTAACAGTTTTTTTCGCAATCCCTGGGTCATCGCGCCCTCCTCCACAACAGCGCGAGATGGTCTAGGTCCATTGTTCAATATCAACGCCTGTCAGAGCTGCCACCTGAGCGACGGACGTGGTCATCCCCCGGGCCCGCACGCAACCAATGCCTTCACCATGTTGGTCAGACTATCCATACCCGGCGGACCGCAGGATCAGGAGACCCTGAAAAGACTGGGCGTTGTACCCGAACCCACCTATGGCGGACAGCTACAGGACAATGCCATTCCTGGCGTACCGCCAGAGGGCAAGATCAGGTTCGATTACGCGGACGTACCGGTCACATTTAAGGATGGCACCGTCATCACCCTGCGAAAGCCTACGCTGCGCATAGAAAGTCTCGGGTACGGTCCGTTTCATCCACAAGCCCAGTTCTCCGCACGTGTAGCGCCACCCATGATTGGTCTGGGCCTTCTGGAAGCCATATCGGAAAGTGACATCCTCAAGAATGCCGCCCCCAATGATGACAACAGGGATGGTATTTCTGGACGAGCCAACTGGGTCTGGAGCTTTGCTGAACAGAAGACCATGCTGGGCCGCTTCGGCTGGAAGGCAGGCCAGCCCACACTTGACCAACAGAACGCCACGGCGTTTTCCGGCGACATGGGTCTGACGACCAGCCTGGTCCCCAATGACGATTGCACAGAGGCTCAGACAGCCTGCAAGCATGCACCTAATGGGGGTGATCCGGAAGTCAGCGACAATATTCGCCGCATGGTGCTCTTTTATACGCGCAACCTTGCAGTTCCCGTCAGACGTGGAGTCGACAAACCATCCGTGCTGCAAGGCAAGACCCTGTTTTACGCATCGGGATGTCCTGCCTGTCACATACCCACCTTCCAGACGGCTGCCAACGCTACGGTCCCTGAACTGGCCAATCAGACCATTCACCCCTACAGCGATCTTTTATTGCATGACATGGGCGAAGGACTCGCCGACAATCGCTCCGAATTTCTGGCCAGTGGTCGTGAGTGGCGTACTCCCCCCTTGTGGGGAATAGGCCTGACACAAAAAGTCAGTGGTCATACGCAATTTTTACATGATGGTCGTGCTCGCAACCTGCTTGAAGCCATTCTCTGGCATGGCGGAGAAGCCGAGGCGGCCAAGCAAAACGTATTGGGGCTCAACGCCGAAGAGCGTGCTGCCCTGCTTGAGTTTCTGAATTCGCTATAAGGAGCGTTGCATGTTCCGCCCTCGGCTTTTGCTAACCGGGCTTGCCCTGGCACTCGGTGCCTGCTCGCCACAGAATCAACAGGCCCAGACCAGCGCCGCCCTGGCCGAGCAGGTCCTGCTACCGGCATACGCTCGCTGGGTGGAGACCGATCGGGCATTGGCGAGCAGCGCCGTAGCCTTCTGCTCCGGCAAGGAAGAACTTGGCAAGGCTCGTGAAGCCTTTTTCAACGCACAAAAGGCTTGGGCCGAACTGCAACCGCTGTTGATCGGCCCGCTGGCCGAAAATAATACGGCTTGGCAAGTGCAGTTCTACCCCGACAAGAAAAACCTGGTCGCCCGCCAAGTGGAACAGCTGCTCAAGAGTAATCCTCAGGTTGATAAGGCCACCTTGGACAAAGCCAGCGTTGTCGTCCAGGGTCTGACGGCGTATGAATACATTCTGTTCGACAGCAATATCGAACTAGCTAATGCAGAACAGAGGGCACGCTACTGTCCGCTTCTGACAGCCATTGCCGAGCACCAGCAGGAGCTGGCACAGCGTATCCTTACCCGGTGGAAGGAAACGGATGGCATGCTGGCACAGCTCTCCAAATTCCCGAATCAACGCTATGCCGATGCTCAGGAAGCTATTGCTGACCTTTTGCGGGTACAGGTCACAGCGCTAGACAGCCTGAAGAAAAAGCTGGGCGTTCCGCTGGGTAGACAAAGCAAAGGTATTCCACAGCCGTACCAGGCTGAAGCCTGGCGTAGCGAATCGTCGCTTCTCAGTATTGCCGCGAGCCTTGCTGGCGCTCAGGCGCTGTGGAATGGCGTAGACGGTAAAGGGCTACGTGTCTTGTTGCCCAAGGAACAAAAACCCTTGGCTGATAAAATCGATACCGCTTATGCCGAGAGCAGCAAACAGCTGGCAGAGCTGCAACAACAGCCGCTGAAGTCCTGGCTCAGTAACGAGGCGGGCGTCGCCAAACTGAACGCTTTTTATGACAGCCTCAATACCGTACATCGTCTGCATGAAGGCGAGCTGGCTAAGGCCCTTGGCATCCAGTTAGGGTTCAACGCCAACGATGGTGATTGAGTAACGACATTGGGTATCCGTCATGTCCACTCTGTTGAGTAGTCTGTTCCATAACCTGCAACGCCTGGGTCGCTGGACGTTTACGTCAGGGTCCCAGCAACCCTTGCTGCTTTCTGCCCGGGACGATGTAGATGGCCGCCACTTTGCTGTGGGCTATCGCCTCACCGGTAAGGCTGTTTTCGTCACCGAGGTTGCGCAACGATGCCATGCCATCGTCACGCACCCCAGCGAGCCCTTTGCTGTCTTCGTGGCTCGCCGCCCAGGTACGCAGAGCTATGTAATCGACCTGCGCGATGGAAAACTTGTCCAGACGCTCGACTCGCCTGCAAATCGTCATTTCTATGGGCACGGGGTTTTCCACGCAGAGGGCACGTGGTTCTACGTTACCGAGAACGACACGACGGACCCTGGCCGTGGCCTGCTAAGTGCCTATCGCTTCAGTGATGGAGCCCTGATTCGCTCCCATGAGCTAAGCACCCATGGTCTGGGCCCCCATGAAGTAGCCTGGATGCCGGATGGAGAGACGTTTGTTGTTGCCAACGGGGGAATTCGCACCGAGGCTGAAAGCCGGGTAGAAATGAACCTGGATGCCATGGAACCCAGCCTGGTCTTGATGAGCCGCTCAGGTGAGCTCCTTTCCAAGGAGACGTTGGACCTGCAGATGAACAGCGTTCGCCACTTGGCCATTGCAAAGGACGGCACCATTCTGGCCTGTCAGCAATATATGGGCGCAGCCACCGACGCAGCCGCCATGCTCGGAATCAAGCGTCCCGGAGAAGCCTTCAAAGCCTTTCCGGTGGCAGAGACGCAGCGTCAATCCATGGTCCAATACACGGCAAGCGTAGCAGTACATGACGAATTGAGACTGGTTGCCCTGACAGCCCCTCGAGGCAATCGTTTTTTTATCTGGGACCTGGACAGTGGCATGCTGCGGCTGGACGCACCTCTACCAGATTGTGCAGGCGTAGGCGCAGCGGCAAGCGGGTTTGTCGTGACTTCAGGTCAGGGCCGCTGCCGCCATTATGACTGCAGACAGACACAGATCGTGATGAAGCCACTCGAACTGCCTTCCGGCCTGTGGGATAACCATTTGCTGTTGCATTGATGGGTACTGCGTACCCATCAAGCCTTTCACTCAGGAAGCAACCCGAAAAACGTGCTTCAGGTAATAAACAAAATCCTGATCTTCACTTTGGGTCTTGCCAGGCACATCAGAGATCTTGGCGACGGGCTGACCATTGCAGGATGTCATTTTGAGCACAATATTCATTGGCGCAACGCCCGGCAAATCACACGTAAAATTGGTGCCGATACCAAAGCTCACCTTGATTCGGCCCTTCAAGGCTCGGTAAAGATTCAGCGCCTTTTCCAAGTTTAACGAGTCGGAGAACACTAAGGTCTTGTTCATCGGGTCGATGCCCAGGCTTTCGTAATGCCTGATCGCTTTTTCGGCCCATGTCAGTGGATCACCAGAGTCGTGGCGCAGGCCGTCGAACAGCTTCGCAAAATACAGATCGAAATCGCGAAGGAAGGCATCCATGGTCACAGTGTCGGTCAGGGCAATACCCAGAAGTCCACGATATTCACGCACCCAGCAGTCCAGTGCAGAGATCTGACTGTCGATCAGTCTTGGCCCTAGTTGCTGGTGTGCCATGAACCACTCATGCGCCATGGTACCCAGGGGGGTTACGCCCAGGCTAAGGGCCAGATGCACGTTGCTGGTCCCTACGAAACGCCCGGGAAAATCATCTCGCAGCGCCTTGACCACCATCTCCTGAACCGGAAACGAGAAGCGTCTGCGCGTCCCGAAGTCCGCCATTTTGAAATCGGCCAACTCGGCCGGACTGGCTTCCTGCTTCAGCCACTCAAATTTACGATAGAGCTGCTCACGGGCTTGCTCCAAGGTCTGCTCAGGGTAGCGATTGCGGTTGCGCACCTCGCTTATCAACGCAAGGATCGGCACTTCAAAAAGGATCAGATGCAGCCACGGGCCTCGCAGGCGCAGGCTGAACGCACCGTTCTCAACACCAATATGCACATAGCGCGGATTGAAGCGGAACAGGCGAAGAAAGCGGATAAAGTCGGGCTTGATGAAAGGGATACGCTCGAGGAACGCCAACTGCTCATCACTGATACTGATATCGGCAAGCCGTTCGATCTCGGCGCGAATCTCGGCCTCGTAGGGTCGAAGATCTTCATTGTTTCGACATTTAAATGCCCACTCGACTTCCGCATTGGGATAGTTATGCAGGACAGCCTGCATCATAGTGAGCTTATAAAAGTCCGTATCCAGAAGGCTTTGAACGCTGCACCGGGAAAAAATACCATCAGCCATAGGTTTCGCTCGAGGTAATCAAATCAAACATCCACAGCATGCCCGAGCTCTGAATGAATAAAAACCCTTTTCCCGTACTTCGCAGCGTTAAATATCAATGAGCGCCTGCCGCGCGCTGGGTCATCCCATACAAGAACAGCATGAGGTTTTCATCGGACGGAACCGCTTTAACCATTCGTGCGTTGGCCGGAGTCTGGCAATAAGAGATTCCTTCATGTCCTTGGACTACCATTGCACCCGGCTCGTGCCAGGCCGAAAACGCCACTGTTGTAACGCCGAGGGCACCCACTAAAAGCAAAGTTCTTGTGATTGTTAAGTTCATGGCTGCAACCCTTTGATGACCCTGCCAAATACTGCTTGGTAACCGTAGACCAAGGTCTGCCAGTCCGCATGACTGAGCGACGAATGGCGCTTAAGTTGCAGAAGATCCCGCCGAGCGGCGCGACGCGCTGAGAAACGACGGCGGCATTTTTCGAGATCCAGTAATGCCACATCGAAATCAACCTCGCCTTGTGTTTCACGGACGCGCAAGAACACATGCTTGTCATACAGGCAGCCATGCTGCCAGCGCGCCTTATGCAGCCGAGCCAACATAGCGCCAAGTTGTTTCAGGAATATATTGCGGGTCGCCTGGTCATACCGCGTCTGGGCACCGCTGGCGTACCAGTCTTCCAGCGATACATACCCATCGAGTTCGGCACTTACCAGCAGTGCGCGCCAGCCTTGGTCATCCCGTCGAGCCTCGCAGAACAAGAGCTCCGGTACGCCCACGCCCAGCGCAGCGATAGAAGTCAAGGCATCTCGCTCACGCAGGGCCGTTGGCCGCCCAAACGGATGACGCAGACTTCGATAGATATGCCCTACCTGACGTTTGGCATAGGCAATGGTACCGTCATTGATCTGGATACGTTGGACGCCGCTTTCTCCACCCCGCCGCTCGTTAGGCGCCTCGACCCACTCTCCCGACATGCCCCACCAGTTTTCAAAGGAACGCTCTGTACCCTTGGACGACGTTGTACCCAGTGGGAAAGACATATCGGACATAATCAAACCTTTCTTAAAACATAAACACGCCACATTGAGTAATGCGGCAAGAAATCAAGATGCTTTTCGACTTTGAAACCAGCCTGTACGAATTCGTGCTCGACCTGCTCGGCATTTAGAACAATGCGATTTTGATAACCCGTACTTTTGTTGCGGAGCTGCCGCCTGGCTTCTAGCTGCTTGCGGCGCCATGCCTTGAAATTACCGTCCACCCATAATGACAGAATGACCGTATCGCGTGTTACACGATTGAATTCCTTGAACATTTCCAAGCGGTCTGCGCTATCAGCAATGTGATGCACCAGGCGCATGCAGAAAATACTGTCTACTGCGTTATCAGGAAGATCGATAGCAAAAGCGGATGTTTGCAAGGTACGCACACGCTGGACTATCTCTTTGGGCTGGGAGGCACATGCCACGGCCAGCATATCCGCTGAGTTATCAGCGCCAATAATGACCCGATTCTGCTTTTCCGCGAGCAGCGGCCAGAAACGACCGGCGCCGCATGGTAGATCCAGGACTAAATTGGGCTGTCCCGCCAACCTCAGGGCGCGGCGGGCAAGTTGCTCATCTCGCCAATGAGACAAGCGGCGAGCCATGCCATCCTGGTGTTTCTTGAAATACTGCTCGGCATGCGCGCGGTCATACTTCTCGGAGAAGGGAAGCTCAATCGTGGATTTCATGGCGGCACTCCATAAGTCAGATGAAGCCACCTTATGGAGCGCACCGTTAAATCAGGGTCAAGGTCATGTGAAAATTACGTCAATCGTTTTTGCCGCTTTCAGGCAATGCCAACTCAACCCGGAAACAGCAGCCGTTTGGCTGACGATTAGTCAATGCAACTTTCCATCCCTGCAACTGGCAGATACGATGGACCAGTGAGAGGCCAAGCCCTAACCCCTCGCCACGTCTTGCACTACCTCGTACAAAGGGCTTGAAGACCTCATCATGTTGAGCTTCAGGAATGCCGCTGCCCGTGTCTTCTACCGTAAAAGCAGCTTCCTCCAACGTCAGGCGAATCTCACCCGCATCCGTGTAATGAAGTGCGTTACGCAGCAGATTACTCATGACAGACCGCAGGAATGGGGCGTTGTAGGTCTGCTGATGTTCATAACCCCCAGGTTCATACCTCAAGGTTAGCCCCTTGGCCTCGATTGCTCCCTGCCACTGCAGCACCAGCTCATCGGCAATCGTTCTGAGCGAACTGCGAGGCGCAATGACCGCCCCGTCGCGCTGTGCTCTGGCCAACTGGAGAAAGGTTTGCACCAGATCCCGCATTTCTTCGGTAGCGCTCACCATTCGCTGCAGCTGTGCCTTGCCTCTGGGGCCCAGGCCTGGATCCTCAGCCAGCAACTCACATGATGTGGCAATCACCATCAGTGGTGTTCGCAACTCATGGCTCACATCACTGGTAAACAACTGCTCTCGGGTAAGCGCATCACGCAACTGACCTAATGCGTCGTCAAACGCCGCTGCCAATTCCCCTACTTCATCATTGGCATAATCCGGGGCCAATGGAGGAGCCATCAGCAGCATCTGGTCACGATGTCGAACCTGACGAGCCAGACGACTGACCGGAGCAATGACTCGGCGCGCCAGCAACCAGCCGAGAAGGCCTGACAACGCCACACTGAGCAAAAACCCCTTGAGCACGACCCGGTAAAGAGCCTTTTCCCGTCGCTCAAAATCACTTTGATCCTGCAAAAGGATGTAGTGCCGCCCATCCTGGAACCGAACCCAGGCATAGTAGTACCGACCGCCCTCCTTGACCTCACTGAAGCCCTGCTTGAGCCCCACCAAATCCGGCGGCAATGACTGTGGCTCATTTTCCGGCGCGTAGTAGAGCTTCATGCCAGGATCCAGCACCGGCTGACCACCGTTTCGCATGTCTCGTCGCAACATGCGATTCAGCTCGTTGCTCATGTCTTCGGAGATCAGCTGTTCTTCAACCAGGTGTACAACCTCAACAATACCAAAGGAGAACAGGCTGCCCACCACTACGGTCATCAACACAAACGCAATGATGATCCGGCGTAAAAGGCTCTGCTTATACTCCATCGCTATCGTTCGTCAGGCGGTAGCCCACACCATGTACCGTATGGAGCAAGGACGTTTCAAAGGGCTTGTCTATAACTTGGCGGAGCTGGTGAATATGACTGCGCAGACTATCGCTGTCAGGGCAGTCATCTCCCCAAAGCGTCTCTTCCAGGACTTCTCGCCGAATCACATGCGGACTTTTTTGCATGAGCGCCGCAAGCAGCTTGAGACCGATGGGATTTAGCTTGAGCGATTTACCCCCACGGCTAACTTCCAGCGTGTCGAGATCATAAACAAGATCAGCCACCTGGAGCTGCCGCCTGCCTCCTCCACGCGTCCTGCGCATCACCGCTTCGATCCGAGCAGCCAACTCCGACAAGGCGAAAGGCTTGATCAGGTAATCGTCTGCGCCAGAGCGAAACCCCTTGAGACGGTCATCCAACTGATCTCGCGCCGTTAGCATGATAACCGGAGTATCGCGCCGGGCATCCTCACGCAAGCGCTGGCATAACGTGTACCCATCGATTCCCGGCAACATGATATCGAGAATCAACAGATCATAATGCTCGGTTGCCGCCAAGTGCAGGCCTGAGAGCCCATCCTGGGCACAGTCGACTGTATATCCCTTGAGACTCAAGTAATCCATCAGATTACTCAAGATATCGCGGTTATCTTCAACCACCAGAATACGCATGAACTCACCTCATAGCCTCGCGCGGTCGCAGCAGGCCTGTTTAACATCTTTTTCACTACCCATTCACCTGGGCATGACAAGGCACAGCGCACTGTACAGGAGCGCCCTGTTTCATCTGCTCAGATAGAAACTGCCTTCCCTGTAAACAATTGCCTCTCTCCTTCTAGGATACCCATGAACGCTTCTGCTTACTCTCGCCCGCTCAACTTTTTCTGGGCTCTGGGTCTGCCTTTGGCAGTAATGATTCTTTTATTGAGTGTTGAGCCCACACGCCTCGACTTTGCACTGGCCGATGCATTCTATGATCCAGGCACAGGGTTTATTGGGCGACACAGTGCCTTTCTTGAGGATGTTCTGCATGATCGGGCCAAACAGCTGGTTATCCTGATCGGTATTATTGCCATTGCAGGCTTGATCCTGAGCTTTTTCTGGACACCTCTGAAACCCTGGCGCAAGTCGTTGGGATACTTGGTGCTTGCAATGGGTACGTGTACAGCGCTTGTCATGCCACTGAAAAAGCTGACCGACGTCCCCTGCCCCTGGAGCCTGGTTCAGTATGGAGGTGACCAGGTTTACTCCCCGTTATTGTCAGAGCGTCCCGCGACCAACAAGAACAATTTGTGCTGGCCCGGCGGCCATGCTTCCAGTGGTTTTACCTTGTTTGCGTTCTACTTCTTTTTACGCGATCGCCGTGCACGGCTGGCACGCGCTGCGCTGGCTGCAGCCTTCGCGCTGGGCTGTATCTTTTCCATCGGACGGATGATGCAAGGGGCTCACTTTCTTTCCCATAACATATGGACGGCACTTTTTGATTGGCTGGTGTGCCTGGCTTTTTACCGATTGATGCTTTACCGTCCGGCCTCCTCACCAGAAAAGACTGCTCCCGCCCCGTCTGCGCTTTAAGTATTGCCTATAAAAAAGCCCGACCATTAGGCCGGGCTTTTTCAGCTAGGTAGCTGGGTGGCTTACATCATGCCGCCCATACCGCCCATGCCGCCCATGTCAGGCATTGCCGGAGCAGCCTTGTCTTCTGGGATATCAGCAACCATGGCTTCGGTAGTTACCATCAGACCGCCAATAGAGGCAGCAGCCTGCAGGGCGCTACGAGTCACTTTAGCCGGGTCAAGAATACCCATCTCGATCATATCGCCGTATTCGCCAGTCGCAGCGTTGAAGCCGTAGTTGCCTTCACCGGCCTTGACCTTGTCAACTACGACGCTTGGCTCGCCACCCGCGTTGGCAACGATCTGGCGCAGAGGTGCTTCAACAGCACGACGCAGCAGAGCGATACCTACGTTCTGATCTTCGTTGTCGCCTTTCAGACCTTCGATGGCCTGCAGGGAACGAACCAGGGCTACGCCACCGCCAGGCACCACGCCTTCTTCAACGGCTGCACGGGTTGCGTGCAGGGCGTCTTCAACGCGAGCCTTCTTCTCTTTCATTTCAACTTCAGTTGCCGCACCCACCTTGATCACAGCAACACCGCCAGCCAGCTTGGCCAGACGCTCTTGCAGTTTTTCGCGGTCGTAATCGGAAGAAGTCTCTTCGATCTGAGCACGGATCTGCTTGACGCGAGCTTCGATATCAACCTGAACGCCAGCACCGTCGATAACAGTGGTGTTTTCCTTGTTGATAACAACGCGCTTGGCTTGACCCAGGTGCTCCAGAGTGGTGCTTTCCAGGCTCAGGCCTACTTCTTCAGAGATCACAGTGCCGCCAGTCAGGATGGCGATATCCTGCAGCATGGCCTTGCGGCGATCACCGAAGCCAGGCGCCTTGACAGCAGCAACCTTGACGATGCCACGCATGTTGTTGACGACCAGAGTAGCCAGCGCTTCGCCTTCAACGTCTTCAGCAACGATCAGCAGCGGACGGCCAGCCTTGGCAACGGATTCCAGCACCGGCAGCATTTCGCGGATGTTGGAGATCTTCTTGTCAACCAACAGCAGCAGCGGGTTGTCCAGCTCGGCGGACATGGTGTCCGGCTTGTTGATGAAGTAAGGAGACAGGTAGCCACGGTCAAACTGCATGCCTTCTACGACAGACAGTTCGTTTTCCAGGCCGGAACCTTCTTCAACAGTGATCACGCCTTCCTTGCCTACTTTTTCCATGGCTTCAGCAATGATGCTGCCAATGGATTCGTCGGAGTTGGCGGAAATGGTACCTACCTGAGCGATGGCACGGAAATCGGCGCAAGGCTTGGACAGTTCTTTCAGCTGAGCAACGATGGCGATGGTTGCCTTGTCGATGCCGCGCTTCAGATCCATTGGGTTCATGCCGGCAGCAACAGCCTTCAGGCCTTCGTTCACGATGGACTGAGCCAGAACGGTAGCAGTGGTAGTACCGTCACCAGCTGCATCGTTAGCCTTGGACGCAACGTCCTTGACCAGCTGAGCACCCATGTTTTCGAACTTGTCTTTCAGCTCGATTTCTTTGGCAACGGAAACGCCATCTTTGGTGATGGTCGGAGCGCCAAAGCTCTTGTCCAGAACAACGTTACGACCTTTCGGGCCCAGTGTTGCCTTTACAGCGTCAGCCAGAACGTTTACGCCGACCAGCATTTTCTTGCGGGCGGAGTCGCCGAATTTGACTTCTTTAGCAGCCATGTTCTTTTTCCTCTAAACGAATTCGGTGGAAACAGGGATCGGCAATCAGCCTTCCAGTACAGCCAGGATCTCGGACTCAGCCATGATCAGCAGTTCTTCACCATCAACCTTGATGGCGTTGCTGCCGGAATAGGGACCAAATACTACTTTGTCGCCAACCTTTACAGCTGGAGCGCGAACTTCGCCGTTATCCAGAACGCGACCGGTTCCTACCGCAACGACTTCACCACGATTCGGCTTTTCGGCAGCCGAGCCCGGCAGCACGATGCCGCCAGCAGTCTTGGTTTCTTCTTCGCTGCGACGGATCACGACGCGATCATGCAGAGGACGAAGCTTCATAGTCGTATCTCCTAATATGTAAGCGTTTCCAATTACCGGTGAAGACCACCGGCTGTTTTGTTTTAACCGGCTTCGCCGGGTGCACCCTGCAATGCAAGGTGCGAATTCAGCCTGCCAATGGCAAGAACCTTACGGTGTCCGCTACATGAGGTTGTAGAAAATCATTTCAAGGGGCAGAGCAAAAAAATTTTTCTAATTCAGTGATTAAACGGCTTCTTATCATCTCGCCGTTCGTACTCACCTTCAATCACGCGAGGGGCCTCGGGGCGCTGATGATTTTGATGAAAATCACCCGGTCTGTGCTGATAAGTCTGCCCACCTCCGCGCACATTGATCCGCGCCATTACAGACCCTATCAGTAACTTGCGTGTAATGGGTAACAGCACTAGCAGCGCCAGCACATCACTGATAAAGCCGGGTAGGACAAACAAGGAGCCGCTGACGGCCATCGTCAGTCCCTGCATGATCTCTTTCTCAGGCACTTCACCCATGGCAATACGTATACGAGCCCGCCAAAGCGTCGTGAAGCCGGCCACCCGAAGCATGCCAATACCAATGAGAGTACTCAGGACCAGCAGGATCAACGTCCAGCCGACTCCAATGGAACTGCCAATCTTGATCATGACTGCCAGTTCCAACAGGGGAAACAGTAAAAACAGAAACAGGAATTTGCGCATCGCAGTGTCCTTTGGGGCCTCCAAGGCCGAACCTACCAAAACTCCAAGGTGGCGTTGACCAGGGATTAATTCAACCCTTGCGTGTGGAATCACGCTAT
Source organism: Pseudomonas sp. JZ134 (assembly GCF_051027695.1). Taxonomy (NCBI): domain Bacteria; kingdom Pseudomonadati; phylum Pseudomonadota; class Gammaproteobacteria; order Pseudomonadales; family Pseudomonadaceae; genus Pseudomonas; species Pseudomonas sp. JZ134. The sequence goes on along the minus strand of NZ_CP069250.1, from coordinate 1,159,075 downwards.
CAATAGACACTCAAGGCCAGACGACACGGGCTTCTACGCAATAGAAAGGAGTGTTACAAGGTATGGATTGATGAGGAGTCAGCTGACTACTGGCTGGATAAGGCGCCACAAGGGCGCCCTAGCACAAGCAGTTACCACGTTACGCCAATACCTGCGCTGTATTGGGTTTCGTTGAGACTTCCCTTGGCCCCGCTGACCAGCTGCTTTGACGCCTTCAGGTTAAGAGACGCCCAGTTGGTGACCTTGTAGCGCAGACCTAAATCCGTATCCAGGCTGAAGTCCGCGGTATTGTCCAGCGGGCGTCCTACTTCACCAGTAGTGAATAGCTGAACCGTCTGTCCGTATACGTAACGGTTGTAGTCCCACTTCATTGACACGGAGTAGAAGCTGTCCTTGTCACCATCGCGGTATTGATAGTCGGCGCGATCCAGCAGCGCTGTCAGGGAGAAGGATCCCAGCTCGTTATCCCAGAACTGATAGCCCGGGCCTGTACCAACGTTACGCTGGCGAGCGATGTCTTCAACTTTGTCCCTGTCGTAGGACAGCCGTCCCTGCCAGAAAAACTTTTCATTGAAGAAACGATCCAGCGCGTACTGAAGCGACCAGTTATCCGTGGATACCGCTCCGTCCTTCTTTTCACGGTCGTAACTGCCCTGGGCATTGTGACGCCACATACCGTGCCGAGCCTGGGTCTTGAAGTCGATGTCGTAGTCGTCTGTATCCTTGTCGGCACGCTTGTAATTCAATGCCGCATCGATGTTGCCCTTCCAGGTAAAGTCATGCAGGAGCGGCTTTGGTGGCACAATCTGGCTGATGCTGGCCAGAGGTACGGTCTGCGCGCCCTGCTCTGCCGTTTCGACAATGACCTGACCCTGGCCGGCAGGCTTGAGGCTCTTGACCTCGACATCCTCCTCGTATTCACCACGCTGCACCAGCACGGGCTGATCGCGCTGCAGCGTAGCCACCTTGTCCCAGGACAAGGGAATGGAGCCACCGTAATCGGTCTGCAACAGTAGCTTCTTGCTGTCTAAAAGCTTGATCGTCCCGGTCAAGCGGTCACCATTTTTCAGCCATACCGTGTCCGCAAAAGCGGTACTGGAAAGGGCTGAAAAAGCGGCAAGGCAAAAGAGAGTTCGTGACAACATAAAAGACGCCGTTGTAGAGATATGAACCGGTTATGTTTGTCCGGCCCTTGTTAAGAAAGCAGAAATAATCGCGGGTGAGGTTGAGCAACCTTTTCACGCCAAGCGCATATGACTGATTTTCATTAACAAATTCCACTGGCCCAGCATTTCTTTGCTTGTTTTTTGAAATACGTCGAGTTCAGTCCTATGCCTTACTCCCTTTTCCAACATTCAGACACACCCGAGACTCGCCAGGCAGCGCTTTTCGGCGTCATGGCAGAAATACCGCCTGGAAAGGTCGTCAGCTACGGTCAGTTAGCTGAACTGGCTGGCCTGGGCCGTGCGGCTCGATGGGTGGGACGGACACTTTCCCGTCTGCCGGAAGGGACCACCCTTCCCTGGCATCGAGTGATCGGGGCAGATGGTCGAATCAGCTTACCGTCCGATTCCCTTTCGGGTATCGAGCAACGACAGCGATTACGGGCTGAAGGCATCATTTTTCACAATGATCGGGTGGACATGCGTCGGCACAGGTGGAATCCACTTCAAGCTTGCGAGTAGAGTGTGTGTTTTTGTAAATACCGGTTCGCATGATCAGAAACTTCTGGCGAGAAGCCCTCGCCACGTACAAGTCCCCTGCCTGTCTGGCCTTGCTGCTGATGGGGTTTGCCGCAGGCCTTCCGACGATGCTGGTTTTCTCGACCCTGTCCGTCTGGTTGAGGGAGGCTGGCGTCTCGCGTGAAACCATCGGGTATGCCAGCTGGATCGGTCTTGCCTACGCCTTCAAATGGGTATGGTCGCCCATGCTCGATCAGTGGCGCCTGCCGGTCATTGGCAGTCTGGGCCGTCGACGCTCCTGGCTTGTGCTATCACAGGCATTGGTGGGAGTCGGACTACTGGGCATGGCTTTATGTAATCCTCAATATGACTTGAGCGCCATGATTGCACTGGCAGTAATGGTAGCGTTCGCTTCGGCTACGCAAGATATCGCTGTAGACGCCTATCGGCTGGAGATTGCCGAAGATTCGCATCAGGCTGCGCTGGCCGCCTGTTATATGACGGGTTACCGAATAGCCTCGCTCCTAGCAAGTGCTGGCGCCTTGTTCCTGGCTGAAATATTAGGCTCAAGTGTCTTGAATTACAGTCAGTCCGCCTGGGCGACTACTTATATGCTGTTTGCCTTACTGGTATTGCCTGGGCTGCTTACCAGCCTTCTGATTCGAGAACCCCCGCTGGCCGCTCCCATGGGCCTCGCTGATTCTCGATTCGGCTTTAATCACCAGTTACTGTCTGTGACCCTTGTGTTGGTAATGCTGGTTTCCATTCCGGCCATGATCAACGCAATTATTGATTTTGCCTGGCCACGCGCACTGCTCTATGCCCTGTTTATTATTGGTTGCATATCTCCTTGGGGTCGTCGGATCTATGAGCCCATCAAGGATTTACTTGAAAAAGTCCGCCAACCTATGGATCTGCATCAGACCGCCTGTAATGCAGACGAAGTGCCACGCTTTGACTTTGCACACCAAGCAGTCTCGGTCATCGTATTGATCGTGTTATGTATTGCCGTAACGGGTGGCTGCAAATCCTTTTTTGGAGGCTATTGGCCTCGCGGCCTTATGTACCTTCTTATCGCAGCGCTTTGCTTATCCAGTTCGGGACGCAAGCTTATGGGACCTGTTCTGACACCGGTCAGCGAGTTCATACAGCGCTATCGATGGCAGGCCCTAATGCTGCTGGGTCTAATTTCGACCTATCGCCTATCCGATACCGTTATGGGGGTAATGGCGGGTGTATTTTATATTGATGTGGGATACAGCAAAGAGACTATTGCCACCGTCAGCAAGGTATTTGGGGTAGTCATGACCCTGCTTGGCGCCGCAGCGGGTGGCGTATTAACAGCGCGGATAAGTATTCTTCCGATTCTTTTCCTGGGCGGTCTTGCTTCAGCGTTGACCAATTTGCTGTTTGCCCTGATTGCTACAACAGGCGCTAACACCATGCTGCTAGTGATTGCGATCTGTTGCGATAATTTCAGTGCTGGGTTAGCGTCCTCCGCCTTTATTGCCTATCTGTCGAGCCTGACTAACCTTCGCTTCTCTGCGACTCAATATGCGCTTCTAAGCTCGCTTATGCTCTTATTGCCACGCCTGCTAGGCGGATACTCTGGAAGCATGGTTGAGCATGTGGGGTATGTTTCATTCTTCATGATCACATCCCTATTAGGAATTCCAACACTGATTCTGATTGCAGTGCTCTGGCTAAAGCAGCGAAGCCAGTCCAGTCGGCAAACAACCACTGGAGAGCCAAGTATTTCTCCACCGTAATAAAAAGCCCGCCAGTAGGCGGGCTTCGCTTAGGCAGCCTCTTTTTTCTCTGAAACCATATGCAGAACACGCTGGGGAAAAGGGATTCCGATACCAACTTCGCCAAGTCGATCCCGGACCTGCTCGTTCAGCATGAACATCAACGGCCAGTAATCCCCACTGTTAGTCCAGAAGCGCAGAGACAGTGTAATTGCACTATCACCCAAGGCAGAAACAACCACCTCTGGTGCTGGATCACGGTGGACACGTGCATCTTCAGCTAACTTGAGCAGAACCTCCCGCCCTTTTTGCAGATCCGCCTCATAGTCCACGCCCACATCAAAAATCACCTTACGCTTGGCCTGGCGTGAGTAGTTAGTGATGATGCCATTAGAAAGTGTTCCGTTCGGGATCGTAACTGTCTTGTTGTCCCCCGTTAACAGGATCGTATGAAAGATCTGCACAGAATCAACCGTTCCCATTACACCCTGGGCCTCAATGAATTCGCCCACGCGGTAAGGGCGGAACATCAAGATCAGCACACCACCTGCAAAATTTGCCAAGCTGCCTTGCAACGCGAGCCCGACAGCCAGACCTGCAGCACCAATCACGGCCACAAAGGAGGTCGTGGCAATGCCAATCATGGAAGCCACACTGACGGCGAGCAGTACTTTGAGAACAATATTGGCCAAGCTGCCTACGAAACCGAGCAGCTCGGCATCAACGCGACGAGCCCTTAATAGGCGGGACATGTTGTCTGTTACTTTATTAATAACCCACCAGCCAATAGCTAGGGTAATCAGAGCCAGTAGCAGTTGCCCTATGTACTGCAGTATGACCGGCAGCCAGGCTTCAGAAGCAGCAAGAAGTCGGTCGAACTGCACACTTAGATCCATCGTTGGATTCTCCTTAAATCAATGGAAGATGATCGGCCTATAGCAGTTGGTCACGCTAAGTGCGACGTACCGGTACTAAGAAGGTTCCCGTCACGCGGGACGCCAAGTCTTGCAGAAGGGCTAATCACGGAAATTATTGAACTGCAGCGGCATGCCCAATTCCTGGCCGCGCAACATGGCAATGGTTTCCTGAAGCTCATCGCGCTTCTTGCCAGTCACGCGGACCTGCTCACCCTGGATTGCGGCCTGAACCTTGATCTTGCTGTCCTTGATGGTAGCAACGATTTTCTTGGCAAGCTCCTTATCGATGCCTTCACGCAGTACAACTTCCTGCTTGACACTTTTGCCAGAGGCATAAGCATCCTTAACTTCCAGACACTGCACATCGATCTTGCGCTTGGCTAAATTCATTTTCAGGATCTCCAGCATCTGCTCAAGTTGAAAATCCGCTTCCGCCGTTAGCGTGACGGTAAGCTCTTTGAACTCAAAGGAGCCCTTTCCGCGTAGGTCATAGCGGCGATCCAGTTCCTTCATGGCATTTTCAACCGCATTGGTCACTTCATGTTTATCCAGTTCGGACACTACATCAAAAGAAGGCATGTCATATCTCCATGTAGGCCAGGCGCTTGACTTGATGCGACTGGCTTGACGATCAAAAAGGGGCAGCCATTATAACGACTGTGGTCGATTACCCGGAATTCCATCCTGCCCGGACGTGAAACATGGGTTCCTTCTATTTTTGCTAACGAGGTATAACGTCATGAGCTGGCACATTCTGGGAGCTGGAAGTCTGGGAGGGTTATGGGCAGCGCGCTTGTTTCGCGCAGGCATCCCGGTACGCCTGATCTTCAAAGACCGCTTGCGCCTGGCCCAATACCGGGCAGCCGGTGGGCTCTCCTTACGTGAGGGTGAGCAGGACAGCCTTTACCCATTGCCTGCCGAAACACCTCAAGAGACCTCCCCCATCCGACGCCTGCTGGTGGCCTGCAAGGCTTACGATGCGGAGGACGCCGTCGCAGCTGTGGCATCCCGCCTCATTCCTGGCGCTGAAGTGGTTCTGCTGCAGAACGGCATTGGCAGCCAGGAACGCGTAGTCGAGCGTATACCGCGGGCTCGCTGCATACTTGCAAGCAGCACGGAAGGCGCCTTCCGTGAGTCCGATTTCAGCATCGTCCAGGCTGGGAAAGGCCACACTTGGCTGGGTGATCCGGCTCATCCCGATCATGTACCGGAGTGGCTGGATGAGCTCAACGAGGCGGGCATACCGGTCCAGTGGTCAATAGAAATCATGGGGCAACTCTGGCGCAAGCTTGCCATCAACTGTGCCATCAACCCCTTAACGGTGCTCCATAAATGCCGTAATGGTGAGCTCAACGCCTACGCTGGCGAGATCAAAGCCCTCACCCTTGAACTGGACGCGTTATTGGAGGCAGTCGGGCACGGAAACCTTGCCCCTGGCCTTCAGGAAGCGGTGCTGGCTGTAATTGATGCGACTGCCGACAACACCTCATCGATGCTTCAGGACGTTGCTCATGGACGTCGTACGGAAATCAGTTTTTTGCTTGGCCATGCGCTGCAAGAGGCTCAGCGCCATGGACTCAAGCTGGGCGCCCTTGAGCAACTCCATCGCCACTTGATCGATCATCTGGAGACCCATGGATTGCCGGTAGACTAAGCGCAGGCTACCCTTTCAGATCCTATTGCAGCGATGTAAGCCATGATTCTGCGCGAGCGACTCAGAAATCTTCCGGTTGGCCAGAAGTTGTTGGCTGCGCTTCTTGTACTGTTAAGCGCTGTGTTGCTGGTAGCTAACATTACCTTCATCTCTGCAGCCTACTGGATTTCCCAGGAAAACATGACGCCCCAGGCGTTGCAAACGGTTGGCAGGCTGCTGGCAATCCCCACGCTGAGCCAGGAGGCGCTGAGCTCCAAGGAGCGGGCTGAAGCGCTTCTGCATCGACTCGACAATTACAGCCCGCTCCGCCTGGCTGCCATTTACAACCAGGACGGGCATCTACTTGCCGAAATACAAAATGGCACGTTGCTAAAGCTGCCTACGCATTACACAAGCCTTGAAAACTGGCGCTTGCGTGAGTTTCGTACGAATGTGCTGATCGACCTTCCTCAAGAAGATGGCCGCTCCGGCCATTTGCTGCTGGTCGCCAGCAGCGAGTTACCCGGGGCCTTCTATACCGGAACGCTGACCGCCAGCATCGCCATTCTGGTGTTCAGTCTCCTGCTCTGGTTTGTTGTGGCCAGACAGATTCGTCTGTTGATCACCCGGCCGATCCTTCAGTTGGAAGAGCTGTCTCGCCAGGTTACCCGCGAGGAAAATTACTCGCTGCGCGCTGGCAAGGGTAGTGACGACGAAATAGGTCGGCTGGCAGATGCTTTCAATACGATGCTGACCCGCATCGAGGGCCGCGAGCAACAGCTCAAACGCGCCCGTGATGACGCCCAGTCCGCAGTGCTTCAGGCTCAAACCCTGGCCGAAGAAACACGTCGCTCGAACCGAAAGCTCGAACTGGAAGTTCAGGTACGGGGCAAGATCGAGAAAAAGCTCACCGGCTTTCAAAATTACCTAAACAGCATCATCGACTCGATGCCATCGGCACTGATTGCTGTCGATGAACAGTTCTATGTGACGCAGTGGAACCAGGAGGCAACCAACCTCTCAGGCACCAATCTGGATGAGGCGTTGAATCAACCTATTTTTCTGGCCTTCCCCTCAATCAAACCGTTTCTTCCCCAGCTAAGTCGCGCGGCCGAACATATGCGTGTGGAAAAAGTAGAGCGTGTCACCTGGGCGCTGATTGACGCTCCCCGACATTACACGCTGACCTTTTATCCACTCATGGGCGGTGCCGGACGCGGAGTCGTCATCCGAATCGATGACATCACCCAGCGCCTGAACATGGAAGAGCTGATGGTGCAGTCCGAAAAAATGCTCTCGGTCGGTGGATTGGCTGCGGGCATGGCGCATGAAATTAATAATCCGCTCGGTGCCATCCTGCATAACGTTCAGAATATCCGCCGCCGACTTTCACCAGAGCTTCCCAAGAATATCGATCAGGCAGCAGAATGCGGCGTGGGACTGGAGGATGTGAACTGCTACCTGAAGGGACGGGAAATCCCCCGTCTTCTTGATGGGATTCATCAGGCAGGAAGCCGTGCCGCCAAAATCGTCAGTCACATGCTGGCTTTCAGTCGTCGAAGCAACCGCAAGATGGTCGCCTGCGACCTGCCCTCCTTGATCGACCAGGCCATCGAAATTGCTGGCAATGATTTTGACCTGGCAGAAGGTTTCGACTTCCGCGCACTCAATATCCAGTGTGAATTTGACCCGGATCTAGGCCCCGTACCGGTTATTGCCAATGAACTTGAGCAGGTTCTCCTCAATCTGTTGAAGAACGCGGCCCAGGCCATTCATCAACGGGATGATGAAGAAGAAGGCGAAACGGGCCGTGTGGTGCTGCGTACATACCGCCGAGGAGATTGGGCAGAAATTCAGGTTGAGGACAATGGGATCGGGATTCCGGAATCAATTTGCAAGCGGATCTTCGAACCCTTCTTTACCACCAAGGAAGTGGGACAAGGGACCGGACTGGGTTTGTCCGTGTCTTATTTCATCATTACCAACAACCACAAGGGTCAAATGGAGGTCCATTCCAGACCTGGTGAAGGCACCTGCTTTACCCTGCGCTTGCCGCTCAATCAGCCGGAGGCAGGCAACAACTGATACCAAGGAGCTTGTACATGGGCTATCGCCTGTCAAAAATCTACACCCGAACCGGTGACACAGGCGAAACAGGTCTGGCAGACGGCAGCCGCGTCCGCAAGGACCATCCTCGTATCGAGGCCATTGGTGATGTGGACGAACTCAATAGCATGCTAGGCGTTCTGCTTGCAGAGCTGGAGTATCAGCAGGCTCACATCCCCGAGCTTGTCTCCGTCATTGACGTCCTGACACCCTGCCAGCATCGCCTGTTCGATCTGGGTGGTGAGTTGGCCATGCCAGATTATCGCGCGCTGGACTACGATGAGATCGAACGACTGGAGCAGGCGATCGATACCTGGAATGAAGAGCTGGGGCCTCTCGAGAACTTCATCCTGCCCGGCGGTTCACGCGCCGTTGCGTTGGCTCATACCGCACGCAGCATCGCTCGACGTGCCGAGCGGCGTTGCCAGACGTTAAACCTAAGCGAGCCGCTCGAAGGTGTAGGGATGGCTTATCTCAACCGCCTTTCGGACTTGCTGTTTGTTGTCGCACGTATTATTGGTAGGCGTCAGGGTATTGCCGAGCACTTGTGGAAGCCGGCTCAGAAAGCGGGACATCATGATGGCTGATCCCACCGCCATTCCACCGACACGTCGCCGCGAAGGACTCCATGCCGCCTGGGATGGATTCATTCTCGTATTGGTATGCGCCAATCTGGCGTTGATTCTGTTTGATAGCCTTTATTCAATTGGCCCGTTGAATCGTCTGGTTGAGCTGGCCAGCCCCACTGCACATGGCTGGTATGCTCATTATGTGCATGCACACTTCCAGACAATCGATCTCTGCTTTGTTGCATTTTTCATTCTGGATGTACTGCTGAGCTGGGCGATTGCCATTGCAGAGCGGTGTCATGGCAAGTGGTGGTACTACCCTTTTATTCACTGGTATGACGTTCTAGGTTGCATTCCGCTGAGTGGCTTCCGCCTCCTGAGAGCCTTGCGCGTCGCCTCCCTGCTTATTCGTCTGCAACGGCTGGGCCTCATCGACATTCGTCATTGGCGCCTCTACGAGTTTCTTAATCACTACTATCAGATCTTGATGGAGGAAATCTCCGATCGCGTCATGATTAAAATCTTCGGCGAGATACAGGAAGAGCTTCGTACGCAGGACGACTTTTCCAGCCGCGTGATCGACGATGTCATTCGACCACGCAAACAGCAACTGATAGATGCGGTCGCCTCGCGGTTACAACGCATGATCAATGAAAGCTATGCTCATAACCAGGCTACGCTGCATCGCTATATCAGCGAACTGATCAGCTCGGCAGTAACCGAAAACGAGGACATCAAATCCCTGAAGCGACTTCCCATGGGCGATCGCCTCGCCAAGTCTCTCGACAATACGCTTGCCGATATCGTCAATCGCCTGATCCGTGAGGCGGTTGTTGGTCTGCAGTCAAGAGACTTTAAGGCGTTGGCCAGCCGTATTGCTGATCGTAGCTTCGATGAAAGTCTGCCTCGAGGACAAACGGATCTTGATGAAGTACTGGTCGAAATTCTTGAAGTATTCAAGCAAAAGGTTATTGCTCGCCGAGCTAGCGAGCTGGGTGAACTACTGCTGCCCACCCCGCTGGCTGACTCCTCTCAGCTAACGGGGCCAGACAGACCTCGTTAGATAGATTCCGGTGACCGTATCAGCACCGGAACTCAACGTTCACTCCGCAGGCCAAAAAGCGCGGATACCCGCTACCCCCTGGGCACCCAACGCCCAGGCACGGGACAAGTCAGCCGGCCCTAGGCCGCCTAGCAGATATGCAGGATGGTTAAATGCCTTCAAAAGCGCTTCCGCGGCTTCCCATCCCAGCGTCGACGCTCCTGGGTGAGACTCGGTAGGTTGAACAGGAGAAAGCGTTACGAAGTCCACTCCCATCTGCCTGGCAAGCTCAAGCTCCTCAGCATTATGACAAGACGCTGCCAGCCAACGGTGCTCAGGAAAAGGCCGCCCATTGTCAGCGTAACGGCGCAGCTGCTGGCTGGTTATATGCCATCCGGCAGCCGGAAAGTCACCCAACCATTCCAATGGCCCCTTGAGCATGAGCTGAGCACGGCCAGCACAGAGTCCTTGCGCATCCACTGCGAGGTCTCGGTATTGAGGATCGAATGAGGCAGGCGTGCGCAGCTGAACCAGCTCGATACCTGCATCCAATGCTCTGGCAAGCCCATTAAGCAACGCCTTCGGCTCAAGATCCCCTGGCGTGATCAGATAGGTGCGTGGTAGCCGGGCAGCCTTGACGATAGGAATGTTTGCCTCAGGAAATTCATAGTCGGGCAAGTCACGTGGCCGTACCCAAGCCAACGGTTGGCCTTCGAGTCCTTTGGCCTCCCCTGCAAATGAAGTGACCTCCCATACGTCGAGTAGAACCGACTTATCCGTATAGTCATGGCAAACCTGGATCAATGGACGGCAGGTCTCTACCTGAATGCCTAACTCTTCGCTCAGCTCACGAGCCAGGGCGACCTGAACATCCTCGCCAGGCTCGACCTTTCCACCTGGAAACTCCCACAAACCACCCTGGTGCTGCTCCTTTGATCGCTTTGCTATCAGGATTTCACCTTGAGGATTGCGAATAACCGCTGCTGCGACGTGAACTCGACTCATGAAATAACCTCTTTCTCTTTCAATGCCTCCTCATACCAGCGTTGGAATGCAGGCCATGCGTAAATGGCATCTACATATCCATCAGCATCGGATGCAAGAGGCACAGAATAACTTCTCAGGCGTGTAGCGACAGGGGCATAAAAAGCGTCAGCAATACTGGCACGACCAAACAGGAACGGCCCCTCTGCACCAAAACGCTCACGGCACTCTGCCCATAAGAAACAGATACGCTTGATGTCACTTTCAGCTTCGGCAGGTATCGTCGCGAGCCGTTGGCGGCGCTTCAGGTCCATGGGCAGATGATTACGCAACGCTGAAAAACCGCTGTGCATTTCAGCACACAATGAACGGGCCATTGCCCGCGCGGCAGCGTCAGACGGCCACAGTCCTGCTTGCGAGTAGTTTTCGGCCATATACTCGGCAATTGCTAGAGAATCCCAGATGACGCCTTCCGGGGTCTTCAGGACAGGCACCTTACCGGTAGGAGAGTGCTGTCTAAGCCGCGCACGGCTGTCTGGTGTGTAGAGCGGAATTTGGAGCTCGTCATAGGTAGCACCGGACAGCTCCATGACCAGCCAGGCTCTAAGCGACCAAGACGAGTAATTTTTGTTACCGATAACCAGGGTAAGAGACACGCGCCTCTCCTTATCCACAATCATGCATCTATAGGAGCACAAGAGAGGCGCGTTATGAAACGATTCCTCAATAAATCGGGAATGTTTCGCGTCAGGTGCGGTATTCCGCGTTGATCTTCACGTATTCATGGGACAGATCCGTTGTCCAGATCGTCTCACTGCAATGTCCACGACCCAATTCAATACGAATGCCAATTTCCTCTTTGCTCATGACTTCAGTGCCTTGCGCCTCGGTATAGGTCGCGGCGCGACCGCCTTTTTGAGCAATACAGACATCACCAAGGAAAACATCGATCAGGCTGACATCCAACTCCGGAACGCCTGCCCGGCCAACTGCCGCCAGAATGCGTCCCCAATTGGGGTCAGAGGCAAACAATGCTGTCTTGATCAGTGGGGAATGTGCCACAGCATAGGCTACGTCCAGGCATTCCTGATGATTCTTGCCGCCGTTGACTTCCACCGTTACAAACTTGGTTGCACCCTCGCCGTCTCGAACGATGGCCTGGGCAAGCTCCATGGACACCTCGAAAATCGCTCGTTTGAGCTGTGCGAACAGTTCGCCTTCGGCTCTATCAATCTCGGGGAGCAATGACTTGCCGGTAGCGATCAGCATGCAGCAATCATTGGTGGAGGTATCGCCATCGATGGTGATGCGATTGAAGGATTTATTGGAAGCGTCACGCAACAAATCCTGCAGAACGGGTTGAGCCACCTTTGCGTCCGTCGCAATGTAGCCCAGCATGGTAGCCATGTTGGGACGAATCATCCCGGCGCCCTTGCTGATACCCGTCACGGTGACGGTTTGCCCGTCAAAGGTGAACTGTTGGCTAGCCCCCTTGGGCAGGGTATCAGTCGTCATGATACCGCTGGCCGCTTGGGCCCAATTGTCTGCCTTAAGATCAGCCAGCGCTGCAGGCAGTGCAGCTTCGATCTTCTCGACAGGCAACGGCTCACCAATCACGCCTGTTGAAAACGGTAGAATGGCTGAGGCCTCCACCCCGGCCAAATCGGCAAGCGCTTGACAGGTACGTTCCGCAGCGGCCATTCCAGGCTCGCCGGTACCTGCATTGGCGTTACCTGTGTTGGTCAGCAAATAACGCACATTACCTGCAAATCGTTTACGCGCCAAAACAACCGGAGCGGCACAAAATGCATTGGTCGTAAAAACCCCAGCGACCCGCGCACCCTCTTCACAACGCATTACAACCACATCCTTGCGTCCAGGACGCTTGATGCCGGCAGATGCAATACCAAGCTCGAATCCTGGAACAGGATGTAACGTAGACAACGGGCCGAGACCAACAGCCATGAGGTTTCTCCTGTAGCTAACAATGAAACGCCGCGAGCGGCTGAGCCGGTCGCGGCGATAGGGTCATAACGTGTGCACGTCAGCCGGGCATTAGTCCAGCTTGCCGTGGCAATGCTTGTACTTTTTACCGGATCCGCACGGGCAAGGCTCGTTACGGCCTATTTTCTGCTCGTTGCGTGCAGGCTCAAGGGGTACGACCGTGTCTTCGCCCTCTTCCGGTACCTGTACCTCAGGCTGCGCAATGGAAGGCGCTTCGGCATGCTGGAATTGCATACGCTTGGCCAGCTCCTCGGCCTCATGACGCATGCGCGCCTCTTCTTCGGCAGCGTCTTCACGACGAACCTGAACGTGAGAGAGTACACGAATCGTGTCACGCTTGACGCTTTCCAGAAGTTCCTGGAACAGGTTGAAGGACTCGCGCTTGTACTCTTGCTTCGGGTTCTTTTGCGCATAGCCACGCAGGTGAATACCGTGACGCAGATGGTCCATTGTAGTCAGGTGATCTTTCCACAGATCGTCCATGACACGCAGCAGCATCTGCTTCTCGAAGCTGCGCAGAGCCTCGGCACCTGCCATCTCTTCCTTCTCATAATAGGCCGCCACCAGCGTTTCGAGAATTTTCTCGCGAAGTGTTTCCTCGTACAGCTTGTCGTCTTCATCCAGCCACTGCTGAATCGGTAGCTTGAGTCCGAAGTCGTTATAGATCGCTTCTTCAAGCCCTGCCACATCCCACTGCTCAGGCAAGGATTGCGGTGGAATATGAGCGCTGAATGTTTGCGCCAACGCATCACGGCGGAACTCGTTGATCGTCTCACCCACATCCTGCGATTCCAGCAGGGTGTTACGCATGTGATAGATCACCTTACGCTGTTCATTGGCGACATCATCATATTCGAGCAGCTGCTTACGAATATCGAAGTTCCGACCTTCCACTTTGCGCTGAGCTTTCTCGATGGCATTGGTTACCATGCGGTGCTCGATGGCCTCGCCTGCTTCCATGCCCAACGCCTTCATGAAATTCTTCACGCGATCAGACGCGAAGATACGCATCAGGTTATCTTCAAGGGACAGGTAGAAACGGCTGGAGCCCGGGTCACCCTGACGGCCTGCACGACCACGCAGCTGGTTATCGATACGGCGTGATTCGTGGCGTTCAGAGGCAATCACATGCAGGCCACCCGACTCGATGACCTGCTGATGACGCTTCTGCCACTCGGCCTTTATCTGAGCAATCTGTTCTTCAGTAGGATTCTCAAGGGCTGCAACTTCAGCTTCCCAATTACCCCCCAAGAGGATGTCTGTACCACGGCCAGCCATGTTGGTAGCAATCGTTACCATACCGGGACGCCCCGCCTGAGCAATGATCTCAGCCTCACGATCGTGGTATTTGGCGTTCAATACCTTGTGCTCAATACCTTCCTTTTGCAACAGATGAGACAGGTATTCGGAGCTTTCAATCGACGCGGTACCTACCAGTACCGGACGACCTGCCTCCTGGCATTGCTTGACGTCAGCGATAATCGCCGCATATTTCTCTTCCTGAGTCAGATACACCAGGTCGTTGAAATCCTTACGTGCCAGCGGTCTGTGGGTTGGAATCACAATAACGTCCAGACCATAGATCTGACGGAATTCAAACGCCTCGGTGTCCGCCGTACCGGTCATGCCAGCCAGCTTGTTATACAGCCGGAAATAGTTCTGGAAGGTAGTAGAAGCCAATGTCTGGCTTTCAGCCTGGATAGGCAGACCTTCTTTCGCTTCGATCGCCTGATGCAGGCCCTCGGACAGACGACGCCCAGGCATCGTGCGGCCGGTATGCTCATCAATGAGCAGGACCTGGTTGTCCTGAACAATATATTCCACGTTACGGTGGAACAGCTTGTGTGCACGAAGCGCTGCGTAGACGTGAGTGAGAAGAGAAAGATTATGCGCTGAGTACAGGCTTTCACCTTCAGCCAGCAGACCCGCCTGGGTAAGCAGTTCCTCAATGAACTGGTGCCCCTGCTCGGTTATTTCCACCTGACGTGTTTTTTCGTCAATGGTGTAATGGCCTTCCTTCTCCTCCTCTCCCTCCACAGCCTCAACGTGCTGCTGAAGATGAGGAATGAGCTTATTGATCTGGATGTACAGCTGTGAGCTGTCTTCCGCCTGACCAGAAATAATCAGTGGCGTACGCGCCTCGTCGATAAGAATGGAGTCTACTTCGTCGACAACGGCAAAATTCAGCTCACGCTGATATTTCTCTTCGATACTGAACGCCATGTTATCGCGCAGATAATCAAAGCCGAATTCATTGTTGGTACCGTAGGTGATATCCGCTGCGTAAGCCGCACGCTTTTCCTCCGGCGGCTGGAAAGGCATGACAATGCCTACCGTCAGCCCTAAAAATTCATACAGCGGGCGCATCCAGTTAGCGTCACGGCGAGCCAGATAGTCGTTCACGGTGACTACGTGGACGCCTTTACCAGACAAGGCATTCAGATATACCGGCAGCGTTCCTACCAACGTCTTACCTTCACCGGTACGCATCTCGGCAATCTTGCCCTCGTGAAGCGTCATACCGCCGATGAGCTGGACGTCGAAATGGCGCATACCCATTACGCGCTTGCCCGCTTCACGAGTTACGGCAAAGGCTTCAGGCAGGATATCGTCCAGTGTCTCGCCTTTAGCCAAACGCTCTTTGAACTCGAACGTCTTGGCACGCAATTGCTCGTCAGACAACCCAATAATCTGCTGTTCCAACGCATTAACGGCCTGTACGGCCTTGCTCATGCGCTTTACTTCTCGCTCGTTTTTACTTCCAAAGAGTTTCTTTAACAAAGGCGCAAACATATCGACTTGGGTCTTCCACTCGGAGAAATGGGGGGCGGCGGATCGGTGCCATCGCCCGCGCCGTCAAAAAGACAATGGGGCATTCTACTCGGAAACGCCGACGAGAAAAGGTTGACATCACTCAAAGGTCGGATTTCTGAATAGGTTTATCCGACTCATGAGGTTCATCTGTTAACATGCCAACCCCTGTCTGGAGTGCGCACACATGGTTTTTCGTCCTATTGTTGCCGTAGCGCCTGCCACCTTGCTTCGGCAGGCCAAACCCTTGAAACCACTACTATATCAGGCAGAGCGTCTCGAACGCCTACAACGCCTAGTCGATGCACAGCTACAACCTGCAGCACGCGAGCACTGTAAAGTCGCAACCTGGCAGGACGGGTGTCTTCTGCTCATTATTACGGATGGACATTGGGCTACACGTTTGCGTTACCAGCAGCGCCGCTTGCTTCGACAGCTTCAGCAGTCTTCAGAATTTACAGCTCTTCAAAAGATACTGTTCAAGGTCAAACCCAACCCTGATCCAAATCGAAAGCCAGGCCCGCGACGCGAGCTTTCCAATGTCGCTGCAGAAAGCCTGCTATCCACGGCTGAAGGTATCTCAGACCCTTCACTGCGCGCCGCGCTTGAGCGACTGGCCAGTAGAGCGCAGCCGAAAAAGACAGAAGAATAAAAAAGCCACCTTAAAGGTGGCTTTTTTTAACACGCGTTCCTTACACCGCAGCAGCTGGCCGCATGTAAGAAATAGGAGCATCGCTAGAGCCTTCGAACGTTACAACTTCCCACGCATCAGGCTGAGCAATTAATGCACGTAGCAAGCGGTTGTTCATGGCATGCCCGGACTTATAGCCCCGGTACTCGCCAATCAAGCTTTTGCCTAGCAGATAAAGATCGCCAATGGCGTCTAGTATCTTGTGCTTTACAAACTCATCCTCATAACGAAGACCGTCTTCGTTGAGTACACCGTGCTCATCAACAACGATAGCGTTTTCAACGCTTCCGCCCAGAGCCAAGTTATGAGAGCGCAGGAATTCCAGATCCCGCATAAAGCCAAAGGTACGAGCCCGGCTGACTTCCTTGAGGAAGGAGGTGCTGGAAAAATCTACGGAAGCCTTCTGAGTACGACCGCTGACCACTGGATGGTCGAAATCGATCTCAAAGCTGACCTTGAACCCGTCAAACGGTACAAACGTCGCACGCTTATCACCGTCTACGACGCTGACTTCACGCTTGATACGAATGAACTGCTTTGCAGATTCCTGTTCTTCGATGCCAGCGGACTGGATCAAGAACACGAACGGACCGGCGCTTCCATCCATAATTGGAACTTCAGCGGCGGACAGTTCTACATACGCATTGTCGATGCCCAGACCTGCCAGTGCAGACAACAAATGCTCCACAGTGCCGACCTTGACACCACCCTGAATGAGATTGGTCGACATCGTGGTTTCGCCTACATACTCAGCCCAGGCGCGGATTTCCACGACCGGGTCCAGATCAATGCGGCGAAACACGATTCCGGTGTCTACGGGCGCTGGCTTCAGAGTGAGATATACCTTCTCCCCCGAATGCAGGCCAACGCCTGTAGCGCGAATAGTGTTCTTTAATGTGCGTTGTCTAATCATGACAGTTGCCGTTCATCGCTGATCGCGAATAGTTGTCAATAATGGGTCGATCATAACAGAACGACCCATTAATTCCCACCAATCACACAGATTGCATCGATTAATCTATTCAATCAGCCTGACGACGCAGAAACGCCGGAATATCAAGATAATCCAGATCATCGTTTGGATTCATCTTGGCTGCAGCAGCAGAGCTTGTATGGTTCTGACTACGCATGACGGTCGGGCGATCCAGATCACGATAGTTGACGGCAGCATGCTCCTGACGCGGCGCAACGTTAGCCTGCTGAGTAGAGTTATCGACCACCTTGACCGGCTTTTCAAGACGGGCACCCAGACCGGTAGCAACCACAGTAACGTGGAGCTCATCACGCATTTCCGGATCGATTACTGCGCCAACCTTGACGGTTGCATGCTCAGAAGCGAAGTCCTCAATGATCTCGCCCACTGCGGCGTACTCACCCAGGGATAGATCCAGACCTGCAGTGATGTTGACCAGAATACCGCGAGCCCCATGCAGGTTGACGTCTTCCAGGAGTGGATTACGGATAGCGGCCTCAGTCGCTTCACGTGCACGGTTCGGGCCGCTGGCATGACCAGTTCCCATCATGGCCATACCCATCTCACCCATAACCGTCTTGACGTCAGCAAAGTCAACGTTCATCAAGCCAGGACGCTGCATGATGTCCGAGATACCACGAACTGCGCCAGCCAATACATCGTCAGCCTTGGCGAAAGCGGCCAGCAGACTGGCATCCTTGCCGAGAATGGTCAGCAGTTTCTCATTGGGGATGGTAATGAGAGAGTCGACGCATTCGGAAAGGGAGCGAATACCCTCATCAGCCACCTGCATGCGCTTGCGACCTTCAAAGGGGAACGGGCGAGTTACCACGGCGACGGTGAGGATACCCATCTCCTTGGCAACTTCAGCAATAATCGGGGCGGCACCCGTACCTGTACCACCACCCATACCAGTAGTGATGAAAACCATATCGGCGCCTTCCAGAACTTCCGCGATACGCTCGCGATCTTCCATGGCTGCCTGACGGCCAATCTCAGGGTTCGTACCTGCGCCCAAGCCCTTCGTTACCCCTGGGCCAAGTTGCAGCACTGTACGAGAGCTCACATTTTTTAGCGCCTGGGCATCCGTGTTGGCACAGATGAATTCGACGCCTTCCACGCCGCTCTTCACCATGTGGTTAACGGCGTTACCGCCACCACCGCCTACACCGATGACCTTAATGACTGCGCTCTGTGGAATATTGTCTACGAGCTCAAACATAATCCCCTCTCTTCCTCTCGGTTTTCGCCTACTGCTGCCGCGATTGAATTAGATTACAAATTGCCCTGGACCCAGCGCTTTATACGCTCCAGGACTGAATTCTTGGGTTCGTCACTGCTGTATCCGCCGGTGACAACCGGCACATTGTCGGATTGCTTCTGCAACCCATAGAGCAACAGGCCTACACCTGTTGAATAAATTGGGTTACGTACAACATCGGTCAGCCCCTTGACCGTCTGCGGTACGCCAAGACGCACCGGCATATGGAAAATCTCCTCGGCAAGTTCAACTGCCCCTTCCATCTTTGCAGTACCGCCGGTTAATACGATCCCTGCCGGAATCAAGTCTTCATATCCGCTGCGGCGCAACTCTGCCTGAACAAGCGTGAAGAGCTCATCGTAACGCGGCTCTACTACCTCAGCCAATGCCTGACGCGAAAGTTCGCGAGGCGGCCTTTCTCCCACACTGGGCACCTTGATGGTCTCCCCAGCCCCCGCCAGTTTTGCCAGAGCACAAGCATACCGAATCTTGATCTCTTCCGCATATTGTGTAGGCGTTCGCAAAGCCATGGCGATGTCATTTGTGACCTGATCGCCTGCAATGGGAATGACTGCTGTATGACGAATGGCTCCCTCTGTAAAAATGGCTATATCAGTGGTTCCCCCACCGATGTCTACTAGGCATACGCCTAGCTCCTTCTCATCATCCGTCAGGACGGAATATGCAGAAGCCAGTTGCTCAAGAATGATGTCGTCGACCTCCAATCCGCAACGACGAACACATTTCTCGATATTTTGAGCAGCATTTACGGCACAGGTCACTACGTGGACTTTAGCCTCCAGACGAACACCGGACATACCAAGCGGCTCACGTACACCTTCCTGGTTATCGATGACATAGTCTTGAGCCAAAGTGTGCAAGACCCGTTGATCAGCTGGTATCGCCACAGCTTGAGCTGCGTCAAGAACACGATCGATATCAGCAGGGCTGACCTCCCGATCACGAATAGCCACGATACCGTGGGAATTCAAGCTACGGATATGGTTGCCTGCAATGCCTACAAATGCCGAATGAATACGGCAGCCCGCCATGAGCTGGGCCTCTTCTACTGCGCGCTGAATCGACTGGACCGTGGATTCGATATTGACCACTACGCCTTTTTTCAAACCGCGGGAAGGATGCGTGCCGATGCCCACAATCTCGACCTGACCATCGGAAGACACCTCACCCACCAAGGCCACAACCTTTGAGGTTCCGATGTCCAGTCCGACGATCATCTTGCCGCTCTGCACGTTCGCCATGTTTATTGAATTCTCCTCAATTCTTTATTCGGCACGGGCTGACGCTACAGTTGTGGGAGCTACCGGCTCACGCCACGCCACCGCCAGCCCGTTTGGATAACGCAAGTCGATGCGAGCAATATTGGCCATCTGATCCTTGAGTACTTGGTCATACATCTTGACGAAGCGCCGCATCTTGTCCACGAGGTCATCACGACCAAAAATCAATTCAACGCCCTGACCCGTAGTCAGGAACCAACTCCCCCGATCATGCATTTCTAGCCGCGTAACCGTGAATCCAAGTGGACGCAGCATCTGACTGAACAATTGATACTGCTGCATCACCTGCTGCTGCGCACGTTGCGGCCCATAGAGGCGTGGCAGGTTGTCGTAATGTGCCAAATCCTTGGGTGCAAAGGCCTCGCCCTGATTATTCAGCAGGGCTTCGTCCCCCCAGCGCGCAACAGGGAGCTGCTCCTCAAGATGGATGGCGACTTCATCCGGCCAAACACGGCGAACCTCTGCATGGGCAATCCAGGGCATCTGCTCAAGTGCCTGACGCATATTGGCCAGATCGATTGAAAAGAATGTCCCGTCAGCATAGGGCGCGATACGTTGCTGCACAGCCTCTCGGCTGATGTAGCTCAGGTCACCTTCGACATTCACCTTCGTGATTGGACGATCCGCATAAGGCAGCAGCTGTTGAGACAGCTCATATGTGCCGAAGCCAAGCCCTACCAGCAGAAGTGGCCAGGCCACACGCTTGAAGAGATTGAAGCTGGGCTTTGGCAGCCGAGCCGAGACAGGCTCCTTTTCCACCAGGCGGCTTGCACCACGCGGTGGTACCTTGCCACGAAGTGGCGTGCGACCCAATCCAGGTTGTGTATGACGAAGTGTCGTGACCATGTTAGCCCCTCGACTCCATTGTGCCTGCCAGAACCGTCAGGACAAGTTGTTGATAATCAAGGCCTGTGGCCTTGGCTGCCATGGGAACAAGGCTATGGTCCGTCATGCCAGGGACAGTATTGACTTCCAGCAGCCAGAACCGACCTTCTTTATCCTGCATGACATCAACGCGCGCCCAGCCAGCAGTCCCCACGACCTCACAGGCATGACGAGCCAATACCTTGAGCTCCAACTCACGCTCCTCATCAAGGCCACACGGAACCTGATAGCGAGTGTCGGATGCCAGGTATTTGGCGTCATAGTCATAGAAGTCGTGGGTAGTACCCAGACGAATAGGCGGCAGTACCTGATCGCCCAACAGGGCGACAGTAAACTCAGGACCGCTAATCCATTGTTCGACAAGAACTTGCGAATCGTACGTCGAGGCGGACTGCCAAGCAGTGATCAGCTCATTAACACTGTTCACCTTGGCCATACCAATGCTGGAACCTTCATGGGCGGGTTTGACGATAAGTGGAAACCCGAGTTCCTCAGCAGCCTTCCGACAATCAGACTCACAGCACAAAACGGCGTATTTAGGCGTGGGCAGGCCCTGACTCAACCAGAGGTGTTTTGTTTTCAGCTTATCCATGGCCAATGCGGAAGCCAGCACCCCACTTCCCGTATAGGGTATACCCAGGCACTCCAACAGCCCTTGCATGCTACCGTCTTCCCCACCCCGTCCATGCAGGACGATAAAGGCACGGTCTACCTGTTCAGTGTTCAAACGCTGCAGCAGGTCCTGACCAACATCGATACCGAACGCATCAACGCCCGCAGCCTGCAGCGCAGCCAGCACCATTTTCCCTGAATTAAGGGAAACTTCGCGCTCGGCACTCTTGCCACCATACAACACGGCAACACGACCGTAATCGGCTGGCTGGATCGACATTGGATCAAGGATGGCGCTCATAGCGACTTCCTCAGAAAGTCAGAATTGAACAAGGGGCTTTTTATCAATTGCGGAGCCAGAGTGCCGATATCACCAGCACCTTGGCAGAGGAGAATATCCCCAGCCTTCAGGAGAGGCTTGATAAGAGGAGCAAGCTCGGTACCACGCTCGATGTAGATTGGGTCTAGCTGACCACGTTGACGGATACTATGACAGAGACGGCGGCTGTCGGCACCTGGAATCGGCTCTTCACCTGCCGGATAGACTTCCATCAACAACAATACATTGGCATCAGCCAGGACCTGCACGAAATCATCGTACAAATCACGTGTACGGCTATAGCGATGGGGCTGATAAACCATGACCAGGCGGCGCTCAGGCCAACCACCACGAACGGCCTTTATTACCGCAGCCACTTCACGGGGATGATGACCATAATCATCTACCAGCATCACACTGCCATTTTCGACAGGCAGTTCACCGTATACTTGAAAGCGACGACCTACTCCCTGGAATTCAGACAGGCCCGCCACGATGGCGTCATCGCTAAGCCCTTCATCTGTTGCAATGGCGATAGTCGCCAGGGCGTTGAGTACATTGTGTACTCCTGGCATGTTCACAGACACCGCCAAGGGTTCACGACCATTGCGAAGTACGGTGAAATAGGTACGCATGCCTTTTTGACGGATATCGACTGCGCGTACGTCTGCATCCTCGCTGGTGCCGTAAGTCACCGTGGGACGCGCAACCTGAGGAATAATCTCACGCACGACCGGATCGTCAACGCACAATACAGCCAGTCCATAGAAGGGCAGATTATGCAGAAAATCGATAAAGGTTTTCTTCAGCCGACTGAAGTCCCCTTCATACGTATCCATGTGATCGGCGTCGATATTGGTTACTACCGCCACCATAGGCTGAAGATGCAGAAAGCTCGCATCACTTTCATCAGCCTCGGCAACGAGATAACGACTGGTTCCAAGTTGAGCATTAGTCCCCGCTGCATTCAGGCGACCACCGATGACAAAGGTAGGATCGAGGCCTTCGGCCGCCAGCACGGAAGCAATCAGACTTGTAGTTGTGGTTTTCCCATGAGTACCTGCTACTGCAATTCCATGCCGGTACCGCATCAGCTCAGCCAGCATTTCAGCGCGAGGAACCACAGGAATACGGTTTTCCAGGGCGGCTGCCACTTCAGGGTTGGACTTGTTGATAGCGCTGGAAACGACTAGTACGTCCACGCGCTCAAGGTTTTCGGCGCTATGACCTATATAAATCTTGGCACCAAATTGCTGCAAGCGCTCGGTAACAGGAGAAGCCCGGAGGTCGGAGCCGGATACTTCGTACCCCAGATTGAGCAGAACCTCGGCAATTCCACACATGCCTACGCCGCCGATTCCTACAAAATGAATTCGCCGAATGCTACGCATACGACGCACTTCTGCCTGGATTGCGCTCTGGGATTTAACCATTGGCCACCTCCAGGCAGGCATCTACCACGGCTCGGGTTGCATCAGGCTTAGCCAGGGCATGGCTACGAGTGGCCATGGCAGTCAATCGTTCGGGTTGCATCAAAACCTCAGTTAGCTGTGCGGCAATCGCCGTCGCATCAGTCATTTTCTGCGGGAACAAAAGGGCTGCGCCCTCGTTCACCAAAAATTCAGCATTGCGTGTCTGGTGATCATCAATGGCATGAGGCAGTGGGATCAGAAATGCCGGCAAGCCTGCGGCCGTAAGCTCACTTACCGTCAGTGCACCTGCGCGGCAGATCACAAGGTCAGCCCAGGCATAAGCCTGAGCCATATCCGAGATGAATGGCATCACCTCTGCATCAAGATTCGAGGAGCTATAGCGCTGCAGTGTTACTTCAGCATGTTGCCGCCCTGCCTGGTGTTTCACGTTAGGACGCAGGCCGGCGGATACCTGAGCAAGCGCTTCAGGCACAAGTTTATTGATAGGCTCTGCACCAAGGCTGCCACCCAAAATCAGCAGATTGGCCCTACGCCCTTCAAAAGAAGGCCGCACGGTTTGCAGGAAAAGCTCCTTGCGAACAGGGTTACCTGTACTTAACCGCTTGGGAGACGCGGCGAACGTGGCAGGAAAACCCTCGCATACTTTTTTTGCGATAGGCGCAAGCAGGCGGTTTGCAGTACCGGCAACTGCATTCTGCTCGTGAATAATCAGGGGGACGCCAGACAAACGAGCCGCCATACCGCCAGGCCCCGTGACGAAGCCACCCATACCCAACACACAGACAGGCTTTAGAGTACGCATGATGCCGAGCGCCTGCATTAGGGCTCCGCTGAGCTGAAAGGGAGCTTTCAGCAGTGACTGCATGCCCTTACCACGCAGTCCGGTAACGGTAATGCGGTGCAAGGGAAGACCTGCTTGCGGGACGACATCATTTTCGATACCACGAGGCGTACCCAGCCAATGAACGGTATATCCCCGACTTTCAAACTCCCTGGCGCAGGCCAGCGCGGGAAAAACGTGTCCCCCAGTACCGCCTGCCATGATGAGGACATTACCGGACATCAGCAAAATCCTCTTCCGAAAACTCAACTTCCTCGTCGTTCATGAGTGTCCGTCTTTCCCACTCGATCCTAAGCAACAATGCCATGCTGATGCAGCAGATGATCAGCGAACTTCCGCCATAGCTTAAAAATGGCAGTGTCAGTCCCTTGGTAGGCAATAGCCCGACATTTACGCCGATATTGATCAGGAACTGGCCAATCCAGAGCATGGAAAGTCCATACGCCATATAGGCTGCAAAATACTGTTTGGCCTGCTCTGCCCAATAGCCAATGTAAAGGCCGCGTACGCATACAAAGAGAAACAACCCGACGGTGGCCAAGGCTCCGACAAGCCCCAACTCTTCTGCCAGAACGGCAAATACAAAGTCAGTGTGAGCTTCTGGCAGGTAGAACTGCTTCTGGATGCTGTTACCCAAGCCAAGCCCGAACCAGCCTCCTCGGCCAAAAGCGATTAATGCCTGAGTGAGCTGGTAGCCCGAGCCGAATTGGTCAGCCCAGGGATCGGTGAAGGTGATGAGACGCTGCATACGGTATTCCTGGGTTTGAACCAGGATAAACACCGCCAGAACAGCCAGGGCCACCATCAGAATGAAACGGAACAACCCTACGCCACCCAGAAACAGCATGACAGCGGCAGCCCCCATCATAACGACCGTCGCACCGAAGTCCGGCTCACGCAGCAGGAGCATGGCCAGCGGAAGCAGCACAATGAAAGGCTTGAAAAAACCGGCCCAACTACGTCGCACTTCCTGCTCTCGCCGCACCAGATAGCCGGCCAGGTAAATAACAACAAATACCTTGGCTATTTCGGAAGGCTGAACGTTAAACAAACCGAAGCCGATCCAGCGCAGCGATCCATTTACTTCACGGCCAATTCCGGGAATCAACACCATAATCAGCAAGGCAAATGCGGCAATTAGCAGAGTTCCACCAAAACGCTGCCAGGTAGCCATTGGGATCATGAGCGTGGCTCCGCAACCCACGACACCTATCGCCAGATAGATCAGATGACGAATCATGTAGTACAGCGGATTTCCAGCCTGAGCGGCTGCTACTTCCGACGATGCGGAAGTGATCATGACCAAGCCCAAACCAAGCAAGGCCAGACAGCCAGCCAGCAAAGGAAAGTCAAGATCAACACCGTTCCGGCTGATGAGCGGCGAAGGATAAGGGCGCAGCAAGGAAAACATCAATTAAGCGCCTCCACGGCCTGAGCAAACAACCGCCCACGCTCTTCAAAATTACGGAACATGTCCAGGCTTGCGCACGCTGGAGATAAGAGAACAGCATCACCAGGCTCGGCTAACGCTGCGGCTCTCTCGACGGCTTGCTCTAGTGTGGAGACATGAACGATCGTGATATCGGTATTCAAGGATTCAGCCAAGCGTTCAGCGTCCCGTCCAAGCAGAACGACTGCGCGGCAGAAAGCACTTATCGGTTTGCGGAGCGGTTCGAAATCGGCTCCTTTGCCATCGCCGCCAGCCAAAAGCACCAGCCTGCCTGCGATGTCGCTTCCCAATCCTTCGATAGCAGCCAACGCAGCACCTACGTTGGTAGCTTTTGAATCGTTGTAATAGTGCACACCAGCCTTCTCACCTACCCACTGGCAACGGTGAGCTAAACCTGAAAACTCGCGAAGTGCTTCCAGCATCGGCTCGAAAGGCAATCCGGCAGCATGTCCCAAGGCTAACGCAGCCAAGGCATTGGCCTGATTATGGGCGCCACGAATCTTTAGGTCCTTTACAGGCATGAGCGGATCGAACTGAAAAGCCAGCCACTTCTCACCGTCGTGCTCACGCAGGCCGAAGCCGTTGAAATCCGGCTGACCACAACCAAATGTCCAACATGGGACTTGCTCGGACACCAACGGGCGAGACAAGGGATCATCCCGATTGACGACCACTTGACGTGCGCCTCTGAAGATCCGGTGCTTGGCCAGATGGTAAGCAGCCATACCACTGTAGCGATCCATGTGATCTTCACTGACGTTCAATACCGTGGCCACCTCAGCATTCAACCGCTCACAGGTTTCCAATTGAAAACTGGACAGCTCAAGCACATAAAGGTCGACATTGTCGTCCAATAGATCCAGCGCTGGCGTTCCAAGGTTTCCGCCTACGCCGACGTGCTTGCCCGCCTTGCAGGCCATTTCACCAACAAGGGTCGTTACGGTACTTTTAGCGTTGGACCCAGTAATCGCAACGATAGGCGCCTTGGCCAGACGGGCAAACAATTCAATGTCACCGGAAAGCCTGACGCCCTGCTCCGCCGCCTTCTGAATTGCAGGCGTCTGCAATGACAAGCCGGGGCTGACATAAAGCTCACTGGCGCGGCTCAAGAAATCGACATCCAATTCACCACAGCGCACTTCTACCTGTGGATAGTGGGTGCGCAGTGTTTCCAGCTCAGGCGGGTTTTCCCGCGTGTCCACCACAGCGAATGGAACACCTTGGCGCGCCAAATGGCGAACCAGCGACATGCCACTCTTGCCAAGGCCTACAACAATGCGAAACTGGTCGGAAGCGATCAGGCTCATGGTTGTCTTACCTCAGCTTCAACGTAGCCAGGCCGATCAGCACCAGAATTACGGTGATGATCCAGAACCGGACGATAACGCGCGGCTCAGGCCAGCCTTTGAGTTCAAAATGGTGGTGTATCGGTGCCATGCGAAAAACACGACGGCCGGTGAGTTTGAAGGAGGCAACCTGAATCATTACTGACAAGGTCTCCATCACAAACACCCCACCCATGATGAAGAGCACAATTTCCTGTCTGACGATGACCGCAATGGTGCCCAGTGCCGCACCCAGCGCCAGTGCGCCCACATCACCCATGAAAACCATGGCGGGATAGGTGTTGAACCACAGAAAGCCCAGTCCGGCTCCGATCAGCGCGCCACAAAAGACGATTAGCTCACCAGAACCTTCTACGTAGGGAATCAGCAGATAATCAGCAAACTTTACGTTACCGGATAGGTAGCAAAAAATACCCAGGGCACCACCTACCATTACGGTCGGCATAATGGCCAGACCGTCCAGGCCATCAGTCAGGTTAACGGCGTTACTGGATCCGACGATCACAAAGTAGGTCAGCACAACGAAGAAAATCCCAAGCGGGATTTCGATGTTTTTCAGCAGCGGGACAATGAATGTCGTCTCGATAGGTGTCTTGGCTGTCACATAAAGGAAGATTGCTGCTCCCAAGCCGAAGACCGATTGCCAGAAATATTTCCACCGGCTGGGTAAGCCTCGAGAATTTTTTTCGATTACCTTGCGATAGTCATCCACCCAACCAATGGCACCAAACAAGAATGTAACAGCTAGCACGGTCCATACATATCGGTTGGAAAGATCAGCCCAAAGCAGCGTGCTGATACCAATCGACGTCAGGATCAGCGCGCCCCCCATCGTAGGCGTACCCGACTTCGAAAGGTGCGACTGCGGGCCATCGTTACGTACTGCCTGACCAATCTGCCGTATCTGCAAGGTACGGATCATCCACGGGCCCAAGGCAAGCGAAAGCACGAGCGCTGTCAACACGCCAAAAATGCCGCGTAGGGTCAGGTACTGAAAGACCGCGAAGCCCTTGTAAAACTGTTGCAGGAACTCCGCCAACAGCAGCAACATCAGTGTTTCTCCTCAACATCTTTATTGCACAGCGCGAAAACGACGTTATCCATCGCCGCACTACGCGAACCTTTGATCAAAAATGTGGATTCAGGAGCCGCCTCGAGAAGCAATGCCTCGATTAACGCAGCCCGATCATCGAAATGCCGTGCATCGGCCCCAAATGCCTCAGCGGCATGCTTCATGAGAGGACCTACGGCGTAGAAAGCGGATACCTTACCTTTCGCATACTCGCCGACTTCGCGGTGAGCAGATTCGGCCCATTCGCCCAATTCACCCATATCGCCCAAGACAAGAACGGTACGGCCAGAAAACCCTGTCAGTACATCGACAGCAGCTTTCATGGAGCCGGGGTTGGCGTTATAGCTGTCATCGATAACACGTGAATCGTTGATACCCAGCTTGCTTACCGTCCGCCCCTTGACCGGCTGCAACGCCTCAAGCCCCTGGACAATATGCGCAAGCTCCACTCCCAGGACATGGGCAGCCGCGGCCGCGGCCAGTGCATTGACAACATTGTGCTCGCCCAGCAGATTTAGCTGAATGTCAGCAGAACCC
This sequence comes from Pseudomonas sp. JZ134, assembly GCF_051027695.1. Taxonomy (NCBI): domain Bacteria; kingdom Pseudomonadati; phylum Pseudomonadota; class Gammaproteobacteria; order Pseudomonadales; family Pseudomonadaceae; genus Pseudomonas; species Pseudomonas sp. JZ134. The sequence goes on along the minus strand of NZ_CP069250.1, from coordinate 1,130,858 downwards.
GCCGGGCTGAGCAGCGTGAAGGAAGGGCAGCCACGAGCATCACGAACAATATTCGCAGCCCGGAACATAGCCGTGTCATTCAGGCCAAAGCTGATAACGTTGCGCCCCTTGGCACGCTTTCTCCATATTTCGAAGGCCTGATCGTCTCGATTCAATATGGCAGTGCCGTTTGCTGCCAACCCCTCCAGGATTTCACCCTTGGCTTCGATAATCTTTTCGACGCCACCAAACTCTCCTACATGGGCTCGTCCTGCATTGGTAATGATCGAGACGTGGGGATGGGTCAGTCCTACGGTATAGGCGATCTCGCCTAGGCGTGAGGCTCCCAGCTCGATAACGGCATACTGATGGCTCTGCTCCAGCCTCAATAGCGTCAGCGGAGCACCCAGGTCGTTGTTCAGATTGCCTTGAGTTGCCAGTGTCGAGCCCAGCGTATTCAAAATGGCAGCCAGCATTTCCTTGACTGTGGTCTTGCCGCTTGACCCCGTCACGGCAACCACAGGGCCAGAAAACGAGAGCCGGTTAAGCTCACCCAACTGCCCCAGGGCGACACGGGTGTCTTTGACGATCAGCTGAGGAATGTTCAGGTCAGGCTGCGCTTTTTCTACCAATGCAGCGACAGCGCCTTTCGCCGCTACGCTGGATAGATACGCGTGACCATCGAACCGAGGCCCTGTAAGTGCAACAAAGAGCTGTCCAGCCTCAAGTGTACGACTGTCCGTAGAGACCGCTGTAAAACTTACATTTCCACCTTTCAGGGAAGCTGAAAGCGGCTCGGTCAAATCCTGGAGAAACATTGGTTTAAGCATGGCTTTCATCCCTTGCAACCAGCTCGCGAGCGGCCTGCTCCAGATCAGAGAAAGGCATCCTGACCCCGTTGACCTCCTGATAGTCCTCATGCCCTTTTCCAGCAATGAGCACTACGTCGTCACGGGAAGCCTCTCCAATGGCATACGCAATGGCTTCGTCGCGAGCGGGTATAAATGTGGCACGCGCCGGTTCATTAAAGCCGGCACGAATATCGTCGATAATTCGAGCGCTGGACTCGGTACGAGGATTGTCATCGGTAACGATAACGGCATCGGCCAGCCGCTCAGCAATGCGAGCCATCAGCGGGCGCTTGCCACTGTCTCGATCGCCGCCACAGCCAAACACGCAAATCAATCGCCCCTTGGCATGAGGGCGTAAGGCAACCAGAACCTGCTCAAGCGCGTCAGGAGTATGGGCATAATCGACAACGACCAGGGGTTGCGTACCGCCTCCCAGACGCTGCATTCGCCCGACGGGTCCCTGAAGCTCAGGCATTACACGCTGGATATGGCTGAGAGTGAACCCCATACCCAGCAGAGCCCCTATCGCTGCGAGCAAGTTGCTGAGATTGAAGCGACCAATCAATGAGCTGACCAGCCGGGCCTCTCCCTCTGGCGTTACAAAACTCGCCTCGATACCCGCATCGCTAAAAGCGATGTGTTTGCAATACAGCGTAGCGGCGGGATTTTTCAGGCTGAACGTAATAAGCCGAGAGGCATGCTCGATTTCAGCCAGACGACAGCCCTGCTCATCATCCAAATTGATTACACGTGCCCGTAAAGACGGCCACTGGAAAAGCTTGGCCTTTGCGGCGGCGTAAGCCTCCATCGTGCCATGATAATCAAGATGATCTCGAGACAGGTTGGTGAACACGGCCACATCAAACTGCACAGCCGCCACACGGCCCTGCTCCAGACCATGAGAAGAAACCTCCATTGCAACAGCTTGAGCACCCTGCTCCTTGAGTGCAGCCAACGCTGCCTGAACCGCAAAGGGATCCGGCGTGGTATGCCGACCGGCCTCAAGTGCTCCCCAAAACCCTGTCCCCAACGTGCCTACGATGCCGCAGCGCTGCCCTAGGCGATCACAAGCTTGGGCGATTAGCTGCGTCACGCTGGTCTTACCATTGGTACCGGTAACGCCTATCAGCGTAAGAGCAGCGCTGGGCTCGCCATAAAAACGCCCTGCAATGGCTGAAAGCTCGGCGCCAAGCTCTTTGACTGGCACAAGAGGTACCGAAGCGGGAGGCAAATCGGGGGCTTGATCTGCCTCATAGACGATTGCCGAGGCACCATTGGCAATCGCTTCGGCAATATGTAAACGCCCATCACGCACTCCGCCAGGTACTGCAAAAAAAACGGATCCTGGCTGGATACGTCGACTGTCCAGGCAAAGTGCTTTTACAGAAACATCACTACTGGCCTGCGGTATCAACCGGGTGAGAGACATCATCAGCCACGCCCTCCACTGGATACTTCAGTAGCGCTGGCTTGCTCCTGCTCTGGCAACGGAGCGACATTGTCGGGGGAAACATTCATGAGTCGCAAAGCACCCGCCATGACTCGGCTGAAAACAGGCGCAGAGACCACGCCGCCGTAATATCCGCCCTTGCTGGGCTCATCAATGACGACCACCATGGCAATACGCGGATTGCTGGTCGGCCCGAAGCCGGCAAAAAGGGAACGGTAGGAATTCTGTGTATATCCTTTGGCACCCACTGCGGCCTTACGGGCGGTACCACTCTTGCCAGCCACGTGATATCCCGGCACCTGAGCACGGAACACGCCGGTAGGCGCTTCAACTACCTGCTGCAGCATTCCCTGAAGGGTTTTAGCTACCTGTTGAGGGACCACCTGGGAGCCTTGAGGGGAACGTTCGACGCGTGTCAGGGACAGCGGGATAAAATTTCCATCATTGGCTAACGTGGCGTAGGCATGCGCCAGCTGGATAGCGGTGATGGAAAGACCATAGCCATATGACAATGTGGCTGTTTCTGCCGGATGCCACTTACGGTAGTTGGGTAGATTACCTACACGCTCACCGGGAAAGCCCAGACCAGTGTCCTGCCCAAGGCCGAACTGGCGCATGGTGTTGTAAATGGTTTCGCCGCCGATATCGAAAGCAATCTTGCTCATGCCCACGTTACTGGACTTGATCAGGATACCTGTCAGGTCCAGGGGGCCCTGGCTGCGAGCCACGTCCTTGATCGTGTAACGGCCGATCTGCAGATAACCAGGATAAACATTCACTGTGTCCGATGGCTTCCAGCGTCCACTTTCAAGAGCAGCGCTCATCGAAAGCGGCTTCATGGTGGATCCTGGCTCGAACACATCGATCATGGCCCGGTTGCGCATGCTGGCCGGGTTCAGATTGCGACGGTTGTTCGGATTGTAGGTAGGCTGGTTAACCATGGCGAGGATCTCGCCAGTCTTGACGTCAACCATCGTCAGGCTACCGGACACTGCGCCAAACTGCGCCAGTGCGTTGCGCAATTCGCGATTTGCAAGATACTGAAGGCGCAGGTCAATGGACAAGGCAATCGAATTGCCCGGCTTGGCGTTTTTTGCAACCTGAACGTCCTTGATGACCCGACCTCGCCGGTCTTTCAGAACCTGCCGTTTGCCTGGGACACCAGCCAGCCAGTCATTGAACGCCAGCTCAACGCCTTCACGGCCGCGATCATCAATGTCAGTAAACCCCACGACATGTGCAGCCACTTCACCCGCCGGATAAAAACGGCGAAATTCCTCGATGTCATAAACACCAGGAATCTTGTGCTGCTTGACCGTAGCCATGACGGCTTCGCCCTGCTCCGGTGTTATTCCCCGAACCAGGTAAAGGAACTCTCGATTGGAATTCTGCTCCAGCCGCTTTGCCAAATCACCGTAAGGCTGGTCTACAGACTCCGCCAGAATCGACCATTTATCTTTGGCACCAGCCAGCTCCTTGGGGTTTATCCAGAGTGTGCTGACAGGCGTACTGACAGCCAGCGGCTCACCATTACGATCCGTGATCAGGCCACGGTGGGCAGCAATGGGAATGGTTCTGACGCTTCGGGCATCTCCCTGCCCCTTGAGGAAGGCACGATCAATGACGTGCAGGTCAACGACACGCCAGCCAATAGCGGCGACCATACCTGCCAAGCCAATGACAACCAGGCGAAATCGCCATGGATGTTGAATGCCCCCCAGCTTCATCATGGCGCCACCATCTTGATCTCTTCAGGATCAGGAATGCGCATCTTGAGTTGATCGCTGGCTAATGCCTCGATGCGGCTGTGAGCCGTCCAGGTGCTTTGCTCAAGCAACAGACGCCCCCATTCCGCCTGGGCCTTGTCTCGAACGCTCAACTCGGAATACAGGGTATTAAGCAACTGCCGGTTCCAGTGGGCGCTGTAAGCGACAGCAACAGCGGACAGCAGGACGGCTATGAATAGAACCAACATGGTCGTACTGCCCTTGGGCAGACGCTTTACAAAGAGACTACTCATCGCAGCTTCTCCGCAATACGCATGACTGCACTTCGGGACCGAGGGTTGACGGACAGTTCAGCCTCGGAGGCATACACAGGCTTGCCTACCAGCAAGGCGCGGGGCTCAAAAGCCTGCGTACGAATAGGAAGATTTCGTGGAAGTTTATCGGCCTCACCCTTAGCCAGGCGACGCATGAAGAGCTTGACGATTCTGTCTTCCAGAGAGTGAAAACTGATCACCACGAGCCGGCCGCCTATGGCCAGGCTTTCAAAGGCCGCTTCCAGACCTCTTTCCAGATCGCCCAACTCGTTATTGATGAAAATCCGGATACCCTGAAACGCTCGCGTGGCAGGATGCTTGCCTTTTTCCCAAGCAGGATTCGCGTCAGTCAATACCTGGGCCAGATCAGCCGTACGCGTAAAGGGTGTGACGTCCCTGCGCTGTACCACAGCCCTGGCCATCCGCTTGGCGAATCGCTCTTCACCGTACTCTTTGAATACGCGACTGATTTCATCTTCCGGTGCGGTTGCAATCCACTCGGCGGCGCTTATACCGCGAGAGGGATCCATACGCATATCCAGAGGACCATCATGCATGAAGCTGAACCCGCGCTCGGGATCATCCAGTTGAGGAGAGGACACGCCCAAATCGAGAAGCACGCCATCCGTACGTCCCATCCAGGCGCGCTGCAACAGTTCTTCGCCTATGTCGGCAAAGCTTCGCTGCACAATGACAAAGCGGCCATCTTCGGCCGCCAGTGCTTGTCCCGACTGGATCGCTTGGGGATCCTTGTCGAAACCAAGCAGGCTTCCGCTTTTAAGTCGTGCAAGAATTGCACGGCTATGCCCTCCGCGGCCAAATGTGCCATCGACATAGAGGCCTTCGGGACGCACAGCCAGGGCTTCGACGGCTTCGTCGAGCAAGACAGTGACATGGCTGAACGTAGTGGTCATATTCACAGGATTAAATCGCGCAGTTCTTCCGGCAAACCGCCGGGTTCCTTGATTGCCTTGAGGTCGCTTTCACACAGACCATTCCAGGCATCCTCATCCCACAGCTGAAACTTGTTCAGCTGCCCTACCAGTACAGCGCGCTTATCCAGACGAGCATAATCCCTCAAGCGGGGCGGCACTAAAAAGCGCCCGTTCCCATCAAGCTCAAGGTCTACCGCATTACCGATTAGCAAACGCTGCAAACGACGTGTTTCTTCTCTTAAAGACGGAAGTTCACGGAGTTTGCTTTCGATGATTTCCCATTCGGGAAGGGGATAAACGCAAAGGCAAGTATCAATGGCATCAATCGTTACGATGAGCTGGCCGGCACAGCGCTCTAGAAGCTCATCACGATACCGGCTCGGCATCGTAAGGCGCCCCTTGGCGTCAAGGCTGATGGCATTCGCTCCACGGAACAAGTTGCTTCTTCCTTTGGCTGGCTTTCCCTACCATTAAATCCCACTTTTAACCACTTCGTACCACCGGGCACACTATATTGACGCGCTCCCCCCACCGTCAAGGCGAGGCCATTGCACAAAAAGGCTTGCAGACTAAGGAGTTACAGAAATTATGGGGCTTTTAGCGAAACGGTGACGAACATACTTTTCCGACAAACGGAAATTAACTCAACTAATTGCCTCGACTAGTTAAAGTAATTTCTCAGATAGGGTTATCAGTAAGGATGTGAAGCAGGAGAAGGGAGAGTGAGTGGAGAGTCGATCTGTAAGCCGGGTTCTGTCGAGAACAGTCATTCCTCTAGGACAGCCATCACTGACTGCCTCAAGCAACCTACCCGAATCCAGCGCGGGCCACGCCTATGGATTCCTATTTGGTCTTGCTCCAGGTGGGGTTTACCTAGCCACGAACTGTTGCCAGCCGTGCGGTGCGCTCTTACCGCACCTTTTCACCCTTACCGGCGCTTGCGCGCTTAGGCGGTTATTTTCTGTGGCACTTTCCGTAGGCTCACGCCTCCCAGGCGTTACCTGGCACCTTGCCCTATGGAGCCCGGACTTTCCTCCCCTCCTGCTGCTTGCGCAGCGGGAGCAGCGACTGTCCGATCGACTCTCCGGGCGCAAGGGTACCTAGATGCCAGGCGTATAACAACCTTGATCTTTTCCTAATGCTTGTTCTGTTGCTCCAAAGCAAATTGGTACAGCATGTTCTTACGCTCTCCTGTGATTTCAGCGGCCAACGCAGCCGCGCGTTTGAGAGGCATTTCAGCGAGCAATATATTTAAAATTCGCACCGCCTCGGGCGTCAGGGAATCCTTTTCAGGCGACTCGTAACCGGAGATCAATAAAACGCACTCTCCGCGCTGTTGATTGGAATCGGATCGGATCCAGTCGACCAGCTCACCAAGCGGTGCGTCCTTGATGGTTTCAAACGTCTTGGTCAGTTCACGGGCTAATACAGCAACGCGTTCGTCTCCCATGATTGCAGCAAGATCTTCAACACTTTCCAGCAACCGATGGGGCGCCTCGTAGAAAATCAAGGTCCGCTCTTCCTGCTTCAAGGCATCCAGGCGGCTTCGTCGCGCCGTGGCCTTTGCAGGCAGAAAGCCCTCGAAAATAAACCGGTCAGATGGGAGCCCGGCCGCTGATAGTGCCGCTATGACAGCACTGGCTCCCGGAACTGGCACAACAGGGATTTGTGCAGCACGCGCCTGCCGCACCAGATGGAAACCCGGATCGGAAATCAGGGGTGTTCCTGCATCGGAGACCAGAGCAACACTTCCCCCTTCGAGCAAACGGTTGATGAACCGCCCACCCTGCTCGCGCTCATTATGATCATGGCAAGCGGCCAGAGGGGTATTGATCCCGAAATGCTGCAACAAGCGCGAAGAATGGCGCGTATCTTCAGCGGCAATCAACGACACTTCTTTCAGAATGCGAAGCGCCCGAGCACTGATGTCCTCCAGATTACCTATGGGGGTCGCGACGATATAAAGCGTGCCGGGAGTGCTCATAATGAAACTCTTGTATCAATAAAGGCCTCCATTGTACGCGTTTCGAGGCATCGCTATTCGCGCCGCTCACCAGCACTCGCTACAATCCAGCCAATTAATTGTTTTGCGCCAGGAATTACGCCATGACTGTTCGCCTGCGTACGCTAGTTAGCGTTCCACTTATTAGCCTACTTGCCGCCTGTGCAAGCTCGCCTTCCAACACATTGGGTGAGCTGCCTCGTATCCCCCAGGCCAACATACAGCAATTGCTTGAGCAGGCAGGTAGTGATACATCAGAGAAGGCCAACATGTTGCGCCTCTCCGCTGCCGAGATTGCCTACAAGCAGCAAAACTTCACGCAGGCCAAGCAGATACTGGGCAGCATTCAACTGCAGCAATTGAAGCCTATACCGCAGGTATACGCCGGCACCCTGAGAGGTGAAATTGCTTTAGCGGAAAATCAGCCAAAGGAGGCTCTGAAAGCACTCCAACAGCCTGGCTTCGAACACCTGAGCGAGCTGCCTGTCGAGCAGCAGATCAGTGTATCCATGATAAAGGCACGCGCCCTGCAGGCAGACAACCAGACCCTGGCGGCAGCTAAGGAGCGCATTTTTATTGCCCCGCTTCTCAAAAGTGATCAGGCCAGCGCCAACCACGAAGCCATCTGGAGCCTGATTTCGGCTCTTCCTGCCGACCAACTCCAACCTGTGGGAGGCAACAATGAGCTTAATGGCTGGCTGGCACTGGCCGCTATCACTCATTCAAACGGCTCACTGGATGATCAGCTCGCCGCCATTGATGACTGGCGCAAGCAGAATCCAAATCATCCAGCCGCCTCGCATCTTCCGCAAGCGCTTGAAAAGCTGCGCAACCTGGAGCAGCAGCCGCTGACACATATCGCCTTGCTGCTACCGCAACAGGGACAACTTGCCAATGTATCCCGCGCCTTACAGGACGGCTTCATGGCTTCGCTTTACGAGAGTCAGCAAAACGGCCAGATAGCTCCTGCCGTATCCTTTTACGACAGCACACAGGTCCGCTCCATTGACGACTTTTATCGTCAGGCCAAAGCCGACGGCGCCCAGCTGGTGGTTGGTCCGTTAGAGAAAAGCCTGGTCAAGCAACTCAGCGATCATCAACAGCTACCTTTGCCTACTCTTGCGCTCAACTACAGCGACAGCCAAGGCGTAGGCCCAAAACAGCTCTATCAGTTCGGTCTGGCGGCAGAGGATGAGGCACGCGAAGCGGCCGACCGCGCAGCAGAAGAAGGCAAGCACACTGCGGTAGCGATGGTTCCGCGCGGCGATTGGGGCGACCGTGTACTGGCAGCCTTTGACCAGGAGTGGCGGGCTAAGGGCGGCATGCTGCTTGGAGCCGAGCGAATCGATCAGCCGGTAGAGCTGGCACGCCAGATTACGCGTCTGCTGCAAAACCGTCAGGGCGGGCAAAGCATCGACTTTATCTTCCTTGCAGCAACACCCCAACAGGCTCGCCAGATCAAGCCTACGTTGGCATATCAATATGCTGGAGATATTCCCGTCTATGCCACTTCACACCTGTACTCCGGCAGCAGCAACCCTGCTCAGGATCAGGACCTGAACGGAATTCAGTTCTGCGAAACACCGTGGCTGCTCAATACCAACGATCCTGTTCGCCGCAAAGTTGTCACTCAGTGGCCCCAAGCGTCCAGCAGCCTGGGTCGCCTATATGCCATGGGAGCAGATGCCTACTTGCTTTCTACTCGTCTGCCACAGCTCAAGGCGCTCCCCAATACGCAAATAAATGGCCTGTCAGGTGACCTGACACTAAGCCCGACGCAGCGCGTGGTGCGCAGACTACCTTGGGCCCAGTTCGTCAATGGGCAGGTTCAGCCTGTTTCACAATCCGGTACGCTGTGAAAACCACGACGCGAGAAAAGGGGCAGGCCGCCGAAGATCAAGCGCTTGCCTACCTGCAGAAACAAGGGCTCAAACTTATAGTCCGCAACTGGTCGCGACGTAGCGGCGAGCTTGATCTGGTCATGCTCGACAGGGATACAGTAGTATTTGTGGAAGTACGCTCCAGGCGTCATATTGCCTGGGGCGGAGCCGTTGAAAGCATTGACGCCAGAAAGCGTCAACGTCTGATTGCAACCGCACAGCTTTTTCTTCAAAGCGAGTCTCGTTGGGCTAAATCCCCTTGCCGCTTTGATGTTGTTGCGCTCAGCCCTGCTGCCGGCAGTACCTCTTCGCATCTCGAATGGATCAAGAACGCATTCGATTCCTGAGTAGTTTTACAAGGTCAAGCAAACCCGATGGACACGCAAGCCCGCATTACCAAACTTTTCCTGGACAGCATTGAGACCAAGCGTCAGGCCATGGATGTGCTTGTTCCTCACATCGAGCATGCCAGCCAAGTAATGGTCAATGCACTATTGAATGAAGGAAAAATCCTGTCCTGTGGAAACGGTGGCTCCGCAGGAGATGCCCAGCATTTTTCATCAGAGCTTCTCAATCGCTTTGAGCGAGAGCGTCCAAGCCTGCCCGCTCTCGCCTTGACGACCGACAGCTCGACTCTGACCTCAATTGCGAACGACTATAGCTACAACGAAGTCTTCTCAAAGCAAATTCGGGCGTTGGGCCAGCCTGGCGATGTACTGCTTGCCATTTCCACCAGCGGAAACTCAGCCAATATAATCCAGGCCATACAAGCCGCCCATGACCGCGAGATGACCGTTGTGGCGCTTACCGGGCGAGACGGGGGAGGCATGGCCTCGCTGCTTCTGCCAGAGGACATCGAGATTCGCGTCCCAGCCAAAGTCACAGCGCGCATTCAGGAAGTGCATCTGCTAGTCATCCACTGCCTGTGCGACCAGATAGATCAGCAACTGTTCGGGAGTGAAGAATGAAAAAATGCTTGGCACTTTCCTGCCTCGCCCTCACCGTCGTACTCAGCGGCTGCAGCGGCTTTCTAAGCGCAACCCGTGACGACCCCATCGCGGACAACCGCGGCACGCGGACCATCGGTAGCAAGATTGATGACTCACTGATCGAGACCAAGGCAAAAGTGAATATATCCAAGGCCAACCCTGACCTGGATAAGTCGCACATTGTCGTTGTCAGCTATAACGGAGTAGTTCTACTGGCCGGCCAGACTCCACGTCCAGAACTCAAGGCACAAGCCGAGCAGGTTGCGCGCAATGTACAACGTGTAAAGCTGGTTCATAACGAACTCCAGGTACTTGAGCCTTCCTCACTACTGGCTCGCAACAACGACACCTGGATCACCACCAAGATCAAAAGTAAGATGCTTACTGATAACAGTGTGCCTGCCTCTCGCATCAAGATAGTCACGGAAAATGGCATTGTTTACATGCTTGGCTTGGTGACGCACCAAGAAGCCAATCTGGCCACAAACGTTGCTCAGAGCGTCTCTGGTGTTCAAAGGATCGTGAAACTCTTCGAGTACATTGACTGATTCGAGCATAAAAAACCCGCCATATGGCGGGTTTTTTTGTGGTTACTTTTTTACTGTACGGAAGCAGTCTGCTCGGCCAATACCAGCTGACCACCCTGTACGGGGATCTGCTTACCGGGATCACGATCCATGCGGACCTGCCCCACCTTGCCATCCAGCAGATACTTGACGTCGTAAGCCACCACTTTTTCGCTCGCGTCTGTAACCGTGCTGCAGCGCTTTTGCGTGGTGGTATAGGTATCGGAGTTCTGCATGTGCTCCTGGGTTTTGTTACCTACGTAACCTCCACCCACAGCCCCGGCGACAGTAGCAAGCTTCTTGCCATTACCCCCACCGACCTGATTACCCAGCAGACCACCGACTACAGCGCCGATGGCAGTCCCAGCAATCTGATGCTGATCCTGTACAGGCCGGCGATGTGTAACCGCTACATCCTTACAGACTTCACGGGGCGTTTTGATCGTTTCCTTGACCGGTTGGACGGCTACGACCTCAGCGAACTTTGGACCTCGATCTGAAACACCATAGGCAACAGCACCTCCAGCCGTAACCAGAACTGCGCCCAATACCGTTCCAACGAGCATCGATTTATTCACGTCAATCTCTCCTGATTCACCAACAAGGCATCCACCTTATTCCAAGCCTTGGACATCAAGGCCTGTCATCAAGTTCCTTTGCTGCTGGTGGTATCAGGTCTTCCGAGTTCAAATTCAGCCAGATCAACACAACGTTTGCGATATAGATCGAAGAATAAGTCCCTGCGAGCACACCAATAAACAAGGCAACCGAGAAACCGAAGAGGTTATCGCCTCCAAAGACCAGCAATGCTGTAATTGCCAACAATGTGGAAATGGAGGTCGCCAAGGTTCTGAGAAGTGTCTGCGTAGTAGAGATGTTGATGTTATCGATCAGGCTTGCTTTGCGTAAAACACGGAAGTTTTCACGCACCCGGTCAAACACCACGATGGTGTCGTTCAATGAATAGCCAATGATAGCCAGTACTGCGGCCAGAACGGTCAGATCGAACGTAACCTGGAAGAACGACAGCACGCCAAGCGTAACAATAACGTCGTGCACGAGAGACAGGATCGCCCCCAACGCAAACTTCCATTGGAAACGAAAACCGACGTAAAGCAATACCCCGCCCAGCGCCAGAAGCATTCCGAGTCCACCCTGGTCCCGCAGCTCTTCCCCTACCTGGGGACCTACGAACTCGACACGCGTAACAGAAGCCGGATTGTCGTTACTGGCCTGCTGCAGCGCAGCCGCAACCTTCTGACCTAGCTGCGCATCATCGCCAGGCATACGTACCAGCACATCGGTAGTCGCACCAAAGCTCTGAACAACAGCATCCTTAAAGCCTGAACGCTCCAGTTGAGTACGAATGCTTCCCAAATCCGCTGCTTTCTCATAACGCAGCTCAATCAGGGTTCCGCCTGTGAAATCCAGGCCGAAATTGAGTCCCTTGATAGCCAGGCTACCAATGGCAATCAATGTAAGCACCAGTGTCAGGGCGAACGCAACATTGCGCACGCCCATGAAATTAATGGTTCGTTTCATCGCAGCTCCTCAAATCCACAGCTTCTTGATGTTACGGCCGCCAAAGCTCAGGTTGACCATTGCGCGAGTCACCATGATGGCTGTGAACATGGAGGTGAAAATACCGAGCGACATTGTGACAGCGAAGCCCTTGACCGGGCCGGTGCCCATTGCAAACAGGATCGCGCCGACGAGAAGCGTAGTCAGGTTGGCATCAACAATCGCACTGAACGCCCTGCTGAAACCTTCATGAATGGCTCGCTGTACATGCATGCCATTCGCCAGCTCTTCGCGGATACGCGAGAAGATCAATACGTTGGCATCAACCGCCATACCCATTGTCAGAACGATACCGGCAATACCTGGCAGCGTAAGCGTTGCATTAAGGACAGACATCAACCCGATCAAAAGAACCATGTTGAAGCCCAGCGCCACTGTCGCGATCACACCAAAGACGCGGTAGATCACGATAATAAACAGGGAGACAAAAGCCATTCCCCAGAGCGCAGCATTAAGGCCCTTGGCAATATTATCTGCACCAAGGCTTGGACCCAGCGTTCGCTCCTCAGCGAAATACATGGGCGCGGCAAGACCACCAGCACGCAACAGCAGCGCAAGTTCGGAGGCTTCACCAGAACCATTCAGCCCTGTAATACGGAAACTGTTGCCCAGCGCTGACTGGATGGTAGCCAGACTGATAATACGGCGATCTTCCTGGAAGCTTGGTACAGCGACATCCTTTTCAACACCATTAACGGTCTGACGCTCGTAGCGAGTCACCGGCTTCTGCTCAATGAACACAACGGCCATGCTGCGTCCAATGTTTCCACGCGTAGCACGACTCATCAGATCACCACCGTGACCATCCAGTTTGATGTTCACTTGCGGGCGACCATTTTCATCAAAGCTTGCAGAAGCGTCTGTAACCTGATCACCCGTGATGATTACACTGCGTTCCAGCGGAACGGATTGACGACCGGCATCACGGAACTCAAAGCTTTCTGTAGCACTGCGCGGAGTGTCTTGCGTTGCTGCCAGACGGAACTCCAGGTTCGCCGTCTTGCCGAGAATACGCTTCGCTTCTGCAGTGTCCTGTACGCCAGGCAACTCTACTACAATACGGTTGGCGCCTTGACGCTGAACAAGCGGCTCGGCCACACCCAGCTCGTTCACACGGTTACGAACAGTAGTAAGGTTCTGTTTGATGGAATATTCACGAATCTCCGTCAGCTTCGCCTGAGACAGTTCAAGGCGTAGCACCTGAAGATTGTCACGCGCTTCATTTGTCAGAACGAAGTCGTTGTAATTCTTTCGGATCAGATCGGACGCTTGCTCCAGAGCTTGCGCATCAGCAAAGCCCAGCTGAATGACATTGCCCTGCTGGGGAAGACTGCGGTAGCGGACTCTCTCGCGACGAAGCAGTGTCTTCACTTCGCTGTCGTACACCTTCATACGCGCATCGACAGCCTTATCCATGTCAACGGATAGCAGGAAATGCACACCACCCGACAGGTCAAGACCCAACTTCATTGGACTTGCGCCAAGCTTGCGCAGCCATTCGGGCGTAGTCGGGGCTAAGTTAAGCGCAACGACATAGTCATCACCCAAGGTCTTGCGCACTACGTCCTGAGCCGGCAATTGATCATCTGCCTTACTCAACCGAATGAGCCCACGCTTACCGTCACTGGCAAGATCGACAGCCTTTACGCTGATATTGGTGTCGGCCAGCGCCTTGGTAATGTTATCCAATTCCGCCTGACTCACCGTCAGCTCCGTGCTTGAGCTGCTGATTTGAATAGCAGGATCATCGGGGTAGAGATTGGGCGCGGAATAAATGAAGCCGACCACCAGCACTGCCAGGATCAGCAGGTATTTCCATAAGGGATATTTATTGAGCATGACACCGCCCGGATTAAGAAACGAGGCGCCTTGCGCGCCCCGTGCATATACCTAGAGGTAGGATTAGATTGCTTTCAACGTGCCCTTGGGCAACGTAGCGGCAATCGCACCTTTCTGGAACTTGAGTTCGACAGTATCGGATACTTCGATAACCACGAAATCATCCGTCACCTTTACTACACGTCCAGCGATACCACCGGACGTTACCACTTCGTCACCCTTCTGCAGATTGCCCAGCAGGTTCTTGTGCTCCTTGGCACGCTTGGCCTGTGGACGCCAGATCAGAAAGTAAAAAATGACCACGAAACCGATCAGGAAAATGAATTGAATATATTCACCACCTGGTGCGGCAGCCGCCGGAGCAGTCTCCTGGGCATAGGCAGCGGGGATCAGAAAGCTCATTGCAATAACTCCTGTTGCAAAGTCTGGAAATCAATCTGCCAACGGCGGGGTAGGCAAGCCGCGGCGCGCATAGAAGGAATCGACGAAGTCGGCCAATTTACCCTGTTGAATAGCATCACGTAAACCAGACATCAGCCGTTGATAGTGACGCAGGTTATGGATTGTATTCAGCATGCTGCCTAGCATTTCGCCGCATTTATCCAAGTGATGCAGATAAGCACGGGAAAAGTTGCGGCAGGTATAGCAGTCGCAGGTCGGATCCAAGGGTGAATCGTCATGCCGGTGGACAGCATTACGAATCTTGAGAACGCCGGTATCAATGAATAAGTGCCCATTACGTGCGTTACGTGTAGGCATTACACAATCAAACATGTCGACGCCACGCCGCACACCTTCGACCAGATCTTCCGGCTTTCCAACACCCATGAGGTAACGAGGTTTGTCAGCAGGCAGATGCGGCGGAAGAAAGTCCAGAACCCTGATCATTTCTTCCTTCGGCTCTCCCACTGAAAGCCCGCCGATGGCGTAACCATCGAAACCGATGTTTTCCAGCCCCTCCAGCGAACGCAGACGTAGCTCCTCATGCATTCCGCCCTGGACAATGCCAAATAACGCCGAAGGGCTATCACCATGGGCAATACGTGAACGCTTGGCCCAGCGCAGCGACAGCTCCATGGAGCGCTTGGCTGTATCGAAGTCGGCAGGATACGGCGTGCACTCATCAAAGATCATGACGATGTCCGATCCCAGCGCTCGCTGAACGGCCATGGACTCTTCCGGCCCCATGAAGACCTTGGCACCATCGACTGGCGACGCAAAGTAGACGCCCTCTTCCTTGATCTTGCGCAGCGCCCCCAGGCTGAATACCTGAAAGCCGCCAGAATCCGTAAGGATAGGGCCCTTCCATTGCATGAAATCATGCAGATCGCCGTGACGACCAATGACTTCGACCCCGGGCCTCAGCCATAGGTGGAATGTATTCCCCAGGATGATATGTGCCCCAATCGCCTCAATGTCCCGTGGCAGCATGCCTTTGACGGTGCCGTATGTGCCAACCGGCATGAACGCAGGGGTTTCGACTACGCCGCGAGGAAAGCTCAGTCGGCCTCGACGGGCCCGGCCTTCGGTCGCCAGCAACTCAAACTTCATGAAACTCATTTCAGGACTCTGGCCCTTTGGCGTTTGGGTTACGGGTAATGAACATGGCATCACCATAACTAAAGAAACGGTAGTTTTGCTCAACGGCAGCGGCGTAGGCGGCCATTGTCTCGGGATAACCTGCAAAAGCCGAAACCAGCATCAGCAACGTCGACTCGGGCAGGTGAAAGTTGGTCACCAGCGCATCGACAACGTGAAAAGGCTTGCCAGGATAAAGGAAGATATCCGTATCGCCACTAAAAGCCTTGAGTTGACCGTCACGCGCAGCGCTTTCCAAGGAGCGGACACTGGTCGTGCCCACTGCAATGACGCGCCCGCCACGGCCCTTGCAGCGCTCGATGGCATCAACAACCGCCTGACTGACCTGCAACCACTCTCGATGCATATGATGATCTTCGATGCGATCAACCCGAACGGGCTGGAACGTACCGGCCCCCACATGCAACGTCACGAATTCGGTTTCGATACCTTTTTCGCGAATGGCTTGCAGCATGGCTTCGTCAAAATGCAGCCCTGCCGTCGGTGCAGCCACAGCCCCTGCATTGCGGGCATAAACGGTCTGATACCGTTCACGATCCTCTTCATCGTCCGGGCGATCAATGTAGGGCGGCAGCGGCATGTGCCCTACCCGCTCCAGAAGCCCCAGCACAGGCTCTGCAAAGCGCAGCTCAAACAGCGCATCATGCCGCGCCAGCATCTCCGCCTCTCCGCCACCCTCGACATGGATGACTGCACCCGGTTTGGGAGACTTGCTGGAACGCACATGAGCTAAGACCCTGAATTCATCCAGGACACGCTCGACAAGTATTTCAAGCTTTCCGCCACTGGCTTTTTGCCCAAACAATCGCGCAGGAATAACCCGCGTATCGTTGAAGATCATGAGATCCTCTGGACGCAGATAGTCCAGCAGGTCGGAAAACTGCTGATGATTGATCGCTCCAGAAGGGCCGTCCAGCACCAGCAGCCGGCTTGCGCGGCGCTCGGATAGCGGATGACGTGCTATGAGCGATTCAGGTAGTTCAAAATAAAAATCGGAAACTTGCATGCAGGCTCATCTCGAAAGGTCGCACAGCTTACCGGAAGAGATGAAATAAGACCATTTAAAGCGTTGACTCGAAACAATCTCATCCCTATACTGCGCCGCCATTGCCTCGGTGGCGGAATCGGTAGACGCGGCGGATTCAAAATCCGTTTCTGGCGACAGAGTGAGAGTTCGAGTCTCTCCCGAGGCACCATACAAAGTTTTCAGGACTTCCCACCAAGTCCCGAAACATCAGAAGAACCGGCCTTAGAGCCGGTTTTTTTGTGTCTCTCTATCCTGCCCTCTTCTGGCTCTCCCAAGTAATAACTACTTCCTTGGTATAAAGCGCCTCAGGCGTGCCTTGGAGTAGATCATTACAAGCCAACGCGAAAGATTCATCCTCCCGATCTCTCTATGCATCGTTCTGCACCGTTTAACGCAGGCTTGAGCGGTCTTCCTGCCTCACCGCTTTACCCAACCTTTACCTGCCTTGACGTCACGCGACAGCCGTACGGTGCTTTATAGCAGCGAGGCAAAAGCTCTTGCTGAAGGAGGTACGTATGCCAGGTCGAATATTGAAGGTAACCTTACTCATCGGCTGCCTTATCAGTGCAGGTGAAGCCGCGGCTTTTGAGCGTGAGCGGGTTTATGGGCCGCCGCCTCACCATGAGAATTACAAAGCCCCTATTACTTACCGTCAGCTTCAAAGGCTGCACTACCATAGGCTCCACGCAAGACACTATTACGCTCCGCCGCCACGTCATCGTGCCCATTATCACAAGCCTGCGCCGACGTATTACAGGCCCGCTTTCCAATGGTGATTAAAAGCCAGTTGACGCTTTGTCTTAAAGCCTCGTCTTGCACGAGGCTTTTTAATAGTGCATGAACGCCAGGCACACTCCTCCAAGCCTCTTCCGCCAAACGGCGAGAACTCAGGGACCGGAAGTCATGTCATTCTGATACATCTGAGGGGATATGGATATGAAGAACCTGCTGGCCGCATTAGTCAGTCAACTCGCTTGCGAAGGCAAGGTGGAATGCCTGGAAAGAGATGAGAATTTCGCCAGAGTCATTGTCACGACACCCCACGGCATCATTGTCGAGAGGGATCTACACGCCACCCAGCTTCATCATGCCGTTCTGCTCAAGGCTGTCGCCGATGAGATAAAAGAAGAAATTCAGGAACGAACCCTGCGTCTTTATGGTGATATTTCCGAATGCTAGCGGCACTCGGCTGACGCCCACTTCCCACCGTTTGGTATTTGAGCATAAGGGTTAGCATGATCGTACGCCCTCAGACCCCATCGCTATGGGTGCTGCTGTTTTCTCTGAAAGGCTCCATTATTCCCGCCATCTGGAAGCGAGTGCTCTACACGGTGCTGCTAAGCTCCTTTGTCGTAGCCACGCATGGCACCCTCTACCACTACAAGGTTATTTTGACAGCTACGCCTTTTACACTTTGGGGACTGACGCTGGCGATATTCTTGGGCTTTCGTAATAGCGTGGCCTACCAGCGCTTTTGGGAAGCGCGGACCCTGTGGGGAGAACTGCTCATCGTCTCTCGCAACCTAGTGCGGCAAACGTTGAGTTTTTTTCCTGGAATGACTGTTGAAGAGCGACGCTCCATAGCCCTTCAACTAACCGCATTCAGCCATGCGCTTCGCGACCACTTGAGAAACGATGACCCAACGCCCGACCTGAAGCGCCTTCTGATACAGAACGATTGCGCCCGGGCGCTGGCAGCCGCCAATCGGCCTAATGTGATACTGGGTCTTATTGGACAGAACATCAGTCAGTTGATGCGGCAACACAACTCCAGCGAAATTCTTCTTAGCTCTGTAGATCAACAGATCAGTCGCCTCTCTTATGTGCTGGGAGGCTGTGAACGCATCAGAAATACACCTATCCCCTATCCCTATATTCTGATGCTGCATCGCACCGTACACATTTACTGTTTTCTACTACCGTTCTGCCTGGTGGATAGCATTGGCTGGTTTACCCCACTTGCTGTTTGCGTACTGGCGTATACCTTTTTTGGACTGGATGCCCTGGGAGATCAGATAGCGGACCCTTTCGATAAGATGCCAAACGACCTGCCACTCAATGCCATGTGCAGAGGTCTGGAAATCTCCCTGCTTGAACTGCTGGATGAACGAGACCTCCCGCCCCCTCTACATCCTCAGGACGGTTTATTGCTGTAAGCCTTTCGAGGAAAGACAGGCTTGCCATGCTAACTACCAGGTGTTGCAGTAGAACGCTTATTACGAACAGCAACGCCTCATGCCACGAACCCTATCCCTGCCTACCAGAAAATACCCATCCGCCGGTCTTGCCAGGCGACTAGCTGCAAGCCTCTATGACAGCATCCTGCTTGTTGCCTTGGTAATGGTGGCTACATTGGGTTATTTCGGCGGGTTGGCGGCCTGGATGGGAGGTTCCCGCCTCAAGGCAATGGCCGAACAAGGGGAGCTGATAGGCGACCCTATATTGAGCATCCTGATTGTATTGGTCAGCTTTGCTTACTTTGCGGGCTACTGGATACATAACGGCCAAACGCTCGGCATGCAGGCCTGGAAGATCCGAATACAAAATACCGACGGCACAAGGATTAGTCTGCCTCAAGCCGCCATGCGCTTCGCCGCCGCTCTTTTCTCGTATCTCTGCCTAGGGGTAGGCCTTTTATGGATACTCGTCGATACACGCAGGCGAAGCTGGTCTGATCTGGCTTCCAAGAGCCAAACCATACATATCTTGGAGTAGGACACAAAAAAGGCCGAACAGATGAATGTTCAGCCTTTTTCGTGAGGACATCAGCCCGCTTTACGCAATAACCATATGCCTGCCAATGCACAGACTCCTGCAGGCACCAGGACCGCCAATATGGGTGAGAATCCAAATACCAGACTGGAGGGCCCCAACAGGTCCTGAGCAATACGGAATACGAATCCTACTACCACACCGGTAAAAATACGCTGACCCAATGTTACCGAGCGCAGCGGGCCGAAGATGAATGAAATGGCCATTAATACAAGTGCTGCTGTCACCAGCGGCTGGAATACCTTGCCCCAGAACGCCAGCCAGTAAGAGGCATTATTAAGCCCCTGATCCGCCAGGTAATGGATGTACCACCACAAACCAGAAATGGACAAAGCATCGGGCTCCATCACAACGGTGTCGAGTATTTGTGGTGTCAGTTCGATGTCCCAATTTTCTGTTGGAGCTGTTATGACCTCGGTGTGACGATCACGGAAGTGGGTCGTGGAGATCGTTTGCAGCTCCCAATGGTCGCCTCGGTACTCGGCACGCTTGGCAAAACTTGCCGACAGCAAATGGCGCTGCTCATCAAACTGATAACGTGTAATACCAAACAGAACACCGTTGGGCTGCACCGCATTGATATGAACGTACTCACGTCCCTGACGATGCCACAGGCCATGCTTGGAACTCTGGGCATCACCGCCGCCCTGCGCCATTGCACGGTTGCTCTGAGCAATGTTTTCCGACCAGGGAGCGACATATTCACCAATAAGCACGCCTGCAAGCATGATCAGCAGCATAGGCTTCATGACAGCCCAGACAATTCGAGCCAGCGAGACACCAGCGGCTCGCATGATGATCAGCTCGCTGCTACTGGCCAGCGAGCCCAGGCCAATCAGACAGCCTATCAGCGCTGCCATGGGCAGGAGCTCATAAGCCCGCCGCGGGCCAGTCAACAGTACATACGTAAGCGCCTGCAGGGCGCCGTAGTTATCATCGAAATCCCCTAGCTGATCGATATAGGCAAACAGCAAGGCCAATCCAAGAATAACGCCAAGAACAGCCAGAATACTGACTAGAACCGAGCGACCTATATAACGATCGAGTTTACTCATGACCTCTCTCCGTAGCACGGCGGCGCATGGACAGGCGCAACGGCTCCCAGAAGGCCAGCAGCAAACCTAACGCAAGAAACAACAGATGAACCGGCCAAAGACCGATGGCAGGCGGAAGCTTGCCCTTATCGAGCGAGCCACGGGCGGCAATCAGCAGGGAAAGGTAGGCCATATAAAGCAGGATGGCGGGCAGTAGTTTAAGGAAGCGTCCCTGACGTGGATTGACACGCGATAACGGCACGGCAATCAGCGTCACGATGAAAACCAGCACCGGAATGGAAAGACGCCACTGCAGCTCGGCCTTCTGACGGATGTCATCACTGGACATCAGGGCACGTGTCGGAATCGCTTCGCGTGCACCTACATCCGTACTGACTTCAGGTTTAGGAAGCAACACTCCGTAGGTATCGTATTGAACCGCACGATAGTCCGCCTGGCCTGGGGTACCGTCATACCGGAAACCATTTTCCAGAATCAGGTAACGACTGCCATCGGAATGGATTTCCTGGTGGCCCTTATCGGCGATCAGCACACCAATGCCCCGATCAGACCCGGCCTTGGCTTCATTCTTTTCAGAAATAAAGACGCCCGAGAGCTGGGTACGATCATTGCTGAGCGCTTCGGTATAGGTCACCCGCGAGCCATCACGCAGCGACTGGAAGCGACCGGGCGCCAGGGTGTCGAACTCGGTCAGCGCATCCTGCTGATTCAGGATCTCACCCACACGCTGAACGCCCATAGGGGTCAGCGACAGACTCAACCAGGCAACAACAAGCGCAATGAGTGTTGCCGGTGCCATCGTATAGGCCAGGAGGCGTTGCTGACTCATTCCGGTAGCGGAAAGGACCGTCATCTCACTTTCCAGGTACAGACGGCCATAGGAGAGCAGAATCCCCAAAAATAGACCAAGCGGCAGAATCAGCTCTAGGAAACCGGGAATCCGGTATCCCATGATCATCATCAAGGCGCCAGGATCCAGGATACCCTGCGCAGCTTGAGCCAGATATTTAATAAAGCGACCACTCATGATGATCACCAGCAAAACGGCGCTTACCGCGCCCATGGTGGTGAGAACTTCACGTGCTAGATAACGAAAGACGATCAAACAAGGCTCTCCAGGGTTGTCAGGCTCAGGCGCGTACGCTCAAACTAGCCGCCGTTGCTAAACCGACCCGCGCAAGGCAGCCCGCAGGGCGGCCCCGGCGAAAATAGCTGGCATTATCCTGCAAACCTACTCGTTTGTCTTGGGGAGCTTCTCGTAATGGAATTTCTCGTTAAAAGTGCAAGTCCGGAAACACTGAAAACAGCCACACTGGTTCTTGCTGTTGGTGAACATGGTTATATGGACGCTTCGGCGGCCACGGTCGATACCGCTACCGGTGGCGCCCTGAGCGCTGCAGTCAAGCGCGGTGATCTGGCAGGCAAACCGGGGCAGACGCTGCTGCTGACCGGCCTTACCGGTCTGAAAGCCGAGCGCGTTTTGCTGGTGGGCACTGGAAATACCGAAGAAGGCCTGGGCGATCGCACGTATCGCAAAGTGGTCAGCGCAGCATTAGGCGTACTCAAAGGTTTGGGCGGTACTGATGCCGCCTTCCTCCTCGGCGATGTCAACGTCAAACAGCGTGACGGCTATGCGAAGGCTCGCCTGCTGGCTGAAACGCTGGCGGATGGCCTGTATGTTTTTGATCGTTTCAAGAGCAAGAAAGCCGAGCCTCGTGCTCTGAAGAAAATCATTCTGGCAGGCAGCAAGGCCGCTCAAGCTGATATGGAGCGAGGCCTTGTCCATGCCCAGGCCATTGCTGCAGGCGTTGCCTATGCCAAGGATTTTGGCAACCTGCCGCCAAACATCTGTAACCCCGCCTACATTGCGGACGAAGCCAAAGCACTTGGCAAGCAGTACAAGGAAACCGGCCTCAAAGTCGATGTACTGGACGAAAAGAAGATGCGCGAGCTGGGCATGGGTTCGTTTCTCGCCGTGGCACAAGGCAGCGAGCAACCGCCCCGCCTGGTAGTGCTTCAATACAAGGGTGCTGCAAAAGACACAGCCCCCCATGTTCTGGTCGGCAAAGGCATTACGTTCGATACCGGCGGCATCAGCATCAAGCCCAGCCAGGGCATGGATGAGATGAAATACGACATGTGTGGTGCTGCCAGCGTACTGGGTACATTCCGTGCCGCGCTCGAGCTCAAGCTCCCAATCAACCTGGTAGGCCTGTTGGCTTGCGCCGAAAACATGCCTAGTGGAACGGCGACCCGCCCTGGCGACATCGTCACAACCATGAGCGGTCAGACGGTGGAAATCCTCAACACAGACGCTGAAGGCCGTCTGGTGCTGTGCGATACACTAACCTATGCCGAGCGCTTTAAGCCCCAGTCCGTGATCGATATCGCTACACTGACCGGCGCCTGCGTCACAGCCCTGGGGTCGGTTGTCTCTGGCCTGCTAGGTAACGATGACAACCTGATCCAGCAGATCAAAGCCGCCGGCGATGCGGCTGATGACCGCGTATGGCAGTTGCCTCTGCATGATGAGTATCAAGAGCAACTCGACAGTCCCTTCGCTGATATCGCAAACATTGGTGGCCCTAAAGCAGGCACCATTACGGCAGCGTGCTTCCTGTCGCGCTTTGCCAAGAACTACAAATGGGCTCACCTGGATATCGCTGGCACAGCCTGGATCAGTGGTGGCAAGGACAAGGCCTCTACCGGCCGCCCCGTCCCATTGCTTATGCAGTATCTGCTAGACCGCAGCCAAGGCTGAATCGGTGCAGCGCGATAGGGTTCGCTTCCCTATCGCGCCGCTGCTGCCAGCCATACTCCGGAGCCAGACATGACCCGTGTCGACTTCTATGTTCTTCCCAGCGACGACCCTGACGCCCGACTGACGTTTGCATGCCGCCTCGCCGAAAAAGCGTGGAGACAGCAGATGCAGACGTATATCCATTGCGCTGACGAAGCCCAACGCAGTCAGCTGGACGAACGGCTTTGGGACTTCCGTCCCGACAGCTTCCTGCCTCACGATTTTGCCGAGGACAAGCCGGATAGCCCAGTCCTGCTGGGTATTGACACCCAACAGGAGCGAACCGGCGAACTGTTGATCAACCTGGATACTCGTATTCCTGCTTTTTTTGCCGGCTTCAGCAGAATTGCCGAACTGGTCATCGAAGAGGCTTCAATACGCAAAGCGGCTCGTGAGAATTTCCGCTTTTACCGAGAGCGCGGCTATGCTTTACAAGACCATCGTCTGCCGCGAGTCTGACAATCATGGACAAAGACCTCCCGCCTCGCCCGGCACATCTCATGAATGATCTGGAATCGATCCGCCAGCTACTGGATAAACACGACCTTCCCATGCTTACCGACCGGCTGGACCAGGATGGTATTCCTGTACTGTCCGATGTAGTCGTACCCTCTATTGAACGGCTAAGCGCTATTCCTCCGCTGCTTGATCAGATCGAGCCGGAGCGCGTTTCTCGACAGGATGAGGAATCCCTGGAGGAGCTACTTCGCCAGGAAGCGCGCCTCATACTCCAGGAGGTCATTGCCGAATTCGCACCTAAAGTTGAAGCCGAACTGCAAAAACGCCTGGATGCCCGCCTCGATGAACTGATCAGGCAGCGCGAGCAGGTCTGATTACAAGACGGTCAGTGTTGCGATCAATCGCACCTGACCGTTATCCCCGTTATACTCAAAGGCTTTCCCTCTTCAGACGCCTTTGCCAACGTACATGGACAAGACTTACCAGCCACACGACATCGAAACCTCTTGGTACCAGACCTGGGAATCCAAGGGATACTTCGCGCCTCAGGGCTCCGGCGAGCCCTATACCATTATGATTCCGCCGCCCAACGTCACCGGCAGCCTGCACATGGGCCATGGCTTTAACAATGCCATCATGGACGCCCTGATCCGCTTCCGCCGCATGCAGGGCCGCAATACCCTGTGGCAGCCCGGCACGGACCACGCAGGCATTGCCACCCAGATGGTGGTGGAGCGCCAATTGAGTGCGCAGGGCGTCAGCCGTCATGATCTGGGTCGCGAGAAGTTTCTAGAGAAAGTCTGGGAATGGAAAAACGAGTCTGGCGGCAACATCACTCGCCAGATTCGTCGCCTGGGCTCTTCCGTAGACTGGTCACGCGAACGCTTCACGATGGATGACGGTCTGTCTGAAGCAGTCAAGGAGGCCTTTGTCCGTCTACACGAGGACGGCCTGATTTATCGCGGCAAGCGCCTGGTCAACTGGGATACCAAGCTGCATACGGCTATCTCCGATCTGGAAGTCGAGAACCATGATGAGAAAGGCTCATTGTGGAACCTGCGCTATCCCCTGGCTGATGGTGCCAAGACAGCAGAGGGCAAGGATTACCTGATCGTTGCCACGACCCGCCCGGAAACCATGCTGGGCGACTCCGCCGTAGCGGTACATCCTGAAGATGAGCGCTACAAGGCACTGATCGGCAAATTCATCGAGCTGCCGCTGGTAGGCCGTCGCATCCCGATCGTGGGCGACGACTATTGTGATCCAGAATTTGGCACAGGTTGCGTCAAGATCACCCCTGCTCACGACTTCAATGACTATGAGGTCGGCAAGCGCCATAACCTGCCCCTGATCAAAAACGCAGCGGTACTTGCTACAGCACAAGTATTCAACCTGGATGGCAGCGTAAACACTGAAGTCGACGCAGGGATTCCGTCCGCATACGCAGGCCTGGATCGTTTCGAAGCCCGCAAGCAGATCGTAGCGGCCTTCGACTCTGCCGGTCTTCTAGAAAAAATTGAAGACCATGCGCTGAAAGTACCCAAGGGCGATCGCTCCGGCACTGTTATTGAGCCGTGGCTGACCGATCAATGGTACGTCTCCACCAAGCCTTTGGCTGAAAAAGCCATTGAGGTCGTGGAAAACGGCTCTATTCAGTTCGTACCCAAACAGTACGAGAACATGTACTTTTCCTGGATGCGTGATATTCAGGATTGGTGCATCAGCCGTCAGCTCTGGTGGGGTCACCGTATTCCGGCGTGGTATGACGAGGCTGGCAACGTCTATGTTGGTCGCGATGAAGCGGAAGTCCGCAGCAAGCACAATCTGGGCGAGATCGCGCTGCGCCAGGACGACGACGTACTCGACACTTGGTTCAGCTCGGGTCTGTGGACATTCTCTACCCTCGGCTGGCCGGAACAGACCGAATTTTTAAAGACGTTCCACCCCACCGACGTTCTGGTAACCGGCTTTGACATCATCTTCTTCTGGGTCGCCCGGATGATCATGCTGTCTACTCACCTGACTGGGCAGATTCCGTTCAAAACCGTCTACGTTCACGGTCTTGTACGCGACGGTCAGGGCCAGAAGATGTCCAAATCCAAGGGCAACGTGCTTGACCCGCTGGATATCGTCGATGGCATTGATCTGGAGAGCCTGCTGCAGAAGCGCACCAGCGGCATGATGCAGCCCAAGCTGGCGGAAAAGATTGCCAAGCAGACCCGTGCTGAATTCCCGGAAGGCATTGCCAGCTACGGTACTGATGCCCTGCGTTTCACATTCTGCTCCCTGGCCTCCACCGGCCGCGATATCAAATTCGATATGGGCCGTGTCGAAGGCTTCCGCAATTTCTGCAACAAGATCTGGAATGCGGCCAACTTCGTGCTGGAAAACACCGAAGGCAAGGACTGTGGCGTCAATGACGAACCGGTCGAATTGTCTTCTGTGGATCGCTGGATCATCTCTCAACTGCAGCGTACAGAAGCTGAAGTGACTCGCCAGCTGGAACAGTTCCGCTTCGACCTGGCTACTCAGGCACTCTATGAATTCATCTGGGATGAATACTGCGCTTGGTATCTGGAGCTAGTGAAGCCGGTATTGTGGGATGAAAACGCTTCTATCGAACGTCAGCGCGGCACACGCCGTACCTTGGTACGTGTGCTGGAGGTTGCACTGCGTCTGGCGCATCCGTTCATGCCTTTCATCACGGAAGAAATCTGGCATCGCATCGCACCGCTTGCCGGCCAACAGGGCGAAACCCTCATGCTGCAGACTTGGCCCGTTGCCAATGAGGCCCGTATCGATAGCGCGGCTGAGGGTGATATCGAGTGGATCAAGGCGCTGATGCTAGGAGTGCGTCAGATTCGTGGTGAGATGAACATCTCCATGGCCAAGCGCATCGACATTCTGCTCAAGCATGCTAGCGCTGAAGATCAGCGACGCATGAGCGAAAACGAGCCCCTGCTCAAGAAGCTGGCCAAGTTCGAGTCGATCCGCATTCTGGCTGCCGATGAAGAGGCACCGCTTTCTGCTACAGCGCTTGTTGGCGAGATGGAAGTGTTGGTACCGATGGCAGGTCTGATCGACAAGGCTGCTGAACTGGGTCGTCTGGATAAGGAAATCCAGCGTCTGGAAGGCGAGGTAAAGCGCGTCGGAGGCAAGCTGAACAACGCCGGCTTCGTGGACAAGGCGCCAGCCGAGGTGATTGCCAAAGAACGCGCCAAGCTGGCCGAAGCCGAGCAGGCGCTCGCCAAGCTGGCCGAACAGCGTGGACGAATCGCCAGCCTGTAACGGCTGAATGCCACCATAGGCCCGCTTAGGCGGGCCTTTTGATTTGTTATCGATGGATGCTCAAGGATTGGACAATGGACGTAAGCAAAACCAAGACAAGCTTCTACCGCCGCCTGTACGTCGCCTGGCTGGTCGACTCTGGAGTCGCAACGAGTGTACCGGCCCTGATGGAAGCGACAGGCATGCCCAGACGTACTGCACAGGACACCCTTTCGGCGTTGAGCGATCTGGATATCGACTGTGCATTTGAGCAGACCGAAGGCGCTCGCAACCATGCAGGACATTATGTCATCCGTGATTGGGGCGCTATCGATAAGCGCTGGATCCGCTCCAACCTCCCCACCATAAAAGCCCTGCTGGGCTACCCCTAATCGTTCGAGCCTTTTCATGACTCAGCCACCCAAGCGCCCCGCTGCCCCCAACCTGAATAAAGGGGTTCTGCATCCCCGCAACCGTCACCAGGGGCGCTATGATTTTGCCAAGATGATCAAGGCCTGTCCTGAACTGGCGCCCTTCGTCATCATCAACCCCTACGGCAAGCAAAGCATCGACTTTGCCGATCCTGCCGCTGTCAAAGTCTTCAATCGCGCCCTGCTCCGGCAATATTATGGAATTGCCCACTGGGACATCCCGGAAGGCTATTTATGCCCCCCTATTCCAGGCCGCGCAGATTATGTTCATTCCTTGGCAGACCTGCTGACTGAACGTAATGAGGATATTGTTCCTCGTGGCGCCATGATCAAGGCGCTGGATATAGGGGTTGGCGCCAACTGCATCTATCCGCTGATTGGCCATCACGAGTACGGCTGGCATTTCGTTGGGGCCGATATCGACGCAACGGCGCTGGCCTCCGCCAAGACCATCCTGCAAAGCAATCAGCTGACCAAGGCTATATCGTTACGGCAGCAGACCGAGCCGAACCGCACGTTTCGAAACATCATCGCCCCAGATGATCGTTTCGATATAACCCTCTGCAATCCGCCCTTTCATACCTCTCTGGAAGAGGCACGCAGCGGCAGTCAGCGCAAGTGGAAAAACCTTGGCAAACTGGATCCGAAACGCAAGTTGCCCGTACTCAACTTCGGCGGTCAGGGCGCTGAGCTATGGTGCAAGGGCGGTGAAGCCCGCTTTGTACGCACCTTGGCAGAAGACAGTGCCTGCTATGGTCCGCAGGTGTTCTGGTTTAGTACTCTGGTGTCCAAGGTTTCTAATGTCGACAGTCTGGTGGCTGCTCTAAAGCAGGTCCATGCGGTAGATATCCGTACGATCGACATGTCCCAAGGTCAGAAACGTAGCCGGCTGGTGGCCTGGACTTTTCTTTCACCGGATGCTCAAGACCAATGGCGCCGCACACGCTGGATCAAGAATGCCGATTAAGCCCGTCGCACGGGTGCGCTACACTATCAGGCCACATCTGATTTTCGCGGCAATGTCGCCTGCGCTTCATTGATAGAGAGTCCCATGCCCATTCGCCACGCTATCGTTCACCTGATCGACAAGAAACCCGACGGTCAGCCCGCTACGCTGCATGCCCGTGAAGCCGAGCTCGAGGCATCCCAGGCCATCGAAAACCTGATGGCCGATCTCAACGAAAGCTATAACGCCAAACCCAACAAGGCCTGGGGGCTGTTCCATGAGGAGTCTGGTGCCTATCCCTTCAGTGGCTGGCTCAATGAGTATCTGGACGGCGGCAAGAACTTTGTTGCATTAAGCCAGCAGGCCGTCGAGCACCTCAAGCAGCTTATGGAAGGCTCAAACCTTTCAACAGGCGGCCATGTTCTCTTTGCCCATTATCAGCAAGGCATGACGGATTACCTTGCCATTGCCCTGCTGCATCATAGTGAAGGCGTAACCGTAACCGACACCCTGGACGTAGCGCCCGCCAAACACCTGGACCTCGGGCAGCTTCATTTGGCGGCACGCATCAATATTTCCGAATGGCGTAATAACAAGCAGTCCAAGCAATACATCTCCTTTATCAAGGGCAAGGGCGGCAAGAAGGTCTCGGATTATTTTCGTGACTTCATTGGCTGCCAGGAAGGTGTCGATGCGCCCAGCGAGACGCGCACCCTGCTCAAGGCCTTTAGCGACTATGTAGAAAGCGAAGACCTGCCTGAGGAGAAAGCCAAGGAAAAAACCGACACCCTGGTCGACTATGCCAGCACCCAGGCCCGTATTGGCGAGCCCATTGCCCTGGATGAACTGTCGGAGCTGATGAGTGAAGAGCAGCCCAAGGCCTTCTATGATTACATCCGCAACAAGGACTACGGACTTGCGCCTGAAATCCCGGCAGACAAGCGCACCCTTAATCAATTCCGCCGCTTTACGGGGCGCGCCGAGGGCCTGTCCATCAGCTTCGAGGCTCACCTGCTTGGCTCCAAGGTAGAATACGACGAGTCTCAGGACGTATTGATCATCCGGCAGGTCCCTACCCAGCTAAAGGATCAGATCAAGCGTCGCAAGGACTAACCGCCAGGCAGGGCGACACGTTTGATCGCTCTGCCTGCCAGACTCATAACGCTTCGATATTGAATCCTATTTTAGGAACGTGAACGTGCACAGTGCCGGCACGCTCGTCCCTGCGCCTTAAAATGACTTCCTCCACCCCTGCGTACAGCAACTCACCTTCTACAGTCTCCAGGCCATAATCCTGAGCTGAAATCGCTACACGATCGCCTTGAGTAAGGCCCGCCGGCAAGAACATTTCCCCTTCTGGAATAGGGGCAGGATCGGAATCATACGCAATGCGTATGGCCTCCTCTGCGCTCAGGTCGGAATAAGTGCCATGACCGAACCCCTGCACGCGGCCTAGCCAGGCGGATACTTCAGGATAAGTGTCCACCAGAGGCGCAGTCTGACGGGCCGACTGCAAAAACCAGAGGCAATGCGCCAGCGAGAAATCTGCGATAGAGGGAGCATTGAAGAGGTATTCGCCACTGCTGCGCGCCAATTGCTCCTCAAGTCGTGCCATTAGGGTGGGCCAATGTTGGGCCGCCTGCCTTGCCGTAACCCGAGGTGCATTTCCCTTTTCAAAAAGCGCCTTACGGTCCGCCATGAACGCTTGAGCCTGCTCAGGCGGAACATTGGCCATGCGCTCGGCGATGACGTCGGGCTGGAAAATCAATGCCACGGCGTGCTGGAACACTACACTATCGGCCCAGGCTGCAAAGGCGCGACAGGCAAACTCCTGGCCCTCTGGAAAGAGCGTGGGAGTGGCCTTAGCCTGCTCCAGGCGCTGCGCGATCAGCGCCGTATCACAATAGATATCTGCCCCAACCTGAAGCACAGGCGTCTTACGATAGCCGCCGGTTAATGCGGTGAGATCCGGCTTTGGCATGACACGGGGAATGATGACGGAGCGCCAGGACAGCTGCTTGAAACCCATCAGCAGATGAACTTTTTCGGCAAACGGAGAGGTCCAGTAGTGATGCAGGATGAGATCAGTCATGCGCACGCCCTCTTATTGGAGAAGCGCAGAGTAACCGCCCTCCCCCTTGAAGACTATCCTCCCTGAGCCACTATCATGGCTTCCTTGATGTTCTTTTTGAATTTTTTAATGGCGCGTTCACGGCGAAGCGCTGCAGATTTGTCTACACACGGCTCCGTATAGACCAGTGCCTTGGCAGGGCTTGAATGAAAAAAACGAGCCCCCTTGCCTTGTTGGTGAGCCTTGAAACGGCGCTGAGGGTCATTGCTGATGCCGCAGTAGAGTGAGCCATTTTCAGCTCTGACCAGATAGACGAACCATGGCCGCAGCGGATGAGTCATGGTCAAGGATAAGGGTAAGGCGTCCACGTACAGCAAGCCATTCAACCAGAGAGCGTAGCTGTATTCTCCCGCCTGGCCCGGTAAAAGAACAGCCTATAAGAAAGGCGCCCTGAGGCGCCTTTCTTGATAGATCAATGAAGGATCTGACCCAGGAAGAGCTTGGTACGCTCGTTTTGAGGGTTATCGAAGAACTGATCCGGCGGGGCCTGCTCCACGATTTCACCCTTGTCCATGAAAATCACACGGTTTGCTACCGTTCGGGCAAAACCCATTTCGTGAGTCACGCACAGCATGGTCATACCATCCTGAGCAAGACCGATCATGGTATCGAGCACCTCCTTTACCATTTCCGGGTCAAGCGCTGAGGTAGGCTCGTCAAACAGCATGATCTTGGGCTTCATACACAACGCACGGGCAATGGCCACACGCTGTTGCTGACCACCGGAGAGCTGTCCCGGATACTTGTGAGCCTGATCTGGAATGCGTACGCGCTTCAGATAATGCATCGCGACTTCTTCGGCTTCCTTCTTCGGTAGCTTACGTACCCAGATAGGGGCCAGCGTACAGTTTTCCAGTACCGTTAGATGAGGGAACAGATTGAAATGTTGGAAGACCATACCGACTTCACGGCGAATGGCCTCGATGTTTTTCAGGTCCCCATTAAGCTCTACATCATCAACGACAATATTGCCCTTCTGATGCTCTTCCAAGCGATTGATACAGCGGATCGTGGTCGACTTGCCCGACCCTGACGGGCCGCAGAGCACGATACGCTCGCCCTGTCGGACCGTCAGGTTGATGTCCTTAAGCACGTGGAACTGACCGTACCATTTGTTCACGTCTTGCATCTGGATCATGATCTTGTCACCGATGCCCAGAGTCTTGGCATTTTCACTCATGCTGATTCGCTCCTTAGCGGCGATGGCCGGTGTCGAGACGGCGTTCCAGACGCTGACTGTACTGCGACATACCGAAACAGAAAGCCCAATAAATCAATGCGCCAAAGACATAGCCTTCGGTCGACATACCCAGCCAGGCTGGATCAACGGTAGCCTGGTGCAGGCTGTTCAAGAGATCGAACAGACCAATGATGATCACCAGACTGGTATCCTTGAACAGCGCGATAAACGTGTTCACGATTCCCGGGATCACCAGCTTCAATGCCTGAGGCAGTATGACCAGCCCCATGGCGCGCCAGTAGCCCAGTCCCATGGCTGACGCCGCTTCGTACTGCCCTTTCGGGATCGCCTGCAAACCACCACGCACGACTTCGGCAATGTAAGCTGACTGGAACAGGATAACGCCAATCAGTGCCCGCAAGAGTTTGTCGAAGCTCATGCCTTCAGGCAGGAACAACGGCAGCATGACGGATGACATGAACAACACCGTGATCAACGGAATACCCCGCCAGAACTCGATAAAGGTCACGCACAACACGCGTACGGCCGGCATTTCCGAACGACGTCCCAATGCCAGGAATATACCCAGCGGCAGCGCACCGGCAATACCTACAGAGGCAATGACCAGTGTCAGCGTCAGGCCGCCCCAACGGCTGGTAGGCACCGCGTCGAGCCCCAGCACGCCGCCATGCAGCAACACCCAGGCAACAACGGGATAAACGATCAGAAAAACGATGCCATAAACTACCTTTCGGGGCATCGCTTTGATGAACAGCGGTGCAGCACCCAGAACCGCGAGAACCAGCGCCACATCCACACGCCAGCGCAGTTCCGGCGGGTAAAACCCGTACATGAACTGACCAAAGCGCATCTTGATGAATACCCAGCATGCGCCTCCTGGCGTGCAGTCGGAACGCTCGGTCCCGCTGAACGTTGCATCCAGGAAAGCCCATTTGATCATGGGCGGAACCAACAGCCAGACCAGATACAGAGCAAGTAACGTAAGCAGCGTGTTGTAAACGCTGGAAAACAGATTGGTCCGCATCCAGGCCCACGCACCGATCGAGCGATTCGGCGGCGGCAGATCAGGTTTGAACGTATGTGTAGTCATGATCGCCTCTTATCGCTCACGCAAAGCCATTCGCTTGTTGTACACGTTCATTAACAGCGAAATGCTCAGGCTGATAACCAGATAGACTGACATCGTGATAGCAATGGTCTCGATCGCCTGCCCGGTCTGGTTCAGTACCGTACCGGCAAACAGCGACACCATGTCCGGATAGCCAATACCGGCAGCCAATGATGAGTTCTTAGTCAGGTTAAGGTATTGGCTGGTCAGTGGCGGGATGATGACCCGCATGGACTGGGGAATGATGACCAGGCGTAGCGTCCGACTAGGCTTCAGCCCCAGGGAATTGGCTGCTTCGGTCTGCCCATGGCTCACCGACTGGATACCCGAACGTACCGTTTCAGCAATGAATGCTGCGGTATAAACGGAGAGTGCCACCAGTAAGGCGAACAGCTCAGGAATCACCACCCAGCCGCCCTGAAAGTTGAAGCCTTTGAGCTGCGGAACAGTCCAATGGAACGGTGCACCAAATATCAGGGCTGCCAAACCTGGCAGAACGATCAGCAAAGCGATAATCGAGATCAGCAGCGGAAAGCCTCTTCCGGTCCTGTCACGCCGAACCTTTACCCAGCGCGCCAGGGCAATACTGGCCACAACAGCTAGCGCAATCGCCACCAGGAACGGTACGACACCTTCTGCCGACACGGGTGCTGGAACGTACAGTCCTCGGTTGTTCAAAAACAACGTGTCGAAGAAGCCGAGACTCTGTCGGGGTCCAGGCACCAGACGCAACACAGCGAAATACCAGAAGAATATCTGGAGCAGTGGCGGAATGTTGCGAAAGGTCTCGATATAGATCGCGGCGAGTTTACGTACCAGCCAGTTCGGCGAAAGACGAGCAATACCGATGATAAAGCCCAGCACAGTGGCCAGGATGATACCCAGGATGGATACCAGAAGCGTATTCGCCAGGCCGACCAGAAAGAGTCGTCCATAAGAATCTGATTCCTTGTAGTCGATCAGACTCTGGCTAACGCCAAAGCCTGCGCTATGCTCAAGAAAAGCAAAACCGGAGGTAATTCCCCGGTGTTCCAGGTTGGTTTGTGTGTTGTTGAATAAGTACCAGCCAAGTGCAGCGACCGCCACAATAGCCAGTATCTGAAACGCCCAGGCGCGAGCGCGCGGATCGTTGATCAACGACCCAGACGTGCCTATTGATTTAGACATGATGTTTTCCGAGATGCGATGAAACAAAACGCCGCGACCTGGCTATTAACCAGGCCGCGGCGATAGGCAAATCAGCGCACGGGAGGTGCGTACAGGATGCCGCCTTTGTTCCATTGAGCATTCAGGCCGCGCTTGATCTTGAGCGCACTACCCATGCCGACGTTACGCTCGAAGACCTCGCCATAGTTACCAACCTGCTTGACGATCTGAACCGCCCAATCTTTGGGCAGCTTCAGGTCGTTACCAAAGTTGCCTTCGGCACCCAGCATACGAGCCACATCAGGATTCTTGGCGTTCTTGGCCATGTCTTCCACGTTGGCAGAGGTAATACCCAGTTCCTCAGCGCCGATCATGGCAAATAGTGACCATTTTGCAATGGCAAACCATTCATCATCGCCCCGACGTACAGCAGGACCGAGAGGCTCCTTGGAGATCACTTCCGGCAGGACCACGTAATCGTCCGGGTTCGCCAGCTTGATGCGCTGGGCATAGAGTTGAGACTGGTCGGACGTCAGTACGTCACAACGTCCGGCTTCAAGGGACTTGGCGCTTTCGTCAGAACGATCATAAGTGATCGGGGTGTACTTCATGCCATTGGCACGGAAGTAGTCAGACACGTTCAGTTCGGTCGTGGTACCTGCCTGAATGCAGATCGTTGCACCATCGAGTTCTTTAGCGCTGGACACACCTAGCTTCTTATTGACCAAAAAACCAACGCCGTCGTAGTACGTTACGCCCGTGAAATTCATACCCATGCCAGCGTCCCGTGAACTGGTCCAGGTAGTATTACGGGAGAGAATATCGATTTCGCCAGACTGCAACGCCGTGAAACGCTCCTTGGCAGTCAATGGTGAATAGCGGACTTTCTCGGCGTCACCGAATACGGCAGCAGCCACTGCCCGGCATACATCAACATCAAGACCTGCATACTTGCCACCCGCCTCTGCATAGGAGAAGCCAGGCAGACCATCACTGATACCGCACTGCACGAAGCCCTTTTTCTTCACGGCATCCAAGGTCGCACCTGCATGGGCGAAGCCACTGACACCCAATACAGCCGCAGTGGTCAGAATCGCCAGGGTGGATTTCACCATTTTCATCGATAACCTCCAGTTGTTATAAAAGTCAGCATCCGGTCCCGCTTGCCCTCTAGGGCTTGTACGCAGCCATGAGAGCAACGTATACATCGCAAGAACCATCGAGGAATTGAGAGGTTCAACCCCTTCGCTCTCGGCTCGCTGCTGGAAATATTTGTTTTTATTTGCTTGACCGAGTGGCCTTTAATACACCAGACAACATGACAACGTTGTGTTACCTGTCGGTGCATCAAAAAGCACACATTGCAGATACAGCAAAAGGCGGACCACTTATAGCGACATGGCAGAATCGAAGCGGCTTAGTAAACTTCACTGAGACTGCAAAAGAATTTATATAAATGCGACATTCCCTTAACGCACCATTTGTTACCGCTGCCGATCAGAACGCACTCTTATGGAGCACACATGCCTGAAATAACTCCGCTGATCATCGAATCCCCTCAACCCGCAGACTCATGCGTGATCTGGCTACACGGCCTGGGCGCAGACCGTTACGATTTTCAGCCGGTGGCCGAAATAGTGCAGCGCGTGCTCACGACGACCCGTTTTGTACTGCCTCAGGCCCCTTCACGCCCAGTCAGTATCAATGGCGGCTGGGCCATGCCGTCTTGGTACGACATCCTGGCCATGTCACCTGCACGCGCCATTGATCATTCACAACTGGATGAGTCGGCCCGCTATGTCGATGAGTTGATCACGCAGCAGATGGACATGGGCATTGATGCCCGACGCATTGTGCTAGCAGGCTTTTCACAAGGCGGAGCAGTCGTGTTTCATACTGCTTTCGCCATTGCCCACAAACCTCTGGGTGGCGTACTGGCTCTTTCGACCTATGCACCCGGCTTCCAGGAAACGCTTGCCAGTGAGGCTCAGCGAGACATTCCGGTGCTATGCATTCATGGCACGCTCGATGATGTTGTACCACTGGGGTTGGGACGTGAAGCCTATGATTTTCTCGCCAAAGAGCAGGTGCCTGTTCAATGGCAGGACTACCCCATGGGCCATGAAGTAACACAGGAAGAAATCGCCCTGATCGCTCAGTGGTTACAGGACCGTTTGGCTTGAGAGGGACGGCTTAACGGCTGTTGTCGTTGAGCCTTTGTACCAGTTCATATACAAAACAAGATAACGCTCACAGTACTGAACAATGGATGAAGAACTTTCTTTACTTATCTCAGTCAAGAAGTGATCTCTATACGTCCGCTTTCTGTAGTTTTGGAGCGACCATGCCTTCTGGCGCCGTTTTCACTCTTGTAATGCCATGCTGATGATGGCTATTCCTCAGTGGCAGGAAAACCTTCAGCATATACGCCATCTACGGTTGTTCCGGGATGTTGATCTGTCGCACCTTGAAAAACTGGCCCGCACGCTGACCAAGCGTGTTCTGAATCCAGGCGAGATGCTTCTGTCGCCCAGCGAACATAATCACTACCTTTATATGATTGTCCAGGGCCGCTTCAGGGTTCATCTGGAGTCGCTGGATAATCAACCTGTATCCGTTCTGAGTGAGGGCGACTGTGCAGGTGAGGTCAGCTTTCTCGACAATCACAAGCCAACGGCGTACGTGATCGCCGATGAAGTCTGTGAAGTCATAGGCCTGCAC
The DNA here is from genome assembly GCF_051027695.1 of Pseudomonas sp. JZ134. Classification (NCBI taxonomy): domain Bacteria; kingdom Pseudomonadati; phylum Pseudomonadota; class Gammaproteobacteria; order Pseudomonadales; family Pseudomonadaceae; genus Pseudomonas; species Pseudomonas sp. JZ134. The sequence goes on along the minus strand of NZ_CP069250.1, from coordinate 1,094,082 downwards.
CGCAAGGACCTGTTCCAACTGATGGAGCATTCTCCTAAAACCACTCAGAACCTGCTTGAAATCCTGTGTGAGCGTGTCCGCCAGAACAATCGAATCATTCTGGATACCGAGCGTAACGCGAATGTCGACACGCTTACCGGCCTGTTCAATCGCAGGCGCCTTGAACAACTCTATGAGCGCGAAAGTACCCGCTGCGCATTCAACCAGCAGCCGCTTTGCCTGTTGATGCTCGATGTGGATCATTTCAAACGCTATAACGATACGTATGGGCATCTGGCAGGCGACTACGCACTTTGCATGGTAGCCAATACCCTGCGCTCCCAGTTAAGGCCTAAGGACAGCATGTCGCGCTACGGTGGAGAAGAATTTGTCATTCTGCTTCCTGAGCTGGATAAGCCTGAAGCTCGAATGATTGGCGAGCGTTTGCGGGAAAGCCTTGCCAGTATCGCCGACTTTTACTCTCCTGCTGGCAAATTACCAGGCGTTACCATTTCAATCGGCTTGGCTGAAATGCATAAACAGGATACGCTCGAGACTCACATAGAGCGTGCAGATAAAGCGCTTTATGAAGCCAAGCGCAACGGAAGAAATTGCCTGTTTGGCTAAAACAGGCAACACTCCCCTCCCTCCTCTCGATCAAGCCTCATTTGCCAGGCCCGTAACTTGCTTTACACTCCTGGCTTAATTTCTATTCAAATTACGAGATAAACCGTGCTCAAGGCACTAAAAAAACTATTTGGCAAAGGAGATGCGCAAGCACCTCAGCCCACCCCTGAAAAGGTTGCGCCCCTTCAGCGCGACGAAACCCCGTCACAGCCTGAACAGGCACAACCCACGACTCAGGCGAAAGCCGAGCGTCAGCCCAGGCCACCGAAGAAAGAAAGCGGGAAACCTGCAGCGACCAGATCACCAAAGCCACGACGCGAGCGCAAGGCGCCTGTCAGCAACTGGACGCTTAATGACTTTGCAGTAGAGCCTCAGGAAGGCAAGGTCCGCTTCCACGACTTCAACCTTGCACCCAGCCTGATGCATGCCATCCATGACCTGGGTTTTCCTTATTGCACGCCCATCCAGGCACAAGTGCTGGGATTTACACTGAAAGGCCAAGATGCCATAGGTCGAGCTCAAACCGGGACGGGCAAGACAGCCGCATTTTTGATTTCGACCATTACCCAGCTGCTTACCACCCCGCCGCCTGAAGAGCGCTACATGGGTGAGCCACGTGCACTTATTATTGCGCCGACTCGAGAGCTGGTCGTACAGATTGCCAAGGATGCAGAAAATCTGACCAAGTACACGGGCCTCAATGTGATGACCTTCGTAGGCGGAATGGATTTCGACAAACAGCTCAAGCAACTGGAGTCGCGCTTCTGTGATATCCTTGTCGCAACACCAGGGCGTTTGCTGGACTTCAACCAGCGTGGCGAGGTTCATCTGGATATGGTGGAGGTCTTGGTTCTGGACGAGGCGGATCGCATGCTCGACATGGGCTTTATCCCCCAGGTCCGCCAGATTATTCGCCAGACTCCCCACAAGAACGAACGTCAGACCTTGCTGTTCTCGGCCACCTTTACCGAGGACGTCATGAACCTTGCCAAGCAGTGGACAGTCGATCCAGCCATTGTGGAAATCGAGCCTGAAAACGTAGCCAGCGAGACCGTTGACCAGCGCGTATACGCAGTGTCTTCAGATGACAAGTATCGTTTGCTATACAACCTCATCAGCCAGAACAACTGGGAACGCGTGATGGTTTTTGCCAACCGCAAGGATGAGGTACGTCGTATTGAGGAACGTCTGACTAAAGACGGCATCAGTGCAGCGCAGATGTCGGGCGATGTTCCACAGCATAAGCGGATCCGAACGCTAGAAGGCTTCCGCGAGGGCAAGATCCGTGTCCTGGTCGCTACAGATGTCGCGGGTCGTGGCATTCATATCGACGGCATTAGCCACGTTATCAATTTCACGCTACCGGAAGATCCAGATGACTATGTACACCGGATAGGACGTACAGGTCGTGCAGGTACCAGCGGAATATCAATCAGTTTTGCAGGCGAGGACGACGCATTTGCCCTACCGCCAATCGAGACATTGCTAGGCCGCAAAATCGCATGTGATATGCCTCCGGCAGAGCTACTTAAGCCAGTCCCACGCAAGCATTCCTGACGACTCGGGAGCGGAGTCGAACACTCTGCTCCCCTTTGCGCGCCTCAAAAGCCAAAAGGTGCCAGCGGTGCCAACAGGTTCAACAACCAGACCTTAACGATACTCCTGTGTGTTGGTTTAAAGCCCACACAACAGAACGAAGGGTCGCTGGTGCAATAGTAAACCTTGATCCTATCGCCTACTGCTACCTGCTCCGCCAAGGCTTTTAGACTGGAAGACGAATACCCCATCAGCGTATCCAGGAAATTCAGGCTGTAGCGCTGCTCTTGGACCTGATAGCTGAATGTCAGCCGGTAGAGTGGGGCCTTTTCCAGAGAAACGATATACCCGTCTGTCAACGCGCTGTCTGTCAGCTTCAGCCATTGCCACAACTGACAGAGGCTTATGACAAGTACCAGCCCAAGAACGGCTCCCATCGCACACAGCCAAACCATACCTGCCCTCCGGTTTTACGCTGTCAGAGCATGGGCCTACGTCCAGCGCTGGGCAGCGCTGACATCGCTGCTCTTGCCTTCAACCCAGCGTGGGCCTTGGGGAGTATCTTCCTTCTTCCAGAAAGGCGCCCTTGTTTTCAAATAGTCCATGATAAATGCACAGGCTTCGAACGCCGCCTGACGATGTGCGCTTGCCGTACCTACGAAAACGATAGGCTCACCAGGCTCCAGACGCCCTACCCGGTGGATGATATCCACCTTGAGTAGCGGCCAACGCGAGTTTGCCTCATGAGCGATCTTCGCCAGCGACTTTTCAGTCATGCCAGGAAAATGCTCCAGATAAAGACCAGATACATTCAGTCCGTCATTGAAATCGCGTACATAGCCTATGAAGGTTACGACAGCACCTACGCCTACATTGGCCGCATGCATTGCGCTGGTTTCGACGCCAGGATCGAACGCCTCGGCCTGCACTCGTATGGTCATGTCTAACCTCCCGTTACAGTCGGGAAGAAAGCCACTTGATCACCGTCAACCAACGGCTCATCCAACATGCATAGCTCTTCGTTACGTGCGCACATCAGGTTTCGCTCGCTTAACACATCCGCCCACACCCCACCTCTGGAGACCAGGTGAGCACGAAGATCGTTTAGTTGAGTAAATTCATCCTGCCATTGGATGCGCTCGTGCTCGCATTGCAATGCTTCACGGTAACGCGCGAAATAATGCACTTCGATCATGCGTCGTGCTCCACTTTGAAATGGCCGCTCTTGCCACCCTTTTTTTCCAGCAGACGAACCGCTTCGATACTCATACCCCGATCCACAGCCTTACACATGTCATAGATCGTCAAGGCCGCCACGCTGGCAGCAGTCAAGGCTTCCATTTCCACACCCGTCTGGCCTGACAATTTGCACGTTGCCTGAATATGAACGCTATCGGGCTCGCAGGCAGTGAGTTCAACTTTCACGCCTGTCAGCAGAAGCGGATGACACAAGGGGATCAATTCATGGGTTTTCTTGGCCGCCTGAATACCGGCTATACGCGCCACTGCAAAGACGTCACCTTTCGGGTGGCCGCCCTGCTGAATCATTTGTAGTGTTTCAGGGAGCATGCGCACTTGCGCTTCAGCAACAGCTTCACGAAACGTTACCTGCTTGTCGGTAACGTCCACCATGTTGGCGCGGCCCTGGGAATCAAGATGGGTCAGCATGTTTGGCCTTCCGTTATACAGAGGCCCTTGATTCTACTATGGACGAAGGGGATAAGCAGGAAACTGGCAATATCCTTTGCCGGTTTCCTGCCAGGAGGTCATTACATATGCGCTTCGGCGTACTCGGCCAGCACCGAGCGAGGCACGCCTTGCAACGAGATATGCACCCCGTGGGGAAAGCCCTTGAAACGCTCGCTCAGATACGTCAATCCTGAACTGGTTGCTGACAGATACGGCGTATCGATCTGCGCCAGGTTACCCAGACAGATGACTTTTGAGCCGGCACCGGCGCGGGTAATAATGGTTTTCATCTGATGCGGCGTAAGGTTCTGGCACTCATCAATGAGGATCAGACTCTGCTGAAAACTACGCCCACGAATGTAGTTCAAGGACTTGAACTGAAGCGGCACCTTACTCAGGATGTAGTCGACGCTGCTATGAGGACTTTCATCATCCATATGCAGCGCTTCCAAGTTGTCGGTAATGGCACCCAGCCATGGCTCCATCTTTTCCGCTTCGGTGCCGGGTAGGAAGCCAATATCCTCATCCAGACCCTGAACGCTACGCGTCGCGATGATTCGACGATAACGCTTGGTAACCATGGTTTGTTCAATGGCTGCGGCCAGGGCAAGAATGGTTTTCCCCGACCCGGCTGCCCCGGTCAGGTTTACCAGGTGAATGTCAGGATCCAACAGAGCGAACAACGCTAGGCCTTGGTAGATGTCTCGAGGTCGAAGGCCCCAGGCCTCTTGATGCAGCAGAGGCTCCTGATGCATATCGAGAATAATGAGTTCATCATCTCGAACAGCCTTGACCCAACCAACGAACCCCTGCTCGTCGATAATGAAGTCATTCAGGTGCATTGGCGGCAAACTATCGGACAGCTGTACCCGATGCCAGACGCGTCCTACATCCTGTCGTGAATCGACCTTGCTGACGCGATCCCAGAAAGAGCCTTCAAGGGTGTGATAGCCACGCGACAACAGTGCAATATCATCTACCAGCTGATCGGTATGGTAATCCTCAGCATCAATCCCGCACCCCCGCGCCTTTAAACGCATGTTGATGTCTTTGGTTACCAGTACTACGCGCTCACCGGGATGGTGAGTACACAATTCAACCAGCTGATTGATGATGCGATTATCGTTGTGATTATCAGGCAGCCAGGTAACAGGGGCCGCCCGCTTGTTCATCAGAATGGAGAGATACCCTTTCGTCTCCCCTTTGCCGCGCGGTATGGGCACACCTTTTTCGACATCCTGAGGAGAGGCCTCAGCAAGAACGGTATCAATCAGCCGAATCGCCTGACGGCACTCGGCAGCCACGCTATGTTTCCCGGTTTTTAACTTATCGAGCTCCTCCAACACCGTCATCGGAATAGCAACGTGATGTTCTTCGAAGTTCAGTAGTGCATTAGGATCGTGAATCAGTACGTTGGTGTCGAGCACATAGAGGGTGGGCTGGGTGGGGCGGGAGCGTCCATGATCATCCATACTCGTTCACCTCATCGAGAATCCCAACGGGACTCTTGTGGCCAGTCGACGGAGGCCGATACGGCGCTCCGCAGCGAAAGGTGCCACCACACCTCGGGGCTTCAGGACCAAGCCTGCAACTCAAGGGCAACCCCGTTCGTGCAGCGGACCTCTTGGTAATACCTTAATCTTTGAGCAGGCAAAACCCCTTTTTTTAAACTGGACACCATTTTTTTCTTATTGGCTAATACCGCTGGCAACGCTGCCGATCTGGTACTAAAGTTTTTGCCCGCTGTTTACAGAGCTTCCTACCTTCATATGCCATATAGCTTTTTCCAACTGGAGCTACGTTTTGTGCACGGCCTACAATGAGCCGTTAATCGAAAGGAGCTCCATACCATGCTGATGGTGATTTCACCCGCCAAAACCCTTGACTACGAAACACCGCCAGCCACTCGGCGCTATACACAGCCTGAATGCCTCGACGACGCTCAAGCGTTAATCAATCAGCTCGTTACGCTTTCGCCTGCCGATATCGCAAAACTCATGGGAGTTTCAGACAAAATCGCCGGCCTTAACGCTGCACGCTTTGCCAGCTGGTCTCCAGATTTTACGCCTGAAAATGCCAAACAGGCTCTACTGGCCTTCAAGGGTGACGTCTATACCGGCTTAGCGGCTGAGGGTTTCGACGACGCTGACTTTGACTTTGCCCAGACACACTTGCGCATGCTGTCTGGCCTTTATGGCATCTTGCGTCCTCTGGACCTTATGCAGCCCTACCGGCTGGAGATGGGAACCAAGTTGGTCAACTCACGCGGCAAGGACCTTTACGCCTTCTGGGACACGCACATCACACAGCGATTAAATGATGCGTTGGAAAATCAGGGCGACGATATTCTCATCAACCTGGCCTCGAACGAATATTTCGGCTCCGTCAAACGTGCACAGCTCAAGGGCCGCGTTATCGATATCGAGTTTCGGGATCTTAAAGGCGGTCAATACAAGATCATCAGCTTCTATGCAAAGAAAGCCCGCGGACTCATGACGCGTTACATTATAAAAAATCGGTTACGAGACCTTGCCGATTTAAAGTCATTTGATGTTGAAGGGTATGTTTTTAGTGAACAATCTTCTACTCAGGAAAAATTGATCTTCCTGCGAGACAATATTGTTTAAATGAACAGATAATTTCTTCATATAAGCCTTCCCTATTAATCATGCTTAGTTTCGCCTGCCTGCTTTTGTTAAAGCAGATGAAAATTTTACAATGGAGATAGATCCAATGAGCGCACCCGACACCAGTTCTACACAAAGGCAACACCTACGCGTTCAGCTACCAGCCAGGATCCGGTATCAAGGCGCCCACCGTGAAGGCATGGAGCATCAATTGCTTGAGCTTTCCATAGGCGGATTTAGCTTTATCTCAAAATCGATTACCGCTCGTACTGGCGATAACCTCAAGGGCAAACTGCTTTTTTCAATCAACTCCCTCAGTCTTGCTATTGACGTAGCATTTGAAATCAAATCAGTTGACCGGGATACAGGTCGGGTAGGTTGCGCCTTTTCTAATCTCGCCCCCAGAGAACTTTCTGCGCTTCAATATCTGATTGAGGCTTATCGCTTTAATGATGACGTTACCGTCAGTCATATGATCGACTCGGCATTTGCCCAGAAACGGCTAAGTAGAGGAGCCGCCGGGCTTATAAAAGAAAGCGGAACAGTACCACTCATCGAAGGGCGGTTTGAATTCGATGAGTATCGCCTTGTTCTGCCAGGCTCGTCAGTCGACTTTTATCTGTTCGATGAGCAACAGCCAAGGTCAGGGATCATTACCTCCTTAACGCTTGAGGCAGCTGGCGCCACCTACGTAGTCATTGCGACCATTGAGCCTGGAACACAAATTCCCGCGGCCTATACAGGCACCCCTGTAAAGATCTTCGCTGCCTCTCACGCCTAGCCGTACCTCCTCTCTTGCAGCTCTAAACAAGGGCTGCTTTTCTTCTTCGTGGCTTGACCCAGATCACAAAAAGAAAAGAAGCCACTTTTTGGGGTGAACGATTCACAGAAAAGAAGTCTCAGAGGAACTAGCGTTACTACAGTTGATTCCTGCCCTGGCATTTTGGAGTGCTTAGGCTTTAATGAACTTTTTTAAGAGAACCATGTCAATGAAGACCTTGATGGCACAAAGGAATCACTCGAGCCATCTTCCTAAATTATCATTCTAATCAGCGGTACCGATCATCATTTGGGTAAAGCAATTCAATGCTTATTAGCCTGGGGATGATGTACTGCCTATAAGCTGTAATTAATTTGTAACCAAAAAAGCTAACTAATTAGCCTGGCTTTTATTTTTTATTTCATAACCCTGCTCAAGCAGGAACTAGAAGCACGGACGCTTCGTCCCGCCCGAAGGGACTGCGACCTACAACTCAGCAAGCGCTGAAGGAGAATGCCATGATTCCAGTGATTCTTTCCGGGGGAAGCGGTTCACGACTCTGGCCGCTATCTCGAAAAATGTATCCAAAGCAGTTCCTGGCTTTGGCAAGCGAAAAGACCCTGTTCCAAGAAACCATATCAAGACTGGCCTGCGAAGAACGCATGCAGCAGCCCTTGATTGTTTGCAATATCGAGCACCGCTATATTGTTGAGGAGCAGCTCAAGGCTGTTAAGTGCCAGCCTCAGTCCTTGATCATGGAACCGTTTGGTCGCAATACGGCTCCTGCCGTAGCGATTGCTGCCATGAAGCTGCTGGCCGATGGCAAAGATGAACTGATGCTGGTTCTGCCAGCAGACCATGTCATCGAAGATATCGATGCGTTTAAAGCATCCTTGAATTCGGCCACCGAAGCCGCTGAAAAAGGCGAAATGGTGCTGTTCGGCATTCCTGCACTGCGCCCGGAAACCGGCTACGGCTATATCAAGGCAACCCACTCAGCTAACCTACCTGAAGGGGTCAATCGCGTCGAGCGCTTCGTAGAGAAGCCAGACGCCATTCGCGCGACCCAATACGTAGAATCTGGGGATTACTACTGGAACAGCGGTATGTTCATCTTCCGCGCCAGCCGCTTCCTGGAAGAGCTGAAGCTGCACGATCCTGATATTTACGATACCTGCCTGCTTGCGCTTGAGCGCAGCCAGGTTGATGGCGATCACATCATTATCGACCGCAACTCGTTTGCCGTCTGCCCGGACAACTCCATTGACTATGCTGTCATGGAAAAGACCACTCGCGCTTGTGTAGTTCCAATGTCTGCCGGTTGGAACGATGTGGGCTCCTGGTCAGCCATCTGGGATGTGCATGACAAGGATAGCGATGGCAACGTTACCAAAGGTGACGTGGTTCTGCACGAAGCCCGTAACTGCCTCGTTCACAGCACCAACAAGCTGGTCTCCCTGATCGGTATCGAAGATGTCGTGGTTGTAGAGACTAAAGATGCGGTCATGATCGCACATAAGGATAAGGTCCAGGACGTCAAGAAGGTGGTCAACAAGCTCGAAGCGCAAGGTCGCCAAGAGGTCAAGAGCCATCTGGAAGTGTTCCGTCCTTGGGGTTCTTACGATTCCGTCGACATGGGTCAGCGCTTCCAGGTCAAGCGCATCACTGTCAAACCAGGCGCTCAGCTGTCTCTGCAGATGCACCACCACCGCGCCGAGCACTGGATCGTGGTCTCTGGCACAGCGCAGGTCACGTGCGATGACAAGACCTTCCTGCTGACCGAAAACCAGTCCACTTACTTGCCGATGACGTCTGTACATCGCTTGGCCAATCCTGGCAAGGTACCGCTGGAAATCATCGAAGTACAATCAGGTGGCTACCTGGGCGAAGACGATATCGTTCGCTACGAAGACGTTTACGGTCGCGTCGACGCGCCACAGACCAAGAGCACTAACGTTGTAGCGCGTTAATCGCTCTGAGCTGAGCCAAGAGAAAAAATAAAAACAAGAGTCCTCTTGTCTCCAGATTCAACAACACCGGCCAAGCGCCGGTGTTGTGCTTTCTAGGCCGAAGTGATCTCAATCGCTAAAGCAGGTACCCTGGATCCTTTCAGCTCTTGCAACCTTATCAGGACGTTATTTTCCATGACGCCATCCACGCTCCTTCCTCACCTTGTCTCCCATTCTGATCTGGATGCTGTATGCGAACAGTACGATGGATTTATTCTCGACCTATGGGGGGTACTGATCGACGGCTACGACGCCTTTCCCGGTGCGCAGAACTGGCTGGCACGGCGTGCAACCGAAGGCAAACCTGTCTGGTTCCTGAGCAACGCATCCCGTGATGCCGCCTCCATGACGGATCACCTGGTTGAACTGGGTATCGCTCGAGAGCAATTTGCCGGTATAACGACCTCAGGGCAGCTGGCCATCGACGCCATTAGCCAGGAGCCAGCGCTGGCACAGGGCGGTATCTATCTGACCGGACCTGGCGAAGGTCAGACTGGCTGGCCCGAGCACATACGCAGCCGATTCGTAACCGACATCCAACAGGCATCCCTCATCCTAGGTGTAGGGAGCTTCCCTCAGGATGAGCTGGCGCTTCGTCAGGCCCCACTCAAGGACTTCACGCATTTACCGTTTCTCTGCGCCAACCCTGATCGCACAGTAGTCTCTGGCGGCCTACCCTACTATGCCGCCGGCAAGCTGGCCGACTACTTCGCTTCGCTGGGCGGAAGTGTGCGCTGGTACGGAAAGCCTGATCCCTATGCGTTTCTTTGTGCTCAACGAGAACTGGCAACTTTGGGCGCCACCAAGCTGCTGTTTGTGGGTGACTCATTGGTCACCGACGTACCGGGTGCAGTTTCAGCCAACATTGATTGCTTATGGCTGGCGTCAACTGGAATCCACCGCGAGGCATTGGGCGCGGAGTTCAATGAGCAACCGGAGCAAGAGCAACTTGAGCGCTTCCTGATGGATTATTCGATACGCCCTCAATATGTTGCTGCTGGTCTAGTCTAAAGAAACCAAACCCTAATGGAGATCCGTTGCCCGTGAGAAAGAATGTCGTTATCTATAATCGTCTTCCCGCTCCACTGGTTCAACAGCTGAGCGAAGCCTTTAATGTTACCGTCATTGATACTCAGGGCAATGTCGATGAGCAGTTCCAGCATGCCCTCCTTCACGCACACGGCCTGATTGGTGCCAGCAAGACACTAGGCCGCCATGAGTTGCAACATGCAGAAAACCTGGAAGTAATTTCCAGCGTTTCGGTTGGATATGACAGCTATGACGTGCCCTACCTGTCCGAGCAGGGCATTCTACTGACCAACACCCCCGATGTACTGACCCAGACCACAGCAGACCTTGGATTTGCTCTGCTGATGAGTACCGCTCGCCGCCTGCCTGAGCTGGATGCCTACACCAAGGCAGGGCAATGGACAAAAGGCATAACGGAAGAGCATTTCGGTACAGACGTTTATGGAAAGACGCTGGGAATCGTAGGTATGGGTCGCATAGGTGCAGCCATTGCAAAGCGCGGCCACTTCGGCTTCGACATGCGGATTCTTTATCATGCAGGCAGCCGCAAGCCCGAGCTGGAGAAAGAATTCAAGGCAGAGTATCGAGACCTTGAAGCTCTGCTTCAGGAATCCGATTTTATTTGCCTGGTAGTCCCTCTGACAGACTCCACTCGCCAGATGATCGGCGCACGTGAACTAAGGCTCATGAAGCCCAGCGGTATTCTGATCAATATTGCACGCGGGCCAGTGGTTGATGAAGCGGCTCTAATCGAGGCGCTTTCCAACCAGCACATTCGCGGCGCAGGCCTGGATGTTTTTGAGCAGGAACCGCTTTCATCATCGCCCCTGTTTTCGCTGAAGAATGTCGTCACCTTACCGCATATCGGCTCAGCGACTCACGAGACACGGTATGCCATGGCAGAGCGCGCCGTCTCCAATCTGACAGCCGCCTTAAGCGGCAATCGACCACAGGATTTGGTTAATCCTGAAGTATGGAAGGGTTAAATCAAGCCAATCTGAAACCAGCGCTTAACAGCAGACTCTTTAGATAAGCCATGCTGTCGTAATTAAGTGATATCTATTTGAGCAACCTGAGCGACTTCAGTACGGGGACGCTTTCGGTCTGTGGCACAATTACCCGTTTGTGCTTCGTGTTACAGGCTTCATATGCGTCTACGTTTCGACCATCTGCACTGGCAAGACTGGAAAGGCTCCTTTACTGAGCGCAACTATGAGCGTGGCCGGCGCTATGCTCAAGAAGGTTACGCCACGGTCCGGTCAGCCGCCGATGGGCTGGTCTATGCCATATGCAGCAGTCCTTCAGGATTGGATTACCGCCAATCCATCACGCTCAAGCCTGGTCCAAGAGGTTGGTTTGTTGATGGCCGATGCACATGTGGGGCTGGCAGAAACTGCAAGCATACTGCTGCCGTGCTGTTCGAGCTGGAGCGCCTTCAGCGGGCCGGCAGCCCTCCTCCACGCCGCGAAGCAGCCGAGACAGCCATCAATCTGGTCAAGCCGCCCAAGCCATTGTTGGTATTGGGCAGCCACACACAGGTTGACTATGATCGGCAAACCGCACGCATGCGCCCCGTCACCCGCCACAGGGCTGCCCTGGCGTTTCTTTACGACGGCAAAAAAGTGTTCGGCAAGCCTGTACCGGGTCGTAGTAGCGCGGCAACGCTGCCAACACGCCACAGTGAAGCTGAGCAGCGCCTGCGACAAGTCTTACAGGATACAGGCCTCCGAGTAGCGACACGGCGAAGCGCAGCCTTGCCCGAAGATGCGGGCGAGATGTTTGAAATGCCTGATGACTCCAGTTGGCTGCGCTTTATCGAAGTCACACTTCCGCAGTTGCGTGAAGCGGGCTGGCAGATAGATATGCGCCCAGAATTCGCCTTTGAGCTGACCGAGGTGGAGAATTGGTACGGCGAAATTGAGGAGGCGCCTGATCATGAATGGTTTGATCTGGAGCTCGGCATCGTCGTACAAGGGCGGCGCGTCAGTCTGCTGCCTATCCTGATCGATCTTATCCGGCGGGATCCCCAATTATTCGAACCGGGAGCACTGGCCAGACGCTCTGACGATGAGCGCCTGCTGCTCCGCGTGGAAAGCCCTGCTGCACGCAAGCAAGGACGCCCCGCACGTATAGCCCTGTCTCTCGGTAGACTAAAGCCCTTGCTTGCCGCACTCATGGAACTGCATGGGCATTCGTTACCTGCTAATACCAAGCAGATACGCCTGTCTCATCTGGACGCCGCACGGCTGGCTGAACTTGAAGAAAATATCCCAATGACATGGCAGGGTGGTGAGCAGCTCAGAAACTTCGCCCATCGACTACGCCATTACTCAGCTTCGCCCCTGCACGTTCCGGAAAGCCTGCGTGCCGAGTTAAGACCGTATCAGCGTGATGGCCTGGCTTGGTTGCAGGCACTTCGCGAGCTGGATGTGGGGGGGATCCTGGCCGATGACATGGGTCTTGGTAAGACCTTGCAAACCCTGGCTCATATCCTGGTCGAGAAAACGGCTGGCCGGTTGACCAGCCCTGCCATGATCGTCATGCCTACCAGCCTGATACCTAACTGGCAGGACGAAGCAGCCAAGTTCACACCCGAGCTGAAAGTACTGGCCCTCCACGGTACTCAACGGCGTAACCTGTTCGAGCGGATACCTGAGCACGATATCATCCTGACTACCTACGCCCTGCTACCGCGCGATGCCGAGCAGTTGGCCAGCTTCTCCTTTCATCTTCTGGTATTGGATGAAGCACAATCCATTAAGAATGCGGCAACCAAAGCGGCACAAGCGGCGCGGGGACTCAATACGCGACACCGTCTATGCCTGACGGGCACCCCGCTGGAAAATCATCTGGGTGAGCTTTGGTCTCAGTTCCACTTCCTGATGCCAGGCTGGTTAGGCGATATAAAAGACTTCAAGCGCGACTACCGAACGCCGATCGAAAAAAATGGCGATACCCAACGCCTCGCCCAATTAAAGGGACGAGTAAAGCCTTTCATTCTGCGTCGTACCAAACAACGAGTAGCCAGCGAGCTGCCACCCAAGACGGAAATTGTCCAGTTGGTCGAGCTGACTCAGCCACAGCGCGATCTTTATGAAACGGTACGTGTTGCACTTGATGAGAAGGTCCGTAGCGAAATCTCCAAGAAAGGCTTGGCCAGAAGCCAAATTATCGTTCTTGATGCACTGCTGAAACTCCGCCAGGTCTGCTGCGATATCCGACTAGTCAACGGCAACGAAACATCCGCCAAGTCGTCTGGAAAGCTACTCGGCTTGCTGGAACTGCTCGAAGGCCTATTGGCCAATGGCAGTCGTGTCCTGCTGTTCTCGCAGTTCACTTCCATGCTGGCGCTGATCCAGCAGGCGCTGGATGAAAGACGGATCGACTATGTCACCCTTACCGGTGAAACCCAGGATCGCCGTACGCCTGTCGAACAGTTTCAGTCCGGTGAGGCCCCGGTTTTCCTGTTGAGCCTTAAAGCAGGCGGTACGGGACTCAACCTGACTGCGGCCGATACGGTGATTCACTTCGACCCCTGGTGGAACCCGGCGGCGGAGAGCCAGGCCACAGACCGTGCCTATCGCATAGGGCAAGATAAGCCGGTTTTTGTGTACAAGCTCATTGCAAGAGGCACCCTGGAAGAGAAAATCCAGCAATTGCAGCATGAGAAATCTCGCATTGCCGCAGGGATTCTTGAGGAGAACACAGCCGACTGGCGAATGTCGGAAGCGGATATCGAAGCGCTTTTCACCCCATTGGGTAAATAGACTTTCCTCCTTGGCCGTTCTGCTTGCCTGAGCAGAGCGGTGCATCACTCGAGAAGCGGTCTAAACTTGTCAAACATAATAAAGTCCATATCTCTTATGATCTGGATGGTGTTTGTCTGCGCTTACCCTGCTGTGGCATGGGGTTTGGGAGATTGCGATGGAGTTACCGCGCCAAGCCTGCCTGGATGCGCTCAACCGTGAGCCACCTGCTATATTTGAGGCAGCACTCTGGATAGCCGCCGAACATGACCTGACCTTTCAGCCTGAAATGGCTCAGCATCTTCTGACGGATCTCATTCCTTCTGTCGAGGCAGCTATTGATCATCAAGGCTCGTCCGCCGAGCGCGCGCAGCAGCTCGTACGCCGGATGATCGAGCTGGGTTTTCACGCCGATGACTGGCCGCTGAAGCCTCAGGCAGCGTTGCTGCACAAGGTGCTGGCTCGTCGAAGGGGACAGCCACTTTCCTTATCACTGATCGCGATGGAGCTGGCCCGCAGACTGGACATTCCTCTGGTCGGCGTCAACTTTCCAGGCCATTTCCTGCTACGTGTCCCTGAGGCGGATCACCTGCTTGACCCTACCAGTGGAAGACGACTTTATTCCAAGGATTGCCGCGGACTGCTCGCCTATCAGTTTGGTCCACATGCCCAGCTGCAAGCGCAGCACCTACGCACTGCTCAGCCTCGCGAACTGCTCCAGAGACTGTCTCGAAATCTTCGTCAGTTGCATGAATTTGATAACCAACTATTGGCAGCCCTGAAAGATGCGCAGCGGGTATTGGAAGTAGGGCCGCCCAGCGTCTCGGATCATCTGGCTCGTGCAGAACTGTATAGCCGGCTGGACTGCCCTCAGGCCCAGCGTTATGACCTTGAGCATGCCCTATTGTTAAGCGATGACCCAGCCGAGCAACTGCACCTGAACCGTCGCCTGGCCGCACTGAGTGATAGTCGCCGCCGTCTTCATTGATAGATGTGGAAACATGCCTTAACAGTCAGAACCTTCTGTCTCCAGCCAAGCGGGTATCAAGTCCTGTCAAGCACAGCCGATAGCCAAGCAACCTCCTTTACGCTGTACTTAGCAGGACCTAAGCAATGACCCTTCGTAACTTGAATATCGCACCTCGTGCTTTTCTGGGGTTCGCGTTCATAGCTGTACTCACTTTGTTCCTGGGCGTTTTCTCGCTCTATCAGATGCGTGATATCCGCCAGAACAGTATTAACTTTGAACAGAATGTGCTCCCCAGCATAACCAGCCTAGATGAAATTACATCGCTAACCCTGCGCCTGCGCGTGCTCTCCTATCGTTTGCTTATCAACCGCGAACCGGAAAATCTGCAAAAGACGTTGGCATTGTTTGATCAGCGGATCAGTCAGGTTGAAGCTGCGCGGACACGCTATGAGAAGCTGATTGCATCGGAGGCGGAGCGCGGCTTTTATAACGATTTCCAAAAGTTGTGGGGTGATTATCTTCAGCTGAAGAACCGCATGCTGCAGCTCTCCTCAGCGAATCAACTTGATGAGCTTAAGGTTGTACTCAACGATGAGCTTCTGAAGAACTCTGACGCAATCAATGCGGTGTTAGGCAAACTTGTCGATATCAATGCAGACTCGACGACAAAGTCTAATCAAAGTGCTGCCCAGAGCTATTCCACTTCTGTGGCCACCGCTATTACTTTGTTGGTCATCGTCGCATTACTGACCGTACTCCTGGCTTGGCTGCTGACGCGTAGCATCGTGCAGCCGGTTGATCAGGCTCTGCGTGCCGCTGAAGAAATTGCCAGCGGTGACCTGACCAAGCACATTCAGGTTACCGGCAAGGATGAGCCCGCTCGTCTCTTGATGGCCATGCGTACCATGCAGGAAAAACTGCGTCATACGTTAGAGCGCATCTCAGGCTCCTCGAGCCAGTTGGCTGCCGCCTCCGAAGAGCTCAGCAGCATCACTGACGAGAGTGCACGTGGCCTGAATCGCCAGAATGACGAAATCCAGATGGCTGCAACGGCCGTAACGGAAATGAGCTCGGCGGTAGAAGAAGTGGCTCGCAATGCCATGACAACGTCCGAAGCCTCCAAGCACTCTGCCAGTGCGGCTCAGGAAGGTCAGGGTCGCGTACTGGAGACCGTTTCGTCCATTGAGCACATGACCTCGGAGGTTCAGACGACCGCATGTCTGGTCGGTGAACTTGCCAGTCAATCACGCGATATTGGCAAGGTGCTTGATGTGATTCGTGGCCTGGCTGACCAGACCAACCTGCTGGCACTCAACGCCGCTATTGAAGCGGCCCGTGCGGGAGAGGCAGGTCGCGGCTTCGCTGTCGTCGCCGACGAGGTGCGGGCCCTGGCGCATCGTACCCAGGAGTCGACTCGTGAAATTGAGCAGATGATCATGAGTATCCAAAACGGTACTGAGCAGGCTGTGAACTCAATGGAGTCCAGCACAACCCGAGCAGGTTCTACGCTAGAAGTGGCTCGTCGTGCCGGCGAAGCGCTGGAAGAAATCACCCGCGCCATCAGCGAGATTAACGAGCGCAACCTAGTCATTGCCAGCGCAGCCGAAGAGCAGGCACAGGTAGCCCGCGAAGTAGACCACAATCTGGTCAATATTCGGGATCTGTC
Organism: Pseudomonas sp. JZ134; assembly: GCF_051027695.1. Classification (NCBI taxonomy): domain Bacteria; kingdom Pseudomonadati; phylum Pseudomonadota; class Gammaproteobacteria; order Pseudomonadales; family Pseudomonadaceae; genus Pseudomonas; species Pseudomonas sp. JZ134. The sequence continues at coordinate 1,077,444 of NZ_CP069250.1, read as the reverse complement.
AGTCCAGAGCTCGGAAGGTGCTCGTGATACCACGGCAGCCAGCCAAGAGCTGTCGCGCCTGGCTGTTGAGCTGAATACCTTGGTATCTCATTTCAAGGTTTAAGGATGAACGTGGTGCAAGGATGCACCCCCTCCATCAAAGCACCCAGATCAGCAGTTGGGCGCCCAACAGATTCAACAAGCCGGTCAGTACCATCGTCAGTCCGGCCACTGTCCCCTCCTCAATGCCTACCTCGTAAGCGCGGCTTGTACCGGCACCATGGGCACCTACACCGAACATCGCACCTCGCGCCAGAGCAGAGCGCAACGGAAGAAAGCGCAAAAGAAGACTGCCTACCACAGCGCCAAAAACACCTGTGACCAATACGAAAGCAGCGGTCAGTTCAGGTACGCCCCCCAGATCCTTGGACATAGGCATGGCAAACGGTGTCGTAATCGAGCGTGGCAGCAGGGATAACGTGACAGGCGCTTCCAAAGCCAGCAAATGGGCCAATGCCCAAGAGCTGAAGATTGACACAAAGCTGCCTACTACAATGCCGGCCATAAGTGCTCGCCAATAACGGACCAGAAGTCGACGCTGCTGCCAGATCGGTACGGCAAACGCGACGGTAGCCGGCCCAAGCAGGCTGATCAGCCAACCGGTGTAGTGGGAATACTGCGCATAGCTCGTGCCTGTCGGAATGGCAATCAGGTAAAGAATAGTCGGCACAAAGACAATAGGAGCCAGCACATACCACTTGATGCGCTTGTAAATCATCCGGCTCAGGATATACCCACCCAACGTCAGAAGCAGCCAGAACACGCCAGTCCAATCAAGCATCCTGGCGGCTCCTGCGACGAAACATCCATTCCACCGTCAAAGCGGTACTGATCATGACCAGAAGCGTGCTGAAGCACACCGCCATAAGAATACGGATGCCCTCTTCCCGGACGAGAGGCCCATAATCAAGCAAACTCATCAGCGCTGGGATGAAAAATAGCAGCATCTCACCGACCAGCACACGGGCACCGCTTTCAAGCCACTCTGGCTTTATCACTCGCAGCGCAAGAGACAGCAGAAGGATCGCCAGACCTAGAACACCTGCTGGGATAGGCAAACCGAAATACTGCCCAAGCCATCCGCCTAGCCACCAGATACCTAACAACACAGCCAACTCAACCAGCGTCCGCATGTAACGGGGAACCATAAGACATCCATTACGTTTAACTGGCTTCAAGGATACGCCCGGCCTTACTATCCCAGAAGCGAATTATTAGAATCAGAGCCATTCCAAAATGGAATTCAAACAACTCCGCATGTTTATCGAGGTTGTACGCCAGGGCGGTTTTACCGCCAGTACACGTGTGCTTCACGCGACTCAATCGACCGTCAGCAAGCAGATTGCTCATCTGGAGCAAAGTCTGGGGTTGCGTCTGCTGGATCGGACAGGCCCCGCCCTAGAATTGACCGATGCAGGACATGTTGTGCTCAAACATGCTGAGCACATATTGCGCCAACACCGCGAAATGCTGACGGAGCTGGATGATCTGGCCCGCCTGGGACAAGGACAACTGCGCGTTGGGCTACCCATTCTGGGTGCAGAAACATTGTTTGCAGCCCCCTTTTCCCTCTACCGTAAGCGCTATCCGCAAATTACGGTTCACTTGGTGGAAGGTGGCAGCAAGCTCATGGAGGAGTTGGTCATCAAGGGTGATATAGAGATTGGTGGCTGTCTTACCCCTAATGATCCTTTTTTTGATTATCAACCTTTTTGCAATGAGCCATTGGATGCCGTGTTGTCATGTATTCATCCATTGGCCAATAGGTCCCGATTGGCATTAGCGGAGCTGGCCGCTACGCCCTTCTTGCTATATCAGCAGAGCTATACCTTGAACGATCGACTGTTACAGGCGTGCCGCGAAGCGGGCTTTACGCCCCAAGAAGGTGGCAGAAGTGGACAGGCGGACTTTCTAATAGCATTGGCAGCAGCAGGACAAGGCGTTGTTCTCCTACCCCGAATCGTGGCCCAAAAGCTGATACGTCCCGATGTCGTACGCATTCCTCTGACCCAACCTGACCTCCGGTGGGACGCCTCCTTTATCTGGCGGCGTGGTGCATACCTTTCCCGGGCGGCAAGAGCCTGGCTCGATCTCATGCAGGAAGTCAGCCTGGAGCAATTCGGCAAACTGGATACTTGAGTCTGAATATCTTGAATTAGAGTCTGCCATGACAACATAGTCATCAAGCTATTAGCGCCTGATGACTTAGCAGGCTGCCGCTCCCCTCAGCGGATCAAGGCTGTTATCAGACGATCCAGCCACGGCTCCGCGTCTGTTTCGGGAGTAACGGTTTCACTGGCATCGAGCTTTAACATAGGCAGCACTTCCTGCAGTCCAAGTTCAGCAAACAGCTCCTGCATTTGCATGCCACCACCACAGTAAGTATCGCCGTAACTGGCGTCCCCCAAACCGATCACGGCTGCGGGCCTGCCACGCCAAGCCGGAAGCGTATCGCGCAGAGCATAGTAAAGCGGCTGTACGTTGTCCGGCAGCTCTCCCATTCCGGTTGTCGATGTCACGGCAAGAAACGCATCGGCATCGAAAGCCAGCAAATCGTCCAATCCTCCACGCAAATTGAGCCAGACCTCATGCCCACCTGCCTCCAGAATCTGCTTGGCGTGCCTGGCGACCTCCTCGGCCGTGCCGTAAACAGAGCCACATAAAATGGCGACTTTCATGACACCTCCTTAATCACTGGTATGCCTAACCTTACCATGCTGCCTTTTGGTTCACACACAGCGCTTCTTGCACTGACATGACGCCTACTACTTAGGTCTAGCCAGCGCTCATCGGCATTTAACGCAAATGGAATGAACCTTGTATATGCTTGCACAGCCTGATACTCAGGCGATCGAAGCACTCCAAAACGAGCCGCTTCCTGTTCTCGACCGCAGTGTCTACCCGGCGCTGTGTAATCAGACCGTCCTATCCGGATAGTTGCATGTGGAGAGTTCTATGATGCATCCCGTCACCCTGATGGTGGCTCGCCGTGTCGCCGATGGCTGTTACGATAATTTTCTCGAATGGCTCCGCGAAGGTGAGCGCTTGGCGACCTGCTATGAAGGCTATCTTGGATCGGGCGTCCTCTCCCCACCGCCAGGCGATAATGAAGTCCAGATCGTGTTTCGTTTTTCTAATGAGCAGACATTAGGTGCGTGGGAACATTCCTCGACGCGTCAGCACTGGCTTGAGCGGGGCAAGGATCTCTTCGAGCAGCCGCAGGAGCTTCGTGCACAGGGCCTTGATACCTGGTTTGGCGATGCCCGCCGCACACCCCCTCGCTGGAAGCAAAGCATTGCTGTCTGGCTTGCGTTCTTTCCTGTATCGCTGCTATTCAATGCCTTGTTAGGCGACAGGTTGGCTGGGTTGCCACTGATACCCAGAATATTGCTCAGCACCCTGATCCTGACCCCTATCATGGTGTGCTTCTTTATCCCATGGGTAACTCGCCTGCTTTCCGGCTGGCTCAATAGTGATGCCTCGCAGGCTCGCCGGAGAACACTCCGGCCTGCTACGACCCGTCATTCGTGATGTCACGATGGTGAAGGGTTTGCGATAATCGAAAGCTGTCTGCAAAGTATCGAATCTCTAGCAGACAGCCCTTTCGTCTGTCGGAGCCCCATCCCATGCATCACACGTTTGCTGCCCCGCTGATTATCACGGGCGCCAATAAACGAGTCGGCCTTGCCTTGACCAAGAGATTGAGCAGTCAGGGGTATGAGATCGTAGCCACGTACCGCAACGATCCTGGCGAGCTGGTGACGCTGGAAAATGTTTACCCTGTTCAGGTAGACCTGACCTCCGTTGAAGACAGGCAACGGTTTATCGACTATGTACTCACTTATGCCAAAAGCCTGCGCGGTATCATTCATAATGCATCGCTTTGGCTGGACGACTCGCTTCATCATTTCCAGACCATGTATCAGGTGCATCTCGAAGCGCCGTATCACCTAAACCTGGCTCTGGAGCCGCTCCTGCTTGCCAGTATGCGCGCCGATATCATCCACATTTGTGACGACAGTGCCTCCCGGGGCAGCAAGAATCACATCGCCTATGCAGCGACCAAGGCGGGGTTGAGTAACATGACCCTGTCGTTCGCTGAAAAGCTCGCACCTACTGTCAGAGTGAATACCATTGCTCCCGGCCTCCTTATTTTCAAAGAGGACAGCAGTGCTGATTATCAGGAGGCTACGCTGAAAAAGGCTCTACTTCCGTATGAGCCTGGAGCCGCGCCGATCATCGAGGCTGTGACCTATCTGTTGCAGTCCACCTATACAACAGGCAGTACGGTTACGGCCAATGGTGGCCGCCACCTGCGTCATTCGAAGAATGCCTGATTGTCCCAAGCATTCATTTTTGGAGGAATCGATCCATGACCGAACAAGAGCGCATTGAGCTGGAGGCTGCGGCCTTTCGTACACTAGTAGAACATTTGCGCAAGCGTACCGACGTACAAAACATCGACCTGATGAACCTGTCAGGCTTTTGCCGGAACTGCCTATCGAAATGGTATAAGGCGGCGGCGGATGAAAAGGGCGTGGAACTGAGCATGGACGATGCACGTGAGGCCGTCTATGGAATGCCGTATGCCGAGTGGAAATCGCTTTACCAGAAGGAAGCCACACCTGAACAGGCTGCTGCTTTCAAGGAGAGTGCCAAGCCATGACTCCCCTCGAGACCTTTCGCGCTCGGCTTCGTAGTGATGAGCATCTGTTTGCCGATACCCTGGCTTTCATTGCAGAGCACTATGATTACACGCCTCAAGCCTTTGTAAATGGTTCGGTAGAAAACGCAGCTGGCCAAAACGAAGGCTCCTGCAAAACTCTAGGCCTTGCGCTGATGGAGAGCTTCGAGACACAGGAAGCCCTGTTGGCCTTTGGGGAGCATTACCGTAGCGTTATTGCGACTCCTGAAGGTGCTGATCACGCGAACATCCGCTCGCTGATCACCCATGGTCTGGCAGGCGTCCGCTTCGCCCAGCTGCCATTGGCAGCAAAACAGTCGGTTTGATCTGTCGCTTGCGCCTTGATCCGAAACGATCAAGGCGCAACAGTGTTGCTCATAACTTTTTCGCGCTCAGTGGCTAGATCTTACTTACCTAATTGAATCAAGCCGTGCCTTCAGCTCATGGGTCAGTAATAATAGGCAGCGACTGCTTTCTAAACCTGTGACTGCCAATGCGCCTATCTCGCTTTTACGTCGACCTTCCCCTTTCGCTCGGGCAACAGATCCTCCCTGAAGCACAGGCTCATTATATGGGACGTGTATTACGTCTTACCTCGGGTACAGCCGTACAGCTATTCGATGGGTCTGGCTATGAATACAAGGGAATGCTAACCGAGATCGGGAAAAAATCGGCGCACGTGGACATACAGGAGCGCTTTTCCGGAGTGGAGGAATCAACGCTTCGTGTCCATTTAGGGCAAGGTCTTTCCCGAGGGGAAAGAATGGATTGGGCTATACAAAAAGCGACAGAACTGGGCGCCGCCGAAATCACTCCTGTCATGACGGAGCGCTGCGAGGTGCGCCTGAAAGATGAGCGAGCCGACAAGCGTCTTCTACATTGGAAGCAGGTCGCTATTAGCGCCTGTGAGCAGTGCGGACGTTCAACCCTCCCTATCATCCATGCCCCCGTCACGCTAGCCGAGTGGCTTGGAAAGGTCGAGGCCGATTTGAAGCTTGTACTTCATCCCGTTGCGGAGCCGCTTACCAGCCACACACCACCCTCTAGTCTCGCCTTTCTGATAGGCCCAGAAGGTGGTCTTACTGATAACGAGGTGGCAGAGTCCCAGAAGGCCGGTTTTGTTTCTGCACGTCTGGGACCGCGTGTACTCAGGACTGAAACAGCGCCGGTTGTGGCGCTGGCTGTAGCACAGCAGCTCTGGGGAGACTTCTAGAAGAGTTAGAAAGCCTGGTCTCAACCGGGCTTTCTGATTAGATCACTCCGATTTCAGCCAGCTTTTCTTCCAGCGCAATCAGATCGGGAATCTTCACTACACTACCCTGATGCTTCACAGCTGCCAGCTCCAGAGGATCCAGAGGAACATCAGCCGACTCAAGGTCAGGTGTAACTCTCATGGAACGTGGAATACCTTGCACGAGGATGGCCAGGAAACGCACATGAGCACGCCCTCCCAAGGCGTTGATGATCGCGACCCGGGCTGACGTACTGTTACGGTCAAACTGCAACGGCGCTCCCGAGGCGGCTTCGAAGCTGAGCAGCGGGAGCCGAAGGTCTCGCCACGCCACCTGCCCCAAACACCAGTCAGGCTGATCGGCCAGCTTGGCAACCGGTCGATACGGTATCAACTCAGCCACAGCAACGTTAGGCAGCAAAAGCGTGCGGTCCGTAAGGGAAAGCAGCAGTCCTGTCAGGTTTTCAGGTGTGCTTGTGAGTGCTGGTGTTTGACTCATAGGAACTCCTTTCAATGAGCATGCTGCTTGGCTAGGCGGTTGACCAGCGCTTCGGCCAGCCCCCGCGGATCACTCGTGAACGAAGAGAATCCTGCCTCTCGAAGTGTCTCTGGCATACTGGCGCAACTACAACTGTCGGCGCTTTGAGTCCATATCTCCGCACCTCTTCGGCGCATATAGGCTGCCGAGCTGCTACCGTCATTACCCATGCCACTAAAAATGATCATGCCGCAACGCGAACCGAAATGTTGAGCCAGATTGAGCATCATCTGGTCGACCGAAGGCGTATAGGGCTCCGGCCATTTGCGGCTCAGGACATCCAGCTTGGAATCATTACGAAAGCTCAGCTCGTTCTGTGTTGGAACGACTATGACCTCACCACACCTGACCTCAAGTCCCGGCTGCGCAATTTGTACATGCCATTGACTGTGGCGACCTACCGCCATTGGAAGTGTTGCCTCGAAATTGGCATCGATATGCTGCGCATAAAGAAAGCCAATCGGCAATCCGCCTGGCAAAGCGTCAAGAAAAGCCTTTACTGCATCCGGTCCGCCCAGCGATGCGGCCAACAGCCATACCTCTTTGGCAGACTCCCCCATCTGCAAGGGTGTTGAGGCCAGAGACGCTGGCAAACTCAGTCGCTCCGGACGCTCGGTATCAGCCAGAAGCGCCTGAAGGCTCGGACCAACTGCCTCGGTCGTATCACCCACCAAATGCTTCAGCTTGGTAATAAGGCGGCGCTCCCAGCGCGGGAAAAGATCCGAGCTGAACTCAGGTGCCTGGCCTTCTCCAAAGAGGACGGGCGTAGAGGTATGTTCAAGCAGATCCTCCAGCACGTTGGAGTCTTCCGACTCAGCCAGATCCACCAGCCAAAGATCCGTCTCACAGGCTCGCAAGGCTTCCACATCAAGGCGCGTCGGATCGCTGTTGAATACCACCTGATAGCCGTTGCCAGCCAATACCTGTTGCAACACATACCGTTGCAACGAGGTATCAGCCAGAATGGCAACTCGAACTATTGCTTTCTCAGTCATTTACCTTGACCAACTGTTGGATGTGATTGAGAAGCTCATTTTCCTGGTACGGCTTGCCTAGGTAATGATTTACGCCAATAGTGAAAGCACGATCACGGTGCTTCTCGCCTGTGCGTGACGTAATCATGATGATAGGCAGGTCCTTGAGATGCTCATCGTGACGCACGAGTGAAGCCACCTCGAAGCCATCCATCCGCGGCATCTCGATATCAAGCAACAGGATATCGGGCTTGCGCTCCTGAAGTAGAGCAATCGCATCCACGCCATCCTTAGCGGTAATCACGTCCATCCCGCTCCGTTCAAGCAGACGGCTAGTCACCTTGCGAACCGTAACCGAGTCGTCAACCACCATAACCAGTGTCGGCCGCTCAACTTCGGTCTCCACGGCATAGTCGATCGCAATAGACAGGTCGGCCGGCGCGCCAACGGCACGAGCATAGCGGCTGCGAATCAAGGCCAGCAGGTCAAGAATCACGACTACTCGACCATCCCCTAGAATCGTAGCGCCAGAGATACCATGCACGCCGGTAAACTGTGGGCCCAGGCTCTTTACTACGATCTCTCGCGAACCGGCCAGGCTGTCGATCTGTATAGCCACGGCATGGTCATTCGAGCGCACCAAAATAACCGGCAAGGGAAGCGGCTGGTTGATCAGTTTAGGCCGTTGCCCATTTTCCAGCAGCTCACCCAAGTATTTCAGCTCATACGTCTGGCCTGCATACTCGAAGGAACGAGCACCGGCCTGATAGTAAGCTTCCAGCTCCGTCGCCGACACACGAACGATACCTTCGATTGTGTTCAGCGGAACTGCATACAGGTCCTCGCCAGAGTGCACCATCAGTGCCCGGTTGACCGACACCGTAAAGGGCAAACGGATCGAAAAGGTCGTTCCCTCTCCTGCAACCGAGTGAATGCCCATGGTTCCACCCAATTGTTTAACCTCGGAGTGGACCACGTCCATACCAACGCCGCGTCCGGAAATCTGAGTCACCTGTGCAGCGGTGGAGAAGCCCGACTCCAGGATGAACTGCATGACTTCCTGCTCGGAAAGCTCACTGCCCTCATCCATCAGGCCGCGCTCTATGGCTTTGCGACGTACCGCAGACAAATCGATACCACGGCCATCGTCAGAAAGCGTCAGCAGAATATCACCGCCCTCACGACTCAAGGAGAGGTGGATATTGCCCGTTTCGGGCTTGCCTGTTTCCTTACGTGCTTCACTGTTTTCGATACCATGGTCTACCGCGTTACGCAGCATGTGCTCGAGCGGAGCGACAATACGCTCCAGCACATTGCGATCCATTTCGCCTTCAGGGTTGTTTACCTCAAACTCAACCTGCTTTCCCAGCTCACCCGCCACCTGCCGAACAACGCGGCGCAGACGTGGAACCATACGGTCGAAAGGCACCATGCGCGTACGCATCAGGCCCTCCTGAAGTTCCGTGTTGACGCGAGCCTGCTGTAATAGCAGGGTCTCCGCATCACGGTTACGGGATGCCAGTGTGTTTTTCAGATCGAGCAAGTCAGACGCCGACTCGAACAAGGAGCGGGACAGCTGTTGCAGTTGCGAGTATCGGTCCATTTCCAATGGATCGAACTCTTCATAGCCCGCACGCTCATGCTCATCCTGGTGACGGCTGAGGATCTGGGCCTGCGTTTCGGTATCCAAGCGACGTAACTGATCGCGGACCCGCTCAATGGTCGCTTCCATCTCACTGAGCGTGGCACCGATATCACTAACCTGCTGCTCGACACGACCTCGGAAAATGGAAGTCTCACCGGCCAGATTAACCAGGTTTTCGAGCAGATCAGCCGGAACGCGTACCAATTCCTGAGGAGCTCGACGGTTACTGTCTTTGCGCGCCGCTTCCTGCGCCCGTTGTACGAAAGGCAGCACCTGAACCTGATCATTGGACTCTTGCGGTGCAGCGGCCATGACAGGGGCAAGCACCTCCAGAGGTTGCTCGGGCTCGCTCACTGGTTCAGGTTCAATCGCTACAGCCAATGCAGGCATGGGCGCTGCGGTGAAATGTTCACGCAGGTCCGCAATTCGTGCCCCTAGATCAGCCAAGCCGTCACGGGCCTTGCCTTTCAACTCAACAATACGGTCCGAGGCAACGGGCCCGTTTAATGGGCTGGCGTCCCCCAGCTCCTGTTCAAGCAAGTGGGCCTGGTCACCTAGTGCGAACTGGCCTGCGAGACGAGCACCACCTTTCAAGGTATGCAGGCAGCGCAGCAGATCATCAACGGCCTCATTCGAGCCTTCGACTTCCTCCCAACGATGGAGCGCCAACTCCATATTGGTGAGCAAGTCCTCAGCCTCCTCGATAAAGATCTCCAGAATTTCGTCTTCATCGGAGTCTTCTACTTGAGCAGGCGGCAATGTAATGCTGACAGGCTGCTCCAACTGCTGATCCGTGCTGGTACGGAAAGCATGAATGGCCTCCACCAGACGCTGACCAGACGGTACAGGTTGGCGGTTACGGACACTTTCCAGCATCTCAAGCAACAGATCGTGGCTTTGATGTAGAAGGCCAAACAAGTGCTCACTTGAACGGAGGCGTCCTGCACTCAATCCCTCGTATAGGAACTCAAGCTCATGGGCCAAATCGCTGACGGGTGTGATGTCAGCCATACGGGCACCGCCTTTGAGCGTATGCAGGTCACGTTGCAAGGCTTCCAGCTCAAAGCTGTTATGCGTGTCCATCTGCCAACGTTGCAGAGAACCTGCCGCGCTTTGAAGAATATCGAAACCTTCCTCAAGGAAAATATCGATCAGTTCCTCGTCAGCCTCGTCCAGAGGCTCGGAAGGTTGTACCTCTGGCGTTGACGTGTCCTCGGAATACGCAGCGTCTTCATCCTGCTCGACCTGCTGCGTCCGCTGTATACCCTGCCGATAGGCCTGAATCGCATCGATCAGGTCATCAGGCTGACTAAGCGCTTGATGATTCTGCAACTGGTCAAGCTGCTGAGCCAAGCGGTCATGACAACGCTGGAGCAGCGGTTTTAAGTCGTCACTTGGTTGGTAACGACCGTCAACAAGCCCCTCGTATAACGTCTCAAGCTCATGGGCCAAAAGGCTGATGGGCTCGATATCAGCCATCCGCGCCCCGCCCTTGAGGGTATGTAGGTCGCGCTGCAGAATCCAGAGATTGTTATGGTTGGTCGGCTCCTTGAACCAGCGCTCAAGTGCCTGCCCAGCACTATCAAGCAGGTCGACCGCCTCTTCCAGGAAGATGGCCACCATCTCGCTGTCAAGCTCATCGTCAACTGGAATAGCAGGAGCCTGTGCAACGGGCTCGGCCGTACTGATCGCAGAGGACTCGACTACCGGATCGATATGATCAGCCGACACTGCCTTAGTCTCAGTCTCAGTCTCAGTCTCAGTCTCAGTCTCAGTCTCAGTAGCATCCAGTTCAGCAAGAAGCAAATGCAATGCATTGATGCGCTCACCCTGAGGTGTGGCTCTAAGCCCCACGGCCAGTTGGTTAAGCATGCTGACCAAGGCTTCCTGGGAAGCCAGCACCTCTTCGAAGAACGCGTCGCGATGAGGAATATGCGCACTAATGCAAGATTGATAGACCTCGCAAAGAACCGAACTCAACGCCTCCACGTCTGAAAGTCCCGCGTTAGCGGCCCGATCAGAGAAATGAGTAAACTCAGCAGACAGCGCGGCAGCATGATGAGCATCATCACCCGTTGCTTGCCAGGCCTCTAGCAGCCCATCGGCCTTGAGCAGGATATCCATGCTCTCGATAAGAAAATCGGAGAGACGTTGACGGTTGTGATGCGTATTCGACTCTGCCGCATCGATCGAAGCGGTCTGCTCGGATCTTTGCTCCAGCAGATCCTGCAATCGAGCCAATAAGGCATCATTATCGATAAGCTGAATATCGATATGGTCGTCACTCAACTGTCTGAGGCCGTCCTCTATCGAATACGCTGCATCCGCCAGTACCTGCTGCTCTTCAGAGCCAAACGGTGTATGGCTTGCCTTGTATTCCTTAACAACACGCTCCAACAACGAAGCAAGGTCAGCAATCGCTGAAATACCTGCCATATGAGCGCTACCCTTGAGGGTATGCAAGGCACGCAGCAGATTATCAGTAACCTGTTGAGGTACCTCAGGGTCCGCCTGTTCGAGGTATTCCGCAATTATTGCAAGATGAGCCTCCGCCTCATTACGGAAGATATCCAGTAGCAACGGATCAACATTTTCACGCTCAGGCAGCTCTTCAAGCACAGGCTCGCTTGTGACCTGCGCATCCAGCGACTTTTCGTCATCAGCTTCAAGGCTAAGCTCTGGCTCTGGCTCTGGCTCTGGCTCTGGCTCTTCAGCATGGTCTACAGCCGTAACCGGAGCCTCGACGTCAGCATTTTCATCCTGAGAACCGGGCTCAACCTCAGAAGCAGGCTCTACCTGTTCAGAAGACTCAAGCGCGTCTGGAATCGGAAGCCCGCGGGCCAGCGCATGAGCCGCTGCTGCAAGGTAATCGACATCGTTACGCTGACGCTGAGCATTCAACTCGTATTCATCAATCAGCTGCGGCAGTAGCTGTACGACCTCGTTTACTACATGCTGAATATCGGCAGAGGTTTCTACACTGTGGTCGATGACACGGTTGAGAAGATTTTCAACTGCCCATGAGAGCTCGCCAATGATCAAGGCGCGCACCATGCGCCCGCTGCCCTTCAGGGTATGGAAGGCTCGACGGCTCTCAGATAACGCTTCACGATCCGAGGCATTAGTCAGCCAGCGGGGAATATACGTGTTAAGCGTTTCAAGTACTTCTTCTGCCTCTTCGATGAAGACCTCTCTCAAGTCTTCATCGACAGGCTCCTCATCAACAGGAGGAGGAAGAATAGAGGGAGGAACTTCTTTTGCAGGCGGATTGATAGCCTGCACAGGGGAGGCCATGACTTCCCCCAGATCCATACCTGTCTCTTCGCCATGACTAGGGAGAGAGGCGTCAGCTACTGTATCGACGTGTTCAGGTAACGCCTCAGCCTTAGTCGGCTGCGTTGCATCTAGAGACGCAGTGGCTTCCTGCGCGTCATCACTGGTTTCCAAGGCACCGGCAGCTGCGTCGGCAGGCAGTTCTGGCTCTGTCGAGGGCTCGTGAGAAAGCGCCTCCTCCGCCGTCGGCTCAAGTGATGTGGCGTCCTCCTGTAGGCCGTCAACACCAGAAGCGGTGCTGGCTTCAGGAGAGCTGCTTTCGAGCGAATCAACCGCTTCAGCGTGTGCAGGCTCTTCAACCTTTGCATCAGCATCGCTCATCGCGGTGTCAGCGCTTGCGTCCGGCGTCGGCTCTGTAGCTACTTCCTCTACAACCAGAGGCACATCAGTCGAACTGGATACCAAGGGATAGCCCAAGGTTTCCATGCTCTCCTCTGCTACATCAAGAATCAGCTCCTGCTGTGCATTGGAGTCGTCAGCGAGACGTTCAAGGTAATATTCGACACTGGTAATAGCATCTGCCAGCGTGTCCAAGCTCTGCCAGTCTGGAACGACCTGGCGAGCCAGGAGCTCTTGCTGAATATAGCGATTACATGCCTCAACCAGGCCTGCTGCACGCTCCAGAGGAATCATGCCCAGGCCGCCTCGAACCTGGGTCAGCAACTGGGGAATCGGCAACAAATGCTCATGATTCCATTGAGAGGCTATGAATTCGATAATGGCATCTTTGGTCTGCTCAAGACCGTTACGCGCCTCTCTAATGACAAGCTGATGTACCTGGGCAACGTCTGTCGTGGGAAGATGAGACTCTTCATCATCGCCATGATCCGTCACGCCAATCATGCCCGCCAGTGTTGCCTCGACATAAAGCAACGCACCTGCGATATCCATGAGCGCAGAATCGGTACTGGGCACATCACCAGCGGCCAGCGCCGAGACCTGATCGATCTGATCTAGAATGACGCGACGCGGCTGGCCAAAGCCCAGGACAGCCAACGTGTCTGCAATTTGCTTCAAGGGAAGCAGCAGTGCGCCCAGCTCGCTAGACTGCTGACGGTCGCTACGTACATACAAATCAAGGCTGTCCTTGATGCGCACCAGCTCTTCGCACAGAGCTGTCACCACGGAGCGCATCGCATCGCGATCCGGACCAATGCTTCCATTGTTTCCAGTATCACCCTGCCCTGAAATCTGCAGCGCTTCTTCGAGCTTGTAGAGAGCCTTTATTTCCTTGATCCGGGGCGTATCGCTTGTAGCTTGGCCCAGATAGAAAAGCAGATCGCGTGTCAGATCATAAGAAGCTGGCACATTGAGTGCCGCTGTTCCGCTTGCCAGCAGCCGCTTGAGCTCATTATCGATGCGACGCAGAAATACACGTACGCGGCTATCGTTCTCGAAGACGCCAGCGCTGAGTCCTTCAATCAGAGCAGAAGCCATCGGCCACAACTCGCCAAGCGGACTGCCTGCGCATAAATGCTCAAGACGCTCGAACACCTTCGTCAGATAATTGAGGTGACTGGCAACACCTTGGTTACGGAACAGGCTGACTTGTGCAACCTGTAAAACCTGACGGAGTTTGCGTACGACTACCGGCCAATCGGTTGCTTGTCTGCGAGCCAGCTCTTCAGGCTCGAGAAGCGGCACAAGAGGCGGAGAAGCTGGCGAGAAGAAGTTAACCTCGGATAAAGGCTTCTCGCCTCTGACTGCACGCAGTTCATTCAGAAGCGGCAGCACCATCATCGGCAGGTCGCGACGGGCACCGAGAATGCGATCTAAATAGGATGGAAGTTGCAAGATGGCTCGCATCAGAACTTCAAGCGCATCACTCTGGGCTGCTGCCGGATCGTTCTGAAGCACCTCGGCCAGCCGCTCCATTTCTTCGGCAAGCAGCGCCGCGCCATAGAACTCGACCATCTGCAGGGTGCCGTGGACCTGGTGAATGTAGGTCAGGCAGAAGCGAATCCGGGTAGTGTCCTGAGGATTCTCAACGAAAGCTTCAAGTGCATGCTGGGCTTGCTTCAGCGTTTCGGCAATCTCACCCTTCACCCACTCCAGAGCGACATAATCGTGCCGATCTGCCATATTCACTCCATTCATACCGTTAAGCTACCCTGCGGGTAAAAGCCAAAACACGCTCATCAGCGACCGGGATCAGGTCTGGATGACTCCAGCCAGTGACCTCTCCCACGCCAATTACTAAAAGTCCGCCGGGGTTCAGCTTGCTGACAAGCTGATTGAGAATGTCCTTACGAAGCCACCGACGAAAATAAATGAGCAGGTTTTGACAGAAAATGACATCCATGCCAGATATGGGTGTTCTACCAAGCTCGAGCACATTCAATCGCGCGCAACACAGGCGAGCTTTCAAAGCGGAAGCTATGGAAAACGTTCCATCTGCATGATTTGAAAAATAGCGATCAAGCAGCGAACTATCTAAATGCTTAACTTTCTCAGAGGCATATATTCCAAGACGAGCGTTGCTCAAGGCATATGAACTAATGTCTGTAGCAAAGACACCGTAGCGCTCGGATAAACCCGCCTTGCGGAAGGTCTCTGAGGCCGTTATTGCCATTGAGTAAGCTTCTTCTCCACTGGAGCAACCCACACTCCACAAAGACAAGGTTGCCTCGCTGTCCAATTGGATACGCTGACTCAAATAAGCCTCCAACGTCTCGAAGGAAGGAAGGTGGCGAAAAAACTGAGTGAACTGCGTGGTTAAGTGATTCAGCAGATCAGTCCATTCCCTTGCGCCCGTCACTCCCCGTGTTACATATCGATAGTAGTCTGCGTAATCGTTGATACCCAGCGCTCGCATACGGCTCGTCAAATGGGTCTGAAAAAATGGGCGCCTCGCGATGTCGATAACAATCCCAACACGACTCTCAAGCAAATGCTGCCAAGCGATGAATTCGCTTGGCAGCATTTCCATTGAGGGCTGGAAACTCCAGCCCTGGGGATGCTCGACATTCGTTGCGATAGCGTCCATACCTCTCGCCGCTCCGTACGAGCTATGCACTTAGCTAGGAGACTGATCTTCTGGCAGCTTGAAGCCCGAAACCGAACGTCTCATTTCATTCGCCATCTTCGCCAAGTCTCCAATGCTACGAGCGGTAGCGGTAGTACCGGCAGAGGTTTGCGAAGTAATTTCCTGAATGACGTTCATGGTGTTCGAGATGTGACCTGCAGACGACGCCTGCTGACGCGCAGCATTGGAAATGTTCTGGATCAGACCTGCCAACGCTCTGGAAACCTTTTCAATTTCCTCGAGCGCCACACCCGCGTCCTGGGCCAGAGAGGCACCACGAACTACTTCGGAGGTCGTTTGTTCCATGGAAATAACAGCTTCGTTGGTATCAGTCTGAATCGCTTTTACAAGGGCTTCGATCTGCTTGGTTGCGCCAGAGGAACGCTCAGCAAGACGTTGAACTTCATCGGCTACCACGGCGAAGCCGCGACCCGCATCACCGGCCATCGAAGCCTGGATGGCCGCATTAAGGGCCAGAATGTTTGTCTGGTCGGCAATGTCGTTAATCAAGCTAACGATGTCACCGATCTCTTGGGAGGATTCACCCAGTCGCTTGATCCGCTTGGAGGTGTCCTGAATCTGCTCACGGATGTTATCCATGCCCACGATCGTATTATGTACGACCTGGTTGCCCTTGTTTGCAATGGATACAGAGCGCTCTGCTACCGCAGTCGACTCGGAGGCGTTGGCCGATACCTGGTCAATAGAAACTGCCATTTCGTTAACAGCGGCAGAAGCCCCGGCGATTTCCTGCGCCTGGTGCTCGGAAGCCTCCGCCAGATGAATAGCGGTTGACTGAGTTTCCTGAGCAGCTGCCGATACCTGAACCGCTGTCTGGTTAATGGTTTTAACCAGGTCACGCAACTGGTCGATCGAGTAGTTGATCGAGTCAGCAATCGCCCCTGTAAAGTCTTCGGTAACGGTTGCCTCTACGGTCAGGTCACCGTCGGCAAGGTCTGCAATTTCGTCAAGCAAGCGAAGAATCGCAGCCTGGTTACGCTGGTTCTTTTCATTGGTTTCAGCCAGACGCTGACGTGCTTCTTTTACAATGATAAGACCGATTGAAATAATCGATACCAACGCGATAAGGCCCAGAACGTAGTTACCGAGGACGTTGATACGTCGCTCAGCCGTTACGTTGCCATAACCTTGCGCCAGATCCGACGCTTTGGTCAAAAGCTGCTGTGAACTGGCAAAAATCTGGTTGGCTGCTTCACGCACGACAAGCAGTTCAGAAGACGTACCGAGAATTTCGTCCACGTTGCCGGAAACGAATTCAAACAGCTCGTTAACCTCATTCAAACGGCTAACAGCTTCGGGGTCAGTCACTTTTGCGATGTTCATCGAAGCGTTGCCTTCAAGCATCGCGTTCAAGACACGGCCAAACATACTGGCATCACGACCGAAACTATCGGCGGCCTGAACAGCAGACTGATCGCCAGCCAGCACCTTGTTAACCGAACCCAGAATACGCTCAGCCAGGAGTGACTGACGTTGCGCGACCGCTACTTGTTCAGCGGGTGCCTTACGCTCCAGCAGGATGTTAACGATCTCATCGTACTCTACCTGCAACTGGGGAATCGTCTGGGCAAGCGTAGTCGCAAGCTGATGCAATGATAGTACGGTCTGCTCACTGGCCGTAATGTCATCCGCACTTTTCCGGACACGATCCCATTCAGCCTGTACCGCTTCCATTTGTGGGGCAACAGACAATGAAGAAGGCGGCAAACCTGCTAGCTCATTACCGTTACGCAAGATATCCCAGCGTCTTTCGAACTCGTTACGAGCCGCCTTAAGCTGATTGAATGCCTCGGGCTTACCTGTTGCAGCCTCACTCGCGTTGGTGGAAATACGCTGTGAGAGAACACGCAACTCACCCGCATGCTCAAGATATTGCTTATCGTGGTTGGCTTGCGTACTGAGATACGCGAAGTTTGCGAAAAGCAGAACAATTGAAATGATCAGCGCGACAAAAAGGCCGGCGACCAAAGGACTCGTTTTCCCCGTACTCGTTTTCTTCATTGCTGGCCCCCGCCTGGACCGGTTTATTGCATATTCCTTTGTGATAAAGCCAATTCATTTGGCCCCACAATCCATTGCCCATGCAATTAGATGGCCAGCTTGACTGGCTCTCGTTCAGCATGGATGTGTCCGCCTGCATGTCTTATACAGAGAAGCGTGGCGATACTGATGTTACGTTGTGCGCTAAGCGGCAACGTTTAAAAACTGCTGGTGTTGAACCAGTGCGTGTGGACTGAAAACCAACCACTCCGATTCCCGGATAAAAACCCCGTGAATGAAAGCCTCTAGCTTTTCTATCGGCGCAGCGGACTTTTCACTGAAGGAAGTGATTGAAAAATGTTGCATACCAAACACTTCATCGACGATCAGTCCAGCATAAATGTCCTGGTGATCAACAACCAGAACACGGCGCTGAGCACGAACAGACGATGACTCGCCGCCCAGAAATCCATTGAGATCCATCAAGGGAAGCAAGCGTCCGCGAACATTGGCTACACCCTTCACCCAGCTTTTTACGCCAGGTAAAAGGGTATAACGAGGCTCATGGAGAATTTCGCTCACCTCCCCCATTGGAGCAACAAACAGACGGCCTCCCATACGGAACCCGACCCCGCTCCATGAGCGCACCACCTCCTGCTGAGCAGGCAATCCCGCCGCCAAGTCCCGGCATCGCTGATCGATCTGAGCGAAAAGGGTATAAGGAGTATGGCTTCCATTCATATGAAGATCCTGCCTTGAATGACCTTAAGCGCTGAGTACACCAGCCAAGGTTTTCAACAATGTGTCTTCATCAATCGGCTTCGTCAGATAATCACGCGCACCTTGACGCTTGCCCCAGACCTTATCGGTCTCCTGATCCTTGGTCGTCACGATAACGACAGGGATCTGGCTGGTTTCGCTGTCCTTGGTTAACTGACGGGTTGCCTGAAAACCGTTCAGACCGGGCATCACGATGTCCATCAGAACGACATCGGGCTTTTCCTGACGAGCCAAGGCAACGCCATCAGCACCGTTTTCAGCCTTGAGAACCTGATGGCCGTGCTTTTCCAGCATGGCGGTCAGCTTGTACATTTCAGTCGGTGAATCATCGACTATCAAAATTCTAGCCATTTTCGAATCCTACTTGGTCAGTACCACGAACCAGACGCCTCAGGACGTATGCTCGACTGGGGTAAAATTAGGCACATGGTTTTTTATTGCGCCGATCAGCTCTTCTTTGCTGAACGGTTTGGTCAGGTATTGATCGGACCCAACGATCCGACCCTTAGCCTTGTCAAAGAGGCCGTCACGCGAAGAAAGCATGATGACCGGCGTCGATTTGAATGCGCTATTGTTCTTGATAAGCGCACAGGTCTGATAACCGTCCAAACGAGGCATCATGATATCAACGAAAATGATGTTGGGATGGTTATCCGCAATTTTTGCGAGCGCATCGAATCCATCGACGGCAGTAATAACTTCGCAGCCTACTTTCTTGAGAAGCGTCTCGGCGGTTCGACGAATCGTTTTCGAATCATCGATTACCATTACCTTCAGACCTTCGGAGTACTGTTCCATGTTTGCTTTACCACCACATAGGCGAGTTATGACGCCTTTATCAATGCATTCCAGCCCTTTTAAGCTATCGGCTGGAAATCGAATCTTTTTAGCACAGTCTACAGGGTCTATCTATTAACCACCGGACTACCGGTTTTTCTTGATAACTAAGCGCGCTATCGCCACTCTGAGCATTCATCAGTGTCGGCCGATCAGAGCCGTCAAACCGTTTGCTTTGGAGAATCGATCAATGAGCATACGCATCGGGATAGTTATGGATCCCATTGCCCATATTGCCTACAAAAAAGACAGTTCCCTTGCCATGTTGTGGGCTGCTCAGGCGCGTGGATGGACACTACATTACATGGAGATGCAGGACCTGTACCACCTTGACGGCAAATCTCGTGCGCGCTGCCGTTTATTGAAGGTACATCAAAATTCTGAACACTGGTACGACTTGCATGATGAGCTGGACATTCCTCTTGCAGACTTAGACGTCATTCTGATGCGCAAGGATCCACCCTTCGACAATGAGTATGTCTATGCTACTTATATGTTGGAACAGGCAGAGCGGGAAGGATCGTTGATTGTTAACAAGCCCTCCAGCCTTCGCGACTGCAATGAGAAATTTTTTGCCACTTTATTCCCAGAATTGACACCCCCTACACTGGTCAGTCGACGTGCCGACTTGATTCGGGAATTTGCCCAAACCCATCAGGACGTCATCCTCAAGCCGCTTGATGGAATGGGTGGCTCGTCCATCTTCAGACACCGCGAAGGCGACCCAAACCTGTCGGTCATACTGGAAACGCTGACACAGCACGGAACACAACAGATCATTGCGCAGCGCTACCTACCGGCTATCAAGAGTGGCGACAAGCGTGTACTCATGATCGATGGCGAACCCGTGGAGTACTGCCTTGCCAGAATACCGGCTCAAGGCGAAACCCGAGGCAATCTGGCGGCGGGTGGCCGGGGTGTCGCGCAGCCCTTGTCTGATAAGGACAGAGAGATCGCGGCCAAGGTAGGACCTGAGCTTCGCAAGCGTGGCCTACTGTTTGTAGGGCTGGATGTAATTGGCGAGCATCTGACGGAAATCAACGTGACCAGCCCTACCTGTATTCGGGAAATTGATAACGCCTACGATACCCGCATCGCCGAGCGGCTGATGGATGTCATCGAAAAGAAGGTGGCGATGAGACCTGGACGATAGACATTTGTCCCAACTCTCTTCAGACTTCCTCAATAGTCATCAACCGGCACGACAGGATCGTCCTGCCGGTTAGCAGTTTTCTCATAGCGTAATCTCAACTACTCATCATGAATGCCGCTATCCCAAATACGCTGCCTGCCGCCTCTGCCGTTCGCCCTGCAGACCGTCTTGGCTTTACCCTCTTTATAGCGGCACTGGTTCATGTCGTTCTGATTTTGGGTTTGGGCTTTTCCATGCCGGAATCTAGTGAAGTCAGCAAGTCCCTTGAGATTACACTCGCCTCATTCAAGAGCGACAAGGCGCCGGAGAAAGCGGATTTTCTGGCCCAGGAAAATCAGCAGGGCAGCGGCACGCTTGATAAGGCACTGGCCCCCAGCACTACAGAAGAGGTGCCATTCAAGGACAGCGAGATAAAGCCTGCCATCAAGCCGACTTCCCCTCGGCAAACCACTGAACCCAAGACCCCCAAGGCCGCCGTCACGACCAAGTCGGCACGTCAGGACAAAGCACCTACTCGGAAAGAAAAACCCGAGCCAGAAGCTGTCGCCCGAGAAACACCTCACTTTGATAATTCTCAGATCTCAAGCGAAATAGCCAGCCTTGAGGCCCAGCTTTCCCATGAGCGTCAGCAGTACGCCAAGCGGCCAAAGATCTACCGGATCAATGCAGCCTCTACCATGAAGGACAAAGGCGCCTGGTACAAGGAAGACTGGCGCAAGAAGATCGAGCGAGTCGGCAACCTGAACTATCCAGAACAAGCCCGCCGCGAACGACTTTACGGAAGTCTTCGCCTGCTGGTTTCTATCAACCGAGACGGCTCGCTTTACGAGGTTCAAATCCTCGAGTCCTCTGGACAGACCGTGCTTGATCAGGCCGCCCTGCGCATTGTGCGCCTGGCTGCGCCATTTGCACCGTTTAGCGGAGACCTTAGCGATATCGACAGGCTTGAAATCATACGGACATGGCGCTTTGAGCGTGGAGACCGACTCGCCAGCCAATAATGTTGTTGAGTTAGGCTTGAAGCTTCCTACGTGAAGCTAGAAACTAGCAGCATGAACGCTAGCACTCCGCAATACCTCAAAAACCATCTTTTGATCGCCATGCCGCACATGGCGGACTCCAACTTTGCCCAGACGCTCATCTATCTGGTTGAGCATGGCGAGGATGGTGCCATGGGCATTATCATCAACAAGCCCAGCGCATTAAATCTGGAAGATGTTCTGGAACAGCTGCGCCCTGATGAAGCGCCGCCGCTCTCCTCGAGAAGCACTGCCATTTATAACGGCGGACCAGTGCAAGTCGAGCGCGGCTTTGTTCTTCATCCATCCGGCCCGCAATTCCAGGCAACACTGGAGCTGGGTGAGCTGGCACTTTCCACCTCTCAGGACATCTTGTTTTCCATAGCCGATGGCCACGGGCCCGAGCAGCACCTGATTGCCTTGGGCTACGCCGGGTGGGAAGCAGGCCAGCTTGAAGTCGAGCTGGCTGAAAATGCCTGGCTTACCTGCGAGGCCGACCCATCCATTCTGTTCGATGTTCCCAGTGAGCTTCGTTTGAAAGCAGCGGCGGCCCAGCTAGGTATCAACCTATCCTTATTGACCAGCCAATCGG
Source organism: Pseudomonas sp. JZ134 (assembly GCF_051027695.1). Lineage (NCBI taxonomy): Bacteria > Pseudomonadati > Pseudomonadota > Gammaproteobacteria > Pseudomonadales > Pseudomonadaceae > Pseudomonas > Pseudomonas sp. JZ134. The sequence continues at coordinate 1,055,593 of NZ_CP069250.1, read as the reverse complement.
GTCATGCCTGAATGATTTCCTCATTTAAGCTGGTACTGGGATTTGACTACGGCACGCGCCAGATAGGCGTTGCGGTGGGCCAGCCTGTAACAGGCCAAGCTCGAGAGCTATGCATTCTCAAAGCACAAAATGGTGTGCCGGACTGGTCGAAGGTTGAGAGCCTGCTTAAAGAGTGGCAACCCGATGCGCTGGTAGTGGGCCTTCCATTGAATATGGACGGTACGTCTAGCGAGATGAGTACACGTGCGGAGAAATTCGCACGACGCCTCAATGGTCGATTCAATCTACCTGTTTACACCTACGATGAGCGCCTGACCACATACGAAGCCAAGGGTGTACGTCTTGCCCAAGGCCAGCGTGATGGTTACCGTGAGCGCCCTGTCGACGCCTTGGCCGCTGCCATGCTCCTTGAAGGCTGGCTTACTGCCCAAGCCGAGACGGTCAAACCCGAGCCTCCGCAGGAGAATGCATGAGCACCCCGAATCCTACCGATCTAATTCCGCAAATGGCGGATCAATTGACTCGCCACCTTGAGCGCAAGGGTATTAGCGAACCCTGCTTGGTGGGAATCCGAACCGGAGGTGTCTGGGTTGCTCAAGCGCTACTGGATGCTCTTCAAAATGAATGGCCCCTAGGCACCCTGGATGTTTCATTCTATCGGGATGACTTTACTCAGAATGGGTTGCATCCACAGGTACAACCCTCTGCCCTCCCCTTTGAAATAGAAGGCAGGCACCTTGTTCTGGTTGACGATGTGCTTATGACCGGGCGCACCATTCGTGCGGCATTGAATGAATTGTTCGATTATGGCCGCCCAGCCAGCGTGACCCTCGTCTGCCTATTGGATCTGGAGGCGCGCGAACTTCCTATTCGCCCCGACATTGTTGGTCAAACGCTTCCCTTGGGTCCGGATGAGCGCATCAAGCTGACAGGGCCTACTCCCCTGGCCTTTGAACGAAAAGCCCTTTCTTCTGCTATTTGACACTCAAGGCTTACCGCCATGACCAACGCTACGCGTTCCTTGCAACTGAATGCCAATGGTCAGTTGCGCCATTTTCTTTCCCTGGATGACTTACCTCGCCCTCTGCTGACCGAACTGCTTGATACGGCAGACTCCTTTCTTGAGGTAGGCGCACGCGCAGTCAAGAAAGTACCCTTGTTGCGCGGCAAAACGGTATGCAATGTTTTCTTTGAAAACTCAACCCGGACTCGAACCACTTTCGAGCTGGCGGCCAAGCGGCTTTCTGCCGATGTCATCACACTGAACGTTTCGACTTCCTCGACCAGCAAAGGCGAAACACTGTTCGATACCTTACGAAACCTGGAAGCTATGGCGGCGGACATGTTCGTAGTCAGACATGCCGACTCCGGCGCTGCCCATTTTATTGCCGAGCATGTTTGTCCACAGGTAGCAATCATCAATGGCGGCGACGGTCGTCATGCACACCCCACACAGGGCATGCTCGATATGCTCACCATTCGCCGTCACAAAGGTGATTTCGAAAAACTGTCTGTAGCGATTGTTGGCGACATCTTGCACTCCCGCGTGGCGCGCTCGAATATGCTGGCGCTACGGACTCTGGGATGCCAGGACATTCGCGTCGTCGCACCACGCACGCTCCTGCCCATCGGCCTTGAAGATAGTTATGGCGTAAAAACGTTTACGGACATGACGGCCGGACTGAAAGATGTGGATGTAGTCATCATGCTGCGTCTTCAACGCGAACGGATGCAGGGTGGGCTACTGCCCAGCGAAGGCGAGTATTACAAGCTGTTCGGACTGACCACACAACGCCTGGCTCAGGCTAAACCAGACGCAATTGTCATGCACCCCGGACCGATCAACCGTGGAGTGGAAATAGAGTCGGCCGTCGCTGACGGGAGTCAATCTGTGATTCTCAATCAGGTGACCTACGGCATTGCCGTACGTATGGCTGTTCTATCCATGGCAATGAGCGGGCAAACGGCCCAGCGTTAACTTGAGCAGGAGAATATCTAAGTGACTCTGAGCATTATCAAGGCGCGAGTAATAGATCCCGCCACCCGCCTCGATCAAATAACCGATATTCACGTTTCCCAAGGCAATATCATTGCCTTGGGTGAAGCCCCTGTTGGTTTCAAGGCAGAAACTGTAATTGATGCCTCTGGACTGATAGCAGCTCCCGGCCTTGTTGATCTGAATGTGTCGCTCCGCGAACCAGGCCATACCCGAAAAGGCACTATAGAAAGCGAAACGCAGGCAGCGGCAGCAGGTGGTACAACCAGCCTGTGTTGTCCGCCGTCTACCAAGCCCGTACTGGATACTACTGCGGTCACCGAACTCATTCTGGATCGTGCGCAAGCGGCAGGTAAAGCGCGTGTCTTTCCTGTTGGTGCCCTGACAAAAGGGTTGGCCGGAGAGCAACTTGCCGAACTCGTTACATTGCACAGTGCAGGCTGTGTAGCCTTTACCAATGGGCTGGCTCCCATGGCAGGCATGCGCACGCTTCGGCGAGCACTGGAGTACGCAGCGACCTTTGATTTGAAGGTTATCTTTACGTCTCAGGATGCTGATCTAGCAGAAGGCGGGCTGGCTCATGAGGGCCCTACCGCTAGCTTCCTAGGTCTTGCTGGCATACCAGAGACAGCTGAAACCGTTGCCCTATCCCAAAACCTTCTTCTGGTTGAGCAAAGCGGCGTACGAGCACACTTTAGCCAGCTGACCAGCGCCCGTGGAATCGAGATGATCGCTGAAGCGCAGGCACGGGGGCTCCCTGTCACCGCCGATGTAGCGTTGTATCAACTGTTCCTTACTGATGAACGGCTTGAAGGGTTTTCCAGTTTTTACCATGTGCAGCCGCCTCTTCGCACTGAGCGAGACAGGCAGGCGTTGCGTGAAGCAGTACGAAGCGGCGTAGTACAGGCCATTGCCAGTCATCACCAGCCGCATGAAGAAGATGCTAAGCTTGCGCCTTTCGCAGCCACCGAGCCCGGTATCAGCAGTGCAGAACTGTTGCTACCTCTGACCCTGAAGCTTGTAGAGGAAGGGTTACTGGATTTATCGACTGCCCTTCACAGGCTAACAAGTGGCCCTGCCTCTGTATTGGATCTGCCTGCCGGTCAGTTATCAGTAGGTACTCCAGCCGATATCGTCCTCTTCTCGCTCGAAGAGCGTACCACCGTAGGCAAGCCCTGGCTTTCACGCGGGCGCAATACGCCATTCATGGACGTAGAGCTGCCGGGAAGGGTTCGCCACACACTGGTTGCAGGCAAGACAACGTATCAGGCCTGAAACCAGCGAACCCGCTGTGTACAGCGGGTTCGCTCATCCCTACCCTAGAATACCGCCTCCTTTCTGCCGATTCTCGATGGAGACCTGATCGTTCAGCGTCCAGAAATCGTACAGCACACCCAACAGGAAAAATCCGCCGGTAAAGAAGTACAAAATGGCCGTAATCCATTTACCCATGTACAACCGATGGACGCCAAAAATGCCTAGAAAGGTCAACAGTATCCACGCAATGCTGTAATTGACGCGACCGCCCTGGAACCGCATATCTGCCTCACGATCCATGCTGGGGATCAGGAACAGGTCGATCAGCCAGCCAACCCCTAGAAGGCCTAGCGTAAAAAACCAAATGGTGCCGGTAACCGGCTTTCCGTAATAAAAGCGATGAGCACCCAGAAAGCCAAAAATCCACAACAGGTATCCAAGCACTTTGCTATGCGTATCGTTTTGGTACTTCATGACAACCTCAGTCACAGAGCGGTAATGTCTGCTTCATAAGCAAGATTTTTTGATTTCACTGGTCATTCTGCCAGTGATTCCAACTGGTATAGAAACCTTTTGCGACATGAACCGCTGATTTTTGATAAATATCTCGACCGGCGGAGCGGAAATAAAACTATCGATCTGATATAAAGTTGCGCGATTTTGATTATCAGGTCCGTCGACAATGCGCTCTTTACTCATTACCTGGCTATCAGCCTGTTTGGTACTGCCTGTGACGGCAGTCCAGGCCAAAGAAGCCGTTAGTGCTCGCGCTGCCGCTCCGGCTCATGCCAAGTCAGCACCACGTGCCAATAAGCCCAAGGCACGTACACAACATGTTTATGCTCCTGCCAAGCCCAAGGCGGGAACCATTATGCAAGCACATGCTGCCGCTCAGCATGCTGCGGCCAAGGAAAGCACCAAAGTAGTCAACCGCGCAATCGATGTACTAGGGACACCCTACCGTTGGGGCGGCACAACACCTAAGCATGGTTTTGACTGCAGCGGACTCGTGAATTATGTATACCGTGACGTCCAGAATCTTGAGCTACCTCGTACCTCTCAGGAGCTGGCTCGCATGGATGGCATGAAGGTTGGAAAAAAGGATCTAAAACCTGGCGATCTGATCTTTTTCAAGATCCACGGCCGTAACGTTGATCACGTTGCAATCTATATGGGCCATGACCGCTTTATCCATGCACCACGTCGTGGAGAAAGCGTACGAATTGATCATCTCAGCCGCCCCTACTGGAAAACGCGTTTCGCCTCAGCCAAGCGTGTTCTTCCCCAGATGGTCGCCACGAGTGAACAGCAGGTCCGCCCACGTAGTGCGCCTAATCCTCACAAGTCCTAACGATAGCGCTACCGTAAGCCCACCGTTGAGCAGAAGCGGTTGAAGACTTTCTGCAGCCCTTTATACTGTGCACATATACAGTATAAAGGGCTGCTTCATGGAGTTGACCGACAAACTCATCGTTTTGGCTGACGCCGCCAAATATGACGTGTCATGTGCCAGTAGTGGAGCACCCAAGCGCTCATCCAAGGGTAAGGATGGTCTAGGCGCCACAGATGGCATGGGTATTTGCCACAGCTTTACGCCCGATGGCCGTTGCGTCTCCCTGCTTAAAATCTTACTGACCAACTTTTGCCTCTACGACTGCCAATACTGTGTCAATCGTAGGTCCAGCAATGTCCCCCGCGCCCGTTTCACGCCGGAAGAAGTTGTAAAACTTACGCTCGATTTTTATCGGCGCAATACCATCAGCGGTCTCTTCTTGAGCTCAGGAATTATCCGCTCGGCAGACTATACGATGGAGCAGCTGATCCGAGTGGCTCAGTTACTGCGCGAGGAGCATCAGTTTCGAGGTTATATTCATCTAAAGACCATTCCTGATGCAGATCCCTTACTAATCACCAAGGCAGGGCTTTATGCCGATCGTCTTTCAGTCAATATCGAACTGCCTACCGAATCGGGCCTGACACGTCTTGCCCCTGAAAAGGAGGTTCGCAGCATCAAAAAAGCCATGGGCACGATCCGTCTTGGTCTGGAGGAAACCGCCGCCGAAAAGAATGCGCCACGCTTTGCGCCGGCTGGGCAAAGTACGCAGATGATCGTAGGCGCTGATGCTACTGATGACCGAACCATACTGGATACCGCGCAGACCCTGTACGGCGCCTATCAGTTGAAACGCGTGTACTATTCGGCGTTCAGCCCTATCCCGGATAGTCCGAACTCCGTACCTCTCATACCTCCGCCTTTATTGCGCGAACATCGGCTTTATCAAGCAGATTTTCTTATTAGAGGTTACGGTTTTACGGCCACGGAATTACCAACGGAAGGTGGAAATCTCCCGCTGGATATCGATCCGAAGCTTGCTTGGGCTCTGAGTAACCGTGACACCTTTCCCCTTGATCTCAATCAGGCGGAGCCTGCGTTAATTGCTCGGGTTCCAGGCATCGGGATGTTGTCAGCCAAGCGCCTCGTGACCTTAAGACAGCAACGGCGTATCCGCTATGCAGATCTCATTCGTCTTCGTTGCAGCCTGGAAAAAGCCAGGCCGTTCATCATTGTTCACGATTACCGTCCCAGCTCCATGCTTGCGGAGTCCTTGCACCTTCGTACTGAGCTCAGTGAAAAGCCTGCCCAATTGGCGCTCTGGTGACCATGCGCACTGTTTCCTTTGACGGCTCGTTTGCAGGTTGGCGGCGCGTAGCCAGACAGTTGCTAGAGCAGGACGTAGCGCCCCATGAAATCAGTTGGCAAACCGAGCCTCTATCAAATGATTTGTTTGCTACTGCAGATGCACAGCCATTGGAAACGGCCTCATCAACTACCCGAGTACCCAAGCAGCTTGCAGACTTATTGAACTTGGCAGCCTGTTATCGACATCCCCAGCGTTGGGCACTGCTATACCGTGTCCTGTGGCGAGTCGTACGGGGTGATCAAGCAGCGATGCTGGCTGGTGACGAGGATGGTAGCGAATTGCACCGTTGGGCCAAGGCAGTCAGACGAGAAATTCATCATTTACATGCTTTCCTACGCTTTAAACAGCGGGGCGAGCATGCGGGTAACCCCCATTACGTTGCCTGGCATGAACCGGCTCATGATGTGTTGGCGCTGGCCGCTCCACATTTCTGCAACCGGATGGGGAATACCTCCTGGCTGATCGCCACACCGGAGGCAGCCGCATTATGGGATGGAAAGACATTAACGCTCGAGGCCCCCTGCCCCACAGGACTGGAAGCGCTTGCTAAACAGCAACGTGATGATGGCGAGCGCCTCTGGATGGCTTATTACGCAAGCACATTCAATCCCGCCCGCGCCAACCCCAAGGTCATGACGGGACATATGCCCAGGCGATTCTGGAAAGACCTGCCGGAGGGACCGTTGATCCCCACACTGCTTAGCGAGGCGCGCACCGGTACGCAGCGAACGGCCCAAGCGAAAAGCGTAAGCGAACAGACAGGAAAAACGGTACCCGTATCAGCTGCTGAGGTATTACCGGTACGCGAACAACCAAGCACCCTGGAAACCTGCCGTCGCTGCCCGCTCTGGCAGCGCGCCACTCAAGCCGTTCCAGGCGAGGGGCCTCTCAATGCGAGGCTTTTCCTGATAGGCGAGCAGCCTGGCGATCAGGAAGATCTGCAAGGCCGCCCTTTCATGGGGCCGGCTGGGCAGGTGCTTGATCGAGCTATTCGAGAGGCAGGCCTGCAGCGGGAATCGCTCTATCTGACCAATGCCGTCAAGCATTTCAAGTGGACGCCACAGGGACGTCGACGCAAACACGTTACCCCTACCGTTGAGATCGCCCCGTGCCGCCATTGGCTGGAGAACGAGCTGGATACCATCAAGCCGGACGTCATTGTTGCATTAGGGGCTACCGCACTGGAGTCCCTGATGCACAGAAAACCAGGCTCATTGAGTGAGTATATGGGTCGTGTTACACAGTGGCAGGGGCGGTGGCTGATCGTCACGTATCACCCATCCTATGTTCTGCGCGTACCCGAGGAAGCCAGGCAGAGACAGGCCCAAGCAGCGCTTACCGCAGCCCTGGTACAGGCCAGGCAGCTACTTGAGCCTTAAAGGTTATCGGAAACGCTTGCTGTCCTCGCCCATATCCAGGGAGAGTCCTTGAGTAATGTTCGTCAAATGATCCGCATCGGTTTCGGAGCCCAGCTTGATCATCAAGCGCAGATCATTGGCAGAGTCCGCATGCGCCAACGCATCTTCGTAGCTGATCTCACCGTCGCGATACAACTGGTACAAGGCCTGATCGAACGTTTGCATGCCCAATTCCGTCGAGCGCTTCATGAGCGGCTTGAGCTCATGCACCTCTCCCTTCCGAATCAGGTCTGCCGCCAACGGCGTGTTGATCAACACTTCGATAACCGCCCTACGGCCCTTACCATCAACCGTGGGAACCAGCTGTTGAGCCACAATGGCCTTAAGGTTGAGCGAAAGGTCCATCCATATCTGCTGATGCCGATCAGCCGGGAAAAAGTGGATGATCCGCTCCAACGCCTGGTTCGCATTGTTAGCGTGTAACGTTGCCAAACACAGGTGGCCGGTCTCGGCGAATGCCACCGCATACTCCATGGTTTCCCGAGTACGTACCTCGCCGATCATGATGACATCAGGTGCCTGACGAAGCGTGTTCTTCAGCGCGACCTCAAAAGACTCCGTATCCAGGCCCACTTCCCGCTGCGTCACAATGCAGTTCTGGTGCTGGTGAATGTATTCGATAGGGTCTTCGATCGAGATGATATGGCCAGTGGAGTTCTTGTTGCGGTGACCAATCATGGCAGCTAGCGACGTGGATTTGCCCGTGCCGGTTGCCCCGACGAACAGCACCAGGCCACGCTTGGTCATGGACAGTTTTTTCAACGCCTCGGGCAGACGCAACTGATCAAGCGTAGGGATGTTTACCTCGATACGCCGAAGCACCATGCCCACCAGGTTACGCTGATAGAACGCACTTACCCGAAAACGCCCCACCCCTCTGGAGCTGATCGCAAAATTGCATTCATGCTTTTCGGCGAACTCCGCTCTCTGCTGTTCATTCATGACGCCAAGGACTACTTCCCGAGCCTGATCAGGCGAAAGCGGCTCCTTGGTTACCGGCAGAACACGACCGTTCACCTTCATGGACGGTGGAACACCGGTTGTAATGAATAGATCGGAGCCGCCCTTTTCGACCATCAGCCGCAGCAGCTTTTCGAATTCCATCAGAAGTTCTCCGGAATCTTGGCTTTCTCACGAGCGCTGTCGCGACTGATCAACCCCTTCGCCAGCAGGTTTTTCAGGCACATATCCAGCGTTTGCATTCCAAGACCACCACCTGTCTGGATGGCAGAGTACATCTGCGCCACTTTGTCTTCACGAATGAGGTTGCGGATCGCAGGCGTCCCAATCATGATTTCATGGGCAGCCACACGGCCCCCGCCGACCTTCTTGACGAGGGTCTGAGAGATAACGGCCTGCAGCGACTCGGACAACATCGAGCGAACCATGGATTTCTCTTCGGCCGGGAAAACGTCCACGATACGGTCGATCGTTTTGGCGGCCGATGTGGTGTGCAGCGTACCAAATACCAAGTGTCCGGTTTCCGCAGCGGTCAGCGCCAGCCGGATCGTTTCAAGGTCACGCAGCTCACCGACCAGAATGATATCCGGGTCCTCACGCAGCGCAGAGCGCAATGCCTCCGAGAAGCCTAGAGTATCGCGGTGCACTTCCCGCTGGTTGACCAGGCATTTCTTGGACTCGTGAACGAATTCGATCGGGTCTTCGATAGTCAGGATATGGTGATACTTGGTGTTATTCAGGTAATCCAGCATGGCCGCCAGCGTCGTTGACTTGCCGGAGCCTGTAGGACCGGTGACCAACACTAGACCACGAGGAACATCGGTTATCTTGCGAAACACATCGCCCATTCCCAGCTCTTCCATCGAAAGCACTTTAGAGGGAATAGTACGGAATACGGCACCCGGTCCACGGTTCTGATTGAAGGCATTGACACGAAAGCGTGCAATGCCTGGCACCTCGAACGAAAAGTCGGTTTCAAGGAATTCTTCATAATCCTTGCGCTGCTTGTCATTCATGATGTCGTAGATGAGCGCATGCACCTGCTTATCGTTGAAAGCGGGCAGGTTGATGCGTCGAACATCGCCGTCGACACGGATCATGGGTGGCAAACCGGAGGAAAGGTGTAGATCGGATGCACCCTGTCTGGCACAAAACGCCAGCAGTTCCGTGATATCCATGAAGACTCCCTTAATACAAACAAGCAGGTAGAATGCCGCCTTATCAGCAGCGGTATTTAGAGAACGAGATTGAATGTCAACGATAGCTGAAAATATCGCAACAGTACGCACCCGTATCCAAGCCGCAGCGCAGGCTTGTAGTCGTGACCCTGAGACCGTTGGTCTACTTGCCGTCAGCAAGACCAAACCGGCATCGGATCTACGCGAAGCGTACAACTGCGGGTTACAACATTTTGGCGAGAACTACCTGCAAGAAGCGATCCAGAAGCAGGAGATGCTGAAAGATCTGCCCTTGACCTGGCATTTCATCGGCCCGATTCAATCCAATAAGACACGCTCGATCGCTAGCCATTTCGATTGGGTGCATTCCGTTGATCGCCTGAAAATCGCCCAGCGGCTTTCCGAGCAACGCCCAGAGGACATGCTCCCGCTCAATATTTGCCTACAGGTCAATATCAGTGGTGAGGCCAGCAAGTCAGGATGTTTGCCAGAAGAACTGCCTGAGCTGGCCCGTGCCGTTGCTCAGCTGCCCAACCTCGTCTTACGTGGGCTGATGGCTATACCAGAAGCCGCTACGGAACCTGAGGCGCAGCATGCTGCCTTTTCATCCCTACGAAAACTCAGCGAGGCGCTGAACCTGAATCTTGATACCCTGTCCATGGGCATGAGCCACGACTTGGAAGCAGCGATTGCCGAGGGCGCGACCTGGGTTCGAATCGGTACAGCACTGTTTGGTGCCAGACATTACAGCGCAATCCCTTCGCCTGCTTCTCATTAAGGAATTTACCTATGAGCGATACCCGCATCGCCTTTATCGGCGCCGGAAATATGGCGGCCAGTCTGATTGGAGGTCTTCTCGCACAGGGACTGCCGGCCAGCTGCATTACTGCAAGCAATCCTGACGCTGCACAACGCTCAGCGCTTGAGTCTGACCATGGGATTCAGACATTCACGTCTAACCTTGAGGCTGCCCAACAGGCTGATGTAATTGTCCTGTCGGTCAAACCACAGGTCATGAAAAGCGTCTGTGAGGAGCTCTCCAGCGCACTTACCGGCACTCAGCTGATCGTTTCTGTTGCAGCTGGAATCACCTGTGCCAGCCTGACTCAATGGCTAGGCGAGCGTGCCCTGGTGCGCTGCATGCCCAACACCCCGGCACTGCTTCGCCAGGGTGCCAGCGGCCTGTATGCCAACGAGCATGTGTCATCAACCCAGCGCGACCAGGCTGAGCAGTTACTGTCTGCCGTAGGCCTTACCGTCTGGGTAGAAGACGAAAAGCAACTGGATGCCGTAACGGCAGTATCAGGCAGCGGCCCAGCGTATTTCTTCCTGATGATGGAAGCCATGACCCAGGCCGGTGAAGCACTTGGCCTGGACAGGGAGACATCAGCACGGCTGACCCTGCAGACAGCCCTTGGCGCTGCCCAGATGGCCTTGAACAGCGAGGCATCACCGGCCGAACTGCGCCGCCGCGTCACTTCACCTGGAGGCACTACCGAACAGGCCATCAAGACCTTTCAGGAGGGCGGCTTCGAAGCCCTCGTTCAACAAGCACTTTCAGCGGCTGCACGCCGCTCGGCCGAGCTGGCGGAAGAGCTCGGTAAATAAGGAGTAGTCATGTACGGATTGAATACCGCCCTGATTCTTATTCTGCAAACGCTTGGCAGTCTTTATCTGCTCATTGTTTTGCTGCGCTTCATTCTACAACTCGTGAAGGCAGATTTTTATAATCCCCTGAGTCAATTCATCGTCAAAGCCACACAACCCTTGCTGCGCCCGCTACGCAGAGTCATTCCAGGCTTTGGCGGCATCGATCTGGCATCGCTGGCGCTTGCGGTACTGGTACAGCTGGTTCTCATGGTTCTGCTGCTCCTCCTGACCAACGTTGAAGGCATAAACGGCCTCACCCTGATCACCATGCAATATGGCGTCGGCGGAGCAATTGCCCATCTGTTCATCTGGTCGTTGATTGCCGTGGCGTCCCTGTTTCTCAAGGTCTTTTTCTTCGCCATGATCATCAGCGTGATTCTCTCCTGGGTCGCGCCAGGCAGTTACAACCCCAGTGCCCAGCTTGTAAACCAGATCTGCGAACCTGTTCTGGCGCCTTTCCGCCGCCTTCTGCCCAACCTGGGCGGGCTGGATATCTCGCCCATTTTCGCGTTCATTGCGATCAAATTGATCGACATGCTGGTCATCAACAACCTGGCCATGATGTCAGGTATGCCGTCGGTCCTCGCACCGTTCCTGTAAGCGATGGCCCCATCTGTTCGGTGGGGCCTTTATCGTTAACCATTCACACACTTTGCGTGACCGCCTAGAGAATCCCGTCGGGTCTTGATTGACGCAAGACCCGCCTTACGGCACCGTACCGCCCTTTATTACGCTCATGATGATGACAGGGATGGGGTATGGAGCGTCTGTCTCAGCAAGTCGATGCCTACGCGACTTGGAAGCTTGAACTCATACAGCAGATCAATCGCTACAGCGGCTGGCTTGTTCGTAATCGCCTCAATTCGCAAAGCCTTGATGAAACCCTGGCACGCTGTGTTCAGATCCTGCGCGACGATCACATTACGCTAGCTTTCGCTGGTGAGTTTTCCCGTGGAAAAACCGAACTGATCAATGCCTTGTTCTTCGCCGACTACGGGCAGCGCATGCTGCCGTCCCAGGCTGGCAGAACAACCATGTGCCCTACCGAGCTCTTCTATGATATCAAGGCAGAAGCCCCGTATATTCGGCTTCTACCTATCGAATCACGGCTAGATGACCTCAGTATTGCAGATCTGAGAAGCGATACGGCCCGTTGGCAACAGATTGCACTGGATTACGAACAGCCGGACCTCATGGCAGCTGCGCTCGGAAAGGTCGCCGAAACGCGCCTAGTGCCGGTTGAGCAGGCCATATCCCTTGGATTCGATGCCGAGCAGCTGGACAAGCCCAGCAAGGACGGGATGGTCGAAATCCCGACCTGGCGCCATGCGATCATCAACTTCGATCATCCCTTGCTGCGTCAGGGCCTGCGCATACTCGATACGCCAGGCCTCAACGCGCTTGGCAGTGAGCCTGAACTGACACTTTCGATGCTTCCAGCCGCTCAGGCCGTACTGTTTCTGCTCGCGGCCGATACGGGGGTTACAGCCTCCGACCTTCAGCTGTGGGAGCATCACATCAAGCCAACCAGTGACGACGCGGAAGGCTCGCTGTTCGCGGTACTCAACAAGATCGATACCCTCTGGGGCGACCTGAATGGTGACGAATCCGTCGATCAGTCCATCCAGCGCATTCGTGAGGTCAGCGCTCGTCATCTGGGCATTCCCATGACGGATGTACTGCCCTTGTCTGCCAAGCAAGCCTTGCTTGCCAAGGTACGCCATGACACAGCGCTGATTGAGCGCAGCCAGTTGGCCGCCCTCGAACGCCTGCTCTGTGACCGTATCGTTGGGCACAGAGAGCGTTTGCTACAAAGCCGAGTGGTCAATCAGGTGATTTCACTTCTGGCGAGCAGCCATGCGCTTCTGGGCGAACGCTTCGAGGATATGAAGCGGCAACATGCATTACTGGAAAATGCCGCTACCGGCTCGACGCTGGCAGAGCAGATAGAAAAAACACGTGAGGAGCATGCGCTTTATCACAAGCGGCTACTTAACCTGCGCACCACACAGCGGATGCTTCAGGGGCAGGCCGTCCTACTTAACGATGCCCTGAACCCGGCACGCCTTGAAAGGCACCTGACCGACGTACGCAATAACCTTGCAGGAAGCTGGACCACACTAGGCATCAGCGAAGCGATCCATCGCTTCTTCCAAAGCGTCGAACACGACATGTTATCCCTTTACTACGAGGGTGAACGTGCGAACAAGGTTCTTCAGTCGATTTACCAGCGTCACAACGAAGAAAATCCTGGCCATCGCCTGGATGCTCCCCGTTTGCGTGTCAAAGCGCAGATTCGTGCGCTTCGCCAGCTACAGCAGAAGTCGGATCGTTTCCGTCGTCAGATGAAAACGCTGTTTACTGAACAGCGTGTGCTGACTCGCCGGTTCTTTGCAACGCTGGTAAAGGAAGCGGTCTTCGTGCATGAGCAGGCCTGTCGGGAAGCCAAACGCTGGAACGAGGTTGCCCTGCTGCCTCTCATTCAGTTTACTCGCGAGCACAAGCAGTTGCTGGAATCCAATATGCTGGAGCTCAAGGCGCTGACCCAGCAGGCGCTGGATACCCAGCAACAGAAGAGTCGTCTGCAAACCTACTGCGAAACACTGGCAGGTCAGCTTGATGAGGCCAACGATATCTTGCGACAGTTGCGCCGCCCTGCTCCGGCCCAACGCCATGCCAAGGTCGTCGCTCTCCCCGGGGTAAGTGTCGCCTAGCCACATCGGGCCTTTATCCGATGCGGCAAGCACCCTGCTTGCAGGATGCTTGCCGCTTGCGATGGCGCTCTTTAGACTGGCGCCCTCTCACGTATAAGAGCCTTAAATGCCCAGCGTCATACCCCCTGATTCCGTAGGCCTGGTTACGCCTCAGGTCCTTCACTTCTCCGAGCCGCTCCCCTTGGCTTGCGGCAGGTCTTTGGCCGAGTACGATCTGGTCATCGAGACGTATGGAGAGCTCAACGAAAACCGTAGCAATGCCGTGCTCATTTGCCATGCCCTGTCCGGCCATCACCATGCGGCGGGCTACCACAGCATGGAGGATCGCAAGCCGGGCTGGTGGGACAGCTGTATCGGTCCAGGAAAGCCCATCGATACCCGCCGGTTCTTTGTCGTCGCACTGAACAACCTGGGCGGCTGTAACGGATCAACAGGCCCAGGCAGCGACAATCCTGCTACAGGAAAGCCCTACGGCGCCGACTTTCCCGTCATTACCGTGGAAGACTGGGTCAATAGCCAGGCACGTCTGGCTGATGCGCTAGGCATTCAACAATGGGCGGCCGTCGTAGGCGGCAGCATGGGAGGCATGCAGGCCCTGCAATGGACCATCAGCTACCCTGATCGTGTACGTCACTGCATGGCTATCGCCTCGGCGCCCAAACTGTCAGCTCAGAACATTGCGTTTAATGAAGTGGCACGCCAAGCCATTCTGACTGATGAAGAATTTCATGGGGGTCGCTTCTATGAGCAGAACGTCGTACCCAAGCGAGGACTCATGCTGGCCCGCATGGTAGGTCACATCACCTATCTGTCCGATGACGCAATGGGGCAGAAGTTTGGCCGCGAACTCAAGACAGACAAGTTGAACTACGACTTCCACAATGTAGAATTTCAAGTCGAAAGCTACCTGCGCTATCAGGGCGAAGAGTTTTCAGGCCGCTTCGACGCCAATACCTACCTGCTGATGACCAAAGCGCTGGATTACTTTGATCCCGCCAGTGCACACGATGGTGATCTAGCCAGAACGTTTGCAGATGCAAAGGCTGATTTCTGCATCATGTCCTTCACGACAGACTGGCGATTCTCACCGGCCCGCTCACGCGAGATCGTGGATGCCTTGATTGCAGCGAAAAAGAATGTCAGCTATCTCGACATCGACGCGCCACAAGGGCATGACGCTTTTCTTCTACCGATCCCCCGGTACCTGGAAGCCTTCGTTAGTTATATGAATCGCATTGCTGTATGAGGGCCTGAACGTGCGTGCCGATCTGGATATCATCAAAGACTGGATTCCCGCCGGTAGCCGGGTCCTTGACCTGGGATGTGGTAATGGCGAGCTGCTTGCCTATCTGCAGACAAACAAGCAGGTCACCGGCTATGGCCTTGAGATCAACGACGAAAACATCAAGCAGTGCATTCGCAGAGGTGTAAACGTCCTTGAGCAGGACTTGGATAAGGGGCTGGGGAATTTTGCCAGCAACAGCTTTGACATTGTTGTCATGAGCCAGGCCCTGCAAGCGGTACATTATCCTGATCGTATTCTCGAGGAAATGCTGCGCGTAGGCAGAGAATGCATCATTACCTTCCCGAATTTTGGTCACTGGCGCTGCCGCTGGTATCTGGCCCGTAACGGGCGAATGCCGGTATCGGAATTCTTGCCTTATACCTGGTACAACACGCCGAACATCCACTTCTGTACGTTTGAGGATTTCGAGCGTCTGTGCCACGAACTCAAGGTCAAGGTGCTTGACCGGCTGGCCGTTGACCGTCAGCACCGCCACGGCATTGGTAGCCGCCTGTGGCCCAACCTCCTGGGCGAGATCGGTATTTATCGCGTGACGGGCCAGTCGTTGTAAGACAGGTTCGTCACGCTGACTCAGATGACGTCATGACCCGCCATCTGAATCACGTACATCGACTTTCCAGATTTCATATCATGCGAGCAGGCATTCGCCTGTCTCCGCCTTAAACCAGAGATGACACGACATGATTCAATTGTCCGAGCTGGTGCTGGCCAGCCACAACGCCGGTAAGCTCAAAGAACTTCAAGCCATGCTGGGTGATGCCGTCAAGGTGCGCTCCGTCGGTGAATTCAGTCAGGTCGAACCGGAAGAGACCGGACTTTCCTTTATTGAAAACGCCATTCTCAAAGCGCGTAATGCAGCGCGTGTATCCGGCCTGCCCGCCCTGGCCGATGACTCCGGCCTTGCTGTCGACGCCCTGGGTGGCGCGCCCGGTATCTACTCGGCACGCTATGCAGAAGGACGCGGCGATGCCGCAAACAACGCAAAGCTGCTCAAGGCTCTTGAAAGCACTCCTGAAGCCGAGCGTGGCGCTCAGTTTGTCAGTGTGCTGGCCTTGGTTCGCCACGCTGATGACCCGCTTCCTATCGTTTGTGAAGGGATCTGGGAAGGGCGCATCCTCTTCGAAGCCCGAGGTGAGCATGGCTTTGGGTATGACCCTCTTTTCTGGGTGCCCGAGCGGGACTGCTCGAGTGCAGAGCTGACACCTGAGGAAAAGAACCGTATCAGCCACCGTGCCCGTGCCATGGCTATTCTTCGTGAGCGGCTCGGACTTTGATTCGATCAGCCTCGTTTGAACTGCCGCCCCTGTCGGCCTATATCCATATTCCGTGGTGCGTGCGTAAATGTCCTTATTGCGACTTCAACTCGCACGCAGCAGGGCCCGAGCTACCTGAAGAGGCATATGTCGATGCCTTGCTGGCAGACTTGGATGCGGACCTTGTCCATGTGCATGGCCGACCACTGACCTCCATCTTTTTTGGAGGTGGTACTCCCAGTCTGTTTTCAGCCAGGGCGCTGGGGCGCTTGCTTGAAGGCGTCGAACGCCGCGTTGCCTTTGCTTCCAATATCGAAATTACCCTTGAGGCTAACCCAGGGACATTCGAACAGGACAAGTTTGCCGCCTACCGGCAGCTCGGCATCAACCGGCTTTCAATTGGCATCCAGAGCTTTCAGGACGCCAAGTTAAAAGCCTTGGGCCGGATCCACGGGCAGGACGAAGCGGTTCGAGCCGCCGAGATGGCACGTCGGGCAGGGTTCGATAACTTCAATCTGGACCTCATGCACGGCCTGCCAGACCAGAGCGTTGCCGATGCGATGGCAGATCTTGAACAGGCGATTGCCCTCGCGCCTACGCATATTTCCTGGTATCAGCTCACCATGGAGCCCAATACCGTCTTTTGGAGCCAGCCGCCTGAGCTACCTGAAGACGATACCCTCTGGGATATTCAGGAAGCGGGACAGGCTCGACTTGCCGAAATGGGTTATCGGCAATACGAGACCTCGGCCTATGCCCAGCCTGGACGCCAGGCACGTCACAACCTGAATTACTGGACATTCGGTGACTTCCTTGGAATTGGCGCGGGCGCCCACGCCAAGCTGAGCGCACCTGATGGTCAGATTATTCGCACCTGGAAGACGCGCCTTCCCAAGGACTATCTGGATTCTGCCAAGCATTTCCAGGCCGGTGAGCGTGTACTGACGCCAGCAGAGCTACCCTTTGAATTCATGATGAATGCCCTGCGCCTGGTAGAGGGCGTTTCAAGTGAGCAGTATACACAGCGAACTGGTCAGCCCTTGGAAAGCCTATCTGGGGCACTGGAAGCGCTACGCGGCAAAGGTCTGCTTGAGAAGGATTCGACCAGGTTGGCCCCTACGTCCCGAGGGCAGCTTTTTTTGAATGATGTGCTGCAGCATTTTCTGTCTGACTAAGGAGACATGACGCTTGGACTACCTACTTAGCCTTATTGCAGAGGCTTCTCGCTGGTGCCGCGGTCATCTGGCCGAGATCGCCCTGGCTCTGATTTCAACCCTGCTGGTAATGTTCGGCACTGAAATCAACAACTGGATGAAGCAGCGCCTGGGCAATTTGCCTACCTTTGTACGGGTTCCGGTTCTGGCTTCGGCTTCAGTAAGTCTTTACGGCGCAGCAACTACCCACCTGACCCCCTGGGTTGTGAAAGGCTTAGGACAGTTCAACAATTACAGCCTGGCACCCGCCTTGCTGGTCGGTGCTTGTCTGCTGGGTGTTCTAGCCGAGCGACGCTGAGATACGCAGAAAAAAGGCCTGACATCTGTCAGGCCTTTTTTATTATTCGGTACGCTCGAACTTCAGATCCCAGACACCGTGCCCAAGTCGCTCACCTCTACGCTCGAACTTGGTGATGGGTCGCTCTTCGGGACGCGGAACATAGCGCTCATCTGAAGCCTGATTCCGATACCCCGGCGCGACACTCATGACTTCCAGCATGTATTCCGCATATGGCTCCCAGTCGGTTGCCATATGCAGCACCCCACCAACCTTGAGCTTGCTACGAATCAGCTCGGCAAACTCAGGCTGAACGATACGACGCTTATGGTGGCGGGCCTTGTGCCATGGGTCCGGGAAAAACAGTAGGACCCGATCCAGGCTTGCATCAGCCACGCACTGGCGAAGCACTTCCAAGGCATCGCAGCTATAGACACGCACATTGGACAATTGCTGGGTCAGAAGACCATTCAGCAACGCGCCGACCCCAGGACGGTGGACCTCAACACCAATGAAGTCCTGCTCCGGCGCTGCGGCTGCCATTTCCAGTAGAGAGTGTCCCATACCAAAGCCGATTTCAAAGGTACGAGGCGCTTGGCGACCAAACACAGCGTCGAAATCCTGTAGCCCCGCATCCAGGTCGAGACCGAAGCGGGGCCAGCCTTGGTCAAGCCCCTTTTTTTGACCTTCCGTCATACGTCCCGCACGCATGACAAAACTTTTGATGGTACGCATTGGGCGTGCGGGTGCGTTATCGAATTCCTGATCGCTCATGGCTATTCACAAAGACAGCACGACCCGGCCTGGAGGCCGGGTCGTTAAGGTTAAGGTGGAATGAAACGTCGAGATCAGCTGATCAGACCTTCCAGAGGTGACGAGGCGGAGGCATATAGCTTGCGTGGCATCCGACCTGCCAGATAAGCCATGCGCCCTGCCAGGATGGCGTGCTTCATGGCTTCGCCCATCAGGACAGGATCCTTGGCGTGGGCAATGGCGGTGTTCATCAGGACGGCATCACATCCCAGCTCCATTGCAATGGTGGCATCCGAAGCAGTACCTACACCGGCATCGACCAGAACCGGCACCTTGGCCTCTTCCAGAATGATGCGCAGGTTGTACGGATTGCAGATACCCAGACCGGAACCGATCAGACCGGCCAGCGGCATAACCGCAATACAGCCAATCTCCGCCAACTGACGGGCAATGATAGGGTCATCACTGGTATACACCATGACATCGAACCCATCCTTTACCAAGGTTTCGGCGGCCTTCAAGGTTTCGATGACGTTTGGGAACAACGTTTTCTGATCCGCCAGTACCTCAAGCTTGACCAGTGAGTGCCCATCAAGAAGCTCGCGCGCCAGACGGCAGGTACGCACAGCTTCAACAGCGTCATAGCAGCCAGCCGTATTGGGCAGAATGGTATAGCGATCCGGTGGAATAACGTCCAACAGATTAGGCTCACCGGGATTCTGACCGATATTGGTCCGGCGAACCGCAACGGTCACGATTTCGGCCCCCGACGCCTCGATGGCCAGACGGGTTTCTTCCAGGTCCTTGTATTTACCGGTGCCCACCAGCAGACGCGACTGGTAAGTGCGTCCGGCCAGGGTAAGCGGTGTATCTTGACGATTGCTGTTCATGGCAGATTCTCCGGCGGTCTAGCCGCCACCAATAGCATGAACCACTTCCAGCTGATCGCCGTCCACAAGCGTGGTATCGGCGTGCTGGCTGCGGGGTACGATATCGAGGTTTCGCTCCACGGCCACCCGTTTCCCGGTCAGTTCAAGCCGGACGAGCAAGTCCGCCACGGTGGCACCATCAGGAAGTTCGAAAGATTCGCCGTTCAATTGAATGCGCATGGCAGAAGCGGTCTGAAATGTATGAAGGGCTGCATTCTAGCCCCTTCTGCCACGATGACCAACGTTGTATCGTCATCTAGGCCAGACGCCAAGCCACCAATCCAAGACAAACCCACCCTGCCAGGAAGGCGAGCCCGCCAAAAGGCGTGACGATGCCCAGCTTGCTGATACCGGACAATGTCAGAACATAAAGGCTGCCAGAGAACAGAATAATCCCTATGGCGAAGAAGGCGCCGGCCAAGCTGACCAAACGTCCCTGCAGATGCGTCGCCAGCAGGGCAACGCCCAGCAATGCCAGGGCATGTATGAGCTGATATAACACGCCGGTCTGAAATACAGCCAGGTGCTCCGGCGACAGTCGCCCTTTTAAACCATGGGCGGCGAATGCACCAAGGCCGACGCCAGTAAAGCCAAACACGGCGGCCAGCATGAGAAACGTACGAAGCATGGATAACTCCCAGACAGAATCGAAGCGATCGTTATAATGGACCGCTCATAACTAAAGACCAAGTCGCATGGTGCGCTCTCTTCTACGCCGTCTATTTCGCTACACACTCATCTTCATGGCTGCGAGCGTACTGCTCGTGTTGCTCTTTCGCTGGGTGCCCCCACCCGGCTCGATGGTCATGGTCGAACGAAAGATAGAATCCTGGATCGATGGCAAGCCCATCGATCTGCATCGGGAATGGCGGCCATGGCGTGAACTACCGGACAACCTGAAGATGTCGGTGGTGGCAGGAGAGGATCAACACTTTAGTGAGCACTGGGGCTTCGACATGGACGCCATTCGTCAGGCCTTCAGCCATAACGAAGCCGGTGGTTCCGTACGTGGAGCTAGCACGATCAGTCAGCAGGTTGCCAAGAATCTATTTCTCTGGACGGGCCGTAGCTGGGTACGTAAAGGCCTGGAAGCCTGGTTTACCGTGCTGATTGAAACCCTTTGGCCCAAGCAACGCATTCTAGAGGTTTATCTCAACAGCGTTGAATGGGATTCTGGCGTCTTCGGCGCTGAAGCCGCTGCGCAGCACCATTTCGGTATTGGCGCACCGTACTTGTCGGATCGACAGGCCAGCCTGCTGGCTGCCATTCTGCCCAACCCTAGGGAATGGAGTCCAAGTCATCCTAGCGCTTACGTCAGCCGTCGTGCCAACTGGATACGGCAGCAGGTCCGGCAGTTGGGCGGTAGTGACTACCTGTTGCACATGAAATAAAAAAGGCCCTGGTAATAACCAGGGCCTTTTTTTGATCAACCTGCGAGATAGGACGAGCGGGTCAATCCCAGACGCAAGGCATCCAGATACTGCGTACGCTCGCGTGCAGTCAGCTTTGCTCCGGCTACCTTGTCGCGGTAGTAGGTCATCAGCTCCTCTGGCGAGAGGTGCACATAGCGAAGCATGTCTTCAATGGTGTCATGAGTCTCGATGCCACCATGACGCACAGTGCCATCCGCATCCTGATAGACGTTGACCGAGTCCGTATCGCCAAACAGGTTATGCATATCGCCCAGGATTTCCTGATAGGCACCTACCAGGAATACACCCAACATGTAATCTTCATTCGGACGCACATCGTGAACCGGCAAACTGGTCTCGATACTCTGCTCATCTACGTAATGGTTGATTTTGCCGTCCGAGTCACAGGTCAGATCCTGTAACACCGCGCGGCGCATCGGCTCTTCATCCAGACGCGTCAGCGGTACGATAGGCAGGATCTGCCCTATCGCCCAGGTATCCGGCAAGCTCTGGAAAACCGAGAAGTTACAGATGTACTTGTCGGCCAGCTTGTCGTTCAGCTCGTCCAGCACCTGGCGATGCGAACGCTGGCGTGCCTTGAGCTGATTGTAGAGTCGACGGCAGATCGCAAAGTAGCATTGCTCTGCAAGCGCCTTGTCACTCAGGCTCAGGCGACCTGACGCATACTGCGCAGAGGCTTCGCTCACGTACTGGGTTGCACGCCAATAGGTCTCGGTCACCATTTCCGGATCGGTATCACCCAGCAGCTCAACCAGCCACTGCACGACTTCAGGCTTGTCGGAGAAATTCTCGATATCAGGCATGGCGTCGTTGTTGCGCTCGACATCGGTTACCTGCATGACCAGCACGGCATGGTGCGCAGTCATGGCACGGCCACTTTCCGAGAAGATGTTTGGATGTGGAAGGCCCTGACGATCGCAGAACTCCTTGAGCATCCCTACGACCGTCGCGGCATAGTCATCCATGTCGTAATTGATGGAACTGGCGTTACGCGAGTGCGTACCATCGTAGTCCACACCCAGGCCACCGCCCACATCGACATGATCGACCGGCAATCCAAGCGCGCGCAGTTCGGCGTAATACCGAATGGCCTCACGGAAACCCTGACGATAGTCAGCCAGATTGGCAATCTGCGAACCCATATGGAAATGTAGCAGGCGAACCCCCTGCTCGAGTCCTGCCTTGCGGAAACGCTCGATCACGGACAGCAGCTGTGCCGCCGACAGGCCAAACTTGGACTTTTCGCCCCCGGTATCGGCCCATTTGCTGGAAGCCAGCGATGACAGGCGAACGCGGAGACCTACCTGCGGAGTCACCTTGAGATCGGCCGCCTCTTCAATCACCAGCGGGACTTCGGACTCCTTCTCGATCACGATGAAGACGTTGTGACCAAGCTTGAGCCCCATCAAGGCCAGGCGTATGAATTCGCGATCCTTGTAACCGTTGCAAACGATGGTGCCCCCCTTGGGCGCCAGCGCCAGCACAGCCATCAGCTCAGGTTTGGAGCCAGCCTCGAGCCCGATCGACACATTACGCGTGGCAATAATGTTCTCGACGACCGCTTCCTGCTGATTGACCTTGATCGGATACAGGGCCGTGTACTGACCACCATATTCCATTCGCTCGATATTGGCATCGAACGCACCGGTCAGTGCCCGCACGCGACCTTGCAGAATGTCAGGGAAGCGCACCAATAGAGGCAGCGAAAGACCCGCCTCGCACAGTTGCCCCACCAGTAGATGAAGGTCGATGGGCTCTCCATCGGGACCATGAGGACGGACTTCGACATTGCCGATGTCATTGATAGCGAAGTAGCCAGCGCCCCAGTGGCGAATGCCGTACACACTACGGCTATCGGCTACGGTCCATTGGCTGCCGTCATCTTTGCGCGTACGTCGTGGGGACATCCGCCAGATTCTCCTGTTGAAAGGTAATAAGGTGTTGACCGCAGATCGCTGCGGTAAGTTTGGATAGATATGGCCTGAACGTGGAACCGTTCGTTTAACCGCCGGACTTCTTGGCTTTGAAACCGCGTTTGGTCAGCTCGTCAATCAGCAGGTCGACATGATCGCCCTGAATCTCGATGACGCCATCCTTCAACGCACCACCAGTACCGCACCGCCGCTTCAGTGTGCTCGCCAATTCTTTCAATTCATCGGCCGTCACAGGCACACCACTGACCGTGGTCACGGTCTTGCCGCCACGACCTTTGGTTTCGCGGCGAACACGTGCAATACCGTCTCCAGCCTGCACGGGGGCCTGCTTACAGAGGCAGTCAGCGAGAGGTTTGTTACAAGCCGGGCAATGACGACCACTATCGGTGGAATACACCAGGCCGCCGAGACCGGCAAAGGAAGAGGCTTTCTTGACCACCGGGCATTCCTCACAGGGTCAGGATAGCGACAGGCTGGAGAACCAACCAAGAGCGCCCCACTCTGGCAGGGGCTGCGCATCAAAAGGTCGCGCAATTTACCAGCATTGAACGCAAATGCTAAGTACAAATTTGCGTCAATGCTGGATATTTTCATGACAGGCTCACAGAAAACCTGCTGCTGGGCTCATTACCCTTTTCGTGTCGGTGGCGCCATGAATTCCGGCCCTACCGGATCAGTCACATGTCGGGTCAGAATTTTATCGATTTCGTCTAGCTCCTCCTGGCTCAGGGACCAGCCGAATGCCTCGTCTACTCCCTCGATCTGCTCGGGCTTTCGTGCGCCCCACAGCGCAATAGTTGGGCCCTTATCAAGAATCCAGCGGATAGCCAGCGCCAGGACCGTCTTGTCATGGCGAGCACGGGCGTAATCCTCCAGTGCGGCCACTGCTGCAAGGTACTGCTCAAAACGCGGTGACTGAAACTTTGGATCGACCTTGCGCAAATCGTCCCCATCAAACCGTGTCGAGGGTGACATTTTACCGGCCAGCAGGCCGCGGCACAGTGCCCCGTAAGCCAACACCGCCAGCCCGTGATCCTTGGCATAAGGCAGTACGTCCTTTTCGATATCGCGCTCGAACAGGTTATAGGGAGGCTGTACCGCTCCCAGAGGGGCTACATCACGAAAGGCATCCATCTGCTCAGGCGAGAAGTTGCTGACGCCCAGGGCCAGCACTTTTCCTTCCTGGCGCAGCTTTTCCAACTCGCGGGCAGTCTCGTCAATGGGCGTCAAGGGGTCTGGCCAATGTACCTGGTAAAGGTCGATGTGATCGGTCTTGAGGCGACGCAGGGAATCTTCGATTTCCTGACGGATACGGGCCGGAGTAGCGTTACGGAATGGGCCGTCATCATTCCAGTCCAGTGCAACCTTGGTAGCAATCACTGCTTTATCGCGTATTCCTTCCAGCGCCTTGCCCACGATCTCTTCGGAATTGCCGAAACCATAGACGGGCGCAGTATCAATCAGATTGATACCACGCTCTACTGCACTGCGGATCGTGGCGATGGCCTTGGATTCATCACTACCGCCCCACATCCAGCCGCCAATCGCCCAGGTACCCAGGGCGATGCGGCTGACGGGACGGGATATACCTTGAATAGTCAATGTTTCAACTGACATGAGACCTCCTGTATGGCTCAGGGGTGGATAGGCTGATAACGCCTGATAAGCGCAAGACATGTGTATGGAGAGGTATTGAACAGGCCGTTCAATGAAAGTTGCCTGGCTGCAGCGCAACACTGCAGCCAGGCGAGGTATCAACCCTGCTCCATCAGCTGGCGCAAGTCGATAATTGCCGCATTGGCGCGGGAGATGTAATTGGCAATCACCAGGGAATGGTTAGCCAGAATACCGAAACCACTGCCATTGAGAATCATCGGGCTCCAGACCGGCTGCTGAGCGGCCTCCAGCTCACGAATGATTTCGCGCACGTTTACCGTTGCGTTCTTCTTGGCCAGCACATCGGCAAAATCTACTTCGATGGCGCGCAGGATATGAGATAGCGCCCAGGCCTGCCCGCGTGCCTCGTAGAAAACGTTATCTATCTGAAGCCAGGGCGTCTTGACGATACGCTCGTGAACTTCAGGCACCTGTCCGGGGAGCAGATCCTGATTGGGATTGATGTCAGCATCCAGACGAGAACGGCCCACACTGGCGGAGAGCCGTTGTGACAGGGACCCCAGGCGAGTCTCTACGTCGCCCAGCCAGTTACGCAGGTTATCGGCACGCGCGTAAAAGAGCGCACGCTGCTGCTCCTGCCCACCCAGACGCGCCAAGTAAAGGTCAAGGGAGCGAATACCCGCACGATATTCAGACTCCGAAGACGGCATCGCCCAGCTACGGTTGTCAAAGTTGAAGTGTGGCTCGGCCTTGGCCAAATCAACATCTTCCGTTGACTGAGACTGAGAGCGGGCAAAGTCCTTGCGCAGCGCACGGGAAAGATCACGTACCTGCACCAGGACGCCGTACTCCCAGGAAGGCATGTTGTCGAGCCAGAGACCAGGAGGCGCAACATCGTTGGACAGATAGCCGCCTGGCTTGTCGAGCAAAGTGCCCGCCACCATCTTGAGTGTCTCTACCGTGGTATAACCCAGGGCCAGTTTGCGTTGAGCGGCAGCCGCCGCTTCCTGGGCATGCTGCTGGACAGGAAAGCGGTCCGGCTCGCGGCTCCAGTACCAACCCAGGATAAACATCACGAGCAGATAAAGGCCGATGATGATAGCCACGGCGCGCAGCCAGGGGCGGCCGCCAACAGCCGAAGCGCCGTCTGTCCGCCGCCTCCAACTGCTTGTACGATTCTTCCAGTCCAGCATGATGTTATTCCTTATAGTCGACTCCAGCGTTCGACCACGTCTATGACAAGGGGTTGCCGATTAAGTACGCTCGGTAGTGTACATAAGCCGTTCAGCTCTTGGTCCTAATGTTGCTCGATCCTGAGCCGATGACCTAGCAAGGCGATGCTGGTAGGCTTTAGTGATGGCCTATCGCCACCGATCTTTACTCAGGACGAGCCGGACTACCATGAGCGAGCATGACGATCCTTCACTGGACCGTATCAAGAACCATTTTGCCCAAAGGGTCATCACCCAGGCCAGACATGTTCTGGAAATCTGGCAACGCCTGCATCGTGTGGAGTGGAGTACGGCAAGCCTGGAAGAGCTGACTGAGGCCAACAATCGCCTCCTGCGCTATGCCCAGCGATTCGATCAGCAGGAGCACAGCCAGCTGGCAGAACGGATTGCTGGCTGTCTTTTGGCCGTCGAGGCCAACCGGGGACGCCTGACCAGTACAACGATTTCAGAACTGAGCCAGCTCATGCAAAGCTTGTCTCGCACTGGCTTACGCCATGGCGATCAGCTGGAAAGCACCAACCTGCCCCCGTTGCGCAAGCCTATTTATATTGCCCTGCAGGATCGGGAGCGCTCTGAGCGCCTGGCCCTGCAAATGGAGTACTTTGGCGTCACGATTCATATCTTCGAAGACGCAGTCACATTCCGCCAGGCTATTTCCGAGCGCCACCCGGCAGTGCTCATCATGGAAGTCGATTTCAACGGCCCGGGCGCAGGTCTTCAGTTAACAACCGAAATCCAGGCAAACCTGACTATCAAACTGCCAGTACTGTTCTTCAGCCATGAGGAAGCCGATACCGCCATGCGTCTGGCGGCCGTACGCGCAGGTGGTCATGAGTTCTATACCGGCACCCTGGATGCTTCGCACCTGCTTGAAAAGGTCGAAACACTGACCCGCGTTGCCTACTACGATCCGATCCGCGCCCTGATCGTCGACGACTCGCGCGCTCAGGCGATGCACACGGAAATGTCCCTGAATAGCGCTGGTATTGTGACGCGCACCCTGCTCAACCCGACTGCCGTGATGCCGCATCTTGCCGAGTTCAACCCGGACCTGATCATTCTGGACATGTATATGCCGGAATGCATGGGGACGGAGCTGGCCAAGGTCATCCGTCAGCATGAGCGCTATGTAAGCGTCCCGATTATCTACCTTTCGGCTGAAGGTGATCTGGACAAGCAGCTGGATGCCATGAGCGAAGGCGGCGATGATTTTTTGACCAAGCCGATCAAACCCCGCCACTTGATCGCCACCGTGCGTACACGCGCCGCCAGGGCACGTAACCTCAAAGCGCGCATCGTTCAGGACAGTCTGACGGGCCTGTATAACCATACCCACATTTTGCAGCTCCTGGAGGACGCGAGTTTTCTGGCTCGCCGACGCAGCAAAAGCCTGTCGTTTGTCATGCTCGATATCGATCACTTCAAAAAAGTGAACGATCAATATGGCCATCCTATGGGGGATCGCGTCATCAAGAGCCTGGCCCTGTTTCTGAAACAGCGCCTGCGCAAGACCGATCATATCGGCCGTTACGGTGGCGAGGAATTCGCCGTGGTGCTGCAGGACACCGATAGCCAGAATGCCCTGCGACTGATCGATGAAATCCGCAAACGGTTTTCAGAAATTTGCTATCCAGCCCAGCAGGAAAGCCTCTTCTGCACGTTCAGCGCAGGGATTGCACAGTTGCAGCCCGACCAGGACATCAAGAGCCTAGCCAGGCAGGCTGATGAGGCGCTTTATCAGGCCAAGCGCGGTGGGCGTAACTGCGTGGAAATCTATCAGCCCCAGCCGTCAGCCTGACAATCCATCACGCATATGGAGACAATTCCTGAGGGCTAGCGGCGAACGCTTTCGGTATCATGGATGGGAGTTTCACCTGCCGAGAGTGTCATGCGCCGCCTGTTATTTCTGCTTTTGCTGATTATCGCCCTGCCCGTCTCTGCCGGCCTGTTTGACGGTAACCGTCCTGCATCGACTCTTGGCGCTTCAAGTAACGCCAGCGACTTTCTACCTGTTGACCAGGCGTTCCGGCTGGAGCAGCTCGAATCCACTCCTGATAAACAGGTGCTGCGTTTCATTATTGCGGACGGCTATTACCTGTATCGGCATCGCTTTCAATTCAGCACGCAACCTGAAGGCCTGACACAGGATATTGCCTTGCCGGCTGGAGAACCCAAGCATGATGAGTGGTTCGGTGATGTACAGGTTTATCATCATGTAGTGGATATCGAGGTCCCGCTGGCGCAGGCAGGCGTATCCGGACAATTGTCCATTACCTACCAGGGCTGCGCTGACAAAGGTCTGTGCTATCCACCGGAAACCAAGCAGATCGCATTGGGTGATGCCTCTGCCTTACCCGCTACCGTGCCCTCTTCAACGACAGTCGAAACCGCATGGCACTGGCGTGACATGCTCCTGTTTTTCCTGGCAGGCCTGGGGTTGACCTTTACCCCTTGCGTACTGCCCATGCTGCCTATCATGTCTTCAGTCCTGCTTCACGGTCGGGACAGAAGCTCTCATACAGCAGGCCGCGGGTTATTTCTTTCTCTGGTGTATGTCGTGCACATGGCAGGGTGCTTTGCGCTCCTGGGCTCGCTGATGGGGCTTTTTGGCGCAAGCCTCAATCTGCAGGCGCGTCTGCAATCGGCCTGGGTGCTCGTTCCCTTTGCTGCATTCTTCGTAGCCTTTGCACTGGCCATGTTTGGACTGTTCGAGCTTCGCCTGCCCGCCTTTATCCGAAACCCAGTCGACCGCCTGGCCAGTGGCGCGAAGGGCGGCTCCGTACTAGGTGCAGCCACGCTGGGCATTCTTTCCAGCCTGTTGGTATCGCCGTGTGTCTCGGCGCCACTGGCGGGTGCATTGCTCTACATCAGCAGCAGTGGTGATGCGTTAGGCGGTGGACTCAAGCTGTTTGCTCTGGGCTTGGGGATGGGTACTCCACTTATTCTCTTCGCTACAGGCGGTGGAGCTCTCCTACCCAAATCCGGTGCCTGGATGGTGGGTGTACGAAACGCCTTTGGCGTTCTGCTCCTTGGAGTAGCCGTCTGGATGCTGGAACGCCTGCTGCCCGGCCCTGTGGCATTGGCCCTATGGGGCTTGCTGGCCGGCGGAACCGGGCTGTTCCTTGGAGCCTTAGAGTTGACACCCAAGACTCCCCGTCAAAAGCTGGCTCAGCTTCTGGGACTGGCCTTGCTGGTCTATGCCGTAGCGGCATGGATTGGTGCGCTGCAAGGCCGCTCAGATCCGCTTCGCCCGCTTACAGTGACCTCATCTCCCGCCACCCTGTCTAGCAGTGCCAGCGCCTCGAATTGGCAGACGGTCAGTACGCCCGCCGAACTGGATGCCGCCTTGAAGGCCGCAAAGGATGTAGGGCAACCCCTTCTACTCGACTGGTATGCCGACTGGTGCATCAGCTGCAAGGTAATCGAGCGTGAAGTGTTCAACGATCCTGCCATCATGGCCCAACTGACTGCCTTTCGTCTGATACGCTTCGATATTACGGCCAGCAACGCACAACAGCGTGCGCTTCTGGATCGTTATCACCTCTTTGGCCCGCCCGCGGTCCAGTTTTTTGATCGCAAGGGACAGGAAGCCCAAGACCTGAGGATCATTGGTGAAATCGGCGCGGATGCGTTTGCCAAACACCTCGAACGCGCTCAAGAAACCTTATAACCCCCAATTAGATAAAATTTCGCCCAACGTGCTGGCATTTACAGCAAACATCGGGCGACTGGACAGTCAGCGAGCAATGCGGCATAGTCCGCGGCCATCGCTTTGCCTGTTGAGGGATGTCGTCATGGCTACGCTGCTGGTCCTGCATGGACCTAACCTGAATCTGCTGGGCACCCGCGAGCCGGGCGTCTACGGCGCGGTCACGCTGGATGAAATCAACCAGGATCTCAAGCGTCGCGCGGAAGCGGCCGGACATACACTGGACTATTTCCAGAGCAATGCCGAGCACCAATTGATCGAACGAATCCATGCCGCTCGTCATGAAGGCGTGGATTTTATTTTGATCAATCCTGCTGCCTTCACTCACACCAGCGTTGCGCTACGTGACGCATTGCTGGCTGTGAGCATCCCATTCATCGAGGTGCATCTTTCAAACGTGCACAAGCGAGAACCCTTTCGTCATCACTCCTACTTTTCAGACGTTGCCGTAGGGGTGATCTGCGGTCTCGGTGCCAGCGGTTATCGCATGGCGCTTGACGCTGCAATCGAAATGACAGGCAAGGCACAGAACGCCTAGCCGCTGCATAACCGGGCATTGAATCGACACCTCGATGTGCCCGACAAAAACTTAAACGTAACAGACCTTAGGGGAGTGCCAACGTTAATGGACATTCGTAAAGTCAAGAAGCTGATCGAACTGCTGGAAGAATCCGGAATCGACGAACTGGAGATCCGTGAAGGCGAAGAATCCGTTCGCATCAGCCGTCAGAGCCAGCGTGCTGTACAGACTGCTGTCTACGCTGCTCCGCCCGTCGCTGCCCCGGCTGCTGCACCCGCTCCGGTTGCTGCCCCGGCTGCCGAAGCACCCGCTGCGCAACAACTGACGGGCAATGTGGTTCGCTCGCCCATGGTAGGCACTTTCTATCGCGCCTCCTCTCCTACCTCTGCGCCCTTCGCCGAAGTGGGCCAGGCCGTGAAGAAAGGCGACATCGTCTGCATCGTTGAAGCCATGAAAATGATGAACCACATCGAAGCCGAAACCAGCGGTACCATCGGCGCTGTCCTGGTCGAAAACGGCCAGCCGGTTGAGTTTGACCAGCCGCTGTTCACCATTGTCTGATCGACAGGAGTCCGCGATGCTGGAAAAAGTCCTGATCGCCAACCGTGGGGAAATTGCCCTGCGTGTGGTTCGTGCCTGCAAGGAGTTGGGCATCAAGACGGTGGCCGTACACTCCACCGCTGATCGTGAGTTGATGCACTTGTCCCTGGCCGACGAATCGGTCTGCATCGGCCCCGCCCCGTCTCCTCAGTCTTACCTGAACATCCCGGCCATCATCAGCGCAGCTGAAGTTACCGGCGCCACCGCTATTCACCCTGGCTACGGCTTCCTGGCAGAAAATGCCGACTTTGCCGAGCAGGTCGAGCGCTCCGGCTTTACCTTTGTCGGTCCGACTGCAGACGTGATCCGCCTCATGGGCGACAAGGTCTCCGCGAAGGATGCGATGAAAAAGGCAGGCGTACCCACGGTTCCCGGCTCCGATGGCGCAATGCCAACCGACGAAGCCGAGTGCCTGCGTATTGCACGCGAAGTGGGCTACCCGGTCATCATCAAGGCGGCTGGCGGCGGCGGTGGCCGTGGCATGCGCGTTGTTTACGAAGAGTCCGAGCTGATCAAGTCCATCAGCATGACTCAGACCGAAGCAGGCGCTGCGTTTGGCAACTCTACGGTTTATTTGGAAAAGTTTCTGGGCAACCCGCGTCACGTGGAAGTTCAGGTTCTGTCCGATGGCCAGGGCAATGCCGTTCACCTGTTCGACCGCGACTGCTCGCTGCAACGTCGTCACCAGAAAGTCATTGAAGAAGCACCTGCCCCGCAGATCGATGAAAAGGCACGTGCCGAAGTACTTGTCCGCTGCGTTCAGGCCTGCGTTGAGATCGGTTACCGTGGTGCCGGTACGTTCGAGTTCCTCTATGAGGACGGCCGTTTCTACTTCATCGAGATGAACACACGCGTTCAGGTAGAGCACCCGGTTACCGAGATGATCACCGGAGTCGACATCGTCAAGGAGATGCTGAGCATCGCCGCTGGCAACAAGCTGTCGATCAAACAGGAAGACATCAAGATCACCGGGCACGCTATCGAGTGCCGGATCAACGCGGAAGACCCCAAGACCTTCATGCCCTCGCCTGGCCTGGTCAAGCACTTCCACGCGCCGGGCGGCAATGGCGTACGGGTCGATTCGCACCTGTACAGCGGTTACAAGGTTCCGCCGAACTACGACTCGCTGATCGCCAAGCTGATCACCTGGGGACGTGACCGTGACGAGGCCATGGCCCGCATGCGTAACGCGCTGGATGAACTGATTGTCGATGGCATCAAAACCAATGCCGACCTGCATCGCATGCTTACACGCGATGAAGCCTTTAGCAAAGGCGGTGTGAACATCCATTATCTGGAGAAGAAGCTAGGCTTGAAACACTGATAGCCTTGCTTGAAGCCCGGGCCGCACATGCGGCCCGTTGCTTTTTAAACTACCCATTTACGTATTTGAAAGGTTTCGCCATGCCGTGGCTGCAAGTCCGACTCGCCATTACCCCTGATCAGGCAGAGCCCTATGAAGACGCCCTGCTCGGCCTGGGTGCTGTTTCCGTGACATTCATGGATGCAGAAGACCAGCCCATTTTCGAGCCGGACCTGGGCACAACGCCTCTTTGGAGCAAGACGCATCTGCTGGCCCTGTTCGAGTCAGATATCAATGAGCAGGACCTGGCGAAACACCTGACACTTATTGCAGGCACCGACGCTGATTTTCATATCGAGCATATCGAGGATCAGGACTGGGAACGCAGCTGGATGGATAACTTCCACCCCATGCGCTTTGGTCAGCGCCTCTGGATCGTACCCAGCTGGCATGAAGCGCCCGAGCCGGGTGCAGTCAACCTGCATCTGGATCCCGGGCTTGCTTTCGGTACGGGGACGCACCCCACCACTGCACTGTGCCTCGAATGGCTGGATGGACAGCCACTTGAAGGCTATCAGATTATCGATTTTGGCTGCGGCTCGGGCATTCTGGCCATCGCGGCACTGCTGCTGGGCGCAACGCGTGCCGTAGGAACGGATATTGACGTACAGGCGCTTGAAGCCTCTCGCGACAATGCCAATCGAAACGGCATTGACCCAGCCCGCTTCCCGGTCTACCTGCCAGCCGATATGCCGGACGAACCGGCTGATGTCGTTGTTGCCAATATCCTGGCCGGCCCGCTTGTAAGCCTCGCGCCACAATTGAGCCGCCTGGTAAAATCGGGCGGCCGACTGGCCTTGTCCGGCATTCTGGCGGAGCAGGCGGAAGAGGTACGCGCTGCTTACAGTGCCGATTTCGAGCTGGATCCTACGGCCGAGCGCGAAGGCTGGATCAGAATTACGGGCATAAAACGCTAAGATGAACGACGTGCGGCAAAAAGTGGCTTCAACGAGCCACTTTTCAGCCTTGAGCGTTAGAGTAAACTAGTCGGCTTTTCCGCAGGACCAGACCAGATCGCCATAATGACTGAAACCTACGTCACTCAATGCCCGCATTGCAGTACTCGCTTTCGAGTCAAGCAGGAGCATTTGGCGATTGCCCAAGGCAACGTGCGTTGCGGCGCCTGCCTTGAAATCTTCGATGCCACTCAGCATCTCGAAGGATTGCCGACACCGCTCAAGCCCGTCATCGAGTCGACAGCCGTCGTCATTCAGCCTGCGCCCCCTATGGCTCAGTCACCTTCGACGCAGCCCCAGTCTATCAGCCATGTTTCAGATGCTGCCGAAGCAGTGCCCAAGCACCCTTCGGACACTCTATTGATCCATGATGACCTGGATCTGGACGGGCTTGACCTGGATGAAGAGCTGGCCAAGCTGGACGCCATGGAGTCGGCGCAACGCCTTCCTCCCCTGCCAACATTTGGGCAGCAGAAACCCGCCTCGAAAACTACACCGGTTTATGATGAAAGCTGGGCTGAGGCCCTGCTGCGCGAGGAAAGTGCAGAATCTGACAACGAGCAGCGCCAGGAACCGACCTTAACGCTCGACACCATCGAGGAAGATCATGCTCATGAAGAGCCCTCGCTAGGGCTACATGCCTCGCATGAGGCAGACGAGCCCGAGCTTGAATCATCCCTGAGGGCTGACGAGAAGGACAATCACGATCAGCCGATCGAAGCGGCCGAACCTCATGTGGGTGACACGGCGCCCTCTGACCGGGAAGCCACGCCTGTACGTGCCGAGCCCGCTCTGCGTAACGACACGTTGCTCGACCTTCATGACGAGCCATTGCAGCTCGACTGGCAACCGCCGAAGAAGCAGTGGGCCAAGCGGCTCGGCTGGGTGCTGTTGAATCTGGTTGCCCTGTTTGGTCTGTTTGCTCAATACGTTGGCTTTCATTTCGACGAGCTGGCGCGTCAAGACCAGTATCGTCCTTGGTTTGTTCAGTTCTGCGCGTGGGCGGACTGCAAGGTTCCGTCCAAGGTCGATGTAAAACAGATCCGTAGCAGCAACCTGGTTGTGCGCAGTCACCCAGAGTTTTCAGGCGCGCTACAGGTCGATGCGATCCTGTATAACCGGGCAACGTTCTCACAGCCCTTCCCGCTTCTGGAACTGCGCTTTGCCGACCTGAATGGGCAGCTCATTGCCAGCCGTCGGTTCAAGCCGTGGGAATACCTGGGCGGCGAATTGAAAGGACAGACCGAGATGCCACCGCAGACACCTATCCATATCTCGCTGGACATTCTTGATCCAGGCAGCCGAGCTGTAAATTACAGCCTCAGCTTTCATTCGCCCGAGTAAAAAACACTCCAATATGGCAAAGGTGTCCGGGCCAGGCTGAACTGTTCAGTTTTTGTTCAATTCAGCCTTTATCCGGACACGGCGAGCGGGTATCATTGCCGACCCTTTTCCAGTACACCCGTACCTCCAAAGCGCCTGCAGTTGCTATTGGATAAGGTAATTTCGGCCAGGGAAACTCATGTCGATGGTACGCATCGGCCCATATACATTGCCCAACCCACTGATCCTCGCGCCAATGGCCGGGGTGACTGATCGCCCATTCCGCCAGCTGTGTCGTCAGCTTGGTGCAGGTCTGGTCGTATCGGAAATGGTAACTAGCGACGTTCGTCTGTATAACAGCCGCAAGTCACGGCTACGCCTGATTCACGACGGTGAGGCCGAGCCGCGCTCGGTGCAGATTGCCGGCGGCGATCCAGCCATGCTGGCTGAAGCGGCACAGCGCAATGTCGAGCTGGGTGCACAGATCATCGACATCAATATGGGTTGCCCGGCTAAAAAGGTCTGCAACAAGGCAGCCGGTTCGGCGCTGATGAAAGATGAAGCGCTGGTAGCCGATATCCTGGATGCCGTCGTAGCCGCCGTTGACGTGCCCGTCACGCTCAAGATCCGTACAGGTTGGGACCGTGAACACCGCAATGGCGTGACGATTGCCCGCATTGCAGAGCAGGCCGGTATTGCGGCACTCTCTGTGCACGGACGGACTCGGGCCGATCTGTATACCGGGACAGCGGAATACGACACCATCGCTGAAATCAAGCAGGCGGTTTCCATTCCGATTTTTGCCAACGGTGACATCGACTCACCGGAAAAGGCTCGCTACGTGCTGGACCATACTGGTGCCGATGCCCTGTTGATTGGCCGTGCGGCGCAAGGGAGACCCTGGATCTTCCGAGAGATCGATCATTACCTGCGTACAGGCCAGCATCTGCCGGCACCGACCCTTGGCGAAGTGGAACAGATCCTGCTGGGCCATTTGTCCGAGTTGCATGGTTTCTACGGCCCCGAAATGGGCGTACGGATCGCTCGCAAGCACGTAGGCTGGTATCTTTCAGCTCTTCCTGGCGCCCAGGACTTTCGCGCTCAGTTCAACCGTCTCCAAGATATGGACGCACAACACGCCAGCATTTGCGCCTTTTTCGCGCAGTGCCCATCTGATGGGAAGGAAGTGGCATGACTTCGTTGACCGATAACTCTATGACTGGAATCACGCCTGTGAGCGACAATGCCAATCTGAAGCAGCACCTGACGGCACCGCTGCAGGAAGGCCAGACCCTGCGAGACAGCGTTGAAAAGGCGCTTCGCAACTATTTCGCTCACCTGGACGGCCAGCCGGTTACCGATGTCTACAACATGGTGTTGTGTGAAGTCGAAGCCCCCTTGCTGGAAAGCGTAATGAATTACGTCAAGGGCAACCAGACCAAGGCGTCTGAGATGCTCGGCTTGAATCGCGGCACCCTGCGCAAAAAGCTCAAGCAATACGATCTGCTCTGATTCTCATGATGTCCAGAGCCGGTCGAGCAAGGGCCGGTTCTGGACAGCCCTTCCTCTCGCCTGACCGATGGACTTTGTGATGACAGACCAAACCGCCCGCCTTCCCGTTCGCCGTGCGCTGATCAGCGTCTCCGACAAGACTGGCGTCGTTGATTTTGCCCGAGAGCTTGCAGCATTAGGTGTCGAGATTCTTTCGACTGGCGGCACCTATAAATTGCTGCGCGACAATAATGTCCCGGCAGTGGAGGTGGCGGATTACACCGGCTTTCCAGAAATGATGGACGGTCGCGTCAAGACGCTGCATCCCAAGATTCATGGTGGCATCCTGGGTCGCCGCGGTACGGATGATGGCGTCATGGGTCAGCACGGCATCCAGCCGATTGATCTGGTAGCCGTTAACCTCTACCCCTTTGAGGCAACTGTAGCCAAGCCAGACTGCGACCTGCCGACTGCCATCGAGAATATCGATATTGGCGGTCCGACCATGGTTCGCTCAGCCGCGAAAAATCATAAGGACGTTGCTATCGTCGTCAATGCCGGCGATTACGCTCAGGTCATCGAAAGCCTCAAGCATGGCGGCATGACCTACGCACAGCGTTTCGATCTGGCCCTCAAAGCCTTCGAACATACATCAGCCTATGACGGCATGATCGCCAACTACCTGGGCACGATTGACCAGACGGCTGAAGTATTATCCACCCAGGGCCGCGGCAGCTTTCCCCGTACCTTCAATACCCAGTTCATCAAGGCGCAAGAGATGCGGTACGGTGAAAACCCGCATCAGAGCGCTGCTTTCTATGTGGAAGGCAAACCCCAGGAAGCCAGTGTCGCCACGGCGACCCAGCTTCAAGGCAAGGAGCTTTCCTTCAATAACGTGGCTGATACCGATGCAGCCCTGGAGTGCGTAAAGAGCTTTGATGCTCCAGCCTGCGTTATCGTCAAACATGCCAATCCCTGTGGCGTTGCGGTAGCCTCTGAAGAGGATGGCGGCATTCGCAAGGCCTATGACTTGGCATATGCCACTGATAGCGAGTCTGCCTTTGGCGGCATCATCGCTCTCAACCGCGAGCTGGATGGCGAAACGGCTAAGGCGATTGTCGAGCGCCAGTTCGTCGAAGTCATCATTGCACCCAAGGTATCAGCTGCCGCTCGCGAGGTCATCGCAGCCAAAGCCAATGTTCGACTGCTGGAATGCGGCGAATGGAGCACCGATCGCGTGGGCGGCTGGGACTTCAAGCGAGTAAACGGTGGCCTGCTGGTACAGAGCCGCGACATCGGTATGATCACTCAGGCCGATCTCAAAATCGTTACTCAGCGCGCGCCCAGTGAGCAGGAAATCCAAGACCTGCTGTTCGCCTGGAAAGTCGCCAAATTTGTGAAGTCCAACGCCATCGTTTATGCCAAGCATCGTCAGACCGTAGGCGTAGGAGCTGGCCAGATGAGCCGCGTCAACTCTGCCCGCATCGCTGCCATCAAGGCCGAACATGCCGGACTGGCCGTACAAGGAGCCGTCATGGCATCCGATGCCTTCTTCCCCTTCCGTGACGGCATCGACAATGCTGCCAAGGCCGGCATTACCGCCGTGATTCAACCCGGCGGCTCGATGCGTGACGCGGAAGTCATTGCGGCTGCCGATGAAGCAGGCATGGCCATGGTCTTTACCGGCATGCGTCATTTCCGTCACTAATCAAACCGGCTTTGCCGTATTGTCCGGAGCCTTGATCTGCCACTGCGCAGACGAGAGGCTCCAGACATCTTGCATCACTGCGGGCTCATGCCCTGGCCGGCATGAGCCCTAGAAGGAGCGAACATGAATGTATTGATCATTGGCAGCGGCGGACGAGAACACGCGCTGGCCTGGAAGGCGGCACAGGATCCTCGCGTTGAAAAGGTATTCGTTGCACCGGGTAATGCGGGTACGGCCATCGAAGATAAATGTGAAAACGTCGCTATTGATGTCCTGGCTCTGGAACAACTGGCGGACTTTGCCGAGAAAAACGTTGCCCTGACAATCGTCGGACCAGAAGCCCCTCTGGTAAAAGGCGTCGTAGACCTGTTTCGCTCACGTGGCCTGAAGTGCTTCGGCCCTACGGCAGGCGCTGCCCAGCTGGAAGGATCCAAGGCCTTCACCAAGGATTTCCTGGCCCGCCACCAGATTCCTACAGCGGCATACCAGAACTTTACTGAAATCGAGCCTGCCCTTGCCTACCTGCGTGAAAAGGGCGCACCTATCGTAGTCAAGGCCGACGGCCTTGCTGCAGGCAAGGGTGTAATCGTCGCCATGACGCTTGAAGAAGCTGAGGCTGCCGTACGTGACATGCTGTCAGGCAATGCCTTTGGCGATGCGGGTGCTCGTGTTGTTATCGAAGAGTTCCTGGAGGGCGAAGAGGCCAGCTTTATCGTCATGGTCGACGGCCATAATGTACTGCCCATGGCGACCAGTCAGGATCACAAGCGTGTAGGCGATGCAGACACCGGCCCGAATACCGGCGGCATGGGTGCGTACTCACCCGCTCCGGTGGTCACGGCTGATATCCATCAGCGCATCATGAAGGAAGTGATCTATCCCACCGTACAAGGTATGGCTGCTGAAGGCCATGTCTATACCGGTTTTCTGTACGCTGGCCTGATGATCGACAAGAACGGCGCTCCCAAGGTCATCGAGTTCAACTGCCGCTTTGGCGATCCTGAAACGCAGCCGATCATGCTGCGCCTGCAATCCAGTCTGGTAGCACTGGTCGAGGCAGCGCTGGCTGAGCAGCTGGATACGGCTGATGCCCAGTGGGATCCTCGACCCAGCCTGGGTGTCGTACTGGCAGCAGGTGGCTACCCTGGAGATTACGCCAAGGGAGACGTCATTTCCGGCCTGGAACAGGCAGTCACTGCCGACGGCAAGGTCTTTCATGCTGGCACAGCATTAGCCCAGGATCAGGTCGTGACCAGTGGTGGCCGCGTCCTGTGCGCCACGGCACTAGGTGACTCCGTGGCTCAAGCACAGCAGAATGCCTATGCCCTAGCCAGACAGATCAACTGGAACGGCTGCTTCTACCGCAACGATATCGGTTATCGTGCGATAGCTCGCGAACGCAGCTAATACCACTGCCGGACGTCACGAAGATGTCCGGCAGCATTTATCCCTGCTGGTCGGCTCGCTATACTTTGAATTCAACTTACGAAGGGAATTTTCGTGCGCCGGCTCAGGACCGCCATCTGTTTGTTTGCCAGCGTTATGCTGGCTTTCCTGTATGCCTCGTTTCCTGCAGCTGCCGACGAAATGGCGGCATGGTCACGCCTGGATGATCCAGAGGGTAGCCTGCAGCTGAGCGATGTGCGTGAGCGACTTTCTGAGTTCAGATCGCTCCCAGGCCAGGAAACCCATCGTCCGGCTGATGAAGGAGCAATCTGGCTCTATACTCGCCTGCCCGCCTCGGATGCCTCACGCGTTCTACGGGCCATTGCACCAAACGTGGCATATATCGATTTTTATGCCCTGAGTGATGGCAGGACCCTGTCCCTCAATCGAACCGGCATCGCACGCCCCGGTAACTACCGTGAGCAGCCCAGCCGCGACTTTCTGTTTACCCTGCCGAGTACCGCCGGCCCGCTGGACGTTTTTGTCCGCATGGAAAGCCGAAGTCCGATTCGTGCCTTTCTGAAGATTGCGCCCAATGCCGAAATCACCATTGCCTTCCGGCTGCTGATGTTCGGCACGCTGTTGGGCTGCCTGTGCATGCTCATGATCTTCAACATGATGCAGCTCTTCTACCGGCGCAGCAGTACCGGTATTGCCCTGACCATTCTGCTCGGCCTGCAGATGGTGGCCGCCTTTAACATCTTCGGCCTGGCCAGCATGATCCTGGTCGAAAAACTGTACCTGACGCCATTGCTGATGGATCTCTCTACCCTAGCAACGATGGCGTGTGCGCTCTACTTTACCAGCGCTTTCTTTAACGGCCAGCAATTGCCATTACGCCTGCAACTGGTGCTTTATGTCGAGTTCATCGCGCTTGTGCTGGCGGCCGCGTTCCTGATTCTGACCAAGGACGTATACATCGGCGAGGTGCTTTACAGCCTCATCGGCCTAAGTGTTTTCACCCTTTTCGCCATCAGCGTCAAATACTGGCAACAGGGCTTCAAGCCCGCACGCTGGCTGGCGCTGGCCTATCTGCTGGCCATCATTGCGGGTGGTTTGGCCCTGCCCCGCATGATGGGTTACTGGTCCTCACCAGAATGGCTGGGACGCGCACTGGTCATGGTCAGCGTGATTACCGGCTTTCTGTTTACGGTGGCCGTAGGCGAGCGCCAGCGTTATCTGCTTGAAAAGCACTTCCTGATGAGCCGTGACCAAGCCGCCAACACGGCTGAAATCAAAGGCAAGGCAGACTTCCTGGCACGCATGAGCCACGAAATACGCACCCCTATGAACGGTGTATTGGGCATGACCGAGCTGCTTTTAGGCACCGCTATGTCACCCAAGCAGCGGGATTATGTCCAGACCATTCACAGCGCAGGTAATGAGCTGCTTAGCCTGATCAATGAAATTCTGGATATATCAAGGCTCGAGTCTGGCCAGATCGAACTGGAAGATGTCCAATTCGACTTCAATGCGTTGATCGAGGACAGCCTTGATATTTTCAGAGCCAAGGCCGAGCATCGACAGGTTGAACTGATCAGCTTTATCCAGCCCCAGGTGCCGCGCATGATGACGGGTGACCCGACGCGTCTGCGCCAGGTGTTGCTAAGCCTGCTGGATAATGCCTTCCAGCGGACTGAAATAGGCGAGATCCTGCTGGTGGTGGCTCTGGAAGGCCAAGGAATGCCAAACCCTCGCCTGCGTATCGCCGTTCAGGACAGCGGTACGCCCCTGGAGCCTGAGGCCCGTAACCGCCTGGTTTCCAGCACGTTGGACAGCCGGGAGTTTCTGGCAGCTGGTGTATCGGGTGCCCATCGGGGTCTTGCCATCACGCAGCGCCTGATCATGCTGATGAAGGGTGAGCTGGGTATCGAAAGCGGCGCTGAAACTGGCTCGACCGTCTGGCTTACCCTTCCCGTTCCACAAGGCCTTCTGGATAATCCCGGCGCTGATCTCGACCGTCCCCTGCATGGCGTCCGCCTGCTGGTGGTCGACGATAACGAAACCTGCCGCAAGGTTCTCCAGCTGCAATGCAGTGCCTGGGGCATGAATGTCACCCTGGCGGCTTCCGGGCGGGAAGCTTTGGCACTCCTGCGTACCAAGGCGAACCTGCAGGAATATTTCGATGTCGTGCTGCTGGATCAGGAGATGCCAGGCATGACCGGCATGCAACTGGCCGCACGGATCAACGAAGATCCCAACCTGAGCCATGATCTGCTACTGATCATGCTGACCGGTATCACTAACGCGCCCAGCAAGATCATTGCACGCAACGCGGGTATCAAGCGTGTCCTGACCAAGCCTGTAGCAGGCTACACGCTGAAGGCCACACTGGCCGATGAACTCTCCCGACGCAGCCAGCCGCTGGGCGAGACGCCTCGAGAGACCCAGTCGGCGCCTCTGCCAAACGACCTCAAGGTTCTGGTTGCCGAGGACAACATCATCTCAACCAAGGTTATTCGCGGCATGTTGAAAAAGATCAACATCGAGCCGGATACAGCCACAAATGGCCTCGAAGCCCTGGCAGCCATGCAACAGACCCAATACGACCTCGTATTGATGGACTGCGAGATGCCGGAAATGGACGGCTTTACAGCAACCGAACGCATGCGTGCGTGGGAGACCCGTGAGAACCGCCCACGAACACCGATTGTGGCGCTGACGGCGCATATCCTTTCCGAACACAAGGAACGCGCCCAGGAAGCCGGAATGGATGGTCATATGGCCAAGCCTGTGGAGTTGTCTCAATTGCGTGACCTTGTGCAGTTCTGGGCTGGCGAACGCGAGCGAGGCGAAACAAAGAAGTAAGGTGGCAGCTACGTGACTTCTTCACCATGTAGCTGCCTGACTCGTCCAATAGGCTGCTTATAATTCATCCAAATAGCGGCCCAAGCCAGGCGCCCCAAAAAAGGGCCGCCTGGTTTTTCGTATTCACCCAGAGCACCAAAAGAAGGCAGCACGTCTACTACGCCGCCAGCGTTTGAGTATGAAAGTCCAGTCAAATCAGAGGCTGTGGCAGTTTGGCATGGATAGTGAAATGCATCGATTAAAGCCGAGAAGGCTTACCCACAATCGAGCACGATCATCCAGGAGCCATGCATGAAGCGCCGTCCCCTACTCAAGACAACGTTGGCCGCTAGCGCCCTGCTGTTCAGCGGACTTTTCCCTTTCAGCGCTGCGCACGCCGCCGACACCATTAAGGTCGGTATTCTGCACTCCCTGTCCGGCACCATGGCGATCTCCGAAACATCGCTCAAAGACATGGCGCTAATGACCATCGATGAAATCAATGCCAAGGGCGGCGTAAACGGTAAAAAGCTTGAGCCGGTGGTGGTTGACCCTGCTTCCAACTGGCCATTGTTTGCAGAAAAAGCACGCCAACTACTGACTCAGGACAAGGTAGCCGTGGTATTTGGCTGCTGGACCTCCGTCTCTCGCAAATCCGTATTACCGGTTTTTGAAGAGCTGAACGGCATGTTGTTCTACCCCGTTCAGTATGAGGGCGAGGAAATGTCGCCCAACGTGTTCTATACCGGCGCAGCGCCCAATCAGCAGGCCATTCCGGCAGTGGAATACCTGATGAGCGAGGATGGTAGTGCCGCCAAGCGCTTTTTCCTGCTGGGCACCGATTACGTCTATCCTCGTACCACGAACAAGATCCTCCGCGCCTTCCTGCATAGCAAGGGTATAGACGACAAGGATATCGAAGAGGTCTATACCCCCTTTGGTCATAGCGACTACCAGACCATCGTTGCCAATATCAAAAAGTTCTCTGCCGGCGGCAAGACCGCTGTGGTCTCGACCATCAACGGCGATTCCAACGTGCCCTTTTACAAGGAACTGGCCAACCAGGGGTTGAAGGCAACAGACGTACCGGTAGTGGCTTTCTCGGTGGGTGAAGAAGAGCTGCGTGGTATTGATACGGCGCCACTGGTCGGTCATCTGGCAGCCTGGAACTACTTCCAGTCCGTCGAAAATCCGGTCAACGAGAAATTCGTATCCGACTGGAAGGCCTATGCCAAGGCCCATAACCTTCCCAACGCCGCTACAGCTGTCACCAATGACCCGATGGAAGCGACCTACGTAGGTATCCACATGTGGGCGCAGGCCGTCGAGAAGGCCAAATCGACCGATGTGGACAAGGTCCGTGATGCGCTGGCTGATCAGAGCTTCCAGGCTCCCTCCGGCTACACCCTGACCATGGACAAGACCAATCATCACCTCCATAAGCCGGTCATGATCGGCGAGATCCAGGATGACGGTCAGTTCAGTGTGGTCTGGCAGACCGAAGGTCCCATCCGCGCACAGCCCTGGAGCCCTTATATCACCGGCAATGACAAGAAGCCGGATCATCCAGTCAAGGGTACGTTTTAACGCATGAGTTGATAACGCGTCGCGGGCATTGGGGAGCCTTTCGCTTGCCAGTGTCTGCTTCG
Organism: Pseudomonas sp. JZ134; assembly: GCF_051027695.1. Taxonomy (NCBI): domain Bacteria; kingdom Pseudomonadati; phylum Pseudomonadota; class Gammaproteobacteria; order Pseudomonadales; family Pseudomonadaceae; genus Pseudomonas; species Pseudomonas sp. JZ134. The sequence goes on along the minus strand of NZ_CP069250.1, from coordinate 1,012,218 downwards.
CCACGAAGCGCCCGAGGGTGCAGCCCCTGCACACACGAGAGAAAACATGCGCCTGGTTTCCTTTTTATTGACTGCCTTGCTGCTGAGCGCTACCGGCTTGGCCTGCGCCGGCCCGGCCAGTGACTTCGCCGCCGCCAGCAGCGCCGAACAGATCAAGCTACTACAAGCCTGGTCGGCTGAGCCCAGCCCTGACCGCTTACCTTTTCTACAAGCCCTGCAGGACAACACCGTAGTCATCGACGATGAAAAGCACGTGTTCTACAAGGGCGGCAATACACTGCATGCCGCAGAAGGTGACTCTACAGTAGCGCCTGTCGGCACGCCGAAAAGCTTCCGCTTGAACAACCGGCTCCGGGTCTTGATCAGCAATGCCCTGGCGAGCCACCAGCTCCTGTCCGACGATGCTTCGGCACGTCTGCACGCCGCACAGGCATTACGGCAGGAAGCCAAGCCAGAACAGCGTATGCTGCTCGAACAGCGCCTGCATATCGAGGCAGATGAAAACGTCAAACAGGCGTTGAGCCTTGCCCTGGCCAACCTACAGTTGACCGATCCTGATCCTGCCGTGCGTTTGGCTGCGGTGCGCCTGCTGGGCGATACCGGTGAGCCCCAGGCACGCACTCGCCTGCAGGCGCTGACCAATCCCGCCAACGAGACCGACGCCAATGTACGCAAGGCCGCAGCAACCAGTCTGCAACAGGTGGAACGTCGCCTGCTGATCGGTGATCTGCTTGGACAGGCCTTTACCGGCCTTTCCCTGGGCTCGATTCTGCTATTGGCAGCCCTGGGCCTTGCCATCACGTACGGACTGCTGGGTGTGATCAATATGGCCCATGGCGAGATGCTGATGCTGGGCGCCTACTCCACGTACGTGGTTCAACTGTTGTTCCAGCGTCTGGCGCCCGATTGGCTCGCGTTTTATCCACTGCTGGCTCTGCCTGTGGCATTTCTTATCACGGCGATCATTGGCATGGCACTGGAACGTACCGTGATCCGCCATCTGTACGGTCGCCCGCTTGAAACCCTGCTGGCTACCTGGGGCATCAGCCTGATGTTGATCCAGCTAGTGCGCGTCGTGTTCGGGGCCCAAAACGTGGAAGTGGCAAATCCGGCATGGCTCTCGGGCGGTATCCAGGTCTTGCCGAATCTGCTGCTGCCATATAACCGGCTGATCATCATTGGTTTTGTAATTGCGGTTCTGGTTCTCACCTGGAGTCTGCTCAATATGACCCGGCTAGGCTTGAATATCCGCGCCGTGACGCAGAACCGCAACATGGCAGCCTGCTGCGGCGTGCCGACCGGGCGCATCGACATGCTGGCATTTGGCCTGGGCTCGGGTATTGCCGGCCTGGGTGGCGTGGCGCTGTCGCAGGTTGGCAACGTCGGACCTGACCTGGGTCAGGGCTACATTATCGACTCCTTTCTGGTCGTGGTGCTTGGCGGGGTTGGCCAGCTGGCTGGAAGCGTCATGGCTGCGTTCGGCCTGGGCATTGCCAACAAGATTCTCGAACCACAGATCGGCGCAGTACTGGGCAAGATCCTGATCCTCGCGCTGATCATCCTGTTTATCCAGAAGCGCCCCCAAGGCCTCTTCGCTCTCAAAGGGAGGGTTATCGATTGAACCAGCCCCTGACCATTACGCTTGCGCAAAAAGCCGGCCCGCGCTGGACCCTGGCCCTTGGCGGATTAGCCCTGGTTGGCCTGCTTGCCTTGCCGCTTCTCTCCTTGCTACCGGCCGACAACCCATTACAGGTGTCGGCTTATACCCTGACACTGGTAGGCAAGATTCTCTGCTATGCCATCGTGGCGCTTGCTCTGGACCTGGTCTGGGGATACGCCGGACTGTTGTCGCTCGGCCACGGCCTGTTCTTCGCCCTGGGCGGCTACGCGATGGGCATGTACCTGGTACGCCAGTCTGCCGGAGAAGGCGTCCCGGCCTTCATGTCGTTTCTGTCCTGGACGGAAATCCCTTGGTTCTGGGCGGGTACGCAGCACTTTCTGTGGGCGCTGTGCCTGGTCGTACTTGCACCTGGTGTGCTTGCCTTTGTGTTTGGTTTTTTTGCCTTTCGCTCACGCATCAAGGGTGTGTACTTTTCGATCATGACCCAGGCGTTGACCTTTGCCGGCATGCTGCTGTTTTTTCGCAACGAGACCGGTTTTGGCGGCAACAATGGGTTCACCGGCTTCACTACCCTACTCGGCTTCCCGATCGCCTCACCGGGCATGCGTGCCATGCTTTTCCTGCTGACAGTCGCCCTGCTTGTAGGCAGTCTGCTCCTGGGCTGGCAACTCGCGCGCAGTAAATTCGGCCGCATTCTTACCGCCATTCGCGATGCGGAGAACCGCGTCATGTTCTGCGGCTACGATCCACGCGGCTTCAAACTGTTCGTCTGGACGCTGTCGGCTGTGCTTTGTGGTCTGGCGGGTGCGCTGTACGTACCTCAGGTGGGCATCATCAACCCGAGCGAAATGGCTCCGACCAATTCCATAGAGGCTGCCATCTGGGTGGCTCTGGGCGGCCGAGGTACGCTGATTGGCCCGATTGTTGGTGCGGGCATCGTCAATGGTGCCAAGAGCTGGTTCACCGTTGCCTTTCCCGAGTACTGGCAGTTCTTTCTGGGCCTGCTGTTCATCGTAGTAACCCTCTATCTTCCCAAGGGCGTGATCGGACTGATCCGTAAGGATAAAGACCTATGAAAGCCGCTCCTGTACCTGAGCTGCTCGATGCCTCCCTAGGCAGCGAATCGAGCGGGCTGGGCCACAGTGTTACAGGCGGTCTCGACACCCGCCACGGCACGATTCTTACGCTAGAGGACATCAGTGTCAGCTTCGATGGATTCAAGGCGCTAAATGACCTGACGCTTTACATCGGCGTGGGAGAACTGCGCTGCATCATCGGGCCCAATGGTGCCGGCAAGACGACCCTGATGGACGTCATCACCGGCAAGACCCGCCCCGATACTGGCAAGGCCTACTTTGGCGAAACCCTGGACCTGACACAGATGAGCGAGGTGCAAATCGCTCAGGCAGGCATCGGTCGGAAGTTTCAGAAGCCTACGGTATTCGAAGCGCTTACCGTGTATGAAAACCTGGAGTTGGCACAAAAGGCCGACAAGTCTGTCTGGGCCAGCTTGCGAGCAACGCTTAGTGGTGAGCAGAAGGAGCGACTCGAAGACATCTTGACCACGATCCGCCTGAGCGAATCGCGTCATCGACCGGCCGGGTTGCTCTCCCATGGGCAGAAGCAGTTCCTGGAAATCGGCATGCTACTGACGCAGGAGCCCCAGTTACTCCTGCTGGACGAGCCGGTAGCCGGTATGACAGATGCCGAAACCGAGTTTACAGCGGAGCTGTTCAAGTCGCTGGCTCGCAAGCATTCGCTCATGGTGGTGGAGCATGACATGGGCTTTGTCGACACCATCGCTGACCATGTCACCGTGCTGCACCAAGGGCGTGTTCTGGCAGAGGGCTCGCTTGCCGAAGTACAGGCCAATGAGCAGGTCATCGAGGTCTATCTAGGTCGATGAAAGCGCCCCATAGCGTGGATTAAGCCCAGCAATGTTGTGCAGCTGGCAATTGATGAGTAGGTATCGCCCTTCTCGCTCATGCGTCCATAAGGAACAACGATGCTTCAGGTTAACGAACTTCATCAGTATTACGGTGGTAGCCACATCCTGCGCGGTCTGTCCTTTGAGGCAAGAATTGGCGAAGTCACGTGTCTGCTGGGCCGAAACGGCGTTGGCAAGACAACGCTGCTCAAGTGTCTGATGGGTCTCATCCCCTCAAAACAGGGAAGCGTGACCTGGGAAGGCAATGTGATTACTTCGCTCAAGCCACACCAGCGGATTCATGCCGGTGTCGCCTATGTACCGCAGGGTCGTGAGATTTTCCCTAGGCTTACCGTAGAGGAAAATTTGCTGATAGGCCTGTCTCGCTTTCCGGCCGGACAAGCCAAGGAAGTCCCTGATTTTATCTATGAGCTGTTCCCTGTTCTCAAGCAGATGAGGCATCGCCGAGGGGGTGATCTGTCTGGCGGTCAGCAGCAACAGCTCGCCATTGGCCGCGCCCTGGCCAGCCAACCGCGCCTGCTGATTCTTGATGAGCCCACCGAAGGGATTCAGCCGTCCGTTATCAAGGAGATCGGTACGGTCATCAAGCGTTTGGCGGCCAAGGGCGACATGGCCATCCTGCTGGTGGAGCAATTTTATGATTTTGCCGCCGAATTGGCCGATCACTATCTTGTGATGTCTCGTGGGGAAATCATCCAGCGCGGCCAGGGTACACAGATGGAGGCCGACGGCGTACGCGGTCTGGTCGCCATTTGAAAACCGCTTGCCAGAGCACCCACGCGGCATGCCATGATCCCGCAGTTCAGCGTAATGATGCTGACGGTAAACCAAAACAGATAAGAACCGATGAACGCACCAATTACATCCGCCCTGTTTACCCCTGCCTGGCAGGCCGAGCTGGAGCTGGCCTATGCGCGCCAAGATGACTGGACGCGTCCAGTCATGCGGCGGCATGCCGGTCCACTGCGGGTGCAGAAGCATTTGCACGCGGAGGGGCCGGAGGTGTGCCAGCACATCATTGTTCACCCACCTGGCGGTATTGCTGGCGGAGATCGCCTGGCAATCAGTGCTCGTGTCGGTGAGCAGGCCTGGGCGCAACTGACCAGTCCGGGTGCCGCCAAGTGGTATTGCGCGACAGGCCCGGCTCATCAGTGTCTCACAGTCGCCGTCGAGTCCGGCGCCACGCTGGAATGGCTACCTCAGGAAACCATTGTCTTCTCGGGTGCGCAGGCCGAGCTAGCTACCCGTATCAATCTTGAAGGTGACGCCCGCCTTTTTTACTGGGACATGGTTGCCCTGGGTCGCCCCGCCAGCCAAGAGCGCTTTGCTACAGGACACTTCCAGTCTCATCTGGACATCTACCGCGACGGCCATCTGCTATGGCATGAGCGTCAGCGCATTGCCGGAGGCGACCGTTTACTGGAATCGCCTATTGGACTCGCCGGATATCCTGTCTTCGCCACGCTGATCGTGACCGGCGATATTGACGAATCCCTGCTACAGGCCTGCCGCGCCCTGCCGTGCCAGGGCCGTGGCGATCTCTCACAACTCCCTGGCCTGCTGGTAGCTCGTTGTCTTGCCCATGAGGCGTTGGCGGCACGTGCCTGGCTGATCGAACTCTGGACGCTGTTACGCCCTGCCCTGCTAGGCCGCCGCGCCGTCTCTCCTCGCATCTGGAGCACCTAATGGATTTGACACCTCGCGAAAAAGACAAACTATTGATTTTCACTGCCGGTCTTGTGGCTGAACGGCGTCTGGCCAGGGGCCTCAAGCTCAATTATCCCGAGGCCATGGCCTTTATATCGGCCGCCCTGCTCGAAGGCGCCCGGGACGGCCAGACGGTAGCCGAGCTGATGCACTACGGCACCACGCTGCTTACCCGCGAACAGGTCATGGAAGGGGTTCCGGAAATGATTCCAGACATCCAGGTGGAAGCTACCTTTCCCGACGGGACCAAGCTTGTAACCGTACACCAACCGATTGCCTGAGGCTGTTATGACGTGCTCTATCGCTCCTGCCCACGAATCCGATCTGCCTGGCATTCTGGCCATCTACAACGACGCCGTAGAAAACACCACGGCGATCTGGAACGAGACCCTGGTCGATCTGGCCAACCGCCGCGCCTGGCTGGCAGACCGCACCGCCCAGGGGTTTCCCGTACTGGTTGCCCGTGATGCTGCCGGTGAGGTAGTCGGCTATGCCAGTTATGGCACCTGGCGAACCATTGAGGGTTTCCGTCATACCGTCGAGCATTCGGTATACGTCCGCAGCGATCAGCGTGGTCAGGGCATCGGGCCCATGTTGATGAAAGCGCTGATCGAGTATGCCCGCAAGGCCAATCTACACATGATGGTAGCGGCTATCGAGAGCGGTAATACCGCGTCGATCCGCCTACATGAGCGACTGGGTTTCGTAACGACCGGCCAGATGCCGGAAGTGGGCCGCAAGTTCGATCGGTGGCTGGACCTTACATTCATGCAACTCAAACTGGAGTCCCATCATGGTTGACGTCACCCTTGAACGCGTCGGTGCAGAGGCATTTCAACATTACAGGCGGGGCTTAGGCGACCTTTTGCGTGACTGTGTTGCAGGCGGCGCCTCGATCGGGTTTCTGGCTGATCTGAGCGATGCCGAAGTTGACGCATATCTGGATAACGTTCAACAGGACATCGCAGATGGCGGCCTTCATCTCTGGGTTGCGCTGTTAGGTGACCGGACGGTGGCCGGTAGCGTGCAACTGGCGCCAGCGACCAAACGCAATGGCCTCAAGCGCGCCGAAGTACAAAAGTTGATGGTACTACGTGGCGCTCGGCGGCACGGCATCGCACATCGGCTGATGATCACGCTGGAAAGCGCTGCATTGGACATGGGCCGCACCCTGCTCTACCTCGATACGCTGGCGGGTTCAGGCGCCGAACAGCTCTATCAATACCTGGGATATCAGCGTGTCGGGGAAATCCCGGATTATGCCGCGAACCCCGACGGCATCTATCACCCGACCGCCCTTTACTACAAGCAGCTCAGGAGCCTCTCATGATCCCTGGCGAATACCAGATCAAAGACGGCGATATAGAACTCAATGCCGGTCGTCGAACCTTGAGCCTGACGGTAGCCAACACGGGGGATCGCCCTGTCCAGGTCGGCTCTCACTATCACTTCTTCGAAACCAACGATGCCCTCGCCTTTGACCGTGAGCAGGCCCGTGGCATGCGCCTGAACATTCCGGCGGGTACGGCAGTACGCTTCGAGCCGGGTCAGTCACGCGATATAGAGCTAGTGGAGCTGGCAGGCGACCGTATTGTGTATGGCTTTGCTGGCCGTGTGATGGGCCATTTATAACGCGCAGCTCCGATGCAATGAACATCAGTCTTGATGATGGGTATTGCTTCGCACCTTCCATCCCATTGCCAGGATGGTCAAGGCGCGCCGCCTGAAGGCAGTAATACCCCTTACCAACCCACACCCGAAACACAGAACGGGACCGGCGCTGCGCCCCCCTTCCCTACACGATCAGGATGAGTGATATGAAGATTTCACGCCAAGCCTATGCCGACATGTTCGGTCCCACTACGGGCGACAAGGTGCGTCTGGCGGATACGGACCTGTGGATTGAGGTCGAGCACGATCACACCGTTTACGGTGAAGAGGTCAAGTTCGGGGGCGGCAAGGTGATTCGTGACGGCATGGGCCAAAGTCAGCGCTGCGCAGCCGACGTGGCCGACACGGTGATCACCAATGCGCTGATTCTGGACCATTGGGGGATTGTGAAAGCGGACGTTGGCCTCAAGGATGGTCGTATTGCAGCCATCGGCAAGGCAGGCAACCCGGACATCCAGCCGGGAGTAACGATTGCTATTGGTGGCGCAACAGAGGTCATCGCTGGGGAAGGCATGATCCTCACAGCAGGCGGCATCGATAGTCACATTCACTTCATCTGTCCGCAGCAGATCGAAGAGGCCCTCATGAGTGGTGTGACTACCATGATCGGCGGAGGCACAGGCCCAGCGACAGGCACCAATGCGACTACCGTAACGCCCGGCCCCTGGCATATGGCGCGCATGCTGCAGGCGGCAGATGCCTTCCCGATGAACATCGGTTTTACCGGCAAAGGCAATGTGAGCGTCCCCGAACCGCTAATAGAGCAGATCAAGGCTGGTGCTATTGGCCTTAAGTTGCATGAGGACTGGGGCACGACACCGGCAGCTATCGACAACTGCCTTGCAGTGGCTGACCAGTACGATATCCAAGTTGCAATCCATACCGATACGCTGAATGAGTCTGGCTTTGTCGAGACAACCCTGGGCGCATTCAAAGACCGCACCATTCACACTTATCACACCGAAGGTGCAGGTGGTGGACACGCGCCGGATATCATCAAGGCCTGCGGTTTCCCCAATATACTGCCCAGCTCTACCAATCCAACCCGGCCGTTTACCAAGAACACCATTGATGAGCACCTGGACATGCTTATGGTCTGCCATCATCTCGACCCAAGCATTGCTGAAGACGTAGCCTTCGCCGAAAGCCGTATCCGTCGTGAGACCATTGCCGCCGAGGATATCCTCCATGACCTGGGCGCGTTTTCAATGATCAGTTCTGACAGCCAGGCCATGGGCCGGGTAGGCGAGGTCATAACCCGTACCTGGCAAACCGCCGACAAGATGAAGAAGCAGCGTGGCGCCTTGCCTGAAGACGGCCCCGGCAACGATAATTTCCGCGCCAAACGCTATATTGCCAAGTACACCATCAACCCAGCCATCACCCATGGTGTTAGCCATGAAGTGGGCTCCATCGAAGTGGGTAAATGGGCGGACCTGGTCTTGTGGCGCCCGGCCTTCTTTGGAGTGAAACCCTCATTGATCCTAAAAGGCGGTGCCATTGCGGCGAGCCTAATGGGTGACGCCAACGCGTCCATCCCTACGCCGCAACCGGTTCACTATCGACCTATGTTCGCAAGCTACGCCGGTGCGCGTCACGCCACAAGCCTGACCTTTATCAGTCAGGCGGCCTTTGACGCAGGTGTGCCTGCCCAGTTAGGCCTCAAGAAGCAGATTGGCGTCGTAAAGGGCTGCCGTACGGTGAAGAAAACCGACCTGATCCATAACGGCTATTTACCCACCATCGAAGTCGATCCGCAGAATTATCAAGTCAAAGCGGATGGACAGCTGTTGTGGTGCGAGCCGGCAGAAGTATTGCCCATGGCACAGCGGTATTTCCTGTTTTGATCAAGGTCTTGCGGAAGGCCCAAGGCAGCGTTACCGCTTCTGAACGATAACGCTGCCTTGGATAAACGGAATTACTTGCTGGCGGCGTCGATGGCCTTCTGCAGGTTTTCCGTATCGGTCGCGCCGGGAATAACGGTCACGTTGTCTGCAGTTGCGCCCTTGGTCGGCATGACTACGAACGTAGGCGTACCCTGGATCTGCATCTTGCTGCCCAGGTCCATGTTGGCCTGGATCTGGGACTCTAGCGTCTTCGCGTCAGCCTTGACATCGGCCAGCTTCAGATCAACGGCTTTCAGAGCCTTCTCCACGTCCTGCTCGGTCAGCTTGCCCTCGTTCTTGCCGGTTGCAAACAGACCGTTATGGTATTTCAGGTAAGCCTCACCACCCTTCTTCGCATACACATACTGACCGGCTTCCGCCGCCAGGATGGAGGCCGGCCAGCGAGCACCAAAGACCGGGAACTCCTTGAAGACGAAGCGAACATTAGGATTCGCCTTGATCAGTACTTCGACCGTCTCAGACATGTGATAGCAATAGATGCACTGGTAATCGAAAAACTCGACGATCGCCACCTTGGCATCCTTCGGCCCTACGGCAGGCGTCTTGGCATCGTTGAGCAAGGCATCGGCGGAAGCTACGGCACCCACGGTCAGCTGACTGATCTGCTCTTCCTGTTGTTTCTGCTGCAACGCCTGACTGACCTGAACCAGCACCTCAGGGTGCTTGATCAGATAATCCGCGGCGATCTTGCCAATCGCATCCTGCTGGCTGGTATTGAAACCGCCAACACTGCTATCGGCATGGGCAAAGGGAGCGCAGGCCAGAACCAATGCTGCAAGAGCTGATTTGGCACGCAGCGTCCGACCTTTGAAATTCTGCATCTGTGGTTCCTTGGCTATGAACGAGGGGAAATAGCACTCCGCCGGTGGGCGGAAAGTTCATGATCGTACCGCATGCCGAGGCCTTTACAAAAACAGGTTGAATGGAACAGGCACAAACCTGAGGCATTCGGCACACCTGAAGGCAATCCAGCAGAATGCCTTGGGACAGCTGGTCGCCTTCAACTGACGTTTGCCATGAATGAGAGTCCGAATGGTTTTAGCGAGGTAAATGTAAATGACTGATCAAGCTGACTTCATCCGGATAGTGAAGAGCGAAGTGCTCTCCGAAGGCTTCTCCGTACTCAAGACAAACACCTTTGACTACCGCCGCCGTAACGGCCAATGGCAACAGCTGACCCGAGAGACCTACGATGCAGGCGACAGCACTACCGTGCTCCTCTATAACCGGTCGCAGCGGACCGTTGTGCTCACCCGGCAATTTCGCTTTCCTGCCTTCGTCAATGGCGTAGCGGACGGCATGTTGCTCGAAACACCAGCCGGCAAGCTTGATAAGGCGTCTCCTGAGAAACGTATTAAGGAAGAGATTCGTGAAGAGACCGGCTATGACATCCAGAATGTCACGCCACTGTTTGAAGCCTATTCAACCCCCGGTTCCGTGACGGAAAAGCTCTCTTTTTTCACGGCTGAATACGAGTCAAGTAACCGCAAGGAAGACGGTGGTGGTCTGGAAGGAGAAGGTGAGGACATCGAGGTATTAGAAATGCCTTTCGATGAAGCGCTAGGTTTGGTCAGGCAGGGGCAGATAAAAGACATGAAGACCATCACCCTGCTCTATCACGCAGCGTTACACGTATTCGATAAACCTGTAGCGTAATGTCAGCCATTTTTCGGGCGAGTAAGCTTACTAAGCCCACTCGCCCGAACGCGGTTCCTTACAGGCGGAACCGTGCCATTTGCGTGGCCAAGTGATCGGCCATAAGAGACAGTTCCTGACAATCCGCACGACAGGCATTCACATCCTTGACCGTTGTTTGAGCAAGATCAGCGATACCCTGAACGTTTCGGTTGATCTCTTCCGTTACTGAGCTTTGCTCTTCAGTAGCGGTCGCCACCTGATGGTTTCTATCCGTAAGCTCTTCGACATGCGCAGCAATGGCATCTAATGACCGGCCTGTTTGTCTGCTGGCCTCTACGCCCGTTTCAGTAGCCGACTGTCCGGCACGTATGGAAGCAACGGCCTCGTCAGCACGCCCTTTGAGTTCACCAATCATGCGCTGAATTTCAGAGGTCGCGCTTTGGGTACGGCCAGCTAGGGTACGAACCTCATCAGCCACCACGGCAAATCCACGCCCCATTTCCCCTGCACGTGCTGCCTCAATGGCTGCATTGAGCGCCAGCAAATTCGTCTGGTCGGAAATACTACGAATTACCAGCAAAACCTCATCAATGGTATCGACCTGTTGAGCCAGGGCACCTACAGCGCTTGCCGCCTCCTCAATATCGGCCGACATCCCTTGGACATACTGGATAGATTGCCCAACCACCTGCTTAGCGGATACCGCCTCTTCCTGAGTGCTGCAAGAGACCTCAGCTGCAGCGCCGGCATTGCGTGCGATCTCTTGCACGGTCAGCCCCATTTCATGCACAGCGGTAGCCACCATGTCGGTCATATGCTGCTGCTGGGTCGCTCGCGTCGATGTGCTGTCCACTACCTGGGCAACCTGGACCACATTCTGCCGAAGCTGCTCGCTGGTATGCAGGGCATTACCGATCAGCTCGCGCAAACTTTCAACAAATCGGTTAAAGCCACGCGCTAGATCACCTAGTTCATTCGCACGGCTTTCATCAAGCCGACGCGTTAGGTCACCATCACCGCTACCAATATCGATCAGTGCGGTTGTTACCTGGCGAATCGGTCGAACAATACTGCGCGCCATCCAGACAACCAGTCCCAGAAACGCCAGAACAACGGCCAGACTAATACCAGAAATGACAAACAAAGCTTTTTGGGCAGGACCATAAACCTCCGAAAGCGGCACCTCGCTAACCAGCGTCCATCCAAGCGACTCGACTGGCTCAGCTACCGCTACGTATTCCTGGCCATCCCGCTCAAACATCACAGCCTGACTGTCAGCGCCTTTTGCCTTGGCAATCAGTTGCTGGGCGGGCCCAGTTCCTACTAACTGCTCAAGCATCTTCTTGTCATTGAGTTCGGCCTGGGGATGGATTTTCACCTTGCCGTCTGGACTGACTAAATAAACCTGACCCTGCTGGCCAAAACGGAAGTCACGAATCATGTCTGACAATGCTGTCAGGCTGAAGCCCAGCCCTACTACACCCAACAGGCGGCCGTCGCGCTCGATACGCTCATCAATAAATAAGGTGGGCATATGAGTATTGTTATCAATGTCGATCACGATCAAACGCTGTTGTCCGCTCGCCAGAAAGTCATAAAACCACTTACTGTTCGCTTCGCCAGGTTTGAGCGTGATATCCAGGCCTTTGTTCGTAAAATAATGGCCGGAATCCTTGGAGATGATAAAGGACACGAGCGCGTTGTAATGCTGTTGGAGATTCGATAAATAATGTACGAACTGAGGCTGTTGCTCGACAGCTTCGCCAGCACTCAACCAGTCGGCAATCAATGTATTGTTGGCCATATTACTGGCCGTGGTCAGCGGGACGGTCAGTACTCGCTCAAGATCATTTCGAATCGCTTTGACACTGGTCGGCATAGCCTCTTGAAGCAGATAACGATCGGTTAACCGATTCAAGGCATAGGCATAGATACCAATTACAACCAAACTGCTAATGACCAAGGCGGCGCCCATGCTCAAGATAAGCTGCCACTGGATACTGTTTCGCCAAAGACGCATAACGTAACGTGCCTCGAATTCCGCGACTAGAAGAGATGCTGCAAAGAGATCTGGAGATAGTTAAGCGGTAACCCTAAATGCAAGGGCACAGCTAGCGTCTAGACGTTCTTTGAGTAAACGAATAAATAGTGCAACGCGTATCGACGAACAGAAGAAGAACTTTACGGGGAGAGAATGGTTTTTGGAGAGTGGGTGACTGACGGCAACAATAAAAACCGGACAATAAGGCGTTGCCTTTTAAAAAGGCAACGTCATGATTCCTTAGAAAGATGCTAGCGTGCGTTGACAAGCCCTGTATTTATAAGGCTTTAATGAGCAGCAAGGTGGCTCTATTACCTTGCTCCCTACTGCTCTCTAGCGTAGCTGACTATCCTTGCTGCCACGTCGGTTATAGCCGCTGAACCGGGCCTGCTCCTTGTCGTGCGCGGCCTGACAGTTAACGCACAAGCGCACACCTTTTACTGCCTGGCGTCGAGCTTCGGGAATAACCGCATCGCACTCTTCGCAATGCGTCAGGCTTTCACCACGCGCCATCTGGCTTCGAGCGCGCTGGATAGCATCTTCAATGGTGCTGTCGATCTGCTCTTGAACCGCCCCGTCGTTTGCCCAACCACTGGCCATAGGACTCTCCCATTAGCTGTGAGACATCCTGTTGATATGGGTACATCTGCACCTATAACAAGAGGCCAGCGCAACGTCATTTGCCGTAGCCGACCAATGACATCCTACGACTCGTTTACACCAGATCTGCTCGTGTCAGCTCACTTTTGAGATAGGCGTAATAAATAGGCGCAGCCACAAGTCCTGGTAGGCCGAAAGCCGATTCAAAAACCAGCATGGCTAACAGTAATTCCCAGGAGCGGGCCTTGATTTGCCCTCCGACAATGCGCGCATTAAGGAAATACTCAAGCTTGTGGATAGCGACCAGATAGCACCCTACGGATACTGCCACCCACAGCGAAACCGACAGCCCTACGATCAGAATCAGGGTATTAGAGAGCAAATTCCCGATCACGGGCAGCAGCCCCAGAATGAAGGTCGCTACGATCATTGTCTTGATCAGGGGTAAGTGGATGCCACAGAGCGGCAACACACCCGCAAGAAAGACGGCTGTCAGAATGGTATTGATAAAGGAGATCTTTACCTGGGCAAATACCACGTTGCGAAATGCCTCTGACAGCAGCGCCACACGGTCCAGCAGCGCAGTGGACAGCGGACGTTCCTGGGCTCTGCTGCGCTTGCGCTGCAAAGCAACGGCAGCGCCCAGGATCAGGCCAATTACGAGGGTGACAAACGTGTGTATGGCATCCTTGCCAATGGTCTGCAGCTCACCTAAGTGAGCACCTAGCCACTCATTGACCGAGTGACGAAAATCTTCGGCGCTGGCGGGCAGGTATTTATCGAGCGCCATGGGAAGTTGCCCACGGGCACGCTCGGTGAGCGCCATGAATTTATCGATCAGACTGCCCGGATTACGGACTTCATGCAGTACAAAACTGATCGCGCCCGCAAAGAACACGGCCAGTACACAGACAACCAGGGTCACCAGCAGGGCTACCGCCACGATACGGGCACGATCACCGGAAATAAGCCCCTGCAGGCGAGGCTCCAGCATATTGGCCAGTTCAAAGACCAGCAGACCGGCAAACAGACTGGGGACCAATCCAAGCGGAAAAACCAACATGAGGCTGGCCAGAATAACGAACCAGCTACCCAGAAGAATCTGACGAGGCGTAAATACGGGCATGATGTCCTATGCGTTGTAAGGCAGCCTCAAGGAGGCAATCCATTCCATCAATCATTATCGTAAAACAGAGGTGACTGCGGCTCTTGCGCAACCTCTATTGTGCCCTGTTAAAGGCCCGCGCGGGAAATACCGTTCATGTCCGGGTCTTTCAAAATTCGTCGGCATGACGCCTAAAAACACTACAAAATGAAGGGTTGCTCTATACTACGCGTTTCCCTTTCAGAGGCTTTGCTACGTATTCGCCGGTCTCGCTCATTTTCGTCAAACGTACCTTGTCCGCTTCTGGGCTCCCCTTCCGACACTGGTCGCCTTGGGAGTCCTTTCGGCGTATTACTTCACGCTCACCCATACGTTCTGGGCCGTCATCGGAGAATTTACCCGTTGGGGAGGACATGTACTGTCCTGGTTCGGCCTCCATCCTGAGGAATGGAGCTATTTCAAGCTCATCGGTTTGCAGGGTACCCCGCTGGACCGGATCGACGGTGTCATGATCGCCGGCATGTTTCTCGGTGCCTTGAGCATGGCGTTGTTCGCAGGCAATGTGGGCTGGCGCTGGCCTACCAGTCGTAGGCGCCTGCTGCAGGGATTGATTGGTGGGATCGTTGCAGGCTTCGGTGCTCGCCTGGCCATGGGATGCAATCTGGCAGCCTTTTTTACCAGCATCCCTATGTTTTCCCTGCATGCCTGGGCTTTCATGCTGGCGACTGTCGCAGGAGCCTGGATAGGGGTGAAGCTCAGCCTGCTGCCCTTTCTGAGAGCGCCACTCAAGGTTGGCAAAACCCGCTCATCCCTGCCCTCCCCGGATGCGCTTGCACGCCGGGTCAGAACACAATCCCGCCTGGGCATCGCCGTACTGTGTGCCACGGCACTGCTGGCCGCCTGGCGATTCGAGGCCTCCTTTGTATTGGGTATCGCCTGCATATTCGGGCTCTTGTTCGGCACCCTGATCGAGCGGGCCCAGATCTGCTTTACCAGCGCCGCCCGTGACATCTGGACGACCGGCCGCACTCGGGCTGCCCAAGGGATTCTGTTGGGGATGGCGGCTGCGTCCATCGGCACTTTTGGTGCGATTCAGTTGGGCGTTGCGCCCAAGATTTTCTGGATGGGCCCGAACGCCATCATTGGCGGCCTGCTCTTTGGTATCGGCATCGTATTGGCCGGTGGCTGCGAGACCGGCTGGATGTACCGCGCCGTAGAAGGACAGGTGCACTTCTGGGTAGTGGGCCTGGGCAATGTGATTGGCGGTACGTTGGTGGCAGTGTATTGGGACGAGCTGGGTAATGCACTGGCGCTTCCCTATCCCAAGATCGACTTACTGAAAGCCGTCGGCCCTGGCTATGGTTTGCTACTGACCTTTATCGGCCTGGGCATCGCCCTGCTATTGGTTCAACTCAACGCTCGCCGTTTCGGCACCTCCAGGAGAGTCCATGAGCACACAACCGGATCTGTCTCTCGACCTGAGGGGCGAACACTGCCCCTATAACGCCATCGCTACACTGGAAACCCTGGAAACGATGCAGGCTGGTCAATTGCTCGAAGTCATTACCGACTGTGCGCAGTCGGTACATGGCATTCCAGAGGATACCCAACGCTATGGCTATCTGTGCCGTAGCGTCGAGCAGCATGGCTCGCTGTTCCGCTTCCTGATCGAAGTCCCTGCGGAAAAGGCAGGCCAGACGGCAGCCAGCGTCACCGTGTAGTCAGGAGGCCTCTCTGGAGGCCCCCATTCGACTTACGCCTCGGCAGCCACTCGGTGCGCCATGGCAACACCGGGCCTTATGGCTGAGCCGACTGACATCAATTCATTCAATGCCGACACCACCTGATCGACAGTGATCGCCTGCATGGACGCCCGGCACTTCTTGCAGGGCAGCCGTGCGCCATTACCCAACGGCGTCTTGCCTTGATACAGATTGATATGACCCAGGTAACCCGTGACCCGTGGCGAAATAAACTCTGAAAACAGCACAACGGCTGGCGTTGAAACCGCTGCAGCAGCATGGTGCATTCCGCCTTCAGCCCCAACAAAACCCCGGGCGTGAGCCAGTACGGCCGCCGCTTCGCGAAAGCTGGCCGTCACGACATGCCGTACCCCTGGAAGCAGCCGGGTTCCCTCCGGCCCCAACTGCACGAAGTCGAAGCCGCACCGAGCCAGCTGTTCCCAACGCTCCCAGAGCCAGGCCTTGTTGGAATCGGTCACCTTGGTATGGGGCTCAATGACAATCGAGCCCTGGGCATGTTGTCGACCGAACGCCAGTTCCTGGGCAGAGAAAGATATCTCGCCAGGCACCAGCTCAAAGACCTGCCACTCGCAGACCTTCTTGTTCTTGCGGTAGATATACGGACGGCTCTTGGGTGCGTTGCATATCGTGACGCACCCTGGCTCCGGCTGTTTGAGAATATAGGGATTGTTCTCCCAGATCTCCGACCAGCGCGGCTGCCCCTCACAATCCACGAACACCACTTTCTGCCGGGTCTTTTCATAATGCACGCGGGCCTGACCCGCAGCCATCAGCTCGTCACCCCATCCCATTCGATTTCTCCCGAATGTAATGCCGAACCCAAAATGTGCCAGGAGACTAGCAGGCTCATCCTTAAGATTTGCTTAACCAAACTGCATTCGTGAGCGTTTCGTTAAGCAGACACCTTTTAAGGGTGTAAGCGGGTATTTCCATCGGTTCTGAGCGATGCTGTCGACAGCATCGTCACAGAGTAACCACAGGGGCACACGGCTTTTCAGCCAGACGTGCGATAGTGTGGGCTGATCGGATACCGGAGCGCTTGATGTACCAGGAACTCAACGAGCTATGGCTGCTGTTCATTCAGACCTTGGCCTGGACGACTTACTATCTTCAGCTCGGGCTGCTGCTTTGCGCTGTTGGCATTGTGGCCGGCCTTGTGAAATGGGGCGTATGGTGGGGTAAGGCTCTGGTTATAGGCTCTGTCGGGATTGCCGCCCTGCTTGCGCTGGCACTGGACGCCATTGGCAAACTGGTTGCCACGTTATAGATGAGAAGCATTATACAAGGCATGTCGAAAAAGCCCTGGAGCCGAACCTGTAAGGAACACTACCCGGCACCGCCGGTCCGTGTGTAGGTGACAAGGAAACTGCTTATAACAAGTTGTTTATCCATGGAGACCACCATGACTGTCAAAGCCCTGTTTGCTGTAACTGCCCTTCTGGCCTCCAGCGCTGCGCTGGCAGCCTCCCCAGCGATGGAAAAAAATGGTGTTCTGGTCGATGACCAGGGCAGAACGCTATATACCTACGACAAGGACACTGAAGGTGTTTCCAGTTGCAATGGCAAATGCGCGGAAAACTGGCCGCCGCTCAAGGTAGAGGCTGGCAGCAAGCCTTCGGATGCCTGGACCGTGATCGAGCGCGAAGATGGCGCCATGCAGTGGACCTACAAGGGCAAGCCGCTGTATACCTTCGTCCAGGACAAAAAGGCTGGTGACAAGACTGGCGATGGCAAGGGTGGTGTCTGGCATATAGCCAAACCATAACGGCTCAGGAAACCGGCTACCGCGCCGGTTTCCCTTCTGACACACCGCTGCCAAGATGCACTGGCATGCTCATCAATACCCAGCACCTGAGCCCGGCATCAGCCCGCCTGAATACCCTCTTTCGAGAACTCTTCATGACCGACTCCTCGCCCATCCGTATCCTCGACTCACAGATTCTTGCCAATGACTGGGGCGTGCTGACCAAGTACACCCTGGATTACCAGCGGCGTGATGGATCACGACAGCAGCACACCCGTGAGACCTACGACCGCGGCAACGGCGCGACGGTACTGTTGTACAACCTGGATCGCCGTACCATTGTGCTGATCCGACAGTTCCGCCTGCCGACCTATCTCAATGGCATTCCTGATGGCATGTTGATCGAAACGCCGGCCGGCCTGCTCGACAATGCCGCGCCTGAAGAGCGCATCCGCGCTGAAATCGAAGAGGAAACGGGATACCACCTCCATCATGTCACCAAGCTGTTCGAAGCCTACATGAGCCCGGGCTCGGTCACGGAAAAACTCTACTTCTTCGCGGCAGAATACGATAGCGATACACATAGAAGCGAAGGGGGTGGGCTGGCTGATGAAGGTGAGGACATCGAAGTAATGGAGTTTGGCTTCGATGAGTTGCTGGACATGATTCGCGCCGGACGCATTCTGGACGCCAAGACCATCATGCTGGTGCACTATGCAGCGCTCTACTTGTTCCCTAAGCGCTAGACATCGTACACATGGCTAATCCGCCTCTCAAAGCGAATATCCTGCTGCAGACCTTGCGGCCTACGACCATGCTCTTCGTTGAACATGGCCAGGACGTGCTTTAACCAGATTTTCAAGCCGTTTCACACTTTTAGCCCCCTCTCTTGCAAAGGCAGAAACCTCTGCGTTTGCAAGAGGTCGCACACCTCTTATCAGTTGAATCAGTGGCCAGCCAATATGCTGGCAAGCTCGTGATATGCAAGCACCGGATAGACGCATCAGGAAATAATATTCCGGCTTACTGGCCTGAAAAGGTGTGGATCGTTCAGGTTCTAGCCAGAATTTGGCATATACCCTGTTTGACGGCCCCCGCGCGGCGTGCTCCATGCACAAACTCTGCATGAGGTGATTGCTGATCATAGGCCAGGCTTGTTACGGTACGGCCCTTTCCAAAAGATGGCCTTTTGTCCAGGCTCTCATACTTTTATTACATGACCATTTAATGCCTATGCCCACTTTTCTCGCAGCCCTTTTTTCTCGTACCCCGTTAGCCAAGGGCACACGCATTTTTTCCAAAGGCTCTACCTGGAGCGCCTGTTTGCTCGGAGCAGCCCTTACAGCAGGTCTGGGTCAGGTACAGGCCCAGGAAAACAAGGCGGCTGACCGTTGGGTCAGCGATACGCTGTCTACGTATGTTCGCAGCGGCCCGACCGATGGCTATCGTATCGTTGGATCACTCAAGTCCGGCCAGAAAGTCGAGCTGGTCAACACCCAAGGTGATTACAGCCAGATCCGAGGCGAAAGCGGTGATCTGGTATGGATTCGTTCCAGCGAACTACAGGAACAACCAGGCCCGGTAGAGCGTGTACCGCAACTGGAACAGCAGGTAAACGAGCTGAGCAGCAAGCTCAAGACGATCGATGACAGCTGGAAATCCCGCGTTCAGGGCATGCAGGAAACCATGGACGCCCGCAAAGCACGCATAGATGAACTTGAGCAGACCCGGCGCCAGCTGGATGCCGAGCTGACCGACGCACAGTCCGAACTTCGCAGCGTCAAGGCGCGCCTGGGTGATGAGAACAAAGATGTCATGATGCGCTATCTCGTTTACGGAGGCAGCATTGCCGGAGCCGGCCTGTTGGCAGGTCTGATCCTGCCGTCATTTGCGGGTCGCAGAAAGCGCAACGATCGCTGGTTCTAAAGGGCAGGCTCCGGCACAGCATGTGTGCCTGGAGCCCTCCTCTTATTCATCAAGCACAAAGCGGGCAAGCCGCTGCCTGAGCATGCGGTTTTCCATACGCAGGGTTTCTACCTGGGTCAGCAGGTCGAGCGCCAGTGCGATGCCCGCCCAGTCCAGCTCAAGCTCTCGTTGCAGCCGTACGGCACGGCGTACCGTATGCAACGCTGGCAAATCGAATACCCATACCTCTGGCCGCGGCCCGTGTGGCTCGACGATGCCATGCTCGACAAGCTCAACGATGTGAGTCACTGGCGTATCGACCAGCTGGCTGATCTCTTCGATGTCAAATTCCACGATTACGGTGGTCATCTCAGTCCCTCCACTCACTTCTGGGGTTGAAGCTGGCCTTGCTCGCCAATTGCTCCCATAGTTTCCGAGTAGCCTCATCATGAGTCTTGGGCATGACAATTTTGATCACGGCGTACAGGTCCCCTGCGCCGCCCTTCCGTGTTCGCAACCCCTTGCCCTTGAGACGTAAACGCTGCCCCGCCTGGCTGTTGGCCGGAACGGTCAATTGCAGTTTCCCGCTCAAGGTGGGGACAGTTACCTTGGCGCCCAGTGCAGCTTCCCAGGGTGCAAGCGGAACGGTCAGAAGCAGGTCATGCCCGTCGACATCGAAGAGTGGATGAGGAACCAGCCGGACAACCAGATAAAGATCGCCGTCGGGTCCGCCATTGAGCCCTGGGGCGCCCCGCCCTTTCAACCGGATTCGCTCGCCATCGGTCACGCCTGCCGGAATGCGTACGTTCAGGCTCTTGGGTACGCTCTCGTGACGCAGCCCGTTCGCACTATAGCTAGGCACCCGATAGTTGATGGTCCGCGGCTCGTCTGACAGCGTGTCTTCGAGAAACAACGGCAGTTCCATTTCCACATCCTGCCCTCTTCGTCCGGCACTACGCTCCTGGCCGCGCCCACTACCGGGTCGGGCACCAAAAACAGATTCGAAGAAATCGGAAAAATGCCGCTCGTACTGCCCGTCTCCTCCTCCGCCAAAATTGCCGTTGAACTCCCAGCCTGGCGGCGGCTCGAACTGCTGCCCGGCCCGGCCATACTGGCGTAATTGATCGTATTCGGCTCGTTTTTCCGGATCTCTGAGAACTTCATAGGCCTCGGAGACTTCCTTGAATTTGCTTTCCGCATTCGGCTCTTTGCTGACGTCTGGATGGTATTTGCGCGCCAGCTTGCGGTATGCGGTCTTGATCGCTTTTTCGTCTGCGCCCGGGTCGACGCCCAGCAGCGCATAATAATCTTTGAATTCCATCGAACTTCACCGTCTCGTCAATCGACAACAGTCAAAAGCAGACAGCCATGACAGGCCTGCCGCTGCCCGGTGATCGTGCCTGTCTATAACCATAGCCCTATCAGCCCGGTATGGCGCTGATACAGGTCAGTGCACGACACAAACACCCTTCGATAAAGATGTGGACAGTACGCCAGGAATCCAGTGCCGGTTGCGAAAAAGACACGGAAGGCAGCCGTTTGCCAAGCGGCTTCAGGCGCGCACCGCCTGTGCGAAGGCGGTGCGCGAAAGAGGATCAGTTTTACTGCTGAATAAGATTGACGCGGTTGCCTGTGCCGGATTGGCTCAGGTTGACCCGTAGATCAGCACCGGTCTGCTGTAGCGTGATGTGGTTATCCGACCCGCTCAGCTGGCTGAGATACGCCACGTTACGATCGCCCTGCTGCCCGATGGTGATTTCATTGAGCGAGCCTTCGGTCGAAGCGCTCAGGATGTTATCGCTACCCTCTTGCGTGCCGTACAGGACGTTACTGTTGCCGGTCTGATCGGCATAGAACTCGTTACCAGTCCCGGTCTGGTTGGCGGTCGCAATGTTGTAGTCACCCACTTGGCTGAGCTGAGCGGCCTGCCAGTCACCTGCCTGGAAAGCATCGATACTGTTCGAGACACCACTCTGGGTAGTGTCTGCGTCGTTATTGCTGCCTTCCTGAGTGACCAGGGCGCCGCCATTCTGACCGTCGATACGGACAGCGGCTTGCTGCTGCGTACCGCGCTGGGTGACATAGGCCGAGGTATTCACACCACTGACCTCAAGCGTGGCCACGGAACCCTGGCTGTCCAGCTGGTAGATATTGGCGGAGGTATCGTTCCCTGTCTGAATGACCGTCGCAACGTTATTGGAGCCGTCCCGCTGCCACAGCAGAGCGGTGTGATTGTCGCCCTGTTGATTAACGGATACTTCACTGGCCACGGCCCCTTCCTGCAGCGTATGGGCCCAGTGAGTGTTGCCGTTTTGCGTAATCCGGGAGGTTGCCTGGGTCGTGTTTAGTTGCTCGGTTTCAGCTTCGTTGGCAGTGCCTGTCTGGCTCTGGTTGACTGAAGCCGACTCGGAAGCTTGCTGGGAGACCGACGCCTGATTGTTCCAGCCATACTGGTATTGGTTGGAGTAGGCAGTGGTCGAGTCGGCCTGCTCGACAGTCGCGACGTTGTAATTGCCCGCCTGTGCCTGCTGTGCAGTACCGGCCTGGCTATTGACCTGAGTCAGGCGAGCCTCATTGGCGTAGCCGCTATGCGACTGCTTGGCGGCATTACCGGAGCCGGACTGCTCGATCGTAGCCGTATTGAGCACACCGTGCTGGTCCTGTCGGGCCGTATTATTTTCAGCAAAGGCTTGCGTGGCTAACACCGCGAGAACGGCAGCGGCGAGCGGTTTGAAGATAAACATAGCTCTCTCCATGAATGTTTATTCCACCAGAGGTACAGCAAGGTCTGGGAGACCTTTACCGCATTACCATTGCGCAAGAACCTGCAAGGGCACCCTAGCGATCAGGCATTGTGAATCGGGAGGCTATATTCGCCGTTTAGCGCAGCGACGGGTATCAATCGAAAGATTGAAAATGCTAGCCCTTTAACACTTCCCAAGTGAGACCAAAGGCTTCATAGATGGGTGGTCAGAACCTTCAGTATCTCCTGCGGCCTAACTTATAACGCCTGCACAAGGCCCGAACGGGAGACGAACATGAGCGACATCAAGCACCCCGAAAACCAGAACGCTGAAAACGAAGACCTCGATAATCGTGACGTCGATGACGACCAGCTAGACCAGGCCGTAGAGGAAACTTTCCCTGCCAGCGACCCGATTTCACCATGATCTGATCAGTCGATCGGATTTCTTCTACTCGGTCTTGGGGTTGAAGACTATATCTATAGCTTCAACCCTTTTTTTGCCTGATGTTTCCCAACGCCTGTCCATCACGGGTGCGCCAATGGGTAGGCCGTCAGGGGCGGATCAGGATCACCGAACGCAGCAGCGTTGAAAGCCTGGCTGCCGCCTTCGACATCCGGCGCAATCATTCCTGGATAGCAATTGTGCCCCTCATGCCTGTGGCAGTCAGGGCATGTTGCGTATTGAAGCGTTAGCCTGCCGAGCGACACCTTTACTGATCGCTGTTGGAGCATCCTTGCAAGTTGGCCTGGGTCACGTTGCTGAACGCCGGAACACTGCGCGTCAGCCAGACATTACCGCCAATGGTGGAGCCTTTACCGATGGTAATGCGTCCCAGAATGGTCGCGCCGGCATAGATGACCACATCGTCCTCGACGATCGGATGGCGTGGATGCCCTTTTTGCAGATTGCCGGACTCATCGGCCGGAAAGCGCTTGGCGCCTAAAGTCACAGCCTGATAGATCCGGACCCGCTCGCCAATGATAGCTGTCTCGCCGATAACCACGCCGGTACCATGATCGATAAAGAAGCTGGGGCCGATCTGCGCCCCTGGATGGATATCGATACCCGTGGCTGAATGAGCCAGCTCTGCAATCATGCGCGCCAGTAGCGGCAGGTCCGAACGATAGAGCTGA
Organism: Pseudomonas sp. JZ134; assembly: GCF_051027695.1. Taxonomy (NCBI): domain Bacteria; kingdom Pseudomonadati; phylum Pseudomonadota; class Gammaproteobacteria; order Pseudomonadales; family Pseudomonadaceae; genus Pseudomonas; species Pseudomonas sp. JZ134. Next base: position 988,688 of record NZ_CP069250.1, on the reverse strand, counting down.
TGCGCCAGACGATGGTAGATAACAGCCAGGATACCGGGATAGCACAGCAGCACTTCATCCACACTGCGCGCGGCCGGATCGCCCCGGTAGGCTGCCAGCACATCGGTATCCAAAAGACGCCGCAGATCAGGCAATGCCAAGGCAAAGTCCTGCACAATGCGCTGCGCCGGATCTTCGACCGAGCACTCAGAGGTTCCCCGCTGCCGAGCGGTATAACATAGCTCCAGCCGTACCTGCCCTAACAGAGCATTGAGTGCACGGTCCAGCACATGCCCTACGAAAAAGTCTTCGCTTTCCGCACGTAGGTCATTTGGTCCCAGACGGAGCGGAAACAAGGCGCTACAGAGCGACTCAAGGATCTCGCTCATTACCGCTCGCGACGGCAGTTCACGGCTGCTCAGTTCTCGCGTTCGGCCATGCTGGCTACGCCATTCGTTACGAGCGTCATGCAGCTCATCTACGATTCGTTCCAGTTGCCAGTTGATCCCCGGGGCTTTACCCCGCACCGCATTTGAATCGCTCATTACCACGTTCCTGGAAAAAGAACCGGCGCGGGCCGGTCCTGGGTTCGACAATAAAACGTTGCGGCTGATCGAGCGCGCCCCAACGCCTGCTCGTACCTTACCGCATCGCCTGCCCGATCGGATAGGATGGGGACAGACCTGCCAACGCCGCACCGCCTGGCGTCAAGGCAACCACGAGTGAAACATTCATACAGGAGAACTCTTATGACGTTTGGCCCTCTGGTCAGTACCGAGTGGCTTGCCAACGCATTGGGCAACAAAGACCTGGTGATATTCGATGCCAGTGTCTACCTGCCCAATGAGTCGAAACATGCACGCGCCGAGTATGAGGCTGCTCACTTACCCGGTGCTCGCTTCTTCGATATCGAAGAGATTTCAGATCAGGACACAACGCTGCCGCACATGGTGCCCTCCCAAGGTCGTTTCGCCCGGCTGGTAGGTGAGCTGGGGGTCAAAAACCAGTCCCGCGTTGTGGTTTATGACCAGAAAGGGTTGTTTTCAGCAGCGCGTGCCTGGTGGATGTTTCGCCTCTTCGGCCATGATCAGGTCGCAGTGCTCGATGGAGGCCTTCCCAAGTGGCAGAGCGAACATCGACCTGTAGAACAAGGTCCGGCACCTGTCGTACCGGCCCAGACGTTCGAAGCCACGTTCCACGCCAGAATGCTACGGGGCCTGGGCGATATCCAGGCCAACCTCGACAGCCGCCTCGAGCAGGTACTGGATGCACGCGCGGCCAATCGCTTCGAGGGGTCGGTGCCCGAGCCGCGTGCAGGCCTGGCCTCCGGGCATATTCCAGGTAGCGCCAGCCTGCCCTATACCGATCTTCTCAATGCTGACGGCACGTTCAAGGATGTCGAGACGCTCCGCGCGCGCTTTGCACATGCGGGTGCGGATGGCTCACGATCAGTGGTTACCAGTTGCGGCAGCGGCGTGACAGCTGCCGTTCTTCTCCTGGGACTGGCAGTGGCAGGCCTACCGGAAGGGGCCCTGTACGACGGCTCCTGGACAGAATGGGGCTCGCGCTCAGATACCCCCAAAGCGACAGGACAGGCTTGATCATTCCCGCGGTATCGCTCCTCTGACGGTACCGCCCCACCACGGCGGCGTAGGCTGCAAAGATTATTCTTTGGTCTAATAGACGCCTTTTCCAGGGTCTCGAACAAGACAGATCTTCTTCCCTGAGCCACGCTGTTTCAGGGCTCGGCCGCTTATGTGCTACTTAAAAGTGTTATCAGGCATACAGTTAAGCCATTTGTCTCATACGGTCTTTCAAGTGCGATAAACGAACAAATGGCTATTGCTTTAGGTAGCGAATCGATAGCATTATCGCGGCACGTCATCGTACAACCCTGGCCATAAGGCACAAGGGTGAATTCCACAATAAATTCAATAATGGAATAACCTGAATGTTGAAGATTGCACCCTGTACGGCCTTAATTTTCCCGCCCGATATTCCCTCCTCTTCCAGATTTCGCGGAGGCGTTTGCGCGTCCGCTTAGGTTCGGCTGCCTATTCAGGCCGGACATGAAATGCCCTGAGGATCAGGGCCTCTCCGCCTCTGATAAATCAATCCGTAAGAGATTGCGCTCAGGTGCGGCACCATTACTCATGGGAGTACAACAATAATGACCCTTCGCTATCTCTCTGTTCCTGCGTTTATTGGACTCACACCGCTTGCGCTGGCCTTGGCATTACCGATGGCTGCTCATGCTGAAGGTTTTCTGGAAGACGCCAAAGTCAACGTGATGACCCGCAACTATTACTTCAACCGGGATTTCCGCAACGGTACCAGCGCTCAACAGAGCAAGGTCGAAGAATGGGGCCAAGGTTTCATTATGACGGCAACCTCGGGTTACACACCGGGCGTCATAGGTTTTGGTCTGGACCTGACCGGGCTCTACGGAATCAAGCTGGACAGCGGTCGGGGTCGTGCTGGTACACAGTTGCTGCCGGTACATGATGACGGGCGTGCCGCCGATGATTTCGGTCGTTTGGGCGCTACCTTCAAGGCTCGCATTTCCAAGACTGATCTGTTGTTAGGCGAATTGATGCCTAACGTACCCGTGCTTCGCTTCAACGATGGTCGCCTGCTTCCTCAGACATTCCGCGGTGCGACACTGACCTCCAAGGAACTGGACGGCTTCACGTTCTATGCTGCGCAGATTCGCCAGGTGAGCCTGCGTAACTCCTCTAACATGGAGGATCTGTCCATCACGACCGGCGGTGCCCGTCAGATTCGTGCAGCCTCTTCGGATCGCTTCAATTATGTAGGGGGTGAATACACCTTCAACGAGAAGCGCACCATGGTTGGCGTATGGCACGCGCAATTCGAAGATGTCTACAAGCAGAACTTCTTCAACCTGACCCATACCCAGAAGTTCGGGGACTGGAGCCTGGGCGCGAATCTGGGTTACTTCACCGGTGAAGAGGAAGGCCAAGCGCGCGCGGGCAACCTGGACAACAAACTCTTCACTGGACAGTTGTCCGCCGGTATTGGTGGCCACAAGTTTACCGTAGGTTATCAGCGCGTCAGCGGTGATAACGGCTGGCTGAGCGTTAACGGTTCCAGCGGCGGCAGTATCGTAAACGACATGTTTACCCAGAGCTTTGACAATGCCAAGGAACGCTCGTGGCAGCTGCGTTACGACTACAACTTTGCTGCTATGGGTATTCCGGGTCTGGCCTTCATGGCGCGTTACGGCCATGGTGACAACATCTACGTCAACGCTGCCAATGATGACGGCTCGGAATGGGAACGTAACTTCGATGTGGCCTATACCTTCCAGAGCGGCCCGCTCAAGGACCTGAACATGCGTTGGAGAAACTCTATGGTCCGCCGCGACTATGGCAGCAACAACGATGTCGACGAGAACCGCCTGATCTTCAGCTACCCGATCTCGATTCTGTAAGCGCCAGGTCAATACAAAAAGCCCGTCTTTCGACGGGCTTTTTTATAACGCCTTGCCTACTGCCCTTCATATTGAGTTTGGCGTGACTCCACGCCCAGCTCATCCCATACTGACTCGGCCAAATGGAAGGTCGCGTTGGCCGCCGGGATACCGCAATAAATGGCGCTCTGCATGATCACTTCCTTGATCTCATCGCGCGTTACACCGTTGTTGGCAGCGGCGCGCAGATGCAGCTTGAGTTCTTCGCTTCGGTTCATCCCAATCAGCATGGAAATGGTAATCAGGCTACGGGTATGCCGCGGCAGGCCCGGACGGGTCCAGATATCACCCCAGGCATGCCGGGTGATCATCTCCTGAAACTCCTCGTTGAATGGCGTGAGCTTTTCCAGGCTGCGATTCACATGGGCATCGCCCAATACCGCGCGACGGACCTCCATGCCCTTTTCATAACGTTCGCGTTCGTCCATCTCGAGATCTCCTAAGCCGTCAGGAAAGCCAGGACACGGCGACTGAATGCTTCGCCGGCCTGTACATTGGAAAGATGCGCAGCATCGAATTCCGCATACTCGGCATTCGGAATTTGAGCCTGCATGTAGTGACCGTCGGCCGGTGTGGTGACGGCATCGTGCATACCCGCCACGATAAGCACCGGAACGGTAACGGCCTTGAGATGCTCACGAAAATCACCGTCACGCACGGCAGCACAATTGGCGGCATACCCTTCTGGCGAGGTAGCTGCGAGCATGTCGGTAATGCGCTTGACTTTGGCTGGCTCTGCCTGAGAGAACTCAGGTGTAAACCAGCGGCTAATGGAGGCATCGCGCAGGTTGACCATGGCCGCCTGACCGCCCTTGAGTACCGTATCGATACGGTCGTTCCAACCGTCTGCCGTTCCGATCTTGGCGGCGGTATTACAGATAACGACACGCTGGATACGGTCACTGGCGTTTACTGCCAGCCACTGCCCGGTCAGTCCACCCATGGACAGTCCACAGAAAAAGGCTTTCTGAACCTTGAGCGCATCCAGCAGCGCCAGAACGTCATGGCCCAATTGCTCAATGGTGTACGGACCGGGCGTGACGGTGGAGCCGCCATGGCCGCGTGTGTCATAGCGCAGTACGCGAAAATGTTCGGTAAAGGCGGGAATCTGATCATCCCACATATGCAGGTCAGTGCCCAGCGAGTTGGACAGCACCAGAACCGGCGCGTCTTCGCGGCCATCGAAACGGTAATTCAGTTCGCCCTCGGCGAGTTGCACAGTTGGCACAGGAATCCTCCTAGCGAGCAGACGTCAGTGAATGGTGTTCGGCACAGGCGCGTTCTACCCAGGTGCGGGCCTGTCCCAAGTAGTGCGCAGGATCGAGCAGATGATCCAGCTCATCGGCAGACAGCTCGGCGGTCACGGTCTCGTTCTGCCCGAGCGCCTCACGCAGGTGGCATTTCTGCTCGACTGCACTGCGGCAGCACTGCTCGACCAGCTGATGCGCCTGCTCACGGCCGACACGTTGGCTAAGGGTAATGCTGACAGCCTCGGCCAGTACCAGTCCGTGGGTCAGCTCCAGGTTCGTGCGCATGCGTTCGGCATCAACTTCCAGCCCTTCGGCTACCAGCAACGCCTGTTCCAGCGCACCCGAAGTCAGGCAGAAGATATCAGGCAGGGTGTCCCATTCGGCATGCCAGAGCCCCAGGCTGCGCTCGTGTTCCTGAGGCATGGCCGCGAACATGGTGGCGACAAGGTTGGGAATGCGGGTCGCAGCGCTGATCAGGACTGCCGCGCTGACCGGATTGCGCTTGTGGGGCATGGTCGAGGAACCACCCCGCCCCTGCCCGGCCGGCTCGAAAACCTCCGCCGCTTCTGTCTGCATCAACAGGGAAAGGTCACGTCCCAGCTTGCCCAGGCTTCCGGCAATCATGCCGCACACACTGGCGGCCTCTACCAAGCGGTCCCGCTGGGTATGCCAGGGTTGATCAGGCAGTGTCAGGTCAAGTTCTTTAGCCAACGCCTCGGCGACCGGCATGGCCTTGTCACCGAGCGCCGCCAGTGTGCCCGACGCCCCACCGAACTGCAGCACCAGAACACGCGGCTTGAGCTCAGCCAGCCGTTGGCGATGACGGGTAATTGCGCCTAGCCAGCCGGCAATCTTCATACCCAGCGTGACGGGCGTTGCATGCTGCAGCCATGTTCGTCCGGCCAGAGGCGTATCCACATAGCGCCGAGCCTGTTTGGCCAAAGTATCAGCCAAGGCAGTCAGACCGTCTTCCAGCAGCGCGAGGGCTGAGCGGATCTGCAGCACAAGCCCGGTATCCATGACGTCCTGACTGGTGGCGCCCATGTGCACATAGCGCTCGGCCTCGGGGCTTGTACGCTTGATTTCACGTCCCAGTGCCTTGACCAGCGGAATGGCCGAGTTGCCGCTGCTCACGATGGCCTGTTGCAACTCGGCAAGGTCATAGGCCTCGGTGCGGCAAGCCGCCTCGATCGGTGCGACGGCATCCTTGGGAATCAGGCCGACCGCGGCTTCGGCTCGCGCCAGGGCGGCTTCGAAATCCAGCATGCCCTGCAGGCGCCCGCTATCACTGAAGACATCACGCATCGCAGCCTGGGTAAAGTAGGCATCGAAGAGCTGATGGGTCGGACGCTGACTCATATGCATTTATCCTTGTTAGTGATCGTCATGCAGATAGCTGGCTCTGCGCGGCAGGCGCAGGCTTACCAGGAAGGCTACTACCAGCATGCAGGACACATAGATGTAGAAGAGATTCTCATGCCCCATGGCTTTGAAGTTCAGCGCAACGAATTCGGCCGAACCGCCAAACAAGGCATTGGCTACGGCATAGGAGAGCCCTACCCCTAGCGCACGCACCTGTGGCGGAAACATCTCGGCTTTTACCAGGCCACTGATCGAGGTGTAGAAACTTACAATAGCCAGCGCGAGGATGATCAAGCCAAAGGCAATGACTGGGCTGGTCGTGGTTTTCAGAGTTAGCAGGATGGGATAGGTACACAGTGCGCCGAGCGCACCGAACCACAACATGGAAGCGCGGCGGCCAATACGGTCAGACAAGGCACCGAATAGCGGCTGCATCAGCATGTACAGGAACAGCGCACCGGTCATGATGCCGCTGGCCGTCTTGGCATGCATGCCTACGGTGTTGACCAGGTACTTCTGCATGTAAGTTGTAAAGGTATAGAAAATCAGCGAGCCACCGGCGGTATATCCCAGCACAGTGAAAAACGCCGCCTTGTGATGTTTGAACAGAGCCGACAGCGAACCCGCCTCTTTGGCAGCACGGCTTTCTGCCGTCGTGGTTTCCTCAAGCGAGCGACGCAGCAACAGCGAAATCACGGCAGCAACCGCACCCACCACAAAAGGAATACGCCAGCCCCAGGCACGCAGCTCCTCTTCGGACAGGACCTGCTGAAGGATGACCACCACCAGCACCGCCAGCAACTGCCCGCCAATCAGCGTCACGTACTGGAACGAGGCATAAAATCCGCGCTTACCCTTCAGCGCCACCTCACTCATATAGGTTGCAGTAGTGCCGTATTCACCGCCGACCGACAAGCCTTGGAAAAGTCGCGCCATGAGCAGAAGAAGCGGCGCCCAGAAGCCAATGCTGTCGTAGGTGGGCAGGCAGGCAATCACCAGTGAGCCGGCGCACATCATGAGCACGGAGATCATCATTGATGTACGCCGCCCATAACGGTCGGCCACCCCACCGAAGATCCAGCCACCGATGGGTCGCATCAGAAAGCCTGCGGCAAATACACCGGCAGTGTTAAGCAGTTGAACGGTGGGGTCGTCTGAGGGGAAAAACGCGTGAGCAAAATAGATGGAGCAAAAGGAGTAAACGTAAAAGTCGAACCACTCGACGAGGTTGCCAGACGAGGCGCCAACAATGGCGAAGATTCTTTTACGACGCTCTTCCAACGTATAGGAACTGGTAGTCATTCGATCCGCTCTTGTCATTGAAATAGGAATAATCCGGCACGCAATCGATCCTGACGTGCCGGTGAATGACCCTACAGAGGGCAGCCTTTGCCCTGTCGCAGGGTGTGCCGCCTACGCGTGACGGATTCGCAGGCCTTGGTGAGACATGTCCTTTTACAATTCTCTCCTTTGCAAAGCCGCAAATCCTTCGCGCTGGCGCAGATCACCCTTATTCCTCATCAACGCCCCGTTGTACGAGGCGCCCAAGACGTCGATCTCAAATGCGCTCGACTGCCAGCGCCAGACCTTGTCCAACCCCAACACACATGGTCGCGAGCCCCAGCTGCTTGTTGGTCTTTTCCAGCCAATGCACGGTAGTCATGACCAGGCGTGCACCACTCATCCCCAGCGGATGACCCAGTGCAATGGCGCCGCCCTGCGGATTTACTTTTTCACTGTCGTCCGGTAATCCCAAGCCGCGCACTACCGCCAGGGCCTGGCTGGCAAAGGCCTCGTTCAGCTCAACCACATCGAAGTCTTCAATGGTTTTCCCCAGACGAGTCAGCAGCTTTTGCACCGCTGGCACTGGGCCGATTCCCATGACACGTGGCGCAACGCCGCCACTTGCCATGCCGAGAATGCGGGCGCGAGGCTTGAGGCCATACTTCTGCACGGCCTCGGCCGAGGCGATGATCATGGCCGCAGCGCCGTCATTCACACCCGAGGCATTACCCGCCGTGACGGTCTTGTCGGGCCCATTGACGGGCTTGAGCTTGGCCAGCATCTCCAGCGTGGTATCAGGGCGTGGATGCTCGTCCTTATCGACGATCGTCTCGCCTTTCTTGTGGACGATTCGCACCGGCACGATTTCTTCGGCAAAGAAGCCGCTCTCCTGGGAAGCCGCCGTGCGCTGTTGGCTGCGCAACGCAAAGGCATCCTGATCGGCCCGGGAAACATTGTGATCCTGCGCGACATTGTCTGCCGTTTCCGGCATGGAATCGGTACCGTACTTCTGTTTCATCAATGGGTTCACGAAGCGCCAGCCGATGGTGGTGTCTTCGATCTTCTGTCCGCGGGAAAACGCAGTGTCCGCCTTGCCCATCACGAACGGAGCGCGGGACATCGATTCCACACCGCCGGCAATAGCCAGTTCCATCTCGCCTGTGGCAATGGCGCGGTAGGCTGTCCCAACGGCGTCCATTCCCGACGCGCAAAGGCGATTCAAGGTAACGCCCGGTACGGTTTCCGGAAGGCCTGCTAATAGAAGCGCCATACGCGCCACGTTACGGTTATCCTCGCCCGCCTGGTTGGCGCAGCCCATGAATACCTCATCGACTTCCGCCCACTGCACTCCAGGGTTGCGCTCCATCAGCGCCTTGAGCGGAATAGCCGCCAGATCATCGGCACGGACGCTGGACAGCGCACCGCCAAAGCGTCCAATAGGTGTACGAACGGCATCGCAGATGAATACATCACGCATCATGAGTCTCCTGATACCGCTCCTGGGCGGGCCGATGGCCCATGGGTAAGGAGGCGGTGTGACGGTCATGGCAGCACCTGAAATCGAGGGTGCCAGCTACCTGGGTCGTACTCGCCCGGACGGAAGACCAGGCGAGTGATGTTGAACGGAACAGTAAGCCGCAAGGCTGCAAGCAGACAATCCGATAATCGAATCTACGGTCGATTATCGAACATGTTTATCTGTTCCCGTATGCGGTTGCGTGATTCGAAAAGGCCTTATGACGCATCAGAATGACTGACGATACCCTTGATCACTACAGCCGCCGTAGCCAGCGCAGCAGGCACCACCAGCGCAGTCAGCACCTGCTCGAAATTCCATCCCAGCCCCAGTAGAGTGGCCCCCATCCAGGCCCCCAGAATGGCACCGAAGCGTCCGATACCCAGCATCCAGGACACCCCTGTGGCACGACCCTGGGTCGGGTAGAAGCGTGCCGCCAGTGAAGGCATGGCGGACTGCGCACCGTTGATGCACATCCCCGCAACCAGTACCAGCGTAGCCAGCAGCGTCACGTGGCCCAGGCTCTGCCCGACACAATACGCAAAGACACCAGCCAACAGGTAAAACGTGCCAATGACCCAGTGTGGATTGATCCGGTCCATCGCCCAGCCCACGGCTACCGCGCTAAGCACGCCACCAAACTGGAACAGGGCTCCAATGAATGCAGCCTGCTCCATACTTGCCCCGCTGTCGCGCATCAGGGTAGGCAACCAGCTTGTCAGCAGGTATACGATGACAAGTCCCATGAAGTAGGTCAGCCAGAGCAGTACTGTGCCCAGCCCACACGCCTTGGAGAAAATAACGGCAAAGACATTGCGCGCCTTGACTGTGCGCTGCTCTGGTACGCTGAACTCCCTGGCCTGCTGCACGATACTTGGGCCGATGGGCAGCAAGGCCTTGCGAATCCGTGCCACGCCCCGGTTATGCACCACCAGATAACGGGCCGATTCCGGCAACCACAGCAGCAGCACCACTGCCAGAGCCATCGGTAGCAAGCCCCCGAGCAACAGCAGGCTATGCCAACCGAACGCCGGAATCAGCTTGGCAGAGATGAACCCGCCACACGCCATGCCCAAATTGAAACCACAGAACATGCTGGTTACCAGTAACGACTTGAGCCGCTCCGGGGTGTATTCGGACAGCAGTGTCGTGGCGTTCGGCATGGCGGCGCCTAGGCCAAGGCCGGTCAGAAATCGCAGAATGACCAGTTGATCCACCGTACCGCTGTAGGCCGAGATCACGCTGAAAAGTCCAAAGATGGAAACGGCGGCAACCAGCACGACCTTACGGCCGAACCGGTCCGCCAACGGTCCCGAGCCCAACGCACCAAACACCATCCCAACCAGGGCAGCGCTCATGACCGGTCCAAGGCTTGCTCGATCGATACCCCAGTCCTGGGTCAACGCCGGTGCGATAAACCCCATGGCAGCAGTGTCCAGGCCATCCAGGAAAACGATCAAAAAGCACAACACCACGATTCGCCACTGATAGCGGCTCAGCGGCTGGGCATTGATAAATGTCTGAACATCAAGTGTCGTGTTCGTCGAGGCCCCCGTCATGACAAGGCCTCCATCATCCACGAATAGAAAGAAAGCGCATCGGAGCGATGCGCATGCACCATCCCGTTCACGGGAGAACTCATGCAGAACATAGGCGGACTCTGTTGTTTTTATCAGGCGTGCCGGCTGGCAACGTGCCTCTACCCTACGGAGCAGGCACGCACTGCACAATTCGATTAACGGCTAAAGGTTCGATTAGCGAACAGTTTCAGTGAAAGAGCTTGGAGCTGAGTTCCTGGCTGGCCTTGAGTAAAAGAGGCAGGAAGCGGCGCTCCAGCTCCTGCCGGGTGATGCGGCTGGCATGGGTGCCCACGTTCATGGCAGCCATGACCTGACCTGAGGCATCCAGTACCGGTACGGCCAATGAACGAAGCCCGACCTCCAGTTCCTGGTCAACGACGCACCAGCCCTGCTGCCGGATCTGCTCGAGACAGGGCAACAGCTTTTCTGGCGTATGCAGTGTGCGACTGGTCTTGATCTGCAGGTCAGCACGCTCGAAGTAATCCTGAAGGGCAGCATCATCCAGAGCCGCCAGCAGAATACGGCCCATGGAGGTGCAGTAGGCCGGAAGCCGGCTGCCAACGCTCAGATCGACCGAAATCAGCCGCAGCGGTGTGGCGGACCGGGCGATGTACAACACCTCATCGCCCTCAAGCGTGGCGACGGAGCAGGCCTCATGCAGCTGCTCGCTCAGGCGATCCAGAATGGGTTGGGCGGTGAGCGCCATGGGCGTGGATGACAGATAGGCATGGCCCAACGTCAGCACCTTGGGTAATAGTGAATAGGTCCGTCCATCGGTGGTCACGTAGCCCAGCTTCATCAACGTATGCAGGCAACGCCGAACCGCCGCGCGGGGGATCTCGGTTCGGTGGCTGATCTGCGCGATGGTCAGATGCCGCTTGCGCTCCTGAAAGGCATGGATCACAGCCAAGCCACGCGCAAGGGACGTCATGAAGTTTGGATCGCCCGTGAAGGCCTCGATCCGCTTGGCCGGCGATGCAATGATAGGCGGTGCGCCAAAGCTGTGAGGGTCACGCGAATTCGAGTTATCCATGATCTCTGCCCGGCCGCTGTCTGATTTGGCCGATTATCGAAGCATCTGATCGATAATCGCAATACGACAAACGCAGTCTTGTTCGTTTATAGGCCACTTACAGATCGTCACTGTGCCGATTTCGTCCTCGCACCTGGGGAAAAATCTCAAGCCATAAGAGCGGTGGCGGTTCACCCTGTAGGCATCTGTCTATCGCTAAAGGGATAACGACCATGGGACATCAAGCGATCAACTGGCGCGGCGTCTTTCCGGCTGTCAGCACTCAGTTCAAGCCTGACTTTTCTCTGGACCTGGACGCCACTCACCGCGTGGTCAGCAATCTCGTGGCGGATGGTGTGTCCGGGCTTGTAGTGTGCGGCACCGTTGGAGAAAACACTTCGCTTACCACGACGGAAAAGGTATCGGTCATCGAGACCGCCAAAGCGGCGGCGGCCGGACGCGTACCCGTGATTGCCGGCGTAGCCGAGTTTACTACCGCCTTCGCACAGAAGATGGTTAACGAGGCGCGCTTTGCTGGCGTGGACGGTGTGATGGTTATGCCCGCGCTGGTCTACTCTGCCAAGCCCCACGAAACCGCCATGCACTTTCGCAGCGTTGCGACTTCGACCGATCTTCCGGTCATGGTCTACAACAATCCGCCGGTGTACAAGAACGACGTTACGCCGGACATCCTGGCCTCGCTCAAGGACTGCGAGAATATCGTCTGCTTCAAAGATTCCTCAGGTGATACTCGCCGCTTTATTGACCTGCGCAACGCTGTGGGTGATCGCTTCGTACTCTTTGCCGGCCTGGATGATGTAGTGCTCGAAAGCATTGCTGTAGGGGCCGTCGGTTGGGTATCCGGCATGTCCAATGCGTTTCCCAGGGAAGGCGAAACCCTGTTCCGCCTCGCCATGCAAAAGCGTTTCGACGAAGCCCTGTCGCTCTATCAATGGTTCATGCCCCTGCTACATCTGGACGCCCGCCCTGACCTGGTCCAGTGCATCAAGCTCTGCGAAGAGATACTAGGCCGTGGTTCAGCCGTCACCCGTCCTCCTCGCCTGAGCCTTGAAGAGGCTGCCCGTGATGAAGTGAAAGCGATTGTGGACAACGCGCTGACCCAACGTCCTGCGCTGCCTGACGTCGGGCTTTAAGCTGCGTCGCTGGCAGCCTGCCGAAACTGCCGGGGCGTGAGTCCTGTCAGTGCCTTGAACTGGCGGCTAAAGGCGCTGTGATCGGTGTAGCCGCACTGCAAGGCAATATCGGTGATCGGCATCGTCGTCCCCAGCAATTGAGAGGCTTTTTCCAGACGCACCTTATGGATCATCTGGCGGGGCGTGAGATGAAAGATCCGCTTGCAATAGCGCTCCAACTGAGCCACGGAAAGCTCTGCGATGGCGGTCAGCTCTGCCAGTGCGATCGGACGGGTGTAATGGGCACGAATGTGTTTATCGACCGCTGCAAGCCGTTGATACGCCGGGTGGTTATCCTGCGCGGCTTGCAAGTCATAGGAAATGCCAGCCATGCCCAACACCTGCCCTGAATGCCCTTTCAAGGGCAGCTTGTAGGTCAGACACCACCCTGGCTCACGACCGTTGTAAAAATGCAGCTCAAGCTTGTCCTCGATGATCGCTCCGCGAAGCACCTCGTGGTCCTGCTCGGTATAGAGCGGTCCTAGATTCGCCGGAAAGACCTCAGCGGACGTCTTGCCCAAGAGAGGCGCAACCGTCTTGAACCCACACCGTCTCGCCAACGTCAGGTTGGCCAAGAGGTAACGTGCGTCTAGATCCTTAATAAAGAAGACCACATTGGGAATCGCATTGAGAAGCGGAGCAATCAGCGCAACGCTGTTAAGCAAGGTTTCTAAGTCTTCAGGGCGCTCTGCGGCAAGCCCCTCACACCAGGCTGTCATCTGCTCAGGGGCAAAACCTGGAGCCTGCCTGTCGCGTTCGGCTATAGGAGACATCATCTGAAGCATGAGTACCTCTTATGAGTGATGGCGCGAATGCGCTCAGGATATGTCCGTCTCTGAGCATGCCATAAGCGTCTCGACCCGTGCAGGGACCAACGGAATACGGGGCTCCGGCAAGGCCCAGCCAAACAATTCGCGAGCCGCCGTGCCACAGACACGTCCCTGGCAGGCTCCCATACCGCACCGGCTCTGAAGCTTTGCCGCATCCCATCCTTGCTCTCCCACCAGAGCAGACAGGGCGACATCCTCGCAGCGGCAAATCAGCGTATCCGCACGGGCCAGTTGCCTGACCTCAGGTCGCAATCTGAAATGCGCTTGCACATGTCGGGCAAACCGCTGCCAACGCTCGCGACGTGTAAACAGAGTCTCTGCCTGTTCAACCTTGTCAATAGCAGCCAATCCGGCGATTTCGCCCTCGATCAACGCCAACTCACTACCACCAACGCCTGTACATTCACCGGCCGCATAGAGACCTGTCTGACTCGTCTGCTGATAGCGATCGACCGCTACAGCATCACCCTCAAGCTGACACCCCAGATGACTCGCCAGTCCAGTATTGGGCACCAGACCAAACCCACAGGCCAGACGCGTACAAGGTACGACCTTATCACGGCCACTCTGGCGAATACGCACAGCCTCCAGACGATTATCCCCCAAGGCCTCAACGACATAACTCGCCCAGCGGTAGTGAGTCGAGAGCAACCTGAATGCCTGGGTGAGCTTGTCAGGCCAGCGCAGCAACCCGGTACCGAACGATATAACTTGCTGACGGGCCGCCTGTTCATAGACGCCTGTAAGCACAGCGCCGGCTGCTATGGCCGTCCCGGCAGAAGCCAGCAATAACGGACCGCTTCCCGCTACCACCAGCCGCTCACCTGCCACAGGCGCGCCCCCTTTGATCAAGGCCTGCAACGCTCCGGCGCCCGTCACGCCGGGTAATGTCCAGCCCGGAAACGGTAGCAGCAATTCCCGTGCGCCACAGCACAGGATCAATTGCCCATAGTCCAACCGGCACCCTGACTGTGCATCCTCTAATAACAAGGCCCCCGGAGCCAACGCAGCCACGATGCGCGTCCCGGCCAAGTACCGGACATTAGGCTGAGATAAACCCTTTCGATAACTCTGCGCCGATACAGGTAGTACCGCCCCTGGCCCGTCGCGCCATATCTGCCCGCCTAGCCGGGGGTTATCATCGATGACCACAATGGAGCGCTGGCTGGTGGATGCAGCCCTGGCCGCTGCCAGACCTGCCGGCCCAGCGCCTACGATAGCGATATCGCAAGACAGCCTGCTCAGCCCCGTCATACCGTACGCTCTACCTGCATGCCCTCACGGCACAGCGTCTGGCAGGCCAGCTGCCGGCGACCGTTAATCATTACCCGACATTCCTGGCAAATACCCATTCCACAAAACGATGCACGTGGCTGACCTGTGCAGGACAGCCGTGCCACCGGTGATTCGCTCAATGCCAGCAAGGCGGCAACTGTCAGTCCGCCCGTAACGACTATAGGTTGCCGGTCGAGATACACCGTAATCATGCCGTTGCCTCCTGGGTGGTGGAAGCCGCATTTACAAAGCGCTCAGGCCGGAACGGAGTGGAATCGAGAGGAAGCGCTTCACCCAGTAACTGAGCAGCGATCATCCGTGCACTGGCCGGTGCGGTGGTAACGCCCAGCCCTTCATGGCCCAGCGCCAGCCATAGGCCCGGTTGACCAGGATACTGTCCGAGCAAAGGCAAACCATCCGGTGTTGCAACACGAAAACCTGTCCAGCTGCGAATGGCATTCAACTCGCCCAAGCCGGGTAAGTAATGCTGTGCACGCGTGAGCATACGACCTAGCACATCGAACTCGACGCGCTTATCCAGGGTATCGAATTGTCGGGATGAGCCGATCAGCAACTGTCCTGTAGGCCTTGGCTGCACATTGAACGCGACGGAGGTTCCATCACTGGCGTGAGCGCTGGCAGCATACCCAAGCTCCACCAGCTGATGGGTGACACAGGCGGGGTATCGGTCTGTAATCAGTAAATGGCCTTTCTTCGGCCTTAACGGCACCTCCGGGAGTAACCGGCAAGCACCCAGGCCATTGGCAAGCAGAATAGCGGGTGCCGTCATCCAGAGACCATCGCTCAGACATAACCGATTACCCTCGACCCGGATGACCTCCTCCTCCTGAACGGTGATTCGATTGCCGTGCTGGCCGAGCAGCCAGCGTGCGGTTGCCGGAGCGTAGAGGATCCCATCGTCAATTACCTTCAGCGCACCTGCCAGATCAGAGCGCAGCATCGGCTCTAATTGCCGTAGCGAAGAGGCAGTGACCCAACCCGACTGAACGCCATGCTCAGCCAGCCTGGCTTGCTTTGCCTCTGCTAACGCGCACTCATCATCGTTCGCCGCCAGCCACAGTGTCCCGCAGTTACGATAGGCGCATGCTTCAGGCAAGCGCTCACGCAACGCATTCCAGAGCCCGATGGAATAATGACTGAGCGCAAGCTCGGCAGGATTGTCATCCATGGCAACCAAGTGGCCCATCCCCGCGCCGGTAGCACCACCGCTTCGATTGTCGATGACCCGAACGCACAAGCCTCGGGCAGCCAATTCATAGGCGCACATAGCCCCTACGATACCGGCTCCCACGATAACGATATCTGCTGCAGCGGTGCGTGCCAGAAGGCTCACAGCCGAATTCCCCAGGCGAAGGGATCAGCCTCATCAATCAATAACGTGGCCTCGGCGCTGATATGGGCAGTGCCTCGAATAGTGGGAATGATCCGCTCCCCTTCCCACGCATAACTGGCTTCGAAAAGGCTGCCGATCACGCTGGCCTGCCGCCAGAGCTCACCCGGCTGCAGATGCCCATCCGCAGCAAGGCAGGCAAGCTTGGCACTGGTTCCTGTCCCGCAGGGCGAGCGGTCATAGGCTTTGCCTGGGCAGAGCACAAAATTGCGGCTATCCGCGCATTCATCGCCTCCAAACAGCTCGATGTGATCGATCACACCGTCGTTTTCGCCGCGTACGCCTTGCGCCTCAAGCGCCTGCCGTACTGCCCAGCTGTACTCGGTCAGCGCGTCGAGATTGTCGCTGTTCACCTGCAGGCCATGATCGGCAATCAGATAAAACCAATTGCCACCCCAGGCAATGTCACCCCTCACCATGCCCAGGCCGGGCACCTCCAACGGAACATCCTTGCAATAGCGGTACGCAGGTACATTCCGCACGCTGACGGAAAGGTCCTCATGCAGCGTTGCCTCTACTGTCCCTACAGGGGTCTCGATCCGGTGCCGCCCTATGTCGATCCGACCGAGATGATAAAGCGATCGCACCAGCCCAATCGTGCCGTGCCCACACATTCCCAGATAGCCGGAGTTGTTGAAAAAAATAATACCGGCGCAGGCCTCGGGGTCGACCGGCTCGCACAGAAGCGCACCCACCAACACATCGCTCCCACGGGGTTCAAGCACGCAAGTAGCCCGCCAGTCATCGTATTCATGCCGCAACATTTTCAACCGCTCCGCCATGGAGCCTTTTCCCATATCGGGAAATCCCTCGATGACCAAGCGAGTCGGCTCACCGCCCGTATGGGAGTCGATAACCTGGATACGTCTCATGGCGCCACCTCCGCAAAAGAGGCTTACAGCGTGGCGTGTCAACGCAAAATCGGCTTGGTGTTTTTCGCTCGGCGGGAGGACGAAATCAGCACAATTGCCTTGGTAACACTTACGGTAGAAATGTATTACTCGAGCAGTCAGCTAAAATTTATTGCAGCCGCTCTACTCCCAGCTGCCTCAACCGGCTCAGCGTCCGGGCAAAATCCACAGTGGCATCCCCGGCCAGCTCATCCATAGGCACTTCGCTGGATAGGATCAGAGTCACGCCCCGGTCGTAAGCGATATCCACCAGGTTTAAAAAACGCTGTCGAACGGCATCAGACTGGCGCGCCAGGCAATCAAGCCCGCTGATGCCAACGTGCGAAAAGTGCTCGACAATCCAGAGGTAATCTAAGGTCGAATGAGGCTGCTCACAGAGGTCGGCAAAGTCCAACCAGATCCGCTTCCCCTCATACGCGCGCACCGAAAGGGGATGATGATTGACGTCTAGGGTAGCGTCCGTCGTAGCGGCAGCAGACAGGTCCAGCAGTGTTTGCAAACGCTTCACACCGCCCGCTGACTCTGGCCAGAGGTAATATCCCCATAGGGTCTGCTCGTCGCTGCGCTGCCGATAATCGACCTTACCGTTGATGGCAAGCACATCGAAGCGCTTTTCGATCAATGCAATGATCGGCTTGAAGCGCTCTCGATACAACGGGTTTGGACACAGGCCCTCCGGCTTATAATTGGATGTCATCACCAGCCCGACACCCTCATCTACCAGCACCTTGAGCATACGACCCAACAGCATGGCATCGCCAATGTCATGCACATGAAATTCATCAAAGCACAGCAGACGTACTTCCCGAGCGATTTCCCGGGCTACCTGTGCCAGAGGATCGGCTTGGCCGGCATAGTCACGCATCCGCCGCTGCAACTCCTGCAGAAAGGAATGAAAATGCACGCGACGCTTTTCCGTAATGGGGACGGCCGTATAGAAGGCGTCCATGACAAAGCTCTTGCCTCGCCCTACGTCGCCCGAGATATAGACGCCCGCAGACGGCTTTTTAAACCAGGATTTACGATCGGCCAGAAAGCGATCAAGCCAGTCAGCCAGATGCACCAATGCCGCCTCTTGGGCGGCATCGGCCTGATAGTGACGGGCGGCCAGTTCGGCAGCGAAATGTTGCCGAATTAACTCGCCCGCGTTGAGCGGTTCAGATGTAGCCATCAGAAATCGAAAAAGACAGTTTCCTGTGGACCTTGCAGATGCATGTCGAAACGGTAAATCACTTTGCCGTTTTCTTCAAAGCGCTTGGCGATCAGAGTCGGCCTGCGAGGTGGCTCGACAAGGTTGAGCACTGGACAAATCGCATTGGCTTCCGCTTCGTCCTCAAAGTAGATACGGGTCTGCAGATGGATATTGATGCCACGGGCAAACAGCGCCAGATTGATATGCGGCGCCATGGGCCTGCCCTGGCTGTCCATCACCTTACCCGGCTTTATCGTTTGCACCGACCACTCACCGGCATCAAAGGTAGTAGCCGTACGGCCAAAGCTGTTGAATGCCTTTTCCGGATGATAAACCGGATCGTAGACACCGTCGTGATTGGCTTGCCAGACCTCTAGAAAGGAGTCGCGCACCAGATTGCCGTTGCCGTCAAACACTTGCCCCGTCAGCACGATGTGCTGGCCTGGCGCATCCGGCTTGGCAAGATCATTCCAGATTTCCATGTCACGCGTCGGATTACCAGCTGCGGCCAGCGCAAGACCGATGTGAACGTAAGGGCCTGCGGTTTGTGAAGGCGTCTCGGGCAGAAATGTCGTCGTCATGATCGCCTCCTCACAGGTTCTCGAAATGGGTTTGACGTGCGCCACGCGTCACGATGTCAAAACGGTAAGCCAGGCAGTCCATCGGGTTGGCCATGGTCATGTCCAGGCGTGCAATAAGTGTCTGCACGGCCTCCGGGTTTGCAATCGACTTCACGATCGGGCAGATCGGTATCAGCGGATCACCTTCGAAATACAGCTGCGTAATCAATCGAGTGGAAATCGAAGGTCCCATGACCGAAACATGGATATGGGCGGGCCGCCAATCATTCACCCCATTACGCCACGGATAAGGCCCCGGCTTGATGGTACGGAATACATAGTTGCCATCATTGTCGGTCAGGGTACGTCCTACACCGCCAAAGTTGGGATCGAGCGGCGCTAGGTAGATGTCATTCTTGTGGCGATACCGTCCACCAGCGTTAGCCTGCCAGATCTCTACATACGTCTTCGGTACGGGCTTACCAAACTGATCGACTACTCGTCCAAACAGGATAATTCGCTCGCCCTGTGGCAAGCCCCCATTATTGAAGTTCAGCAGCAGATCGTTATCGTGCTTGCCCAACTGAAGATGAGAAAAATCCGGGCCGGTACGTTCAGAAACCGTTTGCTGAATGCTAACCAAGGCCTGTCGGGGTGAACGGGGTACAGACGACTTATAACCAGGCGTATAGGCATGGGGATGCCAGTTACGGTCACGGGCGACAAAGCGAGTGTCATTGGAATTATTATTCATGGCTTTACTCCACAAAGAGCCTTACCCATCAAAGGGGTTGCCCGAAGTGTGGCGCAATGCCGCAGGCCAGCCAATTGAAATGACGGCAATCATTCATAACCAAATGGTTATGAAGCTGATCGCTCGGCAACCAGCTCGCTGGCGACTTCCCGTAGAACCTCACAGAACCATTGTGCCGCCAGCGGAAGCGTTGCCGTATTATTGCGGCACAAGCCAATCGAGCCACCCGGCTCCTGAACGCCTAGAGACAGCTCAGCCAGCACACCAGCCTTGATGTCGGTCTCCACGGCATCCAGAGGCGCAATCCAGACGGCATCACTTAACAGTACATAGCGCCGGCTCAGCGCTGGCGAAAGCGTCTCCAACCGCTGCGACATCAGGCTGATCCCACACTGCACCAGAAAGCTTTCGGCGTACTGACGAATTGTGGTGCCCGTCAACGGAAGAACCCAGGGGTAGTCCGCCAGTCGTTGCCGGTCAATTCCAGTCGCTGTTTGCAACGGATGACCGTTTCGAACCACCAACGTCATCGACTCGCTATACAGGTGCTCGAAGTTCAGGCCGCGGATTTCAGGGTTGTCCGTCATGCGCCCCACCACAATATCCAGTTCACCTACTCTCAGTTTATTGAGTAGATAGGTACTCATGCCTGTCGTAACACTGATGGTGAGCCCGCTGTAGCGTTCGTGGAGTCGCCTGATGACCTCCGGTATAACCAGACTCTCCACTGTCGAAAGTACCCCAACCCGTACTTGGCCACCCTGCATCCCGCCGCTGCGTACCGTATTGACCCCGTCTCGCAATGCCTGAACGCAGGGGCCTGCATAACGCATGAAGGCCTGACCGGCTTGCGTCAGCACTACGCCATTCTTGTCCCGCTCGAACAGGCGCGCCTCAAGAATGCCCTCAAGCTCCTTAAGGGTCTTGGAAATGGCAGGCTGAGAAACCGACACGGCATGGGCCGCCTTGGCGAAACTGCGGTGCTGAGCCAGTTCAATAAAGCACAGAAGATGTCGAAATTTGATACGGGTATCGATGTTCATATCGCGCCAGCGTCAGGAGCAGACTGCCATTGTTAACCTCAACCCGTCGGCAAGTCACTCGACCCCACTGCCATACCCGGTAAAATGACCGTCCCACGCCCTGCTGCCAGATAAGCCCCTCAGCTCATGAAGAAAGTGTTGATCGTTCTGCTACGAGGTTACCAGCTCTTCATCAGCCCCATTATTGGCCCACGCTGCCGTTTCTATCCCTCCTGCTCGCATTACGCCATTGAGGCCCTACAGACCCACGGTGCCTTGCGTGGCAGCTGGCTGACCATTCGCCGTTTGTTGCGCTGCCACCCGTTTCATCCGGGCGGTATCGACCCTGTTCCTCCCTGTCATTGCAAAACCCAGGATAAACACTCGAACCGCTGCCACTAATATGAGATCAGCCTAGTTCATCTCCTATTTAAAAGGCGAGCAATTTCACCCTTTAGAGCGATACCCAAGTGGCCCGCCCTGCGCGATAACGTAGTACGAAGCGCTATTGAGGAAATAGCCATGAACGTACTGCAGCGGATCAGTTTGAGGTTTGCGTTGCTGGTTTCATGTCTCGGCTTTTCCATCGAGACGCCCAACGCGGCGGACCTGCTCAATAACTTCGATCTTTCTACGGTCTCGGATGTAGCCGCCCGGCAGGCCCAGGGTTCCCTTGGTCAATCGACTGCCGACCGCATAGCGGCCACCGTTATCCAGCAGGGCAGCGACAGCCAGGCCTTTCTCACCCAAACCGGATTAGGCAGTCAGGCACTTATCCAACAACTCGGTGGAAATCATCAGGCAGCCATGCTGCAAAATGGTACGGAGCTGACCGCTGTCATTCTGCAAAGCGGCCAGGGCCATAACGCTTCTATCATTCAGCGAGGCTCAGCCAATCAAGCCGCTATCCATCAGTATGGCGCCTATAACGAAGCGCTGATCGACCAGAACGGCACCGGTTTACAGGGCAGTATTACCCAATTCGGAAACAACCAGAGCATCACTGTTCAACAGCGCTAGCGGCTCAATGCCGCTTGTTCATGAAGTCAAAGGAAGATGTCATGTGCAAGGTCCAATCTATTCCTGTGCTCTCTCCCGATTCCCAGCCGGCAGAGACTTGTTTGACAAAGGTTGGAAAAAACCGCATCCCGCCCTAGCTCACTTCTACAGCTCGCTTACAGGCAATGCTCTGTAGCGTTCGGCTATCTGCCTATTAGAGCTGTATGGCTTTTACCCTCCCGATAACTACAAGGAGCACGTCATGTTTATGATGAAACCTAGCGTTGCGGCTGCTTTGTCCAGGCTTGGCCTGCCTGCCTAGCCGTCATTAATAATGCAAGCCTCAACCAGGCAGGCAACAACGCTTCCCTCCCCGAGAATGGGAAAGCCCTATCGTAACCGCATCGACTACGGGCAATGGCAACACGCTTTCCCTGGAGCAGCCAATCGTGCTGTGTCGATCAACACTGCCACGGTAGAGGAGCAGAGAATAAACAATCAGGCCATGCTGACTCAGAGTGGCAATTTTAACGAGTTGGACTATCGTCAGGAAGGCAATGGCACCAGCCAGCAATCACCATGAATGGACAGGAGTTGCGCCGCTCTGTAAAGCAGCGCCTGCTGTTGGCCATACCAGAGAATTAAGTCTTTTTTATTTCGCTTTGATTAAAGTTTCAATCTTTAGATTGATAGCGAAGCGGGAACCCGTCAGCAAAACTTGTAAGTGCTAAACAGGAGTTAGCCATGACCATGTTGCAACGACTGCTTTCTCAAACGGCCCTGGTAGTAAGCTGCCTTGCAGCGCCACTGTCTTTACAGGCTGCTGACCTGCTCGATAACTTCGATATTGCCTCCTCATCGACAGATTTGGCTGGCACACCCGAGGTACGTGCATTGGCTGCCGCCTCGGTCAATGGTCTCGTCGCTCAGGTCCAGCAGAATGGCAACAGCAACCAGGCCACCTTGAGTCAGCAAGGGCTTAACTCCCTGGCAACCATTACTCAACAGGGTAATGACCAGCAGGCTTATATTCTGCAGCAAGGCTCAGACCTGGCTGCCGTCATCAAGCAGGTAGGAGAAGCCAATAGCGCACTGATCTCCCAGACCGGGTCAGCAAATGCTGCTGTTATCAGTCAGTACGGCAACGGTAACAATGCTGCCATCGAACAGAATGGTACTGGTCAGCAAGCCAGCATTATCCAATACGGAAACAATCAGAATGCTGTCATTCGCCAATACTGAGCCCAAGGAGCCATCAATGCGTAGCAAAAGCCAGATCAGTTAACGCCTCTTGATGGTAGAGGTTGCCTAGGTATACCGTTCATCGGGCCTAGCCAGCTCTAGATCCGCCTCCTCCGGCAGCCATGGATTAATCCCTCTATGGCTTAAATGCCCCATCTTTTCAATCTTTTGGTTGATACCCAGTTTCGCCTGTACGGCCAACAATCCGCACAGCGCTATACAGGGATTAGCCATGAATTCGCTGCAAAGATTGTGCTCAGGACTTGCGCTCGCCTTTTCTGGCATGAGCCTTGTTGTACCGCCGCTCCAGGCGGCTGATCTGCTTGATAATTTCGATATCGCCACGACGACTTCAGACCTTGCCGGCACGCCTGACCCGCGCGCACTGGCAGCTACAGCATCGGCTGGCGGATTGGTTGCTCAAATCCAGCAGAACGGTAACAACAACCAGGCCACCTTAAGCCAACAAGGCCTTAACTCACAGGCGCTCATCTCACAACTTGGTAACGATCAGCAGGCCTTTATCCTTCAGCAAGGGGCTGACCTCTCCGCAGTTATTACCCAGGCTGGTTATGGCAACACGGCTTCCATTACCCAGATCGGCTCGGCAAACGTCGCGCTGATCAACCAGTACGGCGCTTACAACAGCGCTTCCATTGAGCAGAACGGTACCGGTCAACAGGCCAGTATTACGCAATACGGTAATAACCAAACCGCAGTGGTACGTCAGTACTGATAACAACGGATGTTTAAACATCACGCATTAGAACGTCGACATTTTCATTTCTCGTTATTGTGATTACTACGAAGGGAATAATCATGCACAGCTTCAAGCCTCTTGCTGCCGCCATCCTGATCGCTCTCAGCTCACACGCCTTTGCTGAGATGAACTCCGCTGAAACTACTCAGGATGGAGACAACAACTCCATTACGACCGAACAAATCAACGGCACTCAAAACAGCAAGAGCATTCAGGAGCAGATCGGTAATGGTAATGCTGCAACCCTGACCCAGAGCGCTGCCCTGAATAGCACTTCCTATCAGTACCAGGACGGATCAAATAACGTTGCCAACACTGCGCAGGAAGGCAGCGACAATTACTCGAGCATCTATCAGGAGGCTCAGGAGAGCAGCCAGGTAGCCGTAACACAAACTGGCGACACCAACTCGTCTACGGTTTATCAGTTGACCGGCAACGACAACCAGGCTCAGGTTATCCAGCTGGGTAACAACAACGTAGCTGAAGTCACCCAGGGTGGCGGCGCTGCTTATGGCATGTCCAGCAGCAGCGTGGCTACCATCAACCAGAATGGCAACGACAACTCCCACATCGTAAACCAGGATGGCTATGCCCATCAGCTGAGCGCTACCGCGACCGGCAATGGCAACCAGGTTGAAGTGACGCAAAGCGGTATGAACGCTTCTGCAACACTGGCCCAGACAGGCGATAACAACGCCATTACCCTGACCCAGACGGGCGACGGCCAAACAGCTACCGTCACTCAGGACGGCACTGCCAATACCGTGGCCATGGTCCAGGATGGGTACAGTGGCCCAGACTTCGCCACCATCTCCCAGCGCGGCGATAACAACGCCATTACCAGCTTCCAGGATGGCAAGTTCAACGAGTTGTATTTTGATCAGAACGGCACAGCCAACACGCTGAACGTGTCCCAGATTGGTCGTGGCAACAACCTGACTGGCGCCACCTCAGGCACCAACAACTCGGCTGATGTGAGCCAGAAAGGTGATAGCAACTACACCAGCGTTACTCAGGATGGCAGCGACAACATCGCTACCGTTCAACAGCTGGAATCGCAGCTGGCCGCCAATGCAGTGGTCTATCAGTCCGGTGTAGCTAACCAGGCCGCTATTACGCAGCGTGGTGAGTTTGCCATTGGCAACTCTGCAACCATCTCGCAGACGGGGACTGGCAACAGCGCTGTCATTACCCAGCAGTAAGCGCTTGCATCTGAGCAGTATCCTGGACGCCCTCATTTAGAGGGCGTCTGCACAAGGAGGTCAAAGATGCGCTACTCTGATCTCCAGCCTGTTCATATGATCGTAACGTAAACTGACATGCCTGGACTCTTCGCCCTGCCTATGACTGCCATGTTACTTGCCGCCTCGACTTCACCTGTAGAGGCCAATCTGAACCTGAGTGCAATTTCACCACAGCAAGCCTTCATAGAGCTCTGTTTCAAAGGCAGCGGGCAAGCCGTACGGTTTGAGATGATTGTTCAGGCCAGTGGCAAAGCCGGCAATAACCGATCCCGCCAAGCTGGTGAGGTCAAGGCAAGCGAAGATGGAGCCTGCCCTGTACGTAACAAACTGGGCTTCGCCCCTCAGACAATGGTCATTGCTCATTTGAAATGGTGGGTCGATGGAGTTGAGCAACCTGAAGTCCATAAGCAACTAGGCGACTCTCTGGAAGAAAACAAAGACACCCGCGCCTAGACACGCAGCGAGTATTATTGCTTCAGCAACCGCAACGTTTGAGCGTCCTCCTGGCCATTGAAATACTTGATCAACGCCGCCTGATAAGGGCTCTGCTCCCCTGTAACGTGTGCGAATAACGTCATTGATGAATGAAATTTCAAATCGTCAGGATGACCAAAAATCTGCGCTACCGACGCCCCTTCCAGGCTATTCACAATCTCACAACACGTTTTCAGCCGACTCCCTAGAAGCTCATGCTCAAGGTAGGCAGTAGCTTCATCCAGCCCGGATATGGCATACCGCCTCGCCATGGCGCTATGCCCAAGTCCTTGCAACTGCGGAAATACGAACCACATCCAGTGGGTACGTTTATGACCTGAGCGGAGTTCTGCAATCACTTGTTGCCAAACAGTCTCTTGAGCGCTCACGAAGCGTTGCAAATCATGACGATCTGACATGTGGATTACCGTGAGCGCTGCGACTGTGGATCCTCTGGCTCGTTGAATTTGGTACGGCGCTGCTCTCCTCCCTTCTCATTCTGGGACTTGTTCACCTCACCTACCTTGCTGGCTTCCTCGGGCGTTTCCGCCGTGCTGCGCTTCGCATGTTCGTCGGCCATGATGCACCTCATTGATTCAATACTTATTGCTTAGGCAATATCCCTAGCCAGTAGTGCCCAACAGTTGAAGAGCAAATTCAGTCATCGAAACCCACCTGCTCATGCATTTCATCTACTTTCATTTCCAGGCGGTAGGCCAGAGCAATGAACAGTGCCTGGCAAAGGCATAGCGTTGCGCTCAGGGAACGAAAAGCGAATGCACTACCCTCGTTGACCAGCAACAATGCGCTGGCTCGCTTGGCCAGGGGTGACAACTGGCTGTCTGTAATAATGAGCGTCTTAGCTTGATTATGCTGAGCGATACGTACGCACTGCTGGCTTTCCTTGCCATAAGGCGTAAAGCTAATGGCTACGATAAGGTCGTTGGCTCGTACGCTACGCATCTGTTCTCGATAGCTACCGCCAAGGCCAGACACAAGATGAATACGCTTGTTGGTGTGTTGCAGGTTATAAACAAGGTAGTGCGCTACCGCAAATGAACGACGAACCCCCACTACATAAATGTTCTCCGCATTGACCAGCAGGTCGACCGCTTTCTCGAACGCCTGATCGTCCAGCTCTTCTCCCAATCTATCCAGTCCTGAACGTGTGGCACTTATGCATTCACGTGCCAAATCGCTTCCGGCAGCCGGTTGAGACTTGTTGGCAATCATTCGCCGGATACGCTGCTGATAGTTCTGGACAGGTGTTGCCTTATGCGTATAAGCCTCACGAAACAGGGATTGCATTTCACTGAAGCCTTTGAAGCCGAAACGCTGAGAGAACCGTACGATTGCCGAAGGGTGTACTTCGCATTGGCGGGCAATATCGCTAATACGATCAACCATGACACGATCACTTTGCTGGCTCATGTAGGCCGCTACACGCTTGAGCTGACGAGGCAGAGACTCGTACTCTGCCGTAATCATCTGCTGCAGAGTTTCCACACTAGCAGGCGCTACAAGGGAAGAGCTTGAAGAATCAGTATTAAGCATTTCGTATCCTTTAGATGAATCGTTACAGCAAGCACTCAACGAAACCAGACGCCAACGTAATCGAAAATGCTTTCATTCTTCAGGAATATCTGCAAAAGAAAGGAATTTAAAGGCGGCTCGCTTCGTTGTCATATGGCGGAATATCAGCTTAGAACACAAGATTATTTTTCTAAACATAATTTTTTAGAAAAATAATTTATTGACTTATTCTGGACTAGATTATCGCTGTACAACCAGCTGAACAGGGGCCAGCCGTACTTCAAATGCTGTAAAAAAATACAGCTGACAATAAGGCTCGCTTTGCGCAAGTCTCCAAAGCTGTTTTGAAGTCGATAAAGCCAAATGCGAAACTGAATACTTAGGTTCCACCGCACGCATCAGCGCATAAGTTATGCACCGCATATCGCGCAGCACTGCATCAGAAACAGGCGCTGCTGCTTTTACAGTGATACGCGTAAGCTGCTCGCCTGTAGTCTCTACTGACATGTCAAAGCTGGACGCGCCCCGAGCGGAATATACCCACCCTGCCTCATCCTTCATTGAGTGTGGCGCTCCCAGCATCAGGGCTTTGCAGCTAGGCAGCACCGCTAAATAGGCAGGAATTCTCCGTTCGAGCTGCGCCTTGTCCAATCCAAGAGACAAAGGCGCAGCCTCACTGACCGTCGCTAAGACAATACTGCCAAGAAGCCACACCCCTAGCCAGTTTAACAATGACATATCAGGCGATAGTGTCGACAACACCACCATCAACACGCAACGCGGCACCCGTTGTCGCTGAAGCCAGAGGAGAAGCTGTGTAGACAACCAGATTAGCGACTTCCTCTGTAGTTGCTGCACGCTGGAGAATGGAGCTAGGCCGGTTTTCCTTTACAAAATCAGCGGCCACCTCCTCTAGAGTCTGACCAGTACGCTCGCTCGCCTCCTTGAGCATCTCCGCTACGCCTTCAGAAAGCGTTGGACCTGGCAGAATGGAATTAACTGTCACGCCTGTACCAGCCATCCGTTTGGCCAATCCACGCGCCACGGACAGGTTGGCTGTTTTGGTAAAGCCGTAATGAATCATGTCGGCCGGAATATTGAGCGCTGATTCAGAAGAAATAAAGATTACGCGCCCCCATTGCCTCGAGACCATGCCAGGCAAATATTCCCGAGAGAGCCGAACGCCAGACATCACGTTCACCTCGAAAAACTCCGTCCAAATATCATCGCCCGTTTCAAAAAAGTCTCGAGGCCCGTATATACCCGTGTTGTTGACTAGAATATCAACCTCAGGCTCAGCAGCTTTCAATACAGCACATCCGTCAACGCTCCCGACATCCGCAACCACTCCACGTAACGTCGCATCCGGTACGTACTGCTGCAGGAGACTAACCGCCTTGTCTACTGATGAAGCCGATCGACCGTTTATAACTACAGTCGCTCCTGCCTGAGCCAATCCTTTCGCAATAGCGAAACCAATACCACGAGTAGAGCCGGTTACGATTGCCGTTTTTCCAGAAAGATCAATCTGCATGAAAAATCTCCAGACACGTTAAAAGAGCCAATGAGCACAATGGCTAGTCCATTATTCGAGTCTGACGAAAAATCCAGCGCAAAGGTCCCTAGCGCCGCTCAGGCTGTTGCAGCGTTCATGGCTGCTTTGAGTAACTCACGACCATCCAACGATCCTAAGGCTTCAACGACACCGGGAGTAAACACGATCTGAATCTCATTGTCGCTGGTCTTCCAGCGCTCTAGAACCAATAGGGTCGCCTTTGTACCGTTGCGATGCATCAATCTCAAAGAGGCCTTTTGCAAGAAACTCAGCTGGGCCTCTAGCTGCTCTTGATCTTCTAGGCTGTCAGATTTGATCGAGACGACATTGCTGCTCAACGGTGCGATCTCCAAGTCAGAAACAGATGTGGTTGTTTGCTCCAGCATAAAGCCGAATCGTCCAGCCCAATTGAACGCAGGATAAAACTGTCCTGATGTTCGGCAGCTATAAATGGTCGCATAAGACAAAAAACAGATTCAAACACTTCGGATGGATGTCACCACACTGCTAGCTCATGACATGAGTCTTACCAGTTTATACACTGGCTAGCAGATTAGAGGTACTAAAGGTTTCTACAGCAATGATGCTAAAAGAAGCCGATAAAGAATGATGAAGCGTTTGCTGAAGTGCTAATTGCAGAACCGTTTCCAGCCTGGCGATGTTACGTTGGCTACAAGGCCTAAGCGACCCAAGAGGCTCAACAGTGGCTATTACGGTAGGAGAAGGATCATTAGTAACATGATGCAATTACAATGGATCAGTCGGCTCGGCGGCGATCCTCTTTTTCTTCACGGGCACGTCGCCATGAGGCCATATCAACCACACGCGGGTCATTGAGCATTGGCGCTTCAGGTACCGCATAAGGGGCAAATTCAATAAGCCCTAAGCGGTAACCAAATAGCACTACCTTACCTGCCAGACGCTGCTCCCCAGTAGCGGTGAATTCAAAATCATAAACGCGAGCAAACCGCTTGAAGCCTTTCGCATCCCGCATAAAAGAAAACCGGCGGAACGCTACATTCTCATCCAACAGTTCTACATCACGCTTGCGACAATGCTCTTTAGCCAAAGCGAGCGCACGCTCACGCAAACCATGGGAATGCCATAGCCAGGCGCAGGCTGAGGCCACCAGAAGAAATCCAAAAATGTTACCTAAGGTCAGCATGAATAATCACCTAAACCAAGCCGTCCCAAGCGCTTCAATACCAAGAAAGCCATTCAGCCCCTGCTAGTTTATTGCTTAGCCCCAACGCCCATCGAGGGTGCCTCAGGCTCATGTAGCAAACGTATATTGTCACGCTCACTCTTGTACAAGCTTAGCGGAGTAATTTCCTTTGCGCGCAAAGGCGCCTGCTGTTGGTTCCACACGTAATAGAACACATTCAATGCCAACAGGAAAACGAAAAGCCATCGCATATTTATGAGTCCACAGGGCAAGCCAAGGCCAAACCGTCAAAGACCAGATCAGGCACAACACGAGAAGTGGGAATGACGTCTTTTACCAGCTCAGCGTCTCCCCCTGTAAGAAAGACAGCAAAATCAGCCCCTAGCAGCTCAAGGGCTAAATCATATTGCGTCCTCACAAATCCACGAAGCATATACACGCATCCGCCCTCAACAGCATGCATCGTATTTCTTCCAGGCAGAGGATGCCCGTTGGTGGCCTCAAGTTCTGGGTTATAGCGAATTCGACGAGTATGCGTCTGCAATTCTCGACGCATGAGCGGAATCCCCGGACAGATGAAGCCACCCGCATGCTGTCCAGCCTGATCAACAAAGTCTGAAGTAACTGCGGTTCCCAGATCAATCACGACACATGCTTTGTTACCTGCCAGCTTAAAGCCGCCTAAAAGGGCAAGCCAACGATCCATCCCCAGGCGTTCATAGTCTGAATATCCGTTCTTTACACCAAGAAACGATGCTACGGGTTTTGCCTGCTGACATGAAAGACCAAACGTACTGTCTAGCCGTTCAATTAAGCCTGTAGTTTCCAGATCGCTACGAACGCTGACAAGCCGACCATGGCTGAGGGAGAGGCTCTCATAAGATTCAAGCGCTACGAGCAGCTCATCATCAGAATGAGCGATACCGCTGGCAACAACGCCATCAATTTTAGATAGAACGCGCCATTTGATCAGGCTGTTGCCGCAGTCAAGCTCAAGAATCATTACGCAATCTCAAACTGAGCTCACCGCCATTAAAAGACTTTTCGTAGCCATCAACATTTAATCTAAGTGATCCGTCCAATCCAACACCCAGCACCTTACCTTCGATTTGATTGGCACCGGCAGAAAGAATCACCTCTCGTCCCTGCCACAAATGATTGGCTTCCCATGAATCCCTCAATGCAGCAAAGCCATGTGACTGATGCAGTTTCAAACAATCACTTAACTCATGCAACACATTAGAAGCCAACTGGTTTCTATCAACGGGCCTACCGAGCGTCTCGTATAAGGAAATCCATGGTTGATCGATATTGTCTGCATTTCTCATATTCACATTCAAGCCAATGCCGATAATTGCCGTACAGCTATCAGCAGGATCACCTGACAACTCGATAAGAATGCCAGATAGCTTGCGCCCAAACAGGAGAATGTCGTTAGGCCACTTTAAACCAGCATCAACTAAGCTGAGCTTTTTTAGTGCTGAAACAACCGCAAGCCCCACTACCAGACTCAACCCTTCAAGTTGCTTGATACCACCATGAATGGTAACAGCTGCTGTCAGGTAGAGATTTTTTGCATATGGACTAACCCATGCCCTTCCCCGACGCCCTCTGCCAGAGGTCTGGTGCTCAGCCAACAGCACGAAAGGCGCGTGGCCACGCTGCCCCATGACACGCCGCAGCGCCTCAGCATTCGTAGAGTCAATCGTATCCAGGATTTCTATTGGCCACTCATCAAAGTCTATCCGGCTATTTGCCAGCAGATTGAGAGGTTCAGCGAGACGGTACCCTTTTCCAGGTACTTTAAAAAAAGATAAACCTGTACGTTGTTCTATTCCTTGCAGCTGCTTCCAGACGGCACTACGGCTAACACCTAGAAGCGCCCCCAACTCTTCTCCGGAATGAAACTGACCATCAGCAAGGCATTCAAGTAGTAGGGAAACAGCCATATTTTTTATCCGCACAAAGCAAAACCCCCGGGCGGTTAGGCCTGGGGGTTTTGGGTATAGGTGCTTGACGATGACCTACTCTCACATGGGGAAACCCCACACTACCATCGGCGATGCATCGTTTCACTTCTGAGTTCGGAAAGGGATCAGGTGGTTCCAACGCTCTATGGTCGTCAAGCAATTCGGGTGGGGAACCGGTGTCTAGTCGTTTCCCCGAATGGGTATGTGATCGGTATTTTGCGGTTCAACCAAGCTTTCGGCCGGTCTTTACCAAACAACAGATTGTTTGGGTGTTATATGGTCAAGCCTCACGGGCAATTAGTATCGGTTAGCTCAACGCCTCACAGCGCTTACACACCCGACCTATCAACGTTGTAGTCTTCAACGGCCCTTCAGGAAGCTCAAGGCTCCAGTGAGATCTCATCTTGAGGCAAGTTTCCCGCTTAGATGCTTTCAGCGGTTATCTTTTCCGAACATAGCTACCCGGCAATGCCACTGGCGTGACAACCGGAACACCAGAGGTTCGTCCACTCCGGTCCTCTCGTACTAGGAGCAGCCCCTCTCAAATCTCAAACGTCCACGGCAGATAGGGACCGAACTGTCTCACGACGTTCTAAACCCAGCTCGCGTACCACTTTAAATGGCGAACAGCCATACCCTTGGGACCGGCTTCAGCCCCAGGATGTGATGAGCCGACATCGAGGTGCCAAACACCGCCGTCGATATGAACTCTTGGGCGGTATCAGCCTGTTATCCCCGGAGTACCTTTTATCCGTTGAGCGATGGCCCTTCCATACAGAACCACCGGATCACTAAGACCTACTTTCGTACCTGCTCGACGTGTCTGTCTCGCAGTCAAGCGCGCTTTTGCCTTTATACTCTGCGACCGATTTCCGACCGGTCTGAGCGCACCTTCGTACTCCTCCGTTACTCTTTAGGAGGAGACCGCCCCAGTCAAACTGCCCACCATACACTGTCCTCGATCCGGATAACGGACCAGAGTTAGAACCTCAAGCATGCCAGGGTGGTATTTCAAGGATGGCTCCATGGGAACTGGCGTCCCCACTTCAAAGCCTCCCACCTATCCTACACAAGCAGGCTCAAAGTCCAGTGCAAAGCTACAGTAAAGGTTCACGGGGTCTTTCCGTCTAGCCGCGGATACACTGCATCTTCACAGCGATTTCAATTTCACTGAGTCTCGGGTGGAGACAGCGCCGCCATCGTTACGCCATTCGTGCAGGTCGGAACTTACCCGACAAGGAATTTCGCTACCTTAGGACCGTTATAGTTACGGCCGCCGTTTACCGGGGCTTCGATCAAGAGCTTCGCTTGCGCTAACCCCATCAATTAACCTTCCGGCACCGGGCAGGCGTCACACCCTATACGTCCACTTTCGTGTTTGCAGAGTGCTGTGTTTTTAATAAACAGTCGCAGCGGCCTGGTATCTTCGACCGGCATGAGCTTACGGAGCAAGTCCTTCACCCTCACCGGCGCACCTTCTCCCGAAGTTACGGTGCCATTTTGCCTAGTTCCTTCACCCGAGTTCTCTCAAGCGCCTTGGTATTCTCTACCCGACCACCTGTGTCGGTTTGGGGTACGATTTCTAATTACCTGAAGCTTAGAGGCTTTTCCTGGAAGCATGGCATCAACCACTTCCTCTTCATAAGAAGAGTCGTCATCAGCTCTCGGCCTTAACTGTCCGGATTTACCTAAACAGTCAGCCTACCGCCTTAAACTTGGACAACCAACGCCAAGCTGGCCTAGCCTTCTCCGTCCCCCCATCGCAGTAATTAGAAGTACAGGAATATTAACCTGTTTCCCATCGACTACGCCTTTCAGCCTCGCCTTAGGGGTCGACTCACCCTGCGTCGATTAACGTTGCGCAGGAACCCTTGGTCTTTCGGCGTGCGAGTTTTTCACTCGCATTGTCGTTACTCATGTCAGCATTCGCACTTCTGATACCTCCAGCAAGCTTCTCAACTCACCTTCACAGGCTTACAGAACGCTCCTCTACCGCTCATCTTGCGATGAACCCGTAGCTTCGGTGTGTAGTTTGAGCCCCGTTACATCTTCCGCGCAGGCCGACTCGACTAGTGAGCTATTACGCTTTCTTTAAAGGGTGGCTGCTTCTAAGCCAACCTCCTAGCTGTCTAAGCCTTCCCACATCGTTTACCACTTAACTACAACTTTGGGACCTTAGCTGACGGTCTGGGTTGTTTCCCTTTTCACGACGGACGTTAGCACCCGCCGTGTGTCTCCCATGCTTGCACTTCTGGGTATTCGGAGTTTGCATCGGTTTGGTAAGTCGGGATGACCCCCTAGCCGAAACAGTGCTCTACCCCCCAGAGTGATACATGAGGCGCTACCTAAATAGCTTTCGAGGAGAACCAGCTATCTCCGAGCTTGATTAGCCTTTCACTCCGATCCACAAGTCATCCCCTGCCTTTTCAACGGAAGTGGGTTCGGTCCTCCAGTCAGTGTTACCTAACCTTCAACCTGCTCATGGATAGATCGCCCGGTTTCGGGTCTATACCCAGCGACTAAAACGCCCTATTAAGACTCGCTTTCGCTACGCCTTCCCTATACGGTTAAGCTTGCCACTGAATATAAGTCGCTGACCCATTATACAAAAGGTACGCAGTCACCCAACAAAGTGGGCTCCCACTGCTTGTACGCATACGGTTTCAGGTTCTATTTCACTCCCCTCTCCGGGGTTCTTTTCGCCTTTCCCTCACGGTACTGGTTCACTATCGGTCAGTCAGTAGTATTTAGCCTTGGAGGATGGTCCCCCCATATTCAGACAACGTTTCACGTGCGCCGTCCTACTCGATTTCACTCAAAAGATCCTTTCACCTACGGGGCTATCACCCACTATGGCCGCACTTTCCAGAGCGTTCGGTTAAAATCAATTGAGCTTAAGGGCTAGTCCCCGTTCGCTCGCCACTACTTAGGGAATCTCGGTTGATTTCTTTTCCTCAGGGTACTTAGATGTTTCAGTTCCCCTGGTTCGCCTCTCACACCTATGGATTCAGTGTGAGATACCTGACTTATGTCAGGTGGGTTCCCCCATTCAGAGATCTCCGGATCACAGTCTATTTGCCGACTCCCCGAAGCTTATCGCAGGCTATCACGTCTTTCATCGCCTCTGACTGCCAAGGCATCCACCGTATGCGCTTATTCACTTGACCATATAACCCCAAAGAATCTGAAGTTATGTTTGGTTTGGAACACGACATTCGCCGAAAACTTGCGCTTGAACTCGCAAATTTACCTTGACCACATAGTCTGCAGTGAAACAGCCTATGTGTTCGTACTTCTATCACATACCCAAATTTTTAAAGAACAGTCTGAAAACAAAGTTCAGAAGTCAATGCTCCGACCCAACCCTTAAGGGGGGGGTAAGCACTCAGTTCTGAGCTTTAACGCGGTGTTAGATGGTGGAGCCAAGGAGGATCGAACTCCTGACCTCCTGCGTGCAAAGCAGGCGCTCTCCCAGCTGAGCTATGGCCCCATCGATTGGTGGGTCTGGGCAGATTCGAACTGCCGACCTCACCCTTATCAGGGGTGCGCTCTAACCAACTGAGCTACAGACCCAATCGTCTAACGCTTGAGTCTTGACTCATCTCGCGTCTTTATTTCAGTGAATCAAGCAATTCGTGTGGGAGCTTATGCCAAAGCTGGGATCTATCGATTAAGGAGGTGATCCAGCCGCAGGTTCCCCTACGGCTACCTTGTTACGACTTCACCCCAGTCATGAATCACACCGTGGTAACCGTCCTCCCGAAGGTTAGACTAGCTACTTCTGGTGCAACCCACTCCCATGGTGTGACGGGCGGTGTGTACAAGGCCCGGGAACGTATTCACCGTGACGTTCTGATTCACGATTACTAGCGATTCCGACTTCACGCAGTCGAGTTGCAGACTGCGATCCGGACTACGATCGGTTTTATGGGATTAGCTCCACCTCGCGGTTTGGCAACCCTTTGTACCGACCATTGTAGCACGTGTGTAGCCCAGGCCGTAAGGGCCATGATGACTTGACGTCATCCCCACCTTCCTCCGGTTTGTCACCGGCAGTCTCCTTAGAGTGCCCACCATAATGTGCTGGTAACTAAGGACAAGGGTTGCGCTCGTTACGGGACTTAACCCAACATCTCACGACACGAGCTGACGACAGCCATGCAGCACCTGTGTCAGAGTTCCCGAAGGCACCAATCCATCTCTGGAAAGTTCTCTGCATGTCAAGGCCTGGTAAGGTTCTTCGCGTTGCTTCGAATTAAACCACATGCTCCACCGCTTGTGCGGGCCCCCGTCAATTCATTTGAGTTTTAACCTTGCGGCCGTACTCCCCAGGCGGTCAACTTATTGCGTTAGCTGCGCCACTAAAGTCTCAAGGACCCCAACGGCTAGTTGACATCGTTTACGGCGTGGACTACCAGGGTATCTAATCCTGTTTGCTCCCCACGCTTTCGCACCTCAGTGTCAGTATCAGTCCAGGTGGTCGCCTTCGCCACTGGTGTTCCTTCCTATATCTACGCATTTCACCGCTACACAGGAAATTCCACCACCCTCTACCGTACTCTAGCCAGGCAGTTTTGGATGCAGTTCCCAGGTTGAGCCCGGGGATTTCACATTCAACTTACCAAGCCACCTACGCGCGCTTTACGCCCAGTAATTCCGATTAACGCTTGCACCCTCTGTATTACCGCGGCTGCTGGCACAGAGTTAGCCGGTGCTTATTCTGCTGGTAACGTCAAAGCTGCAACGTATTAGGTTACAACCCTTCCTCCCAGCTTAAAGTGCTTTACGACCCGAGGGCCTTCTTCACACACGCGGCATGGCTGGATCAGGCTTTCGCCCATTGTCCAATATTCCCCACTGCTGCCTCCCGTAGGAGTCTGGACCGTGTCTCAGTTCCAGTGTGACTGATCATCCTCTCAGACCAGTTACGGATCGTCGCCTTGGTGAGCCGTTACCCCACCAACTAGCTAATCCGACCTAGGCTCATCTGATAGCGTGAGGTCCGAAGATCCCCCACTTTCTCCCGTAGGACGTATGCGGTATTAGCGTTCCTTTCGAAACGTTGTCCCCCACTACCAGGCAGATTCCTAGGCATTACTCACCCGTCCGCCGCTGAATCAGAGAGCAAGCTCTCCTCATCCGCTCGACTTGCATGTGTTAGGCCTGCCGCCAGCGTTCAATCTGAGCCATGATCAAACTCTTCAGTTCAAACATATTTGGGTTTTGAGAAAACCCTAAACTTGGCTCAGCAATCGCAAATAAACTCTCGAATTCACGAGTGTTACTTGTCTTGCTGATAATCTTGTCGATCCATCAGTCTTACAGCACAAGCACCCACACGAATTGCTTGATTCAACTTGTTAAAGAGCGGTTGGTTAAGACCTTGTCTCAACCGAGGCGCGCATTCTACGCTAACCTCTTGTCCTGTCAAGCATTTTGTTCAACCGGTCTAACCCGCTGAACTGCTTGCCGGACCTGCCGGATCAGGAAACCTGTTCTGGCAGCGGGAGGCGTATTCTACACAAGCCCAGAGGCTTGTCAACTACCGCTTCCCTCTTTCCACTTCTGCCAGACCGGAGGCCTGACCTTAACTAAACAGCTAAGCCATTGATCTACAAGGCTTTTTGCCGTTCCGTTGCAGCGGAAATGGGCGCATTATAGGCCCCTCCGCTCACAGGTCAAGCTTTATTTGAAATATATCTGTAATCAACCTTTATCGATCTTGATAGAGATCGACAGGTGCCAGAAAGTAGCCCTGCTCACTTTGAACGACGCGGTATTGCTTTATCTCTCCGGGTGCAAGCAACAATGACTGACTCTTTATAGAAGCCATTGGAGTAGAGCAATAGCCAGTACCCAGCGAACGCAGCGTAACAGTGGTTTCGCCTGGCGGCAGGTTAAAGGAAACGCTTTCGCCAGCCATCAAGCGGGCGGCCAGTTCGTTCTTAAGGTAAATGCCAACATCACAGGCAGATGTAGTGGCTGTATCCCCTCGCGTAATCATCAAGACTGAAGGAGAGCCGCCTGCAGCGCCCGGGCTAGTAATGGTCTGGGCACAGATAAAGCTAGCGTGAAACGCCAGAATGCCTGCTAACAGCTTTAGGGGATGCCGCATGTTGGTTTCTCCTGCTCACCTATGGTGATGATTTTCTGCTCTGCTCAAGCGTGGAACAGAGCCTTTCCTTTATATCGACAGAGCGCCCGAATTCTTATTACACAGTGCTCATTTTTTTGCACGACGAAAAGCCTACCTGTCGGCCTTACCTACCGCTTACCTGATTGATTCAAAAAGCCCTTTCGCTTGGCTTAGACCTCTGTAGAATGCCGCCGCCCAAACCTTGGCTCTGTTCTTGCTAAACGGGGAAAAGCCTGACCGAGCGGACAGGTTTGGAGCGTTTATTACTAAAAACGACTTTTCTCTAGGAGCAGACAATGAGCCGCGCCCTTTCTTCCGTTGTATTAGCCAGCGGCCTGTTGTTAACAGGAAATGCTATGGCTGATGGCATGTTACATTGGCAGGACAATAGCCTTACCTACCTATACGGGCAAAATTACAAGGTTGATCCTGATACCCAGCAAACAATCACCTTTGAACATGCCAGTGACTGGTCATGGGGCGATATCTGGTTTTTTGTTGATAACAGCTGGTACAACGGTGTCGGGCGCTCCAACGCCAATGGCCATCACAGTTACTATGGCGAATTCAGCCCTCGCTTCTCGCTGGGTAAGCTGACGGGTACCAAATTAGAGCTTGGCCCGATCACTGATGTGCTGCTGGCCACTACCTATGAGTTTGGTGAAGGTGATGTCGATAGCTACCTGATCGGCCCTGGTTTCGATCTGAAGGTGCCCGGCTTCAATTTCTTTACTCTGAACTTCTACTATCGCAAGCCTGAAGGTAGCCGGGTTCGCTCAGGCGCCTGGCAGGTTACGCCCGCATGGTCCATTACTTTGCCGGCGGGGACTTCAGATATCCTGTTTGACGGCTACATCGACTGGGTCGTTAATAATAGAAACGATAACAAAACTCCTAGTCGCAGCTATCACGCCAATTTCCATTTCAACCCACAGATCAAATATGACCTTGGCAAGGCGATGGGCTACGAAGCCAAGCATATGTATGTAGGGGTGGAGTACGATTACTGGTCTGACAAATACGGCATCAAAGACAGCCAAGCTTTTCGCACGGACCAGAATACTTTTAGCGTAATAGCCAAATATCATTTCTAAGAGCTTAGGCGCAGCGCCTATTTGATGCGCTGCGCCTGCTTATGCTACTCATTTTATCAAGCGCCGTTCTCAAAACGCGGCACTCCTGAGGCCCTAACTGGCTTCATGAATACCATTGCCCAGCGGGTCGGCTTGCCCAAGGCAAACGTACATTACTGTTTCAATAACACGTTAGGCTTCATATGGCTCTGCCGGCCAATATCCTTGAGCTCTGGCAGTACATTTAACACGCTTGCGTTTGAAGAGCATCCTGCCGAAGCATTGGCTCGCTACATTCAAGCCAAAACGACGCTTTCTCGGCGGTATCTTTTAGCCTCGTGTATTTTTGCCGTGGAAATTGTTGGTGACGGTACTTGCCTGTATGAATATTTCGATCAGGACTACCGGTACTGGTTTAGGCAGCGGGCAGCTGTCTTTGAAGCATGGATCAAACACGGCAAAATGGATCCCGTTGACCCTGTACATCTTATTTTCGTGTTACGGGGCAGCACTTAGCACTATGCTGACTTTTCCAGCCGACTCTGCCATGTGACAGGACGCAACCAATTGACTGACCAGGATTTCGAGGCAGCGCCCCATACGTTGACTCATATCATATTCAAGGGCTGTAGCCTTCAGCTGCCGGCTCGCATATGAGCGAAACACTATTAGTTGAAGCGGTCTTTCAGGAAGAGATCCGCAAGAGTCGCTTTCAGGCTTTTGCTGCGCCTATTTCAAGTGCTGCCGATGCGCAGACTTTTATTGACCGGGTCAGCGACCCTGGCGCTACTCACAATTGTTGGGCCTGGAAGCTTGGCCAACAATATCGCTTCAACGACGACGGCGAGCCTGGCGGGACTGCCGGCCGCCCCATCCTAACGGCCATCGAAGGGCAGAACTGTGACCGTGTGGTTGTAGTAGTAACACGCTGGTTCGGTGGCATAAAGCTGGGAACAGGTGGATTGGTGCGTGCATATGGAGGCTGTGCTGCCAAATGCCTTCAACAAGCTGAGCGTGTGGAGTTGGTATCTCGAGTTCTGGTGGTCTGCCACTGCACTTATTCTGAGCTTCCCCTGCTCGAATCCAGACTACATGAGTTTGATGCTCTTCTAGACGACAAAGCATTCGGTGCCTCGGGTGTCGATATTCGCCTGGCTTTGCCGGAAGAGCGTCTTTCTCCTCTAGAGCGCTTTCTGGCAGATGTTAGCCGGGGCCGCATAGCGTTGCACCGCATCCAGGAATAAGACTACCCAAGCGAAGCGTATAGCTTCGCTCTTCACCGCTTCGAACGGCACAAGAATTGCTGCCTTATGGTGCGTAGGAGAGAGACCCTGCTCTGCAAGTGTGCAATTGAGGCTTGCGGGCTCGTCTTCTCTGCCATTTAACATCTGCACCTAACATCAAAGCATGTAAACCACGTCAGGCAAAATGCGCCATTTCAGTGCGCCGACCTTGAATACTGACTGCTTTTGGTGCCGTTATTCATTCTTGTGTAACTGCCAATCATGAACGAACTGCAAAGCGCCGTAAGCATACTAATCCACGGATCCAACACATTATTCATTCTGGTAGGCGCTGTCATGGTTCTGGCCATGCATGCTGGTTTTGCCTTTTTGGAAGTAGGCACGGTTCGCCAGAAAAACCAGGTAAATGCGCTATCAAAAATACTGGCTGACTTCGCCATTTCTACCCTAGCTTATTTTTTTATCGGGTATTGGATTGCCTATGGCGTCAACTTCTTTGGCCCGGCTGAAGCGCTAATGGCCGATAACGGCTACGCCTTGGTGAAGTTTTTCTTTCTGCTGACATTTGCAGCCGCTATTCCGGCGATTATTTCTGGCGGTATTGCTGAGCGGGCACGGTTTGCACCACAGCTCTGCGCAACGGCTCTAATCGTGGCTTTTATCTATCCGTTTTTTGAGGGAATCGTCTGGAATAACAACCACGGCGTACAAGCGTGGCTTGAAGCCTCTTTTGGCGCGAAGTTTCATGACTTTGCCGGATCGGTTGTGGTGCACGCCGTTGGGGGTTGGCTTGCATTGGGAGCCGTCCTGTTACTCGGCCGCCGTAACGGTCGTTATCGCGATGGGCGGCTGGTGGCGTTCCCTCCCTCCAATATTCCTTTCCTCGCACTTGGCTCATGGATTCTGATTATTGGCTGGTTTGGCTTTAATGTCATGAGCGCTCAGACACTGGACGGCGTGAGCGGTCTGGTTGCCGTAAATTCGTTGATGGCCATGGTAGGCGGTGTCGTGGCGTCGCTTATTTTTGGCCGAAACGATCCGGGCTTTCTACATAACGGCCCACTGGCTGGACTGGTCGCGGTTTGTGCCGGTTCGGATTTAATGCATCCTATTGGTGCATTGGCAACAGGCCTGGTTGCTGGGGGGCTCTTCGTATGGGCATTCACTGCCACCCAAGTGAAATGGAAAATCGATGACGTTCTGGGTGTCTGGCCTTTGCACGGCTTATGCGGCGTCTGGGGTGGTATCGCATGTGGCATCTTCGGGCAACCCATGCTGGAAGGTCGTGGAGGCGTAAGCCTTGTCAGCCAGCTGATTGGCACATGTATGGGCGTAGCGATTGCACTGGCAGGCGGACTAATCGTTTATGGCGTCATCAAGAAAGTGCTTGGTCTGCGTCTGACGCAAGAGGAGGAGTATTACGGAGCGGACTTATCCATCCACAGGATTTCTGCTACCAATCCAGAATAAGTGCTTGATTTCAAAGCGTGTATAGGATTAGCAGGCGCGTTGAGAGGCTCGACTTGCTCACACTTAACGTGGATGGGGCTGTGGATAAGCCAAGGATACATGTGCCAAACGCATATGTTGCGCGGCCCAGAGAAAATTGATCACTTTTTGATCACTTCATGACGGATTGCTCTTTTATCTTGCTCCCCTATAGATTTTCAGCCCTACCCTAGTGCTAATGGCCTACAGGCCTTCCCTTGCCTAGCCGTTTATTAGGAGTCTAGTAATCCCAATTGTTACTAAGAATATGGAAGGTCGAAAATAAGGTGCACTGAATTTTCAAGTTGCCACTTTCTGAACGATGCATGGAGCGGGCAAGCATTACCAAGCCCGCCCTCAGGATCAAAGACCTATGATTGTCAGCATAATAAAGGTCAGGAACAGTACAAAGTGAGTCATGCCTTCAATTGCATTGGTCTCACCGTCATTGAGATTGATGGCAGCAATGATGAGGGTGACACCCATCATGACCGTCTGCACTGGGGTCATAGCCATTTGCATAGGCTGCCCGGTATAAAGTGCAATGGCCTCAACAACCGGCACCGTTAGAATAACGGTGGAAAGCGATGCTCCCAACGCGATGTTGATAACAGACTGCATGCGGTTGGCCATAGCTGCACGCAAAGCAGTAAGAATCTCTGGACTGGCTGAGATAACAGCAACCACCAAGGCAGACACCATAGGCGGAACCGGCAGCCCTTCAAGACCAGCGTCTAGTGATTTTGACATGACTTCGGCCAATGCGCCTGTCACTACCACGCCTACAATCAGCAGACCAACCGATAACCCTGTATTCGCTGGCGTTTCGTGCTCCACGACAGTTGAGTCACCAGCAGGCTTCTTTTTCTTCTTTTCTGGATAGTTGTAGCTGAAGAAATAACTATGGGGACCAGTCTGCATCCGCAGAAACAGGGCATACATCAAGACCATTACGATAATGGTAAAGCCGGAGTAGACATGCCAGCGCTCAACCGGAATAAATTCCGGCACCAGCATGGAGATACTCACTGCGGTCAGGATCATTACCCCATAACTACGGCTGGAATCATCATTGTAGCGCTGCTCGCCATGCTTGAGCCCTCCAAGAAGAGCGGCCAAGCCGATCAGTCCATTGATATCGAGAATAACAGCTGCGTAGATCGTGTCTCGCGCCAGGGTCGGCGAGTGATCGTGCCCCATCATAATGGCTAGGATGATCACTTCTACCAGCACCGCCGAAAGCGTCAGGATCATCGTACCGTAGGGATCACCCACTTTTTCAGCAAGCACCTCTGCATGGTGAGCAACACGCATGGCAGCGCAGATGATGGCTGCGATCAGAGCCACCGCCCCGACCAAGGCAATCGTCTGTCCGCTTCCTACCAATTGATGCTCGAAGACATAGGCCAGCACGCCGGCCGCAATGGCGATCAGCAGGAATGCTTCGCCCTTCAATGTTGAAACCATGTAAGTCGTATCCTTTGAAAGACTCGCCTCATGCGGCGAAAGGCCAGCCAATTGACGGCATAGGGTTACGACATGTTTCAGCGCGTGATTTCGCCATCGGTCCGCAAAAAATCATTGCCCTCCGCTAAAATGCCCTCGTGCCATAGGGACTCTTTCAGAAATCGACTGGCAACCTGTAGGCGAGATCGAGCTGCTAGTTGAGGATTTC
The DNA here is from genome assembly GCF_051027695.1 of Pseudomonas sp. JZ134. Classification (NCBI taxonomy): domain Bacteria; kingdom Pseudomonadati; phylum Pseudomonadota; class Gammaproteobacteria; order Pseudomonadales; family Pseudomonadaceae; genus Pseudomonas; species Pseudomonas sp. JZ134. Next base: position 945,506 of record NZ_CP069250.1, on the reverse strand, counting down.
TATCTGAACGCTTTTCCTGCTCGCCTCTTTCCACAATAAACAACACAGAGGTAGGCCGGGAGGCTGCCAGACTGCAAGGCGTTGGCCTGACACTCTGCACGGGCATTAATAGCGCTTTGCCTGCTTCAATGCCCCGCTCAGGCAGTAAAGACCTGCACAGCGCCGGTGGGCATGACATAATTTCGGGCAAATCGCTGTTAATGAGTAATCCCACCATGTACGACTGGCTCAATGCCCTCCCCAAAGCCGAACTTCATCTTCATCTGGAGGGCACGCTCGAGCCCGAGCTCATGTTCAAGCTGGCTGAGCGCCATGGCATCCAGCTGCCTTTCGAGAATGTCGAGGCGCTGCGCAAAGCCTACTCCTTCAACAACCTTCAGGAATTTCTGGATCTGTATTACCAGGGCGCGAATGTTCTGCGCACTGAAGAAGACTTTTACGACCTGACGTGGGCCTATCTGCTCAAGTGCAAGGAACAAAACGTCATTCATACCGAGCCGTTCTTCGACCCGCAAACGCATACAGACCGTGGTATTCCGTTCGAAGTAGTCCTGCGCGGTATCCAGCAGGCGCTCAAGGATGGCGAGCAGAAGCTGGGTGTAACCAGCGGCTTGATCCTGAGCTTCCTACGTCACCTGTCTGAAGACGAAGCCCAGAAGACATTGGATCAGGCGCTTCCCTTCCGTGACGCCTTTATTGCGGTTGGCCTGGACAGCTCCGAGATGGGTCATCCGCCAAGCAAGTTCAAACGTGTTTTCGACCGAGCGCGCAGCGAAGGCTTTGTTGCTGTGGCACATGCTGGTGAGGAAGGCCCGCCCGAGTACATCTGGGAAGCTCTGGATCTGCTGAATGTGGTCCGTATCGACCATGGCGTTCGTGCAGCCGAAGATGAGCGCCTGCTGCACCGCCTGATCGACCAGCAGATTCCGCTGACGGTCTGCCCGCTGTCCAACACCAAGCTGTGCGTGTTTGATGACATGAGCCAGCACAACATTCTCAAGCTGCTTGAGCGTGGCCTGAAAGTAACCGTGAACTCTGACGATCCAGCCTATTTTGGCGGCTACGTGACCGAAAACTTCATGGCACTGTACGAAAGCTTGGGCATGACTCAGGATCAGGCCAAGCGCCTGGCCCAGAACAGCCTGGACGCCCGACTGGTCTGACAGGTACTACCGGTCGCTCTCGTGCGGCCGGTTTTCATTGTGCTTTCCGTAATCGCTATCGAGAACTTCAATGCCTTTGAATGCCGCTGAAACGACCCAGTATCAACAGTTCGCCGAGCGCCTGGCCGATGCCGCCGCCGTGGCTATCAAGCCGTATTTCCGCTCGCAGCTTCAGGTGGATGACAAAGGCGGTCGCCTATTCGACCCCGTCACGCTGGCCGACAAGGCCGCCGAGCGCGTCATGCGTGAGTTGATCCTGAGCGAATTTCCGGAACACGGCATTCTGGGTGAAGAAGAAGATGCTGTTGCCGGAAGCAGTTCGCTGACCTGGGTGCTGGACCCTATCGATGGCACGCGCGCCTTCATTACCGGGCTACCGCTCTGGGGTACCTTGATCGCCTTGAACGATGGCTCTCGCCCCGTCATCGGCGTAATGAATCAGCCGTTCACAGGGGAGCGCTTTGTCGGAACACCAGAAGGCGCCTGGCTCAATGGTGCCCCGCTAAAGACCCGCGCTTGCGCCAGCCTCTCCAAAGCCCGCGTGATGTGTACAAGCCCGCAGATCCTTGATACACCAGAGCGTCTGGCAGCCTTTGAACGCATTGCCGAACAGGCTCAGCTGGTCCGCTTCGGTGGTGACTGTTACGCCTATTGCATGCTGGCGTCGGGCTTTGTGGATGTCATTATCGAGGCGAGCCTGCAACCCTATGATGTCCAGGCGCTGATTCCGATCATCGAAGGCGCTGGCGGTATGATGACCAGCTGGAACGGTGGCGACGCGCAGAATGGCGGTGCAATCATCGCCTGTGGTGACAAGACGCTGCATGCCGAACTCATTCAGCAGCTTGCTCCCTACGCCTAATTTCTATCTATCGGCCTTGCCAGGGCGCTTTTTCCAGAAGCTTCTGGCAATGCAGCCGGATCAGATCCCTCAATTGCGTCACGGCGCTCGATAATTGGGCACGGTGTGGACAGAGCAGGTTAAGCGGCGTTACTTCGCCATGCCACTCCGGTAACGCTAGTTCCAGTAGCCCCGCTTCGATATCACTCGCGACATCCAGCCACGACTTATAGACCAGTCCCTGTCCGGCCACGGCCCAGCGTCGAATGACATCGGCATCATCACTTATGCGGTCTCCCTGAACGGTAATCGTTACCTGTCGCTTGCCATCATCGAATACCCATCGATCATGAGCCCTGGAGCCACGCATATAGCAGAGGCAATTATGCTGACGCAGTTCATCCGGCTGCTGAGGATGGCCTCGTCGTTGAAAGTATGCAGGCGACGCACACAATACACGTCGATTGAGCGGAGCGAGGGGCAAGGCCACCAGGGAAGAATCTTCAGGTGCACCATACCGGATGGCAATGTCCACAGACTCACGAAACAGATCGTTCAGGTGATCGGACAGGAGCAGTCGAAAGCTTACCTCAGGATGCAGCGCCTGAAATTCGTCCAGCCATTCTAGTAGATGATTGCGACCCAGATCCGAAGGTGCCGACAGATGCAGCACACCCCTGATCCCAGCCTTGCCGCTTTCCAGCAGGCGCTGCCCTTCTTCAAGGCTCTGTAAGGCTTGTCGGGCGTGCTCCAGATACATCTGCCCTTCAGAGGTTAGCCGAAGGCTTCGGGTCGAGCGCGCCAGAAGCCTGGTATCAAGCGCATCCTCTAGACGCTTCAGCGCCGCGCTCGCTACCGCTGCCGATAGACCTAATTCTCGCGCAGCGGCGGAAAGACTGGCGCATTCCACAGTCCTAACAAACAGTTGCAAGTCAGCCAGACGGATCATTTTCAAGATTTTATTGAAAGAGCCTTGCTTTATAACGGCTTTTATCATCCAACGAAAGAGAACACCATTACTGCATTTCACAGGAGAAATACGATGACTACTCCCCTGACACTGGTTGCTACCCTGGTTGCCAAAGAGGGTTCCGAAGCTGAACTGGAACAAGCCCTACGTGGCCTGCAGCCGCAGAGCCGCGCAGAAGATGCCTGCATCCAATATGACTTCCATCGTGATGCCGAGCAGCCACGCACGTTTCACATGATCGAACAATGGCGTGACGAAGCGTCCCTGGCCCAGCACGAGGCAACACCACACTTCCAGGCCGCATTACCGGTTATCGAGCGTACCGCTGAGAAATTCAGTGTGACCAAGATGTACCGTATTTCCTGAGGAAAACAGCATGAAAGTCGTTGCACATTACAAGTGCCTGCCTGTCGACAACCCGGATAGTCTGCAGGACATCGAACTTCCCGAGCCAACCCCAGGCCCGCGTGATCTGCTGGTTGAAGTCAAAGCTGTCTCGGTGAACCCGGTAGACACCAAGGTTCGCCAGGGTTACGTACCCCATGCCGATGAATCGCAACCGCGTATTCTGGGCTGGGACGCGACTGGCATCGTCAAATCGGTAGGCCGCGATGTTACCCTGTTCAAGCCGGGCGATAAGGTTTGGTATGCCGGATCACTGGTACGTCCGGGCAGCAATAGCGAGTTTCAGCTGGTTGACGAGCGCATCGTAGGCCGCATGCCTGAATCGCTGGCGTTTGCTCAGGCGGCTGCATTGCCGTTGACATCCATTACCGCATGGGAACTGCTGTTTGACCGCCTGGGTGTCACACGTGACAAGGCCGATCGTGGCGAAACCCTGCTGATCGTAGGCGCTGCAGGCGGCGTGGGCTCGATCATGACGCAACTGGCTCGCCAGTTGACCGGGCTAACGGTCATCGGTACGGCTTCTCGTCCTGAAACGCAGGCCTGGGTAACCGAACTCGGCGCGCATCATGTGATCGATCACAGCAAACCGCTCAGCGAAGAGCTCAAACGCATCGGCATTCCGCAGGTTACCTATGTCGCGAGCCTGACCCAGACCGATCGTCATTATGAGCAGATCATCGAGTCTCTGATGCCTCAGGGCAAACTTGGCCTGATCGATGATCCCGAGTCGCTGGACGCCGTACCGCTCAAGCGCAAGAGCCTGTCGCTGCACTGGGAACTGATGTATACCCGCTCGCTGTACGAGACGTCGGACATGCAGGAGCAGCATAACCTGCTCAACGAGGTGGCTCAGCTGATCGATAGCGGTGTACTGCGCACTACGTTCGGTGAGCATTACGGAAAGATCAACGCCGAGAACCTGCGTCGCGCCCATGCTCTGCTGGAAAGCGGCAAGGCCAAGGGCAAGATCGTATTGGAAGGCTTCTGATCGCCAGCAGCTCGGTAGTGAAAAGCTGCCGGGCTGCTTTCAGAGAGCTATCAAGCGTCAGGCCAATGGCATGGCAGTGAACCTCGTCACACGCTACCCTGTCCACTGTGGATATCAGCTTTCGCTTCGTGCGAACGATGGGGACACGGATGCGGACATTTCATCCATTTCGCTTGGCTGGTCTGTATGCCCTGATCGGGATTGCGTGGGTAGGGATCACTGACTACCTTCTGGATCATGCGTCATTCAACGCCAGTACGCTTAGCGCCCTGCAAACGACCAAAGGCATTCTGTTTGTCTGTGGCATTGCCGTCCTGCTCTACTTCTATGTTCGTCGAGAACACCACGCGCGCCAACAGCTGATTGATGAGTTACAGCGGCACGTAGAGCAACTGCAACAAACATTAAATACCACTGCTCAGGCTGCCGATGATCCCTCCCCGCCCCAGCCTGTTGCTCAGACGCACGCTGAAACACATCATTATCAGGACATAATCGATCATCTCCCGATTGTGGCCTTTCTGGTCGATATAGACGGATATTGGCGCTTTCTCAGCTCTGCCTGGGAGCGGATGACCAACAAACCCATCGCTCAGACGATAGGCGTTTCGGTTTTCCAGTGTTTCCATAGCCAGGAAAGCCAGCCCATCCGCCAGATGCTCAACGAGTTTCGTGACGGTACGCGACAAGACTGCTCTGCCACGCTGCGCCTGTGTCAGGCAGATGGCTCGCATCGCTGGGTCTCGTTCAGGATTCATAAGGTCATCGATAATGGTCTTCAGGGAACTCTCACTGATATCCATCATCAGTTCCAGGCCGACGCCTTACAGCGCGCCCGCAATGCCGTGCTCGACGAGCTCCTGCTGGCGCATTCCAAACGCAGCATCCTCACGGGTATTGCTAAGCGTCTGGAGGATATATTCCCTGAAATGCGCGTTATCATTCAGCTAGCGGATTATTCTCAAAACAAACTCCGCGTCAGCGCAGCACCAAGCCTGCCGGATGCGTATATCAATGCAATGGAAGACTCGCCTATTGCTCCAGACTCAGGCACTTGTGGCGCAGCGGTCTATCGTAACGGACTGGTCATCAGCCAGGACATCGAGCACGATCCGAACTGGGAAAGTTTGCGCGAGGCTGCCCGACAGGCCGATATCCGCTCCGGCTGGTCCTTGCCGATTCGTGATGAGACCGAAAGTGCTGTTGGGGTATTTGGCATCTATTACCACACGCTCACGTCACCCGAGCAGGCCACCATTGCGCTGGTCAACGAATTTACCCGCCTGGCCGCACTGGCCATCCGGCAACAGCGTCATACTCAAGAGCGGGACGAGATTGAACACCGCTTCCGCGCCACGTTCGAACATGCGGCCATCGGAATCGCTCTGGTAGGGCTTGATTACAAGTGGATGCGTGCCAATCGATACCTGTGCCAGATGGTGGGATATTCGCACGATGAATTAAGGAACCTGACGGTTCATGATGTTACCTATTCCGAGGATTTGCCTTCCGGTACCGAGCGGATTCGCGAACTGCTCGCCGGAACAATGGATAGCTATGAGCTTGAAAAACGCTATGTGCGTCGGGATGGCCAAGTCATCTGGGTCGATCTGAACGTTACCCTGATTCGAGGCACGCAGGGCGAGCCTCACTACTTCATTGCGGTCATCGAGGATATAACGCTGCGCAAGATTCAGGAGGAGTCGCTGCGTCAGGCGGCGGCTCTTTTCGAAAACAGCCGTGACAGTATTGTGGTGCTTGATCAGCGACGCCGTATCCTCATGGCTAACCCAACCTTTCAAGCCTTGTGCGCTCGCTCCATCATGGAGTTGCAGGGTCAGAAACTGCCGCTGCCGCTCAGTGGCCGCCAGGATCATCACTTCTATCGCACCCTATGGCGCACGTTACTGAAGGAAGGCCACTGGGAAGGCGAGGTCTTATGGCGCCGCCCCAACGGCATGAACTTCCCCGGCTGGCTCAACATCAGCCAAATTAGCCAGCGGGACCAGCGTCAGTTCGTCATGGTGCTGAGCGATACCAGCCAACTTAAGGAAAGCGAAGCACGGCTGGCCCATTTGGCCCATTTCGATCCACTAACTGATCTGCCCAACCGCCTGCTCGCCCGGACCCGACTGGATCATGCCTTGAAACGGCTGCAGGGAGAGGGTCAACTGGCCGTGCTGCTGCTTGATCTCGACCATTTTCGTACTGTTAACGAAAGTTATGGCCATCCCGCAGGGGATGATTTGATCAACGCAGTAGCCAATACCCTCAGATCCGGCCTGAGACCCGAGGATACGCTGGCCCGCATTGGAGGAGATGAGTTTCTGGTCATCCTTGAGCAATTCGAACGGCTCGATGAAGTGGCGACGCTGGCGCAAACGCTGCGCCAGCTGTTAGAAGCCCCGCTACGTCTGGAAGATGGCGAGGAGGTCTTTCTTAGCTTGAGCCTGGGTATCAGTATCTACCCCAGCGATGGTAGCACTGCCGACGAGCTGATTCGCAATGCAGACGCGGCCATGCACTTGGCTAAGAACCAGGGCCGCGACACCTATCGCTTCTATACACAGGCGTTGACAGAGCAGGCTCGTCGGCGGTTAAGCTTGGAATCGCGCCTGCGCGTAGCGTTGCAACGCTGCGATTTTGTCTTGTATTACCAACCCCTGATTGATGTCGCAACGGGCCAACCCATTGGCGCAGAGGCGTTGGTGCGCTGGCGTGACCCGGAATTTGGAATGATCTCCCCAGCCGATTTTATTCCTCTGGCCGAGGAAACCGGGCTGATCGTCCCTCTGGGCTTCTGGATTCTAGAGCAAGCCTGCCACCAAATTCGAGAGTGGCTCGACAAGGGTATTGAACTCGACATCATCGCGGTCAATTTGTCTCCAAGGCAGTTTGCCCAAGCCGATCTGGCTGAGCGCATTACCAGAGCCCTGAATAGACAACATCTGCCTGCCAATAAGCTGGAGCTGGAAATCACAGAGGGAACGCTGATGGAAAATGTCGAGATGGCATTGACCAGCCTTGCGGCTCTAAAAGCGCTTGGGGTGCGCATTGCAGTCGATGACTTTGGCACTGGCTACTCGTCGCTTGCCTACCTGCGCCGTTTCCCACTGGATAAACTCAAGATCGACCAGAGCTTCATGCGCGATATCCGTACCGATAATGGCGAACATGGCAATCAGGCCATTGCGTCCGCCATTATTGCCTTGGGGCACAGCCTGCACCTGGACGTTCTGGCAGAAGGTGTTGAAACCGACGAACAGCTTGAAGTGATCCGTAAACTCGGCTGTCAGCAATGCCAGGGGTATCTGTTCAGCCCTCCGCTTCCACCGGAAGCGTTCGAGAAATGGTATTACGATTACCACCGGTCACTAACTTGACCCACGTCACGCTTCTGTAACCTAAGTAATGTCTACACTAAGCGCCCACCGACAACCGAGGGAAGGGGGAATACGCAATGAAAATTGAAGTCCGCCCGTTGACGCGCTCGCCTCAAAGTAGTTGGCAAGTTCGTCTGGATGATCAAGCCATCACCTTTAGAACCGAGGACGAAGCGCGTACATACGTCGACAAGCTCAATGCTCGATTGAAAGCCCCTCATAAGCTGCCGGAAAGCCTTCCGGCCTGATCGGATCAGTGGGGTGCTGGCCTTGTACGTGTTGTCAGCCAGGCCAGCACTGCTGCTGCCACGCCACAGATTGCAATGATTGCCGCCATTGGCCGTGCCGTACCGTCATGCAGCATTCCTACCGCCGCGGACGATAAGGCCGCGATGGAAAACTGCAGGCATCCCAACAGTGCAGACGCACTGCCTGCGTTGCTCCCCTGACCAGCCATTGCGCATGCCGAAGCGTTGGGAATGATGCCGCCTAACGAGGCGATGCAGCAGAACAGCGGCACACAGATCCACCACAACATGGCGGGCTGAAAGGCCGCGATGGCGAGCAGCACAAGGCTTGCCGCACCGTAAAACCGCGTGACTCTTGTCAGCAGCCAGGATGGGCCGTGCCGGCTCAAAAGGCGCGCATTAATCTGACTAAATAAGATGAATCCTGCCGCATTGCTACCAAACACCCAGCCGAAATGCTCTGCCGGTACACCGTACAGGTTGATGAACACAAACGGAGAGCCTGCGATATACGCAAACATACCTGCCATGGAGATGCCGCCGATAAGCGCAAACCCCATGAAGTTCCTGTCACTCAACATTTGCCAGTATTGCCGCAGCGCGTTGCGCAACAATGGACGCGGTGCCTCGGGCGGCAGGGTTTCTGGTAGCCAGCGCGCAACCGCGCTGCCACATAGAAGGGCAAAGACCACCAAACTGATAAAAATGGCTTGCCATCCAACATGATTGAGGAGGAAGCCTCCGCCAATCGGCGCGAGGATCGGCGCAACCCCGGTCACCAGAACGATCTGGGAAAACGCCTTGGCAGCATGAATCGGATCGCACAAGTCACGCACTACGGCACGCGAAATCACCATGCCTGCGCAACCGCCTAATGCCTGAACGAAACGCGCTGCAATCAGCCATTCCAGCGTAGGCGCCATGGCACAAGCCAATGAGGCAAGGGTGAACAGAACGATACCCGTGAGTAGCGGTATACGCCGGCCGAACCGGTCTGCCAGCGGTCCGTAGAACAGTTGTCCAATGGACAAGCCTGCGAAATACGCCGAAAGGCTCAACTGGACGTGTTCCACATCCGTTGAAAAGGCTTTTGCCAGTGACGGGAAAGACGGCAGGTACATATCGATGGCAAACGGCGCAAACGCGCTGAGCGCACCCAGCATTAACAAAATGCGAAATGTCATTGAGGAAATCCGGAGAGGGCCAGCGGCCCAAAAGCGATGAACTGCCATGCTGTTACATACAACAATGTTTGTAAATACACGGCCAACCGTTAAACTATCGTTTTAATCCTTGATTTTCATACGAACCTTATGCGCAGAACCAAAGAAGAAGCCGAGCAGACCCGACGCGACATTATTGAGGCCGCTGAACAGCTCTTTCTCGCCAATGGCGTGGCGCATACTAGCCTTGAGATGATAGCTCGTGAATGCGGAGTCACACGTGGCGCTGTGTATTGGCACTTTCAGAACAAGGCACATCTGTTCCATGAGATGCTCAACGAGGTTCGTACCCCCATGGAAGTGCTTAATCAGCAACTCTGCGGTTGTCAGGGACGAGATCCGATTATTTCCTTGAAAGATGTCTGTGTGAACGGCATGCACCGGCTGACTCAGGATGAGCGCAGTCGCCGGGTCATGACCATTCTGCTGCATCGCTGTGAATTTACCGACGAGTTGCGGGAGGCCGAGGAGCGCAATAACGCCTTTATTTCACAGTTCATAGGTTTGTGCGAGCAGCTATGGAAGCATCAGGAAAAGCGGCTGCAACCGGGCGTCACGCCTCGCATGGCTGCCTTTGCCGTGCATTCGATGTTCATTGGCCTGATCAGCGACTGGCTGCGCGACCCCGGCCTGTTTGACCCGGTCAAGGATTCGACCGCAATGTTCGATATCCTCTTCCGGGGCCTGGTGCGGGACTGGGATCAGGCGATTTCAGCGGAATAACCTTCTTCGCGAATCGCCTCCAGCAGCGGCTCGGGAGCTTCGCGACTGTCTACCGTGACTTTGCCGGTTGGCAGATCCACGTCGACCCTGGCCGATGCGTCCAATGCGGTGATCGCCTGGGTAACCGCCTTGACGCAGTGGCCACAGCTCATGCCTTGTACATTAAAGGTATGCATGGGGTATCTCCTGACGGGAAAATTTCATTCTCAACCTTCCCACGAGGTCAAGGTCAAGTCCGACAGCTTCTGTTAGCACGGTAAGTCACCTATTATTGCGGAAGGTCGCCTTGCCCTTTCGGAAGAACGGCCTATCACCACTACACCGTGCGGATAGGGACTCGCTCATGGCTACACTGCCGCGTTATTCGAATGCACAGATTCTTTTGCATTGGCTAACGGCCCCTCTGGTCATCCTCATCATTTCCCTTCCTTACTTCGAAGATTTTTTCAGTGGGCTACTGGGCAGCGGAGCCGATGTCTTCACCCTGCATAAATCGCTGGGCATTACCGTTCTGGCTCTGACCGTGATTCGTCTGATGATTCGCTTCAAACATGGCTCACCAGCCCTGTTGCCGCCGAATGCCGTGCTTCAGCAGAAACTGGCCAAGCTGGGGCATGCGGTGCTGTATGCGCTGCTTTTTCTCATGCCCATCACAGGGCTTATCTTCAGCGTTCGCCCTGTCAACTACTTCTGGTTGTTCAGCTTTGGCCCCCTGCCCTTGCCTGAAGCGCTTCGCAGTGCAGCCAAGCAGGTTCATGTCACCGTGCAGTATGCGTTTATCCTGTTGATCCTAGGACATGCCAGCATGGCGATCTGGCACTACGTGGCGCGTCGGGACCGGGTATTGCCCGGCATGTTGCCCCTGATCAAGGATTGATCGGCAGGGCTTGACCTTAACACGAGGTCAAGGTTGATCCTCTATCCTATGATGAGGAGATTAGCCATGACCGAATTCGATCTACCCGTACACGGCATGACATGCGCGGCCTGCGCCGGCCGGGTGGAGCGTGCGCTCAGAAAAGTTGAAGGTGTGGAAAGCGCCAGCGTCAATCTGGCCAATGAGCGTGTCCGGGTCCACGCACCAGAGGGATCGCTTCCTATCTTGCAGCAAGCCATTACGCGCGCAGGATATAGCGTTCCTACCGAGTCGCTCGAACTTGATATCACCGGCATGACCTGCGCCAGTTGCGTCAACCGGGTCGAGCGCGCGCTGCGCAAGGTTCCGGGCGTCAATACCGTAAGCGTGAACCTGGCCTCCGAACAGGCCCATGTCGAGCTGATACCGGGAACAGATTCGAGCCTGCTCCTGGTCGCCATCGGCAAGGCGGGGTATGAGGCCCGACTTGCTACCACCCATGATGACAAAACGGCTGGGCAGCGTTTGGCCCGGGAACGAGGTGCCCTGATACTCGCTTTGTTATTCGCCCTTCCCCTCATTGTGCCGATGCTGCTGCAACCACTGGGTATCCACGCCATGCTGCCACCTTGGGTGCAGTTTGCACTGGCAACACCCGTTCAGTTCCTGCTGGGTGCTCGCTTTTATGTGGCTGCATGGAAGGCTGTGCGGGCCCGCTCCGGCAATATGGATTTGTTGGTTGCCCTTGGCACCAGCGCAGCCTACGGCCTTAGCCTATACCAGTGGTGGAGCGCCCCGTCCAACAGCATGCCGCACCTGTATTTCGAGGCGGCTGCCGTAGTTATCGCCCTGGTCCGCCTGGGCAAATACCTGGAAAGCCGCGCCAAGCAGCAGACCGGTGATGCCATCCGGGCCCTGCAAGCCTTGCGACCGGAGCGGGCTTTTAGGTTATCCAACGACGGACTGGAGCAGGAGGTCAGTCTGGCGGAGCTCAAGATAGACGATCGGGTACGTATCCGCCCCGGTGAACGGATACCCGTCGATGGTCTCGTGGAGTCTGGAGACAGCTACGCCGATGAAGCCTTGATCAGTGGAGAAAGCCGTCCAGTGGGCAAAGGACCGGGTGATCGTGTCACGGGAGGCTCCATCAATGGCGAGGGTATGCTGACGGTTCGCATAACCGCATTAGGCAGTGAAAGCGTTCTGTCGCGTATCATTCGTCTGGTAGAAGACGCTCAGGCGGCCAAGGCACCCATTCAACGCCTGGTCGATCGCGTCAGCGAGGTGTTTGTCCCCGTCGTGCTGGGTATCGCGCTGTTGACGCTGATTGGCTGGCTGATGGCAGGTGCAGGCTGGGAAACATCGCTCATCAATGCCGTCGCCGTTCTGGTGATTGCCTGCCCCTGCGCCCTGGGGTTGGCCACGCCTACGGCCATTATGGCCGGAACAGGCGTCGCGGCACGCTACGGCATTTTGATCAAGGATGCGCAGACGCTGGAAATAGCCCATGCCGTGGATACCGCTGCCTTTGACAAGACCGGTACACTGACCTCAGGGCAGCCTCGCCTGATTCATCTGGCGACAGATACCGTAAGTGAGAAAGAGGCACTTGCCCTGTCGGCCCGCCTGCAACGCGGTAGCGAACATCCTTTGGCTCAGGCCGTTCTCACTGCCTGCGAGCAGAACCTGCTGGACGCACCTGCTGCGCAGAATATCCGCGCCCTGCCGGGGCGCGGTATTCAGGGCCAGATCGACCACCGGCAGTTGGCGTTGGCTAACGGGCGATTGCTCCATGAGCTGGGGCTTGATAAAGGTCCGCTTATCGCTCAGGCCAACGTCTGGGAAGAAGAAGGTCGCACGCTTTCCTGGCTGATTGAGCAGCAGCCCGAGCCAAGGGTACTGGCCCTTCTGGCCTTTGGCGATGAGCTCAAGCCGGGAGCGAGTCATGCGATTGCCACGCTTGAAAAACACCATATCAGCAGCCATCTGATCACAGGTGATACCGAAGGCAGCGCAAGGGTTGTTGCACGGCAGACCGGTATTCGAGACGTTCATGCCCAAGTGCTGCCAGCCGATAAGGCCGCAGTCGTACAACAGCTCAGGTCGCAAGGTCGCTGTGTGGCGATGGTGGGTGACGGGATAAACGACGCACCCGCCCTGGCGGCCGCCGATGTGGGTATCGCCATGGGCAGCGGGACGGATGTGGCCATGCATGCCGCCGGGATTACCCTGTTGCGTGGCGACCCGGCATTGGTGCCAGGGGCGCTGGATATCTGCCGTCGTACGTATCGCAAGATTCGCCAGAATCTGTTCTGGGCCTTTATTTACAACGTCATTGGTATTCCGCTGGCGGCGCTTGGCCTGCTTGACCCGGTCTTAGCCGGGGCTGCTATGGCCTTTTCCAGCGTGAGCGTTGTCAGTAACGCTTTACTGCTCAAACGTTGGCAACCAGAGAAGATGAGTCAGTCATGAACATCAGCCAAGCCGCCCGTGCAAGCGGGCTTACCCCCAAGATGCTCCGGTACTACGAAAACATCGGGTTGCTGGACCCAGCCGGGCGCAGCGCCAGTGGTTATCGACAGTACCGCACCAGTGATCTGGAGACGCTGGCCTTTATCAAGCGCTCACGAGACCTGGGATTTTCGCTTGAGGAAGTCGGCAGGCTCCTAGGGCTCTGGCGTGATCGACACCGCTCCAGCGCCGAGGTCAAGGCCCTGGCCAGCGCCCATGTGGATGAACTGAACCGCAAGATCGCTGAACTGGCGAGCCTGCGTGACACTCTACAACAGCTGGTGGATCAGTGCCCGGGCAACGAACATCCTGAATGCGCCATTCTGGACTCGCTGGGCAAAGCGTCCTGTCGACATTGCAGTTCTTGAGCGGTACCGGGACCAGCACTGAAGGCATGGCGCTCTTTTCGCTTCGTGCCGCCAATGTTCGTTGAGCCTCACCCTAGACACAGACCTACAAAAAGACCTGAGGCGGGCTCGATAGGGTATTGAGTGGAACTAACGAAATCTCCAGCGTTCAGGTCATTACGCCTAGTTACATTGGAGGAGCAACGCGAATGTACGGAAGATTCAGTGTATCGGACATTCCGATTCATGAACCTATTATCATGGGCGCCATCGGCTTCATTATTCTGGTGGCCCTCTCCTCTGTGGGTGCACTCACCTATTTTCGCAAGTGGCGCTGGCTGTGGTCGGAGTGGCTGACCTCGGTCGATCACAAGCGAATCGGCGTGATGTATATCATCGTCGCCATGGTAATGCTGCTTCGTGGTTTCTCGGATGCAATCATGATGCGTGCCCAGCAGGCCATTGCGGCGGGCGGCGCAGAGGGCTACCTGCCTCCGCATCACTATGACCAGATTTTTACCGCCCATGGCGTGATCATGATCTTTTTCGTAGCCATGCCGTTGGTGGTCGGCCTGATGAACGTGGTGGTACCGCTGCAGATTGGTGCACGTGACGTAGCCTTCCCGTTCCTCAACTCGCTCAGTTTCTGGCTGTTCGTTGTCGGAGCAGTACTGGTCAACCTATCGCTCGGCCTGGGCGAGTTCGCCAAGACGGGCTGGGTCGCCTATCCGCCGCTCTCAGGGATCAAGTACAGCCCTGGCGTTGGCGTGGACTACTACATCTGGAGCTTACAGATCTCAGGCCTCGGCACGCTCCTGACCGGCCTCAATTTCTTCGTTACGATCCTGAAGATGCGTACCACCGGCATGACGTTGATGAAAATGCCGATCTTTACCTGGACGGCCTTTTGTACCAGCGTGCTGATTCTGGCAGCCTTCCCGATCCTGACCGTAACCCTAGGGCTCCTGAGTCTGGACCGCTACCTGGGAATGCACTTTTTCACCAATGAGCTGGGCGGCAACGCCATGATGTACGTGAACCTCATCTGGGCCTGGGGCCATCCCGAGGTGTACATCCTGATTCTGCCAGCCTTTGGCGTGTTCTCCGAAGTGACCGCGACGTTTACCCGCAAGCGCCTGTTCAGCTACAACATGATGATCTGGGCTACGGTGGCCATCACAGTGCTCTCGTTCCTCGTGTGGCTGCACCACTTCTTCACGATGGGCTCAGGAGCTAACGTCAACGCATTCTTTGGCATTGCCACCAGCATCATTGCAATTCCAACCGGCGTAAAGATCTTTACCTGGCTCTTCACCATGTACAAGGGGCGGATTCAGTTCACTACCCCGATGCTGTGGACCGTTGCCTTCATCGTAACCTTTACCATCGGTGGCATGACCGGCGTGCTGCTGGCCGTCCCGGGGGCTGATTTCGTCCTGCACAACAGCCTGTTCCTGGTGGCCCACTTCCACAACGTAATCATTGGCGGTGCCTTGTTTGGCTACTTTGCCGGCATCACCTACTGGTTTCCCAAAATGTTTGGCTTCACCCTGAACGAAAGGCTTGGCCGCTATGCCTTGTTTTTCTGGGTGGTCGGCTTCTACCTGGCCTTCATGCCGCTTTATGTGCTGGGCTTCATGGGCATGACGCGCCGCCTCAACCATTATGCCAATCCAGACTGGCATCCCTGGCTGATCGTGGCAGCTGTCGGTGCCCTGACTATCCTGTGCGGCATCATCTGCCAGATAGCCCAGCTGCTCGTCAGCATTCACCAGCGCGCCCACAATAAGGACCTGACCGGCGATCCGTGGGATGCCCGTACGCTCGAATGGTCCACAGCCTCGCCTCCAGCTCCGTATAACTTTGCCGAGCTGCCGGAAGTCCATGGCATCGATGCCTATCTGGACATGAAAGAGCATGGCGTCAGGGAAAAGCACCAGGCGGATTACAAGGATATCCACATGCCAAGCAACACCGGCGCCGGGCTGATCATCGCCGGATTCAGCTTTGTGCTGGGCTTTGGTCTGATCTGGTACATCTGGTGGATGGCCATTCTGGGATTTATCGGCATGATTGCCACTGCCATCTTGCATAGCTTCAAGGACGATCACGGCTATTACATCAAGGCTGCAGATGTGGCCCGCATGGAGGAAGCGCACAAGGCGCAGCGGGAGCAGTGTACGGGGGTGAGTCAGGAGGATGCGGCATCGCCCAAGGCGTATACGATGGTTTAAGCGGCCCGCCTGCTGAGTGGAAGTTCTCCGTTCAGCAGGCAGTCGGGCTCACTGGAGTCGGGACGCGAAGAAGCGCCTTACTCTTTCACGTTCATGTAGTCACGTGCCCAGACACGGTACTCATCAAGCGTGGAATACTTCGTCGAGAGTTCGGAAGCACTCAGGTCGGAAGCATGGATGCCGCGCTGTTCACGCAGGCAGTCGTAGGTGGCCTTGATAGCGGCGAAATAGGCCGCATGGCCATTTAGAACGATACGCACGCCCAGGCTGGCCAGACGCTCGAAATCACGCAGCTCAGGATTGCCATAGGCAACCAGCATCAGCGGCACGCTCAGGTGCTGCGAAATCTGCTCCAGATGATCGAAGTCCTTGATACCCACCATGCAGATACCATCGGCGCCTGCATCCTGATAGGCGCGGGCGCGCTCGATGGTTTTCTCAACGCTCAAGACACCGGCATTGGTCCGGGCAAACACGCTTAGTGCCGGATCGATACGGGCTGCCAGAGCGGCCTGGATCTTGCCAACAGCTTCATCCAGTGGAATCAGGTCGGTGGACTTGCGACCATACTGGGCAGGCAGCAGGGTGTCTTCGATGGTCAAGGCTGCCACACCGGCGCGCTCAAGCTCGACGATGGTACGCATGACGTTCAGGGCATTACCGTAGCCATGATCGGCGTCGGCAATGATGGGCAGTGTCGCAACACGACCGATACGGGTCGCCTGCTCAACGAATTCGCTTAAGGTAATGAGGGAAAAGTCAGGTGCAGCCAGAACCTGGAGCGATGCGACAGATCCACCTAGGATACCCATTTCGAAGCCTAGATCGGCCGCGATGCGGGCAGACATCGGATCGAATACCGAACCAACGTCATAGCACTTATTGGATTCAAGCAATGCACGAAACTGCTTTCGCAACTCATGCTGCGAAGGTGTGGCCATAAGACCTCCATTGGACAGGGCTGATGGATTCGAAGCCGATGACACACGAGCGCACCATCTATGCTTCTATGACAGCTGTACGGGAGAAGATTGCTCCATGGCAGCTGTCACTCCTCGGGATGCACCATCATACACCCTACTAAGGTCTAATCGCCTATCGGCTTAACACCTGCACGCTGATGAGCACGCGTATAGGGGTTCGCACCGTTGGCCAGCTTGGTTGCGACATCTTCCATGAAATGCTGGGTCGGTGCATTGAGTCCATAGAGCACCAGCAAGGGGGCCAGCAGGCTGGCAATGACAGCCAAGTTTGATTTCACCACGACCGCTCGATCACGCATGAGCCAGAGAAAGACACCACTGGCTGCAAAGCCGATCGGCACCCCGGTAACCACTTCGGAAACCGAGTGAAACCCCAACTTGATTCGGGTGACCGCAATCGCGAGGGCGAAGAGCGCCCCGGCTCCGGCACAGACCCAGCGCACGACAGACCGGGCCTTGGCTGCCAACAGCCAGAACAGAACCGGTATGACACTGCAGGCCAGCATGGAGTGTCCACTAAAGCCGGTGAAGTCGTAGGCGCGGATGCCAATACCCCAGCCAAAGAAAGCCATCTTGGAAATTGCTACCAGCAGGCATGCCCCACCAAACAACGACAGCCAGAGCAGTACCGTACGGCGTGAAGCGCCCAGCCACAGCCATAGAGCAATAATCAATGCGCACGGCAACATGACCGAGGAATCACCAAAATTGGTAATGGTTGTCAAAGCCTGCATCGCTCAATCCCTTAATTACAAAAACAATCCTCAGACACCCTAGGATAACGGCATGTCGGCGCAAGTGATCACCGGATTGCCAAGGTGTGTAATCCTGCAAATAACCGGCAATGCGTTACGGTAAAGACGAGACCTGCATCAATTCGTAATGCAGCGAGCAGGTTTCTCAATGGTTGTTCGTGAGCGTACCAATGATCTTGTCGACAACACCTTCCTGCTGGAGCTGTCCGAAGGCGGTGCGGGTGCTTTCCACGACAGCATCATCCGTTGCCACGCTATAAGCCATGTACAGTTCCGCCTCAATGGTACCTAGCGCTGCAACCTGTTCCAGTTCAGTACAGTCAAAATGCTTTCGGGCGCACTCGTGGGCGGCGCTGCTTTCCGTCAGCGGTGCCAGCTGCACCTGTCCATTGATAAGCTTTTGAAAGTTCTCTTCAACCCCAGCCGATATCACCAACCGGGAAAACCCATGGTGCAGTAGATACTGATGCCGGAAATCATCACGCATCACGCCTACGCTGTATTGCCGCGCATCCTCCAGGCTCTGCGGATCAATATCCGTACGGGACTTCAGCTTGTAAAAGTAATATTGCATGCTCGTTACATGCCCTACCCATTTGAATAAGGGTTCACGCTGCGGTGTCCGGGCAACCAGATAGATAAGAACGCTTGGCTGGTTGGTCGCGATATCATAGGCCCTTGCCCAAGGGTAAAGACCAATCCTGTAATCCGTCTGTCCGGCCCGACTCAGCGTGAGCTCAACGACCTCTGTTGCCGCCCCTCCAATACGCCCATTTTTGACTGTAATGAACTGGCTTTCTTCGGTAACCACCTGAATCGGCTCGGCCATGACATGATTAACAACCATCCCCGCCAGCAGTGCCATCCATTTTCCGATTTTCATAACGTCTCCCTGAATGTGGCGCTCACCACCCGATTACGACCATCCCCTTTCGCCTGGTACAAGGATCGATCAGCCAGTTCGAGCAGCTCATGAAAGGTGCTGGAAATGCCTGCTTCGAACGTGGCCAGTCCGATGCTCAGGGTGACGATGGGTGCGACAGACGATTCGTCATGGGGAATAGCCAAGTCACAGACAGCCTGACGCAATCGCTCTGCCAAGAGGTACGCCGCAGCCTTGTCTGTAGCCGGCAGCAGAACAGCGAACTCTTCCCCACCCAGGCGCGCGACCAGATCACCTGCCCGCGCAATGCTGGCCTTCATGGCCGCCGCCACCAGGCGCAGACACTCATCCCCCTGGGCATGGCCATAGGTGTCGTTGTAGCGCTTGAAGTAGTCGATATCGCACATCAGCACGGACAGGGGTTGGCCCGAACGCTGAGCACGGCTGAACTCAACGTCCTTGACCTCATCGAAATGCCGCCGGTTGGGCAACCCCGTCAACGGATCGCTCCGCGAAAGTGCTTTCAACTGAGCATTGGCTTCCCGCAACGCCTCCTGGGTTTGCATGATGTCGCCCAGCTGCACGCGATGCCGGGTGCTGTGCAACAGCATTTGCGCCGTCATGGCCAACAAAGCGTGCTCATCGGGTTGCCAGACGTCGGTAACCTGCTTGCGAATGAACACCAAAAAACCCAGCTGCTCATCGCCAGCTCCTACCGGGACAAATGCAGTGGCTTCGGCATTCAATAATTGGAAGGCGGCAGCACCATACGCTGACAGCACATCGGTAAGCGCCTTGCCGGAAGTGAACGTAACCGGCTCGCCCTGATCAAGAAGTACCTCCAGATGCGCCAGCTGCGCTGCGGTGATCTGGTTTTCCGGGACGGCGTGGGTTTCACAGCACCAATGCATGGCCAGACGAAAATAAATGCCCGACTCCTCACGGATATACCAAAGGGCATAACAGGCCCCCAGGCGCTGGGCCACTTCGCTCAGGCAGGACTGCTGATAAAGCTCCAGCCGCTCATACGGCGCACGGATAAGCCGATTAGACAACAACAGCACCATGTGCTGCGCCTCGGTCAGGCGTTGCAACTCCGCCGTACGGGCCTGTACGCGCTCGGCCAACTGATCCCGGTGCGCGGCCAGCTCCTTTTCGTACACATGTTGCCGCCCCAGATACCCGGACAGGTTGTTCTGTAGCTGATTGATCCCCTGTACCAACAGGGTCAATTCGTCCTCGCGCCTGGCAGAACGAAAAAGCCGTAAGGGAAGGTGAAGCCGCTCGGGGCTCAACTCAGCCAAGTGAAGCGCAATACGCCGGATATGTACCGTGACCAGACGGCTGAACATAAGAATGATCAGGCCGGCCAGCAGCATGGATTGCAGGAGCTGGAACCCGACGATTGACACCACGACCGATTTCAGTTCAGACCAGAGCAGGTCTTCATTGCCATAGAGTCTCAGCTCCCCAACAGTCTCCCTGCTCCCGGCGTACGGTGAAAAGACCAGAGGAACCTGGCGCATCGGAGCCAGGTTTGACTCGATCCATCCGGTACGGGAGCGCACCTGAACGATCGGCGTTTGCTGAGCGGAAAACACGGTCAGCTGCACGCGCGCCACCGACGCGATATGAACGGCACTGTCCAGATGCGCCTCGACCGACTCCTGATCCATGTCCCAGATGGCCTTGGTCAAGGTGCGCTGGTAGACCTGCTCGATCAGTCCCAACTCAATGTCCATTTGCTGGACGTTCTGATGCCACACCGCCCAGGTCCTGACGCCAACGCTAATCAATGTGAAAAAGAAGCAGAATCCGAGCGTGACGATTACCAGACGCCAACCTAGCGAACCCCGACCCTGTTGCCACTGCTCCGGCAGGTCTATACGAGCGTTATGCACATCTACAGCCATTTTTTCTTCAATGCCTCGTAGATTCCGTTACGCTTGATCTGCTCCAGTCCCTCGCGAGCACGAGTCACGATTTCGTCGGATGTCTGGTTACTGAAGGCCATGTGTAGTCCTTCGTTACGCCCGAAATCGGTAAGCGGATAGGCCAGAGTCATAACATCACTCCAGTTTTCCCCAGCCTGGCGGGCCAGATGTTTAGCCATGACGGCATTGGCCATCCAGAGATCCACTCGCCCCCGCTTGAGCTTCTGATAGTTTTGCTCATAGGTATTGTTGGATTGAAGATTCAGACCGATAGAGAAACCCCTGGACTGCAGGTATTGCTCCCCTACATCGCCATGAACGGTCGCGATCTGATAGGGTCTGGCCTCTTCGAGCGTATGAAGCGGGATATCCCGAGCGCGGGTACTGAAGAGCCCCCACTCTGCCGGCGCAATGACGCCAACCCATTTGAACAGCAGGTCTCGCTGGGGGATACGCGCAATGGAATAGATCAGCACATTTTCATCATGCAGCGCCGTGTCGTAGGCACGAGCCCAAGGCATTGACTGGAACGTGCCCTTGAGTCCGGCCTGGGCCAATACAGCTTCTACAACTTCTGTACTAAAGCCGGTCAACTTGCCGGAAATGGTCATGTTGTAAGGCGGCAGCTCTTCCGTCACGACACGCAGCGCTACCTCGTGGGCCTGAACAGGTTGCAGACCGCCCATGAGAAGCGTCAGAAAAAACAGTGCGGTCTTGATCTGGCTCATTGCCTGGTCCCAGAAGCCCAGAGGCTAGTTTCGTGTTAACTGTGAGAGGGTATCGCTCGAGTGATACAAATCTTTATTCGTCTCGGACGGAGCGTGCCTGTACGGATTTGAAAGCGTGAATCGGATTGCCCACCGCGGCCTGGAAGCCGACAATCATCCAAACCCTGACGAGATGAGATCCCCGCCATGCTCGACATCGACCTCTGCTGGAATGCCGTCTGTACCCGCGATACGGCCCATGACGGCCGATTCGTGTTTGCGGTCCAGACCACTGGCATCTATTGCCGCCCCTCCTGCCCTGCCCGTCGCCCTCGTCAGGAGCGTGTGACGTTCTACACAACGCCACGCGAGGCAGAAGCAGCCGGGTATCGCGCCTGTAAACGCTGTCAGCCGGACCGGGAAAGCCCCGTTAAGCAGCAGGACGCCTTGATTCAGGCCGCATGTGCCCTGCTCGACCAGGCCGAGCAGCCGCTCTCCCTGGATCAACTGGCCTCGCGCATTGGGCTTTCACCCTCGCATCTGGCCCGGTTGTTCAAACAGCGTACCGGACTTACACCCCGCGCCTGGGCTGAAGCCCGTCGCCAGCAACGCCTGCAGGCCAACCTGCCTCGGGCAGATACAGTTCTGGAAGCGGCCCTTGCCAGTGGGTATGGGAGCAGCCGCGCTGTCTATGAACAGCCCAACGCCCTGGCGCTGGCGCAACGTCGGCGCAAGGGTGCAGGAGAACACATCCGTTATGGCATTGCTGTCTGTTCACTTGGGCTGGTATTAGTCGCCAAGACCTCCCGTGGCCTCTGCGCCGTATTGTTTGGGGACGAGGCATCAACGCTTGAACGGGAATTGGCCGAGCGCTTTGCCGCCGCCCATTGCGAGCATGACGACGCCGCCCTGGCCGATGAGCTTGCCCATGTCCATGCTCAGCTCGATAAGCCGACCCAGGTGCATGCCCTGCCGCTGGATATGCAGGGTAGTGCCTTTCAGCAACGGGTCTGGCAGGCCCTCATGCAGATCCCGCCCGGCGAGACCCGGCGCTACGGAGAGCTTGCTGTAGAACTGGACAGTCATCCACGCGCCATTGCCCGCGCCTGTGCCAGTAACACCCTGGGCCTGCTGGTGCCTTGTCATCGCGTCATCGGCGCCAGCGGAGCGTTAACCGGTTATCGCTGGGGCGTTGCGCGCAAGGAGACGCTACTCAAGCGCGAAGCCGAAATGATTGAAACGAGTAAGGCGCCGCCGCGGTCCATCTAGGTACAGGTCCTTCAAGGAGATCGTTATGCATAACCTGCACCGTTACGCCATTCACTACCGCTTTAATGGCGAGCCGCTCGAAGAACAGATGGAGAGTTTTGAACCCATCACTCAGGAGCAGGCCATCATGCAGCTACTGATCAAGCATGTCCCCGAGCCCACCGGTGTGGTGGATGCACCTTGGGAGCTGCATGCTCAGCCCAGCATCGAGCGACGTGCCGTTGAGGTTGGGCTAAGTGATGTCTGTATTCAGGAAGTGGCCTGAGGCGCTGTATTGCGCCTCATAACCAGGCGCGCTATACCGCCTCGGAAGGCTCGCCGGCCTTCATTTGGGATTGCAGATAATTTTCTAGTCCCAGCTTGTCAATCAGCCGCAACTGTTGTTCCAGCCAATAGGCGTGGTCTTCCTCGGTGTCTTCAAGCTGTGCCACCAGGATTTCACGACTGACGAAATCACCCACGCTGTTACACAGCGCAACGCCTTGGGCCAGTGCCTCACGCACTTCGTATTCCAGCGCCAGATCACTGCGCAGCATGTCCGGTACCGTATGGCCTACATTGATATCCTTGGGACGCATGTCCGGCTGCCCTTCCAAAAAGAGGATACGACGCAGCAGGGCATCTGCATGTTGGGTTTCCTCTTCCATTTCATGGTTGATGCGCTCGTAAAGGCGCAGATATCCCCAGTCTTCATACATACGGGAATGGATGAAGTACTGATCGCGTGCGGCCAGCTCACCACGGAGCAGGTCCTTTAGATAATCAATGACTTGCGTATGACCTTTCATGGTTACTACCTAATAAAATGATCGCACCGGACCGAGCATCAGGCTCAGCTCAGCCATGGTGGGGGTGGAGGCTCATCGCTGGACGACGGTGCCTCGGCCTCTTTACGAGCCGCTTGGCGACGTGCCTCTTCGCGCCGGGCATCTTCTATTTCGCGCATGACGGATGAAACATCGGTCTGCCCCTCGGGTTCAGCATAGATGCCCGTAAGCGGGGTGTGCGGGTATAGCTCGCCCTTCTGATAAAGCGCCCACATTTCCGGTGCATACCGGGTCTGCTTCAGCTCAGGCGCAAAACGCCCAAAATACTGGGCCATGTTTTCCACATCACGGGCGAGCATACGGAAGGCATGGTTGTTGCCCGCCGCATCGATTGCCTGAGGGAGGTCAATGATCATCGGCCCGTCGGTCGCCAATAACACGTTGAACTCGGACAAGTCGCCGTGTACCAGTCCGGCACACAGCATAAGCACCACTTGCCGGATCATCAGCTCATGATATTCACGGGCCTCGTCGGGCGTCAGGGTCACGTCATTCAAACGCGGAGCGGCATCCCCCCGCTCGTCCGTCACCAGATCCATCAGCAGGACGCCATCCAGGAAATCATGCGGTTTCGGTACACGAACGCCGGCGCCAGCCAGCCGGTACAGGGCGGCAACCTCGGCATTCTGCCAGGCTTCCTCCCGTTCCTTTCTGCCGTATTTAGTGCTCTTGGCCATGGCGCGTGCCTGACGGCTATTACGCACCTTGCGACCCTCCTGATACTCGGACGCCTGACGAAAGCTGCGCTTGTTTGCTTCCTTGTAGACCTTGGCGCAACGGATCTCGTCGCCGCACCGAACTACATATACGGAGGCCTCCTTGCCGCTCATCAGCGGGCGCAGCACCTCATCAATCAGGCCGTCCTCGACCAGAGATTCCATGCGCTTGGG
The DNA here is from genome assembly GCF_051027695.1 of Pseudomonas sp. JZ134. Lineage (NCBI taxonomy): Bacteria > Pseudomonadati > Pseudomonadota > Gammaproteobacteria > Pseudomonadales > Pseudomonadaceae > Pseudomonas > Pseudomonas sp. JZ134. The sequence goes on along the minus strand of NZ_CP069250.1, from coordinate 921,363 downwards.
TGTTTTCATCTGTTTGTACGTTGATCACTTCTGGCCATACCTACATAACGTTATACGTCATGACGCACGGCTCAGCAAAAATCACTCGCACAAACGGCACCCTCTAGTCCGCACATAAGTTCATTTCATGGTGCTTGAAAAACCGATAGAACCGCTTGAGATCACCCTGGGCCTCCTCTAGCTCGATCGGCCTGAAGCGCACTTCATGGTGGGCGGGGCATTGCGCCAGCCGGCAGAGATCCAGCGGATGCACAAAGCCGAGGACCGGATATCCCCCCATGGTCTGACAGTCTGCCATGAGCACAATGGGCTGGCCTTCCGGCGGAACCTGCACCGCTCCGGCCAGAACCCCCAGAGACCACTGACGGACTGGCGCTGCAAGCGGTGCATCGCCCTGTAGACGAATCCCCATGCGATCGGCCTGAGGACTGATTCGCCAGGATGAACCAAAGAACCGATCCCGCTGCTCGACCGCAAAGGCTTCTCCATCGCCCCCGACGACCAGACGCAACACCGGAGACTCGCGGTAGTCGGGAATGAAGCGGCTCGCCGCACCCAGTGCCTTGTCGAAATCCTCAAGCCCAGGGCTGCAAACCAGAATGTCATCGGCCTGCAACGCTTGACCATCGCCATTCAGGCCGCCCAGACCTTCGCGACGATGTGTGGCCACGCTACCCAGCACGGTCTTACCCCTGAAGCCACCCACTACGCCCAGGTAAGCGCGTTGCCCGGCTTGGGCAAATCCCAATTGCAGCCGCTGCCCAGCCTTCATGCAGAAGCGCGACCAGGCAGGAACCGTCTGTCCATCTACCGTCGCGCCCAGCGGTGCCCCGGTCAGTGCCAGCCAGGTATCGACCTGGGCTTCCAGCTCTACGCCACCCAGGGCAATTTCCAGGACCGGACTGCCATAGGAATTCTCGAGCAGATGATTGGCCCAGGCCGCCGCCTGACGGTCCATCGGACCTGATGTGGATACGCCCAGATGACGCCATCCATAACGACCGACGTCCTGCAGCAGGCTCAGCGGCCCCGGTTTTATGACTTTCAACCCTTTCATACCTGACCTCCCGCGGCGCGATAGGCGGCCTCGTCAACCGCAACGAACCGAACCCGATCGCCCACAGCAAGCGGACATGGCGGCTCGGCCTGTGCGTCAAAGAGCGGCCAGGCACTTAGTCCAAGGATATGCCAGCCCGCGGGTGACGCCTGGGGATAGATGGCGGTCATGCGTTCGGCAATCGCCACACTGCCAGCCTCCACCCGAGGCCGCGGTGAGGCCAGCCGAGGCAGGACGATTCGCTCATCCAGCTCGCCCATATAGGCAAAACCGGGCGCAAAGCCGATGGCACCGACCAGATAATCGCGTCCGCTATGCAAAGCAATCAATTCCGCGACCGTCAGCGAGCAGGCCTTGGCCACCGGCTCCAGGTCCGGCCCGCAGTACCAGACGGGCACTTCATGCCGGCGTGAAGAACTCTTCACAGTTTCCGGCTCCTTGCGCCACCGCTCGACGATCGTTGTGACGCGAGCCTGAATGTCCGTCAGGTCGTAGCGCAGCAAGTCATAGTGAATGAGCAACGTGTTCCAGCCCGGCACCAGATCGATCACACCGTCGCCCAGTGTGTGTTCAATCAGAGCGGCCAGACGGGCAATACGTCCGGGGAGATCGGGCGTGGGTGTATCCGCCAGGGTCAACATCAGCGCCTCGGCGCCGTAGGGCTCAATCCGGATCATGCCGCATCCAGAGCCGCCCGCAGGCGACGTAACACAGCGAGTGACTCGGCGTTGTCTCCATGGACACACAGGCTGTCTGCCGTCAGGCACATGGGTTGGCCATCGAAACCGGGAAAGGCATCCCCGCGGGAAATGGCGATCGCCTGGGACAGAATACGTTCGGGATCATGATGGACCGCGCCCGCTTCCCGGCGAGGCGCCAGTTGCCCGTCGGGCATGTAGGCGCGGTCGGCGAAGGCTTCACGCAGCAAGGGTACGCCGACCTTCTCCGCCAGCTGCTGCTCACGGGTGTTGTCCGTCTTGGCGAGCACCATAAGCGGTAACCCCTCACGAAACTGCAAACAGGCCTCAAGCACGGCATTGAGCAAGGTATCGTCACGCACCAGATCGTTATACAGGGCACCGTGAGGCTTCACATATTGCACGGTCGTTCCTGCTGCGCGGCAGAAGGCATCCAGTGCACCGATCTGATAGAGCACCAGCGCCTTCACCTCCTCCGGCGAGCACACCATATGCCGGCGGCCAAAGCCGACCAGATCCGGATAGGCCGGATGAGCACCGATTCGAACACCATGTCTTACGGCCAGGGCCACGGTTTTCTGCATCGTCAGCGGGTCCGAAGCATGGAAGCCACACGCGAGATTGGCTTGGTCCACCAGTGGCATGGCATGAGCATCGTCGCCCATCGTCCAAGCCCCGAAGCTTTCGCCCATATCGCAATTCAGAAGGATACGCGTGCTCATATCAGGATTCCCTTGATGCGGAAAAACCAGTCTTTGAGGAAATCATGCCGGCTGTCCAACAAAACTTTCCGGCCTCCGGCGATAAGGCTTTGTTGCTTCAGGCCGGTAATGCCTGCTCAGGCCCCACCTGCGCACAGAAGCCGCCGACTACCTGCTGGCTGAGCGCCACAATGGCCTCGTTCAACGTCAGCCCCACGCCCGTATGCCAACTGGCATACACGGCAAACGGCGGCGGTGCCTCGAAAGGCAGAAGCGCTAGGGCCCCGTGCTTCAGCGCCTCGCTAACGAGGGCCGGGGGCAACGCACCAATGCCAAATCCGTCCCTGATCAACTGGATGATGGCCGCCGCCGAGTTGACGCAAGAGACCCGGGGCGTCGAAATCCCGTGCTGATGCAGAAAGTTAAGCAGGTCCTGATGGGGACGCGAATTACGCGAGAAGGTAATCAACCGCTCGCGGGCCAGCTCATCCAGACTCGTGTACGCACGGTTGAGCGGTGAGTCGGTTGCAACCACCCAGCGGATGGGATAACTGGCCAACTTCAGGTTACGCACGCTTTCGGCGCGCAAGAGATCGGTCTGGAATACCAGATCAAGCTGTCCCTTGAGCAGCTGGTCGCTCAAGTTGAGCGCTGTATCGGCCAGCAGCTCGATTTCCACGTTTGGATGGGCGTCGGTTACACAGGTGAACAAGGCGCTCAGCCAGCTGTGGATGACCGTGTCCATGGCGCCGATGCGTATCCGTCCGCTCAGCCGGGTTTCCTGCCCAAGCACTTTGCGCAGGTCGTGCCAGGTATCGATCATCTGCTCGGCGTAACCCAAGACCTTCTGGCCATCGGCTGTCAGCGTGACGCCTCGTGGATCGCGCAGGAACAGCTGGACACCCAGCTCGCCTTCAAGCACGGCGATACGGCTGGAAATTGCCGCCTGGGTGCTGGACAGTTTTTCAGCTGTCAGCCGAAAGCTGCCCAGACGCGCCACCCAGACAAATGTTTCGAGAAAGCGAAGGTTCATGCTGGCTTACCATCCCCGTAGAGCATTTCACTCTACCCCCTTTGAACGACCTCTCACCACTGGCCGTCAGTCGCCTCGCCCCTGAAAGGCCACGCTTTTTATCAATCAGCGGTGAACACTTTTATTTGTTGGACGTTCTTCACTATCCATACAAAAAATGGGGACGCTTCGCCTTGAGCGAGCCACTGCAGGTTTCTGGTATCGCAGATTGATACCTTTGGTGCGATCGTGCCCGTTGCAGTCATAACAAGAACTGACGCCGGCTCGGGCGGCGTAAATATCAAAGGAGGCGCTCCCGATCGCCTCCACACAGCCGTCAAACCCACCTGCCTGGGCATAACCGGCGAGGGAGACTCCCTATGCAAACCACAGTCAACCTGTGGCCACTGATCGGTGTGCTGGTCATCGTCATCGGCTTTGTGCTGCGCTTCAATCCCATGCTGGTCGTGGCCCTGGCAGCCTTGGCGACCGGTTTTGCGGCATCCATGCCGTTCGAGACCATTCTTGCCACTATCGGCGCCGGGTTCGTCAAGACACGTGCCCTGCCCCTCATCATCCTCCTGCCGCTTGCCGTAATCGGTCTTCTCGAACGGCATGGCCTGCGTGAACATGCCCAGAACTGGATTGCCAAGATCCGCACCGCCACGGTGGGCCGGCTCCTGATCTTTTACCTGTTTGTACGGGAGCTGACGGCTGCGCTGGGTCTGACCAGCCTTGGAGGGCATCCGCAGATGGTGCGCCCTTTGCTCGCGCCCATGGCGGAAGGTGCTGCAGAAAACCGCTACGGCAAGCTGCCGGAGAAAATTCGCTACAAACTGCTCGCCTTGTGCGCTGCTACCGATAATGTCGGCCTGTTTTTTGGCGAGGACATCTTTGTCGCCTTTGGCGCCATCGCCCTGATGCATACCTTCCTGCTCGGTTCCAATATCGATGTCGAGCCGCTGCACATTGCGGTCTGGGGCATTCCTACCGCCATTTGTGCGTTCATCATCCATGCCATTCGCCTCAAGCGCTTCAATAGCCAACTGGAGCGCGAGCTGGGCGGAAAACGTCCGGACGCCGACCATACGCCTATCGGCCGTCAGGAGTGATGCCATGATCCTCTCGATTCAATACCTTTACTGGCTGGCCGGCATCATTCTGGCAATCACGGCAATCATGACCTTTGCCGATCGCGCTCATCCCAAGCGCTGGACGACAGGTTTTTTCTGGGCGCTGTTCAGCCTTGTTTTTTTGGTAGGCGACCTATTACCGCCCGCCTGGGTAGGCGTAGGCGTGCTGGTCATGGCCGTCATTGCAGGTACAGGTGGCGTCGGACTGGGCAAGCATGGGGAATTGCCTGCTGAAAAGCGCCAAGCCAGTGCGCTGCGCCTCAAGAACAAATTGTTCATTCCCGCCCTGGCCATTCCGCTGGTCACCGTTATCGGCTCGGTAGTGGTCAAGGACGTGCAGGTCGGTGGTCTTCCACTGCTGGATCCTAAAAATACGACCTTTGTCTCCCTGGGTGTCGGCTGTCTGGTTTCTCTGGCCCTCGCCTGCTGGCTGACGCGCGATACGCCTGTGCAATCCATGCGCGAATCACGCCGCCTGACCGAGGCCTTGGGCTGGGCCCTGGTACTGCCGCAGATGCTCGCCATGCTGGGGCTCCTGTTCAACGATGCGGGCGTTGGCAAGGCCGTCGCACACCTCACTACCTCCTATATCAATATGGATTTCCGCTTCGTGGCGGTGGCCGTGTATGTCGTGGGGATGGCGCTGTTTACCATCATTATGGGTAACGGCTTTGCGGCCTTCCCGGTGATGACAGGCGGTGTAGGCGTTCCAATTCTGATCGGGCAGTACGATGCCAACCCCGCAGTGATGGCGGCCATAGGCATGTTTTCAGGCTACTGCGGCACGCTGATGACACCCATGGCAGCCAACTACAACATCGTGCCAGCCGCCCTGCTGAATCTGCCGGACAAGAATAGTGTCATCAAGGCACAAATCCCCACCGCCTTGAGTCTATTGGCAGTTAATATCATGCTGCTATACATCCTGATGTGAGGACCACCATGACTACCATCCTGTTGACCGGATTCGAACCGTTCGAGAACGAGCCCGTGAATCCTTCCTGGGAGGCCGTGCGCCAACTGGATGGTCTGAATCTGGGCGATGCCTACATCATCACGCGCCAGCTGCCGTGCATCTTTGGTGCTGCCCTGGTCTCGCTGGATCACATGCTGGCAGCTCATCGGCCCGCCCTGGTGATCGGTGTAGGCCAGGCCGGGGGGCGTACAGATCTGACCCTCGAGCGCATAGCCATCAACGTGAACGATGCCCGTATTCCCGACAATAATGGTCAACAACCCATCGATACACCTGTAGTGCCAGGCGGTCCGGCGGCCTATTTCTCGACGCTACCTATTAAAGCCATTGTACGGGCACTCAGGGATGCCGGTATTCCTGCCTCGGTATCGCAGACGGCTGGCACATTTGTCTGCAACCATGTGTTCTATGGACTGATGCACCGGCTCGCCGGCACGAATGTGCGCGGCGGCTTCATTCATATCCCTTATCTGCCCGAACAAGCGGCCCGGCATCCAGGCCAGCCCTCCATGGCACTCGAGACCCTGGTAGCGGGTCTTGGAATTGCCGTGAAAGCGGCCATGATGACGCCCACCGATCTCAAGGAAACCGGTGGACAACTGAACTAGCTTTTACCGTCACACGGAACACGGCTGTACAGTGCAAGGCTCAAAAGGACAGCCCTTCACCGATCCCACGCAGGCCTCACCAGCTCCAGGCCGTGGTTCCCCTTGTAACCCGCCCGCTCCGGGGATGACCAGCCTGCCAGTAGGGTGTCATCCAGCGAATAAACCTCAACGCCCAGAGGGCGGCAGACGGACAGCGGGTCTTGCGCATCCGGCCCCCACAGCGCAACGGACAGGTCACCACCCGGGCAGGTCGACAGAGCGCACAGCACGTCAATCTCCGTGAAAAACTCCAGGTAGTCTCCTTGCTTCGCCGGGCAGGCCTTCATGAAGTACATATCCTCATCGTTAAGCCCGGTCACCTGAAAAATGTTCAGCACATCATGTACATCGAACTCGGTCAGCCCGTAGGGCAATACCGCGCGGGTCAGGTTCGAATGGCAGTGATGATGGAAATCTTCTCCGGTCAGGAGCTTGTTGACGTAAGGATCGCAGCGGGTACCCAGCAGGTCATGAATGCGTCCGCCATGTTCGTCGATGCCATAACTAGCCAGGGTGTCGTCCGTGATGGTGACCATTGGCCGCAGAAAGGGCAGGTTCGACCACAGTCGATCATAGATAGACACATGAGCGCCCTGTAGCTGACGGGTACGGGCTGCCCATAGCCGCTCCCGTGGATCATGGGCATTCCAGATATTGAAGTCGCCCACTTGCGGCCCTACAGGCGTCGTCACTCGAAAGACATGCCCGGCCGGCACCCGCCACGCACGACCGGTACGGATCGGAACGTCAAAGGACTCAATAAGCGTCCGCTTGTCCTTGCCCTCCCGAATACGGTCATAGAAGGCCGTATCCACCGACAGGGCCGAACCATGACTTGCTTGATAGGCAGCAGGGTAATGCTTGTACATGTCAGCTCCTTTCCCAAAGAAAAATCACTACACAGGTAATGCCATGCCGATGGCGCACCCTCAACACTAGCCCTACCGCCCCTGCCCGGCCAGTACTGTTTTCTCAGCCATGAAACATGATGATCGGTAAGCCTTTACACTAGGGGTTCTGCTGACTGGAGCCCTTATGTCCACCCTGCTTGCCGATTGGCGCTACCGTCCAATGCATCGTCGTGTCTGGTTGCTAGCCGGCCCGATGATTCTGTCCAACCTGACCGTACCCCTCGTGACCCTGCTAGATAGCGCCATCGCCGGTCATCTGCCGGATGTACATGATCTGGGCGCCGTGGCGGTGGGGGGAAGCCTCTACACTACAATGGTCGCGGTGCTGGGCTTCCTACGCATGGGAACGACCGGCTTCGCTGCGCAAGCCAGCGGCCGTAAGGATGGCAGTGCGCTTCGGCAAATTCTGTTGCAAGGTCTGTTGCTGGCCTGTGTGCTGGCGCTGGGGTTGATCGGCCTTTCACTGCTAGGCCTTCCTCTGCTGCTGAACAGCATGACCTCCTCGGCAGCGTTGAGCGAAGCCACCGAGCGCTTTTTCCAGATTCGCCTGTTGGGTCTGCCTGCCGCCCTGTCGAGCTATGCCCTGATCGGCTGGCTGCTGGGCACCCAGAATGCGCGTGCGCCGCTGGCGATGCTGCTGACCACCAACATCGTCAATCTGCTGCTCGACGTGTTGTTCGTGTTCGGCTTTGGCTGGGGCATTCGCGGTATTGCAGCAGCAACCGCCCTGGCCGAGTGGTTCGGCGTGGGGCTCGGCCTATGGCTGGCGCGCCAGACACTGCATCACATGGCAGGCGCGGTTCGCATCAAGCGACTCAAGCGCTGGTCCACCTGGCGCCCCCTGCTGGCGGTTAACCGCGATATCTTTATCCGCTCGCTGGCCTTGCAAGGCGTCTTCTTTCTGATCACATTTCAGGGCGCACGTTTAGGTAATGCCACGGTGGCCGCTAACGCCCTTCTCCTCAATGGCCTGATGGTGACCGCATTCGCCCTGGATGGACTTGCCCATGCGGTGGAAGCGTTGGCAGGGCACGCCATTGGGGCTCGTGATCGCAAGGCCCTCCGGCAAACCCTGGTCATTGCCGCCGGCTGGTCGCTGCTGGCCAGTCTCTTATTTGCCCTGGGATTTGCCTTGTTCGGTGCACGCTTCATCGACTTGCAAAGCGATCTTCCCGCGGTACGTGAAGCGGCTTATACATACCTTCCGTATCTGGCCGCACTGCCAGTCATTGCCATGAGCAGTTACCTGCTGGATGGGCTGTTCATCGGAGCAACCCGAGCCCGGGAAATGCGCAATGCGATGGTCATTGCCGTCCTGCTCGCCCTTCCGCTAGGCATTGCGCTCAAAGACCTGGGCAACCATGGGCTGTGGTTGTCGTTTCTGGGCTTCATGGCCTTGAGAGGTATCGTCCAGAGCTTTCAGGCCTGGCAGATGACCAGACGCAACGCCTGGATACCTGATCAGCACCATCAAGACCCTTCTTGATGCCTAGCAAAGTTGGCACAGCTAGCCCGGCGGAGAGATGACAGCCGGGCTTCGCCCCTCACCTCCTACACGCCGCCTATTTTCCTTGGCAACACCGCGCGTTTCCAAGGGTCATATCAAGCGGAACGCCTTCTGGAACAAGGTTATCGCACCTACCTGCCACAGGATTCACCATGCACGCTGCGCCTGCACACCCTCGTGAAGCCGAGCGCCAAAAAGCGCTGGAGTCGCTTGAAATACTGGATACCCCGGCGGATGCCTATATGAATGCCCTGGTGCGGATTGCGCGGGACCTGTTCAAGGTCGACCGAGTGCTGATCAGCTTGATCGACCGTGAACAACAGTGCATCAAGGCCCACAGTGGATCACCCTTCAGCGCTACAGCACGCAATGTTGCCTTTTGTGCCCATGCCCTGCTCGATACCCATCGCCCGCTGATCGTACCGGACGCCTTGAGCGATGAACGTTTTGCATCCAACCCACTGGTGATCGAGCCCCCGTACATACGGTTTTATGCAGGGCATCCCCTCGTGGCGCCATCAGGTCTGCCCATTGGCACCTTGTGCCTGATGCATTCCGAGCCCAGGCAGCTGACGGCTCGGGAGCGTGACCGCCTGAGAGACCTTGCCCAAATGGCTGACGGCTACTTGAAACTACGCAGCCTTTCAGAGCAGACCCGCTACCTGCGCACCGTTATCTCACGCGAGCGCCGCAGAGCGATGCTCGATCCGCTGACACAATTATGGAATCGTGCGGCGCTGGAGCACTTCTATCCGGTCGAGCAAGCTGCCGCACGGCGCAACAACGAGCGAATCGGCGCATTGTTCATCGACCTGGATCACTTCAAGGCAGTCAACGATCAGCATGGCCATGCCGCAGGTGATCAGGTGCTTGTCGAAACCGCCCACCGGATCGCCACCACGCTTCGCCCCCATGACCTGTTACTCAGACTGGGAGGTGAAGAGTTTGCCGTGATTACCCGCATCGACAAGGCGGAGCAGCTGGATGGCATCGCGGAACGCATACGCCTTGCCATTGCCGATACTCCCTTTTTGACCGTCAACGGCCCTGTTGCGGTTACCACCAGTATTGGCGGTGCAAATGGGGATGCGGATGAGCCTGCCGAGTCACTGTTGAAACGCGCTGATGCAGCTCTTTATCGGGCCAAGCACGAGGGCCGTAATCGAGTCGTGATGGCGTCTGAATCAGGTTCCCAAGGAACCTGATGGGCATTTATCGGCCCAAACAATAGACCCCGTATCCACTGGAGGACGCCTGTATGCCTGAAGCTGATGACTATCCCAAGGACGATACCCAGCCTGAAACCCTGGATGACACGACGCCGGAGCACAGCAAGAAAGAGAACATCGACAAGATCAAATATGACTCTGACGACATCATTCCTCCTGGCGTCTGGTAATTCACCTCTGAACGGGTAAGCCTGGGTCCCCTCCCGGCTTACCCGGCGACTGCACCACTTCTTTCAACATCGCTGACATGAGGTATGATGCGCGTCATCATCATTCACCCTTACGTCGGAATGTCATGTAATGCGCAAGTCAGGGTATCTGCTAGGCGTTATCGCTTCGCTGCATGCAGGCCTTTCCCAAGCCGTAGACGGCTATAAGGATTTGCACTTTGGTGATAGCAAGCAAACGGTACTGGAAAGCAAGATCTGCACCCTGACACCGCGTACTGCACCTATCGAGGGGCTGGAGTATTACAGCTGCCCCGATCTTAAGCTGGGCAAGGATAGCCTTGAGGCTGGGCTGTTCTTTATCGACAACCGCTTCTTGCGCCTTTCGATTGTCACGCCGGTTGAAAAGAGCTTTCTCATTGCTCAAGGCCTAACCGAGAAATACGGGCCACCCTCCTCGCAATCGCCGTCCGATCACTTCATCAAACTGGAAAGCCAGCCCAACAGTCATGCGTTCATGGCGTTCGATAACAATACGGTGTTCTATAGGTTTTCCAGCAACGCAGACATGAAGCGGCAGGCACTTCTGATCTACACCTCACCCGATTACGAGAAAATCCTCGTCAAACAGCAGCTCAAGGGCATCAATCCAGACCTCTAGACTGCCAGTGAGCACTCCAGCGTGCAGATGTCCAGCCTCAAATGCTGATTTGGCGATCTGCCAGACAGAACAGCGAAATCTTTTCAAAGCGCCACGGAACAATAGCATATCGCCATTGTCAGACCTCGTCGCTGGAGTTGTGATTGCTTCATAAACACGTTTTTATCTTGTTATAAAACCCGTTCTTTATTCAGGGTTTTATTGGCGTATTTAATTTTTCCAATAACAATAAGCGTGTGCAGGTCTGGCCAGACTTTAAAGCAAATCCCGATTGTCGGAATTATTTTTTTAGACTTTTCACTATACGTTTCACATTCTAATTTATGATGGCTTTACGATCTCGCGTTGTTATTAAAGCGGCCAAGCCTGACCAAGGAAGCGGAACTCCTCAGGCACAGGGATGAGCAGTTGGATCCCAACTTACTACCTCTAAAAAATCGTCTTAGTTTCAACCTTTGAATCAAGGATAGTTCAATGAATAACCGAAATGTGTGGGTCGATTATGCCAAGGCCATTGGTATAATCCTGGTTGTCTATGGCCATGTGCTCCGCGGGCTTTTAAATGCCGGCATCATCAAGACCGATGTCGAGACGCACATGCTTGTGGACAGCATCATCTACAGCTTTCACATGCCGTTGTTCTTCTTCCTGTCTGGCCTGTTTTTCTTCAAATCGCTAACGAGTCGCGGCGGTAAGGGCGTGTTCGTCAACAAGCTGGACACGGTTGTCTACCCTTTCCTTGTCTGGTCAATCCTGCAGGGCGTAATTGAAGCCTTCCTCTCTCGCTATACCAATGGCGATGTAACGCTGGGTGAGGTGTTCTCCCTATTGTGGCGGCCCAGAGCTCAGTTCTGGTTCCTGTATGCGCTGTTCTTTGTATTTGTTTTGTCCATCGTGCTGTACGGCAGCAAATCGAAGAAGGTTTTCCTACCCATTTTCCTGCTGTCCGCCGTGGCCTACGGGCTCCAGCAATACGCGCCGCGCCAGATGCTGGTCGACTTTCTGATCCAGAACTTCGTGTTTTTCGCCTTTGGCGTCTGGTTTACCAATATTGCTGCTGCCATCGAAGCGCAGCCAGGTCGCATAGCAGCCTTTACGCTTCTGGTTACAGCGGGACTGGAGTATCAGTTCCATATCATCTCGCATCACACTTATACCGACCGCGGATGGATGTCGCTGATGGTGGCGCTATCGGCCATTCTGCTGGTTACGAGCCTGTCCATGCTGCTGGCCCGCAAACCTGTTCAGTGGTTCATTACCATCGGCACGCTGTCCATGCCGATCTATCTCATGCACATCCTGGCCGGGAGCGGCGTACGCGTTATCCTGAGCAAGTTCCTGCATGTCGATAACGTCTACCTGCATATTTTTGCAGCATGCCTTGTTGGCATTGTCGTACCGATTATTGCTGCCAAAATCATGCTGAAACTGCACATGGACTATATGTTCCAGGCACCAAAGTTAAGCTTCCTAAAAAAGCACCCAAAGCAGCCGAGTAACGATACACCCCCGGTTGCTTCTTAAAGCGTTAACTAAAAGCCCCGCCAACTATATTGGCGGGGCTTTTTTATTATTCAAACACTTACTATTATCCAGCAGTATTAATTCCCTAAAACAAAAACAGTGAGTGGATAATTAATGCCTTCCGACCTGGATACTTTATTAAAAGAACTGGAAACCTTTGGGGAAATTAACGATAGCCGTACCCATGAGCGGCCAAGTCGCATGCTGAACATCACACGTGATACGGGTGAGTTTCTTTATGTCATGGTTCAGGCTACCAATGCCAAGCGTGTCTTGGAAATCGGGACCTCCAATGGCTACTCCACTTTGTGGCTGGCAAAAGCAGCTCATACAGTGGGCGGAACCATTCGCACCGTGGAGCTTTCCGAAGCCAAAATCGAGCTGGCACGGCAGAACTTCAAGCGCTCCGGGCTCGAGGCGCTGATAACACAGCTTCACAGTGACGGCGGTGCCATCCTGGCTGCACAGGACAAGTACTCACTGGACCTTGTGTTTCTTGATTCCGAGCGCTGCCAATATTGTGGCTGGTGGCCTGACCTCAGAAGAGTCCTGCGCCCGGGCGGCCTTCTGATCGTGGACAATGCCTTGTCCCATGCCGATGAAATGGCGGCCTTCAAGGCTCTGGTTGAGAGCGATCCGGACTTTTCGACTTGCCTTGTGCCGGTAGGCAAAGGTGAGTTTCTGGCAACCCGTCGGCCTTGAACCTGCCCTGCCGGGAGCACTACGCTCCCGTGCAGAGGTTTACGCCGTCAGATTGTCCCTTTGCCAGATGAGTACGGTGTCGACTGGTGAGCCGATGTGCTTTGCTCAAGGGACAGAACCTCGAAAGTTACAGTACCCGGCGGGTTTGTGGCCGAGACACCGGAGTAATGCCCGGAGAGGTTATGCGGCTCAATAGTCTCACCGTTGAAGCGTTGGGTTGCGATTGTATAGCGCTGACCGGAGCGCCCAAGACGCTGACTCCATGACTGACCCTGGGAAACCCCATCGCCAGTATCGGATTCTTTGGCTGTCTGCAGTAAGTCACGGGTATCTATCACATCACCACCCGTAGAGCCGACCGGGGTTTCAACAGAAGCATCGCGATCTGCTGCCAGGGCGGTGTAGCTTACGGTATTGATTACTGCAAACGCTGCCATTTTCTGAAAGAGATTCATAATATTGTCCTCGCTGGCCATGAATGAGCAAGCAGAGTCAGAGTAGAAAAAGAGCTCTTAACAGCGTCTGAATCGCGGCTTAATACAGGCTGAACGAAGCCTGCATTAGCGGGAGAAGAGAACTGGCCAACGGTAAATGACCATTGGCCAGTCGGTCATCAGGCGTCCTGATGGTAACGGGTAACGCGCTCGACTTCTTCTTTGGAGCCGAGGAAGACGGCTACACGCTGATGCAGGCCTTCCGGTTGCACTTCCAGAATACGCTGGTAACCATTGGTGGCCGCACCGCCTGCCTGCTCGACCAGCATGGCCATCGGGTTGGCTTCGTACATCAGACGCAGCTTGCCGGGCTTTTCCGGTTCACGAGCATCACGTGGGTACATGAAGATACCGCCACGGGTAAGAATACGATGCACATCGGCCACCATGGAGGCGATCCAGCGCATGTTGTAGTTCTTCTCCAGTGGACCTTCCTTGCCAGCCAGCAGCTCGCTTACGTAACGCTGTACCGGCGGCTCCCAGTGACGCTGGTTGGACATGTTGATAGCGAACTCGGCAGTTGTCTCCGGAATGGAGATGTTTTCGTGTGTCAATACGAAGCTACCCAGCTCACGGTCCAGGGTAAAGCCTTTGACGCCATCACCCAGGGTCAGAATGAACATGGTCTGGGGGCCATAGATGGCATAGCCTGCAGCGACCTGCTCAGTGCCCTTTTGCATGAAGGCTTCTTCAGTGGTATCACCGTAGGTGGCACCCCCATGATCCTTACGCAGAACGGAGAAAATAGTGCCAACCGACACGTTAACGTCAATGTTGGAGGAGCCGTCTAGGGGATCGAACATCAGCAGATAAGCACCCTTGGGGTACTCACCGGGGATCTGGTGAACCTGGTCCATCTCTTCGGACGCCATGCCAGCCAGGGTGCCGCCCCACTCGTTGGCTTCAAGCAGGATTTCGTTGGACAGGACGTCCAGCTTCTTCTGAACTTCGCCCTGAACGTTTTCAGTGCCCATGCTGCCCAGTACGCCACCTAGCGCACCCTTGGATACCTCATAGCTGATTCGCTTGCAGGCACGGCCTACGACTTCGATCAGAAAACGCAGATCGGCTGGGGTTTTATGACTACGGGTCTGTTCGATCAGATAGCGGCTCAGCGTAATACGGGACATGTGAGGCTCCGGTAGAAAAGGTTCGCGCAGTGTAGCGCGGATGCTCAAGCTCCGTCTCAAGCGAAGCGGCCTACAAGCCCCACCCAACGTTCTGATTGTTCGAGAGACAAGGTCTGCACGCCGCTAGGGACGCAGCAACTCCACGGCTATGCTAACACCGCGGCCGAGCGCTAGGCTTTCGGCGCTGGAGTAGACTGCATGACCGGCTTCCAGTTCAGGTCGTGCGCTATCTAGAATGAGCGACCAGTGATGGCCGTCACGAGATAGCGCTAACCGACACGTCTGAGGATGGTTAAGCGGCTGGAAACAGAGCCATAACCGCTCTGCCCTGAGGTGCCCGGCACCGTTCATGGGCGAGAGCACCAGTGCCAATGGCGCAGATTCAGGCCTATTCCAACCCGCCTCGTCCAGGGGTTCACCCTCTGCATCGAGCCATTGCACACTAACCCAGTCACCGTGAGCGGGGCGCCCGATGAAGTGCTCGGCTTGCAACGCCTTGTATTGACGACGCAGCGCAGCCAGCCGGGCGACAAAATTGATCTGGCGTTTGCCGGTTGGGCTGCTGGCAAGTGCCCAGTCCAACCATGACAGCGGATTATCCTGAACATAGGCATTGTTGTTGCCATGCTGAGTGCGACCGAATTCGTCGCCAGCCGTCAACATCGGCGTGCCACCTGCCAGCAGCAGCGTTGCCAGCAGGGCACGCTGATCAGCTGCACGCTGCTCATTGATGTGGGGATCGTCGGTCGGGCCCTCGGCACCGTTGTTCCAACTGTGATTGTCCTGAGTCCCGTCGCGATTTTCTTCGCCATTGGCTTCATTATGCTTATGTGCATAAGTCACAAGGTCTGCCAGCGTGAACCCATCATGAGCCGTCACAAAGTTGATGCTGGCGTCGATGTTCCGGCCGTGCCGGTCATACAGATCGGCGCTTCCTGACAATCGGGTCGCCAGTGCGCCGCGCATGCCGTCGTCGCCCCGCCAGAACTTGCGAACATCGTCGCGAAAATCATCATTCCATTCAGCCCAAGGGCTGCGGAACTGCCCGACCTGATAGCCGCCCGGGCCAATATCCCAAGGCTCGGCGATCAGCTTGACCTGTTTTAGGATCGGATCTTGGGCAATGGCCAACATGAGTGGCGCGTCGACGCTAAAGCCGGTCTCAAGCCGTCCAAGTGCGGGCGCCAGATCGAAACGGAAACCGTCTACACCTGCCGCCTGCACCCAGTAGCGCAGCGAGTCCATTGTCAGCCTCAGCCCTGGCTCGCGTTGCAGCGCCAGGCAATTACCGCAACCTGCATCATTGATGTAAACCGAAGGATCATCCGGATGCAGCCGGTAATAGCCTCGGTTATCCAGTCCTCGCATACAAAAGGTCGGACCCAGCTCGTCACCTTCACCGGTGTGGTTGAACACCACATCAAGGATGACTTCGAACCCTGCCGCATGCAGCGCTGCCACGGTTTCACGTAACTCAATAATGGCGTCACGTCCTGCCAGACGGGGGTCGACAGCCATCATGGTGACGGGGTTATAGCCCCAGTAATTGCCAAGCCCAAGCTTGGGCAGATGACGATCATCCGCCCAGGCCGCAATAGGGAGCAGCTCCAGCGTAGTCACGCCAAGCTTTTGCAGATACTCGATCACAGCAGGCTGCCGAAGCCCGGCCAGTTTGCCACGCATGGTTTTAGGAACTTTGGGATGCTGCATGGTCATGCCACGCACATGCAGCTCATAGATGAGGCTTTGGCTACCCTTGTAACGCGGGCCTTCCAGCTCAAGCGGTGTTAGCGGTGCCTGAACAATGGCCTTGGGAACATGAGCCGCGCTGTCGCGATGGTCCGGGCGATCATGGTGGTCTGGATCGAAGCCATAGACACTGGGATGCAGCACGAACGGGCGGTCCACTGCTTTGGCGTAAGGATCGACCAGTAGCTTATGAGGGTTGAAGTAAAGTCCTTGAGAAGGCTGATAGGCACCGTAAGCCCGCAGCCCATAACGCTGCCCCGCCTTACCTCCCGGAAAATGCCCGTGCCAGACACTGCCTGTCTTTTCGTGGAAGACGAGTCGATGGGTTTCATGCTCGCCCTTGGCATCGTACAGGCAGAGCTCTACCCGCTCGGCCTCTGGCGCCCACACGGCAAAGTTGATGCCATCGCCGACCAGTGTCGCGCCCAGTTCAGCAGGGTTTCCGGTTTCGAGATGAGTCACGTGGCGGGGCACAGAAAATCTCCGTAAAGCAGAAAAAAGCCGGCACGCGAAAGGTGCCGGCTATTGAGACTTACAAGACTTGCCAGATATCCGTGGCGTATTCACGAATGGTTCGATCGGAGGAGAACCAACCCATGCTGGCCGTGTTGAGTACCGCTGAGCGCCACCACTCGTCCGGCTGATTCCAACGCTCCTCGACGGCCACCTGAGCATTCCAGTAGGCATCAAAATCAGCACAGACCAGGAAGCGGTCGTGCCAGGTCAGCACGTCCAGCAGCCCGTTATAGCGAGAGGGATCATCCGGTGAGAACTGCCCGCTGCGAATGGCCGAAAGCACGGCCGACAGCCGTGGCGAGCTGTTGATGATGTCCGAAGAGTTGCCCCCCATGCGCTGGCGCTCTTCAACCTCGGCCGCCTTTAGGCCAAAGATGAACATATGTTCCTGACCGACAAACTCGCTCATTTCAACGTTGGCGCCATCGAGCGTGCCAATGGTAAGTGCACCGTTCAGGCCAAATTTCATATTGCTGGTGCCTGACGCCTCGAGACCCGCTGTGGAAATCTGCTCGGAAAGGTCGGCCGCCGGGATAATGACTTCAGCCAGGCTCACATTGTAGTTAGGCAGGAACACGACCTTGAGCAGGTCACGAATGGACGGGTCATTATTAACCACCTTGGCCACGTCGTTGGCCAGCTTGATAATGAGCTTGGCCTGGTGATAGCTGGCAGCTGCCTTGCCCGCGAAAATCTTTACACGAGGCGTCCATTGCCCGTTGGGGTTGTCCTTGATGGCCTGATACAGCGCAATGGTCTGCAGCAGGTTCATCAGCTGTCGCTTGTATTCATGGATGCGCTTGATCTGCACATCGAAGATGGCGTCGGTACTGAGGGAGACGTCCAGCGTCTTTTTCACCAGTTCGGCAAAACTGTTCTTGTTATGCAACCGCTGGTAGGCAAAACGCTCTCGGAAATTGGCATCGTTGGCATAGGGCTTAAGCCGGGGGAGCGCTTTTTCAGGATCGTGCTGGACATCCTCGCCCAATACATCCACCAGAAGATCGGTCAACGCAGGGTTGGCCTGATAGAGCCAGCGGCGGAAGGTAATGCCGTTGGTCTTGTTGTTGATTCGATCCGGGAAGAGCCGGTGCATGGAGCGGAAGACGGTCTTGCGCATCAGCTCGGTATGCAATCCGGACACGCCGTTGACCTTGTGCGAACCGATAAAGGCCAGGTTGCCCATACGTACCCGACGGCCGTGGCTTTCATCGATCAGGGACACGTAAGACAGCATGGAGCCATCTGTCTCGCCCCGTGCACGGAGCGAGTCGAGGAACTGGGCATTGATCATGTAGATGATCTGCATGTGGCGCGGCAGGAGGCGCTCCATCAGATAGACCGACCAGGTTTCCAATGCTTCTGGCAGAAGGGTGTGGTTGGTATAGGACAGCGTATTGACGGTGGTGCTCCAGGCAGCGTCCCATGGCAGACCGTACACATCCACCAGCAAGCGCATCAACTCGGCTACGGCAATGGCCGGGTGAGTATCATTGAGCTGGATGGCCGCGTATTCGGGCAGGCTCATGATGTCGCCGTGCTGCTTGATATGGCGCCGGGTAAGATCCGCCAGCGAGGCGGCCACGAAGAAATACTCCTGGCGCAGGCGCAGCTCCTGTCCCGCCTCAGTGCTGTCGGCCGGATACAGCACCCGAGAGATGCTTTCAGCCCGGGCCTGATCGGCTACGGCCCCGACGTGGTCACCTGCGTTGAAAGTGTCCAGCTTGATGTTTTCCAGCGGGCGGGAGCGCCACAGGCGCAGCGTATTGGCCCCTTCCCCACCCCACCCCATGATGGGCGTGTCATAGGCAACCGCACGAACTTTCTCACCCGGCGTCCAGACCTGGCGCAAGGAGTTGCCTTCATAGGGCGTGACATGACCGCCGAACCCGATCTCGTACACGACCTCGGCACGCTCGAATTCCCACGGATTACCGAAATCAAGCCAGTTCTCCGGCTGCTCGTGCTGGAAGCCATCAGCGATGACCTGACGGAACAGGCCGTGCTCGTAGCGAATACCATACCCATGAGAAGGAATACCCAGCGTCGCCATGCTTTCCATGAAGCATGCTGCCAGACGGCCCAGACCACCATTACCCAAGGCAGCGTCCGGCTCCAGTCCGCGGATACGCTCAAGGTCGACACCCAGATCTGCCAGTGCGCGACGGGTTTCCTCCAGTATGCCCAGATTGGACAGGCTGTCGATCAGCAGGCGGCCGATAAGAAACTCCAGGGACAGGTAATAGACGCGCTTCTGGTTGGCCCGGTAAGCCTCACGCGTCCGACTCATCCAGCGATCAACGATATAGTCACGCGTCGCCAGGGCAGTCGCCATGAACCAGTCATGATCCAGGGCGTGCTCGGGGTCCTTGCCTACGTCATAGGTCAGCTTGGAAAGAATGTTGGAACGCAGAGCAGCAACTTCGTTGGGCGAGATAAAACGGGCTCTCGTCATCTAGTAACAACCTCGGCATAACGAACACTGATAGGCTGACCGGCAGGCGTGTCTGAAAGGCATTGGCGACACACATCGACCGGCCCATGATTAAGGGTGCATACCTATCTTTGTAGGTCGAAACGGCAAATAGGTCCAAGGAATCGACGACTTTTTTATGCGCCGACTCCCATTTCAGACCTCTTTATTACCACTGCCACGACACGCTGAGGCCTACAGACTGCTGGGCATCGTCTTCCCGGCTCTTGCGATAGGAATAGCTCGCACGCACTGCCACATCGTCGGTCAGCTGCTGGCTAACCCCTAGCGAAGCACGGTCCAACCGATCCGATGGCGTATAGCCCTGCAACGTATAGCTGAGTCCTGGCAGGTCAACCTGAGACATCGTAAGGTCCTGCGTACTGTCCTCGAATTCCTTTTCCCGAGCTACTTCTGCGAAAACCTGCGTTCTGGTGGTCAGCTCGAACTGCCCCTGCAGACCAGCGCCCAGGCGCCGCGAGCGGCGCTTTTGCTCGTCGATGTTCAGCGCCGTTGCTCGATCACTGTTTTCCGAATAACTGTCCACGGTAATTCGCGCGTAGTCGGCACTGATGAACGGCGACAGGTGCCAGGCGCTTTGTGGCTGGGCCAGATCAAAGCCCAGCCGCCCACTTGCCGCCCACAGATGACCGTTGGTATCGCCTTTTTCGCTACGCTCAGTCGGCCCCAGGGCGAAGGTACGCTTGAGATCGTGGTAATCCAGGTGTCCCCCGGTCAAGGCCAGGTCGGCCCACCAGTGATTCTGCTGATATTGCGCGAAGGCGGTAGCGAAATAACTGCGCAGGTCATAGCGAGAATCAGCAGCACCCACGTTCAGATCCTGCTTGTAAAACCCGGCGGCCACGCCCACACGCCAATAGTCATTCAGGCGGAAACTGCCTCCCAAGTCCAGGCTGTAGCCGTCGCCATCACCGCTCACGCTGCTGGACTGTCCATCAAAGTTCTGACGCAACCCGCCCGGCGATACGAAGGAATTCCATGTGCCTACTGGCTGCCAGTGATTGCGGTCACTCAGCCATTGCGAATACAGCTGTCCCTGATGGGCAGTCAGCGAACCGTAGGCCATTTCCGGCAGCAAGGTCAGCTCCCAGGGGGCCGCCAGAATTGAATAGGCATAGTCGGCGATCAGGCGCTGACCAGTAATCGTAGGATGCACACGGTCGTTGTAGAGCAACCGGGTCGGATCAGGGTTGGCGCTGTCGAGGCCGTAAACAGCGTTCTGCTGCGTGCAGTCATCGAAACAGGTAGCCGTCAGGTTCTGGTCGCCCGCCAGGCCGTAACGGGCAGGATCGGCCAACACTTCACTCAAAAGTCGTGGCACATTCAATGGAATGATTTGCGCATCAATGGTGGAAAGCTGTGATACCAGCTGGTTGTTGAACACAGCACTGAGCTGGGACGCAGCCGCTTGCTGCGGGGTTCCGCTCAAGGCAGGCGTAAGGCCGATATCAGGCAGCAGCCAGACCATGATGTAGCGGGCACCGGCCTGCTGCAATGCGCTGGCACTGGCAGCCAGTTGATTGGCCGCTGTCTGGGCGGTTGCAGGCGATGTGACCACACCCTGCAGGAAGTCATTTCCCCCTCCCGTCAGGTAATACAATGCGTTGGAATCAAGGCGTTGGCCCTGATCCGCCAGA
The DNA here is from genome assembly GCF_051027695.1 of Pseudomonas sp. JZ134. Lineage (NCBI taxonomy): Bacteria > Pseudomonadati > Pseudomonadota > Gammaproteobacteria > Pseudomonadales > Pseudomonadaceae > Pseudomonas > Pseudomonas sp. JZ134. The sequence continues at coordinate 900,418 of NZ_CP069250.1, read as the reverse complement.
TCGACCAGATAGCCATCCCGGCGGCGAAGCGTCAGACCATTGGTGGCCACAACAGAGCCATTCTCCTCGGTAATCGACGCAAGGATCTGGTCGGTTCGATAACCGCCTACCGCCCAGTTGTTGCCGTCGGGAAGTCCCAACACGGAATTGATGAGCGATGTGGAAGGCCCAAGCTCCTGGCTGGAAAAGCCTAGCCGGCCGCCCAGTAGCATGACGCTGGTAGGCCCGACCGGCTCACCACTCCCCGGTTGGTACGTGGGCCCTACCCGATTGGTAAAGCGCAGCGAGGAGCCTAATGGGCCATTCAGGTCGGGAAATTGTCCCGAGTCGCTCAGGCTATCGCCAAAGACGACCAGATGACTGTAAGGGTTGGGAGCGGCGTGGGCGGCGCTGGCGAAGGAAATCGCAGCACACAGGGAGGCAAGAGCGAGACGACGGACTGACATGGCTTATCCTTGATCTTGTGGGTCAGTTCTGCTGTTTGGCAAGCGACCACAGCCTAGACCAGGATTCCGCCCTGTGCAGCTCGTACGTTAACCGGCTGACTTACAAAAAGAGAAATAGCTCACGCACGCTCACTTATCGCTGGCATTTGCCGCAATAGACACTGGCGCGTTGCCCCAGCCGTATCTCACGTAGCCCTGAGCCGCAGTTCTTGCAGAACTCACCTGCCCGGCCATAGACAAACAGCTCCTGCTTGAAATAGCCCGGCTTGCCGTCGCCACCCACAAAATCCCGAAGGGTCGTGCCCCCGGACTCGATAGCCAGTGCCAGAATGCGCTTGATCTCCTGGGCTAACCGGTCGTAGCGCGCTCGGGAAATGCTGCCCGCCGCCCGACGCGGATCGATACCGGCCGCAAACAGGGCCTCCGTCGCGTAAATATTGCCAACGCCCACCACAACGGCGTTATCCATGATGAAGGGTTTTACCGCCATGGAGCGACCACGCGACATTTCGTAGAGACGCCGCCCGTCAAACGCCTCGGTCAGAGGCTCCGGCCCCAGCGACTTGAGCAGCACATGCTCCAGAGGCTCATGGGACCACAGCATGGCGCCAAAGCGGCGAGGGTCGGTATAGCGCAGCGACAATCCTGACTCGAGTTCGATATCCACATGCTCGTGCTTAACCGGCGGCGTCCCGACCGGCACCATTCGCAGGCTGCCGGACATGCCCAAATGAGCAATCAGCGTACCTGCCTCGGCACGAATCAACAGGTACTTGGCGCGCCGCTCGACCGCCTCGATCCTCTGGCCGGACAGGCGAACATCCAGGTCTTCCGGAATGGGCCAGCGCAGCCGGGCATCACGAATGATGACGCGGGACACACGCTGCCCTACCAGGTGCGGCGCTATTCCACGCCGGGTCGTTTCGACTTCAGGTAATTCAGGCATTCAGCCCTCGACAGAGAAAACAATATGCTCTTAAAAATGGATGTGCCCAAGCCCCATTTCAAGGATGTTGTTCTTGAGCATATCGAAGTCATACTCGGACAGACCGATGTAATCCAAAACCTGATTACTGACCAGATTCCACTCGGCGTCCTGAGCCTGATTGCCCAGCACGCGATAACAGCCACAGATATGCTCGGCCATTTTCAGAATGGCCAATAGATTTTTCATCGGCACACTGCTGGCGTCACCGTCGACAAAAATCCGGTGGGCATTGTGATGATTGGAAATGGCCTCGGCGACATGGGCTGGCAAACGCCATGAGCGGGCCGTGTAATAACCGACGACCGCATGGTTGGTGTTGAAGTAATGGTTTTCCGTATCCACGACACGCCTTTCAGGCCCAACCCGTCCATAAGCCTCCTCCAGCACTTCCATATAATGAGGAAAGCGCCCTAGCATCAGCGGTATGCCGCAGTTATGAAAGAGCCCAAGAGCGTATGCCTCATCCGGAGCCTGATAGCCTGTCCGCTTGGCCAGTGTCAGGCAGGTTTCCGCCACATCCTGGGCGGTGTCCCAGAAGCGGTTTAGCGTCACGATCGTCTCATCACTCATCTCGCTCTTGATGGACTGCGCGTTGATGAGATTGACGACGGAATTGATCCCCAGCAGGTTGACGGCCCGCTGGATAGACGTAATCCGGTTGGCCAGCCCGAAACAGGGTGCATTGACGAGCTTGAGCAGCGCGCCTGCCAAGCCGGGGTCCTGGCTGATCAGCTGCGCAATCACCTTGAGACTGGGATCCGGGGCAAGCTGCTCAAGTTGTAGATCAACCATGACCTGCGGTTGAGGCGGGATGGTGATTCCCTGAAGCGCCTGGCGAATCTGCTCGGGTTGAAGCTCTAGCGACATGGATCAGATACCTGTGAATGACCTCACATTTTAGCCCACCCTACGCTCAGCAACCACTGATCACTGGAGGAACTTGCCTGCTTTCCCGGGTTCGACTCATACAGAAGCCGTGGAAACGCATCTCCACTTAATCCTAGATCACATAGCTTACGGAGGTTCCATGATGGCATCGTTAGAAGGCAAAAAAGTAGCAATCCTGGTAACTGACGGTTTCGAGCAGGCCGAGCTGACCGGTCCCAAGGAGGCCCTCGAGAAGGTAGGCGCCAAGACTCATATCATTTCTGCCAAGTCTGGCACCGTCCAGGGTTGGAACCACACCGACCCGGCGGACACATTCAATGTCGACCTGACGTTCGATGCTGCCAACATCGGCGACTATGACGCGGTGGTTTTACCAGGCGGCGTCGTCAACTCAGACACCATTCGCACCGATGAGCGTGCGCAGACTTTGGTCAAAGAGGCCAGCAGCAGCGGCAAGCCGATCGCCGTGATCTGCCATGGTGCCTGGCTGCTGATTTCCGCCGGTCTGGTGGATGGCAAGACCATGACTAGCTGGCCTTCGCTGACCGATGACCTAAAAAATGCCGGTGCCCAGTGGGTGGATAAGGAAGTCGTCGTGGACGGAAAACTGGTCAGCAGCCGCAAGCCTGATGACATTCCCGCGTTCAATCGCGAGCTGATCAACATGATCGCTGCCTGATCTCCAACCTGCCTGATCCATGGCCCGCGCTGTATCAGCCGGGCCATTTTTCATCCGTACGTCGTGTTTCTCTCTATCTTTGAGACTGATCTTCAAGCGCGAAGGCGCCGTGCCGCCCGGGCAGGTATACTTCGCCCCTTTTTCTTGGAGTCCCTCAAATGTCCTTGCCCAGCCTGCGACTGAAAGCCAATGCCGAGCGCCGTCTGCGCGCCGGGCACCTTTGGGTCTACAGTAACGAAATTGACGTGGCAGCCACTCCGCTGACCGCTTTCCAGGCCGGCGAACAAGCCGTTCTCGAAGCTGCTGGCGGCAAGCCGATCGGTATCGTTGCCCTGTCCCCACACAACCTGATCTGCGCGCGTCTGATCTCCCGCGATACCAAGCATGTACTGGACAAGTCCCTGCTTGTCCATCGCCTGAAAGTCGCCCTGAGCCTGCGTGAGCGCCTGTTCGATAAACCGTTCTATCGCCTCGTCTACGGCGACTCGGACCTGCTGCCTGGCCTGGTGGTGGATCGCTTTGGCGATGTCATCGTGGCTCAGCTGGCATCGGCCACCATGGAGCGTCACAAGGATGATGTGCTGGCTGCACTGCTTCAGGTGCTCAAGCCAGCGGCCGTATTGTGGAAAAATGACTCTAGTGCTCGAGAAGCCGAGGGCCTGCCCCGCTATGTCGAGTCCGCCTACGGTGACGTACCGGAATGGGCTGCCCTGGAAGAAAACGGCGTGAAATTCGAAGCGCCTATCGTTGAGGGCCAGAAGACCGGCTGGTTCTATGACCATCGCATGAACCGTGCCCGCCTGGCACCTTATGTACAAGGCAAGCGCGTTCTGGACCTGTTCAGCTACATTGGTGGCTGGGGCGTGCAGGCCGCTGTATTCGGTGCCAGCGAAGTGATGTGCGTGGATGCCTCCGGCTTTGCCCTGGATGGTGTAGAGCGCAATGCGGCCTTGAACGGCGTTGCCGAAAAGATGGCCTGTGTAGAAGGCGACGTGTTCGAGGCCCTGAAGGAGCTGAAGGCTGCTGACGAGCGCTTCGACGTGATCGTGGCCGACCCGCCCGCCTTCATCAAGCGCAAGAAGGACGTGAAAAACGGCGAGGCCGCCTATCGTCGTCTCAACGAGCAGGCCATGCGCCTCTTGAACAAGGACGGCATTCTGGTCAGCGCCTCCTGCTCGATGCATCTTGTTGAAGAAAACCTGCAGGAAATCCTGCTCAGCAGTGCACGTCACCTGGATCGTCATATCCAGCTGATCGAGCGTGGTGCCCAGGGCCCTGATCATCCGGTCCACCTTGCCATCCCCGAGACCCGCTACATCAAGAGTCTGACCTGCCGTATCCTGCCCAGCTGATCCCACGCTCTGGCCGTCCGATCCTTACCGGACGGCCAGTCACCGATTCAGTCCGACCAGTGCCATCCACAACGGCACGGTTACGACAGCCAGAACGGTTGAAAGAAACACCGTTGAGCTGACGACACGGTTTTCCTCAGGCGTCCGGGCAAATGCCAACACGTTTACCCCGCTCGGGCAGGCGGCCATCAGCATCAGCACACTCCGTGCTGCACCGCTCAAGCCCGGCAGCCACAGGCATACCGTCCAGACTACGAAGGGAAAGACCAGCAGCTTTATTGCCGTCAACCCGACAACGGAAAGGCTCGGCCTTAGCCGGTAGCGTGAAAGGTTCACGCCTAGCACAATCAAGGCGCAAGGCAGACCGGCTTGTGCCAGCCAGGTCGCGATTTGCCATATCGGGCCCGGCAAAGTTAGCCCCGATACATTCACGGCAGCCCCCAGCAAAAGTCCGACGATCAACGGGTTTGCCAGACTCATCAGCAGCTCTGGGATGCTAACCTTTTCCGTGCCGCCAAAGGCCGTATAAAAGCTCTGCATGGCAAACAACGTCAGGCTATGCAGCGCCAGAATAGCGAACACATAGACGAGATTTTCCTCCCCCATCAAATTGACGACCAGAGGAATACCGATCAGGACATTGTTCGAATAACTGGCCGTCAATCCGAACGCCGTAGGCTCACGCCGACGCCAATGCACAAACAGATTGACCAGTAGAAACACCAGCAGGACCGGGCCGAAATATCCGAGCAGCAGTAAAGGTGACAAACCATGGCGCAAGTCTGCTTTGGCAATTCCCGTGAGCAGCACAGCCGGCATGAACACCTTGAACGCCAGTTGGGTCAGCCCACCTATAGACTCTGGCGTCAACCACTGCCGCCACCCTAATACATAACCCAGCACAATCAGTCCGAATACGGGCATGATTGCGAGGACAACCACCATGTACGTCTACTCCTTGCCTTAACCATCGGGACGCCGGACTGAGGATTCAGACGCCATGAACATGCCTACCGATGCAAGCTAGGACAATCGCAGCGGATAGCTGAGCAGCAGAACATGCAGCACATTGACAGCCAAATGCAAGGCCACGGCCATACTCAGTCGCCGTCCACTCCGCTCGAATATCGCGCCGTACCCCAGAGCCGCCACGGCAGCAACCAAGGCAAAACCGGCACTGAATGGCCAGTGCGCCATGCCAAACAAGACTGCCGTTACCAACAGACCTGCCCAGAACCCAAACCGATCAATCAACCCGCGCTGCAGCAGGGCTCGAAACAGCAGCTCCTCCGCCAGTACCGCAACGCCCAGATTAAGAGAAAACCAGGTCCAGAACAGTGCTGGCCATTTGGGCTGGAAGGCCACTAATCCCATTCCTAACGCTAGGGCAGGCACTACGGCAAGAGTACCGACAGCAATCAGCACGCATGGCCTGACCTGCAGCATACGCCGCGTATCGTACGGAACCGCCTTGCCAAGCCACCAGGCCAGTAGCGTCACTCCCACCAGTGCCTTATCCCAGCTTAACCTTAGCCACACTGGCCCGGCGTCCGGGCTGTATTGCAGCGGCCCGCCGAGCACATGAGGAGAGAATCCCGGCGCGACATGAATGGCGAGCGCAACACTGGATGCCAATGCCCCAAACCACCATAGCCAGGACGGCAACCGCCCCTCGCTCAGCACCCAGCCGACATAAAGTGCTCCGGTCAACAACCCCGCTTCGTCAATATCGCCCAGCCCATAGCCCAGCGCCAGCAAAAGTCCGGGAAGCAACACTTGTAGATGAAACGGCATGGCTACTCCCAAACAGAAGATGACAACGTAACATCGTGCAGCATGCTAACCGAGCCTTTTGCCTGACCGAGCGGACAGGTTCGGCAAGTCGCGATAAACTGTGCGGCTGCTTCTGGATGGACCAGCACCATGACTATCGCTTTACCCGCACGTGCCTGTGGTATCGACTTTGGCACGTCGAACTCCACCGTCGGCTGGCTGCGGCCCGACTCGGATATCCTCATACCTTTAGAAGACGGCAAGGTGACGCTTCCCTCGGTCATTTTCTTCAATGTGGAAGAGCGCCGTCCCGTCTACGGCCGTCTGGCGCTTCATGAATACCTGGAAGGCTATGAAGGACGCCTCATGCGCTCGCTCAAGAGCCTGCTCGGCTCCAAACTGCTCAAGAGCGAAACCAGCATTCTAGGCAGTGCCCTGCCCTTCAAGGACCTGCTTGGCCTGTTTCTCGGTACGCTGAAAAGCCGCGCCGAAGCCACGGCCGGACGTGAGTTCGACAGTGTCGTGTTGGGCCGACCTGTCTACTTTGTGGATGATGATGAAACCGCTGACCGCGAAGCCCAGGACACATTGGTTGCCGTAGCGCAAAAGCTAGGCTTCAAGGACATTTCCTTTCAATTCGAGCCTATCGCGGCAGCATTCGACTACGAGCGAACACTGAATCAGGAAGAGCTGGTGCTGATCGTCGACATTGGCGGCGGTACGTCCGACTTTTCCCTGGTACGTCTGTCACCCGAGCGCCGGCAGCTGGCGGATCGACAATCGGATATTCTCGCCACCGGCGGGGTACACATCGGTGGTACCGACTTTGACAAGCAGCTTAGCCTGCAGGGCGTCATGCCGCTTTTCGGCTATGGCAGCCTGATGAAAAGCCAGGCACTGATGCCTACCAGCCACTTCATCAACCTGGCGACCTGGCACACCATCAATACCGTATACAGTCAGAAGGCACAGCTTGCCCTTAAGGACATGCGCTACGACGCTCAGGACACGGCCGGGATGGATCGCCTGTTCAAGCTGATCGAGCAGCGCGCCGGGCATTGGCTCGCGATTCAGGTGGAAAACAGCAAGATAGAACTGACCCATGCCGATCGGTTGAGTCTGGACCTGTCGCATATCGAGAAGGACCTGTCTGCTGAATTGACCCGCCCATTGTTCGAGGAGTCAATCGCTCAGCTACTGGCGCGCATTCAGTCAAGCGTCAACCAACTACTGGCCTCGGCAGGCGTTTCCCATGAGCAGATCAATACGGTCTTTTATACCGGCGGCTCGAGTGGTATTCCGGCGCTGCGCCATAGCATTGACCAATTGCTGCCCCAGGCGCGCAAGGCAGAAGGCGATCAGTTCGGCAGCATTGGTAGCGGTCTTGCCATCGAGGCCTTCAAGCGCTACGGCTAGGCCATACAGCAACCTGACCTATTAAGGCAGTTGAACTCGACCAATCGAAACAGGCTCAACTGGAGATATTCCTCATGGGCCTGTCCGGGCGAGACACCTCTATCTACAAGGAGACCACCATGCCGCTCAGTATCACCGAGCTTCCAGCGTTTACCGTCATGGGCCTGGAGTACACGGGCGAAGGCCAGGGCGGCAGCATTGCACAGCTCTGGCATGACATTACGCATCGGCTAGCCGAGCTGCAACTGCCTAGCGCCCCGCAACAGTGGTTCGGTCTGACACTCAGTCCGCCCCCGGGTGTGCTGCGCTATCTGGCCGGTATAAAGGTCGACGAGAACACACCCGTACCGGAAGGCATGCTCCGTTACACGGTGCCTGCGCAGAAATATCTGCAGTTCACCCACATCGGAACGACAGACACGCTCCCAGATACCTACGAGTATCTGTATGCCCGCGTCCTGCCTGAGCGTGGTCTGGAACCCAAGAAAGCCGTCAGCTTCGAGCGGTACGACGAGCACTTCAAGGGGCCGGATAACCCAGCCTCTGAAGTGAACCTGTACATCCCGATCTACTAGGCCTTCCGATCAGCCTGTCAAGACATCACCGGAGCCTGTGATGATCACGCCACCATGGGCGGTTGCGCTGCCCAGGTAAGCCAGCGGCTGGCCATTGACGAATACGGTAGCACTTCCTACCGCCACGGTATCACCGCAAGCGCTGGAGTCACCGACACGCAAGGCAGGTAGGGAGTTGATCAGAACGTCGGGGGAGCCAGTCACGGTCGGGTTGGGGCCGTGGCCCGTCATGGGGCAGGCGTTGACGTCGGAGAGACGAGCAGCGGGGTTGGCCATGTGCGCTTTCCTTGTGGACATGAAAGCGCACACTTTACCGCGGATCAAGAAAAAATACCGTGCCCGTGCACAGAAACCCAAGCGTCTTTTTCTTAGCCGGTGGCCTGTTCCTTGATACTGGACAGGTAGGTTCCTGTCGGCGGACGCTCACTGAAATAATGATGGATACCGCCAAAAATGGATTGGGCTAACGCCTTCTGATGACGTGGATTCAGAAGCTTCTGGCTGTCTCGATCATTCGACATGAAGCCAGTTTCCACCAGAATCGACGGAATATCCGGCGACTTGAGCACGGCAAAACCGGCTTGCTCGACGCGTTTCAGATGCAGACCTGTGACATTGGATAGGCTGTTCAGGACACGGTCTCCCAGATCGAGACTCGACGAGATCGTGGCATTCATGGACATATCCAGCAGTACGCCCGCCAGGACCGGGTCCTTGTTTTTCAGGATCTCATTGGCACCAATCAGGTCGACATCGTTTTCCTTGTTGGCCAGCCAGCGTGCCGTTGTCGAGGTCGCCCCATGTTCGGACAGGGCATATACCGAAGCTCCTGAAGCCGTGCGGCGCGGCGCAGCATCGGCATGCACGGAGATGAACATGTCTGCGTTGTACTTGCGCGCAACATCCACACGCTTGCGCAGCGGAACGAAGAAATCATCGTTACGTACCAGCTTGGCCTTGTAGCCCTTCTGCTGATTGATCATGCGCGCAAGATTTTGCGCAATGATCAAGGCGACATCCTTCTCGCGGTCCCCGCGTTGGCTCAGCGCGCCTGGGTCCTTGCCACCGTGACCGGCATCGACGACCACAATAATGTCGCGGCCTTTGCCAGCCCTTGTCACGACGGGGGCGGATGCGAGCATTGCCTCAGGCTCCGGTACAGGGATGCTCGGTACCTGGGCAGGCTTGAGATCCAGCACCAAACGATGCCCTGCATTCTCGGCAGGCCCGAGCAGGAAGCTATCCAGGGTAACCGGCTGGGAAAGTTCGAGGACGACACGGGTATCGGATGAGCCGAACGGGGCACTTCGAATGGAGCGCACCGGGGTATTCTTGAGCGGCACATTGTTGAGTGCGGCTACCTGTTGCGTATTGGCTAGATCCAGGATGATCCGGTCAGGCGCACTAAGTCTGAACGTCTTGAATCGGACAGGCCCGCTCAGATCGAAAACCAGGCGAAATTTATCCGAATCCAACCAGGCGCGTGCGCTGGTCAGACGCTGAGGAAGCGCCAGCACTGGAAAAGCAGCGGGTAGTGTCAGGCTGGCCAGGAGCAGGTTGAGCAAGCGGCGGCGATTCATGCGACCCTCTGACATAGCAAGTAATATTTTGAAATATTATAACGATACCAATGCGGCGCATGTTTAGATAGCGCGCACGACGTCCAAATCAGTATTTCTTCCTTTTAAATCGGAAGGATAGGCACTTTTTTTAATGTCATCTATAGATAGACCGACAAGCCGACAAGGGGTCATTTCAGCGCGTAAACGGCAGACAGGACTCTTCTAGAGCAGGAGGAGGAATCAGTCTGCTGACCAACCGGCATTTCGAGTGCCAGCTTGAATAACGAGCTCAGATCGGCAAGCTGTTGAGTCTGCACGACATTTGGCCGTGCGCTGTCAAAGTCCGTCGGCTTTCAGGCGAAGCGCATGGTCGGTGTAGAGCGCTACCGGATTGACGCCATGCCCTATCGCACCGGCCAGTTGATTGATGATATCGAGGTGATCAAGCGGATAATCGGAGCGGATGACTTTCCCCAAATGTGAACTGAATCGCCCAACGAATCCATCGTTTTGATTTGCTTCCAGCTCGAAGCAGCGAGACAGGCGCACACACATGCTATGGGTAGGGTCGAGCCGATTGGCACCTCGGTCCGTCAGCTCCGGCACCAAAATACCGGACCAGGAGTAATAACGGACGTCATTGACGACAGGAGCACCTTCACCGCCCCAGGTAGCGGGAAGTCCTTGCGGGTATTTATCGTTGAACGCTGCCACGCCTTCGGTGGTAAGTGACTCATGACTGGCAATCGCGCTCTGGGGATAACCATTACTGCGATCCAGAAAGGCCATGAACTTGGCCATGCATTGAACATACTCAGCGGCCAGATGCGCCTTCAGACTACTGGTACGCATGGAGAGCTGGAGCATATCGGCCAGCTCCGACCCATGATTGGGACCTGCTACAGAGGTGACTGACGCAACCCGCTCAGGACGAATGGCGGCTGCGTAGCGCGCGGTCAGGGCTCCTTGACTGTGACCGATCAGATTGACCCGCTCGGCCTTGCTGTCGCGCACGATATCCTCGATAAGCGCAAGCAGCTGTTCCCCCCGCACTTCGTTGCTATGAGCACCGGAAAGCCGTACCGGATAGACCTTGACCCCCATGGACTCCAACGCCGAAACGATGCCATACCAGTATGGATAGCCTGCAATTTCCACAAACCCCAGCAGACCATGGACCAACACTAGCGGATAGCGGGTCAGGTTTTGATGCTCGCTCATGCCACTCCCAGAATTACCCTCTGACCAGTCAACCGTTGGATCTCAATCATCACGGTTGTTTCTTCCTAGGGTACGCCTCTTTATTTGAGACCGTTTCGTTGAACATCACGAATTCAGTGAATTTCTGGGCAACGGCACGCTCAAAGAAGTGACCGGTCATCAACGACCTTATAGGAGAATCATATGTACAAGAAGACACTCGCCGTTGTTGCTCTCGCTGCCGTGGCCGCTGGTTGTAGCTCCGTCAAGGAAAACGTCGATACGGCCAAGGATCGTATTGAATACCGTGAACAACCACTGGTTCGCGACGTGAAGACAGGCATGACCAAAGAGCAGGTGCTGCAGATTGGTGGTACCCCATCCACCCAATACACACGCAAGGTCAAACCAGGCTCCTGCAATAACTACGTACTCAACAGAGACGGCAAGGAGCAGGTGTTTTCGGTAGGCTTTGACAGCGCGGGTCGCGTCGATAGCAAAGGTTTCGAAACATGCGAATCGGCCGATCATTACTGATTAGCCGCTCTACGCTTTCGGTAACGACCGCTTCCGGTCGTGTCATGTCTGATACGACCGGATGGCGCGTATGAACAACGCGACATTTCGTTTCTACGCACGCCTCAATAACTTTTTACCTCCGGCTCGCCGCCAGCGCAGCTTTACGCTCAGCTGCAACCCGAATTCCACCGTCAAGCACATGATCGAGGCTCTGGGCGTTCCGCATCCAGAAGTCGAATTCATTCTGGTGAATGGTAAATCCGTAGGGTTTGACTATCTGATACAACAGGATGATCGGATAGCAGTCTACCCGCCCTTTTATCGGCTGGAAGTAGAAGATGCTGTCCCCTTGCGCGATCGGCTAACGGCGTTTCGCTTCATTGCCGATGCCCATATGGGCGCGCTAGCGCGGCTGTTACGACTGGCTGGATTCGATACGCTGTATTATCCGGCCATTCATGACAATGAAATTGCCAATTACTGTGCGCGAGAACCTTATATTGTCCTGACCCGGGACCGCGAACTGCTCAAGCGAAGCCAGATTGTCTACGGCTGCTACGTCCGCTCAAACAAGCCTGAGGCACAGCTGCGCGAAGTATTCGAGCGCTACAACTTGGCTGACCATGCTGCGCCCTTCAGCCGGTGCCTAGTCTGTAACGATACCCTTCATTCCGTCGATAAGAGTGTCGTCCTCGATAGCCTGCCGCCACTCGTGCGGGAGCGTCATGATTATTTTTTGAAATGCTCGGGCTGTGATCGTGTCTATTGGGAAGGCACCCACTGGGAGAACCTGCAAGCCCAGCTGAAAAGCCTGCTTAATCCAACGTCCGATACCTGATCAAGGAATTCTCATGCGCCTGTTAACCCTTCTGGCTGCCGGCCTGTTTGCACTCGCGTCCAAGCCCGGACATGCCGATGATTGGAAAACAGCCTGGACAGCCCCCGTGCAGGCAGCCTACCCCAACGGTTCGCCCATCGCCCAGCCAAAGCTGGAAGGTATTATTTCGGCTAGTGGGGCTCAAGATCAAAGTATCCGGCAGATCATTCGACCTAGTGTATGGGGAGGCCAGGCACGCCTGCGATTCTCGAATACCTTTGGCAACAGGCCCATTACCTTGCGCAGTGTCTATATCGGGCAACCTTTAGGGGGCGCAGCTCTGGTACCGGGCAGTAATCGCCCGGTCAGCTTTGACGGCCAGAGCGAAATTCAGCTTCAACCTGGTGAGACTCGCTGGACGGATCCGGTCCCGCTACCCAAAGCACCTTCCCACACCCTGGCGGTAAGCTTTCATCTCGCTGGGAACAGCGGCCCGCTGAGCTGGCATGCTGCAGCGCTCGCAACCTCCTATTTCAGTGTTCGCGGCACCGACCACGCCGCCGAGGAGCAGGAAAGCGCCTGGCCCCTTACTACGACCTCGACGTTCCTGCTCGACGCGGTTGATATCCAGGCACCAGACGTTGCGCGAGTCATCGTAGCCTTGGGCGATTCCATTACCGACGGTACCGGCTCAACACCCAATGGATATGACAGCTGGCCAGACATCCTGAATCGTCGCCTCGCCCAGTTGGCACCAGGACAGTACTCGGTAGTGAATGCCGGCATTTCTGGCAACGAGGTCGCAGGCCCTCTGAATGAAAGCACCCGGCAAGGCTACGGTGGCGGTCCATCTATCATGGATCGTCTGGAACGGGATGTATTAAGCCTTTCTGGTGTAACAGACGTTATCTGGATGGAAGGTATCAATGATTTTTCACCGGGTACTGGTGCGTCCGTCGAGGTCGTCGAGACAGCCATGCGCAATGCGATTGAACGTATGCGCAAAGCGTTGCCCGGTGTACGCCTTCACGGCGCGACCCTGACCAGCAGCCTGGCGGCCAATCCTGCAGACCCGGCCTTTCAGGAGCAGGATCAGAAACGTATGGCACTTAATCGCTTCATAAAGGAAAGCGGTCTGTTTGAGTCGATCATTGACTTTGATGCGGCCACGCTCGATCCCACTACGGGCGGCCTGCGTGCAGAGTTCATTCCCAGCAGCGCAGGCGGCCCTGGCGATGGACTGCATCCAAACCGGGCAGGTTATGTGGCGATGGCAAATGCTATTGATCCAAAGATCTTTGGGCTGCACGCAAACAAATGACGCCTTCTTGAACCGTGAAAGCGCAAGCCAAGACATACCCTTTGTCGTGCGCTTTCCTCTTTGAACAAATGCGGAGTAGAATCGGGAGATTCCCTCGCCATTATCCCCGGCGGGTCTGTGAGCCCAAGCCAGTCACGCGGAGATCCCGCGCTATCCGACCGGCCCAGAGCACGGCACTCGGTCCACTTCCGTTTGCTTTGCGCTCCGTCCGCGCTCACGATAGCCCTGAGCCTATTCAATGCTCGCGTGCCCTAAGCCTCCACTGCTACCTTTACAGTTATACGGTGGATACGCCGCAGTGTTTGAACAGATTACCGTGATAAGCAAAGCCGCCCCGGAGAGCAGCCTCCATGCCTGATTACCGCTCGAAAACCTCCACCCACGGCCGCAATATGGCTGGTGCCCGCGCACTTTGGCGTGCCACCGGCATGAAGGACGAAGACTTCAAGAAGCCGATCATTGCGATAGCCAACTCCTTTACCCAGTTCGTGCCAGGTCATGTTCACCTAAAGGACCTGGGCCAGCTGGTCGCCCGCGAGATAGAAAAAGCCGGTGGCGTTGCAAAGGAATTCAACACTATCGCTGTGGATGACGGCATCGCCATGGGTCACGATGGCATGCTCTATTCCCTGCCGTCCCGCGAGATCATCGCTGATGCCGTGGAGTACATGGTCAATGCTCACTGCGCCGACGCGCTGGTATGCATTTCCAACTGCGACAAGATCACCCCCGGCATGCTGATGGCGGCCCTGCGCCTGAACATTCCGGTCGTATTCGTCTCCGGCGGCCCCATGGAAGCCGGCAAGACCAAGCTGGCCAGCCACGGCCTGGATTTGGTCGACGCTATGGTCATCGCCGCGGATAGCACCGCCTCTGATGAAAAAGTAGCCGAGTATGAGCGCAGCGCTTGCCCAACCTGCGGCTCTTGCTCCGGCATGTTTACGGCCAACTCCATGAACTGTCTGACCGAGGCCCTGGGCCTGGCACTGCCGGGTAATGGCTCGCTGCTGGCAACCCATGCCGACCGCAAGGAGCTATTCCTGCAAGCCGGCCGTACGGCGGTCGAGCTGTGCAAGCGCTACTATCAGGAGAACGATGCCTCTGTACTGCCACGTAACATTGCGTCTTACAAGGCCTTTGAAAACGCAATGACGCTGGATATCGCGATGGGTGGCTCCACCAATACCATCCTGCACCTTCTGGCAGCGGCTCAGGAAGCCGAGGTCGACTTTGATCTGCGCGCCATTGACGCCCTGTCCCGTAAAGTACCCCAGCTGTGCAAGGTGGCGCCGAACATCCAGAAATACCATATGGAAGATGTTCACCGTGCAGGCGGGATCATGAGCATTTTGGGTGCACTGGCTCGCGGCGGTTTGCTCAATACGGATCTGCCAACCGTGCACAGCAGAACCCTGGGCGATGCCATCGAGAAGTGGGACATCACGCTTACTCAGGACGAAGCGGTCAAGACCTTTTTCCGCGCAGGTCCGGCCGGTATCCCCACGCAGGAAGCCTTCAGTCAGGCGACTCGCTGGGACACCCTGGATGACGACCGCGCCGAAGGCTGCATCCGTAGCGTCGAGCATGCCTACTCTCAGGAAGGCGGTCTTGCCGTGCTGTATGGCAATATCGCGCTGGACGGTTGCGTGGTGAAAACGGCGGGTGTGGATGAATCCATCCATGTTTTCGAAGGCTCGGCAAAGATTTTCGAAAGTCAGGATGCCGCGGTGAAGGGCATCCTGAACGACGAAGTGAAAGCTGGCGATATCGTTATCATCCGCTACGAAGGTCCCAAGGGCGGCCCGGGCATGCAGGAAATGCTCTACCCCACCAGCTACCTGAAGTCCAAGGGACTGGGCAAGCAGTGCGCCCTGCTCACCGACGGCCGTTTCTCGGGCGGCACGTCAGGACTTTCCATCGGCCATGCTTCGCCAGAAGCGGCGGCTGGTGGTGCGATCGGCTTGGTGAAAGACGGCGACAAGGTTCTGATCGATATCCCCAATCGCAGCATCAACCTACTGGTTAGCGATGAGGAGTTGTCTCACCGCCGCATCGAACAGGACAAAAAGGGTTGGAAGCCTGCCACGCCACGTGCGCGCCGCGTGAGCACAGCGCTCAAGGCGTATGCCCTCTTGGCCACCAGTGCCGACAAGGGTGCCGTCCGTAACAAGGCGATGCTGGAAGACTGATCTGGGATCGTGTTGAGCACGCCGCCTTCGGGCGGCGTTTTTGTGTCTGTTCCGCAAAAAGCGCAGCCTCTCCACTGGTCTGGTTGGGACTCTCTTACTCTTGGCAAAAAGCCTGTTTCAGGCAAGATGGCGTCGCCTGTAGAACGTCTCCCTTTCTGCTCGATGATAGCCCTCCGACAGCATGGTAAATCGTTACCCTCGTATTTCATGGATGATTATGAATTGAGCCATTGCCCAGAGCGACTACGCTTTCTATAGAGTCCTGTTCTAGACGCACCGCTGCTGTGCCGCGCCCGCAAGACGTGGCAGATCAATCGATAGTTGGAAACTTCGAGTGAACGATATGCCGGACACCAATGCCGAGCCCAGGGTAAAAAAGGATGTCAACACCGCCCCCTCGCCTTCCTCCTCCGCTGCTGAACTTGAGGCACGCCTGCAGTTCGCGCTCGATGTAGCGGATCTGGGTGAATGGGAACTGGACGTCGCTAGCGGAACGCTGACCTGTCTGCTGAGAAACGGGCCGGATTTCGGTACGTCCATACAGCCGGACACATGGGCGCTCGAGGAGTTTTTCGAGCGTATCCACACGGATGACCAAAGGCGTGTACGCCGCGTCATCGAAACGGCAGCGAAACGTGCCGAGCATTGGCATTTCGACTGCAGGTTGCTGCTGTCAGACGGCCGCACTCGCTGGATCAGCGTCAAAGGCAAGGTGCTAAGCGACGCTGACAGCCTCCGGCTACGGGGCATTGCGTCAGATATCAGTGATCTGAAACGCACCGAGGCCCTGGCCAACGGTCAGCAGCAGGCACTGGCACAGGCCGTCGCGGGAGCCCCGCTCAAGCAGATTCTCGATACCCTGACCCGCTCTGCGGAAGAGCAGGCAGGTGGCAACATCTGGGCATCGGTCATGCTCATGGACACCGATGGCCTGCACCTGCGCTTTGGCTCGGCCCCCTCGCTCCCCCAATCGTTCAATCAGGCCGTAGAACGCATACCGATTGGCCCCCTCGCCGGCTCCTGTGGAGCGGCCGCGTATACCGGCACCTCGACTATCGTCAGCGATATTGAGAACGATCCGCGCTGGGTTGAAGCCAAGTCTGTGGTGCTTGGTTATGGTTTCCACGCCTGCTGGTCTCACCCGATCCTGTCATCCTCTGGAAGAGTATTGGGCACCCTGGCCTATTATTGCAGGGAGGCGCGCGAGCCGAGCGATTCGGAGCAGGAGTCCATGCGCCTGCTGGTCAATACTGCGGCGCTGGTTATCGAGCGCGACCGGGAAACCTCGGAGCGCAAAGCGGCAGAGTTGGCGCTTCAAGCCAGCGAACAACGCTTTCGCTCACTGGTAAATGCTACAGGAGCCATCGTGTGGACGGCTTCGCCTACCTTGGAGATTGTTTCTCCTCAGCCGGACTGGTGTGCCTTTACCGGCCAGACTCAGGAGGAAATGCAGGGGTTTGGCTGGATGAACGTGGTTCACCCGGACGATCAGGAGCCCACCGCTGCGCTGGGAGCCAAAATGCTGCAGGACCGCCAGCCGGTATATGCCCAGTACCGGCTGCGCCGGGCCGATGGTCAATATCGCCATGTCAGTGGTTATGCCGTTCCCATTCTTGATACGGAAGGTCAGCTTATCGAATGGGCAGGCAGCTATACGGATGTCACCGAGCAGAAGCTGGCCGAAAGCCGCCTGCACCAGCTGGCCAACCATGACATGCTGACAGGGCTGCCCAATCGGGCGTACCTGAACGAGCATTTGCAGGCTCTGATCAATTTCACGCCGCTTAACAGCTGCCTTGCCATCATGCTGATCGACCTGGACCGCTTCAAGCAGGTCAACGACTCGATGGGACATGATGCAGGCGACACAATGCTGCGCGAAGTGGCGCAGCGATTGAGGGCAGCGGTACCTCAGGGTGATCTGGTGGCGCGCCTGGGTGGCGATGAGTTTGTCGTGGTCGCCCACGCCCCGGAAGGTGAAATCTCCGTTCAAGCGGTGGCTGACGCCATCATCCGAGCGGTTGCGGCTCCGATCGAAATCAATGGCAGCCGTGTTTTTTCCGGTGCGTCGGTAGGGATAGGACTCTACCCTGAGCACGGCCATACCAAGGAACAACTGGTCCAGCATGCAGATATTGCGATGTATCGTGCCAAGGCGGCAGGCGGCCATTGTTGCCGCATCTTCTCAGAAGAAATGAGTGTCGAAGCCAAAAACCGCATGGTGCTGGAAACGGCGTTGTACCACGCCTTGGAGCAGAATCAGTTTTCGCTTTACTACCAGCCGCGTATTCGGCTGCCTGAGGGCACTCCCCAGGGCGTTGAGGTCTTGATCCGCTGGCATCACCCGGAGCGGGGATGGATTTCTCCTGTGGATTTCATTCCGATTGCCGAAGAGATTGGGATGATAGACGAGCTGGGACTGTGGGTTCTGCAAAAGGCCTGTCAGGACATTCACGACCTGTCCAGTCGACTTGGGCAGTCGCTGGAACTGTCCGTGAACCTGTCACCCCACCAGCTCAAGTCACCACATTTGAAGGACAGGATAGAAGCGATTCTGCACACAACCAAACTGAGACCCTGTCACCTGGAGCTCGAGTTGACCGAGGGGGCTTTCATTGAAGACATGGACGCCTCCAATCAGGCGCTCGGAGCGCTGAAAACTTTGGGTGTCAAACTGGCAGTAGACGACCTGGGAACTCGCTACTCCGGCCTGTCCTATCTTAGGCGTTTTCCTATTGATACCGTCAAACTCGACCGCACGCTTATTACCCATCCCGCCGAAGGGTTGGACCGCTACGTGTTCATCAAGGCCATTACCGACATGGCCCATGCCTTGAACCTTGTTGTCGTGGCGGAAGGTGTGGAAGACGAAGAGACGCTCGAACTGCTCAAGCGGGCGCGTTGCGACGAGGCGCAGGGCTATTTTCTGGCCGAGCCACTGCCTCTGGAAGGCTTGTTCGATTTTCTGTCAGCAGCGCGGCACTCCCTAGCCTGACCTTCACGGTTTTCTTCAGTAACCGTTTAGATGACCTGACCGGCAAGGTGCTAGAGTGGCATGCAGGTACGTTAGAGGGGATTGCTATGAAGTGGGCAATTCTGGCGGTTGCGGTCTCAAGCTTGGGCGGCGTCACCCATGCCCAGGCAGACACCATACTCAAATGCGTCGACAAGGCAGGCCAGATCACGTTTACACAAGGCCATTGCCCATCTGATCAATCCCTGGCCGACCGTATCGAAGTTGATAACCCTCCACCAAGAGGCAGTGGCCCGGTCACCCGTATGGCCGACCCGACGCCACCACCGGTAGTAGAAAAGCCCAACACTAAGCCTCGAGACGAGACGTCTCGGCCAAGCACTCGCACACCGTCAGACGCTGATCGTTATTACGATCTCGACGATGATGACTATGATGTCCCGCCACCGATCCGGCAGGACCGCTACTATCCCTATCCAGAGCCCTATTACGATTATGGTGGACACCGTCCGCCCTGGCATCATTATCCCAGGCCAACCCCACCAACGCCCCAGCCAGCCCCCGAGCCCGCACCGCGCCCCAGCGTAACAGAGCGTGGACGCGCCGCGATCGAGCAGAAAAAGGCGCAGGTAGAAGCACAGAAAGCCGAGCGCAGGCGTCTGCTGGATCAGCGCTAGGACTCATCCCTGGCGCTATTCCAACCCGTCTAGCCTTCCCGGCAGTCTTCCCGACTGTTGGTTTTAAACAGGCGATACAGGTAAACGAGCACAATCACTGCCAGAACTA
The DNA here is from genome assembly GCF_051027695.1 of Pseudomonas sp. JZ134. Lineage (NCBI taxonomy): Bacteria > Pseudomonadati > Pseudomonadota > Gammaproteobacteria > Pseudomonadales > Pseudomonadaceae > Pseudomonas > Pseudomonas sp. JZ134. The sequence goes on along the minus strand of NZ_CP069250.1, from coordinate 880,933 downwards.
TTTTGGAGGCCGGATCCAAAAGCGTCGCGACACGCTCGTATTCGGCATTCAGCAGGTAACCCGCCAGTGTCAGCACCGTTGTCCAGATCAGAGAACCCGCCAGGGTATACCCGGCGAAGCGACGAAACGGCATATGGGCAATACCGGCCGGTACAGAAATCAGGGTACGGATTGCCGGTACCAGGCGGCCAAAGAAGACAGCCTTACTGCCATGCGACCTGAACCAGAGAGAGGCCTCACTGACGTCCTTGGCCGAAAGAGTCAGCCAGCGCCCGTAACGCTGCGCCAGCTTGCGCATGCGCGCCTCTCCCCATACCGCACCAGCGTAATACCACGGTAGCGCGCCCAGAAAGGACCCCAGCGTTCCCGCCAGCACCACGCCGATGAAATTCAGCTCCCCTCTCGCCGCTAGAAACCCTGCCAGCGGCATAATGACCTCCGATGGAATAGGCGGAAACACGTTTTCCAGAAACATGAGCAAAAGAATGCCCAGGTAACCCCCCTGTTGAATCAACCCTGTAATCGCGTCAAACACGCAAAAGCCCTCGGTAAAAGAAGAAGGTATGGGCAACCTGGCTGCTGGATCTGCATGGCATGACTGCTGAAGTGCTTGCCATGAAGCCCGGCGGGATTGGAGTAGTGAATGCCAAGCGCCTGCCATCAGAACAAGGCCTAAGACCCTGGATACTGGTAAAGTTAGGCCGTGAGACTTTCGTCTTTATTACTGAACGTTAACGCCATGCCCAAGGCGCATGGCAGCAGCCTGTCCTATCGCCCGTCTCTTTTATGGGATGAAGACTGTGCGGCGCAGCACCGGAACAGTACACTTGCCGCCTTTTGCGGAACCGCTACATGAGCCAGCCGGACGCCTCTCCCTCCCGCCATGAACTGGTTTACGGTCTCGACGATCGGCCTCGCCTGCCTATCGCCCTGCTCGCTGCGTTGCAGCATCTGCTGGCGATCATCGTGCCTATCGTCACTCCAGGCCTTCTAATCTGCCAGGCACTGGGTGTCTCACCACGGGATACCAACCTGATCGTGTCCATGTCTCTGGTGATTTCAGGCATTGCCACGTTCATCCAGTGTCGCCGCTTCGGCCCGTTCGGGGCAGGGCTACTAATCGTTCAGGGTACCAGCTTCAACTTTGTCGGCCCCTTGATCGCTGGCGGCGCGCTGATGGTCAAGCAGGGCACGCCGGTTGAGGCCGTAATGGCTGCCATTTTTGGCGTGGTCATGGCGGGCTCTTTCGTCGAAATGGGTATTTCCCGAATACTGCCTTTCGTTAAGCGCCTGATTACTCCGCTGGTAACCGGCATCGTGGTGCTGATGATCGGTCTTACCTTGATCAAGGTCGGACTCATCAGTATGGGCGGCGGCTTCTCAGCCATGAGCCAGGGCACCTTTGCCAACGGCGAGAATCTGCTGCTGTCCGGCGTGGTGCTGGCAATCATCGTCGTGCTCAACCGCGTTCGCGTGGTATGGGTGCGTAGCGCGGCCATCGTCATTGCGCTCCTGGTCGGCTACGGCCTGGCGGCTTATCTGGGACGTCTGGACTTTACCGGCATGCATGAAGCTCCTCTGTTCCAGGTGCCGGCTCCCCTGCATTTTGGGCTGGGTTTTTCCTGGGCACTGTTCGTTCCCATGCTGGTGATCTATCTCGTCACCTCCCTGGAAGCCATCGGTGACGTGACCGCAACCAGTAAAGTGTCCCGCCAGCCGGTAGAGGGTCCGGTCTGGATGGCTCGGATCAAGGGCGGTGTACTGGTCAATGGAGCCAATTCCTTGTTGGCCGGACTGTTCAACAGCTTTCCCAGCTCAATCTTTGCGCAAAACAACGGCGTGATCCAACTGACGGGTATCGCCAGCCGCCACGTCGGGCTGTGGATTGCCGTCTTTCTCGTTCTGCTCGGCCTGTTTCCAGCCGTTGCCGGCATTATTCAGGCCGTACCAGAGCCAGTATTGGGTGGCGCCGCACTGGTGATGTTTGGCGCCGTTGCAGCTTCGGGGATCAACATTCTGGCCGGCATTCAGTTGGACCGCCGTGCCCTGTTGATTATTGCCGTTTCCCTGGCACTGGGTCTGGGTGTGTCCCAGGTCCCTGAGTTTCTCGCCCACATGCCGGCAGCGCTACGTGATGTACTGAATTCAGGTGTGGCCACAGGAGGGCTTTGCGCTCTGATCATGAACTGGTTCCTGCCAGACAGCACCAAAGACATAGCGCAGAAATAAAGGGCGCTTGTGATCGACGCCTGCACTGGGCGTCGATCACACTCATTCAACCCTTACACACTTTATCGGTCAAAGGTTATACAGACCCAGCCTGTGTACGGGAGAACCATGCCTGCCTCCAACCATCCGATTTTTCGCATTGGCGTTATCGCCGATACGCACAACCTCCTGCGTCCCGGCGCATTGAGTGCACTTGAAGGGAGCGACCATATCATCCATGCCGGTGATGTCGGCAAGCCCGAAATCCTTGAGCGACTTCGGGAAATAGCTTTCCTTACTGTCGTCCGCGGCAATAACGACACGGACGACTGGGCCCAGACCCTACCTGAAACAGCTACGCTTCGTTTTGGCGAGGTCGACCTCTACGTGATCCACATTCTCCAGGATCTGGTGATTGATCCGGCGGCCGAAGGTATTCGCGTCGTAATCTGCGGGCATTCACATAAGCCAAAACGGGAGGAGCGCGAGGGCGTACTCTACTTCAACCCAGGCAGCCCAGGCCCTCGCCGCTTCAAGCTGCCTGTCTCTCTGGGACGCCTGAGCATACAGGGTACCGAGGTCAACGCCGAACTCATTACCCTGGAAGTCTAGTCAGGGCCTTCACAGCGAAGGTCTGGCCAGCGGCGCCGGGCTGCGATGACGCTGCCCGGCACAGGCAAAGTAGATCACCCCACCAAGTGCCGAACCGGTAAACCAGCCGTAATCGTAAAACCAGGTCATGACGCCCGTTGTCAACGCCATGAGCGTCAGCACGACAGGAATACCGAACGCAACGAAACCCACCACGTTGTAGGCTGGGTAATAGTCGTCACGGTATAACCCGGCCAGATCAAGCTGCTGCTTTTTCACGATGAAGTAGTCCACCACCATGATGCCGGCGATGGGTCCCAGAAGACTGGAGTACCCCAGCAGCCAGTTCGAGTACACGCTCTCCAGGCTGACATCCGAGACGATCCAGCCTAGTTTCTTGAGCAGTTCATGGGCCATCAGCGCCAGGCCCACCAACCCGGTTATCAATACGGCTCGGGTCCGATTGATGAGCCGGGGCGCAAGATTCTGGAAATCATTCGTGGGCGAAACGATATTGGCAGCTGTATTGGTCGACAGCGTCGCAACTACGATCAAGGCCATGGCCAGGGCAACCCAAACAGGGCTCTGGATATGACCGATAAGCGAAACCGGATCAGACACCGTCTCGCCCACCAGGGCCGCCGAAGCGGCCGTCATTACTACGCCCAGGGAGGCAAACAGGAACATGGTGACCGGCAGGCCAATCACTTGCCCTATGATCTGATCCTTCTGGCTTCTGGCATAGCGACTGAAGTCTGGAATGTTCAGTGAGAGAGTCGCCCAGAAACCCACCATGGCAGTCAGGCCTGCCAGAAAATATTTGGTCACCCCCTCGCCTTCCGGTCGTTTGGCTGGCTGGGACAGGAGCTCCGTCATCGACACATGGGGCATCGCCCATATCAGAAGACCGACCCCGACAAGTAACAGGAGCGGCGCAGACAAGGTCTCCAGCCACTTGATCGACTCGGCGCCTCGAATGACCACCCATAGATTAGCCGTCCAGAACACCATGAAGCCAATGACCTCACCCGTACTGCCCAAGGCCTTCCAGCCCTCGAAAAGTGACCCGAGAAACAGGTGAATCGCCAAACCGCCAAACATCGTCTGGATGCCAAACCAGCCGCAGGCCACGACTGCTCGAATCAGGCAGGGCACGTTCGAGCCCAGAATACCAAAGGAGCTGCGCAGGAGGACCGGAAAAGGAATCCCGTACTTGGTGCCTGGAAATGCATTTAATGTCAGGGGAATCAGCACGATCAGGTTGGCCAGCAGAATGGTAGCCAGCGCCTCGCCCACTGATAATCCAAAGTAAGCCGTCAGTACGCCACCCAGGGTGTACGTGGGTACGCAGATGGCCATGCCCACCCACAGCGCTGCGATATGCCACTTATTCCAGGAACGCTCCGCTACCTGAGTAGGCGCCATGTCGTGGTTATAACGTGGGCTGTCCAGAACATCCGGGCCGGCATGAAGCTCATGAAGACCATCGCGCACAATCACTTCGGATCTGTTGTATGGCATGGCATGCTCTCCCTGTTTTCTCTCATAGGGGTGAGTGGTCCTGCTAGCAGGCTGATCGCCCTTTCTCTCAATAAGCGTGCCGGAACCGTGATCGAAAACAGTCAGGGGAGCGGGCCTTGCGCTAAGTCCTTGATATCACACCTGGAATATTGGTTTGCCTAGCAAGGCAATGGCAGCTGATCACCGAAGCGAAGCGTCCTAACAGCGTTGTCAGGAATCAAACTGGTGCAGAAAAAAGGCAGTGTGATCGCTTGCAAGCGTTGCAAAAGCAACCAACTCATTGATTAAGTTTAGAAAAGCCAAGCCATAGCCTGTGCAACAATTTGGTGAGCGACGATCACCAAGGCAGCGCCGGATACCCTTTATTCCTGACAGCTACGTTAGGAATGCTCAAGGCTCCAGACCAATTCCTCGCAGGATAACCGCCGTCACCGTCTGTACAGCCTGCTCGAATTGCCGATCGCTCAAGGGCATATGGCCGTTGATTAAGTCGATCTGATAATTGAAATCTGCATAGTGCTGGGTCGAGGCCCAGATCATGTAGAGCAGATAAGCCGGCTCTACCGGCAGGATACGTTTGTCATCCACCCACTGCTTGATCTTGGCCTGCTTGAGTCTGGCCCACTCCATCAGGTGTTCATCCAGAGCGGCCCCCAGCAGCGGTGCACCATGCATGATTTCGTTGGCCCAGATCTTTGAGCCATAAGGGCGAGTACGGGAGTGGTTCATCTTGGCGCGGATATAGCTCGTCAGCACTACCCGGGGATCATCGAACTGCTCGAAACAGATGGCATCCTGTTTCCAGAGTTCCAGTAATCCGAGCACCACCTCACGGTACAGGTCATCCTTGGTCGAGAAGTAATAATGCAGGTTCGACCGCGGCAGCTCTGCTTCCTGGGCAATATCGCCCATGGAAGCAGCACCAAACCCTTTCTCGGCAAACACCTTTTCGGCAGCCAGCAATATCTTCTGCGTATTCCTGCGGCGGATCTCGATCTTGTGATTAGCCATGGCATTTCCGATACGAGCAGTAAACGCCAAGGCTACCCCAAGGTCTGTCGCGAACCTAGAGCGACTCAGGCGCCCTTTTCTTCATCCTTGAACTGATCTTCGATGTACGTGATCTTCGTCTTGCCATGGGGAGTCGGATTACCCTCCTCGTCCAGGTTGACGAAGACGATCTTGTCGATGGTCAGAATGCTCTTGCGGGTAATCTTGTTGCGGACTTCACAGCGCAGGGTAATGGAGCTGCGGCCAAATTCAGTAGCCGTGATCCCTAGCTCGATGATGTCACCGATACGCGATGCGCTGACAAAATTGATCTCGGAAATATATTTGGTGACGACCCGCTGGTTGCCCAACTGAACGATGGCATAAATCGCAGCCTCTTCGTCTATCCACTTCAGCAGGCTGCCGCCAAACAGAGTGTTGTTGGCGTTCAGATCCTCGGGCTTTACCCACTTGCGTGTATGGAAATTCATGTCGTCTCCTTGAGTAATAGCGGTCCACAAGCTTAACCCCTTCCGCCGGTTAGAGAAGCCATCGAAGCGGTCGTTCCTCTCTATGCAGTCAATTACTGATCATCATGAAGCCGGTACACCTACAAAGCCTGGGGATTGCCCGCTATACTTCGAGCCCATGGCGATTTTCAAATCGCCACCCGCCATCCTACCGAGGGGCGCTGCAGCAGGGTTTCCCTGTCAGGCTCGGGGGAGCGTAGCCGCAGGCCTGGCCTGCACACGCATCAACGGCGCCCATTCGCATTTACAGCTGTCCTGCAGCGGCACGTTATCGCCGGGGCAGCCAACAACTTCGAACGAATGGAGAGCTTAATGAGCGCTGTTATCACGCCTGCCGGTTTCAACGACTACAAGGTTGCCGACATTTCCCTGGCTGACTGGGGCCGCCGCGAAATCATCATCGCCGAGTCCGAAATGCCTGCCCTGATGGCCCTGCGTCGCAAGTACGCCGGCGAGCAACCGCTCAAGGGTGCCAAGATCCTGGGCTGCATCCACATGACCATCCAGACTGCCGTGCTGATCGAAACACTGGTCGCGCTGGGCGCTGAAGTGCGCTGGTCCTCCTGCAACATCTTCTCCACTCAGGATCAGGCCGCTGCCGCCATTGCCGCTGCCGGTATTCCGGTCTTTGCCTGGAAAGGTGAAACCGAAGAAGAATACGAGTGGTGCATCGAGCAGACCATCCTGAAAGATGGCCAGCCCTGGGATGCCAACATGGTCCTGGACGATGGTGGCGACCTGACCCAGATCCTGCATGACAAGTATCCGCAGGCCCTGGAAAAAATTCACGGCGTTACTGAAGAAACCACCACTGGTGTACATCGCCTGCAGGACATGCTGAAGAAAGGCACCCTGAAAATCCCGGCGATCAACGTCAATGACTCCGTTACCAAGAGCAAGAACGACAACAAGTACGGCTGCCGTCACAGCCTGAACGACGCCATCAAGCGCGCCACCGACCACCTGCTCTCTGGCAAGCAGGCGCTGGTTGTCGGCTATGGCGACGTAGGCAAGGGTTCTGCTGCCTCCCTACGCCAGGAAGGCATGATCGTGAAGGTGTCCGAGGTCGACCCGATCTGTGCCATGCAGGCCTGCATGGACGGCTATGAAGTCGTTTCGCCCTACAAGAATGGTCAGAACGATGGCACCGAAGCCTGCGTTGATGCCGACCTGCTGGGCAAGATCGACCTGATCGTCACCACAACCGGCAACGCCAACGTCTGCGACGCCAACATGCTGAAAAGGCTGAAGAAGCGCGCCGTGGTGTGCAACATCGGCCATTTCGACAATGAAATCGATACAGCCTTCATGCGCAAGAACTGGGGCTGGGAAGAAGTGAAGCCGCAGGTTCACAAGATTCACCGCACCGGCAAGGACATCGATCCAGCCAACGATGATTATCTGATCCTGCTGGCCGAAGGTCGCCTGGTCAACCTGGGCAACGCAACCGGCCACCCAAGCCGCATCATGGACGGCTCCTTTGCCAACCAGGTTCTGGCGCAAATGCACTTGTTCAACGAGAAGTTTGCCGACCTTCCTGTAGTCGAAAAGACCAAGAACGTCACGGTTATGGTTCTGCCCAAGAAGCTGGACGAAGAAGTGGCGCTGGAAATGGTCAAGGGCTTCGGCGGTGTCGTGACACGTCTGACCAAAGAACAGGCGGACTACATTGGCGTTGAGCAGGACGGCCCGTTCAAGCCGGAAACCTATCGCTACTAAGCGGTAGGCATCAATCGACACGGAGAAGGTCTTCCCCTTCTCCTCGGCAGTTCAGGACAACACCGCCCAAGCGGCGGTGTTTCTTGAGGAAGCGCCAATGCGCTCCAGGGATTACCCATGACTCGTACCACACCCAACGTCAGTTTCGAGTTCTTCCCGACGAAGACCGAAGCCGGCCACGAAAAATTGCTCAATACCGCTCGCCAGCTGGCCGGCTACTCCCCAGAATTTTTCTCCTGCACTTATGGTGCTGGCGGCTCGACCCGGGACCGTACCCTCAATACCGTTCTTCAGCTCGACAGCGAGATTCGGATTCCTACAGCGCCCCATCTCTCCTGCGTAGGCGACTCCAAGGCCGAATTACGGGACCTGCTGATTCGCTACCGTGAAGCGGGCATCACGCGTATTGTGGCACTGCGCGGTGATCTTCCTTCCGGCATGGGAATTTCCGGCGGCGAACTGCGTTACGCCAACGAGTTGGTCAGCTTTATCCGCGAAGAAACCGGTGATCATTTTCACATTGAAGTTGCCGCTTATCCGGAAGTTCATCCCCAGGCACGCAACTTCGAAGCCGATCTCGCCAATTTTGTTCGCAAAATCAAGGCTGGAGCCAACGGCGCGATCACACAATACTTTTTTAATGCCGACAGCTACTTTCATTTTGTCGACAGAGCGTGCAAGCTAGGCGCAGACGTACCCATCATTCCTGGCATCATGCCGATTACCAACTACAGCAGCCTGGCTCGCTTTTCCGAAGCCTGTGGCGCCGAAATCCCACGCTGGATTCGCAAGCAGTTGGAAGCGTATGCTGACGATGTCAAAAGCATTCAGGCGTTTGGCCAGGAAATCGTGACAGACATGTGTGAACGCTTGCTGGCCGGCGGAGCGCCTGCCCTGCACTTCTACACATTGAATCAGGCTGAACCCAGCCTGGCCATTTGGAATAACCTTGGCTTTAAAAGCTGAACATCATCGCCTGGAGCCATTTTCCAGCCTTCCACCCAGCGCAGGGCGGTAGCGTGTGGAGAAGACGAACACATTATTGTCGTCAGTTTCAGGCGAAACCGCGCCCCAACGTCGGCGGGACGCCGACTTAGTAGACAGGAACCCCGCATGTCCTTCACTTCCCTCGGTCTCTCCGAGGCCCTATCCCGCGCAGTAAACGACGCGGGTTATGTCAACCCGACTCCCGTTCAACAACGGGCCATTCCCGCTGTACTGCAAGGCCGTGACCTGATGGTTGCCGCCCAGACCGGTACTGGCAAGACGGGTGGATTCGCCCTCCCCGTTCTCGAGCGGCTCTTTCCGAACGGACAACCTGACGGCAAAAAAGCCGGTCCGCGCCAAGCCCGTGTGTTGGTATTGACGCCTACCCGGGAGCTGGCCGCCCAAGTGCATGATAGTTTCAAGATCTATGCACGCGACCTTCCCATGCGTAGCACCTGCATCTTTGGTGGTGTTGGCATGAAGCCCCAGGTCACTGCGCTCTCCAAGGGCCTTGACGTCCTGGTAGCGTGCCCTGGTCGTCTTCTGGACCTTGCCGGTCAGAATAACGTCGATCTGTCAGCCATCGAGATTCTCGTGCTGGACGAAGCTGACCGCATGCTCGACATGGGCTTCATTCACGACGTGAAGAAGGTTCTCGCCCTGCTTCCCAAAGAACGGCAGAACCTGCTGTTTTCGGCAACGTTCTCCAAAGACATTACCGATTTGGCCGACAAGCTCCTGCGTAATCCCGAGCGCATCCAGGTCACGCCGCCAAACACCACGGTCGAACGTATCGAGCAGCGTGTCTTCCGTATTGCCGCTGCCCAGAAACGCGCCTTGCTGGCTCATCTGATTACTCTTGGCGCCTGGGAACAAGTGTTGGTCTTCACACGGACCAAGCACGGTGCCAACCGCCTGGCCGAATACCTGAACAAGAACGGCCTTCCGGCTGCGCCTATCCATGGAAACAAGAGCCAAAACGCACGTACCAAAGCGCTGGCCGATTTCAAGGACAATTCCATTCGCGTGCTCGTAGCAACCGATATTGCCGCTCGCGGTCTGGACATCGACCAGCTTCCCCATGTCGTCAACTTCGAGTTGCCGAACGTGGAGGAAGATTACGTACACCGCATCGGCCGTACAGGTCGTGCCGGTCGTAGCGGCGAAGCCATATCCCTTGTGTCTCCCGACGAGGAGAAACTGCTGCGCGCCATCGAGCGCCTGACCAAGCAGAACATCCCTGACGGTGACATGCAGGGCTTTGACCCTGCCAGCGCACCGGTTGAGAAAGTGGAAGCGCGTGAGCCACGCGAGCCCCGTCGCCAGGCACGACAGCCACGTGCACCCCGCAAAGAGCAGCCTGCAAGAGCAGCGGAAGGTGAAGTTTCTGCTGAACACGCAGCACCACAGCACGAGGAGCGGCAGGCACGCCAGCCACGTCGTGGCCGCCAGCAGAACCAGGGTCAGGACCAGGCACGCGCCGGTAGAAACAAGCCACGCCAGGAGCGCAGCGGCGAGCGCCAGCCACAGCAGACAACTCAGAGCCCCCAGAACCGCGATCCGGAAGAATTTCTGGATGACGATTTCGATAACTTTGGTAACCGGGTCGATTATGTCAGCCCTTATCAAGGCAAGAATCGCCGTAATGGTGGTCCGCGTCGTCCAGGTCAAGGGCAACCGCCGCGTACCCATAGCCAAGGCGCAGCGACTTCAGGCGCTACGGCTCAAGCACGCCCGCCCCGTCCTAGACAAGGTGCGGCCAATGCCAGCAACGCGCCTGCAACCGATAGTCGTGGCCCAGCTCAGAACAAGCGTCGCAACAAGCCGGCCGGACAACGTCCCCGTCAGGAGAATCGTCCTTACCAGCCACGCGAACCCCGTGAGCCGCGTCCCGCTATGACAGAGGAGCGTGCACCCAGCAAGCCGCAACCTCGCATTCTGCACAAACCTTCTCGTGCAGACCGCATGCTGACGCCTGAGCAGCTGGATTCGCTCCAGGTTCGTCCAAAGGCTGAAAAGCCTGCCTTGCTGACACGTAATCGCTCGGCTGACGCTGACGCTTGATGCGTTTTCCCTCCAGCGCAGGCTGGAGGGAAAAATAGGCATAAAAAAAGCCGACTCAATCGAGTCGGCTTTTTCATGTCTGCCTTACTAGCGCTTTGATGTGATTGCGGGCGTCGCACTGACGTTGTTATCCGTCGTACGCTCCAACCAGCCACCGCCTAACGCCTTGTACAGCGTCACACTGCTGCTGAGCTGATTAAGGCGGTCTGCGAGCAGCTGCTCCTGAGCCGAATATAAGGATCGCTGCGCATCAAGCACAGTCAGGTAGTTATCGATGCCCTGACGGTAACGCTTCTCAGCCAGATCGTAATACTCCTGACTTGCCGTCACCAGATCACGCTGGGCCTGAAGCTGGTCATCATAGGTTCCCTGTGCGGCTAGAGAATCAGACACTTCCCGGAAGGCTGTCTGGATGGCTTTCTCATACGCAGCGATATTGATGTCCTTCTGGATCTTGGCCGCATCAAGGCTTGCCTTCAGACTACCGGCGGTAAAGATCGGGATATTGATGCTGGGTGCGAATGTCCAGTATCCCGAATGGGCATCAAACAAGCCAGAAAGCTCCCGGCTACCCGTTCCACCCTGGGCGGTCAGACTGATGCTTGGGAAGAACGCTGCCCTGGCGGCTCCAATATTGGCATTGGCGGCCTTGAGGTTAAGCTCGGCCTGCAAAACATCCGGACGGCGCTGCAACAGCTGCGACGGCAAGCCAGCTGGCAGCTTGGCCAGCAGGTCATTGTCATCCAGGCTCTTGCCGGCCGGTAGATCGGTCGGCAAGGGCGCGCCCAACAGCAACCCCAGCGCATTGCGATCCTGCGCCTCCTGACGAGTGTACTGCGCAAGACTCGCCCGAGCGCCCTCCAGCGCCGTACGGGACTGACGTAGATCCAGACCGCTACCCACCCCATTATCCAGCAGACGCTTGGTCAGATCGAATGAGCGCTGATAAGCGTCCAGTGTATCGCGGGTAAGCTGGAGCAATTTCTGATCGGTTTTCCAGGTGAAGTAGGCGTTAGCCACTTCGGAAATCAGGCTGATCTGCGTACTGCGACGCGCCTCAACGGTTGCAAAATAACTTTGCAAGGCCTGCTCGTTCAAACTACGCAACCGACCGAACAGATCCAGCTCATAGGCCGACATGCCAAGCGTTACCGTGTATTGGCTGTTGATCGAGCCGCTACGAGAGCTTCCCGCGCCAGCCTGACCAGTGCTTTGCAGCAACTCCTGGATCGCCGCTGCCGAGCTCATGTCTGCTGGCGTACGCGTCCGCGAACCATTGGCATTGACGCCAATGGTCGGGAACAGCTCTGCACGTTGGATACGATACTGCGCCTGATACAGGCGAACATTCAGAGCCGCCTGCCGCAGATCACGGTTGTTATCCAGAGCGACTTGAATCAGACGCTGCAATTGCGGATCGCTATAGAACTCACGCCAGCCAATATCGGCCGTGTATTCCGAACCACTGCTGGTTGGATTGCCTTTGTACGCCTCGCCTTGCGGCCAAGCGTTTTCCACAGGCGATGCAGGCCGCTCGTAGTCGGGAATCAGGGTGCAGCCCGAAAGCAGCACTGCACCTATTGCGATGGATAAAAGAGACTTCTTCATACTCAATGTCTTCCCTCGGCGCCTGATTCCTGATCACGTGAAGCCTTGTCCTTGAACAGACTGCTGACCACGACGTAGAACATGGGAATCCAGAAGATCGCCAAAACGGTTGCGGTTACCATCCCGCCAATCACGCCCGTACCAACCGCATGCTGACTACCGGAGCTGGCACCATTGGAGATGGCCAGCGGAACCACGCCCAAGATAAAGGCCATGGACGTCATGATAATCGGGCGTAGACGCATCCGTGCGGCTTCTACGGCGGCATCGACGATGTTCTTGCCGCCCTCGTGCAACTCCTTGGCAAACTCCACGATCAGAATCGCGTTCTTGGCTGACAAACCAATGGTAGTTAGCAGGCCCACCTGGAAGAACACGTCGTTTGCCAAACCTCGGAAGTAGGTAGCCAGGAGCGCACCGATCACGCCCAGCGGCACTACCAGAATGACCGCAATCGGGATCGACCAGCTCTCATACAGTGCTGCCAGGCAGAGGAAGACCACTACCAGGGACAAGGCATACAAGGCAGGTGCCTGCGAACCTGAAAGTCGTTCTTCATACGACATGCCGGTCCAGGCAATACCAACGCCCTGCGGTAGCTCCTTGGCCATATTCTCGATTTCGGTCATGGCATCGCCCGTACTGTAACCAGGCGCAGGAGAGCCCTGGATCTCGACAGACGAGATACCGTTATAACGCTCAAGCTTGGGTGAACCGTAGACCCACTCGCCATGGGCAAAGGCCGATACCGGCACCATCTCGCCATTGCTGTTACGTACGTACCACTTGCTCAGATCTTCCGGGTTCATCCGTGAATCGGCTTCGCCCTGTATATACACACGCTTTACGCGGCCTCTGTCAATGAAGTCATTGACGTAACTGGAGGCCCAGGCAATTGACAAGGTCTGGTTGATATCGGTCTGGGACAGACCTAGCGCACGGGCCTTTTCATCGTCGATGATCAGCTTGTACTGCGCTTCGTCATTCAAACCATTGGGGCGAGTCTGAGTCAGCTTCGGATTCTGTGCCGCCATGCCCAGCAATTGATTACGCGCCTCCATCAACTTCTCATGGCCAAGGCCGGAGTTGTCCTGAAGATAGAAGTCGAAACCGGTAGCGTTACCCAGCTCAAGTACCGCTGGCGGAACGATGGCAAAGATCATGGCATCCTTGATCTGCGACAGATAACCCATGGCGCGTCCGGCTACAGCACTGGCGCGGTCCTTGGCATCCGGACGATCTTCCCAAGGCTTGAGCTGAACGAATGCAAGGCCGGAGCTCTGACCACGACCGGCAAAGCTGAAGCCGTTGACCGTAAACATGGAGCTGACTGCCGACGGCTCGTTCTTCATCATCATTTCGCGCATCTGATCCAGCGCAACCTGAGTGCGTGCCGCAGACGATCCAGTTGGTGTGGTTACCTGCACGAAAATTACGCCCTGGTCTTCCTCAGGCAGGAAGGATGATGCAATGCGGGTAAACATGAACGCCATGCCAGCCAGAATGACGACATATACCAGCAGGAACGGTACCTTGTGACGGATAACAGTAGCGACGCTGCGCTCATAACGGTTGACGCCACTGTCGAACTTGCGGTTGAACCAGCCAAAGAAGCCGCGCTTCTCGTGATGGTTCTTGTCGACCGGCTTGAGGATCGTGGCACACAGCGCTGGCGTCAGAATCAGGGCGACCAGTACCGACAGCGCCATGGCTGAAACGATGGTAATTGAGAACTGCCGGTAGATCACCCCGGTCGAGCCGCCAAAGAAGGCCATCGGCACGAATACCGCTGACAGCACCAGAGCGATACCCACCAGCGCGCCCTGGATCTGATCCATGGACTTACGGGTCGCTTCCTTGGGACTCAGCCCCTCTTCCGCCATGACCCGTTCGACGTTTTCCACCACAACGATGGCATCGTCCACGAGCAGACCAATCGCCAGCACCATCCCGAACATGGTCAGGATATTGATGGTAAAGCCTGACGCGAACAGGATACCGAACGTACCCAGCAAGACGACCGGAACTGCAATAGTCGGGATCAAAGTGGCTCGGAAGTTCTGCAGGAACAGATACATCACGAGGAATACCAGCAGAATCGCCTCGCCCAGTGTCTTGACCACCTCATGAATGGAGGCAGTTACTACAGGTGTAGTGTCGTACGGGTACACCACTTCCATGCCTTCAGGCATGAACGGCTTGAGTCGTTCAATGGTCGCACGAACGGCCTTGGACGTATCCAAAAGGTTAGCCCCAGTTGCCAGACGCAGCGCCATACCCGACGCAGGCTTGCCGTTGAACTGAGCGTCGATCGAATAATTTTCACCGCCCAGCTCGATACGTGCGACGTCACGCAGCCGCACTTGGGAACCATCGGGATTGACCTTCAGGAAAATGTTACCGAACTGCTCTGGGGTTTCCAGACGGGTACGGCCAATGATCGTAGCGGTGAGCTGCTGGTTTTCAACGGCAGGCAAACCGCCCAGCGAGCCCGAAGCCAACTGGACGTTCTGGCTCTGAATGGCATTGGAAACATCTCCGGGAATTAACTGATATTTATTCAGTTTGGCCGGATCCAGCCAAATACGCATGGCGTACTGCGAGCCGAAGACCTGGAAATCACCTACACCCGGGGTCCGCGCGATGGGGTCACGCATGTTGGATACGATGTAGTTGGACAGATCCTCACGAGTCAGGGAGTCGTTGTTTGACACCAGACCCACCACCAGCATGAAGTTACGCTGATACTTGGCCACCCGAAGGCCCTGCTGCTGCACCTCCTGAGGCAGAAGCGGTGTCGCCAGCTGCAGCTTGTTCTGTACCTGAACCTGCGCAATGTCCGGGTCCGTGCCTTGGTTAAAGGTCACGATAATGGTCATGCTGCCATCGGAGTTGGACTCCGAGGAGAGATAACGCAGGTTGTCGATCCCGTTCATCTGCTGCTCGATGACCTGGACGACTGTATCCTGAACGGTCTGTGCCGACGCGCCGGGATAGCTCACCTGGATCGAAACAGCCGGTGCCGCGATGTTTGGGTACTGGTTGATCGGTAGGTTAAGAATGGCGAGACCGCCCGCCAGCATGATCACCAGGGCAAGTACCCAGGCGAAAATGGGGCGGTCAATAAAGAATCTTGACATCGACAGCGGCTCCCTTATTGCTGCTTGTCGGCACTACCCTGCTGAGCAGGTTGTGCCGAATCGCCAGGCCCAGCCACATTGGTGGCCGGCTTGGTCGTAACCGAAGCACCCGGGCGAATACGCTGCAGGTTTTCCGTAATCAATTGGTCGCCCGCCTTCAGGCCATCGGAGATCAGCCAGTTGGTGCCGATCGTACGCTCGGTCTTCACGGTACGCTGCTCAACCTTGTTGTCCGGCGTAACAACCATCGCTACGGCGTTACCTCTCAGGTCGCGCGAGATGCCCTGCTGTGGCGCCAGGATAGCCGTCTGACGGACTCCTTCCTGCAGTTGCGCACGCACAAACATGCCTGGCAGCAACAAACGGTCAGGGTTGGGAAACTCTGCACGAATGGTAACCGAGCCGGTTCCCTGATCCACTGACACCTCAGAGAACTGCAGCTTGCCCAGATGCTTGTATTCGGAACCGTCTTCCAGCATCAGCTTCACCTGGGCGGCATCCTCACCCGCCCGCTTGATCAGACCGCTGTCCAGCTCACGTCGCAGACGCAGCATCTCGGTACTGGACTGCGTCACGTCCACATAAATGGGATCAAGCTGGTTGATGATGGCCAAGGCAGTCGCCTGATCAGCAGTAACCAGAGCACCTTCTGTCACCAGTGAACGACTGATCTGTCCCGAAATCGGCGCCGTCACCTTGGTATAGGCTAAATTAATCTCTGCAGTACGCAGATCAGCCTTGGCAGTCTCTACCTGGGCTTCGTTCTGCTTGAGAGTCGCCTGGGCGTCATCCGCTTCCTGGCGGCTGATCGCTTCGTCCTTTACCAAGGCAGCATAGCGCTGGGCCTTGAGCCGGTTGGACGCCATGGTCGCCTGCGCCTGTGCCAAAGTGGCCTTGGCTGCATTCAGGTTGGCCTGATAGGTGCGAGGATCGATCTGATAGAGCTGCTGGCCGGCCTTGACCTCAGAACCTTCCTTGAAGTAACGCTTCTGGAGAATACCACCGACCTGAGGTCTGACTTCCGCTACACGGAATGCCGAGGTCCGGCCAGGTAATTCAGTCGTCAGGGTAACCGGCTGTTCCTTGAGCGTAACCACACCCACTTCAACCGCTTGTGGCTGCTGTTGCTGAGCCTGCTGATCCTGATCCTGCTTACCGCATCCATTGAGCGTCAGCGTCGCCAGTAATAAAACCGGGACAAAATAAGCATGCGCCGACTTGATGTGCATATCGGAGTCCTTGAACAAAACCTTTGAATAGGGTGCTAGGCAACGCGACGCTATGCGGCCGCATCATTCTTGGCAGATTCTTGTGATCGCCCAATATACTTACGTACATGGTTGTTTGTAAACAGGAACAAGTCGCCTGCGGGGACTTATCCAAGCGATTGAAAAAACCATTTGGCATCTTGCTCCTGAGCTTTCAACAGACCCGCATTCGATGTGATGCGTTTCATGGTTAACAGGCTAGAGCACTGCTGAACTTGGTTATTTAGCCTAGACAGTGTGCAGAAGTTATGAAGATTTAAAGGCTATTATCACGTTTGTCAGACTAGGCCCATAAAAAAAGCGCAGCCCTTGCGGAACTGCGCTTTGTGTATCGAAATATTTAGTTACTGGCGTACACCTTCCAGTGACAGGGTCAACTCAACCTCTTGCGAAGCCGGACCCAGGTCACGTTGGATGTTGAAATCCTTGAGCTTGAGCTTGGTCGAGCCTTCAAATCCGGCGCGGTAGCCACCCCACGGGTCATTGCCCTGCCCCATCAGCTTGGCCTTGATCACGACAGGCTTGGTCACGCCGTTGAGCGTCAGATTGCCTTCGATGTCAGCTGCATTATCACCTGTCGGCGTCACCTTGGTGGACTCGAAGGTTGCCGTCGGATGCGCTGATACGTTCAGGAAGTCGGCGCTGCGTAAATGCTTGTCACGTTCGGCATGGTTGGTGTCGACGCTATCGGTTTTGATCGTAACCTTCACCTTGTCTGCAGACGGATTTTTTTCGTCATAGGTGAAATTGCCATCAAAATCCTTGAATGTCCCATAGAGCCAGCTGTAGCCCAGGTGCTGAATACGGAACTGGATAAAGGCATGCTGCCCTTCCTTGTCGATCTTGTAATCGGCGGCCATGGCGTGGCCGGCGGTCAACAGTGCAGTTCCCAATGCCAGAGCAGCGAAGCTTTTCTTCAACATCATGATGTCTCCCTTCTGAAATAGGTCACGTCATGCCCGGCGTCGGCCGAACATGCGTAACAATGTGGCATCGCGGTCGATAAAGTGGTGCTTGAGCGCGGCAAGTACATGCAGCCCGCTCAGAATGATCAACGTCCAGGCCAACCAGAGATGAATCGCCCCAGCCCAATCAGCCTGATCACGCAACCCACTGACGGTAGCCGGCACATTGAACCAGCCAAATACGTTGATCGGTTGGCCTTCAGCCGTCGAGATGAAATAACCGGCGACCATAACGCCCAGCATGAGTGCATACAGCGCCAGATGGCCAAACGTGGCAGCCAATTGAGTCGTTCGGCTTCCTTCGATGGCAGGCGGCCGGCTGACGAAACGCCAGACGATACGCATGAGCAGAGCAATCAGCAGAATGATGCCGATGCCCTTGTGAATCTCGGGTGCTCGGTGATACCAGGGACTGTAGTAATCAAGCCCCCGCATCCACAGTCCAAGCCAAAAGAGGGCAACGATGGCGATCGCCATCACCCAATGCAGGGTTACGCTGACAAGCCCATAGCGATGCGGATCGTTACGCCAATTCATCATGAATCTCCTTGTTCATGCTGCTAGCAAGCCTAGCGATAAACGTATCGAAATGAAGCGGAAAAAGTTGCTTTAATCGATCGTTTTATTAGATAGAACAAGATGATAACTCTGGCTGAACGGAAAACGTAGGTGCTAGAGGGGTAAGGCTAGAAGACCGCCCGGCAGGACGCCAGGCGGTGAAACATGTCGTAAATCAATGCATCCAGGAGAACATGCGAGAAAAGAAGCCCTTTTTCTCGTCAGTAGCTTTAGGTGCTGCGTCAGGCGCAAGGCTGGCAGGCTTGGCATCGGTAGGCTTGGTCTCAGGCGCAGCGGATTTGCCTGCTGCGAGATCTTCGACCTGTCGAGCGGCCCGCTGACCGCTGGCCAGGGCGCCTTCCAATGTCCCCGGATGCAGCGCATCGGTATGCTCGCCAGCAAAGACGACGCGCCCCTGAGGCTGCTCCCATACACGCCAGTAACGGCTGACCTGCCCCGGGCCATAGGCCAGATAGGAACCACCTACACCTGGGTCGGTGCTGTAGCGACGCACTTCGTAGCCGGAAAATGCACCGCGAGCCTTGGGATAAAAAGCGTTCAGACGGATCAGGACTTGATCTGCCAACTGGCGATCTCCGAACGCCTGCATCACGCGGGCATTATCACCGGACAGATTGATCAGCACGTTGGCGCCACCTTTCACGGCCGGCTCGATCCACAGCATGCCCAGCCCCTGATCACTATAGATTTCGCCAGACAGACGAGATTTGCTGTCCCAGACCGGCGTCTTGAACTTCAGAAGAATCTGGTCTCTCCATCCATAGTTCGTGCCTTTGAGCGCAGCCCGCTGTGCCTCGGCCAGTTCCGGCGTCATTTGGATCGAGCTTAAGGCACGCAGGGGCACTGCCATGACCACATAATCGGCATGGTACCCCGTAGGCCCTACCTTGACGGTCACGCCATCCTTGTCCTGCGAGATAGCCGACACCTTGGAGTTGGGCTTGAGCGTCTTGATCTGCTTGACAAATGCCTGGGCCAGCACGGTACTACCACCCGGCAGACGGGCCGCACGCAGATCGGCGTCACTGATATCCCGGTAGGCGCGGGTCTGCTGAGCCAGATACAACAGCGACAGGCGCGATGGCTCATCATAGCGGCTACGGATACGCTGATTGATCAGTTTGCGCGCCAATGGCGGTAGGTTCTGCTTATCCAGCCAGCTGGCCACGTTCGTCTGATCCAGTGCGAACAGGCCTTTTCCAGCGGTCGGCTTGAGCGGATCGCTGATTGATGCCGCAAGCTCATCCAGCGCCTTGTCGACGCGCTTGAGTGCAGCGCTCACGTCCGGCATTTTTTGGGCAAGATCTTCTGGCGAATAATACTGCCCGTCGATTAGATAACCCGGTGTGCGCACATAGCTAGGTGCATCGACCGTCTTGATCTTGAAGGTATCCAGATAGCTATTGAGGGCCGGCTGAGCCTTGGCATTACCGATCCACTCACTGGTCGCCAGCGCCGAGCGTCCGCCAACACTGGGCTTGGCTTCAAGTAGCGTCACCTGCCAACCGGCTTTTTGCAGCTCATAGGCCGAGGCCAGACCGGCCATGCCGGCGCCGATTACGATGGCCGACCGGCCATTACCTTTGGCAACAGGCTGCTCCGCTTCCTTTGCGGTCGGTTTTTCCGCATGCTTTTCAACATGCTTTTCCACCTTGCCTGCAGCCAGCGCAGATACGCTGAACAACCCATAAACAGCAAGCGCTCCGAGACGTGCTACACGTACCGACATCTTTCAGACTCCTCAGCCCCAACGGCGGTGCGCAGCATACGCCAGCGAAGCGGCATCCACTAGACGCGCCTTGCTACCGTTCGGAGCATTGCATAGGCTTGCCAGCCAAATGTGTTTGGAGGATGACCTTTATGGGCCTGAATGCCGAGTGGATGCAGCGTGACCTGGATGTGTTGTGGCATCCCTGCACCCAGATGAAAGACCATGAGCGCTTGCCAGTCATCCCGATCAAATCTGGTCGTGGTGTATGGCTGGAAGACTTTGAGGGCAACCGCTATCTTGATGCGGTCAGCTCGTGGTGGGTCAATGTATTTGGTCATGCCAACCCACGTATCAACCAGCGGATCAAGGATCAGGTTGACCAACTGGAGCATGTGATTCTGGCCGGCTTCAGCCACCAGCCAGTGATCGAGTTGTCCGAACGACTGGTACAGCTGACCCCGGCGGGCCTTGATCGCGTCTTCTATGCCGATAACGGATCGTCCTGCATCGAAGTTGCGTTGAAAATGAGCTATCACTACTGGCTCAACAGTGGAAAGCCAGAAAAGAACAAGTTTGTCACCTTGACCAACAGCTACCATGGCGAAACGGTAGCGGCCATGTCGGTAGGCGATGTTGCGCTTTTCACCGAAACCTATAAATCGCTCTTGCTGAATACCTTCAAGGTTCCCAGCCCCGACTGTTACCTGCGCCCGGAAGGCATGGATTGGGAAACGCATTCCCGCGCCATGTTTGCCCATATGGAGCAGACCCTGGCGGAGCATCATCAGGAAGTAGCCGCTGTCATCATCGAACCGCTGATTCAGGGTGCCGGCGGCATGCGCATGTACCATCCGGTTTACCTGAAGCTACTGCGTGAGGCCTGTGACCGCTATGGCGTGCACCTTATCCACGACGAGATCGCCGTCGGCTTTGGCCGTACCGGAACGATGTTTGCGTGCGAGCAGGCCGGTATCCGCCCGGATTTTCTGTGCCTGTCCAAGGCTCTTACAGGCGGCTATCTGCCTCTTGCAGCCTGCCTCACTACAGATGACATCTACCAGGCGTTCTATGATGAATACGATACCCTGCGTGCGTTCCTGCATTCCCACAGCTACACAGGCAACCCGCTGGCCTGCGCCGCAGCCCTGGCAACGCTGGATATCTTTGCAGAAGACAAGGTAATAGACGCCAACCAAACGCTGGCTGCGCGCATGCAACAGGCCACCCGGCATCTGGTGGATCATCCCAATGTCGCCGAAGTGCGCCAGACCGGAATGGCGCTCGCCATCGAGATGGTTCAGGACAAAGCCACCAAGACGCCATTCCCCTGGCAGGAACGACGTGGCCTCAAGGTATTCCAGCATGGACTTACCCGAGGCGCCCTGCTTCGTCCGCTGGGTAACGTGGTCTACTTCTTGCCGCCCTACATCATCACGCCAGAAGAGATTGATTTCCTGGCCGAGGTCGCCAGTGAAGGAATCGACATAGCCACCCGTGAAACCGTACAGGCTCCAGTGAGCGGCTTTCATCCGAATCATCGCGACCCGGGTTGATTCAGCCAAACAAAAAAGCCCCGCACAAGCGGGGCTTTTTCATGAAACCACAGGGTTTACCAGAGACTGGCTTACCAGAGGTTATCGCCCAAGCCATCCAGGTAGCGCTCGACATCCAGCGCAGCCATGCAGCCAGCGCCCGCCGAGGTAATCGCTTGGCGGTAGGTGTGGTCGGCGATATCACCAGCAGCAAACACACCCTCGATGCTGGTTGCCGTAGCATTGGACTCACGGCCGCCCTTGACCACTACATAGCCATCCTTCAGCTCAAGCT
The DNA here is from genome assembly GCF_051027695.1 of Pseudomonas sp. JZ134. Taxonomy (NCBI): domain Bacteria; kingdom Pseudomonadati; phylum Pseudomonadota; class Gammaproteobacteria; order Pseudomonadales; family Pseudomonadaceae; genus Pseudomonas; species Pseudomonas sp. JZ134. Next base: position 859,225 of record NZ_CP069250.1, on the reverse strand, counting down.
GACCTTCGAACAGCGAGGAGTTTGGCGTGTGGCCAATCGCAACGAACAGGCCGGCAACCTGGATTTCATCCATGCTGCCATCGTTGTTCTTCAGGCGAACACCAGTAACGCCCATATTGTCGCCCAGCACTTCGTCTACAGCTGCGTTGAGCTTCAGCTCGATCTTGCCTTCGGCCACACGGGACTTCAGCTTGTCCTGCAGAATCTTTTCAGCGCGGAACGTATCGCGGCGGTGGATCAGCGTAACTTTGCTGGCAATGTTGGCCAGGTAAAGCGCTTCTTCCACAGCAGTGTTACCACCGCCCACTACAGCCACTTCACGATTACGGTAGAAGAAACCGTCACAGGTAGCGCAGGCCGATACGCCCTTGCCCATGAAGCTCTCTTCGCTGGTCAGGCCCAGGTAACGGGCACTGGCGCCGGTTGCGATGATCAGTGCATCACAGGTATAGGTGCCGCTGTCACCCGTGAGGGTGAAAGGTTTGTTGGCCAAATCCACACCGTTGATATGGTCGAACACGATCTCGGTTTCAAAGCGCTGGGCATGCTCACGCATCCGCTCCATCAGCGCAGGCCCTGTCAGATCGTGGGGGTCGCCCGGCCAGTTGTCTACCTCGGTCGTGGTAGTCAGCTGTCCGCCCATCTGCATGCCAGTAATCAGTAACGGCTTGAGGTTGGCGCGTGCAGCATAGACTGCCGCGGTGTAACCGGCAGGGCCGGAACCGAGAATGATGACTCGAGCATGACGAACTTCAGACATGTTTGTCTCCATGCCGCGCATAGGGCGTCGGCACACGTGCTAATAATAAAAAGGGCTGTCGAAGCACCAGGGGAAGGCTTACAAAGTCGACAGCCCGCGAACCGTGCGGGATTTCCCGCTTATTGTCCAGAACCTTGTCTGGATGGCAGGCCCGTGTAGGACCTGCCTGCCCAATAGTTACAGATTATGAGCGTTTTCAGCCAGGTAGTTAGCAACGCCCTCTGCGTCGGCCTTCATACCTTTCTGCCCCTTGCGCCAGCCAGCCGGGCAGACTTCGCCATGCTCTTCAGTGAACTGCAGTGCCTCAACCAGACGCACCATCTCATCCACTTCCCGGCCCAGCGGCAGGTTGTTGACCACTTGATGCTGCACGACGCCTTCCTTGTCGATCAGGAAAGACGCTCGCAACGCCACGCCATCCGAATGCTCGATGCCATAGGCGCGAACTACTTCGTGCTTGACGTCAGCCACCATGGTGAACTCGACCGGGCCAATGCCGCCCTTCTCTACTGGCGTATTACGCCAGGCGTAGTGCGTGTAGGTAGAGTCAATGGACACACCAACGACCTCTACGCCCAGCTCACGGAATTTAGCGATGCGGTTATTGTGGGCAATGATTTCCGACGGGCAAACAAAGGTGAAATCCAGCGGCCAGAAGAACAGCACAACGTATTTGCCACGCAAAGTGGACAGCTGGAAGTTCTCGACGATAGTACCGTTAGCTAGAACAGCTGGAGCTGTAAAATCCGGGGCCTGCTTGTTTACCAGAACGCTCATTAGCCTCTCCTTAACGCGATAAGGCAGCAGCCTACGCGGCTTGCCGCTTTGGATAAAATGGCGAGTTTCAATCCAAATCATAGGCATAACCTATGCGGACCCGCCTGATGTCGGACACTATGGTACGCCACAACGCACAACCCTAGAATCACGTCACGGCTGTTTACAGGTCACTATTGGCATTCGACCGTAATAAGGCTTCATTATTGCGCTCTTACTCGCTACCGGAGTTTTGAATGAGCAAGCCTTTATCCGGCCTTTTGTATTTCAGTGAAGGCCTGAAACTGATCCTGCGGCCTGGCCTGCGTCGCTTTGTCGTGCTGCCCCTGTCGATCAATCTCATCCTGTTCATCGCAACGATCAGCTTTGCGCTAAGCAAGTTCAATGGCTGGGTGCATCATCTGATGCCCTCCATTCCTTCATACTTAAGCTTTCTGGATTATGTACTGGTACCGTTGCTGTACGTTTTTTTCTTCGTACTCGTCCTGTTCATAATCTATTTCACGTTCACCATGGTGGCTAACATCATTGCAGCGCCTTTCAATGGCTTTCTCTCTGAGAAGGTTGAGGTCGTGGTACGTGGCCAGGACGACTTCCCGCCGTTCAGCACGGGAGAGTTAGTTGCCATGATTCCCCGAACCATGGTGCGGGAATTCAAAAAACTGCGGTACTACCTGCCCCGCGCACTGGGGTTATTGGTGCTCTCGTTCATTCCAGGACTTAATCTGATTGCTCCACCGCTTTGGCTGCTGTTTGGCGTCTGGATGATGGCGGTGCAGTACATCGACTATCCAGCGGACAACCATAAGCTGGGCTTTACCGAATTGCTGGCCTGGTTACGTAGCAAGCGGACACGCTGCCTGGGATTTGGCGGAATTACGTACCTGGCCCTTTTGGTCCCGGTCGTGAACGTGCTGTTCATGCCTGCAGCAGTGGCCGGCGCGACGCTGTTCTGGGTCAGAGAGGGTGGCGCAAAGGCATTGCCTGCAGCGGGGGAGCCTCGGTAACTGTGCGGCTCGCCCCGCCGCCTTTGCGCTAGGGAAGCGCTTTCTCGATGGCCTGAACCAGATTGGGATCATCCGGCGCAGTTCGTGGGCTGAAACGAGCCAGAACCCGGCCATCGGGACCTACCAGGAATTTCTCGAAATTCCAGGTGATCTCTCCGGGAAACTCCGCACCTTCACCAGCCAACTGCCGGTACAGGGTATGACGTGTCGGGCCGTTTACCTCGATCTTGCTCGACAGGGGAAACGACACGCCATAGTTCGTGCTACAGAATTGTTGAATATCCGCATCGCTTCCAGGCTCCTGGCCTGCGAATTGATTGCATGGAATGCCCAGGATGACCAACCCGCGGTCGCGGTAGGTCTGATACAGCGATTCCAGGCCCGCATATTGCGGGGTCAATCCGCATTTGGATGCCACATTAACCACCAACACCACCTTGCCTTTGTAAGGTGCCAGAGGGAGATCCTTCCCATCCAGCCCTTGCAAGGTGAGATCGTGGAACGCACTCATGATGTGCTCCTTGTGAATACAGTAGGCGTAAAAAAAGCGTCCGACCGGGCTGTTCCCTTTCGGACGCTCTCGCTTGGACATTCTAGTGTGGGTTCGTTCCCGCCACACCAGGATTTCCGTCGCGTTTTAGTGCTGATGACCACCTTCACCGTGTACGTGACCGTGAGCGACTTCTTCAGAAGAGGCATCACGCACGTTCACAACCTTGACCTTGAAGTTCAGGCGCTGGCCAGCCAGCGGGTGGTTGCCGTCAACGGTCACGTCATCGCCATCGATGTCGCGCACGGTAACGATCTGCATGCCGCCGTCTGGACCGGAAGCGTGGAACTGCATGCCCACTTCCAGCTCGTCCACACCTTCGAACATGCTGCGGTTCAGGGTAGCGACCAGCTCAGGGCTGTACTCGCCATACGCATCTTCAGGCTCGACGGCAACGTTGAGTTCATCGCCAGCCTGCTTGCCTTCGAGCGAACGCTCAAGGCCCGGAATGATGTTGCCTGCACCGTGCAGGTATACCAGCGGGGCGCCGCCAGCGGAACTGTCGATAACCTCACCGGCGTCGTTGGTCAGGGTATAGTCGATGGAGACCGCTTTGTTGGCCGCAATCTGCATGGTAAAAACCTTTGAATAAGATGAATGAAAGGTCAAGTGTACGCGGCAATCGCCCCGATTGCGACCCACCGCCATCAAAGCAGACGAGTGTCATTCTGGATTTTTATCAGGATGAAGAGGGTCATTGGGTAGTTTTATTGAGTTGTGGACACAGCCAGCACCTCCGCCACGACCCGCCCTGGCAAACCCGTACCTGGGTAACCGACGAGGCGCAGCGCTTGAAGCATATCGGACAATCATTTCCATGCGGCTGGTGCGCCAAAAGCTGAGTAGCATGAGGCCAATCCGGTTTAATCCTGCCGTGAGCGCTTATGAAGCATGTCTCCCGACGCTGGCTTGTTTTATGATTTGCCGCCTTTTTGCTGTTGGGAACGCTTGATGCTTCATTATCTACCTAGCTTGGTCCGTGGTCTTGTGGGCGGTCTGCTCCTGGCGGCCAACACCCTGTTCTGGTGCTGGCCGCTGTTTGCCGTAACGCTACTCAAGCTGTGCCTGCCCTTCCCGACTGCACAACGGCTGTCCAGACGCCTCATGAATGCCATCCACGAGGCCTGGATCAGTGGCAATCATCTCTGGATTCGCCTGACGGGTCGCATCCACTGGGATGTCCGCGGGCTCGCCAGCCTCGATTACAAACACTCCTATCTGGTGACCAGTAACCATCAGAGTTGGGTTGATATCTTTGCGCTCCAGTACCTGATGAATCGCCATATCCGTCCGCTCAAGTTCTTCCTCAAACAAGAGCTTATCTGGGTGCCTGTCATTGGATTGTGCTGGTGGGCACTCGACTTTCCCTTCATGAAGCGCTATTCGAAAGCGTATCTGGCCCGCCATCCCGAAAAGCGTGGCAAGGACCTTGAGACTACGCGTCGGGCCTGCGCGCGCTTTCGCGATACGGCGGTGGGAATCTTCAATTTTCTGGAAGGAACCCGTTTCACCCAGGCCAAACATGACGCCCAGCGCGCGCCGTATCGTCACTTGTTGAGCCCGCGTGCGGGCGGTATCGCCTTTGTGCTGGATGCGATGGGAGAGCAGCTGCATTCGCTGGTCAACGTTACCATCCACTATCCCAACGGAACGCCGAGCCTTTGGGATCTGCTCTCCGGCCGGATTGCAGCCATTGTCGTGCGTGTCGAAGAGATTGCCATCCCCGCAGCCTTTCTGGGCAAGAGCTACGACCTGGACAGCGAATACCGCGCAGCCTTCCAGGCCTGGGTTAACCAGCTTTGGACAGCCAAGGATGAACTGCTGGAGCGGCTACATCAGGAGTATCCGCCCAAGCATTACCTTCATGCAGGCAAGCGATAGTCTTCCTGCGTCATTAGGTCGATCCCGCACTCCAGGGTTTCGATCCAGTCCAGAAACGCCTTGATCACGGGCGGCGACGCAAAGGGCCGCCCGTGCTGAGGCACAATCATGGCAACATTCATTTCCCTGACCATGCCTGCCCATAGCCGGCAGGCTTTGTTGCAGGCCATGTAGCGTCGATGAAAGCACTCCATGCTGGGCATGTGAGCCTCGAAGTTCTCGACCGGTGCCGCGTCATCCACGAGTGAGGCGCCCATATCGCCCGAAAAGAGAATTCGACTGACAGGATCGTATAGCTGGAAATTACCGACTGAATGTAGAAAGTGGGCGGGAACAGCCATGAGGGTGCATCGGCCCAGCCGGAAAGATTGGCCCCGATCAGGCAAGGGTATGATTCGCTCAAAGACCGACAGGTTGTGACTAATGGACAGATAGCCAGCCGTCAAATGAGGCAGAAAGCGTGCCCACAGCTTCGAGCAGATGACCTGAGCCCGCGTATGCAGCAGCCATTTGTCCAGCGCCGCGATAATGTCGGGATCCTGGTGCGATGCAAAGATATAGGTCAGATCCTGCAGCGGAATATGCCTGGACAGCTCCAGCGACAGCGGCGTATAGGTCAGATCACCGCCGGGATCGAACAGCAGGTATTCATCATGATCGATGATGAGAAACTGGTTGGATTGCACTCCGTCTCCTGTAACCAGGCTATCGAAGCACAAACATTTATGGGAGCCGTTATCAAACAGCACAATGGGATCGCGGCGCATAGGGACCTCGCGTAATAGCGCGGTGACTCTATGCGCACAAGCCGTTGCGCATGTTGACCTGAATCAATAGCGATCCCGCTGCGCCTGACGAACGAACGCCAGCAGTTCGGGATAAAAGTCAAAGAAGTCCTGCTCAAGCAACGCATAACGCGCTTCTACTTCCGCAAAGGCGCCCTCAAAGAGTACAGGCCGGGACAGTCGACTCGCCATACCATTGATGACCTGTTCGATGATCCCGAACTCCTGATAACTGCCTAGCCAGTCCTGAGCTGCCATACGCGGCGCGATCCTCGCCAGCCTTGGCGGCAAATCAGGCTCCGACAGCAGAATACGATAGAACCGCGCAATAAAAGCCTCTAATGGCTGGTCGGCGTAAGCAGTCCAATGCCGGCTGAGGCAGTGATCGAAAAAGACATCGACCAGGATACCGCTGACGCGCCGGCGCGCCTCGGGAAAGCGTGCACGGGCACGATCGATCAAGGGATGGCTGTCGGTAAAGGCATCAATACGGCGATGCAGGCGGATAGCCTGTTCGATAGCCAAGGGCCAGCGATTATCGAGAGGACCTTTGACGAAGTCACCGTAAAGACTTCCCAGCAGCTGTTCACGATCTGAACCGCCAAGATGAAGATGAGCGAGATAATTCATACCTGTCAGCTTACTACCTTGCCCCTGCGCCAGGGGCTTCTGCTAGGCTGGCAGTTCCGGCCAATAATCATAAGGACACCCCATGAGCCTAGCCCGTCGTGCCGCCTTTCTGGATTATGCCTCATTGGACCTGGGAGATCTGGATCCAGCTCCGTTGAAGGCAGTCTTCAGCGAATTCCACGTCTATCCGGCCACCGCGCCTGACGAGATTATCGAGCGCCTGCAGACGGTGGAGGTGGCTATCGTGAACAAGGTCAGCCTGACCGCTGACTGCCTTTCTGCATGCCCATCGCTCAAGCTGGTACTGGTCAGCGCCACCGGCACCAATAATGTGGATCTGGACGCAGCACGCCAATATGGGATAACCGTCTGCAATTGTCAGGGGTACGGCACGCCTTCCGTTGCACAACACACACTCGCGCTCCTGCTGGCCCTGGCCACGCGACTGTCGGATTATCAGCGCGATGTTCAGGCTGGACGTTGGCAGGAAGCCAAGCAGTTCTGCCTGCTCGACTATCCCATCATGGAGTTGGAAGGCAAGACGCTTGGCATCCTGGGTCACGGTGAGCTTGGCGGTGCAGTTGCTCGCCTGGCGGAAGCATTTGGCATGCGTATCCTGCTGGGTCAGTTGCCTGGACGGCCAGTGCGCGAAGGCTATATACCGCTGGAAGCGCTACTGCCCCAGGTAGACGCGTTGAGCCTGCATTGCCCCCTTACCGACGCCACGCGCAACCTGATCGATGCTCCGCAACTGGCTGCCATGAAGTCCACCGCTTTTCTGATCAATACGGCTCGAGGCGGTATCGTGAACGAACAGGCATTGGCCGACTGCCTGCGGAGCGGTCATCTGGGAGGCGCTGCCACGGACGTCCTCACCCAGGAGCCGCCAAAAGACGGAAATCCCCTCCTCGCCCACGACATTCCCAGGCTTATCGTGACGCCTCATAATGCATGGGGAAGCCGGGAGGCTCGCCAGCGGATCATCGGTCAGCTGACCGATAACGCAACCGCCTTTTTTGCGGGCGCGCCGACTCGCACGGTCTGCTAAGCTTCGCGCTTTTTTACCGAGGACGCCCATGGATCCACGCAGCGAAGTCCTGCTCCGTCAGCCCGAGCATTTTCAAGGCCGAACCTTGCTGGCAGGATTACCTGCAGATGATCTATTGAGCCACCTCCCGGAGGCACATGGCTGGACCTGGCATGCAGGCGATGAGGCCTATTTCCAGGCTCGCTTTCCCGGGAGAGTCGACTTCGGAACCTCTACACCTGCTCAGCCATACGATACCGCCGTACTGTTCCTGCCCAAGTCCAGAGAGCTGACGGATTACCTGCTCAGCGTCTTGGCGGCCATGGTCCCTCAAGGGGCAGTGTATGTGGTAGGCGAAAAGCGGGGTGGAATCGAGCGGGCTGCCAAACAGCTGGCTCTGCTGGGCGCCGCCAGCAAGCTGGACAATGCTCGGCACTGTCAGTTGTGGAAGGTCTCACATCCCGAGGCAGCCCCCGTCATGCTGCATGAGCGGGCCGAGCGCTTCGAGCTGGATGTTGCCGGTTCAATGCTTCATGTAGTCAGCCTGCCAGGTGTGTTCAGCCACGGGCGGCTCGACAAGGGGAGCGCCCTTCTGCTCGAACACCTCGATAATCTACCTGCTGGTGCGCTGCTGGATTTCGGATGCGGCGCAGGTGTAGTAGGTGCATCGCTCAAACAGCGCTATCCCCACAATGACCTTCATATGCTCGACGTGGATGCGTTTGCGGTAGAGAGTAGCCGCCTGACCTTGGCTGCCAACAGGCTGAACGGCACCGTATTGGCTGGCGACGGTATCGCTGCGGCGCCCATTGGGCTGGCCGCCATTATCAGCAACCCGCCGTTTCACCAGGGCGTACACACTCATTATCAAGCCAGCGAGACCCTGCTACGCGAAGCCGTCCATCACCTGCGCCCAGGCGGCGAGCTGCGTATTGTGGCCAACAGCTTTCTCAGGTATCCCCCACTGATCGAGCAACATCTGGGGCCCTGCAAGGTGTTGGCAGAGCGTGACGGCTTTCGTATCTACCAGGCCTTCCGCTGCTGATAGAGACAGCGTATCGCTCTTTTGAATTGCACCTGCCTGGATGTTTGGGCAGAATGCGCGCCGTCCTAGGGGAGTAGTCTCTGGCCATCAGCGCCAGGCGTCCGTCAACATACTTGGTCCTCGACCATGGCGTTCGCGACCTGCGGGTTTGACAAGACCTATGACATGCAGCCTTTACCCGGGGTGGGAAGGCATGCATGTCATTTGTCTAATTAATGCCCGCCCCTTTTGGAAACCTGATGGAATCCCTGTTAGTCCCTACGCTGGTCGTCGCCCTTGCAGAAATAGGTGACAAGACTCAGCTGCTTGCTCTGCTGCTGGCTGCCCGATTTCGTAAGCCCTGGCCTATCATTATGGGAATGGTGGCTTCGACGCTGGCCAACCACTTTGTTGCCGGCGCCGTTGGCAGCTGGGTCAGCCGCTTCTTCAGCGAGACGGCCCTGAGTTGGATTCTGGCGATTTCATTTGTAGCCGTCGCCCTCTGGACGCTGATCCCGGACAAGCTGGACGAAGATGAGGCATCGGGCCTTAAAAAGAGCTCTGGACCTTTCCTGACAACGCTGGTGGCGTTCTTCCTGGCGGAAATGGGAGACAAGACACAAGTCGCCACGGTGATGCTGGCGGCCCAATACCCTCATTTCATTCTGGTCGTCATGGGCACGACACTGGGCATGCTTGTGGCCAACGTACCCGTTGTACTCGCAGGCAACTTTGCCGCTGACCGACTGCCATTGGTGTTGATCCGCCGACTCGCCTCTACGGCATTCGGCATCCTGGCTCTCGCGGCGGCTTATCACGCGCTTGAGCTAAGCGGTGCGTTCTAATTATTCCTTTCTGAGCATAAAAAAGCCCCGGCTATCAGCAGCCGGGGCTTCTGGTTCTCGATAGCCGACCTGTCACGACTTACGGCTGGCCTCATAGAACGGCATGACCTTGGGAATGGCAGCCTCCAGATTGCTCATCCGCTTGTCATCGGACGGGTGGGTGCTGAGTATCTCTGGTGACTGGTTACCATTACTCAGCTTGGCCATCTTCTGCCAGAGCGTCACGGCGGCATTGGGGTTATAGCCCGAGCGCGCGGCCAGTTCGAGCCCGATGAGATCTGCCTCGTTCTCGTTGGAACGGCTGAACGGCAAAGTCAGACTAACCTGGGTAACCTGATCCGCCACCTGCATACCACCCTGGCCAATACCCAGCAGCGCCCCGCCGATATTCTGACCCATCTCGATGGCATAGGCACGGGACATCTGCTCGCGGCTGTGTTCACGCAGTGCATGGGCAATCTCATGCCCGATCACGGCTGCCAGTTCGTCGTCCGTAGGCTTTAGCTGATCAAGCAGGCCGGTGTAGACAAAGATCTTTCCACCCGGGCCACAGTTGGCATTCACTTCATCATTCTGGAGCACGTTGACCTGCCAATCCCAGTTGGCCGCATCCGCCCGCAGCGCAGACGTATGAGCAATCAACTGCTTGGCTATTGCTTGTACTCGCTTGCCCTGAGCCGTATCGTTGGCCAGCTTGCCGGCGTTTTTCGCCTCGGTAACCGTCTTCTGGTACGACTGCGAGTACATCTGGTTGACCTGATCAGCCGACAACATGCTGAACATATACTGCTTACGCTCAACCCCAACAGCATTTCCGCTAGTGGTATTCACCGCCTGACATGCGCTGAGCAGTACTGAAAGCGAAAGACCGACGATGGGTAAAACACGACGCATGACACTCTCCTGATTGCGCGACTGCGCAGATGGTAGGTCGCGCCGCCAGTCTCGACAACTCCTACCGACCAAGCGACGAGTGACACGGCTAGCAGTTCGGCATTGCCAGCCCAACGCCTAAAGCGGCGTCAGGCATTCCGGCCCGTCTACCGAGGGATCATTCACAATACCGGCAAGCACTCTCTCACGCAGCGGCATTGAGGGCTTCAGCAGGATCTCATTCAGGACACGCGGCTCTGTTGTGGGCGACAGCCAGGCGTCCCGTTCGGCCTCGGCCAGCACCAGCGGGCGACGGAGTCCTCCGGCGGGCTGAGTCAGCATGGCCACACTCAAATAGACCTGCCCCATGACCGGATAGGCCTCCCAGATGCCTGCAAAGAAAGCCAACGGCTCGCCATTGATCATCCAGAAGGCCCGCTTGCGCGAAGTCCCTCGCCATTCATAAAACCCATTGGCCAGTAACAGGCAGCGGCGCTGGGCAAATGCTTCGCGAAACATAGGCTGATCCGCTACCGTTTCCGCCCGGGCATGGGTGGGCGTGCGCGAGAGATCCGTGAGCCAGGCGGGCGTCAGGCCCCAACGGCCACTGTCGACGCGACACTCGCCCTCATGGTGCCGCATGAATAGCACCTGGGCATGGGGAGAGATGTTCCAGCGCGGCTGATAGTCCGCTGGAAAACCGGTCATCCGAGTTACCTCGGGAGGCCAGCGAAACAAGGCGTAGCGTCCAGACATACACAACCAGGCAAGAAAACAAACAGAGCGATTCGGTTCGCCTTTTCAGGCAAAGCCGACTACCGCTTCAGCACAATAACACGGCCGGCCCGCTGTCCGGGTCCTCATAAGGCAATGGCTGAGCAGCGTTGTAATCGGCAATCAGCTCGCGGGCGCGCGGAGCATCTGCGTCATGCACGGCAATTCCCAGAAGCCCAATAGCAGGCAACTCGCCAATGGCGCCTATCAAATGGCGCCCTGCCAAATGCGCGTCAATACCCTCACTGTCCAGCATGGCCAGCAGCATTTCTGCCTCCAGGAGATCTCGCGGCTCATAGATCCGGAGCATCATTCATCCTCTCGCCGACTTTCGAGAGACCATGTCATACCCTCTGTGTGTAAGATAAAAAAGATAGGTCTGCAACAGACGGGGCAATCCTCATAGTACGACTGATCGCCACCCGACAGGTCTACCACCGCCTCGGCAGGTTCTCCGCAGTAAGGACACTCATACGGTTGGCTTTCCAGCATAATGGGCTCCTAATAGGCTCCGGCACCGTGTTTTTGCGATGATTGGAATCGCCAGGGGCGACATTAACGCCGTATTCGGCTTGCATCTCTCGCTGCGCGCTCTACTATGGCCGCCACTTTGCGACACGTGTCGCCACTTGTTATTAAAAAGAGAACGATATGGGCGAGTTCGAAGCCATTCGACCCTTCAACGATACAGAAGTCCCTGCCGTCTTGGCCCGACTCATCAATGATGAGCAGTTTATCGACATCCTGACCCGCTACCGCTTCCCCAAACTGTCCAGCCCGTTTGGATGGCTGTTAAAGCCTATGCTGCGCCATCGGCTGCGTCAGGAAGTGTCCGGTATCACCAGCGTCAGCATGCTTCAGGACAAACTGGAGCCTTATGTCGATCGTACGATCGAGAAAGCCACCGATGGTGTGACTTATTCGGGCCTGGATAATCTACGTAGCGGCTGTGCCTACTTGTTCATGGCTAACCACCGTGACATCGTCATGGACCCGGCTTTTGTAAATTACGCCGTGTATCATGCCGGGCTGCCAACCCCGCGCATCGCCATTGGCGATAACCTCTTGCAGAAGCCCTTCGTCAGCGACCTCATGCGCTTGAACAAGAGCTTTATCGTCCACCGCTCCATCACCGGACGGCGTGAAAAGCTTGCGGCGTATCAGACGCTTTCGGCTTATATCAATTACTCCATTCGCCAGGATGGCCAGTCCGTCTGGATCGCCCAGGCCGAAGGCCGGGCCAAGGATGGAGACGACCGCACCGATTCAGCCATCCTCAAGATGTTTCACATGGGCTGCAAGGACGACTCCTTTGCCAATATGGTAAAGGCGTTGCACATCGTGCCTGTGTCGATCAGCTATGAGTATGATCCCTGCGATCTGGCCAAGGCCCGTGAACTCTATATTCGTGAAACCACCGGCACCTATGCCAAGGCGCCTGGCGAGGATGACGTCAGCATTGCCTTGGGCATCACGGGCTACAAGGGACGCGTGCATGTGGAGTTTGGCGAGATGCTGACCGGCGAATTCAGCGATGCCAAGCAGCTGGCAACCGAAATGGACCGCCGCATCCTGACCAACTATCGACTTTTCCCTGCCAACCACCTGGCCTATGAGCGCTGGGACGGCCGTGACGAGTCACTGACCGTACCCTCGGCAGAAAGCCTGTTCCCAGCAGACGAGCTGGCTGAAGCTCGGCAGAAGTGGCAGGAGCGCCTCAATAACTGCCCTGCCGAATACCGTCTGCAGATGATCCGCCAATATGCCCAGCCTGTACTGAACAAGTATCGGCTCCTGGCAGGGCGACCACTGGATTAAGTTGGTTGAATCAAAAAAGCCCCGTTGCCGGGGCTTTTTCAGATAACAGACTTACTGCCCGTTAAGAACCTGGGCGATAGTCTGGTCCTTGAAGACGCGGGTCAACGCATCGCTCAGCACATCGCTTACCAGCTTGGTATTGGTTGCCGTATTGGGTGCCATACCGAAACGCTGCTCCAGCGAGGCGCCATAGCGACCGCTGTAGCCACGCATGCTGTTACGTACATCTACCTTGAAGGTTGCGCCAATATTGGCCGAGGTGACGTATAGCTCCTTGGGCGACTGATACTTCAGTTCCGCCAGGGTCAGCGTCAGCTGGGGAGCATTGTAGGCATTGGCCGTTGGCGTGAAGCCCAGCAGACGCACCGCTGATTCCGCTTCAGCCTGAAGTTTTGGAATGACATCGTTGCTCTGGACCGACACGGTACTGGTTTCAGGATACAAACCGCCCCGAGTTCCCAGCGAGAATGACGAGCGACCGTCCACGACACGTACCGAAACAGGCTGCCCGTGCCCGACCGCAGCGATTGGGGCTGTCAGTTTGGGTTGCGGACTCAATTGCTGTGGACTGCTGGCACAGCCGGCAATAGCCAGTCCGGCAACAGCGATCAGACCAAGCAACAAGCGATTGCGCATGCTCTACTCCATCTTCATGTGGGTCGTTGATGGCAGGCAGTATACCCAGCCCGTGAATGCCTGACAGCACTGTATGAGCCGCCGCAAGCGAAACGCTGCAAACAGCAGGGCGACGTGCTCAAATAAATGCATCACGTACACACGAGGCATACCATGTCCATAAGACGCGCAACGCCTACAGACATTCCCTTGCTGGTCGAGATTTGGGAACAGGCCGTCAGGGCAACCCATCACTTTCTACCTGAGGACGACATCGACTTTTTCCGCCCGCTGGTGCGTGACAGCTACCTGCCCAGCCTGGAAACGTGGGTCAGCTTGTCCGATGACGATCAACCTGCAGGATTCATCGGTCTTACCCAGGCCAGCGTAGACATGCTTTTTGTTGATCCAGCCCGGCATGGTCAAGGACATGGGAGGCGACTCTTGCGCCATGCGGCCGGGCTGCACGGCCGACTAACGGTAGACGTCAACGAGCAGAACGATGGGGCCAAAGGCTTTTACCTGGCACAAGGGTTCACCGTGACAGGCCGCTCTGCCGTAGATAGCCTCGGCAAGCCTTACCCTATTCTGCATCTCAAGCAAAAGGCATGAAAAAGCCCGCGCCCTTATCAAGGAGGCGGGCTTTTCAGAACAGGTGATCAGGCGTGAGCGCCACGCACCGCATCCACGTACGGCTCAGCCTTGCGATGGGCACGGATCAGATCGATGAAGTCCTGACCCTCTGCATCACGAGCGTCCAGGTCATAACCTGCTTCAACGAAGAAACCAACGAAACGTTCAAAGTCGTCAGCTCTCAATCCACGGTATGCCTTTACCAGTTTATGCAGGGAAGGCGGCGTATCATCGGCCGGTTCGACTGCGAGAAACAGCTTGATCTTATCGTCGCTGATTTCCTCGCCGATTACCTGCTTTTTGTCCTTACGCATCGCAAAGTACCTGTGCGGAAAACGAGAGGGCCGCATATTACTCCGCCCCACCCCGTCACTCAACGCCCAAAATCATGCTCAGCCGAGCGGTCAGGACTCGAAGCGGGCCGCCATCCAGTCTCGATAGGCCTGGGTTCCCGGCTCGCCCTCACGCGGCGCCCAGGGACCATACTCGTTATCCTGCAAGGCGCGGAAAGGGCCTGCCTTGCATTCGAAGATAACAGTATCAGTCTCAAGCACTACCAGCGAATGATAGAGGCCTGGAGGAAAATCGACCCCACACAATCACCACCCGCTTCAAGCAGACGCTGTCCGGTCAGTGCTCCCTCTTCATCAAAGAACAGGACACCAATACGTCCCTTGAGCACCAGCAGCGTTTCGGCCTTGGTCAGGTCCAGATGCCGGTGAGGCGCAATGTAGGTGTCTGGCTGCATGCCGATTGACAGGCGATGACAGGGCTCATCCATGGTATGAAAACCATGGTGGTAGCGCAGGCGAGGACTGTCTGCCGCCTGTTGGGTAAGCCCGGCGAACAGTACCTGATCGATGAACGCCGGACCCCGCATATCAGAGACCTTTTACCGCGTAGATACCGGGTGCGTTGCGCCAATAGCCCTTGTAGTCCATACCGTAGCCAAAAATGTAACGATCGATACAGGACAGCCCGGAATAAGTAGCTTTCAGGCCAGGAACGGCCTTGCGATCATGATCCTTATCGATCAGTACGGCCGTATGCACCGCCTTGGCACCGGCATGCTTGCAGAATTCGATGATGGCATTGAGCGTATGCCCTTCGTCGAGAATGTCGTCGACGATCAGTACATCACGGTCAATAAAGGAAATTTCCGGCTTGGCCTTCCAGAACAATTCACCGCCAGTTGTCTGATTGCGATAGCGGGTCGCATGCAGATAGGACATCTCCAGCGGAAAATTGAGCTTGGTTGCCAGCTTGCCGGCAAAGATCAAACCGCCATTCATCACGCAGAACATGACAGGATTACGGTCAGCCAGATCAGCCGTAATTGCCTCGGCCACCTTGCCAATGGCTGCCTCTACCTGGCTTTCGTCGAACAGGCAGTCGGCCTCCGCCATGACATTACGGATATGATCGAGATCGGCGGACATAGGGGACTCTCCAGACATGGTACACACCTGCCTGCGGGGCAGGCTTGGGTAAAAGGCGGCAAAGTTACCGGGCTAACCGTCGGCGAGCAAGCCAATCGCGACAAAACATCTGCCCGAAAGGGACCCTAATGATTTAATCTAGCGTAATTTTGCCAGTACGCCGGAGACCATTCCCATGCCCATCCATGAAATTCGACATCCGCTGATCCGCCACAAGCTTGGATTGATGCGGCGGGCCGATATTAGCACCAAAAATTTTCGGGAATTGGCACAAGAAGTCAGCGCCCTGCTCACCTATGAAGCTACAAAGGATCTTCCTGTCGAAAATGTCGACATCGAAGGCTGGTGTGGCACCGTAGCGGTTGAGAAGATTTCTGGCAAGAAGGTAACAGTCGTACCGATCCTGCGCGCCGGCATCGGCATGCTTGACGGCGTCCTCAGCCTCATTCCCAGCGCCAAGGTGAGCGTGATCGGCTTGGCGCGCAACGAGGAAACGCTTGAAGCCCATACCTATCTGGAAAAGCTCGTCGGCGAGCTCGATCGCCGTCTGGCCATGATCATCGACCCGATGCTGGCGACGGGCGGCTCCATGATTGCCACCATCGATATGCTCAAGAAAGCAGGCGCCAAAGAAATTCGTGCATTGGTCCTTGTAGCTGCGCCGGAAGGCATTGCTGCGGTCGAAAAGGCTCACCCCGATGTCAGCATCTATACCGCCTCCGTAGATCAGCGTCTGGATGAGCATGGCTACATCCTCCCTGGACTTGGTGATGCCGGTGACAAGATCTTCGGCACCAAGCAAAAGGACACCTGATAGTGCAGTCTCATAACGATCCGCTATGGCGACAGATTTTGTCTGGCGCACAAATGCTGTTTGTCGCCTTTGGCGCATTGGTCCTGATGCCGCTCATTACCGGTATGGATCCAAACGTTGCGCTCTTTACTGCCGGATTGGGCACGCTCTTGTTCCACCTCGTGACAGGCCGTCAAGTGCCGGTCTTCCTGGCGTCAAGCTTTGCGTTCATCGCTCCGATCATTGCGGCCAAGGCCGAGTTCGGTCTGCCTTCCGTGCTGGGTGGCGTGGTCGCGGCCGGTTTCGTGTATACCTTCCTGGGCCTAGCCGTTAAGCTCAAGGGGATTGGCTTCATCGACCGGCTCCTGCCCCCGGTCGTGATTGCACCAGTCATCATTTCCATTGGTCTTGGCATGTCCCCGGTGGCAGCTAATATGGCCATGGGCAAGGCTGGCGATGGCAGTGCGCAGCTGGTCCCCTATGCCACCGCCATGCTGGTCTCCATGCCTGCGCTGATAACCACGCTGATTGTGGCTATCTACGGCCGTGGCATTTTCAAGCTGGTACCGATCCTGGCCGGCATCATCGTGGGTTACACCCTTGCGTTCCTGTTTGGCCTGGTGCATACCGATGCGATTGCTGCAGCCCCCTGGCTGGCCGTTCCCCATTTTGTCGCCCCCGAATTCCACTGGGGAGCGATCCTGTTCATGGTGCCGGTCGCCTTGGCGCCAGCCATCGAACATGTGGGCGGCGTTATTGCCGTGGGTGGCGTCACTGGCAACAACTACCTGAAAAAACCTGGCCTGCACCGTACCTTGCTGGGTGATGGTATCGCCACTTCATCGGCCGGCCTGTTTGGCGGACCGCCCAATACGACCTACGCCGAAGTAACCGGCGCGGTCATGCTGACCAAGAATTACAACCCCAAGATCATGCTGTGGGCGGCCGGCTTTGCCATTGCCCTCGCCTTCGTCGGTAAATTCGGTGCCGCCTTGCAGAGCATTCCAGTGCCGGTCATGGGCGGCATCCTCTGCCTGCTGTTCGGTTCGATTGCCGTGGTCGGCCTCAATACCCTGATTCGTCATCAGGTCGATCTGTCCGAGGCACGCAACCTTGTAATCGTATCGGTGACCCTGGTCTTTGGGATCGGCGGCATCGTGATCGGTAATGGCGAGGTTGGTCTGAAGGGCATTTCGCTTTGCGGCATTGTAGCCATTGGGCTCAACCTGCTACTACCGGGACACAATCACTGGCGTAAGGACGCACCGCCGCCGGATAGTCTTCTGTAAAAAAAAGCCCCGCTAGAGCGGGGCTTTTTATATTCAGATTCTAGACTCACACCGCACGGGGCACCCGCTCACACAGGGTGGTGAGCGCATCAACCCACGCGGGATGATCATTTAGACACGGCACCAGTACCAGCTCCTGACCACCGGCTTCTTCAAACTGCTCCTTGCCGCGCATGCCGATTTCTTCCAGCGTCTCGATACAGTCCGCGACAAACGCAGGACACATTACCAGAAGACGCTTCACTCCCTGAGCAGCCAGCTCATCGAGGCGTGCCTCGGTGTAAGGCTCGATCCACTTGGCGCGGCCAAGGCGCGACTGGAACGAGAAGGACCACTGATCCGGCCTCAGGCCTGCCTCGCGGGCAAACCCTTCCGCTGTGCGGATACATTGCGCACGGTAGCAACTTTCCAACACCGTACCCTTGGCGTTCTGGCAGCAGTCAGTGCCCTTCAGGCAATGTGTACCGCTTGGGTCGGACTTGTGCAGATGCCGCTCAGGCAGACCATGAAAACTCATCAATACATGATCGAACGGCTGCTGGAGATAGGATTCGGTGCTCTTAACCAGCGCCTCCAGGTACTCAGGCTGGTCATAAAACGGCGGAAGCACATGCATCTTCAATTTCAGCCGCTGCTCCAGAATGACCTTGCGAGCCAGCTCCACAGCGGTAGTGACCGTGCTGTCGGCAAATTGAGGATAAAGCGGCGCAAAAGTAACTTCGGAAACGCCCTGCTTCGCCAACCGGGTCAATACCGACTCAATGGAGGGTTCGCCGTACCGCATCGCCAACTCCACCGGGCCATGGGTCCATTTGGCGCGCATGGCATCCTGCAGGCGACGGCTGAGCACAACCAGCGGAGAACCCTCTTCCCACCAGATGGACGAATAAGCATGGGCCGAGGCCGCCGGCCGCTTGGCCAGGATCAGGGAGACCAACAGGCGACGCGCGGGCCATGGCAGATCTACTACGTAGGGGTCCATCAGGAACTGGTTGAGATAGCGCCGTACATCAGGTACCGACGTCGACGCCGGGGAGCCCAGGTTGACGAGCAATAATGCGTGATCAGTCATGAATAGTCCTTAGCGCGCAGCAGGTCATTCAGTGCCGCGTCCAAATCGGTAAAGCGAAAGGTATAACCTGCATCCAGCAATCGCTGAGGCAAGGCTCTCTGCCCACCCAGCAGCAGACTCGACATCTCTCCCATCAGGCGCAAGGCAAAGGCGGGAACAGGTATTCGTGCGGGACGATGCAGTGCACGTCCTAGAGCCTGTGCAAAATCGGCATTACGTACCGGTTGTGGTGAACACAGATTATAAGGGCCACTGGCCGACTCCTGGTTCAGAAGAAAATCGATGGCCCCGATTTGATCTTTCAAATGAATCCAGGGCATCCATTGACGTCCGCTGCCCAGGCGCCCGCCCAGGCCCAGGCGAAACATAGGCAAAAGACGCTGCATAAAGCCATCATCCGCGGCCAGCACCAACCCTGTCCGAAGGGTGACGACACGAACCCCCAGAGCCTCTGCCTCATTAGCGACCTGCTCCCAGGCTACACATAGCTCGCTGGCAAAGTCATGACCAGGGACCGCATTATCCTCCTTGAGCGGCTTCTCTCCCCCATCGCCGTAATAGCCGACAGCAGATCCGGAAAGCAGCACCCTGGGCGGCTTTGGCTGCGCCCTCATCCAGTCCGCCAGGGATTCGGTCAGCGCAATCCGGCTTCGCCAGAGTTCAGCCTTGCGCGATGACGTCCAAGGCTTATCCGCTATAGGCGCGCCGGCCAGGTTGATAACCGCATCGACCGGCTCGCCGTTTATTTCGTCCAGACGGGCAATGGCACGCACCGAGGCGCCGCACTCACGGGCCACTTTGTCGGGCGAACGGCTCAACACGGTCAGGCTATGCCCTTTCGTCAGCCAGTCATGACACAACGCCCGGCCGATCAAGCCTGTACCGCCGGTCAGCACTATATGCATGTCGTCGTTCCTTCATCATTTGGGGCCAAATTAACGCGTCGCGCTGAAGACCTCTTCAGGTTTGTTTGTTAAGGTCATAGTGCAACTGGATCAGCTTTGTCACAGTCGTACTCGTAGAGCCTGCTTAATTGCAAAACGTTCGTCGACAGGTTCTGCCAAGACAAGCGAGGCCTTTCATGACAGCACCCATCGCCATCATCGGCGCCGGCATTGCCGGGCTTTCCGCCGCCCATGTCCTCAACGCGGCAGGACATGAGGTTCATCTGTTCGAAAAAAGCCGTGGAAGTGGAGGCCGTATGGCCAGCAAGCGGAGCGATTTCGGCTCGCTTGACCTGGGAGCCCAATACTTCACTGCCCGTGACCGCCGTTTCATCGATGCGGTCAGCCAATGGCGCATCCAAGGCTGCGTAGCGGAGTGGGACCCAGCCCTGTACCAGTACCGGGCGGGCGCGCTCGCACCCTCTCAGGATGAGCAGCCGCGCTGGGTTGGTATACCCCGTATGAGTGCTATTACCCGAGTCATGGTCGGGGATCTGCCGGTGTCCTTTGGCTGCCGGATTACCGAAGCATTCCGTGGCCCCCAACATTGGTCCCTGCAGGACGCCGACGGTCACAACCACGGCCCGTTCAGCCACGTTATCATCGCAACACCTGCACCCCAGGCGACGCCGCTCTTGGCCACTGCGCCAAAGCTTGCCGCAGTGGCGGCCGGTGTGGTGATGGATCCGACCTGGTCGGTTGCACTGGCCTTCAAGACGCCGCTTGATACGCCTGTTGAAGCCTGCTTCGTTCAGGAAGGTGAGCTGGACTGGTTTGCTCGCAACCGCTGCAAGCCAGGCCGGGAAACCGATTACGACACCTGGGTTCTCCATGGAACCAGCGCCTGGAGTCGAGAACACTTGGATGCACCCAAGGAACAGGTTATCGAACAGCTTCATGGTGCCTTTGCCGAACTCATCGGTTGCGCAGTACCCGAACCGGCCTTCACGCTGGCTCATCGCTGGCTTTATGCACGTCCGGCGCAAGGCCATCAATGGGGCGCGCTGGCTGACGCGGACCTGGGTATTTATGCGTGTGGAGACTGGTGTGGTACAGGCCGTGTAGAAGGTGCCTGGCTGAGCGGTTTTGATGCCGCCAGCCGTTTGCTTGATCATCTGGAATGACCTCATCCAGCGCCGCGCAAGGCTCGCGGCGCTCCGCAGCACACCTACCTTGCGTCTGATTTGTCGAATTATCACCGCCACCTCTGGTCAATAACGATATTGAACTTGTACAAGAATAATAGTTTGTATAAGTTTTGTACGTTCAATTTTGGAGGTGGCGCATGCCTTTTCGCCAATCGACGTCATTACCTCGTCCCAAGCTAGGAATCAGCGCTTGCCTGCTGGGCGAGCCGGTCCGCTACAATGGCGGACACAAGGAATCCCGCTTATGCAGCCACACGTTTGCCGAACATTTCGATTTTGTACAGGTGTGTCCGGAAATGGCGATTGGCCTGGGTACGCCCCGTGAACCGATCCGTCTGGTAGGCACACCTGAACAAACGCGGGCCGTAGGTACAGTCAACCGGGAACTCGACGTAACGGATGCGCTGGCCAACTATGGCAAGAAAATGGCGGCCGAGCTGGATGATCTATCTGGATTCATCTTCATGCAAAAATCGCCTTCCTGCGGAATGGAGCGCGTAAAGATCTATTCAGAACACGGCATGCCCAGTCAGCCTGAAGGCCAGGGTGTATTTGCTCGTGTCTTCTGTGAGCTTCGCCCAGAGTTACCGGTTGAGGAAGCAGGTCGGCTGAATGACCCTGTGCTCCGGGAAAACTTCGTGACACGTGTGTTTGCCTATGCACAGTGGCAACAGCTGTTGCGCGAAGGCCTGACACGCAAAGCGATCCTGGGCTTTCATTCCCGCTATAAGTACCAGCTGATGGCCAATGCCCCCGAGCAGTTCAGAACACTGGGACGCATGCTGGGTGAAATCGGGCTGCACGATCCACAGGAGCTGGGCCCTCACTACTTCAAGGGTGTGATGAGCGCACTCAAGCGTTGCGCTACCCGGGGAACCCACTGCAACGTCCTGTATCACCTGTTTGGTTATTTGAAGAATGCGCTGAGCCCGGCGGATAAAGAAGAAATGCAGCGCCTGATCGAGCAGTATCACAGCGGTATTGTTCCACTGGTGGTGCCCCTGACACTGCTCAAGCATCACTTCCGCCGCCATCCCCATGACTACGTAATCGAGCAATCCTACCTGCAACCGCACCCGGAAGATTTGAGCTTGAGAAATGCCATCTGACATGCAGTCCATACCCAGCAAGTCCCCAACAGAAATCGAAGGGGACGGTGACTATCAGGCCGCCTTGAATGAAGGCTGGCTTCCCATACGTGAAGTTGCGCGACGCACGGGGGTCAATGCCGTCACACTTCGAGCCTGGGAGCGACGCTACGGGCTGATCATTCCCAAGCGAACACCTAAAGGGCACCGCCTTTATGGTGAAAGCCATATCGAGCGCATTAAAAACATTCTGGCCTGGATCAACCGTGGCGTTGCTGTCGGCCAGGTCAAGGCACTGCTGGACAGTCAGCGCCCGCTTTCATCGCCCAATGACACCCCCTGGGTCGCGCTGCGCCAGGAAATGCTGGACGCTGTGCGTGAGCTGAATGGACGCCGTCTGGATGAAGCTTATAACCGAACGGCAGCCCTTTACCCGCCCCGGGTGCTGTGCGAACAATTGCTGATGCCGCTGGTCGAGCATCTTGAACAGCACCGCAAAGCGCCTCTGATCGGCTCCCTGGAGCAATCCTTTTTTCTGTCCTGGCTGCGTAGCAAGCTTGGGGCACGGATTTACCACAATAATTATCAACTCAAAGGGCAGTCCGTTCTGCTGGTCAGTCTGGCTGAAACGCCAATGAATGCCGGACTCTGGCTCAGCGCCTGGCTATTGAGCAACGCCGACTGTCCAATTGAAACATTGGAATGGCCGCTTGCGCTGGATGCCTACGCACTGGCCGCCGAACGCATGTCGCCGCGCTGCCTTGTACTGTATTTAAATGCTCCGCTGGAATCACAGCAGATACAACAGCTGCGCAGGTTGGCTGAGACATGCCCTGCCCCCGTCATCATTGCCGGTCCGGCCGCCAAATTACTGGATGACGTCAGCAAAACCGCATTGAATGTGGCCTATGACCCTCTGGATGTCTTTAGCCGTCTTCAGGCATTGGGGTTGATGGCAGAACACGTATGACCCAACTCGTCTGGTTCCGTACCGATCTTCGTGTACGGGACAATACGGCATTGGCTGCCGCTTGCGCAGCAGGACCAGTGCTGGCCCTTTATCTGATTACACCCGAACAATGGCAGGAACACGACGACTCTCCTGCCAAGGTCGACTTCTGGCGCCGGAACCTGAAAGTCTTGGCCGAGACGCTGCATACGCTCAATATTCCCCTGTTGATTCGTCAAGTGGCTCGCTGGGCTGATGCGGCCGCTATTGTCGCCAAGCTAAGCCAACAACATGGTATTCAGACCGTTCATGTCAATGCTGAATATGGTGTCAACGAACAACGTCGTGATGATGCAGTAAAGGCAGCGTTGGACTGCAATCGAATAGGCTTTCAGCGTCATCTGGATCAGCTGTTTTTCGAGCCTGGCTCAGTGCTTACGAAGAGTGGGGGTTACTTCAAGGTCTTCGGCCAGTTTCGTAAAACCTGCATCAATCTCCTACAGCATAGCCTTCCACCGCTTAGCCCGCCGCCCCATGTCCAGGCCGTGCGCTCCATCGAATCGGATCCCGTATCTAACCAGATCCCCTCCTATGCGGCAGTCTCGAGCGTGATACAGCAGCAATGGCCTGCAGGCGAAAATGAAGCGCATGCCAGACTGCGTCGCTTTGTCGATGAGCGCATGGAGGTATATCACCACGACCGGGACTTTCCTTCTCGCCCTGGTACCAGTGAGTTATCCGCTTATCTTGCAGCAGGCGTGCTCTCCCCTCGCCAATGTCTGCACGCGGTGTTGAGCGCCAACCGGGGCGAGCTGACGACCGGAGCGCTAGGCGCATCGACCTGGATCGACGAGTTACTATGGCGAGAGTTCTACAAGCATATTCTGGTAGGTTATCCCCATGTTTCGATGAGCAGAGCGTTTCACCCGCATACCGAAGCGCTACCCTGGCGGCGGGATACAGACGACCTTGACGCATGGAAATACGGCAAAACCGGTATTCCGATCATTGATGCAGCCATGCGTCAGATGCGTGAAACAGGCTGGATGCACAACCGGCTGCGCATGATCACTGCCATGTTTCTGAGCAAGAATCTGTTAATTGACTGGCGCGAAGGTGAACGCTGGTTCATGCAAAACCTGATCGATGGCGATCTGGCTGCCAATAATGGTGGATGGCAGTGGAGCGCCTCGACTGGCACTGACTCCGTGCCCTATTTCCGAATATTCAATACCTATTCGCAATCGGAGCGGTTTGATCCCAAGGGACGCTTCATTCGTACCTGGGTTCCAGAGCTGGCCTCGCTCGATAACAAGGCTATTCATAACCCGCTCAAGCGGTGGCAGCGTGCCATCAAGGACTACCCAGCGCCTATCGTCGAAGTCAAGGAAAGCCGTGAACGCGCCTTGATGGCGTTCAGAAACCTGCCCAAGCCTGCCAAACGCCAGGCATGAAAAAGCCGGACTTCAAGGTCCGGCTCTGGCGAAACGACTATGAATCAGATCGTGTGGCTGTAGAACAGCGCGTACGATTCGATACCGTCGTTAGGATCCTTGATACCTGCGTTGGAGTAATGCGTCGCGCGAATGCCTACTCGCTGGGTTTCGCCGATCTTTACGCCTGCGCCAATGCGGTCTTCAAAGTTGAAGGCTGAGCCCAAATCCTTTTCACCGACACGAGTGCTTGAAAAGACAGACACACCGATACCGGCTTCGATAAAGGGTTTAACAGAACCGTTACCGAACTCGTATACAAATACCGGAGCAAAGGACAGGGAATGCTTGGCGGAAGAGTAATGGTCAGCGCCTTCCCAGTAGGTATAGCCAGCATCCCAGTAACCTGTCAGGCGTCCCGTGGATGTCTCCCACCAGCTCTTGTTCCAGTCGAAGCCCATTCCCAGACGATACGTCATATCGCCTTGGCCCGTTACACCTACTGCGCCGGACACCTCAGCCGCCTGAGCGGAAAGAATGGATCCGGCAGAAAGCGCGGCCACAATGGCCAATGGAAGCAATTTTTTCATCTGAAAGTCCTTGTATTATTTTGTAACACGTACAACGTTACATTATGGGAGACACTTCTCATCCTGAAAAGGTAGCAAACTAACTGATTTCAGAAAGGCAGCGTTTCCACTGACGCAACTTTGCCCCATAGGATAGGCAACACCGTCGAAAACTGCTCGACATCCCCACTTGTCCAGAAACGGCATTCCAAAGGAGTGTCCGTTGCCATCTGGTCTTTCTCGTAGATCAACGAACTCAGTCGACGTGCGACCGCCGAGCCGGTGTCGATGAGAGTAACTTCAGCAGGCAGCAGTTCCCTCAGCAAAGGCTTCAGGAAGGGATAATGCGTACATCCCAGAATGATCGTGTCACAACCAGCCGCCAGCAATGGAGCTACATAGCCTTTCAGCAGCGCCCGGGTCAAAGGACCAGTCAGGTCCCCGATCTCTACCCGCTCCACTAGCCCCGGACAAGGTTGAGTGACGACCCTGACCGTACTGGCGAAGCGATCCAGCAAGGCGGCAAATCGTGCGCTTTGAAGCGTTCCAGTGGTTGCCAGAACCCCCACCACACCCGACTTTGTCGCTGCAGCCGCCGGCTTCACCGCAGGCTCCATACCCACGATAGGCCACTGTGCATGACATTCCCGCAGGTCGTTTACAGCCGCTACGGTAGCTGTATTACACGCGAGCACCATCGCCTTGGCGCCTTTCTCGAGAAAGAACTCAGCTACCTGCTGGCAACGCTCACGAATGAAAGCCGGATCTTTTTCCCCGTAAGGAATATGAGCACAATCCGCTGCATATAACAGCGACTCACCCGGTAGAAGCCCATGAATTTCACGCAGGACGGACAATCCGCCTACGCCAGAATCAAAGACACCAATAGGTGCATTACTCGGCATGGCGTTTCCCACATACCTCACAAGCAGGATCACGGCGCACTTTCAGCTCTCTGAAGCGTGACGTGAGCGCATCAATCAACAGCAGGCGCCCCACCAGAGGAGAGCCGAACGCTGCAAGCAGTTTCAAAGCTTCCAACGCCTGAAGGCTTCCTACCAGTCCTACCAAAGGCCCTACGACCCCAGCTTCACTGCAGGTTAGCTCCGTCTCGCTGCCATGACCGTAGAGGCAGTGATAACACGGACTGTCTTCACGTCTTGGGTCAAATACGCTGAGCTGCCCTTCAAGTCGAATGGCAGCACCACTTACCAAAGGCCGAGCCGCGGATACACACGCGGCATTTACAGCCTCTCGAGTGGAAAAATTATCGGAGCAGTCCAGCACGACGTCTACGCGTTCGACCGCTGCAGCCAGAGAGTCGGCATCTAAGGCAGTTCGGTAAGCGTTATAGGTGATTTTAGGATTGATCGCCTGCAGCCGATCCAGCGCCGAATCCACTTTGCTACGCCCTACCTGGGCCGTGTCATGGATGACCTGCCGCTGCAGATTGGTCATGTCGACCGTGTCGAAATCGGCAAGATGCAACTCCCCCACACCAGCGGCGGCCAGATACAGCGCAACCGGGGAGCCCAGGCCACCCAGGCCTATGATCAGCGCCCTGCCCTGCTTGAGACGCAGCTGCCCTTCTATATCGATCTGAGGCAATAAAATCTGCCGGCTGTAGCGCAACAGCTCCGCATCGCTCAGCACGGCCGCTGCCCCAGTGTCACGCGCTCATGCCCACCCAGATCGCGACGGCTTTCAACCGATATGAAGCCCTGCTCAGTCAGTAGCGACCTGACCGCTGGAGCCTGATCGAACCCATGTTCCAGAAGCAGCCATCCACTGGGTAACAAATGTTCCGGGGCCTGCTGAACGATAAGGCGAATATCATCCAGACCATCGTCACCCGCAACCAATGCAGAGGCAGGCTCGTAGCGAACATCCCCTTCATCAAGGTGCGGATCATTGTGTGGAATATAGGGAGGATTGCTGACAATGACGTCAAACCGCTCTGCGGAAAGCGCAGCGAACCAATGACTTTGCTGAAAAGAGGCATTCGAAATGCCCAGTCGTGCCCGATTTCGCTCAGCGAGCACTACCGCGCCGTCTACACGATCCACCCCCATTACCTGCCACTGCGCACGCTCATGGGCCAGCGCCAGGGCGATGGCACCAGTACCTGTTCCCAGGTCAAGCACGCGTCTGCGTTCGGCATCTGTCAGAGCCAGCGCAGTTTCAACCAGAAGCTCCGTGTCAGGGCGCGGTATCAGGGTATCAGGCGAGACCTCGAGATCGAGCGACCAGAATCCTTGATGGCCCAGGATATAAGCTATCGGTTCCCCGTCTCGACGACGCTCGATAAAGGTGCTGTAAAGATCCTTGGCTTCACGCGTCACAATACGTTCAGGCCAGGTACGCAGGAAGCTACGCGGCTTTCCCAGCGCAGCCGCCAACAGCAATTCGGCATCCAGACGCTCGCTGGGTGAATCCGGCAGGCGCGCTTCCTTGAGCAATGCCCCGATAGTGGCCATATCAGTCCCCCAAGGCCGCCAGTTGGTCGGCCTGATATTCCTGCAGGAGAGGCTCGATGACCTGTTGCACCGCGCCCTCCATGACTTCACCCAGAGAGTACAAGGTCAGGTTGATACGGTGATCAGTCACACGGCCCTGTGGAAAATTATAGGTCCGGATACGCTCGGAACGATCCCCTGAGCCTACCAGCAATTTACGGGTGCTGGCGATAGCCTGCTGATGTGCCGCCTGTTGCTGGTCATTGAGCTTGGCCGCCAACCACGCCATGGCCTTGGCGCGGTTCTTGTGCTGTGAACGCTCTTCCTGGCACTCAACGACAATACCGCTGGGAAGGTGCGTGATACGAATGGCCGACTCGGTTTTGTTGACGTGCTGACCACCGGCGCCGGAGGAGCGATAGGTATCAATACGCAAATCCGCCGGGTTGATCTCCACAGCTGCCTGCTCATCAGGTTCCGGCAGCACAGCCACCGTACAGGCCGATGTATGAATTCGCCCTTGAGACTCGGTCTCGGGAACCCGTTGAACACGATGGGCGCCAGACTCGAATTTGAGCTTGGCGTAGACGTTGTCGCCCTCTACACGGGCAATCACTTCCTTGTAGCCACCATGCTCGCCCAGGTTCTCGGACATGACCTCTATGCGCCAGCCTTGACGCTCGGCATAGCGCGAATACATGCGGAACAGATCCCCGGCAAAAATGGCGGCCTCATCTCCACCGGTTCCGGCACGAATCTCAAGGAAAACGTTGCGACTGTCATTAGGATCACGAGGCAGCAGCATTCGCTGTAGCTGATTTTCCAGGTCGATCAGTGCGGCTTCTGCCTGCTCGGCCTCTTCTTCGGCCATAGCCCGCATTTCCGGGTCGTTGTCCTTTAGCAGGGCACGAGCGCCTTCCAGATCGGCCTGCACCTTGCGAAATTCCCGAAGCGCCATGATGACCGGCTCGATTTCTGCATATTCCTTCGAATAAGCACGAAACTGGGTCTGGTCACTGATTACGTCGGCATCACCGAGCAGCGCTGTCAGCTCCTCGAAACGATCATTTAATCCATCGAGCTTTTGCAGCAGAGAGGCTTTCATTTTTTATCCACGCCCTCGTCGAGAGCGAACAGTTCCTGAGCCAAAGCCAGCGCATCGATGCGCCCTTCAGCAGACAATTTCTTGAGTTGCACACTAGGCGCGTGCAACAACTTGTTGGTCAGGCTACGTGCCAGCGCGGCCAGCACCTGATCAGGCGCAACACCATTGGCGAGCTGCCGCTGAGCACGAGCCAGTTCGTCATCACGCATCTGCTCGGCCTGTTGCCGGTAGGCTCGCAATACATCCACCGCTGCCAGCTCACGCAGACGATGCATGAACTCATCGACCCCAGCCAGCACCAGTTTTTCGGCCGCCTGGGCAGCGCCCTGCCGGCTCTTAAGGTTCTCGGTGATGACCTCATGCAGATCGTCGACGGTGTACAGGTACACATCGTCCAGCTCGCTAACCTCCGGCTCGATATCGCGCGGCACTGCAATATCCACCATGAACATCGGCTTGTGCTTGCGCTGCTTGAGCGCACGCTCAACGGCCCCTTTACCCAGGATGGGCAACTGGCTTGCCGTCGAGCTGATCACGATGTCGCTATTGGGCAGCTCTTCCGGAATATCGGCAAGCAGAATCGTATGCGCCCCGAACTGCTCTGCCAGGTGACTGGCGCGCTCGAGTGTCCGGTTGGCGACCACAATCCGCTTGACGCCCTGCTCGTAGAGGTGCCTTGCCACCAGCGTAATGGTTTCTCCTGCGCCAATCAAAAGCGCCTGGCTGCGATTGAGATCACTGAAGATCTGCCTGGCCAGGCTTACCGCAGCAAAGGCAACCGAAACCGGGTTTTCGCCAATGGCGGTATCGGTACGGACACTTTTCGCCGTGTTGAACGTTGCCTGAAAAAGACGCCCTAACAAGGGGCCTACGGTGCCCGCTTCGCGTGCTACCGCGTAGGCTGATTTCATCTGGCCCAGAATCTGCGGTTCGCCCAGGATCATGGAGTCCAGACCGGACGCTACACGCATCATGTGCTGGACCGCCTCGTCATCCTCATGAATGTACGCGCAGGCACGCAACTCATCCAGCGAGAGATGATGATAGTGGGCGAGCCATGCCAGAACGTTGTCCGGAAGGGGCTGCTCCATTTCCAGATAGAGCTCACTACGGTTACAGGTCGACAGAATGGCCGCCTCGCGACTCAAGGTCTCCCGGCACAGTTGCCGTAATGCCTCTACCATTTGCTCAGGGGTGAACGCTACACGTTCGCGTACATCCACTGAGGCGGTCTTGTGATTGATGCCAAGCGCGAGGAAAGCCATGCAGAATCGCTAAGTTTTTTGGAAAGCCGGTAATTGTCCTACGTCGTCGATTGAACGACAACTATCAGGCCCATGTGCTTGCCTAATACCTTGTGGCATGATGGGCTGAATGCAGAGAGGCCGTTTCGATCTCATGACTAAATATCTCGCGCTGCTGACCACTGCGCTGCTATTGGGTGGCTGCCAAAACCTGGCCAGCCACACGAATTCCGAACAAACCAAACCTGAACAGGCTACACCTGCTGCTGCGCCAGCCCAGCCGGAAAAGTACGGCTCCTTCAGGGAAGACACCTTATATGACCTGCTGGTTGCAGAACTGGCCGGGCAACGCAATCGATTCGATATTGCATTGGCCAATTACGTCGAACAGGCCCAGAGCACTCAGGATCCCGGCGTAGCCGAACGCGCGTTTCGCATCGCAGAATACCTGGGTGCAGACAGTTCCGCCTTGGATACCTCTGTTATATGGGCGAAGAACGCGCCAGACAACCTTGATGCCCAACGCGCTGCTGCCATCATGTTGGCACGTGCCGGCCAGTACGACGAATCCATGACCTACATGGAGAAAGTTCTGCAGGGCCAGGGCGACACCCATTTCGATTTTCTTGCCCTGTCGGCAGCCGAGACGGACGCAGACACCCGCGCGGGCCTGCTCAAAAGCTTTGATCGCCTTCAGGCCAAGTACCCCGAGAACGGCCAACTGCTGTTCGGCAAGGCCCTGCTGCTTCAGCAGGACGGACGAGTCGACGAGGCGCTGACGTTACTGGAAGATCACCCTGCCGCCAGACATGAAGTGGCACCGCTGCTGCTCAGAGCCCGCATGCTTCAGAGTCTTGGTCGTAGCAAGGAAGCCCTTCCGCTGCTGGAAAATGGAATCAAGGAGCATCCGGACGATAAACGTCTGCGCCTCGCTCATGCCCGCCTGCTGGTTGAGCTAAACAAGCTTGATCAGGCCAAGCAGGAGTTTGCGGACCTGGTCGCACAGTTTCCCGACGATGACGACCTTCGCTTTTCCCTGGCATTGGTATGCCTGGAAGCCGAGGCCTGGACTGACGCACGCACCTATCTGGAAGAACTGGTTCAGCGTGGCAGCCACGTGGACGCGGCCCACTTCAACCTGGGGCGTGTCGCCGAGGAATTGAATGATCCCGAACAGGCGCTGACCCAATACGCATTGGTCGGCCCGGGTAGCGACTACCTACCCGCCCAGCAGCGTCAGGCTGAAATCCTGATGGGTCAGGGGCGATTCGAAGAAGCCAAATCGCTTCTTGCAGCCTCTCGCCAACGCCAGCCTGACTATGCGGTCCAGCTCTACCTGCTCGAGGCCGAAAGCCTGACCAACAACAATCAGTCGGAGGCGGCCTGGAATACCATCCAGCAGGGCCTCAAGCAGTATCCAAACGACCTCAATTTACTCTATACCCGTGCCATGGTATCGGAGAAGCGCGGAGACCTTAGTCAATTGGAAAGGGATCTACGCCTTATTCTCAAGCAGGATCCCGACAATGCCATGGCGCTCAATGCACTCGGCTACACCCTGGCCGACCGTACGACCCGCTACGCCGAAGCACGCACGCTGATCGAGAAAGCTCATCAGATCAATCCTGATGATCCCGCTATCCTCGATAGCATGGGATGGATCAATTACCGCCAGGGCAAGCTTGATCTTGCAGAGCAGTATCTACGCCAAGCCCTTCAGCGCTTCCCCGATACCGAGATCGGCGCACATCTGGGCGAAGTTCTCTGGGCGCGAGGCAAGAAGCAGGAAGCACGCAAGGTATGGGCGGCGGCTGCTGAACAGTCCCCTGATAACGCCGTGCTACGTAGCACGCTCAAACGATTGACAGGCTCAGAAACACTGTGAAATTCAATATCCGCTTTATCCTCATAACGGCATTTCTGGCATTCCTGGCCGGGTGCGCGGGTCAAGTGCCCCATGAAACGGTCGAAGGGCATGGCAACAGCGCGGCCTGGAAGGCTCACAAGGCACGCATTACGACGCTGGACGGTTGGCAAATCAACGGCAAGGTAGGTATCCGTGCTCCCAATGATTCCGGCAGTGGCACCCTATTCTGGCTTCAACGGCAAGGGTATTTCGATATACGCCTGTCAGGACCTCTAGGCCGTGGCGCAGCCCGTCTGACGGGACGCCCAGACGACGTCACGCTGGAGGTAGCTAATCAGGGGCGTTACCACGCAGACTCCCCCGAGGCGCTTCTTGAGCAGCAGCTCGGCTGGCGCTTACCCGTTTCCCATCTGCTCTGGTGGGTGCGTGGACTTCCAGCTCCAGACAGCCGCAGCCAACTTACACTGGACGGCGACAGTCACCTGTCCCGCCTCGTCCAGGACGGCTGGACCGTAGAGTACACCCGCTACACCGAACAGAATGGCTACAGCCTGCCCGAGCGCTTGAAGATCAAAGGTCAGGACCTCGATGTGACACTGGTTATCAAGGACTGGCAGCCACGCCAGCTAGGCCAATGAAAGACGTGTTGACCTTACCGGCCCCAGCCAAGCTGAACCTTTTCCTTCATATCCTGGGTCGGCGCGACGACGGCTACCACGAGTTGCAGACACTGTTTCAGTTCGTGGACTATGCCGATGAGCTCAAGTTTGCGCTGCGTGATGACGGTCAGATCCGGTTGCATACCGTCCTTCCCGGTGTTGAACATGATTCCAACCTGATCGTTCGTGCCGCTCGGCTTCTCCAACAGACAACTCATTGCTCTCTTGGAGCGGATATCTGGCTGGATAAGCGGCTGCCCATGGGCGGTGGTATCGGAGGCGGCAGCTCGAATGCAGCGACTACCCTGCTCGGGCTGAATTACCTCTGGAAGCTCAACGTCAGCGAAGAGGCACTGGCAGAGCTTGGCCTTACCCTTGGCGCGGACGTTCCGGTATTCGTGCGAGGCAAGGCAGCCTGGGCGGAAGGGATTGGTGAGCGACTGACGCCGGTAGAGATAGAAGAGCCCTGGTATCTGGTGGCTGTTCCGCAAGTGTCTGTAAGTACAGCAGAAATTTTTAACGATCCCCTGTTGACACGTGACACGCCTCCCAGTAAAGTTCGCCCCGTTCTCGAGTGGGGCGGTCGAAACGATTGCCAGAGCGTGGTAGAAAAGCGTTATCCAGAAATACGTAACGCTTTGATCTTGCTAAACAAATTTGTTTCAGCTAGATTAACCGGCACTGGTAGTTGCATATTTGGGGGGTTCCCAAATCAGACCGAAGCTGTTAAAGTTGCGGACCAACTTCCAGCTACCCTGCCAAGCTTCGTAGCTAAAGGAAGCAACACTTCAATGTTGCACCGTAAACTGGGAAGTTTGTTCTGAGAAACAGGTACAACTGTATCTGAAACGTCACAGGGGCGTCGCCAAGCGGTAAGGCAGCAGGTTTTGATCCTGCCATGCGTTGGTTCGAATCCAGCCGCCCCTGCCATTTCCTTTTCATCAGGTCCACCCTCAGCCGGCAGGTACTGCAGCGTGTCCAAGATGATGGTCTTTACGGGGAACGCTAACCCCGATCTGGCACGGCGCATTGTGCGTCAGCTGCACATTCCTCTAGGTGATGTTTCCGTCGGTAAATTCTCCGATGGCGAAATCAGCGTCGAGATCAACGAAAACGTTCGTGGTAAGGACGTCTTCCTGATTCAGCCGACCTGTGCACCTACGAACGATAATCTGATGGAACTGGTCGTGATGGCTGATGCCTTCCGCCGCTCCTCAGCTACCCGAATCACCGCTGTTATCCCCTACTTCGGCTATGCACGTCAGGATCGCCGCCCGCGCTCCGCACGCGTTGCTATTAGCGCTAAAGTAGTGGCCGACATGCTTACCGTTGTCGGTGTCAACCGAGTTCTGACTGTCGATCTTCATGCCGACCAGATTCAGGGTTTCTTTGACATTCCCGTTGATAACATCTATGGCTCCCCCGCTCTGGTCGACGATATCGAAGACCAGCGTTTCGAGAACCTGATGATTGTTTCTCCCGACATTGGTGGTGTTGTTCGCGCACGCGCCGTGGCTAAAAGCCTGGGCGTAGATCTTGCGATCATCGACAAACGCCGTCCGAAAGCCAACCAGTCCGAAGTGATGCATATCATTGGCGACATCGAAGGCCGCACCTGCGTGCTAGTCGACGACATGGTTGATACAGCCGGTACACTTTGCCATGCCGCCAAGGCTCTGAAAGAGCATGGTGCATCCAAGGTATTGGCGTATTGCACGCACCCCGTGCTTTCCGGACGCGCAATCGAGAACATCAACACTTCCGTTCTTGATGAGCTTGTCGTTACCAACACCATTCCGCTTTCTGCTGCTGCGCAAGCCTGCACTCGTATCCGCCAGTTGGACATTGCTCCAGTGGTAGCCGAAGCTGTGCGTCGTATCAGCAATGAGGAATCCATCAGCGCCATGTTCCGTTAAGAACTGGTGTTGGTATAACGGCCCCGCATCATGCGGGGCTTTTTAGTCAATGGTCTGATCGCTGGTCGCAAGTGACTCAGGCAATTGTCTTTTTTAGGAGACTACAAATGGTCGACTTTACTCTGAATGCCCAAGCGCGTTCCGACCTGGGGAAAGGTGCGAGCCGCCGCCTGCGTCGTAATGCCGAACAAGTTCCTGCCGTAATTTACGGCGGTGAAAAAGCGCCTGTATCCGTTACGCTGGAAGGCAAGGATCTGGCCAAGCTGTTGAACAACGAGGCTGCTTTCAGCCACGTAATCAACCTGAACGTTGACGGCCAGAACGAAAGCGTTCTGATCAAGGCACTGCAGCGTCACCCTGCCAAGGGCTACGTTATGCATGCTGACTTCCTGCGTGTAGTGGCTGGCCAAAAGCTGACCGCAACCGTTCCGCTGCACTTCATCAATCAGGAAGCTGCCATTGGCGTTAAGCAAGGCGGCGGTGAAGTTTCGCACAACGTGAACGAAGTAGAAGTCTCTTGCCTGCCAAAAGACCTGCCTGAGTTCATCGAAGTCGACATGTCCAAGGTCGAGCTGAACCAGATTGTTCACATGAGCGACCTGAAGCTGCCGGCTGGCGTTGAGCTGGTATCCCTGGCTCATGGCAGCGACCTGCCAGTAGCAAGCATCCACCTGTCCCGCGTCCAGGCTCCGGCTGAGGGCGAAGGCGAAGGTTCTGCTGAGTAAGGCATTGCCTAAGGCTTGTTGAGGAGAAGGTAACGCCTCTACAGCAGACTATTATGAGCGCATCGCCCTGATGCGCTTCTCGATAGGGTTACTCTGTCTGTATAGTCGCTGCCTTAACCTCATAGACAAACTTAGGAAGAAGGGCTCCCGTTATGACTGCCGTACAACTGATCGTTGGCTTGGGTAATCCAGGCGCTGAATACGAACAGACGCGGCATAATGCGGGGGCCCTTTTTGTTGAACGTCTTGCTGCTCAACATCATGTCAATCTAGTCGCTGATCGCAAGTATCATGGCCTGACGGGCCGATTTACACATGACGGCCATGATGTTCGCCTCTTGATTCCTACGACCTACATGAACCGTAGCGGCCAAGCGGTTGCGGCGCTTGCAGGTTTTTACCGTATTCCTGTGGAATCCATTCTGGTCGCCCACGATGAGTTGGATATGCCGCCGGGTGTTGCCAAGTTGAAAAAAGGTGGCGGGCACGGTGGTCATAACGGCTTGCGCGATATCATTGCCCAATTGGGCAACCAAAACGGTTTTCATCGCCTACGGCTTGGCATTGGCCATCCGGGGCATAGCAGTCTAGTCTCCGGCTACGTATTGGGCCGCGCGCCACGTGCCGAACAGGAACTGCTGGATACCAGTATCGATTTTGCCCTCGGCGTGCTGCCGGACATTCTGGCCGGGGATTGGACCCGTGCCATGCAGCGCTTGCATAGCCAGAAGGCCTAACCTACTCCGCGAGGGACAATTTCATGGGATTTAACTGTGGCATCGTCGGCTTGCCCAACGTTGGCAAGTCCACTCTATTCAACGCCCTCACCAAGTCCGGCATTGCTGCAGAAAACTTTCCGTTCTGCACCATCGAGCCGAACAGCGGCATAGTGCCAATGCCTGATGCTCGACTCAATGCACTGGCCGAGATCGTCAAGCCCGAGCGCGTAATCCCTACAACCATGGAGTTCGTGGATATCGCCGGCCTGGTAGAAGGCGCATCCAAAGGCGAAGGCCTTGGAAACAAGTTTCTGGCCAACATCCGCGAAACCGATGCCATTGCTCATGTGGTTCGCTGCTTTGAAGACGAAAACGTTATTCACGTAGCCAACTCCGTTGACCCCAAGCGAGACATTGAGGTCATTGACCTTGAGCTGATTTTTGCGGACCTGGAAAGCTGTGAGAAGCAATTGCAGCGAGTGGTTCGCAACGCCAAGGGCGGCGACAAGGAGGCAGTAGCTCAAAAAGCACTTCTTGAAAAGCTGATTCCTCATTTCGAAGCAGGAAAGCCTGCGCGCAGCCTGTTGAAGGACATGGATGACGAGCAGAAGCGCATGGTACGCGGCTTTCATCTGTTGACCAGCAAGCCAGTCATGTATATCGCCAACGTGGCTGAAGACGGATTCGAAAATAATCCGCATCTGGATATCGTCAAAGGCATTGCTGCCGAAGAAGGCGCAATTGTCGTTCCGGTATGCAACAAAATCGAAGCTGAAATTGCCGAGCTGGATGATGGTGAAGAAAAGGATATGTTCCTTGAGTCGCTAGGCTTGGAAGAACCCGGCCTGAACCGCGTAATCCGCGCTGGCTATGAACTGCTGAATCTACAGACCTATTTCACTGCCGGAGTGAAGGAGGTTCGTGCCTGGACCGTCAAGGTGGGCGCTACCGCGCCACAGGCAGCTGCCGTGATTCACACTGACTTTGAGAAAGGCTTCATCCGCGCCGAAGTGGTCGCCTATGACGACTTTATTCAGTACAAGGGTGAAAATGGCGCGAAGGAAGCAGGCAAATGGCGCCTGGAAGGTAAGGATTATATCGTCAAGGATGGCGACGTTATGCACTTCCGCTTCAACGTCTGATCTGCTCAGCGGACCTGCGATGCAGGTCCGCTCCCCTTCCCTTCTACCTGCACATGCTCAAGACAGCAGCAACTTACGCCTACTGGTTGACTGGCAAAGCCGCATGCAGCTGAGTCAGGTCGTTGACCTTGTCGTATAGCTTGTCGGTACTGGTAGCCATGGCGGTAGGCACGAACTGGTTAGGCTAGGAAAAACCAGCGGCCATGATAGTAAATTTCCACTGCGCCTCAACCTTGCATAAGGCAACAGCAGTCACTTGATTTGACGTTCCTGCTTGCCAAATAGTGCTTCAAAGTCTCTTACCAATGCCTCGAATGCTCTTTCCAGATCAGGCACAGTTGCTCATAACGACTCCATCACGACAAGCTCACTTCAGCTCTTTTACAGAAGTGCTGCGTTAATCTTTCAGGAAGAAATAAAGGTAGCGTGAGCAAAATGGAGGACGAAGCAATAAGGACCATTTTGCCGATACGACAGAATGGCCCTCAGCATAGGTATCGGTCAGTTGCCGGCAGATAGCCCTGCGTACAGCCGTGTCAGCTCGTTCATCTGCTTGAACAGCGTATCGGCACTGGAGGCCATTGCTGTGGGGACATAGTTGTCGGGAGTGGTTAGATCTACCGCCGTACGGGTGAATTTCCACTGAGCTTCGGCTTTACGCAGCGAAGTGGCAATTTCAGGGTTGGGCGTGCCCGCGGTATTGAGTTCTGTCATGACGGTATCGAACTCACCGACGGACTTGTCAAACGCCTCTTCCAGCCCGGGCGCCTGCACACCCCAGTTCTTGGCCATGTACAGCATGGCGATCCGCTGGCTTAGCACTCGGTTCCAGCCACTACGGTTCACCAGACGGGAAGACTCACCACCGTTGTTCTTTGCGACGAGATCCGTCAGCTTTTGGCACTGATCCAAGAGCTGATCACTGACGCCCAGCATGGCGACGGCCTGATCCTTGTCAGGATTAGCCTGAACCAGCTGCTTGTATTCCTGCCAAGTCTTCTCTATCTCGCTGAGTTTGCTGCGAATTTCAGTATTCGGTGCGAACTCGACAAGTAATTTGTGATGGTTGTCGAACAGTGTAACGGTGTCCTTGAGCTGCTTGGCTGCAACGTCTACGCGAACACCGGACCCCATCATCAGGTAATCTTTGGCCATGCGTTGGCCCAGCGTGCGCTGAAGGCCAGCCATGTTCATCGCTTCTTCAGGGGTAATGGCCGCCCAGCAAGAGGCACTAACAAGACTGACGCCCAAAACGGCTACACGCAAAAAATCCTTTAGCATTTACTTCTCCAAAAGGGCCATTCGCTGGCCAGGCAAAGCGGGGCCTTTTTTAGAAACAGCAAGGCGCCGCGAATAGTTAAGCTCCGCGGTTATCGATTTAATTAGTGCGGGATGTGGTATGAAGGCGAATCGTCATGACAGCTGATGTCATAACGCCATCGAATCATAAGGCCGCTATTGTAGCGTCTTGAAAAGTCAATAGGACGTTTTTACTAGGACATAATGTCGCCCCTGCCCAGAAGCGTGACAGCGACAGCACCTCCGCTGGAACAAGGGCACATTGGAAGCAGGCCGCTTACATGATCAACCGCTAACCCGCAAAGGACCGCCAACCGGAACGTACTCAACAGGTGTCTCACCTGGGAGGTCTTGGACAGGGTCGTCCTGATAGCCGAACCCTTCCTCCTTCAGGTTGATGGAATGCGTGCTGTGTTCTCGGGCACTCGTATTGCTCAGTTTGGTAAACAGGCGATCATCATCCTGCAAGGTGAAGCGGTCTCCTGGGCAAAGCTGTGCGAAAGTGATCGTGGCGGCGGTACTCATCAAGCAGTCTCCTTATAACCGTTGAGGTCTCTTATGAATGGAGAGTTTCCGGTCGATCAAGGTTCCGAACAGCGACCGGAACTGACTTGCAGAGCACACATTGCAGAATAAAAAAGGCTCGCCTGGAAACGACGAGCCAAGACGTGGAAAACCGTTTAGCGCTTGGCCTTGCGCTTATTTCGGTACTGGTCGATGACAACGGCCACCACAATGATGATGCCCTTGATGATGTCCTGGATGTAAGCGTCGACCCCGAGGAAGGTAAAGCCGCTGGCCATGACGCCCAGAATCAGGGCGCCGATGACCGTTCCGGTAATACGCCCTACGCCGCCCGCCAGGCTGGTACCGCCAATCACGGCGGCGGCAATCGCATCCAACTCGTAGGACATACCCATCCCCGCCTGACCTGTAGCGGCTCGGGCCGAGGCAACGACACCAGCGAGGCCTGCTAGAAGGCCAGCGATGCTATAGACGATGATCAAATGGCGCTTGACGTTGATGCCCGAGATGCGAGCCGCCTGCATGTTGCCGCCAATGGCATAGGTGTACTTACCGTATTTGGTATACCGCAGGGCGATATGAAAGATGACAGCCACGACCAGAAAGATGATGACCGGCATGGCACCGCTGCCAATGGCGGTGTACGAGTCGGACAGCATGCTGATGGGCTGACCTTCGGTGTAATAACGCGCCAGACCGCGGGCCGACACCATCATGCCCAGCGTGGCGATGAAAGGAGGAATGCCGGTAGCGGCAATAATACTTCCGTTAATGACGCCGGCCAGCAGTCCCACGCCTAATCCGGCCATGATCGGCACCCACACCGGCATGTCGGTCAATGAAGGGAAGACCGCGCGGCCAAAATCAGACGTTTGCGCCAGACTGGCCGCAACCATTG
Organism: Pseudomonas sp. JZ134; assembly: GCF_051027695.1. Classification (NCBI taxonomy): domain Bacteria; kingdom Pseudomonadati; phylum Pseudomonadota; class Gammaproteobacteria; order Pseudomonadales; family Pseudomonadaceae; genus Pseudomonas; species Pseudomonas sp. JZ134. The sequence goes on along the minus strand of NZ_CP069250.1, from coordinate 819,947 downwards.
CGGAAAGCGCAAGCACGGAGCCTGAAGACAGATCGATTCCTGTCGTGATAATGACCTGGGTAACGCCAATGGCCAGAAGACCAATGATGGAAACCTGGAGAATCATCAACACCAGGCGCTGGGAGTTCATGAGAAAACTCTGATCACGCATGACCCAGCCGAACAGCTCGAACACCAGGCCAATACCCAATAGTACGAGCAGAATACCCACTTCAGTAGGAATACGCCGCTTGGTCTTCCTGGGTACCTCAGCTGTTTTGTTTTCAGTGATAGCATTCATAGTGATTTCCTCTTCTCCTGCTTTCGCCCAGGCGAACGTGCCCGCTGACTACTGCCAGGCCGCTATGCGTATCGATATGCGAAGAAAACCTCCGCCCCTACTCAGTGAATCGCTCTGATTCCGGATGCGTGATGCATGATCCGTTCTTGCGTGGCCTCGTCGCGGTCGAGCACGCCAGTCACTTCCCCTTCATGCATGACCAGGATGCGATCGCTCATGCCGAGCACTTCAGGCAGTTCGGACGAGATCATGATGACAGCCATGCCTTCACTGGCCAGCAGAGAGATCAGCCGATAGATCTCAGCCTTGGCACCCACGTCGATCCCTCGCGTCGGCTCATCCAGAATGAGGACACGCGGGTTGGTCATCAGCCACCGTGCCAGCAACGCCTTTTGCTGATTACCGCCGGACAGGTTGGCAATGCACTGCTCCAGCGAAGGCGTCTTGACGCGCAGCTTCCTGCACATATCTTCGCAGAGGTCGCGCAGTGGTTTTTGCTGGACGAAACCGCTACCGCTGTAATTGGGCAGGACCGCGACCTCCATATTCTCCAGAACCGACAGGCATGGAAAAATGCCGGTGTCCTTCCGGTCCTCGGTCAGGAGCGCCAGTCCTTTCTGAATGGCCAGACAGGGGTCGCTCATGGTGATTTTTTCACCGTCCAGGTAGATTTCCCCGCTGGTGGCTGGCGTGACACCAAACAGGGTTTCGGCTACGTTGGTGCGCCCCGACCCCATAAGGCCGGCGATGCCAAGGATTTCACCCGCACGCAGGTCGAACGATACGTCTTTGAAGATGCCGTCCAGGGACAGGTTGCGTACCGAGAGCATGACCTTGTCGGTCGGAGCGGTACGTTCGGGAAACAGCTGAGTCAGCTCACGGCCTACCATCATGGAGATCAGGCTGTCGCCATCCATGCTTTCCGCACGCTGCAGGCCGATGTAGGAACCATCCCGGAAGACCGCGACCTCATCGGCAATCTGGAAAACTTCATCCATCTTGTGCGTGATATAGATGATGCCCTTTCCCTGCGCCTTAAGGTCAGCAATGATCGAGAACAGGTGAGCCACTTCTTTTTCGGTGATAGCTGAGGTGGGCTCGTCCATGATGAGAATATCGGAGTCATAGGAAACCGCCTTGGCAATCTCGACCATTTGCCGGCCAGCAATGCTGAGGTTGCCGACCGGCTCTTCAGGATCGAGATCAATCCGCAGGCGCGCCAGCAGCGCTTCGGTATTACGGTGCATGGCACCATGATCGACCATGTGCAGGGCGTTGAGCGGTTCACGGCCCAACCAGATGTTCTCGGCAATAGTCATGAAAGGCATCAGGTTGAGTTCCTGATGGATCATGGCGATGCCTGACTGCAAGGCAGCCAGCGGCGTTTCGAACGTCACGGGCTTGCCGCGCAGACGAATCTCACCACTGTCGGGCTGATGAATTCCTGCAATGATCTTCATGAGGGTGGATTTACCCGCCCCGTTTTCTCCCATCAGCGCCAACACAGTGCCTGGACGAACACGGAGCTGCACATCGGATAGAGCCACAACGCCTGGAAAGCCTTTGCTGACGTTCAGGATTTCCAGCAGGTACTCCGTACCCATGGGGTCGGCTTCGTAATTGATCTGTTTGTAGGTTGAGGGCGTTACAGCAGTAGTTGAGCCGAGCATCTTATTCTTCTCCTCGGAACGTTCGTGAGCGCCAGCTGAAGCAGGGCGCTGGCGTCTGATCGTTATTTACTCTGGAATTGCTGATAGTTCTCGGGGGTAACCAGCTGCACCGGAACCCAGATGTCGCCTTGCAGGTTTTCCTTGTTGACGAGGCGGACGGCGGCATCTACCGAGCCGGCCCCGATACCGACGGTATCGCGGTACACCGTTACACTTAGCAGTCCGCGCTTGATGGCAGCCAGGCCGTCGGCCGTGCCGTCGACACCGCCTGCCATGACGTCCTTGCGACCGGCCTGACGCAGTGCCATGGCTGCACCGATACCCATCTCATCGTTATTGGCCGCAACAGCATCGATCGCCTTGCCGGACAGGAGCCAATTGCTCATCAGATCCATGCCTTTGTCACGTTCCCAGTTGGCGGATTGCTCTTCTACCACCTTGATATCGGGGTATTTAGCCAGAACATCCTTCACCCCAGTCGTGCGCTTGCGCGTATCGTCATGGGCCAGTCGGCCAAGGATGATAGCGAGGTTTCCCTTGCCGCCCATCTTTTCGGCAAGATACTCCATTTGCATCTGGCCAATGCGACGCTCATCCGTGCCTACAAACACGACACCTGCCGGGAAACTGTCTACTTCAGGGCGGCTGTTGAGATAAACCAGCGGGATACCCGCCTGGGTAACGCGCTCAGTGATCTTGCGGGTCGCGGCCGTATCAGCTGGGTTGACGATGATGGCATCAACTTTCTGACTGATGAAGTTTTCAACCTGCCCTAGCTGACGCACTACATCACCACCCGCATCCTCAAGTTGCAGGGAGGCGCCACCAGGTATCTCTTTGGCACGCGCCTGCATGGCCTGAACAAGGTAGGCGATGTAGTTATCGTACTGTGCGACCGCCACACCGATTTTCATATCGGACCAAGCCAGCGGAGAGATAAGCAGGCAGAACAGCAAACCCAGACAGCGCTTCATGGTGGCTCCTTAAGCCTTATGCACCAGCATCATGCTGGCATCGAAAAAGGCAAACCCCGTCGCGGCAGAGCACTGAGCCGGAACGGTTCTGTTCGGAGTGCGACGTGAGCAGGACGAAGGGCCATGCTGGTTGCACGATAGGACATGCGCGCTGAGCAAGCTGAGGCTCGAAGCGAGTACGCGACGGTCTACGGCTGGTAGACCGCTCGGAGTCGTCCTGTAAGGAAGAGAGGGTTTCATCGACAGTACCTGTTTGTTCTTGTTGGTGTGTACGCCTCCTGTGAAGGAGGTGCGTTACAGTCGTCAACCTTGGATCAGAATCTACTAGAATAAATTTTCCATTACAACGCAATTTCCGAATTTATTTTTCATTATATGAATAACCCGCTCTACCATAAGCGTTCCAGCTGAACACCTATATGAGCGCTGTGCCGGTCAGTGCTAAAGACACCTGTGCTCGATAATGCCGAGCCGGGTGCCAGAGGATCAGCAGCCCGTTGCGCACCAGGGCTCCAGACGGCATAGGTCACGTAGAAATGCACCTCAGGACGGGCCTTACGAAAGGTGGGGCCATTAGGCGACCAGATAGGCGCAATGGTCAGTCCATACATGGTGCGCCTGCCAATGGAATACCACTGCTACGTGCCATCGAGACAGCGTTTATCACGCGGATATATCATCTGAAACTGGCTGCCAAAGCGCCGGGTTGCCTGCCAGTCGAAAAACTCAACCACCCGGAAACTGGCGCTGCCCTTGTTATAAACCGTCGGTCCTATAGGCCCTAGCGCCACACCCGGCTCCGTACTGGACTGCCAAGGTGTTACCGCTGCCCCACCCTATGCAAAGCAGCAAAAGCGAGTCCATGGTGCGTACTGGAATCAGTGAGAAAGTAGCGCCGCAGAACGCGGCGCAAAAGACGGTGTTGCGTTAGTGCTTGATGCGGCTCTGGAACGAATCCACATTCTCGGGCGTGATCAGCTCATAAGGAATCCAGACGTTTTGCTCAACCGGCTCCTTTTTTGCCAGCTTTACGGCTGCTTCCACAGCGCCATCAGCCTGCCCTTTGGCATCCTGGAAGACAGAGGCTGCCAGCATGCCGCGCTTGACCGCAGCCAGACCATCCGGCGTGCCGTCAACGCCTCCGATCAATACCGAGCCCTTTGCCTTGCCGGCCTGCTGTAGCGCCATGGCCGCGCCAATTGCCATTTCATCGTTGTTGGACGAAACCGCATCGAACTCCTTACCTGACAGGAGCCAGTTGCTCATCAGGTCCATGCCCTTGTCACGCATGTAATTGGCCGTCTGCTCTTCTACTACTTTGATCTCGGGATACTTGGCCAGAACCTCCTTTACCCCCTTGGTGCGGTTATGCGTGGAGTTGTTGGCCAGATCGCCCAGCATGATGACCAGATTCCCCTTACCGCCCATTTTATCGGCCAGGTACTGCATCTGCAGGCGTCCGGCTTCCAGGTCGTTGGATGTCACTGTAACCACGCCTTTTGGCAGGTTTTCCTCATCCGGGCGGCGATTGACATACACCAGCGGAATCCCGGCTTTCGTCGCCGCCTCGGTGATATTGCGGGTAGCTGCAGTATCGACCGGGTTGACGATAATGGCGTCGACCTTCTGGCTTACAAAGCTTTGTACTTGGTTGAGCTGCTTGACCACATCGCTGCGAGCATCCTCGAACTGTAACTGAACGCCTTCATCCTTGGCTTTCCTGGCCATCGACTCGCGCAGGTACGTCAGCCAGTTGTCGTCAAACTGCGCCATGCTGACCCCGACCTTGATATCGGCTGCCATAGTGGTTGTAGCCATGAACAGCGACAGGGCTGCGGCGGCGATTCGTTTGCTCATCTGCATGATGAATGACTCCAGATATTGTGAGTGTTATGGGTGGAAGTGCATCACGATCAAGCAGAGCCCCAGGGCGGGACTCCCCTTTCTTACGAACAGGAACGCGTCATTCTTGGCGATTACCCAGGCAAGCCAGAAGGCAGCGGGAACCAGTCAGGCAAAAGACCGGGTAGGAAAAGCGAGGCGGCGCGGCCAGAAAGGCCGCTTGAGCGCAGAGAGGATTATCGTTCATCGACGGCACCTTTTTGTTTTTATCGGCCTGCCCGTACAAGCCCTGTACGGGTCGTGAAATCGTCAATCTGATTCAGACTGTATTGGAATTTAATTTCCAAAGCAACAGCATATAGAATTATCTTTTTTTATCGCAACAGTGGTAGAAAATGGCAGTTTGCAGGGCGTTGTAAAGCCGGGAAGCAATTCTCGGCTCCAGGCTTCTATAAGGATGAGAACGAGATGATCAGCCCAGCGTAATAACCTGACCCTGCTGAGCACTGCGGCGGGCGGCATCAAGGATGCGTGTGGTTTCCAGGGCGTCTTCCAACGAAACAGGCAGTTCGCCTTTTCCGCTCAGGGCAGCTGCCAGGTGCTCATAGAAGAGGTCCCAGCGGCCCCGCTCGGAGGGCACCAGCTCACGCTCTTCGCCATGCTGCATCCAGCCCCAGCGCAGGTGGTCCTCAACGCCCCAGCGGTCCCGCTCGGTCTTGGGTGAACGTCCCGCCAGGAGTGCCTGATCCTGCCCATCCAGGCACTCGATCCGATAGCAGCCTTCGGTGCCGTTAACCTTGAGCCGAGGCCCTGGATTGTGCTGAATCGTACTGCCCCAGAGACGTGAGATGACACCGTTTTGATGGGTAAGCGACAGGAAGAAGTCCTCATCGAGTTGCTGCTGCTCATCCATGAAACGGACCTCGGCATAGACCGAGCGTACCGATCCGAACAGCCAGAGCGCTTGATCGACCAGATGACTGCCCAGATCCCGCAATAAACCTCCACCACTGGCGTTACCCCGAGTGCCGGATACAAAGGTTTCCACACGCGATTCGAATGTAAGGACTTCGCCCAACTTGCCTGACGTAATCATCCGGCGAGCGGTACGGATGTCCGAGTCCCAACGGCGGTTCATGTAAACCGTGAGTGGTACGCCAGCTTCGCGCGCGGCTGAGATCAGTAGTTGAGCACGCGATTCGTCCAAGGCAAACGGCTTGTCGCTGACGACGGGAACGCCTCTGGAGACAGCCTCCAGAATCATGCCTTCCCGGATTTCGGGCGGCGTGGAAATTACCACAGCATCAACACCGGCATCGATCAGCTCGGCTAGCGTGTCGTAGGCGGGTACGCCGGGATAATCCTGTTGCAATTCGGCGCGGCGCTCAGATGAACGTATTACGACACCCACCAGGGCGATAGGTGACACTGACGTGATCAGGGGCGCATGGAAAAACCGTCCGCCCTTACCATAACCCACCAAACCAACACGCATAAAACCTCCAAGCAATAACAGGCCTACCCTGTGTCCGACAACGAAGCGCGTCAGGGTCCTTTTTTAGTAGGGGAAATAGCCGTCTTGCATGACGGCTGCGCAAGCCGGGAGCCCGTAAACAGCTCCCGGTCGAAAGAGATGGATTAGCCAAGCTCCCGCTTGACCCGCTCCAGCATGAAGCGGCTCGATTCATCAGCTCGATCTTCGAAGCCAAACACCGCCACGGTGGCGATACCGTCGAACTTCATCTCTCGCAGCGTGGAGAAGAATGCCTCCCAGTCCACCTCGCCCTGACCGATATCCAGATGCTGGTGAACCGTAGCGTTTACGCCCGGCGGATTGACGATATAACGAAGGCCCGACGAAGCCCGATGGTTCCAGGTGTCGGCAATGATCACATGGGTCAGCTTATCGCCCGCGTAGTGCAGCATCGAGGCAATATCGCCCTTGCCGTCATCGTAGAAAAAAGTGTGTGGCGCAGCGTACAGGTAGTTCACGAAGTCTTTGTCGAGGCCACGGATCAGGTCGACCGACTCGTTGTTGCGCTCGCTGAAGTCATAGGGATGCGCCTGGATGTCGAGCTTGATGCCTTCGCGTTCGAAGATTGGCAGGAGTTCTTCCATGGACTTCATGAACTGGTTTTCGCACACCAGCGGCTGGTCCGACTGACCACTGAATTCGGTGTTCATGAGATCGCAGTCCATTTCCACGGAGATCTCGATAGCGCGCTTCCAGTTACGAACCGCTGCCTTGCGCAGCTCCTCATCCGGTGCAGCCCAATGATAGACCGGTAGCAGCGAGGACAGCTTTACACCGGTATCGCTCAGTGCCTTTCTGAATTCACGGATCCGAGCCTTGTCGACGCGTGGGTACTTGTAGAACGGCAGGAAATCGTCCCGCGGGGACAGTTCGATGTATTCGTAACCCAGCTCCGCCACCTTATCCACCATCTTGGGAATGGGCAGGAAACGGTACATGTTCGGGTCCAGACAAATACGCATGATCTGTGCTCCTCTGGCGGCCTCTCCCCTCAGGAAGAGGCCTGTTTATTGGTTATAGTGACGGCTTATTCGTAGAACGCAGGACGCTGCGGCAGGCGGATCGGCTCGATGGCGCCGCTACGCTGGGCAGCGACACAGGCATCGGCGGTCACGGCGGCGGTGTAACCATCCCATGAGGATGGACCGGTGATCCTGCCCGCCTTGATGCCGTCAATGAATGCCTGCAGCTCCACGTCGTAGGCGTCGATGAAACGCTGCTTCCAGTCCATGAGGATTTCAGTGGACAACTTGGCACCGCTGCGCAACTGAACGGAGGCAGGTTCCGGCAGCTTGGCAATGCCACGCTCGCCAACAACTTCGCACTGAATGTCGTAGCCGTACTGGCAGTTAACAAAGACTTCGACGTCGATGCGGGTGCCCTTGGCAGTTTCCAGCAGCACGATCTGCGGGTCTTTCAGGTGAGCAAAGGCCTGGGAGGTCTTGCGGGGATAAATGACCTGGGCTGACACATACTGGTCATCCAGCAACCAGCTCAAGACATTAATCTCATGGATCAGCGTGTCGACGATGGCCATCTCGGTGGTATAGGACTCGCCTACCGTCGGGTTGCGGTGCGCCGCGTGAATCATCAGCGGCTCACCGATCTTGTCGCTGTCGATCACGGCCTTGAGCGCGCGATAGCCTTGATCGTAAGGACGCATGAAACCGACCTGCACCAGCCGCTTGCCATGCTCCATCTCAGCCTCGACGATTTTCTTACAGCCCTCTGCCGTGACGGCCAGCGGTTTTTCGCAGAAGACCGGCTTGCCGGCCGCGATAGCCGACAGCACGAACTCTTCATGGCTTGGTCCCCAGGAGGTAACCAGAATCGCGTCCACTTCCGGTGCATTGATCAGGTCGTGGCCGCTGGCATAAACCTCGGCTTCAATGCCCTGCTGCTGGACGACCTTGGCGGCCTGCTCCTGATTGATGTCGTTGACTGCCACGACTGTACTGCCCACCAGTGCATGACTGCACCGACGAATGTGATCCTGTCCGATAGCCCCTGTTCCGATTACGCCGATACGCAGTGTCATGGTCATTCTCCGTTTGGAATTCTTGTTCGAAAAACGTTGGGGTAATACCGGGCGTGATAGGCATCGCTGCACTCAACCCATCGGCGCCCTGCAAATCAGTACTGTCGCGCTTTGGCAGTGTTCTCCTTGAGCATGCGTGACACTGCCTGGACCTTCTCGCTCGTGGAGACTTCGGCACCACCGACGCGCCACCAGGAGAGGTATTTGTGAATCATGGTCTTGGGCAGGACCTTGATGTCGATCAGCGTGGAGACCGTCTGCCGACGCGCGTCTTCCAGCGCGGTATGAAGTTCGTCCAGCGTCTTCACACGGTAGGTTTTGCAGCCATAGGCGGCGGCGCTCATGGCGAAATCCACCGGGACAAAGCCGCCATCGAGCTTGCCGGTTTCTGGGTTGCGATAGCGGAACTCGGTACCAAAGCTGTCCATGCCGTGCTCCATCTGCAGGTTGTTGATGCAGCCGAACGTCATGTTGTCCAACAGGATCACGTTGATCTTCTGGCGTTCCTGAATGGACGTTGCCAGTTCGGAGTGCAGCATCATGTAGGAGCCATCGCCGACCAGGGCATAGACTTCGCGTTCGGGCTCGGCCATCTTCACACCCAGAGCCGCATTGATTTCATAGCCCATGCAGGAGTAGCCATACTCCAGGTGATAGGTGTTAGTGCCTTTGCTGCGCCAGGCCCGCTGTAGATCGCCCGGCAGGCTGCCGGCAGCCGCAACGATGATGTCTTCGTTGGCCAGGGTTTCATTCAGCGCGCCCAGCACGCGGCTTTGGGTCAGGCTGGAGCCGGTCAGCTCGACAAACTCTTCGAGCACGGCACGTGGCAGGTGATCGTCGATCTCGGGTACAAAGTTTTCGGTACCGTACTCGACGCTGTAGACGCGATCGATTTCCTCCTTGAGCCTGGCGCGGGCCTGCTGGGGGGCATCGCCCCATTGCGCCTTGTAGCCAGTACGACCCAAGGCTTCGCCTAGTGCATCCAGCCCCACTTTCGCATCCGCTACGACCTGCACGGCGTCGAGTTTGTAGGCATCGAAGGCACTGGCGTTGAGATTGATAAATTGGACGTCCGGGTTCTGGAAAATCCACTTGGACGAGGTGGTGAAATCGGTGTAACGCGTGCCGACGCCAATGACCAGGTCGGCTTCCTTGGCCAGCATATTCGCTGCCAGGCAACCCGTCTCGCCGATTCCCCCCACGTTCAATTCATGGGCCGAGACGATGGCGCTCTTGCCCGCCTGGGTCTCGGCGAACGGGATTTCGAAGCGCTCGGCAAAGCGCTGTAGGGCTTCGGCTGCGCCGGAATACTTTACGCCACCGCCACAAATCAGCAGCGGCTTGCGCTTGCCCTGGAGCAGCGCCACGGCATCGTCCAGCATGGCCTCAGTGGCTGGGCGGCGGTCGATGCGGTGCACGCGCTTCTGGAAAAAGTAATTCGGGTAATCGTAGGCTTCGCCTTGCACGTCCTGCGGCAGGGCCAGGGTTACGGCACCGGTTTCGGCCGGGTCGGTCAGCACGCGCATGGCATTGATGGCAGCGGTCATCAATTGCTCGGGACGGGTGATGCGATCCCAGTACTTACTGACGGCCCGGAACGCATCGTTGGTGCTGATGGAGAGATCGTGGGACTGTTCGATCTGCTGCAACACCGGATCGGGTTGGCGACTGGCATAGACGTCCCCCGGCAGGAGCAGTACTGGAATCCGGTTGGCTGTTGCAGTGGCTGCCGCGGTGATCATGTTGGCCGCCCCTGGGCCGACCGATGAGGTGCAGGCATAAATCTGGCGACGCAGCTTCTGCTTGGCAAAGCCTACGGCGGCATGGACCATGCCCTGCTCGTTACGGCCCTGATGGATGATTAGATCCCCAGCGTCCTGCTCCAGCGCCTGCCCAAGCCCCAGCACGTTGCCGTGCCCAAAGATGGTAAAGATGCCTTTGACGAACTTGGTTTCAACCCCATCGACGCTCACGTACTGGTTATCGAGAAACTTCACCAGCGCCTGGGCCATGGTCAGTCGTGTTGTACTCATGTTGTCACCCTTTCAATTCCACGCCTGGGGTCGAGTACAGGGCGACATGTACCGCCCTGCCTTGCCCTTTGTTATAGGTACTGTCTCTGCTTAGGCCACCTGCCCTTCGGCAGCGTCTACACGTGCTTTCAGATGCTGCATGCTGGCTAGCAATGACGGCTGAATATCCGTCAGCGCATGGACGCTTTCGGCGAACGGCTCGAACGACAGGTGGCCGTTATAGCCCAGCTTGAGCAGCTCACGAACCTGTGCGGCATTGCCTAGGATGTCGGCCTCGCCCACCAGCACGCGGTGGCCATCACGGATGGTGTTCAACGGCAGCGCACCGTCCTCCACACCCGAGATGTGCACCAGACCGGTCATCTCCGGGAAGAACTCTTGCTCACCTGCCAAATGATGGTGGAAGGTGTCATGCACGACACGGAACACATCGCGCCCGCCTACGGCATTGATAGCGTCTACGGCATCGCGCTTGCGGCGCAGCGAGCATTCCTCAAAGCCCAGCGGCTCGACAAAGCCCAGGATGCCGTGCTCACGCAGGATTGGCGCCAGCTCGGTCAGCGAGGTATGCAGGTCACGAGCGCGTTCGGCCTCGCTGCGCGGGTCTTTGGGATCGTTGAGCGGGCACATGACCAGACCCTCGGCACCACAGTCGCGGGCGTAGGCTGCCAGCTTTAACGTCTGGGCACGACGCTCGTCATTCCACACATCGAAGGGATACAGCGCATTGATCGACAGCACACGGATGCCCTTCTCCTGGCACAGCTGACGTACGCGTGAAGCGGGAGTGCCATCCTCTATTTCGATGCCTTTGAGGTCGTTGCGGATCTCAATGGCATCCGCGTTAAGCGTGATAGCAAGCGAGATGAACTCTTCCAGCGGCAGGCGTGGGGCAACCATGCGGTTAAGGGCAAAACGTAAGGGCTGGCTCATCTTGTTGTTCTCCAGGATTCGATAAACGCAGTGCTGGTTTAGGGTATGGGTTATTTAGCGGTCGGCATGCTGAACTCGGCACCCTTGGCGATGCTGTCGGGCCAGCGCTGCATGACGCTCTTGTAACGGGTATAGAAGCGGATACCTTCCTCGCCATAGGCGTGGTGGTCGCCAAACAGAGAGCGCTTCCAGCCACCAAAGGAATGCCAGGCCATGGGAACAGGAATCGGTACGTTGATACCGACCATGCCCACCTGGATGGAGCGGGCAAACGCGCGGGCCACGCCACCGTCGGTGGTAAAGCAGGACACGCCATTGCCAAACTCATGGGCGTTGATCAACTCCACGGCCGAGGCAAAGTCCGGCACGCGCACGATGCCCAACACCGGGCCGAAGATTTCGTCCTTGTAGATGGTCATCTCGGGCTTGACCTGATCGAACAGCGTTGCACCAACGAAGAAGCCATTCTCGGCACCCGGCACCTTGAAGTTGCGACCGTCAACGATCAGTTGCGCACCTTCCTCAACACCTTTGGTGATGTAGCCCTCGACCTTGGCCTTGTGCTGAGCGGTCACCAGCGGGCCCATGTCGGCGTCGCCTTCCATGCCGTTGCGGACACGTAGGTTGTCGATGCGGGGCAAAAGCTTTTCGATCAGCTTGTCGCCCACATCGCCTACGGCCACGGCGATGGAAATCGCCATGCAGCGCTCACCGGCGGAGCCATAACCGGCACCGATCAAGGCATCGGCCGCCTGATCCAGATCAGCATCCGGCATGACGATCATGTGATTCTTCGCGCCACCCAGGGCCTGAACGCGCTTACCGCGGCGGGTCCCTTCCTGGTAGATGTATTCGGCGATGGGTGTAGAACCCACGAAGGAGATGGCTTCGACATCCGGGTGTTGCAGCAAGGCGTCTACGGCTTCCTTGTCACCCTGTACCACATTGAACACACCATCGGGCAAACCGGCCTGCTTGAGCAGATCCGCCATGAGCAGGCTGGCGGAAGGATCGCGCTCGGAAGGCTTGAGAATAAAGGTATTGCCGGTGGCCAGTGCCATCGGGATCATCCACAGCGGCACCATGACCGGGAAGTTGAACGGCGTGATCCCGGCACAAACGCCTAGCGCCTGACGCATGTTGTAGTTGTCGATGCCACCACCGATGTTGTCGGTGAACGCTGTTTTCATCAAATGGGGCGCACCGCAGGCAAACTCGACAACTTCGATACCGCGGGTAACTTCCCCCATGGCATCGGACAGGACCTTGCCATGTTCGGACGTGATGAGCTGCGCCAGCTCCTTGTGGTGCTTGTCCAACAGCTCCTTGAACTTGAACAGGATGCGCGAACGGCGCAGAGCCGATTGTTCGGACCAGGCCGGAAACGCGGCCTTGGCGGCTGCGACAGCTTCATCCACCGTTTGGGTGGTTGCCAGCGCCACACGGGCCTTCACTTGCCCCAACGCCGGATTGAACACATCGCTGTAACGCTCGGTGCCCGCTTCCTGGACCTGACCATTAATGTAATGGCCGATGACTGTTTCTTGACTCATGTCGAACTCCTTAGGGGCCGCTCGAAGCACGGCGTAGCTAACAAAACCAATGGATCCTTACCGCGATCCGCTCTTATCAAATGGGCTTGGATGACAAGGCCCGACCGGTTTTCCGAGTACTGGCCGGCATGGGCTGGCGACGAATCTTGGCCAGCATCACGCCTTCCATTTTTTCCAGCGATACACCACGGGTTTCAGGGACGAAACGGATGACGAACCAGTAGCTGAACACGCCAAAGCCTGCGAACAGCCACATCGGGAAGGCACCATTGAATGTGCTCATCAGGTAGGGATGGTCATTGATCATCGGGAATGTCTGGGTCACCAGGAAGTTGGCAATCCACATGCTGCACACGGCCACACTCATGCCCAGCGAGCGCAGACGATTCGGAAAAATCTCAGAGATCAGAACCCAGGTGCCGATTCCCCAGGACAACGCATACAGCAGCATGAACAGCAGCATCCCGAACAGCGTCAGGTAGCCGTCCTGATGGGTGTACATGGCGTAAGAAGTGATCAGGAGTCCGCTGACCGAGCCGATGGTGCCGTACTTCATCAGCGGAATCCGGCCGACGCGGTCGATCAGCCAGGCGCCGATCAGCGTGCCCACCAGCTGCATCACGCCAATCCAGATGGTCTGGAACAACGCGGACTCGGTACTGGCGGTGACGCCTTTGAGTACCATCGGCGCGTAATACATCATCACGTTCACGCCGCTGACCTGCTGAAGCATGGCCAGCATGCACCCGACAAACAGGATCATCCCCAAGCCGGACCTGCGCAGCTCCACTTTTTGCGGGCAGCCCTGGCGGTCCTGCTTCAATGAGTCCTTGATCTCTGCCAGGAGATGCCCGGCATGCTCGGCGTTGGAAATACGTGTCAGCGTCTTCAGGGCCTTATCGTCCTGACCGACCATCACCTGCCAGCGGGGCGACTCCGGAATGGTGAATACCATGATGCAGAAGAAAATGCAGGGCACGACTTCGGAGCCGATCATCCAGCGCCAGCCGTAATAGACCAGCCACTCCGCTGCTACATCACGGGCAATCAGGTAATTCACGGTAAAGACGATCACCTGGCCGGCGACGATGGCAATCGACTGCATGCCCAGGGCGCGCCCCCGCATGCCTTTGGGCGAGACCTCGGACATATACATGGGCGAGACCGTAGCCGCCAGACCCACGGCCAACCCGCCAATCATGCGGTAGATGACAAACCAGACGAAGCTGTCGACCACCGCCGCCCCTACTGCTGAAACGGTAAACAGCACAGCGGCCAGAACGAGCGCCTTCTTACGACCCAGACAGCCGGCTACCCAGCCTGCGCTCAAGGCACCGACGACGCAGCCGATGACCACATTGGAAACCGCCCAGCCGGTCTCGGCCGCAGACAGGGAAAAATACGCACGCAGCGAGTCCACAGCGCCGGAAATGACAGCAGTGTCATACCCGAACAGAATGCCGCCTAACGCCGCCACGGCGCAGATTCTCAGCACATAACCGATGTCATGGCGATGTGCATGGGTGGAAGTAGGGATCGTCATATCGCTCGCTCTGGTTCTTGTTATTGGGTTTCCAGAAGTCAGCTACTACGAAGTTGCTTCTGATCGTGTATTCGGCTCGTGCACTCCTTGAAGCGCGTTGTCGTGGCTCCCGCCAACCATGGCGGGAGTTCGGTGTTGAAGCGGATCAGCCCTGAAGCAGCCACTCATGGGCCGGGTCGTTATGAAATTTCCAGACACGCTTAGGCCCGGCCATCACGTTGAGGTAATAGGAGGTGTATCCCCAGGGTACGGCAACCGGGTGGTAGCCCTTGGGAACGAGTACCACATCGTTGTTTTCCACGGTCATGGCCTGATCGATGCTGCGGTCGTCGGTATAGACACGCTGGAAGGCAAAGCCCTGGGGCGGATTCAGACGGTGGTAATAGGACTCCTCCAGAAAGCTCTGTGCCGGCAGGTCATCCGTGTCGTGCTTGTGGGGCGGATAGCTGGAGGAATGACCAGACGGCGTGATCACCTCTACGACCAGCAGCGAATGCGCCTCGGCCGTGTCCGGCAGGATGTCGCAGACGTAACGGGTGTTGGCGTCCTTGCCTCGGGTTGAACGCTTCATGGTTGCTGGCTCGATCAGCCGGGGCGGCAACGTTTCTTCTGGATTGCCCGGCGCCAGACATACAGCAATTTCCGCATCACCGTGGGCTATCACCAGGGCTTCAGTAGCGGGCGGCAGGTAAGCTGCATAGGGTGACTTGTCCTCGAACACGCTTTGGCGATCGCCAATGTGTTCCCAGGCAAACGCACCCTTCTGCGGGTGATTCGCCTTGATGGTCGCCTTGCCGGTCAGCAGTACGATGCACACTTCTCTGTCCTGTCCGTTCACAGGCAGCTCATCGCCATCCTTGAGCTTATGGGCCGAAAAGCCCACGTATTCGAGTGCATTGTCGGGTACCTGGACCAGCGTGCGGCGTTCAGCGGAGCCTTTGACAAGCAAATCCATACAACCTCCTCTTAATAAAGGGTGAGTCGAGCGTTGGCGCGGGATACCAGTGCACGCAGCGTTTCATACCCTTTCTGGGCGTAGAGATAACTGGGCGCTACGGCCGGATCCTGTTCGGCCTCCACTACCAGCCAGCCGCGGTAGTTGGCGGCATACAAGGTGTCGAGCAGTGGCCCAAATTCGATGTCGCCATCGCCGGGCACCGTAAAGGTGCCGTTGACGATACAATCCGGGAAACTCCATTGGTTGTTACGGGCCAGCTGCACAACATTCTTGCGAACGTCCTTGAAGTGCACATGGCAAACGCGGTCGATATGTTTCTTTAATACGGCCAGCGGATCGCCACCGCCCATGTAGCAGTGGCCTGCGTCGAACAGGAGGCCGACCTCCTCGCCAGTCACCTCCATCAGCCGATCAATGTCCTCGGGGGACTCCACATAGGCCCCCATATGGTGGTGGTAGGCCAGACGCACCCCCTGGGACTGGGTGAAGCGTGCCAGAGCCGTCAGCTTGTCGCCGTAAACCTTCCACTGCTCGTCTGTATAAAAGCGTGGACGTTCAACCAGAGGGACCCGCTTGCTCTGAATGGAACCGGCCACTTCGCCATATACCAGGACCTTAGCGTTATTTTCGGCTAACAGGCGGCAATGCTCGGCAATGTCCTTGATTTCATCTTCTGCGCTGCGATGCGCCATGAGGCTTGAGTACCAGCCGGACACCAGCTCCAGCCCGTACTCGCCCAGCACGTCACGCACACCTTCCGGCGTCTTGGGAAACTTGCCGTTGAGCTCAAACCCCTGGTAACCGATCTCCTTACCCTCACGCAGTGCTGTGCTCAGCGGGGTTTCGCCGCCCAGCGAAGGGAGGTCGTCATTGCTCCAGGAGATCGGATTGATCCCGATCTTGACCGGTGAATTCGTCATGGTTGCCACACCTAATCTTGTTGTTGTCTGGTAGTGCGAAAAGTCGAGACGTATCAGCCCAGGCGGCGAGCCTCACGCCAGGATTTGATCAGGAACTCGAAGGTCGACTGCACCCGGCTGATCAACGCTTCGTCATCGATCTCACCGGCAAGCCAGGCGCGGCTCGGCTCCTGAAAGATCGTCCGGCCAACGGCAAACCCGCGACAGGTCTTGCTGGCACTGGCATGACGGAACCCTTCAGCCAGCTCTTCGGCCGGTGCATTGAGTCCCAGCAGCACAACCCCATGGCAATACGGATCGCGCTCGGTGATAAGTTCATCCAACTTTTCCCACACCGCCTCAGGCTGGGACTCGATCTTCCACCAGTTGGGGTAGATTCCGATGTTGTAGAGCCGCTTGATGGCGCGGTAGAGCACATCCGGCTGATCGGAGGTGTGGTTCTTCGGCGGAATCACCTCCAGCAGCAGCTCATGCCCGCTGACCTGAGCCGCTTCGTATAACCCCTTGAGCTGAGCTTCCTGCTCAAGGCGAAGCTCAGGCTCATCGTCCGGGTGAAACTGCACCAGACACTTGATGATCTGCTCCTGAGGCCACTTGATGAGATTGCTGCCAATGGAACGGCCATGCTCGAACGCCAGGGGACGCGAGCCCTGCAATTCCACCGGACGGGCAATCCACCAGCCACGCCCCGTTGCCGTATTGAGGGCATCCTGGCCGAAACGCTCATCGGCCAGCAAACCAACATCGCCCTGCACGCCTTTCTCCCTCAGATCCGCTTCCACCCGCTCGATGGCACGGATGAACAGCTGCTTCAGCTCGGGAATGGCCTTGAGGTCGCGCCCGGCCTGCTGCGCCAGCTCCACCAGCTGACCGCGGTGATCGAAGGCAAAGATGTACAGCGGTTGCCAGGTCTTGCGCGGCACGCTTACCTGATGCAAGCGATTGAGCGCAGGGTCCAGATCCGGTCGGGTAATCGGTATCGGGCTGTTGAAGAAATAATCGAGCTCCGCCAGGGTAGGCATGGCCGGTGCACAGGCATGACGGGAGACGACCAGACCGCCACAGGCATTGGCCAGCTGACAGCAACGCTCATCGTCACCGCCGGTAAGCCACCCGCGCAGGAAGCCGGACATGAACGCGTCACCTGCGCCCAGCACATTGAGCACTTCCACACGGATGCCCTGGTAAATGCTGCCGTCTTCCAGGCGCTCGGGAATCTCGCCATGAATCACGGTGCAGCCCAGCGCGCCCAGCTTGACCACCAGTGTCGCCTCGCTGACTTCACGCACCTTGCGAAGGGCAGTCAGCAGATCATCCGAGCCGCCGGCAATCATGAACTCTTCTTCAGTTCCGACGACCAGATCGAAACGCGGCAGGATACGCTGAACGTGGGCGCTTACCTGTGCATTGGCAATAAAACGGGTCTCACCATCCGCCTTACCGGTGAGACCCCAAAGTACCGGACGATAGTCAATGTCCAGTACACGCTTGACGTTGTGCTTCTCGGCATAGTCCAGCGCACGGCTGCTCGCCTTGTAGACGCCCTCGGTGGAGAAGTGCGTACCGGTGATGAGCAAGGCCTTGCTTGAAGCGATGAAGGATTCGTCGATGTCTTCCTCGCGCAGCGCCATGTCGGCGCAGTTTTCGCGATAGAACACCAGAGGAAAGGTTTCACGGTCCTTGATTCCCAGCAGGACCATGGCGGTCAGCCGCTCGGGGTCGACCTTGATGGCCCGGGTATCACAGCCTTCCTTGTTCAGAGATTCCACCAGGAAGCGGCCCATATGGTCATCGCCGACGCGGGTCAGCATGGCGGACTTCAACCCCAACCGGGCGGTGCCAAAGGCGATGTTGGCGGATGAGCCGCCCAGGTACTTGGCAAAACTGCTCACATCTTCGAGCCGTGCCCCGATCTGCTGTGCATACAGATCGACGCCAAGGCGCCCAAGACAGATGACATCCAGCTGACGTCCATTGGCAAAGGTTGTGTCGCCCATGGTGGCTCCTATTTATTTTTATCGGCCTGCGGTCTTTCGCACCGGGGGTGCTGAACGAGTTGAAGTCAGCCTAAAACGTCTTCACGCATTAATCAAACATTTTTTCCATGTTTTCTATTTTGGAATTTTATTTCCACAAGCGAAGCGAAAAAGTCCTTTTGGCTTGAAGGTAGAAAAATCAGGATCCTGAGCGTTATTCAGATAATCACAGGGGTCAGCCAAACCGTAACCAAATGTGGCAGAACCAGGGATATACCATTGAAATAAGATAACATTACAGATTGCACTATCTGCTGATGTGTCTCATGGAACGACCTTAAATGACCTCAACGTCCCACCGCCTCAAAAGCATCGATGCCCTGCGCGGGCTCGTGATTGTATTCATGCTGCTCGATCATGTTCGCGAAACGTTCTTCCTGCATCGGCAGGTCATCGACCCCATGGATGTCGCCTCGACCTCACCTGACCTGTTCTTCAGCCGGATTGCCAGTCACCTATGCGCACCGGTCTTCGTCTTCCTGACAGGCCTGGGTGCCTTTCTTTATGGCGCAAAGCACAATGATCGGGCTGCGGTTTCCAGCTTCCTGTTCAAGCGCGGGCTATTTCTGGTCATTCTGGAATTTACGCTGGTCAGCCTGGCCTGGTCGTTCCAGTTCCCACCCAAGGTGATCTATCTGCAAGTAATCTGGGCCATTGGCCTGAGCATGATCATGCTGTCGGCACTGGTCTGGTTGCCCCGCGCAGCGCTGATCGCCATCGGCCTCGTGCTGGTAGCCGGGCACAATCTGTTGGACGGGGTGCATTTTCCGGCAGGCTCGCCCTTCCATGTCCCATGGGCGATATTGCATGACCGCGGCTGGATCGAATTGGGCGAAAGCCTGCGGCTGCGGACGTCCTATCCGCTTCTGCCCTGGATTGGCGTGATTGCGCTGGGCTATGCCGTGGGTCCGTGGTTTACCCAGCTGAACCCGTCCGAGCGCCAGAAGCGTCTGTTAGGCTGGGGGATTGGCGCCCTGTTGCTCTTCCTGGTATTGCGGATGATCAATGGCTATGGTCAGGCGCAGCAGTGGGTCACCGGAGAAACACCCCTGCTGACGGTGATGAGCTTTCTGAACATCACCAAGTACCCCCCCTCCCTGCTATTCCTCTCGCTCATACTGGGCCTGGGCCTGTTATTACTCGTGCTGTTCGAGCGCAAGCCGGAAAGCCGTCTGCTGCACTGGTTTACCGTGTTTGGCGCGGCACCGATGTTCTTCTACATCCTGCATCTGTACGTGTTGGGCGTGCTGTACCGGATTGCCGTTGCCTTGTTCGGCCTCAATCAGGGAACGTACTTCGGCTTTGATCATGTCTGGGCCTTGTGGATCAGCGCCATCGTGCTGGCCTTTGCGCTCTACTGGCCGGTTCGCTGGTTTGCCCACCTCAAGGCGCGCCGCCGCGATATCACCTGGTTGAAGTATTTCTAGAACGAAACGGGGCGCCTGATAGGCGCCCCGTTTAACAGGTAATCAACATGAGCAGCGCTTAGCGCTTACGTTCCCACACTTCCAGCGCATATGCCGGACGGCCATCCTCGGACGGGTGCTCGTCACGCGATACCCGCTGCCACTGCTGCTCATCCCATTCGGGGAAATACACATCCCCTTCCGGCTCCAGTGCTACACGGGTGAGGTAGAAGCGATCCGCATCAGGCAGCGCCTCGATGAAGAGCTGCGCCCCGCCGATCAGCATAACCTCACTGGCACCCTGCTCCCTGGCCCAGGACTCGGCTCGCGTCACCGCATCATCCAGCGATGTAAAGGTTTCGGCACCTTCGAGCGTCAGATCGGTCTGACGGCTGACGACCAGATTCAAACGCCCTGGCAATGGACGACCCAGCGAATCCCAGGTCTTTCGACCCATGATCACCGGCTTGCCCAAGGTCACGGCCTTGAAGTATTTGAGTTCTGCCGGCAAGTGCCAGGGCAGACGATTTTCGTGGCCGATCACGCCATTGTCGGCGACCGCCACGATCAAGCTGAGAGGAAGTGTCTTGTTCATAGCCGCGCAGCATAGCAGAGCACAACCGCCTTGCCAGTGGCTTGCCAGTTAACACGCCGGATGCCGACCCGTTATTCTCCGCGCATCCCCAGGACGAGTTTGACGAGTGACCGAACCCACTACTGCCCCTTCCGATTCCACCCTTGATGCACTCTGGCTGACCGAAGCCGTCCGCCTGACCGAGGAAGAAGCCGGTCCGCTGGAAGACAGCGAGGCCAACCGCCGCGCGCGCGCCGCCGGCGGCAGCTTCATGCAGCGCCTGAACCTGCGCGCCCATCTGTTAGGCCAGCGTGACGGCCTGATCGAAGCCCGTCGCCACTGGCGTCAGGGTGCCACCCTCGCCTTCTGGCTGCTCGCCTTTCTGGCTGTATTGTCCGGTGCCGGCCTCGGCTTTGGCGCTCTGGGCGATGGCATGCGCCCGGTCAATGTCTTCTGGGCCCTGGGCAGTCTGTTGGGCCTGCACCTGTTGACCCTGCTGTTATGGCTGATCGGCTTTTTCGGCGGTGGACGCAGCGCCAGTGTGTTGGGCCGCCTCTGGCTGTGGCTGGCCGGCAAGCTGGCCCGGGATGCTCGCGCAGCCCAGCTCGGCCCAGCACTGCTTATTCTCCTCGGTCGTCAACGGCTGGTGCGCTGGGGGCTGGGCACACTGGTGCATGGGCTCTGGCTGCTGGCCTTGAGTGCAGCGCTGGGCATCCTGCTTGCCCTGCTGGCGACCCGCAGCTACAGCTTTATCTGGGAAACCACCATTCTAAGCAGCGATACCTTTGTCACCATGACTCACGCGCTGGGTGCGCTGCCTGCATTGCTGGGTTTCCCCATGCCGGATATCGAGACCATTCGTGCCAGTGGCAACGCGGCACAGGGGCTTGAGGCGGCACGTCATGCCTGGGCCGGTTGGCTGGTAGGCGTGCTGATTGTCTATGGCCTCATTCCCCGCGCGCTTCTCTTTGCCCTCTGCCTCTGGCAATGGCAACGCCGCCGCCAGCAACTGACGCTGGATATCGAGCAGCCCGGCTATGTACTGCTGCGTGAAAAGCTGATGCCCACCACCGAGCGTCTGGGCGTCAACGACGCTGCGCCTGAGCAGCTGCCGGAGCCGTCTGCCGGTAACCTCGAAATTGCCGGTGAAAGTGCTGTGCTGGTCGCGATTGAGCTGGACGACACACAGGCCTGGCCACCCGCGCTGCCGGACACCGTGCGCAACGCCGGTGTACTGGACGACGGACAGCAGCGCCGCCGCTTGCTGGAGCAACTCACCCGTTATCCGCCCGTACGCCTGGTGATTGCCTGCGATCCCCGTCGTTCACCGGACCGGGGCACCCTGTCCTTGATCGGCGAACTAGCCCGCTGCGCAGGTACTACCCGCGTCTGGCTGCTACCTGCGCCTGCAGACACCCAACTGGATGCCGACCGCCTCGATGATTGGCGCCAGGGGCTGGATCGAATGGCACTTCCCCATGGAGAACGGTCTCCGCTGGAATGGTTGGAGACTGGACATGAATAAGTGGCGTTTGAACGCGGTTGGAGTAAGCAAGGCGATGCCCAACAACGCCTGCTGCGCCTCAGGAGAACGCCCATGACCCAACCGCTCGTATTGGCTGTTGTGGGCCATACCAATGTTGGCAAGACGTCCCTGCTGCGAACACTGACACGCGACATCGGATTTGGCGAGGTTTCCCATCGCGCCAGTACCACGCGTCATGTAGAGGGTGTCCGGCTTTCCGTGGACGGCGAAGCCCTGATCGAACTCTACGATACGCCGGGTCTGGAAGATGCCATCGCTCTGCGGGATTACCTTGATCAGCTCGAACGCCCCGGCGAGCGCTTGGATGGCCCCGCTCGCGTGGAGCGTTTCCTCGATACCGCCGAGGCCCGCAACCGCTTCGAGCAGGAGGCCAAGGTACTGCGCCAGCTGCGCAGCTCGGATGCCGGGCTCTATGTCGTCGATGCCCGCGAGCCGGTACTCGCCAAATACAAGGATGAACTGGCCGTGTTGGCCGGGTGCGGCAAGCCGCTGCTGCCCGTCTTGAACTTTGTGGCAGCCGAGCAGCATCGCGAGGAAGAATGGCGCACCGCACTGGCACGCCTCGGGCTGCATGCCCTGGTGCGCTTCGACAGTGTTGCTCCGCCTGAAGATGGCGAGCGCCGTCTGTATGAAAGCCTGGCCTTACTCATCGAGCCGGCGCGCCCTCAACTGGAGCGGCTGATTGCCGATCACGAGGCTCAGGCAGTGGCACGCCAGCACGGTGCTGGACAGCTTATTGCCGAATTACTGATCGATGCTGCTGCCTGTCGTTATGTAGTGCCGCCAGAGGACGACGCGGTAAAGGCCGCGACTCAACGCCTGCGGGACGATCTGCGTAAGCGTGAGCAGCGCTGCGTGGAGGACTTACTCAAGCTGTACGGCTTTCGCTCGGGCGATGCACGCGCCGCTGACCTTCCATTACTGGATGGCCGCTGGGGCGATGATTTATTCAATCCCGAAACCCTGCGCATTCTGGGTATCCGTCTGACCGGGGGTGTTGCTGCCGGTGCTGCGGCAGGTGCCGGTATCGACCTATTGGCGGGTGGCTTGATGCTGGGTGCTGCAACAGCGTTGGGCGCCCTGGCAGGCGGGCTGCTGCAAACCGGTGGTCATTATGGTCAGCGCCTGCTCGGCAAGCTACGCGGCCAGCGGGAGCTGACCGTGGATGATGCCGTGCTACGCCTGCTCGCCCTGCGCCAGCGTCAACTGGTCAAGGCACTCGATGCCCGCGGTCACGCAGCCATGAAGGCTATCGAAGTGGAAACACCTGAGGATCAGCGCTGGCGTGAGGGCAAGCTTCCTGCCGCCCTGAATCACGCCCGTGCCCATCCGGAGTGGTCTTCGCTCAACGCTTCCCACAAGTTACGAGACGCCAACCGCCGCGAGCAGATCGAAGACCTGGCCGAGCAATTGGCGCAGCAGCCTGACTAATCATCAGGCGCTGACCGGGCCTTCTTCATACAGCCGCTTCACAGCCTGCTCGTCGGCCTTTAGAAGCCCCGGCAAGGTATCGCGCAGGAAGTCCACCAGCGTCCGGATCTTTGCATCCAGGTACTGGCGAGAGGGATACAACGCATAGACATTAAGTGGATACAGGCTGTGGTTTGGCAGGACCTGCTGCAGCGTCCCGTCCTTGAGCCCCTTGACGGCGGCATAGATCGGCAGCGCCCCGATGCCCATGCCAGAAGCAATGGCCTCCATCAAGGCATCCGCCGTGTTGACCTGAAACAGGGTCTGGTCAATTGTTACCAGCTCCTCGCCTTTTGGGCCTTGAAACAACCATTTATCCAGTGACATAGCCTTGTTCACCAAACGCAGGCAACGATGTTGACGCAAGGCAGCCGTCGTCTGGGGGGTGCCGTATTTTTCCAGATAAGCCGGCGATGCGCACAGAATGCTATGAGTACTGCCCAGTCGCTTGGAAAAGTAGCCTGAATCCTTAAGCTGGGAGGCCAGGATCACGGAGACGTCGTAGCCGTCCTCCAGGATATCGGTAAACGTGTTGGTCAGCCGCAGGTCGAAGTTCACCTCAGGGTATTGCTCGCAGTAACGGGCAATCGTCTTGATCAGGTAATGCTGACCCAAGCCGGTCATGGTATGAACCTTGAGTTTGCCCACCGGATGCGCATGGGCATGGCTGGCTTCGGCCTCCGCCTCTTGAATGTAGGCGAAGATCTGTTGGCAACGCTGTAGGTAACGTTCCCCCGCCTCGGTCAGCGCGATCCGACGGGTAGTGCGGTGAAGTAAACGGGTTTGAAGGTGTGTTTCCAGATTGGTGACCGCCTTGGAAACGTAGGCGGTGGTAAGCTCAAGGCGTTGGGCCGCCGCAGTAAAGCTGCCGGCTTCCACAACACACATGAAAGCACGCATGTTAAAGAGATTGTCCATCGTACTCCTCTCAGAGCGGCAAATTCTGGCACAACTCCCTACCCTTTGATTACTCGCTTTACAGTTAATAATCCTTCACGATTTTCCTGCTTATTCCCGCCACCCTGCTCTACATAGAATGGATAGCGCTCGTCTGAGCTAGTGACTGTTTGAGTAGGCCACCGTGCTGCAACTGTTTCGGAAAACGCTTCCGCTTCCCGCTCCGCCTTATCTGATCGTAACGCCCCTGTCAGCCAGTCTGTTCAGGCCGCTGTCTCGTCTGTTCAAGAAGATCTTGCCGCCGCTTCACGGTCAGTGCGCTATCGCCCTGCGCTGACTGCAACGCTGTTTTTCACCCTGACCGATTCACTCCGTGCGCCCTTTGAGCGTCGAGGTTACCGTTGCGCGCTATTTCTCTTGCCAGTCGATTACCGAGCCGCTCGGCCTGGCACCGTGCCCTGCTGGAATGGGCCCGTACCGATGGCATTACCTGGGCCTTCATTTTCAAGGCGCTGCTGACAGCACTGATTGCACTCTGGCTGGCCTACCGGTTGCAGCTGCCCCAACCCAGTACGGTACTGGTCACCGTCTTTATCGTCATGCAGCCCCAAAGCGGACAGGTGCTGGCCAAGAGTTTCTATCGCATCATCGGAACGCTGGTCGGCCTGAGCGTAATGGTGCTGTTCATTGCCCTCTTCGCCCAGGAACGGATCCTGCTGCTCGGCTCGCTGGCCATGTGGGTAGGCCTATGTACGGCGGGCGCTGCACGTTATCGCGACTTTCGCGGTTATGCCTTTCTACTGGCCGGGTACACCGCCAGCCTGATCGGCTTGCCAGCCACGAGCCATCCGGAAAATGCCTTTATGCAGGCCCTGTGGCGTGTACTGGAGATTGGCCTGGGCATCTGCTGCACCGGTGCAGTCAGCGCTATCGTCCTGCCGCAGACGACCCGCACCGTGCTGCGCAATACGCTTTCCCTGCGCTTTCGTGACTTCGCCCGCATGGCCCATGAGGGTCTGAGCGGCACGTTGACCCGCGAACAGTTCGAAACCCTGGCGGCACGCTTTGCGGCCGAGTCCGTAGGCTTTGAAAGCCTGCGCAGCGCCAGTGCGTTCGAAGACCCACACCTGCGTCAGCGCAGCGGTCGGCTGGCCAACCTGGGCAGCCAGTTCATGCAGCTCAACACCCGCTTCCATGCCTTGAACCAACTGCTGACCCGGATCCGCCAGCGCCCGCTCCTGCTGGACGCCTTCTCGCCTTGCCTTTCGGAGATCACCACATTGCTTGCACCGTTCGGGGAGCGGCTGACCACCGAGACTGACGCGGCCCGTCTGGCAGAAAAGCTCGCGCTGCACCGTGAGCCACTGATGCAGTCTATTCGCGAGGGCCGAACGCAGCTTCAGGATCAACAAGTTGGAGACGGCGACCTGCTGGACTTCAACACGGCCGCCGAACTGCTCTACCGTTTTGCCGAAGACCTCTACAGCTACTGCCTGGCCTATGCCACTCTGAACGGTCCCAAGCCACCCAAGACGCCGCCTCCGGAAAGCTTCACCCCCGTGGCCAACCCCATGGCAGCGGCCATTTCCGGTATACGCAGCGCCCTCGTGGTTCTCGTGCTGGGGCTGTTCTGGATCGAAACGTCCTGGCCCAGCGGTGATACCTGTGCGCTGGCAGCCGTCCTGATCTCGGCGCTTTCATCTACTTCGCCCAACCCACGCCGTTACTGCCTGCAATTAGCCGTCGGGACATTGGCCGGCTCGTTGGCCGGCTTTTTTCTGGTGTTCTGGGTGCTGCCCCAACTGGATGGCTTTCCCCTGTTGTTCTACGCGCTGTCGCCGGTGTTTGCCATTGGCGCGTTTTTCATCACCCGTCCCCAGTGGGCGGGTTACGGCACAGGGCTGATGGTGTGGTTCTGCTCGGCGGCCTTGCCGGCCAACGTCACGTTGTATGACGCCAATATCTTCTTCAACCAGTACCTGTCCTATCTGCTCGCCGCCTTTATTGCCGCGGTCGCCGCTGCGGTGCTCATGCCGCCCAATCGCCCATGGCTATGGGGACGTCTCGAGCAGGATTTACGCATGCGGGTCGTCTATGCCATCAGCGGCAAGCTCAAGGGGTTGGCATCAGGCTTCGATAGCAGTACCCGCGACCTGCTCAACCAGGCCTATGTACTTTCCACCGGTCATACCGCCGTGCAGCGCCAGCTTCTGCGCTGGATGTTCCTGTCATTGGAAATTGGTCATGCCATCATCGAGTTGCGCTACGAACAGGAAAACCTGCCCCTGCACCCCTGCTATCAGGAATCGAGACCCTGGCGACAGGCTATTCGCATCATGGGACGCGCCCTGATCCGCCTGTTCGTGCAACCCAGCCCCAAGTATATGGAGCGGGCCTTGTCGGCAGTAGACCATGCCATCGAGACGGCTCAGGCCGCCCAGATTCATCAGGAGCCCAACTCGGGACAGTTCGAACGTTCGCCGCTACGCCGCGTGTGCAGCTACCTGCACTTCATCCGAACCTCGCTGCTGGACCCTAACTCGCCATTGAGCAAGCATAACCGAGGCTTCACGCAGACACGTGCCACGCGGCTGGATGAGCTGTAAGTCGAGCAGATGAACAGCTTCAGACCCGGAGCGCCCTACGCAGGCAGGGCGCTCCAGTGATACATCAAACGGCGACGGGCGCCTTGATGTGAGGATGGGATTCGTAGCCGACCAGCTCGAAGTCATCGAACGTGAACTCGAACAGATCTTTGACCGCTGGGTTGAGCTTCATGGTAGGCAGGGGCAGCGGCTCGCGGGTCAGTTGCAGGTCCGTCTGCTCCAGATGGTTAGCGTACAGGTGGCTGTCACCGCCCGTCCAGATAAACTCGCCCGGCTCGTAACCCGTGACCTGTGCCACCATCATGGTCAGCAGCGCGTAGCTGGCAATATTGAAAGGCACACCCAGGAAAATGTCCGCCGAGCGCTGGTAGAGCTGGCAGGAGAGCTTGCCATCTGCCACATAGAACTGGAACAGCGCATGGCACGGCGGCAGGGCCATCTCATCCACCAGGGCAGGGTTCCAGGCGGAGACGATCAACCGGCGCGAGTCGGGATTCTTCTTGATCATCTCGATAACGTTGGCGATCTGGTCGATATGACGGCCATCCGGCGCGGGCCAGCTCCGCCATTGATAACCGTAGACCGGGCCAAGGTCACCGTTCTCATCGGCCCACTCATCCCAGATGGAAACGCCGTTTTCCTTGAGGTAGGCGATATTGGTCGAGCCTTTGAGAAACCACAGCAGCTCATGAATGATGGAACGCAGGTGCAGCTTCTTGGTGGTGACCATGGGAAAACCATCGGCCAGGTTGAAGCGCATCTGATAGCCGAACACGCTGTAGGTGCCGGTGCCGGTGCGGTCGCTTTTGAAGGTGCCGTGCTCACGCACGTGTCGCATCAGGTCTAGGTACTGTTTCATGCTGGGCTCGGTGCGGCGCCTCGGAGGGCGCGGGAGAAAAGTCAGTGCCTATGATAACGAAGCTGGCTGTTTGGATCACGTGCCCGGTCGTCGCGTGTCGGCCTGATACCTTTAAAGACCTTCAACGCATTCTCTCGCAAAATGAGAGGAACAAACGCCCGCCTGAAAGCTCACACCTCCTAGTACTGTTCCGTCGCATGCGAATCAGCTGTCGAGAAGTAGCTTAACGCCAGCCTATCGGCCGGATCGCCAGCCCAGGCCCTGCGCCTGGATAACCCGCATGCACGGTCAGCCGAGCTGCTGTCCTTGCCTATCGCCTGCATCATGACGA
This sequence comes from Pseudomonas sp. JZ134, assembly GCF_051027695.1. Classification (NCBI taxonomy): domain Bacteria; kingdom Pseudomonadati; phylum Pseudomonadota; class Gammaproteobacteria; order Pseudomonadales; family Pseudomonadaceae; genus Pseudomonas; species Pseudomonas sp. JZ134. Next base: position 791,944 of record NZ_CP069250.1, on the reverse strand, counting down.
GCCGCGAGACGGCATCCCGGCCATTCGCTTCCACGCTCCAATCGAGGAATCCGCAATGTGCTCTGCCAACACCACTTTTTCCAACGACCCCAACATCGAGCGTGATCAGCTGTGCGTGAATACCATACGCACCCTTTCCATGGACGCCGTGCAGAAGGCCAACTCAGGCCACCCTGGCACGCCCATGGCCCTGGCGCCCGTGGCGTATACGTTGTGGAGTAAGTACCTGCGCTACCACCCTGAGCATCCGGACTGGCCCAACCGCGACCGCTTTGTGCTGTCTGTAGGTCATGCGTCAATGCTGTTGTATTCGCTGCTGCATCTGGCCGGTGTGACCGAGATCGACGAGCATGGCCAGCCCTCCGGCAACCCGGCCGTCAGCCTGGATGACATCAAGCAGTTCCGTCAGATGGATTCGAAGACGCCCGGCCACCCTGAATACCGCATGACTACCGGCGTAGAAACCACTACCGGCCCGCTGGGCCAGGGGTGTGCTAACAGCGTTGGCATGGCGATGGCCCAACGCTGGCTCGGACAGCGCTTCAACCGTGACGGCGCTACCCTCTTCGATTACAACGTCTACGTGCTATGTGGCGATGGCGACATGATGGAAGGCGTCAGCGGTGAAGCGGCTTCGGTAGCCGGGCACCTGAAGCTGTCCAACCTGTGCTGGATCTACGACAACAATACCATCAGCATCGAGGGCCACACGGACCTGACATTCAGCGAAGACGTTGGCGCACGTTTCAAGGGTTATGGTTGGAACGTGGTCCATGTCAAGGACGCCAACGACGCCCTGACCTTTGGCCAGGCCATCGAGTTTTTCCAGGCCCATGACGATGCACCAACCCTGATCATCGTCGACAGCATCATTGGTTATGGTGCACCCAACAAGCACAACACCGCCGCCGCCCATGGCGAACCACTGGGCGCTGATGAAATCCGCCTCGCCAAGAAATCCTATGACTGGCCTGAAGACGCTGACTTCCTGGTGCCGGACGATGCACGAACCTGGCTGCGCGACCAGATGGTTGAGCGCGGGCAAAGCCAATACGAGCAATGGCAGGCAGCGCTGAAAACGCTTGAGCAGCAGGAGCCTACCCTTGTAGACGAGCTCAACCGCATGCGCGCCGGTCAGATGCCTGAAGGCTGGATGGATGCACTTCCAGAGTTCGAAGCCAACGCCAAGGGCGTGGCAACCCGTGAATCCGGTGGCAAGGCACTCAACGCCTTCGCTAGCAAGATCCCGTGGCTGATCGGCGGTTCGGCGGACCTGGCGCCCTCTACCAAGACCAAGCTGACCTTTGACGGCGCTGGAAGCTTCTCAGCGCAGACACCCGCCGGTCGCAACCTCCACTATGGCGTACGTGAACACGCGATGGGCGCTATCGCCAACGGCCTTGCCCTCTGCTACCTGCGCTCCTTTACGGCAACGTTCCTGGTGTTCAGCGACTACATGAAGCCGCCGATTCGCCTGGCCTCGATCATGGAGCTGCCTGTGGTGTTCGTCTTTACCCACGACTCCATTGGTGTTGGCGAAGATGGGCCTACGCACCAGCCCATCGAGCAGCTGGCTCAGCTCCGGGCAACTCCTGGTCTTCTGACCCTGCGTCCCGGTGATGCCAACGAAGCCGTCCAGGCTTGGAAGGTTGCGCTCGAGCAGACCAACCGCCCCTCCTGCATCGTCCTCTCCCGCCAGCCCATGCCGACGCTTGACCGCACCCGCTACGCCTCGGCGGAAGGTACGGCGCGTGGTGCGTATGTCGTGGCGGATGCCGAAAACGGCAAGCCGGATGTCATTATCATGGGTACCGGCAGTGAGGTCGGCCTGTGTGTCGAGGCTTATGAGCAGCTCAAAGCAAACGGTATAGCGGCGCGTGTCGTCTCCATGCCGTGTTGGGAACTGTTCGAGCAGCAGGACGAAGCCTACAAAGAAAGCGTGCTGCCTGATGACGTAACCGGTCGGGTTGCCGTCGAGCAGGCTGGCCCGATGGGGTGGGAGCGTTACGTAGGCCGCAAGGGCGCCATGGTCGTCATGAACAGCTTTGGTGCCTCCGCACCAATCGGCAAGCTGCAGGCGAAATACGGCTTTACGGTTGAAAACGTTGTCAAACTGGCCACTGAACAGGCGAACGCCGGGAGGTCATGATGAGCAGCCTCTTGCGAGAGTTGGGTATGGCCGGTCAGGCCGTCTGGCTGGATTTCGTCAGTCGGGAATTTTTGCGCAAGGGTGAGCTGCAGACGCTCATTGAGCGGGATGGCCTGACCGGCGTTACCTCCAACCCATCCATCTTCGAAAAGGCCATGGGACACGGTACGGATTACGATGAATCGCTAGAGCGCTTCCTCAACCGTGCCGATGCCTCACCGGTCGATGTATATGAATATCTGGCGGTCGAAGACATTCAACAGGCCGCCGACATCCTGCGGCCTGTCTATGACCGTTTAAACGGCAAGGACGGCTACGTCAGCCTGGAGGTATCGCCTTATCTGGCCATGGATACCGAGCCCACCCTGATAGAGGCACGTCGACTCTGGAAAGCTGTCGATCGACCGAACCTGATGGTCAAGGTGCCTGGTACCGAAGCGGGCGCAGCAGCCATCCAGCAACTGATTGCCGAAGGGATCAGCGTCAACGTGACACTGCTGTTTTCCCGGGAATCCTATCGCGCTGTTGCCGAGGCCTACATGGCTGGGCTGGAGACGCGTATTCAGGCTGGAGAAGACATCAGCCGCATAGCCAGTGTTGCCAGCTTTTTCATCAGCCGGATCGATTCGGAAATCGAGAAAAAGATCGATGAACAGCTGAAAGCCGGGAATGACGACGCAACGCTCAAGTCCCTCAAGGGTCGGGTTGCCATTGCCAACGCCAAACTGGCCTATGCTGATTATCAGGCCATGATAGCCAGCGAACGTTGGCAAGCCCTGGCCGCCAAGGGCGCTCAACCTCAGCGACTGCTATGGGCCTCTACCGGCACCAAGAATCCCGACCATCCCGATACACTGTACGTCGATGAGCTGATCGGACCGGACACCGTTAATACCATGCCGCCCAAGACCATGGATGCCTTTCGTGATCATGGCACGGTGAAGGAAACCCTCACTACAGGGTTGGATGAAGCCCGCGCCACACTCGAAGCAACCGAGCGGTTCGGGCTGGATCTGCCGGGCATAACGACAGACTTGGTAAAGGCAGGCGCCAAACTTTTCTCCGATGCAGCTGACGATCTGCTCGGTGCTGTGGGTGCCAAGCGCGTCAAACTGCTGGCCGGTAAACTCAACCAGGCTAAGTTCAGCCTGCCAGAAGACCTGTCCCAAGCCGTCGAGCAGCAGCTTGAGCAGGCCCGCCGCGAAGGCTGGTCACGTCGGCTATGGCACATGGATGCTTCCCTCTGGACCGGTCAGGACGAAGCGAAATGGGGCGGCTGGTTGAAAGCTGCTACTGAGCCGCATATCAACACCTCCGCTCTGGTCATACTGGAACAATCGCTCAAAGCCGAAGGCTATACCACCGCCGTTCTACTGGGCATGGGTGGCTCCAGCCTTGGGCCGGAAGTGCTGGCGAAAACCTTGGGCAACACACCTGAAGGCCTGCGCCTGCTGGTGTTGGACTCTACCGATCCGGCTCAAATTGCCGCCACGGAGCAGTCCATTGATTATGCCTGCACGGTCTTTCTGGTATCGAGCAAGTCCGGCTCGACCCTGGAACCTGAAATTCTCAACGCTTACTTTTTCGACGCTGCCTGCAAAGCGCTCGGAGAGGATCAGGCCAGCCATCATTTCATCGCCATTACCGATCCCGGCTCCAAGCTCGAGGTCAGCGCCAAGGCGCAGGGCTATCGCACCCTCTTCTATGGAGACCCGACCATCGGCGGGCGTTACTCGGTGCTCTCGGCCTTTGGGCTCGTACCGCTGAGCCTGCTTGGACACGATGTAGACAGCCTGTTCGAGATTACGCGCCCCATGGTGCTGGCATGCGATCCCAGTGCACCGCCTGCAATCAATCCGGGCGTTTATCTGGGTGTGGTCATGGGTGAAGCCGTCAAGGCCGGGCGGGACAAGCTGACCCTGTTCGCCTCGCCCCAGATCGCCAGTATCGGTGCCTGGCTTGAACAACTGCTGGCGGAGTCCACAGGCAAACAAGGCAAAGGCATCATTCCGGTCGACCTGGAGCCCCCGGCTGACCCCTCCCATTACAGCAATGATCGTTTATTCGTCTATCTGCGTACAGATAATGACGGCAGCGAACTGGATGCTCAGGTCGAGGCATTGGAAAAGGCCGGCCAGCCTGTAATCCGCATAAGCCTGATGCGGCCTGATCTTATCGGTCAGGAATTTTTCCGCTGGGAAGTGGCTACCGCCATTGCAGGTGCCGTGATAGGCATCAATCCTTTCGATCAGCCTGACGTCGAAGCCAGCAAGGTCAAAACGCGCGCGCTAACCGATGAGTATGAAAAAACCGGACAGCTTTCCAGCGGAAATCCCTTCTTCACCGATGGCGAGCTGGCGTTCTACAGCGATTCCCCCCTGAGCGGCGACTCGGCCGAGCAGGTTCTTCGGGAGCATTTTGCTCGCCTCAATCCGGGCGATTACGCTGCCGTGCTTGCCTATATCGAGCGTAACGGCGCCCACGAAACCCTGATGACGCGGCTGCGGACCCTGTTACGGGATCGTTACCGTGTCGCCACCGTTGGCGGCTTCGGCCCCCGTTTTCTACACTCCACAGGCCAAGCCTACAAAGGGGGGCCAAATAGCGGGGTTTTCCTGCAGATTACCGCCGAACCCCAGCAGGATCTGGCCATTCCCGGACGCAAGGTAAGCTTCGGCATCGTCGAAGCCGCTCAGGCACAAGGGGACCTTTCCGTGCTCGCCGAGCGAGGTCGTCGACATTTACGTATTCACATTCAGCACGGCAATAGCGAAGCAGGGCTGCAACGTATCGTACAATTAGTCGAGGCGGCTATCGCCTGACGTAAAAGCTCGTGGAGGCAACAACATGCAACTTGGCATTATCGGACTGGGCCGGATGGGCGGAAACATTGCCCGCAGGCTGATGAAAAACGGGCACGAGGTCTTCGCATACGACCGCAGCGCCGACTCCATCGAGACGCTGGCCAAAGAAGGCGCCAAAGCAACAACCGGTCTTGAGGACATGATCCAGCAGATGGCTAAGCCACGCGCGCTATGGGTCATGCTTCCGGCGGGTGACCCGACCGAACAGACCATCAACACCCTGGGCCAGATGCTGGAGCCGGGCGACACCATCATTGATGGTGGCAATACTTACTACAAGGACGACCTGCGCCGCGCCAAGGCGCTGGCCGAGAAAGGTATCCACTACCTCGACGTAGGCACCTCTGGAGGCGTTTGGGGCCTTGAGCGCGGCTACTGCATGATGATTGGCGGCGACAAGGAAACCGTGGACCGCCTGGATCCCATCTTCGACACCCTGGCCCCTGGCTATGGAGACATCGAGCGCACCCGTGGACGCAACGCCCCGGACGAGCGTGCCGAGCGCGGCTATATCCATGCAGGCCCGGCTGGTTCCGGTCACTTTGTGAAGATGATTCACAACGGTATCGAATACGGCATGATGCAGGCGTACGCCGAAGGCTTTGACATTCTCAAGATGCGCGGCTCCGAAAATGTACCGGAAGAAGAACGCCTGCAATTGGATTTGGCAGACATCGCCGAAGTATGGCGCCGTGGCAGTGTCGTTTCCTCCTGGCTTCTGGACCTGACCGCTCAGGCATTGGCTCAGGACGTGGAGCTGGAGAAATTCAGCGGATTCGTGTCCGACAGTGGTGAAGGTCGCTGGACCATCGAGGCCGCTATCGAGGAAGCCGTACCTGCCCCGGTACTGACGTCCGCACTGTATGCCCGTTTCCGCTCACGCCAGAAGGCGACCTATGGCGACAAGCTCCTGTCGGCCATGCGCTTCGGCTTTGGTGGGCACGTAGAAATTCCGCAGTAACGCTTTCCGAGCAGGCTTGGAGGTAGCGCATCGAGGCGCACCTCCAGGCAGCCTGTCGCTCTTTTCTACTATGGCTCGACAGGAACGATAATGACGAACCACCCGTACCAACTCATGCTGTCGGATGTCGATGGCACCCTTTTGCGTACCGACAAGCAATTAAACCAAGCCACGATCGAGGCCGTACAGCGCCTGCGTGAGGCTGGAATCGACTTTACGCTGGTCAGCAGTCGCCCGCCACGGGCCATGCATTGGCTGATCGAAGCGCTTGGTCTTACCCTCCCCGTCGGCGCCTTCAACGGCGGCACCCTGCTCAAGCCGGATGGCACGCTCTTGCAGGCACACCGTATACCCCGGAATGCCGTGGACAGCGTGTTTGAGCAGCTTGAGGACGAAGACCTCGATATCTGGCTCTTCGCCGATAATGAATGGATCATTGCCAATCCAGACAACCACTACATCGGCCATGAGAAAAGAGCCCTGGGCTATGATCCGCTGATCGTCGACCGCTTTGACGACTACCTTGACCGGGTCGACAAGCTGGTAGCTGTCAGTAAGAACCATGATCGCCTCGCCAGCCTGCAACCCGAGCTGGATCAGAAGCTGGGGCAATACGCCCACACCGTACGCTCCCAACCCTACTATCTGGATATTACAGCTGCCCAGGCCAGCAAAGGCCATGCGCTAGTGGCACTGGCGGAGCATCTGAGCATTCCGCTCACGCGTACCGTCGCCATTGGAGACGGTGAAAACGATATTTCAATGTTCAAGAAAGCCGGGCTCTCCATTGCCATGGGACAAGCCGAGGAAGACGTCAAGGCTCATGCCATGCAGATCACCGCCGAAACCGACAGGAACGGTCTGGCCGAGGCCATACACCGATTCATTCTGGCAACAGGCTGATCCACCCCAGGCATAAAAAAAGCCACCTTTCGGTGGCTTTCTTGTATCAGCTATTGGTAGGCGGCGCGGTGAAACGCTCAACGTCCCGCTCATTGGCAGTTTCCGTCACCGTCGACTCCATGGCCTCCTTCAACCCCTGCAGCCGCTTCTTCTCAGCCCGACGCGTGAAATACCACGCGAGGAAGGTAAACAGCGAGACCGCCAGCAGAATCAGGCTGGCAATGGCATTGATCTCCGGCTTCACACCCAGGCGCACAGCGGAGAACACCTCCATTGGCAAGGTGGTTGAGCCAGGGCCGGACACGAAGCTTGCAAGCACCAGATCATCCAGCGATAGCGCAAAGGACATCATTCCACCCGCTGCCAGAGAAGGCGCAATCATCGGGATGGTGATCAGCATGAACACCTTCCAGGGACGCGCGCCCAGGTCCATGGCAGCTTCCTCGATAGACAGGTCCAACTCGCGCAGACGCGCCGACACTACTACCGCTACGTAAGACGCGCAAAAGCTGGTATGGGCGATCCAGATCGTGACGACACCCCGATCCTGCGGCCAGCCGATGAACTTTGCCATGGAAACGAACAGGAGCAGCAGCGACAGACCGGTAATCACCTCAGGCATGACCAGCGGTGCAGTGACCAGACCGCCAAACACCGTACGCCCGCGAAAGCGAGGAATACGCGTCAGCACGAACGCCGCCAGCGTTCCCAGGATAACCGAGGAAATCGCCGTGTAGAACGCGATTTCCAGGGAGCGCCCTACGGCGCCCATCAGCTGGTTATTGTCCAGAAGCCCTGCATACCAGTGCACCGACCAGCCGCCCCAGACAGTCACCAGACGCGAGGCGTTGAACGAATAGATCACCAGGATGACCATCGGCAGGTAGATGAACAACAGGCCCAACACCAACATCAGGTTTGTGAACTTCAGGCTTCTCATAGCTTGCCCTCCAGTTCCTTCGCCTGATTCCTGTTGAACAGGACAATAGGCACGATGAGGATGATCAGCATGACCACCGCCAAAGCCGAAGCCACCGGCCAGTCGCGGTTATTGAAGAATTCCTGCCACAACACACGGCCAATCATGAGCGTTTCCGGCCCGCCCAGCAGTTCCGGAATCACGAACTCGCCCACTGCGGGAATGAAGACCAGCATGCAGCCCGCGATAATGCCGTTCTTGGACAACGGCACCGTGATACGCCAGAAGCTGGTAAAGCGACTCGCTCCCAGGTCGGATGCCGCCTCCAGCAGTGTCAGATCATGCTTCACCAGATTGGCGAACAACGGCAGGATCATGAACGGCAGATAGGAGTACACAATCCCCAGATACACCGCGAAATTGGTATTGAGCAGGCGCAGCGGCTCGTGAATCACACCAATAAACATCAGGAATTCGTTGATCAGGCCGTTGGTGGACAGAAGCCCCATCCAGGCATAGACCCGGATCAGAATGGCCGTCCAGGTCGGCATCATGATCAGGAGAAGCAATACCGTCTGCACATCCTTGCGCGCCCGAGCGATGGCATAAGCCATCGGATATCCGATCAGAAGACAGATCAGCGTACTGATGCCAGCGATCTTGAGCGAACCAAGGTACGCGTCCAGGTATAGCGGATCGTCCGTGAACATCAGGTAATTCCCGAAATTCAGGGCAATATCCAGCTGCTGGTCGGCATAGGTCAGCAGTTCGGTATAGGGTGGAATCGCGACGTCCGCAATGGCGAAACTGATCTTCAGCACAATGGCGAACGGCAGCAGGAAGAACAGGAACAGCCACACGAACGGGACGCCAATAACCAGGCGGCGGCCGTCGAACAGTTTCTTCAGACTCATGATTGCAGTACCACGCCGCTGTCATCTTCCCAGTACACCACTACCGGATCGTCCCACGTCGGGCGTTTGCCCAGGCGCACGGCGTTGGCGATGAAGCACTGGACCAGTTGCCCGGACTCCAGCTTGATGTAATACACCGAATGCCCGCCCAGATAGGCGATGTCATGCACGGTCCCGCGTAGCCAGTTGTAATTGGGGTGTTCATGGTCTTCCGGCAGGCGGCTGGCCATCAGGAGCTTTTCCGGGCGAATCGCATAGGTCACGCGCTTGTCTTCAGCGCGGGTGCTAATCCCGTGGCCCACGTAGATATGCCGCTCGAGCTGCGGCGAGGCAATGATGGCGTGATCCGCATCGTCCTCGATCAGTTCACCGTCGAACAGGTTCACGTTGCCGATGAACTCACAGACCAGGCGGCTGGCCGGCGTTTCATAGATGTCCATCGGGCTGCCCACCTGAGCGATCCAGCCCAGGTGCATGATTGCGATGCGCTGAGCCATGGTCATGGCTTCTTCCTGGTCGTGCGTCACCATTACACAGGTCACGCCCACGCGCTCGATGATCTCCACCAGCTCCAGCTGCATCTGCGAACGCAGTTTCTTGTCGAGCGCCCCCATCGGCTCGTCGAGCAACAGAAGCTTGGGCCGCTTGGCCAGTGAGCGCGCCAGGGCCACCCGCTGACGCTGCCCACCAGAGAGCTGATGCGGTTTACGCTTGGCATACTGTGTCATGTGCACCAGCTTGAGCATTTCGGCCACGCGCTGGTTGATCTCTTCCCTGGGCAGCCTGTCCTGCTTCAAGCCGAACGCAATGTTCTGCTCGACCGTCATGTGCGGGAACAAGGCATAGGACTGGAACATCATGTTGATCGGCCGGTCATACGGCGGCATATTGGTGATGTCCTGCCCGTCCAGGAAGATCCTTCCCTCGGTGGGTTGCTCAAACCCCGCCAGCATGCGCAGCAGCGTGGATTTACCAGAACCGGAGCCACCAAGCAGCGCAAAGATCTCGCCTTTGTTGATGGTCAGTGAAACATCATCAACTGCCACCGTTTCATCGAATTTCTTGGTTACCCGATCGATCTTCACCAGCACTTCTTTGGTCTGCTGAACACCGGTCACGGCTTTTTTAAAGGCACCGGAGGCTATCGCCATTATTTACTCCCCAGGGGTCTTGAAATCCTGCCTGACAGCTATGGCATGAGGTTCTAGAGTCGGTGCGGAAAACCCCTCCGCCCTTCTTGCCCTAGCGCCGACCGTGCCTCTTTTCGCCTTGCTGTCAGCCAGGCATTCAGCCTGATTCAACGGTCAGGCTATCGAATATGGAACGCTATTTACCGGATTTGATCCGGGTCCAACTGCGTGTACTGATCCGCAATATCTGCGGAGGCAATTCCGCCATTACATACAGCTTGTCCATCACCTCTTGGGGTGGATAGACCGTTTCATCCTGGCGTACCTTCTGGTCCATCAGCTCGCCTGACTTGGGGTTGGGGTTAGCGTAACCAACGGAGTCGCTTACCTTGGCAATCACCTCAGGCCGCAACAGGTAGTTGATGAACGCATGTGCCTCTTTCGCATTGGACGCATCCTTGGGGATGGCCAATAGATCAAACCACAGGTTCGCTCCCTCCTTGGGAATGGCATAAGCGATCTTGACGCCCTTTCCCGCTTCCTCGGCACGTGACGCTGCCTGGAAAACATCACCCGAATAGCCAAAGGCCACACAGATATTGCCGTTGGCCAAATCGGAGATGTATTTCGAGGAGTGGAAATAAGTCACGTACGGGCGAACCTGCAGGAGCTTCGCCTCGGCTTTCTTGTAATCGTCAGGATTTGTGCTGTTGGGGTTGAGCCCCAGGTAGTTCAGCATGGCCGGAATGACTTCATCTGGCGAGTCCATGAAAGAAACACCGCACTTGGTCAGCTTCTTGATGTTTTCCGGCTCGAACAGCACTGCCCAGGAGTCGATCTTGTCGGTGCCAAGCACCTCCTTGACCTTGTCGACATTGTAACCGATACCGTTGGTTCCCCATAGGTAAGGCACGCTGTGCTCGTTACCCGGATCGTTGGTCTGAAGCTGCTTGAGCAAAGCAGGGTCCAGGTTCTGCCAGTTGGGCAGCTGGCTGCGGTCCAGCTTCATGAACGCGCCGGCCTTGATCTGCTTGCCCAAGAAATGGTTGGACGGCACTACCACGTCATAGCCGGTCCGCCCGGCCAGAAGCTTGCCCTCGAGGGTTTCATTGGAGTCGAACACGTCATAGACCGGCTTGATTCCGGTTTCCTTCTGGAAATCTTCCAGCGTGGTCTCACCGATGTAATCGCTCCAGTTATAGATGTGCACGACTTTCTCGGCATGGGCCAGTGGTGTAAAGGCCAGCGCAGCGGCAGTGGCAAGCAGCGTCTTACGAAGGGAAAGAAACACTCGGTCGTCCTCTTGGTTAGTGGCCAGTCCATACCTGACTGTGCGGCCGATTTCCTTGTGAAGAATCTATGAATGAATACAGGTTTAACGCGACGGCCCTACCATAGGGCTCTTACCTAACCCTGGAACGCATCCGACAAAGGCTGGTATCACCCGCACATGCATGGCTGCAGACATGCAAATTCCCGGCGGCTACCGCCAGTGGCAATAGTGCCTTCACCTGCTTACCGTACGGCCTGCCTGATAACGGGCCGCGTTGATACAGGATGAGCGCGGAAATGTCACGGATAAACTGATTTTTCGTATCGGTACAGCTCACCGAAGCTGCAATCAGATTCGAGCGTGGGTCGGATAATCGCTGCGTTGTATACATGCCCTATCCTTCCAGAAAGCCCCTCCAACAGCTGCCGGAGGGGCCTGCATCACTTATTTGCCGGACTTGATCGTTGTCCAGGCACGGGTCATCGCACGCTGCACCTTGGCCGGCAGGTCCGGGAAGGCGTACAGCTTGCCCATCGTCTCCTGAGTCGGGTAGATGCCCGGGTCGTTGCGAATCTCGTCGCTGACCAGCGGTGTCGCTTCCTTGTTGCCGTTCGGGTACTGCACGTAGTCGCTGATCTCGGCAATGATCTCCGGCTTCATGATGAAGTCGATGAACTTGTAGGCGCCCTCGGTATTGGTAGCGTCCTTTGGAATGGCCATGGTATCGAAGAACGTACCGGCACCTTCCTTGGGAATGTTGTACTTCACCGTCACGCCATTCTTGGCATCAGCGGCACGGGCCTTGGCCTGGGCAATGTCGCCGGAATAGCCGACCGCCACGCAGACGTTGCCGTTGGCCAAATCAGAGATGTACTTGGATGAGTGGAAGTAGGTGATCGACGGACGAATCTGCATGAACAGGTCCTGCGCCGCCTTCAGTTCCTGGGTGTCCTGGCTGTCAGGCTTGTAGCCCAGGTAATGCAGACCGGCAGGAATGATCTCGGTTGGCGAGTCCAGCAGCGCGACACCACAGCTCTTGAGCTTGGAAATATTTTCCGGCTTGAAGATCAGATCCCAAGAGTCCACCGGGGCATTGTCGCCCAGTGCAGCCTTTACCTTGTCAGGGTTATAACCAATACCGATGGTACCCCACAGGTAAGGAATGGCGTACAGGTTACCCGGATCGCTGACCTCCAGGGTCTTCATCAGCTGGGGATCCAGGTTTTTCCAGTTGGGCAGCTTGTTCCTGTCCAGCGTCTGGTAGACACCGGCCTTGATCTGCTTGGCCAGGAAAGAGTTGGAGGGGACAACCACATCATAGCCCGACTTGCCCGCCAGCAACTTGGCTTCGAGTACCTCGTTGCTGTCATACACGTCATAGACCACCTTGATGCCCGTTTCCTTTTCAAACTTGGCAATGGTGTCTTCAGCGATGTAGTCATTCCAGTTGTAAACGTGCAGAACCTTGTCGTCTGCCATCGCGTGACCGGCGAAGGCGCCAGCCAGACTGAGTGCGAGCAGTGTCTTGCCAAAAGCTTTCATGCGGAAATGCTCCTAAACAGGGTCGTATAAGTATTCCGGAGGAGGCTTTTCGATCCTCCCCTGGTGCGTCTGGCCAACGCACCGGCGCAGTCTGGCAAGGTCCGGCGCGCGGCTCAAGAGTGCGCCACCATTCCTTTTGATTTTTGCCATCATCCAAAGGTGCTGTTATGTCAGACAAACACCCCTGGACGCTCGTTCTGCTCGCGACTCGTCTTCACTACCGATGCAGGTCGGCAGCCGTCAGGTCCAGGCACTTGCGCACCAGCACCATCAGCTCATCGATCTGCGCGGGCGTGATGACCAGCGGTGGCGAAATGATCATGGTATCGCCCACGGCCCGCATAATCAGGCCATTGCGGAAGCAATGTTCCCGACAGATCATGCCTGCCTCACGTCCAGTGAAGCGCGCCCTTGTCCGCTTGTCCTGTACCAGCTCCAGCGCGGCCACCAGGCCCACACCTCTCGCCTCGCCTACCAGTAGATGATCGGCCAGCGTCTGCCAGCACTTCTGCAAGTAAGGTGCCGTTTCGCTTTTGACTCGCTCGATAATGCCCTCGTCGCGCAGGATACGGATATTCTCCAACGCCACAGCGGCCGCAACCGGATGCCCCGAGTAGGTGAAACCGTGGTAGAACTCGCCGCCCTGGTTGAGCACCTCGACGATCTCGTCCCGCACGATCACACCTCCCATGGGGATATAACCGGAGGTCAGCCCCTTGGCGATGGGCATGAGGTCTGGCGTCATGCCGTAGTGCTGACTGCCGAACCATTCTCCGGTACGCCCGAACCCACAGATAACTTCATCGGAGATGAACAGAATGTCGTATTTCGCCAGTATTTCGCGAATCCGCGGCCAGTAGGTCTCGGGCGGCACAATCACGCCACCGGCTCCCTGGATCGGCTCGGCAATAAAGGCGGCCACCTTATCCTCGCCGAGCTCCAGAATCTTTTGCTCCAGCTGATCGGCCACTTGAATCCCGAACTCATCCGGACTCATATCGCCGCCCTCGCCATACCAATAGGGCTGATCGATGTGCTCGATTCCCGGAATGGGCAGATCGCCCTGCTCGTGCAAGGCCTTCATGCCGCCCAGGCTCACACCGGCTACGGTTGATCCGTGATAACCATTCCAGCGGCCGATGATAATTTTCTTCTGTGGCTGCCCCTTGGTCGCCCAATAATGACGAACCATGCGCAGGACAGTGTCATTGGACTCCGAGCCCGAACCGGTAAAGAACACGTGGTTCATGCCGTCGGGTGCGATATCTGCAATCGCCTTGGCCAACTCGATGGCTGGCGGGTGCGCAGTCTGGAAGAACAGATTGTAGTAAGGCAGTTCGCGCATCTGCCGGGTGGCAGCCTGAACCAGCTCTTCACGGCCATAGCCGACATTCACACACCACAGCCCGGCCATCCCATCGAGGATGCGATTGTCATCGCTGTCCCACAGATAGATGCCTTCGGCACGCGTGATAATGCGCGAGCCCTTTGCATTGAGCTGCTTGTAATCCGTAAAGGGCGGCAGGTGATGGTTCCGGCTGAGTGCCTGCCAGTGCGCGGTACGCTCGCTGACGGTCCTGTCGTTCATAACACCTCCTGGGTTGGAATGCGCCAGCTGTGCTGGCGCGATCAGGTCATACGCTCATCAACAGGAACTCGCGCTCCCAGGAACTAATGACCCGTTTGAAGTTTTCATGCTCGGCGCGCTTGACGGCCACATAGCCCCGCGTGAAGCGTGTGCCCAGGTATTGCTCAATGGTCACGGACTGCTCCATGCGCTCCAGGGCTGCTTCCAGCGTCAGCGGCAGGCGTAGGTTACGACGCTCGTAGCCACGCCCCTTGACGGGGGCGCTAGGTTCGATGCCTTCGATCATGCCCAGATACCCACACAGAAGACTGGCAGCCAGCGCCAGATAGGGATTGGCGTCCGCCCCGGCCAAACGGTTTTCCACGCGGCGATTCTGCGGGTCGGAATCCGGCACCCGAAGGCCTACAGTGCGGTTCTCTTCGCCCCACTCCACGTTTACCGGAGCAGAGGTGTCCGGTAGGAAACGACGAAACGAGTTCACATTGGGCGCAAACAGGGGCAAGGCTTCGGGGATGTATTTCTGCAACCCACCAATGTGATGACGGAACAGCTCGCTCATCGTGCCGTCGTCTTCCGAAAACACCGTCTTGCCTGTCTTCAGGTCCACGACGCTCTGGTGCAGGTGCATCGCGCTGCCGGGCTCACCGGTCATGGGCTTGGCCATGAAGGTAGCCGTGACGTTGTGCTTCAGAGCGGCCTCGCGCATGGTTCGCTTGAATACAATGATCTGGTCCGCCAGATGCAGGGCATCGCCATGACGGAAATTGATTTCCATCTGGGCCGTGCCTTCCTCATGAATCAGCGTATCCAGATCCAGCTTCTGAAGCTCGCACCAGTCGTACATGTCTTCAAAGAGCGGATCGAACTCGTTGGCGGCATCGATCGAGAACGACTGGCGGCCCGTCTCCTGGCGACCGGAACGGCCTACCGGGGGCTGCAGGGGATAATCCGGGTCATCGCTACGCTTGGTAAGATAGAACTCCATCTCGGGCGCAACGATCGGCTTCCAGCCTTTGTCGGCATACAGCTTGAGCACTTTCTTCAGGATATTGCGCGGAGACAGTTCGATCGGGCGACCCTGCTTATCGTAGGTGTCGTGGATGACTTGCGCCGTGGGCTCGATGGCCCAGGGCACGAGGAAGACAGCGTTCTCGTCAGGCCGGCAAAGCATGTCAATATCGGCCGGATCGAGAAGCTCGTAATAGATGTCATCCTCGACATAGTCTCCCGTCACGCTCTGCAACAGAACACTCTCCGGCAGGCGCATGCCTTTTTCATTGATGAATTTCGAGGTGGGCGAGATCTTGCCGCGGGCGATGCCGGTCAAATCGGAAATCAGGCATTCGACTTCGGTGATCTTGTGTTCTTTCAACCACTGGGTGAGCTGGTCAAGCTGGTTAGCCATAAAGACCTCAAGGTTTTGAAAAACCTGCCCGGAAGGCATATGGACTTACCGTCCAGGCAGGATGATACGGCGGTCAAGGACCGCCGTCAGCGCTGCCCGGCCCGCTGTCGGCAGGCATCGCCAAAGGCGTTGAAAATCGCCAGATAATTCGAATTGGAGCGTACCTGCCATTCAGGGTGCCACTGCACCCCAACGGCAAAGACAGAGGCGCCCTCTACAGAAAACGCTTCCACCAGGCCATCCGGCGCCAGAGCCTCGGCCCGAAGACCAGGCGCGAGACGCTCGACGCCCTGCCCATGCAGAGAATTGACCTGGAACTGCTCGGGCAACCCCAAGCGCTCGAATACACCGCCCGGCTGAACATGAACGGCATGACTGGGCGCGTACTGCACGTCAAGCGGATCATCCGGTCGCTCGCGGTGGTCGGCAAACGGGCCGACCTCGTGCACCTTCTGATACAGGCTGCCGCCCATTGCCACGTTCATCTCCTGAAATCCGCGGCAGATACCGAGCACAGGAACACCTGCATCCACGGCCGCCCGAATCAGCGGCAGAGTAGTACGGTCGCGATCAGGATCATGGGCGGTGCCCGGCGCACTGGGAGGCCCTTGGTAGTAATGCGGCTCCACGTTGGAAGGCGAGCCGGTAAACATCAATCCATCGAGACGTGCAAGCAAGGTGGGCTGGTCAAGCAGGTCAGCCAGCGCGGGAATAACAAGTGGCAGACCACCCGCTCCGGTCACGACGGCACGCAGATACTTGTCGCCGGCGATGTGGAAGGTATGCAAACCGATCTGCTTGGTGCAGGCGGTCACGCCGATCAACGGCAGGCACGACATGGGACACCCGTTACGTTTGCCATGGTTGGATGAATTGGAGAGTAGTCTTGTTCATTTTTTTCCACAACCGTTCTTTCAAGACCGCTCATGCGGTTCGCACATTCTCTTTCAGCCGGCGTGTTACGGGGTCTCAAGCGAAGCCCTGTGCCCCAATGAAAGGCCTTGATGAGGCCTTCGAGCACCAATAACGAGCAAAGTTGACTTTAGGTCCCCTTTCGGATTGACTCCTAGGTGAAGTCCCCGCTGATTGATATTTTTAACAACTATAGGTGTTGCATCATGTCGGTACCCCCGCGTGCCGTTCACTTGAATGAAGCGACCGACTTCCTCCAGGCACATCCTGAAGTGCAGTTCGTCGACCTTCTGATCTCGGACATGAACGGCGTGGTGCGTGGTAAACGCATCGACCGAAACAGTCTGCCCAAAGTCTTCGAAAGAGGAATCAATCTACCCGCCTCACTCTTCGCTCTCGATATCACCGGCTCCACCGTAGAAAGTACAGGCCTCGGCCTTGATATCGGTGACGCCGACCGCGTCTGCTACCCCATCGCCGGCACGCTCTCCATGGAGCCCTGGCAGAAACGCCCTACCGCACAACTCCTGATGACCATGCACGAAATGGAAGGCGCGCCATTCTTCGCCGATCCTCGCGAAGTGCTGCGTCAGGTCGTTGAACGCTTTACCGAGATGGAGCTGACGGTCGTCGCGGCCTTCGAGCTTGAGTTCTATCTGATCGATCAGGAAAACATCAACGGCCGGCCCCAGCCGCCCCGTTCGCCTATTTCCGGCAAGCGCCCGCAGTCCGTTCAGGTTTACTCCATCGATGATCTCGACGAGTACGCCGATTGCCTGCAGGACATCATCGATGGTGCCCGTGCGCAGAATATCCCTGCCGATGCCGTCGTGGCCGAGTCGGCTCCCGCGCAGTTCGAGGTCAACCTCAATCACGTGGCCGACCCGATCAAGGCATGTGATTACGCAGTGCTGCTCAAGCGGCTGATCAAGAACATCGCCTACGACCATGAAATGGACACTACCTTCATGGCCAAGCCCTATCCGGGGCAGGCAGGTAACGGTCTGCATGTGCACATTTCGCTGCTGGACAAGAATGGCAACAATATTTTTACGAGCGAGGATCCCGAGCAGAACGCCGCGTTACGTCACGCCGTCGGCGGTGTGCTCGAGACCCTGCCCGCCTCGATGGCCTTTCTATGCCCCAACGTGAATTCCTATCGCCGCTTCGGCTCGCAGTTCTACGTACCTAATGCACCAAGTTGGGGGCTGGATAACCGCACCACGGCGCTGCGCATTCCGACCGGCACGCCCGATGCCGTGCGGATCGAGCACCGTGTGGCGGGCGCTGATGCCAACCCCTACCTGCTGCTGGCAGGCGTACTGGCCGGAATTCATCATGGTCTGACCAATCACGTCGAGCCGCCGCCGGTGACCGAAGGCAACTCCTACGAGCAGCACGAGCAAAGTCTGCCGAACAACCTGCGTGATGCCTTGCGGCAACTGGACGACAGCGAAATCATGGCGCGATACATCGAGTCGAAGTACATCGATATCTTCGTGGCTTGTAAGGAGCATGAACTGGAAGAATTCGAGCACTCCATCTCGGATCTCGAATACAACTGGTACCTGCACACCGTCTAGCACGTCGGTTGTAGACAACGTCCGTTCGTCCTCGCCGGGCGGCCGTTGTCTGTTTACGAGAACGCCGTCACACTTTGCAGCTTTTCGTACCGTCCTGGCCTTAGTTCCACGGAAGGTCCCATGATGGAACACAAGGAGTTTCCATGCGAAAGCTGCTCATGGCGCTGGCCATTCTGCCCCTGCTCGCCCAGGCCGAAGAGGTTGTGCACGTCTATAACTGGGAGGATTACATTGACCCTCAGGTCATCAGTGATTTCCAGAAGGACACCGGCATCCGTGTCGACTACCACACCTTCAGCACTTCTGAGGAGGCAAATGCCCTCTTGAATGGCGACACGCCGATCGATGTGTATGCGCCTTCCCATGACGAGCTCAAACGACTCATCCGGGAAAACAAGCTGCAAAAACTCAACACCCAACAGCTGCCCAATACCAGCAAGCTCGATCCCTATATTTCGGGCATTCTGAACTCCGTGGATCCGGGCAACCATTATGCCGTCCCCTATCTATGGGGCGCAGTAGGTCTAGCAATCAACGTTCCCAAGGCGCAGGAAGCCTTTGGCGGTCCGCTGCCGGAGAGCTGGAGCGTGCTGTTCGATCCCGAGCAGATCAAGCGCCTTTCCAAATGCGGCGTCAATCTGCTCGACGATCCCATCTATGTCTCATCAATCATGATGAACTATCAGGGCAACATTCCCGAGCGCAGCTCTCCCGCGCAGATGGAGAAAATTGCCAAGGACCTGATGAGCATTCGCCCCTATGTTCGCTCCATCGATAACGACGCCACGGTTGATGCATTCAAGAATGGCCAACTATGCGTAGCAATGGTGTACAGCGTAGGCGATGTAATCAATACGCGTAAGACAGGCCAGCCGATCAGCTATGTTGTACCGCAGGAAGGCACATATGTCTTTGTGGACACTCTGGTTATCCCCAGCAAGTCGCGCAATGCGGAACTGGCGCATCGCTTCATCAACTATGTGATGAGTGCTCGTTCCCTGGCCCGCATTACCGAAGAGACGTCTTATCCAAATGCCAACCCTGACTCGATGAAGTTGCTTTCGCCTGAACTTCAGAAGGAAAATGCACTTTACCCCAACGGGGCGTTGCGCCGCCGTCTGTTCGCTCTGGTTCCGCCACCTGCCGAGACTCGTCAGACATTCGAAGGTCTCTGGCAGACATTCAAGCAAGCCCGTTGATCTTCAAGATCAGATCGTAGTACTGAACGGGCAGGCTCCCCCTGAATGGGCCGTATCAGGTTCTGGCGAGGCGCGATAACGCGGCGTGTCCGTACAGGCATCGTCAGAACCTCATCACCTTTACGACCAGGACACCGGTACAGTAATGGCCCGAACCCTCAGCCCACGCAAGGCGCGCAGCAGCAGCCGCCAGCGCATCGAGCAGATTCTGACAGCGGCTCGGCACATGCTGATAGATCAAGGGCCTGCACGCCTGAGTATCTATGGCATCGCCGAAAGGGCAGACCTTCCGCCTTCCTCGGTCTATCACTTCTTTCCCAGCGTTACCGCACTGCTTGAGGCCCTTACCCAAGAGGCTCATGCAGCGTTTCGCGCCTGTCTTCAGGCTTCCGTCGATCATGACAGCCTTAACGACTGGCGTGACCTGTCACGGATCGTCGAAGCACGCATGCTGGAAGTATATGAACAGGATGCCGCGGCCAGGCAATTGATCCTGGCCAATCACGGCCTGACCGAAGTAGTCCAGGCCGACCGACAGCATGACACCCGACTAGGCGAGCAGCTTCAGGCCCTGTTCGCAGCCCATTTTCATCTGCCACCTCTGCCAGACGATATCGACGTCTTTACTCTTGCCATGGAGCTGGGTGATCGCATCTACGCAAGATCCGTACAACAGCACGGCGTTATTACGCCTCGCTGGGCCACTGAAGGCCACCGGGTTTTCGATGCCTACCTCAGCCTTTACCTTCCTCCTTATCTGCCCAAGCGAAACAAACCCCTGCCAAACGATTGAGTTGCCGCCCAATAAACCGATAGTTATCCGTCCAGTTATCGCATGCTGTAATGGTATTGCTTAAATTCAGTTTTAAGTCGGATATTTATCCGTTATAAAGCACGCCTTTGCCTGTCGGCATAACGGCCAGCCAGTAATGGCGCTCGAATCTGCTACCGTTAACGGGATGTCCTGCTCATTCGCGACCGTTGCCTGAACCTGTACGACCTACCCCTTCGATGGAGAATTGTAATCATGAGTCTGCTCGCCTCGACACCCCGTGCTGAAGGCTTCCGTATGCCCGCGGAGTGGGAGCCCCAAAAGCAGGTCTGGATGATCTGGCCCGAGCGTACCGATAACTGGCGCCTGGGTGCCAAGCCAGCCCAACTGGCCTTTACCGAAGTCGCACGAGCCATTGCACGCTTCGAGCCGGTCACCGTTGGTGTTTCTGCTGCTCAGTTCGACAATGCCTGTGCACGACTCAACCACCCGGCCATTCGTGTCGTCGAGATCAGCAACGATGATGCCTGGGCGCGTGATACCGGGCCGACTTTCGTCATCAACGATCAGGGCGAAGTGCGCGGTGTGGACTGGACCTTCAACGCCTGGGGCGGGCTGGTTGGCGGGCTGTATTTTCCCTGGAAGCGGGACGATCAGGTCGCCAGTAAAATCCTGATGATGGAAAGCTGCCCCCGCTACCGCACTGAGGATTTCGTACTGGAAGGCGGCTCTATCCACGTCGATGGCGAAGGCACGCTCATCACCACCGGCGAGTGCCTGCTCAACCGCAACCGCAATCCGCATCTGTCCCAGCGTGAGATCGAGGCGATCCTGAGTGATTATCTGGCTGTGGATAAGGTTATCTGGCTGCCGGACGGTTTGTATAACGACGAAACCGACGGTCATGTGGATAACTTCTGCTGCTACGTGCGTCCTGCCGAAGTGCTGTTAAGCTGGTGCGACGACGAAAACGACCCGAACTATGCACGGTGTCGCGCGGCGCTTGAGGTACTGGAAACCAACACGGATGCCAAAGGCCGCAAGTTCACCGTCCACAAGATTCCAACGCCCGGCCCGCTGTACGCGTCGGATGAAGAATACGAAACCGTAGATGCCTCGGTGGGCAGTCAGCCGCGTAAGTCAGGCGAGCGTCTGGCGGCGTCGTACGTCAACTTCCTGATCGTCAACGGCGCCATCATCGCACCAACGTTCGATGTCCCGGAGGATGCCGAAGCGCTGGACGTTCTTCAGCGCTGCTTCCCCGAGCGCGAGATCGTACAGGTCCCAGGCCGCGAGATCTTGCTGGGGGGTGGCAATATCCACTGCATTACCCAGCAGCAGCCTGCCCCCAGAACGCGAAACTAAGCACCACGCGTACTGAGGAATAAAACCGGAGCCTCCCGCCAGGCTTCGGTTTTTTGTGAACATGTCAGGCGCTTCATGTACAACTGCCATCACGCATGTGATAACGCTGAATTGTCCTCTCGGATGTGCTGTCCATACCCCTACCGCGCTCCATAAGGAGCTTATCGGCAACTGGATCGGTGGACCCATCATATGAATATCCTTCTCGTACTGACGTCCCATGACCAACTAGGCAATACCGGTAAAAAGACCGGCTTTTGGCTGGAAGAGTTTGCGGCACCTTATTATGTCTTCAAGGACTCAGGCGCTACGCTGACCCTGGCGTCACCCAAAGGGGGCCAGCCGCCTCTGGACCCCAAGAGTGATGAGCCGGAAGCGCGCACCGAGGCGACAGAACGCTTCCGTAATGATCCCGACGCACAGGCGGCTCTCGCCAATACCGTGCCGCTCGCCAGCGTCAAGGCGGATGATTACGACGCTGTTTTCTATCCCGGAGGCCATGGGCCGCTCTGGGATCTGGCTGAAGATCAGGATTCCATTGCGCTGCTGGAAGCCTTTTATGCGATGGGCAAACCTACCGCCCTGGTTTGCCATGCACCCGGCGTGCTGGCCAAGGTCAAGACTGCTGACGGTGAGCCTCTGGTCAAGGGCAAGCAGGTAACCGGTTTCACCAATACCGAAGAGGAAGCGGTTCAACTCACCGACGTCGTACCCTTCCTCGTGGAAGACATGCTCAAGGCCAACGGCGGCCTGTACAGCAAAGGGGCTGACTGGGCGCCTTACGTACTGACTGAAGGTAATCTGATAACAGGCCAAAACCCCGCCTCTTCAGAGCCTGCGGCCAAGGCCGTGCTGGAACAGCTCTCTCGCTAAACCCATAGAGCCTTCTGCAAAAAGAAAATGCCGCCTTCCCGAAAGGGAGGCGGCATTTCCAGTCTACGTACCATCGTAAAGGATGGTCTTACTCACGTCTTAGAGCAGCGGAATCGAATAACTCAGTATCAGACGGTTTTCATCCTGATCGCGGGTGTTGGCGACATCGTTACGCCATACCGCGTTACGCCACTGAATGCCCAGCCCTTTCAAGGTTCCGGTAGGCACGGTATAGCCCAGGGTAAAGTCCCGCTCCCACTCGCTCGGATTGCTGCCAGCCGCCTCGATATGGTCTCCCTTCAGATAGACCACACCTGCCGTCAACCCCGGCACGCCCACTTGGGAAAAGTCATACGCGTAGCGCACCAGCCAGGTCCGCTCACCGGCACGCGTAAAGTTCTGATTCTGCGAGAAGGTGATCAGGTATGGCGTAGCACCATCTCCCTGGTTCAGGAAGGGAAAGTTACTGTCCCCGTTGATGACCTGATAGCCACCGCCAAAGGTATGGCCGGCCACGCTGTACAGGAACTGACCGCTGTACAAATCGTTATCGACCTTGCCCTTGGTTACGCCGCTGCCGTAGTAGCCATTGGAGTAGTAGTCCGGATTATGTCCATTGGCACCATCGTCGGTACTGTGGAAATAACGCAGGTCACTCTTAAGCACACCCGGACCGATCTGCCAGTCATGCACCAGACCCAGGAAATGCTGCTTGTAGTAATCTTCAAGGTTTGCGTAGTAGTAGCTGACCGTCAGGTCCTTGGTCAGCTTGTAGTCACCCCCCGCAAAGTAGAACGCGTTGCTGCGCTCGGTGCCGCCGAGAATGCGCAGGCTGTCCATGTTTGAAGAGTTACGCGCCTTGGAATGTTCCAGGCGACCGGCATTCAAGGTCAGGCCTTCGATTTCCCTGGAGGTGATCATGCCGCCTTCAAAGGTCTGTGGCAGCATGCGGCTGTCATTGTAGGTCACCACCGGCAGCGTTGGCATAAGTGTGCCGTAACGCAGCTCGGTCTTGGAGATACGAACCTTGGCGGTCAGGCCCAGCGTTGAAAAGTTATCAACGCCAGTGCCGTGCCCGTTATCCGGGAACACACTGTTGGCATCAGTCCCGTGCGTCCCCTTGCCTGAGTCAAGCTTGAGACCGAGCATCCCCAGGGCATCAACGCCAAAGCCGACCGTACCCTCGGTGAAACCGGATTGATAGTTGAGCATGAACGCCTGCCCCCACTCCTCTGCCTTGGAGGCAGACTTGGGCGCAGCCGAGTCACGGTTATCCTGATTGAAATAGAAGTTACGTAACGTAAGGGTAGCCTTGCTGTCCTCCAGGAAGCCCGCGGCATGGGCAGCGCTGTTCAGGGTCAGGCCAAGGCAGCCGGCAGCAATGGCTGCGGCGAGAGGTTTTACGTTCAAAAGATGCTCCACAACTAACAACAACAAGAGCGGCTGTTAAGGCACACGTACGGCCGCACGGCTAGGCCGGCAAGAGAGCGGGTAGATCGAGGTTGGCTTTATAACGCCTTGTGTTTCCACTCCCTGGAAGATAAGGCCGTTCACTGACGCGTCCCTTGTCGGCGGCGCAAAACTAAATGTAAAAAAGTGTTTCGTCCATAACAAAGTGCCATCATTTCAGGCAAAACACTTTTTCACCGTTAGGCTTGAATATTCAGAGAAATTCTTTTCTGCCAAGTCCAGGCTTGATATGGCTTGCCGTGTAGCGACAAGCCCCTCCAACCTCATCAGAGCAGTGGAATGGAGTAGTTGATAATAACGCGCGTTTCATCCTGATCACGCTGCCCGGGAAAGCCCGGCCGGTACATGGCATTTCTCACCGTAAAACCCACACCCTTCAAGACTCCTCTGGGCACCGTATACGACACGGTAAGATCACGCTCCCATTCGCTTCTGTCACCGGTTTGATAACGAGCATTATCACCATGCCAGTAGGCAACACCGGCATTGAGCCCCTGTACACCTACGCTTCCAAAGTCGTACGCGTAACGGACATGCCAGGTATCCTCACCCGCATGGATAAACTTGCCAATCTGGGCATTGGTGATGGTGTACAGGGTTTTGCCATTACCTTGCTCAAGGTAGGGGAAGTCACTGTTACCTTCCGAGCCCTGATACCCCGCACCCAGCGTATGCCCCGCTACGCTATAGCTGAACATGGCACTGTACAGGCGGTTGTCGATTTTACCCTTTACAGCACTTCCGCCATCGTAATACCCGTTGGCATAGTACGCAGGCTCATGCCCATTGGCGCCGTCGCTACGGCTGTCGAAATACCGTAGATCCGTTTTGAGCACACCAGAGCCTAGCGGCTGGCTATGTAGCGCGCCCAGGAAGTGCTGTTTGTAGAAGTCATCCAGGCTGCCATAGTAATACCGAAGTGTCAGGTTTCTGGTGAGCTGGTAATCAGCCCCTGCATAGCGAAACTGGTTGCTGTCCGCTTTGGATCCGGCAATGGAAATCGATTCATAATTGCTGGAGTTGCGGTCCTTGACCTGTTCGATTTGGCCTGCAATCAGCGTGAGGTTATCAAACTCTTTCGAAGTGATCTGTCCACCCTCGTAGGTTTGTGGCAACAGGCGCCCATCGTTGTAGTTGACCACAGGGAGCTTGGGCATCAGCGTGCCATAGCGCAGCTCAGTCTTGGAAACACGAACCTTGGCGGTCAATCCCAGGCTACTGAAATCATCCGTGGAAGCGCCATCGCTTTCGCGGGGAAACATGGTTCCTGGCTGGCGACTGCCTTTGCCGATATGACTGCCAGAGTCCAGTTTCAGACCCAACATACCTATCGCGTCTACTCCAAAACCTACCGGCCCCTGTGTGAACCCGGACTGATAGTTGAGTATGAACGCCTGTCCCCACTCCTCGACCTTGGAAGGGTCCGTTGCCTTGCCGCCGCCGCTTCGGTAGTCGGAGTTGATGTAGAAGTTACGCATGGACAGCGTAGCCTTGCTGTCTTCGATAAAACCGCCTGCTTGTGCGGCCGTATGCAAGGAAAGCAGCCCGATGGCAGTCGCCAGGACAAAGGGAGAGGTATTCAAGGAGTGCTCCAACGCAATAACAACTTCTTGCAGCACCGGAGCGCTACAACGCTTAGAGCAAGAGGTTGGTATTGGATGGGCTGCCTTACCTCCTGCCGGAGGCGGCAAAACTAAAGTCAAACGTCTGGAGCGTCTACCTTTCAATGCACTCTTTTGGGGCAAAACACTTTTAGCCAAGTAGCGCTTTTTAGGCCGCTCACCTGTCGATACAGTATCCGCCGTGAGCACGCACAAAAAAGCCCGCGATAAAGGCGGGCTTTTTTCCGAACCGCTCTATTAGAGCAGCGGCAACGAGTAGCTGACGATCAGACGGTTTTCGTCTTGGTCGCGCTGGGTAGGGAACTCAGAACGATACACGGCGTTTTTCCATGTAAGGCCCAGCCCCTTGAACGTGCCTTCAGGAATAACATAAGCAACGGAGATATCACGCTCCCACTCGCTCTTGTCACCCGTAGAGTGTCTGGCATTGTCAGCGTTCAGGTAGGTAACACCTGCCGTCAGGCCTGGTACACCAACAGTTGCGAAGTCATAGGCGTAGCGAACCTGCCAAGTGTCTTCGCCAGCCCGGTTAAATTTAGCAATCTGGGAGTCCGTGTTGATATATGCAGAAGCGCCCTCACCCGTATTGATGAAGGGAAAGTCGCTGTCACCATTGGTGATCTGGTAGCCAGCAGCTACTGTGTGACCGGAAATGGTGTATGCAAACAGTGCGCTATAGAGTTGGTTGTCTACTTTACCGCGGGTACGGCCGCTGCCGTAGTAGCCAGTAGAGCCATAAAGACCAGTAGTGTCAGAGTCTTTATTGTTGCCGTTACCTTTGCTGTTGAAATAGCGCAGGTCGGTTTTGAACGTGCCGTCGCCCAGCTTGACACTGTGGCCCAGCCCTAGGAAATGCTGGTTGTAGAAATCTTCCAACTGGCCAAAGTAGTACTGCAGCGTCAGGTCTTTGGTAACAGCGTAATCAGCACCTGCGAAACGGAACTGATTAGAATCACGCGCTGTACCGCCAGTGTTGGAACCAGCAATCGAAAACTCTTCATTGCTACTGGAGCCACGAGTCTTGGTATGCTCAAGCTGACCAGCAATGAACGTTACGCCATCAATTTCCTTGGACGTAATTTGTCCACCCTGGAAAGTTTGCGGCAGCAAGCGACCATCGTTGATGGTTACAACCGGAAGCTTTGGAGAAAGCGTGCCGTAACGCAGCTCAGTCTTGGAAAACTTAGCTTTAGCAGTCAGGCCCAAGCTACTGAACTCATCTACATAGCTGCCATCGCTTTCAAGCGGAAAGCTACCGCTAGTACTAGGGCGACGGTCACCTTTATCAGTACGGCCGCCACCATCCAGACGCAAGCCCAACATACCAACAGCGTCAACACCAAAACCAACTGTACCTTGAGTAAAGCCAGATTGGTAGTTAAGCATGAAACCCTGACCCCACTCTTCAACTTTTGAAGGTTTACGAGTTGGGTTGATCTGGTTGCGGTTATCGGTGTTGATGTAGAAGTTCCGCATCGAAAGCGTTGCTTTGCTGTCTTCTACGAACCCAGCAGCTTGAGCGGAGGAAAAGGCGTACAGAGACAAGCAAGCGCTGGCGACAGCCAGAGCCAAAGGCTTCTTACCCATGAAAATAGATGCTCCAAACTATTTTTGTGTTGCTACTGAACTTATCGGTCGATAAGAACAGAACTTAAGCGTAGACCACTAGCAACACCGTTTTAACGCTATTTGAAATAAGGTTTCCCCGTCTTATTTCATGTAGCTATTAAAACCGTCATTAGTGACCGGTTCCCTTGCAGGGGAGCAAACTAAATGTAAAAAGTGTTTTCGTCTAGCCCTGGACGATTTGATCTTTACCCTGCCGCTTGGCCTTGTACATGGCCTCGTCAGCACGAGCGTAGAGGGCATCGAGCCCTTTGTCGTCTTCCTTGAGAACGGCCAATCCCTGACTGATCGTGACCCGCAAGGGGCCCTGGGGAGTAGGCACCATCAATTGGCGTACCGCTCGTTGCAAGCGTACACCGATTTGCTCCGCCAGCTCTCGATCACAGCCCGGTAGCAGCAGCGCAAACTCTTCTCCACCGATGCGGCCAAACAGGTCGCCCCGGCGGATCATTTGGGCTCCACATTCAGCCACACGCTGAAGCACCAGATCGCCCATCTGGTGACCGAAACGGTCGTTGATTTTCTTGAAGTCGTCGATATCGAAAAGCAGAAAAGCCAGCGGCTCAGTGGTCGTTTTAGCCAACTCAAAGGCACGCTGTGCGCTCTCGAAAAAGTGACGTCGGTTACTGCTGCGCGTAAGCACATCAGTTGTCGCCAGGCGCTGGAGTTCTTCCTCCATGCGCTTTTTCTCGGTGATGTCCTCGGCGATACCGACGACCAGCAGCGGCATACCGGCTTCGCTGCGCTGGCTGACAAAGCACTTGTCGCTTAGCCAGCGAATTTCTCCATCCCCTCGAATGATGCGGTATTCACGGGATTCCATGGCGCCCTGCTGAAGCACCTGGTTAAGCGTTTCCTGAACATATTCGACGTCATCGGGGTAGACGTTATTTATCCAGACGTCGTAGCTGGTCATGGCCAGGGCGATCGGCCGACCAAATACCTGCTCATAGGCAGGACTTACGTAGATGATTTCACCAGTCTGCCAGTTGAGTGCCCACAGAACCGAATTAACGCTTTCCAGCAGAGCGCTAAAGAGTCTTTCACGCTCCCGCAGACGCTCAGCCTCAGCACGCGAATGCAGTAACGCGAGCATTGTTTCATCCGCAGAAAGCGGACCTAGCAGCTGTTCGTCCATAATGTCGCCGTTATATCAATCCAGCAGCATAAGAACATCATTCGGGTTTCCAGTTCCGCTGCCGAAAAGACAAAAGCCCGCCATTTGGCGGGCTTTTGTTCAAGTTTATTTAAGAAAGCGCTGAAGCCGTTGCTGGTCGCAGTGAGTACGTCTTCAAATGCTCTGCAAATTCCTTCAAGGATTGGATGCCACTTGTCTCCGCCTCGACAATCCACTCCTTCATGGCCGCTAGCATGTCATGTCCGTTGGCACTGGTCTTGACCCAGATATGCTGTAATGCCAAACGTTTCTCATAGATCAGTTTGAGCGACTGACTTTGCTCGAGCAGTGATTGAATTGTAGCGTGTTGGCGCTCTTTGAGCAGACTGGTTTCACGGGACAGCAACCGCTTTGCGCTGCGGATCAACGGCCGCTTGGCTGGATCGGCCGTGCGCCACTCCTGCTTGACCAGGGGAGCGATGACCTGCTTTCGATATTGCGCCATGATCTGGAAGCGATTGTTGAGAATCGCCATGGCCGTATCCATATCGAGCAGCCCTTTCCCCTCCACGCGATGCGCGATGGGTGCCACGCGATTGACCTTTGCCAGCTTGAGCCAGGAAAAGAGCTTGATCCAGGCCCAGCCCATGTCGAATTCCCACTTCTTGACCGACAGCTTGGCCGAGTTCGGATAGGTATGGTGGTTGTTGTGCAGCTCTTCGCCACCAATGATGATGCCCCACGGGATCAGGTTGGTAGCCGCGTCGCGGCACTCGAAATTGCGATAGCCCACCGCATGACCCAGGCCATTGACCACACCGGCTGCCCAGAATGGAATCCAGGCCATCTGGATAGCCCAGACGCTTAGTCCGAGCGTACCAAACAGGGCGATGTCGATAAGGAACATGAGCAGGATGCCGCCGTTGGGATACCGGCTGTATACGTTACGCTCGAGCCAGTCGTCCGGGCAGTTCTTGCCGTAGATGCGCAGGGTTTCTTCGTTCTTGGCTTCCTCTTTATAGAGTTCGGCGCCTTTACGAACGACTGTACTGAGTCCCTTGAAAACCGGGCTGTGAGGATCGTCTTCGGTTTCGCATTTGGCGTGGTGCTTACGATGAATGGCAGTCCATTCACGGGTGTTCATGGCCGTGGTCAACCACAACCAGAAACGGAAAAAATGCTTGAGCGCGGGATGGAGATCCAGCGAGCGGTGAGCGGAATAACGGTGCAGGTACACCGTGACGCTTACGATGGTGATGTGCGTGAGCACCAGCGTAACCGCAATCAGTTGCCACACTGAAAGATCGAGCAAGCCGTTGTACCACATAGTGCTGGCATTACCTCAGAGGGGGTAAGAATGAATACGCTCAGTGAACAGGCGTTCGCCCATTATTACTGAGTATTTACAGATGTCTACTCATGCTTTTGCTACGAATAATGTCACCGCTCGGCTTCTTAAAACCTTAAAGCATAATAAAATCACTAAATAGTATTTTAAGAAATAAGCCGTTTCCATCACTATGCGCTCACGCCGTTAACACGACATGACGATCAGGAAGACTCCATGAGCGCAACGCCCTTTCGTAGTCTGGATAACCACAACGACACCATTCTTCACGATATTCAAAACGCTCTGCAGGGCCTGCGCTTCGGCTCGGTCGAGATCACCGTGCATAACGGGCAGGTTGTGCAGATTGAACGCAAGGAAAAGTTTCGCCCGCAGCTACCTTCCAATAATAAGGCTTGAACGTCTATGCGACGTTCGTGCCATGCCACCGTCTATCCTAGTAGCCAACTCTAAATAAAAAGTCACAAGGAGCCGTTTCATGTTCATCCGCCGTTTCGCTTTGGCCGCGCTGGCCAGCGTATTGATTGCAGGGCCGGCCGCAGCCGCAACGGAACTGTTGAATGTGTCTTACGACCCGACACGTGAGCTGTACCAGGAGTACAACGCGGCGTTCGCCAAGCACTGGAAAAGCGAAACGGGTGAAGGCGTTACCGTCAAAAATTCGCATGGTGGTTCAGGCAAACAGGGGCGCTCGGTGATCGATGGGCTACGGGCGGATGTAGTCACGCTGGCCCTTGCAGGCGATATTGACCAGATCAGCAGCATCGGCAAGCTGCTGCCAGATAATTGGCAGACTCGTCTTCCCGATAACAGCACGCCCTATACTTCGACCATTGTATTTCTGGTACGCAAGGGTAACCCGAAAGGTATTCATGACTGGGCCGACCTGACCAAAGAAGGTGTAGAAGTCATTACACCCAATCCGAAAACGTCTGGCGGGGCTCGGTGGAATTTTTTGGCAGCCTGGGCCTGGGCCAAGAAACAGTACGGCACTGACGAGAAGGCACAGGCTTATGTGCAAGACCTCTATAAGCATGTCCCTGTACTGGATACCGGGGCGCGCGGTTCGACCATCACGTTCGTGAACAACCAGTTGGGCGACGTGCTCATTGCCTGGGAGAACGAGGCCTTTCTGGCCAAGAAGGAACAAGGCGGCGATCAGCTCGAGATCATCGTGCCGTCACTGTCCATTCTGGCTGAGCCGCCGGTAGCGGTGGTGGACAAGGTGGTCGATCGCAAGGGGACACGCAAGATTGCCGAGGCCTACCTGCAGTACTTGTACAGTGAAGAGGGCCAGCGTATTGCCGCGAAGAACTTTTACCGTCCGCGTAACGAGAAGGTGGCTGCCGAGTTTGCCCAGCAGTTTCCGAAGCTTGAACTGGTAACCATCGATGACGCCTTTGGCGGCTGGAAATCGGCGCAGCCCAAATTCTTCAATGATGGCGGGGTTTTCGACCAAATCTACCAGGGCCACTGATGCCCGGATGAGCTCCACAGAATGGTCCCGGCTAACCGGGGCCTTTTGCCAGGTCTGCGGGCCTGACTAAGGACACACTATGTCGCGTCGTACTTCCCCGGTCATACCCGGCTTCGGATTGACCCTGGGCTACACCATTGTCTACCTCAGCCTTCTTGTGCTGATTCCGTTGGGGGCCATGTTTGTCCATGCCGCCCAGCTTACCTGGGACCAGTTCTGGGCCATTATTACCGCACCGCGTGTATTGGCGGCTTTGCGCCTGAGCTTTGGCACCGCGTTTGCGTCCGCTGTTATCAACAGTGTTATCGGGGTACTGCTGGCGTGGGTACTGGTCCGCTACACCTTCTCCGGACGCAAGATCATCGATGCCATGATCGATCTGCCCTTTGCGTTGCCAACGGCCGTTGCCGGCATTGCCTTAACGGCGCTGTATGCTCCGGCCGGGCTTATTGGCAGCCTGCTCCAACCGCTGGGCATCAAGATTGCGTTCACCCCGCTGGGTATCACCCTGGCGCTGGTGTTCGTCACGCTGCCGTTCGTAGTCCGTACCGTGCAGCCTGTGTTGGCGGACATTCCCAAGGAAATTGAAGAAGCGGCAGCCTGCCTCGGCGCCAAGCCGTTGCAGGTGTTTCTTCATGTTCTGTTACCGGCGATTCTTCCAGCGTGGCTGACCGGCTTCGCCTTGGCCTTCGCCCGCGGGGTGGGTGAGTACGGCTCGGTTATCTTCATTGCCGGCAATATGCCGATGAAGACTGAAATCCTGCCCCTGCTGATCATGGTCAAGCTCGATCAATACGACTATACCGGCGCCACGGCCATTGGCGTGATGATGCTGGTGGTGTCGTTCATCTTGCTGCTGGGCATCAACCTGCTGCAGCGCCGCATCGAGCATCCTTGAGGGAACACCATGAACACATCGAATCCATCCTCCCTCAGTGCCGCTCGGCGTGGTAGCCCCTGGGGGCGTCGTATCCTGATCACAGCTACCTGGGTCGTATTTACACTGTTCCTGCTGCTGCCCTTGTATATCGTCCTGTCGGAAGCCCTGAAAGAGGGGTTTGGCACGTTCTTTAGCGCCATTATCGAATCGGATGCCTTGTCAGCTCTGAAACTGACGCTCATTGCGACCGGTATATCGCTACCACTGAACGTGGTGTTTGGCGTGGCGGCGGCCTGGTGCGTGAGCAAGTACGAGTTTCGTGGCAAGAGCATCCTGGTCACGTTGATCGACCTGCCCTTCTCCGTTTCGCCGGTCATTGCCGGTCTGGTGTATGTGCTGCTCTTCGGCGCGCAAGGACTACTGGGTCCGTGGCTGCAGGATCACGATATTCAGATTATCTTTGCCGTACCCGGAATCGTGCTGGCGACCCTGTTCGTGACCTTTCCTTTCGTTGCCCGCGAACTGATTCCGTTGATGCAGGAGCAAGGCACGCAGGAAGAGGAAGCCGCGCGGCTGCTGGGCGCCAACGGCTGGCAGATGTTCTGGCATGTCACCCTGCCCAACATCAAATGGGGCCTGATCTATGGCGTGGTGCTGTGTAACGCACGTGCCATGGGTGAGTTTGGTGCGGTATCGGTCGTATCCGGCCATATCCGTGGCGTAACCAACACCCTGCCGTTGCATGTCGAGATCCTTTATAACGAATATAACCATGTGGCCGCGTTCAGCGTGGCCTCGCTGCTGCTGGCCCTGGCCTTGCTGACCCTGCTGCTCAAGCAGTGGAGCGAAAGCCGCCTCGCCAACCAGAACAGCACCCAGGAGACGCATTGATGAGCATCGAAATCCGTAACGTCAGCAAGCGCTTCGGTGCTTTCCAGGCCTTGAATGACATCAACCTTGATATCCAGAGCGGTGAGCTGGTCGCCCTGCTCGGCCCTTCCGGCTGCGGCAAGACCACCCTGCTGCGGATTATTGCCGGCCTGGAAACACCGGACAACGGCAACATTGTCTTTCATGGTGAAGACGTCTCCGACCGTGACGTGCGGGATCGAAACGTAGGCTTCGTGTTCCAGCATTACGCCCTGTTCCGCCACATGACCGTGTTCGACAACGTGGCGTTTGGCCTGCGCATGAAGCCCAAGCGCGAACGGCCCAGCGAGAAAGTGATCGCCGAAAAGGTCCATGAACTTCTAAACATGGTTCAGCTGGACTGGCTGGCCGACCGCTACCCTGAGCAGCTGTCCGGCGGCCAACGTCAGCGGATCGCCCTGGCGCGTGCGCTGGCGGTAGAGCCGAAGATTCTGCTGCTCGACGAGCCCTTCGGCGCGCTGGACGCCAAGGTTCGGAAGGAGCTGCGCCGCTGGCTGGCCCGTCTGCATGAAGAAATCAACCTGACATCCGTCTTCGTTACCCACGACCAGGAAGAAGCCATGGAAGTGGCGGATCGTATCGTGGTCATGAACAAGGGCGTGATTCAGCAGATCGGCTCGCCGGGCGAGGTGTATGAGCAACCTGCCAGCGATTTCGTCTATCACTTCCTGGGCGACTCGAACCGCCTGCAGGTCAATGGCTCGGAGATCATGTTCCGCCCCCACGAAGTCTCCATCAGCCGGGAGGCACTTACAGGGCATCAGCCTGCCGAGGTACGTGATGTTCGCCCGCTGGGTGCGACCACACGGGTGACGCTACGCGTGAATGGTCAGGATGAGCTGATTGAGGCAGAGGTCATCAAGGATCACGACAGCCTCATTGGCTTGCACAAAGGGGATGCCTTGTATTTCCGCCCCACCGTCAGCTGATCCTTACTATGAAAGCAGTCAGCCGTTGCCCGGCTGGCTGCTTTTTTATCGCCTGCTATAAATAGATCGCACCACGCGTATTCACATACAGTGAATAAAGCGAGTGGCTGCTCGCCATGAAGAGGCGGTTACCGTTCAAGCCACCGAAGCATAGATTCGGGCAGCGCTCCGGCAAACGGATATGACCGATCGCCTTGCCGGCCGGATTGAAAACCATCACGCCGTCCAGCTCTTCCGGCTTGGCCTCCGGGACACCTGGGCTTCCCCAGCCACACCAGAGATTGCCGTCTTCGTCGCACTTGATACCGTCCAGTGCCCCGTAATTTACACCTTCGATATGCTTGCGCCGCTCACCTAACGTACCGTCATCGTTGACCCCATAGGCCCAGACCAGACGGTTCGGCTTGGCACGCCCCTCGACCACATACAGGGTCTTTTCATCTGGCGAGAAGCACAAACCATTGGGCCCTGCCAGATTATCGATCACCCGCGTGACCGCTCCCGTCTTGCCATCGATGCGGTAAACCCCATGAGGCAGCTCGGTCTGGACCTTATGCCCTTCATAGTTACTGTCGGCCTGGAACGGTGGATCGGTAAACCAGATGGAGTCGTCACGCTTCACGGCAATGTCGTTCGGCGAGTTGAAGCGCTTGCCTTCGAACTGATCCGCCAGAACAGTGATGCGACCGTCGTATTCCATCCGCGTGATGCGGCGGCCTTCGTGGGTAGTGGTTGACCCTTCGCAGATCAACAGGCGCCCCTGACGATCCCGGCACAAGCCATTGGAGTAATTGGAAGAATCACGGAAAACGCTCAGGCTACCGGTAACCTCGTCCCACCGCATGATGCGGTTATTGGGAATATCACTAACCAGCAGATACCGGCCATCCCCAAACCAGACCGGCCCTTCGAGCCAGCGCATGCCGGTGCCGAGCTTTTCAATGCTCGCGTTGAAAATACGGTATTTAAGAAAGCTCTCATCCAATACCTGGACTAGCGGATCCGGGTAACGCTCACTGAGCGGTTCGGGGCTTGCGGCTTCTGCAAGACCGAAGCGGCCCAGGGTTACAGATGCAGCCGAAAGGACGAGCGATGTTTTGAGAAAGCGCCTACGGGTATCGTCAGCCGTAGCGCCATGCTGCTGTTGATCAGCCATGGGGGCATAACTCCTTGTTCTTATTATGGATAGCCTGCCGAAACGTGGCGACGGGCCTGTCATCCTCCCGACAGCAACGCACACACTGGCCGCTCGTGCTGCATACAGCACAGGAGCATTCAAAGAGGAAAGACAGACTCTAGACAGGTCATCGTATGACTTGCAAGGAAAAGGCTGCAGAACGCCTCACAAAGCGGCCTAAAGGCTCTAAATCAGCGCCTTAAATCATCAGACAACTTTTTTTCCAGACAATAAAAACCGCCGCGAAAGCGGCGGTTCTTGTCATGCTGCAGATCAGGCCAGTTCGTCGAAGCACTCGCCGATAATGCTGATACCACGCTGCAGGTCTTCATCGCTGACAGTCAGCGGAACCAGGATGCGCAGTACGTTCCCGTAGGTGCCGCAGCTGAGCATGATCAGGTTCTTTTCACGGGCACGAACCACTATCTGGCTGGCCAGTGCACCGTTGGGCTTGTGGACGTCACCGTCCTCACCCAGCTCGACCGCAATCATGGCACCCAGGCCACGCACATCGACAATTGCCTTGTGCTTGGCAGCAATGGCCTTGAGGCCTGCCGTCAGCTGCTCGCCCACAGCCTTGGAACGGTCCAGCAGTTTTTCTTCCTCAAACGCATCGATGACAGCCAGTGCCGCCGCACACGCCAGCGGGTTACCGGCATAAGTACCGCCCAGGCCGCCAGCGCCAACAGAGTCCATTACGGTTGCACGGCCCGTAACCCCCGATAGCGGGAAGCCACCCGCGATAGACTTGGCAAAGGTGACCAGATCAGCATCAACGCCCATCTGCTCCATCGCGAAGAAAGTACCGGTACGGCCCGCACCCGATTGAACCTCATCGGCAATCAGCAGGATGCCATGGTCGTCGCACAGCTTGCGCAGGCGAACCATGAATTCTTTCGGCGCCGCATAGAAACCGCCTTCGCCCTGTACCGGCTCAAGAATGATCGCTGCGATATCACCCGGCTGTGCGTCGTTCTTGAACACACGCTCCACGCTTGCAATAGCGTCGTCCACGGTGATGCCATGCAGCTCGCAGGGGTACAGAGCGCGGAACACACCACCCGGCATGAGACCCATGCCAGCCGAGTACGGAGCGACCTTGCCGGTAAGCGAAAGAGTCATCATGGTACGGCCGTGGTAGGCGCTGGTAAACGCGATGACACCGGCGCGCTGAGTGGCTGCACGGGCAATCTTCACCGCATTTTCAACGGCTTCAGAGCCTGAGTTGAACAGTGCGGTCTTTTTAGGGAAGTTGCCCGGCACCAGCTGGTTGAGCTTTTCGCAAAGGGCGACATAGGGCTCGTACGCCAGTACCTGGAAGCAGGTATGGGACACCTTCTTCAGCTGCTCCTGTACGGCCGCTACAACCTTAGGATGCAGGTGGCCGGTGTTCAGCACAGCGATACCGCCAGCAAAATCCAGGTATTCGTTACCTTCGACGTCCCACACCTTGGCATTCTCGGCGCGGTCGACAAAGATCGGGTGAGTCTGCCCAACGCCACGGGGTACAGCGGCGTTACGGCGATGCATCAGGGAAGCGTTTGTATCAGTCATGGTGTCCTCTTGAGCTGCTCATCGTCAGCCAGATAGGGAGTAAAAGCGAGCACCGGTCGCAGGGCAGCATACGATGATCGACTGCCAACAACGCCAGCCACTCGCCGGAGGTAGTGCGTTACCAACGGCTCGCTCAAGGCGATGACACCCTGAGCGAGGGAACCACAAGACGGCTACCGGAAAACGGGTCTGGCCTTGGACCAATTTACGTCTGGTAGCCATACACGCCTGTTAGCCAGACGCTGTAGCGGTCAAACACCCAGGCAGAGGTATTTGATTTCCAGATAGTCTTCCATACCGTACTTGGAGCCTTCACGACCCAGGCCGGACGATTTCACGCCACCGAACGGTGCCACTTCGGTAGAGATCAGGCCAGTGTTGATACCCACCATCCCGGACTCCAGCGCCTCAGCCACACGGAAGACGCGGGACAGGTCGCGGGCATAGAAGTACGCGGCTAGACCGAACTCGGTATCGTTCGCACGGGCGATGGCTTCTTCTTCCGTCTTGAAGCGGAACAGCGGAGCCAGCGGGCCGAAGGTTTCTTCCTTGGAGACCTTGGCGTCTGCCGGTACGTTAATCATGATGGTCGGCTCAAAGTAGCTGCCGCCCAGCTGGTGAGCCTTGCCGCCTGTGATCACCTGGGCACCGTGGGACACGGCGTCCTCGATGTGCTCCTTGACCTTGGCAGCCGCCTTGTCGTCGATGAGCGGGCCAATGGCTACGCCCTCTTCCAAACCATTGCCCACTTTGAGCTTCTCGACCG
The DNA here is from genome assembly GCF_051027695.1 of Pseudomonas sp. JZ134. Taxonomy (NCBI): domain Bacteria; kingdom Pseudomonadati; phylum Pseudomonadota; class Gammaproteobacteria; order Pseudomonadales; family Pseudomonadaceae; genus Pseudomonas; species Pseudomonas sp. JZ134. Next base: position 754,696 of record NZ_CP069250.1, on the reverse strand, counting down.
CTGCCTTGAATTTCTCGGCAAACGCGTCGTACACGCCATCCTGTACATAAATACGGTTGACGCAGACACACGTCTGGCCGGCGTTGCGGTACTTGGAGATGAGCGCGCCCTGAACGGCGGCATCCAAATCGGCATCGTCAAATACAATGAACGGTGCGTTGCCACCCAGCTCCAGAGACACCTTCTTAATGCCTGGGGAGCATTGCTCCATCAGCTTGGCTCCAATCTCGGTAGAGCCAGTGAAGGACAGCTTGCGAACAGTTGGGTTGCTGGTCAGCTCGGCGCCGATTTCGGACGCGCTGCCTGTAACCACGCTCAGTACCCCTTTCGGAATACCGGCACGCTCGGCCAGCTCGGCCATGGCCAGTGCGGTGAATGGCGTCTGGCTGGCAGGTTTGATGACCATGGTGCAACCGGCTGCCAGGGCAGGACCGGCCTTACGGGTAATCATGGCGGCCGGGAAGTTCCAGGGCGTGATCGCTGCTGTTACACCAATCGGCTGCTTGATAACGATAATGCGCTTGTCCGCCTGATGGCCGGGGATGGTATCGCCATAAACACGCTTGGCTTCTTCAGCGAACCACTCAATAAAGGATGCGGCATAAGTGATCTCGCCCTTGGCTTCGGCCAACGGCTTGCCCTGCTCCAGTGTCATCAGGCGACCCAGGTCGTCCTGGTTCTCGATCATCAGCTCAAACCAACGGCGCAGCTTCTGCGAACGCTCCTTGGCGGTCAGATTACGCCAGGCCGGCAGAGCACGCTCAGCTGCCTCGACGGCGCGCTTGGTTTCCGCGCGGCCCATCTTCGGTACTGTTCCCAGGGTTTCGCCCGTGGCCGGGTTACCCACGTTGATCGTCTGGCCGCCGTCGGCATCCATCCAGGCTCCATCAATGTAAGCCTGCTGTCGGAACAGTGAAGCATCTTTCAATTGCATGAAGGTCTCCTCGAAGAGATTTCAGGTCGACGGGGCCACTTTATTAAGCCCCGCTGACAATATTCTGAATGGGAAAGGCAACAGCGCTTTCCGTTCAACTCTTTTATCGCGAATCGATAACCATCCCTCACCCTGAATTCAAAGGGTTACGAAGAGGCAATGATTGGCGGTATACAGCGGAACACGGCCCATCGCCGGACGGGCCGATGGATGACACAGCGAACGTCTGCCAAAGCGAAGCGGCAAGCGTTCAAAATCTCAAACGCATGCTAGGCTTCCGCTAACATAAGCGCAATATGTGTTCGATAAAAACAACGCACGCTGCTTTATAGAAGAAATAAACCGTCAGAGAAGCTACGAAGCCAACCCGCTGATTTTGCTTGGAAACACGAACGCGCAACAGGGCATGGACGTTCCGCCCTGACATGAGTATCATGTCGCCCTCGTAACGCATCCGTAGCTCAGCTGGATAGAGTACTGCCCTCCGAAGGCAGGGGTCGTGGGTTCGAATCCCGCCGGATGCGCCAGATATCGTTTCCACATGCGCTGCATGTAGCGAAACACCAAAAGCCCGCCTTGTGCGGGCTTTTTTGTTTCTTATCCCCTTTCGGCTTTGAGCAACGTTTCGTAATGCGGGCTGATTTCGGTCAGGATGACCAGGGCGGCAGCACCGAGGGCAACGGTGTCCGGGCCCGCAGCGCCGAGTTGGATGCGGGGGTATTCACGGTCCGGCCGGCGGCTGACCGAGACGGGTAGCGGCGCTAGCCGGTTTACCAGTTGCTTGAGAATTGGCTCAGGCAGAAAACCGCTGATGAGGATGGTTTGCGGGTCCAGGAGGGATTCGAGGATGTTGATGGCATGTCGCAGGGCGGGTACGGCCTCATTCAGCCAGGCATCGACGCCTTGCCTGAAGGCGGCGGTGTTACAGTTCCAGGTGGCAATATCCTGATCAGCGGTTTGTCCCAGGTGTTCAAGCAGCGAGGCGATGGACACATACCGTTCCAGACAACCCGTGTTTCCGCAGTAGCAGACCTTGCCGTCAGGAATGACGGACATGTGGCCAATCTCCCCGGCGTTATGCCAGTGCCCGGGATACAGGCGATTTTCCAGATACAGCCCTGCTCCCAGGCCGCTGCCAATGAAGAGATGCACAAAGTTTTGCAGATCGCTGGCAACGCCATGTAGTCGCTCGCCCATGGTGGCGGCAGTGGCATCGTTCTCGATAAGCACAGGCAGTTCCAAGGCTTCTTCGAGGCGTGAAGGAATGGCAGGGTCATCCCAGCCGGATAGGGCCGTTGGGCCAACGGCAGTGATGCCTTCCACGTCGAACGGCCCGGGTAAGGCAATACCGACGCCGATGAAGCGATGCGAGGGAAACTGTGCCCGGAAGCGGCCAACAGTTTCAGTGAGCAGGGGCAGCGCTTCGTCAAAGGCGGGGTAATCGACCGGCAGGCTGGCCTGCGCCTGACACTCTCCGAGTAGATCAAGCAGCACGGCAATGATGCGATGCTGCTCGACATGAAAGCCGATGGCATAGCCGCCTTGAGGGTTGATCGACAGGGGAACCGGGGGCTGGCCCCGGCCAACCTTTTCCGGCGCATGGGCGAGCAGCACGCCCTCCTCCTGCAGCTCCGTCACGATGTTCGAGACGGTTTGAGCGGTAAGGGAGGTCAGCCTTGTCAGGTCGGCACGAGTCAGCCGTCCACCCAGGCGGATGGCTTCCAGAATGACCCGGCGATTATGCAGGCGGGCGTGTTCGGCATTGGTGCCGGTAGTCACGATGCGTTTGGTAGATGCCTTTCTCATGTTTACATCATCAGGAGCGCGCATTAATTAAATCAAGTTGAATTAATATAAAGCCTATGGTCTTCTAAGGGTGGTTCGCTGTTTGGCATGTACTCACCTGACCAAAGCGATCCCTTCACTACAACAACAATGCCGAATCGGTAGAGCCGATCGATGGCACGAAGAATCTTTCATCTGCCCATCCTTTACCTTTCGAGCGAAGAGATCGTCCTATGCCGTCATCACCCGTAACCGGCCAGCCTTCCTCCGGCCTCAAGAAAAAACTTGGTCTGTTTCCCGCCACTACGCTCAACATGAGCCAGATGTGTGGTGTAGGGCCTTTCATTACCATTCCAACCATGATTGTCATCATGGGCGGCCCGCAAGCTTATCTCGGCTGGATACTGGGCGCCCTGCTGGCCCTGTGTGATGGTCTGGTATGGGCGGAGCTGGGTGCGGCATTGCCAGGTGCGGGAGGCACCTATGTGTACCTGCGCGAGGCCTTTGGCAAACGCACGGGAAAGCTGATGCCCTTTCTGTTTATCTGGACGGCGATGCTGTTCATTCCGCTGATCATGTCCACGGGAATCATCGGGTTCGTTCAGTACCTCACCTGGTTCTGGCCGGACATGAGCCAGACGGCAGGCAATGTGATTGGCCTGGGCCTTATCTGGCTGATCATCGGGCTGTTGTGGCGCAAAATCGAGTCGGTCGCCAAGCTGGGCATCGTGCTGTGGGTAATCATGCTGATCAGCATTGGCAGTCTCATTACTGCAGCCCTCTCCCACTTTCACCCTGAGCTGGCCTTCAGCTTTCCCGAGGGAGCGTTTGATCTTTCCGACAGTGGCTTCTGGCTTGGCATGGCTGGAGGGCTAACAATCGGCATTTATGACTACCTGGGCTACAACACCTCGGCCTACCTTGCTGGTGAGGTTGACCAGCCGGGCCGCGTGATTCCCAGGTCCATCATCTTTTCGATTCTCGGCATTCTCGCCATTTACCTGTTGATGCAGGTAGGCGTGCTGGGCGTCGTGGATTGGCATCGCATGCTTGATCCCAATTCGGCAGCTTATAAATCCGTGGCCTCGGTGGTACTGAGCGAAACATGGGGCGCTACAGCGGCCAATGTCGTGACGGTTCTGATTCTGATCACTGCGTTGGCTTCGGTGTTCGCAGGGCTTCTGGGAGGCTCGCGGGTGCCGTATGAAGCTGCGAGGGACAAGGTGTTCTTCCAGGCGTTTGCCAAGGTGCATGCCCGCCATGAGTTCCCGACGTATGGGCTGCTGAGCATGGGTGTGCTGACGTCGATCGGCTTCATGATCGGCCGGTTGAGCGACCTGACCACGCTGATCCAGCTTCTGACAACCGTCATGATTCTGGTGCAGTCTGTTGCCCAGATCATTGCACTTTTCGTGCTGCGCAAGAACCAACCGCACCTGAAACGACCTTATGCGATGTGGCTTTACCCGGTGCCGGCCGTTATTGCGCTGGTGGGCTGGGTCTATATCTACATGGCCTCCAACCATAACGCACCCGGTGCCTACCCGATCCAGTGGTCATTGGTCTGGCTGCTGGTGGGTGGCGGCGCCTATCTCCTGTGGGCGCGTACACACCGGCTCTCCTGACTGTAGCGCCATAACACAAGCACTTGAAAGAGAGAGTCTTACCATGCCTGATCAGGGCGTACTGCTGGCCATCGATGTTGGCGGTACCAAAACCCACATTGCCTGCTATGACCCCGCCAGCGAACAGCTGGCGACTCGGGTCCTGGCGACCCATGCCGAGGGCCTGCTTGGCGGGCCGGCCCTGATGCGCCTGCTTGAGGCCGCACGGGAATGTGCACAGCAACTCGGCGCAACGACCATTCGCAGCGTGGCAGGCGTGTTCCCGGGCGTTGTACGTGGCCATACCTTACTGATGGCGCCCAATACACCCGGCTTTGAAGGGCTCGACCTGCATGGCTTGATTGCTCAAGGGTTGGGTACGCCTGGGGTCATGCTGGACAACGACGTCAAGGCCGGTGCACTGGCCGAGGCACGCTGGGGCAGCCTGCAAGGTATCGATCATGCGCTCTACCTGAATCTGGGCACGGGGCTCTCTGCCGCAGCCATTGCCAATGGGCAGCTGATCCGTGGGCATAACGGCGCCGCCATGGAAATTGGCTATATGTTGTCACCTTTTCTGGACCCTGAGCGCGTGTCGGACTGGTACAGCCACGAGCAAGGCGGTGCCCCGCTGGAGGAGCTGTTTTCCGGAACGGCCCTGAATCAGCTGGCCGTTGAGCTGCTCGGGCCGGGCCACCAGGCGCTCGACCTGTTCACCAGCCAGGAGCCTCGCGCTCAGCAGGCGCTGCATGTGCGGATTGCTGCCTGCACCGCTCAGGTGGCCAATCTGGCGATCGCCCTGGATGTTGGCCGCATTGCCATTGGTGGAGGGCTTTATCGGCAAGCGGCAACGCTGGCCCCGCTCATCAAGCACATGATTAACCGTACTGTTCCCTTTGCGCCTGAGATCGTCACGGCGCATTTCACGCACGACGCGCCTCTATGGGGCGCGCTGAGTATGGCCATGGATGCCGCCGGGCTTGCTTTTATCCCCGAGCAGATTCTGAGCCAAACCGAGCTTCTTTCCACACCGGACGCTACAGCGTCCGAAGGTTGACGTCCCGAAGGTAACTGCAATGTCCCTGATGTTGAATGAAACCCAGTCCATTCCTGCCGTCCTGCAACGCATGCTGGACGACGACAGTGCTGTTATGGCACTGGCAGACCGTCTGGCGCGTAATCTGCCTGACCTCATGATGACCGTGGCGCGGGGCAGTTCGGATCACGCGGCTGCCTATTTCGCTCACCTGATGATGTGCCGGATCGGCATTCCCAGCCTTTCCATGCCACTTTCGCTGGTCAGCCTCAATCAGCCGCCCCTGCGCTTCAACAATGCCTGGGTGGCGGCGCTTTCCCAATCTGGCAAGAGTCCGGACCTGATTGCCAGCGTTCGTTATTTGAAATCCCGCGGCGCTAGGGCCACTGCCCTGGTGAACACCCCCGATTCGCCTCTGGCGGCAATTGCTGATGGTGAGGTCCTGCTGCCTGCCGGACTTGAGCAAAGTGTGGCTGCCACCAAGAGCTATGTTGCCATGCTTATGGCAGCCGCCCAGACGGTAGGTTATCTGGAGCGCAACCTGGGTATAAAGTCGGACCTGCTACAAGCGCTCCAGACATTGCCTCGGCAGATGGAACGTGCCGTGGAAGCGGACTGGTCCAGGGCCATCGAGGTGCTGACACCGGTCGACAAGATGCTGGTCATCGGCAGAGGCCCAGCCCTACCAATCGCCATGGAAGCAGCCCTGAAGCTGAAGGAAACCTGCGGCATACAGGCCGAAGCCTTTTCCAGTGCAGAGGTTAAGCACGGCCCGATGGAGATCATTACCGAAGGGTATCCGGTTCTGGTTTTTGCGCCTGCAGGTTCCGAGCAGGCCGGCACGCTAGCGTTCGCCCAAGAGATGCGTGCGCGTGGGGCCCAGGTATTGGTGGCTGCAACCGAGGATAATGACGGCGTCGATTTACCCAGCGCCCGGACCGACCATGCCCTGCTGGAGCCTTTAACTCTGATCCAGAGCTTTTATGTTCTTGCCGAGGCACTGGCCAAGGCGCGCGGCTGCAATCCTGATCAGCCGCGTTACCTGAAAAAGGTGACAGAGACGCATTGATGAGCGCCTGCATGCTCTCGCCATGAATGCCACCTTTCCCATTCATCGGTGACAAAACAAAGCCCCGACACGCCACTGGTCGGGGCTTATTGCCTCCGGCTTAAGCTTGAATGTCCTTTGCCGATAGCCCTCGCATATCAGGCGCACTGTGCGCCGCGCATCAGCCAAATGGATAAAGTCATGGGACGCATGCCGCTTACGCAAAAGGCATTCACTGGATCAGTGCTTTTTCTTCTACCCTACCTGACATGGGCTGGGGATGCGGCTGCCGGGGCACTTTCCGTCAGCGATGCCGCGATCATGCTGGGTATTGTTGGCGTACTGGTAGCCTGGAGCGTCTATGAAGGGTTGCGCAGCAGTCGAGTAACTCAAAAACCTGCGCCGCATCATTCGATCACTGCTGCCAACGCACCTTTGGTTACACCCTGGCAGGCCAATGCGGAGAATTGCCCGTTCTGCTCGGCGCCCATGAGCCTGCGCACGGCCAAGGCTGGCAAGAGCTTTTATGGTTGCAGCCGCGCCCCTGTCTGCCGGGGAACAAAGCTCATCAGCCACTCTGCGAGAACGCATGGCTCTCGTCTATCGAGTCTCTAACCATGTTGCTCCAGTCTGACGGCACCTTCACCCCTTGCCTTCAGGGCACACAGTACGAATAAGCCAGCCGCTGCGGCCAATACCAATGGCAGGCCATTTGGCCCTGCGGACATGGCTGCGCCACTCAGGATGGGACCAGCAAGACTTCCCACGCCCCACAGAAACCCTGCACTGGCATTGGCGGTAATCAGATCCTGCCCTTGAAAATGCTGCCCGATAAGGGTGATGGCCAAGGTATAGACGCCACCGGCTACCGCACCCAGTATGACCAGCACTGGCCAAAGCAACGCTTGCATCTGGATCAACCAGGGCAGCGCGAGGCCAATCAGCAAGGCTATCAGGCCGCAGCCGAGGTAAAGGTGGTTGCGGTTGAAGCGATCGGACAGACAACCCAGCGGGTATTGCAGGCAGGTGTCACCTAGCAGAATGACGGTCGCCATCAGTGCGGCCAGTGCAACCTCGTAACCGTGGCTCAAGGCAAACACAGGAAACATGGACAGCACGACGCTATCAAAAAAAGAGAAGAACACGACGCCTGCGCAGATCGCAGGGGCGACCTTCAGAAAGCCCAACACGGTAAAGGTCTTTTGCTCAACGGTAGCCTTACCGGCGATGGGGTTGGGCAGAAATCGCGCAGTAGCCAGCAAACACACAGCAAAGATCGCCAAAACGATGCCTGTCACCCAGGCACTGCTCGGGCCCAAGGCGGAAACCATGGCAGGCCCAAGCAGCTGAAAACCGGTGAAGAATGTGGCGTACAGGGAGACAACACGACCACGGTTGGATTCATCGGCAATCTCGTTGACCCAGGCCTCCCCCAGCATGACGATCAGCCCTGCCCCTACTCCCATCAGAAAGCGGAACAACCCTAGCGGGATGAGTTCGGTTCTGAAGACTTCCAGCATGGCGATACTGACCATGGAGAGGAAAAAGCACAGCAGGTAGATGTGCTTGCGGCCAAGCCGTGCGGTGAGCCATTCGACGATAAAGGCCGTCACGAGCATACCGGCGGCCGGCAAGGCCGAAAGGATGCCAATGGTCAGGTTGGGGATATCCGCTTCGTGCAGGCGTAGCGCCACAACGGGAATGGTGGCGCCAATACTGAGGCCGACGACAGAAATACCGACAATCAGCACGGCAAGAATCAGTTTGTTGGGCAGCACACATCAACTCCACGCAAGCCATTCGGGTTGCGTCTCGATACTCATCAGGTAATGGGTGTCCGGCGTTATGGGGTGCCGGTTCAATAGGCTTATTCATATTCAGGGATAAGCGTGTCTTATTAGCTAGCTTACTGTAAGCAACATACCCTTACTAATCGGCGGTTCCTGTACCTCCTCACGATTGCCGTGCCGCTGATCAAGCGGCTTATTTTCAAGCTGTTCTCACTCAAGACTTACCAGGTCCAGCCGATGTTCTGTAACAACTTTCACGGGCTGAAACGTGCAGCGCCATGCATGTATAAGTCGGGTCGGACTTAATGAGTAATGATCTTTCGGCGTCTGATCGCGCCCAGATTTTGGAAACAGCAACGGATCGTTTCTGGAGCAGGGGTGTACTTGGCATCAAGGCAGTGCTGGGTATTCACATTATTTTTCTGGTGACGTTCATTGCACTGGATGTAAAAGCCCTCTGGCTGACCAACATTGGCAGCGTGGCCATTCATTTCTATTGCCTTCAATTACTCAAGGCCAAGCGCTATCGGCTGACAAGCACGCTGCTCATATCAGAAATCGTCGTGCATGCCGTGGTCGCAACCGTGGTCATAGGATGGCATACCGGGTTTTACTACTACCTGCTCTGCATCGTTCCGATTGCCTTGTTCAATTACACCGTTGCCCCCTTCTGGCGCTGGGTAACCTGCATACTGATTTGTACTTGCCTACTGATAGGCAAGGTTACGGATCTGTTTTTCGCCGTTGAACCCCTGCTCATGTTGAGCCCCAGGGTTACAGAGCTGTTCAGCCTGTTCAATCTGAGCTCGGCCATCGTGATGCTGGTCTATATTTCGGCCCTGACGGCTTCCAGCTCGATTGCCATGCAGGCAGACCTGTTTACCCTGGCCAACAAGGACAGCCTGACCAATCTATATACCCGCGGACGCCTGCACAGCGAGGCGCAGCGGCTGTACCGCAGCCCTCAAACGTTCAAGCCGATCTCACTGATCATGCTGGATGTGGATCACTTCAAGAACATCAACGATACCTTTGGCCACGACGTGGGCGACACGGTCCTGCAGCAGGTGTCATCGGTCATTGCCGCGTCGGTGAGAGGCACGGACGTGGCCTCACGCTGGGGTGGTGAGGAATTTTTGATCCTGATGCGTAATACCGATCTGAAAAATGCCGACAAGATTGCCGAGCGGATCTTGAATGAAATTCGCGCAATACGTTTAGAGGTAGAGGGTGCCACCATTATGGTGACGGCCACGCTGGCGACCTGCGTGATTGGCGAGTGCGAGTGTCTGAAGGATGCCATCAAGCGCACCGACAAGGCGCTTTACCAGGGTAAACAGCAAGGCCGCAACCGAATCATGCGAGCCGCTCAAGCTGTCGCAGCCTGAGCGGCATCAACGCGTGTCCTACCCCGTCAACGGACCTCTAGCGGAAACCGCAGTAGCAACCAGTGCAGGAAGACGCGGTTGACCTCATCGGGCCGCTCCTGCTGGGTCCAGTGACCGGAGGACTGGATGGCGCCTCGCTGAAGGTCATGCACGTACGTTTCCATGCCTTCCGACATGGAAGGCGGCAGGAAGGCATCCTGATCTGCCGTGACCATGAGCGAAGGCACGTTTATCTCCGTCGGCAGATTGGCCGAACGCTCCCAGTTACGTGTGATGTTGCGATACCAATTAATGCCACCGGTAAAGCCGGTCCGGCTGAAGGTTTCAACAAAGACGTTGAACTCCTCCTCGGTCAGAAAGGTTTCCCGAGTATCCTGTTCGGGCTGATAGGCCTCCAGCCAGCGCACCAGTGCAAAGGCTGAGCCCTGCTCGGATGCCTTGGCCTTTGCGATACCCGCCCCGTCGACCTCGTCTCCTCCAGGCTTTTTCATCAGGAAACTGAACACTTTACGGGCATCTCGGTTGAAAACGCTGTCTGCCTCGCCGGGCTTCTGGAAGTGCACCTGATACATCTCGTCTCCCATGCGCTGGCGCATCGCCTCGATCGGTTCGACGGGCGGACGTGGCAAATACGGCGTGTTAAGGCCGATCACACCGGCGGTACGGTCAGGATGCAAAAGCGGCATCTGCCAGACCAGCAGACCGCCCCAGTCATGACCACAAAAAATGGCTTTTTCTACCCCCAGATGGTCCAGCAGACCGACCAGATCACCGGTGAGGTGCTCCATATCGTAGGCCTCAACAGCCTGAGGCCGCTCGGTCAAACCATAGCCGCGCTGATCGGGCGCGATGACCCAATACCCCGCTTCACTCAGCGCCTTGATCTGATGACGCCAGGAAAAGGCCAGCTCGGGAAAACCGTGGCAGAGCACAATGGGAATGGCTGGTTTGGAGCCGGTCATTCGAGGGCCGGCCTCGTAATAGGCCATCTGGATACCGTTGACCTGGGCTATACGAGCCGGCGGCATCATGGGAAGTGCTGGGGCAGACATGACGTTCTCCTCTGGTAGACCGTTCTTTAACGGACTGCGGCCAGTAGGAAGGGTTTTATTTCGTAGCGTTTTGTTGCGTTTAAGCGGAATGTGCAGCGAAAAAGATTCGATTCGCTCCAAACGAGACGGTAAGGCCAGGGTTTTGTATACAAAATGCTATCTATTTGTCATTCATCAACGCCATTCATGAACAGTCGATAGCAGGGCTTGTCCAGAGTCAGTAAGGCTTGTGACCAGTACACGCGCCATAACAACGATGCCACATAACGCACCCTGATGAGCTGAGGACTTACCATGTCGACCACCCTTCCCATTCGCCCACTGCTGTTTGATCCAGCGTTTGAACAGATTCCGGAGGACGAGGCCGAGACCACTCGCGAGCTGGTCGAAACGATGCGCAAGATCATCGAGACGACCTCCGAGGATTATGGGCACGCCGTACGCAGTGTTCACGCCAAGAGTCATGGCTTGTTGCAGGGACGTCTGAAGGTACTGGAAGGTCTGCCACCGGAGCTTGCTCAGGGTGTATTTGCCAAAGCGGGTGACTACCCTGTCGTGCTGCGCTTTTCAACCAACCCCGGAGATCTGCTGGACGATAGCGTCTCCTCGCCGCGGGGGTTGGCGCTCAAGGTCATTGGTGTGGAGGGAGATCGTCTGCCGGGTAGTGAAGGCCAGCTGACTCAGGATTTCGTAATGGTGAATGCACCGGCTTTTTCGGCAGCAACACCAAAGGCCTTTCTGAAAAGCCTGAAGCTTCTGGCCGCAACCACCGACAAGGCACCGGGCCTCAAGAAAGCGCTGTCGGCTGTTCTGCGCGGTACTGAAAAGGTAATCGAAGCCGTTGGCGGTGAAAGTGCAACGCTCAAATCCTTGGGTGGCCATCCGGAAACCCATATCCTGGGCGAAACCTTCTACACCAGCGTGCCCCTGCTGTATGGCCCTTATTACGCCAAACTCAGCGTGGCGCCTGCTTCTCCCGAGCTGACGGCCCTGACCGACGCACCGCTGAATGTAAACGGCAAACCCAATGGGCTACGCGAGGCGGTAAGCGAATTCTTTGCCAGGCAGGGTGGCGTATGGGAGATGCGGGTTCAGCTGGCTACCGATTCGGAGAAGATGCCCGTCGAGGATGCTTCAGCACAGTGGCCGGAGGAAGAAAGCCCTTATATCACCGTAGCCCGGATCAAAGTCGATCCTCAGCCCACCTGGACGGAGGCCCGCGCCAGGGAAGTAGACGACAGCATGGCGTTCTCACCCTGGCATGGCCTGGCAGCGCATCGTCCCATTGGGGGTGTGATGCGTTCTCGCAAGCCGGCCTACGAGATGTCATCCGGGTTCAGGGGGCAGTTCAACGGTTGCCCCATTCATGAGCCACGCTCACTGAATAGACTGCCTCAGTGAGCGTGCCCTGCCGGTGTCATCAGAAAGTGACGCCAGCAATCAATGCAATATTGGTATAGGGCTGGCATTCGCCAGTGCGGACCTGCACCCGCGCCTTTTTGCATAGCGCCTTGAGGTCCTCATGGCTTACCAGCTGGCGCTTGCCCAATTCGCCCGCGGCGCTTAACCGCTGGATTTCAACCAAGGCAGGCGGATGCTGGACAACGGTCTCCTCGGCGAGGACATGGGCCTCGACCTGCATTTCACTCACGATGACGCGTAGCGTAGTGGCGAAGTCGGGCACGCCATGAGTCACGGCCAGATCGATACATTCCACGCCGGGCGGTACGGGCATGCCAGCGTCGCCGATCACGATCACATCACCATGACCAAGGCTGGCAATCACGCGGGATAGCGCACTGTTAAGCAAAGGAGTCTTTTTCATGGGCGCTCTCAGATGTTCAATTCGCGGCGATAGGGAATGGAGGGTTGCGCTCCGGCACGGGTGACGGACAGCGCAGCCGCCTGCTGGCCCAAACGAACGGCCTCTTCCAGCGGAAGACCTTCACCCAGGGCAGCGGCAAATCCGCCGACAAAGGTGTCTCCGGCCGCCGTGGTATCCACCGCCTGGACAACCTGCGCCGGGAAGTGCTGCTGCCGTTCGGTATCCTTATACAGCACGCCCTGTGAGCCCATCGTCAGCAGGATACGCTTGGCGCCTGCGTCGAGCAGTTGTTGGGCAGCCTGGGCGGCTGTTTCCAGCGAGTTGACCTCAATACCGGTCAGAAGGCCGGCCTCGCTCTCGTTTGGAACCAGGTAATCCACATGACCATACCAATGAGCAGGCAGCGGGCCTACGGCTGGTGCTGGATTGAGAATGACCGTCTTTCCCAGTTCGCGAGCGCGGGTCAATGTCTTTTCGACCGTAGCGACCGACACTTCCAGCTGGGCGATGACCACATCGGCAGCCTGCAATGCGGCGTCGTGGCGGGTCAGGTGCTCGGGCGACAGCTCGCCATTGCTCCCTGCCACGATCACGATGCAGTTCTGCCCATTGTCATCAACCAGAATGGAGGCGATACCGGTCGGTACACCCTCTACGGATTCGACCGTGGAGCACTCGATGCCTTCGGCTTCCAATCCACTGCGCAGCTGCTCGCCGTAGGCGTCACGGCCTACGCAGCCGATCATGGTGACCTGGGCGCCCAAACGGGCACACGCCACTGCCTGATTGGCACCCTTGCCGCCAGGCGCCGTCACGAAACTGCGGCCTGCCAGGGTCTCACCGCCTACCGGCACGCGTGGGGTCCGTACGACCAAGTCCATATTCAGACTCCCCACGATCACTATTTTTGCTTGCATCTTATGGACTCTCGTTCAATTCGATAGACGTGGTGGACTCGCGTACCACCAGGGTAGGCGCCACCACGGTATGTTCAGGTGTGGGCCGGTGCCGCTGCGCGAGCCGGGCCAGCAGCTGTCCGGCGGCGCGCTCGCCTAACTGCAGGATGGACTGCCCCACCGTGGTCAATGCCGGATAAAGGTAGCGGCTCACGGCAATATCGTCGAAACCCACGATGGACAGATCCTGCGGAACGCGCAGGCCGCGCTCGGCGGCGGCACGCAGGATACCGATTCCGATCATATCGTTCCCGGCAAAAATGGCCGTGGGTGCACTCTTTTCCAACAAGTGTGCGGCAGCGGTATAACCGGCGGCGCTAGTAAACTCGGTATTGAGCAGCCACGCAGGCTGTATCGTCTGCCCAGCTTCCTTCATCGCACGGCAATAACCAGCCAGGCGTTCCTGAGCGACCAGCGTTTCGGCAGGCCCACCCAGGCAGGCGATACGCCGATGACCCAACGCCAACAAGTGCCTCGTTGCCAGATAGCCGCCCTCTTCATGGTCGATCTGCACCAGATCGGCTTCCACACCTTCCAGCGGGCGGTCGACCAGCACCATCGGCACCTTGACTGCAGCCAGGGCCTGGGCGAACTCACCGTCGCCGCCCACGGTGGCCACGATCAAGCCGTCAATACGACGCTCCAGCAGCACACGCAAGTAACGGCGCTGCTTGTCGTTATTGTCATCGGAGTTGCAGAGGATGACGCTGTAGCCGTTACGCTCGCAGTGATCCTCGATACCCCGCGCCAGCTCCGCGAAGTACGGGTTGCTGCCATTGGGCACGAGCAGCCCGATGGTGCTGGTGGCCTTGGCCTTGAGCGAGCGGGCCACGCCGCTGGGAACGTAACCCAGCTGGTCGATGGCCGCCTCGACCTTGGTGCGTACTTCCGCGCTGACCGGGCGAGTACCATTGAGCACGTGCGATACGGTGGTATAGGAGATACCGGCCAGTGCCGCGACGTCCTTGATGGTCGCCATGGTTAGCCTCGGCGCTTGGCGCGATGGCTGCGGTAGGTGTCCAGCACCACGGCCACCACGATCACCGCACCGGTAATGATGCGTTTGGTCGGCTCGCTGGCGCCAATCTGTGCAAGCCCGGCGGCCAGCACGGAAATGATCAGCACGCCAAAGAACGTGCTGATGACCGAACCGCGTCCGCCCATGAGGCTCGTTCCGCCGATCACCACCGCCGCGATGACCTGCAATTCAAGCCCGGCGCCGGCGTTGGGGTCAGCCGCTTCCAAACGGGACACCTGAAACAACGCGGCCAACCCTGCCAGCAGGCCCATCAGGGCAAAAACCAGGATTTTATAGGGCTTGGGGTTGATACCCGCCAGGCGCACTGCTTCTTCGTTGGTGCCGATAGCGACGAGATAGCGGCCAAACACGCTGCGCGTCAGCAAGGCATGGGCAACGGCAATCACCAGCAGCGCAATGATAAAGGAAGGCGAAATCCCAAAGGCGAACGGCGTGGACAGCCAACCATAGGCGTCACCGATGTAGGCCGTGCGCGAATCCGTTAATTGGTAGGCCAGTCCCCGCGCCATTTCCAGCACACCCAGGGAGACGATAAATGAAGGAATTCGCCACGCCACGGTTACGCTGCCCGTCACGGTGCCTGCCAAGGCTGCACAAACCATACCCAGGGCCGCTGCCGGGAAGATACCCCAGCCCCAGTTGAGCGTAGCCACACTGACAACCGATGCCGCCAGTGCCAGCACCGAGCCTACGGACAAGTCGATCCCACCGATGATGAGGATCAGCGTCATGCCCACCGACAGCACCATTAGGTCCGGAATCTGGTTGGCCAGGGTGGTGAAGGTGTTATAGGACAGGAAATGGCTGCTCATGGCGGAGAACAGCACGATCATGGCCAGCAAGGCACCGGCCAGTCCCAGGTAGGTGCCCAGGCCGGACACACTGCTGCTGCGCTTGGGCGCGGCCGGAGTTACGGTAGTGTTCATACGGAGAGTTCCTGTATGGGAGAAACCGCTTCGCCCAGCATCGCTTCACGGCTGCTGTATCCGGCAAAGGCGGCGGCCAGGAGGCGATCCTGGCTCCAATCGTTACGGTCAAAGGTTTCCATGAGACGGCCGGCAGACAACACGGCGATCCGGTCGCAGATCAACATCAATTCACGCAGGTCACTGGACACGACAACGAGCCCCTTGCCCTGCCGGGTCAGTTCGCCCAGTAAGCCGTAGATATCGAACTTGGCACCGATGTCGATGCCCCGGGTAGGCTCGTCGAAGAGCAGCACCTGGCAATCACGCTCCAGCCAGCGGCCGATCACGACCTTCTGCTGATTACCGCCGGAAAGCTCGCCCACCGGCTGATGGGGGCTGGAGCTGCGAATGCGCATGGCCTTGATCTGCCGCTCAGCTAACGCAAGTTCGGACGCAGACTGAACCACGCCGCGCTTGGCAACGGCGGGCATATTGCCCAATGCCAGATTCGCGCAGATGGACTGGGTGAGTAACAACCCCTCCCCCTTGCGATCTTCGGTGATCAGGGCGATGCCATTGCGTACCGCCTCGGCTGGCGAGCTGACGTTGACTTCACGCAGCGGATTACCCACAAAAACACGCCCGCTGTCGGCGCGGTCGGCGCCGTAGATGAGCCGCAGCAATTCGGTACGCCCCGCGCCGATCAAGCCTGAAATACCGAGAATCTCTCCAGCGCGAACCTCGAATGAGACATCGCAGACCTTGCCGGCACGGCTCAGCTTGTCCACTTTCAGTATCGGCGCGCCAATGTGGCGCTCGCCCAGGTCAATATGCTCACCCAGCTCACGTCCCACCATCAACGCTACCAGCTGATCGGTGTTGTAACGGCTAATGGACTCGGCGGCAACCAACCGGCCATCGCGTAGAACCGCGATCCGCTGGGAGATGCGCTTGAGTTCTTCCAGGCGGTGGGAGATGTAGACGATGGCGACACCACGGGCCTGCAGGCGCTCGATCTGCTCGAACAACAGGTCGACCTCGCGCGCCGTCAGCATGGCGGTAGGCTCGTCGAGAATCAGGATGCGGCAATCACCGATCAGATTACGGGCGATCTCGACCATCTGCTGGTGGCCGACCCCCAGGTCAGAGACCAGGGTATCCGGATCGATGGCATCCAGCCCGACCTGCGCCATGGCCAGCCGTGCCTGCTCACGCAGCCTCCCGCGGGAAATCCATCCGCCCCGGCTGGGCAGGTTATCGAGAAACAGGTTTTCGGCAACGGTCAGGGTCGGCAGCAGGTTGAGCTCCTGCATGACCATGCGCACGCCCAGGCGCTCGGCCTCGGTACGGCTACTGGGTGTATAGGGCTGATCAAGAAAGGTCATCTGCCCGGTCGTAGGCGGAGTCAGCCCCGCGATGATCTTGGACAACGTGCTCTTGCCGGCGCCGTTCTCACCTGTCAGCGCCAACACCTCGCCGGGATACAGCTCAAGGCTGACTTCTCCCAGAACGGGTTGCGCATAGGTCTTGCCGATGCCGGTAATGGAAAGGACTGGCCTGCCCGACATGACGGTCTCCTTTAAAACTCAGGTGCCCCGCAAGACTCCGGTGCAGAGGCGAATACGATCGACTCCGCGCCAAAGCCCGGCGGGTAAAGATGGATTACGGCTTGGTTACCAGCTCGACAGGCGTTTCGATCACGCCATCGACAGCGCCGGTGGACTCACCCTTGACCAGCTTGAGCGCAGCGTCGATACCAAAGACCGCCTGCTTGCTGGCGTACTGGTCAGCCGTAGCCAGAACGCGGCCGTCCTTGAGCATGGGCTTGATGGCATTGATGTTGTCGTAACCCACTACCAATACTTCGCCCTTTTTGCCCGCAGCACGAACGGCAGAAACAGCGCCCAGGGCCATGCTGTCATTACCAGCCAGCAGCGCCTTCAGATTGGGATGTTCGTTCATCATGGCAGAGGCCACGGCGTTGCCCTTGTCGATCTCCCAGGAGCCGGACTGGACACCTACAATCTTCATGTTGGCCGCTTCCATAGCGTCCTTGAAGCCAGCGGTGCGCTGCTGGGCATTGAAGGTAGTGGAAACGCCCTCGATGATACCAACTTCGTCACCGGCCTTGAGCTGCTTGGCCAGGTACTCACCTACCAGACGGGCACCCTTGCGGTTATCCGGGCCTACGAAGGGCACATCAAGCTGCTTGCTCTTGAGTACGTCCTGATCCAGACGGTTGTCGATGTTTACGACCTTGATGCCTGCATCCATGGCTTTCTTGATGACGGGCACCAACGCCTTGGAATCTGCCGGTGCGATGACGATGGCATCGACCTGGGACACGATCATCTGCTCAACAATACGAATCTGACTGGACGTATCGGTTTCGTCCTTGATGCCGTTGGAGATCAGATCGAACTGGTCAGAATGCTCTTTCTGATACCCCTTGGCACCGTCTTCCATGGTGCGGAAGAACTCGTTGGCGAGAGACTTCATCACCAGCGCGACCTTGGGTTTATCCGCATCCTGAGCATAAGCCGCGGACAAGGGCAGAAAAGCGGAAGTGGTGGAAAACAGAACAGCAGCAGCGAGAAGCCGCATAGGGCGGGATGCGTTCATGGTGCACTCCATTGTTGTCTTTGTTATGGCGCAAACGTTTGCGTGGCAAAACTATGAGAAGAATTGGCAGGATTGTCAATCTGCGAAGTGTGATGGCGGACGGGTTGCCAGAGAGAGAAAAACAGGGAAAACAGGCATGTCGAGCCGGCAAGGACCGGCTCGACGAATAGCTTACGGTTTGGCGTGCTGAGTTTTCTCGATCAGGTCGAGGCGCTCTTTCCAGGGGTCCTCTTTAAGAACCAGACCTTTATCGGCCGTGAAATCCATAACCAGATTGCCCTCACGGTTGAACGGTAGCCAGCGCGCCACATTTGTACCGTTGGGATTACCCGTCTTGATGAAATTAACAAAGATGGCGTGAGCATCGCTGGCCATGTCCTGATCCTTGTCCGTTACCTTGCCGCCATATCGCGCTTCCAGCATCCTGAAGAAATAGGGAATTTCGCTGGCATGCTGCGCCCCGTTGGTCTCGCTGCGCAGTGAGTCGGCGACGTAGGAGAAGCGATAGAGAAATGCCTGTCGATCATGCTGGGAGATCTTGTCGGCCACGAAGCGAGCCGGCTCGGTCATCATCCGGTCCATGGCAACCGCAGCCCCTACCGCCTGCACATCACCTGTATTTTCCGGGTCGTATAGCTGACGGGCCCGCTCTGCCTCACGCCCAAACGGTGCGAACAGCTCATCCATTGTCTTGGCCGTATTAAAGCCAAGATCGGCGCTGGTCGAACCGATCAGCATAGGCACCTTGTTTTCCTGACCGGCGCTGTAGACCTGCTCTGGTGTACCCACCACGATCCGACCGTCGAGTACTGGCCCACCCACGTAGGTAGAGGCATTGCTGCCCATGCTCATCATGTTCAGGTCGCCCAGCACACGGCTGGCCGGCAAGTCGCGAAGCGCCTTCAGCGCCTCGGGGCCAGCACCCTCTACACCGACACTGCGGGCAAAATTCTTGCCGATGGTCTCGGCGGAGGGATTCCCGGGCAAGTCACGGCTGATCTCATGCAGCTCACCCATCAAGGAACGTCCACCGCCAGACATGACGATGGCACGGTCAAACAGCCCCCGCGTCAGTGGCGTGGTGGTGATATTGAGCACCGAGCCGCCGCCAGCAGACTCACCCATGACGGTAACGTTGTTTGGGTCACCGCCGAACTGACGGATGTTGCGCTTCACCCATTGCAGCGCAGCGATCTGATCCATGTAGCCATAGTTGCCCAGCGGACCTTCTTTTGCAGCCGTCAGCGCGGGATGTGCAAAAAAGCCGAAGCGGCCAAGCCGGTAGTTGAAACTGACAAAGACCACGCCATCGCGGGCAAAGGCGCTACCGTCATAGACCGACGGCGAAGCACCGCCATTGACGTAGCCACCGCCATAGATCCAGATGACAACCGGCAGTGTGGCCTTGCGGTTTGCCGTCTCCTGCGCCGGACGCCAGACGTTGAGGTACAGGCAGTCCTCGGAGGGCTCTACGCCCAAGGGAGCTGCATCGCTGGCCATCGGCTTTTGCATGCAGTCTGCGCCATAGGCAGTCGCCTCACGCACTCCGCGCCAGGGTTTCACGCGCTGAGGCGCACGCCACCGGTTTTCACCCACCGGCGGGGCCGCAAAGGGAATGCCTTTGAAGGAGATGACATCGCCCGACTGGCTGCCTTTCACGCGGCCACTGTCGATGCCTACCTCAGTCAACGCGCCGGGTTGAGCGAAGGCACCCAGAGGCGCCATGAGCAGCCCCAGGGTTATCAGTTTCTTTAGGGATGGAGTCATTGTTTTTCCTTTTGGCAGATCAACGGCGCCAGCCGCCTGCAGAGCATCTGGGGCTCCTGCGGGTGTGACTTGCAGGCCGCTGTCGTGGTTCCACCACCAGACCTTGCGCCAGCGTGTCTGGTACGCAGCCCGAACCTGTTTTTCCACACGAATCCATACCGCGACGGCGACCTTTGGTCTGCGAACGCGGTTGCATTGAGGATCAAAACATCGTTTGCACTGTCACAGCGGGAGTTGATGGCAATAGAGCATCATCTCGCCCTTAACCACAGATCGGCGCGCCTTTAAAAGCGTAGCCGAGACCAGACGCGGTATCGACTCGCCATACTTTCCGAGACTCATGCGGGAAAGCCCCTGGTAATGGAATGCCGCAGTTTGATGACTGCCGATAAAAGGACCCCACCCATGAGCATCGCCTCGATCATTGCCTTGATTCTTATCGTCGTCGTAGGAATCCCGTCATTTAAAATCATCAGGGAAACACTGGCGCGTGCTCGCCTGCTGGAAGACCAATTGGTCGCCATCAACACGCAACTCAGAGACGTCGAGTTCAAGCTGGAAGAGCTGGATGACAAGCTGGCCGCCACACCGGCCGTACGTTCTTCAGAGCGTGCGGCACGAGTCGAGGAAGAAGCCGCTCATCACTGAGTGAGCGATTAGCCAAGTTAATGCTGCGCTCCCAGGGCGTAGATGCGGCCAGGGACCGGTCTATGGTGAACGTCTTCTTTTAGGAGCTTTCGCCATGCTTACACGCACGCTCGGCAAGACCGGCCTCCAGGTATCAGCGCTCGGACTAGGATGCATGGGCATGTCGGACCTGTACGGTCCGGCGGACCGTACCGAAAGCATTGCCACGATCCACGCGGCGCTGGAAGCGGGCGTCAACCTGCTCGACACCGGTGATTTCTACGGGATGGGCCATAACGAGCTGTTGATTGCCGAAGCGCTCAGGGATCGCCGGGAGGCAGTAACGATCAGCGTAAAGTTCGGTGCCCTGCGAGGACCAGACGGGGCCTGGATGGGTTACGACGGCCGCCCCAAGGCTATCCGGAATTTCCTGGCGTACACGCTCAAACGCCTGAATACGGATCATGTGGATATCTACCGTATTGCCCGCCTCGATCCAGACGTTCCTATCGAAGATACCGTGGGCGCCATCGCCGAAATGGTCAAGGCAGGCTATGTGCGCCATGTCGGCCTCTCCGAAGTCGGGGCCGATACGATCCGCCGGGCCGCGGCCGTTACCCCTATCGCTGATCTGCAAATCGAATATTCACTGATTTCACGCGGAATCGAAGCGGACATCCTGCCTACCTGCCGTGAACTTGGCATCGGAATCACGGCCTATGGCGTGCTCTCACGTGGCCTTATCAGCGGTCATTGGTCAAAAGACCGCGCAGGTGAGCAGGACTTTCGCGCCATCAGCCCGCGTTTTCAGGGCAGCAATCTGGACGCCAACCTCAAGCTGGCCGACACGCTCAAAGTCATTGCTCAAGAGAAAGGGGTTACCGCGGCACAGATGGCAATCGCCTGGGTGCTGGCGCGCGGTGAAGATATTGTCCCGCTGGTAGGCGCACGTACCCGTGAACGTTTGCATGAGTCGCTGGGTGCACTGGATATCATGCTAACCGCCGAGGAGCTGGCCAGAATCGAGCAGGCCATTCCCGCCAACGCCGCGGCAGGAGAACGCTATCCCGCCGCTCAATTGGCTCACATGGACAGTGAGAAGCGGCACGACTGAGCGGCTTGTCTGATTCCCTTTATGAATGAATGGGTGAATTTTTGTCATTTGTAAGGCAGGAAAGCGGCCAGCAGAATGGACTGATACCTCTATAGTCCGGCCCATCTAAGGAGCGGTATGCCATGACGACGCAGGCTTTTGTCGATCCCGATGAGATTCGCGCCCGGTTCTCCCGCGCCATGTCCGACATGTACAAGGCCGAAGTGCCCTTGTATGGGACATTGCTGGAGCTGGTGAGCGATATCAATCAGCGTACGCTGGCAAACAATCCGACCTTGGCAGAGCAGCTGCGCCAGACGGGTGAAATCGAGCGGCTGGACCAGGAGCGCCATGGGGCTATCCGCGTAGGTACGGCGCAGGAGCTGGCTACGCTGCGGCGCCTGTTCGCAGTCATGGGCATGTATCCGGTGGGTTATTACGATCTTTCCGAAGCAGGCGTGCCGGTGCACTCCACCGCGTT
Organism: Pseudomonas sp. JZ134; assembly: GCF_051027695.1. Taxonomy (NCBI): domain Bacteria; kingdom Pseudomonadati; phylum Pseudomonadota; class Gammaproteobacteria; order Pseudomonadales; family Pseudomonadaceae; genus Pseudomonas; species Pseudomonas sp. JZ134. Next base: position 732,741 of record NZ_CP069250.1, on the reverse strand, counting down.
TCGGGCCGTCCACGAGGCTTCGCTGCAAAAAAGTCCCTTTCGTGTCTTTACCTCCCTGCTCCGTCTGGAGCTGATCGAGGACGAAGCACTCAGACAGAAAGCAGCGGCGATTCTGGCTCAGCGCATTATCTTTACATCACGTGCGCTGGAGCTGATCGCCCGTTGCGAAACAAAAGGCGGCCTGAGCGCAAGCGACGCCGATGCCTTCGTGCGTGAAGCCTTGGAAACCTTCCGTTGGCACGGCGAGGCCACAGTCAGCGTCGAGGTGTATCAGCAGCTGCACGACCAGCATCGCCTGATTGCCGATATCGTGGCGTTCAAGGGGCCGCACATCAATCACCTGACGCCCCGGACCCTGGATATCGATGCCATCCAGCAAGGCATGCCGTCACGGGGGATTACGCCCAAGGCAGTTATCGAAGGCCCACCACCCCGCCGCTGCCCTGTTCTGCTTCGCCAGACAAGCTTTAAGGCGTTGCAGGAAAAGGTGACCTTCATCGATGAACAGGGCAATGCCGTTGCTGGCAGCCACACGGCCCGCTTTGGCGAGATCGAGCAGCGTGGTGTTGCATTGACGCCCAAGGGACGTGCGCTCTACGACAAGCTCCTGAACATTGCCCGCACCCAGGCTCCCAGCGAGAGCAACGCCCAGGCATACATGCAGGCACTGACCGACATATTCGCAGAGCTGCCGGACAGCTATGAATCCTTGAGAAAGCAGGGGCTGGCCTATTTTCGTTACTTCGTCACCGACAAGGACGATGCGGTTACCCAGGATGGGCCAAGAGATCTGGATGCCTTGATCCAGTCAGATTATATCCACTATGAACCACTGGTATATGAGGACTTTCTGCCGGTCAGCGCGGCCGGTATTTTCCAGTCTAACCTGGGCGATCAGGCTCAGACGCAGTATGCCGAGGCGTCCAGTAAGGACCGCTTCGAGCAGGCACTGGGCGCGTCGGTACTGGATGAGCTGGCCCTGTACGCCGAGACCCAGGCGCGCTCGCTCAAGCGCTGTGAAGAGCAGCTGGGAATATCCCTTTCATAAGGCCGCAAGGCTCAAAGCGCTCCTCTTACCAACGGAGCGCTTTAGATAGCCGCGCTAGAGCGGCTGCCGAATAATCGCCATCTGCAGGGTGCGTCCAGCCTAAAGATATTTCATTTTTTTACCGATACAGAGCAGGTGAAACCTTTACTGCCTTCTCCTATCGGAGCGCGTCCCATGTTGTCCAATTTAAGTATTGCCAAAAAGCTTGGTGCAGGCTTTGGGCTTATCATCGCGATCATCTGCATCCTGGTGTATGTAGCCCGCCACGGCTTTACCGAGGTCGATAATTCGGTCAAGTGGAACATTCATACTTATCAGACCATTGATGGGGCTAACAACCTGTTGATTAGCCTGACCAACATCGAAACGGGTATGCGTGGATTTGCCCTCAGCGGTCAGGACGACTTTCTGGAACCTTACAACGCAGGGAAAACAGCGTTTGAGCAAACCTGGACGAAGCTTAAAAACCTGACGTCGGATAACCCGACCCAGCAAACCCGTCTGGATGAACTCAAGGCCACGCAAATGAAGTGGCTGAGCGAAGACATCGAGCGTTCCATCCAGCTACGCCGCGCAGTCGTACAAGGTGCCTCCTCCATGGACGACATGGTGCAACGCATCATCGACCGTCAGGACAAGGCCAAGATGGACAAGATGCGCAAGATCATCGCTGACTTCAGCAACGATGAGTCCAAGCTGCTGGGCGTGCGTAATGAAGCCATGCAGTCTGCCGAACAGGTTGCTATCTGGACGCTTATCGGGGGTGGAATCCTGGCTGCCCTAGCGGCCATAGTCATTGCCTTCAGCCTATCCGTATCCATCAAGCGCCGTCTAAATGATGCCATTCAGGTTGCTCAGGCCATTGCCGCTGGCCGTCTGGATACTCAGATCCGCAGCACCGGCGAAGATGAAATTGGCAGCTTGCTTAAGGCCTTCAACGCCATGCAGCAGCGCCTGCGGGAAATGATTTCCGAGATCAAGGGTGGTGCCGAGCAGCTTCTGACGGCCGCTCGCGATATCTCCAACACCTCGGAGCAACTGGCTGTCGCCGCACGGGACCAGTCAAGCTCGGCATCCTCCATGGCCGCTACCGTGGAAGAACTCACCGTCAGCATCAGCCATGTCTCGACCAGCGCGAACGAGGCCCACGGCATCTCTACTGACTCCGGCAAGCGCTCCATCCAGGGTGGCAATGTCATCAAGCAAACCCTGGACAGCATGACGCAGATCGCCGGTACGGTGCAGAGCTCGGCTGAACAGATTTCCGAGCTGGACCGCCACGCCGATCAGATCACCTCCATCGTGAACGTGATCAGCGAGATTGCCGAGCAGACTAACCTGTTGGCCCTGAACGCAGCCATCGAGGCCGCCCGTGCAGGTGACCAGGGCCGCGGCTTTGCGGTGGTCGCCGATGAAGTTCGCCTGCTGGCGCAGCGCACCGGCAAGTCAACCCAGGAAATCGCCGACATGATCAAGAAGATCCAGGCGAGCACCCAGGACGCAGTCAGCAGCATGAACGTGGGCGTGACTCAGGTGAACCAGGGTGTGGAACTGGCTCACTCGGCCAGCCAGGCCATCGACGAGATTCGCAGTGGCTCGGATCGCATCATCTCCGTGGTTGACCAGATCTCCATGGCACTGCGTGAACAATCTGCTGCCAGCCAGGATGTAGCCCGCAGCGTGGAGCGCATCGCGCAGATGGCAGAGACCAACAGCCATTCCATTGAAAGCGCCTCGCGCAATGCATCGAGCATTCAGCATCTGGCCCAGTCATTGGACAAGCAGGTCGCGCAGTTCCGCCTGTAAGCGCTGTGTATTGAAAAGCCCACCGCCTGGTGGGCTTTTTCCTGGGTGCGTCAATAACGCCCGGCGAATTTCGCTACGTTTTAGTCGGCACTGCGCTTAGAATGCGCGCCCTGCTCCCAAGAGCAGATCAACGTCATGGGTTCCCTCACCCCATTCCACTAAAAAGGATGCATCATGCAACTGACCTCTTCCGTCAGGCGCTCGGCATTGGCCGGCCTGATTGGCTTTCATATCCTGATCATCATCGCAAGTAACTACCTCGTCCAGCTGCCGCTCAACCTGTTTGGCTGGCATACAACCTGGGGCGCATTCAGCTTTCCGTTCATCTTCTTAGCCACTGATTTGACGGTGCGGATTCTCGGTAAAGGCCCGGCGCGCCAGGTCATCGCCCGAGTCATGGTGCCGGCGCTGGTCGTCTCGTACATCCTTTCTGTGCTGTTCCAGGAAGGCGCATTCCGCGGCCTGGAAGCCTTGGCGCAATTCAATACCTTTGTACTGCGTATCTCATTGGCGAGCTTTTTTGCCTATGTGCTGGGCCAGCTGGTAGATATCCATGTCTTTGATCGTCTGCGTCAGCTGCAGCAATGGTGGATAGCACCTACTGCCTCGACGATACTGGGCAACCTGCTTGATACCTTCGCCTTTTTCTCCATTGCCTTCTGGCACAGCGACAACCCTTTCATGGCCGAGCATTGGGTGGAGATTGCCTGGGTCGACTATACCGTCAAGCTCAGCGTCAGCCTGCTCTTGTTCCTGCCGCTCTACGGGGTGCTGCTGAGCGCCATCGAGCGCATGCTGCTGCGCCGCGCCTGACAGGATTCGTGTCGGACTATGTCTCGTCTGCCCCAGCGGGACAGATGAGACAACCCCTGGAAACACCCTGAAAAGGCATTCCAGACCCAAATCGACAGCTTTGTGCAGTGTTTTACAGTTTCCGAAACAGAATCGAACTGTTCTCGTTCGCAAACATCTCTTACCCTCAGCCGCTGCGTTGAGGATTATTCGAGACAGGTCTTTGTTATCGGACAGAGCCGGACCCGTTGCCACAGCGCTTGACGACATCTTAGTCACATAGGTTCATGTATGCACCGCAGAGATCTTCTGAAAGCTTCACTGGCCTTTGCCGCGTATACCGGTCTTCCTTCGACGACCGTATTCGCCGCTCAATCCCTGTCTGGCGCCTCCAGCCAGGATGTAGAACCGTTCGAATTCGATTTGCTGAAAAATCAGGCCAAGCAGATGGCAGCCAGTGCCTATGTGGATACGTCTCAGCAGTTGCCGCCCACGCTGGCAAAAATGACGCCACAGCAGTTCAACGCCATTCAGTACGATGCCAACGAGTCGCTATGGCATGACCTGAAAGGCCAGCTCGATGTTCAGTTCTTCCATGTTGGCATGGGCTTCAAACAGCCGGTCCGCATGTACAGCGTTGATCCAAAGAAAAAGCAGGCCACGGAAATCCATTTCCGGCCTCAGATGTTCAAGTACGAGAACAGCGGCGTCGATAAGTCACAACTCAAGGGTGACCTGGGCTTCGCCGGCTTCAAGGTGTTCAAGTCACCCGAGCTGACGCAGCACGATATCGTCTCGTTCCTGGGGGCAAGCTACTTCCGTGCAGTGGACGATACCAAGCAGTACGGCTTGTCTGCCCGTGGCCTTGCCATTAATAACTTCTCGGATACGGTGGAGGAATTCCCGAACTTCACCAAGTTCTGGTTCGAGACGCCCGAGCCGCACAGCACGCGATTTGTAGTCTATGCTCTGCTCGACTCGCCCAGCGCGACCGGTGCATATCGCTTCGACATCGACTGCCGCGCCACGCAGGTGGTAATGGCAATCGACGCTAATATCTATGCGCGCAAGGAAATCAAGCAGCTGGGTATTGCGCCGATGACGAGCATGTTCAGTTGCGGCACCCATGAGCGCCGCATGTGCGACACCATCCACCCGCAGATCCATGACTCCGACCGCCTCTATATGTGGCGCGGTAATGGCGAGTGGGTGTGCCGTCCGCTGAATAACCCTGCCAAGCTTCAGTTCAATGCATTCGAAGACAAAAACCCCAAGGGCTTTGGTCTCGTGCAGAGCGACCATGAGTTTTCCAGCTATCAAGATACGGTGGACTGGTACAGCCGCCGCCCAAGCCTGTGGGTCGAGCCCACTACGGAATGGGGTGAAGGCAGCATTGATCTACTGGAAATCCCGACAACCGGCGAGACGCTCGATAACATCGTGGCCTGCTGGAATCCCAAGGTGCCTATCACGGCGGGCAAAGAGCTGCGCTACGGCTACAAGCTCTACTGGAGCGCGCTGCCGCCGGTTAGAACACCGCTGGCACAGGTCCATGCGACGCGCTCCGGCATGGGCGGCTTCGTAGAGGGGTGGGCGCCGGGTGAGCACTATCCAGACGTCTGGGCCCGCCGCTTTGCGGTGGACTTCGTGGGCGGTGGCCTGGATACCCTCCCTCAAGGCACCGGAATCGAGCCCGTCGTCAAGGTCTCGAGCGGTGAGCTGAAAGACTTCCACGTCCTCTGGATACCGGACATCAAAGGGTATCGTGTGATCTTCGACTGGTATCCGACCAGCGATAGCGTGGACCCGGTAGACATGCGCCTGTTCATCCGCACCAACGACCGAACGCTCAGCGAAACATGGCTGTATCAATACTTCCCGCCAGCGCCTGAGCGCCGTCGCTACCCTTGATCTGTAGAAATAGTGCATGAAAAAAGCGGCTCTTGTGAGCCGCTTTTTATTGCGCGAAAAGAAGTTACAGCCGATAGGCGACTGAGTTACAGAGCGAACCGCCGGATCATGCCGTTGAGGTCCGTTGCCAGACGCGACAATTCATGGCTGGCCACGCCTGTCTGTTCTGCGCCAGAGGCTGTCTGCTGGGACAGGTCGCGGATGCGCACCAGATTGCGATCCACCTCGCGAGCAACCTGCGCCTGTTCTTCAGCGGCAGTTGCGATAACCAGGTTACGCTCGTTAATACCCATGACCGCACAGGTAATGCTGTGCAGAGCTTGTTCAGCAGCGCTCGCCTTATCCATAGTCTCCCCTGCCTGCTCGGCACTGCTTTGCAATGCACTTACGGTTTCGCGCGTACCGACCTGAATCTGGCCGATCATGCTCTCGATTTCGCGAGTCGACTCGCCGGTCCGGTGGGCCAGGGCGCGAACTTCATCGGCAACCACTGCAAAGCCCCGTCCGGCATCTCCAGCTCGTGCAGCTTCGATCGCTGCGTTAAGCGCCAGCAGGTTGGTCTGCTCAGCCACAGCACGAATAACATCGAGAACCTTGCTGATGTTTTGCGTTTGCGCAGCCAACGCTTCCGCTCGCTGAGAAGCTCCCAGCACGTTGCTCACCATGGACTGGATCGACTCAATGGTTTCGCTGAGTTGAGCCTGGCCCTGCTCGGCGGTACGGGTGGACGCTTTGGATTCCTCCGAAGTAGCCACTGCATTGGAGGCCACTTCATCCACCGCAGCACTCATCTCGGTTACGGCCGTCGCTGCAAGATCCAGTTCACTGTTTTGCTGTTGAATATCCCGCTTGCTTTCCTGGGTAATGTTGCTCATTTCCTCCGCAGCAGCTGCAAGCTGGTTGGCAGAACCCTCGATTTCGCCCAATGTTGTACGCAGGTTTTCCTGCATGAGGTTCAAGGACTGAAGCAGTTGAGCTGCTTCATCTACACCTTGGGTATCGATACGCCCCGTAAGATCGTTTTGCGCAATCTGTTGGGCCACGCTGACCGCCGAACGAATTGGTAAAATGATGCTACGGCTAAAAAACCAGGCAAGCAGTGCACCAAACAAGACAGCCAAAGTAATGGCTGTAATGGCAATGGTGCGTGCCTGAGTGTAGGCATTGTTGGCATTGTTACCTGCACCCTGCGCTTCTTTCTGGTTATGGTTTGCCAGAACTTCAATCTGCGCATTGATAATGTCTGAGTAAGAGGCAACACTGCGAAGAACTTTCAACGCCTCTTCTGGCTTTTGAGCGTCCATCAGGGAGATAACCTTATATATGGCTTCTTTATAAACCTGATAAGAATCGCCCAGCGTCTTCATGGCATTAACTTCTTCCGGCGCATCGGCATCCTTGTTGTAGTCTGCCATGACGCGCTCGACCTGAGCCGTTATTTTGGAAAATCGCTCCTTATATTTGGTTTGCTCTTCCGGCAGGTCGTATACATAGAGTTGCAATGCTGTGGTACGCAAACGGGCAAGTGCAATGCCAAGCTCATCGCCTAAAGCCAGACTGGGTAACGATTCGTTCTGAATGACCTCGCCGGACTTTCTGATCTCCGCCATCTGGAGCAGGCAAAAGACACCAAGCCCAAACAGCAGGATAATAATGAGACCAAAACATAATACGGTCCGTTGTGCGATTCTCATGCGTCTTAGCATACACACATCCTTTGCCTGAAAAGGCAAACTGCAGGGCTATAAAGATGCAGATGTTTAATCTGCAAAAAGAATTCTGGCAAACAAACTTATCGGCTAAAAATCAGGGACCATGAATAAATTTTCAATATGAAGGGTCAATAAAATACTTATTACCAAGCACTATGTGAAAACCTTGTTAAGATCTTTAAAAAAGCAGCTGGTTATAATTAAATAAACTACTTTTTATTACCGTTCATCATGGTTATCCACCGTCTTTGTCCAGATCATGCAATCAGTTACCGCACCCTGATGCTTGAGGCTTATGCCTTGCATCCGGAAGCTTTTACCTCCAGCGAGGCGGAGCGCGCGGTGCTACCGTTGGACTGGTGGCGATCCCGGCTGGAAAGCGATGCGGTATTTGGCGCATTCGATAAGGATCAGCTGCTGGGTGTAGCAGGACTTTCCTTCGAAACTCGAGAAAAGATCAGGCACAAGGCCACTCTGTTTGGCATGTACGTTCCACAGCGGTTTGGCCGTCAAGGCATCGGCTTTCATCTGATCCAAGCTGTACTGGAGCATGCCCGACATCGCGAAGACATCAGGCTGGTACAGCTTACCGTCACGGAAGGCAACCACACCGCACTGCGCCTGTATGAACGTTGCGGTTTTGAGGTGTTCGGGGTAGAGCCGATGGCGGTCTCCATTGGCAAAGCCTTCGTCAACAAGGTCCACCTCTGGCAAGAAATCCATCCAGCCAAATAAAACCAACTGCCAGCTCAGGTTATCGGGTCAAAACGGTCGCGGTACAGGTCAGTCAGCCACTCCACAAAAACTCTCACTCGAGGCGATATCTGCCTGTGTTGGGGATAGAGCAATGAAACCGGCAGGCCCGGCGTAGCAAACTCTTGTAGAACCGCCTTCAGCCGCCCCGCTTTCAGGTATTTTTCCACCCGAAAGCGAGGCACCTGAATCAAACCGCAACCGCTCAGGGCTGCGCGGGTATAGCATTCGGCATCGTTGACCGAGATCCAACCGCCAAGATCGCACTCGATAACCTGCCCCTCAACCTGAAAGGTGAAGGGGTAACGAATGTCGTGGCTGCTGGCAAAGAAGCCAACGGCCTGATGGTGGGTCAACTCATCTGGATGCTTTGGCACACCATAGCGGGCAAAGTAGCCAGGGCTTGCACAGACCACCTCGGGCATGAGCGCCAGCCTTTTTACGATCAGCGTTGAGTCCCTAGGGTGCCCTGCCCGCACCACACAATCGATTCCTTCACGCACCAGATCCACCAACCGATCACCGCTGCTGATGGACAACTCAATGTCTGGATAACGCTGCCGGAATTCGGCGATTCGAGGAAGGATGATTCGTGTGGCATGACTGCCGTGCAGATCGACGCGAAGCATGCCGCGCGGATTGGCCGCAATGGCGCTCAGGGAAGACTCAGCCTCTTCGAGATCTGCCAGAATACGAGAGCATCGCTCGTAATAGGCCTGACCATCGAGCGTTGTGCGGACCTGCCGGGTGGTACGTTCCAGCAGGCGCGTTCCCAACCGCTTCTCCAGCTCCTTAACCGCGTGGGTTGCCGTAGCCCGAGGGATACCTAGGGCATTGGCTGCCTGCGTGAAGCTGCCCAGCTCGACGATACGGGTAAACAGCCGCAGCGACTCGAATCTATCCATGACTTCAGCCCATTGTTGGTGCCTGTTGAACGGTCTTACCAAGTTCTGTGCATTTATCCAATGCCAATGAATTGCAAAAAATGACAGCCATGAAAGGGCTGGACGTTCCGGCCCTGCCTTTAGGAGTCGGACATGCCGCATTCATCCCGTACAGCCATTGTTACCGGCGCTTCCCGTGGTATCGGACACGCCATTGCCAAACGTCTCGCCCAGGCAGGCTTTTCCGTTGCCATTCAGTACGCCCACAGCCGAGGCCCTGCGGAGGCTTTGGTGGCTGAAATAGAGTCACTGGAAGGTAATGCCCTCGCGGTCAGAGGCGACGTTGCCACTCTGGAAGATGTGCAGACCCTGTTCAAGGCGGCCAAGGAAGCCTACGGACGGATCGATATAGTCGTGAACAGCGCCGGTATCATGACCAATACTCCTGTTTCGGCAGGTGACCTGGAGGCGTTTGACCGAATGATGGCCGTCAACCTGCGCGGCACGTTTCTGGTGTTGAGCCAGGCGGCGCAGCAGGTGGAGCGTGGCGGCCGGATCATTGCGCTATCCAGCAGCGTGATCGCCAAATCGCTGCCCACGTACGGCCCCTATATCGCCACAAAGGCTGGCGTTGAAGGTTTGGTCAGAGTATTGGCTAATGAATTGCGCGGTCAGGACATCACCGTCAATGCCATTGCGCCCGGCCCGGTGGCAACCGAGCTCTTTCTCAATGACAAAAGTGAGGAGCAGATCCGGCAGATCGAACAGGCTACACCGCTTGAGCGCCTCGGAACGTCTGAGGACATCGCCGAGGTGGTGGCGTTTCTGGCAAGCCCTGCAGGCAGCTGGATCAACGCGCAAGTCATCCGCGCCAATGGCGGGTTCGCCTGATCCTATCGTCCGCCCCTGCTCTGTCCCAGAAAGTACACCATGCGTCTTTCCTGGGGTATACAAAGATCCGATCTATAAAAAGGTATGTAAAGCTGGCCCGCTGTTATTTCCAGGCGGGCCTGCTTGCCGAGGCGTCAGACATCGGCGTCCGGGAGCACCTTCCCTGGGTTGAGAATTCCCTGGGGGTCCAGCGCCATTTTGAGGGTGCGCATGGTGTTCACTGCGGCGCCATGCTCAAGCGTCATGAACTTGATCTTGCCCGACCCTACGCCATGCTCGCCCGTGGCGGTCCCGTCCAGGGCGATGGCGCGGCGCACCAGCCGCTCATTGAGCGCTTCGGCCTCCGCCAGTTCGGCTTCACTGGACGGATCGACCACCAGCCCTAGGTGAAAATTACCATCCCCCACATGTCCAACCATCGCGATAAAGAACGAGGCGGCCAGCACGTCTTTTTCAGTTTCCGTAATACAGGGCGTCAGCTGCGAGATAGGCACGCACACGTCGGTACTCCATACCCGTCCATTCGGCCGCATGGCCTGCATGGCGTAGTGTACATTGTGGCGGGCCTTCCAGAGCGCGTTACGCGAGTCGGCATCGGCCGCAGCGACAAAGCTCAGCGCCCCGTTGCCCTCGGTGATTGATTGGGTCAGCTCTACCTGTTCGGCAACGCCTGCCGGTGAGCCGTGAAATTCGAAGAACAAGGTGGGCCGCTCATCCAGCGTCATCTTTGAATAGCGGTTCACAGCCATGATAGTCCGCGCATCCAGCAGCTCGACCCGGGCGACAGGAATACCGTATTGGATGATCGTTACCACCGAGGTCACAGCGCTCTCTACATCGGGAAAGGTACATACCGCAGCGGACGTGATTTCCGGAATGCCATAGAGCCTCAAGGTCACTTCGGTGATGATCCCCAGCGTACCTTCCGAGCCCACAAACAGCCGCGTCAGGTCATAACCCGCCGAGGACTTGCGGGCACGGTTGGCCGTCTTGATGATTTGGCCATCGGCCAACACCACGGTCAGCGACAGGACATTCTCCCGCATGGTCCCGTAGCGTACGGCATTGGTCCCGGAGGCACGTGTTGCCGCCATGCCGCCCAGGGTGCTTTCTCCGCCCGGATCGATAGGGAAGAACAGTCCCGTGGCCCGCAGTTCGGTATTGAGCTGCTGGCGCGTCACTCCGGCTTCAACCGTGGCATCCAGATCGCCCGGGCGGACCGCCAGGATGCGCTGCATGCGACTAAGGTCTATACAGATACCACCCTTGAGCGCACAGACATGCCCTTCCAGCGAGGTGCCGCCCCCAAAGGGAACGATGGGAACGCCGTAGTGGGCGCAGACCTTGACGATGCGGGAGACTTCTTCGGTGCTATGTGCATAGCAGACGGCATCAGGCATCCGGGTCGCATGGTAGGACTCGCCATGACCATGCTGTTCACGCTCCGCGAGACTGGTTACGATCCGCTCACCGAGAAACGCCTGAATCTCCTCGATGACAGCAGATAATGGAGAGAGAAAGGGTTGTTGCGCATTCATGGGCCTTTCACCTTGTTCTTGTTGTATATAGCGAGTGCTCTAAGCTTAGCCCTTTCCTGCTGGCTTATTATTCAATCCATTGAACGTTTTCCGATGATATATAGATAGCCTAGAAACAATGTCTTGAACGGAGCCGTCATGCCTGAACTTTCACACCTGCTCGCCTTTGCGGCCATCACCCTGGGCATGGCGCTGACACCCGGACCAAACATGGTCTATCTGATTTCCCGCTCCATCTGCCAGGGCCGAACGACTGGCATGATTTCTCTTGGCGGCGTGGCCCTGGGCTTTGCGTTCTACATGGTCTGTGCAGCCCTTGGAATCACTGCTCTGCTGATGGCGGTGCCCTTCGCCTACGATGCGCTGCGGATAGGCGGTGCGCTGTATCTGCTGTATCTGGCCTGGCAGGCCGTGAAACCCGGCGGACGGTCTCCGTTTCAGGTCAGGGACCTACCCAAGGACAGTCCACGCAAACTCTTCGCCATGGGCTTTGTGACCAACCTGCTCAATCCCAAGATTGCCGTGATCTACCTGTCGTTGCTGCCTCAGTTCATTTCCCCTGCACAGGGCAGCGTGTTGACCCAGTCCCTGCTCCTGGGCGCGACGCAGATTCTGATCAGCGTAACCGTGAACGGATTGATCGCCTTTACGGCAGGCTCTATTGCAGCGTTTCTGGCAGGCCGCCCGTTATGGCTGACTGTTCAGCGGTGGCTGATGGGTACGGTGTTGGCGGGGCTGGCCGTCAAGATGGCAGCGGAACGTTAAGCCGTTATCCGCCCGACTGCACACGGCGGGCGGATAACCGGCCCGATCATGAAAGGCTCATATCGATCACGATACGTCCTTCGATCTTGCCTTCGTGCATCCGGGAAAAGATGTCGTTAATGTTTTCGAGGGGTTCGGCTGCAACCGTCGCCTTGACCTTGCCCTCACCGGCAAACTCCAGGGCTTCCTGCAAATCCAGCCGCGTCCCGACGATGGAGCCGCGAACGGTTGTGCCGTTGAGGACCATGTCGAAGATCGATAATGGGAATTCTCCCGGCGGAAGCCCGTTCAGGGCAATGGTGCCACCACGACGGGTCATGCCGATAGCCTGCTCGAACGCCTTGGGCGAGACAGCCGTGACCAGGGCACCGTGGGCGCCGCCGATCTCCTTTTTCAGATAGCCCGCCGGGTCCAGCTCACGGCAGTTGACCGTAACCTCAGCCCCCAGCCGGCGCGCCAGTTCCAGCTTCTTATCGTCCACATCGACTGCGGCCACGTTCATGCCCATGGCCTTGGCATACTGCACGGCCATGTGTCCAAGGCCACCAATTCCGGAGATCACTACCCACTGCCCGGGCTTGGTTTCGGTCATCTTGAGTCCCTTGTAAACGGTCACCCCGGCACACAACACCGGCGCAATCTCCACAAAGCCCACATTATCCGGCAGCCGCCCCACGTAGCCGGCATCAGCCAGGGCATATTCGGCAAAGCCGCCATTGACCGAGTAGCCCGTGTTCTTCTGATCCTCGCACAGTGTTTCCCAACCCCCGAGGCAGTGTTCGCAATGACCACAGGCGGAGTACAACCATGGGATACCGACCCGATCCCCCTCCTTCACATGGGTGACGCCAGCGCCCACCCCGACCACATACCCAACCCCTTCATGCCCCGGGATGAAGGGCGGATTGGGTTTGACCGGCCAATCGCCTTCGGCGGCATGCAGGTCGGTATGGCACACCCCGGAGGCTTCGATCTTCACCAGGACCTGTCCTGCGCCTGGGGTAGGGACATCCACCTCCTCGATTTCCAGCGGTTTACCAAACTCACGAACGACGGCAGCTTTCATTGTTTTAGGCATGACGTGATCCCTCATGGATACATGACGTATGGAGTAGTGCTGGCAAATACAGATCAATCGTTCCGGCGCTCCATACTGCAAGCCTGGAGCAAACAAGGCACAGAAATGATGACCTGGCTCAAGGAAGGCTCAGGTTGAGCCTTCACAGGAGTAGATACGCCGCAGTCCCAGGGGCCGATGAGGATTCACCGGCCCCCATGACGGGCCTAGAAGAAGCCCAGCGGATTCGTGTCGTAGCTGATCAGCAGGTTCTTGGTCTGCTGATAATGATCCAGCATCATCTTGTGGGTCTCGCGACCGATGCCGGACTTCTTGTAGCCACCGAATGCCGCATGGGCAGGATAGAGGTGATAGCAGTTGGTCCACACACGCCCGGCCTTGATGCCGCGACCCATGCGATACGCGCGATTGATATCCCGCGTCCAGACCCCCGCGCCCAGGCCAAACTCGGTATCGTTAGCAATGGCAAGCGCTTCGGCCTCGTCCTTGAACGTGGTCACGCCGATGACCGGCCCGAAGATCTCTTCCTGGAATACCCGCATCTTGTTGTGGCCCTTGAGCAGGGTCGGCTGGATGTAATACCCATTGGCCAGGTCGCCCTGCAGGGTTTCCACCGCGCCGCCAGTCAAAAATTCGGCCCCTTCGCCACGCGCGATTTCCAGGTACGAGACTATCTTTTCGAACTGCTGCTGAGAGGCCTGGGCGCCGACCATGGTGTCGGTGTCCAACGGATCACCGCGCTTGATCTGCGCAACCTTTTTCATGACTTCCGCCATGAACGGCTCATAGATAGATTCCTGCACCAGGGCGCGGGATGGACAGGTACACACCTCTCCCTGGTTGAAGAAGCCAAGCACCAGCCCTTCGGCCGCCTTTTCAATAAAGCTTTGCTCCGCGCCCATGATGTCGTCGAAATAGATGTTGGGTGACTTGCCCCCCAACTCGACCGTACTTGGAATGATATTGGCCGCGGCGCACTTGAGGATGTGCGAGCCCACCGGCGTCGAGCCGGTAAAGGCAATCTTGGCGATGCGTGTGCTAGTTGCCAGGGCTTCCCCCGCCTCCTTGCCGTAGCCCTGCACGATATTGATCACACCGGGTGGCAGCAGGTCGCCAATCATCTCAACGAAGAGCGTAATGGAGAGCGGCGTCTGCTCGGCCGGTTTGAGCACCACACAGTTACCTGCAGCCAGCGCGGGCGCCAGCTTCCAGGCAGCCATCAGAAGCGGGAAGTTCCAGGGAATGATCTGCCCGACCACGCCGAGCGGCTCATGGAAGTGATACGCCGCCGTATGCTGGTCGATTTCGGCTGCCGTCCCCTCCTGAGCACGGATACAACCTGCAAAGTAGCGGAAATGATCGGCAGCCAGCGGCACGTCGGCATTAAGAGTTTCACGCACGGCCTTGCCGTTGTCCCAGGTTTCGGCAATGGCTAGTTTTTCCAGATTCTGCTCGATGCGGTCGGCAATCTTGAGCAGGGTCAACGAGCGCGCCTGTACTGACGTCTTGCCCCAGGCATCTGCCGCCGCATGGGCAGCATCCAACGCTTTTTCGATATCTTCAGCAGAGGAACGGGGAAACTCGCCAATGACAGAGCCATTGACCGGCGAGGTATTGGTGAAATATTGGCCCTTGACCGGCGGTACGAATTCGCCGCCGATGTAATTGCCGTAACGGGATTGCAGGGTGATCAGAGCACCTTGGCTGCCAGGGGCTGCGTAACGCATGGTGGTTCTCCCGATGTTGTGTTTGTTATGAGGACCGGTAATACCTGAGAAATAGCAAGGCCTGGGCCAACTGTGGCAAATGTGCGCCGCAGGCGGCTTCGGCTGTCCGGCACGAACCGGCAGGTGTCACATCGTGTGTCAGCGCCAGGACAGCAGGCGTGACAGGCTGTACCACTTCTGACACAGTCCATGATCTGCATTGCATTTAACCTGCGCCTGATCAAGCATAGGCGCTATTACGCACTTCGCTGAATCGGAGGGTTCCTGTGAATCAAGGACCCGGAATTCACCTTGCGGAGCACAATAAGAATGACTGCCACACCCATGAGTCGTCACACGCGTCAGGTGCTTGCCGTTGGTCATGGTCTGGGCCAGGCCGACACCGATCCTGCCATTGCCCGTTCGTGGCGTCGCTGTCTTGAACAGCACCGCCTGGATCCGTCCACTGCCACCTCGCCCAGCGTACTCGAACACCCTCGTATCCTTGAACAGCGCGAGCGCTCGCAACGGGTGCTGGAAATCGCCCATGGCGAGATGAATCGCCTGCATCAGCAGCTCGCGGGTGCCGGTCATGCCGTCCTGCTTACCGATGCCAGCGGCCTTATTCTCGATTGCATCACCCACGAGGCCGAACGAGACACCTTTCAGCGGGCAGGCCTGTGGTTGGGAGCAGACTGGAGCGAATCCTGCGAGGGCACCAATGGCATCGGCACCTGCGCGGTCGAACGGCATGCACTGACGATTCATCAGGATGAGCACTTCCGCAATCGCCACACCATCCTGACATGCTCCGCCAGCCCGGTATTCGACCCTGCCGGAGACCTTTTGGCCGTACTGGATGTGTCCTCGGCGCGGCGCACCGTTTCCCGGCAGAGCCAGTTTCACACCATGGCGCTGGTCAACCTGTCGGCCAAGCTCATCGAAAGCTGCTATTTCCTGCGTCAATGCGAGGACAGCTATCTGCTGCGCTTCCATACCCAGCCGGATTACGTCGGGCTGTTGAGTGAAGGTTTGCTGGCGTTTGATGAGTCTGGCCGAATCAGCGCCATCAACGAAAGCGCGCTGAACCTCCTGAGCACGACGCGACCGGTCCTTCTGGGGCAACCCGTGGAGGCGCTCGTCGAGCTTCCCCTTGCCTCGTTACTTGATCGTGCACAACCGCATCCTACACATTGCTGGCCGCTGTACAGCACTGAGGGAACACGCTTCTATGGACAGCTGCGAGCGCCGCTCAAGCTTGTTCATTCCGTGCCTGTCCGTACCCCGCCGCGTCCAGCGCTGTGCCTCGAAGATCCTGCCCTTGCGCGGGAGTTCGAGCGCGCCCGCAAGGTCATGGAGCGCGATGTTCCGGTGCTGCTTACCGGTGAGACAGGAACTGGCAAGGAAGCCTTCGCCAAGGCCCTGCATCTGGCCGGTTCGCGCGCTAGCAAGCCTTTTATTGCTCTTAACTGCGCGGCGATCCCGGAACCACTTATCGAAAGCGAGCTGTTCGGCTATGCCGGTGGCACGTTTACCGGTGCGCGCAAGGAAGGCATGCGTGGCAAGCTACTCGAAGCCCACGGCGGCACCCTGTTTCTCGATGAAATCGGCGATATGCCCCTGATGTTGCAGACCCGCCTGCTGCGCGTACTGGAGGAACGGCAGGTCGTTCCGCTGGGCGGACAACCGCAGACGATTGACATCCGCATCATTAGCGCCACCCACCGCGATCTCAGGATACGGGTAGGCGACGGCAGCTTTCGGGAGGATTTGTACTACCGGCTCAACGGTCTGGTGGTGAGCCTGCCGCCGGTACGTGAGCGGCTCGACAAGGCCGCGCTGCTCAATCACTTGCTGCTTGAAGAGGCGCAGGGCCAGAGCCTGCACCTGGACGCCGAGGCTCGCCAGGCCCTGCTTGGGTACCAATGGCCAGGCAATGTTCGTCAGTTGCGCAATGTCCTGCGAACCCTGGTGGCCTTGTGCGAGGACGGGGTGATTCGCAGGGGTGATCTGCCGCAGGAGATTTCCAGCCCGACGAGCCTGTCCGCCCTGACGCTGGATGCGCCTCTGGAAGATGCCGAAAAGACCGCCCTGCTCCAGATACTGGAGCAGGAACATTGGCAGATGACACGCACGGCCGAACGCCTTGGCATAAGCCGAAACACGCTTTACCGGAAGCTGCACAAGCACGGCATTACACCCAGACGCTAGCGATCCCGCCTGTGAGAGCCGCTCAAGACCGGTGGTTTGGCGGAATGACCATTGGTCGTGTCGCGCCTTCGAGATCGAAAGATGCCTACGCTGATGCGAAACCCATCGCCAACTACTGGCACCTTTACGGTACTATCCGCGCTTTCTCGCCTCATCGGGCCAGCAGGCCTGACGATGGCCTGCCCAGGCATTGAACACGTCAAGTTGCCAAGATCATGAATGGATTTTCAAACCGCTACCGTTTTCATGCGGTGTTATTTTTTTTGTTCCTGCTCACTCTGGCCGTCGCGTCCAGGCTGGTCTATCTCCGAGTTCATGACAGTGAGTTCCTGATCGATCAGGGCGAACGACGCAGCGTTCGTCATATCCCCATCCCCGTTACCCGCGGCCTGATTACCGACCGCAATGGCTCCCCCCTGGCCGTCTCAACCGAAGTGTCGACGATCTGGTGCAACCCTTCGGAAATGAAGGAGAGCATGGACCGGGTGCCTGCGCTGGCAGCGGCACTGCATCGTCCCGCAGACGAGCTCATATCCTATATCAAGGCCCGCTCGGAAAAGCATTTCCTTTACCTGGCCCGTGGCCTGTCGCCCATTGAGGGCGAGGACATCATGGCGCTCGATATCAAGGGCGTGCACCAGCTCAAGGAGTACAAGCGCTATTACCCCACCTCCGACCTGACAGCCCAATTGATTGGTCTGGTGAACCTGGATGGTGAAGGCCAGGAGGGCGTGGAGCTGGGCTACAACGAGTGGCTCAGCGGGAAAGCAGGCGTTCGCGAGGTGCTGATCAACCCGCGCGGCTCCATCGTCAAGAACATCAAGGTCGACAAACAGCCCAAGCCCAGCCAGGACATTGCCCTGTCCATCGACTTGCGTCTGCAGTTCGAGGCCTATCGCGCCCTGCAGGAGGCAGTAACCAAGTTTGGTGCCCTGTCCGGCTCGGCCGTACTGGTCAACCCCAAGAATGGTCAGATCCTGGCCATGGCGAACTTTCCGTCTTATAACCCGAACAACCGTGCATCCATCAACCCGACTTTCATGCGTAACCGCGCGTTAACCGATGTGTTCGAACCCGGCTCGGTTATCAAGCCGTTCAGCATGTCAGCAGCGCTGGCCACGGGAAAATTCAACGAAAATACCCAAGTGAGTGTGGCGCCGGGCTGGTTTGTCATCGACGGCCACACGATTCGCGACGTAGCACGTCGGGACATCCTGACCATGACCGGCGTGCTGATCAACTCGTCGAACATCGGCATGAGCAAGGTTGCCTTGGAAGTCGGTCCCAAACCTATCCTTGAACAGCTGGCCCGGGTCGGCTTTGGCTCGCCCCTGTCTCTGGGTTTCCCGGGTGAAAACGCAGGTTATCTGCCCAACCATGTGAAATGGTCCAGAATCGCCACAGCCAGCATGTCCTATGGCTATAGTCTGGCCGTCAATACCGCCGAGCTGGCCCAGGCCTATACGGTCTTTGCCAATGACGGAAAGCTTGCCCCACTCTCGCTGCTGCGCGATAACCCACAACAACTGGTGCCTGCGATGGACCCACAGGTGGCGCATCGGATTCGCATGATGCTCAAGGAGGTAGTGGAAGATCCCAGCGGCGTCGTGCGCGCCCGGGTGCCGGGCTATCAGGTGGCAGGGAAAAGTGGTACTGCCCGTCGCTCCGGGGGCGGCGGCTACAAGGAGCATGCCTATCGTTCGATGTTCGTAGGCATGGCGCCCGCCAGCGATCCCAAGCTGGTACTGGCCGTAATGATGGACTCCCCAACCAAGATCGGCTACTACGGCGGTCTGGTTTCGGCACCGGTGTTCAGCCAAATCATGTCAGGTGCGCTGCGCGCGCTGGCCATTCCGCCCGACAACCTGCCGCCTACCAATACCGCCCAGAGCGAAACACCAGCCCCTCACTCCCATACGTGAGTGAGGGCTTGCCGGAGAGGATTTCGAGGAGATCCTTTTTCCGGCCCAACGAAAAAACCCCGCCTAGGCGGGGTTTTTGCTGACCGCTCGATATCCTTATCGAGTGCCATCCTGGCGGGTCTTTCATCCTTGAGGCTCATGAGCGCGTCCTGCGCTGCATTCCTTGGGTAAGAAGATTACGCCACCGCCGCCTTCTTCCCTAGCGTCAATCACAGTCACTTCTTGTAAGCCTTTGCCTACATAGATAGCTTTCTGAGCAGATATGCCATTACCGTAATCTCATGAAACAAAGCGTCCGCTATCCTGCAGAACACCCACAGTCTGGTTCTTTCTAAACCTTCGCCTGTCGCCATAAGGGCACCCCTACATACCAACGTCACATACCTGTGCTTAGCTCGGCCGACGCGACGTAATGACGCCTGTTGTCATCCGGACTTTGACTGTTGAGGTTATCACTTGAACACCAGGACACTTCCCCCAGGCGTACTGATCCCGGCCGATATCGAAGCGGCCCTGTCCGAACTGATCGCGCTGCGTGAGGAGATGATCACGGCGGCCTGTGATGCACCCATCCTGGCGGAGCATGTACACCAGAGCTATACCGAGAGCGCACATAACCTGCTTAACTATCTGGCGCTACGCCGCCATGACATCCGGCCGCTACAGGCACGCCTGGCACGGCTGGGACTGTCGTCGCTGGGGCGCTCGGAAGCTTACATCCTGGCTGCAATCACCACCCTTATCGAAATCCTGCAAACGCTCTCTGGCAGCAAGAGCGCGCCTCCTCCCTATGAGCCGCTGGGCATGGACCGGGGCGAGCAGCTGCTGCATGAGCACACCGAGGCTCTGTTTGGCGCAACGCCTGTCGGGCGTGGAGTCCGAATCATGGTGACCATGCCCAGCGAGGCCGCACAGGACTACTCGCTTGTGCATGATCTGCTGGCAGCCGGCATGGACAGCATGCGCATCAACTGTGCTCATGACGACGCCAAGACCTGGCAACAGATGATTGAACATGCACGCCGAGCGGAAAAGGCCCTTGGCAAGCCTTGCCGCGTCATGATGGACCTTGCGGGTCCCAAGCTGCGCACCGGGCAAGTCAACGCAGGCCCGGCCGTGATACGCGTCAAGCCGACCCGCGATGATTTCGGTCGAGCAGTCAAGCCAGCCCGCCTCTGGCTGACCGCCAGAGAAAACCCTCAAGCTCCACCGACCCAGGCAGATGCCAGCCTGCCGGTGGCAGCGGACTGGTTATCGAATCTCCAGCCACATACACAGATAATCCTTCACGATGCCCGCGGCTCGAAGCGGCAGATCGAGATCGTTGATATCTCCCGCGAAGGGTGCTGGGGCGAACTCTACAAGACCGCCTACCTGACGCCGAACACAGCCCTCTCGATCAAGGACAGGAAAGGCCGGAAACGCGAGACACGCATTGCGCCCTTCCCGGCTCAAGAGCAGGCCATCAAGCTGGTGGAGGGCGATGTGCTGATTCTGACCAAGGATCAACATACCGGGCATCCGGCAACCTACGACAGTTTCGGAGAAGTCCTGACCCCAGCGTCCATCGGCTGCACGCTGCCGGAAATCTTCGAGGATGTACGGGCTGGCGAGCCAGTCTGGTTCGACGATGGCAAGATTGGTGGAATTATTGATTCGGTGCAGAGCGAGACGCTGCGTATCCGTATCACCCACGCGCCTGGGGGTGCCAAGCTCAAGAGCGACAAAGGCATCAACTTTCCGGACAGCCATCTGCGTCTCGATGCGCTCACGCCCCATGACATCGAAGCCCTGTCGTTCGCAGCCGAGCATGCCGACGTGGTCGAATTCTCTTTCGTTAACACGGCAGATGACGTTAGGACCCTGCTCCATCACATTGATCGACTGAACGCCCATGAGCTGGGCGTCGTGCTCAAGATCGAGACACGTCGAGGCTTCGAGAACCTGCCGGCGCTGCTCTTTGCAGGCATGAATCTTCCGCGTTTCGGCGTCATGATCGCGCGGGGCGATCTGGCGGTAGAAAGCGGCTTCGAACGACTGGCTGAGCTTCAGGAAGAAATACTTTGCCTGTGCGAAGCGGCCCATGTGCCGGTGATCTGGGCGACCCAGGTACTGGAAACCCTGGCCAAGAAAGGCGCGCCGTCGCGGGCCGAGATTACGGATGCCGCCATGGGCGTACGGGCCGAATGCGTGATGCTGAACAAGGGTCCGCACATTCTGAAGGCCGTCCATACTCTGCACGATCTGCTGGCACGCATGCAGGCGCATCACTCCAAGAAGCGGGATCTCCTGCGAAAACTTCAGGTAGCGCAGCAACCTACTCTGGCGGCCAGCTGCCCGGAGTGACGCCTTACCGTGCCGATAGCGGGCACCATTTTGCAGCCAGGCGCTCTACAAGGGATGTTCCATAGCCCAAAACAGTGCCAGAGTCGCGTGCCTCTGGTACGTTCACCACAGACATAACGGGTGTGATACGCCCTCGGCAGTGCCTGGCCCTGCCCTTGCAAAGCCGTTGGCCTCGCCATAAGCGAGCCCGTTATAGTCACGTGCGTGACCGCTAATCCCAATGGAGATCCCATGAGACATATCTTTGCCGGCGCCGTTTGTGTACTGGCGTTGAGCGCCTGCGGTAAATCGGAATTTGTCCAGCCCCAAACCCCTGCCAACACGCTGCAGTCCGGCATCAAGAAGGAGAACTTCGATCCCGGCGTCCGGCCTCAGGATGATTTTTTCAACGCCATTAACGGTCAATGGTTGAAAAACACACCTATCCCGGCCGACAAGACCAGCTACGGCGCTTTCCATGCCATTGCCGATACCACCGAGAAACAGCTGCACGCCATCATCGAGGCGCTGGCCGCCAAGCCCGGCAAGGCTACTGGCAGCGACGAGCAGAAAATCGGCGACCTGTATGCCTCCTTCATGAATGAAGCCGCCATCGAGGCGCAGGGGCTCAAACCCTTGCAGGGTGCGTTCGATGCTATCGACTCCATTCATGACCGTCGCTCGCTGCTCATCACAATGGCCCGCTTCCAGCGGCTGGGTATCGATGTTCCGCTCGAACCCTATGTCACCCAGGATGCTAAGGACTCCAAGCGATACGTAGCCGAGATTGCCCAGTCCGGTCTCAGCCTGCCCGATCGGGATTACTACCTGATCGATGACACGTCATTCGCCGAGATCCGCTCCGGCTTCGTCGGGCACATGCAGCGTATGCTAAGCCTAGCCAACCTCCCGGACCCTGCCGGTAGTGCCCGCAAAGTGGCTGCACTGGAAAAGCAGATCGCCCTGGCCCAGTGGGACAAAGTCGACAACCGCGACCCCATCAAGACCTACAATGCCTATGAGCCCACCCAACTGCGTACGCTGACCCGTGCCATCGACTGGCCGTCGTACCTGAAGGAGACCGGCTTTGTCGGTCAGCATCCGATCATTGTCGAGCAGCCCAGCTACATCACGGGGCTTGGCAAGCTCTTGACATCCACACCGCTCTCCACCTGGAAAACCTACCTCAAGTGGCACGTGCTGCATGCCTATGCTCAGGCACTACCGCACGCCTATGCCCAGGAGGATTTCGCATTCTTCCAACAGACCCTGAACGGCGCCAAGGAGCAGCGTCCACGGTGGAAGCGTGGCGTAAGTGCGGTTGAAGGCAGCCTGGGTGAAGCCCTAGGCAAGGAATATGTCGCGCGTCATTTTCCGCCGGAAAACAAGGCCCGCATGGAGGCGCTGGTTCGCAACCTCATCACCGCCTATGGGCAGGCTATGGATAAGCTGGACTGGATGAGCGAAGACACCCGCCAGGCAGCCAAGGCCAAGCTGGCGAAGTTCACCTATAAGATCGGGTACCCCAACCAGTGGCGTGACTACTCATCTTTGCACATTGCCCCGGATGACCTGATCGGCAACCTGCAGCGGGCCCAGACATTCGAGTATCAGCGCAACCTTGCCAAACTCGGCAAGCCGGTCGATCCAGATGAGTGGGCCATGACGCCACAAACAGTCAACGCCTACTACAACCCGCTGCGTAACGAGATCGTCTTCCCGGCCGCCATCCTGCAACCGCCCTTCTTCAACATGCAGGCAGAAGATGCTGTCAATTACGGTGGTATCGGTGCAGTCATCGGTCACGAAATCAGTCATGGTTTCGATGATCAGGGCTCGCAATTCGATGGCGACGGCAATCTGCGAGAATGGTGGACCAAGACAGACCGCGAGCGCTTCGCAAAGCGTGCGACAGCGCTGGCTGAACAGTACTCGGCCTATGAGCCGGTACCGGGCTATCACATCAATGGCCGCTTTACCCTGGGTGAAAATATTGCCGACCTGGGTGGCGTAACGATCTCCTACTCGGCGTATCACCTGTCATTGAACGGCAAACCTACCCCTGTCATTGACGGCATGACGGCCGAACAACGCTTCTTTACCGGATGGGCGCAGGTCTGGTGCACCAAGTACACACAACAGAACCTGCTCAATCGTCTGAAAACCGACCCGCACTCACCGGCGCAATACCGCACCAATGGGGTGCTGAGTAACGTGCCTGGTTTCTACGAGGCCTATGACGTCAAGCCAGACGACCAGATGTACCTGCCCCCGGACAAGCGCATCAAGATCTGGTAAGCCCCTCCCCTCCCGGTGAGCCTGAATCCTTTCAGGCTCACCCTTGGAGCCATTCAGGACATGCTGATGCTCAATACACTGATATTCGATCTCGACGGAACCCTGACTGATACCGATCCGGTTCATTACCAGGCCTGGAAGCAACTTCTGGCCCGCGAGGGACGCAACTTGAGTGAAGAGGACTTCAGGCGTCACATTTCGGGTCGCGCCAACGACGCAGTTTGTAAAGACCTCTATCCAGACAAGACGCCCGATGAGCACACAGTGATTGCAAACGAAAAGGAAGCCTTGCTGCGTGAGTTAGCCAACACACTCGAGCCCACCGCTGGCCTTGAAACGTTGTTGAGCTACGCGGACCAACAGGGATGGAAACGCGCGATCGTGACCAATGCCCCGCGTGCCAATGTCCACCACATGCTCAAGGCGCTTGGACTGGAAAACCGCTTTCCCCTGGTCGTGCTGGGTGAAGAGCTGGAACGTTCGAAGCCGGATCCCCTTCCCTATACCACTGCGTTGAATACGCTGGAGATCCAGCCCCGGCAGGCGCTGGTTTTCGAGGACTCTATTCCCGGCCTGACGGCAGCCAAGGCAGCAGGAATCGTTACGGTCGGTATTACCTCAACACTGACAGCCGATGAACTGCTGGCAGCCGGCGCTGATCTGGCAATAGCAGACTTCAACGACCCCAGGCTCTGGGAAATGCTGAAACGAACCGCCTGATCAGGCGACGGTATGCAACTCGGCCAAGGTGCTCATTTGCACTTGTGCCTCCTGACGCGTCGTGAACGGACCACTGATGCGCTCGCCATTGCGTACCAGATACCAGCAGACCATAAAACCGGCCTCCCGAAGCGCAGCAGGTACGGCACTGCCTACTACTGACATGATTTGAACAATGGGCATAAGGACCTCTATCTACTCTTAAGCCAGACTTCACAGTACGCTGTGATTGATACCTTGAGAAATCGACAGGATTGATAGTGGTCATTAACGGTTCAAAGGTCCGACGAAATGATGGCCCTCTTTTGATTGAAGCCATTACCGCCCTTGACGATGCCCAGCGCCAGGCGCTGCTCAGCCTTGAATTACACCCTGGACAGATAGCCTTTTCAGGCACGCCTGAGGCTGCACTGGTGAGTCTTGAGGAGCAGTCACCTCGGCATGTACAAGGGTTCGCCTTATTGGAAGCAGGCCTGCCGGCAGGTCTGTTTCTACTCAAGCGGCCCCCCCTGTCTCCCCAGTGGGTCAGCGCCGATGCCTGCTCGCTCCATGCCTTGCAAATCGCGGCTCGCGCACAGGGCCGAGGGCTGGGCAAAGCCTGCCTGCGGGCGCTTCCCGAGCTGGTCTGCAGGCAGTGGCCCGATATCCGGCATATTCAACTGGCAGTAGACGCCCACAATGAATCAGCGCTGGGGCTCTATTTAAAAGAGGGATGGATCGATGAGGGCAGGACGTATAAAGGACGCGTCGGTCTGGAACGTCGACTGACCCGGAGAATAGACTGCTAAACAGCGGTGAAACGGAAAAACCCCGCCGTAGCGGGGTTTCGTTGACCATGCTCGACATCCTGTCAAGCTGCCATCCTGGCGGTCATATCGGATCCTTGATCTACCATGAGCGCTTCCGTGCGCTGCTCCGATGTAAATAGATTACGCCTCTCCCTTCGTTTCCCCTAGAGCCAACCGCTGAGAGTCCTTGTAAGCTTTTTCCTACAAATACTGGCCAATCGCCTTTCGTCCGTTTGGCTTGCTACCCCAGCCGTGAATACGAACCGCCGCCTCAGTCGCCGGGTCTTTTCCTGTATCCCTCATAACTACAGGAAACCTAATCAGCATGACTCCCAACCGAGGCCTTACCTGGCTGGCCCGTGGTGGCTACGCTGCCCGAGGCGTGGTGTACCTCATTATCGGTGGCTTCGCGTTACTGGCAGCCATAGGCTCAGGACAGCCCGTCGACAGTCATCAGAGCCTGCAAACCGTATTGGCGCAACCGTCCGGCAGTACCCTGCTCTGGATTGTGGTGATCGGGCTTGCAGCCTTTGCAGCCTGGCGTACCGTACAGGCTCTACAAGATTCGGATCATCACGGCACGGATCTCAAAGGATTAACGATCCGTACAGGGCTCCTCGCCAGTGGCGTGACATATGTCCTCCTGGCGCTCTTCGCCCTAGGCCTTCTGATCAGCGGTTTCAAAACTCCTGGTGAGGGCGGAGGCTCTGGAGGTGGTGGTCAGGCACAGGACTTTCTTTCACACCTGCTCAGCTGGGACCACTCCAATATAGTGATACGGCTGATAGCCCTGATTCCGCTGGGTGTAGGCATTGCCCATATCATCAAGGGGTGGAAGGCCTCCTTCGAACGGTATTTCGAGGCGGATGAAGGTGTCATGCGCATGGTACGCCCCGTCTCCCGATTCGGACTGATTGCACGGGGGGTGGCCTTTATCGAGATTGCCGTACTGCTGGCTGTCAGTGGCTCACGCTACGATGCAATGCACCCACCGGGAATCAAGGAGGCTCTCAACGGGCTTCAGAACTTGCCTTTCGGCCATATCATTCTGCTGGTGGTTGCGCTGGGTTTGATCGCCTTTGCGGTCTACAGCTTTGCCGAAGCGGTATGGCGTCGTATCAATATGAACGTCCCGGTATGACGTAGCGCCCTACAAGGCAGGATCGCAGGGCGCTTTTACCTAGCGGAACAAGGTATCGACGTAATCTGCGCCGATACCGACGCGCTCGAAATGCTCCCGGCATAGCTTGATATAGTCGTGTACATCGAAATAGCCCGCGGCGTTGCCGTCCTGATCCAGCCAGATCAGAGGGCCCTTGACGATAAAGAAGACCCGCATCGGCTCATCATAATCATAAGCCACCAGCGTATGCCCCTCGCCAGGCGTTTCGTAAACGAAGTCGCCGGCTCTGGCCGTCCAGCCATGCTCCAGGTAGCCCCACTTTCCAGAGATGGTATAGGCAAAAACCTCATGGGGATGGTAATGACGGTTCACCAGGCCCGCCTGTTTGGCCATGAGAACATCGCACCACTTGTTCTCGGAGGGCGAGATCCATAACGGGCGACTCGAGACGGTATCGGTAAACGGCACGTAATAGCGCTCGTCTTCTGTCGGTGCGTCCTCAATGTAGACCTCAGGCCTGGCATCAGGCTTCAAGCTGTTGGGAATCGGCTGGAGTTCTTTCCAGAATTCACGACGGGCGAGTTCAGGCATGGCAGTGCTCCTCTTATTATTGTTCTAGTGACTATAGCCAGCTTACGGGGCTTTGCAGGCCAGAAACCGGAGAATGCCCAGGTTTGAGACCTAGGCAGCTTTTTGGACCATGTACTGTTCGTAGAAATCGATCACGGCGAGGTTTTTGTGCTTGGCTTCGAACATGATGTCGAACTCGTCTAGAAATGACTTGGCGTATTCGTTACACCAGCGGTTCCACATCCGGTCACTGTGACCATACAGGTCACGCTTGTTGACCTTAGTCAGCAGCTGTTCCATTTCAATCTTCTCGTCAGCCGAGATACCCAGCTCCATCAACATCTCCTGGGACTGTGAGTAGTGCATGGCCGGACGTACGCCCCGCCAGCTTTCGACGATGCGCTTTACCCGTGGGTCATGACGGTCGATGTAGCGACCTTCGTGAATCCAGCAGTGGTGGATATCCAGAACGACCGGAGCGTGGTCGGCTAGTTCAAGGCAGGCGTCAACACCGTATTTCTTTTCCTCGTTCTCAAAGGTTATGCAGTTGCGGGCCACGTCTGACAGGCGCGGCCAGATATGCAGGATGCCTTCGACGCCCAGCTTGCCCGCAATGTGGATATTGCATTTGAAATCCTGAAACTGCCGTCCATAGCCCATCATGCGGATCATATCGGCGTGGTATTCAAATTCGCGGATGCTGTTTTCCACCGTATCCGGGTTATCCGAGGCCAGCACGCAATACTGCCCCGGGTGCATGGAGAGGCGAATGTCATGGGTACGCGCATAGTCACCGATACCTTGGAACTGTTCGGAGATGAAATCCCGGATAGCCGTGGAGTCGTAGAAATAGGCATAACTGGGATGGCTGTAGAACGGCAGGATATCGCTGCTCATGCGCATCATGTGCAGGTGAGCCGGCAAGGAATTGACATACTGCAACAGACGCATCTGGGCCTGAAGATTGTGCTCGATCACATAGAGCAGCTTCTCTTCGGCCGCCTCGGTTGTCTGGCTGGACAGCCAACGTAGCGTGGTGGTCTTGCCATTGTAGAGCCGCTCGATGGCTTCGATCTCTTTTGCAGGCAGGCTTCTGTCGGGATGGCGGTAATTGCAGGCAAAGCCGATCCGGTACATGGCAAACTCCTTCGAGGCACGGACAGGCGTTGCTCATAGGCATCACCTGTTCTGGATAACATTTTATTAGGAGGCTGTATTCGGGCCGAAGTGCCTGAACAGCGATCGCTACCGGTCGACAGACACTACAAGCGCTCGCGCAAATGCTCTGCAATAAAGTCCAGAAACAGCGTGATCCGCAGTGAGAGTTGGGTATTGCGGTAGTAGACCGCATTGATGATCTGAAAGGAGTCCTGCACTTGATCCCTCATGATCGGAACAAGCAGACCCTGCTCGCGAGCCGACCGTGTCATATAGTCCGCCAGGCACACAATTCCTTGTCCGGCCAGTGCCAATGCCTGAATCGTCATCCCGCTTGAGGCGGATATATCGGGCGAAACCGCCAGCGTAGCGCCTCGCTCGTTTGGTAGCGGCCACTGATTGAGGTGATCAAGCTGGCTGAAACCGATCAAGGTATGTTTATGCAGGTCAGCGACAGCAAGCGGTGTCCCATGCCTATTCAGGTAGTCCGGGCTGGCCAGCAGGCTGAGCCTGCTCTGCCCCAACGGTCGCGCGTGCAGAGTAGAGTCACGCAATTCGCCGATCCGGATAGCAACATCCGTGCGCTGCTCCAGCAGGTCGATGAAGCGGTCATTCGTGTCCAGCTCCAACGTAATGCCGGGATATTGTTCACGGAACAGGCCCACCAACGGGACGACAACGTGATACATGAAGGACGGTGCCGCATTTACCCGCAAACGGCCTGCCGGCCGTTGCCGCCGGATCGCCAGTTGCTCCTCGGCCTCATCGACCGAGGCCAGGATGGCACGGACCTGGGTCAGGAAATGCCGTCCCTCATCGGTAAGCTCCAGACGCCGGGTCGTGCGACGTAACAGTGTGGTGTCAAGCTTTTGCTCGAGGCGGCTAAGAGCGCGACTCACGCCCGAAACGGTTTGTCCCAACTGGTCGGCCGCTGCGGTTATAGAACCCGTTTCGACAACGGTCTTGAATACCAGATGTTCTTCCAGCGTGGTTTTCATGCCTGCCTTCGCCCGTCATTCTTGATTTCAAATCAATTATCTTTTCCAGTTTATCTACTTTAACGACAAGCATGTGCGGAGGACACTGTACCGCTTTCTGGCGCACCCCTTTTGCGCCCTACCCGTTTAAGTGGGAGCTTTCATGAATATCTTGTTGATCAATGGCGGCAAATCGTTCGCCCATTCCGCAGGGCGTTATAACGAAACCCTGCACACTCTGGCTGTGGGCCATCTGAGCGAGCTGGGTCATACCGTCAAGGAAACCGTGATCGAGTCGGGTTACGATGTTGAGGCTGAAGTCCAGAAATACCTGTGGGCTGATGCCATCATTTATCAGATGCCGGGGTGGTGGATGGGCGCCCCCTGGACCGTCAAGAAGTATCTGGACGAGGTCCTGACCGCCGGCCACGGCTCTCTATATGCCAACGACGGTCGTACCCGTAGCGATCCCACCAAGCAGTACGGCACCGGTGGCCTGCTGCAGGGCCGTCGCTACATGTTGTCCCTGACCTGGAACGCACCGCGTGAAGCGTTCGACGAGCCGGGTAACTTCTTTGAAGGCAAAGGTGTGGACGGTGTGTACTTCCCCTTCCACAAGTCACAGCAGTTTGTGGGTCTTGAGGCCCTGCCGACCTATCTGGCGAATGATGTCATCAAGGCGCCCGACATCGAGCGCCATCAGGCCGAATACAAAGCGCACCTGACGCGCGTATTCGGTCAGCAGTAATCAGTCTGCGTCAGCATGAAGCCCGGTCTAGACCGGGCTTTTTCATGGCCGCCTAAAAATCATCGCACAACTCAATTGTCATGTTCCCGCCACAGAACTGAAAAGCTGGCTACGTACGCTCCTCGACCTTTGTACCGCTTTGTACCTTTTCGTAAAGCTTCGGATACATGAAAGGAGTCGTTAGTGAGACCGTCAAACGTCAGTTCGTGTGTGGTCGCTTCATCGTTCGTTCTGTCCCTGTTGGCTGCATCAGTACAAGCGGCCGGTCGTGCCGATAACAACGCCATTAACGGTGTAGACCTGCTGTCTGGCTTCAACACGCTCTGGACACCCGGCGCCACGTGGAATACCGGTACGCCGACCGCGCTGGGGGCACCGATTCTTCAGCGTAACGTTCAGTATGTTGTGGACCTTTCCCATACTCGGACACGTGAGCAGGAAATCGCAGCCTATTACGATGACCGTCGCAACCAGAGCTATAGCGCCATCGATGGGCTGGGCTCACTGGCGGACGGATACCGCGCAGGTTCCGGTGCCTTTACCACCATCACCACGTTCGACGACTCCAACCAGACCGTCAAATACGACGACAAGGGCAACGGTGCAGGCGAGACCTCATCCGCCCTGGGCAAGGTTGTCCAGCTGGTCGGTGCGGTGCGCAACGATGCATCCACTACACCCGCCAAGAATGCCTATCAGTACCCTCGCCCCTGGCGCCAGACCCAGGAAGAGATTATTCAGCCCTCCCTGCGGCCGGCTCGCAGCAGCACTCCAGAAACGGACGGCGGCTTTCCCAGTGGACATACCAACGCGGCTTATCTTTCCTCGATTGCCCTGAGCTATGCCATCCCGCAGCGCTTCGAAGAACTGATGCTGCGCGCCTCGGAGGTAGGTAACAACCGGATCGTCGCAGGTATGCATTCGCCGTTCGATGTAATAGGCGGCCGTATCACCGCGACCTACTTTGCTATCGACAACCTCACCAATAACGCCCAACTTCGCAATGAGGCTTTTCAGCAGGCGCAGGCATACTTCACCGAGCAGTGCGGTGGCGATATCAACAACTGCATGGATCCAATCGACCCGGCAACGGACCGCTTCTCGCAACATGCGCAGGACAAGGCGCTGTATACCTCACGCATGACCTATGGCTTTGCGCCGGTAGGCCCGACAGACCTTGCGCCCGTGGTGCCGGTCAATGCCGAAGTGCTGCTGGAAACCCGCTTCCCCTATCTGGACGCCAGCCAGCGTCGTGATGTGCTGGCCAGTACCGAAATCTCGTCCGGCTATGTGGTCATCGATGAGTCCAACGGCTATGGCCGCTTGAACCTGTTGGCGGCTGGTGATGGCTACGGGGCCTTCACCTCCGACGTAACGGTCAACATGGATGCCAGCCTCGGCGGCTTCAACGCCAAGGATGCCTGGCGAAATAACATAAGCGGTAGCGGTGGGCTGATCAAGAATGGCACCGGCGAGCTGACGCTAAGTGGCGAAAATACCTATACCGGCGGCACGACGATCAATGGCGGTACGCTCAGGGGCTATGCCCGCGCGTTTGGCAGCGGTGCCATCACCAACAACGCCACCCTTGTGCTGGACCAGTCCGTCGACGATACGATGGGCAACACCCTTGCCGGTAACGGCTCGCTGATCAAGTCCGGAGCCGGCTCGCTGGACCTGACCGGCAATAGCAGCTTTTCGGGTACCACAGCAGTCAACGAAGGCCGCCTGGCCGTGAACGGCAGCCTCGCCAACTCTGCCGTTACCGTCAACCAGGGCGCGACCCTGGGTGGCAACGGTACGGTCGGCACCCTCGTCGTGGCCCAGGGCGGCATCGTCGCGCCCGGAAACTCCGTCGGACAGTTGAACGTGAACGGTAATGTCACGCTCGCCAATGGAGCGGTCTATCAGGTTGAAACCAACGAGGCCGGCCAGACGGATCGCATCGTCGCGACCGGTAGCGCCACGATCGATAACAGCACGCTGTCGCTGGTCCAGAGCGGCAACTGGCAACCCTTGACGCGTTATTCCATCCTGACAGCCAATGGCGGGGTTACCGGCACCTTTGCCAACGTCACCTCCAACTATGCCTTCCTGACGCCCACGCTCAGCTACTCTGCCAATGGTGTTGAGTTGGCGCTGGAGCGCAACAGCACTGCCTTTGCCTCCCTGGGCACGACCCGTAACGAGCGTGCCGTTGCGGCTGGGCTGGATAGCATCGTAGCTGGCAGTGCGTTGTGGGATCAGGTGGCACAGTTGGACACGGCGACGGCGCAGCAGACCTTCCGTGCGCTGTCGAATGAACTGCACGCCTCTACCCAGACAGCATTGGTCGAGGACAGCCGTCTGGTCCGTAACGCCATGACGGATCGCCTGCATAATGCCCAGGTCTCGGCAGCTGATACCGCGCCGGGCATGCAGAACCTGATGGGCGATAACGCTAGGGGTGTGGTCTGGACGCAAGCCCTTGGCGCCTGGGGCAAGACCGATAGCACACATAACGTCTCAGGTCTGGATACGCACACCACCGGCATCCTGTTCGGCGCTGATGCACCGCTTAACGATACCTGGCGCCTGGGCGCGCTGGCAGGTTATAGCCACAGTGACTTCGACCTGCGCCACACCTCGGGCTCGTCCAAGAGCGACAACTATCATCTGGGTCTGTACGCCGGCGCCCAATGGGATGCCCTGAGCCTGAAGCTGGGCGCGGCGCACACCTGGCATGACATTGATGCCAAGCGCACCCTGTCCGTTCTGGGCAGTGCCGATCGGCTGTCGCCTAATTATGATGCAGGCACCACGCAGGTGTTTGGCGAACTGGGTTATCTGATCAGGCAGGATCAGGTGACGCTGGAGCCCTTCGCGGGCCTTGCCCATGTCCGTGTGCATACCGACAGCTTCCATGAGCGCAGCGGTGCCCTGGCGCTGGATAACAAATCCCAGGATACAGACGTGACCTTCAGCGCTCTGGGCTTGCGTGCGTCGACTACGGCCTCGGTTGGCAGCGTACAACTCAAGCCCAGCGCAACTCTCGGGTGGCGGCATGCCTTTGGCGACGTAACGCCTGAGCACAAGGCAGCGTTCGAGGGTGGCAATACATTCACCCTGGAAGGCGCACCGATTGCTCGCAACGCAGCCGTTATCGAAGGCGCAGTGGATATGGCCCTGAACGAAACGGTCAGCGTAGGGATCAGCTACGGCGGCCAACTCAGCAGCGATACCACTGATCAGAATGTCAAAGCCAACCTGAGCTTGCGCTTCTAAGCATCTGGATGGCCTCTTTGGAGGCCATCCCCCACCTGACAACGAAATGGTTTGAGACCATAAAACTGTGACGATCGTCAGATCTGTATTGCCAGCCTCCCCTCCTGCCAGTAGATTCCGCGCCCAATGCCCATCGGCTGTAGATGAAGTTGTTGGTAAGCCTGATGAGTAGCTGCGCGCCTTGATCGCCCACGCGCGCCCTGCGGCCTGTTTTTAACAGAGCGAAGCCACGTCAAGCAGCCCAACATCCTCCTCATATACCCAAGGTCCCGCTAGCCGGCGGCTTTGTTTCTGCCTGCCCCGTTGTAGAGCCGTTTACATGTTGGATGTCGAACTCAATTCAATCATGCCGCAGGATGCGCTCACTCCAGACGTGGATCGCTTTGAAATTCTCAACCGGATTGGTGCCCGCCTGGCTGCCGAACTGGACCTGGACAAGCTGGTGCAGGAAGCGACCGATGCAGCCGTTGCGTTGATTCATGCGCAGTTCGGCGCGTTCTTCTACAACGTGCTGAACGAGCAGGGTGAAAGTTACATGCTGTATGCGCTATCGGGTGTACCGCGCGAAGCGTTTGCTGATTTTCCCATGCCGCGTAACACCGCCGTCTTTGCGCCAACCTTCAAGGGCGAGGGCATCGTACGCTCTGATGACATCACCCAGGACTCCCGTTACGGAAAAAGCGCCCCCCATGCTGGAATGCCTGAAGGGCATTTGCCAGTGCGCAGCTATCTGGCCGTCCCGGTGGTTTCACGCTCCGGCGAGGTACTGGGCGGCATGCTGTTTGGCCACGCCGAGCCCGGCATGTTTACCGAAGAGCACGAATACCTGCTGGATGGCATTGCCGGTCAGGCGGCCATTGCCATCGACAATGCCCGTCTCTTCCGCAAGGCCCAGAACGAGTTGGCCGAACGCAAGCGGGCCGAGCAATTGGCACATGAGCGCAGCAATCGCCTAGAGCTGCTGTCCGAGGCCATCGAGAAAGCACCTTCCGCCCACACGCTGGAGGAGCTGATCGAGATCGTGAGTCATGCAGCACGTCGGCTTTCCAATGCCGATGGGGTCGCGATTGTGCTGCGCGAAGGCGATCAGTGTTTCTACGCTGCCGAGATCACGCCTGAACCGCTGTGGAAGGGTCAACGGTTCGCCATTACCGACTGCATCTCCGGCTGGGCCATGACTCACCTGGAAACAGCAGTGATTCCCGATGTGCAGGATGATCCGAGGCTGATCAAACGCTTTTACACGCCTACCTTCATCAAGAGCCTCGTGATGGTGCCCCTGGTCAGCGATGGACGCGCTACCGCTGCCATCGGCGCGTACTGGGCCAGACTCCATACGCCTGAACCGGCCGAGATTGCTACGCTTGAAGCGCTGGCGCGCGCGGCCGGGGCCGTACTCAAGCGCCTGGAGGCGGAGCAGGCACTGCGCAAGCTGAACGAGACGCTGGAAGCGCAGGTAGCCGAACGCACCGCCGACCGGGACCGGATGTGGCGACTGTCAACAGACGTCATGCTGGTGGCCCGCTTCGATGGCACCATTACGGCGGCCAACCCGGCCTGGAAAACACTGTTTGGCTGGAACGAAAAGGAGCTGATTGGCCGCTCCTACTTCGACTTTACCCATCCTGATGACAGGCAGCGCACCCTGGCCGAGACAGAAAGTCTCGCCAAGGGAATCACCACCATGCGCTTCGAAAACCAATATCTGCGCAAGGATGGCAGCTACGGCTGGCTGTCTTGGATTGCCGTTCCGGATGGCACGCTCATCCATGCCGTAGGCCGAGAAATCACCGCGGAAAAGGAGCAGGCCGAAGCGCTGCGAATGGCCGAAGAAGCCTTGCGTCAGTCGCAGAAGATGGAAGCGCTGGGACAACTGACGGGTGGCATCGCCCATGATTTCAACAACCTGCTGACCGGCATCATCGGCTCGCTCGATATCATGCAGACCCGCCTGGCCCAAGGCCGTGTCGAGGCCATCGAGCGTTACGCCAAGGCCGCGATGACCTCTGCCAACCGGGCAGCCGCGCTGACTCATCGCCTGCTGGCCTTTGCCCGCCGACAGCCGCTGGACCCCAAGCCGGTCAATGTGAACAAGCTGGTCGTCTCGATGGAAGACCTCCTGCATCGCACCCTGGGCGAGAGCATTCAGATGGAGATGGTCACTGCGGGCGGGTTGTGGATCACCCTATGCGATGCCAACCAGCTGGAAAGCGCCATCCTCAATCTGGCGATCAATGCGCGCGATGCCATGCCCAACGGCGGCCGTCTCGTGATCGAAACCTGCAATGCCCATCTGGATCAGGCCTATACGTCACGGCAACGCAATATAAAGCCTGGACAGTATGTGTGCATCTCCGTAACCGATACCGGCGTCGGCATGCCCAGGGAAGTCATCGAGCGGGCATTTGATCCCTTCTTCACGACCAAGCCCATCGGACAAGGTACAGGGCTTGGCCTGTCGATGATCTATGGCTTTATTCGCCAGTCCGAGGGCCATGCCACTATCTATTCTGAAGTAGGCATTGGTACAACGGTAAAACTGTATCTACCGCGCTTTCAGGGCTCGCACGAAGAGGATCGCGAAGAAACAGGCCTGACCGATGCCTACCGCACCGAGCACGGTGAGACGGTGCTGATTGTCGAGGACGAGCCCATTGTTCGCGAGCTGATCGTCGAGGTCCTCAAGGACTTGGGTTATAAGGCCTTGCAAGCCCATGACGGACCGTCCGGGCTCAAGATCATTCAGTCATCCCAGCCTATCGATCTGCTCATCACCGACATTGGCTTGCCCGGCCTCAACGGTCGCCAGCTGGCTGATGCCGCCCGCGAGCTACGCAGCGACCTGAAGGTTCTGTTCATTACCGGCTATGCTGAAAACGCGACGCTGGCGAGCGGCTTTCTGGAGCCCGGTATGGAAATGGTCACCAAACCCTTTGCTGTGGAAAAGCTGGCCATCCGTATCCGCGAGATGATCGAGCACTAACAGGTTCGCCAGCCCTTGCAAGGCTGGCGCGCTAATTGCTCGGAAGAGGTTTTCCTGGCGGCGGTGCCTGTTTTCCGCCGCTCGTTCAACCAGTTCTGGGTCCGACATGAATACTCGATTCGCCTGTAACGGCTGCGGCAAGTGCTGCAACGATCATCACGTCCCTTTGACGCTTCAGGAAGCCAAGGCCTGGGCAACCGATGGCGGCCAATTGATCATTCTGGTCGAAGGCTTTCTGGACAATGGCTACGGAGTGCCCGTCAACCAGCGTGAGCATGTACAGCGCCGTTCGCTACCGGTTCGTTGCGGCAATACACAGGCCTACGTCTCTATCACCTTCGCCGCGTATAACGTTGGCCCGTGCCGCAACCTGGACGACAGTAATCGCTGTTCGATCTATGAGCGTCGCCCCCTGGTCTGCCGGATCTACCCAATGGAAATCAATCCGCATATTCCGCTGCGCCCGGATTTGAAGGACTGCGCGCCTGAAACCTGGCAGTCCGGCCCTGAGCTGATTCATGGGGGGCGCCTCATGGATACAGAGCTGGCAGCTCTGATCGAGCGCTCCCGGCAGGCGGACCGCGAAGAAGTAGGCGCAAAGGCGGAAATCTGCCGTTTGCTGGGCATTCGTACCATGGCGCTCAAGGGGGATGGCTATACCGTCTTCCTGCCAGACCTGGGTGCCTTCCTGAATGCAGTGGATCAGGTAGAGGCCAGCCCTGAACAACCCTGGCCGCCGCTTGAAGAGGAAGAGTGGTCAATGCGGGTTTCGAGCGATGACCTTGCCAGCCAGCTCGAAGAAACCGGTGCCATGATCGCTTCGGCCCTGGAAAACATCGGATTCATCTCGCTCAGCAAGGTATCCTGACAGACGAAAAACGGGCCGATCACCAATCTGCACCCAAAAAAGAAGCCGCTTTTCAGCGGCTTCTCTTCGATCAGGATTGTGCAATATCCGACTTGGTCATGTTGCCGTATGCCTGCGTCTTATCATGACGCCAATGCGGCAGGGAGTTCCAGTAACGCTCGCCTTTTTCAGCGTCGTACAAACCTTCCCAACGGGCAATAACCAGAACCGCCAGGGCATTACCGATTACGTTCAGGGCCGTACGCGCCATGTCCATGATGCGGTCCACACCGGCAATGAATGCCAGACCTTCCAATGGAATACCCACGCTGCCCAGGGTAGCCAGCAGCACCACGAAGGACACACCCGGTACACCGGCGATGCCCTTGGAGGTCACCATCAGGGTCAGGACCAGCAGAAGCTGCTGACCAAGACTCAAATCGATGCCATAAAGCTGGGCGATGAAAATGGCGGCAATGCTCTGATACAGCGTCGAGCCGTCCAGATTGAAGGAATACCCTGTCGGAACCACAAAGCTGCTGATCGACTTGGGCGCACCATAGGCTTCCATTTTTTCGATGATACGCGGCAGTACGGTTTCGGAACTGGCCGTGGAATACGCCAGGATCAGCTCGTCCTTGAAGATGCGGATCAGCTTCATCACCGAGAAGCCGAACAGCCTGGCCACCAGTCCTAGCACCACCAGAGCAAAGAACAGGATGGCGACATAAACCAGGATCACCAGCTTGGCCAGCGGCAGCAGCGAGGAGAAACCAAAGTTGGCCACGGTTACCGAAATCAGCGCGAACACACCGATGGGCGCGTAGCGCATGATCATGTGGGTAACCTTGAACATGGCTTCGGAAATGCCCTGGAACACACGAACCACGGGTTCACGCGTACTGTCAGGCAGCGCGCCCAGGCCCAGTCCGAACATCACCGAGAAAAAGATGATGGGCAGCATCTCGCCACGGGCCACCGCAGCAAAGATATTGGAAGGGATCAGGTTGAGGATGGTCGCCACGAGCGCATGGTCGTGCTGAACCTCCTGCGTGGTCTTCTGGTACTGGGAGATATCCACCGTACCCAGGGTAGACATGTCGATCCCTGAGCCAGGCTGGAAGAAGTTGGCCAGCATCAGTCCCACCACAATGGCAATCGTGGTGACAATCTCAAAATACACGATGGTCTTGAGGCCGATGCGCCCCAGCTTTTTCGAGTCCCCTACCCCGGCGATGCCTACGATGAGGGTGGAGATCACGATGGGTATGACAATCATCTTGATCAGGCGAATGAAGATATCGCCGCCTGGCTTGAGAACATTGTCGATCCACCAGGCTTTTTCGCCGCTGAAGTGGTTGAGAAGCGCTCCGACTGCAATTCCCAGGGCAAGACCGATGAGAATCTGCCAGGCAAGACTAAGCTTGGGCTTGGACATGAATGTATATCCCCGTTGTTCTAGTTTTGGCGTTGTAATGGAAGGCGCCAGAAAAAGAGAATTGGCGCAAAAAGGCGGCCATCATTGGCTGACGAGACACTACCGTCTAATGCCGCTCCTATCTGCCCTATACCGATTCGGCATGGGCGTGCCTCTTGATTTCCTTTAAAAACAAA
Organism: Pseudomonas sp. JZ134; assembly: GCF_051027695.1. Taxonomy (NCBI): domain Bacteria; kingdom Pseudomonadati; phylum Pseudomonadota; class Gammaproteobacteria; order Pseudomonadales; family Pseudomonadaceae; genus Pseudomonas; species Pseudomonas sp. JZ134. The sequence goes on along the minus strand of NZ_CP069250.1, from coordinate 694,309 downwards.
GAGTTGGCTAGTCTACCACAGGCCAAAACAAACACAGCCGTCTAGAATATTTCTGAGGAATAGATCAGCTAAACGGTATTTCAAGGCCGTAGCCGCCAGGATCCGTACGCGGGCAATCACTTTTGCCGATGCTCAGGCTCAAGAGTAAAACAGCACCCTAGTTCTTGGCAGGCGTACGGCTGGCCTTGGAGGAACGTTCGTCCTGCCAGATAGGCTCCATGCGCTGGCGATCCAGACTGAACGCAGGGCAGCGCCTATCACCACCGGCGATGCCACCGCTGGGATAACACCATAACGTACCGTCAGCCCGGTAGAGTTCACTGGGTATGTCACAGCAGGCTGGAGAAACGTAATAAGCGGTCTCTCCCTCAAACGTCGTCCTGAAAATACGTCTGGGCGGATTGGCCTCAGGCAGCGCCTGTAGCGATTTGATCCTGGCCTTTAACCAGTCCGGGGTATCTGCGGACTCCGTTGGGGTAGACACTTTCGAGCATCCTGCCACTGTCACCAACAGTAGTATCCATGCGATTCTCATGCAGCATTCCCTCTATTCGTCGTTACGTCATTAAAGCAGATGGACGAAAGTGCCGGAGGATCGCTCAGGAACTCGCCTTCGGGTGCAGGCTCGAAATAACGCACCCATCCGAGGACAACATCATGCACAAGACTCTTGCCTCTGCCGTCTTGCTGGCCAGTGCACTTGGCTTGGCCGCCTGTGAAAAGACTTCCGAAGACAACAAGACTGGCAGTCAGCCTACCAACGAGCAGGCGCAAGGCGCCGTGTCCAGCCCTGCCAGCGAGCAGGGCGTCAAGCAGGAACTGGCACCCGCTGCCAGAGCCTCTGACGAGAAGAAGCCCTAACGGTCGACTTACAGGCGTCTTACTCACGCAATAGCAAAAGGCTTACATCGCATGCCTGTAGTCAGCGCTATTGCCCGCGCCTTATCCTGCGTAATCTACACACATCGGACTGCAGCGCAGGAAGCGCTCAGGGAGATCAAGGACGAATGACCACGCCAGGATGGCAGCTTGCCAGGGATGTCGAGTATGGTCAGCAAAACCCGCTTCGGCGGGTTTTTTTATTGCCTGCAAAAAGGTGCTCTTCCAACCGCTTTCGAACAGGTGGTCTCAAGCACGTTCAGCGCTAGCGCCGTCACGTTCATTGACAGCGCGTTGAAAATCCATATCGTTATATAGCTAACTATATAGCGATTATGCATGATGAACCTCACTCTGAAAGCTCTTATTCCTTCACGCCTGCTGGGCGTTACACTTGTGTCGCTCCTCTTCTCGACCTCCCCCGCCCATGCGGCTGATGATTTTCGTGTGACCTATGCAGGGTCGATGGGCGTGGTGATGGACAAGTCGCTTGGCCCGGCTTTCGCGCAACGTGAACAGGTCAATTACCAGGGACAAGGCCAGGGCGCCTATGGCATGGCCAACTTGTTGGCGTCCAGGAAAGTGGTAGCGGACGTTTTTGTATCCATCACGCCTGGGCCGATTGCCGTTCTGCAAAAGGCTGGGCTGGTCGATACCGCCGAACCGGTCGCCAGTACCAGCATGGTGATCGCCTACAACCCGAAGGGAAAATATGCCGAGGCATTTCGCGCCGCCAGTGAAAATCCGACGCAGGCGACTCCTTGGTGGAAAGTCCTGCAGACACCATCACTGCGCTTTGGCCGCACTGATCCGGTAACCGACCCACAGGGACAAAACATTATCTTCACACTGATGCTGGCCAGCCGGTATTACCATCAGCCTGATCTGGCTGAAAAGGTACTGGGCGACACGCGAAATCCGCAGCAGGTATTTGCCGAAGGTGGGCTGCTGACGCGGCTGGAAGCCGGTCAGGTCGACGCAGCCTCCGGCTATGAAAGTGCTACGCGCTCAGCCGGTTTGCCCTATATCAAGTTGCCGGACGAGATCAATCTGAGCAATCCGGCCATGGAGGCAGACTGGTACAACCAAGCCAGCTTCGAGATTACCGACCCGCAAGGCAAGCGCAAGACACTCCATACCCAGCCGCTGGTGTTCTATGCCGCCGTGTTAAAAAACGCACCTCATCCTGAACAGGCTCAACAATTCATTGCGTTCATGAAGAGTCCGGAAGGCCAGGCGCTGTTCGAGAAAAACGGTTATGACCGCCCGAAAGGTGGGTCGATCTGAGTTGAACGCGCTCTGGTTGGGGATACCGGCGGTCCTTCTGTTGATCATCCCTTTCATGACACTGGTACTGGTCACCCCCTGGTCAGGCTTTCACCTTGCCTATGGCGATGGCCAGGCAGTGGCCGTGTCACTGGGTATGAGCGCTATCTCATTGCCGGTAATCATTCTGCTTGGCCTGCCTCTGGCCGTATGGCTGGCCAGGACTCGATCCGTGTGGCGAGGCGCAGTGGAAGTGGCTGTTCTCGTGCCGCTGCTGGCGCCGCCCCTGGCGCTGGGTATCCTGTTGGTATCTGCCTACGGAGCCTATGGTTCGCTGGGGGAAGTGCTCTCTGCCATTGGCCTTGAACTCAATAACAACGCAGCCGCCTTTGTCCTGGCACAAATTTACGGCGGACTCCCCTACTTTGTACTGTCGGCTCGCTCGGCATTTGAGCAGGTGCCGGTCGAGACCGAAGAAGCCGGTAGAACGCTGGGGGCCTGTACCTGGCAGATCTTTCTGCGGCTCACCCTACCCCAGGCAGCCCGCGGACTGGCCGCTGCACTGGCCATTACTTGGGTAAGGGTGATAGGCGAGTTTGGTATCGTGCTGGTATTTAGCTATTTCCCGCAGGGGATTCCAGTCAAGCTGTTCATCAACCTGCAAAACGAAGGCGTCGACTCGGTTTACACCCTGCTGTGGGTTCTGCTGATCACTACCCTTCCCCTCCCACTGTGGTGCGTGATGTGGGCGGGCCGCAGAGGAGCCGCGAGCCACTAGTACAGCGTTCTGCCTGTTGTCCTGAGCGCAATGGTCCGCGCCTTTTAACGGGCAAAAAAAAGCCCCAACAGGTGGGGCAGAAAAAGAAGTCAGGCAGCGAAGGAGGGTGGAAAGCTGCCTGCCTGATCACTGTATCGACGCGGTTTTCCAGAACTTGAGCCGCATTGGGTCAATTACCTGAAAAAACTCAAACCGCTCCGTGTCCTGGATAGGGCAAGGGCTCGTTGCTCCATAAACTGCGCAGGTCGAATGGCAGGCGTCCGGCAAACTCGGCCACGACTTCAGCCGGTATCCTCTTGCACATCACTTCAAGGGACGCCTTGACGCCGCGCTCGACCGAAATGTCGAGGTTGCGAAAAACGGTTTCCTCAATGCGGCCCAAAAACTCGCTACGGCTTGTAGCCGGACTAGGTGCTGCCGGGCGCCAGTTCTCGAACATAGCCCCCTTCAATGGAATGGGTAGACACTTGGCCAGACGCGCGACCTGATCAGGATCGAGCTGCCGACGGACCGCTTGCAGCGTGCATTGCAAAGAGGTCATGGCAAGACGCCGGTTTCGAGTTCCCATGCGCTCATCGACGTCCGCGATCCACTGCAAGGCCTGCTTTACGGACTGGTCCAGCTCTTCAACATTGATGTGCATCTTACGCTTCCCCTTCCCGAGTGCCGGGCACACCGGTGTCTTCCGGCCAAAGGCTACGCAGCGGCATGGGGAACAGGCTGGCGACCTTGGCGACTTCGTTGGGGTCTATACGCTCATACAGGACACGTAGCACCGACTTGGCCGCCCTGTGCGGATCCAGATCGATTGAGGGCGATACAAGGCTGCTGATCTTTTTCAGGAAGGCGTCCTGGGTTTCTTCCTGGGTAGGTGTGCCCGCCGGATGGAAGTTCTCATAAAAAATGCCGCGAATCATGAGGGGCAACTGGGCAGCCAGGTGAGCCGCGTTATCGATTCCGATACGGTCTCGTACCGAAAGCAGTACGGCGCGCAAGGCATGATAAGCCGTCTGTCGATCAGGAGCGCCCAGATGCGTGGCAATATCGTCAAGCCACAGGTTCGTTTGCTGAATGGTTCGGTCCAACACCTCGACATTGGATGACATAGAGGTCCTCCTCGTGATTGCAGGATGAATTCGGTTGACCGTGCGTCTGTAACAATGTCGCAACGAAGCGGAGCCCCTGCCGATGACTGGTTTGGACACCAGTGCGTTGGTCGCATGGCTGGAACATCCCCCTGCCGAGCCCTGTCTCTGATATAGGCATGACCGCACCCTACCGCCCATGGATAAAGGGCCTCACTGCATTCGCGAGGTAACAACCATGAGCGCACCGGCCAGAGAACGACTGCAACGCTTCCTGCGTCGATCATCCACCTCGGATCAACACACGATCGACATGCTCAGGCGCTATGCAGAACCGCTTCCGGACCTGGAAAGCCCTGATTTTGGCCCTCTCTTCGATCGCTACGCCGATGCACGGGTAGTGTTGATCGGCGAAGCCAGTCACGGCACATCTGATTTCTATCAGACCCGCGCCGCCATCACCCGCCACCTGATCGAGCACCATGGGTTTTCGATCGTGGCCGTCGAGGCGGACTGGCCGGACGCCGGCTACATAGATCGCTACGTGCGCGGGCGAACAGACGATGACTGGAAGGCAACGGGCTTCAAGCGCTTCCCCACCTGGATGTGGCGTAATACGGACGTAGAAGCCTTTACACAATGGCTACGCGGCTATAACGAGCAACGAGCCCCTGAGGACCGGGTAGAGTTTCGGGGTCTGGATGTCTACAGCCTGCGCAACTCCATCGCCGAGGTGCTGGATTACCTGGGCAAGACCGACCCGGAACTAGCGAAGCAGGCGCGGGAGCGCTATAGCTGTCTTTCCCGTTGGCAGGACGAGCCGGCTATCTATGGTCATCTGGTAGAGCGCGCCGGAAAGGACTCCTGCGAAGACGCAGTCGTCAACCAGCTGCACAGCCTGCTCTCCACCCGGCTTGAAGAGCTTGCGCAGGATGAAGAAGACTTGTTCAACGCCAAGCAGAACGCTCGAGTGGTCCGGGTGGCTGAGCAATACTATCGGGCGATGTACCGCGGTTCGGTCGCCTCCTGGAACCTACGTGATCGACATATGTTCGATACCCTGCAAACCCTTCTGGAGCACCGTGGCCCGGAGGCAAAGGCCATTGTCTGGGCACACAACTCCCATGTGGGCAATGCCGATGCGACTGCCATGGGCTGGCGCGGTGAATTCAATATTGGTCAGCTGTGCCGCAGCGCCTACGAGCGGGAGGCCGTCCTGATTGGTATGGGCACTGACCGGGGAACCGTCGCGGCAGCAGACGACTGGGATGGCGAGATGTATATCAAGCAGGTTCGTCCTTCCCGTCACGACAGCTGGGAACATCGCTTCCTGAAGGCGGGTGTACCGGTGTCTCTTACTGATTGGCGGGACTTCCGGCGAGAGGATCTGCGTGAGGCCTTGGGTGAGCTAAATCTCAACCGCGCCATCGGCGTCATCTACCGGCCTGAAACCGAGCGCATGAGCCACTACTTCGAAACGGTACTGGCCGATCAGTTCGATGCCTTCGTCTGGATTGAGGAAACCCAGGCCGTTACGCCGTTGGGCGACTCGGAAGCGGCAGGCTCGGCAGACGAGACCTACCCGTTCGGCCTGTAACGTTTTCTGGCCAGGCGCGACGGCATTCTGCGCTTGGCCAACCTCATGCCGCTCAACTGCGACGGGCAGCTGTTGCATTCACATAGGTAGCATAGAGTGACTGCCCACCCGTAATGAACAGGCGGTTGCCCTTAGGCCCACCAAATTCCACATTGGACACTGTTTCCGGCAGATGTAGGGTAGCCAGTGGCTGACCTTCAGGCGAAAAGACGCGAACACTGTTGTTAGCCGTATCTCCAGCCCAGCTGCACCAGAGATTGCCATCGCTATCGCAGCGGAATCCATCGATTACACCGTTCTTTGCATCGATCAGGACACGCCCCCCATCAAGCTTGCCGCCCTCGCCCACGTTAAACGCCCGCAGGTGGCAGGGCTTGCCCGGATCACCGCCGCCAGCCGTATCGCTGACATACAACTGCTTGCCATCGGGCGAGAACGCGATACCGTTAGGACGCTGGAAATCTCCCACGGCCACCTGGGCCTCGCCACTTTGTGGATCGATGCGATAGACATTGGTCGGCAGCTCAAAGTCTGCCTTATGGCCTTCGTATGCCCCCAGGATTCCATAGCCCGGATCGGTAAACCAGACGGCGCCATCAGCCGCAACGACCACATCGTTCGGCGCGTTGAGCTTTTTACCCTGGAACGTGTCCAGCAGCACCGTGATTGTGCCGTCATGCTCCAAGCGAGTTACCCGACGACTGTCGTGCTCACAGCTGATCAGCCGTCCTTCTCGGTCACGCGTATGGCCATTGGCATTATTGGACTGGGCGCTATACACCGTGACGCGACCGTCATCCTCATTCCAGCGCAGGATTCGCCCGGTAGGAATGTCACTGAAGAGAAGACAGCGCCAATCCGCCATCCATACGGGGCCTTCCGTCCAGCGACCGCCACTCCAGAGGCGTTCTACCATCGCATTGCCCAGCCGCCCGGTAAATGCCTTGTCATGAATCTCCCAGGCAGGATCAGGCATGACGGTAGCCGGTGTCCCGTTCCAGTCACGGGTGAGGCCAAACGGATCGCCGGAGGGGGTATTGGTAGCTGCCAGCGCACTGCCAGCCGCCAGCGCTGCGGCCGAGGTGAGTGAAACAGTAAGAAATTCGCGACGCGCGAAAGCCATTCTGCATTCCTTATTGTGATTGTTAGAGGAAGTCGTCAAACGCCCACCCTAGAGAGGACGAAGCAAATAGTCTGACTAAAGAACTGTAGAACAGAGCGATATAAATGCCATCCTTTCAACAGCATTTCGCCAACCATCCCTCATTACAACTCAAGTTTCCCGCCTTCCAGTCGATGTATGACGAAGGGTGAGTAATGGGCGTAACTCAGCTAAACGATGCCCTACGCCCACTAAATACGTTTGATTACTCATGCTAGAGCGATGGTGTTCAGACCTCGCTCACCTTTATTTCAGGGACACACCATGGCCTGGTTTGCCAATGCAAGACTTGCAACAAAGTTGCTAATTGCCTTTCTTTTATGCGCACTGATCACCTTGGCGGTCGGCCTGTTGGGCAAACAGAGCATCGACTCGCTCTCCGATGATCTGGACAACGCGATCCACAACGATCTGGCCTCGGTACTGGCGGTCAATACGCTCTTCCGAAACGTCATTGCCCATAACCGCGATCTCTACAAAGTGCTGGCACTCAAGGCCACGAATGCGGAGCCCGCCGAAGTTCAAATAGCCCTGGACTCGCTGAAAGAGAACGGCGGGACGGTTGATAAAGCATTCGTGGATTATCGAGCGACCCCTCTGGATGGCGAGGAAAAGGCCGAAGGCGACAAATTTGCCAACGATTGGCCCGCCTATACTGCCAGCGTGGACAAAGTCATCTCGGCACTGAGTCGGGGGGAGCTTGAGACCGCTGTGAAGATAACCAACAGCGAGACCTATCCGGCTTATCGCAAGGCTGTTGGCGAGCTGAAGAACATTCTGGCCATCAACATCAAGCAGAGCGAAGAAAGTGCCGCCGATGCGATGCATACGCAGAAAAGCGCCAACCTGACGCTGCTCACGGGCATTATCATCGCCTTCTTCCTGGCCATTGGTCTGGGTCTTCTGATCACTCGCATGATTACTCGTCCGCTGCACTCGGCGGTGGATAGCGCCAAGCGCATTGCCCAAGGAGATCTGACCCAGCATATTCAGGCTCATACCCAGGATGAGACCGGCCAGCTACTGGTGGCACTGTCCAATATGCAGGGCAGCCTCAAGGACACCCTGCAGGAAATTGCCCATGCCTCCCATCAGCTGGCATCGGCAGCCGAAGAGCTCAGTGCGGTAACCGAGGAAAGTACCCAGGGACTGACTCGCCAGAATGACGAGATCCAGCAGGCCGCCACGGCAGTCAATGAGATGACCGCTGCGGTGGAAGAAGTGGCACGTAACGCTGTTTCGACGTCCGAAGTTTCCCAGGCGACCAGCCAGGACGCCATGACCGGCCGCCATCAGGTGCAGGAAGCCGTAACGGCCATCAATGTCATGACATCGGAAATCACCGCCTCCACTGACAAGGTTGGCACATTGGCTGGTCAGGTGCGCGATATCGCCAAGGTGCTGGACGTAATCCGCGCCATCGCCGAGCAGACCAACCTATTGGCGCTGAACGCCGCGATCGAGGCGGCCCGTGCCGGTGAGCAGGGTCGTGGTTTCGCCGTGGTAGCCGATGAAGTGCGTGCGCTGGCCCATCGCACACAGGCCTCCACCGGAGAGATTGAAAGCATGATCAGTACGGTACGCGCCGGGGCAGATCAGGCAGTAGAAGCCATGGTGAAGAGCCAGTCGCTGGCCACTAACACCCAAAGCCTGGCGATTGCTGCCGGCGATGCGCTGACCCGGATCACCGAAGGTGTATCGCAGATCAACGAGCGCAACCTGGTAATTGCCAGTGCGTCCGAAGAGCAGGCCCAGGTCGCCCGGGAGGTCGACCGTAATCTGGTCAACATCCAGGACCTGTCGGCCCAGACTGCCGCAGGGGCTAACCAGACCAGCGCCTCAAGCCAGGAACTGTCCCGCTTGGCGACCTCATTCAACACCATGGTGGCACGCTTCAAGCTGTAACGCGGTAATACTGGAAAGCCCGCTCCGGCGGGCTTTTTCATGCGCGGCACTTTTTAGCAGGCAAACAAAAACCCCGCCTAAGCGGGGTTTTCTGACCGGACTCAATGTCCTTATCGAGTTTGCCATCCTGGCTCGGTCATCATCCTTGACCTTCGTATGAGCGCGTCCTGCGCTGCTGTCCGATGTGTGTAGATTACGCACAAGCCCGGCAGCGTCATAGCGCCAACCGTGGTAATGCCGTGTAAGCCTTTTGCTATATCGCTGTAGGACATGGCAACGGCTTTCGAGATATTCCCTGGCGATCGGTGGTCTGCTGTAAGGTATCCCTTGACATTTCAGGAGTCCCTTTATGGCTATGAACACCACCTATGCTGCGCAGGAGCCCAGCCGCAATGAGGTCGATGCGCTCGAAGGTGCCACACTCATCGAGTTCGGCGCGCCCTGGTGCGGCTTCTGTCGGGCCGCACAACCTTTGATTGAGCAAGCCTTCCAGGATCACCCAGCTATTCGTCATCTCAAGATCGAGGATGGCAGCGGCCGGCGACTAGGCCGCTCCTTCAAGGTCAAGCTCTGGCCTACGCTGATCTTCTTTCGAAACGGCCAGGAAGTCTCTCGTCTGGTGCGTCCTGCCAATACCGACGATATCCGGCAGGGCCTGGCGGGCATTAATCAGTGACTGGCAAGCAAGGCGAAAGCACCCTTCGCCTTGCCGCCCGGCTAATGAGCCCCTGGCACCACCGAGTCGATAAACTGCTGCCGGAAGGATGCCTTGGGATCGAGCCGAAGCTCATTCGCATTGATGACGCCTGCCAGCCGCAGCGTAACGCCGTCGTCCAGATCCTGTGGGTCATCCTGATCAGTCAGTTTGGCCGCCACACTGGCGATGCCTTCCTTTAGAGTGCCCAATACGCCCTTTTCCTTTACGTCCTTTTCCAGCGAAACCATTTTGAGGTTTTCGTACCGGGGCTTCGTATAGGCCGTGAAGTTACCCTGTTGCGCCGAGACGTGTGTTCGTGAAGACAGCGTGCCCTGCTCGACATCGATATTGGCATAAGCCCGGAAAAAATCATTCAGCCGGCTGAGCGGCAAATCATCGATTGCACTATCCATCTCAAACGTCGGGTTGGGCGACAGACCATCCAGACGCAGGCGGGTCGTCATGCTGCCGGCCCCCATGGGATTACCCGTCATTTCTGATTCTGCCCAGAGCGGATCATCGACATTGTCTGCATTGGCTAGATTACGAGTAACCGACTCTATGTTACTGATGTAAAGCGTCACGGGGCGTTCTGGACGCTTGTCGATCAATTGAATTATTCCATCATGGATTTCCGACTGGTTAGGCGGTAGCGGCGATAAGGCATCGACCTGTTGCAACCAGCTCGAATCGATTCCAGTCTGACTATGACTTTCGCTGTCTGCCAGTACAAAGGTCAGCACCGGGCGATACATGTGCATCAGTCCCACAGGTTTTGCATCGACAAACTTTCCCCATTGGGTCCAGTTATCGATGCGCTCAGCCTCGAAGAACGGCTCCGGCACTGCACCGTTGGCCTTTTCGATCCGAACGTTCTTGAGCGTGTAGCCCCCTTTCAACAGGCTGACGTCCACGTCTTCGATGGTGGCTCGATACCCCGGTATTTCGTTGAGCGTCTGCTCTACGTAGCGGTGGATACCATAAGGTGCTGCCAGTCGCGCCAGGACAAGCACGGCGACTACAATAAGCAGCACAGGAAGCGTTTTATCAGACGTACGTTTCATGAAACCTCTAGCAGACAGTCATCATGCGGTAAGCACTAGACCCGCAGGAGTCGCCTGAAATTTGTCTGGCCAGACGACCGGCATGGCTTGAAAACGGGAAAACGCCTTGATTCAACGTGTTTTATGACAAGCGAGACGCTAACTACTTCGCACCTGAAGCAGGTCAATGCAACTCTTGCATTGAAAAGAACCTAACAACATCACCTATACAGACGGCCACGGCGGCCGCTCTCCCTACTTCATGGAGAATTCGATGAAAGCTGTTCAGATTCACTCCTATGGCGATGCCAGTGTCCTTACCTATACCGACGTGGAAAAGCCGACCCTGAACCCCGACGATGTATTGATTCGTGTGGTGGCTTCCTCGGTCAACCCCGTCGACTGGAAAATCCGCCAGGGTTATCTGAAGGACATGCTGCCCTACGACCTGCCTGTGACCCTGGGCTGGGACGTTTCCGGCATCGTTGAAGAAGTCGGTGCGAGCGTTACTCGCTTCAAGAAAGGCGATGCGGTCTATTCCCGCCCGGACATCAAGCGCAATGGCACCTACGCCGAATACATTGCGGTGCGCGAAAGCGAAGTGGCCTGCAAACCCAAGACGCTGTCCCATGCCGATTCCGCCTCCCTGCCCCTGGCCGGTATCACGGCCTGGGAAGCTATCGTGCATGTGGGCCAGACCCAGCCGGGTCAGAAGGTGCTGATTCATGCGGCCTCAGGCGGCGTCGGCACACTGGCTGTACAGCTGGCTAAATGGCGCGGCGCTCAGGTGATTGCCACCTGCTCCGAAAAGAACCGCAAGCTTGTCGAATCCCTGGGTGCTGATCAGGTCATCGACTACAAGAGCCAGAATTTCCAGGAAATCGTAAAAGACGCCGATCTGGTCTTCGATACTCTAGGCGGCGAGGTGCAGGAAGCGTCCTTCAGCGTACTCAAGCCTGGGGGTATTCTGGTCTCCATCGTTGCACCGCCGTCGGAAGAAAAGGCCACGGCCCACAATGTCCGCAGTGCATTTATCTTCATCGAGCCCAATGCCGAGATCCTGCAGGAGCTGGCACGTCTGGCAGACAGCGGTCATCTGCGTCCGGTCGTGTCGGCCGAGTTCGCGCTGAAAGACATTGCCAAGGCCCATGAGGCAAGCGAGTCCGGCCGTACAGTAGGCAAGATCGTCATCCACGTCGGACAGCCCTGATCCAACTGCTGGACGCAGTCCACGCTGCGTCCAGTCCTTTCATGGTAGTTTCATACCGTTCCCTCCCCGACCCGTCTATTCTTTCCCCTCAGCATTGCTGAAACAGCTCGAGCCGGTCTAAACCAAGGCATACAGGCATTTTGCCTTGATTAAACCTGGCACAACTTTTTCATAGACCCCAGCTCTCTTGGATGAGAACAACAAAAGGAGCGGATCAGGCACCAACACGGTTCCTTTTCTGTTTTGGCGGACTTGAATGAGTCCAGATAAGTGCACGGTAGAGACTCAAAAGGTCTGTACCCGGGCGCTTCGGATATGAGGAATACCCTCGCTATGTTCGATGTGACTGCGTCTTTGCAACAACGCTTCGCCTTACTTCACAGTCGCGCTGACACCTGGTCCCTGCGTTATGTCAGCGAAACCACCCATGCCTTGAGCGTCACCCGAAATGTCATCGATCCGCCCTTCTTCCAGAAGGACGAAGGCGCAATGGTCTATGTTCGCCTGGATGGGATCGAGACCTATGTAGCAACCTCGGACCTCACCGTAGCCGGCCTTCAGAAAGCCCTCGAGCAGGCCGAGCAGTATGCCCAGGCACTGGCCCGGCATAGCCTGATCGACTTTACCGACATGCCGGTGGCCACGGCCAAGGCGGATTACCTTTCGCCCAACCTGGACAAGGCCTTTCCCGATACCCGCGAATGGCTCGACATCCTGGCGGCGGAATCTGCTTCCGTTCCGGGCAACGAGCGCTTCGTGGATTGGTCCGCCCAGCTCAACATTGTCGAGACCGAGCAAATCTACCTGAACAACCACGGCGCCTGCGTACGGCAGGCCCAGCGGTTTCTCTTCCCCGACATGCACGTCACCGCCTATGACGGCACCGATACACAGACCCGTACCCTCGGCTTTGGCCGCTTGGGTCAGCAAGGCGGTCGGGAAGCGGTGGAGCGCATCGGGTTGATCGGCTGCGCACCGCGCCTGGCCGATGAGGCGCTGCAATTGCTGCTCGCGCCGAACACACCCAATGAGACGCTTGATCTGCTGCTGATGCCCGATCAGATGATCCTCCAGATTCATGAGTCCATCGGTCATCCGCTAGAGCTGGATCGCATCCTGGGCGACGAGCGTAACTATGCGGGAACGAGCTTTGTCACACCCGACATGTTCGGAAATTACCGGTACGGCTCCGAGCTGCTCAACGTAAGCTTCGATCCCGACATTCCCGAAGAGATTGCCAGCTACAGCCATGACGATGACGGCAGCCCGGCGCGTAAGGAGTTGTTGATTGAAGGCGGTATTCTCAAGCGACCCTTGGGGGGTGCACTTTCACAACGACGCAGTGGCATGGCAGGCGTCGCAAACAGCCGGGCCTGCAGCTGGAACCGCCCTCCCATCGACCGGATGGCCAACCTGAACGTTGAAAATGGCGACCAGTCCCTTGCGCAGCTGATCGCCAGGATCGAGCGGGGCGTGCTCATGGCCAGCAACCGCTCCTGGTCCATCGACGACGCACGTAACAAATTCCAGTTTGGCTGCGAATGGGGGCAGATGATCGAGAATGGGCAGCTTACCCATGTTGTGAAGAATCCCAACTACCGCGGCGTTTCCGCTCAGTTCTGGCGTAGCCTGTCGGCAGTGGGCGATGCCTCGACGCGCGAAGTCATGGGTACCGCTCATTGCGGCAAGGGTGAGCCCAACCAGGCTATTCGGGTCGGCCATGCGAGTCCCGCCTGTGTGTTCAGCCACGTCGATGTATTCGGAGGAGAAGCCTGATGACTATAACCCCACTCGCCTCCACCGAAAAACCGGCCGATGTCTTCGCAGCCCTAGTGGACTGGTTGCGTACCGCCGTATCAGCTGAAGAACACTTCACGCTCTGGTACAGCGCTGAAGCATCCGATTTTGTCCGCTTCAATCATGCCAAGGTCCGACAGGCCGGCCATGTTCAACAGGCGGAGGCAACGCTCAAGCTGATCCAGGGTGAGCGCCATGCCAGCTTCAAAGTGACGCTATCAGGTAACCCCGCGGCCGACCGCAGCGCCCTGCAGGATGCATTGGCTTCATTGCGCAAACTCGTGGCGGCCCTGCCGGCAGATCCCTACCTGCTGATGGATACCAGCCCCTGGCGCAGTGAAAACATTCAGTCGGGTAATCTTGCCTCAGCAGGGGGAATCGCCGAGCAGGTCAGCACACTGGCGGGTGCTCAGGACCTTGTAGGCTTCTATGCCGGCGGCCCTGTCTATCGCGGCTTTGCCAGCTCATGGGGTAGCCTGGGTTGGCACGAAGCCAGCAGCTGCACCTTTGACTGGAGCCTTTTCGAGCCGAAGGGCAATGCCGTCAAATCCATGTATGCCGGCACTTCCTGGGATCGCGAACAGGTAGCCGCACAGATGGACAGCGCCCAGCGTCAGCTTGCGCACTTCAACAAGCCAATCCGGCAGCTTTCGCCCGGTGAGTACCGTGCATACCTTGCTCCAGCGGCCTTGAACGAGGTGGTAGGCCTGCTGAATTGGGGCAGTTTTTCTGCTCGGCAACTGGCAACCAAGCGGAGTGCACTGCAAAAACTGCACAGTGAACACATGCTGCTCAGCCCATTGGTAAGCTGGACGGAGCAGGCATCTGGCTCACTGGCTCCTGCGTTCACCCCGGCCGGGTTCCAACGGCAGGACCAGCCGCTCGTCGAGGCTGGCAGGATGGTTGGCCAGCTCGTCAGCCCGCGCAGTGCACGTGAGTACGGTCTGACGCAGAACGGCGCCGGCAATGGCGAAAGCTCACAATCGCTGGTGATGAAAGCTGGGGATTTGGCTGATGACGCCATTCTGAAAACCCTGGATACCGGGCTGTATATCGGCAATCTCTGGTACCTGAATTATTCGGATATCACCGTGGCTCGTCTGACCGGCATGACGCGCTTTGCCTGTTTCTGGGTAGAAAATGGAGAGATCGTCGCGCCAGTCAGTACGATGCGCTTTGATGACAGCGTCTTCAATTTCCTGGGCTCCAGCCTGGAAGCCGTGACCCAACGGCGCGACCTGTGCGTCAGCGACAGCACCTACGGTCAGCGACATACCGACTCAACCCTGTTGCCCGGCGTTTTGACCAGCCGATTCACGCTCACGCTCTAGCTTATCCCCGCCTTGCCCGGTCGCCTCCTCTCATAGCAGGTAACCGGGCCGTTTTCGCTGTGATTGTTGCTGATCTTTCGACGTAGCCAGGACTATCCGATGTCTGACGATCCCGCTGAACCCCTGACGATTCCACCCGGCACGCCGCGGGCGTTTATCTGGCATTACAACCGGCTGTATCCTGGCTGGAATATAGCCATCGTTCTGCTGCAACTCTGTGCAGCGGCCTGTACCACACTGATTCCCTATGCCATCGGTGAAATCACCGGCGCTGTCAGCCAGGGACTTTGGAGCAGCACCGATGTACTGGAGGCCTGCCTGCCCTACCTTCTGCTGCTGGCCGGATTGGCATTAGGTGAAATGCTGTTCTCACGCACCATGAGTATCTGCATGATCATTGTGCGGCCGATGCAGAAACGCCGGGTCACCGGCGATCTTTTCGCCTATCTGCAACAGCACTCCCACCGCTATTTCAGCGAACGGTTTGCTGGCAGTCTGTCCCAGCGCATCAGTGAAGCCAGCGTGGGACTGCTCGAAATCAACTATATGGCCGTGGTGGAGCTTATGCCGATTGCGGTGACACTTATCGGCTCGCTGTTGTTGCTGGCTACGGCGTCCGTCTGGTTGAGCCTGAGCCTTTTGGCCTGGATGCTCATCTATGTCACGGCCTCTTACCAGATGGCCAGACGTGCCCAAGTGTTTGCCCATGCCCATGCGGAAGCACGCAGCACCACCTCCGGCAAAGTAGTCGATGCTGTCACCAACCTGAGCAGCGTTCGGCTTTTTGCCAGAAACCAGTATGAGCGGCAGTACCTGGACCGTTATCTGTCCCGGGAAAAGCAGGCGGCCCGTCGCTCGTTCTTCTTCATGGAACGGGTACGCTGGTTTCAGGATGCCATGGCTTTAGTTCTGCGGCTGGGTCTGATCATTCTGGCCTTGTATCTTTGGCACATAAAGCGAATCGATGTCGCTCAGTTCGTCATGGTCGCCAGCCTTGGCTTATTGATCGTGGCCAACGCCAAATACCTAAGTTATCAGTTCCTGCACTTTTTTGAGTCGAGCGGCAATATTCAGAACAGTGTCGATACCTTAATAAAACCCCATGAATACCCGGACCGAGAAACGGCACAGGACATAAAAATCGAGCGCGGCGATATTGAGCTTGAAAATGTGACGTTTGGATATTCGGCCACCCGCCCTATACTCCAAAACTTCTCACTCAAAATACCGGCCGGACAACGCGTGGGGATAGTGGGGTATTCCGGCTCAGGAAAGTCCACATTATTAAACTTGTTACTTCGCCTATATGAACCGCAAGAGGGCAACATCCGAATTGGCGGCAATGAAATACGCGACATGACATATGAGTCGCTTTACCGACAAGTAGGTCTCATTCCCCAGGAGCCTGGTTTATTTCATCGCACGTTGAGTGAAAACATCGGATATGGAAAAGAAAAAGCCAAACAGGATGATATTGAAATAGCAGCACGCCGTGCACATGCCCATGATTTCATTAAACACATGGAGCAGGGTTATGAAGCATTGGTAGGTGAGCGCGGCGTTAAACTCTCCGGCGGCCAACGGCAACGTATCGCCATTGCCCGGGTACTGATAAAAAACGCTCCGATTCTCATTATGGATGAAGCAACATCCAGTCTTGATTCGGAGACGGAGCGCCTTATTCAAAACAGCCTTGATGAAATCATGGGCAATAAGACCGTTCTGGTCGTTGCACATCGTCTATCCACCATTGCCCACTTGGATCGAATCCTGGTGATGGATAAGGGGCGAGTTATCGAAGACGGCAGCCACCAGGAACTCCTGGCCAGAAAAGGTGCCTACGCCAGGCTTTGGGCTCATCAGGCGGATGGCAGTTTTGGTGTGGAAATCACAGCGACCGAGGATGAAGTCGCCTCGGTAAAGTAACACGTCCTGCAAGCTTTCCTTCCGCTTAACCGTGCCTTAGCTAAGGCGCGGTTCGTTTATAACCTCATCACTATTTATTTTAATTAGTTATCAAACGATGCGGCATACTCGCAACTTGATGAACAAAACTTAATGACCAACTAGTCACATTAAGGGCACTTATCATCAATTTATAAAATATTTCATGCGTTATTAAATGACTTCAGTTTATTCTCACCCTGCCTGCTCTAAAAAAGAGATGACCGCACACAAACAGTGCAGTCACACAACAAAAAATGTATCTGAGCTGACACCAAAAAGTCGCTTGACCGTATAAATGCTCCAATTTTGCGACCATTCAGCAGCCATTCAGAAATTTGATACATTCTCGTTACATTGGCACATGCATTGCTCAGTAAAAGACGTTGATGATTCTCACCAACCCGCTGGGAATTAAGATGAAAACAACAACGCCGTACTTATCGGATTGCCTCAATGTGCTGAACGCACTTTTGGTAACTAAGGGCCAAAAGCCCTGTTCGACTGATGCAGCCAATACTACAACGTAAGCAACGTCCTAACTAATTACGACGCGCTGTTACTTGGAGCGGGCCTTTATTGGCTCGATGGCTTCGTGTTGTCGATTTAATGCAGAGGACGTTTGATGGGTAATGCTGTTACTAAAGTTGAAGCCGGAGGGCTTCATACCAATAAGGCGAGCCAAACTCAGGTATTAGATATACCGTTCAAACCGAACCGTTCTTCGTTACGTAGTGTATCGCGTCGAGACTTATCGCTATTGGCAGGTTTATCTCTTCTGCTCCATGGCGGTATCTGGTGGTATATCAATAATGCGCCGGCTGAACAACTGGAAACACCACCCAAGATCCCCGAAATGGTCGTGGAATTTTCTAGCCCTACGCCGCCTGCGCCGGAGCCGCCCCCGCCCCCTCCTCCGCCACCACCTCCACCGCCGCCGGAACCCGAGCCGCCCAAGGTCGAGGAGCCTGCGCCGCCACCGGTGGACGAGAATGCCGTCAAGCCACCGCCCAAGCCCGAGAAGCCAAAGCCCAAGCCGGTTGAAAAACCCAAGCCCAAGCCTAAGCCCGTGCAAAAGCCTACACCGCCTGCGCCACCCGCGCCGCCGCAGCCAACCCCTGCGCCACCGGCTCCCAAAGCGCCGCCTGCACCGCCCGCCCCACCGGCGCCGGTCAAGGAAACCGCTGCGGTTTCAGGCCTCGCCAGTCTGGGTAATCCGCCGCCTGAATACCCCTCGCTGGCATTGCGCCGGGGCTGGGAAGGCAGCGTCACCCTGCGCATCCGCGTCCTGCCCAATGGGCGTGCTGGTAGCGTGGACGTGACCAGGTCTAGCGGCAAGAAGCAGCTGGATGATGCAGCGGTAGAAGCGGTACGCGGCTGGAAATTCATACCGGCCAAGCGCGGCGACACGCCTATCGAAGGCTTCGCCACACAGACCATTGATTTCAAGCTGCCTCAATAACCAGCGGCCGCTTGTACCGACAAGACGATTTACGAGGGTAACGATATGAACAGCTCACTGACTTCCTTGATTGTTCCCGGCGTACTTTGGGCGCTGATTCTGTTTTCCGTAGTGACCTGGGCGATCCTGCTCATCAAGGGTATCCAGTTCACCAAGCAGAAAGGCGAGAACAAGCGCTTTCAGAAAGCCTTTTGGGCGGCGCCGGATCTGCTCACTGCCGCCGAGCATTCTGCGCAATACCCAGGCGCTCTAGCCCGTATCGCCAACAGCGGCTTTGCCGCACTGGTCACCACCGAGTCCCCCAAGAATACCCAGCAGCTGGCCCAGACCATCAACCGCTCGGACCGCCTTGAACGCAACCTGCGCCAGCAGATCCAGAAGGAGCGGCGTGCGCTGGAAAGCGGTCTGGCCGTTCTCGCCAGTATCGGCAGTACCTCGCCTTTCATCGGCCTGTTCGGTACCGTATGGGGCATCATGGAAGCCCTGCAGAGCATCGGTGCCTCCGGCTCCGCCAGCCTTGAAACCGTGGCAGGCCCTATCGGTCATGCCCTGATCGCGACCGGTGTAGGGATTGCCGTCGCGGTTCCTGCGGTACTGGTCTACAACTTCTTCCTGCGCCGCCTGAAGCTGGCCGCCGCCCTGATGGAAGACTTCGCCCACGACTTTGACAGCCTGGCCCAGCGCAGCGCCTTTGTGGTGACCCGCCAGCCGATATCCCACACCGCCGCTGACATGAGGGAGGCTAGCTAATGTCCTTTTCAACCCAAGACAGCGATGAAGTACTGAGCGAGATGAACGTCACGCCCCTGGTGGATGTGATGCTGGTACTGCTCGTGGTGTTCATCGTGACGGCGCCGCTGATGACCAATGCCATCAAGGTCAACCTGCCCAAGACCGACGCCGTCGCTCCGGCCGAGCAGAAGGACCCGGTGATCGTCAGTGTAGACAAGGACGGCAAGTTCTATCTGGACAAGTCCGAGCTGCAACCCGAACTCCTGGAGACCAGCCTCAAGGATGTGAAAGCCAAGGACCCGGAAGTGCGCGTCCGGCTGCAAGCCGATGAAGGCGTGAATTATGGACAGGTCGCCAAGGCCATGGCGTCCATTGAACGTTCGGGAATCACCCGCATCGCGGTCATGACCTCCCGCTAGATCCCCCGCTGTACAGCCGTCCCGCTTGCGCTTGCGTAAGCGGGTTGGGGAACGGCTGCTTCAAAAAAGAGAAATCGCCCGGGAAGGCACAACCCACCGGCGCGCAGGCGGCCCATAAAGCCACACAAACAACGCCTCACCTTTGGGGATGAAAGAGTGATGATGAGAGATATAGCCAAACCGTTTGCTCCCACTCCGCTCGCCGCGGCCGTGCATCGGTATCGATTCATACCGTTGTGCCTGGCCCTTGGCGTAGCACCTTTGGTCCATGCGCAGCAGGCGACGGAGGAGGAAGCGCCTGATTCGACTGCAGCTGCTGTTGCTGCTCCAGCCGTAACACCTACCGCTGCGGCGGGAACAACGCAACTCGAAAGAGTGGAAGTCACCGGTACAGCGGTACGTCGCGTAGATGCAGAAACCGCTGTCCCTGTGACAATCCTACGCTCGGAGCAATTGAGGAAAGAAGGCGTTAACACGACTGAAGAGCTGCTAACACGCATCGTTGCCAGTCAGTCTACCCAGAGCTCTAGCCAATCAGTAGGCTCTAGCACAGGGGGAGCCTCATTTGCCGACTTGCGTGGCATTGGCTCCAATAAGACGCTGATTCTGCTTAACGGACGACGTCTGGCCAACAACGCCATCGATGCATCAGCCGTTGACCTGAATACTATTCCCTTTGCTGCTATTGACCGCGTGGAAATTCTGCGTGACGGCGCCTCTGCATTGTACGGTACCGATGCCATCGGTGGCGTAATCAACTTTATTACCAAAAAAAGTATTACCGAAGGACAGGTTAGCGCCAGCTTTGATAGCCCTACTCACTCTGGCGGAGGTGAAAGCCGGTCCTTTGACGGTAGTTGGGGTTTTGGTGACCTGGACAATGATAATTTTAATGTCTTTGGTGTTTTCAACTACGACAAGCAGAATAATCTTTCAGCGGCGGATCGCTCCTTTACCAAGGATTACGAGCCTGGACGTGGATTGAATAGTACCTCTGGTACGACCTATCCGGCTAACTATGGTCAGAACGGCAACTACACTAACCCCTTGGCTACTGCCGGTTGCAATGGGCCAAACCAGATCAACCCTGGTACTGGAACTTGCCGATTCAGCACACGAAACTACATCGATGCCGTTCCAGAGACTGAAAAAACATCTTTCTTCGGTAAGGCTTCTACTAAGTGGGCGGAAGATCAAACTGCCAGCGTGGATTACTTCTGGGCTCGCAATGACAATACCACCACTATTGCGCCTGCACCGCTCACTGATATCTCAGTGAATCCGGGTACAGCCTTCTATCCTGGCAATGGCATCACGCCGCTGACTCCTGGCTTTGCTCTCGACCCGACTCAGCCTGTTGATGTGAACTGGCGAGAGTCGGCAGCCGGTGCGCGTATCCAAAAGGATCAGAACACCAGCCAACGTCTGCAGCTGACATTTGACGGTAACGTCGGAGGCTGGGATTACAACATTGGTACCTCCTACAATGAAAATAAGGTTATCAGCAGCCTACGTGGCGGCTATCTAAATGATGATTTGGTTACCGAAGGCATAGCTAATGGCATCCTTAACCCTTTTGGAGAGCAAACTCAGGAGGGGATTAACTTCATTAATAACGCTGGCGTACATGGCGACTACCAGACGGCCGTAGGTCGCGTAAAAGCGATTGATGGACGCATCAGTCGTGAAATCGGTGATTGGTTCGGAGCAGGCCCTGTAGGTCTAGCACTCGGAGGTGAATTCCGTAAGGAGGAGTTCCATAGCGACGTCGAGCCATTTGCAGGTTTGGTTGACAGCCTGGGGGTTGACCCTGATTCCAGCGTTTCAGGTGATCGTAACGTCAAGGCTCAGTATGCCGAGATTAACGTTCCCGTTCTGGAATCACTAGAACTAGGCGCAGCTATTCGTCACGATAAATACAGCGATGTAGGTAGCACAACCAATCCGAAATACAGCTTCCGCTTCCAACCGATTCGTGAACTGGTTGTTCGTGGTGCCTATAGCGAAGGCTTCCGTGCACCTTCACTATACGAGCTGTATAACCCTAACTACACGACCTTCACATCTGGCTTTTATGATGATCCACGCCTCTGTCCGGGTGGTACGCCTATTGCCGGTGCCAACCCTGGTCGCGATTGTAGCCAGCAGTTCCGCAACCGTACTGGCGGCAACGAAGATCTCTCGCCAGAGAAAGCGCGTAACGTGACGTTGGGCTTTGTTTACCAGCCAGTCCGTAATTTATCAGTAGGCTTGGACTTTTATTGGATCAAGATTTCCGATCAGATCGCCGAATTTCCAGAGTCCTCTGTATTTGACAACCCAGATAGCTATGCTGATCGCTACATTCGCAATCCGGATGGCTCGCTTCAGTATATCCAAACTGGTTTGGCTAACTTGGGTAAGGTCAAGACTAGCGGCATAGACGTAACACTGGATTACCGATTCCCTGCAACCGCCTACGGCAACTTTGGCTTATCCATGCAGGGTACTTACGTTGATCGATATGACTATCAGGAAACCATCAACGGTGCTTACTTTGACAACGTAGGTGACTTCCAGGGTATCGGTGTTATTTCTCGCTGGAAACACTCTCTGACCGGCAGTTGGAGCAAGGGTCCGTACCGTGCCTCTTTAACCAACCGCTTCCAGACGGGCTACCGCGATTACGATCCGGAAACCCATAACCGAGTGTCGTCCTACTCTGTATGGGATCTCTCAGCCGGTTACACCTGGAGCAAATCTCTGGACATCGACGTAGGCGTGAAGAATCTGTTCGATCGCGACCCGCCCTTCTCGAACCAGGCATACACCTTCCAGAGCGGCTATGACCCCCGCTACACCGACCCGCTTGGCCGCACGCTGTTTACCCGGGCGACCTATCACTTCTAACCCTTTTGCCTGTCTCCAGCCGCCTTGGCTGGAGACAGGTATGCCTCAGGACAGGACGGTATAACCACTTCGTGCAGGCCCTTGCCAGTATCCCCTATCAATCAAGGTTGATTGCCTGAACCAAGCGTCAACGCGTATCGTTCATAAGGAGTGAAGCGGTGTTTTCAACAGGGTCGATCCACACGTATAGCCGCTTGATGGTACTGCTTGTTTCCTGCCTCGTTTCATCGGCGTTATTGGCTACGCCCCACAGTTACATGACGGTCTATGGCGACCCGCCCAAGTACCCTGAGGGCTTTGAGCATTTCGACTATGTGAATCCCGACGCGCCCAAAGGAGGCTCGCTCAGACGCTCAGCCAAATCGATCGACCGTTTCAACTTCCTGCTGCCCTATCTAGACAAGGGCACTGGCGTCGACCAGATCAATGCCTGGGTCTACGAGCCGCTGGCTTATCGCTCGCTGGACGAGCCCTATACGGTGTACGGTCTGATTGCCGAAAAGATGGAGCGCGACCCGGAGAACCGTTGGGTACGCTTCTTCCTCAACCCCAAGGCACGCTTTCATGACGGTATGCCCGTTCTGGCTGAGGATGTTCGCTTCACTTTCGAGACCTTGGTGACCAAGGCGAGCCTGAGCTTTCGGCAGCTGTACGGTGACGTAAAAGACGTCACCATTGAAAGTGACCGGCAGATCCTGTTTATCTTCAAGACGAACGAAAACCGCAGTCTGGCGCTGGATCTGGCGTCCATGCACATCCTGCCTGCACATTGGTGGAAAGACCGGGACTTTGCCAACGGTAACGGCTTTGAGCCGCCGCTGGGGAGCGGACCTTACAAGGTCTCGCACGTCGATCCGGGCCGTACCGTCGCATTCGAGCGCGTCAAGGACTGGTGGGCAAAGGATCTGCCGGTGACGCGAGGGCTGTACAATTTCGACACGCTCACCGTCGACTTCTTTGCCGACACCGATGTCGCCCGCGAGCTCCTGCTGGCCGGCGCGTACGACTATAACCGCGAGTACTCCGCCACAGGCTATACCATCCGCTACGACAGCCCTGCCCTGCGCGATGGGCGCTTGCAGCGAGACATCCTGGCGACAGGAAAGCCCGTCCGTGCTCAAGGCTTTGTCTTCAACCTGGACAATCCCTTCTTTCAGGATCGCCGCGTCCGCCAGGCCATTGCCATGCTCTGGGATTTTGAGTGGACCAACAAGCAGCTCATGCGCAGCTTCTATAAACGCCAACAGAGCTACTTTCCCAAGACCGAAATCGCCGCCACAGAGCTGCCGGACGCACAGGAGCTGAGCATTCTTGAACCTTTCCGGGGCCAGATCCCGGATGAGGTATTCACCCAGGTATTCCAGGCACCCAAAACTGATGGCACGGGCTTTATCAGGGACAAGCAGCTCGAAGCCCTGCACTTGCTTGAGTCCGCCGGCTGGCATCCCAAGGGCGACCAGCTCGTCAACGCCAACGGCGATCCCCTGATCTTTACCTTTCTCAACGGGCAATCCGGTTTTGAACGGATGGTGCTGCCCTTCAAGCGGACGCTGGCCCAAATAGGCATTGGGCTGAATATTCGCAACGTGGACACAGCGCAGTACATCAACCGCACCAACAGCCGCGACTACGACATGATCGTGACCGGCTTTCCCCGGGGTGGCGATCCCAGCGCATCGCCAGGGCGAGAACTCTTTGATTATTACGGCTCCGACAGTGCCAACCGGGTTGGTAGCTCCAACGCCATGAACCTGAAGAATCCAGTAGTCGATCGGCTTATCGAAGGCGTGGCCAATGCCAGAAGCCGGGATGAGATGGTGCATTACGCCCGCGCGCTCGATCGGGTTCTGCAATGGGGTTATTACATGATTCCGCATTATTACTCGGACGGCGAGCCCAGCGTATTCCGCAACCGTTTCGGCCGGCCTCGTATCGCGCCCGCCTATGAAGAGGGGCTCGATACCTGGTGGGAAGTCAGCCCAACCCCGCTCACCCACGAGCAGATGGCCGCACGGCTACGGGAGAAACCCTGATGGCAGCCTATATCCTTAGACGCCTGCTGTTCATTGTGCCTACGCTTCTGGTCATTCTGATTGTCAACTTTGTCATTATCCAGGCGGCCCCTGGCGGCCCGGTGGATCAGGCCATTGCTCGCCTGCAAGGCATGGGCAACCAGGGCGGTATCGCAGGAGGCAGTCATGACGGGGCGGCCGGAGCCTCGTCCGGCTCGCGAGGTAGCAGAGGCCTGGACCCCGAGCTGATCAAGGAAATCGAGCGGCAGTACGGCTTCGACAAGCCACCGCTTGAGCGCCTTTGGCTGATGCTCAAGAACTACGCGCACCTGGATTTTGGTAACAGCTTTTTCCGTGGTGCCAAGGTAACGGACCTGATTCTGGAAAAGCTGCCAGTATCCCTTTCACTTGGCTTCTGGGCCACACTGATCACTTATCTGATCTCGATTCCTCTCGGGATACGCAAGGCGACCCGCCACGGCAGCGCATTCGATGTCTGGACCAGCACTGCCATCATCGTGGGTTATGCCTTGCCGGCCTTTCTGTTCGCCATGTTCCTGATCGTGGTGTTTGCCGGTGGGAGTTATTTCAGTCTGTTTCCCGCCGTAGGGCTTACCTCGGAGAACTTTGACCAGCTCAGCCTCGCGGGCAAGGTAGTGGACTATTTCTGGCATCTGGTACTGCCTGTTTCGGCCTTGGTCATTGGCGGGTTCGCTACCCTGACCATTTTGACCAAGAACAGCTTTCTGAACGAAATCAGCCGCCAGTATGTGGTCACGGCGCGGGCTAAAGGGCTTACTGAGCGCGGCGTGCTGTACAAGCATGTATTTCGCAATGCCATGCTGCTGGTCATTGCCGGTATTCCCCAGGCACTGATCGAGGTGTTCTTTGCCGGCTCCCTGCTGATCGAGGTGATCTTTTCGCTCGACGGACTGGGTCGCATGAGCTACGAGGCGGCGCTCTACCGCGACTATCCGCTGGTATTCGGCTCGCTGTTCATCTTCACGCTGTTTGGCCTGCTGATCAAACTGGCCGGGGACATCTCCTACACTCTGGTCGATCCACGCATCGACTTTTCGGCGAGGAACGCCTGATGCTGACACTGTCACCCTTGAGCCAACGCCGCTTTGCCCGCTTCAGGGCCAACCGTCGCGGCTGGTGGTCGCTCTGGATATTCTGCGCATTGCTGGTGACTTGCCTATGTGGCGAACTCATTGCCAACGACAAACCCTTGGTGGTGGGCTACCACGGCTCGCTATATTTCCCGATATTCAAGCGCTATACCGAAACCGAATTTGGCGGTCAGCTGCCCTTCCAACCGGACTACCGCAGCGAATACGTACAGAAACTGATAGAGGACCAGGGCGGCTGGATGCTCTTTCCTCCCATTCCGTTCAGTGACGATACGGTGAACTATGACCTCTCCGTCCCGGCACCCAGTGCGCCGTCGGACACGAACTGGCTGGGCACCGACAGTCAAGCCCGTGATGTGCTGGCACGAGTAATTTTCGGCGCACGCATCTCCATCCTGTTTGCCTTGGCACTAACGGCTGTCAGCGCTGTGATCGGGATCACCGCAGGCGCCTTGCAGGGTTATCACGGGGGCTGGGTAGACCTGCTGGGGCAGCGCTTTATCGAAATTTGGTCAGGCCTGCCGGTTCTGTATCTGCTGATCATCCTGTCCGGCTTTGTGGAGCCTAACTTCTGGTGGTTGTTGGGCATCATGGCGCTCTTTTCCTGGCTGGCTCTGGTAGACGTGGTTCGGGCCGAGTTCCTGCGCGGGCGCAGTCTGGAGTATGTCAAAGCGGCACGGGCGCTGGGGCTGTCTGATCGCAAGGTCATGTGGCGGCATATCCTGCCCAACGCGATGACCTCCACGCTTACCTATGTTCCCTTCATCATTACCGGAGCCATTACAACGCTGACCGCCCTGGACTTCCTGGGCTTTGGCCTGCCGATCGGCACCGCGTCGCTAGGGGAGCTGGCCAACGAAGGCAAGCAGAACCTGCAAGCACCCTGGCTGGCGATGACCGCTTTTTTCGCCCTCGCCTTGATCTTGAGCCTGCTGGTTTTTATTGGCGAAGCCTTCCGTGATGCATTCGACCCGAGGGCCGTGTGATGACCGAGAGTCTGATAGAAATCCGCGATCTGAGAGTGGCTTTTTCCGGCCAGGAAGTCGTACACGGTATCGACCTGGATATTCGCCGTGGCGAATGTCTGGCGCTGGTGGGCGAATCCGGCTCGGGCAAATCCGTCACGGCTCACTCGATCCTGCGCCTGCTACCTGCGTCTATTACCACAACCTCCGGCGGCATCTGCTACAACGGCGAAAATCTCGTGACCGCAGACGAAAAGCGTCTGCGCACCCTGCGCGGCAACCGTATCGCCATGATCTTTCAGGAGCCCATGACGTCCCTCAACCCGCTACATACCGTGGAGCGGCAGATCAGCGAAGTGCTGGCGCTGCACAAGGGCTTGGGCGGCAAGCAGGCACGTGCACGGGTGATCGAATTATTGGAGCTGGTCGGCATACGCGAGCCACTCAAGCGCCTCAAGGCCTACCCGCATCAGCTCTCGGGCGGCCAGCGCCAACGGGTGATGATCGCCATGGCGCTGGCCAACGAGCCGGAACTGCTGATTGCCGATGAACCCACCACGGCCCTGGACGTGACCGTACAGCAGAAAATTCTGGAGCTTCTCAAAGACCTCCAGGCGCGCCTTGGCATGTCGTTGCTGCTTATCAGCCATGACCTGAATTTGGTCCGGCGCATTGCCCAGCGTGTCTGTGTGATGCGTAACGGCGTGGTAGTTGAGCAGAACAGCTGTCAGGCCCTTTTTTCCGCGCCTCAGCATACCTATACCCGCATGCTGATCGAAGCCGAACCCGACGGCGGGCCGGTAGCAACAACCAGCGATGCCTCGCTGATACAGGCGCAGGATGTACGCGTCTGGTTTCCGCTGCCCAAACCGTTGTTCAGCCGCCAGCGCCACTATGTCAAGGCGGTGGACGGTGTGAGCTTCGAGCTAAAGAAAGGCCGCACCCTGGGCATCGTGGGCGAGTCCGGCTCAGGCAAGTCCACCTTGGGCCAGGCGATCCTGCGACTGGTGCAGGCCCAGGGCGCCATCCGCTTTCAGGGGCAGGCGATCGAAACCTTTAACGCCAGGCAGATGCGTCCGCTTCGTCGCCACATGCAGGTTGTGTTTCAGGACCCGTTCGGCAGCCTGAGCCCACGGATGTCCGTCGAGCAGATCATCCGTGAGGGTTTGGATATCCACGAGATCGGCACATCCAAAGAGCGGGAATCGGCGATCATTCGGGTCTTACAGGAAGTAGGTCTCGATCCTGAAACACGGCACCGCTATCCTCATGAGTTTTCGGGCGGCCAACGCCAGCGTATCGCCATCGCGAGGGCGCTTGTGCTGCAACCCGAGCTGATATTGCTCGACGAGCCCACGTCGGCTCTGGATCGTACCGTTCAAAAGCAGGTTGTCGACCTGTTGCGTAACCTGCAAGCGATTCATGGGCTAACGTATCTGTTCATCAGCCATGATCTGGCCGTGGTTCGGGCATTGGCCCATGATCTGATTGTCATCAAGGATGGCAAGGTCGTGGAACACGGCGAGGCCTGCCGGATCTTTCAGGCGCCACAACACCCGTATACTCAGGAATTACTGGCGGCGTCGGTCGCACCATTGGAACGCTCAGGCGAGATCGTTGACCGACAACGGGCCTGAATCAAGGAGGACTCATGACCATTACCCTACGCGCTATCCGCGAGAGCGATGCCGAGGCTTTGGCATCGATTCTGAACCAGCCGGGCACGCGCCGGGGTACGCTGCGCCTACCCTACCGACCCACTCAGAGCATGAGCGACTGGATCAAGCAATACCCCGCTGAAGACGTTCGGGTACTGGCCGAACAGCAAGGCAACGTGTTGGGCTTTGCAACGCTCAACCGTATGAAAGGCCGGCGGATTCATGTGGCGGAGCTGGTCATTGCGGTTGGGGATGACCACACTGGTAAAAGCGTAGGAACCCAGCTGATGGCGGCGCTGATCGATGCCGCCGACAACTGGATGAACCTCAAGCGTGTTGAGCTGACGGTATACACGGATAACGCGCCGGCTATCGCCCTGTATGAAAAATTCGGCTTTGTTCACGAGGGCACTCAGATCGCCTATGCCTATCGTGACGGTGCCTACGTGGATGTCTATTGCATGGCCCGGGTGAGAGCATGAAGGATGTGGTAAAGGGCGCGCTGCTGGCACTGGCCGTGTTGCTCCAAGGTTGTGAACCCACCGAAAAGGCGGCCGAAACGCAAACGCCAGCCGTCCCGAAAGTGGACATCGCAACGGTTACGCCCTCGACGGAGCCGCTGACCACGCGTCTCACCGGCCGGATGGAGGCCTATCGTACGGCGGAAGTCCGTGCCCGGGTGGAAGGTATCGTGGAGGCTCGCACCTACCAGGAGGGCCAGGAGGTCAAAGCCGGTACGTTGCTGTTTCGTATCGACCCGGCTCCGCTCAAGGCCGAGTTGGCTGCGGCAGAAGCCGAGCTGGCCCAGGCACGGGCGGCTGCCGATGCCGCTGAAGACATTGCCAAACGCTCCAGGCAGCTGATGGCCGATGAGTCCATCAGCGCCCAGCAGTACCGCAAGGATTTCTTTACCGAGAAGCAGGCACGGGCTACCGAGAAGGCAGCCGAAGCCAAGGTACAAAGCGCCCGCCTGAAGCTCGCCTATGCCAACGTGACCTCGCCGATTGCCGGCCGCGCACGCCGGGCCGAGGTCACGGAGGGTGCACTGGTCGGTCAGGATGAAGGCACCAAACTGACCACGGTCGAGCAGATTGACCCGATCTATGTGAATTTTGCCCAGCCCATGGCCGACTCCCTGGGGCTCAGGCAGAGCCTTCAGCAGACCGACAAGCGCGAGAAGCCCATCCTGCGGCTGAGCAATGGTTCGACCTACCCCTTGAATGGCACCCTGCTCTTCTCCGATTGGGCCGTGGATGAGAAGACCGATACGGTGGCCATGCGCGCCATCTTCGACAACCCGGACCACCTGTTGCTACCAGGCATGTATGTACAGGTTGAATTGCAGCAACCCAGCGAGAAGCAGGCTGTTCTCATTCCCCAGCAGGCCCTGACGCGCACCCGTGAAGGCGCCTATACCATGGTTGTCGATGAGACCAACCACGCCCACAGCCGCCCGATTTCCGCCGATACGCTCGAAGGCAACCAGTGGCGCGTCACTGACGGTTTGAAAGCTGGCGAGCGGGTCATCCTCAGTGGCAGCGCCCTGAAGGACGGTCAGGCCGTAGAGCCTAAGCAAGCCAACCTGACGACCCAGCCGGTCGCCTCAAAAGAGTAAGCGCAGACCATGTCCTCGTTTTTCATTGCGCGTCCGGTGTTCGCATGGGTCGTCGCCATCATGATCTTTCTGGGCGGCGGCCTGACGGCGCTGCGTCTGGCGGTGGAGCAATACCCCAACGTCTCGCCTCCGCGGGTAGGCATACAGGCCTATTACCCGGGAGCTTCAGCCGAAGTTATCGAACGTACCGTTACCTCCGTTATCGAACGCGAGCTGAGCGGTATCGAGGGGCTGTTGTACTTTGCCTCCGACAGTACCGCTACGGGCGAGGTGGAGATCGGCCTGTCCTTCGAGCCGGGCACCAATCCGCAGATCGCCTCCATTGAAGTGCAGAACCGCATCAAGCGCGTCGAGGAGCGTCTGCCGGAAAGCGTGCGGCGCCAGGGCATCGAGGTCGATAAGAGTGGTGACAACGACCTACTGTTCGTCACGCTTCTGGCAGACAACCCGAACATCACGCATATCCAGATGGGCGACTACGCCACTACCGTGGTGCGCCCTGCCCTGCTGCGCGTGCCCGGCGTGGGTAAGGTGGAGGTCTACAGCCCCGAATACGCCATGCGGATCTGGCCGGACGTTCACAAGCTCACCGCCATGGGCGTGACCACTTCAGATATGGTCAGCGCTATTAACCGCTATAACGAGCGCATTACCCTTGGCTCCATTGGCACGCCTCCGGTGCCCGCCAATACCACACTGACGGCCCCGCTGACGGTTGAGGAAACCCTCGATACGCCGCAGTCCTTTGGCGCGGTTCCGCTGCGGGTCAACCCGGACGGGTCGGCCCTGCGCATTCAGGATGTGGCCCGTGTCGAGCTGGGCGGCAACTACTACACCTACCCGTCCTACGTGAACGGCAGGCCTTGCGGCGCTATTTCCATCAAGCTTGCTCCCGGCGCCAACGCCCTCAGTACGGCGCAGGCGATTAAGGCCACACTGGCAGAACTGTCCCAGCAGTTCCCACCGGGCATGCACTACCAGACGGCATTCGATACGACGACCTACGTGCACATGTCCATCGTGAAGGTGGCCTATACGCTGATTGAGGCGATGGTACTGGTCTTTCTGGTCATGCTGGTGTTCCTGCAAAACCTGCGTGCTACTTTGATCCCCTCTATCGTAGTGCCGATTGCACTGGCCGGTACCTGTGGCGCCATGTTAGCACTGGGTTTTTCCATCAACGTGCTGACCCTGTTCGGCATGGTCCTGGCTATCGGGATTCTGGTGGATGACGCCATTGTGGTGGTGGAAAACGTCGAACGCATCATGCGCGAGGAAGGGCTTGCGCCCCGCGAGGCAACGCTCAAGGCCATGCAGCAGATCAGCGGCGCCATTGTGGCAATTACGCTGGTACTGACTGCCGTGTTCATCCCGATGGCGTTTTTCGAGGGCGCTACTGGCTCGATCTACCGGCAGTTCTCCGTGGCGCTGGCCGTGCCGATGGCGTTTTCGGCATTCCTGGCGCTCACGCTGACGCCTGCTCTGTGCGCCACGCTGCTCAAGCCGGCAACACCACACGCTGTCCGCCTGGGCAAGGTAGGACACTGGGCGGCTTCCCTATCGGCAGGCTATCAACGCAGTCTGGGCGGTGTCCTGAATCGACCGGTGCGCTTCGTGCTTCTGTACCTCGTCCTGCTGGCTGTGCTGGCGCTTCTGTTCAGCCGCCTGCCCGGCTCCTTTGTGCCGAACGAAGACAAGGGCAGTTTTGCCACCGTCGTGCTGCTTCCCACCGGCTCGACGCAGGAAATGACGCATCAGGTGGTAGAGGAAGTGCAGGCCTATCTGCACAGCGATCCTTCGGTCGGCCAGCTCTTCACCCTGCAGGGCTTCAGTTATTTCGGCGGCGGCGAGAACGCTGCCATGATCTGGCCCACGCTCAAGGACTGGTTCGAACGCAAGGCGCCCGATCAGCACGTCGATGCCATCATCGCACGGCTAAACAAGCACTTTGCCAATGGCGTCGCGTCGATCCCCAACGTCACTATCCAGGCCTTGAATACCCCGCCGCTGCCCTCCATGGGACGCACCGCCGGTATCGACATGCGTCTTCAGGATCGCGCAGGGCTTGGGCACGAAGCCTTGCTGGCCGCCAAGGACAAGCTCCTGACACTGGCACGGCAGAATCCTGTATTCGCTACCGCCACCTACTCGGGGCAGGACGACACGCCGCAGCTCAAGGTTTCCATTGATCGTTTGAAAGCCCAGAGCATGGGCGTCTCGGTGGATGAGATCAATTCGACCATGGCTACCCTCTACGGCTCGCTCTATGTGGGAGATTTCATCCATGATAATCAAGTCCGCCGAATCGTCATCCAGGCGGAGGGCAAGGACCGGCAACAGCCTGACAGCCTACTCCAGGCCCGGGTTCGCAATGCTGACGGCGAGATGGTGCCGCTAAGCACCTTCGTGACGCTTAGATGGACGGTAGGCACGATGGCTATCGAGCACTTCAACGGCTTCCCCTCGCTGTCCATCAACGCCACACCGGCGGCGGGCTACAGCACCACCCAGGCGATGAACACCATGGCACGCCTGGTAGGCGAGCTACCCACCGGCGTCGGCTACGAATGGGCAGGCCAGTCCTATCAGGAGCGGCTGTCCGGGGATCAGACACCTCTGCTGTTCGGTCTGTCCATTCTGGTAATCTTCCTGTGCCTGGCGGCACTCTACGAGAGCTGGTCGGTACCTTTTGCGGTCATCCTGGCGATTCCGCTGGGCATCATTGGTGCGGTCATGGCCACTACGCTGCGCGGACTGCCAGACGACCTGTACTTCAAGGTCGGCCTCATCACCATCATGGGCCTCACTGCCAAGAACGCCATCCTCATCATCGAGGTGGCCCGCGAACTCCAGCATGAGGGCACTCCCTTGCGTCAGGCCATTCTGGACGCCGCCCGGATGCGCCTGCGCCCTATCGTCATGACGTCCCTAGCCTTCATGTTCGGCGTGCTGCCCCTCATGTTTTCCCAGGGCCCGGGATCGGCCAGCCAGCACGCCATTGGCACCAGCGTTTTCGGCGGCATGCTCTCGGCCACGCTGCTGACCCTGTTTTTCGTCCCGCTCCTGTATGCACTGGTCATGCGCTTCAAACGGCGCACGACCTCTGCTGCGTCTTCCACCCCTACGGACAGGACGGCCCATGAGCTTACGCCCTGATGCGCTGCTTTCGCACACTTCAGGCCCTGCCAAACACTTGGATTTCCAGTGGGCGGTAGACCGGTTGATCTGGCTTTTAAAGAATGAGCCGCTCGGCTGCTAACCGGTTTGCTCGGCCAGGATCAATCGCATGCCGATGACATCCACATCCGAGCGCAGCTCCACTGGCTTGAAGCCGAGCTTGTGGTACAGAGACTGTGCCACGGCATTGTCCCGGTAGACGCGCAGCGTAACCATGGAAGCACCTGTGTCCGCCAAAGCCTGCCGAATCAGTTGCTCGCACAACTGCTTGCCATAGCCGTGGCCCCGCCAGTCAGGCGAGACGATGATGCGGCACAAGTGGACAGTATCGGGCGAGACGGTTCGGTATTGCCCAAAGGCAAGCGGCCGGTTGACGCCCTCTACCAATGAAAAGCTCTTGCCGGGCACCTCCAGCAGTTCCGGCAACTCAACGGCAGTAAACGGATACCTGAGCTGGGGCCCTGCCCAGCGCGCGCAGGCGTCAGCCGTAGGCACCCAGGCAACCAGTGCCTCGTAATCACTGGGAATCGGTGCGCTTAGTATGGCAGTCATGGTGCAAACCTCCTCTTAGGCCTGCCGGGCCATCAACAGCTTTATGCCCAGCCCTACGAATAACGCGCCGCTGGCCCGCTTGATCGCCGTGACCCAACGGCTCGCGGAAAGCCGTCTGCTGAGCCTGGACACACTGAAGCAATACACACAGTGTACCGTTACAACAATCAAGGCGATGGTCAGGTACATCGTGGTGAACTGTACAACCAATGACCGTCCCGGCTCGATGAACTGCGGCAAGAAAGCGGAAAAGAAGATAAGCGTTTTCGGATTGCTGATTGATACCAGCAGCGCTTCACCAAAAACCTTGGGCGACGAGACACGCGGCGCACTGGCTGGTGTGATCGTAGACAGTCCGGGCTGACGTTTGAGCAACTGCACAAAACCAAGATAAATCAGATAAGCCGCTCCGATCAGCTTCATCGCTAGAAACGCCATCGGCATGGCTGCCACCAGAGCGCCGATGCCAAGCGCCACAAGAATGATCACGAATAGCTGCGCCGTCAGGTTACCTGCCAGGGTCGCCAGCATTCCCCGTGCGCCGTAGCGCAAGGTATTGCGAATGACCAAAAGGACGTTGGGCCCGGGAGAAAGCGTTGTTATCAGGTAAGCAACACAAAAGACAAACCAGACATGCAGCGTCATGGAGCTCTCCATAGGATCACAGATGTTACCGCATCACCATCGTGACACTTTACCTGCCTTACCAGGAAAATGTTGAAGGCTTGGCCCAGCTTAAGGAAAGGTTAAGAGCCTTGTTTCAGGTTAGGCCTTTTACCTCTCTAGTGAGGGCTACTTCTTTGTAGTCATTAGGGCATGCCCCTGCGACTACAGGACTACCTATCAGCTAATAGGTGAAGCTCCAGTGTGATCAGTTACGAGAGGGTTGAATACGGTCCTCCAAGCTGTAACTATGCCCTCATGATTAATACTTTGTTTTCAAGCAGCATGCATTGGCGCCGCTCTATCTAAGAGCGGCCCGTCACGTATTTTCTTAACCGACAGTGCCGCCATGTTCTGGCTGGTGCTGTGCTGTAATCTACTTCCGACATGGCGGCGCTCCAACAAGAAGAGCACGCCCATGGCACAAGTAAAGATCTACGGATTGAGACGTAACCTTGAAGCTATCAGGTCTGAATTATCAGAGGCCATCCACGCTTCTATAGTCGAGGCTTTACAGTACCCTCTAAAGAAGCGCTTTCATCGTTATATCTTGCTGGATGAGCTGGATTTTCTTTACCCTGCCGATCGGTCGGAGCGCTACATCATTCTCGAAATAAGCATGTTTGAAGGGCGCTCGGTGAATGCAAAAAAGCAGCTAATCCATCTCTTGTATAAAAAAGTTATGTCAGCAACAGGCATCACTTCTCAGGATATCGAAATTACCTTGTTTGAAACCCCAAGGCATAACTGGGGGATAAGAGGCAAGCCTGGCGATGAGCTCGGGCTGACTTATCAAGTCACCATTTAGCCTTAGAGCTATAACGGAGCACGTTAATGGTAGCTGCATTCGTGTAGTCGATGGGATATACCCCAACGACCACACCTTGTTCTATAAGCTGTTCTGGTTAGTTAATGTAACGGTAGCCTTCTAGTCACGTTGGGTCGTAAGCAGCTATTTAATGGTGTTAATCAAAATGGCACATAATGTGATATCTGTACGGCCAATAAAACCTAGCGAGTGGCAGCTTTATCGGGATACGCGACTATATGCACTTCGCGACTCTCCCGATGCTTTCGCAAGCACCTATGAAGAAGAAGCTCTAAGAGCAGATGAGAGTTGGAAAGCCCGAATCATTGCGGCTCTTTCCTCCAACAATGACCATGCTTTGTTTGCGCTGGATGGAAATGAGGTTTGCGGTCTGGCTTGGGGAAAGCTATCAGCGAATACCGCTGACATCTTTCAAATGTGGGTAAATCCTAAATCACGAGGGCTAGGTGCAGGCCGCGCTCTGCTCGATGAACTCCTAGCCTGGGCAAAGAGATGTAGAGCGCTCCGTGTCCGCTTAGGTGTTACGGCAGCCGATACACCAGCAATGCATTTATATAAGGCGTTTGGCTTCCTGTCGGATGGAGATCTAGAGCCTCTGCGCAAAGATTCTGTTCTCATGAGTCAGCCAATGGTATTAGAGTTAAGGTCCGCTCTACCTTGAGCGCAAGTCTCTGAGTAGTTATTAGCGTATACCCTAGCGACTACAGTTTCATAATGGTCAGACCAGCCTTTAAATTGATTTTAGCATGGTCTTAGGCGACCTTAGAGATATCTCTATCAAGCTTATTATAGAAATGCCGATACTTTGTAGATGCTTGCATTTTATTTAACTCGTAAGAGAATAAAGGACTCAGAATGGGCGTATCTCAAGGCGGTATTGTTTTTCGTGCAGACGTTGAAAAAATTTACACCAGAGCAGGTTGTTACCAATCTCTTCAATAAAAGTATTGAAAAAGTAGAGTACTCATTCAATATTCCTTTTGATACTCGAAATCCAGATTGCGTTTGTGTTGAGCAATATGATGATGTCTGGGTTATCTACAATACAGATCTATTATGGCCCATTCTTGGGGACCCAAAGCACGATCTTCAGAGGCTTTATTGCGCTATTGGTAAGCCCGCACTTGCAATAGGATTTTGCAAATTCGACTCGGGCGACACTTACGGTTATGCCTTTATTGAAAATGGGACGCTAACACGCTCTAGACTTCAAAATAGCGACGATTCACTGTTGGAATATGGCATACCCAAGCCATTTGAAGATCAATGGTTTACAGCGAATTACTATCTAGAAGACGATAGCTGCCCAGAAGATGAGACCTTGAAGATTTATTATCTAGGCAACCGAGAGGTTGAGGTTGCGGACCATGGGCTTACTATCCATCTAGCAAGAGAAGCATTGGAAGAAAATTTCAAACTCTGCCCTTGGGACAATGATGCCAAACCCAAAATGTGGTTATTTAGGTTGCATGATCACTGCCAAGAAGACTCTGAAATTCTTCATAAAAAGCCTAAACCTTGGTGGAGATTCTGGTAGCCATACTCGACCGTACCTGTAAGGTCTAATTGCATATATCTATCTCTTGGGTATACCCCAGCTACTAAATAATCATCGAAGGATACTTATGGAGTCAGTTGAGGAGGCGTATGAAGCCTTAAGCCAATACATTATTGCTTTCATAGGTACTCGCTGCTGGGACTCCGCTAGCTGCAAGATGTCTATATACGACAAAATGGCGTCAGGCTCGCAATGGCTTATACATAAAGGGTCAGTGCAAAAAACTGGCCGATTCACTAATGACACCGCTGTATGGGAAGGGCTTGATGCGGCAATTTTCATCCGTGACGATCTTCTCCAAAAGGAGAAAACTCGTATTTGGGGGCTTGAGTTCACGCTTTATCCAGATGGAACATTCAGCATTAAGTATGATTACTCTAAACCAGACAATATGAATAGCTAGAGTAGGTGCTCTTACTTTCGACCAACTCACCTCTCTACTTGGAGTGTCGCAGACTTAAATCGCTAGGCAATAGCAACACTATATAATTTAAAAACTCCTTACATTTTCAGCTTAAGACAAGCGGCCAAGGTATTGAGTTGATCATCCTTTCAATACCTAGCTGCACCCCTGGCCGTGAATAGCTCTAGGGTTTTCATCTACGGCTTTCACCTAGTAAAGTAGTGCCCGTTTCGTGTAGTCATTAGGGTGTACCCCAGCAGCTACATCAAAAGCGTATGCCCTTGGTGTAGCGATTAATTAGCAAGAGGACTTAAACGACTACACCGCCTATTCGCTACACCTAACGACTACACTTTTCGGGGCTATCAAATTAGAAACGCCCCTGCGTCTATAATTGCTTGCTAAATACCGATCAGTCATGTCTCAAGCGTAATGCAACTGTCCCGTTTGCGCCCCCTAGCATGTTACCTGCCTGCACTTTCTCTTTGAGATACCAGCTGTATTAAGCTTTAGGTAACAACCGAAGCCTCTACTAAAATCAATCCAATATATCAATTTATAAAATCGAAATAATAATTTGATTAGATATTCAGGGATAACTATTAAGAGCCGCTAACAAAACCCATTTCTAGTTGGCTGATATAGGCAAGCACAAGCGTGATACTCACTGAAATCTCTTACCCTTGCCCTGCCGCCTACGCTCATTTATGAGGTTTTGTTAGCAGCTCTAAATAACCGCTCTGTACCGTGTAGCGCTTTTCTGCCATGCCCTCATCTCCAAGGTGGAGCCTGCTTTGTGAACATACTGATTACGGGCGCATCAGGGTCTGGTACAACAACGTTGGGTGTCGCATTGGCCAACCGTCTGCATGGCGTGGCCCTGGATGCAGATGGCTATTACTGGTTACCCACTGAAACACCCTATACCCAGCGACGCGACAAGTTCGAGCGTAATGCGCTGTTGATTAAAGACATGCAGGTCAGTGAGACGGTGATTATTTCCGGCTCGATCATGAACTATGGGGACTACCTCGAAAACCTGTTCGACCTGATTGTGTTTCTTTACCTGCCCGCTGAAATCCGCATACCCCGCCTCAAGGCACGGGAGGAAGCCCGTTTCGGCTCAGCCAGCCCCGAGTTTCTGGACTGGGCTGCTCAATACGATAGTGGTCCCGCGGTTGGGAGCAGGAGCCTTGCTAACCATACCGCCTGGCTGTGCCAGCGTACCTGCCCGGTGCTTAGGCTGGAAGGCGATATGACCGTGGAGGCACGCGTAAGGCGTGTTGTGGCTGAACTCAAGCGACTGGCCCTTCTACCCCACCCATAAAAAAGCCCGCACAAGGCGGGCTTTTGTCTGTTGGTGATCAGGCGGCGACAGAAGCGGCCTCTTCCAGCGAGGCCATATCGATCACGAAACGGTACTTCACGTCCCCCTTGAGCATGCGCTCATAGGCTTCGTTGATGTCCTGCATCTTGATCATTTCGATGTCGGAGACGATGTTGTGCTTGGCACAGAAATCCAGCATTTCCTGGGTCTCGGCAATTCCGCCAATCAGCGATCCGGCAATCTGGCGACGCTTGAAGATCAGGTTGAATACCTCGGGAGACGGATGCGGCTCACCAGGCGCGCCCACCAGCGTCATGGTGCCGTCACGCTTGAGCAAGGAAATGAACGCATCCAGGTTGTGCGAGGCGGCCACGCAGTTGAGGATGAAATCAAAGCTGTTCAGGTGTGCATTCATCTCGTCCTGGTTTTTCGACACTACCACTTCGTCAGCACCGAGTCTCAACGCGTCGTCTTTCTTGTCGGGCGAGGTTGTGAACAGTACGACATGGGCCCCCATTGCATGGGCAATCTTGACCGCCATGTGACCCAGGCCGCCCAGACCAACGACACCGACCTTTTTGCCCGGACCGACCTTCCAGTGACTGAGAGGCGAGTAAGTGGTAATACCGGCGCACAGGAGTGGCGCAACGGCAGCCAGATTTTCGGTATGGGTGATCTTCAGAACAAACTTTTCGCTGACGACGATATTGTCGGAATAACCGCCATAGGTATTCTCGCCGCCAAAGACCGGCCCGTTATAGGTACCGACGAAACCGTTCTCGCAATACTGCTCCAGCCCTTCATTGCAGGAAGAGCATTGCTGGCAGCTGTCGACCATGCACCCTACGCCAGCCAGATCGCCTACCTTGAAACGGGTCACATGATCACCAACCGCTACGATACGACCAACGATTTCATGTCCCGGTACTGACGGGTATAGCGTGTTCTTCCATTCATTGCGCGCGGTGTGCAGGTCCGAATGGCAGACGCCGCAGTACAAAATATCGATCTGTACATCGTGTGGGCCTACATCACGCCGGTCGAAGTTGTACGGTACCAGTGGATCCTGAGGGGAATGAGCGGCATAGCCCTGAGACTTGATCATGCTTATCGTCCTCTTGCAGAAGGCCGTAACGGCCAGAAAAAGGCAGGAAACAGTGGACTCGTTTCCACCGGCAAAGTTACCGTGCCCCTATCGGGTCCTGGCGCGCCTTGATGCAAACGCCACCACCCTCTTTAGCAAGAAGGACATGACCGCATGACAACCCCTATCATTTTCGACACCGATCCGGGCATTGATGACGCCCAGGCCATTGCCATCATCATGGCTGATCCAGGCATCGAAGTGGTTGGCCTGACCACCACCTTCGGCAA
The DNA here is from genome assembly GCF_051027695.1 of Pseudomonas sp. JZ134. NCBI lineage: Bacteria > Pseudomonadati > Pseudomonadota > Gammaproteobacteria > Pseudomonadales > Pseudomonadaceae > Pseudomonas > Pseudomonas sp. JZ134. The sequence continues at coordinate 654,847 of NZ_CP069250.1, read as the reverse complement.
TGTCTCGATCGAGACGGCTACGCGTAATGCATTATCGCTTGTCGAGCTGGCGGGCCAGGACATTCCCGTGGCCCAGGGCATGGGTACTCCGCTGGAAAAAACGCCTCACCCTGTTCCCGCCCATGTGCATGGCGATGACGGCCTGGGCAATCTGAACCTGCCCGCCCCGACGCGTCAGGCGGTGCCCCAGAGTGCGGCCGAGTTCATTGTCGAGGAAACTCGCAAGCGTCCCGGCGAGATCACCCTGGTGGCTGTCGGCCCGCTGGGTAATCTGGCTAAGGCCCTGGAGCTTGATCCAGAGATTATCCACCGCGTAAAGCAGGTGATCGTCATGGGCGGCTCGATCCGTGAGGGCGGCAACGTCACGCCACTGGCGGAAGCCAACATGTTTTCCGACCCGCATGCAGCCGCCCGCGTCATGACGGCTGGCTGGCCGCTCACGCTGGTAGGTCTGGACGTTACCCACCGCACCTGCCTTGATCCGGTGCGCATGCAGCGCATTACCGAAGCGCACCGCACCCTGGGTCCACTCTTGGCCCATAGTTACGCCTTTTACGCCAAGTTCTACAAATCGGTCCTGGACATAGACGGCTGTACACCCCATGACAGCTGCGCCGTGGCATTCCTGCGTCATCCGGAGTGGTTCCAGACCGTACGCGGCCACCTGAACGTGATAACCGAGGGGCTTGCCGAAGGCCAGACCGTCTTTGCACCCGAAGGCCGCCAGTTCGTAGGAGACCGGTGGAGCCAGTCACCTCTCGTCGACGTGTGCATGGGCATCGATGGCGAAGCAGTCGTGCACTGGATGGAAGAGGTCCTGACAGCCAACACCTAAGCCCGGTCATGGCGCTACGGCTCATTTCGTAGCGCCCGCATGATGGGTGGCGCACAGCGATACCCATCGCCTCTACCGCCACAGCTTTTTCTGCTCAAGCATTGCCGTAGTTCTCAGTTTTCAGGCTCAACCACCGCAGACAGCCGCTTGCGTGGCCCTCGCTGGAACTAACGTAAAGCGGCTGTCTTCCAAGCCACATCATTATGAGAAGGGGGAGTACACCATGCGCCAATGGTTAGCCATCCTGTTTACAGCCTTGGCCCTGACAGGACTCGGCGGGTGTGATGACCAGCCTGAGGACCACCGCAAGGAGGCTGCTGAACACGCGCAAAAGGCCAAGGAGCATGAAGCCGCCGGTAATCAGCAGGCAGCCGATGCCGAGCGTGCCGCCGCGGCAGAAGCCGATCATGCCGCGCGCCTTGAGGAAGCTGAAAAAGACCCTCAGAAAGAAGGTAATGCCGAATCACCGCGTTAAGCCTTCCAGGCTGACTCACGTAATAACCTGTCTTAAAACCGACCGTGACAGCACCTACACGGTCGGTTTGCACAAATAGACAAAAAATTTCGGATAAACCTTCCATATCCTCCGGAACCCTTTGTTTTCAGGGGGATCAAGACAATTTAAAAGCTAAAAAACACGCCTGGATACAATCTCCTGATGGCTCAGTGCCGCTTGTTCATAATTCTGTAACATATTTGTCGCTTTAATTTCACGTACACAAACTAGCTTCTGCCTCACTTAACAGCCAGACATGCCTAGGAGGCATCGTGTACGCCACTCGCACTTTCCGTCTTGCCGCTCTTCTGTCTGCTCTCTGCCTGAGCACGGTCGCTCATGCAACAGACGTTACAGGCGCCGGTTCCAGCTTCGTCTATCCGGTACTGTCGAAGTGGTCTCAGGCTTACAGCCAGAAAACCCAAAACCGTATCAACTACCAGTCCATTGGTTCGGGCGGCGGTATTGCCCAGATCAAGGCGGGCACGGTTGATTTCGGTGCCTCCGATGCCCCGCTGAGCACCGACGATCTGCAAAAGTCAGGTCTGGGTCAGTTCCCCAGCGTGATCGGCGGTATCGTACCGGTCGTCAACGTGGAAGGCATTGCACCCGGTCAGCTGAAGCTGGACGGCGAAACCCTGGCCAAGATTTTCATGGGTACCATCAAGACCTGGAACGACCCGGCCATCGCCGCGCTGAACCCGGGCCTGAAGCTGCCTTCGGCCAACATTACCGTTGTACACCGCTCCGACGGCTCGGGCACCTCCTACAACTTTACCAACTACCTGGCTAAGGTTAGCCCTGAGTGGAAGGAAAAGGTCAATTTCGGCACCACCATCAACTGGCCGACCGGTGTAGGTGGCAAGGGTAACGAAGGGGTTTCTGCCTACATCAAGCAGATCAAGAACTCCATTGGTTACGTGGAATACGCCTATGCCCTGCAAAACAAGATGTCCCATGCTCAGCTGAAAAACGCGGCAGGCACCTTTGTTGAGCCGAACGCGAAGAGCTTCCAGGCCGCTGCTGATACTGCAGACTGGGGCGCCTCCAAGGACTTCAACCTGCTGATGACCAACGCGCCAGGTGCTGACGCGTGGCCAATCACTGCCACGACGTGGGTGATCATGTACAAGGAACCGAAGAACGCCGAGCGTAGCAAGGTCGCCTTCGATTTCTTCAAGTGGTCCCTGGAAAACGGCCAGAAGGATGCCGCTGCACTGGACTACGTTCCGCTGCCGGACTCCCTGGTCAAGAAGATCGAGGCGTATTGGGCATCTGACTTCAAGAGCTGATTCCCCACTGCCCCTCCCCGTGCACCCTGCCTCGATCGTCGAGGCGGGGTGCACTGCTGAAGGATCCTGAAAAATGCCCGCTATACCCTATACGACCGCCACCCGGGAACAACGAGAGCAGCGTGCCAGACGCGATACGCGCCATGACCGCTGGTTCCGTATTACCCTGCTGACCGCTGCACTGCTTGTCCTGTTCGTCATGCTTGGCGCAGCGGTATCCACACTCTGGGGTGGTCGCCTGGCCTTTACCACCTTTGGCTGGTCCTTCTTGACCAGCAGCGAGTGGGACGTGGTCAACGGACGCTTCGGCGCCCTGGTGCCTATCTACGGCACACTGGTTACCTCTCTGATTGCGCTGATTCTGGCCGTACCGGTCAGTTTTGGTATCGCGCTGTTTCTGAGCGAGATCGCACCACCATGGCTGCGTACGCCGGTTGCGTCCGCGGTTGAACTGCTTGCGGGTATTCCCTCGATCATCTACGGCATGTGGGGCCTGTTCGTATTCGGCCCGTTCATGGCTGAGTATCTGGCGCCCTGGATCAATGACTATCTAGGCGCTATCCCGGTTATCGGCGGCCTGTTCCAGGGTCCGGCGCTGGGTATCGGTATGCTGAGCGCCGGCATTATTCTGGCGATCATGATTCTACCCTTCATCACCTCGGTGATGTACGAAGTCTTCCGTACCGTTCCACAACAGCTGAAAGAATCGGCCTATGCATTGGGCTCGACGACATGGGAAGTCTGCTGGGATATCGTTCTTCCCTACACTCGCTCAGCAGTCGTCGGCGGTATCTTCCTGGGCCTGGGACGGGCGCTTGGAGAAACCATGGCCGTGACCTTTGTATTGGGTAACGCCCACCAGCTTTCCCTGTCGCTGATGATGCCCAGCAGCTCCATTGCTTCGGTCATCGCTAACGAGTTCAACGAGGCCTACACGGATCTGCACCGCTCCTCGCTAATCGCTTTGGGCTTTTTGCTGTTCGTCGTCACGTTCATCGTGCTGATGCTGGCCCGTCTCATGTTGGCGCGTATGTCGCGTCGGGCAGGTAATTGATGGCTGTCAACGAAAACCTCTATCGCGCCCGCAAGATCAAGAACGCCATCGCCATGACGCTCAGCAGCGCGGCGGCGATCATCGGCCTTGGCTGGCTGGTCTGGATTCTGGCCACTACCCTGATCAAGGGTGGTAGTGCGCTGAGCCTGACGCTCTTTACCGAGATGACGCCACCGCCCGGCGCCGAAGGGGGCTTGGCCAATGCCTTGTATGGCAGCGTGCTGATCAGCCTGCTTGCCTTGGCAATCGGTGCGCCCATCGGCATTCTGGCCGGACTATGGCTGGCCGAGTTCGCCCGCAGCTCCAGGCTGGGCACGGTGATTCGTTTCGTGAACGATATCCTGTTGTCTGCCCCGTCCATCGTGATTGGTCTGTTCGTCTACACCGCCGTCGTGATCCCGATGAACCAGTTCACCAACGGCTCGATCAGCTTTTCGGGCTTTGCCGGTGGACTTGCGCTGGCCATGCTGGTGATTCCAGTGGTGACCCGGACCACGGACGAAATGCTTCAGCTGCAGCCTGCCTCTCTCCGTGAGGCGGCCCTGGCGTTGGGTATCCCGCAGTGGAAAGTCACGATTGAGATCCTGCTACGCGCAGCCAAGGCTGGCGTAGTAACAGGCGTTCTACTGTCCATGGCGCGTATCACCGGTGAAACAGCGCCGCTGTTGTTTACCGCCTTTGGCAACCAGTTCTGGAACTCCGACCTGCTCAAGCCGATGGCCAGTGTGCCGGTCACCATCTTCCAGTTCGCCATGAGCCCGTTCGAAAGCTGGCAGGCCCTGGCATGGGCAGGTGCGCTGTTGCTGACTATCTTTGTCCTGGTCCTGAGCCTTCTATCCCGTTTCGTTTTCTCCCGTAATAAAGGTGCCCAATGAGCAATCTTCAGACGCATATGCCAGAAATCTGCGCGCGCAACGTTGGGTTCCAGTACAAGAACCATATCGCGCTGAAATCTATCAATCTGGATATCCCGGCCAACAAGATCACCGCGATCATTGGCCCATCCGGCTGCGGCAAGTCCACGCTTCTGCGTATCTTCAACCGCATCTACGCCGAATATCCCAATCAGAAGGCTACCGGCGAGATTCTGCTCGATGGGGAAAACATCCTCGATCCCAAGTATTCGCTGAGCCGCCTGCGCAGCACCGTGGGCATGGTATTCCAAAAGCCGGTGCCCTTCCCGATGTCGATCTTCGACAACGTGGCCTATGGCATTCGTCATCACGAGAAACTGTCCCGCGTTGAAATGAACGATCGCGTGGAACAGGCCCTTCGCGGCGCGGCATTGTGGGATGAGGTGAAGGACAAGCTCCAGCAGAGCGCCTTGGGTCTTTCCGGTGGTCAGCAGCAGCGCCTGTGTATCGCCCGGACCATTGCCCTGCGTCCCCGCGTACTGCTACTGGACGAACCCACGTCAGCGCTCGACCCGATCTCCACCATGAAGATTGAACAGCTGATCACGGACCTGAAAGAGCAATTCACTGTTGTGATCGTGACCCACAACATGCAACAGGCCGCCCGCTGCTCGGATATCACTGCGTTCATGTACCTGGGTGAATTGATCGAAGTGGGGTCGACAGACCTGATCTTTACCAAGCCTAAGCAAAAGCAGACCGAAGACTACATCACCGGACGGTTCGGTTGATGTAGCGCAACAGCACGCCACGCCTCGCTTATGGGTGTCTCTCAAGGACCTTGAGCGAGGCGTGGTACTTCTACCCCCTTTACGTTGTACCGCCCTCCCTGCACTATCTCTTGCTCCCCATTACGAGAAGGGATGGTTCACATGCTCTCACCTGAGCAATTCTTAAGCTTTCTGGCCTTAGCCCTTTTGATCACCGCCTCGCCCGGTCCAGACAATTTGATGGTTCTAGGTATTGGCGTCTCCAAAGGGCGCCTGCGCGGCATGGTATTTGGCTTTGGCTGCGCACTCGGCTGTCTGGCGCACACCGCCTTGGCCGCTCTAGGCGTCAGTGCACTGATTGCCGCCTCGGCCACGGCCTTCACTGCCCTCAAGATTGCCGGCGGGCTCTACCTGATATGGCTTGGTATCCAGGCGCTGCGTAGTACCGGGCAGACGCGTATCAATAATGATGTTCAGATTGATGAGTCGCTGAGCAAGCTGTTCTTCAAAGGTCTGTTCGCCAATGCGATCAATCCAAAAGTCGTGCTGTTCTTCCTGTCCTTTTTGCCGCAGTTCGTGATTGCCGAACAGGGTCATGCCAGTCTGCAAATCCTGCAGTTGGGCGTACTGTTCACACTTCAGGCGGCGGTGCTGTTTGGTCTGTTGGGGTACTTCTCGGGCGCAGCCGGGCAATGGCTGCAGCGAAAGCCCCGTATTGGGCTATGGCTCGATCGAGTCGCAGGCGGCATTTTCGTCGCGCTGGGCGTGCGTCTGATCGTTTCACGCTGATAGGCAGGCGGGGCAAGCGGGCCCCGCCATGCGATGTTTACTGCCCGCCCAGCGCGAAGTTGGGCAACTCGCCTACAGGTCTGGCGAAGCGGAAAGGAATGGACACCAGCGCATCCCCCTCGCCCTGCTGAACCACGAAATGCAGGTGCGGCCCGGTACTGCGTCCGGTATTGCCCGACTGCGCCAGGGGTGTGCCTGTCGTAACCTTCTGTCCTTCCCTTACGACAACCGAGCCACGCTTGAGATGCAGATAGGCACTCTGCGTACCATCATCATGCTGGATACGAACAAAGTTGCCTGACGGACTCGGTCCATGCCCGAACTGGCGATTCTGGATCTCGATGACAGTACCGCTACGCGCCGCTACGACGGGCGTGCCTTCAGGCATGGCGACATCCACGGCATAACGGCCTTTGGGCGTATGGTGGCTGAAGTCACCGTTCGCGCCCTGGCTGATGAAGAACGGACCGCCCTGCCAGGGCAAGGAATAGGCGTAGCCAGCCGTAATACTGGCCAAACTGTTAGGGTTGCCCAGCCCGCCGCCACTGCCTGGTGCGAAATGAGGAGAAAAGCTGAACGCCTGGTCATAGTGCATCGGGAAGCCCTGCTGACGTTTCTGTAGCGTGGCCACACGAAGCTGACTATTGGCTGGGACCGTCTGGCGAATCACGCCATTACCAACCCCGCCTACATTGACAGTACGGCTCAAGCGCACCGTCACCGTTACGGGTACGTCCATATCATTGCGGACTTCCAGCGCTTTGCCTGCTTTGGTTTTCAATGTCAGGAGACGAACACCGCCCTTACGCTTGGCACGTGGCTTTTCCGTGAGGCTCGTTTGATCAGCCTTGCTGATCAGGGAGGTTTCCTTGCTTTGCTCTGCCATGGCCCACGTGGGCGAGGCCAGCAGCCATGAAGTCAATAAAGCTGAACACAAATAGCGCATGCTGTGATCCGTCACTCGGTAAGGTCTGTGCCCACGCTTGATTGGGCGGGCGAAGGGTCGCCGATTGCATGGCGGGATCGGCCTATGATCCAGAGCGAGGAGGTTGAGTTCCAGCGCACACTTTCAAAGTGAGAGGCAAATCAAACTTCCTGATAGCGACCTGACATCAGGCCTTACCATCTATCGGCTCTATGGTGCCCAGCCCAGCTCAGGTAGACCATTCATCGGTCAGTAAGCAGGTAGCCGATCTCTTCATTTCGGATTGATCTTTAAGGTTTGTTACTTATGACCAAATGCTCATAGCAATGACCTGACCAAGCATTTTGACTTTCTATACTGAAAACAGGCCGCACCTCTTGCAGCGGCCTGCTGCGGAGGACCTACAACGTTTCGCCGATTGCGTCCTTCGGCGAAAGTGAGGTGTGTCATGATCAATCACGTTTGGGGCCTTCTGGCCCATCCCGATCGTGAATGGAAGCAGATCGATAACGAGAGGGAGTCGGTTTCCCATGCGTATGCGCATCACATCCTCTGGTTGGCTGCGATTCCAGCAGTCTGCGCCTTTATTGGCACGACCCAACTGGGTTGGAGCTTTGGCGGTAATCATCTTCTTCGCCTGTCACCCTGGACAGCCTTCACGATAGGGGTAATGTCCTATGCCTTGATGCTGGGTGCCGTTTACGTGATGGGCAGTGTGATTCACTGGCTGGCACGGCGCTATCCTGACCGGCCCAGTAAGGAACGCTGCGTAGTCTTTGCAGGTTACATCGCCACACCTATGTTTTTAAGCGGCCTTGTTGCGCTTTACCCGCTGGTCTGGCTGTGTGCGTTGGCCGGGATTGCCGGGCTCTGCTACACCGCCTACCTGCTCTATGTAGGTATCCCGAACTTTCTGAATATCGATCGCCGTGAAGGCTTCATCATGTCAGGCTCGACACTGGCCATTGGCGTGCTCGTGCTTGAACTGCTGATGGCGATGACCGTATTGCTTTGGGGTTACGGCCTACAGTTCGGCTGATACAGTGACGCCGCTCCTGCGGTCGGAGCGGCGTGCTCCACGCCCAGCATGAGGGACCGCCAACGCGTTGCAGGAACCTTTAGGCGTCTGACGCTAGCCAGACGCTATAAACCCTGTACCTGATCGCCTGTCTTGACGCCCTGCCGCCTGAACCATCCCTTGTTCATTTCCAGCGCATGCGTGACCTCGGACGGCGCACAGTGCAAGTCCTCGCTTAACGGCTCCATATCCTGAATATCGACGATACGGCCTCGCGCATCGAGAAAGGCAATCGAGAGCGGCAGTATCGTATCGTGCATCCAGAAGCACACTTTCTTGGGTTCATCGAACACAAACAGCATGCCATGCATTTCTGGCAACTGATGCCGGTGCATGAGCCCCTGCTCACGCTTACTAGCGGTATCGGCAACCTCGACCGTGACCGTATGAATGCCCACCTGCATCGGTTTACGCTCGAATGCCTGAGCATATTCAACCGAGGCGATGAGGACTCCCAGAATAACCGACAGGTCTCGCCGCCGCAGCGCTGAAGCCCGGCTCGCCCAAAAGCACAGCGATAAATACGGCATGATTCCAGAAGCCCTAATGTGATCAACGGAAGGGTAAGGCATGAAACCCAATCGAGCCGCTTAAAGTCCATTTAAGAGTAGCTAAGGCATCGACGTCAGGACAGCGACAGACCCTATCATGACAATAGCCAGGAATGCCGTTCTGCCTTTCTCCGACGGGTTTGTATTTCATATGGGAAGCGAGCATGGTCCTGGGCAAAAGCGATTTCGAACGTGAACAGGCGATTAAGGTTGAAGGCGACGGCCAAAGCGCAGGCGTACCGGCGTCCGGCGAACTGGAAGGCAATGCCTATAACCCCTTGGGCAATCCCGGCGAAAACCATTGGCAGGCAGGTTACGTTACCCACACAGGCCTTGATGAACGTAACAATATCTTTTTTGCCGCGGTGCAGATGACCCGCATGCCGATGGTCGTCTGCGATCCCAATCAGCCTGATACGCCCATCGTATTCGCCAACAAGGCGTTTATGGACCTGACGCAATATACTGAAAAAGACATCCTGGGTCGCAATTGTCGCCTCCTTCAAGGCGAGCAGACCGACCAGACTACGGTTGCCGAAATCCGCACTGCCTTGAGTGAACATCGCGCAGTGGCTGTAGACATTCTCAACTACAAAGCTGACGGAACGCCTTTCTGGAATGCGCTGTTCATGGGACCGGTGTCGGATCAGAACGGCAAGCTGCTCTACTGGTTTGCCTCGCAGATGGATATTACCCAGCGCCGGCTCACCGAAAACTCGTTTCGGCAGGCACAGAAGATGGAGGCTATCGGGCAACTCACCGCGGGGCTGGCCCATGACTTCAATAATCTTCTACAAGTCATTACGGGCAACCTCGAACTGGCGGGTCAGTACGCACATACCCATCCGATCCTCTCTCAGGCCATTGAGAACGCACAACAAGCGGCCGAACGGGGCGGCAAGCTGACGCAACAGCTGCTGGCCTTTGCTCGCAAACAACGGCTCGAACCCAAACGCCTTAACCTGAACGCCCTGATCGTCGATTTCAGCGAAATGCTGGTGCGGGCGTTGGGCGAGCGAATCGATCTGCGCCTGGACTTCAAACCAGGCCTGCCTTATTGCACGATCGACCCAACGCATATGGAGATGGCCCTGCTCAATGTGCTCATCAACGCACGCGATGCCATGCCCAAGGGCGGCAAGGTGACGATTGGAACAGCCACGATAACCAACCGTGAGCGCATTGATGTGCACCACCTGCCTCCGGGTGGGTATGTGGTGATTTGTGTCATCGATGAAGGCGAAGGCATGTCCCCCGAAGTGATTCGCCGTGCAACAGAGCCTTTCTTCACGACCAAGGCGCCAGGCACCGGATTGGGGCTGGCCATGGTTCACGGTTTCGTTCAGCAATCCAATGGACGCCTGGAAATCGAAAGCGAACAGGGCAAGGGGACGGCCGTACGCATGATTTTCCCGATTACGCAGGAGCAGGCTTTTTCTTCCCACCAGCAGCCGTTTCGCGCCTCAACACAGCCTTCAGAGTCGGGCACCATTCTGCTTGTAGAGGACAGTGAAGATGTACGTCGGGTAACTGAGGATTACTTGAGTTCGCTGGGTTATACGGTGCTCTCGGCCCAGAGCGGCGAGGAAGCACTTCAGCTGCTCGACCGCCATGGAAAGGTCGATCTATTATTTACGGATGTGATCATGCCGGGAGGCATGAATGGCCTGGTACTTGTAGAACGTGTCAGGCAGCGGCTGCCTAACCTCCCTGTCCTGCTTGCCACGGGATACATGGATGAGCTGGCCAACCAGAACGTTAGAGACGCTTCGATGAACGTTCTGAGTAAACCCTATCGCCGTAACGAGCTGGTGGACCATATCCATGCGGTGTTCAAGCGTGACAAGCCTTCTTCCACGCCTTGATGCCTTGTGTTCAGTCTGAGGAATACATGCAACACATTCTGGTAGTAGATGACGACACGCAAATCGCCATGTTGTTTGAAGGTTTTCTGGAGGCCAGCGGTTATCGCGTAACCGTCGCGAACAATGCCCTGGCAGCGCTTGAAGCCGATGCCCGAGACGCCGCTGATGCGGTGGTCACAGACCTGTCCATGCCCGGCATGAATGGTCGGGAGCTGATCGATCAGTTGCGGGCGCGGCGGCCACACCTGCCCGCCATGATCGTGTCAGGCTATCCCTGCAACAATGATCTGGATAAGGCCAACCGGATCGTAGTACTTATGAAGCCGGTCAGGCTGATGCAGCTTGCCGAACGGCTCAGGGATATCCTGGCCGATGCGCAGACGGCTCATAACCTGACCGCTTAGAGTACAGACCGGAATCACACACCTGATGGGCGCTGTCCAGACGACCCCGTCTAGGCGACCCCATCTGCCGATACCTTGTTTAGGCTACACCTTCGATGATGCACATCGGGGTGCCGGCGCAGGGCTCTTTCATGACCTGTACCCGGACGCCAAACACCTCTTTCACCAAAGCAGGGTTGATAACCTCGTGAGGTGAGCCGAGCGCTTGCAGGGCACCCTGTTTCATCACAGCCAAGTGATCAGCATAGCGACAGGCCTGATTCAGGTCGTGCAGTACGGTAATTACGGTCTTGCCCTCTTCTGCAAGCGACTGCATCAGTTCGAGCAGCTCGACCTGATGGCAGATATCCAGATAGGTTGTGGGTTCGTCCAGCAGAACCACGGATGCATCCTGCGCCAGTACCATGGCCAGCCAGGCGCGCTGACGTTGGCCACCGGAAAGGTCCGCCAGCGGCCGACCACGCAGCTCGCCAAGCCCCATGCGTTCAAGCGCTGCTTCCACATGGGGTTTGTCCATCTGGCGCAGACGCCCCCAAAGGCCGTTATGCGGGCTACGGCCGTAGCCCACCAGCTGTTCGACTGTCACCCCTTCCGGCACAGGCAACACTTGCGGCAGAAAGGCAACCTGCTGAGCGATCTCCTTCGCAGACAGAGAGGCATACGCCCTACCGCCCAGCCTTATTTCGCCCTGCGTGGGTGCCAGCACTCGGGCAAAGGCCTTGAGCAAGGTCGACTTGCCGCAGCCGTTGGGGCCGATCAAGGCTGTTACCTGGCCGGCAGGTGCCTTGAAGTGAAGCATGTCGACAATGGCCTTGCTGCCATATCCCAGTGTCAATGCGACTGCTTCGAGCATGGAGTCACCCCTTGAGCCGCGTGAGCAGCCATAGAAAATACGGCGCGCCAATGATGGCCGTGAGAATACCGGCTGGAATCTCAACCGGTGGGATCAGCCCTCGCCCCAAGGTATCGGCCAGTACCAGCAGAATGGCGCCTACAATGGCGCTTGCTGGCAGTAGCCACTGATGACGGCCACCGATCAGGCGGCGCGCAAGATGCGGTGCGACCAGACCGATAAAGCTGACCGGCCCGATGATCGCCACGCCCAGACTCGTCAGGATCACGGCCAGTACCAGCACGGCGAGTCGTGCTAGGCCCAGGCGAACCCCCAGCCCCGAAGCGGCTTCATCGCCCAACCCAATCAGATTGAGAGGCTTAGCCAGCATAAGCGCCAAGGGCAGCCCTGCCAGCAGCGGTACGGCCAGTCCAACATGGTGCCAGGTGCGGCTCCACAGGCTACCGGTCAGGGCCAGCAGGGCGGTATTGATGTTAAGAGGGTGAGACAGGATCAGAAACTCGATTACGCTGCCAAGGGTGAGTGAAATCGCCACACCCGATAACGCAAAACGCACCCCGGAAAAGGATCGCCCGGCACTGTAGAGTGCCAGAGCACCTGCGCCAAGCGCACCCCCCAGGCAGGCTACCCCGGGTAGCCAGACAAGCGAAAGCGCAGGAAAATAGATCAGCGCAATGGTCAACGCTAGCCCTGCACCCTGGGTTACCCCCAGAATCTCGGGTGAAGCGAGCGGGTTGCGAATCACGCCCTGCACCAACGCGCCTGCCAGGGCAAAGCTTCCTCCGGCCAGCACAGCGATCAATGTTCGCGGCAGACGATGCCGCCAGACAAGAAAGTCCTGCGCGTCATGCGCGATAACGTGCTGGATCGCCTCGACAGGGCTCAACCATTGCGTGCCGATGCATAGACTCGCCAGGCAGACGACGAGCAATACGGCAATAAGCGCGATCAGGCTAGCGGCAGGACGGCTCATCGGGAGCGCCTCGCCAGCCATAGGAAAAACGGCGCCCCCACCAGAGCCGTCACTACACCAGCCGGCGTCTCAGCCGGAAACGCCACTGCGCGAGCCAGGATATCGGAGGCCAGAACGATGACCGCGCCAAGAGCGGCACTGGCGGGCACCAGCACACGGTAATCGTGCCCCAGCCAGTAGCGGGCCATGTTGGGCGCGACCAGACCGACAAAGCCGATCGGCCCGATAGCACAGACGCTCGCGCCTACCAGCAACAGGCTGACCGCAAAGACCAGCAGCCGCAGCCCGGCAAGCCGAACACCCAGCGAGCGGGCCGCGTCATCGCCCAGGTTGATGAGATTGAGCCGGGGCGCGCAGGCCAGCGCCAGGACGCTGCCGATCAGCACGGCAGGCCACAGCAGTCCAACCTGGCTGTAAGTAACGTTGGCAAAGGAGCCTGCCAGCCAGTTCAGGACATTCTGCGCCTGATCTTCGACCAGAATGATGGTCAGCCGTGTCAATGCCGCACACAGCGCCGCGACAATCACACCGGCCAGTACCAGACGGCCCTGGGTATCCCCCACCGACCACGCCTTGCCCAGGCTGAACACGATCCCCCAGGCAAACGCACCGCCCAGCAGGGTCATGATCATGGCGCCGCCCGGCAATGGCAGCGCCACCAATCCGGTTGAAAAGAGCGCCAGCCCCAGCGCCGCACCCGCCGTGACACCAAACAGAGAAGGCGATGCCAGCTCATTGCGGGTAATACCCTGCATGAGTGCGCCCGCCATGGCCAATGCAGCCCCTACCAGGGCGGCCGCCATTGCTCGGGGCACACGCAGCTGCGCGACAACAAAGGCAATCTGCGTACCGCCCTGGCCGCCGGAAAACAGCCCGTGGAAGGCATCCTGCCGGGTAATGACAAAGGGCGAGTAGACCGATAACGACAACCAGAACAGCCCAAGGCCTACCGCACTCATCGCCCCGAAAGCAAAGCACAGCGCCAGGGTACGGCTCACTCCTGGTCCTTGCCGGTCAGGATCTTCAGCGCATCCTCGGCAATCTGCTCGGACGCCATGATGCCGCGGTTGCGTGCCCAGACGTTACCGTCCACATCGGCCACATGCCCGGCCTGTACCGCACCCAGGGCCTGCCACAGCGGCTGTTTGCTCCAGGCATCCACCAGACTCGGGTGGCGATAATGCCCGACCAGCAGCCAGCCGGGGTTTAGCGCCAGGAGTTGTTCGAGGCTCACGAACTCGGTCGGTGCTGCGCCAGCACGCACGCTTGGTACCGTCAGGCCAATGGTCTTAAGCACGCTGCCAGCATATGAGTCAGGACCGTGTACGGAAAAGCTGTCTTCCCGGGCCACACCAAACAGAACCTGGGTGTTGGCAGGAATATTCGCCGCAATGTCCTTGAGGTGCTGGCGATTGGCCGAGATACGATCCTGCATGTCCACGGAACGGTCCAACGCCTTGCCGATCAATTCGGCTGAGGTAAGACTGCTTTCGTAATTCTCTCCGCGAGACGGCAGCAGCAGCGTAGGAGCAATGCTGGAGAGTTCGTCATAGAGACCGGCATGACGGCTCTCGTCCGCAATGATGAGGTCCGGCTTCAGCCGGGCAATGACCTCGATATTGGGTTGCGAGCGCAAACCGACAGACGTCCACTCACCAATGGCTTCCCGAGCGCGAGGCAGGACGCGGCTGGCATCGCCGTCATCGGCAACACCCACCGGCGAGACATGAATCGAAGCCAGCGCATCGACAAAGGAAAACTCCAGCGCTACGACACGCTTGGGTGCTTCTGGCAAGGTAAGGGTGTGCTCGCCATCATTGAGCGTGATCGGATTGGCTTGAGCCGCCTGGGCGAAAACAACCGCCAGGGAAAACAGACAGAGAGACAGAAATGAGCGCTTGAACATGAGTGACCTGATAGCCCACAGGGCCATTAACGGTAAGGCGAAAAAAGCGGGCACTATTCCACATTGGCTCCGCGGGATCAAAACTCTTCACCGTAGCAAGTAAGAGTCATTACCATTTTCCGACCTTGCGGTGACGAATGAAACCCTGTCCGTCTTATGCTGCGCACTTTGCATCCAGGCTTTGAACTTGCGCGTTGTTTCAAGCCTCCTTGTTTACAGGTACATATTCAAATCGAAGATGAGGTCTGCATGAGCATCGAGTCATTGAACAGTGAAGAGCATGTCCTGGGAGCCGTTCTGGACGGTGACCGCGAACATCCGCTTTTCGAAGCCTATGTGGCCTATTGCGATGAACGCACCGAGGCCATGCTGGCCTGCGTCAGCTTTCGGCAATGGCTGTCGGAACGTACCCATATCGAGCACGTTGCGGCTGAGCTGGCGGAGCGTGCCCGTCAGGCCGGTATCCGGGAATCGGCTCTGGATGAACTGGTTCGCGATGCGTCAGGGGCCAACCAGCCCGATGTCATCAGCATTCGTACGGACGAGGCGCCGGAGGATGAAGAAGGCGAGATGGAATCACTGGATACATTAGAAGCCGAAGATGCGCCACATGGGCTGGAAAGCCAGATCATTTTTCTGATGACCCACTTTGGCATCTCAAAGGTGGAAATCGAAAAGGAGCTGGGACTGCCGCTTGAATAAAAAAGCGGCTACGTCGCTCATGAGTCGACGTAGCCGCCAAACCAGGCCTCAACGGGCTTTGGGGAAATTACTTGACGCTGTCAGTCATGACGCTGGCCTGCGTGGGATTGCTTTTGCTATCCCCTTCCGGCTCGCCGGTGTCATAGAGGGTCACGTCCAGATCCTGGCCCGGTGCCGGACGGCCTTCCAACGGAGGCAGTGCCTTGGCCTTTTCGATATCAACACCCACACCGTCGGCCAGACGCTGACCGTAATCCGGATCGCAATGCCAGAAATGCCAGATCATCCGCAGCTGGATGTTTTCCGGGCACTGCTTCAGATCGCCTGTGATGTTGTTGATCAGGTCCTCACGCTCCCAGTCCTCGAAGGTGCGATAGCGGTCCCCGGCCTGCTTGTAATCCGCCGCGGTCTTGGTGGTCTGATAACGTCCCAGATGCCCTTCGACCCACTGGTGGTAGTCCTTCTTGGGCTTGGGTGCTTCACGCAGACCGCCCTGGGTGCTGGGCTCGTAGTTCACATGAGGGTTTTCTCCACCATTATCCACGTTGTAGGCCATGAAGCCGTCGCGTTGGTTGGTGGCTACCGTGGTTTTCGCCGCATTGATCGGGAGTTGCAGGTAGTTGGCGCCTACGCGATAACGTTGGGTATCTGAATACGACAGCGTCCGGCCCTGCAGCATCTTGTCGTCGGAGAAGTCGATACCGTCTACCAGCACGCCAGTACCAAAGGCAGACTGCTCGGTCTCGGCAAAGACATTGGACGGATTGCGATTCAGGACGATTCGGCCTACCGGCAGCAGCGGAAACTTGTCTTCCGGCCAGCGCTTGGTGTCATCCAGTGGGTCAAAGTCCAGGTTCAGGTGCTCATCCTCGGACATGACCTGAACGCACATTTCCCACTCGGGAAATTCACCGCGCTCAATGGCGTCGTACAGGTCGCGGGTGGCATGCCCCACGTCATTTTTCTGGATTTCAGCAGCCTGCTCGCTGGTCAGGTTCTTCACACCCTGCTTGGGTTCGAAGGAGAACTTGCACAGTACCGCTTCACCCTTGTCATTCACCAGTTTGTAGGTGTTTACGCTGGAGCCCTGCATGTTGCGGTAGGTAGCCGGGCGACCCCAGGGGCTCTTGACCCAAGTCACCATGTGCAGCGCTTCAGGATGATGCTGCACAAAGTCATAGAAGCGCCAGGGCTCCTGACGGTTGCTGACAGGGTCCGGCTTGAACGCGTGGATCATGTCCGGAAACTTGATCGCATCACGGATAAAGAAGACCTTGAGGTTGTTACCGACCAGATCCCAGTTACCGTCTTCAGTGTAGAACTTGATGGCGAAGCCACGGGGGTCCTGAGCTGTCTCGGGCGATTCCTTGCCACCGATCACGGTGGAGAAGCGCAGGAAGATAGGCGTCTGAACACCGGTCTTGGTGAGCACCTTGGCTCGGGTGTATTTGCTGGCAGGCTCGTCGCCGATCTTGCCATAGGGTTCGAAATAACCATGCGCCGCCGTACCACGGGCATGCACGACGCGCTCCGGGATGCGCTCGCGGTCGAAATGGGTAATCTTTTCGATGAACTGATAGTTTTCCAGCGTAGCCGGGCCGCGCTCGCCTACGCTGCGCAGGCTCTGGTTGTTACTGACAGGGTGCCCCTGACGGGTTGTGAGTGTTTTCTGTTCGTCAGCCATAGCGATTTCCAAGCCTAAATTCACGGTTGTTGGAGTTATTTAGGTCTGGAAAGCTACGGGGAGTTCGGCCAAGCGAAGCGCCATTAGGCGGACATAGCATGACAATCAAGTGTCAGGCAGCATGGCAAAGTGCCGCTGAGAACGGTCTGGCAAACCGCCCCGCCAAAAAGCTGGAGCCCTTGCCCAGCCTGCCTTCGGGCATGGTTTGAGTACTTGGAAACAGGGGTTATTCGAAGTTGGCTTTCGCCTTTATTCAAGCGACCTCATTGATAACGTTAAACCCATCCATTAGTTCTTCTTATCGGTCAAATGTATCGGTTTGTAAAGAAGAGGTAAGGTCAGCCGCTACCTATAGATGCCGGTAGGGCGACTCGCTAGCATTCCGGCCCTGCCTTTTTGTTTTCGCCAGGTATCTATGGACCGCCAGCCTTTTCCTGCATCGCCCGTTGCCGATGAGCCCAGCCGCTGGACGGCCAGGGTCTTACTGATCGATGACGACGCCCCCATGCGCGAGCTGATCGGTGATTATCTGGCGCGCTTCAATCTGTATGTCGACGGCGTGGCCAGTGGCGCCGAGATGCGGCAGAAACTGGGCGGTAACAGCTACGACATCATCATTTTGGATCTGATGTTGCCTGGTGAAGATGGATTGTCTTTGTGCCGGTGGCTGCGTCAGGACAGCAGTATTCCCATCCTGATGCTGACGGCCCAATCGGAACCCATGGACCGGATCATCGGCCTTGAGCTGGGTGCCGATGACTACATGGCCAAACCCTTCGAACCACGAGAGCTGGTCGCCCGTCTTCAATCCGTACTGCGTAGAACTCAGGATACGCGAGGCGTACGCCGGAATGTTGCACGCACGCATATCCGCTTCGATGGTTGGAAGCTCGATGGAGTGCGGCACCAGCTGCACTCACCGGACGGCATGGTCGTTCCGTTATCCAACGCCGAGGTGCGAATGCTCTGGGTATTTATCGATCACCCGCGTCAGGTACTCAGCCGCGACAAGCTACTGGATGCCACCCGTGGACGCGCCATCGAGGCGTTCGACCGGAGTATCGACCTGCAAGTCTCACGGTTAAGGCAAAAGCTGGGAGACGACCCCCGCTCACCAACGCTTATCAAGACGGTGCGCGGCGAAGGCTACCTGTTCGACGCCCAGAAAATCGGAAACTGACCCGTGCGCCGTCTGGACACCCTATTTGCGCGTCTGTTCGGCGTACTGGTCATTGCCATCGTACTGGGCCACCTGCTGGCCTTCGCCTGGTTCCATTATATGGGAAGGCAGCCCGACCCACCCCTGCTGCCGCCAGGCGCTGAGTCTCGTCTACCACCATCCGCGATCACAGCATTCAGTGGTCCTCACCCTCCGCCGCCTTTTACCAATCCATCGCTCCCGCCTCCTGCCGGACCGCCGGTTTCGGCATTAGGTCAGCTTGGCTGGATGTTGGGCGGACCGTTCCCCTTCCAGTTAGGCACTCTGCTGGTTGCTGCCTGGATCAGCGCCCGTCTGCTGACCCGCCCTATCAGCCGTCTCACCGCGGCAGCGCAGGACCTGAGCGATAACCTGGACAGCCCTCCCATACCAGAAACGGGCCCTCACGAAACCCGTGAAGCGGCACGGGTGATGAACCAGATGCGCGAACGCATCGTAGCGCAGATCCAGCAACGCGGACGGATGCTGGCGGCGGTTTCCCATGATCTGCGTACACCACTGGCCCGCGTAAAGCTCAGGCTGGAAGACATCGACGATCCTCAACTGCGCAGCCGTGTAACGCAGGATGTGGACGACATGATTAACCTGCTCAACGCAACACTGGAGTACCTGCGCGAGCAACGCAGTGAAGAGCCCTGGGTGCTGTTCGATATTCAGGCGTTGGCTGAATCACTGACGGAAAACGCTCTGGATGACGGAGCCGCTGTATCGCTGAGTGGCCAGTGCAAGCCTGTCCGGGCCCAGGCCATGGCCCTGCGCTCATGCCTGACCAACCTGCTCGATAATGCACTGCGCTACGGGGGTAGCGCCGAAATCGTATTGAAGGAACATCCTGACTCCATAGAAATACAGGTGCGCGATCACGGTCCCGGAATTTCTGCCCAATACCGCGAGGCAGTATTCGAGCCGTTTTTCCGCCTGGAAGGCTCTCGTAACCGCAACTCCGGCGGCGTGGGGCTGGGCCTTGCCATTGCGCGGGAGTCCATTCAAAACCAAGGCGGCACGTTGTGCCTGGAAGAAACCCCAGGCGGCGGTCTGACCGCCCTTATCATGCTGCCGATACGCTCGGCATGATGCCTTTAACCGCTGTGTATCTCGCCAGATACACAGTCACGATACCCACGACATACTCATGCGCGAAGCTTGAACCTGAGAACTTCCCTTAGCCCTTTCTCAGCCAGGTAGCCCGTCATGATCAGTGGAATAGGTAGCAGTCATTCCAGCTATTTCAGCAGTTACACTGCTAACAAGAACAGCACCACCGTACCCGCCAGCACCACGAGCGATGATGAAAACCCACTCAAGAATCTGTTCAAGGCCCTGGATGCCGACGGTGATGGTTCGATCAGCCAGAGCGAGCTGACCGCAGCCGCCTCCAGCAGCGGAGAGAGTGACGACAGCACGGCAATTGATGTCGACCAGCTGCTCAGCCTGATGGATCAGGACAGCAGCGATAGCATCAGCCAACGTGAATTTACCAGTGTATTCGCACCACCATTGCTTCCCCTGCCGGTAGCTGATGCAGACAGCGACGACCTGACCGACGAGCTGATCGTCAGCCTGGATGCTGATGCCAGCGGTACACTCAGTACCCTCGAACTGGCCGCTCTGGACGACACTAACAGTACGTCGCTGATGTCCGCACTGGACGAAGACGAGAACGGGGAAGTCAGTCAGGATGAATTGAGCCGTGCATTGCAGGCCTCGATGATGGCGCACACGGACAATGACGACAGCAGCACGTCTGGTACGGTCAGTGCAGCCAGCACCTCATCAACAGCCGCCAATGATGCCGTTAACCTGCTGGCACAAACGGTGATCCGCAAGTACCAGAGCGTTAGCAACTATTCATTGGATGCGTCCAAGGCGTCCCGGATCAGCGTATCGGTCTGAGTGGACACGAGGCCATTCTCCGAATGGCCTTTCTCTACGGGATCACTATCCGTTCACAGGCTTGCCGATCAGGTATTCCGTCAGCGTTCGGGCGCAGGCATCCATACCATCATGCAGGACCACCTCATAGCCATGGGTATTTTCAGTTGGGATGGCGATACACCCTGCCTTACCTTTCGAGCCGGAACTGAGTATGGCACTGGCATCGGAAGCAAAATCCGGCATGAGCGCCGGTTGCGGATTGAGTCCGCAACGCTCGGCAGCCTGCAACAGATCGTCCGTTACGGATTTCGAGTAAAACCCTTTTTCATCACCGGTCAGCACAATCGGGTCGGCGCTAAGCTGCGTATCGTATTCCTCGGCGATAGGCCCCACCTCGACGGCAATGACAATTTCACCGGGTAGCGTTCGGGCTGCATATTGAGCACCGCCATTGGTTTCCTCCTCCTTGGTCGTAAAGACAAACACGGCATCGCGCTTGAGGAGGGAACGGCGCGCAGCCGTCAACGCAGCAGCCTTGAGCGTCGCCACGATAGGCGCACGGTCATCCAGAAAATGGGCTGCGATAGCGTCATTAACATTAAAGGGCTGGCGCCAATGTTGACTCAGTACAACTCGTGTACCAGCCCGTATGCCTGCTTCGCCCAGCTCATCCTTCGAGCGCCGGGTAAGCACATGCACATCCTTCCACTGCACATTGCCGCTGAGCACATCGGCTCCTTGAGGCGATTCGGGCGTGGCGTGCATGGTTCCGAATGACAGTACACCTGGCAGCAGGGCATGCTCACCCATGATATCGACCGGGCACATGCCAAAGTTCACCGGAAAGGCCCCGCCCAGTGCGACGACGCTCAACGTACCGTCAGGGTTGACGCGTTTGACGACCATGGCGATTTCATCCTGGTGCGCCATGATCACGACGCTGCGCTGTGCAGCCTCTTCCCGGGAAATCTCCTCGGTGGCCCGCACGACCCCGATTACGTTATCGGCCGCGTCGACCCATACCTCATCACAGCTGCGCTTGAGCTCACGCAGGCAGATGCGCCTGACTTCATCCTCCTGCCCGCCCGGGCCTCGGGCCAGAAGGAGCTCTTCCAGCAGTTTCAGATCCTCGGTGTTCGCCATGCCTTACCTTCCTGCTCCGGGCGACCTGCCGGGCAGGCCACCAACCTTCAATCGCGCCCTATTGCCTTACTTGCCGCTGTTGGCGTCCTGGTTGTCCTGGCTAGTGGCGTCGTCCTGGGGCGAGTGCATCTGGATGGATGCCTTCTCGGAGCTGGATTCGCTGGATTTATCATCGGAGCTGCCAAAGCAGCCACTGAGCAGCACGGCACATAGGGTGAGTCCGACCATGCCTATTCTGGAAACCATCTTTCTACCTCCACGTCGATTTCCGGACCCGTCAATACCAGGGTCCGTACAAGAAAGTCGACCGTCGATCGTTCTGGATGGTTCGAATTAAGGTGAGGGAAACCGGATACAGGCAGTGCCTCTTTCGTGACACAGGTCAACTCCACCGGTCAGTCTTTCACGCTTTTTTGACAATTGAATGATTTCAAATCGCTACCCTGCCGTTTCATTCATTGAAAGGGAGCCTTTACGTGCCCAAGACGTATCCGCTCATCTCCAAAATGAACCATTACCGGTACGGGGTATGGTCGACCAGATCGGGAAATGGCATATTGCCATACCACGATTTATTTGATGATTGAGAAGTACATCATGTCTCTAGCACCCAGTACCGATCAGGTAATCAGTACCCCTCGCCGTGCCCGTCGTACCAAGCACTACGAATCCCAGTACGACTTTCACAATCGCTTGCTCACCCGGTGTGAAGACCGGATCGAAGAACTTGGCATGCTCGACAATATAAGTCGGGATGAAAAGATGACTCATCTGCAGAACATCGAACTGTTGGCCAATACCGTCTTGGCCCAGACTGAAGAAGAGGACCTGATCAAGCGCGCTCAGGCTGCACTTCAGTACAGTCGCGAGCAGATGCTCGAAGCGTGATCCGCCAGCGCCCAGGGATGGGCTCAGGCATCGTGCCTGTCACGTAGCCGGTAACCCACCCCAGGCTCGGTGATGATGTACTGCGGAGCAGCAGGGTCGTCGCCCAGTTTCTGCCGCAAGTGCCCTACCACGACACGCAGATAGTGGGTGTCCTCGACATGGGACGGGCCCCAGATTTCCCTGAGCAGATGTTGCTGGGTCACCACGCGCCCCAGATGACGAGCAAGGTGTTCAAGCACTGCATATTCCTTGCGCGTCAGGGCGATGTCACTGTCCTGCACCGTGACGCGGCGAAAGGCAAAATCTACCTTGAGCGCTCCCAGGCTCAGGGCTGACTCTGTCTGCGGCTGGGCCACACCCTGCCTTAACAATACCCGTACCCGGGCCAGAAACTCCTGAATGCCGAAGGGCTTGGTGACGTAGTCATTCGCCCCTGCATCCAGTGCACGGACCTTTTCCTGCTCATCCGCCCGGACCGACAGAATAAGTACCGGTACGGACGACCATTCACGAATTTCCCTGAGGATGGTCTGCCCATCTTCATCCGGCAGACCCAGATCCAGCACGACCAGATCAGGCCGCTCCAGTGCCGTCTTGGCCAATCCTTCTGCACCGGTGGCAGCCTCGATGACCCGATAGGTTTGGGCCGTCAGGCTGATGCGCAGGAATTTGCGAATCTGCGGCTCGTCATCGACGATCAGGATCAAGGGTGCATTTGTGGTCATGGAAGCCTTCAGAAAAAGCGAACACTTGCCGCATGCTACGTTATTGAAAGGCGAAACGCCTCAGCCCTCGTTGTCACCGAGCGGTTGTGGATGCAGCGGCAGATGCAGGGTCAAGGTCGCCCCCCTTCCGTCCAGGCCGGTATCAACAGTCACGCGACCGCCGTGCGCGCCCACCATGCCTTGGCAGATTGCCAATCCCAGCCCTGTACCCTGTCCGCCTCTATCACCCCGTGCGGCGGTGTAGAACATATCGAAAATCCGGGCACGTTCCGCCTCTGGAATACCGGGGCCCTGGTCGCTCACAGCCAGACGGATCTCTTTATCGTCATGCTCGACCGCAACGCGCAGGCGCCCGTGCTCCGGGGAAAACCGCGCCGCGTTTTCCAATACGTTGATCAGGGCCTGTTCGATCAGGGCAGGATGCACATAGAGCAGCGGCATATCGGGGGGAACTGACGTTTCGACATGCAGCGGTGCCAGTACAGGCTTCAGTCGGCTCAGGGCGCTGGCCACGACGTCGCCTGGGGAGACCCAGTCGCGGGCCAGCTGCAGCCCGCCATGACCCAACCGGGTCATGTCGAGCAGGTTCTGGATATACCGATCCAGACGTTCGGCTTCGAGACGTGTCGTGTCCAGAAGCGATTGGCGATCCTCGGCGCTGATGCTGTCGCCCAGCGTGGCCAATGTGTCGATAGAGCCGCGCATGGCAGTAAGCGGGGTGCGCAAGTCATGCGATACGGAGGCCAGCAAGGCGCTGCGTAGCTGCTCGGTTTCCCCATGCAGGCGTGCAGCCTCCAGGTCCTCGGCCAGACGCGCCCGCGCCAGCGCCTGGGCCAGCGGCTGACCCAGCGCAGCAAACAGCCGACGCTGCTCGGCGCTCAGGCTCTTGCCGTCTTTCAAGGCAATCCCCAGCAGCGCCAGGGGGCCCTCTTCGGATGCCAAGGGCCACCACCACCAGCGCCCATGGGGCAAGGTATCCGTTCCATGACCCGCTGGCTGCTCGTGCTTCCACGCCCAGTCAGCCGCGGCACGTTCACTTTCATTCAGGACGCTGGCGGTCCCAGCCTCGACATGCCACTGCTCATGGCTATCCCGGCTCATCAGACAGACCTCGATGTCGGTGGAACTCAGCTGCTGCGCCGCAGCCTTCAGTACCGCCTGCCGGTCAGTGGCGGCCGTCAGCTTGCGGGAGAGCTCCAGCAGGGCGCCGGTTTCGGTCTGGGCCTGTCTGAGGCTGTTCAGCTGCCCTCGCTGGCGGGCCGCCAGATTGCCGGTGAGCGTTGCCATGAACAGAAAGAACATGAGTGTCAGCACATCCTGTTCACGTTGAATGGTGAACGAGAACAACGGCGGGATGAACAGAAAGTTATAGGTCAGAAAACTCAGGACCGCGCACAGGATGGCCGGACCACGGCTACTACGAATGGCGACCAGCAAAACGGCGGTCAGGAACACCAGCGAAATATTGGGAAGCTCCAGCAGGCTGGAGGCGGCCTTGGCCAGAAGGGCAGCGCCCACGGTAGCGCCGATCGCCAGCAGGTAATCCCGGCCATTGCGTTGGGACACCTTTGGCAGGGAGGTGCCTACTTCCTCGCGGGCGTCCAGCACACTGATCTCAAGCCCCGCCTCGAACTGTAGCAAGCGCGAGGCCAGCCCCGTACCAAACAGACGGCGAACCCAGGTGGGCCGGCTGCGCCCGACCAGCAACAGGCTGGCCCGTGTCTCCACGGCGTAATTCACCAGGGATTTCGCCACCTCCCCGGCCCGCAGAATGACCACTTCACCCCCGAGCCGCTCGGCCAGACGCTGGGCGGCTTGCAGGCGGGCGCGCTCGGCCTCGTCCTGTGTCCGCCCGGTCTCGACATGTACCAGGCTCCACGGCAGGTGCCGGCGCTCCGCCACTCGACTCGCATGGCGCACCAGCCGCTCCGCCTGACCGTCACCGTTGACCGCTACCAGCAGACGCCCCAGAAGCGCCGGAGCATCCTCCCCCAGGGCGCGATAACGCCGGGCCAGATCCGAGTCGACCCGCGCCGCTGCCGTCTGCATGGCCATCTCGCGCAGGGCAGTAAGGTTGGTCTGGCTGAAAAAGGCATCGATGGCCGCCCGCGCCTGTTCGGGTACGTAGACCTTGCCTTCGCGCAGCCGCTCCAATAGCTCGCGCGGCGGCAGGTCGATCAGAACGATCTCATAGGCATCCTGCAACAGCCGGTCCGGCACGGTCTCGCGCACCTGTACGCCGGTCACATCACGAACCTGATCGTTCAGGCTTTCCAAATGCTGGACGTTGACGGTGGTGTAGACATCGATCCCGGCGGCCAGGAGTTCTTCGATGTCTTGCCAGCGCTTGGCGTGGCGGCTCCCCGGCGCATTGGTATGTGCCAGCTCATCAACCAGCACGAGCCGGGGTGGATTGGCGAGTACACCGTCCAGATCCAGCTCCGCCAGATGCATGCCCCGGTAGTCGTATCGCCGTAGCGGTTGTTGCGTAAGACCAGCGACCAGAGCTTCGGTCTCGGCGCGTCGGTGGGTTTCCACAACGCCGATCCGCACGTCCACGCCCTGTCGCTGCAAAGCCTGGGCGGCCTGGAGCATGGCGTAGGTCTTGCCGACACCGGGCGCCGCGCCCAGGAATACCTTTAGTCGGCCACGTCCTTCGGCGTGGTCGGCAAGCAGTGCATCGGCGCGCTCGGCGGCATCGGTCATCGCGTACGCTCATCTAGGGCCAGATTAAGTTGCAGCACATTAACCACTGGCGGCCCGATCAGCGAGCGTTCCGTATGCTCGACGACCAGTTTTTCCAGCTCATCGGCCGGTATGCCACGCGCCTGGGCTATCCGGGCGATCTGATAACGGGCGGCAGCCGGTGGCAAATCCGGGTCAAGCCCGCTGCCCGACGTCATGACCAACGCCAGCGGCGCCGGTCCACTGCCCTGCTCATTCCCCAGCGACTCGGCGATTCGCTGTACCAGTGCCGGGTTGGATGCCGCGAGATTGCTCGCACTGCTGGACACCGTGGCAAAATCACCCGCCGAGGGACGCGGGTGGAACCATTGGTTTCCGGTAAAGGGCTGAGCGATCAATGCCGAGCCGATGACCTGACCCGCCGAGTTGCGAATCAGACTTCCATTGGCCTGGCTGGCAAAGGCGGCCTGTCCGACACCAGCGACCACCAGAGGGTAGGCCACGCCAGTGATCAGACTCAGGACCAGCATCATGGACAGGGCGGGACGAACGTGCGCAAACATAACGATTCTCCTAAGGAAGACTGGCCGCTCAGGCCAGCCCTACGGCAGTCAACACCATATCGATCAGCTTGATTCCCACGAACGGCACCAGCAGCCCGCCGAGGCCATAAATCAGCAGGTTACGGCGCAGCAACTGGCTGGCATTGGCGGCCTGAATACGCACGCCGCGTAGTGCCAGGGGTATCAGCACCACGATGATCAGGGCATTGAACACAATGGCGGACAGGATCGCGCTTTGCGGACTGTGCAGGCCCATCACGTTAAGTGCACCCAACTGCGGATAAATACTGGCGAACAATGCCGGCAAGATGGCGAAGTATTTGGCCACGTCATTGGCGATGGAAAAGGTGGTTAGCGCACCACGTGTAACCAATAACTCCTTGCCCACCTGCACGACGTCCAAAAGCTTGGTAGGGTCGGAGTCCAGATCCACCAGGTTGGCCGCTTCGCGAGCCGCCTGGGTGCCGTCGTTCATGGCCATGCCTACATCAGCCTGGGCCAGCGCCGGAGCATCGTTGGCTCCATCACCGCACATGGCAACCAGCTTGCCGTCCGCCTGTTCCTCACGGATGCGGGCCAGCTTTTTCTCAGGCGTGGCTTCGGCGATCACATCATCAACACCCGCCTCGGCCGCAATCGCCGCGGCGGTCAGCGGGTTGTCACCGGTTACCATCACGGTGCGGATACCCAGCTTGCGCAGCTCGGCGAAACGCTCTCGGATACCGGGCTTGACCACATCCTTCAGGTGAATGGCTCCGAGCAGCTGCCCATCGGCGCAGACCAGCAGCGGTGTTCCTCCATCCTTGGCAATGCGGTCGATCTCGCGAGCCAGCACATCGGGCAGGTGGCCGCGTGTCATGCCCAGAAAACGCAGCACGGCGTCCACTGCCCCCTTGCGGTAGACGTGGCCGTCCCAATCAATACCGGACAGGCGTGTCTCGGCGCTAAAAGTGATCGGCGTGACCGCATCACGGGCAGGCTCGTTCATGGGATGTAGGGCGCGCAGGTATTCGACGATGGATTTGCCCTCAGGGGTATCGTCCACCAGTGACGCCAGCAGGGCGCCTTCAGCCAGCTGTTTGGCCGTAACGCGGCTTGCCGCATACATGGCGCTGCACCGGCGGTTGCCAAAGGTGATGGTGCCGGTCTTGTCCAGCAGCAGCGTATGCACGTCCCCGGCAGC
Organism: Pseudomonas sp. JZ134; assembly: GCF_051027695.1. Taxonomy (NCBI): domain Bacteria; kingdom Pseudomonadati; phylum Pseudomonadota; class Gammaproteobacteria; order Pseudomonadales; family Pseudomonadaceae; genus Pseudomonas; species Pseudomonas sp. JZ134. The sequence continues at coordinate 627,535 of NZ_CP069250.1, read as the reverse complement.
CTCCACAGCACGGCCGGATTTGGCAATCACGTTCAGTCGCACCAGACGATCCATCCCGGCAATGCCAATGGCCGAAAGCAGGCCGCCAATAGTGGTCGGAATCAACGTCACCAGCAGCGCCGCCAAGTACAGCATGGGCAGGTCGCCACCGGCATAGCGAGCAAAGGGCTGAAGCGTAGCGACCACCAAGAGAAAGATGAGCGTCAGGCCGATCAGCAGGATATCCAGCGCGACCTCGTTAGGCGTCTTCTGCCGCTTGGCCCCTTCCACCAGGGCGATCATGCGATCCAGCGTAGATTCGCCCGGATTGGTCGTGATGCGCACCAACAGCCAGTCCGAGACGATCTGCGTATTGCCGGTTACGGCCGAGCGATCCCCGCCGGACTCACGGATGACCGGGGCGGATTCGCCTGTAATGGCCGCCTCGTTGACAGCAGCGATCCCCTGGACGACCTCACCATCTCCCGGAATCAGCTCACCTGCCTCGACGCGGACCACATCTCCTTTGCGCAACCCCACGGCCGGCACCATCTCAAACAGACCGTCCGCGGTCTGGCGACGGGCCATGAGGTCCTGCCCTACGCCTTTCAGGCTATCGGCACGCGCCTTGCCGCGTCCTTCGGCCAGGGCTTCGGCAAAGTTGGCAAAGAGCACCGTGAACCACAGCCACAAAGTGATTTGTACGGCCACGGCGGTACTCACTCCGGCTTGCGGCAAAAAGCACAGCACAGTAGTGAAGACAGCAGTCAGCTCCACGACGAACATGATCGGCGAGCGCACCAGCTGCCGTGGGTCCAGCTTCACGAAGGCCTGGACCAGCGCGGCCTGCCAGAGCGGTTTGCCGGGCACAGGCGCAGCGGCAGCAGTGGTCGGTTGGGTATGCATGTTCATATCAATGTCCACCGAAAAGCATCAGTTGATCGGCAATCGGCCCAAGGGCCAGGGTCGGCAGGAAGGTCAGGCCACCTACCAAGAGGATGGTCAGGGTTAGCAGCGTGACGAACAGCGGGCCGTGAGTAGGAAAGCTGTTTGGCCCCTGCGGTACGGTACGCTTGGCGGCGAGGCTCCCGGCAATGGCCAGTACCGGCAGGATGTAGCCATAACGGCCAAGCAGCATGGCCAGCCCCTGCATCAGATTGTGAAAGGGCGTGTTGGCACCGAACCCGCCAAAGGCCGAGCCGTTATTGGCGGTGGCGGAGGTATAGGCATAAAGCAATTGGCTGAAGCCGTGGGGGCCGGGGTTGCTGATGGCCGATACCGGTCCCGGCAGGCTGATGGCCAGAGCCCCCAGCACCAGCACGCCCAGCGGCATGACCAGAAGTGTTGCCACCAGCAGGCGAACTTCCCGTGCTTCAAGCTTCTTGCCTAGGTATTCCGGGGTGCGCCCCACCATAAGCCCGGCCAGGAACACCGCGATCAGCACGTTGAGCAACATGCCGTAGAGCCCGGCGCCTACCCCGCCAAAGATAACCTCGCCCAGCATCATGTTGAACAACGCCACCAGCCCGGACAGCGGCGAAAGGCTGTCATGCATTGCATTGACCGACCCGTTGGAGGCCGCCGTGGTGGCAACCGACCAGAGCACCGAGGCCGTGATGCCGAAGCGGCTTTCCTTGCCTTCCAGCGAGGCGTTCTGCTCAACAGCCAGCGAGGCCAGGGCCGGATTGCTCTGCCATTCAGACCACAGCGATACGCCTATGCCGATCAGCAAAAGGCCCAGCATGCAGGCCAGAATCGCCCGGCTCTGCCGCAGATCCTTCACATAATGGCCAAAGGTAAACACCAGTGCGGCCGGGATCAGCAGCAGCGAGACCATTTCCAGGAGATTGCTCAGCGCCGTCGGGTTTTCGAAAGGGTGCGCGGAGTTCACGCCGAAAAAGCCACCGCCATTAGTGCCCAACTGCTTGATGGCGATCTGACTGGCGGCTGGCCCCAGCGGCAAGGCCTGCGTACCGCCCTGGACCGTCTGGGCGTCGATATAGGCCGAGAAGGTTTGCGGCACGCCCTGCCAGATCAGCAGCACGGCCAGCACCAGGCTAAGCGGTAGCAGAATATAGAGCGTCGCGCGGGTCAGATCGACCCAGAAATTGCCCAGCGCCAGCGCGCTGCGGCGGGTAATGCCGCGGCTCAAGGCTACCAGCACGGCAATCCCGGTCGCAGCACTCACGAAGTTTTGTACGCCCAACCCTACCATCTGACTGAAATACGACAGCGACGCCTCACCGCTGTAGGCCTGCCAGTTAGTGTTGGTGACAAAGCTGATCGCCGTGTTCAGTGCCAGGGTCCATTCAAGCCCCGGCAGATGCTGCGGATTGAGCGGCAGATACGCTTGCAGTAGAAGCATCAGGAACAAGGCCAGCAGGCCGACCAGATTGAACATGAGCAGTGCCAGGGCGTATTGCTGCCAGCTCTGCTCCTGCCGGGCGTCAATACCGCCAAGGCGATAGCCTACCCGCTCCAGCGGCGCCAGGACCGGGGTAAGCCAAGTGCGCTCGCCTTCGAGGGCACGGTAGAAAAAACGCCCCAGAAGAGGCGCTGGCGCTAGGAACAACGCCAAAAACAGCACAATCAACAGGCCATCGGCAGTGCTCATGGTCGCGGCCTCACGAACGGTCGGCGCGCATTAGCGCCACCAGCAGGTACACGAACAGGCCCACGGCCAATAGCAGGCACAGGCTATCCAGAACGCTCATGATTCTCTCCTTTACGCGGCACGACCGCTGATGGAGAGCATTGTCGGGAGGAGTCCTGTAAAGGATCGAGACGTAAGCCCCCAGGGAGGCGTAAAGAAAGCGTTAAGAAATGCAGGGCGACCCGTCAGGACCGGCCCTGCAAGGGAAGCATTACACCTTGAACTGGCCGAGCAGATGACCCAACTGATCGGCAATGCCACGCAGCTGCTGACTGGCCTGACTCGTCTGCACGCTCGCCGTGGCGTTGGTCTGGGCAAGGCCGGCCACCTGCACGACGCTCTGATTGATCTCCTCCACCACATGGGACTGCTGCAGGGTAGCGCTCGCAATCGAGGCGTTTACCGCTGCAAGGTTACGCAGGGTCTGGTTGATCTGCTCAAGGCTGTCGCTGGCCTGACCGGCCTGCTCGATGGTGTGCTGCGAAGCCTGCCGGCTCTCCTGAATGACCCGAACCGCCGCGCCCGAATTGGCCTGCAGCCGCTCGATCATGGCATGAATCTCCTGGGTGGACTTCTGCGTGCGCTGCGCCAGAAGCCTGACCTCATCGGCTACTACCGCAAACCCGCGCCCCTGCTCACCGGCACGTGCTGCCTCGATAGCAGCGTTAAGAGCCAGGAGGTTGGTCTGGTCGGCAATGGAGCGGATCACGTCGAGTACGGTGCCGATCTGGGTACTCTCCTGCGCCAGTGATTCGATGACCTCGGCGGCCTGAAGAATAGTGTCTGACAACCCTTCGGTCTGGTGGAGGCTGGTCTGGATACTGACCAGCCCCTGATCGGCCCGACGTTCAGCACTCTGCACCTCGCCCGAGGCCTGTTCGGCGTGGCGGGCCACATCCTGGATGGCATGCGTCACTTCATTGATAGCCGTGGCGAGCATATCCATCTGCTGGGTCTGGGTGTCGCTGTGCCGCTGACTTTGGGCCGCAATGGCACCCAGCTCGCCCGAATGACGATCCAGCGAATGAGCGGCCGTCAGTAGCTGACGAATGAGTTCACCCAAATGCTCCGAAAACCGGTTGAAATGACGGCCCAGCTCAGACAACTCGTCACGGCCCGACGTGTCGAGCCTGTGGGTCAGGTCGGCCTCGCCACTGGCGATACTGGCCATCGCCTTGACGGTCGACGTCAGCGGTCGGGTGATGCTGCGCTGAATGAGAAAGATCAAGACGCCCATGAGCACTACGATGACGGCCCCGACGCCTGCCGTCTGCCAGACCTGTGCGCGAAACTCGGCCTGCAGATCATCCAGGTAGACGCCTGTCCCCAGCACCCAGCCCCAGGGCTCGAACTGCTTGACGTAGGAAACCTTGGGCACCGGCTCACTGGCACCGGGCTTGGGCCAACGGTAGGCCACAACCCCACCGCCGTTTTTTGCCACGACTACCATCTCATTGAACAGCGCTTTGCCGTCAGGATCTTTATAGGTAGAAAGGTCCTGCCCGTCGAGCTTGGGATTCATCGGATGCATGACCATGCGCGGTTGCAGATCGTTGACCCACAAGTAGTCGTTGCGACCGTAGCGAAGCGCTTTGAGCACGGCCAAGGCACCTTGCTGCGCCGCCTCACGGCTGAGCGTGCCGCCCGCTTCCAACGCCTGAAAATGTGTGAACACACCCAGGGCGGTCTCGACCACATGCTGCGTCTTTTCGGCCTTGCCCTGATAGAGGTGCTCATAGGAGGCCCTGAGCGTCAGCGCGCCGAAGGCCAGCAGCATCAGGGCCGCGACGGTCAGGATCAACCACAGACGCGCGCGAACGGGGTATTTGCGTAAGACATCCATGCAACAGGCTCCTGTTTATTCTTGTTGAAGCTCACATGACATGACGGTGCCCGGACTCTTTTCGGGCTGTCTTTAGATTCATCGACTCCCTTTTGGGGATCTGAAGCCCGACCCGATGACTGGCTACGCTCGCCCGGCCAGTGGCTCTTCGGGCGGATGCGACAGAATGAAGCAAACTTTCGCCTAAACCTTCGCGTCTATTGGCCGATAGTTCTGGCAGCCAAGTTGAATTCCTGAACAGGTCGCACATGCCCAAGCACAATCCGTCCGATGACTCCCTCTCGCTGCTGCTGTTCTCATTGCGCAGCGGAAAGCTCATGGCCATCAACCTGCTCAAGGTCAGCGAAATCATTCCGTGCCCGCCCCTGACGCGCATGCCTGAGTCGCATCCGCACGTTAAAGGCGTCACGACCCTGCGAGGCGCCTCGCTATCGGTGATTGACCTGAGCCGTGCCATTGGCGAACAGCCCCTGGCCGACCCTTCTGGTGGCTGCCTGATCGTGACCGAGATCAGCCGTACCAAGCAGGCGCTACACGTCCAGAACGTTGCCAAGATCATTCACTGCCGGTCGAGCGACATCATCCCGCCCCCCTTCGGCTCGGGTAGTCGCGCGTTTGTCACCGGCGTGACCCAAGTGGAAGGCACGCTGGTTCAGGTGTTGGATATCGAAAAGGTTATCCACGGTATTGCACCGCCTGCCATACCGCAGACGCCTTCGGCCCTGAACGAAGAAGACATCGAAGCCCTGGAGGCAACGCGTATCTTGATCGTGGATGACAGCCAAGTCGCGCGCAACCTGTCGCTTCATGCCTTGCAGACATTGAATATCCGCTGCCATGTTGCCCGCAGCGGCAAGGAAGCCATTGAAAAGCTTCTAGAGCTACAAGGCACAGATGATGAGATCAATGTGGTTGTCTCCGACATTGAAATGCCGGAAATGGATGGCTACGCCTTTACCCAGAGCCTGCGTGAGAGTCCGGACTTCAGCAGTCTCTACGTACTGCTGCATACGTCGCTGGACAGCTCCATGAACAGCGACAGGGCCAAGAAGGCAGGTGCCAACGACGTACTCACCAAGTTCTCTCCACCGGAGCTGACCCGCTGCGTGATTCGAGCGGCCCATGCCGTTCAAGGGCGCTGACCTCACCTGTCAGCCTCGATACGGTAGAATGTCCGGGTCCGGTGAAGATCCGGGCATTCCAACCGTTACCCTGTGAGGCTTTATGGACCCGAAGGATCTGCAACTGCTGGTGACCCGTGAAATGCCCTATGGCAAATACAAGGGTCGCGTCATTGCCGATCTACCCGGCCATTACCTCAACTGGTTCGCCCGCGAAGGATTTCCCAAGGGCGAAATCGGCCGCCTGATCCAGCTGATGCAGGAGATCGACCACAACGGTCTGTCACCGCTGCTCGAACCGCTGCGCAAAGCGCACCCGCCCAAGTCTGGAACCCGCTTTCCAGACAAACCTGTAAGGCCCAAGCGGTTCTCCTTCGACTAGCAGCCTTTCTTCTGCCTAAACACCTGAGGCGTTAGGACAGCGCGTTCCGTGCTCGTTGCATTCCAGACGACGCAATCAAGTTGCTATCAACTCGTTATTGATAACGATTATCATAATATATAGCATCCGCATCCTATCTCCGCGTCTGGCGGTTCTTACCAAGGAAAAGAAGAAGAAATGCGGCGTCTTATCGTCCCCGTGCTCTCTCTGCACGCCTTCACCTGCTATGCCCAGGAAACCCCATCCGACTCCGAGCCAGCCTCGTTATCGCAGATGGAAATCACAGCCAACGTGACCGAAAGCGCTCAAGGCCCCGTTGAGGGTTATCGGGCAACCCGTTCGGCCAGTGCCACCCGTACCGATACGGCCATCCACGAGACGCCGCAGTCCATTAGCGTAGTGCCGCGTCAGGTCGTAGAAGATATCGGTGCTACCCGGCTTGAAGATGCCCTGGACTACGCGGGAGGCGTAGAACGAGGCAACAACTTTGGCGGACAGGGTCTGACTGAGTTCCTGGTGCGGGGCTTTAGTACCCAGGAGTTCTACCGCAACGGCTTTGCCGTCAACCGTGGCTATCCCAATATGCCGGATGCCAGCACGATTGAGCGCCTGGAGGTACTTCGTGGCCCTGCATCCATGCTCTATGGCCGAGGCGACCCGGGCGGCACGTTCAATATTGTCAGCAAGCAGCCCCAGGCCGATCGGAAAACCGTTCTGGGCAGCCAGTTCAACACCCAGGGGCTGCGCCGCGGTACGCTGGACACCACCGGCGCACTGGATGAAAACGCCGAATTTACCTATCGCCTGAACCTGGTGGCTGAAGGCAGCGACAGCTTTCGTGACCATGTGGAAAGCGAACGGTACAACGTAGCACCCGTACTGCGCTGGCAGCTGAGCGACCGTACCGCCGTGATTCTTGAGGGCGACTACCTGCACAACCGCAACCCTATGGATCGGGGCGTTACCCGTTATGCCACCCAGGCCGGTCAGCTTCCACGCGATCGTTTCCTGGGCGAGGAGGACGCTGGCAAACTTCGTAATGAAAACGCCACCACCCAGCTGCGTCTGGAACACCAGCTCAATGACGACTGGGCCATTCGTGGCGGCGTGCAGTATCTCGACGGTAGCCTGGACGGCGGCGCCGTAGAGAACAATGGACTGGCAGCCGATGGCCGCACCATTGGCCGGAACTATAGCGAGCGCACCCTGGAATGGGACGATATAGCCTTCCAGACCAACATTGAAGGCCACTTCAAGACGGCGGGTTTTGCTCACACCCTGCTGGCTGGTGTCGAGTACGACGATTTCAATTACACATCCTTTATCCGCCGCTCCAGCGGCAGCGTCAGTGCCTTCCCGCTCGACCTCTATGCGCCGGTGTATGGCCAGCCGCTGCCTGCCCTGACCCGTACGACCACCCATGATGACGAGAACCTGAAGTCTTACGCGCTGTACCTGCAGGATCAGGTCGAACTTACCGACCGGCTCAAGGCCCAGGTTGGTGCGCGGCTGGAGCGCTTCGAGCAGCAGTACACGAACTACCTGTCCGCATCAGGCAGCTGGGAGCAAGCACATAACGCCGTCTCGCCTCGCTTCGGCCTGGTGTATGACCTGACCGACTCGCTGGCCGTGTATGCCAACACGGCTCGCTCGTTCAAGCCCAACCGGGGCGCCGATCGCAGCAGCCAGGCCTTCGACCCGGAAAAAGGCATCGCCTACGAGACCGGCATCAAGTACGACGTGCCGGAGCATGACCTGAGTATTACGGCAGCCCTGTTCCATATCACCAAGGAAAACGTCCTCACATCGGACCCGCTCGACAGCAATTACCAGATTGCGGCAGGCGAAGTGCGCAGCCGTGGCTTCGATCTCAGCCTGGCTGGCAATATCACGCCGCAATGGCGCGTTATTGGCGGTTATGCCTATGTCGATGCCGAAGTGACCAAGAGCACGACGTCCACCATGCCCACCGGCAGCCGTCTGGCAAACGTTCCCAAGCACAGCGTGAATCTGCTCAATACCTATGAATTCGATTCGGGTCTGTTGAGCGGGCTGGGCGTGGGCGTTGGCCTTAAATACGTAGGCGACCGCAAGGGCAGCACCTCGTCTACGGCGTTCGACATGTCGTCCTATACCGTTGTCGACCTGCTGGCCTATTACCCGCTGACCGACCGTATTCGCCTGAACCTCAACCTCGACAACGTCTTTAACGAGGAATACGACGAGCGTGCCTGGGGTTCGATCTGGGCCTACCCCGGTGCGCCACGCACCCTGCAGGCCGGAGTTTCCATCACCTTGTAAGCCAAACGCGGCGTGTGTCGGATTCATCGCCTGCACACGCTTCGCTTTTATCGAAACGCTGTATCCCGTCACGCTCGCTACAGGAACCTCGACATGAATACCAAGCACACCCTGGTGGCCGCCACCCTTGCGCTGTCCGTTTTCAGCGGCTCGCTGTTTGCCCATGCGCTCTGGCCGGAAGAGCGCCGCGGCCAGATCGAAGTGGTCTTTGGCGAAGGCGCCGAAGAGGACGCCTATGACCCGGCCCGGATTTCCGGTGCCTGGGCGTACGACACCTCCGGCAAGCCCGTACCGATCACGGTTGAAAAGCAGAGCGATCATGCGCGTCTGAAACCGGCCGCTATACCAGCGGTGCTGGCGGTTGCTCTGGACAATGGCTATTGGGCACAAGGCCAGGACAAGAAGTGGGTGAACAAGGGAGCAACTGAGGTATCGGGCGCCCTTGCCTCAGGACGCTATTACAAGTACAGTCTCGCGGTTATGGAAAAAGGCGCCAAGCTGCCCTCTCTGGACGCACTTAAATTCGCCATTATTCCTCAGCGCGATCCATTGGCCGTAGAGCCCGGTGAGACGCTGGAGGTGCAAGTCCTGCTCGACGGCAAGCCCGCCTCCGGTATCAAGCTGTACGACGATGTGATCAACGACCCTGATCACGTCAGCGTCACGACCGATGCCCAGGGTCGGGCACAGATTACGGTGCGCCATCATGGTCGTAACGTGATCGGCGCCAACACGGAGGTCAAGCAGGACGACCCCAACGGCCGCGTGCGCGGGATGTTTTCCACCCTGGTCTTTGTCAGCCCGAGCGACCACCACCATTGATGCCGACGTAGACTTCTGAAACAGCCCAGTCACCGAAAAGCCGTTCAAGTGCATTTCGGTGACTGGGCTGTCAGTACCGGCCGAACGCAGTATGATCCGTGCTCCGCTGATCGCGAAGTCTGCCATGCGCCTGTCCCGTTCCTCGCGTCTGTTCGTTGCCTCGCTCGTCATCGTGGCCGGTGCCGTGCTGGTGGCCTATGCCGCCACACGTCAGGCTGAGCGCTATGCCCTGCGCGAAGCCGGTGCCCTGAGCGAAGAGCAGCTGCACCTTTATGCCCGCAACCTGCAAACCCTGATCGACCGCTACCGCTCCTTACCCGCCGTTCTGGCACTTGATCCCGAGATGAGCCAGAGTCTGGCCGGGCTCCTGAGTACCGAAGCCCAGCATCGGCTCAACCTTAAGCTCGAACAGCTCAACCGGGCCGCTGGCTCATCCACGTTAGAACTGCTCGACCGCACGGGCCTTGCCGTGGCTGCCAGCAACTGGCGCCTGCCCACCAGTTATGTAGGGCATAACTACGGGTTTCGTCCCTATTTTCTACAGACGCGCACCCGGGGAGCGGGTCGTTTCTATGCAGTAGGCGTCACCACAGGCATACCCGGCTACTTTCTCTCCCAGGCGGTGACGGCCGATGACGGCACCTTTCTTGGGGCCATTGTGGTCAAGCTGGAGTTTCCAGAGCTTGAACACTCCTGGAGCCAGCAGCCGGATATCATCCTGGTAAGCGATGCGCGTGGAATCGTGTTTATCGCCAACCAGCCGGGGTGGCGCTACCGCATCCTTGAGTCGCTAAGGCCCGATGACCATGCCGAACTTGAGGAGACCCGGCAGTACAACCGTCAGCCCTTGTTGCCGCTCACTTATCAGCCCATGAACACCCTGGCACAGAATCAGCGCCTTACCCGGGTCCACGGCCCCCTGGGCGTGCAGGATTTTCTCTGGACTTCACTGCCCCTCACCGAAGAAGGCTGGACGCTGCACCTGCTGCGTGATCGCTCTCGTCTTCCTGCCACGGCCCAAACCACGGGCCTTGCGGCCGCCGGTGCATGGTTTGCCCTGGTCTTCGCCCTGCTCTTTCTTCAGCAGCGACGGCGTCTGGCCCGTGAGCGCCAGCGCAGCCGTGATGAGCTGGAGCGTCTGGTCGAAGCCCGTACCGCCGACCTGCGAACCGCCCAGGACGGTTTGATCCAGGCCGCCAAACTGGCCGCGCTCGGGCAGATGTCCGCCGCCCTCGCCCATGAGCTGAACCAGCCGCTCACAGCCCAGCGCATGCAGCTGGCCAGCGTTCGCCTCCTGCTCGACCAGCAGCGTCACGATGAGGCCCGCCAGAGCCTTATCCGTATCGATGAACTCCTGGGCCGCATGGCTGCGTTGACCGGTCATCTGAAAACCTATGCCCGCAAGACGCCTGCCGGTCTTCGCGAACCGCTGGATCTGGCCTGCGTAGTAGACAAGTCCTTCGAGCTGCTGGCACCACGGGTCCAGAACGAGCGGGTCGACGTCAGCCTGCGCATGAGCCGACCCGCCAAGGTGCGTGGTGATGCCATCCGTCTTGAGCAGGTGCTCGTCAACCTTCTGCGCAATGCACTGGATGCCATGGCGGATAAATCGATTCGCCAGCTGGATATTGCTCTGACACCCGAGCGAGGCCGTTGGCTGCTGTCCGTCACGGATTCCGGCGGCGGGATCGCGGAAGAACATCTGAGCCAGGTTTTCGATCCGTTCTTCACCACCAAGCCGGTCGGTGAAGGATTGGGCCTTGGCCTGGCCGTGTCGTACGCTATCGTCCACGAACTGGGCGGCGAGCTGACGGTTGACAATACGGCCCAGGGCGCGCGTTTTATGTTGACCCTGCCCATGGTGATCGAAGAGGACCCGACATGACGGACCGCGTAATCGTCATCGATGATGAATCCACTATCCGGGAAGCCATCCAGCAATGGCTGCAACTCTCGGGGTTCGAGGTCGCGTTGTATGCCAGCGCCGAGGCCTGCCTGGCGCAGCTGACGCCCGACTTCGCCGGTGTGATCATCAGCGATGTCCGCATGCCCGGCCTGGACGGGCTCTCCCTGCTCGAGCAGCTTCAGACCCTGGACAAGGACCTGCCGGTCATCCTGCTGACCGGCCACGGCGATGTGACCATGGCCGTCGAAGCGATGCGCCAGGGTGCCTATGATTTCCTGGAAAAGCCTTTCAGCCCCGAGGCCCTGCTCGGCAGCCTCAAGCGCGCCCAGGAAAAACGCCGTCTAGTGCTGGAGAACCGGCGTCTGCACGATCACTCGGACCAGAAAGCCCAGCTGGCTGCACGTCTGATTGGCTATTCACGCCCCATGGAAACGCTGCGCAGACAGGTGCTTGAACTGGCCAATACGCCCGTCAATATCCTTCTGCGAGGTGAAACGGGTAGCGGCAAGGAGCTGGTCGCCCGTTGCCTGCATGACTTCAGCACCCGTAGCGCCAAGCCCTTTGTGGCGCTCAACTGTGCCGCCATCCCCGATACGCTGTTCGAGGCGGAGCTGTTCGGGCATGAGAGTGGCGCCTTTACCGGGGCAACCGGCAAGCGGATCGGCAAACTGGAACATGCTAACGGCGGCAGCCTGTTTCTCGACGAGATCGAAAGTATGCCTCTTGCCCAGCAGGCCAAGCTGCTGCGGGTCTTGCAGGAGCAGCAGCTGGAGCGGCTCGGCTCCAATCAGAGCATTCCTGTGGACCTGCGCATCATTGCCGCCACCAAGCCTGATCTGCTGGAAGAGGCCCGTGCCGGCCGGTTCAGAGAGGACCTTGCCTATCGTCTCAACGTAGCGGAGCTTTACCTGCCACCGCTGCGCGAGCGCCGTGAGGACATCCCCCTTCTGTTCGAGCATTTTCTCCAGCAGGCTGCCAAACGCCTGGGCCGCGAACCCGGCACGCCCAGTGGTAACCAATTGGCGCGCCTTCTGGCCCATGACTGGCCGGGCAATGTCCGGGAGCTGGCCAACGCGGCCGAGCGGCATGTGCTGGGCCTGGATAGTGGCGCTCCGCAATCAACGGCGGACCTTTCCCTCTATGAGCAAATGGAAGCCTTCGAGGCGCAATGCCTGCGTAATGCGCTGGCCCGGCATAAAGGCGATATAAAGGCGGTACTGGAAGAGCTCAAGCTTCCACGTCGTACCCTCAATGAAAAAATGCAGCGCCATGGGCTGATGCGGGAAGTCTTTCTGGAAGCCGACGGCTGACCCAGACGCAACCAGCGGCGACCATAGGCGGAAATCCGCTTATGGTTTAAGGGCCTTCGGCAAGATTCCGCTTACATCCTCCTCTACAACCCGCTGGATACGGCCAGCACCCTGATGGCACGCCTCGTGCAGTCAGGATGACAAGCCGTGCGTTCACGCAGCGGCATACAACAATGATAAGAGAGGATTCCGAATGGAAAGCACCGCCACCCTGGCCGCGGGCGTAACGCCCAAGACCACGTCACAGCGCATCAAATCCATCTTTAGTGGCTCCGTCGGCAACCTGGTCGAATGGTACGACTGGTACGTCTATGCCGCCTTCTCGCTTTATTTCGCCAAGGCCTTCTTTCCGCAAGGCGACCTCACCGCTCAGCTGCTGAATACGGCCGCCATCTTTGCCGTAGGTTTTCTGATGCGTCCCATCGGCGGCTGGCTGATGGGCGTTTATGCCGATAAAAAAGGGCGTAAAGCTGCGTTGATGCTGTCGGTCGTCATGATGTGCGGCGGCTCGCTGATCATCGCACTCACGCCCAGCTATGCCACCATCGGGGTAGCCGCTCCCGTCCTGCTGGTGCTGGCCCGCCTCTTACAGGGGCTTTCCGTGGGGGGCGAATACGGCACCTCCGCCACGTACCTCAGTGAGATGGCGACCAAGGAACGCCGTGGCTTTTTCTCCAGCTTCCAGTACGTCACGCTGATCTCCGGCCAGCTCATCGCCCTAGCAGTATTGATCATCCTGCAGCTGACGTTGACCAACGAGCAGCTGGAAAGCTGGGGCTGGCGCATTCCGTTCCTGATCGGTGCAGCCTGCGCTGTCACCGCGCTATACCTGCGCCGTGGGATGGAAGAAACCGCCTCCTTCAAGAAAAAGGATGAAAGCGTCGTCCAGGAAAGCCTGATGCGTACGCTGATGCGCCACCCCAAGGAGCTGCTGACCGTGGTAGGCCTGACCATGGGCGGCACCCTGGCGTTCTACACCTACACCACCTACATGCAGAAGTATCTGGTAAACACCGTAGGCATGAGCAAGTCCGACTCGACCATGATTTCGGCGGCCACGCTGTTTCTCTTCATGCTGCTGCAACCCGTAGTAGGCGCGCTGTCCGATAAGATCGGCCGTCGCCCCATCCTGATCGCCTTCGGGGTACTGGGCACGATATTCACCGTTCCGATCCTGTCTGCGCTGCACACGATTCAGTCCATGTGGGGCGCGTTCTTCCTGATCATGGCGGCACTGGTCATCGTCAGCGGCTACACCTCAATCAATGCGGTGGTGAAAGCCGAGCTGTTCCCCACTGAAATCCGTGCCCTGGGTGTGGGTCTGCCCTATGCACTGACCGTTTCGATCTTTGGCGGCACCGCGGAGTACGTAGCCCTGTGGTTCAAGAGCATCGGCATGGAGACCGGCTATTACTGGTACGTTACCGGCTGTATCGCCTGCTCACTTCTGGTCTACCTGTTCATGAAAGACACACGAGACCACTCCCGCATTACCCACGAATAATCCTTCCTCCAAAGGCCCCGCAAGGGGCCTTTTTTGTCGCAGCCAGCATCAATCAGGACGCTTTTGCCATCACAGGGGGATAGCCCTTGAGCGAGGCATGGTCCATGATCCGAACAGCATTTCTTGTGGCTTCGGATTGTTTATGAGGGTCATCACCCGGCTGGTATCGTCCTTTCGTCAAACCTGGCAGCACCTGAGCGAACGACTCGGCGATGCTGAAAACCTGAGTACCCTGCTCTGGGCCATCCCAATCGGGATCGTCGGGGCGCTGGTCACGCTGGGCTTTCGCCATGCGATTGACCTCATCCATCTCGCGGCCTTCGGCAAAACGGCCGACGTGGTCGAGCTGGCGCAGTCCAGCGAATGGTACATGCGCCTGATCGTGCCTACTCTGGGCGGGATCGTGGCGGGCTTCCTGCTCCTGCTCAGTCGACGCTATACCAAGGCCACGGCGCATTCGGACTACATGGAAGCCATCACCTTGGGCGATGGCCGTATCCCGGTTCGGCAGACGCTGGCACGCAGTTCATCTTCACTGTGCTCGATTGCCACCGGCTCCTCTATCGGACAAGAAGGCCCCATGGTGCAGCTAGCCGCCCTCTGTGCTTCTTTGGTGGGTCGCTTTCGCACGATCTCACCGGAGCAGATGCGGACCCTAGTGGCCTGCGGGGCCGCAGCCGGGATCACCTCTGTATACAACGCCCCGATTGCCGGCGCCTTCTTTGTGGCAGAGATCGTATTGGGCTCCATCGTGGCGGAGCGCATGCCTCCGCTGATCATGGCGTCCGTAGTAGCCAACCTCACCATGCGCTCGCTGCCGGGGTATCATTCAATCTACAGCGTACCGCTGTTCGAACCCCTGAGCCTGTCGCAAGACCTGATGTTCATCCTGCTGGGTATTCTGCTCGGCGCGCTGGCCCCGCTCTTTCTCTGGCTGCTGGAACACTCGCGCAAGCGAATCGACCAGATTCACCTGCCGCTGCCCGTCAAGCTGGGGTGCGGCGGCCTCGTGGTCGGCCTGATTTCAGTCTTCTATCCACAGACCTGGGGTAACGGCTATAGCGTCATCAATGACTTCATCAACCACCCATGGCCCTGGACAGCCGTGGCGGCTCTGCTGGTCTTCAAGGTCCTGGCGACAACCGCCTCAGCCGGTACGGGAACGGTAGGCGGCATCTTCACGCCGACCCTGTTTGTCGGCGCCGCCATCGGTGTGCTGTTTGCCAGCCTGGTCGAGCATCTCGCCCCTACCCTGCATGCGCCAACCTTTACCTATGTAGTGGTCGGCATGGGCGCGTTTCTCGCTGCCACCAGCCGGGCGCCGCTCATGGCAATCCTCATGGTGTTCGAGATGACGTTGAGCTATGACATCGTGCTGCCGTTGCTGCTGTGCGTGGTGGCTGGCTACTACATCAGTGGCGCATTCTCGCCCCGCTCCATGTACGCCGTGACCGCCAAAAACAACGAACTCTGGAAAGCCCGTAACCAGACGCGCAACCTCAAGGTTAAAGCCATTCTTAACGAGGGCGCGCAAACCGTACCAGCATCAGCCACGCTGGAAGAAGTGCTGCAAACGTTCCGCGAGCAGATCGTCAAGTTTGTGTACGTAATCGACGAAAATGGCCTGCTGGTCAAGATCGTCGCGCTGCGAGACCTCAACAGAGCCCAGGCGGCTGGAACACTGGATGCCAACCTGCTCGCCAGGGACCTGCCGGGTCATACGCTTCCTCTGCTGCACCCTTACGATAACCTCACGGTTGCCCTGGAAGCCTTCCTGAACCATCCCGGCGAACGCCTGCCGGTGGTGGAAAGCCAGTCCTGCCCCAGGCTTTTGGGCTATATATCGAAAAGTCAGGTCCTGGCGCACCTGAAGCTGTATTTATAAGGCGGGTCTTGCAGGGCATTGTCACCGTTGGCAATGCCCTGCTGTCTCTTGCGTGAGGCTTCAATACAGGAAGACCCAATCTTCTCTCACCTTTTCGCCTTTGTGCTGTCCAAGCCATCATCTGTCGAGCGTCCCGCGCCGCGCCTGCACATTCAGGCCCTGCGCACTCGATTCGTTGTATTGATTCACCCTGACAGGAGTGGCCTGCATGACACTAAGCGAATTAATGGGAACACTCCGCTTTCTCAAGGATGCCGAGATGCTGAAGGATACCCTTCGCACCGCCTATACCCGCTCGGGAAAGCAGGAGAGCACCGCGGAACACACCTGGCGGCTATGCCTCATGGCCATGGTGTACGAAGACGAACTCCAAGGCATCGACTTTGCCAAGCTGCTGAAAATCTGCCTTATCCATGACCTGGGCGAAGCCATCAGCGGTGATATTCCGGCCGTGCTACAGCGACCGGGCCTGAGCAAGTCCGGGCAGGAACGCCAGGACCTGCAAACCCTGCTGGCCTCGCTCCCCGCGGAGCGTCAGGAACGTTTTCTGGCGTTGTGGGATGAGTACGAGAACGGCTCCTCTCCAGAGGCCAAGCTTGCCAAGGGCCTGGATAAGCTCGAGACTATTCTCCAGCACAACCAAGGCTTGAATCCGCCAGACTTCGACTATGGCTTCAACCTGAACTACGGCCGCCAATATACCTCCGCACACCCGTTGCTGGCTGCCATCCGTGAACAACTGGATGAAGAAACCGAGCGCAGAACAGTCGCTCACTAGGCTTACATCAAGTGAAACCGGGCCTTGCCGGCCCGTTTTGCCTCATACATGGCCGTGTCGGCAGTCTTGATAAGGTCGTCCGCCGAGAGGGCGGAGCCCGGCGTGTAGAGCGTGATGCCAATACTGGCACTTACTCTGGCCTCGTAGTCACCCAGCCAGATCGGCGCCTGAATCTTTTCAAGCAGAAGGCTGGCCAGACGACACGCATCACTTGCGCCGTCCACAAGCCCTTCTAGCATGACCGTGAACTCATCGCCGCCCAAGCGGATGACTTCATCGGACTTGCGGACGCCCTCTTGCAAGCGCTTTGCGATTTCACGCAGCAGCGCATCGCCGGCATCATGTCCCCGGGCATCGTTGACGGCCTTGAAACCATCCAGATCGAGAAAGAGTAGCGCCAGATCCACCTTATTCCGCTCAGCTCGCGTAATGGCCTTGGGCAAGACGTCCATCAGGGCACGACGATTCAATAGTCCCGTCAGTGCATCATGGCGCGCTTCGTATTCACGTCTTGCTTCAGCCGCCTTGCGCTCGGAAATATCGTGCAGGAAAGCGCTGAAAAAGGACTGCCCCTCTACATTCAGAGCCCGGATACGCACCTCGACCGGAATATCAGACCCATCACGCCGTATGGCAGGCAGTTCCAGGCGCTGGTTGAGCACCTTGGCCTCACCGGTCGACAAATAACGGGCCATTCCCACCCGATGCGCTTCGCGCAGGGCAGGCGGAATAATCATGTCACTCAACGGCTGGCCCAGGGCTTCTTCCACCGTCCAGCCAAAGGTTTCGACTGCCTGACGATTCCAGGCTGTGACAATCCCCGCCTCGTCAATACGGACATAGGCATCATTGGCATGCTCGATCACGCTGCTGAGTTCTGCCTCACGCCGACGAAGCGCCTGCTCAGACTGTAGCTGGTGCGCCATTGCCTGGGATAGCTGCTCATTGGCACGTTGAAGCTCATGGGTTCGAAGCACTACACGCTGCTCCAGATCCTCCTTCAGAGCCGCCAGGGCCTCTTCGGCTTCCTTGCGCGCATGAACATCGATAATGATCGCAACGATGCTGCTGGCATTGCCGTCGTGATCCTCCAGACGGCTTACACTCAGCCGGACCCATACCGGCTCGCCCTGCTTATTGAGCGCCCGCCGTTCAAGGTCGATGGCATCGATCCTGCCGGTACTGAGCCACTCGGCCAACTGCCTGAACTCCTCCAGGTCGTCCGGATGAATAAGCTCCCAGAACGTCAGCGTTTGCAGCTCCTCGCGGCTGTAACCAAGGATGCGGCAGAGCGCATCGTTGATATCGATCCACTGATCATTCCTGCCTACCAGAGAGATGCCTACCGCAGCCCGTTCGAAAATGGCGCGAAACCGCGCCTCACGTGTCTCGAACACCGCTTTCGACCGTTTGACGTGACGGCGGGCCAGCAGGGTTGTTTCGCGCAGCTGAACCTCATGACAGACCAGGGCGGCCAGGTCGTTGAGCACCTCAAGCTCTTCTGCCTCCAGCCTGCGTGGTGTTGTGTCCATGACACACAGTGCACCGAGCGCCAGTCCTTCGATACTCGTGATGGGGATCCCGGCATAAAAGCGAATATGCTTGCTACCCTTGACGAGATGATGGTTTTTAAACCGCTCATCCTGCGTTGTGTCTTCGATAAAGATAGCCTGCTGCGCCAATACCGTATGAGCGCAGAAAGAGGACTCCCGACTGGTTTCCACGAGATCCAGGCCAATCTGGGACTTGAACCATTGCCGCTTGTCATCCACCAGCGAGATATAGGCGATGGGCATACCCAGTGTACGTACCGCCAGCCGGGTAATCCGTTCGAAAAAAGGCTCGGCAGGCGAATCCATCAGCTCAAGCGCATTCAGGACGCGCAAGCGTTCGGTTTCGTAGGAAGGATCGGCTGCTGGCAACATGGCAATGGTCAGGCTAAAGCGGGACTATTTCACAGTCTGACAGATAAGCAGCCGTTTCTGCTCATGGTTTCGTCAGGCCACAGTATGTCATTGATAGCGTTTTGATCCGATAACCTGAACCAGTACGCCCTGTCATGTCTCGAACCATAACGTTTCAGTATCAGGTATTCATGAGCGCATGACTTTCATTCAATGGGCAGGCGTACTCAGTACGTTACTGCTGGTTCTGGCCCTGGCATCGGCCTACCTTCGCTGGCTTCCTGTCACTACATCCGTCGTTTGCCTGGCATTTGGCATTGCTATTGGCCCGCTGGGGCTGGGCCTCTGGCAGGAAAGCTTTCAGGACGTGGCCCCCTGGATGGAGCATCTGACGGAAGTTGCCGTTCTGATCTCCCTGTTCGTGACCGGACTCAAACTGCGATTACCCCTGACAGACCCGGCCTGGCGCGGTGCCTACATGCTGGCCGGACCGATCATGCTGTGCTGTATTACCGGCAGTACCCTGGTCTGCCACTACCTGTTTGGTCTCAACTGGGGCACCTCCCTTCTCATCGGCGCAGCCCTGGCCCCTACCGACCCTGTTTTGGCCGGGCTCGTCCAGGTCGTTCATGCCCGGGACTTCGACCGGGTGCGCTACTCGCTGTCCGGTGAGGCTGGCCTCAATGACGGCACGGCCTTTCCGTTTGTTGCCCTGGCCTTGCTGGTCATGCACCACGATAGCGTACAGGCTGACTGGCTGGGTGAATGGGTTCTGCATCGCCTGCTCTGGGCCGTGCCTGCAGGCCTTCTGATCGGCTACACCCTGGGGCGGTTGATGGGGCGATTTTCCATCTACCTGCGGATCAAGCACCGCGACAGCGTCATCTCTCCCAATGACTTTCTTGCACTGGCCCTGATAGGTCTGGCCTATGTACTGGCCGATCTGGTCGGCGCCTGGGGCTTTCTTGCGGTGTTTGCAGCGGGCGTGGGGTTGCGTCGAGTGGAGGTCTCATCCTCCGGCCACGCCAAGATTCCAGCCGAGGAGCAGACCCAGCCGGTACTGGGTCACATGACCGGATCGGTCGTACAGGCCGACCGGCTCGACCAGGACAAACTGAGCAGCCCCACCGTGGCAGCCGGCGTACTGATGGGTGACATGCTGGCCTTTGGCAACCTGCTGGAACGCTCCCTGGAAGTGTTGCTGGTCACGCTGCTGGGCGTATTGCTCTACCCCCACTGGGACTGGCGCGCAGCAGGGCTGGCGCTGATATTGTTCTGCGTGATCCGTCCTTTAAGCGTGTACTTGCTGATGGGTCGACGTTGGGCGACCCCTGCCCAGCGCACACTGATCGGCTGGTTCGGCATACGAGGGATCGGCAGCCTGTACTACCTGAGTTATGCCCTGAACCACGGCCTTACGGAAGGCTCACTCAAGGATAGTATCGACATCACTTTAACCGTCGTGACTATCAGCATCCTGCTGCACGGAGTCACTACCCAGCCCTTGCTGGATCGCTATGAGCGTAAACATGCGAAAGAACAGGCATGAGCTAGCGCGCGGGCTTATACCGTGTCGGTAAGTGCTTTGACCGTGTCGATGACTTTGAAGACGTCGAAAGGCTTTTCGAAGATGGCATTGAACAGATGCTGGTTCTGCTGAGCGATATGCGCCTGCGCACCGGTGGTCAGGATGATGGGTATCGCCTTGAGATCGGGATGGTCATGAATGGCCTGGGCCAACTCCATGCCATTCATCAAGGGCATCATGAAATCCGTAATGACCAGCGCAGGCTGCTCGCGCAGCAAGGCATCCAGCGCCTTTTGGCCATTGCTGGCCGTTTTGACCTGGAACCCCGCATCCTCAAGCGCGAACGAGAGAATTTCAGCGATTAAAAACTCGTCATCGACCACCAGAATCGTCGTCATGTATTTACCTTCCCTGTAATGACGACATCAGCCCTGACTGTTCGACGTTGCTGAGCCTGAAAGAACCATCTCCGCATTTCTGAAAGCCTTAGCTAAATCAATACCACTGTCACTGATAACAATTTCACGAAGTGACGGGTCGAAGTGGCTGTCCCGCACCTTCAATATGGAAATAACCCGCTTGAGTTCGGCATTCATTTCCGCAAAGCGCATCATGAACAGATTGTCTGTAATGCCTGACAGTTCAGGCGCAGGCGCATGAATATCCGACCCGAAGAGGTCTTTCATCTCCCACGTGCCATACACTGTGACACCCATAGACCTGAGCTGGTTGGTGAGCGCGGTAAAGAATTCCATGAGTCGATCCTCCTTGCTGGCCATGCGAGCAATGGCGCCGAGGCTGTCAATCAATAACCGCCTGGCCTTCAACCGGCGGACCTCATCAATAATCTGATGGCCTACCTGGTCCAGCTGCAACTCAATCGTTGGCTGCCAATGAATATGTACAGCGCCGCTATCGATCAGGCCGCCCAGATCCAGCCCCATGCTGTGTGCCTTGATCCGGAGCCTGTCTGGCGTCTCGTAAAACCCGAAGATCACGCCGGGTTCTTCCAGAGAGGACTGGGCAATAAAGCTCAGGCCCATGGAGGTTTTGCCGCTTCCTGACGGCCCCATCAGCAAGGAGATGGAGGATCGGCTAAGGCCTCCTGCAAGCATCTGGTCAAAACTGGTCAGCCCTGTGCCGACTCGGCGCTCATCAATCTGCTCCGGACGATAAGGCGTGTTGTAGACAGCCTCGAGTCTTGGATAGACCACAAACCCATCTTCAGTGATCTGATACTCATGCAGCCCGGCAATTGCAGGGCTACCACGCGTCTTGCGCAGGCTCATGCGACGAATGGAGCGCACGCCACGAAGCTCTTCACCCACGTCCAGCACCCCGTCGACCATGGTCAGCTCCGGGCTGCCGTCATCCAGGCGCGAGCTGGTCAAGAACAGAACCGTACAATTGGCAAAGGCGGCATGGGCCTGCAATTCGGCGATGAATCGCTTCGTGTCCAAAGGCGTTTCGGCTCTGGAGCGGGCATTGAGCAGTCCATCGACCACCAGCAGCGTCGCCTTTTGCCGGGAGATTTCCCGGCGCAGCAGCTTGACGACCGGCTCCAGCCCTTCCTGCTCCATGGTGTCGAACGCACTAAGGTATTGGATATCACCGCCGATCTGGCTGTGATCGAAAAAGCTGAGCGTGGAAAGAAACTGGAACATCCGCTCATGGGATTCGGACAACAACGTGGCGAACAGGACACGCTCACCCTTGCGCACATGGTTGAAGGCAATCTGATTGGCCAGAATTGTCTTGCCGGAACCCGGACGGCCCTGAATGATATATGACGCGCCGGCCACAAAGCCGCCCCGCAATAAGGTATCCAGCCCCTCGATTCCACTTTCCAGGCGCGTTAGTTGCTTCAATTCGATTGGCCCTGCCAAAGAGTAAAAGTCATTGATCGACCACACCGGAGCGGTCTGAACAGGTCGACAAGACTATGACTCGGCGCCTCAAATATCCAGACGAATGCTTCGGAGAGAGGCCCAGGGTACTTATCAGAGATGACAAATGAGCAGGAGTTCTCAGACGGCAACGCCTGGAGCATCACGCCTGTAGAGACGGGAGCGGCAGCTGCCGCTCCCTGAGGAGAATGTTACTTGTCTGGCTGGGGCGTCATGCGCAGGTAGGGACGCAGCGCCTGATAGCCTTTCGGGAAGCGCTGCTTGATCTCGTCTTCATCCTTGAGCGAAGGCACGATCACCACATCGCCACCCTGCTCCCAGTTGGCTGGCGTAGCCACCTTATGGTTATCGGTCAGCTGCAGCGAATCGATCACCCGCAGGATCTCATTGAAGTTACGTCCCGTGCTGGCCGGGTACGTGATGATCAGCCGGACCTTTTTGTTCGGGTCGATGACAAACAACGAGCGAACCGTCAGCGAGTCGTTCGCGTTCGGATGGATCATGTCGTACAGGCCCGACACTTTCCGATCTTCATCGGCAATGATGGGAAAGTTGACGGTGGTCTTCTGAGTGTCGTTGATGTCATCGATCCAGCGGCGGTGAGAATCGGCCGGATCGACCGACAGGGCAATGACCTTGACGTTTCGGGCTGCGAATTCGTCCTTTAGCTTGGCCGTGAACCCAAGCTCTGTCGTACAGACGGGCGTGAAATCGGCCGGGTGCGAGAACAGCACGCCCCAGCTATCGCCCAGCCACTCGTGAAAACGAATACGGCCTTCGCTGGAATCCTGTTCGAAATCGGGTGCTATATCGCCCAATCTAAGGCTCATGGTGATCCTCCTGTATCGGTTCAAGGGGCCACCTGCCTGGGCAGATGGTCCGGATAAGTTAAGCCCGGTATCGTGACGTTCGCTCGATTTGATGCTGCAGCTGGTACAGGAATGTGAAACCGTCCTCCCAGCGTTCATGACCGGACTTCACATTGATGTGACCGACATCGGCCAGGATCGTTGAGGCGGCGCCCCAGGTATTCGCCAGATAACGCGCGCGCTCCGGTGTGGCAGCCGGGTCGTTACCGGAGCCGACAAGCAGCGCCGGAAACGGCAGAGCCTGCCGAGGCAATGGCGCAAAATTCTTTAGCGGCGCGGGACAGGCCGGCCGCTCTACGTCTGCGGGTGCAACCAGCAACGCACCGACTACACGCTGTCTTGTTTCAGGGTCGGCCTGTTCGGCCCAATGGGCCACGGTTGCACAGCCCAGGCTGTGAGCGATAAGGATAACCGGAGCGTGGCAGGCCTTCAGGCTGCGCTCCAGCTCATCCACCCATTCCTGACGTTGCGGCGTGAACCAATCCTTTTGCTCTACCCGAGAGCAATCAGGCAGAACACGCTGCCAGTGGCTTTGCCAATGGTTGTCAGGCGAGCCCTGCCAACCGGGAACAATCAGGTACTGTATCGGAGTGGTGCCCATGGCGATGCCTCTACAGGAGTCATGCCAGCAGTGTACGCACGCCTAAAATACGCACAAGGAATAAGTAATAATTTATTTATTCTTTAATGGAATAAGTCTTGTTCCTCGACAAGCTGCCGCGCTTTGGCCTGGATGATTACGCCCCCTATGCCATTGGTCTTCTTTCTTACCATCAGCCCGTAATATCTGAACTCCCGGCGGATATCCCTCTCCTTACCTAGGAAGGCTGTTGATCATCAATAGCCGAATCAGGGGTTCCCCTGGAGAATTCAAATGACTGCTAAAAACGACAACCCAGGAAATTTTGCCAACGACCGCGAAAAAGCCTCCGAAGCAGGCAAGAAAGGGGGTCAGAACAGCGGCGGTAACTTTGCCAATGATCGTGAGAAAGCCTCTGAAGCAGGCAAGAAAGGTGGCCAGAACAGCCATGGCGGCGGCCGCAGCTAGCAGCTGACTGGTTGAGCGGAGGCCCAGCTTCCGCTCAAGCTCTGTTTTCAGGCGCTGCTGAAGACACTTCCTACCGTTTGAGTAAATCCACGCTTTTACCAACCTCTAATACCCCTCTTTGATCGTCACCCTCCCTGACATGACCTGATCGCTCGCTTCAGACGGATCTGCCTGAGCGATAGAAGGAGCCTGCTCTTTGGAGTATTTCGGCCTCCAGAGAAGTGCTCAAGCGCATGAGGGTCTGGTATAGCCTCTCTAAAATAGAGCTACACAGAGACATCTGCCTTAAGCGTGTAAAGGTAATAACCTGATGAGGGCAATTGGGAATTGCCGGAGGGCTTATGAATTAAATTGAGCAGAACAAACACACCGATAACCAAGAGCTTAAAAAACAATACCGGTAAAAAGCCGATTTCATCTTCCTATGGTTTGCACAATAGCGGCATCGCTGAACTCTTCCATCCGCAACAATTTCAGCGAAGCGAGAAACGCATGAGCCTGATGTTCATGGCGAAATTCAATAGATGGCCGCTGGGATTCAGTACACATAGCCGGTATGTTTCTTTCCTGCCATACCACCGTGACCAACTTTCCTCGTAATGAACAGCTATGTAGCGTTCTTCCGTCACTGGTCTTGATTGTCCAGGCAGTCATGAAGTACCTGTATAGTTAATGAATAACCGTTGCGCCTCGTTAAACTTTGGCCAGACTATTCTTTCTTCGAATATCAAACTGATTATCTATTTCACGCTTGATGCCCGTCACCCACACTTGCGCCTCAGCCTGGCTCATTTGATAAGGTGAACTATTTCGTCTGGCTTCTAGAATGGTAATACCGCTTTGCTGATTGAAGATGCGCACGGCGAAGCCTTCTTCGCTCTCTTCCAGCACTTGGAAACCCAAGGGCAGAAACTGCGACTTCATATAGGTGAGAACAGGGGCTGATACGTCAGTCGACATGAATTTTCCTTACGCTAATAAACGTGAAAAACCCCGGCTTGGCGGGGCTTTATGTCAACGCTCTCTGATCTGTCCCGCTTCGAAGCCCTTAGGCCCTACGATCAACTGATAACTCACAAGCTGGCCTTCATTCGGACCTCTGAAGCTTCGGCTTTCAAAAGATTTCGTATGAATGAAAAGGTCTGGTCCTTCTTGCGGAATAATAAAGCCAAACCCTTTATCTTCACTAAACCACTTGATAGTGCCTTGATGTCTGATGGACATGATTTTTCTCCTGGGTATATGAATCACGGCAGCCTTTGAAATGCGCCGAGACTGCACCTAACGGGCAGAGGAACCGAGGAGATGATTTCAGACAGGCCATCAAGTCAGCATCGCGGTGACAATTAGCTATACAGTAAGACCACTGTACTCTCTTTCACGTCCATGTGTTGCTTTTATACTGAACCTAGACGGACGGAATAAATAAAAACAGATATGACTATTACTACTCCATTATTTATGCTTCCCAAATATTATAGGACAGCCATTTATTTGGTCTAACACCCTGATTTTATTAAGCAAGTGTTATTTAAATCGTTTTTAGCAGAGAAAAATAATCGAGAAAATAAAAATAAAGGTATACAAGAGCTGAAAAAAGCGTATTGTGATCTCACTGCTTTGCAACTGCTACTTCGATACCTGGCTTGATGTTCTGTTTTTCGTTTCATCTCCTCGGCTCGTTTTACTTTCGCACCTCAGTCTCGGCCTGAATGTTTCAGCGCCGCAGCCTTACTTTACCCTGGAGATACATCATGTCTGGTCGTCAAAATGGCACCGTCAAATGGTTTAACGATGAAAAAGGTTTTGGTTTTATCACTCCTGAGAGTGGTCCGGACCTGTTCGTCCATTATCGCTCGATCGAAAGTTCAGGCTTCAAGAGCCTGAGCGAAGGTCAAGCAGTGTCCTTCGTGGCCGTCAAAGGTCAGAAAGGCATGCAAGCTGATCAGGTTCAAGTCGCTTAAGACACCTGATCCAAAAAAGCCCCGCACTGCGGGGCTTTTTTATTGCCTTGGAAAATAGCCTGCCAACCGATTCGCCCAAGGCATACCCCGTGAGCATGCCTGCACCTGGACAATGATCAGGTAGGCACAGGCCCATCCGGTGATATAAACGGCTTTGTAAAACCCGGTGCCAAGGGTGCCAATGCCCACTCACTGCGGAATCGGCTGAGGTACACCATGTTGCTGCGGGTGGCGGCTTTTCGGTTCATTTTCCCAGCCATAACCGCGAGCTGCGTCTTGATACCATCAATAACCGTATGTAACCGCTCCTGATCATCCAGATCGGCTGCGGAAATCACACGTATGGCCACCACATCCTTGTTTTGCGTTGAAAACGTTAGCGTCAGACTGCCGTCAGGTCGAACGGCTGAAATGACGGGCCGGTTAACCTCAAAGGAGGATGACAGGGTCTTGAGATACGCCTTCATGTGAAACACCTCGCCGAGCAGAATGGTAGATATAGGCAGCCAGCGCTGCGTTTATGGCTCCAGAAGCTAGTGCGAGGCACCTAGAGTGCCTCGACATGTTCAGCCTGCATGCCCTTCCCTAATTTGCCTTGAGCGGCAATGTAGGAAACCGGCTGGCCCGCGATCAGCTGCTTGACCGCATGACCACCGTTGACCGACTTGTGGTGCACAAACAATTCAGGCCCCTGGGCCTGAACAATGAAGCCATACCCTTTGACACGGTCGAACCATTTGACGGCACCGGTTTGACGATCAGACATGAAAGGCTCCTGGATAAGGTAGGCCGCAGGGAAACATCCCGTACGAGCCGAGGCGGCAGTGATCCAAAGAGAGGCTGGGGTGTAGATAAAACACCCTCAAGGGGTCATGGCAGCATGATAGCAACGTAGTTACTTCACCATAGGCGCATTCGGCCTGGGGTGTGCGGCTATTTAGGTGTGCGGCGACGGGTGGGAATCCTTGCTCTGCCATGCGATCAAAGCGACAAACTGTTCAGCACAGCGGCAGGCCTGATTGAGCACGTATAGAAAGCCCATGCCAGACGGGTTCTTATCGCTGATACAGGCGCAGGCGCGGTACTGACATGAACCGAAGGCATTCAGCTTGGGAGAACTATGTACTACGGAGAGCGATTCAACGCCTGGACGCACCTGATCGGCGCAGCCCTGGCATTCATGGGTGCGGTGTGGCTACTGGTACGGGCCACCCTGGACGGCTCACCAGCCAAGGTCATCAGCATCATTATTTATGGCGTCACGCTGGTGCTGCTCTATAGCGCCTCGACGATTTACCACAGTGTGCAAGGCCGTGCGAAAACGGTCATGCGCAAGGTGGATCACCTCTCCATCTACCTGTTGATTGCTGGCAGCTACACGCCGTTCTGCCTGGTGACACTGAAAGGCCCCTGGGGCTGGACGCTGTTCGCCATCGTCTGGGGGCTGGCGGTCATCGGTATGCTGCAGGAGATCAAACCCCGTTCCGAGGCCCGCGTTCTGTCTGTCGTGATTTATGCCGTGATGGGCTGGATCGTTCTGGTCGCGGTCAATCCATTGCTGGCGTCGCTGGGCGCGGCAGGCTTTACCTGGCTGGTTACAGGGGGTTGCCTTTATACGTTGGGGATCGTTTTCTTCGCGTTCGATCACCGTTTTCGCCACTGGCATGGCATCTGGCACTTATTCGTTATGGGGGGCAGCCTGCTGCACTTTATTACCATCGCCCTGTATGTGGTGTGATACCTTCAATTCAGTAGTATTCAGCGAACATAGGTATCAGGCCGGAGCAAGCCACTCATCTGCTACTGAAAAAGACCTGAATCAGACACTATGCTTGAAGGTCTTTGCTCATAGCACTGTTTCTAATTTTGAGCGCTGTCTTGGACACTATAAAAGCTTTAACAGGTTTGCCTGACAGCGCTCCTGCGCAAGGCTTGTTACTTACATTTCGCCTCACCCATAGGCGACCCGCTGGATCGTACGGGGTTATATGAACACCACTACCCAACCATCGGTTCCTGACAATCAGAAGAACCTGACTCGCAGCGATATTGATTTTCCGGTGGTAGGTATTGGCGCCTCAGCAGGCGGTCTGCAAGCCCTTCTGAAGTTCTTTGAACACATGCGCAGCGATAGCAATATGGCGTTTGTGGTCATTATGCACCTGTCGCCCAAGCACACGAGCGCGGCTGACCGCATCCTGCAGAACGTAACCAAGATGCCGGTCATTCAGGTCACAAGCCCTGTCCCTGTCGAAAAGAATCACGTTTATGTGATACCGCCAGGCAAAGACCTCAGCATGAACGACAGCTACCTGCGTCTGGGAGAGCCGCAGCGTACCCGCGGGGATCAGGTAGCAATCGATTTGTTCTTTCGGACACTGGCCGATGTTCATCGGAGCAAGGCCATTGGTATCGTGCTATCGGGTGCTGGAGCAGATGGTTCGGTGGGGCTTGCCCGGGTAAAGGAGCAAGGCGGTATTACCCTTGCCCAGTCGCCGCAGGATGCCGAGTATGACTCGATGCCCAACAGCGCCATTTCTACCGGTGCGGTGGACATCGTCCTGCCTGTGGTTGAAATGCCGCAAAAGCTGTTGGAAGTCGTTGCCAATCTGGTAAATATCCAGATACCGATCAACGATCCCCGTGAAGAGAATGAGCCGCAGATCGGTCCTCAGATCAGTAATCGAACGAATCAACTAGCCCTTCGGGATATTCTTACGCTGCTGCTGACGCGCACCGGCCATAACTTCAAGCAATACAAGACCGCTACCATATTACGCCGTATCGAACGGCGCATGCAGGTCAACTCCATCCCGGACATGAGCAGTTATGCAACATTTCTGCATGACCATGTCGAGGAAACGCCGGCGCTGCTTAAAGACATGCTGATAGGCGTGACCAATTTCTTTCGGGATCGTGAAGCCTTCGAGGCGCTTGAACGAGATATCATTCCCGACCTGTTCGAACAGTTCGCTGCGGCAGAGAGCGAAGACGGTGAAATGCGGATATGGTCTGCTGCCTGTTCGACAGGTGAAGAAGCCTATTCCCTGGCCATGCTGTTCACCGAACAGGCTGAGCTAAGAGGCTCGCCTGCCAAAGTCCAGGTGTTTGCAAGCGATATCGACAACCAGGCACTGGCCACAGGGCGTGCAGGCCTATACCCACAAGCCATTGTCACGGACGTTCCTCCGTCCCGTCTACGCCAGCACTTTACGAAAGAGCAGATACATTACCGGATCAAGAAGGAGCTTCGCGAGCGGGTTTTGTTTGCGGCGCATAACCTGCTAAGCGATCCTCCCTTTTCCCGACTGGATCTGATCTGCTGCCGCAACCTGCTGATTTATCTGGACCGTGAAGTGCAGAGTGAAATCCTGCAAACGTTTCACTTTGCGTTGAAGCCGGGTGGCTACCTCTTTTTAGGCAGCTCCGAATCAGCTGACATGTGCAGCAGTCTATTTGTGCCGGTCGACAAGAAGAACCGTATCTATCAGGCCAAGAACACAACCGGGATCCTTCGGTCCCGTCCGGTACTGCAACTCAGCACAGGCTATCCAACGGTACAATTGCCCCAACATCCGGGGAGCCGCAGCAAGAAGGTTTCTTTTGCCAAAGTGCATCGTCGGGTACTGGAGCAGTATGCGCCACCCAGCGTAATCGTCGATCATGAATCGAACATTGTGCACATGTCGGACCGTGCCGGGCGGTTCCTGCGCTATGTAGGCGGCGAGCCGTCTCACAACCTGCCAACCCTGGTGCTCCCCGAACTGCGCGTTGAATTGCGGACTGCGCTCTTCCAGGCGATACAGTCCAATAAGAGCGTCGAGGCACGGCGGGTACGAATCACCCGTGACGATCGGACGTATTACATCAATATGGTCGTACGCCCCTTCCGCGACGATGAGGCCAACAGCGATTTCATGCTGGTGATCTTCGATGAAGTCGAGGATGTGATGAGCATGGAGTCCAGCACACCGCATACCGAAGCCAAGGACAGCGTACTCACTCAGCTCGAAGCGGAGCTGCACCGCACCAAGGAACAGCTACAGCTCACCATTGAACACTCCGAAACTTCTACTGAAGAACTCAAGGCATCCAACGAGGAACTTCAGGCCATCAACGAAGAGTTGCGGTCAGCCACCGAGGAGCTGGAGACCAGCAAGGAGGAGTTGCAGTCAATCAACGAAGAGTTGATTACCGTCAACGCTGAGCTCAAGAGCAAGATTGAGGAAACCGGCAAGATCAATGACGATCTCCAGAACCTGATCACCTCGACGGATATCGCCACAGTATTCGTGGACCGTCGCATGCGCATCAAAAGGTTCACGCCCCGAGCAACCGAGTTGTTCAACATCATTGCCAATGATGCCGGGCGTTCATTGCTCGATATCACGCATCGACTGGACTATGACGAGCTGGCTGAGGACGCGACCCGGGTCTTCGAATCCCTGCATTTGATCGAGCGAGAAATTCGCGCCTCTAATGGCCACTGGTATCTGGCCAGGATGCTACCCTACCGCACGGCGGATGATCGAATAGAAGGCGCAGTTCTTACCTTTATCGATGTAACCGGGCGACGCGAAGCCGAAGAACAGGTACACGCCCGCGAAACCCACATGAAGCTGGTGGCACAAAGCGTTAGCGATTACGCCATTATCACCATGGATCAGAACGGACTCATCACCACCTGGAACCATGGCGCCGAAATCATGTTCGGGTATTCCGAGGCGGAGGTGGCCGGGCACTGCATCGAGACCATCTTCACGCCTGAAGAACAGGCCAAGGGCATACACCTTGAGGAGCTTAGAATTGCCCGGGAGAAAGGGCGCTCCGTTGATAAACGCTGGCATCAGCGCAAGGATGGCAGCCGCTTGTATTGCAGTGGTGTCACCTACCCTATGCGGGATACCGAGCTACGCGGCTATGCCAAAATTGCCCAGGACACCACAGAAGAGTATCAGCGTGCCTGCGAGAAGGATGATCAACTGGTCCGCTCGGAAACCAGCAGCCAGCTCAAGGACGAATTTTTTGCCGTCATGTCCCATGAGCTGAAGCATCCGCTGAACCTCATCCAGCTGAACGTTGAATTGATCGCCCGTGCGCCTTCGGTTCGTGCTTCTGCCGCCACGCTGCGCGCCGCCGAAACGATCCAGCGCTCGGTACGCAGTCAGGCCCAGATCATCGATGATCTGCTCGATTTCTCGCGTGTGCGAACCGGTAAGCTCAAGCTCGATCGCACAATAGTGGATGTTGTCAGCCTGCTGCAGGAAATTGCCAATGTCCTGCGGCCTACGGCAGTTGCCGAATCTATCCGCCTGGAGGGTCCCAATGTGTCCGAGCAGCCCTTGCTGATCGAGGCGGACCGCACCCGGATGGAACAGATCGTATGGAATCTGCTTAACAATGCGGTGAAGTTC
The DNA here is from genome assembly GCF_051027695.1 of Pseudomonas sp. JZ134. Classification (NCBI taxonomy): domain Bacteria; kingdom Pseudomonadati; phylum Pseudomonadota; class Gammaproteobacteria; order Pseudomonadales; family Pseudomonadaceae; genus Pseudomonas; species Pseudomonas sp. JZ134. The sequence goes on along the minus strand of NZ_CP069250.1, from coordinate 596,417 downwards.
ACGCCTGCTGGCGGCACCGTTACGCTTCGACTGAGCGAAGAAGACGGTAGTATCCGGCTGGATGTCATCGATACCGGGCAAGGCATTGCGCCTGAGTTTCTACCCAGAATATTCGATATGTTCGGCCAGGCCGAAATGCACAATACGGCGCGCGCCCGGCATGGCCTGGGCATTGGCTTGGCCTTGGTAAAGCAGTTGGTCGAGGCCCATAACGGCCGGATAGAAGCCGAATCGGCCGGCTTGGGCCAAGGCTCACGTTTTACGGTCTGGATACCGAAATGCAGCCACAACGAGGCAACTGGCGAGTGTATCGACACCTGCGCGGAGGCGGGACAACTGCAGGGGCTCAAGCTGCTGCTGGTGGATGATTCCGAAGATATTGTCGAAACCATGCAGATGCTGCTGGAAAGCGAAGGGGCCGAGGTTACACCGGCCTGCAGCGGTGAGCAGGGACTGGCACTTGGCAAAGACCATGTGTTCGATCTGATCCTGTCCGATATTGGCATGCCGGGCATGGATGGACACGAGCTGATGATCGCGTTGCGTCAGGACAGTCTCAACCAGCAGACGCCAGCGATTGCCTTGACGGGTTATGGCAGCAAGACGGACGTCGACAAGGCCATGCAGGCGGGCTTCGACGCTCGCCCATCCAGTTCGATACGCTTATCCAGCACACGCTTGAAACGGTCAATCGGCGTCGGTCTTAAAAAGAGCCCGCCTCGCGGCGGGCTAAAGGTGCCTTATAGGGGAATAACTACAGGCAGCGTGACGTGGGTGACCGCGTGGCAATCAGAGTTTGGCGATCGAGACCTCCGTGGACTTCACAAAGGCAATCACCTCGCTGCCGACCACCAGTTCCAGCTCCTTGACCGAGCGCGTGGTGATAACGGAGGTAACGATACCGGCAGCGGTTTGTACGTCGATTTCGGAAAGTACCGACCCTTCGATGATTTCCTTGATGGTGCCTTTGAACTGGTTACGAACGTTGATGGCTTTGATGGTCATGGTTGTGCTCCTCAAGTGATCAAAGTGCCCAGCGCAGTTGCGTGGGTTGGTAGTCGGTGTCGTGATGGTCGGGCAGTGAAGGTTGGGCCAGTACGCGGGCCAGCACTTCGGCCTCCAGAGCGGCAAGCCCGGCCGAGCCGCGGTTGCGCGGACGCGGCAGATTGATGTTGAGGTCCAGGCCGACCCGGCCCTCCTCGATCAGCAGGACGCGATCCGCCATGGCTACGGCTTCACCCACGTCGTGCGTGACCAGCAGAACGGTGAATCCATGCTGCTGCCAGAGACGTTCGATCAACTGCTGCATCTCGATGCGGGTCAGGGCGTCCAGCGCACCCAAGGGCTCATCCAGCAGCAACAGGCGCGGCTCATGAATCAGAGCCCGCGCCAGGGCCACACGCTGCTTCTGTCCACCCGACAGCGCAGCCGGCCACTCATGGGCGCGCTCAACCAGCCCCACGGCGTCCAGCGCCTCTAGCGCCTTTTGCCGCCAATTGCCTTTGAGGCCCAGGCCGACGTTATCGATGATGCGTTTCCAGGGCAGCAGACGGGCATCCTGAAACATAAGACGGGTCGCGTCCTGATGCCGGGCAAGCGGCTCCTTTCCCGTCAGCAGCTGCCCGCCAGTCGGCTTATCCAGCCCGGCCACCAGCCGCAGCAAGGTGCTCTTGCCGCAACCGCTGCGCCCCACCACGGCCACAAACTGACCGGAGGGAATCGTCAGGTCGATTCCCTGAAGGACGTCGCGCTCACCGAACCGCTTGCCGACCCCTTCCAGGGTCAGGGCTGTTCCCCGCTTGTAAGGGAGACTGTGCAAGGCCGTCATGCTGCACCTCCTGTTTTCTGATAGGCCGGATGCCAGCGCAGCCATGCACGCTCAAGGCCGCGGGCCGCAAGATCCGCCAGCTTGCCGAGGACGGCATACAGCACGATCGCCAGAACCACGATGTCGGTTTGCAGGAACTCACGGGCGTTCATGGCGAGGTAACCGATGCCGGAACTGGCCGAGATGGTCTCCGCCACAATCAGGGTTAGCCACATTAGGCCCAGGGCGAAGCGCACGCCCACCAGGATCGACGGCAGCGCCCCGGGCAACACGACCTGCGTGAACAATCGATAGCCAGAGAGCCCGTAACTGCGCGCCATTTCCACCAGGGCCGGATCAACGTTGCGAATGCCATGATAGGTATTAAGGTAGATCGGGAAAAACGTACCCAGGGCGACCAGGAAGATCTTGGCCGACTCGTCGATCCCGAACCACAGGATGACCAGCGGGATCAGCGCCAGGTGCGGTACGTTGCGGACCATCTGCACGGAGCTGTCGAGCAGGCGCTCGCCCCAGGTCGAAAGCCCTGTGATAAAGCCCAGGAGCAGGCCGATACCACCTCCGATAGCAAAGCCGATACTGGCGCGCCAACTGCTGATGGCGAGGTGTTGCCAGAGCTCGCCACTGCGCACCAGGCTCCAGCCTGCTTCCAGCACAGCACTGGGCGCCGGCAGGATACGGCTGGACAAGAGGCCGGTTTCCACGGCCACCTGCCACCCGGTCAGGAGCAGCACGGGGAGCACCCAGGGCGCTACGCGTTGCAGGGAGGTGTTGATCGTATGATTCATACCGCCTCCTCAGCTCTGCGCGGCATACTTCGTGGTTGAGGATGGCACGATGTCGTTGGCCACGATCTCGCCGAAGGGGCTGATGTTATTGGCACCCGCCGGCTGCTCGGGTCGGCTGAGCGGCAGGTGCGGAAACAGGAGTTCGGCCACGCGATAGGACTCTTCCAGGTGCGGATAGCCGGACAGGATGAAGGTATCGATGCCCAATTCGGCATACTCCTTCATCCGCTGGGCCACCGTAGGGCCGTCACCGACCAGGGCAGTCCCCGCCCCGCCGCGCACAAGCCCTACACCGGCCCAGAGGTTAGGCGCGATTTCCAGCTTGTCACGCCGTCCGCCGTGCAGCGCAGCCATGCGCTGCTGACCAACCGAATCGAACCGCGCAAACGAAGCCTGGGCCTTGGCGATGGTGGCATCATCCAGATTGGCGATGAGCCGGTCGGCTGCCTTCCAGGCCTCTTCATTCGTTTCACGCACAATCACATGCAGACGGATACCAAAGCGAACAGTACGGCCATGGCGCGCCGCTTTTTCACGGACGGCTTCGATCTTTTCGCGCACCGCCTCAAGCGGTTCACCCCAGGTCAGGTACAGCTCGACCTGCTCGGCAGCCAGCTCCTGGGCAGGCTCGGAGGAGCCTCCAAAGTACAGTGGCGGACGCGGCTGTTGCAGCGGCGGATAAAGCAGCTTGGCGCCCTTGACCTTGATGTGCTTGCCATCAAAGTCGACCGTCTCGCCTTCCAGCACACGGCGCCAGATATGGGTGAACTCTTCCGAGGCCTCGTAACGCTCCTTATGGCTCAGGAACAACCCGTCCCCGGCCAGTTCTTCCGGGTCGCCGCCGGTCACGAGGTTGAACAGCGCCCGCCCGCCGGACAGGCGATCGAGCGTAGCGGCCTGACGAGCAGCAACGGTGGGTGAAATGATGCCGGGGCGCAGCGCTACCAGAAACTTGAGTCGCTGGGTCACTGGGATCAGCGAGGCCGCCACCAGCCAAGAGTCCTCGCAGCTGCGGCCGGTAGGAATCAGTACGCCGCCAAACCCGAGGCGGTCCGCGGCCTGGGCGATCTGTTGCAGGTAGCCGTGGTCAACGGCGCGGGCGCCCTCTGCGGTGCCAAGGTAATGGCCGTCGCCGTGGGTTGGTAGAAACCAGAAAACGTTGAGATTGCTCATGAACAGGGCTCCGTCAGATGGAAATCTGGGTCAATTCGAATGTGGGCTTCAAGGTGCTTTCAGCGACATCAGCCGTGGGCTCCAGGGGTAAGGGCTGCACATGGGCGTCGACAAAGGCACACCATGACGCGCGCCATCGCCTGATCCATCCCATTCAGGTAGCGCTCGACCAGACGGCTGGCGATCGTAGGCAGGGGCTTGGTACTCATGGCGTCACCTCGGTGTTGGTTTGGCGTTGCGCAGTAACCGGTACGGCAGGCGTCGCAACGTCGGCCACGCGTATCGGCTTGGGAATCAGGCGGTTCTGGTAGAACAGGTCAGCGGTTTGCTGCTGGTTTTCGATGTCCCTGGCGGTAATCGAGCTGATGGGCGAATCCGGACGGTGGCTGAAATAGGAGGCCACCACGTCCTGCGGCAGTCCCAGCTGGCGCGTCATGATTTCGATACTGCCTTCGGGATTAGCCCGCGTGAGCGCCTCGGCCTGGTTCAGCGCATTGAAAATCTGCGGGATAAGGCCTGGATTGCGCTCGGCAAACGGATGGGCTGCCAGATAGAAAGAGCCCGAGTTGGAAAGCCCGTTACGGCCATCGGTCAGCACACGCACCTGACCGGTTAACAGCGCCGCCGAATAGAAGGGATCCCAGATGGCCCAGGCGTCCACGTTGCCCTGATCGAAGGCTGCGCGAGCATCGGCAGGCGGCAGGTAGACCGGCTGGATATCGGTGTAGTTGAGGCCTGCCTGATTAAGCGCTCGAAGCAGCAGCGCATGGGAGCTGGAGCCTTTCTGGAAGGCTACCTTTTTCCCCTTGAGATCCGCCAGGGTGTGGATCGGGCTGTCCTTGCTCACCAGAATGACCTCGGCCAACGGCTTGGCGGGCTCGGTTCCAACATAAAGCAGATCGGCTCCGGCGGCCTGGGCGAAAATCGGTGGGATATCACCTGTCGCACCCAGGTCGATGCTGCCTGCGTTCAGGGCTTCGAGCAGTTGCGGCCCAGCCGGAAACTCCACATAACGAACCTGCGTGTTCGGGAAGCGCGTCTCCAGGAAGCGCTTCTCCCGCGCCACCACCAGATTCACGGCACTCTTCTGATAACCGATGCGCAACTCGGCGGGATCGGCCGAGGCGGTCTGGAACACGAATGCTGCCAGCGTGCCGAGCAAAATCAGGCTGCGGGTCAGAAAAGCAGGCTTCATGGTTTTACCTCCGCGCGCTGGGCAAGGTTGGCAGGCGGTGTCCAGATCACGTCACGAACCGCCAGCGTTTTGGGAATCAGACGAATCTGCGTAAAGGCATCGGCAATCTTCTGCTGCGCGGTTACCACCTCGGGCGTAATGAACTGGGCCCCATAGCCCTGCCGCGCCACGACCGTACGGGCAATGTCTTCCGGCAAGCCGAGCAGCGGCGCGACCTGCTTGGCGACCTCGTCAGGATTGGCCTTTGCCCACTCCCCTACCGAGCGAACCTCGTCGACCAGCGTGGCAATGACTTGCGGGTGCTGTTGGGCGTAAGGGCGGGTCGAGAGATAGAACTGGTGGTTGTCGACCAGCCCGGTACCGTCGGTAAGCGTGCGCGCCTGAAGCTGTTTTTCCGCAGCCGCCTGATACGGGTCCCAAATAACCCAGGCATCGGCACTGCCGCGCTCAAAAGCGGCACGGGCATCAGCCGGAGGCAGGTAGATTGGTTGGATGTCGCTGTATTTCAGGCCTGCCTTTTCCAGCGCGCGAACCAGCAGGTAATGAACGTTGGAGCCCTTGTTCAGGACGATCTTCTTGCCCTTGAGATCGGCCAGCGTCTGGATGGGAGAATCCTTGGGCACCAGGATCGCTTCGCTGGTCGGCGCGGGCGGCTCATGGGCGACATATACGAGGTCAGCACCTGCTGCCTGAGCGAAAACGGGCGGGGTTTCACCAGTAACACCAAAGTCGATGCTGCCAACATTCAGCCCTTCCAGTAATTGGGGGCCGCCGGGAAATTCAGTCCATTGCACGGTAACGCCCTGCTCGGCCAGGCGCTTTTCCAGCGTGCCACGGGCCTTGAGCAGCACCAGCGTGCCGTATTTCTGATAGCCGACCCGTAAGGTTTCGGCGGCTTGAACGGTGGCATCGAGCGACAGGGCCAGCAGCAGCGCGGCAACCCATCTCCGATGCAAGGGTTTGACGCGCATCGCGTGCTCCTTGGCTTCGAGTGGTGTCCTGCCTGCTGCCCCGTTGTCGGGTCAGTAAGGTGGGTAATCTGTTCTCCCGTGTGGGAATGGTTACATCAGATGCTCCAGCGTGCCTGTGTCAGCTGCGCTGTCAAAACATGTGGCTCGACCGGCTTCGGTCGGCGGGCCAGTGCGGCCAGAAAAAGCTCCAGTGACTCGTCCAAACGCTCCGCCAGTGCAGATGAGAGCGGTGTTTCGCTTTCATAGCTGACCTGGCTGTCATCCGCGAACACGCCGGGCAGGATCTCCTGCGCCTTGAGCGCAGCCAGCACTGGCTTGAGTGCGTAGTCCACCGCCAACATATGTGCAATGGAGCCGCCGGTTGCCAACGGCAGCACCACCTTGTGGCTGAGCGCCCGCTCCGGCAGCAGATCAAGTACCGTCTTGAGCACCCCGGAAAACGAGGCCTTGTAGATCGGTGTGGACACCACAAGGCCGTCCGCATTGTGCACGTGCTCGACAAAGGCCTTGACCTGAGGGCTCTCGAACCGCGCCTGGATCAAATCTTCGGCCGGGAAATCCTGGATGCGCCAGGAGGCTACCTCGACCCCATGTGCGTTCAGCCATTGCCGGGCCTCGCCGAGCAGTACGCTCGATCGGGATCTGGCCCCCGGGCTGCCCGCCAGCGAAACCACTAGCATGCCGTTCCCCTTCAACTGTCCTGTCAGGGTCGGTATGCCCTTCAGGTATGTAGCGAACCATAGCAAGCCTTAGCTTATACCTAAAAATCATTTTTACTCATTTGCTTATAACTTTTTTGTATAAATGAAAAACCCCAGCGCGCAGGCTGGGGTTTTCTGGTGTCGCAAGGCTTGCAAGCAGAGTGCGGAAGATCGGTACTGCACCCTCGATTTACAGGGCGAAGCGCCCTTACTGCGGCGCTTTCTGGATTTCAGCCTGAACCTGATCGAACAGCGGTTTGCCCACGGTATCGATAACCGACTGGATGGCCGGCTGCGCCTTTTCACGCATGCGCTGGGTTTCTTCTGCGCTTACCTGGTTGATCTGCATTCCGTGGGCCTTCAGCTCTTCCAGGGCTTTTTCGCCTTCGGCGCGTGTGTCCAGCCGCTCGGCATCACGTGCCTTCCTGGCTGCCGCCATCAGGATGTCCTGCTCGGTCTTAGACAGACCATCCCACCAGCGCTTGGAGGCCATCATGATCCAGGGGCTATAGACGTGGTTGGTCACGGTCAGGTACTTCTGCACCTCATAAAACTTGGACGACAGAATCGTGTTGAACGGGTTTTCCTGCCCATCCACGGCCTTGGTCTCCAGACCGGTAAAGAGTTCGGAGAACGGCAGCGGCACGGCATTGGCACCCAGTTGCTTGAAGGTATCCATGAAGACCGGGCTCTGCATCACCCGCACCTTGATGCCAGAGAAGTCTTCCAGCTTGTTGATCGGGCGAACGTTGTTGGTCATGTTGCGAAAGCCGTTTTCCCAGTAGACGAGGCCGACGAGGCCCTTATCCTGGAGCTTGTCCATAATCTGCTGGCCAACCGGCCCGTCGAGCACATAATCCGCCTGCTTTGCATTGGAAAACAAAAAGGGCGTATCCCAGATCGCCATTTCCTTGGTGATGCCGACCAGGGTCGCGGTAGAGCCCACCATCATTTCCTGCGCGCCGCCAATCAACGCATTCTGCATCTGGGCATCCGGGCCCAGGCTACCGGCGCCAAAGGTGCGCACCTTGAGTTTGCCGCCTGACGCCTTGGCCACCTCCTCTGCAAATACCTTGGCGCCGCGTCCCTGGTTGCTGTCTTCGTTTAGGCCATAACCGAAGCGGATCATGCGGGGGCGAATGTCATCGGCGGCCTGGGTTGTGAGGGTGGCTAGCGGGCCGCAGAGCACAGCCGCGGCCAGAGTTGCGAAGAGAAAGCGTTTCATGGGCATTCCTTTTATTGTTGTTGATAAAGCCTGATGCCTGGGCGCTACAAGGGCCCAGGCCGTTCAATGCAACCATTTCAGCGGTACGGTAATGATCTCGGGAAAGATCACCAGCAGGACAACAATGGCGATATAGGTAAAGAAGAAGGGCAAAACCCCTTGCACCAGCTTCTCCATGCGGATACGCCCGATCCCTCCGACCACGTTCAATACGGTGCCCACCGGCGGCGTAATCAGGCCGATCGAGCCGATCAGCACAAACATCACGCCAAAATAAACCGGGTTGACGCCCGCCTTGGCTGCAATGGGTGCCAGGACAGGTCCCAGGATCAGGATGGTGGGCGTAAGGTCCAGCACCATGCCGATGGCCACCATCAAGAGCATGATGGCGGCTACCAGCAGCTTGGGATTATCGGCAATCGGACCCAGCATGGCAGCGATTTCATCGGGGAGCTGGGCCAGTGTGACCATGTAGGCCGAAACGGTCGCGGCCGCACACAGGAACATCACCGAGGCCGTGGTGCGGCTGGCCCGGGTCAGCACTTCAACCAGCGCGTTCCAGCTCAGTTCCCGGTACAGCAGCGTGGACACCAGTAGCGCATACACCGCCGCGACCACGGCTGCCTCGGTGGGTGTAAAGATACCGCCCCGCAGGCCACCTACAATAATCACCGGCAGCATCAGGGCGGCAATGCCGTCCACGATGGCATGACGGCGTTCCGCCCAGGAAGCCTTGGGCTGCGGCGGCTCGTGAATGCTTCGGGCGATCAATGTCCAGGCGATGATCAGCCCGGCCCCCATGATAAGCCCAGGAACCAGACCCGCCAGGAATAACTGGCTGATCGAGGTATTGGTTACAACGCCGTAAATCACAAAGGGCATCGACGGCGGAATGATCGGTGCAATAATGCCGCCCGCCGACACCAGTCCGCAGGAAGAGCTGAGCGGATAGCCGCGCTGACGCATCATGGGCAGTAACAGGGTCGCCAACGCCGCGGTATCGGCCAGGGCTGAACCCGACATGCTGGCTAGCAACACCGAGGCGGCAATGGCAACGTAACCCAACCCGCCCTTCTTGTGGCCGACAAAGGCTTGGGCCATGGTAATGATGCGTCGGGAAATGCCGCCTGCGTTCATCAGCTCGCCAGCCAGAATAAAGAATGGCACAGCCAGGAGCGGAAAGCTGTCGGCACCAGCCTGTAGGTTCTGGGCCAGCAGTTGCACATCCCAGAAGTCCAGGTACCACATCAGCACCGCGCCGGTCAGCAGAAGCGCAAACGCAATCGGCATCCCGAACGCCATGAAGCCCAACAGGGAGGAAAGAAAGACAGCAACGGTCATGATCAGCCCTTAAGGGAGGCAGTGCCTCGTAGTCTTGTTATTGGAATCGACTGATTACACCGGGCTCAGTCTGCCGTGACATTTGCCAGGGCCGGCGGTACCTCCCGCTCGGTACGCCAGGCATTGAGCAGTTGCACCAGTGCCAGCACCGCGAGCGCGATCATGCTGACCAGTACCGGCAGCATGGCGATAGCCAACGGGTAGCCCACCACGGGGCTCGCGTTCTGCCAGCCAAACTGCATCTGATACCACGCGCCCCAGGCAGACAGGCCGCTGCCTGTGGCAATCAGCAAGGCGCTGACCGAATCGACAAGCCGCCGGGCAATGCGCGGAAACTTGTCACGGATCAGGGTAAAACTCATCAGCTCGCCGCGACGCATGCTGGACGCAACGCCAACAAAGATCAGCCAGACGAAGGCCAGCCGGGACAGCTCCTCGGCCCCGGCCCATCCGGAGCCGAACGCATAACGCAGCACCACATTGACAAAGACAGCACCCACCATGAAGGCCATCAGAATGGCCATCAAGCTGTCGGTGAGCTTATCGAAGCGCTGGGCCGTGCGGTTGTTATAGATCGGCTCGCTGGTCAGGGGCGGCTCGTTCCGCGGAGAAGGTGCATCGGGCATCTTTGAGGCCAGGCTGATCAAGGCAGCCATTTCGCTACTTGGAATTGGCGCATGCATCCAGGCGCTTACCTCCTGAACAACCGCATCGCTGGCCCTGGAGGCATCGACATACAGCACCCCTGGCTCTCCTCTGGGAGATTCGAGGGTGTCGAATTGGCTCTTGACGAGTGACATAGGCATGTAATGGCCAGAACGCTCTCCGACGCGCTGGAGCGCCGTTTCGTAATCGACCGACAGATACGCGAAACGCAGGCCGGGTACGGCATCACGCAGACGGTCCCGGTAGCTGCGACGCAGTGCCGAGCAGGACAGGACGAATCCCGTGCCATCCTGAACGGCCTTTTGCATCTCAAGCCGCAGGCGATCGAGCCACTCGATACGGTCGGCATCGGTCAATGGCGTACCGGCCTGCATGCGGGCCACGTTTTCAGCGGAATGGAAATGGTCGGCTTCGATATGACGAAAACCAAGACAGCGGGCAACGCCCAGGCTCGTCTCGGTCTTCCCTGAACCGCTAACGCCCATGATGACAAGGGCCTGAGCGGGTGTGGCGGAGGTACTGACGGGTGAAGTCATGGCGCTCTCCAGAGCGCTTCTCGATGCGCTCATTCTTATTTTTGCGTGATGTTAGCGCTAACATCACGATTGAGCAATGAGACTGAAAGGCCACCAGTCGAACGCGCCCCGTATAGACGTAACAAGATATTTCATGAACCGGGCGGTATACCCTGCACTAGAGCAGCGGGCAGATCAGTAGTTTTCCCACAGCCCCGGCGTTGCCAGCTCAACCAAATGACCGTCAGGATCACGAAAGTACAGACTCACTCCGCCCTTCGGCCATCGCACTTCACCTTCGATCACAATCCCGTGAGTCGCCAGATGATCACGCCACGGCTGTAGATATTCAGGAGCAATGGAAAAGGCGTAATGAAGTCTGCCTGAACCGTCATGGGGTGGAATGGTGCCGCCGGGAAGCTGAGCAGGCGTATCGGTCGTGCCCTGCTGGAAAAGCAGTAAAACACTACCCGGTGCGGCGTCATAGGCCGCGACACGCTCATCATGAAACATGACGCTCAGGCCTAGCAGTTCCTCATAGAAACGGCGAGCCTTTTCTAGGTCAGCCACATAAAGACCGGTTTCCAGTACCGGACCAAGGGGCGGAGCGGTTGGGGATGTCATCAGCCGGCCTTTTGCTTCATGGGATCATGCCCCCAGTTCATCAGGGACTTGCGCCAGCGCGTATCACCTACCTCACCATCCGGGCGCTGCTTGATGTGCCGATGTACATAGCCGATGACCTTACGCATGGCCAGGTAGTCATCTTCGCTCAGCTCAGCCTGCCGCTTGCGTTTAATCTCGAGGATACGCTCGCCCATCTCATGGCCAACCGCCTCGCCGTCAGCCTTTGCCTTGACCTTTTGGCCTTTGGCCGTCATGCCGACAGACTGGCTCTCCTCGCCCTGCAACCACTTGCGCAGCCGGGCAGGCGGCATGTTGACCACCTGTTTGAATTCACTGCGCAGTTCTTTCTTGTCCGCTTCGGTAAGGGCTTTGGCCGTCATTGTTCACCTGCCTGCTTAAGTGCATGAATCAGCTCGTCCTTTTTCATCCGCGAGCGCCCACGGACCTGATGGTGTGCTGCACGCGCCATCAGCTCGGTCTTGGTCATATCGGATAGAGCGGTCTTACGGGCAGACGCCGTCTTGCGGGCAACATCCTCCGGCTGTTTGGAGTGCTGCTTGCCCCGACGGGTGTCGCGCCGCTTGTTGGCAGTGCTGCGGGCATATTCGCTGTCGCTGATCTGTTCCCGTGCCTTTTTGGGCAAATAGCGCTCACCCGTCTCGGTGGACTTCTCGCCGGACTTTGCCCCCCAATCCTGCTCGGTCCATTGCTGGAGATGGTTGTCGGGGCCCTTACCGCCCTCATAACCCCCACCCCGCTTCTGGTATTCCTGGCTCGCCAATTGCGCTTTTCGCGCCGACCACTGGCCGGCACGACCACCCTTCGAGCCACGCGTCACATCCTCTTTAACACTGTTCCACAATTCCGGATCGGTCTTCCTGGCGGTAGCAGACATCTGTCTTTCTCCTCAGTAGAGTTTCGGACCCCTCGGAAATGGGGACCACCTATCGAGACGCTTGTTCTAGCCAGGCGACGGGGTGTATCAAGAAGGACGCTTCAAGAAGGACATGGTCATGCCGCTACCCTCGCTTCAAATCCGTGATGCCACCGAGTCGGATATTCCTGCTATCCAGGCCATTTATGCCCATCATGTTCTGCATGGAACGGCCACCTTCGAAGAAATTCCACCCGATGAAGCCGGCATGAAACGACGCCTGCGGACCCTTCAGGAAGCCTCCTTGCCGTTTCTGGTCGCCGAGCTGGATGGCATGGTACGAGGCTACTGCTATGCCAACTTCTATCACACGCGATCGGCCTATCGTTACACCCTGGAAGACACGGTTTATCTGGAGGAAGGCTGGCGTGGCCGCGGCCTGGGTAAAGCCCTGTTGAGTGCTCTGCTTGAGCGCTGCGAAGCGGGAGGTTGGCGGCAGATGGTGGCGCTTATCGGCGACAGCAGCAACGCAGGCTCCATCGGGCTCCATCGCAGCCTGGGCTTTCGTCAGGTAGGTATTCTGGAAAAGGTCGGCCTCAAGTTCGGCCAGTGGCATGATGTGGTGATGATGCAGAAAAACCTGGGTAAAGGCAGCAGCGATACACCGTAAGTCGGCTGTACAGAACTTCGGCTATTTCGGCTCCTCACAACAGGTACACCCACTCAGAGGAGATCTAGCATGGCCGATAAATCGCCAGTAGCACCAGAGCGCCAGGAAGCGGAACTGTCCCCGGATGACTTTGAAGAAATGCCTGAGGACGAAGAAGAGTAACGCATGCGCCCATAAAAAAGCCCACCGCATGCTCAGGTGGGCTTTTCATGAGCCTCGCATCAGAAGATCAACTTGATGATGCCGATAACCACGATCAGGCCGATAATGAAAATAACGCCGGCGGTGCCCCCAATAAACTTCAACATACTCATGCTCCTTGATTAAGTGCGTTCACTTATTAAGACGCCAGTTGTTCGCAGACGTTCGCTGAAATATTCATTAAAGGCTTCTGCCGAACGGCCAGGCAGGTTCCCCAGTCTCTCTTAGGTAACGCGCCTCCAACGGTCCATCCGCATTTCGCAAGAGCCCTGTTCATGTCTACCATATTGATTCGCCGCCGCTGGCGCCCCTTGGCCTTTCTTGCCTTGTTGCTGGGTGTGGGTTTGCCGTTTGGCTGTTCTGAACTCGCCCACAAAGAGCGTGAGTTGGTGTTCAACATCGAACCCGGCACTGCCAGTTGGTTCTCGGGCGTGCCCACCGGTGTCCAGCAGTTCAACATCCCGGTCACGGCTGGGCTCAGCACGACGCAATATGTCCATGCCTGGTGGTGGCCTGCTGCAAAGAAAGATGCCCCTGCTGCCCTGTACCTGCATGGGACGCGTTGGAACCTGACCGCCCAGGTGCGTCGCATCACTGCCCTGCGCAGCCTGGGCTATTCCGTCCTGGCCATCGACTACCGGGGCTTTGGTGAAAGCCCTGGCGATCTGCCCTCGGAAAGCACGGTGTATGAGGATGCCCGGGTGGCCTGGAAGCGCCTCGTTGAGCTGCAGCCCGACCCTAAAAAACGCTACATCTACGGACACTCGCTGGGCGGTGCAATAGCCGTCAACCTGGCTCAGCAGATTTCAAAGCAGAAAGACCCGGATGGCGATCCCGCCGCCGCAGCTGGCCTGATCATCGAGTCGACCTTTACCAGCCTGGCGGATGCGGCGGCTGCCGTGGTCGACACCTCGTTGCCGATCCGCTGGATCATGTCGGAGAAATTCAATTCCATCGACAAGATCGACCAGGTTGATATGCCGGTACTGATCGTCCATGGAACAGGTGACCAGTACGTACCCTCCCGCTTCAGCGAGGAGTTATTCAGGAAAGCTCAGGATCCGAAGCGGTTATTGCTCATTGAGGGAGGCAACCACACCAACAGCATGTCCATCGGAAGCCAGGAATATGCCCGGGCAGTACGGGATCTCTTTGGACTGAAAGGCGCGTACTAGAGATCAGCGCGCCCTGCACTATCAACGAGAACATATGCCACCTCGATTGGGCATCATTTCCGGTGATGTTTGGTATGCCTACGATCCATTTTTTAATCGATCAACTCGAACCGATACTGAATCTGTCGAAACGATCCCATCGAGGAAACAGATCATGAAACGCACTATCGCATTCGGTATCGGCCTCACCGCCCTGGCATTCAACACTCTGGTTGCTGCTCAATCCCTGCCCCAAGCCGCTCAGCTGTACGCAGAAGATGGCAGCCAGTACACCGTGGACAAGATGATCAACCGTCAAACCAAGAGCATTGAAGAACGTCTGCTGACCGAGAACGGCTCCGACCAGACCTTGGGCCGCCTGATCGAGCGCCAGCAAAACCGCCTGAATACTCCTGCCCAACTGGCCGAAGACGGTACTGAGCAGACCATCGACAAGATGATTCATCGTCAGCAACATCAGATCCAGTTAGCCGAAGATGGTACCGAGCAGACCATCGATAAGATGATCCATCGCCAGCAGCACCAGCTTCAGGTAGCCGAAGACGGTACCGAGCAGACCATTGACCGGATGATTCAGCGTCAACAGGAGCACATTCAGCCGCAGCTGGCTGCTGATGATTCACAGCAGACCATCGACCGTTCGCATCACCGCATGCACCGGATTGTCTGATGCTGGCCCCATAAAAAAGCCCGACCAGTTGATCGGGCTTTTTTTTATAGCAACTGCTTCACGCGACTATTTCATGCGACCGGTTTTTCATCCGGGAGGCCATCGGAGCGGCCTATGTTAGGCGGCGTATCCACCATCAGCTCCTCGGGCACTTCCTCCACGCGGGGGTCGAGCGTTGCGGCCATCGGGCTAACTGTATCCGGCATCGCCACGTGATGCAGTGGTGCTTCATCCACGAGATGCTCATTTGTTACGAAGCGAGGCTGAACCCAGATGATCAAAATGACGGCATAGATCGACACCAGAATGTAGAACATGCCGGGACCAAACTGATTCATCAGCGCACCGGCCAATAGCGGTCCGATACAAGCGCCTACACCATAGGTGGTCAGCAGCATGGCAGAGAGCTCCACGCGGCGCGAGGGCTCCACATGGTCATTGGCATAGGCCACTGACAACGGATACAACGTGAACAGCAGCATGCCGGTCAAAAAGCCGGTGCCGAGCAGTCCGGCATAGGGCAAGGTGATGTATCCCCACATCGGAATTGCCGCCAGGCAGAGCAGCACGGCGTTGGCGCGGATCAACTTGCAGCGGTCGACCCGATCGGACAACCAGCCTAGCGGCCACTGTGCACAAAAACCTGCCACGATGCATATACCCACAAACATACTCGACTGCGCCGTATCGAGCCCATTGCGGTTGGCATATACCGGCGCCAGACCATAGAAGGCACCGACCATCAGGCCAGCGGCAAAGATCGTGACCAGTGACTGCGGTACGCGCTGCCAGAAGAACTTGATTTCAAGGGGCGCGGCGACCAGCTTGGCCGGGTGTACGCGACGCGTCATGGCGATGGGAATCAGGCAGGACGCAAAGCAGATTGCCACCAGCAGCAGCGGCTTGTAATCCAGTGCCGGGTGTACGGCCAGCAAGGCCTGCCCGACCACCAGTCCCAGATCCACCGCCACCATGTAGCCAGCAAACACCTTGCCCCGCTGGTGGTTTTCGGCCTGCTCGTTGAGCCAGCTTTCAATCACCATGTACTGGTTCATCATCAGAACACCCATGATGAAGCGCAGCACCAGCCAGACGCCCAGATGATCGGTCAGGGCGTGAATGAGTACCGTCACCGTCGCGCCGCCGGCGCAGGCGACGTATGAGCGGATATGCCCTACGTTGGCGATCAGCCGGTGGCCGAGTTTGCCACCGCAGACCAGCCCGAAATAATACGCCGCCATCAGGCAGCCGACCCACAGATCGCCCGCCCCCTGTTCCGTCAGGCGAAGGCCGATGTAAGTGGTGAAGAGGCCGGAACCGGCCAGCATCAGGAGCGTAGCAATATAGAGCGCGGGAAATGTGACAAGCGGGCTGAACATGAGTCGTCTGATTTGAGCTGAGCCAATCCTGGCGGGAAGAGAGCGATCGAAGGCACGGCTATCGGCCGTGGGTGCTTCATCTTTAAGCGCATCGATTATCACCTGGATAATGCGCCATATGCAGACAGACTACCGGCGCCCGGATTTTGTCACACGACAAGTGTTTCAACCGGACGTGCGGGTATTTGATAGAGTACCCCCTTGCCTGATTGGAAAACCGCCATGTCCTCCCGTGCCGAGCAAAAACTGCAAACCCGCCATGCCCTGCTGGATGCTGCACGTATGCTCATGAGCAGTGGCCGCGGCTTCGGCAGTTTGAGTCTCAGGGAAGTGACCCGCAGCGCCGGTATCGTTCCGGCGGGGTTCTACCGGCACTTTCCCGATATGGATGCCTTTGGACTTGCGCTGGTTGCCGAAGTGGGCGAGACCTTTCGCGAAACCCTGCGCCGGGTACGTCATAACGAAATCGAGCTGCGTGGTGTGATTGATGCCTCGGTCGGCATCTTTATCGAAGCCGTCGCCGAACACCGTAGCCAATTCATCTTTCTTGCCCGGGAGCAGTACGGCGGTTCGCTGTCGATTCGTCAGGCCATCAGTGAACTGCGCCAGCACATCACTGATGACCTTGCATTAGACCTGTCCCAACTCAACCGGCTGCCCCACCTTACGTGTCAGGACATCGATGTTCTGGCGGATCTGGTGGTCAAGACCGTATTCGCCACTCTGCCCGAGCTGATTGATGTGCCTGATGAGGGACTGGAGCCGCACAAGACGCCCCAGGCCAAGATCATTCATCAGCTACGCTTCATCATGATCGGTGCTAAGCACTGGCGCGGCCTTAACATGCTGTTCGCACCAAATCAGGGCGAACCCCTGCCCTCCGACCCGCTGCTGCACCGAAATCAGGCAAACTGAGCGCACGATCCCCTGTGCAACGCCGGTGAAACGAGCCGTTGCGTTCTGGCAGGCCGCTTGCTGTAGTCTTCATAAAGCACAGCGGATACTGCCTTATGTTGGTCATTCACACCCGTCTGCCCTCCCCCGATACCTGGCACGAAGAAATTCACCTTGGCTTCGAGGCGCGCAGCAAGAGCCGGCTGCGAACCGTGACGGTCAGTGGCGAAGATGTCGGGCTGTTTCTCGAACGCGGCCAGCCGCCCCTGTTTGACGGTGAAGGGCTGCGTGCCCAGGACGGCCGTATCGTACGCGTCTGCGCCCGCCCCGAGGCTCTTTTGCACATCACCTGCGCCAATGCCCATGAGCTGACCCGCGCTGCCTACCACCTGGGCAACCGTCATGTGGCGCTGCAAGTAGGCGATGGCTGGCTACGCATTCTGGATGATCATGTACTCAAGGCCATGCTGGATCAACTGGGCGTTACGTGTGAATCGATCCAGGCGCCTTTCCAACCTGAGCATGGCGCTTATGGTGGTGGGCATCACCACTCGCACCACGGTGAGGCTGATTTCAATTACGGCCCTCGGCTGCACCATTTCGGGGTGCGGATATGAGCCCGGCCTGGGCATTGATGCGTCTGGCCAGCCCGCAATTACCCATCGGCGGTTATAGCTACTCCCAAGGGTTAGAGGCAGCCATCGAGACCGGCCTCGTAACCGACTCAAGCTCGGCTCGCGTCTGGCTCGAAGATCAGCTGGAGCTTAACCTTGCCCGTTTCGAAGCGCCCTTGCTGCTGGCTCACTGTCAAGCCGCAGCCTCCGGTGACTGGCTGCGGCTGGCTGAATTAGCAGGCCGCCACTCAGCCAGCCGAGAAACCCGAGAGCTGCGCCTGGAGAGCCGCCAGACCGGTTTTTCCCTGACGCAACTGCTCAAGGACTTGCCCGAACTGGACCCCGAGGCACGCGAGCACCTCCTGGCCAGCGAGCCAACGTTTGCCCTGGGCTGGGCGGTTGCCGCGCGTGCCTGGGCCATTGCCCCGGCAGAGGCCGTCTCAGCCTGGCTCTGGGGGTGGCTGGAAAATCAGCTGGCCGTTCTGATGAAAACCCTGCCCCTCGGCCAGCAGGCAGCACAGCGACTGACCTCTGAACTCCTGCCAGCCCTGGACGCAGCCCTCGCAACTGCCCGCGCGTTGCCGGAAACCCTCTGGGGCAGCGCACCGTTTGGCCTGGCGCTCGCCAGCATGGCCCACGAACAACAATACAGCCGTCTTTTCAGATCCTAGGAGAACAAGCGCGATGAACACTCAACCCCTGCGCATCGGTATTGGCGGCCCGGTCGGTTCCGGCAAGACGGCCCTCACCCTCGCCCTCTGCCGTGCCCTGCGTGATCGTTACAACCTGGCGGTTGTCACCAACGATATCTATACCCGTGAAGATGCCGATTTTCTCGTGCGCAACGAGGCGTTGGCCCCTGAGCGCATCATCGGCGTGGAAACCGGTGGCTGCCCGCACACGGCCATCCGTGAGGATGCTTCCATCAACCTGGAAGCGGTAGACCAGCTCAACCGCCGCTTTCCTGGTCTTGATCTGATCCTGGTCGAATCCGGCGGCGATAACCTTTCCGCCACGTTCAGCCCGGAGCTGTCAGATTTGACTATCTACGTGATCGACGTGTCTGCGGGCGACAAGCTCCCCCGCAAGGGCGGCCCGGGCATCTGCAAGTCTGACCTGCTGGTTATCAACAAGGTGGATCTTGCCCCAATGGTCGGTGCCTCACTTGAGGTGATGGACCGTGACGCCCGCAAGATGCGGGGCGAGAAGCCGTTCGTGTTCAGCAACCAGAAAGTGGGCCAGGGCCTGGAGGACATCATCGCCTTTATCGAAAAGCAGGGCATGCTGACGGCTGCGTAGCGCCTCTATACTGCAAGGCAGATACGCAGTAGAGCCAAAAGGGGTTCCCATGAGTCACGCTGCTGCCTTGCACTGGATCGTCGATCAGCTGAACCAGCGACGCATCCCTTTTCTTTTATGCGGTGGTCTGGCGGCCCATGTTTATGGCGCCAGACGCCCACTGAACGATATTGACCTTCTGATTCCAGCAGACCGCTTGCAAGAAATAGCCGCTGCCGGCGCTGCTGTCACGACCAAGCCCCTCGAACGCCGCTGCGAGGAAGGCTGGGATGTGGAATACGTGCAGTTCAAAGTTGAAGGCGTGAAGATCGAGATAGGCGGCACGCCCGGTGCCCGGATTTTCGATAAGGGCCACTCAACCTGGAGAGACCTTGAGGCAAACCTGGCCAAAGCCCACCCCTCCACGCTGCTGGGCGTAGCCCTTCAGGTAATGGACCGTGATGAGCTGGCCGCCTACAAAGCTATGCTCGGACGCGAAGTGGATACAGAAGACCTTATCGCCCTTTCGACGCCACACCCATAACCTTGGTGACGAGTACCGCTACGCTGGCGCCAAGCAAGCCACCGGCGACCACATCGGAAAAGAAGTGGTAGTTACACAGCAAAAGCCCTACCGGTACCACCGCGGCTATTACTACCGCAAGTCTCCTCAGGCGGGGCCAGCACAGGGCAATCGCCACGGCGGCAGCGTAGGCAACTGTGGTATGTCCAGAAGGAAAGGACGCGTACCAGTCTCCGCCGTGAAACCAGTTGAAGCCATAAGCCTGGTTATGGATCAGTGAGGGATTGCCGTGGGTCCAGGTCTCCGGCCAATAACGACCGAAGACAGGCTTGAGCGAATCCTTAACGCCTTTGGCGACCAGCACGCTGAAGGCAAATACAAAACAGCGATGACGATGTAAAGGCAGCAGCCGCTGACCGATGCCCAGCACAATAACCAGCAGTACCGCCAGCACCGTCAGCCAGTCCGCCACATGGGTCATCAGGTTGGGCCACGCCAGACGGCGCAGGTCGCCTGCATGGGCCCAATAGGCAATGGGCTGGTCGATCACGCCATATCCCAGCAGGATCAGCACAAGGCCACCTGCCCAAGCGATCAGCAGCGGTTTACGTGTCACGGTACAGACTCCTTTCCAGGGTGAGCGGCATTCAGCCCGATACCCGTCCCGTTAGCAATCACGGCGTACCGGGATGCGGCTCCGGGTAAGTACGCATCACGCTGATCATGTCGGCATAGGAGCTGTTCCACAACTGCTCATGGAGCTGACGAATGCGCTCGGCCATGGCGTGATCCTGCATCACCACCTCCAGGTTGCGGGAGTTATCCAGATAGCCGCCGAGCCAGTTGCTGGTGCCTACCCAGGCGAGGCGCCCATCGATTTCCATCGTCTTGCTGTGAATCACCCGTGCAAAGGGAATGAAACCGCCCGGATCGGCCGGCAGCGTGACGATCTTGACCTGTACATTCGGCAGCACGGCCAGGCTTTTCAGGTAGTCGATCTCCGGTGCGCCCGTGTTCCAGTGGGACACCATCAGCTTGATGGATACCCCTCGGGCGGCCGCCGCGCGCAAGGCATTGTCGATCACCGGGTAATACGGGCGGCTCTTGTCCGGTCCGTAGGATAACGGCGCATAGTCAAGCAACTGCACACGCACCTCATGCCGGGCCTGAGCAAGCAAACGCGGCAACTCTATCTGGGAGTCACGCACGCCGGGCGGGTTGTAGCGCGCAGGGCTGGCGACCAAGTAATTGCCGGTGGGCGCTGGCTCCCTGCTGGAGTCCTGTCGCGGCTGCGGAGTCGGTTTGCCCTCCGCCAAAGCCTGCTGTACCTGCCAATCCTGGTTGAAAATAGCCTGTATTTGACCCGCTACCGTGCGGTCGCTGATCCGCACACCTGTTTCATGGATATGCGTAAGGGAACGCCAATCAAAGTTCTGGCTACCCACAAATGCCTCGCGGCCATCTACGACCAGATATTTGGCGTGAATGATCCCCCCGGTCAGCTGGCCATACGGCAATACATGCAAGGTCAGATTAGGAATGCTGCGTAAGCGGTCCAGCGTGGCAGGGTCCGACATCCGCAGCCCCTTCTCTTCCAGCAGGAAGCGAATCGTCACGCCGCGCTGCCCGGCCGCCTGCAAATGCTCGATCACAGTATCCAATTGCGAACCCGGCTGACCGGACGCATAGAATTGGCCAATGTCGATACGGTGCTGCGCCCGGTCGAACATCCCGCTCCAGACCTCGACCGGGTTACGCAGGTCAGGCGTTGCCAGATCGGTCGCCACCGGCACGGTATGCACCAGCTCGAACCCTGGAATCTTGAAATCGGCCCAACTGAGCGTACTGGCGCTGAGTAAGAAAAACCCAAAACACAGGCGTCGAGCGCCACGGATCGGCAAACGGGACAATACAGGCATGGAGGTCTCAAACAAGAAGGAAAAGACTGGGCGAGGACCGACTGGCCCTCGCCGCAACCGATCAGGCGGTACGGTACTGCGCCATTGGCTCTACAGATTGAACGTGGGCTTCATCCACAGGCTGAGCACCCATGCTGGCGCGAATCAGCAGGATCTTGAGCTGATCGTTGATGCGCTCCAGGCGATCCTGGAAGAAGTTATGAAAGACCACGCAGCCCAGCGCGATGGCAATACCCAAACCGGTCGCAAACAGCGCCGTTCCGATGCCTGCCGAAATTTGGCCTGGATCAGAGACACCTGCTGAGGCCAGTGCCTTGAAGGTATCAATAATGCCCAGAATGGTACCCAACAGACCCAGCAGCGGCGCCGCGGTCGTAATGGTTTCGATGATCCATAGACTACGGGCCAGCGGTGCGCGGGTTGCGAGGTACTGCGCCTCGATCGTCTCGTCCAGTTCCTTGCGAGTGCCGCGCTGCGCCTTTTGCGCCAGTACCGGCCGCACCATGGTAAGCGGCAAGCTTTCGCGGCGGGTAAAGGACTCCGGCAGATCACGGTCGCTACGCACCTTAGCCGTCAGTAATGACTCCAGTTGACGCGCCTGCCTGCGGGTATAGGCAAAGTACAGGCTCCGCTCGATGATGACGAACAGGGCAATGGCAATAGCGCCATACATGACATAAAACGTGATGTCATGGAGCAGGTCGGTATTCATATTCAGCACACCTCGTTAAAGAAGGTTCGAAGGTCAGAAGCTGGCTTCCAGGGACACCGTTACGGTCCGCTCGACGCCGACGATGTAAGCCGGGTCGCCGTCGCGGTAGCCGCTGTAGCTCGCTGCGTTGGTCTTGTAGGTGTACACACCGTCCAGATACTTCTTGTCGAACAGGTTGTCGACGTTCAGACGCAGGGTGGCGTCCTTGACGATGTGCTTGTCTACCGGCAGGTATATGCCAGCCCCAAGGTTGAAGATCGTCCGGCCCGGAATGCTCTCGTCATTGGTCAGGTCACCGTAGAGCTTGCTGGTGTACTTGGCGCCGAAAGTGCCGTAATAACGGCCGTCGTCATAACCGATATTGGCTGCCAGCATGTTCTTGGGCACGTTGGCAAACTGCTTGCCGCTGGTAGGCAATTCCACCGCAACGCCATTGTTGTAGGCAGTGACGTCGTCCTTCTGCTTGGCACGGGTGTACGTGTAGGAGGTGTAGTAATTGAAGTTGTGCGGCAGCAGGCCGCTCCACTCCAGCTCAAGCCCCATGTTGTCTACGTCACCCGCGTTGATATCGGCGTAGTCACCGTTCTCGTCACGCGAGGAAACCTGG
Organism: Pseudomonas sp. JZ134; assembly: GCF_051027695.1. NCBI lineage: Bacteria > Pseudomonadati > Pseudomonadota > Gammaproteobacteria > Pseudomonadales > Pseudomonadaceae > Pseudomonas > Pseudomonas sp. JZ134. Next base: position 573,871 of record NZ_CP069250.1, on the reverse strand, counting down.
CGATCCTTGAACTTCAGGTAGAACAGGGTGGCCGACAGGGCCATGTCTTCCTGGGTGTAGCGCCAACCCAGCTCGTTGCTCCAGCTGGTCTCGGGATTGAGATTGATCGAACCTTCACCCTGATCGTACAGCACGTAGTTGTACGGTATGCGCATGTTACGGGTCAGGTTATAGAAGAACTGATTTTGCTCGTCGAAGCGGTAGCCGATACCAAAGGTCGGCAGCACCTTGCTGTAGTTCTGGTGACGCTTCTCCGGCAGCTCGGTCAGGCTGCCATGGTTGGTCCCCTTGCGATCGACATCCATGTAGGCCACGCCGGCATTGAGCGTCCAGTCCGGGTTCATGTACCAGGTATCCTGTACCCAGACCTTATGGGCTGGCGTAACGGTGTAACGGTCGCGTCCCTGGATGATGTTGCCGTTAGCGTCGCGGGTCTCGTCCGAGTCCGACCAGACGCTTTCAGGCTTGCCACTGGACTTGAGTGCAATGAACGGCTGGGTCTGCCGCTGACGGGCGCGTTCATACCAATAACCGAATTGCAGGCTGTGATCGCCCAGGTCCCAATTCAGCTTGGTCGTGATGCCGGGGCGCCAGGTCTGGGTACGAGACGGCCGATAATAAACGCCGGTATAGGAGAGCCCATCATTGGCGTAGCTGCTGGCCGTAGGCAGATTGCCCAGGTCGTAGACACCATTGCTGCTGGTTCCGCGGTTGAGCGAATACGCGGTACTGCCTACGCCGCTGCCGTCCCCCCAGTAGTAATAGGGGATGACCGACAGAGACATGTCATCGCGCAGGCGGAATTGGGTGTTGAGCACGCCGGTAAAAGTCTTGAAGGGATTCTGTGCCAGCTCGTAGTACTTGGAAATCTTGCCGTTGGAGCCCAGCGCAGGCGGATTGGGGTTAGGATCGTATTTGCGCCCGTACTGGGTGAATTCACTCTTGGTGAGCTGGCTATAGCTGTTGTTGTCCTGCTCATGGTACTTGAGGATCAGGTTGGCCGTATTGCCATCCCCGGCGTCGAAAAAGCTGTTCCATTCCACCTTGTCGGCCCGAACGGCACCGTGACCGCGCCACATCTGACCTTCGGTATGCGAGGCAGACAGCCAGTTGGACAGGCCATTCCACTCGCCTGTGTTCAGACGGGCAAAGGTCTTGTAAGTACCGTTGCTGCCTGCAGTCTGTTTAACAAATGCGCCGGTCTCTTTGGTTGGCCGAATAGTTGTCAGGGTAATGTTGCCGCCACTGGAGCCGATGTGCGGACCGTCGGCATCCGAGGCGCCCTGTACTACGGAGATCTGGTCGATGTTTTCCGGATCGCCCAGCAGGTTGGAATACAGCGCATAGTTGCCCGAGTCATTGATAGGCATCCCGTCAACAGACATGCCGACCTGATCGGAGTTAAGCCCCCGCAGGGTGAAGCGAAAGCCCGACAGGCCCGTGGCGTCTTCGCTGGAGATGTTCAGTCCCGGTGTGTACTTGAGACGATCGACGGCATTGGCGGTTGCCGTCTGCTTGTTCATGGCCTCGCGAGTAAGGGTGGAGCGCGACTTGGGACTATCTTCAGGGGTCATGTACCCGCTGCCCAGCGTGGTCTTTCCTTCGACGCCGATGGTGCCGACATCACGCTCACCGGTTTCCTGCGCCATGGCCACACCATGGCAAAGACCAGAGGCAACCAGCGCCAGGTAGATCCTTGTGTACTTCATTGGAATTCCTCGAATCGGATAATCACTGCATGCTGTAACTGAAGGTGGCGGTAAAGCGGAGCTGGTCCTTGCCGGCAAAGGCCTCGGACGGGAACGGCTTGACGCTCTTGATACGGTTCAGGCTGTTGGCGGCCGCACGATTGAGCAGCATGCTGCCAGCCTTGTCCTGTATGCCGGAGTCCAGTACGCGCCCGGCGCGGTCGACCAGCAGCCAGATCACGACATCACCGTGTGGCCGCTCAAGCGATGCCTGGCGTCCGGTGGGGTACTGCTTGTAACGATCCAGCTCGGCGCGCAACCCCTGTACGTAGCCGCCTTCCAGTGCCTGGGCATTGACGGTCGGTTTGGGGGTTGTGGCTGGCGCAACCGGGGAGGGTTTGGCCGCGACCGGCGCAGGTGCCGAAGCAGGCGTCGGCTTGGCTACCGGTTGCTCGACCTTGGCCACGGCAGGCTTGGCCACTGGCTTTGGCTGTGGTTTCGGCTGAGGCTTGGGTTGCGGCTTCGGCACTGGCTTGGGCTCAGGTTTGGGTTGCGGCTTGGGAGGTGGTGGCAAGGCAGCCTCCTCTTCCTCCACGACAGGCTCCGGTGGTGGTGTAGTAACGGGCACTGCCACCGGCTCAGGCGGCGTGGCAACCGGCTCGGGTGCCTGGACCGGATCGGGTTCGACCAGAGCCAACTCAACGGCTGATTCGTCGTATACCGGCTGAACTTTCAGCGGCGTACGCTGGGCATACAGGGCAATCAGTACCAGCGCAGCAAGCGCAGGTAGCCAGCCCAACACATGGCGGGAGCGATAGAACGTATACATGGATCAGGACTTGCGCGTGGCGATGGAGACGGAGGTAAAACCGCCTAAACGAAGGGTGTCCATCACCTCGACCAACCGGGCCACTTCCACGCCTTTGTCGCTGTTGACGATGATTGTGGTCTTGCTGTCTGGTTTCTCCTGCGCCTTGAGCGCCACGACCAGGGCATCGACCTGAATGTCCTGACCATCCAGTTGCAGCTCACCGTTAGCGCCCAGCGTCAGGATGGCCTTGTTCTGCGGTTTGAGCTGTTGCGCGCTGCTGGCGCTAGGGAGCTGGGTTTTCATTCCCAATGCCGGGATCACGTTCAGACTGACCAGTACAAAGAAGACCAACAGGAACATCATCACGTCGATCATCGGGATAAGCTCGATATGAGCCTTGCGCTTCTTGGGTTCTTCCCAGGTTCTCATGATGACTGCCCTCCAAAATGATGGGGGCACGCTAACAACCGAAAATGACAGCGGGGTTAAGTATTCTTGACCATTTAAAGCTCTAGATCGGGCTTTTTACTGAACAATCGATACAGCTGTTAACTATCGGATCAGTACAGTGGCCTCTTGCCTTGCTGCACTGGACTGGCCTGTGAGACGGTTCCACTCTCTCTTCAAGGAGCAGAATCATGCGAACGCTAGGACTTCTTGCCGGCATGAGCTGGGAAAGCTCGGTCGCGTACTATCGCCTTCTCAATCAAATCGCCCGACAGCGCCTTGGTGGTCTGCACTCGGCACCGCTGCTTATGTGGTCGGTCGATTTTGCAAAGGTTGCCGAGCTGCAACACCACGGCGATTGGGACGGTTGCGCCAGACTGCTGGTAGATGCAGCACGCCGCCTGGAAACGGCAGGCGCCGAAGGTCTGCTCATCTGCACCAACACCATGCACAAGCTGGCCGAACCTATCCAGGCGGCAATTGATATCCCATTGATTCACATCGCTGACGCGACCGCAAAAGCGTTAACGAAAGCCGGTATGCAGCGCCCCGCCCTACTCGCCACACGCTTTACCATGGAGCAGGATTTCTATGTCGGCCACTTGCGCGCCCACGGCCTAGACCCTCGTATCCCGGACGCCCCAGGTCGCGAGCAGGTTCACCAGATCATTTATGAAGAGTTGTGCCAGGGCGTGGTTCGGGACGAATCCAGACAGACCTATGTGGCAGAAATCGACAAGCTGGCCGACCAGGGTGCCGACAGCGTGATCCTGGGCTGTACGGAAATCGGATTACTGCTCAGCCAGAAGGATCTCGCCCTTCCTGTCTTCGATACGACCGAAATTCACGCCGAAGCCGCAATGGATTTTGCTCTAGGTAACGAGACGCTGCCGTAACGCACGGCAGCGTCTGCTCCCTCATTGCTGAAGCACAGAAGCCACGTTGTTCAAGCCATTCTGAACGATGGTCGCCGAGTCATTTCCGCTGTTGAAGTCACCATTGACCAAACCGCCCTGCACCACCGTTGCCACGTTGCCGCTCAGGCTCTGACTGATACTGGCCTCGTTACCGCCATTGCTCCAGCTTTGCGTCAGGCTGGCGCTATTAAGGTCACCGCTTTGGGTGATTTCAGCCATGGCCGTCCCAGTGGGGTTGGCCTGGGTGATGTCGGCCTCATTGTCATTGCCAGTCTGGGTAATCTCGGCCTGCCGGCTGCCCCAGAACTGGTCAATCGAAGCAGTGTTGCGATCACCCTCCTGGGCAATCCGCGCCACACTGTCATACACCATAGGCCCACCACCACCTTGGGCGGCCGCGGCCTGGTTGGCATTACCGGTTTGACTGACATCGATCACGCTACGGTCTGCCTGTTGGCTTAGTGTTGCGCTATTGGTAGAACCTAGTTGATCGAGATTAATGGTGTTGGTAATCCCATCCTGATTAATCGAAACGGTATTCTCATCACCAATGGAACTGCCACGCACCGTGGCGCCGAGCCCACTCTGCGCGCTGGTCAGCTGGTTGGCGTTACCTTCCTGGCGGAAAATGAACGACGCATTCGAGCCTTGATCAACCGTCGCGGAGTTGCCGTTACCCACTTGGTCCAATGTCATCTCGGAAAGATAACGTGAGGTACTCTGAGTGACAGACGCCAGATTTTCGTTACCGTTTTGGGTAACCGTAGCAACAGCTCCCGAATCGCTACTGCCCTGCTCCAGGATAATCGTATTGTTATCGCCTAATTGGGTAGTCTGTCCAACACCATAGCCGGTCTGAGTCACCTGAGTGGCGTTGCCGTTACCCACGCTGGAAGTATTAACGGTATTGGCGTACCACTGTTGCTGGATGGTATGTGTATTGTTGTTGCCTTCCTGATAGACCGTGGCCTCGGAACCCTGCCCATCCTGCTGATACAGCGACACGCTGTTGTCATCGCCTGCCTGGGTTACAGTAGCCGATTGTGAGCCGCTGTCCTGATAAAGATAGGCCGTGTTCCGGTTACCGGTCTGGCCCAGATCGATAGTGTTGGAAGAAAACGCAGTGTCCTGAACAGTCTCCGCGACGTTGTCATCGCCGTTTTGGACAATGGCAGATCGGCCGAAACTTCCCGTCTGTGTTTGCGTCGCCTGATTTCTTGCGCCCTGCTGCTCTAGCGTAGCCTCGTTGTTGTCTCCTGCCTGACTCTGGGTAGCGGTATTGCTTTCAGCATAGGCATGGCTGCCAATAACCAACATCAAGGCAACAGCCAAGGGTTTTAACCTGAACATATGCACGTCCCTCAATAGCGTTATTGTTGTTGTCCGGGCCTGTATCTCACAGGATCGGACAGGCGGTAACGCACGCCTGGACTACGGCAGTAATTTTCAGGCCCAGACGCTAGAACAACAGGTGCTGCCTCATTCAGGACAACACCTGCACCGTCGGTTATTGCTGAATAACCGAAGCCACATTGTTCATACCGGTTTGAGAGATAGTGGCTACACGCTCACCGACCACTACTTCGCCATTGAGCAGGCCGCCTTGAGTGATACTCGCTACATTACCTGCCACCTGCTGGGTAATTGTGGCCTCGTCGAACCCTACCGTGTCATGTTGAGTAATCGAGGCCTTATGGTTATCCCCAGTCTGCTGAATGCCGGCTGTTGTCCAACCCTCAATATTGCTGTGATCTATAGTCGCCTGGTTGGCTGCTCCGGCTTGCTCGATAAAACCTCTCGCCAAAGGCCCAAAGCTTTGGTTCAACACAGCGCTGTTTGCCTCTCCTTCCTGAAGGACATAGGCACTGCTGTTAGGCTCGTAATCACTAACGTAATCATCTTGCGTAATGGCAGTCTCGTTTCCTGTTCCGGTCTGACGAACAGACGCGGTATGACCAAGCCCTCTTTGAGAGACAGCTATACGGTTGTTATCACCGTTCTGCTCCAGCCATGCATTCAAGTATGTCCCCACTTGACTGGCTTCTATGACGTTGCCATTTCCAACCATGGCGCCGCCCAAAGAGCCTCGCCAGATGCCTTGGTCTGCAACCAGATCATTGCCAGTGCCATCCTGAACGAACTCAAGCGTTGCCATATCGGAACGTTGAGCCAAGTTGGCTGTATTGCCATCACCTACCTGATTCAGGATCAAGTCGATTTGCCCATACCGCGACGAGGTTTGATAAAGCGTCGCCGCCTGGTTTGTACCCTTTTGGTAGACCTCGATATTGCCCCCGGCGTAGCCTACACTTTGGGTCAGCTCAACCGAATTACCCTCGCCTCGCTGCTCAGCATGCGCAGGTCCGCCTCCATACTGCGTAGTGGTTGCGCTATTTCCATTACCCACACTCGTTACGCTTAATTCATTGCCGTAGCGCAGCTGCTGGATGTTATGGATGTTCCCATTCCCCTCCTGATACAAGCTGGCAACCGAGCCATTGCCGTCCTGTTGGTAAAGCGTTATGTCATTGCCATCTCCTCGCTGCAAAACAGTAGCCTGATGTCCGTATCCCAGGTTCTGTTGATTGAGCAGCGCGGTGTTCTGATTGCCAATCTGTTCAAGCCGCAGACTGTTTTCAGGGGTAGAAGCCTGGGATACCTGCTCGATTTGAGCTGAATTACCGTTACCGGTCTGCACAACTTCCGAGCGACTGAAGTCACCCCTTTGAATCTGGGCAGCGTTATTACCCTCACCGGCCTGCTTCAGAAGAGTATCGTTGTAGTTACCGTCTTGTGTTTGGATAGCAGTGTTATTTGCGGCAAGGGCATAACTGCCTGAGAGTATCAGCAGTGCCATAACCAAGGGCTTGAGCGTAAACATGTAGAAGTACCTCTATGAGGTCACACGAACGGGCGAACTCTGGCCTTACCAGCCCAGTACTCAGGGCTGGCGCTAACCATGTCAGCGCCAGCTGCTTACATCACTGCTGGGTAATCCTGGCAATGTTTCCTGTACCGTTCTGCAGGACGGTAGCTGAGTTGCCGTTTATATCTACTGGCGTGGCCTGAGTAATGGCAACCTGATTGGAGAAGCCTATCTGGCTGACCACAGCCAGGCTGTTGTTGCCAGACTGGTCGATTGTGGCGAGGTTACCGTCACCCTCCTGTACGAGATCTACACGAGCGAAATACAGGTCCTGGGTAATAGCAGCCACGTTGTCATTGCCCGTAGAGCGTCCTGTAATGGTGCCGCTGATACTAAACTGATCAATTGTCAGGTCGTTATTATTGCCCTGCTGGGCAAAATCAACCGTACTAAATCCGCCGTTTTGATTGATCGTGGCGGTATTGGTATCACCTTCCTGCGCTAATGCCACACTGGTCGCAGGATAGCGACCTGAGCTTTGGGTAACGGAAGCCAGGTTTTCATTGCCGTTCTGCTGGATTGTGGCTGTACCACCTGAGGAGCCGCCGGTTTGATCCAGGTTGATAACATTGTTATCGCCTGTCTGTATCGCCTCTGCCTGCATTCCGTGCCGTTGTATAGCATTCAGAGCGTTGCCATTACCCACCGTACGTGCTGTCAGCTCGTTGCCGCCATAGCCGTTCTGCTCAACATTGTGCGTATTGTTGCTGCCTTCCTGATACAGCGTAGCGACAGCGCCATTACCGCCTTGCTGATACAACGCTACGGTGTTTGTATCGCCCAACTGGGTAACAGTGGCGCTATGCTCTAGATCGAAGCTCTGCTGGTAGACCTGGGCTACGTTGCTATTTCCTGTCTGATAAAGATCAACCGTATTCCCAAGCCCCAGCTGCGTTGTTTCAGCCGCATTGGTGGCCCCATTCTGAGTAATAGCCGAGCGATGTCCGTTGCCCTCTTGAGTTTGGGTAGCGGTATTGCCTTCGCCCGTCTGCTCCAGTGTCGTTTCGTTGTAATTACCGTCCTGCGTTTGGGTAGCGGTGTTGTTTGCAGCCAGGGCATAGCTGCCGGAGAGCATCAGCAATGCTACAACTAGGGGTTTGAGTTTGAACATGAGAGATCCCTCTAGACGAATAAGTTAACCACTAAGGCCCGTACCGAGCGCAGGGAATGGCCCCTACGCCCTCTAGGTAAATGGGACCGCTACGCTTGGGCAGGCAGTAACAGCCCCAAATACTCTACTGACTGCTACTGCTGGGTAATCCTGGCCACGTTGCCGGTACCGCTCTGCATGACGGTCGCTGCGCTCCCTTCACCGAATACACCAGCTATACCGGTTTGCGTCAGCGCAACCTGATTGGCAGAGCCCATTTGATTGACGGTTGCGATACTTCCACTGCCGCCCTGGTTGATCGTGGCCAGGTTGGCATCACCCTCCTGCACCAGATCTACCTTCGTGTAGTAGTCACCTTGCATGATGCTGGCAACGTTGTTGTCACCGACTGAACGCCCGGAAATGGCTCCGTTAGTGCTGAACTGATCGACATTCAACTCGTTGTTGCTACCCTCCTGGGTAAACTCAACGACGTCAAAGCCGCCACGCTGACTGATGGTCGACGTATTGGCATCGCCGTCCTGCGTCAGCGTCACTCGCCCAGCAGGGTAGCGGCCCGAGGTCTGCGTTACCGACGCCAGGTTGCTGTTGCCGTCTTGGGTAATCGTGGTCCAGCTTCCGCCCATACTGCCAGTCTGATCCAGACTGATGAGGTTGTTGTCTCCGGTCTGGATAGTCTGTGCAAATACACCCTCATTGCGTTGAATAGCATCAAGCCTATTGCCGGTACCTACCATACGCGCTACCAGCTCCTTGAAACCTTCACCGTTCTGTTCAACGTCATGGATATTGTTGTTGCCCTCTTGGTACAGAGTCGCCACGGAGCCATTACCGTTCTGCTGGTACAGCGTCACGTGGTTCGTATCGCCCAACTGGGTAACGGTAGCGCTATGCCCATAGATAAAGCTCTCCTGGTAGACCTGAGCTATGTTGCTATCACCCGTCTGGTAGAGAGCGACCGCATTTTCAAGTCCTAGCTGCGTCGTTTCAGCCGAATTAATGGACCCATTCTGGGTAATGGCGGAGCGATGCGCTGAGCCAGCCTGGGTCTGCGTCGCAGTATTGCCCTGCCCGCTCTGTTCAAGGATAACTTCGTTGTTATCGCCATCCTGCGCCTGGGTGGCACTATGGCTGGCAGCAAAGGCGGTAGTACCAAGGGAGACGAGAAGAATTAATGCCAAAGGCTTGAGCGTAGACATGAGTACTTTCCTTGATTAGTCGTAAGGCCGATAAGCTGAGCAAAAGGCAAAGCTGTAAAACCATTAACTACTCATGAAGGCACACGTGAAGGCGTGCCCAGTGACTCCTGTAACAGTTGATCGGCAGGTTCGATGTCCAGCATCCCGGCAACGGATCATCCTACTCACCCGCGCGAACACGTATGGCAGTGCCCCACGGTAACAACCTGATCTCCAGCCTGGAGATACGGAGGCGAAGATTCGTGCAAATCCGTCTTTACGAATATCCATCGAACGGTGTAATACGATGAATGGTATTCATCCTAGACACTTGCGCTGGTTTATAAGACAGAACTGTCAGGCACTCGAATCGCCTGGACTGATCTCCACCAACACAATTAAAAACAGGAGCCACCATGCAATTTGTAGTAACCGCCTACGACCATACCGATCCAGAGGCCTTTAATCGTCGACTGGAAAATCGCCAGGCTCATCTGGAAGGAATTCGAGCCATGGCCAAGGAAGGAACATTTATCAGCGGCGGGGCCATTCTGAACGATGAAGGTCGAATGGTAGGCTCGACCGTACATGTCGAATTCGAGAGTCGCGAGGCATTGGACCTCTGGTTGAAGAGCGACCCCTATGTCACGGGTCGCGTCTGGAATGAGATAGATGTACGAGAAATCAAGCTCGTTAACATCACCACATGATGCAAAAAGGGCACCTTCCGGTGCCCTTTGCTCTTAGGCGTTTTTCTTTTTGCCGACCGCAATCAGCATAAGCGCACCCAGACAGCCGGACGTAATCGACCCCAGCAGTACACCGATCTTGACCGCATCCACCAGTTCTGGCGAATTGGGGAATGCCAGCAGGCCGATGAAGAGGCTCATCGTGAAGCCGATTCCACACAGCAGGCCGATCCCGTACAGCTGCTTCCAGGTGGCATGTTCCGGCAGTTCGGCCAGTCCCAGGCGAATACTCAACCAGGCAAACGAGAATACGCCCACCTGCTTGCCAACCAAGAGGCCCAGCGCGATCCCCAGCGGAACCGAGCCCATCACGGAGGCAAGGCTCACGCCATTGAACGAGACACCGGCGTTGGCGAATCCAAAGATCGGAATGACCAGAAACGCGGTATAAGGGTGCAATGTATGCTCAAGACGCTCCAGCGGCGGATGCTTCGAGCCGGTACGCAGCGGGATGGTCAGGGCCAGCGCTACCCCGGCCAGTGTCGCGTGTACGCCCGATTTGAACACGAAGAACCACAACACGATACCGACCAGCAGATATGGCAGGATTCGCGTTACGCCCAGCTTGTTCATGGCAATCAGCACCAGCAGGGTGAGACCCGCCAGTCCCAACATCGGCAGGGACAGATCTGCCGTGTAGAACACCGCAATGATGCACACGGCGAACAGGTCGTCGAGAATCGCAAGCGCGGTCAGGAAGATCTTGAGCGATACCGGAATACGCGAGCCCAGCAGGGAGAGTACCCCGAGTGCAAAGGCGATATCGGTTGCCGTGGGGATCGCCCAGCCTTGAAGCAAATGCGCATCGTCATGGTTGAGTGCCGCATAAATCACCGCTGGCACGACCGCCCCGCCTAATGCCGCCAGCCCTGGCAGTGCACGCCGTCCCCAAGTGGACAACTGCCCGACCAGCATTTCACGTTTGATTTCGAGCCCGACCAGCAGGAAGAAGACGGCCATGAGCGCATCGTTGATCCAGTGCAGGACACTCATGCCCAGCACGTAGCGCTCCAGGGTGCTGAAGTACACACTGGCCAGCGGCGAATTCGCCACAATCAAAGCAATGGCTGCCACGGCCATCAGAAGCAATCCGCCTGAGGCCTCGCTCGTCAGAAAGGCCCTGTAAAAGGCCTGGAGGCCATTCGAGCCCCGGATCTTGTTGTCTTGCATCTTTTCAACCTCACTCCTGAAAATGTAATCGAAGCCTTAAGGGCTTTTCTCTGATGTGTTGTTATTGGATACGACCACGGCATCCCGCGGCCAGGCGCTCCAAAGCGCCTTGAACAGGGTCGCCAGCGGGATCGCAAAGAAGATTCCCCAAAAGCCCAGCGTGCCGCCAAAAAAGAGAATGGCCAGGATAATGGCTACCGGATGCAGATTGACGGCACCTGAAAACAGCAGCGGTGACAATACATTTCCATCCAGTATCTGAATGATGGTGTAAGCCAGAATCGCATACAGGAACTGATCGCCCAGACCAAAGCTAAAGCCTGCCACAGCCGCAACGGGCAAGGTCGCGACGGCAGCACCAATGAAGGGAATCAGCACGGACAGACCGACCACCAGCCCGAGCAACATGGCATAGGGCAACCCCAGGATATAAAACGTGGCGTAGCTAACCGCCGCCACGATCACAATCTCGATGACCTTGCCGCGCACATAGTTGGCGATCTGCTCGTCGACCTCCTTCCATACTCGGGTCATCAGGGTCCGCTTACGGGGAAGTACGGACAGGAAGAAGCCCACCAGCAGGTCCTTGTCCTTGAGCATGAAAAACACCAGGATCGGCACCAGTACCAGAAACGTACCAAAGGCGATGATATTGCCCAGCGAGGTCAACGACAGCCGGACCGCTCGTTGCGCAAGGGCAGTCAGCTCACTGCCTGCCGTCCCGATCCAGCCCTGAATCTGCTCATGAGTAACGACACTGGGATAGCGCTGCTGAAGCTCATCCAAGAGGACCTGAGCCTGAGCAAACATCCGGGGCGACTCTTGCAACAGCGTCACCAGCTGATCCCATACCAGCGGGAGCACAAACAACAAGAGGCCCAGGAATATGCCTAAAAAAGACAGGAACATGAGCGATATTGCCCAAATCCGGGGTACTCTCCAGTGCTCCAGACGGCTGACGCCACCCTGTAGGAGAAAGGCGACGACCAGCGCCGTCAGGAACGGCGCCAGGGGCTTGCCCAACAACATGACCAGAGCAAAGCCCAAGATGAGCAAGACGCTGAGAACCACCGCTTCATCTTGGGAGAAATAGCGGGCAAACCACTGGGTAATGACGCGCCTGATCGCCATGACTAATGCCCTCCACGCTGGGCAGGTTCAGGTCGGCAACCTGAAAAGACAGCGATCAACAGTGAAGTGAATCTGCTTGGGAAGTCGAAGCCCTCAGGAAACAACTGGACGAATGCGGCTCCTGACATGTTTCTCCTTCGTCATCCTGTTTAACGAACACGATCGGCAAGGAAACCATATTTTTCAGCCCAATGCTCAACAGCTGTTTTTCACAAAATGTCCGAGCTAGTGCGTCTAGGCGCTTGAATTCTGATAATTCAGCCATACCACTAGCGCTTGCGGCAGTGTTTGTTGACCTCAGATACCTCCAAGTACTCTGCCTGAAAGAAAGACTTAATGATCTTGAATGCGTGGATAGGTCAAACTTATGAGATTGATGCCCACATTCAATTAAGTCTAATGTGCATAAGCGAGTATCTTATCCCTCGCCAATTCTTAACCCCTGATGGAGATTCAGTGATGTCTTTGATCAATTCCGAGATCAAACCGTTTAAAGCTACAGCGTACAAGGATGGCAAGTTCATCGATCTGACTGAAGCTGACTTCAAAGGCAAGTGGTCCCTGGTTGTTTTCTACCCAGCTGACTTCACCTTCGTTTGCCCGACTGAGCTGGAAGACCTGGCTGACCTGTACCCTGAATTCCAAAAGCTGGGCGTAGAGATCTACGGCGTATCGTGCGATACCCACTTCGCTCACAAAGCGTGGCACGACACTTCCGACGCTATCAAGAAAGTTCAGTACGCCCTGGTTGGCGACCCAACAGCTACCCTGGCTCGCAACTTCGATGTTCTGATCGAAGAAGAAGGCATGGCACTGCGTGGTTCTTTCCTGATCAACCCGGAAGGCCAGATCAAGCTGTGTGAAGTACACGACAACGGCATCGGCCGCGACGCGTCCGAAATGCTGCGTAAGGTCAAGGCTGCTCAGTACGTTGCCTCCCACCCGGGCGAAGTTTGCCCTGCCAAGTGGAAAGAAGGCGAAGCTACTCTGAGCCCGTCTCTGGACCTGGTTGGCAAGATCTAAACGCCAACACACGGTTATCTGCGCTTAGGAGCCGGCTTCCGGCTCCCTCTAGTGCCCGAACGCCCGGGCGGAATACGTCCGGGCGTTTTTATTCCCGAAATTTGTCGAGAGGTAATGCCTCATGTTGGACGCCAGTCTTAAAACTCAGCTTAAAGCCTATCTGGAAAAGGTTACCAAACCCTTCGAGATCGTCGCGTCCCTTGATGACGGCGCTAAATCTCAAGAAATGTTGGGTCTGCTCCAGGACATCGTCAGCCTGACTGACAAGATCACCCTGCGCACCGATGGCAATGATGCTCGCACACCTTCGTTTGCCCTGAACCGTCCGGGTGAGAACATCAGCCTGCGCTTTGCCGGTCTGCCCATGGGTCACGAGTTCACCTCGCTGGTTCTGGCGCTGCTGCAAGTGGGCGGTCACCCGTCCAAGGCCAGTGCAGATACTCTGGAAGCGATCCGCTCGCTCAAGGGCGAATTCAATTTCGAAACCTACTTCTCGCTGTCCTGCCAGAACTGCCCGGACGTTGTTCAGGCGCTGAACCTGATGGCCGTACTGAACCCGAACATCCGCCACGTTGCGGTCGACGGTGCGCTGTTCCAGGACGAAGTTACCGAGCGCCAGATCATGGCCGTGCCCAGCATCTACCTGAACGGCGAGCCGTTCGGTCAGGGCCGCATGGGTCTGGAAGAAATTCTGGCCAAGCTCGATACCGGCGCCAGTGCCCGTGACGCTGAAAAGCTCAGCGCCAAGGATGCCTTTGACGTACTGGTTATCGGTGGTGGTCCTGCCGGTGCTTCCGCTGCTGTGTATGCTGCCCGTAAAGGCATTCGTACCGGTGTTGCAGCCGAGCGTTTTGGCGGTCAGGTACTCGATACTCTGGCGATTGAAAACTTCATTTCCATCAAGGAAACCGAAGGCCCGAAACTGGCCGTAGCCCTTGAAGAGCACGTGAAGCAGTACGACGTCGACATCATGAACCTGCAGCGTGCCGAGCAACTGATCCCTGCCACCGAGGCGGGCCAGCTGCACGAAGTCAAGTTTGCCAATGGTGCTTCGCTCAAGTCCAAGACGCTGATCATTTCCACCGGCGCTCGTTGGCGTGAAATGAATGTCCCGGGTGAGAAGGAATACCGTAACCGTGGTGTAGCCTACTGCCCGCATTGCGACGGCCCGCTGTTCAAGGGCAAGCGCGTTGCAGTTATCGGTGGCGGCAACTCCGGTGTGGAAGCGGCAATCGACCTGGCCGGTATCGTGGCACACGTGACCCTGATCGAGTTTGACAGCCAGCTGCGTGCGGATGCGGTACTACAGCGCAAGCTGCACAGCCTGCCGAACGTGACCGTGATCACCAGTGCCCTGACCAGCGAAGTGAAAGGCGATGGCCAGAAAGTGGTTGGCCTGACCTACAAGGACCGCAACTCCAGTGAGTTCAAGTCCATCGACCTGGAAGGTATCTTCGTCCAGATCGGTCTGGTCCCCAACACCGAATGGCTCAAGGGCACCGTCGAGCTGTCGCCCCGTGGCGAGATCGTTGTAGATAGCCGTGGCGAAACCTCGCTGCCGGGTATCTTTGCGGCCGGCGACGTAACAACCGTACCGTACAAGCAGATCGTGATCGCGGTCGGCGAAGGTGCGAAGGCTTCCCTAGCTGCATTCGATTATCTGATCCGCCAGGTGTAAGTTTGACTGTGTACCGCTCTGCCGGTACACAGCCTTCTCAAAACGCAGGGTATCTAAGATGCCCTGCGTTTTTTATTGCTCGTTGATCAGTCTTTCTGGGTATTGCAGGCCGCAAGGCCTCCCTCGATGGAGACGACTTGGGTGTATCCCATGCGCTGCAGGCTTTCGGCGGCCAACGCTCCCCGGTTACCGCCACCGCAATAGCAGACGATCGATGTGGCCTTGTTGGCTGCCAGTTCGCCGATGTGCATCTCAAGAATCCCCCGGCTCATGTGGGTCGCGCCGTCCAGGTGCCCCCGTTCGAACTCGTCCCGCTCCCGAACGTCCAGAAGCAGCGCGCCCTGATCGACCAGTTGCTCGGCTTCAACGGGCGAAACCTGCCGAATACGAGACTTGGCGTCGGCTGCAAGTTTGAGAAAATCGTCTGAATGGTTAGCCATAGTGCATCCTCTCTTCTGCAGCCAAGCTGCTCCTTGTCACATGAATACGGCGTGCATTAACAACCCTACTGTTGCACAGGCTAGCAGCACTTCCATAACTGTGCGCTTGAACCGGAAGAGCGCTATCGCTGCCAGCAGTGTGATTAGAGCGGAGAGTAGGTCGAACGATCCGCTCAAGCCCTGCGGCCAGAATACGTGGTAGCCGAAGAACAAGGCCAGATTCAGGATTACGCCGACGACCGCCGCGGTAATGGCGGTGAGCGGAGCTGTGAAGCCCACCACATTATGGGTGGACTCCACCAGAGGCCCGCCGGCCAGAATGAAAAGAAACGAAGGCAGAAAGGTAAACCAGGTCACCAGCACGGCAGCCAATGCCCCGGCGGCAAACATGTGCTCGTCCCCTAATGCCACCTGCCCATATCCGCCTAAAAACGCGACAAACGCCACCACCATGATCAATGGTCCGGGTGTGGTTTCACCCAGGGCAAGACCATCGATCATCTGGCTTGGGCTCAGCCAGCCGTAGTGTGTGACGGCACCCTGATATACATAGGGCAATACCGCATAGGCACCGCCAAAGGTCAGCAGTGCAGCCTTGGTAAAAAACCAGCCCATCTGGGTGAAGGTATGAGTCCAGCCAAACAGATAGACCAAGGTCAGCATCGGCACGATCCAGAGAAATATACCCATGATTAACAGTTGCGCCAGCCGCGACCAGCGAAAACGGGCATGCGCTGGCGGTGGCGTGTCATCATCGATCAGCGCGGGTCCGAACGAAGCCGCCTGATTGGCATGCTCTCCCCCTACCCTGAACCGCTCCGGAGCGTACCTGCCTCCAAGAAAGCCAATAACCGCCGCAGATAGTACGATCAGGGGAAACGGCACGTTGAAGGCAAACAAGGCGATGAACGAAGCCGCCGCAATGGGCCAGAGCCAATGGTTTTTCAAGGTACGTGTTCCGATGCGATGGGCCGCCTGCACAACAATGGCGGTCACCGCTGGCTTGATGCCGTAGAAGATACCTGCCACAACCGGAGCGTTGCCCCAGGCCAGATAGATCCATGACAGGGTGATCAGGATAAGCAGCGAAGGCAATATAAAGAGCGCTCCGGCGATCACCCCACCCCAGGTCCGGTGCATCAACCAGCCGATATAGGTCGCCAATTGTTGGGCTTCAGGTCCGGGCAGTACCATGCAGTAGTTGAGCGCATGGAGAAAGCGCCGCTCGGAAATCCAGCGTCGGCGCTCCACCAACTCCTGATGCATGATTGCGATCTGCCCAGCCGGTCCGCCAAAGCTGATAAAGCCCAGCTTGAGCCAGAATAGAAACGCCTGAAACAGGCCTACCGGGGCAGGAAGCGACAAGCGAGGCTCGGAAGAAGGCATGTTGAATCCTGTCGTTGACCAAGACCCGGTTATATCACTTGCCGCTGTCGCCTACCTCCTCAGCGTACCGGACAGATCCCGTCTCTGTTGATCTCAACCGTGATGTGGACAAGCTCTTCATGGACGGAAAGCTGCTGTTTGAAGTCTTCAGGCGAGGCATCACTGGTCGTGGCGATGCTGACGATGCAGGCGTACTTGCCCTTACCTACCTTCCAGACATGCAGATCACAGATCTTGGCCTCGATAGGGCTCTCTGCGATCACATCCCTGACCTCCTGTACCACCGGATCGTCCATCTGCGCATCCAGCAGCACACGCCCGGTTTGCTTGATGAGCCCAACGGCCCAGATGGCGACCAGTATGCCGCCTACGATTCCCATGACCGGGTCGAGCCAGCTGGCCCCCCAGAGCATGCCGCCAATCAGCGCGACGATAGCCAGGACGGAGGTTGCCGCATCAGTAATGACATGGATGTAGGCCGAACGCAGATTCAGGTCCTGATGCTCACCGTGGACATGATGATGATCGTGACCATGATCATGATCATGCCCGTGAGAATCCTTGAGCAGCCACGCACACACCAGATTGACCAGCAATCCCAGAATGGCGATGGCGATGGCCTGCGTATAGTGAATCGGAGCAGGTGTCACGAGCCTGATCACGGATTCATACAGCATCAACAGAGCGATGCCAATCAGCGCCAGCGCACTGGTATAGCCAGCCAGCACCTCCATTTTCCATGTTCCAAAGGCAAAGCGTGCGTCGGTCGCATACCGTCTGGCCGCCGCATAGGCGAACAGCGAAAGCCCCAGCGCCAGCACGTGGGAACTCATGTGCCAGCCATCCGCCAGCAGTGCCATGGAGTTGAAGGCCCAGCCGCCCGCAATCTCGATCACCATCATGATGGCGGTGAAAATCACGGCGCGGCGGGTATTCTTTTCCGCCAGCGGGTTTCCCTCGTTGAAGACGTGCGGGTGAGAACAGGAATGCTCAAGCGAAGATCGGGACATCGGAATGCTCTATCCAGAAAGGCCAGGAAAACAGCGTTAGCGTTTGGACCACAGCATAGCGATTTTCACCCATTTTCCAGGTCCGGGCCTCGCGAGCCTCAATGAAAAAGGCTCGCCGCAGCGAGCCTTCGTTTATTTGCTGGCGAAGTATTCTCGCGTCAGCCGGAGCACCACCGGACTGAGCAACAGCAGCGAGATCAGGTTAGGAATGGCCATCAGACCATTGAGCGTATCGGCCAGCAGCCAGGCGAAGTCCAACTGTGCAATTGCCCCAAAGGGAACTGCCAGCACGAAGATGATCCGGAACGGCAGAATGGTCTTGGTACCCGCAAGAAACTCCCAGCAGCGCTCGCAGTAATAGCTCCACCCCAGGATGGTGGTAAAGGCGAATACCACCAGGGCGATGGTCAGGATGATGCCGCCAAAACCGGGCAGCGCCGTCTCGAAGGCCGCCGCTGACAAGGCCGCCCCACTCTGCCCGCTCGTCCAGACGCCGGAGCAGATAATGGTAAGACCCGTCATGGTGCATATGATCAGAGTATCGATAAACGTTCCGAGCATACCGATCATGCCCGAGCGTACGGCGCTGTTGGTCGTACCGGCTGCCTGGGCGATACCGGCGGTACCCAACCCGGCTTCGTTGGAGAAGACGCCACGCGCCACCCCGAAGCGAATGGCAGCCATGACCGCCGCCCCTGCGAAGCCGCCCGTCGCCGCCGCCGGAGTGAAGGCATGGGTGAAGACCAGGCTGAGCGCATGAGGAATTTCGGACGCATGGGTCACCAGCACGGCAATGGCCGCAATGATATAGCCTATGCACATGGCAGGGACTAGGGACGAGGCGACCGCCCCGATCCGCTTAATACCGCCCAGGATCACGAGCCCCACAACCACCATGGTCGCGACACCGGTCAGCCACAGTGGCACGGAAAAGGTTGTCTCCAGGGCCTGCGCCATACTGTTGACCTGCACCATGTTGCCGATACCGAACCCGGCCAACCCACCGAACAGGGCAAAGGCGCCGCCTAGCCAGGCCCAGCGCTTGCCCAGGCCGTTGCGGATGGCATACATCGGGCCGCCGACATGCTCGCCACGCTCGTCCTTTTCACGAAAATGCACAGCCAATACCACTTCGGCATATTTGGTAGCCATGCCAACCAGTGCGGTACACCACATCCAGAACAGCGCGCCGGGGCCACCCAGGAAGATCGCGGTAGCAACACCCGCGATGTTGCCGGTTCCCACGGTGGCAGCCAGGCAGGTCATCAAGGCCTGGAAAGGGCTGATCTCACCGCTTTCGTCGTCATCCTTGGTCCGGCCCTGCCACAACAGGCGAAAGCCGGTGCCCAGTCTTACGATCGGCATCAGTTTGAGGCGTAGCATCAGATAAAGACCCGTGCACAGGATCAGTACCAGCATCGGCACGCCCCAGACAAGGCCATTGAGGTCGTTGACCAGGGTATGGAGAAATTGCACGTAGAACTCCTTACATTCATTCAACGCCAGGAAACGGGCGCTGAGCCATGAGGTCTAGCCAATGAGCGTCGCGCGCGCTGGAAACCACGCCAGGAAAGCCGAGTACAACTCAGCGGGAAGAAACGTCTGTGCGGTGCTCAATGAGGCTAGTAATAATGCGGCACCCCGGATCAATGGGTTAAACGTCATCCGGAGCGTGGACGGATGCTAGCACGTGTCTTTCGGAACGGGTCGGAAATTAGCACGTCCGCCGCCCTCTCTTCATACCAGGAGCACGCCATGCCGCTTTCCGCTGAAGTCCGCTGGTTTTGGCCCGCACTGCCGGGTACTGATCTGATCGACTGGTTTCACCGGTCCGATCTGTGGGATCAGCCACCGGGAGGTGGAATACGCAAGATGCACCACTACCTCAGGGACGCCAGTCAATCCGACCTCGGTATCAAAACCCGTGGAGACTCAACCGTTGAGGTAAAGGGGCTGGTCATACCTGACTGGCATACTCTGGACGTCTCGCCGTTCAAGGGGCCTGTCGAGTTATGGCATAAATGGCATTCCGAGGCATTGACGCTGACACCGCATCCTACGGTTGCCATTCATAAGCAGCGCTGGCTTCGCCTGTTTACGGTCGAGCAGGCCGCTCTGCGTGAAATCGCATTGGATGAAAACGAATCCCCTTACGAAGCCATGCCGTCCGCAGGCTGTACCGTAGAACTGACTCAACTCTGGGTTGATGGCCATGCGGCCGGCTGGACGCTGGGGCTTGAGGCCTTTGGTGATCGGCACGTTCTAGCAGCACATTTGAACGCGGTGGCAGCCTACCTGGGTACTCGCTGCCCACCGAGATGGCCTGAGGCTACACGCAACCATTATCCCGGCTGGCTGAAGCAGCAGGTGGAGCCTTGACGTTATCAACAGCCGGGCCCTCCCAACGCCCGGCTGTATAGTCTCGTTGAAACAGTTTTACCGGCCCGGACCGATTGCGGTACAGCTGGTGTCGTTCAGATGCTTTCTCAACGTGGGCCACTGCGGGCGGCTTTGTCCGTTGATAGGCTCGACGGACAAACTGTAATTACCCCAACCCGGACCGGCGGCCCAGTAGGTAGCCGGTACGCAATGCTGCTTGAGGTAGGTCAGCATGTTGTCCATGACCACATTCCAGCGGGAATCGTTATCCGGTACGCCAAACTCTCCAATAAAGCCCTTCTTGTTGTTCTGCTTGAGCCACTCCACAAAGGGCTTCACCCGATTGACGCCAGCCTGGGCAGACAAACTGTCAGCGCTCAGCTGGGTGTAGGAACCACCGCCATCGGCGTCGAAATAGACGTGCGCCTCATAGATCAGCTTGTTGACAGGATCCTTCAAGTCCTTGAGAGAGTCGCTCCACACCGGCCACCGTTCGGCGCTGGCCCAGGCATTGCCTTCCACAAAGATCAGGTGAGCCTTGTCAGCCTGCCGGATCCCGTTGATGGCGTACTGCGCCGCTGTAGGCCAGTACGCCACGGCGCCATTGGGCTCATTCATGATGTCGTAGCCATAAATGGCCGGGTGGCTACCCCACTTCTGAGCGATCCGGTTCCAGACATTCTCGAAGCGATAATACGGTACGCTGCTCGTACCGATGATATGGCCGCGATAGCGCGCATAATTATGCAGATCCAGAATGACCCGGATGTTGTATTTGTGGGCATAGTCCAGTGAACGGGAAATCAGTGATGCGTAGGTCTGATCGAGGGAATATCCCAGCCCCGGCTGAAGCCGCTCCCACAGAACGGGAAAGCGGACCAGCCTGATTCCTCTTGCACTCCAGTTCTTGAAGGTCTCTTCCTTGGCAAAGATATAGTTCTTCTCGTTAATACCCGGCAACACCGTACCTGCAAACTCGGCACCTGCCATATTAAGTCCAACGAGATTAACCTGCTCGGCCTGTACTGTTGTACTTCCCAGAGCCAGTAACGCACATATTGAAAGTGCCTTAGATACGCCTCGCGTTATACCAAAATGTTGGGTTACAGATAAAAAACTCATATTCACCAAATTGCCAGTAACTTTTTTACGCGCGAACAATGCCCTGACTCAAAAGAGCCATATAAAAAAGTCCCAATTGACCGGCTATATTATTTTAGCCGACGGTTATTTCATCCTTACGATGAACTTCCCGACCTCAACCCTGAGTGATGGAAGTATTTGCCAGCTAATCATCGAGCTAGCGACAACAATGAACGGCCTAAAAAGCCGCCATTGAGGGCATGCGTATCGGTGAACAGGCATTGCCCGCACAGTCGAAACGCAACTATTTGCCAATACCAGGAATGGCGAATAATGAACGGGGGTATGAAAACGCCCGCCGAGAGGTATCGCATGGCATCGAAAACGCAGGACATTCAGTGCCTGCCAAGCCTTTTACAGCACGTTGGCTGACCCGATAAATACCTTGCGCAGGCCAATATCGATACAGGGACCGGTCCTGGGAAAACCCAGCCAGCATGCGGCCTTTAGCCATCATCCGGGTCGTGTTAACCGGGGGGACGCAACCATAAGCGTTTGCGCTGTGATCAGGGCGACCGCTCGTCGAGAGAAGGGAAATTTATCTACTGGATCAAGGATTTAGATCTGAACCCAAAAGGGCCCGACAGCAAAAAGCCCGGACCAGTAGGCCGGGCTTATGCACTTGTAACCGTATCGACTGTTAAAACGGACCGTACGATGTACAGCTAGCGGTGTTAGTGTACTTTTCAGCGTCCCCAACCCGGGCTGGCTGCCCAATAAGTGGCTGGAACGCAATTCTGCTTCAAATAGGCCAGCATGTTATCCAAGAACAATTTGCCCTAAGGCATCGCCTTACCAACGTAAGGAAAACGCCTGGGATGAAGAGTCGGACTTAATAAAAACGGGGACTTAAACATCCCCGTTCTGTGTTTCCGGATCGGTTACTGGCTAACTACCGTCAGCGCGTTTGGATAACCAACGGCGGAACCGTTGAGAAGCGTCGGGGTGTCCAGGAAAACACTCATGTTGCTACCCACCATCTGAACTGACTTGATCTTGTAGACCTGCCCATTGGCCAACCGTACCGAAGCACCGGTCTTGAAGGCTGACGTGTTGGCTGTCGTTGCCGGAAGCGAAATCGCAGCCGCCTTGCGCATGACACCGTTCAGCCAATCAGTATTGGTGAAATTGTTCATCGTACTGGTCGCAACAACGGCCGGAGCGGTTGGCGCAGGCGTCGGTGCGGGTGCAGTCGGGGCTGGCGTCGGCGCAGGGGTAGTCGCCCCCGTACCTGCCGCGTCCGCCACGGTCAGCTTGTTCGGATAACCCACAACGGCGCCATCCAGTGCCGAGCTGTTTACCCAGACGCTCATGTTGCTACCCACTACCTGAACGGACGAGATTTTGGTTACGAGGCCATTCGCCAGACGTACCGAAGTACCTACCTTGAATGCTGCCGTGTTGCCTGATGTCGCCGCTACGGAGAAGCCTGCTGCCTTTCTGTATACACCGTTGAGCCAGTCTGCATTGGTGAAGTTGTTGATAGCGCTCGAATAGCCTGTACTGGTTGAAGGCACGGTGGGTGTCGGAGCCGGAGTAGGCGTCGTCGCAACCGGTGCCGTGAACGGGCCAATCGCTGTACAGGTAGTGTTATCGATGTACTTCTTCAGGGTCGGCCACTGAGGACGATCCTGCCCGTTGATCGGCTCGACCGACAGGAAGTAGCTGCCCCAGCCTGGACCTGCAGCCCAGTACGTAGCAGGAATACAGTTCTGCTTCAGGTAGGCCAGCATGTTGTCCATGAGCAGATTCCAGCGCGGATTGTTATCCGGTACACCGAATTCGCCGATCATGCCCCTCTTGCCATTTTTCTTCAGCCACTCCACGAACGGCTTCACACGCTCGACGCCGTAGTTGGCGTCCAGCTTGTTCACGTCGATGGCGGTGTAGTTACCACCGGCATCCTCGTCAAAATACGAATGCGCCTGGAAGATCAGGTTGTTGGACGGATCCTTCAGGTTCAGCAGGGAATCGTTCCACCATGGCCAACGGGTCGCTTCGGACCAGCCGTTACCTTCGATCATGATCGGCTTGACCTTGTCCACCGAACGAACGCCATTGATGCCGTACTGAGCCATGATGGGCCACTGGGTCATCGAATCATGCGGCTCGTTCATGATGTCATAGGCATACAGGGACGGCTGGCCGCTCCAGCGCTGGGCGATCAGGGTCATGATCTGCTGGTAGTGGTTGTAGCTCACGTTACCCGTACCAATGATGGTGCCGCGATACATGGTGTAGTTATGCAGGTCCAGGATGATCTTCATACCGTATTTGTTGGCATAGCCGAACGTACGGTCGATCAGCGCGGTATAGGTATGGTCCAGTGCGCCACCCAGGGTCGGCTGCAGGCGCTCCCAGATGATGGGAAAGCGGATCAGCTTGATACCCTTGGCGTTCCACTGCTGGAAATAGGATTCAACCGGGAAAATGTAGTTGGTACCGTCGATACCTGGCAATACCTGGGCAGCAAAACCTGCACCTGACAGGTTTAAACCTACCAGATCAACCTGTTCTGCATGTACAGCAGGGCTGGTCAAGGCTACGGCAGCAGCCAACGGAAGAACTTTCTTAAAAAAACGGGTGGAACTGATTTTATTTAAAACAAAAGAAGCAGAAGTTTTCATCTATTCACCAAACTGCTAGTGTTTTTTAGCACGAGCGTTCCATAGCCCATTATTGAAGGGCTGGCGCAACAGTCGCGTTTCACGTTGAGTTGTATCTAGGCCGAGCCAATAAGTGGCACGGGATTAACTTCATCCTTACGAATGAACTTCCCTGCACTCAACCCTGAGCTATGGAAAGTATTTGCCGGTCAAAACCAGCAGCAACAATAAACAGCGTATTAACCGTTATTGTCGGGCATTGCACTCTTATGAACTTTCTACAAGATGCAAAAAGTTCAGTCGGCAATGAAATGCCAATACCAGGAATGGCGATGAAAACATTCTTCTTTAAGCTAATTAACTGTGCCTTACTAATAACTCTTAAACTTAATAAGACTTCAAAAGTTGAATGTTCCCGGTGACCCTAACGCGGCGTCACGTCAGTACTTATTCAAGGGGCGTGCCAATTACCAAGAAACAGGCCAGCCAAAGCGATGACCGTTCGTCGCCCGTTTAATTGAGCGCCTCAAGGAAGGGGTTTAGCGAGGAGATGGGAGAAAAGAAGATAACCGGTTACTAAGGCCATTGAGCCGCAACCCATGATGGCATTATGGTTATTCCTGACGCCATTACTGCGTCATCATTCTGGCATTCTGCTCCTATGTGTCAGAATGCTGACTCCTTGCCAGCATGAGACGAAAAGCTCTTCCAAGAAGACCTTGAGCGTATAAGCTCTCAAGCATGGGACACGCCAATAAGCGGCGCTATATCGTTTCAGCTGTATCGACAGCTACCGTAGACGGCAGAGACATACTCTGCCGTCATTATGCTGTCACTCGCTTCGATGAATATTGAACCCGTTCCAGGCTTGGCAGGTCGCCATAAGCTCGATCCGATTGATATTGACATGCTTGGGCTGGTTCAAAGCC
This sequence comes from Pseudomonas sp. JZ134, assembly GCF_051027695.1. Lineage (NCBI taxonomy): Bacteria > Pseudomonadati > Pseudomonadota > Gammaproteobacteria > Pseudomonadales > Pseudomonadaceae > Pseudomonas > Pseudomonas sp. JZ134. The sequence continues at coordinate 549,149 of NZ_CP069250.1, read as the reverse complement.
CAATGGATCGACTCGGCGATATCATCCGGTGTCAGCGGGTCAGTTCCGGCATATACGGCGTCGGCCTTGCTCTTGTCGCCACCAAAGCGCACCACGGAGAACTCAGTCTCGGAAAGCCCCGGCTCGATGTTGGTCACACGGACGCCTGTGCCCTGCAGATCGCAGCGCAGGTTCAAGGTAAACTGTTTGACGAACGCCTTGGTAGCGCCATAGACATGGCTACCCGGGTACGGCCAGTTACCGGCAACCGAGCCCAGATTGACGATGCCAGCGCCCGCACCGTAAGCAATCAGTCTGGGTAATAACAAGCGCGTGCAATACAGGACACCCTTGATATTGGTATCGACCATGGTGTCCCAATCATCCAGATCGCACTGCTGAGCAGGTGTAGTACCTAAGGCCAGCCCCGCATTGTTGACCAGACCACGCAGGGTCGAAAACTCTTCAGGCAACCCGTTGACTGCCGCCTCGACAGCTGCACGATCCCGAACGTCCAGCACAATCGGATGCACCTTGGTGTGCGCAGAAAGCTCTTCTGCTAACGCGCTCAGGCGATCCTCGCGACGGCCAGTAATGATCAGGGACCACCCATCCTTGGCAAAGCGGCGCGCAGTAGCCGCGCCAAAGCCGGATGTTGCGCCGGTAATGAACAAAGTCGAAGTCATCGATGCAGCTCCTTGAGGTCGAAAGGAAATACCCGGAGAGTAACGCACTCTTTGTCGCTTGAGGCGGTACAGTTATAGCGAAACAGCTCTAAAATCAGCTATTGGCATCCTGGTTGTTTTTTGATCGACCTCTCAAGAGCCAGACAGTATAAGGGCTGTGTACAACCATTCAGATGTTATTCACAGGCTTACTCGCGTTAACCGTGCATAACGTTGAACCCAGCGATTTCTGCATGAAAAACCTGGCGTAGCGACCCTAGGAGCGTGGATAAACGGACGTACTCCAGCGTTGATCATTTTTTGAGCATGCCTCTAGAGAGACGGTGGTACATGGCGTCTGGCCATGTACCCCAAGGTTATACACAACCTTGCTCGCCGAAAACGTGTATAAAACCAGCATCCTGCATTTGAAAATAACCGCTCATTTTTTAACCAATTCTCGCTAGGCCTTGCCACATGCGGCTTGCGTGGAGTCTTCCAAGTGTTATCAACAGGCTTGCTCATATTATTAGTGGGTATGTTGATAACTATCTGAGGTTGGTTACTACTACCCTCTGTACGATTGATCAAAAAGTAACCATCTATCTGTAAGCCTTATATTTTAAGGGCAGCAGACAGGTATCCTAGGGTTATCCACAAGGTGCTCCACGTGTAACGTGGGTAAGTCAGGACCTTGGCCCAATAGAGCAGACTTTAACTGCTAAAACATGGCGCTAAAGGGTGTTGTTCACAGGTCACATGTTATGCAGTAGGTACTGCGCAGCTAGCAGATCTTCTACCGCATAGCCTACGGATTTGAACAAGGTAATTTCCTGGTCATCGCTGCGTACGCCATCCCCCTGCAGAACGTGCCTCAATTCTGTGTTGAGATCGCTTTCCTGGATCACGCCATCACCAAGCGCGAACAGTAAATCGCCTGCCTCCTCCAAAGCACCCTCGCGGGTATCCACTACGATGCGTGCCCGCGCAACGGCTGCTGAATCGGTCTCACGCATAGAGGGAAGAAAGGCACCGACCAGGTCCAGGTGGCAACCGGGGGTGAGCCACTCGCCCAACACCAGCGGCTCTCGAGAGGTGGTAACACACGTAACCACATCGGCATGCCCTACGCTCTGCGCCAGGTTATCGCTTGCTGAAACCGGATAGCCCTCCCCCTGCAGGCGCTCAGCAAGGGCTTTGGCCTTGCTGTAATCACGCCCCCAGATTTCGATCCGGCTGTAATCACGCACAGCCGTATGGGCACGCACCATGTGGGCAGCTAGCGTTCCCGTACCTACGATGGTCAGGCTCAACGCATCCCGCCGGGCCAGATAGTCAGCCGCCAACGCTGACGTGCAGGCGGTACGCCGAGCTGTCAGTTCCGAGGCTTCCATCAAGGCAAGGGGCTGGCCTGTCACATCATCAAACAAGGCAAACACTGCCGCAACCGAAGGCAGATCGCGTTGGCTATTTTCCGGAAACACAGTCACCAGCTTGACGCCAATGCCCTGCCCTTTCTGCCAGACCGGCATGTTCAACAGCGATGCCTGTCCCTCGGGTAGCGCGTAAGCCTGCCGGTTGGGTGCAGTGCCAGGGTGGGCCAAGCCACTGCGAAGCGCATCGATCAGCCCGGCATAATCCAGAACAGCGGCCACCTCAGCATTGGTGAAAAAGCGGATGGATGACATGGGAACTCCCCTGTTGGAAACACATACTCGACGGCACGCGGCAACGGCCTGCGTCAGTACCATGGAGCCTGACGCAGGCTGAACGGCGGCTTAATGGCCGCCCAGGTAGGCTTCGCGCACCTGAGGATCAGCCAGCAGTTCCTGGCCGCTGCCCGTCATGCGGATCTCTCCCGTCACCATGACATAAGCCCGGTTCGATAACCGGAGCGCATGGTTGGCATTCTGCTCGACCAGAAAGATCGTCATGCCGGACTGCGCAAGCTCACGCAGGATCTGGAAGATCTGCTTCACCACGATAGGCGCAAGTCCCAGGCTTGGTTCATCAAGCAGCAGGAGCTTGGGTCGGCTCATGAGGGCCCGGGCGATGGCCAGCATCTGCTGCTCGCCCCCAGACATGGTCATGGCCCGCTGGTTACGCCGCTCCTTGAGGCGCGGAAACAGCTCGAACATACGCTGCATGTCCTCGTCCACATGCTTGGTACCGATGGGGATGGTGCCCATCAGCAGGTTCTCTTCCACACTCATGTCAGGAAAGACATGTCGCCCTTCCGGTGATTGCGCGATACCGTTGGAAGCAACGAAATGGGCGCTTTTCTGGGTAATTTCCTCGCCTCGGTAGATGATCTGTCCGTTACGCGCCCGCGGCTGTCCAAAGATGGACATGAGCAAGGTGGATTTGCCCGCCCCGTTGGCACCGATCAGGCTGACCGTCTCGCCCTCATTGATGTGCAGGGAGACGCCCTTGAGCGCCTGGATCGGCCCATAAAATACGTCGACGTTTTTGAATTCCAGCAAGGGTGTAGTCATGCCACCTCCTCCTCATCCGCGCCCAGGTAGGCGGCAATGACCTTCGGATTGTTCTTGATCTCGTCCGGCAGACCCTGGGCGATCACGTTACCGTGATCGAGCACGACGATATGGTCGGAGATGCTCATGACCATGCCCATGTCGTGCTCGATCAAGAGCACAGTGATCCTGTGCTCGTCACGCAGGTGCCTGATGATGGCTGACAGTGACTCGGTTTCTGCGGGGTTGAGGCCGGCAGCGGGCTCGTCCAGGCAGATCAGCTCCGGCCGGGTGCACATAGCGCGGGCGATCTCCAGACGGCGCTGCTGACCGTAGGACATTTCCCCAGCAAGGCGGTTGGCGCACTCGGTCAGCCCCACCACCTCCAGCCAGTAAAAGGCTACATCGAGTGCCTTTTCCTCTGCCCGACGAAAACCCGGCGTATTGAAGACGCCCGCCAGCAGGTTGCGGTTGATCCACATGTGCTGGGCTACCAGCAGATTCTCGACCACGGACATTTCCTTGAACAGGCGAATATTCTGGAACGTCCGTGCAAGGCCGGCACGGTTCACCAGGTGCGTCCCGCCAAACATCTTGTACCAGAGGCGACTGCCGAACTGGGCAGGGTTGACGAAATCGGTGGGCTGAAACGGCTCCCCCATGATTCTGCCCACGTCCGTTTCGCGCCCGTCAGCGTTGCTTAACACGATACGGCCATCGGTGGCCTTGTAGAATCCGGTCAGGCAGTTGAAGACTGTAGTTTTGCCCGCCCCGTTGGGACCGATTAGGGCAGTAATGGAATGGCGGCGAATGCTGAAGGCCACATCGGAAAGCGCCTTGATCCCGCCGAAACGCATGCCCAATCCGTCAACGGTAAGAATGTTGTCGCTCATGGCGCTACTCCCTTGCGAATCGCGAATCCACTGCGGCTGATGCGGATCAACCCGCGTGGGCGCCACATCATCATCACGACCATCAACACACCAAACACGAGCATGCGGATGTCGCCGAACTCACGCAGCACCTCGAACAGCAGCGTCATGACAAAGGCCGAAATGACCACCCCGACGGTCGAGCCAAGCCCGCCGAGCACCACAATGGCCAGCACCAGAACGGACTCGAAAAAGTTGAATGACGCCGGATTGATAAACCCTTGGTAGGTAGCGAAAAACACCCCAGCAATCCCGGCCGTGGACGCACCGATCATGAAGGCGGAAAGCTTGACCAGAACATGGTTAAGGCCCATGGCGCGGCAGGCGATTTCGTCCTCGCGCAGCGCTTCCCAGGCGCGGCCAATGGGCATGCGGGTAAGACGATGCTTGATGTAAAGCACCAGTAGCACGATGAGAAACAGCACGCTGTAGATGAAAATCATCGTGGCGTTGGGGTTGTAGGAGATGCCCAGCAGCTCATGGAGAGGCACGCCACCTTCCTTGGCCCGCCGACCGAACTCAATACCAAAGAATGTCGGCGACGGTGCCGAAATTCCATTAGGGCCGTTGGTGAACTCCAGCCAGTTGTTGAGCACCAGACGGATGATTTCACCAAAGCCCAGGGTCACGATGGCGAGGTAGTCGCCGTGCATCCTGAGCACCGGAAAGCCAAGAATTGCCCCGGCCACCGCAGCCATGACTGCAGCAAGGGGAATCATCGTCCAGAAGCCCAACCCCAGGTATTGGTAACCCAGCGCCAGCCCATAGGCACCGATGGCATAAAAACCGACATAGCCCAGGTCCAGAAGACCGGCGAGCCCGACCACGATGTTCAGCCCCAGGCCAAGCAGCACGTAGATCATGCATAGGATGACCACGGTCAGCCAGTACTTGGTGGCCAGGAAGGGAAAGATCAGCGCGACCAGAATCACGATAGGCAGGATGTACCGCAGATTCGACTTGTGTCCGGGCGGCAGCACATGCACGCCTCCGTCGTTGCGCTTGAACGACTCGATCCAGGTACGTCCCCTGGACGTCTGGCCGAACAGGCTGAGCAGAAAACGCCCCGCCATCACCACCGCCACCATGATGCCGACGCGCTGAGGCTCCAGATTGAATCCATAACCGTCGAGCACAATACCTACGATGGGCCCGAACAGGATGAGCGAGACCAGCCCGACCATGAAGGTATCACGCAGGATGACCTTGAAATCGAAGGAAGAAGTCTGGGTCATAACATCACACCTTTACCACGTGCGGCTTTCCAAGCAGCCCCTGGGGCCGGAAGATCAGAATCAGCACCAGCAGTGAGAAGCTGAAGACATCCTTGTAGTCGCTGTTCACAAGACCCGCGAATTGCGCCTCCGACACGCCCAGAATGATGCCGCCCAGCATGGCGCCCGGCAACGAGCCGATGCCGCCTAACACTGCCGCAGTAAACGCCTTGATACCAATAATGAAGCCGGCATAGAAGTCGAACGTGCCGTAGTTCATGGTAATCAGTACACCGGCCAACGCCGCCATCGCAGCACCGATGATGAACACGTACGAGATCACCCGGTCGGTGTTGATGCCCAGAATCTGCGCCATCTTGCGATCCTGCTGGGTCGCGCGACACATGCGGCCCAATGTGGTCTTCTGGATCACATAGGTCAAAAGGCCCATGCCCACAATGGACGCGACGATGATGAAGATCTTGGTGTAAGTGATGATGACGAAGCCTTCACCAATATGCAGGCGCAGCGCCCCATCGAGCAGCGTTGGTACCCCTTGTTGGCGAGCCCCTTGGGCCAGCTGCACATAGTTTTGCAAGATCAGCGACATGCCGATGGCCGAGATCAGCGGCGCAAGGCGGGTGGAGTTACGCAGCGGTTTGTAGGCGATTCGTTCGATTGCCCAACCATAAAGGCTGGTCACCACTACACAGAAGATAAGCGTGCCCAGGATCAGCACAGGAAAGGAATGCAGGCCGAAAAAGCTCAACAGGGCAATACCGATGGCTGCCAGATAGGCAGACACCATGTACACATCGCCGTGAGCGAAGTTGATCATGCCAATGATGCCGTACACCATCGTGTAACCGATGGCGATCAGCCCGTATACCGAGCCCAGGGTCAGGCCGTTGATGAGTTGTTGCAGGAAGATACCGTCCACGATGTCATTCTCGCGCAAGCGGTTGAGTAAAGACGCGCCAGGACATCACCTCCGGCTTGGTCAGCCGGAGGTGAAAGACGCATGAACGCAGAAAGGGAATCAGGGCAACTGGTTGTATTTGCCTTTATCGTCCCACTCGTACATTACGTAGTCGGAGACTTTGAGGTCGCCCTTGCCATCCCAGGACTTTTCACCCAGAACGGTAGGAACGGTATGGCTCTTGAGCCATTCGGAGGCGGCTTCGCCATCCGTGCTGCCGGCGCCCTTGAAGGCAGCCGCCACGGCTTGCAAAGAGGCATAGGAATACAGCGTGTAGCCTTCCGGCTCATAACCCGAGGCGCGCAGCTTATCGACTACGCTTTTACCGGCCGGGCTTTTCAGCGGATCGGCACCAAAGGTCATCAACACCCCCTTGGTATATTGCGGACCACCGGCGGTCGTTACCATGTCAGCCGAGACGATGCCATCACCTGAAACAAATTTGGCGTTTACGCCCTGCTCTCGCATCTGGCGGACCAGCGGGCCGGCTTCGGGGTGCAGACCGCCAAAGTAGACGACCTCGGCCCCAGAGGAGCGAATCTTGGTTACCAGGGAGTTGAAGTCCTTCTCACCGCGCGTCAGGCCTTCATAAAGCACTTCCTTCACGCCGCGCTTGGCCAGCTGAGCTTTCATGGCATCTGCCAGGCCCTGGCCATAAGCATCCTTGTCATGGATAACGGCCACTTTTTTTGCCTTTAGCGTATCCACAATGTAGTTGGCTGCCACGACTCCCTGCTGGTCATCACGGCCACACATACGGAATACGCCTGCCAGACCGCGCTCGGTGATCTGTGGATTGGTTGATCCAGGCGTGATGGAGATTATTCCTGCCTCATCGTAAATCTCTGACGCTGGCAACGTATTGGAGGAGCAGAAGTGGCCGATCACCGCCTTGACTCCCTCGGAATCGACCAAACGGTTAGCCACCGCTACCGCTTGTTTGGGCTCACAGGCATCGTCGCCCTGTACCAGTTTGATCTTTTCACCATTGATACCACCCGTGGCGTTAATGTCCTCAGCCGCCAGTGTTGCACCTTTCCAGAACTGCTCTCCGTAAGCGGCGTTAGCGCCAGTAAAGGGACCTGCAACACCGATGATGATATCGGCCTGAGCCAAAGCGGAAAACGAAAGAGCTGAGCCAATTGCGAGAGCCAGAATGCCTTTTCTGTAAATCGTCGACATGGGAGGTTTGCTCCAGAGGGTTATGTTGGCCCTCTCCAGACAGCAATCCACATGCCAGCGCTCTGATATCGTTAAAAATCTTCAAAATCATAGATTTTTGTGAAAAATCAGAGGATTTTGCAAGAAATCGGCGAAATGCTCCGCCAGCCTGCGACTAAAGCAGCGCTTGCCTATGTGTAAGGTCACTCACGAAACATCGTTCAGGACAGCGAAACGGCCTAGATGCACTGTCCTGATCTTGTCATCCTCACCTCTTGCACCAATAAGTAACACTACGAGTTACACCACAATTCGCAAACACTGCCCCGCGTGGTAAAGACTAAAACCTGCTTCGTAGAGCGGGCTTCGCCATTGCCCTACCGGGTTGTGATCCCAGGGGACAAAGGGCATCGGTAGCACTTCGCTGTCACCGCTGCACAAGTAATGGGCAAAGGCCTTGCCTACAACGGTACCGGTCGTTACACCGCGCCCGTTATAACCGGTCATGGCGAGCAAACCGGGTGCCGGTTCGAACAGGCGCATCAGATGATCAGGCGTAAACGCGATGCATCCTGTCCAGGTGCATTCCCACTCGACCTTTCCAAGCGCAGGGAAATAATGCTGCTGAATGCGATCAGCCCAGGCCTCGATGAACCAGCCCGGACGGCTCGCCATATTGCCCAGGCTGCCTAGCAGCAAGCGTCCCGCTGCATCGCGCCGGATACTGCTGAGCACCGTGCGGGTATCCCAGGAGCCCTGCGCGCCGGGCAGGATAAAATCGGCTTCAGGCCCCAGCGGCCTGGAGGCGACCTGATAGTAATACCCCGGAAAGAATTGATTGCGCAGGGTAGTCCACTCGCCTTCGGTATAGGCGTTGGAAGCGATAAGCACCTGCTCGGCCAGCACGGCCCCCTGCCTCGTCACGACGCACCACTGTGAGCCCTGACGCTCAAGGCGAGTAACCGGTGACTGCTGATGGAGCTGAACGCCCTGCGCTAATGCCGCGCGGGCCAGCCCAAGGCTGTAGCCCATCGGGTTGATCGTGCCGGCACGGCGATCCAGCAGCGCGCCGGAGACATGGGCGGTGCCACAGGCCTCGATGCAGGCAGTACCGGTCAGCAATTCAACCGGTGCGCCTCGCCGTTGCCACTGCTCGGCGCGGCGTTGCAGGTCAGCAAGGCCCTTGCCGTTATGCGCCATGTGCAGTGTGCCCCGGTGCTGCGCCTGGCAATCGATGCCGTGGCGCTCGATCAGGGAGAAGACCTCATAGGGTGCGTTCCCCATGACCTTGAGCAGCTTTTCCCCTACCGCGGGCCCAAGCGTAGCGACCGCCTCGTCCGGCGGAATCCACATACCGGCATTGACCAGCCCGACGTTACGGCCGGAACCGCCATGCCCCACTTCATAGGCTTCCACCACCACCACACGCCTGCCCTGCTCCGCCAGATGCAGGGCCGCCGAAAGCCCCGTAATGCCTGCACCGATGATGCAGACATCAGCCCTGGATTCGCCTTTCAAGGGTGGTGCATTGAGGGTATTAGGTGACAGGGTTTCCCACAGACATTGCTGGCGGAGCGGCATAGGTATTCCTTCACACAATGACGATATGAACCGTTAACCTTGAGGGTGAGGGTTTCGATAGATATCGTCAGGGCCCAACCCATCCTACGAGACCGTACCGGCAGTCCCGCATCAACACCCTACAAAACTACCCGGTAGGGTAGATTGAGCGCAGCGATACCCATCACTTAAATCCCACCTCAATCAAACACGATCCCTTGCGCCAATGGCAGCTCGCGGGAGTAGTTCACCGTGTTGGTCTGGCGACGCATGTAGCTCTTCCAGGCATCGGAGCCGGACTCGCGGCCGCCGCCGGTTTCCTTCTCTCCGCCAAAGGCCCCTCCAATCTCGGCGCCGCTCGGGCCGATATTCACGTTGGCGATGCCGCAATCACTGCCCACCGCAGACAGGAAAGACTCGGCCTCGCGAATGTCCGTCGTGAAGATGCAGGACGACAAGCCTTGTGGCACCGCATTATTCATGGCGATGGCCTCGTTGAATTCACGGTAAGTCATCACGTACAGGATCGGTGCAAAGGTTTCAGTCTGAACCGACTCACTCTGCTCGGGCATCTCGACGATAGCCGGAGAGACGTAATAACCGTTCGGGTACTGATCCGCCAACTGACGCTCGCCACCAAAGACCACACCGCCCTCACCCTTGGCCTGCTCCAGGATGCCCTGCATGGCCTGAAAGCTCTGTGCATCGATCAGCGGGCCGACCAAGTTACCCTCTAGCGGATGGCCAATGCGTACCTTGGCATAAGCAGATTTCAAGCGAGTCACCAGCTCATTTTTGATCGACTCATGGGCAATCAGGCGGCGCAGTGTGGTGCACCGTTGACCGGCCGTACCCACAGCGCTGAACAGGATGGCGCGAACTGCCATGTCCAGATCGGCACTGGGCCCAACGATCATGGCATTGTTGCCGCCCAGCTCCAGCAGCGAACGGCCAAAGCGAGCCGCTACACGCGGCCCCACTTCACGGCCCATACGGGTGCTGCCGGTGGCGCTGACCAAGGCCACGCGTGGATCATCCACCAGCGCTTCACCGCTGGCTCGGTCCCCTACGATGACCTGGCTCAGGTAGTCCGGTGCATCGCCAAAGGCTTTGACGGCGCGTTCAAACAGCGCCTGACAGGCCAATGCCGTCAGCGGCGTTTTTTCCGAAGGCTTCCATACCACGGAGTTACCGCAGACGATGGCCAGGGCGGTGTTCCATGACCAGACCGCCACCGGAAAATTGAACGCACTGATCACGCCCACGACGCCCAGCGGGTGCCAAGTTTCACGCATGTGGTGACCGGGACGCTCAGAGGCGATCGTCAGACCATACAGCTGGCGGGACAGGCCGACGGCGAAGTCGCAGATATCGATCATTTCCTGTACTTCACCCAGCCCCTCCTGAGTGATCTTGCCCGCTTCCCAGGACACCAGCTCGCCCAGGTCGGCCTTGTGCTTGCGCAGCTCTTCGCCCAGCAGGCGGACCAGCTCACCACGACGTGGCGCCGGTACGGCGCGCCAGGCCTGGAAAGCCTTGTCGGCCCGGGTGATCTTTTGCTCCACCTCGGCGGCGCTTTCCAGCGTGACAGCGCCAAGCTGGCTGCCGTCGATAGGTGTGAACACGGCATGGTTGCCGTTCTGGTAAAGGCTTGGGTCAACGCCGAGACGGCTGAGCAATGCATCAATCATGGCTGGCTCCTTAAGTCATTATGGGTTCAGTATTAGCCGGGAAGCGGCTGCTCAACAAACGACCTTTGCTCGGTTTATCATTCCTTTTTTTCATGAACGTTCTGCACGCAGCCTTAAACCTGCGCGCCGACTCAGGTTGGAGCTGTCATGTCCCGTCGCCACATACCCTCGATCACCGCCATGCAATGTTTCGAGGCCGTGGCACGGCACCTGAGCTTTACCCGTGCCGCCGAGGAGCTAAGCCTGACCCAGAGCGCGGTGAGCAAGCAGGTGGCTCAGCTCGAAGAACAGCTGGGCCATCCGCTTTTTCGACGCGTACGCCAGCGGTTGCAGATGACTCCAGCCGGCTCGCTGTACCTGTCTGAAGTCAGCAAGATTCTCACGCAGATCGAGATGTCGACCCATTACATGCGCTCCTATGGAGGTGAAACCGAGGTGCTGCGTGTAGCAACGCCTCCGACCTTTGGCGAGCGCTGGCTAATCCCACGCCTCAAGGGCTGGCGGCTACAGCATCCGATGATCCACCTGGACGTGCGTCATGAAGTCAAGAATATGGATGTCAACGAGCCGGCCTGTGACGTGGCACTGTTCGCCGGCCAGGGACGCTGGCCCGGTGCTGAATGTATTCCGTTGATGACTGAGGACATGGTGCCGGTCTGCGCACCTGGTCTCTGGCCCGAAGGGCACCTGAGCGATCCGACGCAGCTGGCCGATTACATTTTGCTCCAGAATGCAGCTCGCCCCGAGGCGTGGCACGAATGGTTCCAGAGCCAGGGCCTTCACACTGAACACAGCTACCACGGGCCGCGCTTCGACACCTTTACCATGTGCATCCGCGCGGCGCAGGTAGGCTGCGGTGTCGCCCTGGTGCCACGCTTTCTGATCGACGAGGAGCTGGCCGAGGGTAAGCTGGTCATTGCCTGGCCGCACAGCATGACCAGCCCACATACGTATTATCTCGGCTATCCCGAGCATGCAGCGGAAGTCCCCAAGATCCGAAAGTTCGTCGCCTGGATACGCGAGCGGATCGATACGCCTATCGTATGAATGATAGCGCCACCCATCATCCCCGGCTCAAAAACCACTCCAGGTCCACCGGGTCGCCCGGCTTGAGCTGCAGGCGCTGACGCAGATCGTCGAACAACGGATCGTAGTCGTGATGCCAGGAAAAGACGCAGGCCGTACGCGGCGCCAGTCCATAGCCCCGCAGGCGGCGGCTGATCACTGACAGAAAATTGCAGGCCACATCGCGGCGCAACTCGAACGTTTCGCGGACGGTCTGCTCACCTACTGTACCGTTGAGGTCGAACCTTACGACCTGTTCGCGCGACGGAGGCGTCACCTCATAGGTCAGGCTCAGGCGAAAGGCTGGCTGTTGCGGGTTACCCAGCCGCTGCACGTCAAGACGACCCGGCTCGTACATGATTTTCACTCCTCCCGCCGCTTGGCAGATTGCGTTCACATCAGACCGTTTGGCGGTCTTCTGGCTAGCGTAATGGATCTGCACGGCCAAAATATGCGCCGCAGAGCACTTCATTGCTTCAGGTCAATCCACAACGATCTATTGAGGCATTGATCTCCAATAGCGCGTGTTCAAACAATCGTTCGTCTCCTTGATCCAGGTCATTAGCCATTTTTCCTGCAGGTTCCTAATAGGCTCAAACCCGTAAGGAAATGCCGTCATGACCACAGCACAAACACAAAAGTTAAGGCTGGGCGCGCTGACTGCCCTCGTCGTGGGATCGATGATCGGGGGCGGCATTTTTTCACTGCCGCAAAACATGGCCCAAAGTGCCGGCGCGGGCGCCGTACTGATCGGCTGGGCCATTACCGCTGTCGGCATGCTGACCCTGGCCTTCGTTTTCCAGACCCTCGCCAACCGCAAGCCCGAACTGGATGCCGGTGTCTACGCCTACGCCAAGGCAGGGTTCGGTGACTACATGGGCTTCTCCTCCGCCTGGGGTTACTGGATTAGCGCCTGGCTCGGCAATGTCAGTTACTTCGTGCTCCTGTTCAGTACGCTGGGCCTTTTCGTTCCGGCGTTTGGCGAGGGCAACACGCCGCTGGCCATCCTGTGTGCCTCGGCCGTCCTGTGGGGTGTACATTTCCTGGTCCTGCGCGGCGTACATGAAGCCGCCTTCATCAACCTCGTTACCACGATCGCCAAGATCGTTCCGCTGGTAATGTTCATCGTGCTTGCGGGCGTAGCGTTCCGCCTGGATATCTTCACGGCTGATTTCTGGGGCACACCGGATTCAGGCAGCGTCATGAACCAGGTGCGCAACATGATGCTGGTGACTGTGTGGGTCTTCATCGGGATCGAAGGCGCCAGCGTGTATTCCGCACGTGCCGAGAAACGCCGTGATGTGGGCAAGGCGACCGTGATCGGCTTTCTTGGCACGCTGCTGCTGCTCGTGCTGGTCAACGTCCTGTCGCTGGGCGTCATGAACCAACCGGAACTGGCCGGACTCAAGAACCCCTCCATGGCAGGCGTACTGGAGCATATCGTCGGTCATTGGGGTGCGGTATTGATCAGCGTAGGGCTGGTGATCTCGTTGGCCGGGGCCTTGCTCTCCTGGACATTGCTCTGCGCCGAGATTCTCTATGCCGCCGCCCGCGACAACACCATGCCGCGTTTCCTGCGCAAGGAGAACGCCAACCATGCGCCCAGCAATGCACTGTGGCTGTCCAATGGGCTGATTCAGCTGTTCCTGGTGATCACCCTGTTTGCCGCCAGCACTTACACCAGCCTGCTGTACTTGGCCACTTCCATGATTCTGGTGCCGTACTTCTGGTCGGCGGCCTATGCCCTGCTGATCGGCGTACGAGGCGAGTCCTACGAGGCTGCCTCCCGTGAACGCAGCAAGGATCTGATCATTGCCGTCATTGCCACCCTCTACAGCGCCTGGCTGCTCTATGCCGGCGGCATGAAATACCTGCTGCTTTCCGCCCTGCTCTATGCCCCTGGCGCAATCCTGTTCGCCAAAGCCAAACACGAGCTGGGCCAGCCCGTTTTCACCGCTGTTGAAAAACTGATCTTCGCCGCCGTCGTGCTGGGCGCTGCCATAGCAGCCTACGGTCTGTACGCCGGCTTCCTGACCCTGTGACAAGGAGAACAGACATGACCGTTAACTCGACCCCGCTCGGCGTGCATTCGGAAGTCGGCAAACTGCGCAAAGTACTGGTCTGCTCGCCCGGACTGGCCCATCAGCGCCTGACCCCCAGCAATTGTGACGACCTGCTGTTCGACGATGTGATCTGGGTAAATCAGGCCAAGCGCGATCACTTCGACTTTGTCACCAAGATGCGTGAGCGCGGGGTGGAAGTGCTGGAGATGCACAACCTGCTCACCGAGACCGTGAAGAATCCCGAAGCGCTGAAATGGATTCTGGACCGCAAGATCGTACCCAATCAGGTCGGCATAGGCTTGGTCAACGAAACCCGCGCCTGGCTCGAAAGCCAAGAGCCCCGCCATTTGGCTGAGTTCCTGATTGGTGGCGTGTCCGGCTCGGACCTTCCCGACACCAGCGGCAGTGAGATGGTCAAGATGTTCCGGGATTACCTGGGCCACTCCAGTTTTGTATTACCACCCCTGCCCAACACCCAGTTCACCCGTGATACCACCTGCTGGATCTACGGCGGCGTCACGCTGAATCCGATGTTCTGGCCAGCCCGTCGCCAGGAAACACTGCTGACAGCGGCCATCTACAAGTTCGCCCCGGAATTCGCCGATCAGCACTTCGACATCTGGTATGGAGACCCGGATGTGGACCACGGCCTTGCCACCCTGGAAGGCGGCGACGTCATGCCTATTGGCAAAGGCATATTGCTGATCGGCATGGGCGAGCGCACCTCACGGCAAGCCATTGGCCAACTGGCGCAAAACCTGTTCAAGGCGGGCGCAGTGGAGCGGATCATCGTGGCCGGCCTACCCAAATCCCGTGCGGCCATGCACCTGGATACCGTGTTCAGCTTTTGCGACCGCGATCTGGTCACTGTCTACCCGGAAGTCGCTAATGCCATCGTGCCGTTCAGCCTGAGGCCGGATGAAAGCAAGCCGGGCGGTATCGACATCCGCCGCGAACCCAAACCCTTCCTCGACACCGTGGCTGAAGCGCTGGGCCTCAAGGCGTTGCGCGTCGTGCTGACCGGTGGTGACAGCTACGAAGCTGAACGCGAGCAATGGGATGACGGCAACAACGTGGTCACCCTGGAACCCGGCGTTGTGGTCGGCTATGACCGCAATACTTACACCAATACCCAGCTACGCAAGGCGGGGGTTGAAGTCATCACTATCAGCGCCAGTGAGCTTGGCCGGGGCCGGGGCGGTGGCCACTGCATGACCTGTCCGATCGTACGTGACCCTGTCGATTACTAGTCCTACCCGCCCCTACCGGAACCTCAGGAGAACTCACATGGCTTTCAACATTCGCAACCGCAACCTGCTCAGCCTGGCCCACCATACTCCGCGGGAGATCCGCTACCTGCTGGACCTCGCCCGCGACCTCAAGCGCGCCAAGTACACCGGCAACGAGCAGCAGCACCTCAAGGGCAACAACATTGCCCTTATCTTCGAAAAGACCTCGACCCGCACCCGCTGCGCCTTCGAAGTAGCCGCCCATGACCAGGGCGCGCACGTCACCTACATCGACCCGACCTCCTCCCAGATCGGCCACAAGGAGACCATGAAGGACACCGCCCGAGTGCTTGGCCGCATGTATGACGCCATTGAGTACCGCGGCTTCAGCCAGGAGACGGTGGAAGAGCTGGCCAAATACGCAGGCGTGCCGGTGTACAACGGCCTGACCGATGAGTACCACCCCACCCAGATGCTGGCCGACGTGCTGACCATGCAGGAAAACAGCGACAAACCGCTGCATGACATCAGCTACGCCTACCTGGGCGATGCACGCAACAACATGGGCAACTCACTGCTACTGATTGGCTGCAAGCTGGGCATGGACGTACGCATCGGCGCGCCAAAGGCGTTGTGGCCACACGAAGACTGGATCAAGGAGTGCAAGGCCATCGCCGAGGAGACTGGCGCACGCGTTACATTAACTGAAGACCCCAGGGAAGCGGTTCAGGGCGTCGACTTTGTGCATACCGATGTCTGGGTGTCCATGGGCGAACCCGTGGAAGCCTGGGGTGAGCGCATTCAGCTGCTCCTGCCTTACCAGGTCAACAGCGAGCTGATGAAGGCGACCGGCAGTCCACGGACCAAGTTCATGCATTGCCTGCCTGCGTTCCATAATGCTGAAACCAAGGTTGGCAAGCAGATTGCCGAAAAATACCCGCACCTTGCCAATGGTATCGAAGTGACCGATGACGTATTCGAGTCACCCGCCTCCATTGTGTTCGAACAGGCGGAAAACCGGATGCATACCATCAAGGCCGTTCTGGTCGCTACTCTCGCTGACCTGTAAGGAGTCGTACCATGCGTATCGTCGTCGCTCTGGGGGGTAATGCCCTGCTTCGTCGAGGCGACCCCCTTACCGCTGAGAACCAGCGGGAGAACGTCAGGATCGCCACCGGGCAACTGGCTAAGATCGTGGACGGCAACGAGCTGGTCATTGCTCATGGCAATGGCCCCCAGGTCGGGCTGTTGGCCCTGCAGGGTGCAGCCTATACGGATGTAAGCCCCTACCCCTTGGATGTGCTGGGCGCCCAGACCGAAGGCTCCATTGGCTACATGATCGAGCAGGAGCTGGGCAACCTGCTTCCGTATGAGGTGCCGTTCGCCACGCTGTTGACCCAGGTGGAGGTAGATGCTGCCGATCCGGCGTTTCAGCACCCCACCAAACCTATCGGCCCGGTCTATAGTCGGGAGCAGGCCGAACAGCTCAAGGCGGAAAAGGGTTGGGCCATTGCCGCAGATGGCGACAAATTCCGCCGCGTGGTAGCCAGCCCCCAACCCAAACGCATTTTCGAGATTCGCCCGATTAAGTGGCTCCTGGAAAAAGGCACCATTGTCATCTGCGCAGGCGGCGGCGGGATTCCCACCTGCTATGACCACCACGGACGCCTGAAAGGTATCGAGGCGGTCATCGACAAGGATCTCTGCTCATCCCTGCTGGCGCAGGAGCTGGACGCGGACCTGCTAGTGATTGCCACTGACGTGGACGCAGCCTATATCGAATGGGGCAAGCCCGACCAGAAAGCGATTGCCCAAGCCCACCCCGAGGCCTTGGAAGCGCTCGGGTTTGCGGCAGGCTCCATGGGACCCAAGGTCCAGGCGGCCTGCGAGTTTGCCCGTAAGACCGGAAAGACGGCTGTCATCGGCTCGCTGTCGGATATCGAAGCCATCACACAGGGTCGCGCCGGAACACGGGTCACAATGGAGGCGGAGGGCATCCTGTATCGATAAACCCTGCAGAAACGAAAAGGCCCGGATCAACCGGGCCTTTTCATGAGCGGAGCACTCAGCTGATGGTCATCAGGCTGGCGTTACCGCCGGCTGCTGCGGTGTTGACGCTTACCGCGCGTTCGATAAGCAGACGCTCCAGCGGAATCGCGGTTTCGCCCTGGGACAATCCCTGAACGCCCACGATCGGACCGCTACGCTGGGCTGCCTGCTGGCAGACCTGACGCAGCTGATCGGAGTCACCGTGATGCAGGATGGCATCGAAGTGTTCCTCGTCCTTGGTCCAGTCGGATGTCGTCTGGATACGAGCCTGAACAGCCTTGGGCAAACGACCACGCAACGCATGGGACAGATCGTTCTGCACCCACAGCGCGGTGCTGCCGACTGCCAGTACCGCTGCCAGCTGGGCCATCAGATCCGTCTCGTCATCCGCCAGACAGAGCACCCGCTCACGTGGCAGCAGGCTGTAGGTGTTGCGCTCACCCGTCGGACCGGCCAGCAGGCGAGTCACACCGCTGACGGTCTGCCTGGCGAATGCCTGGCACAGCTCGGCCAAATCGGTGTTGTTCTGCTCGCTTGCCCACTTCTGCAATGCTTCGAGCGGCTTGCCCTGACGCTGTTCCATTTGGGTACGCAGGGTCAGGTCAGATGGACTTTCCTGATCGTCACGGGCAAATGCCTGGGCCACTCCGTCTACCGGACGGGTAGACAGGAGGCGGTACAGGTACACCGGACCACCGGCCTTCGGACCTGTACCGGACAAGCCTTCGCCACCGAAAGGCTGCACGCCGACCACTGCGCCTACCATGTTGCGGTTGACGTAGAGGTTGCCCGCCTGGGCCTTTTCCACAACCTGGGCAATGGTTTCGTCGATGCGGGTATGCACACCCAGCGTCAGACCATAACCCGTAGCGTTGATCTGATCCATCAGGCGGTTCAGGTCCTGACGGGCATAACGCACCACGTGCAGCACCGGACCGAAGATTTCACGCTCCAGCTCGTCCAAGCTTTCCAGCTCGATCAGCGTTGGCATTACAAAGGTGCCGCGATGGGTCGCGCCATCGTTGTTGCGTGCAATCTGATAAACCGTACGGCCTTTGGCGCGCATGCCCTGGATGTGCTTGTCGATGTTGGCCTTGGCTTCGGCATCGATCACCGGGCCGATGTCTACCGGCAGGTTATCCGGATTGCCGATGCGGCATTCAGCCATCGCGCCCTTGAGCATTTCAAGAATGCGATCCGCCACGTCTTCCTGCACACACAGGACGCGCAAGGCGGAGCAGCGCTGACCGGCGCTGTCGAACGCTGATGCCACGACGTCGGTTACCACCTGCTCGGCCAGTGCCGAGGAATCCACGATCATTGCGTTCTGGCCACCGGTTTCGGCGATCAGCGGAATCGGACGGCCATGGGCATCCAGGCGACCGGCAATGTTACGGGAAATAATGTTGGCGACTTCGGTCGAACCGGTGAACATCACGCCTTTCACACGCTCATCGCTGACCAGTGCCGAACCTACGGTATGGCCCTGGCCTGGCAGCAATTGCACCACGCCTTCCGGCACACCGGCTTCCAGCAGCAGGCGAACGGCCTGAGCCGCGATCAGTGGCGTCTGCTCGGCAGGCTTGGCCAGAACGGTATTACCCGCCGCCAGCGCAGCCGCGACCTGACCGGTAAAGATCGCCAGCGGGAAGTTCCACGGGCTGATGCAGACCACCGGACCCAGCGGACGGTGAGTGTCATTGGCGAAATCACGACGCACCTGGGCGGCGTAATACCGCAGGAAGTCAACCGCCTCACGCACTTCGGCAATGGCGTTGGCAAAGGTCTTGCCGGCTTCACGAACCAGCAGGCCCATGAGTGGCTGAATTTGCGCTTCCATCAGGTTGGCCGCGGTTTCAAGCACGGCGGCACGCTGGTCCGGCGGCGTGGACTGCCAGATCGGTGCAGCGGTCAATGCACTGTTCAGCGCATTGTCCACGTCCTGGACGCTGGCGTTCTGCACATAACCCACCACATCACGGTGATCGGCCGGATTCTGGATGGCCTGGGGAATGCCTACTTCAGCCGGGCAGCCCAGCATGGGCGCTGCACGCCATTCGGTGTTGTTACTATGTAACAACGCACCTGACAACGAGCCCAGTCGATGCTCATTGGCCAAGTCAATACCGCTGGAATTCAAGCGGCCTTCGCCATACAGCTGGCTGGGCAGCGGAATGCGTGGATGTGGCAGGCCTAATTTGCCCTCTTGTGCTGCGATCTGCTCGATCGTCACGACCGGATCGGCCACCAGCTCTTTCAGGGAGATGGAGTGGTCGGCAATACGGTTGACGAACGAGGTGTTCGCGCCGTTTTCCAGCAGGCGACGCACGAGGTACGCCAGCAGGGTTTCATGCGTTCCCACCGGTGCATAGATACGGCACGGGCGGTTCAGCTTGCCATCGGCCACCTTGCCGACGACCTGTTCGTATAGCGGCTCGCCCATGCCGTGCAGGCACTGGAACTCGTACTGACCAGGATAGTAGTTCTGACCTGCTATCTGGTAGATCGCCGCCAGGGTGTGGGCATTGTGGGTAGCAAACTGCGGGTAGATCGCTTCCGGCACGGCCAGCAGCTTACGCGCACACGCCATGTAGGACACATCGGTATACACCTTGCGGGTGTAAACCGGATAACCTTCCAGACCTTCAACCTGGGCACGCTTGATCTCGCTGTCCCAGTACGCGCCCTTCACCAGACGGATCATCAGACGGTGACGGCTGCGGCGCGCCAGATCGATCACATAATCGATCACGAACGGACAACGCTTCTGGTAGGCCTGGATGACAAAACCAATCCCGTTCCAGCCAGCCAGGCTGGACTCGAAACACAGGCGCTCCAGCAGATCGAGGGAAATTTCCAGGCGATCGGCTTCTTCGGCATCGATGTTGATACCGATGTCGTACTGCTTAGCCAGCAGGGTCAGATTCAGCAGGCGCGGGTACAGCTCGTCCATGACGCGCTCGTACTGCGCACGGCTGTAGCGCGGATGCAGGGCGGACAGCTTGATGGAGATGCCCGGGCCCTCATAGATGCCACGGCCATGGGAGGCTTTGCCGATGGAGTGAATGGCCTGCTCGTAGGACGCCAGATAACGCTGGGCATCCTCCTCGGTCAGGGCCGCTTCACCCAGCATGTCGTAGGAGTAGCGGAAGCCCTTGGCTTCAAGCGCGCTGGCATTGGCCAGGGCTTCGGCAATGGTTTCGCCGGTGACGAACTGCTCGCCCATCAGGCGCATCGCCATGTCCACACCCTTGCGGATGACCGGCTCGCCGCTCTTGCCGATGAGGCGATTGAGCGAGCTGGAAAGACCCGCCTCGTTGTGGGTGGAGACCAGCTTGCCCGTCAGCAGCAGACCCCAGGTCGCTGCGTTGACGAATAGTGACGGGCTGTTGCCCAGGTGTGGCTGCCAGTTGCCCTTGCTGATCTTGTCGCGGATCAGGGCATCACGGGTGCCCTTGTCCGGGATACGCAGCAGCGCTTCGGCCAGACACATCAGCGCCACGCCTTCCTGGGAAGACAGAGAGAATTCGCGCAGCAGGCTCTGGACCATGCCGGAGCGGCCACCAGCGCCCTTCTGGTTACGTAGCTTTTCAGCGATGCTGTAGGCCAGCTTGTACGCGGCATCGGCAGTAGTTGCGGGGAGACGCGCCTGCTCAAGCAGCATGGGCACCATCTCTTCTTCCGGACGGCGATAGGCGGCCGTCACGGCAGAGCGCAGTGCAGACTGCGGCAGAATGCTTTCGGCAAATTCAAGGAATGGCTGATAGACCGGATCAGCCAGGGCTTCTACTACTTCGTTGTCACCTTCGCCCAGTCGTGCCGCAATATTCTGCAACTCGTCGACACTTACACCTTTTTCCAATGTTTCCAGGTACGTGTAGATTGCCTGTTTGATCAACCAATGGGGTGTACGGTCGATAAGGCGAGCGGCCTCTTTCAAACGTTCACGGGTGGCTTCGTCGAGTTTCACGCCTAGCGTAGTAGTAGTTGCCATTGAACAGCCTTTTTTAATTGGAAGTGCTACACGGTGGCGGCAAGCATAGAGGCTAGCTCTGCATGGTGCAACCAGGTGCAACCTAGGAAACCGACAAAGGCGCAACCGTCTGTCTCTTGACCGCCGGAAGACGCCGCCTCATCTCGTTAGAACCTGTCTACATCAAGGCTTCAAGCCTGCCAGTACAAAATAGCTTGCTCACTCTTGCGTTATGTTGATTTGCCGCTTTTATGCTGAGCCAGA
This sequence comes from Pseudomonas sp. JZ134, assembly GCF_051027695.1. Classification (NCBI taxonomy): domain Bacteria; kingdom Pseudomonadati; phylum Pseudomonadota; class Gammaproteobacteria; order Pseudomonadales; family Pseudomonadaceae; genus Pseudomonas; species Pseudomonas sp. JZ134. The sequence continues at coordinate 527,851 of NZ_CP069250.1, read as the reverse complement.
CGAGCCGCAAAGGCCGGGTTGCACCTAAGCCTGCTTTGACATTCTGGAAAGCACTGGTGGTAGCGACAATACCCCTACGATGTATAAGAAAATACGTGACTTGTATATTGTCTGCCCGCATTATTCGATGATCATGACGAAACCGTTTCTCATTCAATGAATAAAAAACAGCAGGTTGCAGTCGATACGACCGATATGGAAGAAAGCAGCGAAATCAACTCGCCATTTCTGGACGAGGTGATCGGCTATGCCCTGCGTCGGGCTCAGCTGAAAGTCTTCCAGCATCTGATCAATGAGCTGGAAGCCTATGATCTTCGCCCCGCCCAGTTCACCGCCCTTACGCTGATCGAGCAGAACCCGGGCCTCATGCAGGCCGAGCTGGCGCGTGCATTGGCCATCGAGCCACCGCAGATGGTTATCATGCTGAACAAGCTGGAAGCGCTGGGCCTTGCGCTACGTATACGCTGCAAGGCCGACAAGCGCTCCTATGGCATCTTTCTGAGCAAAACCGGCGAGACCCTGCTCAAGCAGCTCAAGGAAGTGGCTATCCGCAGTGATAACGAGGCCACCGCCGCCCTGAGTACCGAGGAGCGGCAGCAACTGCTGCACTTGTTGCACAAGGTCTACCGGTAGCCCGGCGCATTACATTTACGCGGGCTGCTTGTGGGTGCGATGGGGCAGGAAGGAACCGGCCTTCAGTGACCGCTCGATGTCTTCCAGGCTTCGTCCACCCGTTTCCGGGACCAGGAAGAAGATGAAGACCCAGCCCAGGACATTGAGTCCGGCGTAAACCCACATCGCACCGCCTACACCCAGCCATTGCGTCATGCTCAAGGCAGTCCCGGTCAGCAATAGATTGGACCCCCAGAGCATGGCGGCATGAGCACCGGTCGCCTGATCCCGAATAGCCAGCGGATAGATTTCCGATCCGGTCAGCCAGCCTACCACCTGGATGCCGCCTGCATTGAAGATCATGAAGACGATCAGGCACCCCACTACCCACCAGCCCTGCGAATCGCCCGCCAAATTGAAGTGCAGCACGGCGCCCAATACCAGAAGCGCCACAACTGCCCCCGGAATCATCGCCAGGCTCAGCGTTCGCCGTCCGACCTTATCGACAATCAGCTTACCGATTACCGTCATGACCAGATAAGTAATTGCCACGCCAAGGGCTGACCACAGCGCAGCGGACGCGCCAAAGCCAGCATCCTTCAGAAACGTCGGCGTGTAATAGATCATCATCTCGATACCGCTGAGCTGGGTAAACGCCGCTACGCCCAGGCCGGCCACAAGCGCCGGTCGCAACCACGGTTGGCGCATGGCCCGCCAGCCTGTTACCGAATGCTCCTCCTTCTTGTCCACAACTTCCTGGATATCCGCAATCTCTTCGCGCACCTCCCCCGCGGTATCCCGCACCTTGGACAGCTCATGCCTGGCCTCTTTCGGGCGGTCCTGCTCGACCAGCCACCGCGGACTTCTCGGCATTCGGGTCATGCCAAACAACAGCACCAGCGAAGGTACAAGCGCAACCCCAATCATCCAGCGCCAGGTAAAGAGGTTCTGGCCAGCCACCCCCACAATCGCAGCCAGGAGAATCCCTACACCAATGGAAACGTTGAAATAGGTCACCAGGCGACCCCGCTTTTCGGGAGGTGCCAGCTCAGCGATGTAGGTGGGGACAATTTGCGTCGAGCCGCCGACTGCAAAGCCCAGCACCAGGCGAGACAGCCCTAGGCACCAGACATTGGGAGAGATAGCAGCAGCAACCACCCCCACACAATAGATACCCGCCACGATCACGATGGTCAGCCGACGCCCAAGCCTTGCCGACATACGTGTCGAACTCAGGGCACCGATTACCGCACCCAGCAAGATGGCGGCCGTGACAAGCTCCTGGGCGCGGTGATTAAGCTCGAAGTCCTGGGCAATTTGTGGAAGGGCACCGGAGATGATGCCCGTATCATAGCCGTACAACCCTCCGGCGATGGCTGCAACGGTAGCCACCATTGCCATATAGGCCTTGGGCTTGATATGGCTCTCGGTTGCGGAGCTAACAGCGTCTGCCATGAAGTTACCTGTCATATGGGAGGGATATGAAGGTATGGAGAGAGCCGTTACCCGTGTGGTTCCGCCTGCCGCATGACGCTTGCGGTCAGCCTTGACTCGATCAAGGTCTTACAACCGCTCAGACATGGCGCTTTCAGCGCTCAAGGGCCATAAAACGATAAACAACCTCTACAAAAAAAGCTGACGAAATGCCTGCCATCACCCCATTATGCCTGCCGTTTTCACACCAATTACTGCCAGATCCCGACCGTTTCGCCACTATCTCCTATAAAGCAGGTAAAGGTGCCCGGCTCACATTGATAGCGTCCGCGGTCTGCGCAACATTGAGCAGCAGATAGTCAAACGCGAAGCGGGCCGTTTCGCTTTTGGTTCTATAAAATGCATCTTCCTGACGGGACTCGGCCAGCCGAGCCGTACGTGCCCAGACAAATGCCAATCCTAACCAGCCCTGCAAGCGCAGATAATCCAACGCAGCGCGGTAGGGCCATTCCGAATCGCTAGAACTCATCAAGTCCGCTGTCACCTGCCAAGTCTGGTGGCAGGCCTGTCTTAACGCCGCACCATAAGACCTGCACGAAGGCGTTGCCAAACACCGCTCGGCTTCTGCCTGATAGTGCTCCAGAAGCCTGCCCAGTGCTGCTCCCCTGTCGCCGATGACCTTGCGCACGAGCAGGTCATTGGCCTGAATTTCGTTGGAGCCCTCATAGATCATGGCGATCCGGCTGTCGCGCAGGGTCTGCTCAATGCCAAAGTCTGTCACGTAGCCATAACCACCCAGCACCTGCAGCGCCGCACTGGCCTGCTGAAACCCCTGTTCGGTAAAGAATGCCTTGATGACCGGTGTCAGCAGCGATGCCAGTTGATGGGCGCGGGCGCGCTCATCGGCCTCTGTCGCATGCTCGGCCAGATCCAGCAGATGCGCTCCCCAGTACCCCAGCGCCCGCATTCCTTCACTACAAGCCCGTAGTTCCAGCAAAACGCGTCGCATGGCCGGATGATGGACAAGCAGATCGGCTGCTTCAGCCGTCTCTTCAGAGCGCTTCGGCGCGCGCATTTGCCTTCTTTCCCAGGCATAGACAAGTGCCTGCTGATAGGCCGACTCGACATGTCCCAACCCTTGCAACCCTACATGCAGGCGTGCCGAATTCATCATGACAAACATTGCCGCCAATCCCCGATGGGGCTCGCCAATCAACCAGCCGCAGGCCCCCTCGAAACGCAAGGCACAGGTTGCACTGCCCTTGATACCCATCTTGTGCTCCAGGCTCTCGCAGTACACGCCATTAGCCGTGCCCTCAAGCACCTTGGGCACCAGGAACAGGGACAACCCGCGGCTACCGACAGGCGCATCAGGAAGGCGAGCCAGTACGAGATGCACGATGTTGGATGTCAGATCATGTTCGCCACCCGAGATGAACAGCTTGCTGCCGTCGAGCAGATAGCGTCCCTCCTCTATCGGCTCTGCCCGGGTGCGAATCAGGCCAACGTCACTGCCGGCTTGGGGCTCGGTGATGCACATGGTGGCAAGCCACTCGCCACTCACAACTTTATTAAGGTAAGTCTCCTTGAGCGCTTCTGAGGCATGGGCGCGCAGGCATTCGTATGCACCATGGGCAATACCGGGATACATGGCCCAGGCATGGTTGGCGGAAACCAGCATTTCCTGAAGCGCCGCGTCCAGTAACTGTGGCAGGCCCTGCCCTCCCCAGGCCGGGTCACAAGCCAAGGCGGGCCAGCCACCCTCGACATAGGCCTGATAGGCCTCGGCAAACCCGGACGGCGTCGTCACCTGTCCATCCTGCAGCTGGCAGCCCTGACGATCGCCCGAGGCGTTAAGCGGCGCCAACCTGTCGGCACTAAAACGCCCCGCTTCCTCCAGGATTTGCATGGATAGATCAGCGTCCACTTCGCTAAAGGCTGGTATTACAGACCAAGTCGAAGGAGCATCGAGCCATTCATTAATAACGAACCGCATATCGCGCAGCGGAGGGTGATAGGTCATGGCATTCTCTTAACGATAGTTCGGGTTTTCAATCAGCACCGCCATGCCTTGCCCGCCGCCCACACACGCGGCGGCAATGCCATAGCGTTCGTGGTTGGCCTGTAGCTGTCGCGCCAGGGTAAGCGTCAGGCGCAGGCCGGTTGCGGCCAGGGGATGTCCCAGCGCAATCGCACCGCCACAGGTATTCAGCCTTTCCGGATCGATATCCAGTTCACGTTGGACAGCCAACACCTGAGCGCCCTGCGCCTCGTTGATCTCGAAGCGAGCGATCTCCGCCAGCGTCAGCCCACTGCGCTCGAGCAGCAGGCGGATGGCCGGCGCCGGGCCGATGCCCATTACCTCTGGAGCAACCCCGACCGCGGTAGCGGCCAACAGGTTGGCTAGCGGTGGCTTGTCTGTCCGGTTTGATTTTCTGGCCACGACCATCGCCGCAGCACCGTCAACCACTGCACAGCTGTTGCCTGCCGTCTGCACACCGCCCTCGTGGATCGCGGCGAGCCGGGCCAGTGCGTCAAGTGACGTGGGCCGCGGATGACTGTCGATAGCGACAGAAGCGACATGACGTGGCAATTGAATACCCCGCGTGCGATACCCTTCCAGCCGAAATTCTTCGGTTTGCACAGGGACAATTTCATCCGCAAACCATCTCGCCTCCTGTGCTGCCAGCGCCCGGTTGAAGCTTGCCAATGCATAGGTATCAACCTCGGCACGCGTAAGGCTGTAGCGACGGGCCAGATTTTCAGCGGTACCAATCATGTCGATACCCGGTGCCGGGTCCATCAGGGCCTCCCAGAGAAAGTCCTTGAACTCCACCGAGGCTCCCAGGCGAAAACCGCTCCGGTGCGTATAGGCCGCAATGGGATTGCGAGACATGGACTCGCTGGCGACGCACAAGGCGATCTCGGCCTGACCCAAGCCAATCTGTTCACCTGCCTGACGCAGCAACTCGAAACCGGTGCCACAGATACGCTGGACCTGCAGGGCCGGCACCTCTAAGGGAACGCCTGCATAAAGGCCGATGTGTCGGGGTAAAAGGTAAGCATCGAAACTGGCCTGAGCGACAGACCCTGCCAGAACGCTATCAACCTGATCCGGCGCCACGCCACTGCGCGCCAGTACCTCGCGCGCGACCTTGATGCCCAGGTCAATCGGTGAAGCCTGCCCCAGCGCGCCGCAGTAATCTACCCAGGGTGTACGGACACCCCCAAGCAGCACCACGTCGTCGAATGCAGAATACAAGCCCTGTTGTCGCGCCATGGCAGTTTCCTATTTGAGGCGGTACACGCGAATCAGTACGGCGTTGCGCTGCAAGGGTGCCCTTTCGACGGTTCCGGCATAAACGTAGCGATTCAACCAGCCGTAAGGGCCGTCCGGAGCGGTAATGGTCAGCGTCGAGAAGGCATAGGGCTTGGTATCCAGCTCGTGGATCAGGGCCTGATTGTGGATCGTCAGGATCGCGCCATCATGGGTACGCATCTCATACAAGGCATCGAGCTGCTGGACGCCATCGGCACGGACCAGCTGCCGATCCGCCCCGCCCGGCAAGACCTTGCCACGCAGCCTGGGACCGACGAAACGCCCGCCGGTAATCGGTACGATACGACGCTCCCCCAGGGGGCCTTTACCCAGGGACACGGTATCGGCAATCTCCACGGTCGCCTCGTAAACCAGCTCCGTCTGGGGAGCCACACCGGTGGCCGCTTGGGCAGTGGTCATCATCGATAAAAGCATCCATCCGGTGACGAGTCCCATCACAGTACGCGCTTTGATCCCCACAGAATTGTTCATCGCGCTGCCTCCATCGCCTCGAAACGAACAACCGAGGCGTCATTGCCCTGGCAGATTGTCTTGATCCGATCCGCTCGCCACTGCAACACGGCGCGCTGGTTGATCGAACCCTTGTCCGTGATTTCACCTCGATCGATAGAGGGCGGCTCATCGAGCAGGCAGGCCCACTCCACCCGGCTGGCACTGCCGGTTGCCTCCCGATTGAGCCGCCTGAGCAGCCCGGCAAGCCAGGCGCGTACTGAAGGTGAGGCCAGCACATCGGCGGACGAGGCATCATCACCCAGGCCGGACAAGGCTCGGCACTCAGGCAGACGGGGAAAGATCAGCAGGCCAAGGCAGTCGTGGTCCGGGCCGACAATGACCGCATCCTGGACATAGGGCGCGCCTTCCAGCACCACGCGTGTGCGTAACGGCCCCACACTGACGAACACACCGGACGATAGCTTGAAGTCTTCGGCGATCCGCCCATCGAACATCAGCCCCAGGTGCGGCTGCTGCGGGTCCGCGAACTTGAGCGCATCGCCGGTACAGTAGAAGCCTTCTTCGTCAAAGGCCTGGGCGTTGTGCTCTGGTGAGCGCCAATAGCCCGGCATCACGTGCGGTCCGCGAAAGCGTGCCTCGAGCTTGCCGTCCACCGGCACCAGCTTGACCTCACAGCCCGGCGCCGGTAGCCCGACATAGCCCGCCATGGACAGTGGCCCGGTAGTAAAGGTGCAGGACGGCGCCGTTTCAGTCATGCCAAGCCCGGCCATCATGCGGATACGCTCGCCGCAATGCCGCTCCGCTACACGATCCAGACGGTCCCAGACACTTTGAGAAAGCCCTGCGGCGGCAAAGAAGAACAACTTTATCTTGGCGAAAAATCGCTCACGCAACTCAGGATCATTTTCCAGCGCAGTAACCAACTCCTCCCAGCCCTTGGGTACGGTCAGATACGCGGTAGGTGAAATCTCCCGCAGATTGCGCAAGGTTTCAGCCATGCCCTGCGGCGTAGGCTTGCCCTCATCCAAATAGAAGCTGCCGCCGTTGTACAGCACGATGCCAATGTTGTGGCTGCCGCCAAAGGTATGATTCCACGGGAGCCAGTCCACCAGCACAGGCGGCTCCTCGCCAAAGGTGGGAAAGGTTTGCAGCAGCATCTGCTGATTGGCGCAGAGCATTTGCTGAGTAGTGACTACCGCCTTTGGCAGCTTGGTAGAGCCAGAGGTGAAGAGAAACTTGGCAATGCTGTCCGGCCCTGTGGCCTCAAAAGCCGCATCCGCCTCGGCGCCGCCGGGCTGGGCGAGCAACTCCTCGAACGCAATACAGAGCCGCCCGTCAAGATCGCCCCGCGTCAGGATTACGGGCACCTCCGCAGGCACACGCGCCTCGATGGCGCGGCGGTACAGCTCACCGTCACAGGCGAACACCATGCCAGGATCAAGCAGATCGATTACATGCTTGAGTTTGCCCAGATCCTGGGAAAGCAGCGAATACCCTGGTGAGACCGGGCAATAGGGAATACCTGCATAGAGCGCGCCCATGCACAGCTGAAAATGTTCAAGATCGTTCCCGGACAGGATGACCAACGGGCGCTCGGCAGAAAGCCCAAACCCCAGCAGGGTCTGTGCGATGGCACGTGCGCGCTGGAGCATGTCGGCGTAGGTGATGCGCCGCCACTCCCCGCCCTGTTCACGTGCCGCTACAAAGGTTTGATCGGGCCGTACCTTGGCCCAATGGACCAGGCGATCAAGCAAGCGCTGCGGTAACGGCGCCAAGGGTTCCAGAGCCTGCATGCGGATAGTGCCATTCTGCTCATGGCGGATGTCTACAGCCGGATGGCCGATCGACACCGAACGGTATCGGGGCTTGGCCGCACCGACCTTTTCAATGCACAGCTCGGACTCGCAGTTCACGTCGCATACCTCCTGTTGGCACGCAGGGGGCCGAGCACGACTGAATTCGCGCATCAGGCCCCATGCATGGCCAGCCTGTTTCAGGCCGGTGTTGTCATTGTTGTTGCCAGGAATAGCGTGGGTTCAGATGGGGTAATGTCGGGGCGTTGTCTGGAGCGTAATCCAGCGCAGCTGGGTAAAATGCTCGACCGAAGCCGCCGAGCCAAAACTGCCATAGCCGCTGCCTTTCACGCCGCCGAACGGCATCTGGGCTTCGTCATGCACTGTCGGCCCATTGATGTGGCAGATGCCGGACTCGATCCGCTGAGCCAGCCCCAGAGCGCGGTTCACGTCGCGGCTGAACACGGCGGCAGACAGGCCATACTCGGAGTCGTTGGCCACGTGCAGCGCTTCTTCGTCGTCCTTTACCCGAATGACTGACACCATCGGGCCAAAGGACTCTTCGCGGTAGAGCTTCATGTCGGGCGTTACGCCATCGATCACAGTGGCCTGCATCAGGCAGCCATTGATCTCTCCGCCTGCCGCCAGACGCGCGCCCTTGGTCAGGGCGTCATCCATCAGGTTTTGCAGGCGCTCGGCCGGGGCCCGGTCGATCAATGCCCCCAGGACCGAGGTGCTGGCCTGCGGGTCGCCTGCAAGCAGCGTTCTGGCCTTGTCGGCCAGCTTGCTCACGAACGTATCGGCAATGGACTCGTGCACGATTAGCCGCTCGGTCGACATACAGATTTGACCCTGGTTGAAGAAAGCACCAAAGGCAGCAGCCTCTACCGCAGCATCCAGGTCCGCATCGTCCAGCACCAGAAGCGGCGCCTTACCGCCCAGCTCCAGCACCGCCGGGGTAAGATGGCGCGCTGCCAGCTCCCCGATGATCTTGCCTACTCTTGTGGAGCCCGTGAAATTGACGCGGCGTACCGCCGGGTTTGCAATCAGCCGCTCGACGATAGCCGGCGCATCCTCTGGTGCGTTGTGGATAACGTTAATCACTCCGTCACCCAGCCCGGCTTCATGAAGCACATCACCGATCAGGGCATGCACGGCCGGGCACAGTTCGGAGGCTTTTAGCACTACGGTATTGCCGCAGGCCAGCGGCATGGCAATCGCACGGGTCGCCAGGATGACCGGCGCATTCCACGGTGCGATGCCGACGACCACGCCACAGGGCTGGCGCACTGCCATGGCCATCGAGCCCGGCAGATCGGAAGGGATGATCTGTCCGGTGATCTGGGTTGTCATGCAGGCCGCCTCACGCAGGATGCCGGCGGCCAGATGCACATTGAAACCGTACCAGTTGGGCATGGCGCCCGTCTCGCCTTGTCCAGCCGCCACGAACTGATCCGCACGACTGGCCATGAGTTCAGCAGCCTTGAGCAAGCGTGTCCGGCGCTCATTAGGGCCCAGCGCCGCCCAGGCCGGGAACGCTGCTTGCGCCGCCGCGACAGCAGCATCAGCGTCTTCAAGGCTAGCTGCGGCTGCGCGAGTGACGGCTTGCTCGGTCAGCGGATTGCGACGCTCGAACTGACGCCCATTGGAAGCCTGCACATGACGGCCACCAATCAGCAGGGAAACCTCGTACATGATGCGATCCTCGTTTTTGTAATTGTCAGGAACTGCACATACAGCATACGTCCGAACGCCCGCCTGGGCAGCTCAGTGGCTACACAGGCGCAAGGGTATCCGGCGTTTTAACGACGGTAGGTTTGCAGACCCGGCTTGATGCTTTTCTCATCGAGGAACTGCTTCATGCCTTCTTCACGTCCATGCTCGGGATCGCGCAGGCGAGCCTGGTCAAGCTTGGCGTACAGGTAGTCTTCGTTCTGCTCCCAGTTGAGTTCACGGCAGCGCTTGAAGCCAATCTTGGCCGCCCGCAGCACCACCGGATTCTTTTCAAGCAGCTCACGCGCCAGGGTGACGGTTTCCTCGCGCAACTGCGCCAGCGGGACACTCTTGTTGACCAGCCCCATCTGGGCAGCCTTGACCCCATCGAAGGTACGCCCTGTCATGATGTAATAGAGCGACTCACGATGGCCGACTGTATCCGCCATCGCCTTGCTCACCAGATTGCCAGGCGGAATACCCCAGTTGACTTCGGAGAGACCAAACGTGGCCTCATCGGCGGCAATGGCCAGATCACAAGCCACCAGCGGGCTGAAGCCACCGCCAAAACACCAGCCGTTGACCATGGCAATGGTCGGCTTGCTGTACATTCGCAGCAGCTTCCACTGCCATTCGGAGGCCTCACGGCGGATTTTTTCCTGAAGAATCTCAGGGCCTGCATCCACCTCGCGGAAATATTCCTTGAGGTCCATGCCTGCCGTCCAGGCATCGCCGGCCCCGGTCAGTACCACTACCCCGGCATCGGCATCCTGTTCCAGCGTTTCCAGAATCTCGCGCATTTCCCGGTTCAGCGTCGGGCTCATGGCGTTGCGCTTTTCGGGACGATTAAGGGTCACCCAGGCAATGCCCTCTTCGACCTTCACCTCTACTGTTTTCCAGCGACCTTCGTAATTGCTCATGGCGGAACCCTTGTTGTTGTGCTTCTTGTGAGTCCAAGCTAAGGCAGAAAAATAGTTATGTCAATTAACTATTTTTAGCTTTTTACAATTATTTATGTCCCTCCTATACCGCCAAGAGCCGGCCTCCTTTTGACATGTTTCGAGGCGTCACCCAAATAGTTAGTCCAATCAATCATTTAAGCAGATAGGCGTCATACACCACAGCCTTGCCCAGGCGCATGGCACTGCCAACGCCGATGGCCCGATTGAGCCAGTCATACTTCTCGGCGCTGGTTTCAAATATCATCGTGACCTTGAAAAAGTATTTGCTCGGATCGACAGGCTTACCGGCGGCCACATCCTTCATCACCTCTGGCGGACCGTAGCGGTACCCCTTGGTTTGCAGGTAAACAAGCGCGCCGTCATCGGTCTTGAGCAGGTAGCGTGTATCGATGACGGCCAGCCCATCGTCGGTCACAACCTGCCAATCCGCTCCGTTGTTAAGAATTTCCCCCTTAAACGATGGCCCCTCGAAGCGGCCACCGGTAATCGGGATGATTCGGCGCTTGCCCAGCTCGCTCGTCTTGCCAAGCTCCCAGACAGGCGCCGTCAGATCGACCTCAAACCGGGCCAATCTTTCCAACCCAAGCGGCGGCGGATCAAAGGCAGGCTTTTCCCGTGCTTCCTCTGCCAGCGAGACGCCTGACAGTAACGTGCTAGCCGTCAACAAGGCGGCTACCCATAGAGATCTGAACATGGTTTCTCCTTAATGAGCCGGTTCACCTGCCAGCACACCTGTGCTGACCGGCTTGGCGGCCTGTCGGTTGAGCAGGCAGAGCACAGACGCCGCAGCGATCAGCACGCCGGGGGCTGTTGCGATGACCAGGGTCGATGCCGCGCCGCCCATGGCCAGTACCTGACCGGCCAGGAGCGGACCGGCCATGGCGCCTAATCGTCCGATCGCCACGGCTGAGCCCACCCCGGTCGCTCGTACGGCCGCCGGATACACCAGAGGCGCCAGCGCATACAGCACCAACTGGCCGCCTACTACAAAGAGGCCCGCCAGGAATCCCGCCATGATGACCCCGGCAAAGCTGCTCGAAAGCCCAAGCCCCGCCAGTCCGGCCAAGATACCGGCGTAGATGGCGACCACGACGATTCGGGGTTTCCAGCGGTCCATCAGCAGACCGAACAGGACCGAGCCGATACCGCCACCGATATTGAACAGGATCTGAACCGTCACGGCTTGGCTGCGGGTGAACCCCTGCCCAACCAGCAGCGATGGCAGCCAGTTGAGCAGCATGTACATCACCGTCAGGGTAAAAAAGTAGCTGACCCACAGCATCAGCGTGGTGGATGCCCTTACCTGATGAAAGAGGCCATCCCAGGTGCGAATGGACTGCTCGGTTGCCCGGGCCGCCTGCCGGCTTTTGACGAACGCCGATGACTCCATCAGATACACGCCCAGCAGGGGCGCCACCAGAAGCGGCGCAAAGCCTCCTACATAAAATACCGTCCGCCAGCCCAGCCCGGTCTCCAGCAGACCAACAATGGCCGCCAGCGCACCACCCAGTGGTACACCGCAATACATCAGGCTTACCGCTGTATTGCGGGCACGCTCGCCGGCCGACTCGGAGGATAGGGCAATCAGGTTGGGTAACGCCCCACCCAGCCCGATGCCGGTCATGAAGCGTGCGATCAACAGGCTCTGCATATCCCAGACATGAGCGCTGGCCAGCGAAAAGAGACCAAACAGCACAACCGAGGCAATCAGCACCTTTTTGCGCCCGATCCGATCGGCGCACCAACCTCCTAAAAAGGCCCCCGGTAGCAAGCCCAGAATGCTGGCACTAAAGACCAACCCCATCTGCGCCGGCTTGAAGCCAAACGCGGCAGCCATACTGGGCGCTGCGATGCCCATGGCCTGCAGATCCATTCCCTCCAGCAGAGCCACCACAAAGCACAACCCTATGGTCAGGCGTGTACGGGCATCAGCCATCCCGAGCGTAGTCATAGCGAAACCTCCTCATGGGTCAGGCGCATCAGAAACGGAACGTTGTTGAAACCATGCCGAAGTGTGTATCCGAGCCATCGGCCTGCCGCACGGCCTTACCCGCCTGGAAATAGCTGTATTCCAGGTCCACGGTCAGGTTGGCGGTTGGTAGCCAGCGCAGATTGTTGCGAAACAGGTTGCCTGTCTTGGGCGATGAGCTGTTGGGGGTTCCCGGCACATAGGACATGCCCGGCAGATAAACGCCATCGCGGGTGCTTTCACGCCAGACGGCAAAGGCACCGGCTTCCAACTGCAGGTACTCGCGTGGGGCGAATGTCAGCAGCGGGCCGATCAGATACATGTTCGAAAGCGTGGTCAGCCCCGAATCTCCATAGAAACCATTCTTGGGAAACAATGGGTCGAATGTGCCAATCTTGTCATCACCAAAGCGGTCATCACCGCTGGCTGCATCGAAACGCACCGCCAATCGTGGCTTCCAGGGCTGCCTGAAGGTATATCCCGTCTCGCTGCTGATACCCCAGGCACGAATACGCGCCCCTTCCAGATGACCACCCTGGTAGGCCAGATCCCACGACCAGTCCCAACCGGCCTGCTTGCCAAACAGCCGCACGCCTCCGGTGTAGCGCTTTTCGCTTCCAGTCAGCCCATCCAGGGTGCGCTCGTTGGTTTCCAGGCCAAATCCGTATACATCCATTTTCAGGATGGCTGTCAGCGGTAGCGTGCCGTACAACCCATAAAACTTGACGTTATTGTTGGAGCCATCATCAAAGCTGTCTTCGCCTGTCTCGACGGGACGCAAGCCAAAGGCATCGAGCTTGTAGCCGCCGGGACGGGAATAGCTCAGGCGTACCCCATCGAAATTGAGCCGGATATTGCGTGCATCACGGTAGGTAACAAACGCCTGGTTACCGTAACCCAGCTCTTGACGCCCTACCCGCGTCATCAGCCGCCCGCCCAGGGTATTGGTATTGATGTCGATAAAGGCCTGATGCAGCTCCGTCCTGCTCTGGTCATACGGCCCGTAAAGCGCCTTGTTCCAGGCCCGGGTGTTTTCCAGCTGGACGAACGCACGGACTTGGTCATCCAAGAGATGCAGATCACCATGGACCTGAAGCCGTTGCTGAATGTAGGAATCCTTGTTCACACCACGCAGCCCAAAGACTGGGTTATTGATGGTATCCGCACGGTAGCGCGCTTCCGCACCAAACTGGACCCAGGCTGAATCGGACAGCCGCTGATAACGGAGCGGATCAAAAAAGTCGCTCCGCTTGGAAGCATCGTCCAGAAACCGATAGTCCTCCGCCCAGCGAGGCGGCCCGGGTGGTAGAGGACGTGCTTTTTCCAGAGCATTATCGAGCGGCGCAGGACGCGACTGCTCCAATACCACTGAAGGGGCAGCCTGAGCCGCCAGGGAAACTCCGGATAACGCAACAGCAAGGCATGAGGGCGCCAGCGCGCCGGCACGCCAGGAAAGCGATAAGGACATGACCGATACCTGTTTATTGTTGTTGTGGATCAGTGCTGGAAAACGAAAGGTCTTGGTCAGCCGGAGAGCAGCGACACGTCGTTAACGTGCCGAGGTAGCCGAAAAACGGTATGAATACGGAAGGTGAATAACGCAGGGTAAGCGGGTGAATCGTTACGAATGAACATAGACTAGCCCCATATTGTTTTTATTATTAACTTTTGGATGAATGCCGTTGTCTTCATCTCTATGTGCTTGCCTTCTGGATACTTGACGTCAGCCTGCCTACCGTCAAGACATTAACGGTCTTAACGATCGATTATCGAACGTTATAATTATTAACTATTTAGATGGCTAAGCATGCAAATGGATGTATCGCGCGCAAAGCAGCATGCCAGACAGGAAGGGATAGAAAAGGCGAGAAGATAGGCAGAAAACCGCCACCCATTAAAGGCAGATGGCGGTCAGGCGGGTCAGAAACTGATCTTGCCTGCGCCCGCCTCGGAAGGCACCTTGGAGGCCACGAGGGAAGCGGCCATCTTGGTGTACTTGTAAGGGGGCGTCCAACCGATATTGGAATTCCATGAGCATTTCATGGAAACGCCATTGATCAGCGAGCCGGCGTCCTTGTAGACAGAGCCGCCATTCTTGGCGGTGATCTTGTCACAACTGCTAATGCCGCTGATGTTGAAGGCATTGGCCTCAGACAGGATAGCCGATGACTTGCCTACTCCATGGGCGGAGTAGAACGGATAGACCGCGTCCTTTGTGTTACCTGTGTGCAGGTTGTTGTACAGGTGTACCTGACCAAACCGTACACGCGGCGCACGCTGCGTAACGTTATCGAAAACCGAGTTATGGATAGTGACCTTCAACTTGCCCTTGTCGGTCGAGCTGGCACTGTCGCTGGAGCCGATCAGAATGTTCTTGTCGTGCAGCTTGAACACGGTGTTGGAGATGGTGACGTAGTTGGCGCCCTTCTTCACGTCCAGCGCCCCGTCATGATGCTGCACATGGCGACCCTTCTTGATCTCGCTCGGATCATCAGGGCGGCTACCGTCGGTAAACGTCATATGGTCGATCCAGACGTTACTCGCGCCCTGCACCGTGACGCCGTCGTACTCGGAGTTCCAGTTACCGGCATCGCCATCATCCGGATCGAAAACCGGTGTGGGGTCCCATGGATTTTCGATGGTCAGGTTGCGCATGATCACGTTGTTCTCCTTGATCATGAAAAACCCGTTGACGATCTGCGCAGTAGAGCCCAGGCCCACAATCGTGGTGTTACCAGGCACAACCAGCTCAGCGCGCTTTTTCATCTCGCTGGTACTGGTATAGGCCTTGCCTTCACTGATATCGATCTTGCCAGAGACCTTGATAATGCGGCTGCTGGCCGAGGCCTTCAACGCGTTCTTCAAGTCATTGGCGGTGCGTACGGTATAGATATTGGCGGAGGCTGCAGCTGCGCCGCCCTTGGTTCCCCCGTTTTGCGTAGCCCAGCCTGTACTGGCCGCCTCACGCATATCCGCTGCAAAGGTGCTGGCGGCAGCGGTCAACAGCACCACGCCTGCGCCCAGTAAAGCCGGCTTCTTGAGCGAGCCTGATTTCATGGTCATGTACACGTCCTTACTGTTTAGTGTCTGTAACGCGCACGCAGGCTCAACGCAAATGAGTTTCACTGCAATAATGTCATATTGGAATTTTTAGATTTCTAAAGATAGCTCTCAACCAAAATGAGTAGCGTCTCTGCTTTCGTCTGTCGACGCGTCGAGGTTCCATAACATGCAGGCCGATAAACGACGCACAACGGCCTGTGTGGTAGACAAGAAACCCCTCTAGCAAAAGCACCAGAGGGGCCAGAATCGTCAGCAGTCAATCAGAAACTGATTCTGCCTGCGCCAGCAGAAGACTGAACGCTGGAAGCTACCAGCGAAGCGGCCATCTTGGTGTACTTATAAGGGGGCGTCCAACCAATATTGGCGTCCCAGGAACAGCTCATCGTGGCGCCGTTGATCAATGAACCAACGTCCTTGTAGACAGAGCCGCCGTTCTGCGCAGTGACCTTGTCGCAGCTGCTGATACCACTGATGTTAAAGGCATTGGCCTCGGACAGAATCGCTGAAGACTTGCCGACACCATGGGCCGAGTAGAACGGGTAGACGGGATCCTTCGTATTGCCGGCATGCAGGTTGTTGTACAGATGTACCTGCCCGAAACGCACACGTGGGGCACGCTGAGAAACGTTTTCGAAGATCGAGTTATGAATGGTGACTTTGAGCTTGCCGCTGTCCGTCGAGCTGGCGCTGTCACTGGAGCCAATCAGGATGTTCTTGTCGTGCAGCTTGAAGATGGTATGGGAGATGGTCACGTAGTTCGCGCCCTTCTTCACGTCCAGCGCGCCGTCGTGATGCTGCACATGCCGCCCGTTCTTGATCTCGTTTGGATCATCCGGACGGCTGCCATCGGTAAAGGTCAGATGATCAATCCAGACATTATTGGCCCCTTCAATGGTGACGCCATCGAACTCCGAGTTCCAGTTACCCAGACTACCATCATCCGGATCCCAGACCGGCACTGGGTCCCATGGGTTCTCGATAGTCAGGTTGCGCATGATCACGTTATTTTCCTTGATCATGAAAAACCCGTTAACGATCTGCGCAGTAGAGCCCAGGCCCACAATGGTCGTGTTAGCCGGTACGTTCAGTTGTGCGCGGCTTTTCATGTCGCTGGTCGTGGTGTAGGCCTTGCCGTCACTGATATCAATCTTGCCGGAGACCTTGATGATACGGCTGCTGGCGGAGGCTTTCAGCGCATTCTTGAGTTCTGTTGCATTGCGTACGGTGTAGACATTGACCGACGCCGCCGCCGCGCCGCCTTTCGTACCGCCATTCTGCGTAGCCCAGCCGGTACTGGCGGCTTCCAGTACGTCGGCGGCAAAGCTGCTCGAGGCCATGACAGACATCAACAGACCCGCGCTCAACGTTAATACCTTGAGTTGCCCACACTTCATCTTCATCTTGTTTTTCCTACGTTGGGTTTACTGCCGCTCATTTATAAATCTAACAATCTAAATACCGGCATATTGCTATTAGGCTGAACAAAGACATCTTGGAGAAACACCTGAGCCATAACGCTCAGGCATTTAATGTTCAAAAGGATGTTTAAAGCCAATCGAGACGAACGCTGGCTCGCTAGAAGTTGATCCTGCCTGCACCGGCTCTTACAGGCACGGCAAGCGGTACGAGTGAAGCTGGTAATTTGATGTATCGATACGGCGGAGCCCAACCGATATTCGGATCCCACGAGCAGGTCATTTTCCGACCATTGATGAGCGAACCGACATCCTTGTAAACCGTGCCACCCCAATTGGCCGTTACCTGTTCACACCCGCTGATACCGGAAATCGCGAAGACATTAGCTTCCGAGAGAATGGCGGAGGACTTACCTACTCCGTGGGCGTAAACAAAGGGATAAACAGCGTCCTTGGTGCTACCAAGATGAAGGTTGTTGTACAGATGCACCTGCCCGAACCGTACCCGTGGTGCGCGCTGGCCTACATCCTGAAAAACCGAATTGTGGATCGTGACCTTTAGCTTGCCGCTATCTGTATCCGCGCGGCTATCGCTGTTACCGATCAGGATGTTCTTGTCATGCAATTTGAAAACGGTGTTAGACACAGTGACATAGTTGGCACCCCGAACTACGTCCAGCGCACCGTCATGATGCTGGATATGAACACCATTACCGATTTCATTCGGATCGTCCAGGCGCCCGCCATCCGTAAAGGTCAGATGATCGAGCCAGACGTTACTGGCACCGCTGATCGTGACGCCATCGAATTCCGAGTTCCAGTTACCCAGATCACCGTCATCCGGATCCCAGGTAGGCGAAGGGTCCCAGGCATTTTCGATCGTGAGATTACGCATGATCACGTTGTTCTGCTTGATCATGAAGAACCCATCCACAATACCGGCCTGTTTGCCCAAACCAATAATGGTCGTATTACCCGGAACATTCAGCAGGCCGCGTTCGGCCATGTCGCTCGTACTGGTAAAGGGTTTTCCGTCACTGATATCGATCGTTCCGACAATCTTGATGATGCGCCCACTGCTTGCAGCGTTTGCACTTAGCGCCTGTTTGAGCTCGGTGGCAGAACGTACAGTATAGATATCGGTTCCCATGGCGGCAGAGCCTCCACGTGTACCACCGTTCTGGGTTGCCCAGCCGGACGTCGCCACTTCGCGCATATGGGCTGCCAGACTGCTCGTGCTGACTGCCAGCAACAACGCGCCTGTCACCCATGTAGATCTAGCCTGCAGAATAGACTTAGTTGTCATACCAGCTTCCTGTTTTTATTAGTATGGAATTGCCGCTTACAACAAAACTACGCAATAAAACCTTAAATGTGACTCTAGACGATAGCTATATGCTGTATGTCGTCATACCACAATAGTCCATCTTAATTTCTTGTAAAGCAACTGCCCGAGATAAGTTTTATCGACAGCTGGTCGGCTGATGAACGAACAGAGGCGTCATCTTAGGGTGCCGGATGACTAAATCATGAGACGCAAGGTAGAGGGAAGCCATGGCTATATAAATTTATAAGGTGATAGATAAAAATATCGTAAATCAGAAGAGACCAAGCAGCCCTCTCTCAAAAAAATTTCAATAAAATCCCTAAATTTCAATAAGTTAAGTTTAAAGACAAGCGCTTTTAAAACAATGGCACGCCCTCTGCTATATCCAGGGATATGAAGGTTGCAGCGTGTTTGCCTGCATCTCACAGACAACCCATGGAGTAGCGTAGAAATGGACAAGCAGAACTATCAGCTTCTTGAAGTAGCCAACGGCAAGCCTATCAAGATGTGGACCGAAGGCGTCCCGGTCGAAGGCGATGCCAAACAGCAACTGATGAATACAGCCAAGATGCCGTTTATCTTCAAACATCTGGCAGTAATGCCGGATGTCCACTTGGGTAAAGGCTCCACTATCGGTAGCGTTATCCCAACTGTGGGCGCCATCATCCCTGCGGCGGTGGGCGTCGACATCGGCTGCGGCATGATTGCGGCGCGCACGTCCCTGATGGCTTCAGACCTGCCCGACAACCTGCAACCGCTACGCAGCGCCATCGAAAAGGCCGTCCCCCATGGCAAGACCTTTGGCCGCCGCGACCAGGGTGCCTGGCAGAACGTACCTGATATGGCCGATCATGCCTGGTCCAGCCTGGCCAAGCGTTTCAAGGCCATTACCGATAAATACCCGAAACTGGAAAAGACCAACAACCGCAACCACCTGGGTACTTTGGGTACCGGGAACCATTTTATCGAGGTCTGTCTGGACGAAGCCCAGCGGGTCTGGTTCATGCTGCACAGCGGCTCGCGTGGGGTAGGTAATGCCATCGGGAATCTGTTCATTGAGCTGGCAAAAAAAGACATGCAACAGCACATTGCCAATCTTCCCGATAAAGACTTGGCGTACTTCGAGGAGGGCAGCAAGCACTACAACGATTATGTCGAGGCTGTCGCCTGGGCGCAGGATTTTGCCAAACAGAACCGAGCCCTGATGATGCACGCAGTGATCGATGCGGCCCGAAAGGTCATCACCAAGCCGTTTGAGGCAAACCTGGAAGCGGTCAACTGCCACCATAACTACGTGCAGAAAGAACAGCATTTCGGTCAGGAGGTACTGATTACCCGCAAAGGGGCGGTATCAGCCAAGAAGGGCGAATTGGGCATCATTCCCGGCTCCATGGGTGCCAAGAGCTTTATCGTTCGCGGCCTGGGCAATGAGGAGTCATTCTGTTCCTGCAGCCATGGCGCCGGACGAACCATGAGCCGGACCAAGGCCAAGAACCTGTTTACGGTCGAGGACCAGGTACGCGCTACCGCACATGTGGAATGCCGAAAGGATGCCAACGTCATCGATGAAATCCCGATGGCCTATAAAGACATCGACCGTGTAATGGAAGCCCAGCGCAGCCTGGTGGAAGTGGTGCACACCCTGCGTCAGGTGGTATGCGTCAAAGGCTGATCAGCTTCACTGGACGAATGAAAGCAGATTGAACTGCACGACAAAAAAGGTTTTAACCATGGAAGAACTACAATTGGACGGGTCGATCGGCGGTGGTCAGATCCTGCGTAGCGCCTTGAGCCTGTCCATGATCACTGGACAGCCGTTCAGTATCACCAATATTCGTGCGAAGCGGAGCCGTCCTGGCCTGCTTCGCCAGCACCTGACGGCCGTGCAAGCGGCCGCCGCGATATGCGATGCAACGCTTGAGGGTGCGGAGCTGGGCTCGCTGAGCCTGCGTTTTCAGCCTGGCGCAATCAAGGGTGGTAATTATGAATTTGCCATCAGCACGGCAGGCAGCTGTGTACTTGTCCTACAGACCGTGTTGCCCGCCCTGCTCAAGGCACCTGCTCCCAGTCGCCTGAGACTGAAAGGCGGAACGCACAATCCTGCTGCACCACCAGTCGACTTCCTGCAAAAAGCATGGCTACCGTTACTGAAACGGATGGGCGCCCATATAGAGCTGGACCTCATCCGTCATGGCTTTGCTCCTGCGGGTGGAGGTGAGATGACGGTAGTGATCCAACCCAGCAGGTTGAGTCCGCTGATATTGGAGGACCGTGGTCAATTGGTCAGCCAGCAGGCGCAAGCGCTTCTGGCAGGCCTGCCCGAGTCGATAGGCACGCGCGAGCTGAACCAAGTAACACAACGTTTGGGCTGGTCTCAGGACAACCTGCATACCGTTCAGCTACAGAAGGCGCAGGGGCCTGGAAATGTAGTGCTAATCGAGCAACAGTACGAGGCGGTTACCGAGGTGTTCGCTGCGTTCGGGCAAAGCCGCGTCAGGGCAGAACAAGTCGCCAATCACGCCATTGATGAACTGCTCGCCTTTGAGCAAAGCGGTGCTGCCGTAGGCGAACATCTCGCAGACCAGCTCTTGCTCCCTCTAGTGTTGGCGGGCAGCGGCCGCTTTACCTGCCTGCATGCGTCTGAGCATTTGCTTAGCAACGCCGAAGTCATCCAGCGGTTCTGCCCGGTCCGCATCGTGATCGAGCCATTGAGCGGTGACTGCTATGAGGTACGGTTAGAATCATAGGCCCGAAACCAAAAAAGGCGCCTGACAGGCGCCTTTTTCATAAACAGGCTGCCTACTTTTGCAGCTCTTGAATTCGTTCCAGCAACGCAACCGTTTCAGGCGCGCCCATACGTTGTGCAGCTGCAAGAGGCGTTACACCGTTAGCATCCTGGGCGTTAATATTGGCGCCTTTTTCGATCAGGTATTCGGCGATTTCGGCCCGATTGAACATCGCAGCCATCATCAGTGCGGTCTTGCCATCCGGGGATACGCCTTCCACATCGGCACCCTGCTCAACCAACAGCTTTACCATTGGCAGATTGCCCTTGAAGGCTGCACCCGCAATAGGACTCTGGCCGTTATCGTTGCAGATATTCGGGTCAGCGCCATGATCGAGCAATGTACGTACCGCATCAAGCTGTCCATGGTAGCTGGCCAGCATTAGCAGTGTGTCACCTTTGCTGGTGCGTAAGTTGGGGGGCAGCCCCTTATCCAGCAGCTTGCCCAATGTGACTGCATCGCCACTGCGCGCCAAATCGAGTACTTGATGGGCGAACTCAATCGCCTGGTCTTCGGAAAGTTGTGCGTCGCGGTTTTCTTCAGTCATCTCGCTTCCTTGATATGCGGTAATAACAGTGCCGTTTATTGCGACTGCGTTCCGCCATTTTAATTCGTCCTGATGAGTGCCGGGGTGAAGAACGTATCTATCGGCTCACGCAAGGTTTTACATAAGAACCCTGCATGGCAGGGTGTGGTGTCAGACCACAGCCAAGCCATGCACGGGTAATCATCTAGCAGAAAAGCGTCAGACTTCTTTCTTTTGCGTAGCCATGCCAGAGCCCAGATCAGCCCCCGTCAGAGGGTTGCTGGCCGGATCGGACGCTGTGCGCTTGACCATCTGCTCGACCACTTTCATGTCTTTGGCAGGCAGATTGACAGTAGCCAAGCCATCACCGCCATCAACAGCAGGTTGCGGGCTTTCTACGTATTCCCACTCGCCACCCTGGTTCCAAGGACCACGCATATCGCCTTCGCCCTGGGACATACTGAAGTACACGTTGGCGAATTCCGGCTTGCCTGGCAGCTTGCCCTGAGGGAAGTTGGGCTGCATGGAGTGCAGAGCTTTCTCGAAGGACTTCTGGTGAGCGATTTCGCGCGTCATCAGGAACTGTAAGGCATCTTTCACGCCTACGTCGTCAGTGAGGTTGATCAGGCGCTCATACACAATCTTCGCACGCGCTTCGGCGGCGATGTTGGAACGCAGGTCAGCAGTCGGCTCAGTGATGGTATCGATATAAGCTGCTGTCCACGGTACACCTGCAGAGTTGGTGAGCGGTGCGCCACCACCGTACAGAACCGATGTAATGTGAGAATCGTTACCCGCTCCGGTGATGCTACGGTACAACTCAGCTTCTTCTTCGATGCCTTCGGCCAGTTGGCCTTTGTTGCCCTTGTTCAACATACCGACGATGGAGCCAATGATTTCCAGGTGGCTAAGCTCTTCGGTCGCGATATCCATCAGCATATCTTTACGACCTGCATCGTCTTCGGCCAGACCCTGAGTGAAATAGCGCATCGCAGCCGCGAGTTCGCCTTGAGGACCGCCAAACTGCTCAAGCATTAGATTGGCCAGGCCCGGGTTGGGACCAGCTACACGAACGGTATACTGAAGTCGTTTGTTATGAACGAACATACAGCTCTCCTATCCAGATTTAATCACGCTGTCCTTATCCCACTACTTCCCTTTTGGTTTTGATGACACCAATGGTGTAGGAGCCTGCTTAACGACGTCATGTACAGGCTCTGTAGAAGTGGAGGCAGTTTGGCTCCAGATAGTTCAGAGCAGGCGACCATTAGCTTGAATGCTTTTATCTATCAAGCTAATTAGAAAGTCTTATTGAGTAAACGCAGCGAAGCGGCTTTAGGTCAGTGTTTTCGAAGCCTGCAAGGCGTTTCCATGTCGTTACAAGCAGGCTTTAAATGGCGCTTTTCATCCTTTAACTCTCTCTGCCGCTGGTCGGCTGAAAATCTTTTCCTGCCTCGTGACTTACTCGTTCGAAAACAGACCTATCAGTCACTGATTGAGACAAATCTTTCACGGCTTCTCCTATTGCTGCTCCGTCTATGACGTCATCTGCTCCATTCGTCGAAGCACAA
This sequence comes from Pseudomonas sp. JZ134, assembly GCF_051027695.1. Taxonomy (NCBI): domain Bacteria; kingdom Pseudomonadati; phylum Pseudomonadota; class Gammaproteobacteria; order Pseudomonadales; family Pseudomonadaceae; genus Pseudomonas; species Pseudomonas sp. JZ134. Next base: position 504,887 of record NZ_CP069250.1, on the reverse strand, counting down.
CCTAATATGATTTAAGAAGGTTGATAGACTTCACAAATTCCCTTCTCTAGCAGGATGCTAATCAGCCAAGGATTGGTCAGGTTTTTTGATTCTCGATTGCCGCTTATCCCTGGGCAATTCCAGCGAATACATCCCTACCTCTCTTTCTTCGTTGCATAAGGCAAACGCTAGAGCAGTGTGATCTGCTCGCCTACGGTTATTACTATGCACAGACGGAGTGACGGTAATAGCCTCAACTTCAGTAAAGAGAAGTACATGAAAAAGAAGGTTTTGATTGCAAGCGCCATTAGCTTGTCGGCTCTAATGTCTGGCTGCGCAACCGAAGAATCCCGAACCCTGGAAGTTGCCAAGGTGACCTCCGCTCAAAGTGTCTACCAAGGCATACGCCAGCCTGTTTCCGTAGGTAAATTCGACAACCGCTCAAGCTATATGCGGGGCTTGTTTTCAGATGGTGTCGATCGTCTCGGCGGTCAAGCTAAAACCATTCTGGTGACCCACCTTCAGCAGTCCAACCGGTTCAATGTACTGGACCGTGACAACATGAGTGAAATAGCGCAGGAAAGTGCCCTCTCGAAAAAGGGCCAGCAGCTGCGTGGTGCTGATTATGTAGTTACCGGCGACGTAACAGAATTTGGCCGCAAGGAAGTAGGCGACCAACAGCTCTTTGGCATTCTTGGTCGCGCCAAATCACAAATTGCCTATGCCAAGGTCAATCTCAATATCGTCAATGTTCGTACGTCCGAAGTGGTTTACTCAACCCAGGGTGCCGGTGAGTACAGCCTGTCCAACCGGGAAGTGGTTGGCTTTGGCGGGACAGCCAGTTACGACTCGACGCTGAACGGCAAGGTACTGGACCTGGCCATTCGCGAAGCAGTCAACCGTCTGGTTGAAGGGATTGATAGCGGTGCCTGGAAGCCCGTGCAATAAGCTTTACGTTCTAAGGAATGGATATGAAAAGCGTTTTACAGCCCTGCGCTGCATTGTTGTCGCTTACCTTGATCGCGCTGTTGAGCGGCTGCGCTGAACAGCCCAAATCGCTTTATTACTGGCCTGGCTATCAGGATCAGGTATATCAGCACTTCACCAAAGAAACCGGCCCTGAACAGCAAATCATCGCGATGGAGGCAGGTTTGCAACAAGCCCGCTCCAAAGGCCTAACGCCTGCGCCTGGTTATCACGCACAGCTAGGCATGCTCTACGCCGAAGTAGGCAAAATGGATCAGGTCCGCCAGCAATTTGAAACTGAAAAGACCTTGTTTCCAGAGTCCACTGCGTACATGGACTTCCTGATGCGCAACTTCAAGAAGTAGGAGCTATCCCATGCGCAGTTTTTATCTCAAAGCGTTGTTTATCCTGTCTGCTTTCGGCTTGCTGGCAGGTTGCGCTAACCAGCAGCAGCCTTATGACTACACGGCCTTTAAGGAAAGCAAACCGGCTTCCATTGTCATTCTGCCGCCAGTCAACAAGTCGCCCGATGTGAAGGCGACATACAGTGTACTCTCACAGCTGACCTACCCTCTGGCCGAAGCCGGTTATTACGTTTTACCTGTCGCCCTCGTGGATGAAACCTTCAAGGAAAACGGCCTGCTAACCCCTGATGAAATGCAGGCGGCGCCGCCTGCCAAGCTTCGCGAAATCTTTGGCGCAGATGCTGCCATGTATGTGGAGGTCAGCCGCTATGGCAGTACATATGCCATCATCAGCAGTGAGACGGTTGTAACGGCTTCCGCCAAACTCGTCGATTTGCGCAGCGGCAAATTGCTTTGGCAAGGTGCGGCAAGCGCAAGTACAGCTGAGCAGCAGCAAAATAGCGGTGGCGGTCTGATTGGCTTACTGATCACAGCCGCTATAAACCAGATTGCGAACTCGATCAGCGATAAAGGCCATGAAATTGCCGGAATCACTAGCCTTCGTTTGCTGTCAGCTGGCCGTCCCAACGGCATCCTGGTAGGTCCGCACTCGCCCAGCTACGGCCATGAGCCCATTGCAGGACGCTAGTCAGAGCCTCTTATTGGGCGGATTGCCAGGCAATACCGCCCAATGCCTGTATTACCCCGCCTACGCTGAAATACACGCAGCTAAATGGAGGACTCGATGAGCAATCAGAGGCTTATCGAAACGAGCAAATTTCTGAGTTACGTCCTCAGGCATGAGCCTCAGGCAATCGGCATAGCGCTCGATAGCGAAGGTTGGGTTGAGATCACCACGTTGATCGCAGGCGCGGCCAGACATGGCCGAGAACTCAACGAGCACCTGATACGAGAAGTTGTGGTTGACAACGATAAAAAGCGCTTCAGCTTATCGCCCGACGGAACGCGTATACGGGCGGCTCAAGGTCACTCCACCTCACAGGTCACTCTTCAGCACATCCAAAAAGTACCGCCCGAACGCTTGTACCATGGTACAGCTGTCCGTTTTCTGGAATCGATACGAAAGAAAGGTTTGATTCCAGGCTCACGCCACCACGTTCATCTTTCTGATAATACCGATACTGCCATCAATGTCGGCAAACGTTATGGCCAGCCGGTAGTGCTGGTTATCAGAGCCCTGGATATGAATCAACAGGGCCATCGATTCTTTCAGGCTGACAATGGCGTCTGGCTGGTAGAGCATGTGCCTGCTGATTTTATTTCAGAGCCATGAGCACAGCTGGCTGACAGCATGTCTCACGGCTCATTTTGGGAAATACATGTCCGCTTCACGTCCCCTTTTTTACTTGCCCCCACTCCAAGCCGAACTTCGCCAGATATTTGCGTAACCGATCGGCATCGTTCGGCTGGGCCTTGGCCTGTCGTGAGACGCCGAACAGTCGACGCCCCGCGTCAGACAGGCTATCCGCCTGCTGGCAGATGCGGATGACAGACGCGAGCTGCAGACGATCAAAGAGGTCCATTTCCTCGGCCCGCTCGCCCAGAAGCAGATCCAGCCCATCGCTTGATGACTGAAGCCCCCAGGCACGGCGCAGCCGGTCGATCTCCTCCTGCACGTTTGCCTCATCGATTCGTCCGCTGTCCGCCAGAGTCGCCATGCGTGTAATGGAGGCGGATAGCTCGCGGAAGTTGCCGCTCCATGCAGCCTCGCTGGAAATGGCAAAATTCAGGTAACGACGCCGCGCTTCCAGATTGAAGCGCACCAGGCGTCCTTGCTCCCGAGCGTGACGCTCCAGCTCAAAGTCAATGTTGGGCTCAATGTCCTCTCGCCGCCCCGCCAACCCGGGTAAGTCGAACGTCCAGAGATTGATGCGGGCAAACAGATCTTCACGGAACAGCCCTTCCGCTACGCGGCTGCGCAAGTCCCGATGCGTGCCCGCCATCAGTAGAAAATCACTGGTCACTTCTCTATCCGAGCCCAGCGGAAAGAAGCGCTTTTCCTCGACCGCCTTGAGCAACATGGCCTGTTCATCGAGGCCCAGCTCACCAATTTCATCCAGAAACAATACACCGCCGTCAGCCGCACGAAGCAGCCCCTCGCGCGCGCTCTGTGCGCCAGTAAAGGCCCCCCTTGCATGACCAAACAGGGTAGACATCGCACCGTCGCCCCTGAGCGTGGCACAGTTGACCTCGACAAAGCGTCCATCCACCTGATGTCGGCTGCGCTTGAGCTCATAAATGCGGCGCGCCAGAAAAGATTTGCCAGCCCCTGTAGGCCCTATTAGCAACAGAGGTGCCTTGGAACGTAAGGCGACGCGCTCGATCTGCTCGATGGTCCGGTTAAAGGCCATATTCCGTGTTGCAATGCCTGACTTGAGAAAGGCCAGACCCTCCAGGCGCTCATGCTGAAACCGGGTAGCGATACGGTCATAGCGAGACAGGTCAAGGTCGATCAGCGCATGGGTTCCTGATACCTCATTGCTTTCATCACGACGCCTGGCGGGTGACGTTTGAATGAGTCTTGCAGGCAAGTAGCGGGCCTCGGTCAACAGAAACCAGCAGATCTGCGCGACATGTGTGCCCGTCGTGATATGCACGAGATAGTCCTCATGCTCGGTATCAAAGGCATAGCCCACCGCAAAGTCATGCAGTGCGCCATACACCTCTTCGAAATCCCAGGGATTACGTAGCGACAAGGCATGCAGGTGCACCTCGGTTTCCGGCGATACCTGATGGATATCTTCTCTCAGCCGCTCGGCAAGGTTCACATCTCGCGCATCAGTGCCATGAATCAGCTCAAGCCTGTGGACAAGCAGATCCTGCTGCTGGCATAGCCCAACCGTTGGACGCCATTTACTCCAGCGATTGGCGCCCTGGCCTACCCGATCTAGCGTCGAGCCGATAAAACCAATGGCAACTGTTCTTTTGCCTGACATCCCTATCTCATTTATTAAGCGAAGTGACCAATACTAAACAGGTTCCGGCCCTGGCGTCTCAATGGATCCAGCGGCCGGGCTTAGCAGAACCGCTCCCAAGCCTGTCAGGCACCCGTCGTTTGTGCGTAGAACGGAATCATAACCTTCTGGCTCTCTTACTGCTGGGATGCAGAGAAACCTGGAATGCTTCCTGCCGAATGCCACTCTTGTATCACTTGCGTCAAGGCGCTATCGCCCCGGCGCTAGCGGTATAGAAGCACCAATACTCACCCAACCAATCGATAACCACCTATCAGTTAGATAGCTAACTATTATTGTCATTAACTTCAGCCTGAATTAAAGTGAGCCCGCTATGTAACGTTATATCGTTATGTTTAGGAGTATCTTTATGACTATCAAAGCACGCAATCGCTGGATTCATTCTTCTATTTTTTCTGTATTGGCTGCCTTTTCTTTTCACGCTATGGCAGACACCAGCGGCCCTATTTCTACAGCCGGTATCACTGGCAGCTATGATCAGTACAAGCTGAAGTCCAACCTGGGCTCGCAAAATGGACATTTGCCTAAAGCTGGCGTGTTCTATAACTACGGCAACAAGATGACCGGCGGCGAAGGCCTTATCTATCAGGCAGGCGTTGAAGCCAAGTTTGGCGAGAAGCACAGCAATCGCCTCAAGGAAGGTCGTGGCCAGGCTGATCTAGGCTGGAGAATGGCAATCGATAACCAGAATTATGTCGATGCGCTTGTCGGTGCAGGTTACGACTGGTCTCGCTATGAGCCTGATACCAGCGGCAATGATCTACGCCTGAGTGCAAAAGGGCCTTTCGCCAAGGCAGCCCTGGGTTATAACCATGCCTTCGACAACACCACCGTGCGTCTGGAAGGCGGTGTGCGTCGTCAGCTGAATGAGCGCGCCCGTTTGCATGTCCAGCATGAAGGCAGCGAAAGTGTAGATATCCATGACCGCACCAACCCTTATGCGGAGATGGATATGCTGTTCAACCAGAATGGCAAAGGTCTGCCGATTACAGCAGGTCTGTACTACGAGCACCACAAGGACAAGTTGAAGGATCGCCTGGCCTTGGCCGATAACGTCAAGCTCAAGCATGACGAATACGGTGCAAAAGTCGGCGTAGCGTTCTAACGCTTCAGTCCTCTTCTGGATGCTGACCATAGCGGTGGCATCCAAAAGGAAACGATACCGATCAACCACGTACTCTTTCTGTTCAACCTCAGCTTTCTTCACCCCCGGTATTCCGCTTCTCTCCGTTAGCCTCTCGCGCCATTCGTCGCGCGAGTACCTTTAGTTAACGTTTTGCCGCTTGTGTTTGCACTTAAATGAACTGTCCGGTTCATGGCTAATATTCATTAATTATGTTGCTTTTTATAAGCCGCTTATAAGCGGCACTCTACTTGATTTTAATGTGTATGCAGCCATGCATGTAACTGTACAGAGCAAATCATTTTGACATCAAAATAAATAGCAGAAACCTATTTAACCATACCACAAGTTAAATATTAACTATATTACCTTGATTATTAGCGCATATCGTCTAGTTTTTTGAACTTATAGAAACACCGCTATTCGTAACACGCGCCTTTTGCGATTTACTGCTTTGCCTAGGAGAGTCGATCATGTTTCCTTTCTTCGGAGCCCGCTGGGTTCAGACTTCTGCCGTAGCTGCCCTTACCATTGCTTCATCCTATGCAATGGCCGCTGATACCGGCCCTATTTCCAATTTGGGTGTATTAGGTAGCTACAGCAAATATAAACTTGAGTCTGACGTAGGCTCCGACAAAACCCATATGGGCAAAGGGGGCGTCTTCTATAACTTTGGCAACAAGATGACCGGCGAGGAAGGCTTCATTTATCAAGGCGAAGCCAAGGTCAAGTTTGGTGAAAGACACAGCAATAAACTCAAGGAAGCTCAAGGCGATGTCGATCTTGGCTGGCGCATGGCTATCGACAACACCAACTACCTTGATGCTCTTGTAGGTGGCGGCTATGGCTGGACACGCTATGAGCCTGATACCAGTGGCGAAGATGTCAAGCTGACCACCAAAGGTGCATTTGCCAAGGCTGCACTGGGCTATAACCATCAGTTTGATGAGGCGACAACCTTCCGCCTGGAAGCCGGTGCACGCCGCACACTCAACGCCCGGGCTCGCCTCAAGGTCGAAGATGTAGGCAGCGACCGCGTTGATCTTCGCGACCGTACCAATCCGTACGCCGAGATGAGTGTACTGTTCAACCAAGGTGCCAACTCCATGCCTGTCATGGTCGGCGTTTACTATGTTCATAACGAGTACAAACTCAAGAACAACCTCGACGTCGCCGACGATGTCAAACTCAAGGCCAATGAATACGGTGCAAAAGTAGCACTGGCCTTCTAACGTTTGGCTATACGCCTATCGTATTCGACGAAACCCGAGGAAACTCGGGTTTCGTTCTTAATGAGATATCGCTTATTCTGCTGGAAGGCTTCAATCAACAATTAATTGAATCACCATTTTACAAACAACATTATACAACCTTTACATCACTGATAAACGCCGATCTAATTGATATCGATTGGCCAACCTTTATAAACAGCGTGCTGGCTTACCGAGGCCACAATTGCTTGTCAAATGATTCCTATACTGGCTAACTCAAGACCATTATTCATTCAGTGTTAAGCCAGAAGTCCATGCCTTTAGCTTTTCAGTCAGGTAAGTTTCTTAATGTTTTTTCAATAACACCCTTTACCTTCCTAACGTATAGGTAATGGCCTTTGGTCAGCCTTGCTCATACACACGCTCCGTTCGGTCTTTACATTTTTATTTCCGTTGGATTTGATGGAGCATTCACTCGAGCATAAAGCTCCCATCTGAAGGACTCATGCCATGGAAAGCACTGAACGTCATCCATTATCCCCTGAAATGCGTACTCGCGTTCTACAAGAGCTTGATCGGCTGGAACAAGAACGCAACGTTACCGTTTTGTATGCCTGTGAATCAGGCAGCCGGGCCTGGGGCTTTGCCTCGCGCGATAGCGACTACGATGTACGCTTTATCTACGTGGAAAAACCCGACTGGTTCATACAGGTCGACACCCCGCGGGACGTTATTGAACGTCCCTTGAGCGATGAGTTGGATATCAGTGGCTGGGAGCTGCGCAAAGCACTCGGTCTTCTGCGCAAATCCAATCCAACCCTGCTTGAATGGCTCGACTCACCACTGGTATATCGCAGCGAGCCAGCGGAAACAGCGCGGCTCACTGCCTTAGCCGAAGCGTTCTACAGCCCACCGGCAGCTCGTAACCATTACCTTTCAATGGCCAAGAAAAACTTTCGAGGCTATCTGCAAGATGAAACGGTTCGCTTCAAAAAATACTTCTATGTACTGCGTCCTCTACTGGCCGTACGCTGGATCGATCGGGGTCTCGGACGACCGCCTATGACGTTTCATGAGCTGTTATGTACGGTGGATGACCGTGCCCTGCTTGCTGAAATAGATGAGCTGCTTGCACTGAAGCGAAACGCCGACGAGGCTACTTACGGCCCTCGCCGCCCCGCTCTGCATGCTTTCATCGAAGAGCAACTGGAACGTCCTGTGCCCGTCCTGGAGCGAACCGCAGAAGATAGTCGCCTGCTGGATGACTACCTCCGGGAGGTCGTGAGGCACCATGCATAACACCTGGTGGCGCAGCTCTTGAACCACCCATGCAGGCGGCCCATTGGCCGCTTCATTCAAGATGCCAGATACGCTCGATCTCCCCTACCGCTCTACCTTATTTTAAGCACATGGACGCCTAGCGTTGACGCCATGCTTACCGACAGGAGTCGGTCCTGATCGGTAGGTATACAACCAAGTCATTCAGAAGTCCTATGACAAGGAAGCGGCTTTCCTTCCCAGGCTCGCCAGGCCGCTTCCCAGCCCTCATTATGATTAGCCGCAACGGTAATAATGGAGATACACGCTTGATCTCCAAACTTGCCAGCAAACGCTTTCGACAACTGCCAGGGCACAACAGTATCGCGACTACCTACCAAATGCCGCTGCGGAATGCTGCGTAATCGCGCTTTATAACTCAATGGATCAAGTGAGCCGGACATAGGGCTTAATTGGTGCCACTCAGTCCAGGCGACAGGGTCCAGATTGCCCGCCAATGTCTGAACACTTACAACATCGTTACGCTGCCCAGCCAGTAACAATGCAATAGCAGCGCCGCCTGAATACCCTACCAACTCTACCTTCGTTGCTTGCGTACGCACCTTCAACGCATCCAGCGCCACGCTCATGCTACTGATAACCGCCTGGCTGAACCGCTGGTTCGTCCAGACTGCAGTAGAGCAGCCATTAGACATTATGAACTGACACGGCCGCGCCAAATAAACTGCGCCACCGGGATCTGACATCGCCAAGCGCGCCATCAACAACCCATGGGGGGTGGGGTCAAGACTAGGTTGAGAGGCGGTAGCCCAGGCATGCCCGTCTCCCTCAAGGTAAACACGCAAAACGGATCTGGGATTGAAATGTGCAGGCAAGACTGCTTGCACAGAGAATGGCTGACCGGAGAGTGTCTCAAGTCGATAGCCTGCTTGTTCAGCTAGGCCGCCAAGCTGCTCTCGTGGACTTGTGCAGCCGCCCAGCAGAGCCATAACAAGCAATACGCCTAAAGTGCGGTAAAAAGACGCCAACATGAAACTACCTATCAGGCGGCCCGCTGGATCAGCAGGCCGCCTGTACTCATTAGAATGCGTAGCGCGCCTTCAAGAGGAAGGTATCAGACTGGTAGCCTGTCTTTGCCGTGTAGTTGTAATTCGCACCCACACTGACGGCTCCCAGCTGATAATTAACCCCTACACCAGCCTCATAGGTATCACGAACAGGAGAAGCTCCCGTCGTAACGAAAGGCGTACCACCGAGCAGGAACGATGAAGTACCACTGACACGATCACCAATGAAATCGTGGTAGGCCATCAGTGTGGCTTCAGGTTGAAGGTTACCTTGCGCCAGCGGGAAATCAGCCGCTACACGCAGACCTGCACCTAGCTCACCTACTTCATAACGCTGTGCGTTATTACGCAGCGCTGCGGAAGAGCCCTTTTCACTATAGCCATCAATTTTAACGTTGCTATAGCGCGCAGCCACGCGCGGTTCGAGCAACCACTGCTCGGCAAACGTGTAGGAATAACCTGCAAGCGCATTCAGTCCGAACAGCTCACTGTCGTAGCTGCCCTTGGCAACCGTATCGGCGATATAGCGCTTGCCATCGTTATCGTTACGGCCATAGGTCAAACTGCCGTCAACGAACCAGTTCTGCCAGTCATAGCTGCCATACAACGTAAAGGCATTACCCTTCACATCCGTTTTATTACCCGTATCGGACGTTACGTTAGAGTTGAGGTAGCTATAGGCAACACCTACCGTTGTACGCTCATTGAGCTTACCGTCAGCCCCAACAGCAATGCCGGAACTGTTAGCCGAGTAACCCGCAACGCCATCACGCTGATCCTGATCGGATGTATTGCTCAAGCCTTGAACCCAAACGCCTGTCTCGGTCAGCACATCACCAGACGAAAGCCCCGAACGCATGCCTCGGACTCGGCTGCCAATAGCGCTGTTAACGAGGTTCTGGCCTGCAACCGCCGCCTGGACAGAGCCCCGGTTGACCTCAGGACTCAACCGCTCAGCCAGACGTGCTAGCGCCTCCTCGGACCCTGCATTGGCAAACGCCTTGAACACCGGATCGCTTGCCGTCAACCCGCCGATAGTGCTGTTCTTGAAGTTATTGACCGCGTCACGCGCGTTTTGCGATGCGCCCACATTGGCCAGATCAGCGTCGACCTGCTTATCTTCCTTCAGGCTGACCACTGCGTTAACGGTCCGGGCGTCCGTCGCGTAACTGTCCACCTTCAATAAGGAGGACGCGCTGGCAACACGTAGCCCGTTATCCTGCACCTGCGCGGCCTTGACCAACGTGTACTGCGTACCCGAAGCACTTGGCGTAAAGTCCTGCGGCTTTGCACTTAAGGTAATGCTGGAACCCGATGCAAACGCCGCCTTACCGTTAACGGTCAGGTACGCCGCGCTGGGATCAACCGCATTGGAAAGACGCATATCGATAGTGCCACCTGAGGCAACCTGCAAATCGCCGTTGATCGACGAGCCTGCCTGCTCAAGATTCAACGAGCCACCCGACGCAATATCGACACGTGGCGCGGCGATAGTCCCGCCACTGTACTGAGCGCTGCCTAAAACATTAACAGCAGCCATATCCAGCACATCGCCGTCGATACGCCCACCGGTCCAGTTAAGGGTTGCAAGGTTACCGCCATCAATCGCCGTCTGACCGCCCTTGATCAGGCCGGCGCGCTGGTTGATGGCAAAAGGAGAAAGCTGCTCACCTGTTACTTCAATAGCAGTACCGTCGGCCTCAATAAGACCGGTATTAATAATGCCTTGTTCAGGCGGAGCATTGTTTGCAAAGGTAGCTCCTTTGAACACAATACCTTTCGAGTTTTCTCCTGCCGCTCGGATAGTTCCACTGTTGGAAAAGGACTCGATCTGCCCGTCGTACAGAACAACCGCAAAGGATTGATCGCCAATGGCTTCCATAGTGCCTTGGTTTTCTATGCGCAGCGGTGAGGTGGGAGCTTCAATATCAAAGGCATTAGCGGAATAACCTTGGGCACGAATGAGGCCTGTATTGATGAGCTTGCCGCCAATGCTTACAGGCGTATCGCTCTCGCGATCAAGAATAAGCCCTGTTGCATAAGGTGTTCGAACATCAATTGTTCCGCTATTAACGAAGTCTTTTCCGATAGTAGTGCCGTGTAGATAAACACCTTCGGCCTCGCTGTTATCAGAAGCTGCAGTGATAAGTATGTTACCCGCATTGATGATCGAGCCGGAAACCATGGCTTTACCGATTTCGATGCCTTCAGCATACTCAACATTGCTTAACGTAATGTTGCCTTTATTAATCAAATCTCCCGCAATAACTGAGTTTGCAACGGAAGGATCGAAAGGATCCATTGTGATTCCACTGCTTCTGGTAAGGCCTGAGAAAAAATAGTTTCCCTGAGAAATTAAAGAGCCTTGGATATTTGCACCCGTGAACTCAACGCCCATTTTGTCGGCGCTACTCTGCTGATTACGCTGCCCCGTTAAATTAAGCGATTCTGTAACGGTTTCGCTGTTCCACAAACGATACCCATTACCTAAATCATATTCGAGCGCATGTGCTTGAACAGCCATAGCGGAAATGATTGTTGCCAGTAAGCTGCGACGAAATAAAGTCCTGTTCATAACTACATCCTGATGAAATGATTAGGTATTAAAAAAGCTCAGCCACAGGTCAATGCAGCTATACAAGCGGGAGGAAAATAAAAAATGGGGTAAACCAGAGGCGGAACTGAAGAGCAGGCGTTACAAAGGCACTTGCATAAGGGTACGAAGGGCTTCCGGCAAAACTAGACAGGCTATAACCGGCGGGAGGCATGAGGCTGGGTATTTTGACTGCACTCATACTCTTGATTCCTCATCCATGGCGTACAAACGCTTTAAAGCTATTTTCATCCGTGAAATTTTCCGGCGCTTTGTATCTATTCAGATACATCTCGGCATTTTATGCAGAAACTTGAGGCAGACTTACCTGACTTGGACAAGCGGTTCTATTCATGGAGCGGAACAGCTTTGCTGGCATTTATAGACAGGGCAACAGCATGTCATGCTCACCGCGATCAGCACCGCATTAAGCTGGCTCTCAAAGGACCGCAGCCCCAGACTATCGCCCATACCATAATAAGAAACGTACGTTAGCGACAGAGATCGAGACGCCGATTGGCAACACACCTTCCGAGCCACGGGGATTACCGTGTACCTGAAAAATGCCAGCACGCTGGAGAACGCGGCAGCTATGGACAACCACTCCTCGACCCGGAACACGCAGCATTATGACTGACGCCTAGGTGATATCTAGCCTTGATGAGGTCGAGCGAATCCGACTATAGGCGCTTGTGCTAAGCGGGCTTATACAGTCGTACCTCACTATATCGCTATAGAAAGCTGTACTGCTTCTGATAAACCGGTAGTGGCTCGATAGGTAGCCATGCCCCTGGAACATAAGGTGTATTTGATATCCGTGATATCAGGCCGTTTTGGCGTGGATAACGGCGTATGCAGACACAAGGTTATCCATATAGCTACTTTCATGTTTTAAAAGGGAATCTTTTAAATTATAGACTTTACATCTATTATATGCATGCAAATCCTTTGGAATAAATTTAAGCTCCACCTATTGAGGAAATGCCAAACTTAGAGAGAATTAAAGATATTACAAAATCAGATTTTACATAAACCACCTTCTCAATTTAAAAAATCTGAATATCTAAGCTCTAGCTTCGACAAACCATCTAAAACCGTATCTTTTTCATCATTAAATTCTTTTACATATGTTAATACAGCCACTTCCATAGCTCTTACAAACTCAGGAACAGGAATTGAAGAGCTTTCCACATAACCTATAAAGAAGGAAACTTTATTAAACTCTGACGGCTCATCCAAATCCTGATCAAGTAGATAAAAAAGGCCTTCTCTAACATTAAAACCTAACCCCTCGACGCATCGCTTAAAAAGCCAATAAAATTTATTTTTCTTTCAACGATAGCTGACGAAAGCAGGTGAAAAAAATCTCCATAAGATACGCCACAACAATTCAGCTCCGACTCAAGCTTTTTTAGCCAAGTAAAACTCATAAATTAATCCTTTCTTTGACCCGAGCGATATAGCCCTATGACCGTCGCCGGGACGACATCAGCCTAGATGAGGTTGAGCGGATCCCGCTGAGCTAGTGACTTAAGACTTACCATATAAGTTGGCAAATACTTTATTTATATCTTTATTAGGTATCAACTGATCTTTAGAAAAGTCCAGTGCATTAGACACAACAACTATACCTCTCAAGGAAGCAGGGATATTTGAAATATATGCCATTCTTGTAGGAATCAAATACCTGAAATAGTCTCCCATTTCAGTTGAACCATTGTAACCAACAGGATAGTCTTCGCCAGGACTATCCCCTTCAACCGCATGATAAATATAAAAGCCTTTTTTAGATGGAACGTCATATTCTCTAATAACTGGGAACTGAGGGTCGGGCTTTTCATTTATAAGGCTTTGTATTTCTCTTTTATTTGAGCAGCTTCGATAAGTGCCTGCAGAATAACAATCTAGAATTGTTTTCCCCTCAATATCATATTGAAACTCACTGTAAGCAGTGGATTCTTCCCACATAAACTCGCTGAATTCATCAAGCTTTTCTTCTACGCTTTCTAAATCAAGAAGAAGCCGAGGAATATCACCCCAACAGTTATTTACCATAACTGAAATATAGCCATTTTTATCGGCGGCGAACCATGTCACAATACTACCGAATCCTGGCTTCCAATTTTTATTTAAAGTACCCATTTACAATTACTTACCTAAACTTGGCGAATAGCGAAACTTATACAAACCGTTTTATTCGAAAAACAGCTGTCATCCCAATAAAGCCATGACTGCTATGGCAAAAACCAAGCATAGTGTTGATCCTCTACAGGTCTCGCCTTATAAAGGTACGTTACGCTTCCAACCCATGAGGACGACCATGAAACGAATGACAGGGATAGCCATGACGCTGGCACTGGTGAGCGGTCTGGCGCAAGGGGCGTTTGCCGCCGACGGGGATGAGCCCATCAAGGCGTTGGGTATTGGATCCAAGACCTGCCGTGACCTGCTCAGTACCTGGAGCGCTGAGAAGCCGTATGCCAGTGAGTGGGTGTCGGGTTATTTCACCTTCTTCAATGAGTCCACCCGCAGTGGAATCAAGAATATTTCAGAAGGAATGGATGACAGCCTGCGCATGCAGTGGATCAGTGACTATTGCCGCAAGCGTCCGATCGATACGCTTCAGGATGCCACCGAGGCGCTGGGCAAGGAGCTGGTGGATTATCGCCAGCGCATGAACCAGTAAGCCGCCCTTCTCATGAGGCGCTCTGGCGGGTGCTTCATGGGTAAAACTGCTTGACTCGCCAGCAGCATCAGCCGACGCTCAACGTTTTCCTTTTTCTGGAGCCATCATGTCGGCCTCTGTTGAGCATCTTGCCCCGGCTGCAGTTTTTCGTCATTTCGCAGCACTTTCCGCTATTCCCCGCCCCTCTTTCCACGAGCAGGCTGTTGCCGATCACCTGATGGCATTTGCCGATCGCCATGGCCTGCAGGCCGAACGTGATGCCTTAGATAATGTCATTATCCGCAAGCCAGGTAGCGCTGGTTATGAAGATGCGCCTGTAACCATCCTGCAGGGGCATACCGATATGGTGTGCGAGAAGAACGAAGGCAACCCCATCGACTTCAATCGCGACCCCATCTCGCTGCGTATTGAAGGCGACCTGCTCAAGGCTGATGGCACTACCCTGGGCGCCGATAACGGCATTGCCGTGGCGTTCATGCTGGCATTGCTGGAAAGCCGCGACATTCCGCACCCTCCACTGGAGGCTATTTTCACGTCCCAGGAAGAGGTAGGTCTCAGAGGGGCCTCGAAACTTGATACATCCGGCCTGAAGGGTCGCTTGTTTCTCAATATCGATAGCGAAGAAGAGGGCCTGCTGTTTACCAGCTGCTCGGGTGGCAATCGCAGTGATATGCGTCTTCCGATCCAGTGGAGCGACGTTCCTGCCGGCTCAAGAGCCATGAAGCTGCACGTACGCGGCCTTAAAGGGGGACATTCAGGCCTGGATATTCATACGCCACGTGGCAATGCAATCTTGCTGCTGGGCCGTATCTTGAGTGATCTACTGGCCAAGCATGATGTTCACGTTGCGCATGTACAAGGAGGCTCAGGCAAGAGCAATGCGATACCCCGCCGCGCTGAAGTCACGCTGCTTATCTCTCCAGACAACATCGACGCTTTCGACGCCACCTTGAAGACATGGTACGAGCGGCTTTCACAGGAATACGTAACGGCCGATCCCGGCCTTGAGCTGGTATTGGAGGCAGCATCCATGCCGGAGCGCTGCTTTGCCCAAGCGACAACCAAGGCCCTTAGTGAAGCCCTGATCCTGATGCCCCAGGGTGTTCAACGTATGAGCCCGGATATAGCCGGCCTTGTAGAAACCTCTACCAACCTGGGTACGCTGGATATCGTAGGCGACGAGATCAGCTTTGGCAGCGCCAGCCGCAGTTCGCAGCCTTCGCAAATGGAGGCGACCGTTGCCAAGCTCGAAGCCCTGGCACGTGTGATCGGTGCACGCTTCGAACTGCATGATGGTTATCCTGCCTGGCCCTTCCGGCCGGAATCCCCGTTACGCGACCTGTTTGTTGAACGTTTCACCGCTCAATATGGCCGTGCTCCTGAAGTGGCAGGAATCCATGCGGGACTGGAGTGCGGTGTGTTCAGCGCCAAGCTGCAGGATGTTGATATGATCTCCTTCGGCCCGGACATCCGTAACGCACACTCGCCCGATGAATGCTTGAGCATTTCGTCTACCGAGCGTACATGGACGCTTTTCCTTGATCTGGTGGCGCATATCAAGCCGGGCTTCAAGGTTTCCTGACGCCCGTTGAGCCTGACCGCTCGTCATGGTGTCTGGCCTATTGCAGGCACCATGACATATATCAATACCTCCGCCTCGCAACCTTATTAGGCTACAGCCATCGATTCGTGCCTTTGCGGCGATATCAGCGCGGTAGTCTATGCTGCTAGCAAGCCCTCCGCCGAGGGGCGCTGCTATCGATAACACTAGCCTGATGACAACAGGGCCGCCTTTTGCAGCGGCCTGATAATACGGTAGGAAGCCTTATGAGCCAGCCTTTATCACCTGACACCATTGCCATTATCAAATCAACGGCGCCTGTCATTCAGGAGCATGGCGTTGCCATTACGACCCGCATGTACGAGCGTCTGTTTGTCGATCCAGAGATAAAGGCACTGTTCGACGAAGCCGCCCACAAGTCGGGCGAACAACCCAGACGCCTGGCTGCCGCCATCCTGGCCTTTGCCAAGAACGTGGACCATCTGGAAGCGATTCAGGGTGCAGTGGACAAGATCTGCGCACGACACGTAGCCACACACGTCAAGGCCGAACACTACCCTGCAGTTGCCAATGCCCTGCTCCCAGCCATCAAGGATGTATTGGGTGATGCGGCCACTGACGAGATCCTGAGTGCCTGGGGCGAAGCCTATTGGTTCCTGGCAGATATCATGATCAACCGTGAGAAAACGCTGTACGGCGAAGCCTGCTAACAGGCAGGCTCCAGCAAAAGACCCGCTCTTGGCGGGCCTTTATTTTAGTGGACGTGCGGGTTCATATCGTCCGGGCCGTGATTTGCTCCCTCTGTAACAGGAGGCTCAGCCAGCAGGTGGGTCCCTACGCTTGCATCTAAAACCTCATGCTCCATGGTCCTTTCCTCTTCGCTCAACTGCTTGGCAGAGACAGGACTTTCCCTTCGTAGCTGATCAAGCTCATGAATAATGGGATCGAGCTGTGTACGAGGGTTACGGAACCAGTCCACTGACCAGATTCGGCGGATCCGCCAGCCCAATTGCTCCAGGACGCTTTGACGCAACCGGTCCCGGTCCCGCGCGGACTTGGCTGAGTGGTAAGCAGCCCCATCACATTCGATCCCCATCAGGTAACGCCCTGGCTGTTCAGGATCACGCACGGCCAGATCGATGAAAAAGCCTGCCACACCAACCTGCGGCTCACAGGTGTAACCGTAGCGAGACAAGGCGTCCATGACGGCAATCTCGAAGTCGCTGTCCGGGGCGCGTGCGGTTTCTTCCACGCGCGGCAGATACCCCGTCTCGGCATAGTGCAAGAAGTTACGCAGCGCGTGTACGCCACGACTCGACGTACCGGTAACGAGTACATCCGATGCCGTGAACGACGTGAAAATGTGCATACGCTTCTTGGAGCGAGTGAACAAGACGTTCAGCCGTCGCCAACCCGAGTCGCTGTTGATCGGGCCAAAGCGCTGGGGCACCTTGCCACCTGCCTCCATGGGGCCGTAGGTGAACGAGATGAAAATGACGTCTCGCTCATCCCCCTGCACGTTTTCCAGGTTCTTGATGAACAGCGGCTCGGCCAGTCCCGCATTACGCTCCCAGGCAAGCTGAAGCTCCGGGTTCTGCTTGGCGCGCAGCTCCAGTAGGCGCTCGATTTGGTCAGACTGCTTGACGTTCATCGCAACCACGCCCAGGGACTCCTGGGGGCGATTGAGCAGGTGATGCTCAATCGCTGCCACAACTGCCTCGGCTTCCTCTACGTTGCGCTGCTCGACGAAACGGCCGTTGCCGATACGCTCAAACTTGACGCCAAACTCAGCCGACTCGCGATGCGGTGAGGGATAGACCACCAGGTTACCGTCATAGAAGGCCGCGTTGGAAAACGCAATCAGGCTTTCATGCCGCGAGCGGTAGTGCCAGCGCAGGCGGCGCAGCCGGAACAAGGGCATGGCCGCATCCAGGATACTTTCGGAATCCTGAGCGAGGGACAGGTCTTCATCTTCTGCGTCGTCTCCCGTTCCCTGGCGTGCAAAGAAGTTGGTGGGCGGCAGCTGTTTCGGATCACCGACGACCACGAGCTGACGACCGCGGGCAATGCTGCCCAAGGACTCTTCGGGACGCATCTGCGAGGCTTCGTCCATTACCACCAGATCAAACTCCACTTCGCCCGCGGGCAGGTATTGCGCTACCGCCATCGGACTCATCATGAAGCAGGGCTTGAGTGCCTGCAGTGCTTTGACGGCACGCTGCATGAGACTGCGAATCGGCTGATGGCTGCGCTGTTTGCTGGCTTCGTGCTCCAGCAGGGCCAGCTCGGTGCGCTCCTTCACCTTGCCGGAGTTGTTGCCGGCAGGCACTTCTACCTGATCGATGTCGTACGCCACCTCCTCGCGCTGAATCTGTTTGAGCGCCTGGTCGATTTCGGCAAAGCGCGCTCGAATAGCCTCCTGTTCCTTACCGGAAAACTGCCCCAGCGCTGGGTTATCCTCTAGGATCTGGCAGGCCCAGCGGTCCAGCAGGCCCAGCAGGCAGCCGTCAGCGCATTGATCTGCCGTCAGACGCTGCCGTTCGATGGCCACAACGGTAGACTCGAAACCAAGATCAGCCAGCCGGCTACGTAGTCGACGGTATTCGAACCAGTGGTCGAGCAGGTCTTCACGTTCGGACGCCCGGCGCAAACGTGCTTCCAGCGCCTCGAATGTCGGCTCCGTAACGACTTGCCACCATTCGTCAGGCTCGATTTCTCCTCGTACCAGGAAAGCGTCCAGACGGTCCTCCCAGGCTGCCATGGCCTGCTGAATGACCGCAGCCTGCTCTTGCCACTCCTGGATCAGGCGTTCGGCGCCGTCCGCGTCCTCTTCGGCCAGACGTGCCATCAGATCACGCCCAACAGACAACGCCAGCAATGGCCGGGCAAGCTCGACGGTATGACGCCAGGTGTTGAGGGTGGCGCGGGCGCTTGAGGCTTGCTCCAGGGTCGGTAGCTCGCGGCCTTCCAGCACAGCCGCAAGCTGCTGGTCCTGACGCAGCTGGGCAGCGCTTTGCTGCCATGCCTCCAGGGTTTTGATCTGTGCCTGCAACCCATTGAGCGTTGGATTCTGCTCCCGAACATAGGGCAGCATCGCCTTGAGCGCCCCACCCACGCTCTTGAGCAGGCGGACCAGCACACCGTCAGCGGCTAGCAGCGGCTGTGTGCGCAGATCATGAGCATCAAAGGTAAACAGGGTTTCGAGGTCCTGCCTTAAATCCTCTACTTCTCCCAGATAGGCCAGCAGTGTATCGGCCTCACCCTGTAACGCGGCGATGTCCGCAGCGTCTGCCTTGGTCAGGTAATCCGCAATCCATACCTTGACACCAAAGCCGCGCCCGCAGGTTTCACGGACCTGACGATACCAAGCGCGCAGACGTAAGAGATCATCAACTTCTGTTTCTAGCCCTTTGAACAGTGGCCCCAGCTTTTGGGCATAGCCGGTATTCTGCGCCAGCGCCGTGCTTTCACGCTGAAACGCGACGGCCTCCACCAGCGCGTCGATGCCTTCGCCCAGCTTCACACCGGGCCGTATCAGCGTCAGCAGTTCTGCCTTGGCCGCTCGCCACTCGCCCTTGAACCAGCGCAGCAGAGACGCATCGGACAGCACGCGATGCAGATCCTCCAGACGCTGGCTATCGGGCAGGCGGCTGAACGAAAACACCTTGGACAGATGCTCACGCTGACGGCGCAGTTCGGGCAGCTGATCCGCGAGCTTGGAGAGTAGGATATCGAGCGCCTCGTCTTCATAGCTTCGCTGACGCGCCTCGACCAACTCGGCCGGCAGTGCCTGCGCCAGGAGAAGCAACGTACCCAGCTGCTCCAGTCCCTCCCGGTCGCTTATCCACTCGCCTGCCGCGCCCTGCTCTTGCAAGTGTTGCACGGCCGTATTGACCTGAGCAGCTGCCTGCATCAGGTCGCGGGTTCGCTTCATGAGGTCCAGCGCCTGTGACAGGTCCAGCTCTCCTTCCACATGCAACCGTAGCGCAGCGCAAGCCCGGTTAAGCAGCTGGCAGATATCGGCGGAACGAATGGCGTCAGGCTTGAAACGGCGCGCTAGGGCTTCCTGCCCCTTGAGCAAGGCATCGAACCGCTCCAGCCAGTCACCCAATGCTGTACAGGATGATTCATCCAGCAAGGGCAGCAATGTCCAATCCTCGTCGCCTTGCGGGAGGATCAACGCGGGAAGGCGCTCCGCCAGATCAGCCAGTGCCTGGGGCGTGAACTGCGCGAGCGCCGGTGCCCCCATCCGTTCGGCCAGTGGAGCCCTGAGCGCAGCAAAGCGGGTCAGCGCTTGCCGGGCATGCTCAAGCGACGACATAAGGCCTTCCCGCTCGGTGCCGGTCAAACGGATGAGGCGGCAGCCAAACCAGGGGTGGGTTTCCAGCCGTCCCGGCTCGCCAGCTTCCTGCGCAGTCTTGCGGTAGTAGATGGCGTAAAAGTTGGCTTGCTCTTCCAGCTGTACACGCGAAACAGGCAAGTCATACACAGGATGCAGTTCGGAAGGCGCCACAGGCAGGCTCTCACGCAAACGGGTCGCCTGCATGAGAATCTGATGCGCCGTCATGCCAACCTGCTCGTAGGGAGCGTGCAATTGCTCGACATAGCGGTTGAGCTGTCGCTTCAGACGTTCATAGTGCTCGATCTGAGCCTGTCGCTCCTTGGGCGAACGAAAGGTACCCCGTTTCTGGATTCGCTGGCGGATACTGGAGATCACCGCCTGCTTCTGGCTTTTATGGCTGTGCAGCTCCAGGCAGAAATCACCCAGCCCTGCCCGCTCCAGACGATTCTTGACCACCTCCAGCGCTGCGCGCTTTTCTGCCACAAACAGCACCTTCTTACCCTGAGCCATGGCCGCCGCGATCATATTGGTAATGGTCTGGGACTTGCCGGTACCAGGGGGCCCTTCGATGACCAGGTTTTCACCCCGGATGACATCCACCAGCGCACTATGCTGGGAGCTGTCCGCATCGTCGATCAGCGGATAATGCTCGTGCACCTCGGGCAGTTCATCAATTGCGTATTCAGCACTGAATCCAGCCTCGGCCAGAGGCTCCTTTTCATCCACCGAGGCGCCTGTCAGGCGCTGTACCAGCGGATGCGCGCCCAGCTGCCCGTCGCTCCAGCGCTCCGAATCAAGATCCAGATACATCATCAGCTTGCCGAATTCGAACAGGCCGAGCGAGGCAAACCGGCGCACCTGCCAGGTAGGCTTGGCCCTGAGGATCGTATCCTGTACCAGACGGAAATAGGCCTCGGGCGTCAGCTCTTCGGTGATGGAGGGCAACGCAATTCCAAAGTCCAGTTGCAGCTTTTCCCTGAGCGACAGGTTGGTCAGGATATCTTCGCCGGTGTACTGGATACGGTATTCGAAGGTCGCGGTTTCTGCGTTGAGCCTGCCTTTTTCCAGCTGCACGGGCACAAGCATGAGCGGCGCCAGACGCGTACTGTTGCTACCGGCTACAGATTCGTCCCATTCCAGAAAGCCAATGGCCAGATACAGGATATTCGCACCGCTTTCTTCCAGCGCGACCCGTGACTGGGCATGCAGAATCTGCAGGCGCGCCTCGAGTTCGGGCGGAAAATAAAGGCTCTGAATGGACTCATCCGAGTGCTTGCGCTCCCGGATCTCCCCCAGCACGGGAGGCTCTTCGATCAGGCCCCCTTCGTTTTCAAGCCGCAGAAGGCTGTCATCCACGACAGGCGCCTCGGCCAGTATCGGCATGGGAAGTTCATAGCTGGAAGCCATGCCCAATACAGCAGCCCACTCTTCTGCGGCAGGTAGTTTTTTGACTTCGCGCATTTGCCCCGTACAGGGGTCTTTTTCCAGAAAGCCATGCTGGAGCAGCAACGCTTGCGTAGGCTCAGGCACGGCCGCAAAGCGCATCGAGCGCTCGGAAAGCAGCATCTCGAACAACTGGTCCGGAAGCTCGTCGATCACGCGAACGAAACGCTTGCTCCGCGCATGGGAAAAATTGAGCAGCCGGTTACGGGCGCTGAGATCGAGCAGACGGCTTCGCAGCCGCTCGAGATTGGAGAGATGGCTGACGGATGAGCCTGTAGTGTCGTCCACGAACAACGTCCTCAAAACAGCAGACCGACAGCCAGGCTGTCGATATTCAAATCAACGGTCATCAATAGATAAGTCAGTCTGTCGGTGAAAAGATGAAGAACAGAAAACACTGACCGTAATGGCGAGCGCCATACATTGTGCGCTTTAAAACGCCTTGATCCGCAATGTATCGATACACATCAGATACTGTACATAAATACACCTGAAAAGCACGCGATATCCGGAAAAGTTCTGCTTAAAGCATGGCAATTTCTTGGGACATGGCCGGACATGGCCTTATCCGTGTAGCCTAACGATGCATTTCTGCCTGCAACAAAGCCGTAGAGCGGCTCCAACAAGCCCTGTGCATATCACCGGTGCATAACGACTGCCATGAATAACTTGTCTGCCACCCGATTCGAATCCCTTCGCCTTGCCAACGGCCTGACCGTTATTCTGGGACAGGTGCCTCGACTCAAACGGGCCTCGGCCGCCATTCGGGTCGCCGTAGGAAGTCATGATGTGGATAGCGCATGGCCCGGGCTTGCACATTTCCTTGAGCACCTTCTTTTCCTGGGCACGCAGGTCTATCCCGCTGATGAAGGCCTGATGGCTTACGTGCAACGCCATGCCGGGCAGGTCAATGCCAGTACACGGGATCGCACCACGGACTTTTTTTTCGAGGTGCCACCTGCCGCGCTGGAAGGCGGAGTTGCCCGTCTGTGTGACATGCTCGTCCACCCGCGTCTTGCCTACGAAGATCAACGCCGCGAGCGCGAGGTTATCCATGCCGAGTTTATTGCCTGGTCAAGGGATACCCGCACGCACCGCCTGACGTGGCAGATGCACCCATTGTCGCGCCGCCATCCTGTCACAGCATTCCATGCGGGCAACCGCTACAGCCTGCTCGTGCCCAACCTGCGTTTTCAAGCAGCACTGAAAGGCTTCCACGAGCGCTTCTATCAAGCCGGACAGATGACGCTGGTCTTGGTAGGACCACAGCCCCTGGATGAACTACGCCAGCTGGCAGACCGTTACGGCGCTAGTTTCAAGGCGGGGGAGCGTATCGAGCCATTATCGCCCCCTGCGCTTCTTCCTCCAGAACACATCGCACCGGTAGAGCCTCCGGATACAGAGACGCTCAGTTTGCTGTTCGCCTTGGAAGACCTGCCCGCTGATAGTCGTGAGGCCATTGATTGCCTGGCTCTCTGGATGCACGCCGAACATACCGGCGGCCTGATAAGCACCTTGCGAAAGAAAGGATGGATCAAGACGCTGACGCTGGAGCCGCTCTATCACTTCAGGCAGCAGGCGGTACTCTCTGTTGAAATAGCTTTGACCGAGGCAGGCATTAAAGCGTCATCACAGATAGCTCATGCCTTTTTCGACTGGCTGACGTTCCTGGAACGCCAGCCTGATCTGACTGAGCTACAGGCGGAATACACGCGCCTCGCGCAGCGAACACGTGCAACCAGCGCCGCATTGCCACTGGCCCGGTCACTTCTCGACGACGGGTTGAATACACCGGGCCTATCAAGCGCTGGCGTAACCGCTTTGCGACACCTGCTCGGGCACTTGAAGCCTGAACACAATTTGCTTCCTGCTCCAGGCGCATGCGAGCGTCAACAAGCGCCAGCCCTGAACTGGACGCTTCCACCGCTCAACCCATTCCTCGTGCCTGCGCAAATTGAGACGGGAGCAGATTCCGTTTCGCTACCCGCTCTTCAGAATATCCAGGAAGCGGCTGCCAGCCTGGGTGAAGGTGCACTGTATATCCGCTGGCACTTTCTGGAGCCGGCCGCGAATCAACCGGCTCTCGTCCGCACACTCAACCACGCACTGCAAGCTATCATCCATCAGGCACGCCAGGCAGGTGTTGAGGTTTCACTCAGCACACTTGGCCAGCAATGGCAGCTTAGGCTGACCGGCTTGAGTGAGGCGATTCCGGCTGTACTCCATGCGCTCATCCCTATGCTCCATAGGCCCAGCCACGAAGCTTGGCAAGCCTTCAGCCAGCCGCCCGCTGAGCCGAACAGCATGCCTATCAGGCAGCTCATAAGCCGGCTCACCAATCTGATGGCGGAGCCTCCTCAGACCCAGTCGGATCAGGCAGGTCAGGAAAGGGAAGGCCCCGCCCAGCTTGCTGGACAATGGTCTGTTGCACAGTGGGATGGCTTGTCTATCGGCTTTTCGGAGATGGAGCTGAACTCGCTTCGCCATTGCTTGCTGGACTTGCCCGGAGCACCTGCACAGCGCCCCCCAATCCCGCCGAGCCGTAGTGGTCGATGGTGGCACACCGTTCCCGGGCACTCGTCTGAACATGCCGTTCTGCTGGCCTGTCCGGCACCGCCCCATGACATCCGGCAGGAGGCCGCCTGGCGGTTCCTTGGCCATCTCGTGCAACCGCGCTTTTACCAGCGCATGCGTGTGGAGCTGCAGCTGGGGTATGCGGTATTTTCCAGTGTCCGTCAGATCGCGGGACGGTCAACGCTCGTGTTTGGCATCCAGTCTCCAACGGTGACGACCGCAGACATCCTTAATCATATCGAGGCGTTTCTTGCCCGGTTGCCGACCGAAATCGCCGCACTGACCCATGAGCCATTCGGGCAGCAGAAAAAGGTCCTTGCCGATCAGTTCCTACCTAGTGCACTCGACACCCGCCAGCTGGGTGAAGAGCTATGGAGCGCCCATCAGGGAGGTTATCCGCTGACTTATCTCGATGATCTTCGCAAAGCGATCCTGGCTCTACACCCTGACGACCTTCAGTACGCCTTACATGCCTTACACAGCGCTTACCACGGCTGGACCTGTTTAGCCAACCATGTCTCGACAGAAACACATTGGCGAACCCTGTAACTATACGTCGCACCATATCAGGGTAAACTAGCTTAAGTGCGTTTCAGGATGTGTTTATCCTGAACGTATGCAAGGTATTTTGTACTAAGTAAATCGGACCTTTCCGATATCACTTTGAGGGGTATTCATTATGTGGACTAAACCTGCTTATACCGATCTGCGCATTGGCTTCGAAGTCACCATGTACTTCGCTAACCGTTGATTGCGTGATCCAGCGCCCCGGTTATCCGGGGCGTTCCTTTTCTAGCCACCTTAGAAGTGGGTCATGCCTACCGCGAGGCCTGTTCGGCGCAGCCGGACCGCCAACAGGTGCTTCTCCTGAATGTCCCTCGCCGCTCGTGACAAGTTCTAAGTTGGCCGCATTTCATAGATAAATCATGTATATCCAGATTCTTGGCTCCGCTGCAGGCGGCGGCTTTCCTCAGTGGAACTGCAATTGTCCCAACTGCCGTGGCGTTCGTGATGGCAGCCTTCGCGCGCAACCTCGTACCCAGTCATCCATTGCCCTTTCTGACGATGGTGTGAATTGGATCCTGTGTAATGCTTCACCTGATATCCGCGCTCAGCTGCAGAGCTTTGCGCCAATGCAGCCGGGCCGTGCGCTGCGCGACACCGGTATCGGCGCGATCATTCTACTCGATAGCCAGATCGACCACACGACAGGTCTGCTCAGCCTGCGTGAGGGCTGCCCCCATGAGGTCTGGTGTACCGATATGGTTCATCAGGATCTCACGACTGGCTTCCCGTTGTTCAACATGCTGGAACACTGGAACGGCGGCCTGCGCTGGAACCGTATCGAGCTGGAAGACAGCTTCGTTATTCCGGCATGCCCGAACCTGCGCTTCACGCCTCTACCGCTGCGTAGCGCTGCACCGCCCTATTCGCCGCACCGCTTCGATCCGCATCCCGGTGACAACATCGGGCTGATCGTTGAAGACCTGCTTACGGGCGGCAAGCTGTTCTATGCGCCAGGCCTGGGTCAGGTGGATAACGCCCTGCTGGCCAAAATGGCCGAGGCCGACTGTCTGCTGGTTGATGGAACCCTGTGGGAAGACGATGAAATGCAGCGCCGTGGCGTTGGCACGCGCACCGGCCGCGAGATGGGCCATCTGGCTCAGAACGGCCCTGGCGGCATGCTTGAGGTCCTCGACCAGCTGACCTCGCCACGCAAGGTGCTTATCCACATCAACAACACCAATCCGATTCTGGATGAGGACTCGCCCGAACGAGCAGAAGTCGAGCGACGCGGCGTCGAAGTCGCCTGGGATGGCATGAGCATCGAGCTGTGATCCGCGTGCATCCGGTCATTTTATCTACCGAGGAGGCCAGACATGCCACACGCCCTCACCCCTGAAGAGTTCGAACAGGCCCTGCGCGCCAAGGGCGCGTATTACCACATCTATCATCCCTATCACGTCGCCATGTATGAAGGCCGTGCGACACGCGAGCAGATCCAGGGCTGGGTGGCCAACCGCTTCTACTATCAGGTAAACATTCCTCTAAAAGACGCCGCCATCATGGCGAACTGTCCGGACCGCGAGATTCGCCGCGAGTGGGTTCAGCGTATTCTTGACCATGACGGTGCTCCTGGAACGGAAGGTGGAATCGAGGCTTGGCTACGCCTGGCTGAAGCAACAGGACTCCACCGTGAGCAGGTTCTCTCGCAAGAACTAGTGCTCCCTGGCGTACGCTTCGCGGTAGACGCCTACGTCAACTTTGCGCGCCGCGCCTCCTGGCAGGAAGCAGCCAGCAGCTCGTTGACCGAACTTTTTGCTCCGCAGATTCACCAATCGCGTCTGGATAGCTGGCCCCAGCATTACCCTTGGATCGACCCAGCCGGCTATGAATACTTTCGCACACGCCTTGGTCAGGCACGCCGCGATGTGGAGCATGGCCTGCACATCACCCTCCAGCACTACACCACTTATGATGCCCAGCAGCGCATGCTTGAAATCCTGCAATTCAAGCTCGATATCCTCTGGAGCATGCTGGATGCCATGAGCATGGCCTACGAGCTGAAACGGCCGCCCTACCATACCGTAACCGACCAGCGCGTCTGGCATAAAGGAATTCAACTATGAGCTTTGATCGTACCCAAGTGCCGCGCTGGCGCCCTGGCTATCGCTTCCAGTTCGAGCCCGCACAGAACGGCTTCGTACTGCTCTACCCGGAAGGCATGATCAAGCTGAACGAAAGTGCTGGTGCCATTGGCGAACTCATCGACGGCCAGCGTGACGTGGCCGCCATCATTGATGCGTTGAACGAACGCTTCCCAGGCGTCCCGGAACTCAGTGACGATGTGGAGCAGTTCATGGAGGTTGCTCGTGCAGAGCACTGGATCCAACTCGGCTAACCTGCCTGAGCAGCCTGCGGTAGGACTGCCCTTGTGGCTCCTTGCAGAACTGACCTACCGCTGTCCCCTGCAGTGCCCCTACTGCTCCAATCCCCTGGACTTTGCGGCTCAAGGCAAGGAGCTGACCACCGAACAGTGGTTCACCGTCATGCAGCAGGCCCGGCAGATGGGCGCAGCACAGCTGGGCTTTTCTGGCGGCGAGCCTCTGGTACGCCAGGATCTGGCCGAACTGATCGGCGAGGCTCGTAGGCTGGGGTACTACACCAACCTGATCACCTCCGGCATCGGCCTTACCGAGCAGAAGATCGCTACCTTTCGCGACGCCGGGCTTGATCATATCCAGATCAGCTTTCAGGCCAGCGACGAAGAGGTAAACAACCTGCTCGCCGGCTCCAAAAAAGCCTTTGCCCAGAAGCTGGAGATGGCCCGCGCGGTAAAAGCCCATGGCTACCCCATGGTGCTCAACTTTGTCACGCATCGGCACAATATCGATAAGATCGACCGTATTATCGAGCTGTGTATCGCCCTGGAAGCGGATTTCGTCGAGCTTGCGACGTGCCAGTTCTATGGTTGGGCGCAGCTCAATCGGGTCGGCCTGTTACCCACTAAAGAGCAACTGGTACGCGCCGAACGCATCACCAACGAATACCGCGCCAAGCTCGAAGCCGAAGGCCATCCCTGCAAGCTGATCTTCGTGACGCCGGACTATTATGAAGAACGTCCCAAGGCCTGCATGAACGGTTGGGGCAGTATCTTCCTTACCGTCACGCCGGATGGCACCGCATTGCCCTGCCACGGCGCTCGCCAGCTGCCGATCCAGTTTCCGAATGTGAAGGATCATAGCCTTCAGCACATCTGGTATGACTCCTTTGGCTTCAATCATTTCCGCGGTTATGACTGGATGCCAGAACCCTGCCGCAGCTGCGATGAAAAGGAAAAGGATTTTGGTGGCTGCCGCTGCCAAGCCTTCATGCTGACCGGCGATGCGGCCAACGCCGATCCGGTCTGCAGCAAGTCCCCACATCACGACGTGATCCTCAACGCCCGTACCGAGGCCGAACAGGCCACTCAGACCATCGAGCAGCTGAGCTTTCGTAACGAGCGGAACTCCAGGCTTATCGCCAAAGCCTGAGTCTTACATAGCAACGGAGAAGCACCATGGCTTACCAGCACCCTGCTTCTACAGACACAGACGGCACCTTTACCGCTCAACAGGCCGTCGCGGCAGGCATCGATTTTGCCGAGCTACAGGCATCGGCACTGGGGCTTTTCTGGAATCAGTATGATCCTGCTGACGGCGCCTGCCGTCTATGGCGCTGGCATGATGGCAAACCGCACTGCCTGACGCCGGATGGCTACAGTGCACGCAGCCGCGTTTATGAGTACGGAGGCGGCGCGTTCTGCCTGACCGAGTCAGAGGCCGTCTTCGTCAACGACTCGGATCAACAGCTTTACCGTCAACCACTCGATGGCAGCCAACCTGTGGCATTGACCCAGGGTAAACGCCGCTATGGTGATTTGCACTATGCAGCCAACCTCATCATGGCGGTGGAAGAAGCCCATGAGGACGAGGCCGTCATTCACCGGCTTGTCGCTATTTCCCTCGCAGACAGCCACCGTCAGGTCTTGGCCGAGGGTGCTGACTTCTACGCCTCGCCTACGTTGAGCCCCAGCGGCAAGCGCCTGGCCTGGATCGAGTGGAGTCGCCCACACCAACCATGGACCTCCACCCGCCTCATGTGCGCCGAACGCCTGGACAATGGGCAATGGGAGGCGCCGGTCTGCATTGCAGGCAGCGATCCGGAGTCGATTCAACAGCCCCGTTTTGATGAACAGGACCAGCTCTACTGCCTGTCCGACCGTGACGGCTGGTGGCAACCGTGGGGAGAGTGCACATCAGGTGTCAGCAGACTGACTGCCATCAAGGCCGATCATGCGGCCGCCCCCTTCCAGCTGGGCGGCAGAAGCTGGTACAGCCTGGGCGGCGAGCGTTACATCGCCACTTGGTTCGAAGAAGGCTTCGGCCAC
Organism: Pseudomonas sp. JZ134; assembly: GCF_051027695.1. Classification (NCBI taxonomy): domain Bacteria; kingdom Pseudomonadati; phylum Pseudomonadota; class Gammaproteobacteria; order Pseudomonadales; family Pseudomonadaceae; genus Pseudomonas; species Pseudomonas sp. JZ134. The sequence goes on along the minus strand of NZ_CP069250.1, from coordinate 475,734 downwards.
CTGGGCAGACGCGAGGCCGATGGTCGAGTGCTGCGCTTCGCGGAAGACTTCACCCGCTTTCGCAGCCTGGCCCTGCATGATGGATACATCTATTGCATTGCCGCAGCGCCCAATCGTCCCTCGTGCATCCTTGAGATCAACGGGCAGAATGGCAACATCGAGATTCTGGCGGGCGGTATTGCGCCATTGCCTAACGAGCGCATCAGCCAACCCAAGGCCCTACGTTACCCCAGCGGCGATGGCGAAGCGCACGGCTTTTTCTACCCGGCCATGACAGGAGAGGCCAAGCCCCCCCTGGTAGTATTCATTCATGGCGGCCCTACTTCTGCCTGCTACCCCGTCTTCGATCCCCGTATCCAGTACTGGACACAACGCGGCTTTGCCGTTGCCGATCTCAATTACAGAGGCAGCACCGGCTACGGACGGGAGTACCGCAACGCGCTTCACCTGCGCTGGGGTGAGGCCGATGTCGAAGATGCCTGCGCTGTAGTGGATTATCTGGCCGAGCAAGAATTGATCGAACCGGCCCACGCCTTTATCCGAGGCGGCAGCGCCGGTGGCTATACGGCTTTATGCGCGCTGGCGTTCCATACTGTGTTTTGCGGCGGCGCCAGCCTGTACGGCGTAACGGATCCGGCCGCTCTGGCTCGCGTGACCCACAAATTCGAAGCCGACTATCTGGACTGGCTCATTGGCGACCCTAAGAAGGATTCGGAGCGTTACCGGGCGCGGACGCCTCTCCTGCATGCCGACACGATCGATGTCCCGGTCATCTTCTTCCAGGGTGAGCTGGACGCCGTCGTTGTCCCGGAGCAGACACGGGCCATGCTTCATGCACTCAAAGATCGCGGCATTCGTGCCGAAGGCTATTTCTACCCCAGCGAACGCCATGGTTTCAGGCAGGCCAAGAACCAGGCCCATGCCCTTGAACATGAATGGCTGTTCTACCGCAGTGTGATTGATCAGAACGCCTGATACAGGCGGCTTTCGGCGCTTCGCTGCCGGAAGCCGCCTCCTTGACGCTTGCAGCACACCAACCGACGACGGTATAAACCACTCGTCTCTTGGACGAGGTCAGGCTCTTGCGCCTAAGTGCCAGTAGCGATACATCTTGCCTCGAGCGTGCCATATTCCTGCACAGGTCACATGAGGAACCCCGCGATGGAACCGCAAGTCCGCCCTGCTCCCACCCTCACCGATTACCTCTACGCCTCCCCTGTCAAAAACGAGCTTGATGAGAGCCTTGATGTTGTCGAACGCTTGTTGACCCGCTCTGAGAACCGAATTGCGGAGTTGATCGAACTGGGCAATATGAGCAGCGACCTCAAGCTGATTCATATCCAGAACATCGAATCGATGATTACGGCCGCCGTGCGGCAGACGGAAGACTCATCCAACCACATGCGAGCTCATGAGGTCATTGAATTCTGTCAGCACCTTCGAGGCACCTTGCGCCCGAGTTGAAGAGGTACGCCTCCCATGTGCCAACCATGCAACATACCGATGTGAGAGTTCGCCCGGTTTTGCAATAAAGTTGGCATCCAGGGCTTCACAGATGAACTTACCCGATATGATTTAGGCGGTTGATTATCCTCTGTGAGAGCCAAGGAATGGACTCCCTGCATAGCCGTACCGCATCTTGTCTTGCTGTTTCCCTGCTGGTGGTTGCCGCCTGGTTTCTAGGACACGAAACCCAGGCGCAACCTTCACCCACGCTTACCACTAACCTGTCTGCCTACCCCAACGCACCTGCTGCACTGCCCAGCTCCGCCACACAGGCCGAACTTTCCGTTCGCCCCTGGAGACCTGCCAGCGCCAACATGCATCAGCGCCCACAACGCTGGATTTTTTAACGCATATCACACGTTCCTGCAGGTCGTGCCCGGCCTGCAAAGACCTTGTCTTACACAACATCCGCCGCTTCACGTGTCGAATGAGCACGCGTTACGAAATACAGCACCACGCCGACTCCAAGCAGAATGCCGGCACGCAGCCAGGTCTCCGCGCTCTGCTGACTCAAAAGCACCAGACACGACACGATCGCCAGCAACGGCACCAGCGTAGGGGTCCGGAAATGCGGCTGATCGACCTTGTCGCGGCGCAGCACCAAAACGGCCACGTTCGTACTCATGAATACAAAAAGCAGTAGGAGCACAACCGTCTCGGCCAGAGCCGACAACGTCCCTGTAACAGTCAACGCCATGGCTACAAGCGTTGTGGCAATAATCGCCACCCAGGGCGTACGCCGACGCGGCAGTACACGCCCCAGCACTGGGGGCAGCAGACCCTCCTCGGCCATGCCATAAGCTAGACGGCTTGCCATGATCATGGTCAGCAATGCGCCATTGGAAACCGCCAGCAAGGCCGCCACGGCAAACAGCTGCGGGGGTATGCCGTAGCCGGTTGCCCGAACCACGTCCAGCAACGGCGCAGAAGATTCCACCAGTTGTGCAGGTGACAAAACGATGGAAGCCGCCAGCCCCACCAGAACATATATTACGCCCGCGATCAGCAGTGCACCGAACAAGGTCCTTGGGTAAATACGTCTTACATCTTTCACTTCTTCGGCAATGTTGGCCGACACTTCAAACCCTACAAACGAATAGAAGGCGAGCAGCGCAGCGCCCAATACTGCTAGCGGTGGAGAAGTCCCCTCGGCAAATTGAAGAACCCGCGCCGGCTCACCCTGCCCATGACTTACATACAACACGGCCAGAATAACGACCAATAAAAGCCCCGACAGCTCAATCAGCGTCATGACCAGATTGGCATTAAGCGACTCCTTGATCCCGCGTGCATTAAGCAGAGCCACCAGCGTTAGAAAGACCAGCGCTGTCATCGTAGGCGAAACGTGAATAAACGCCCCGAGATAATCACCCGCAAAGGCCAGGGAAAGGCCGGCAGCACTCGTGACACCGGCGGCCAACATCGAAAAACCCACTAGAAAGGACACAAGGGGATGCTTGAAGGCCCGTGCGGCAAACACCGCAGCGCCTCCAGCTTTTGGATATTTGGTGACGAGCTCTGCATACGAGGCCGCCGTCAACATGGCAAATCCCATTGCCACTACCAGAGGCACCCAGATGGCTCCGCCTACCTCACCTGCAATCTTCCCCGCCAGTGCATACACCCCGGCCCCAAGCACATCCCCGAGGATGAATAACAGCAGCAAAGGACCTGTAATCGCGCGGCGCAGTTTTGTATCGGGCTCGGGTGAAGACGTCGACATATGTAATCTTCCTATGAATGTCAGGCTCTGACAGGTGAATTGGCAAGTCCGGGTCAGAACAGGACATTCACTGCACGCCGCTGTAGCCCTTCCGTCTAACCAAGCCTCTACTGGCAATACGTGTTGAAGCTTCATTCATCGACCGCATGACGTTGCTGTCGGTTCGATATCCTGTCGATATATCCATTAGGACGCTATTGGTTTTCGGAACCAAGTAGGGATGAGCGTTATCAGCTTAGTAACGTCAAACAGACCTCATCCAACTTGTTATCTATTTAGTGGAGAACGCACATGTCAGCTTCCAAGGTTGCCCTGGTCGTTGGGGCAAGCGGCATCATCGGTAATGCCGTTGTTGAAACTCTGGCCGAAAATCCTGAATGGCGGGTCCGCGCCGTCCGTCGTACCTTCGTACCGAACGTTGAAACCATTGATCTTGATCTGACTGACGCCAACGCTACGGCCCAGGCGCTGAGCCAGGCGGGGGATACAACTCATGTCTTTTATGCAGCGTTACGCCCTGATAGCAGCCTGGCCAAGGAAGCCGACATTAATGGCGCCATGCTGCGCAATGTACTGGACGGCCTGAAGTCTGCCGGCGCTAAGCTCCAACGTGTCGTTCACTACCAGGGGGCCAAGGTTTACGGCGTGCACCTGGGTCCAACAGCGGCGCCTTTTTATGAGGATGACCCGCGCCACCTCTCGCCTAATTTTTATTACACCCAGGAAGACCTGCTACGCGAGCGCGCCGCCCAGGGAGAATTCGAGTGGTCTATTCTGCGTCCTGATGTGGTGGTGGGTGATATTGCAGGCAATCCCATGAACATCGCGCTGGTCATCGGGGCCTTTGCAGCCCTGAGTAAACAAGCCGGTGTGCCCTTGCGCTTCCCGGGCTCGATGAAAGCCTACCGTGGGGTCTTGGCTCAGCTGACCGATGCACACTGGCTGGCACGAGCCAGTGTATGGGCGGCGCTGGACCCGGCCGCTCGCAACGAAGCGTTCAACCTGGTCGGCGAGCCGTTCCGCTGGGAGCGGCTCTGGCACAAGATTGGTGAAGCCCTGGATATGGACGTCGCCGATCCGCAGCCTTTCTCACTGGCAACACAGATGCCGAGCAAGGCTGACGACTGGCAAAAACTGGCTGAGCAGCACCAGCTGGAATCCGTACCGTATGAGAAGCTTGTAGGCTGGAAGTTTGGCGATTTTGTCTTCAACACCGAGTTCGACATGATCTCGGATATGGGCAAGATTCGTCGTGCAGGCTTTACAGAAGCGGTCAGCACCGAAGACTGCCTGATAGGCGCAATCAAGCGCCTACAGGAAAAGAAATATATACCTTGAGTCATAGGTCTCGCCCAGGGCTCTCCTTGGGCGAGCCTCCCTTGCTACTGAGCCGAGGCGTGCATTGCCTTGTCCGGTGAAGTCCGCAATGCTGGTGACAAAGACTGAACTGCTTTCCAGGCAGCCTGCTGCAACTCTCCTGCGTTCGCCTTTTCCAGCCGCTTGGACTCTGCTGCACTAGGCTGGGGCGGCATCTGACCGTAGATCAGCGAATAAAACACCGAAGCGCCTATGTACGAGCCGGTGAAGGAAGGATGGCTACCGTCAGGCAGGAACAGCGACGGTTGAGGCTTTTCCGCCAAAGCAGTCTGCCAGGCCTGCCCCACTGGCGCCAACAGCGCACCCAGCTCATTGGCCAGTGTCGTGTACGCCTTATCCAGCTTGGCCTGCATCGCCGGGTCGTTCTGGCGAGCCCACGTCAGGTACAGGATTGTCTTGGCACCGTTCTTTTTGACCTCAGCATCGATCAGCCGGGCATACTTGTACATGAAGTCTGGATTCTTGACCGGCAACATGCTGTGCTCCTGCAAGACGACGTAGTCCCACTTCTGCTCCTGCAACGCCTGCTGAACGTCCTTTTTCGTCCAATGCTGCTCAAGCGATGCGCCCGAGAAAGCCAGCGTCTTGGTCTCGATCGGACGGGCCTGCTTGCCTTGCCTGGACATCTCACTCAGTACGGCTGGCAAGTCATTGACATAGGTATAGCTGTTACCTACAAACAGAATTCTGATTGGATCCGACTGGCTCTGCTGAGCCTGAGCATATGCCGCACCTGCCAGAAACATAAGGAAGAGCATCGTGATCTGTCGAATGCTGATTCGCATGCGTGTCCTCTCTGCGCATTAAAAATGAAACGCCTCGAGGCAACCGATGCCACCGAGGCCTTCACTCTGACAGGCATTACCCTGCTTTTGTTAGCCTGTAACCGTGCGTTACCTCGCACAACACAAACGTTTATGAAAGCAGGGGCGTATTTTTAAGTCCCTCAGCAGGTAAGTAAAAGCGCTCGTCAAGCGTGCCGTTTAAATAAACTATTTTTAATTCAAAAACAAAAAGAGGTGCCTTGAACAAGTATGCAAGGCACCTCTTTTCATCAGAAAATATCAAATAAAATTAAATCAACAATTACATCTGACCATCAAATAGATTAAATAACCCTATTAGTTATCATTACAACCAGAGCCCGAAACCTGATACTCCATTACATGAACTTTGTCATTATGGTCTTCATATGTCATGCGTACAGGACGGACACCACAGAAACTGGTGATGTCGGGACTGTCGATGACACGTTTGATATCCAGGTGGTCTGAATACGTGTAATGCTCGACAACAGGCGTGCTGGCGGCATCGGAGGGGATTTGGTCAGCTAATACGGAACTGCTGGCAAGGACAAGGGCAGCTACAATCAAACCTTTCATTTTCATCTCGCTTCCAACTATAAAGTTACCTTCTCCCTGATAAACAAGCAGGCGAATACCTACTTATAAACAGGTCCGGAGTTTGTTCTTTAATTATCGGAACGGGGCAGCACAGGGAGATGACGTAATGATTACAGAAAAGTCATTGTAGATATAATGCTCAGTGGACAAATGAATATTGCCTAATAAGTAACGAATCGTCTTTAAGTGCCAATACCGTTTAAACACCCTTTCAAATTGAGAAACAGTTCATTCTTTAAAGGTGCTAAAGGGCAATTTGGGGCAAGCTCATGAAGCCCTAGTCGTCCTTGACCGGACATACACGGGAGTCGCCGTTGCCTCTCTGCTGACTGATAGCCGCAACGGCACCCTTGCTCTAACCTTTTGACTTGCGTGGATCGGCGCTACGAGGATAGGTACGCTCCTCCTCAAGGGTGCCATCCACCTTGTGAATTTTGACTGACGCCGTCTTTCCCTCAAAAAACTCATGCATCTGCTCTACGAGCTGCGCCTTAGTCTCAGCGCTTTTGGAGGCACGGGCTGCGCCTTCCTTTTTCAGCTCCCAGCCCTTGTCGCCTTTAGTGACGTGATAGTTATCCATTGCTTTCTCCTGGTCTAGAAATACGCCTTTAGAAGACGCTCCTGTTAAGGACTGCTACGGCCTGAACAAAGTTTGCTTAACACACTGCCATTATCGGACCTAAACGAAAGCGCCTTTCCAGGCGCTTTTACCAATGCAGTCGCTCATTCATAAAAAAACGTTAGTTTTTAAGCAATTAAATGAAAAAGAGGGGTTGACACAGGGCTTTGGAGAAAGAATAATGCGCGCCTCGGATGGCTACGTAGCTCAGCTGGTTAGAGCATAGCATTCATAATGCTGGGGTCCGGGGTTCAAGTCCCTGCGTAGCCACCACCTATTTCTAGGGTCTAGCTTCGGCTAGACCCTTTTTTATTGCCTGCGAAAAATTTCCATAAAAAAGCCCGCTACATTGCGGGCCTTTTTAAGCCTTTGCCACTTAAGCGCCTGTAGCTCCTACTGCACGCAGGTTAGCTACAGGCCTGGCCTTTACCGCCCGCAAATCCTTGAGGAACTTGTCACGCCAGGAGGCCAGATCATTCTTGCGGATAATCCGCATCATGTCCTCATAGCGATCCTTACGCTCCTGTAGCGGCATACTAATGGCGCGATCAAGGGCTTCGGCCATGCCCACCACATCGTAAGGGTTCACAATAAGCGCCGAGTTGAGCTCACGGGCTGCCCCTGCAAAACGCGAGAGTACCAATACGCCAGGATCTTCTGGATCCTGCGCAGCCACATATTCTTTGGCTACCAGATTCATACCATCTCGCAGCGGCGTTACCAGACCAATATCTGCAGAGCGGAACAGCCCCATGACGGTACGGCGGTCATAGCTCTTGTTCAGATAACGAATCGGTGTCCAATCCAGCTCGGAGAAGCGACCATTGATATGACCCGCCTGGGACTCAAGCTGTTGACGAATATGCTGATAGGTTTTCACATCGGAGCGAGAAGTCGGTGCGATCTGAACAAACTGCACCCGCTTGCGGTGCTCAGGAAATCGCTCTAGCAGCTTTTCATAAGCGCAAAAGCGTTCCACCAGCCCTTTTGAGTAATCAAGACGGTCCACGCTGACAATCGTCTTATAAGGCACACCTTCGATACTGCGCGAGATGAAGTTACGGCGTGCGCGGTAGGATTCGGCCTGCTTGATAATATCGTCCGGTACAGTACCGATCGGATAGACCTCGGCACGGAAGTTATGGCCATACGCCGTAAGGCTGCCATCGCTCTCCAGCACGCCACGAACTTCGCGTGTAATGTAATCCTGGAATGCCAGCTTGTCCGTTTCCGTCTGAAAGCCCACCACATCATAGAAGCACAACGTCTTGAGCAGCTCATTGTGTGGCGGAATGGCTGTCAGGATTTCAGGCGCCGGGAACGGTGTGTGCAGGAAGAACCCGATACGGTTGCGGATACCGATCATCTGACAGGCTTCCGCAAAGGGAATCAGGTGGTAATCATGCACCCAAATGATATCGTCAGGCTTTAACAGAGGCTTGAGACGCTCTGCCATAGCTGCGTTGACGCGACGGTAACCATCGTACTCTTCCCGGCTGTAGCGCGAGAGATCGACACGATAGTGAAAAACCGGCCACAGCGTTGCATTGGCAAAGCCGCGGTAATACTGATCATAGTCACGCTTGTTGAGCGCGAAGGTATGATAGGTGATGTTATCGTGTGTCTCGTTCTTGCCGGGCGGCACTTCCTCATTGGAAACATCGCCATTCCAGCCCAGCCAGATACCGCCTGACTGCCGCAATGCGTCGAGCACGCCTACTGCCAATCCTCCCGACGGAGCCTTTCCCGGTTCAATGGGTGCTACACGGTTAGAAACTACCACCAAACGGCTCATCTTCAATCCTCTTGTTCTACGCGTGCGTTACCGGCTTGTTCTGCCAGGCCGCACAGCCAATCGGCCACAGCTTCGACCGACTCCAGTCGTTGCTGCGCCACAGTCGAGCCTTCTCCGATTTTGATGGAAAGGCCTCCCATTTCATTGATGACTTCAAAGCCAGCCTCGTCGGTCAGGTCGTCACCGAGAAAGACAGGGACTCGTCCATCGAAGGGTGCCTCACGCATGAAGGTACGTATCACCGCGCCCTTACTCGCGCCTTTAGGCTTAAGTTCAAACACGCTTTTGCCGGGCTGCAACGTCAGCTGCTGCGGATAACGCTCAACCAGGGTTTCGGCAATCCGCCGCGCTTCATCTTCCAGCTCAGGCGCCTGACGATAATGCAGCGCAAACGCCATGCCTTTGCTTTCCAGATAGAGCGTAGGATGCGATTCAATGGCAGCGCCAAGCTCTGCGCCTACGCACGCCAGCAGATCAGCGTCGAGCGCCAGACGATGCATCCGGCCTGAATAATCGCGGCGCTCGGCACCATGAATGCCTCCAGCTGGCAATTGCAACGGCTTGACCAGATGATCGATATCATCGATTCGGCGTCCAGACACTACCGCGACAGGTATGCCTGCCTGGGTAAGCGTATGAATTGAAGAAAGCGTTTTTTCAGGAATAAAAACCTGCTCCGGGCGGGGCTGTAGGGCAGCAAGCGTTCCGTCCAAGTCGAGAAAAAAAGCGCAGCGCTGAAGAGGTACGGGTAATTCGATCTCTGAATTCATCATGTACGCTCTGACTGTGAATTTTCATCATCGTTCGAAGGGTTTTCGACAACTCCTTGGCAGATCGAGCATAGGCGAACAAAAGGAATCCCGTCGCCTAAATGGGGTCACACCAACATGACTCGACTGTATGGGATAGCCGAATCTCTTGAGGAGACGCTTATGAAAAAGTCTGATATGAACCGAGACCCTCTGCCCATCGACGATAACGAAGACCGCATGGGCGGCATGCAGGAATTGAACTTCAACGATGAGCTATTCCATGGCAAGGACCGAGGCCAGCAGACCGAAGAAGACTACGAAGGCCAGTTCCCTCCGGAGCGCGTCAGTGAAGCGGGCATGACGGAAGGCGAAACAGCCGATCACCACGTTACCCTGGATGACATGACGCCTGAAACCTTGTTGGACGACTCAGGCGCACGTAATCCGAATGAATACGGTGATGCATGGCCTGTCGACAAGGAACTGACCGTAGTCAGTGACAGGGACATCGGTGGTGGCGTTGGCATGGACGAAGCCGAAATGGGCCGCGTCCTGCCGCTGGATGGTGAAAAATGGGATGGCAACCCGGACGAAGTGAACGAGGCCGACCAGCGCCGTGCCGAGAACTCAGCCGACCTGGATGCAACCGACCTTGATATTGAGCAGCCTGCTGATGATTTTGATCTGAACGAGAAGAAGCCAGGACATTAAGTCCTGGCTTAGTCCAGCAGCGTGCACGCCATGACCAGGGCGTCTTCTCGCCCGCCGGCGGCAGGATAGTAATCCCGACGACGGCCTATTTCATTGAAACCATAGCGTTCATAGAGTCGATAGGCCGCTTGGTTACTTTCGCGAACTTCAAGAAAGCACTCTCTGGCATCTGCCAGGCGAGCCTGCTTCATAAGGTGATCCAGGAGCTGGTAACCCAGGCCTTTACCCTGGCTTTCCGGCTTCACGGTGATGTTCAACAGATGGGCCTCATCCAGAATGACATTAATCACACCGTGTCCCACTTGCTGCTCACCTTCAAACATTACCCAGCAGTTGTAGGACTTAAGGCCGTCCAGAAAAATACCGCGTGTCCATGGGTGACTAAAGGCAGCATATTCAATCTTGAGAACAGCATTGAGATCGGCTTCGGTCATCGGCCGAAAATGAATGGAATCGCTCATCTAACATCTGTCCAACGGGGGCGGATACGCTGCATGGCACGCCATACATCAGCTTTTAGGCGGGGTTGCTCCATGAGGGCTTCAAGCCCCGGAATGACCCAGGCAGAACCGAGACTATCCAGTCGGATTTCCTGGCATTCGATTTTCACATCATCGCTTGAAACAAAGCGAGCGGCGGCGCTACCTACCAACCAGAGGCAATCGCAGGTTTCGGTTTCCAGTTGAGAGGCCACAACACTCTGCACAAAGGTTCGCGCTTCGGCAGGCCCCTGATCAAGCGCTGCATTGGCCAGTAACGGCCAGCGAATAGGCTCACCCAATGACTGGGGCCTGTCAGGCAGACCAGCCGCATGCAGCATGTTTCTGAGGAGTACATAGGCAGGATCGCGTCCTGCCAGAGAAGCGCCTGCCGGTAGATCGACCAGCAGAAGGCAAGATCCGGCTCGCAGTAATTGCAGGGAAAAGCGAGGCGGCGCTTCTCGCTTGACCGGCTCAGGACGAGATTCAGACTCAGGCGGCGTGGAGACCTTGGCCGAAGAAACAGCAGGACGCTCCGGTCGAACCAGCTTTGCAGCCGGCGCCTCCACCTTGGGGGCTGGCCGAGCGACAGCCGGTGCTGGCTCCTCGGGCAAGGCAGTTGGATCGACATATGCCAGCAATTCCGGACGGGAAGGTGCAGCAAAAGGCAGCGTCGTTCGTGGCAGCCAGACGTCTATCTGCATGGCGCGCAGATACGCGCGGCGCCGATCTTCGGCCATCATTGGCAGCATTCCGTCAGCAACAAAAAAGTCATACGGCTCATCATAGATCAGCGCCGCAGCGGACGCTGTAAAAAGACCAATTATCGCGCGCCTTGCTACCTGACGGAAAGGCCAAAGCGTACTCATTACGCAAACTGGCCGACCACATGTCAAAGCTGATCCTTTAGCCCAGGGCCATACAGTACAATTGACTCTTTTGTGCAAACGGCCCCGTCATGATCGATCCCAAGCGCGTTCTCCGCGCACTTGCCGAACACTGGGCGCAGCTGGACCCACTGTGCGAGCACTTCGACAGCGGCACGCTGAGCCTTGTAGAACTCCGCACCCGGCTTGGAGCCCAGCTACCTGACAGCACGCCAGCCGATATCACGGCACTACTCGATGCGTGGATCCGCCTGGATATTCTGGTCCCGGTTGCCAAGAGCCCTAACCGTTTCGAGCTTAACGCACAGATTCATGATTTCCTGGCCTACCTGCGCCGCGAACACCGCCTGGGTCTATGCCTTGAAATAGAAGCCTACCTGCGCCACCTGGAACGGCTTGCCGCTCATATCCAAGATGCTTTCGAAGCACGGGACAGCAATGAACTGGCCCGACAGCTGCGCCTTTTGGATATGCGTGTACGGGACGTCCTGAAAAAGCTGAGTAACGACGAGCACGCCCTTGTAGGGGTCGCCGAGCGGGCCAAGACCAGTGATCGTCAGATCCCGTTGCGCCAGCGTTACGCCGAAGTCCTGGCTACCTGGGACGAATATGTCGAACCCATGATTCAGCTCGTCTCGGCCGATGGCATCTTCGAGAAAGGCGTCAATCGGGTCGAGCACGTCCTGTTACGCCTGATGGGTGAGCAACATCGCCTGGGAAAGCTGGTCGATGATGATCTGCTGCTGCGCACCCATGCCCGAATCCTTGAAATGCAGACGACGGCCCAACTCTCGCTGCGCCGTGCACGTGAGCTGCTACTGCCGCTACGTGAAGAAGCCCGCCGCCACAATGCCATTACTCGTGGCGCGGCCCTGGCGTTGGCCGCTATACGCCGTAAAGGTCTGGATGCCGTTCCGCAGACAGCTATTCCCCTCTTCAGTCGCCCCCAGAGCGTCTTCCTGGGTACAGCCTCTCAGGTGGAAAGCTATGTATACGCCCTGGCACGCTTCGAGCCCAAGCCAGCGCAATTTCCCAAGGCAAGCGAGTCACGCAAGGAAACCACGAAGCCCAAGGCACCTCGTACCGCCCGTGAAATGCTGGATCGCTGCGAAAATGCCCTGCCTATGCCGGACCTCATGATCTGGCTACTCGAACAGGAGCCTGAAGGCGCCACCGACGAGCTCCTGTACTGGTTCTCTCGTCTCTCCCGCGACAGCCGCTTCCAGCGCGAGCGTCTGCCGCGCCGTGATTACGATACTGCCGAGCACCGGGTCAGCCTGTGCTCTTTCGCCCTCTCCGCCCGAGATACTGCGAGCACCACCCATGCACATTGATTTAACTGAACTCTCCTTGCTTGCGCCGATTTTCCGCGAGCTGCTCAAGGGCTTTCATATCAGCCGCCGCGAGCCCGAGCTATACGCACAACTGTCCAACCTTCAGGATGCCTATCGAACCCTCTTCAAGGCGCTGGGCTTCGAGCTTGTTTGCGATACACGTGGTTTTTATTACTTCGTGCCTGAACAAATGGGCGCCCAGGTAAACAAGACGGCCCAGCGCTTGGCGCTGTTCACGTTCATCATGGTCGAGCATCTGGCGGATCAGGGTCGTGATCCGCTCAGTGTTCTGGATGGCGGCAGCTTAGGTCGTGACGAACTGCCGGCCCTGCTGGAAAAGTACCGAGACCTGTTCCTGCAGGCTGAAGTACAAACGCAAGATGAGCTGGAGGAAAAAATCCTGCGACGCCTGACCCAGCTTGGCTTTGCCTCGGAAGACAACGGTATCTATCGCTTCCTGCCGCCCATGCACCGCTTTTTGGACGTCTGCCTGGCAGTTCAGCAGGACCGGGATCTGGCCGCCACGCTCCACAGTGATCTGCCCTTGCCCGCCCCCGAATTGCTTGATGACGATATCGACGCCTTGACGACACTTGATGAGGAGGACGAGCTGGCCCGAGCCGTCGCAGAAGAACGCGCTTACCAGGAGACCGACGCATGAGCCTGACCCGTTACGGCATCCGCCGCTTTGCCCTGCTCAATACAGCGGGTTACAGCCTGGGGCTTTTTCCGCTTGAACATCCGTTGTCAGTCTACGGCGCCAACAACCTGGGCAAGAGCGCCTCAATTAATGCGCTTCAGTTTCCTATCCTGGCGCGCATGTCTGACATGAGCTTTGGCAAGTACAACCTCGAGCAATCACGCAAGTTTTACTTCGCTACCGACACCAGTTATATCCTGGTAGAGCTTTCTCTGCCCCACGGCCCCCATGTGATTGGTGTAGTAGGCCGCGGGCCGGGAGGCGGTTTTGGCCACCAGTTCTTTGCTTACGCCGGCGAGCTGGATCTGGCTCACTACCAGAAAAACGGCACCTGCCTAAGGCAACGCGAGCTGTTCAAGAATTTGGAGCGAGAAGGCATCAAGGCTTACGAGGTCAAACCTGAGGAGCTAAGGCGTCTTCTGGTTGGCGGCCATACCTCCATTCCTCTGGACCTGACGCTGATCCCTCTGCGCTCCACCAGTGAACAAAGCCTCAAGACCTTCCGAGCCTTGTTTATCAACCTGCTCCACATGCGTGAAATCACGGCGGCCAAGCTCAAGCAGTTATTCCTCGATGCCTTCGAGCACAGCCTGCGCTCCGGCAGCGTCGACTACATCGCCGCCACTGAAGAAGCCTTCCGTGATGTACGTCGTATGGAACAGGACTATCAGGCTCTGGTCGCAGCCGGCCCGCTGGTAGAGGCGCTGGCCAACGGTGTCCAGCAACGCGAACGGCTGCGCGGTAAACTGCACCGCCTTTCGCCGCTGCTGGATGCACTTCTCGGTGCGTGGCAAACCTATTCGGAAGATCGCCGCGATGAGCTGGTCAGCCAGGCCGAACACTTGCGCAGCGAACAGGATCGCCTGCAGAACACTCAGCGTAACAGCACCCAGGAAATGATGCGTCTGGAACGCCAGCTCAGCGAGATCCAGCGTTGGCTGGGAGAGATGGCCGCCCTGAAGAACCGCTTTGCCCTGGTTGAATCTGCCGCTCAGCTCGAGCAGAACCTCATGGCTGCCAAAGACGCGCATGATGAGCTGGCTGGCGCCCTGTCCCAGTCAAGACAGTTCAGCAGTGGCGATCTTGACGAGCGTGTCCGTGACCTTGAAAAGCGTCTTAAATCGATCGCTCAGCAATTAGATCACGCGGATAACAACAGCTATGCGCGTCTACGTGAGGAGTTTTCGCAGCAGGATGTTGATCGGCTGATGCGCCTGTTTAATGGCGCATTGTTCAGCCTGCCTTTGGGTGAACAGGGCGTCCGTCTGGATGATACCCAGTGGATGAAGACACTTACTACTGTACTGGATGGCTTCAACGGGGATCGCTTCGAGGCTCCAGGCCTCTCGATAGACCTTTCCTCCATTGAGCCTCCAACCTTACAGGCGCTAGCTGACCGCGCTGCACTACGCGACCAGCGTGATCGTCTGGAACGCGAACTCAAGCAGCTCAAGACCCAGCAAGCCGTTGCCGCTGATCGCGTCTTGAGCAAGGCGCAGTCCGATAAGCTCTATCAGGAAGTACTGGATGCTCAAAAAGCTTTGGAAGACTTCCGTCGCTATCAGACGCTGGCTGCCCAGGAGGCTGAAAAACTCGAGCAGCTGGCTCAACTCGAAGCCTCCCAGGACGAGCTCAAGCGTTCAAGCGATGCATTTACTGAACGTGTTCAGCAGGTTTCCGTAAAGCTTCAGCTGATCGCACGCCAACTGGCCGATCTGGAAGCCAAGCAACGTACCCTGGACGACTCTCTGCGTCGCCGGCAGCTTCTTCCTAGCGATCTTCCCCAGGGAATTCCCTTCATGGAATCAGTAGATGACTCGCTGGATAACCTGCTGCCCCTGCTTAACGACTATCAAGACACCTGGCAAGCCTTGCAGCGTATCGATACACAAATCGACGCCCTCTATGCCCAGGTTCGCCTCAAAGGAGTCGCCAAGTTTGACAACGAAGACGACCCGGAGCGCCGACTGACCCTACTCGTCAATGCCTACGCCCATCGCCAGGACGAAGCACTGACGCTGGCCAAAGCTCGTCGCGCCGCTGTGACCGATATTGCCCGTACGCTGCGCAACATCCGTAACGACTACGACAACCTGGAGCACCAGCTAGGACTCTTCAACCGAGAAATCAACCGCCGTCAGGTTTCGAACCTGGAAAGCTTTCGCATTGTTCTCGCGCCAAACAAGGACGCGCTCAAGCACATCGATCAGATCATTCACAGCGCAGGCCAATATGAAGAGGGCGAAACGCTTTCTGTTTTCGATCTTACCCAAAGCGCCGAGCAGGACGCCAAGAACGAAGAGGCCAAGGAATATCTTGCTCGCCTGGTTGCAGCCAACCATAACCAGCTGGGCCTGAAAGATCTGTTCGAACTGGCCTTTGAAATTACCAAGGTCGGTGGCCAACCGATCATTCATACCGATATTGACGGTGCAGCCTCAAACGGCACGACCATGACCATCAAGGCACTGACCAACATGTACCTGCTCCTGCACTTGATGGATCGTGAACAAGCCAGCCGCATACGTCTGCCCTACTATCTCGACGAAGCCGCGGACATTGACGAACGTAATCAGATGGCCCTGATCGAGACGAGCCGCCAGCTAGGCTTCGTACCTATCCTGGCCAGCGTAAAGCCTCAGGTAGCCGCCCACGTGGCGATAGACCTTGAGGGCGGCAACAGTCCGAATGGTATTTATATCGATGAGGATGACTGGAAATACATTCATCGCAAGGAAGAATCGGTCGCGCCTGCAATAACGGAGACGCTTGAAGAGGAACAGGCTTAGGCCTGTTCCTCTTAATTTGCGTTACCCAATTTGATCTTCGGCGACCAGTCCTGCCACTCAGACTCTACTTCATCAAACAGAACGAATGTCTGGCCTGGCAGGGCCTGTTTGCCCATATCCTGTTCAGGCGTGGCAAAGGCGATTCCACCTTCCAGAAGAGCCTCAAACGAGTTGCTGCGTAGCTTGACGCCCCTGAACAGGCTGGCATCCACCGCAACACCACTCGCATTCCAGAACCGCGTTCCGGCATGTATTAATGGGGCATAACGTGGCTCGATCAGAATATGTACCAGCACGCGGTTGGCCTCGCTACTCAACTCCAGGCGCGTAACCTTGCCTACCGGTATTTCCTTATAGCTCACCTCAACGCCTGGCTTAAGCGAACCACGTCGAGAAGCGCTGAGGACCAGATGCAGCCCCGGCTCTTTGTCCAACGTGTTAGGTGGCTCGGGTAAAACGTCAAAACGGGTCTTGGCGACACCTGCATGAGCAGCTGGTGAGACTTCGATATAGCGTCCGGTTACCAGCGTACCAAGATTCTCCGTTCTCAAGAGCCCCAGTTCGGGCTTTACCACCCAGAATTGAGCACCCAAGCTGGCGATACGGTCTTCCGCCTCGGTCACGCGAACCTTGACCCTTACACTGGTCAAGTCATCTGCCAGCTCGACATCTTCTACCTGCCCCACCTTCAAACTACGAAAATTAAGCGGAGTTCCAGGCTTCATGCCTTCACCGTTATCCATACGCAGCTCAATCAGTGTGCCTTTACGTATCGCCTCATCCTGATCCTTGAACAGCGGAAAACGATGTGCATCACCTACACGTTTGGCTTTTAGATCCGGCGTAGAAAATGCAATCCCGCCAGCAATCAATGTTTGCAGCGACTCGCTTTTGACCTGAACACCATTCAGATTACCGGTAAGCGTCACGCCGCTGGCATTCCAAAAGCGAGTCGAAGAGTTGATAAGAGACGCGTATTCAGGCTCGATATGTATACCGATAACAACCCTCTGTTGATCGCGAGACAGCTGATAGCTTTGCACGCTTCCCACTTGCATTTGCCGATAGAGAATCGGGCTTCCAATATCAATTGAATTCAAACGATCACTGAACAGAACCAAGTGCAGACCAGGTGCATCTGTGTTCAATGGAGGCGCTTTGGAGCGAATCGTGAACTCGCGGGCGGGACGCCCGTGCTTGGCAAACCGCACGGCAAGGTAATTTCCCTTTACCAGTGCCTCGATTCCCGTTACGCCTGCCAGTGAAATCGAAGGCTTGACCGTCCAAAACTCACTGCCCGCATTCATGAGCGATTCGGTGCGAGGATCCATCATCAACTCGGCGGTAGCACCGGTATAGTCCTCATTCATGCTTAAGGCTTTCATGGTACCTACTTGCACACCATTGAACATGACAGGCGTGCGTCCCGGATTCAGCCCTGCAACGTCGCGCACATGCAGAACCACCTTGTAACCCGCCTCGGCAGCCTCATAATCGCTATACAGCTTGAAAGGAGAGCTATTGGTAGGTGGACTGTCTTCATGGTTTCCTGGCGTGAAGAAGGCAATCCCGCCCGCCGCAAGACTTATGATCGACTCAGTATGCACCTTGAAGCCGTCAAGCCCACCGGAAACACTGATACCGCTGGCGTTATAAAAGCGAGTATGTTTGCGGACAAGGTGCGCATATTCTTCACGGACATGAATCTTGACCTCGACAACTCGAGGATCGCTGCCTAGCTGATACCCTTCTACCTGCCCAACTTCCAGCTGCCTGTAATACACAGGGCTACCCTG
This sequence comes from Pseudomonas sp. JZ134, assembly GCF_051027695.1. NCBI lineage: Bacteria > Pseudomonadati > Pseudomonadota > Gammaproteobacteria > Pseudomonadales > Pseudomonadaceae > Pseudomonas > Pseudomonas sp. JZ134. Next base: position 457,863 of record NZ_CP069250.1, on the reverse strand, counting down.
TATAAGAGAACCTAATCGTTCGGCTTTGAGCGTAAGGTGCAGGCCGGGCAAATTACTGGTTAATGGTGGAGGATCGCGCAATGCCACAAAATCCCGTGCAGCCTCTCCGCCGCCAGGCTGAATTGCAATGTACTGCCCAGAGACAAGGGTTTCCAAGCCGGTTACACCTGCTAACGACACGCGGGGTTTCACCAGCCAGAAACGTGTTTCAGAACGCAGGTATTTCTCGGCATCCTTGTTGATATTGATCGTAGCGATAACTCCCCGGCTATCCTCTGCGACCTTGATGTGACTTACCTTACCCAGAGAGATACCTTTATAAAGCACCTCTGTTCGATCAACACTAATACCTTCCCCATCATCAAAGCGGATCGTGGCTTGCGCTCCAGACTCGTTATAAGCCTTCCACCCCAACCAGGCAGCAATGGCCAAGGCAATCAGTGGTAACACCCAAAGGGCAGACCAACGTGAGGCAGGACGTATTACAGGCTGGGGCAAATCACTCATCGTTATCCTCTGAGCAGGTGTGATCCCAGATCAATCGAGGATCAAAAGTCTTTGCAGCAAGCATGGTCAAAATTACTACAGCTGCGAAAGCGATCGCGCCGGGATTGGCATCCACGTTGGCAAAATTACCGAAATTGACCAGGGTTACCAAAATTGCGATTACGAAGATATCAAGCATGGACCAGCGTCCAATCCACTCGATAAAACGGAACAGAAACATGCGTTGCCGAGCGCGCATTGCTCTTTTTCGCTGGACGGAAATCAACAGCCAGGCCAGTCCAATAAGTTTGAATGTAGGAACAATAATGCTGGCGACAAAGACGACTACAGCAATAGGAATCATTCCGTTGTTAATCAAGTCAATGATGCCAGAGATGATGGTTGACGGTTCGCCCTTGCCAAAATAGCTCACCGTCATGATGGGCAAAAGATTTGCCGGAACATAACAAATAGCGGCGGCAACCAGTAGCGCCCAACTCCTCGATATGCTCTTGGGAACACGGGGATAAAGAGCCGCTCCGCAACGACTGCAAGAGTTGGCAGGCTTGTTTAACTTATGACATTCACGGCATACCCATAGGCCTTGATCAACGGCCCGCATGACCAGACTCCACCTCTATTTCCTGCCATAACTGCTGGGGTGACATAAGCGAGTCCAGCCAGACCTGGATAAGCAGTAGAGCCGTAAAGCAAAACAAACCCACACCCAGACTTAATTCGGCTACATCGCCAACTTTGACCATCGCAACCAAGATGCCTAACAAGTAGATCTCCCACATTCCCCACTCACGAAGATGCTGATAGCACCTTAGCAATAAGATACCTGTTGATCTGATTGAAGGTCGCTTAAGGCTGATAAGGACCAGCAACTGACAAATCAGTTTAATGAGAGGAATAAATAGGCTACACGAGAGCACAAGTGAAGCAATGATCGTCATGTCTGCTTTATAGAGCGCTATGACTGCACTCCAGACAGTGTCATATGTCTGTTGCCCGAACATTTTAAGCTTCATGATGGGCAGGAAATTAGCAGGTATAAAAAGAAGCAAAGCAGTCACGACCAAAGCGAGCCCCTTATCAACCACTCGCCTTTTAAAGTGATAAAGCTCATAGCCGCATCTTGAGCATAATATCTTGTGCTCAGTTTCTACTGCTAGTGTGACCTTTTGCATTAAAAGATCACACTCAGGACAAGCGATCAACGTATCAGAATCATGTGATGGATGTGGATTAAGAAGATCTGACATCGGCCTAGATTACCTGATAAATATATTCATCAGCCGATCATTCTGGCAGTGATAAGCAGCATATTGGAAGTTTTCCTGCCGCAAAAGCAAAACCCCCGGGCGGTTAGGCCTGGGGGTTCTGGGTATAGGTGCTTGACGATGACCTACTCTCACATGGGGAAACCCCACACTACCATCGGCGATGCATCGTTTCACTTCTGAGTTCGGAAAGGGATCAGGTGGTTCCAACGCTCTATGGTCGTCAAGCAATTCGGGTGGGGAACCGGTGTCTAGTCGTTTCCCCGAATGGGTATGTGATCGGTGTTTTGCGGTTCAACCAAGCTTTCGGCCGGTCTTTACCAAACAACAGATTGTTTGGGTGTTATATGGTCAAGCCTCACGGGCAATTAGTATCGGTTAGCTCAACGCCTCACAGCGCTTACACACCCGACCTATCAACGTTGTAGTCTTCAACGGCCCTTCAGGAAGCTCAAGGCTCCAGTGAGATCTCATCTTGAGGCAAGTTTCCCGCTTAGATGCTTTCAGCGGTTATCTTTTCCGAACATAGCTACCCGGCAATGCCACTGGCGTGACAACCGGAACACCAGAGGTTCGTCCACTCCGGTCCTCTCGTACTAGGAGCAGCCCCTCTCAAATCTCAAACGTCCACGGCAGATAGGGACCGAACTGTCTCACGACGTTCTAAACCCAGCTCGCGTACCACTTTAAATGGCGAACAGCCATACCCTTGGGACCGGCTTCAGCCCCAGGATGTGATGAGCCGACATCGAGGTGCCAAACACCGCCGTCGATATGAACTCTTGGGCGGTATCAGCCTGTTATCCCCGGAGTACCTTTTATCCGTTGAGCGATGGCCCTTCCATACAGAACCACCGGATCACTAAGACCTACTTTCGTACCTGCTCGACGTGTCTGTCTCGCAGTCAAGCGCGCTTTTGCCTTTATACTCTGCGACCGATTTCCGACCGGTCTGAGCGCACCTTCGTACTCCTCCGTTACTCTTTAGGAGGAGACCGCCCCAGTCAAACTGCCCACCATACACTGTCCTCGATCCGGATAACGGACCAGAGTTAGAACCTCAAGCATGCCAGGGTGGTATTTCAAGGATGGCTCCATGGGAACTGGCGTCCCCACTTCAAAGCCTCCCACCTATCCTACACAAGCAGGCTCAAAGTCCAGTGCAAAGCTACAGTAAAGGTTCACGGGGTCTTTCCGTCTAGCCGCGGATACACTGCATCTTCACAGCGATTTCAATTTCACTGAGTCTCGGGTGGAGACAGCGCCGCCATCGTTACGCCATTCGTGCAGGTCGGAACTTACCCGACAAGGAATTTCGCTACCTTAGGACCGTTATAGTTACGGCCGCCGTTTACCGGGGCTTCGATCAAGAGCTTCGCTTGCGCTAACCCCATCAATTAACCTTCCGGCACCGGGCAGGCGTCACACCCTATACGTCCACTTTCGTGTTTGCAGAGTGCTGTGTTTTTAATAAACAGTCGCAGCGGCCTGGTATCTTCGACCGGCATGAGCTTACGGAGCAAGTCCTTCACCCTCACCGGCGCACCTTCTCCCGAAGTTACGGTGCCATTTTGCCTAGTTCCTTCACCCGAGTTCTCTCAAGCGCCTTGGTATTCTCTACCCGACCACCTGTGTCGGTTTGGGGTACGATTTCTAATTACCTGAAGCTTAGAGGCTTTTCCTGGAAGCATGGCATCAACCACTTCCTCTTCATAAGAAGAGTCGTCATCAGCTCTCGGCCTTAACTGTCCGGATTTACCTAAACAGTCAGCCTACCGCCTTAAACTTGGACAACCAACGCCAAGCTGGCCTAGCCTTCTCCGTCCCCCCATCGCAGTAATTAGAAGTACAGGAATATTAACCTGTTTCCCATCGACTACGCCTTTCAGCCTCGCCTTAGGGGTCGACTCACCCTGCGTCGATTAACGTTGCGCAGGAACCCTTGGTCTTTCGGCGTGCGAGTTTTTCACTCGCATTGTCGTTACTCATGTCAGCATTCGCACTTCTGATACCTCCAGCAAGCTTCTCAACTCACCTTCACAGGCTTACAGAACGCTCCTCTACCGCTCATCTTGCGATGAACCCGTAGCTTCGGTGTGTAGTTTGAGCCCCGTTACATCTTCCGCGCAGGCCGACTCGACTAGTGAGCTATTACGCTTTCTTTAAAGGGTGGCTGCTTCTAAGCCAACCTCCTAGCTGTCTAAGCCTTCCCACATCGTTTACCACTTAACTACAACTTTGGGACCTTAGCTGACGGTCTGGGTTGTTTCCCTTTTCACGACGGACGTTAGCACCCGCCGTGTGTCTCCCATGCTTGCACTTCTGGGTATTCGGAGTTTGCATCGGTTTGGTAAGTCGGGATGACCCCCTAGCCGAAACAGTGCTCTACCCCCCAGAGTGATACATGAGGCGCTACCTAAATAGCTTTCGAGGAGAACCAGCTATCTCCGAGCTTGATTAGCCTTTCACTCCGATCCACAAGTCATCCCCTGCCTTTTCAACGGAAGTGGGTTCGGTCCTCCAGTCAGTGTTACCTAACCTTCAACCTGCTCATGGATAGATCGCCCGGTTTCGGGTCTATACCCAGCGACTAAAACGCCCTATTAAGACTCGCTTTCGCTACGCCTTCCCTATACGGTTAAGCTTGCCACTGAATATAAGTCGCTGACCCATTATACAAAAGGTACGCAGTCACCCAACAAAGTGGGCTCCCACTGCTTGTACGCATACGGTTTCAGGTTCTATTTCACTCCCCTCTCCGGGGTTCTTTTCGCCTTTCCCTCACGGTACTGGTTCACTATCGGTCAGTCAGTAGTATTTAGCCTTGGAGGATGGTCCCCCCATATTCAGACAACGTTTCACGTGCGCCGTCCTACTCGATTTCACTCAAAAGATCCTTTCACCTACGGGGCTATCACCCACTATGGCCGCACTTTCCAGAGCGTTCGGTTAAAATCAATTGAGCTTAAGGGCTAGTCCCCGTTCGCTCGCCACTACTTAGGGAATCTCGGTTGATTTCTTTTCCTCAGGGTACTTAGATGTTTCAGTTCCCCTGGTTCGCCTCTCACACCTATGGATTCAGTGTGAGATACCTGACTTATGTCAGGTGGGTTCCCCCATTCAGAGATCTCCGGATCACAGTCTATTTGCCGACTCCCCGAAGCTTATCGCAGGCTATCACGTCTTTCATCGCCTCTGACTGCCAAGGCATCCACCGTATGCGCTTATTCACTTGACCATATAACCCCAAAGAATCTGAAGTTATGTTTGGTTTGGAACACGACATTCGCCGAAAACTTGCGCTTGAACTCGCAAATTTACCTTGACCACATAGTCTGCAGTGAAACAGCCTATGTGTTCGTACTTCTATCACATACCCAAATTTTTAAAGAACAGTCTGAAAACAAAGTTCAGAAGTCAATGCTCCGACCCAACCCTTAAGGGGGGGGTAAGCACTCAGTTCTGAGCTTTAACGCGGTGTTAGATGGTGGAGCCAAGGAGGATCGAACTCCTGACCTCCTGCGTGCAAAGCAGGCGCTCTCCCAGCTGAGCTATGGCCCCATCGATTGGTGGGTCTGGGCAGATTCGAACTGCCGACCTCACCCTTATCAGGGGTGCGCTCTAACCAACTGAGCTACAGACCCAATCGTCTAACGCTTGAGTCTTGACTCATCTCGCGTCTTTATTTCAGTGAATCAAGCAATTCGTGTGGGAGCTTATGCCAAAGCTGGGATCTATCGATTAAGGAGGTGATCCAGCCGCAGGTTCCCCTACGGCTACCTTGTTACGACTTCACCCCAGTCATGAATCACACCGTGGTAACCGTCCTCCCGAAGGTTAGACTAGCTACTTCTGGTGCAACCCACTCCCATGGTGTGACGGGCGGTGTGTACAAGGCCCGGGAACGTATTCACCGTGACGTTCTGATTCACGATTACTAGCGATTCCGACTTCACGCAGTCGAGTTGCAGACTGCGATCCGGACTACGATCGGTTTTATGGGATTAGCTCCACCTCGCGGTTTGGCAACCCTTTGTACCGACCATTGTAGCACGTGTGTAGCCCAGGCCGTAAGGGCCATGATGACTTGACGTCATCCCCACCTTCCTCCGGTTTGTCACCGGCAGTCTCCTTAGAGTGCCCACCATAATGTGCTGGTAACTAAGGACAAGGGTTGCGCTCGTTACGGGACTTAACCCAACATCTCACGACACGAGCTGACGACAGCCATGCAGCACCTGTGTCAGAGTTCCCGAAGGCACCAATCCATCTCTGGAAAGTTCTCTGCATGTCAAGGCCTGGTAAGGTTCTTCGCGTTGCTTCGAATTAAACCACATGCTCCACCGCTTGTGCGGGCCCCCGTCAATTCATTTGAGTTTTAACCTTGCGGCCGTACTCCCCAGGCGGTCAACTTATTGCGTTAGCTGCGCCACTAAAGTCTCAAGGACCCCAACGGCTAGTTGACATCGTTTACGGCGTGGACTACCAGGGTATCTAATCCTGTTTGCTCCCCACGCTTTCGCACCTCAGTGTCAGTATCAGTCCAGGTGGTCGCCTTCGCCACTGGTGTTCCTTCCTATATCTACGCATTTCACCGCTACACAGGAAATTCCACCACCCTCTACCGTACTCTAGCCAGGCAGTTTTGGATGCAGTTCCCAGGTTGAGCCCGGGGATTTCACATTCAACTTACCAAGCCACCTACGCGCGCTTTACGCCCAGTAATTCCGATTAACGCTTGCACCCTCTGTATTACCGCGGCTGCTGGCACAGAGTTAGCCGGTGCTTATTCTGCTGGTAACGTCAAAGCTGCAACGTATTAGGTTACAACCCTTCCTCCCAGCTTAAAGTGCTTTACGACCCGAGGGCCTTCTTCACACACGCGGCATGGCTGGATCAGGCTTTCGCCCATTGTCCAATATTCCCCACTGCTGCCTCCCGTAGGAGTCTGGACCGTGTCTCAGTTCCAGTGTGACTGATCATCCTCTCAGACCAGTTACGGATCGTCGCCTTGGTGAGCCGTTACCCCACCAACTAGCTAATCCGACCTAGGCTCATCTGATAGCGTGAGGTCCGAAGATCCCCCACTTTCTCCCGTAGGACGTATGCGGTATTAGCGTTCCTTTCGAAACGTTGTCCCCCACTACCAGGCAGATTCCTAGGCATTACTCACCCGTCCGCCGCTGAATCAGAGAGCAAGCTCTCCTCATCCGCTCGACTTGCATGTGTTAGGCCTGCCGCCAGCGTTCAATCTGAGCCATGATCAAACTCTTCAGTTCAAACATATTTGGGTTTTGAGAAAACCCTAAACTTGGCTCAGCAATCGCAAATAAACTCTCGAATTCACGAGTGTTACTTGTCTTGCTGATAATCTTGTCGATCCATCAGTCTTACAGCACAAGCACCCACACGAATTGCTTGATTCAACTTGTTAAAGAGCGGTTGGTTAAGACCTTGTCTCAACCGAGGCGCGCATTCTACGCTAACCTCTTGTCCTGTCAAGCATTTTGTTCAACCGGTCTAACCCGCTGAACTGCTTGCCGGACCTGCCGGATCAGGAAACCTGTTCTGGCAGCGGGAGGCGTATTCTACACAAGCCCAGAGGCTTGTCAACTACCGCTTCCCTCTTTCCACTTCTGCCAGACCGGAGGCCTGACCTTAACTAAACAGCTAAGCCATTGATCTACAAGGCTTTTTGCCGTTCCGTTGCAGCGGAAGTGGGCGCATTATAGGCCCCTCCGCTCACAGGTCAAGCTTTATTTTGAACTACTCAGCTTTAATAACAATGCGGGCAAATGCCTTCTTGCCTGCCTGACAAACATGAGTAGTACCCAACTTGAAGACAAAGCTTCGATCTACTACTTCACCATCAACCTTTACGCTACCTGCGTTCAGCAAATCACGTGCAGCAGCTGAGTTCTTTACCAGACCTGCGCGATTGAGCACTGCGGCTACGGGCATATCCTCCGCAGTCGTTAACGTTACCTCTGGAATTTCCTCTGGTAGCTCGCCGTCCTTCATGCGATTGCCAGCAGAACGGTGAGCGGTAGCAGCTGCCTCCTCACCATGGAACCGGGCAACGATCTCCTCGGCCAACTTGATCTTGATATCGCGCGGATTGGCACCCGCCTCTACATCATGGCGAAACGCTTCAATCTCACTCATCGCCCTAAAGCTTAAAAGCTCAAAATATCGCCACATCAGCGAGTCAGGCATTGAAACGATCTTATTGTACATAACGCCAGGCGCTTCCTGGATGCCTATATAGTTGCCAAGCGACTTGGACATCTTCTTGACGCCATCCAGCCCCTCAAGCAAAGGCATGGTGAGAATGGACTGCGCCTCTTGGCCATAGGCACGCTGCAACTCGCGGCCCATTAACAAATTGAATTTCTGATCAGTTCCACCAAGCTCGACATCTGCTTTCAATGCAACCGAGTCATACCCCTGAACCAGGGGGTACAAGAACTCATGAATAGCAATGGGTTGATTAGTCGCGTACCGCTTACTGAAATCGTCACGTTCAAGCATACGTGCGACCGTGTACTGAGACGCCAGGCGGATAAAGTCAGCCGGTGTAAGCTTGTCCATCCAAGCAGAATTAAACGCCACTTCAGTCTTCGCCGGATCCAATATCTTGAATACCTGAGCTTTATAGGTTTCGGCGTTTTCAAGAACCTGGTCACGCGTCAACGGCGGACGAGTCGTGCTTTTACCACTGGGATCGCCAATCATGCCTGTGAAGTCACCAATCAGGAAAATGACCTGATGACCCAGCTCCTGGAATTGACGTAGCTTATTGATCAGAACGGTATGGCCTAGATGAAGGTCTGGAGCTGTAGGATCAAAGCCTGCTTTGATACGCAACGGAGTCCCTTTCTCAAGCTTTGTAATGAGCTCAGATTCAACCAAAAGCTCGTCAGCTCCACGCTTGATCAGCGCTAACTGTTCTTCTACCGATTTCATTAGCCAATCCCGCTTAAATTAATGGCGCAACCATACAAGATCACCTGATAAAAACAAGATTTCCAGAAACCTCTACCTATCAGGCACATATTGAAAATTATTAAGGGTTGTTCGGAACTTTATTTGATTATATTTTAGGCAGTTATTCATGCTCAAAAGCACCGCTACGTCATGACACAACCAACTCCAAAAAGCCCGTTGTATCCTAAAAGCCATATCCTGGCTGCTAGTGGGGTCGCTGCGCTTCTGAGTTTGGCTCTGCTGGTGTTTCCTTCTCGCGATGTCGAGGCAAAGAAAACGCTCGTTAATATGGATATTCAGAATAGTGCTGAGCGCATTATTCAAGAAAAGGATGACCTTCGACAGCTAAGCACTCTCTCAGAGCCTGAAGCGTCCACAACTGAAAGTCCGTTCGCCAGTATTCCTGAGTCAACCGAAACGGCTCAAGAACCCAACTCAGCTGAACCCTCTTCTACCGAAAGCCTTGCCTCAGTTGACCCTCAGTGGAAAGTCGAAACTGTTAAAAATGGCGACACGCTTTCCACATTATTCTCGGCAGCCGGTTTGTCAGCAAACGTGCTGCAAGACGTTTTAAATAGCGACAAAGAAGCCAAAGCCCTTAGCCGAATTCACATAGGCCAAAAGCTCGAATTCAAGGTATCTCAGACCGGTGACCTGCTCGGCTTCCGAAGCAAGCCAAACGCCTTGGAAACCATCACGATCTCCAAAGCTGAAAGTGGTTATGACTTTAAGCGTGAAATAGCACAGCCTGATGTTGAAAAGGCTTATGCACGCGGCGTTATTGATAGCTCTCTATTTACAGCTGGCCGACGCGCCGGCCTGTCCCACGACATGATCATGTCACTGGCCAACGTATTCGCCTATGATATTGACTTCGCACTGGATATACGAGAAGGCGACGAATTCGAGGTCATCTACGAAAAGAAGGTGGTCGATGGAAAGCGTGTCGGCAACGGCAACATTTTAGCGGCGCGCTTCACCAACCGCGGTAAAACCTTTACCGCAGTCCGCTATACCAGCAAGCAAGGCACTACGAATTACTACACGGCTGACGGTAGCAGCATGCGTAGGGCATTTATTCGTACTCCAGTAGAGTTTACCCGTATCAGCTCTCGTTTTTCCCTGGGTCGTTACCATCCTGTCCTGAGCAAGATTCGTGCGCATAAGGGTGTGGACTACGCAGCACCAACCGGTACGCCTATCCATGCGACAGGGGATGGCAAAGTGGTAGAAGCTGGGCGCAAGGGTGGTTACGGAAACGCTGTAGTAATCCAGCACGGACAGCGCTACAGCACTGTTTATGGACATATGAGCAAATTCGGTCAAGGCATTCGACCAGGCGTACAGGTTAAGCAAGGACAGGTTATTGGATATGTAGGCATGACAGGACTCGCAACGGGACCTCATTTGCACTATGAATTCCGCATCAATGGTACGCATGTCGATCCGCTCGGCGTAAAGCTACCTATGGCTGATCCTATCGCAAAAAATGAGGTGAAACGTTTCTTGAGCCAAAGCCAGCCTTTAATGGCCCGCATGGACCAGGAAAAGTCCACCCTTCTTGCCATGAACAAGCGTTGACAGGTATGACGCTTTATATAGGGCTAATGTCTGGTACCAGCTTGGACGGACTGGACATTGCCCTTATTGATCAAACGGCTACTAGATGCACGCTTATCGGCTCTCATTATGTGCCGATGCCATCGAGCCTCAAACATAAGCTTCTTGAACTGTGCAGTGCTGGCGACAACGAACTGGAACGTGCCGCACTGGCTGAGCAGGATTGGGTCCATTTGGCTGCTCAAGGTATTGAGCAACTCCTCAGCGAAGCGCAGCTATCGACCTCGCATATCAGAGCGATTGGTAGTCACGGGCAGACAGTCAGGCATAGTCCATCTGATGGCTACACGATTCAGATCGGCAACCCGGCACTTCTTGCAGAGCTGACAGGGATTGATGTTGTTGCAGATTTTCGTCGACGGGATGTGGCTGCTGGTGGACAAGGTGCTCCCCTCGTCCCCGCTTTTCACGCGGCCATCTTTGGAGATCCGGCGAAAGAGCGAGCCATTCTTAACATCGGTGGTTTTACCAATATTACATTGCTATCACCTAGCCACCCTATAGAGGGCTTCGACTGCGGCCCAGGTAATGTATTGATGGATGCATGGATAAATGAGCACAAAGGCGAGCCTTATGACCAGTTTGGTGCCTGGGCTGCCAGTGGCTCCATTTCATCCATGCTTCTTAATGCCTTTTTGTCTGATTCTTTTTTTGCCAAACAGGGGCCTAAAAGTACTGGGCGCGAGCTATTCAATTTAAGCTGGTTAAAACAAAAGCTCTCAGTGCTTCCTGCGATACCGGTAGCCGATGTTCAAGCAACCCTGGCCGAGCTTACCGCCATTTCTGTCTGTGATTCGCTGCGACTGGCTCAACCCACATGTGCCGAGCTATTTATCTGTGGCGGCGGTGCTCACAATGAGTTTCTGCTTAAGCGACTCTCTGCTCATTTACCAGAAACGCTCGTTACAACCACAGACGCACTTGGCGTTTCGCCAGACTGGGTAGAAGCAATGGCATTTGCCTGGCTGGCACATTGTTTTGTTGAGCGCATACCGGGTAACTGCCCGGACGTAACAGCGGCTAAGGGGCCTAGAATCTTAGGCGCGCTGTATCCTGCCTAAGCGAAAGCGCCGCGTTTAAACGCGGCGCCTCAGTAAAGCCTTCTTAGATTGAGAAAGACTGACCGCAGCCACATGTAGTTGCCGCATTAGGGTTCTTAATGACGAAACGCGAACCCTCCAGCCCCTCCTGATAATCGACTTCAGCGCCAGCCAGATACTGGAAGCTCATAGGATCGACAACCAGACTTACGCCGTCACGCTCTACAATGGTGTCGTCTTCAGCCGTATCTTCATCAAATGTAAAGCCGTACTGGAAGCCAGAACACCCTCCCCCCGTCACAAACACGCGCAGCTTAAGACGAGGGTTGCCCTCCTCATCGATTAAGTTCTTTACCTTATTGGCTGCACCGGGGGAGAACAATAAGGGAGTCGGAATGAAGGTTTCGATGGTCATGCTTGAATCTCCCGGCTTTCGCCGATACCAACTGCAATATGCAACATTATCCGCTTAACCCAGAAAAATGGTCAACTATTCTGCGACCGACCGATAATTAAAACTTAAATCGCTTATAAGGTGACGCCTGCAATACGGGCATCTACTATCTCTGGTTTTATATTGCCGGAGATACCTGATGCTCTATCTATGGATCAAAGCGTTACACATCATAGCTTTAGTCTGCTGGTTTGCCGGTCTGTTCTATTTGCCCCGACTTTTTGTCTACCACGCGCAAAGTGAAGACACCGTTAGCCGTGAGCGCTTCATTCTGATGGAGCGAAAGCTGTATCGAGGAATCATGCTGCCTTCAATGCTGGCTACGCTTGTTTTCGGCATTGTATTACTGGTCCTGAATCCAGGCTGGCTGAGTCAGGGCTGGATGCATACCAAGCTTGCACTTGTCTTTTTGCTGGTCGGCTATCACCACATGTGCGGTGCCATGCTGAAACGCTTTGCGCGAGGTGAAAACAAACACAGTCATGTATTCTACCGCTGGTTTAATGAAGCTCCTGTCCTGATCCTGATTGCGATCGTGATCCTGGTTGTCATCAAACCCTACTAAATTTCCAGACGCAGCATATCCTGACAATATGCTGCGTGCCTCTTCTATTGTGCGACAAGGAAGCTCGCCATGTCTGATACGCGTTACAAGATTACCTTTGATGGGCAATTGCTCCCCGGCGCCTGTCGAGATGATGTACTGGAGAATCTTGCGAAACTTTTCAAAAGTGATACGCAGAAAATAGCCCAGCTGTTTCGCGGTCCGGTTACATTAAAAAGGGACCTTTCGGAACCTGAGGCTGATCGTTACCTAGCAGCTTTGAGACAAGCTGGCGCTCAAGCCAGGAAAGAACAGGACTTGGCCTCCATGCTTACGTTGGTTGAGGACAAAGAAACACCAGCAAAAGAAAGCACACGGTTAATGACTTGTCCAAAATGTGGACATGAACAGACCAAGCGCGACGAATGCGAGCAGTGCGGCATTATTGTTGAAAAGTACCTGGCACGTCAGGCTGAGCTAGCGTCAGAGCCGCCCGCACCGTCAACTGCGCCAGTCATGGCCGCGTCTCCTTATGCTCCGCCTCAAGCAGACCTTTATACCCATGGCGAACATGAATACGGTACCTTGAAGGTCTTCAGCCTCAAAGGTCGAATAGGACGCCTGCGCTTTTTAGCTTGGTCGCTTGTAGCATCTGCCGCTTTTTTTGCCGCCTTTTTTGCACTACTGACAACGGTAGGGATCGCAAGTCTCATGACGTCGCATCCCTCAATCCTTACAGGGCTTGGGCTTAGTGCGCTGCTTGGTCTTGCAATGCTATTTATTAACCTGAGCATAGGTGTTCAACGCTTGCATGATTTAGGCTGGTCAGGCTGGCTCTGGCTTTTGAGCATCGTTCCGCTCATAGGAGGCCTGTTTACTTTCGTGCTGATGGTCTTACCAGGATCACGTACAGCCAATCGCTATGGTGCACCGCCTCCACCTAACAGCATAGCGGTCAAGCTTTTAGCGGGTGTCTGGCTATTTATTGTGATCGCTGTGATTCTGGCCTCCCTTGTGCGCCCTAGCTAAGGGCACCCTGCCACGCCGGAGCGGTCCAACTCCATGCCGTACTTCTGAGGGAGCATCATGCCTCGCTATGCATTAATTACTGGCGCCTCTAGTGGAATAGGCCTTGCGCTTGCTGAAGCACTGGCGCGCCGCGGTCATCCCTTGATCTTACTTGCCCGAAAGCGGGAGGCACTTGAAAGCATTGCCAGTGAGCTGGCCCAGCGATTTGGCGTGGAAGTACTTTATCGTGTTTGCGATCTGTCGGAGCCGCTGCATGTGACAGGGCTTCTGCACGAGCTTGAGCAGAGCGAGAAGGTTATCGACCTGCTTGTGAACTGTGCAGGCATGGGGACTGGCGGCCCCTTTCTTTCCTCCGACTGGTCACGCGAGCAGCACCTTATTGAGTTGAATGTGCTGGCCCTGACTCGCCTCTGCCATGCCCTAGGTGCGCACATGGCTCAACAGGGCGGCGGACAGATTCTCAACGTGGCTTCGACGGCCGCCTTCCAGCCCATTCCGCTTATGAGCAGCTATGCCGCCAGCAAGGCGTATGTCCTGCATTTTTCCGAAGGGCTGCGTGAAGAACTAAAAAGCCGAGGCATTTCCGTCTCGGTGTTATGCCCTGGCCCAACGCGTACAAGCTTTTTCCGCAAAGCCGGCATGCAGACTGCCTCAATGGAGAAAGGCAAAACCATGATGGGCGCCGAGGAGGTTGCATTGATCGCCATGCATGGCCTCGCCAAGCGCAAGGCCATCATTCATTGCGGATGGCGAAACCGCCTGACGGCAATGGTACCTCGTTTTTTGCCACGCTCACTTGTAAGAAAAGTTACCGACAGAATAGGCCGCATGCTGACATCACCTTGACTTGCGTCTGTGCGCAAAAGATAACCCTCGCTACACTTTGATCTTCAAATACACAGGAGACATCCATGGACTGCCTGTTCTGTAAAATCGTGGCGGGAGAGATTCCAGCCCGCAAGCTTTATGAGGACGATCATGTCATTGCCTTCCATGACATATCGCCCCAGGCGCCCGTTCATTTTCTTGTCATTCCCAAGAAGCATATCGCCACGCTTCATGACCTGAGCGAAACCGATGACAAGACGCTAGCAGGTCATATCCTGTTTACGGCACAACGCCTGGCCCAGGAACAAGGTTGCGATGAAGGCTTCCGGGTGGTCATGAACTGTAATCCAATGGGTGGACAAACGGTTTACCACATCCATATGCATGTACTTGGCCAACGGCAAATGACATGGCCGCCGGGTTAAGCGTTCCTTTACCCTCCCCTGATTTGAACCTGGAGACTGGAATGGCTAACGATCGTCACTATTCCCCTGCAGATCACCTGTTCATGCAGGTTGATGCCGCATTAAAAACACTACTGCCTTTCAATGGACACCCTAATAGGGCCTCCCCTGCGCTGAGTCATTCGGAAGCCGAGCTGGATGAGTCCAGCACCCGGCACGTGGCTGGACTGATGCGCATCAACCACACCGGAGAAGTGTGCGCACAAGCGCTCTATCAGGGACAGGCCTTGACGGCCAAGCTGCCTGAAATTCGAAGCGCCATGGAAGAAGCCGCTGACGAGGAGATTGATCACCTCGCCTGGTGCGAACAGCGAATTAAGGAGTTGGGAAGCCATACCAGCGTACTTAATCCATTGTTCTATGGCCTATCATTTAGCATCGGCGCGACTGCTGGCCTGATCAGCGATCGCCTCAGCCTTGGCTTTGTCGCCGCGACAGAAGAGCAAGTCTGTAAGCATCTTGATGAGCACCTGATGCAGCTTCCTTCGGAAGACAAGCGCTCCCGAGCGATTCTTGAGCAGATGCGCATTGACGAGGAGCAACATGCGGATCATGCCCTGGATGCAGGCGGGCTACGCTTCGCTACGCCTATCAAACTTGGCATGACGCTTCTTTCAAAGGTAATGACCAAAAGCACATACCGCATTTAAGACAACAAAAAGGGCGCTCAAAGCGCCCTTTTAATTTCACCTGCTGCTTAACGAGGCAGGTTACGACCAGAAAATATCTCACGCATCTCATGCTTGAGGCGTTGCGTTACCTGCTCACGCTGCTCACGCGAAAGATTCTGAGTAGCATCACCAAACAGGTAATTTTCTAGCTCGAACTCTTTCAATAGCATCTTGGTGTGGAACAGATTGTCCTGATAGACGTTTACATCCGTCATCTGATAGGCCGAACGCGTGTCTTCAGACAGGTAGTTCTGGATGGAATTGATCTCATGATCGATAAAGTGCTTGCGTCCTTCCACATCGCGGGTAAAACCACGAACGCGATAGTCGACAGTCACAATATCCGAATCAAACTGATGAATCAGATAATTCAATGCCTTTAGCGGTGAGATGACGCCACAGGTAGACACATCGATATCGACACGGAATGTGGCGATGCCGTCAACGGGATGAATTTCCGGATAGGTATGAACCGTAATATGGCTTTTATCCAGATGCCCTAAAATTGTTTCGCGTAGCGGACCGGGTGATTCCTCGATCTGGCTTTCGGTAGGCTCAACAGGCTGCTCCGAAATGAGAATGGTCACGCTGGCGCCCTGAGGGTCGTAATCCTGGCGAGCGATATTCAGAATATTGGCACCGATGATATCCACGACGTCTGTCAGGATCTGAGTCAGACGCTCGGCGTCATACTCTTCATCAATGTACTGTACATAGGCTTGCTGATCTTCTGACGTCTCTGCATAGCAGATGTCATAGATATTGAAGCTCAAGGTCTTCGTCAGGTTGTTGAAACCATGGAGCCTGAGTTTACTTTTCACCGTAGGGAACTCCCATAGGTACGGTCTCTGACCGTGGTCGTGAATGCCCGTCATCTGCATAAGGCGCAGGTGCGTAGGGCCGTTTCATACCTCTTCGCATTGGCGATTGTGGCTGTGCTTGTCGGGCCTTGCCCTGAAAAGGGGCGCATTATGCAGAGCCTGAGGGCTATCCGCCAGAGGTTGCGCCCGAAAGACGATGAATTGATGACAGTCAGGGCTTAATTAAGCTCTATGATCTCGTATCCGTGCGAAATCTCGACGCCCGCACGCTCCAGCATGATGGAAGCTGAACAATACTTTTCTGCAGACAGCTCAATGGCGCGCTTGACCTGCGCTTCCTTCAAGTCACGGCCCTTGACCACAAAGCGGATGTGTATCTTGGTAAATACCTTGGGTTCGGATTCAGCCCGCTCAGCCTCAAGAAAGGCCTCACAGCTCTCTACAGCCTGGCGAGATTTCTTTAAGATACTCATCACATCAAAGCTGGTGCAGCCACCCAAGCCGATTAGCAGAGCCTCCATTGGGCGGACGCCCAGGTTACGACCGCCATGATCAGGAGAGCCGTCCATGACAACCACATGGCCACTGCCCGACTCGCCCAGAAACATGGCCTCACCGGCCCATTGAATTCGTGCTTTCACCATGAGACTCCACAGCAAGTAAAAAAATAGAGTACCACAGCCCCATAAATGTGATGGAATGCTATCAAACTGCCATTAAACTGTTAGTCACGTCGCACACTTCACAAGTCGTGATCTGCAGAGTAAAAATTCACTTTAATTTAGTGGCAAACTTGCCGATATGTTCAAATCCCTGTAGACAAGGCTTGTCTCAACTTCAGGAACCAGCATGGCCGCTATTATTCCTCCTGCAAAACTTCAACATCTCGATAAACTGCTCGCGCATTGCTCGCGTCGCCGCTATACCGCCAAGACGACGATCATTTATGCGGGTGATAACAGTGAAAGCCTGTTCTTCATCCTCAAAGGGTCGGTAACGATTCTGATTGAGGACGACGAAGGTCGCGAAATGATCATCGCCTATTTGAATGCGGGCGACTTTTTCGGCGAGATGGGGCTATTTGCCAAGGAAGGAAGCGAACCCGAACGCAGCGCCTGGGTTCGTGCACGCACGGAGTGCGAGGTTGCCGAGATCAGCTACAGCCAGTTCAGAGAACTGAGCCAGCAAGATCCCGACATGCTCTTCTCGCTGGGCCGCCAGATGGCCGAGCGTCTGCGCCAGACTACGCGTAAGGTAGGTGATCTTGCCTTCCTGGACGTGACTGGTCGTGTCGCTCGTACGCTGCTTGACTTGTGCAAACAGCCCGACGCCATGACGCATCCGGACGGTATGCAGATCAAAATCACGCGCCAAGAAATTGGCCGCATCGTTGGATGCTCACGTGAAATGGTCGGTCGCGTACTCAAGTCTCTGGAAGAACAGGGCCTTGTCCATGTGAAAGGCAAGACGATGGTTGTGTTTGGTACTCGCTAAACACACCATGCTCTGACAAAAAAGCCGGCTCGCGCCGGCTTTTTTATTAATCACTCTACGTCGAGGGAGGAGATCCCCGCGCGTCTTTCAGGAAAGAACAGCCGGTGCAGCTCGTGTCCGGGATCCTCTGCACGCATGAATGCTTCACCTACTAAAAAGGCATGCACATCGCTGACTTGCATCAGCTCAACGTCAGCCCTGTTCAGAATGCCACTCTCGGTTACCACCAGACGTTCTCGTGGAATAGACGGCAAAAGGTCCAGTGTTGTTTCCAAGCTCACTTCAAATGTATGCAGGTTACGGTTATTGATACCGATCAGCGGCGTATCGAGCGTTTTCAGCGCTCGCTCCAACTCATTTGCATCGTGAACTTCAACAAGCACATCGAGGCCAACCGACTTTGCCGTAGCGGCTAGCTCTGCCATCAAGGTATCGTCCAGGGCGGACACGATGAGAAGAATGCAATCAGCACCAATCACACGGGCTTCAACGACCTGATATGGATCGATCATGAAGTCTTTACGAATGATAGGTAACGAGCAGGCTGCCCGGGCTTCCTTCAAATAGGCATCGCTGCCCTGAAAGAAATCGATATCCGTCAGGACCGAAAGACAGGTCGCGCCGCCTGCTTCATAGCTTCGTGCAATATCTGCCGGTACGAACTCCTCACGTAGGACACCCTTACTGGGCGAGGCCTTCTTGACCTCAGCAATGACCGCTGGTTCTCTGCGTGCCACGCGATCCATCAGGGCCTGGGCAAATCCCCTTGGTGATTCAGAGGCCTGCGCCAAGGCCTCCAGATCGGCCAGTGGAAGCGCTGACTTACGCTGTGCTACTTCTTCAGCTTTGCGGGCCAGGATTTTTTGCAGAACGGTAGGTACGCTCACGCTTGATTCTCCACTTTGTATACCGCTGTAAAGCTGGCCAACTCATCCATTTTTTCCCGGGCAAGGCCGCTGTACAACGCGTCATGCGCCAGATTGACACCTTCTTGCAAACTTGAAGCTAGATCAGCTGCATACAATGCGGCTCCCGCATTAAGCACAATCATGTCAGCGGCCTTTTGCCCAGCCTCGGTTTTCCGACGCCCCAGGGCATCCCGGATCAGACTTAATGAAGCCTCCGGGCTGTCGACTGTAAGCCCGATCAAGCTCTGACTCTTGATACCAACATCCTCCGGAAGGACTTCATACTCTTGAATTTGTCCATCCTTGAGTTCAGCAACACGTGTAGGCGCCGCCAGGCTGAACTCGTCAAGCCCATCCCTGGAGTGAACAACCAGCACATGCTTGCTGCCTAGCCGCTGCAGCACTTCGGCAAGGGGACGGCACAGTGCAGGCGTGAATACCCCTACTACTTGATGCAAGACACCGGCTGGACTGGTCAACGGACCTAGCATGTTGAATAACGTACGCAGCCCCAGAGACTTTCGAGGGCCTGCAGCATGGCGCATCGCACTGTGGTGCGATTGGGCAAACATAAAGCCTACCCCTATCTCGTTAACGCAACGGGCTATTTGTTCGGGCGTCAGGTTGAGATAAATCCCCGCCGCTTCAAGCAGGTCGGCACTGCCGCTTTTACCTGAAACAGCACGGTTGCCGTGCTTGGCTACTTTTCCCCCAGCAGCCGCGACAACAAAGACAGAAGCCGATGATACGTTGAAGATATTGGCCCCATCCCCTCCTGTTCCCACAATGTCCACAACGTGCTCAAGGCTGGGCAATTCAACCTTGGTAGCCAGCTCGCGCATCACGCTTACGGCACCACAGATTTCATCGATGGTTTCGCTCTTGATACGCATGCCCATGAGAAAAGCGCCGATCTGGGCATCATCACATTGCCCGGTCATGATCTGGCGCATGACGTCCTGCATTTCGCTTGTGGTCAGGTCGAGTTGACTGACGATTTTGCCGAGCGCTTCCTTGATATCCATGACTAGCGTGCGCCTCCGGTCTGCTTGAGGAAATTGGCCAGCAGGTCATGACCGTATTCGGTAAGAATCGACTCGGGGTGAAACTGGACACCTTCCAGCATGTACTCGCGGTGACGGAGCCCCATGATTTCATCCATGGTTCCATCTTCGTGTTGAGTCCAGGCAGTAATTTCCAGACAGTCCGGCAGCGTTTCTCGTTTCACCACAAGCGAATGGTAGCGCGTGACCGTAAAGGGGTTGGGCAATCCGGCAAATACACCCTCACCCTTGTGATAAACCAGGCTCGTTTTGCCATGCATCGGCTCACGCGCTCTGACCACCTCACCTCCAAATGCCTGCCCCAGGCTCTGATGACCAAGGCACACACCCAAAGTAGGCACTTTGCCTGCGAAATGTTTCAGCAGTTCGAGCGAGACGCCTGCCTCATTCGGTGTGCAGGGGCCTGGGGAAACGACAATGCGCTCCGGCGCCAGCGCATCGATTTCGTTTACGGTCGTTTCATCGTTGCGTACGACTTTTACGTCTGCCCCTAACTCGCCCAGGTATTGCACGAGGTTATAGGTGAAGGAATCGTAGTTATCCAGCATCAGTAACATGGTAGCGCTCCTTCAGGTACGCGAAGTCGTAGAAGTTTGTTCAGCCAGTGCAACCGCGCGGAACATCGCACGACGTTTATTGATCGTTTCTTCCCATTCCGCAGCAGGTTGAGAGTCTGCAACGATGCCCCCACCGGCCTGAACATGAAGCTCACCGTTTTTGATGACGGCAGTGCGAATCGCGATGGCAGTATCCATATTGCCATTCCAGGCCAGATATCCTACGGCACCGCCGTAGACACCTCGCTTGACAGGCTCCAGCTCATCGATGATTTCCATGGCGCGGATCTTCGGCGCGCCGGACAGCGTACCTGCCGGCAGGATGGCACGCAGGGCATCCATGGCATTGAGACCGTCCTTGAGCTGGCCGGTCACGTTGGACACGATGTGCATGACATTGGAATAACGCTCGATCACCATTTTTTCGGTCAGCTTGACCGAGCCGGTCGACGATACGCGGCCAACATCATTACGACCCAGATCGATCAGCATCAGATGCTCGGCAATTTCCTTTTCATCACTGAGCAGATCTTTTTCGAGCTCAAGATCCTGCTCCTCAGACGCTCCTCGTGGACGCGTTCCGGCGATAGGTCTAACCGTTACCAGCCCTTCCTCTACTCGAACAAGGACTTCCGGTGAACTGCCCACAACATGGAAATCACCAAAGTTAAAGAAGTACATGTAGGGGGTTGGGTTGAAGCAGCGTAGCGCGCGATAGAGATCGATGGGGGCGGCCTTGAAATCGATGGACATCCGCTGGGAAGGCACGACCTGCATGCAGTCCCCGGCCAGGATATAGTCCTTGATCTTGACAACCGCCTGTTCGTAATCCGCTTGAGTAAAGCTGGCTCGAAACTTGGGTTCCTGCGCCTGAGGCGCACTAAAGTCGAGTCCACGGCGCGGCATAATAGGCTGACGCAGGCGCTCCAGTAATTCATCCAGGCGCGCCTTGCCTTGGTCGTAGGCATTTTCATCGGCCGGGTCGACCAGCACGATGGCATGCATCTTGGTAGATAGATTATCGAACACCACGACAGCATCAGATACCATCAGCAGGATATCGGGATTGCCCAGCGGGTCAGGATTGGGGCAGGCACCCAGGCGCTTTTCGACATAGCGGACACAGTCATAACCGAAATAGCCGACCAGGCCCCCATTGAAGCGCGGAAGGTTAGGCAGTGTGGGCACGCGATAGCGCTGCTGGAATGCTTCGACAAACGCTAGCGGGTCCTCGACCTCAACGGTTTCGACGACCTCATCGCCCTCATGAATCGTGGCCTGGTGACCATAGACTCGCAGTACGGTGCGACTGGGCAGCCCGATAATGGAGTAGCGACCCCATTTTTCACCACCTTGGACAGACTCAAGCAGGTACGTATTGGTGGTATCGGCCAACTTGAGATAAAGCGACAGCGGCGTGTCGAAATCAGCCAGGGTTTCGAATGTCAGGGGAATACGGTTATAGCCGGCAGCGGCCAAACGCAGGAATTCTTCGCGGGTCATGATCAGCCTCGTGGAGGGTAAAGGTCAGGTGCAAAACGCGCCGGGCATGCCGGCCAGGAATGAGTCAGGCGCGCCAGCGCCAACGCGCCAGGGCCTTGATGACCTTCATCCACAGTTTGCAGGTGACCACCACGATTCGATCTCTTCGCCGGGTAGATAGGAATACGGCCACACTAGCTCAGGCAACTCGCTGAATCAACCTCTTTGCCATAGCGAGTGTGGCATTTTATCGCTAAGCCAGTAACTGCCTAAGGTCGTCCAGTAGCCAGTCAGGTGACTCATCAGCTATGGGCTGACCATGATTGTAGCCATAGGTCATCGCGACGCAGCGCACTCCGGCGGCCCGTGCAGCACGGATATCGTTACGTGAATCGCCAATGAACAAGGCGTCGTCAGGCTTGGCACCCGCCTTGCCCATGACATAGAGGAGCCCGGCAGGATCAGGCTTTTGTTGAGGTAACGTATCCCCTCCTACGATCCATGAGAAAAAATCGCCCAACTGCATGTCATCCAGAAGTGGGCCAACAAAGCGCTCCGGCTTGTTGGTAATGACGGCCATCGCAATCCCTTTGGCCTTGAGCGTCGCCAGCGCTTCCTGAACGCCGGGGTACACGACCGTGAGCTCGTGGCTGCCCCCATAAAGAGACATGAAAAGGCTCAGTGCCTCATCTGCCTCAGCCTCCGTGATGTGGCTGTGCTCCATCTGATCCGCCAAGGCACGACGAACCAGCACACGGGCTCCATTGCCAATCCACAGCCTGACCTTATCCAGCCCTGCAGGGGGTCGACCTAGCGTTTCAAGCATGGCATCAACCGCTGCGGCCAGATCTGGGGCTGAATCGAGAAGCGTGCCGTCCAGATCAAACATGATCAGCCGTGGCTGCTCTCCATCAAACAAGGTTTCCAGCACGCCTTGACTCATACCGCACGTGCCTTGGCCAGCTCATTACGCATGGTCTTGATGACCTCTGCATAATCCGGCGCATTAAAGATGGCGGAG
Organism: Pseudomonas sp. JZ134; assembly: GCF_051027695.1. Lineage (NCBI taxonomy): Bacteria > Pseudomonadati > Pseudomonadota > Gammaproteobacteria > Pseudomonadales > Pseudomonadaceae > Pseudomonas > Pseudomonas sp. JZ134. Next base: position 435,107 of record NZ_CP069250.1, on the reverse strand, counting down.
CCCGCAACAAACGTATCGGCACCGGCACGTGCGATTTCACCGATGTTGGAAACGTTGACGCCGCCATCAATTTCCAGACGAATCGGCAGGCCGGAGGCATCGATCAGCTCACGTGCCTCGCGCAGCTTGTCGAGTGTTTTCGGAATGAACTTCTGGCCACCAAAGCCCGGATTCACACTCATCAGCAACACCATGTCGATCTTGTCCATGACATATTTCAGGCAGTCCAGGGACGTCGCCGGGTTAAAGACCAGCCCTGCTTTACAACCACCTGCCTTAATGAGCTGCAGTGAGCGGTCGATATGCTCTGAAGCCTCGGGGTGAAAGGTGATGAACGAGGCGCCCGCCTCGATGAAATCACCGATAATACGATCCACTGGCTTGACCATCAGATGCACATCGATAGGCGCCGTCACGCCATACTTGCGTAGCGCCGAACAGACCATGGGGCCAATCGTGAGATTGGGCACATAGTGGTTGTCCATAACATCGAAATGGACGATATCGGCGCCCGCTGCGAGCACCTTGTCTACATCTTCACCCAGACGGGCAAAGTCAGCGGAGAGGATCGACGGAGCGATAGCATAAGGTTGCATGGAAAAGCCTCAAGGCAAGTCAGCGGAAAGCGGCATTGTACCCAATGCAGCGGCTGGGCATTCATGCATTAGAGAGCTGACAACCGGCATTTCTCCCCGCTGCTGTCTTGCACAGCACATCTTGCAGGGCACACTTGCCGCTTGTGGCGGTCAGTGCAAGTAGATGCCTCTTATTTGCGTGCCGCGGTAGACATCGCCCATGACAGCATGACCAAAGGTGATTAGTCTTCCGCCCATTCTGGACAGGACGAAGTGCACTTCATGTTTAGCCGACCCGGTGTGTTCAACAAGACCCTGCTGCTGATTGCTCTTGGCATGGCCAACAATGCCTCTGCCGAAGAAGCTACTACCCCGCCAGCCCCTGCTGCCGAACGAGCAGCTCCGATTGGACGCAGTCAGGATACTGCGCAGGCGCTAGAGCGCACGCTCCCCAAAAGCGAGCAGCAGACCCTGACGGCGGGCAACGAGCAATTCCTGGCGTTATGGAAACCTGCCAATACTGCCCAGCCTCAGGGAACGATCGTCCTGATACCGGGCGATGGCGAGTCCGCTGACTGGCCCAACACCATCAGCCCACTCAGGCAAAAATTGCCCGACGAAGGTTGGCAGACACTTAGTCTGACCCTGCCCGACCCGCAAAACCAGGCTCCACTGCCGCGTAACGCCAATGGGGCGACTTCTGCTCCTGCCGATGCCGATGCATCCACTGCAGAGGGTGCGTCCCCCACACCCGTAGAAGGTGTGACCGGCACCGCACCAACACCTGAAACCCAGGCTGAAATAGGTAGTGGCGAACCCGCACAGGCAGGCAAGGCACCCTCGGATGCCAAAGCATTGCAGGATGCCTATGCGGAGGGCGTCATGGCTAGACTGGCGGCCGGAATCGACTTTGCGCTACAGCGAGGCTCCAAGCAGGTGATTCTGCTCGGTCACGGTACCGGAGCCTATTGGGCAGCTCGCTACCTCGCTGAACGAGAGCCCAGCGAGCTTCATCACTTGATTATCATTGATGGCAAGGCACCGATTAATTCGGGCTCAAATCTGGATGCGATCGTGCCCAAGCTCAAGGTAGCAACAGGCGACTTCTATCATAACCAGTCTTCGATCGCTCAAGCCTCGGCCCAGCAGCGCCGCCAGGCTGCCAAGCGGGAACAGGCCAGCGATTACACCCAGGTTGCCCTAAAGACGATTCCCGGCGACCCCTCCAATGAGCAGGAACAGTTGTATCGTCGTGTGCGAGGCTGGCTTAGCACACACATAGCGGCAGGCGGTGGAGAGCAGCCTGCGCACTAACGAAAGCCATGCCGTTCTTTGATAAGCCGATAGGCTGCGTGCAAGGCAGCGGTTTTTTCCGCTGCCTCCTGAACCACATATTTATTGGCGCCGGCACCTTGAACCTTGTCGGGATGATGCCTGCTGAGCAATCGCCGATAGGCTTGCTTGATACTTTTGCTATCGCTGCTCTCGCTTACCCCTAGCAGCGCCAAAGCCTCTTTATAGCCATTGTTTGCCCGCGGCTTCTTCGCTGACCGCATGGGCTGCAGTTCATCTACTCGCGTTTGTGAGAGCCCGGCCCACAATCCCCATTGCCGGATCAGGTCCCGCTCACCAGGCCGGACGCTGCCGTTCACCCATACCATTCGCCAACAGGCACGAATGATAATTTCAGCCTGACTTTCCGCTGCAGCCAGCCGGGTACGAGCCGAGCGAACTGCCGTTTTACCCTGATTGAACGCAGCGATTGCACGGCGGCGGCCCTCAACGTCCAAACCCAATCGCTTAATTTCACCTTCAGCCTGGCGAATATGTGCCGTCGACACTTGCCCCCCTGCCTTGGCCAGATGGCCGAGCAGTTCAAACAAGAGCTGATGCTCAAAACCAACCTGCCCCAGCCGCAGGCGCAGCGCAGACCAGGAGGTGAGTCCCAGCTTACGCTCGGCCGCATGCCCTAACATTGCACCCAGCAATGCTCCAGAAAGATCAGCTGCTGCCCAGCCGGTAAGCGCCCCGGACAGCGTTAAAGGCCATGGCCAGAACACTAGGCGCTCGCCTCGATCAGTTGCTCGACTTCTGCCAGCCGCTCATGGGTTCCTACATCGACCCAACGACCGGTATGCAGCGTCCCGCTGACACGCCCTTCTGCAATGGCTGCGCGCAGTACAGGCGCCAACTTGAAGGCGCCTGCCTCGCAGGTGCGAAATAGATCGGGATGCAGTATTGCAATACCGCTGTAGGTAAACCTGTCGCAAGCCTCGCCAGCTTCAACCACGCGTCCATTACTCAAAAAGAAATCCCCTTCAGGGTGGTGAAGAGGGTTATCGACCAAAATCAGATGCGCTAAATCACCGGCGGTCAGCTGTAACGGCCGATAGTCGTAATCCGTCCAGATATCGCCATTAGCCACCAGGAAAGGCTCTTTACCTAACAGCGGAAGCGCCTTGAAGATGCCGCCGCCGGTTTCCAGCGGCTCACCTTCAGGCGAGTACACGATACTGACGCCTAACCGCGAGCCATCTTGCAGGTAGTCTTCTATCTGCCGCCCCAGCCACGCATGATTGATAACAAAATCGTTGAAACCAGCCGCCTTCAAAGCCCGAATCTGGTATTCGACCAACGGTACACCGCATGCTTTAACCAAAGGCTTTGGAGTATGCAAGGTAAGCGGGCGAAGCCGCTCTCCACGCCCTGCCGCAAGAATCATGGCTTTCATACGGTAGAGGCCTCCCGAAGCTCGGCGAGCAAGGCCTTCAAAGGCGCGAGTTCAGGGCGCCGCGCGATAACCGCCTCGATATAGGCGAAGAAACGCGGCACGTCAGCCAGATACTTGGGCTTGCCGTCTCGATGGCAAATGCGCGCAAAGATCCCGATGACCTTGAGGTGTCGTTGTACGCCCATCAGGTCGCTGGCTCGGTAAAAATCTTCAAAATCCTCGCCAACCGGCAAGCCTTGCTGCCGGGCACGGGTCCAGTAAGTTTCGATCCACCCTCTGACACGCTCCTCCGGCCAACTCAGGAAGGCATCCTTGAAAAGGCAGGTCACGTCATAGGTAATGGGGCCGTATACCGCATCCTGAAAATCCAGGACACCCGGATTTGGCATACTGACCATCAAGTTGCGCGGCATGTAATCGCGATGCACCAAGACGCGCGGCTGCGCCAGTGCGCTGTCAATCAGCAGCTCACAGACCGACTCCCACGCGTCCTGTTGCGCCGCATCGAGGCGATGATCAAGAACGTAGCGGACATACCAGTCAGGAAATAGCTGTAGCTCACGTGCTAACAGGGCGCGGTTGTACTCTGGCAGATGACCTTCCGTCGGAAGAACCTGATAGGTCAATAACGCATTCAAAGCGTCATTAAAAAGCGCGTCGGCATTATCGGATGTCAGTACGTCAAGGTATGTTTGCCGCCCTAGATCATCCAGCAGTAAAAAGCCCTGTTCTATATCCTGAGCCAGGATTTCCGGCACATGCACACCGGCCTCGGCCAGTAGCGCGGCCACATGCACAAACGGCCGGCAGTCTTCCTGTGGAGGTGGTGCATCCATAACGATCAGGGTACGGCCGTCACATTCCCAGCGAAAATAACGACGAAAACTTGCATCGCTACTGGCGGGGGTCAGCTCGCCTTCTCCAGGCGCTCCCCAGCCTTTTTTATTGAACAATTCAGGCAGACACGCGTCCAGCCACTGACAGAGTTGGGTAAAGCGAACATCTTCAGACATTTATAACGGTTTCCCTCGGCCCTAGCCGTTGCGCAGGTCATGCTTTATTATCCGATATCTTTTTGAGCCCATCGAGAGGCCTGCGGTCCGTTTCCGGGCCGATGGCGCGCAGGATAACTTTAAGGATGGCCGTGAAATCCCCCGCGTTTCGCAGAAAGTTTCCCTTGCTGGTTACTGGCAGTCTGCTGGCTTTTCAGCCGCTGACCTCCGTTCTTGCTGCTCCGGCAGCCCAGCAGTTCAACTGCGCTCCTTCCGCCACAGGCGGCTGGGCGTGTAATACTACCGAGGCCACGAGTAATGTGCCTCCCCGCCCAGCTCATACGGAGTCGGCTGTCAGTGCAGGCGATGGCCCGCAGACCGCAGCCGCCCGAGAGCCGGAGAAGACGCTGGTCACCGAGAGCGAAGGCCGAGGCCTTGCTTCCCGAAGCGCGGACTATAGCCATCTGGATTGGGTGCCGCGTGAAAAGCTGACCCCTGCGCAGCTGGCGGAAACAGGCCCCTACTGCTCGGGCGCCTATGTCGAGCCACAGCGCCCCGGCATGAATGACAAAACGCCGATGAGCGAATCGCCGACGTACGTCACCGCCAAGGTGTCTCGCTATCAGGAAGAGACTCAAACCGCCACCCTCGCAGGTGATGTAATCCTGCGGCAAGGTCACATGCAGGTCGAGGCGAATGAGGCCAACCTGCATCGGACTGACAACCGGGGCGAGCTGAACGGTAACGTCAAGTTCCGTGACAATGGCATGCTCGTGGTGGGCGACAATGCTCAAGTGCAACTCGACAACGGCGCCGTTCAGGTGGATAACGCCGAATACGTTGTGCACCAGAGCCGCATTCGGGGCAGCGCGCTGTATGTCAAGCGCGGCGAAGACGCCATTATCCGTCTAAAAGACGGTACCTATACGACATGCGAGCCGGGCAGCAACTCATGGACCGTCAAGGGCAATAACGTTACGTTGAACCCCGCGACCGGCCTGGGCTATGCCACCAACGCGACCTTGCGCGTCAAGGACTTCCCGGTCCTCTATACACCGTTCATTTATTTCCCGATCGATAATCGTCGTCAGTCAGGCTTCCTGCCGCCGACCATTGCCTCGTCGAGCGATAACGGTCTAACCGTCGTAACGCCCTACTACTTCAACCTGGCGCCCAATTACGACGCGACTCTGTACCCACGCTACATGACCAAGCGCGGCCTGATGATGGAAGGTGAGTTCCGTTATCTGACACGCAGCAGCGAAGGTCAGATCAGCGCGGCGTACCTGAACGATCAGGAAAATGATCATGAAGGCATGCCGGAAGCAACGGACAGGCGCTGGCTGTACGGTTGGAAAAACCGCACAGGCCTGGACTCCCGCTGGCTGGCAGAAGTCGACTACACCAAGATCAGCGATCCGTATTACTTCCAGGATCTGGATACCGATCTAGGCATCAGCAAACCCACCTACGTCAACCAGCAGGGCCAACTGACGTACCGTGGTGATACCTATACGGCGCGCTTGAACGCACAGGCTTACCAGCTCGCTACGGTATCCGACGTGACACCGTATAACCGCCTGCCACAACTCACATTGGATGGGCGCCTGCCTTACAACCCAGGCGGTCTGCAGTTTACCTATGGTACTGAGTTTGTTCGATTTGAACGCAGCCTGGATGACAAAACTTACTTTGACCTAGACGAAAACGGTAACGAAATCAATCGTCGCTCTCGCCCTGATGTGAGACTGTTTGGCTTGACGCGGGCTGAAGGCGATCGTATCCATGCTGAGCCTAGTATTTCTCTGCCAATGAATGCCAGCTGGGGCTATCTGACGCCGTCTGCTCGGTACGCCTACACCCGGTACGACTTGGACCTTGACGCCCAAGGCAAAAACGATCTGAACTCTCCGTTATCAGCTAGTCGCCGACGGTTCTCTGGCTCCACCTTGCAAAGCTTTAATGGCAGCCCAAGCCGCTCCGTCCCGATCATCAGCATCGATAGCGGTCTTTATTTTGATCGTGAGTCCAATCTGTTCGGTGAGGGTGGCAAGCAGACTCTGGAGCCTCGTGCCAAGTACTTGTATGTCCCATACAAGGATCAGGATGACATCCCGGTATTCGATACCAGTGAATATACCTTCAGCTATGACTCCCTGTGGCGCGATAATCGCTTCACAGGCAGAGACCGGATTGGCGATGCCAATCAGTTGGCTTTGGGCACAACCTCTCGACTCATCGAGCCAAATGGATTCGAGCGAGCCAATGTCAGCTTTGGCCAGCTGTTCTATTTCCGCGATCGCCGCGTACAGCTGCCAGGTTTGACGGAAGATGATATTGCCTACGCCCGCAGCGTTGGCCAGGACGTCGATAACCCTCAGGCTGACTCCTGGCGCTCGCCTTATGCGTTAGCCGGTATATACCGCTTTAATCGCGACTGGCGTGTCAATGGTGAGTTCAATTGGGATCCGACCATCAACCACACGGACTCTGGCAGCGTAATGTTCCATTACCAGCCGGAAAGCGATCCGCGGAAGATTGTCAACGCAGGCTATCGCTACCGTAATAACACCCGTGTTTATAATCCTAGATTAGGCCGTTTTGCTTACAGTAGCGATGAGTACAAAGTCAATCAGCATGATTTCTCAGTGATCTGGCCGATCGTTCCGCAGTGGTCCGCCATTGCCCGCTGGCAATTCGACTACAACAAGAGCCGTACACTCGAGGCCTTTGGCGGCTTCGAATATGACAGCTGCTGCTGGAAGCTGCGTCTGATCAACCGCTACTGGGTCGATACGGATGATGATGCTTTCTATAGCTCACAAACATCCAAGTCTGACCGCGGCGTCTTCCTGCAGATCGTCCTGAAAGGGCTCGGCAACGTCTTTGGTGGTAAGACCGAAGGCTTCCTGGATAAAGGCATTCAAGGCTATCGTGAACGTGAAGACCAAGCTATGTAACGCCATGCGCCCACTTGCTCTAGGTGTAGCGCTGACTATCAGCTCAATGGCCCATGCTGCCGTGGTACCGCTGGACCGAGTGGTTGCCATTGTAGACAACGATGTGGTGATGGAGAGTCAGCTCAGGCAGCGCCTGACCGAGGTGAAGCAGAACATTGCCAAGCGGGGCGGCGAAGTACCGCCCGACAGCGCTGTAGAAAATCAGGTACTGGAACGGCTGATTTTGGAAGACATACAGCTGCAGATCGCTGAGCGTAGCGGCATTCGTATCTCGGAAGACGAGCTCAACCAAGCGGTTGCCACAATCGCTCAGCGCAACGGACTGAGCGTGGCTCAGTTTCGTCAGGCGCTGGCTCAGGATGGCCTGACCTATGACGATGTTCGCGACCAGGTACGTCGTGAGTTGACTATCAGTCGCGTACGGCAGCGTCAGGTAGCCCAGCGCATTCAAATCAGTCAGCAGGAAGTGCAGAATTTCCTGAACTCCGATTTGGGCCGCATTCAGCTATCAGAAGAATACCGCCTGGCCAATATTCTGATTCCTGTGGCGGATAGCGCTTCTTCCAGTGAAATCCAGGCTGCTGGCCAAAAGGCCATGCAGATCTATAACAAGGCTCGTCAGGGTGCTGACTTTGGCGAACTTGCCATTGCCAACTCGGCTGGCGATAACGCCTTGGATGGCGGTGAGATAGGCTGGCGGAAAGCCGCCCAGCTTCCACCTCCCTTCGATCAGATGATCAGCTCGATGAAGCCAGGTGACGTCACTGAGCCTGCTCGTGTACCGGGCGGTATTATCATCCTCAAGGTTGAGGAGAAGCGTGGCGGCGAAAGCTCGGTGGTTGACGAAGTTCATGTCCGCCATATTCTGCTAAAGCCAAACGAAATTCGCAGCGACGAGGAGACACGTCGTCTAGCGGAACGTCTGCGTGAGCGCATCGAGGGTGGTGAAGACTTTGCCGAACTGGCCAAGAGCTTTTCGGAAGATCCCGGTTCGGCACTTAACGGTGGCGACCTGAACTGGATCAACCCGGAGTCTCTGGTACCTGAGTTCCGCGAGGTCATGAACAGCACCTCTGCAGGCCAGCTGTCTCAGCCTTTCCGTACGCAATATGGCTGGCACATTCTGGAAGTCCTGGGTCGTCGCGCTACGGACAACAGCGAGCAGGTTCGTCAACAGCAAGCCCTCAACCTTCTGCGTAACCGCAAGTACGATCAGGAGCTGCAGCTGTGGCTGCGTCAGATCCGCGACGAGGCTTACGTGGAAATCAAAAAGTGATAGGGCCAAAGCGCTTTGCTTTGACGCCCGGGGAGCCAGCAGGCATCGGTCCGGACCTTTGCCTGCTGCTTGCTCAGCATCCTCAGCCCTACCCTCTTATTGCTATTGCCAGCCAGTCTCTACTTGCCGAGCGAGCCCAGCAGCTCGGCCTCTCAATTTCCCTTATCAGCGTTACGCCATCTGACTGGCCTGTAGAGCCCACTAACGCCGGGGCGCTTTATGTATGGGACACACCACTAGGCGCACCCGTGGTGGCTGGCCAATTGAGTCCTGCCAATGGTCACTATGTTCTGGAAACCCTGACTCGGGCCGCGCAGGGCTGCCTCAATGGCCACTTTGCCGGCATGATTACCGCACCGGTTCACAAGGGCGTGATCAATGAAGCAGGCGTTGCGTTCTCCGGACATACCGAATTTCTTGCCGACCTGACCCATACTCCGCAGGTTGTCATGATGTTGGCAACAAGGGGCCTGCGCGTGGCTCTTGTCACTACGCACTTGCCCTTACGTGAAGTGGCGGACGCCATCACTGGCGAGCGTGTCCAGCGTGTAGCGCGGATACTTCAGGCTGACCTGCAAGAGAAATTCGGTATTCCGAAGCCGCGAATTCTGGTCTGTGGCCTCAATCCCCACGCCGGCGAAGGCGGACACCTGGGCCGGGAAGAGATCGAGATCATCGAGCCTGCACTTGAGCAGTTGCGTGAAGAAGGCCTTGAACTGATAGGCCCTTTGCCAGCTGATACACTATTCACACCCAAATACCTTGATCACTGCGACGCCGTGCTCGCCATGTATCACGACCAGGGCCTGCCTGTGCTCAAGCACAAAGGCTTTGGTGCCGCGGTCAATATTACCTTAGGCCTACCGATCATTCGTACATCGGTCGACCATGGTACCGCCCTAGATCTGGCCGGAACGGGCCAAGTCGATACCGGCAGCCTGAGCGTTGCCCTGGAGACGGCCTATCAAATGGCCGAAACACATATCAATGACTGAGCTTTATCAACACAAGGCGCGCAAGCGTTTTGGACAGAATTTTCTTCATGATGCCGGCGTCATCCACCGCATCCTGCGCGCCATCAATGGAAAGGCAGGTGAACATCTGCTGGAAATCGGCCCTGGCCAAGGGGCGCTCACGGAAGGACTACTGTCCAGTGGCGCAACGCTGGATGTCATAGAGCTTGACCAGGATCTTATCCCCCTGCTCAAGCTAAAGTTTGGCCTGAACCCCCAGTTCACCCTCCATCAGGGTGATGCCCTCAAGTTCAATTTTGCCGAACTGGTTAGTGGCGAGAAGCTGCGTGTCGTGGGCAACCTGCCCTACAACATTTCCACTCCATTGATCTTCCATCTTTTGGACCATGCAGACGTTATCTCCGACATGCACTTCATGCTGCAGAAGGAAGTCGTCGAGCGGCTGGCAGCAGAGCCAGGCGGCGGCGATTGGGGACGTCTGTCAATCATGGTTCAATACCATTGCCGCGTTGAGCACCTGTTCAATGTAGGCCCTGGTGCATTCAATCCTCCACCCAAGGTGGATTCGGCCATTGTGCGCCTTGCTCCACATACCGAACGTCCGTATACCGCTAAAAATCCAAAGATGCTTGAGCGAGTCGTACGTGAAGCGTTCAATCAGCGCCGCAAGACTCTGCGCAATACACTCAAGAGTCTCATGAACAGTGATGCCATCGAGGCTGCCGGCGTTGAGCCGGGTCTACGCCCCGAGCAACTCGATATCGCAGCCTTTGTCCGCTTGGCCAATGCCTTGGCAGATCAGCCACAGAGCAACTAAGGTCATCTGAATAACCTGAATATTTAAGAGGTCAGCCTCAGTGTCCGACCCACGCTATTCCATTAAAGTGGCTGTTTCCACACGCTACCTGCCGGAGCAGTCTCAGGAGGCGCAGAATCGCTTCGCCTTCGCCTATGACGTCACCATTACCAATGAGGGCAGCCTGCCGGCACAGCTGCATGCACGCCACTGGATCATTACCGATGGCAATGGTCGGACCCAGGAGGTGCGCGGTGCTGGCGTGGTAGGCGAACAGCCTGTACTCGCACCAGGAGCAACGCACCAATACAGCAGCGGTACGGTGCTCGAAACCCGCGTAGGCAGTATGCGTGGCAGTTATCAGATGGAGGCCAGTGACGGCCATACCTTCGATGCCGTTATTGCGCCCTTCCGCCTCGCTGTTCCAGGTTCCTTACACTGATGACGCTTTATGCCGTTGGCGACTTGCAAGGTTGCCTTGACCCGCTCAAGTGCCTGCTCGAAGAAGTAGACTTCGATCCTGCGCAGGACCGTCTCTGGCTGGTTGGTGACCTGGTCAACCGTGGCCCGCAATCACTGGAAACGCTGCGTTTCCTGTATGACATGCGGGAATCCATCGTCACCGTACTGGGCAACCATGACCTTCATCTTCTGGCGGTTTCGCTCCATCCCGAACGCATGAAGAAAAGCGATACGCTGCGCAAGATCCTCAAGGCGTCAGACTGCGACGAGCTGCTCTCCTGGCTTCGCCAGCAGCCGCTTCTTCATTACGATGAGCCGCGCGATACGATTCTGGTTCATGCTGGTCTGCCGCCGCAGTGGACGCTGGAGAAGGCACTCTCCCTGGCCAAGGAAGTAGAAACTGTTCTGCGGGATGATGAGCACTTTCCACAGTTCATAGACGGTATGTACGGCAATGAGCCGGCACTCTGGGAGGAGAGCCTGGAGGGTGCTACTCGCTGGCGCGTTATTACCAACTACCTGACGCGCATGCGTTTCTGCGCACCGGACGGCACGCTGGAGTTGAAAACCAAGGAAGCCTCCGGCAGTGCGCCTGACGGCTATGCCCCCTGGTTCAGCCATCCTGGTCGTCTAACGCGTCAGCATCGGCTGATCTTTGGCCATTGGGCGGCACTTGAAGGCCGCTGCGATGAGCCGGGCGTGTTTGCGCTGGATACCGGCTGTGTCTGGGGCAACAAAATGACCTTACTAAATGTCGATACCGGCGAGCGCCACAGTTGCGCCTGCCAGGAAGGAGACTAAAGATGAGCGAGTTTCACTGCATTGATCCTGAACAGGCGCTGGAGCTGCGCCAGCGTGGCGCAACAGTTGTGGATATCCGCGACCCTCATAGCTACGCCACCCTGCATATTGCGGGCTCTCAGCGGATCGATAACCAGACCCTGCCCGACTTCATGGCCCAGGCCGATATGGATCAGCCGCTGGTTGTCGTGTGCTATCACGGTCATTCAAGCCAGAGCGCTGCCGCTTTTTTTTCCCAGCAGGGTTTCAGCGAAGTCTACAGCCTCGATGGCGGCTTCGAAGTCTGGCGAAGCGTATATCCCGACGAGACGGAAAGCGGCTCGTTTTGATTGATCCTTCAAGTGCTTAGCACACGCTTTTGACGATCCCGTTACACATAAGTCTAAAGAGGGGCTTCCACATCTCCATAATCGGACTATTCTTGGATTAGGCCTTCCCATTCAGGGAGCCGGATTTCCGGCGGGCCATCGGTACGACCATTAGGTGTTCGGGGGAATTCCAAACGGTTGCTCCGTCGACTGTTGCTGTTTTCCGTGCACGCGTACGACCGATCCCAGCCGGCTCGAGGGTATCCAGCGAGGAGACGTCATGAGCATTTTCAGTCACTTCCAGGGGCGTTTCGAAGCGACTCGTCAGGAAGAATATTCCCTTCAGGAATATCTTGAGATCTGCAAGAAGGACCGTACTGCCTATGCCAGTGCCGCTGAGCGCATGCTCATGGCCATTGGTGAACCGGAGCTGGTAGATACCGCCAGCGATCCGCGCCTTTCGCGCATCTTTTCCAACAAGGTGATCCGTCGTTACCCTGCTTTTGCAGACTTCCACGGGATGGAAGATTGCATCGAGCAGATCGTTTCGTATTTTCGGCATGCTGCCCAAGGCCTCGAAGAGAAAAAGCAAATCCTTTATCTCCTGGGTCCTGTAGGGGGTGGTAAATCATCATTGGCGGAAAAGCTCAAGCAGCTGATCGAGCGTGTTCCGTTTTATGCCATCAAGGACTCTCCGGTCTTTGAATCTCCGCTGGGCCTATTCAATCCTGATGAAGATGGCCAGATTCTTGAAGAGGACTATGGCATTCCTCGCCACTATCTGCGCAGCATCATGTCGCCTTGGGCAGCCAAGCGATTGCAGGAGTTCGGCGGAGATATCAGCAAGTTCCGTGTTGTAAAGCTACACCCCTCCATCCTCAACCAGATCGCTATCGCCAAGACCGAGCCAGGCGATGAGAACAACCAGGACATTTCCGCGCTTGTCGGCAAGGTCGACATTCGCAAGCTCGAGGAATATCCGCAAAACGATGCAGACGCCTATAGCTACTCAGGCGCTTTATGCCGAGCCAACCAAGGCTTGATGGAATTTGTAGAAATGTTCAAGGCACCTATCAAGGTGCTGCACCCACTCCTGACCGCAACTCAGGAAGGCAACTACAACAGTACCGAAGGTCTGGGTGCCTTGCCCTACAGTGGGATCATCCTGGCGCACTCCAACGAATCAGAATGGCATACCTTCCGTAACAACAAGAATAACGAGGCCTTCATCGACCGTATCTACATCGTTAAGGTCCCGTATTGCCTGCGTGTTTCGGATGAGATGAAGATCTACGACAAGCTCCTCATCAACAGCTCTCTATCCAAAGCTCATTGCGCGCCCGATACGCTCAAAATGCTGGCGCAGTTCTCTGTACTTTCACGCCTGAAAGAGCCTGAGAACTCGAATATCTACTCCAAGATGCGGGTATACGACGGTGAAAACCTGAAGGACACTGATCCCAAGGCCAAGTCGATTCAGGAGTATCGCGATACAGCAGGTGTCGATGAAGGCATGAACGGTTTGTCGACCCGTTTTGCCTTCAAGATTCTTTCCCGTGTCTTCAACTTTGATGCCAATGAGATTGCAGCCAACCCTGTTCATTTACTGTATGTGCTTGAGCAGCAGATCGAGCAGGAGCAGTTTCCGGCAGAAGTCCGCGAGCGCTACATGCGCTTTATCAAGGAATACCTGGCACCTCGTTATGTCGAGTTCATCGGCAAGGAGATTCAAACCGCCTACCTTGAATCGTACAGCGAATACGGACAGAACATTTTTGACCGCTACGTGTTGTACGCCGATTTCTGGATTCAGGATCAGGAATACCGTGACCCGGAAACAGGTGAAATTCTCAATCGCGCGGCGCTAAACGAGGAGCTGGAGAAGATCGAGAAGCCGGCAGGCATCAGCAATCCAAAAGACTTCCGCAACGAGATCGTCAACTTTGTGCTGCGCGCGCGTGCCAATAACAATGGCAAGAATCCCAGCTGGCTCTCTTACGAGAAGCTGCGCACGGTCATCGAGAAGAAGATGTTCTCGAACACCGAGGATCTCCTGCCGGTTATCAGCTTCAACGCCAAGGCAAGCAAGGAGGACCAACAAAAACACAACGACTTTGTGACTCGCATGGTCGAGCGTGGCTATACCGAGAAGCAAGTGCGGTTGCTGTCCGAGTGGTATCTGCGGGTACGGAAATCGCAGTAAAGAACGCAGTCGTATCGTCACAGGCAGAGACGGCGTGACCGTGCTCTGCCGTGACCTGTCCGGCGGTAGGCAAATCGCAATATGCCAAGCCTATCGTAGGACCGCGGACTGCTCCATTTCCGAGCCCGGAGGGCGTCTATGAGTTATGTCATCGACCGGCGTTTGAATGGCAAGAATAAGAGCACGGTAAACCGTACACGTTTTCTGCGGCGTTACCGCGAGCACATCAAGAAGGCGGTCGAAGAGGCCGTGAGCCGCCGTTCCATTACCGATATGGAGCATGGCGAGCAAATCAGTATTCCTGGCCGCGACATTGATGAGCCCGTGCTGCATCACGGTCGTGGCGGCAAGCAAACGACCGTTCATCCCGGTAACAAGGAATTTTCTTCAGGAGACCGCATTCCGCGCCCCCAAGGAGGCGGTGGTGGCGGCGCAGGCCAAGGCAAGGCCAGCAACAGCGGCGAAGGCATGGATGACTTCGTGTTCCAGATTACCCAGGACGAATTTCTCGACTTCATGTTCGAGGATCTTGAACTGCCGAATCTGGTGAAAAAACAGCTGACCGGCAGCGACACGTTCAAGACGGTACGTGCTGGTATCAGCAGCGAAGGGAATCCGTCGCGCATCAATATCATCCGGACTTTACGCTCCGCTCATGCCCGGCGAATTGCTCTGTCGGGCGGGAGCCGCAACAAGCTGCGCGAAGTCAAGGCAGAGCTTGCACGCCTGCGTGTCGAGGAGCCGGACAACATCACTGATATCCAGGCGCTCGAAGCCGAGATTGTGCGTCTGCGCGCCCGGATCGATAAGGTCCCGTTCCTGGATACCTTTGACCTCAAGTACAACCTGTTGAGCAAACAGCCTACGCCAAGCTCAAAGGCAGTGATGTTCTGTCTGATGGACGTTTCCGGTTCGATGACTCAGGCGACCAAGGACATCGCCAAGCGCTTTTTCATCCTGCTCTATCTGTTTCTCAAGCGTAATTACGAGCGAATCGATGTGGTGTTTATTCGTCACCACACCAGCGCACGTGAAGTGGATGAAGAGGAGTTTTTCTATTCCCGTGAAACGGGCGGCACGATTGTGTCCAGTGCATTGAAGCTCATGCAGGAAATCATGGCGGAGCGGTATCCCATCAACGAGTGGAACCTGTATGCCGCGCAGGCCTCGGACGGTGACAACTGGAATGACGACTCGCCTATCTGCAGGGATATCCTAGTCCGCCAGATACTGCCGTTCATGCAGTACTACACTTATGTAGAGATCACGCCACGGGAACATCAGGCCTTGTGGTACGAATACGAACAGGTGCGCGGGGCGTTTCCCGAGTCCTTTTCGCAACAGCAGATCGTATCGGCTGCCGATATTTACCCGGTGTTTCGTGAACTGTTCCAGCGGAGGCTTGTGTCATGAAGCGTCAGCCTATTTCCACCGGCTCGGAATGGACATTTGAGCTTGTACAGACGTATGACCGGGAAATCGGTCGTATCGCTAAGCGCTATGCCCTGGATACCTATCCCAACCAAATTGAAATTATCACAGCCGAGCAGATGATGGACGCTTACGCATCTGTTGGCATGCCTATCGGCTATAACCACTGGTCTTATGGTAAGCACTTCCTGCATACCGAAAAGCATTATAAGCGCGGGCAGATGGGCCTGGCCTATGAAATCGTGATCAATTCGGATCCTTGCATCGCCTATCTGATGGAGGAAAACACCATCACGATGCAGGCCCTCGTAATTGCCCACGCCTGTTATGGGCATAACAGCTTCTTCAAGGGCAACTACTTGTTCCGGACCTGGACAGACGCCAGTTCCATCATCGATTATTTGGTGTTCGCCAAGCAGTACATCACGCAATGCGAAGAACGCCATGGCATCGATGCGGTAGAGGACCTCCTCGATTCATGCCATGCGCTCATGAATTATGGTGTGGATCGCTACAAGCGGCCCTATCCCATTTCCGCTGAAGAGGAGCGCCGTCGGCAAAAGGAGCGTGAGGAACTCCTGCAGCGCCAGGTAAATGATCTCTGGCGTACCATCCCTAAGATGGGCGACAAGGATAAACACGAAGAGGATGCGCGCTTCCCCTCTGAGCCTCAGGAAAATATTCTTTATTTTCTCGAGAAACATGCTCCGTTACTGGAGCCTTGGCAGCGTGAAGTTATCCGGATCGTGCGCAAGATCGCTCAGTACTTCTATCCGCAGCGGCAAACGCAGGTAATGAATGAAGGCTGGGCAACCTTCTGGCATTACACCTTGCTCAACGATCTCTACGATGAAGGCCTCGTAACCGATGGCTTCATGTTCGAGTTCCTGCAGTCCCACTCAGGCGTGATCTACCAGCCAAGCTTCGACAGCCCTTATTACAGCGGCATCAACCCTTACACCTTGGGCTTTTCCATGTTCCGCGATATTCGCCGGATCTGTGAGAATCCTACCGAAGAAGACAAGCGCTGGTTCCCGGATATCGCAGGCAGCGACTGGCTCTCTACCGTTACGTTCGCGATGAAGAGCTTCAAGGACGAAAGCTTTATCCTTCAGTTTCTGTCGCCCAAGGTTATCCGGGATCTCAAGCTGTTCAGCATTCTGGACGATGATCACCGTGATGAGCTGGAAGTCGCGGCAATTCATGATGATCGGGGTTATCGCCTGATTCGTGAGCAGCTGGCAGCCCAGTACAATCTGGGCAATCGTGAGCCTAATATCCAGATCTGGAATATTAACCGTCGCGGTGATCGCTCGCTCACGTTGCGGCATACCCAGCATGATCGCAAACCCCTGGGCGATTCTACCGAGGAGGTACTCAAGCACTTGCATCGCTTATGGGGCTTTGACATTCACCTTGAAACCGCTCAGGGCGATCAGATCGTCAGCACCCAGCACGTTCCTCCCCGGGACGGCCACCGGGACCTTAACCCTCGGCGTACCGACATCGCTATCTCGCCCATCTAAATCCAAGGCCTCCTGTGAGGCCTTGTTTCTTTATATCCTTTTTGGCGTTTACCTACTTCATCGTTATCCTGCTGCCTTCAGGAGGTGAAGCATGCAGATATACAAGGTGGGTGGCGCGGTCCGGGATCGATTGCTAGGGCAGCCCGTTACGGAAGTCGATTGGGTTGTTGTCGGAGGTACCGCTGAAGAGCTTACCGCTCAGGGTTTTCGCCCCGTCGGTGCGGACTTTCCCGTCTTCCTTCATCCCAAGACCGGCGAGGAATACGCCCTGGCGCGTACTGAACGTAAAAGCGGTCGTGGCTATGGCGGCTTCACCTTTTTTGCAGACCCGGACGTCACCCTGGAAGACGATCTCATCCGCCGCGATCTGACCATCAACGCAATGGCAGAAGACGAAGCGGGCCACGTGATTGATCCCTATGGTGGCCTGAAGGATCTACATGCACGTCTGCTGCGCCATGTGTCCCCAGCGTTCATGGAGGACCCATTGCGGGTGCTGCGCGTAGCTCGTTTTGCGGCCCGCTATGCTCCGCTTGGGTTCAATGTCGCTCCGGAGACCCTTGAGCTGATGCAGCGCATGGCGACCAGCGGTGAACTGGACGCCCTGACACCCGAGCGCATGTGGAAAGAAATCTCCCGGGCGCTGATGGAGTCAAGGCCGGATGTTTTCATTCAGACCCTGCATGTCTGTGGTGCGCTGGCTGTACTGATACCCGAGATCGACTCCCTGCTCAAAGCCGATGCCGATCCGTCTACCAGCCATACCTTGCGGGTACTGCGCCAATGCGCCAGTCATAAGCAACCCCTTCCCATACGCTGGTCATGTCTACTCATGCAGGTGAAGGGCGATCAACACGAGTCAAACCAAGTTACCGACACGATCGAAGCCATCAATAACCGCTTCAAGTTGCCGCGTGACTGCAGTGAGCTGGCGTTATTGGTCAGCCAGTATCACCCGCACGTCCAGCGTGCAGCCGAGCTGAGTTCAACAGCGCTTCTGGCGCTATTCCAGTGCTTCGACCTGTTCCGTCGGCCGGCTCGCTTCGAGGAGTTCCTTCAAGCCTGTGAAATGGACCACTATGACGCAGCACTCCCCTATGCGCAGGCAAATTACATGCGCTCGGTTGCGCAGGCTGCACGCGCAGTAACAGTACAACCTTTATTGGAGAAAGGACTTAAAGGCGCCGAACTTGGGGAGGCTTTGAAGCAGTCGCGCCTCGAGGCCATCGAGGCGTATTGCCGTGACTATTCTGCTGGAAAGGCCTGACACAGCGTGGCTGGCGTCAATGCCTGTCCACGCCATGTAAACGGTACCGGCCATAAACGCTGGACCTTGGGCATCGCAGCCCAAAGAGAAGCGTAATCACGGCCATCGACAGGATGCCTAACTGTGGCGGCCAATAACGAGAGCGGCCAAAGCACAAAGGCATTCTTGAGAATTTCTGCCCGCGGCAGAATCAGCCCATCCAGGTTTCCTACGAGATCGCCATAGGTCAGAATGTCGATATCAAGCGGCAAACCGGTACGATCTGCCGCGTATCGGCCATTATCAGCCTCGATGTGCTTTAAGCGAACAATCAAGTCAGCCAGGGACAATTCTGTCTGGGCCTTGACGACCAGGTTGAAGAACGGCTCGCTCTTGATACCCACGGCCTCGCTTTCAAAAACGGGAGAGCATGCCAGCTCTCCGCATAAGGCGGACAAGGCCTCCAGTGCCGCCGTCAGATGCTGCTCACGCGCGGTATTGCTGCCAAGGCCCAGGTATACCGTGGTCAGAGACATCCGCGCTCGATCTCCACACCAACCCCTGCCGCCGTCGGTACGGCACCCGGCTTGGTAATCTTCAGCCGCAACCCGGGCAATTGAAACTCCTGCATCAAGAGACTGGCCAGGCGCTCGGCAAACGTCTCGACCAACTGGAAGCTCGACTGCTGGGCGAACGCTGTAATACGTTCTGCCACCGCGGCGTAATTCAACGTCTTGTCCAGTTCATCGCTCTCGGCGGAAGGACGAATGTCCCAAGCCATGGTGACATCCAGACGCAAGCATTGACGAATTTCGCGCTCCCAGTCATACACACCAATAACGGTGTCAACTTCCAGTCCCTCGATGAATACCTTGTCCACGACCCTCTCCAGCGCCCATATGCGCATTATTTGAAAAGCCCAGCCACCGTATCGCGGTCAGACGAAGATTCCCATTAGAATCTGAAGGGACTGCCCCTCCGGGAACATCATTATGGTTTGGTTGCTGGCCACTTTTGCCTACCTGCTCGGCTCCGTATCGTTTGCCGTCCTGCTCAGCCGCGCCTTTGGTCTTAACGATCCCAGAACCAGTGGATCAGGCAATCCCGGTGCAACCAACATGTTTCGTCTTGGTGGCAAGCGCCTTGCCATCCTGACATTACTAGGCGACCTGAGCAAAAGCCTCGTCCCTATTCTCCTGGCACGTACCCTGGGCCTGTCAGAGGTCGAGCAGGCCTGGATCGGTCTGGCAGCAGTACTGGGCCATGTCTATCCGCTCTACTTTCAGTTTCGCGGCGGCAAAGGCGTCGCCACAGCGGCCGGTATGTTGCTAGGCCTGTATCCCTGGGCTGCATTGCTGGCGGCTGGCATCTGGGGAATCGTCTTCGCAATGACCCGTATCAGCTCCCTGGCTGCACTGGCCGCCACGTTGCTGTGCCTGCCGCTTATTGCCTGGCAACAACATGCCGCGTTATTGCCTCTGCTCGCGCTGACCATCCTTATCGTGCTTCGCCACCGTGCCAATCTCAAAGCCTTGCTGGCAGGACGAGAACGTCACTTCTAGAGAGCGTGACAGCTTTTGTCCCAAAAGATTTGCCAGACCACGCCCTTGACGTTACTCAGACCGCCGGCAACTGCTCCATTGGCCAACGCGCCTGCACCTGAATGGCGGGACCATCCTGCTGACCGGCCAGCAGACGCTGGCAACCGGCATACGCAATCATGGCGCCGTTGTCCGTACAGAAACGTGGGCGGGCGTAAAAGACATGCCCACGTAGCTCCTTGAGCATGGTCTCCAACGAAGTTCTCAGCGCAGTATTGGCGCTGACACCGCCAGCAATTACCAGAGACTTGAGGCCTGTTTGCTTAAGGGCACGCTTGCACTTGATCGTCAGCGTCTCGACGACCGCACGCTGAAAGGCCAAGGCGATATCGCAACGCGTCTGCTCACTGTTATCCCCTGCCGCCTCGCATTGCTGCCAAGTGTTGAGAGCAAAAGTCTTTAAACCGCTGAAGCTGAAATCCAGACCAGGCCGGTCTGTCATCGGACGCGGAAAGACAAAGCGATCAGGATTGCCATTGAGCGCAAGTCGAGCAATCTCCGGCCCGCCTGGATAACCGAGCCCCAGGAGCTTGGCAGTCTTGTCAAAGGCTTCCCCCGCAGCATCGTCTACCGACTCGCCCAGAAGCTGATAACGGCCGATACCGTCCACCCGTACAAGCTGCGTATGGCCACCAGACACCAACAAGGCGACGAACGGAAATTCCGGCGGCTGCTCCTCCAGCATGGGCGCCAACAAATGGCCTTCCATGTGATGAACCCCCAACGCCGGAACACCCCATGCCAGACTCAGCGCCTGGGCAAAGGAGGCGCCTACCAGCAGCGCACCGACCAGGCCCGGACCGGCCGTATAGGCAATGGCATCGACATCGGCCGGCTTGCTGCCTGCCTCAGCCAATACCTGATTAATAAGAGGAAGCATTCGTTTTACATGGTCACGGGAGGCCAATTCAGGCACTACCCCACCATAAACACGATGCAAATCGATTTGACTGAATAGCGCATCGGACAAAAGTCCACGTTCGCTGTCAAAGAGTGCGACACCTGTTTCGTCGCAGGACGTTTCGAGTCCCAGAACACGCATGGGCAGATGGCCTTCGGCCTGACGATGAATGAAGGAAGGCATGATAATCCCACCCATTTGCTCAGACCAGTGCTTTCGTCCGGAAGCTTTGCATTTACCCCGGCGAAGCGTTACTATCCGCAACCCTTAAAAACCGACGCTTTATATGGCTAAGGCCTCAAGCGTTGAATCAACCCCCGGTAAAACATTGAAGGTACGACCTGGATGCCCGCCGTCAAAGTCAAAGAAAACGAACCCTTCGACGTAGCCCTGCGTCGTTTCAAGCGCTCTTGCGAAAAAGCCGGTGTTCTGGCTGAAGTTCGCAGCCGCGAGTTCTACGAGAAGCCTACTTCCGAGCGTAAGCGCAAGGCAGCTGCTGCTGTTAAGCGTCATGCCAAGAAAGTGCAGCGCGAACAGCGCCGCCGCGAGCGTCTGTACTGATCAGACGCCTGCAAGGCTAACGGCTCCGCCCGACCACTGGTCGGGCTGAACGTATGTGATCTGCTAATCCGCACCACCTGTCAAGCATGTCCCATGCCTGGCACTTCCTATTGAACATCCTTTCGCAACGTGCGTTAGTATGCTCAAGTTTCGATAGTCGAATTTATAATTCAACCAAGCGACCTGCGCATGGAAGCAACCGTTTTTCATCGCGTATGCTAATGGCCCTCCCTGAGCCGAATGCACCATGGCCGGATTGATCCCCCAGAGCTTTATCGACGACCTGCTCAACCGCACCGACATTGTCGAAGTGGTAGGGTCACGCATCAAGCTAAAAAAAACCGGCAAGAATTTTAGTGCGCTCTGTCCTTTTCATAACGAAAAGAGCCCTTCGTTCAGCGTAAGTCCAGACAAGCAGTTCTATTACTGCTTCGGCTGCGGCGCAGGCGGAAATGCCCTCGGCTTTGTCATGGACCATGACAATCTGGAGTTTCCCGAAGCTGTTGAAGAGCTGGCCAGAAAAGCCGGTCTTGACGTTCCCCGGGAAGAAAGCACCAGTGGCGGCCCACGCAAGCCGCGGCAGATGGTGGACTCTCCGCTGTATGCGCTGCTGGCCGACGCAGCCACGTTCTATCGTCAGTCGCTCAAGAGTCACCCCCAGCGTAAAGCCGCGGTGGATTACCTGAAGAAACGCGGCCTGACCGGCGAGATCGCGCGTGATTATGGCCTGGGATTCGCACCGCCTGGCTGGGACAATCTGCTCAAGCATCTGGCAGGTGACGAGCTTCAGCAAAAAGCCATGATCGAGGCCGGCCTGCTGATCGAAAATACTGAAAACGGCAAACGCTACGATCGCTTCCGTGATCGGGTTATTTTTCCGATCAAGGACAGCCGTGGACGCGTTATCGCGTTTGGCGGTCGGGTACTGGGCGATGAGAAACCCAAGTACCTGAACTCTCCGGAAACGCCTGTTTTCCATAAGGGTCAAGAGCTGTACGGGCTGTTCGAGGCTCGCCGAGCCAACCGCGATCTTGACGAGATCATTGTCGTGGAAGGCTATATGGACGTGATTGCCCTGGCGCAGCAAGGCATACGAAATGCTGTTGCCACCCTGGGTACGTCTACCAGCGAGGAGCACATCAAGCGCTTGTTTCGTCTGGTGCCTCAAATTCTGTTCTGCTTTGATGGCGACAAGGCCGGTCGTAGCGCAGCATGGCGCGCGCTGGAATCAGCGCTCCCCACCCTACAGGACGGTCGCAAGATCCGCTTTCTCTTTCTTCCCGAAGGCGAAGATCCAGATTCTCTCGTCAGATCAGAGGGCCCGGACGCGTTTCAGGCACGTTTCGTCCAGCAGGCGCTGCCACTGGCCGAGTATTTCTTCCAGCAACTGGCAGCCGAGGCTGACCCGTCTACTCTGGAGGGAAAGGCGCACCTGGCGACACTGGCCATACCGCTGATTGAAAAGGTCCCGGGAAATAACCTGAAAGCGCTCATGCGCCTGCGCCTGATCGAGCTGACCGGGCTCAACAACGAGTCGCTCAATCAGTTTGCCAGCGCACCAGCCGCGACACCACGGCCTACGGACGAGCCTTACTACGAGCAGGATGCCTACTACGACAGCGGCTATGACTCACCTGCGCCTGCTGCGCCCTACCCGAGCACTCGCACAGGCAAGCCCTCGTATGGCGGGAAAAATGGGTTCCGCGGCAAGAAGTCGTTCGGCTTCAAAGGTGACCCTGCCATGCGTGCCCCACGCGAGCCGGTAAAGGTTGAACCGCCTACGCTTGCCGCATTACGCAGCCTGGTACACCGCCCTTCGCTGGCCTTACAGGTTCAGGATGCAAAGAACCTTGCCGAAGAAAATGACCAGTACGCACAGCTTCTTGTTGCCCTGGTTGATGCCTTGCAGAAGAAGCCCGAACAGAGCACGTTGCAGCTGTTGGCACGCTGGCACGGCACTGAACAAGGCAAACTATTACGTGTTTTAGCCGAAAAAGAGTGGTTGATTTCAGGTGATAACCTTGAACAACAGTTTTTCGACACCATTACTAGGCTTGCAGCAAGCCAGCGTGAACGCAGCCTTGAACAGCTGCTCCGCAAGGCGCGCCAAAGCGAACTCAGCATTGAAGAGAAGGACCGTCTGCGCGAGCTTCTTAGCCGCCCAGCTGTGCCATCAACCTGATTCTGGCAAGAAAGCCGCCTGATCGGCTATAATACTCAGCTTATTTTTGCCCGCCTATGCCTTCGTGGAAGGGTGTTTATGTCCGGAAAAGCGCAACAGCAATCTCGTCTTAAAGAGTTGATCGCCCGCGGTCGCGAGCAGGGTTACCTGACGTACTCGGAAGTCAACGATCACCTGCCGGAGGATATCTCCGATCCAGAACAGGTGGAAGACATCATCCGCATGATCAACGACATGGGGATCAACGTATTCGAAACAGCTCCGGATGCGGATACCCTACTGCTCGCAGAAGCGGATACCGATGAAGCCGCCGCTGAAGAAGCCGCCGCCGCACTGGCAGCAGTTGAAAGCGATGTTGGTCGTACCACCGACCCCGTGCGCATGTACATGCGTGAGATGGGTACCGTTGAACTCTTGACCCGTGAAGGCGAAATCGAAATCGCCAAGCGTATCGAGGAAGGTATCCGTGAAGTCATGAGCGCTATCGCTCACTTCCCGGGCTCGGTTGAATACATTCTCAGCGAATATGATCGGGTTACGTCCGAAGGCGGTCGCCTGTCTGACGTTCTCAGCGGCTACATCGATCCCGATGACGGCACGCTGCCTGAGAGCGAAAGCGATGACATTCCTGTGCCCAAGGCCAAGGATGCCGCTGCAGCCCAGAGCGACGACGAAGAAGAAAGCGAGAGCGATGATTCCGAGGAAGAGACCGAAAGCGGTCCGGACCCGGAAGAAGCTCGTCAGCGCTTCGCAGCCGTAGCCGAACAACTGGAGAAAACCCAAAAGGCGCTCCAGAAGCATGGCCGTAGCAGCGATCAGGCTATTGAAGAGCTGGTGGCCCTGGCCACGCTGTTCATGCCGATCAAGCTGGTACCCAAGCAGTACGAGATACTGGTAGGCCGCGTTCGCGAGTCGCTGGATCGTGTTCGTGCCCAGGAACGCGCCATCATGCAGCTGTGCGTACGTGACGCACGTATGCCCCGCGCTGATTTCCTGCGTTCGTTCCCGAGCAACGAAACCAACCTTGAGTGGGTAGACAAGGTTCTCAAGAACAAGCCCAAGTATGCCGAGGCGATTGAGCGCCTGCGTCCTGATATCCAGCGCAACCAGGAAAAGCTGATTGCCCTGCAAAAGGAGCTTGATCTGACAGTTGCCGAGATCAAGGAAATCAACCGCAACATGTCCATCGGCGAAGCCAAGGCTCGTCGGGCGAAAAAAGAGATGGTTGAGGCCAACCTGCGTCTCGTGATCTCGATCGCCAAGAAGTACACAAACCGTGGCTTGCAGTTCCTTGATCTGATCCAGGAAGGCAACATCGGTCTGATGAAGGCGGTAGACAAGTTCGAATACCGCCGCGGCTACAAGTTCTCCACCTATGCGACCTGGTGGATTCGTCAGGCGATTACCCGTTCCATTGCGGACCAGGCACGGACCATCCGTATTCCGGTTCACATGATCGAGACGATCAACAAGCTCAATCGTATTTCCCGCCAGATGTTGCAGGAAATGGGTCGCGAGCCGACGCCGGAAGAGCTGGGTGAGCGTATGGATATGCCTGAGGACAAGATCCGCAAGGTATTGAAGATCGCTAAAGAGCCAATCTCCATGGAAACACCGATTGGTGATGATGAAGATTCGCACCTGGGTGATTTCATTGAAGACTCCACCATGCAGTCTCCGATCGAGGTAGCGACCAGCGAAAGCCTGAAGGAAGCGACTCGCGATGTACTGGCAGGACTGACGGCTCGTGAAGCCAAGGTACTGCGCATGCGTTTCGGCATCGATATGAATACTGACCATACACTTGAAGAGGTCGGTAAGCAGTTCGATGTGACACGCGAGCGTATTCGTCAGATCGAAGCCAAGGCCTTGCGTAAGCTGCGTCATCCGTCTCGTAGCGAGCATCTTCGCTCGTTCCTCGACGAGTAAATGAAAAACCGGAGCAAACGCTCCGGTTTTTTTATGCGCTTTATTTTGCCATTTGCTTCTATATGGGTATAATGCGCCCCTCTCGTAGGGCCTGTAGCTCAGTCGGTTAGAGCAGAGGACTCATAATCCTTTGGTCGAGAGTTCGAGTCTCTCCGGGCCCACCAGAAATTCGAAAGTATTACAGGGGCGTCGCCAAGCGGTAAGGCAGCAGGTTTTGATCCTGCCATGCGTTGGTTCGAATCCAGCCGCCCCTGCCATATCTCAGCGCCAAGCGCGCAATAAAAAAGGCTTACCTCGGTAAGCCTTTTTTATTTCTGCTCTCCTTACGCCTTCAGACCTGACGATCCGGAGGCCGAGCCCTGCGCGGAATGCATACCTGTCTCTACCAGGGTCAACCTCGGCTTAGCCGATTCAGTCGCCGTCGACTCGCCGAGAGGAAGCGTCACGCTGAACGTAGCCCCCTGTCCTTCGATGCTGCTGACACCTATCGTGCCACGGTGCGCCTTGACGATCTGATCGGCGATATAAAGCCCCAAGCCCAGCCCTGCAACGCCTTCGCTTCCACTAGCGCGCTCAAACTGGCGGAAAATACGCTCCTGACTCTCAGGCGAGATACCGATACCAAAGTCCCGTACGCTAAGTACAGCACAGCCGTCCTTGACATCCAGTTTCACATGAACGGGCTTGCCTGCACCGTAGCGCATGGCATTGGTAAGCAGATTGGCAACAACCTGCTCGATTCGGAATTCGTCCCACTCCCCTTCGATGTATTCGGGAAGCTCTACCGTGACGTCACAGCCAGTCGCGTTGAGTTGCGGCATGAAATTTTCGACGATACTGGAAACCAGTTTCACCAGATCGAAACGGGAAGGTCGGATAGACAACTTGCCCGTCCGGATACGGGATACGTCGAGCATGTCATCAATCAGACGTACCAACTTCTGTACCTGACGCTCGTCCCGCTCGACCATCTCCATCAGCTTTTCAGGCGTAAAAGCTGCCATATTATTCTTGCCCAGGTAGATCTTGCGCAGCTGGGCCTCAAGAATCAGGGTATTGAGCGGGGTCTTCAGCTCATGGGAAACGATAGACATGAAGTCGTCGCGCATCCGCACCGCATGCTGCAACTCAACTTGCGTCTGGCGCAGCTCGGCCAGCAGCACCTCCTGCTCCTGACGGCTACGCTCAAGCGCCTCAAGCTGACGCCGCATGCCCTTGCGGTGCCGGTACAGGTCCACGAATACGCTGACCTTACTCTTGACCGCATGGATGTCGAGCGGCTTGTAAAGAAAGTCTACAGCTCCGCTCTCATAGCCTTTGAAGGCATAGTTGCGGTCATGACCGGCAGCACTGACAAAGACAATTGGAATATGTTTGGTCTTCTCGGTACTTCGCATCATTTCGGCAAGCTCGAAGCCGTTCATGACCGGCATCTGCACGTCCAGAATGGCAAGCGCAAATTCGTGCACGAGCAATAGCTCAAGCGCAGCCTCGGCAGAACCTGCCTTGAATACAGAGAGGTCCTCGTGTTTCAACAACGCCTCAAGTGCCAAAAGATTCTCTGGAAGATCGTCAACGATGAGAATCTTTGCTGTATTCACTTCTTTAAGCATTGTTCTGTTCCAGCTCGACGAGCAATGTATTAATGTCTCTGACAGGCAAAATGAAATCAGGAGTAAACAACTTGAGAGCCGCTTCCGGCATCGTAGGCACGAAGGCTTCAGCCGGATCCTGAACCACGGTCAACCCACCGGCACGGTGGATCGCTCTCAAGCCTGCCGCGCCGTCCTCATTGGCTCCGGTCAGTAGAACACCACAAAGGTGCTCGCCAAATACGTCTGCAGCACTTTCGAACAATACGTCGATTGAAGGCCGCGAAAAGTGCACACGCTCTTCCCGGCTCAGGGAGAGCGTTTTGTCCTGTTCGATCAGCAGATGGTACCCAGGCGGCGCAAAGTACAGCGTGCCAGGGTGCAGCGGTTCCTTTTCATCTGCTTCCTTAACGTCTATCTCCAGACGCAGCCGGAAAATTTCCGCTAGTTTACTGTCCTTGTCCTCGGGCATGTGTACTACCACGACGATAGGCAGGCGAAAAGTTTCGACCAAGCCGACCAATAGTACACTAAGTGCTTGTAGCCCACCCGCGGAAGCGCCTACAACAATTGCTTCAATTTGCCGCTGCGGCAGCGAAAAGAGGGTATCCGGCCCTTGTTTCATGACGATTATAACCGCCTGAAAAGTCGTTCTTTTTTGACGACCGGTTCGAAATGACCCGCATAGGCAGAGAAATCGAGCGACTCCTTGCTGCCGAGTCCGAGAAAGCCCCGGTGGCACAGCGACTCATGAAACAAACCGAACGCGCGATTCTGTAAGCCTTTGTTGAAATAGATCAGAACATTTCGGCAGGAGATGAAGTGCGTCTCAGAAAACACCATGTCCGTAGCCAGGCTATGGTCGGCAAAGGTGACATTGGCCATCAGTGACTTATCAAACAGCGCCCCATCGTAGGCGGCTGTGTAATAGTCGGAAAAGGAATTCTTGCCGCCGGCCAGCTGATAGCTTTGTGTGTATTTACGCACCCGCTCCAGCGGAAAGACGCCCTGCCGGGCACGATCCAGCGATTGTGGATTGATATCGGTGGCGTAAATCAACGTACGGTCCAGCAGCCCCTCTTCCTTGAAGAGGATGGCCATGGAATAGACTTCCTCCCCCGTACTGCACCCGGCAATCCAGATCTTGAGCGATGGATAGGTCTTGAGCACAGGGACTACGTGCTCTCGAATGGCCAGGTAATAGGTGGGGTCACGAAACATCTCGCTGACCGGAATCGTCAGGAACTGGAGCAGCTCGCTGAACAGCTGCGGATCATGCAGCACGCGAGCCTGCAGCTCTGAAATGGTTTCGCATTCAAACTTCGACAGCGCATGGAGCACCCGGCGCTTGAGCGAAGCGCCGGAATAATCCCGAAAGTCGTAGCTGTATTTGAGATAGATACCCTCGATGAGCAAGCGCAGCTCAATATCCAGGGTACGGTCGGGACACATGGTTACAGCTTCTCCAGTGACGGCATCCATACCCTGATTAATGAGAACAGCCGGTTCAGATCGACAGGCTTGGCCAGATAGTCATTGGCCCCGGCACGCAGACAACGCTCCTGGTCGTCCTTCATGGCCTTGGCAGTAATGGCAATAATGGGCAGTTTTTGCAGGTAAGGAATCTTGCGAATTTCCTGCATGGCCTGATAGCCGTCCATCATTGGCATCATGATATCCATGAGTACAAGGTCGATACCTTCGATCGTTTGTACCTTTTCCACCGCTTCAAGACCGTTGCGGGCGATTTCGACGATTGCTCCCTTCTGCTCGAGCGCACTGGTCAGGGCGAAGATATTGCGTACGTCGTCATCTACCAACAGGAGCTTACGACCTTCGAATGCCTTGTCGCGGCTGCGGGCAGTCTTGAGCATTTTCTGGCGCTCAGGCGGCATGTCGGCTTCGATCTTGTGCAGGAAGAGTGTGACCTCATCCAGCAGACGCTCGGGCGAACGGGCTCCCTTGATGATGATCGAACGCGAGTACTTCATCAGGTTCGCTTCTTCGTCACGGGTCAGACTGCGCCCGGTATAGACAATGACCGGCGGGAAGGAGCAGATTTCCTCATTGGCCATGCGCTCAAGCAGCTCGTTGCCTTCCATATCGGGCAGTTTGAGGTCGATTACCATGCAGTCATAGATATTGTTGCGCAGCAGCTCAAGCGCTTCTTGGCCAAGCTCTACCGCGGTAATTTCCACATCCGAATCACCGATGAGCTTGGTGATGCTGTCGCGCTGCAGCGCATCGTCTTCGACCAGCAGAATGCGCTTCATCTTCTGCGAAAACTTGGCTTCGAGTCGACTGAAGACGGTCTTGAGCTCATCACGGGTGGTGGGCTTCATGGCATAGCCAACGGCCCCCATATGCATGGCTGCCTCGACCCGATCCTCGACCGACACCACATGCACCGGAATATGCCGTGTATGGGGATTTTCCTTGAGCCGCTCAAGTACGGTAAGGCCTGAATGGTCAGGCAGGCGCATGTCCAGCAGGATGGCATCCGGCGTGAACTCGGTTGCGACATCAAAACCTTCATCGGCCCCGTGTGCAACCAGGCAGCTGTATTTCAGCTCATGGGCCAGATCGTAAAGGATGCGTGCAAATTGTGGCTCGTCCTCAATCACCAGCACCTTGCGATCCGGGAAGGGGAATTTTTCACGGTCGTCCGGGAATGGTCTCGGGCGAGCCGGGTTTATTTCATCGGCCTTCGGTACTTGCGCCGATGACGGCGCGGCAGCGGCCGGTGCAGCAACCGCGACTGGAGCTGGCGCCTCGCTGGCAGGACGTGGCGCAGGAGCGGCCTGAACACGGGGAGCAGGTGCGTCGGCAATGAGTGGCTGCTCATACTGCAGGGGTAGGCGCAAGGTGAAGGTACTGCCTTGCTGCGGAACGCTCTGCACTTCAATGGAGCCCCCCAGCAGCTTGGCCAGATCGCGGGAAATGGAAAGCCCTAGACCGGTACCGCCGTAACGACGGGTCGTTGCGCCATCGGCCTGACGGAAGGCTTCAAAGATGACTTCCTGCTGATCTGGCGCAATCCCAATACCCGAGTCGGTGACCGCAAACGCGACCTGGTTCCGGTCGAGTGTCACCTTGAGCGTGACGCCGCCTCGCTCGGTAAACTTGAATGCATTGGAAAGCAGGTTCTTGAGAATCTGTTCGATACGCTGCCGGTCCGAGTACACAAAGCCAGGCAGATCGTCGGCAAGATCCACCGTGAAAGACAGCTCACGGCTATCGGCCACGGGATTGAACGCGTTTTTCAGGGTGTCGACAACACGCTTGACGGACACCTGCTCAGGCCTGATTTCCAGCATGCCTGCCTCGACCTTGGAAATGTCGAGGATATCGTTGATCAGGTTGAGCAGGTCATTGCCAGCAGAATAGATGGACTCTGCAAAACGGACCTGCTCGGCAGTAAGGTTCGCATCCGTGTTATCGGCCAGCAGCTTGGCCAGGATAAGCGAGCTGTTGAGCGGTGTCCGTAGTTCATGGGACATGTTGGCCAGGAATTCGGACTTGTACTGGCTAGCCCGCTCAAGCTCGCGAGCCCGATCTTCCAGTTCAGTCTGCGCTGCGTTGAGCAGGTTGTTGCGCTCGTCGAGCATGTCGCGCTGCTGTTGCAGCTCATGGGTCTGCTCGGAGAGCTGCTCGTTGGTCTGCTCAAGCTCGGCCTGCTGCTGCTCGAGGTGCGCCTGAGACTCCTTGAGCGCACGGGACTGCTCTTCGAGTTCTTCGTTGGCGGTGCGGAGTTCTTCCTGCTGTACCTGCAGTTCTTCGTTGAGCTGCTGGGTCTCGGCCAACAGCTTTTGCAGACGCTGGCGATACTTGCCGGCCTCGATGGAAGAACCAATCGCTGAGGAGACAAGCTTGAGCAACTCGGTATCCCGCGCTTCCAGACTGCGGGTAAAGCCGAGCTCCACCACGCCATTGACCATGCCATCGCTTTCAATCGGTACGATCAGGGCCGCTGCGGCAGTGGTCTCGCCGACGGCCGAGCTGACCTTCAGATAATCACGCGGCAGATCCTTTAGCTCAATGATGCGCGACTCCAGAGCCGCCTGTCCCACCAGGCTTTCACCCAAGGCCAGCGTGCGTCTCGTGGAAAGGTTCTCTTCGCTCAACGCATATTCGGCTACGCGCTCCAGCTTACGGTTATCGTCCTGGACGATATAGATCGCCCCTGCAGAAGCACCCAGGTAGCGGGCCAGGAACTGCAGGATACTTTGCCCCAGCAGTGGCAACGTCTGCTGGCCAATCACCTGTTCGGAGAGCTGCATCTGTCCGGCACGGTACCAAGCTTGCCGTTGCATTTGCTCGGCATGATCGAGCTGCTGATCCAGCGCGGTGGTGTAGGTATTAGACAAGCGCGTCAGTTCACGGCGCCCCAGGAAGGCCAGCAGGCCGCTCAGCAAGAGGCTGACACACAGAAATGACGCAACAATGATGATGGTGGCCTGACTGGCCGTTGAACTACGCTCGGCTCGTTGCTGCTGCTCCAATGCAATGAAATCATTGAAGTCGCGACGGATAGCATCAATCAAGTCTTTGCCTTCGCCGTCGCGTACGTGCTTCATGAAGTCGCCGTTCTGCTGATTCAACGCGATCATTCGAGACGCATATTCACGCCAGGAACGATGCAAGCTTTCAATGCGCTCAAGCCGACGTAGCTGGACCTCGTTATCTGAAACCAGACTTTTCAGCTCATCCAACTGAGGCTGAAACGTAGCCTGTGCACGCTGGTAGGGCTCAAGAAAGGATTGATCATCACTTAGCAGATAACCCCGCATACCTGTTTCCAGATCTACCGCGAGCCTGAATACATTGTTACTGCTACTGATAACCCGATCGGTATGCTCGATCCACTGGTTTACGGAAAGAAGGTAATAAACGACAGCAACAAAGAACGCCGAAGTAAGAAAACCGATCCCTAATGGCAGAGTCAGGTTACGGCTCAGGATTCGACGAAAGCTTTGCTGATCGACAGGCGACTCACGATTCATGCGTTACTCAATATCAGTCATGAATGAAAAAGCGGCCACCTGCTGCAAGGCAGCCGCAGTACGGCAAGCATGCACGAAAAAACGGAAAGCGAAGCGGCCCGCGTTCAATTAATTCAATCGCGAGCCGGATTATCCATTGGCTGGACTAACGTCGAGCGATGATCCAGACAGCATGAATAATGCCTGGAATATAGCCCAAAAGGGTCAGCAGGATGTTCAACCAGAAAGCGCCTCCGAGACCAACCTGCAGGAAAACGCCTAGGGGCGGAAGGATGATGGCGCAGATAATTCTGATCAGGTCCATTTGCAAGCTCCTCGTAACAGGCCGTCGAAACAGCTATAGGACCTATTGCACGGGAGTCGGTTCCTCGAATGCCAGGCAGAAAAAAACCCCGCCGTAGCGGGGCTTTGCAGACTATGGAGGATTTCCGTATCGGGCACCGTCCTGGTGCAGTCCTCTAACTCCCTGTTTTAACTGGGGCGCTTCCTGCGCTGAACTCGATAGCTGAATGATATTCCCTATAAATGTAGGGTTAATAGAGCCAAGTCATGCAACATCCTGTAAGTATTTGCTTACATCAGAACTGCGCAGCCTCCAGCTCATACAGTACGCCGCTGCCTGCCCTTACCGAAGCCGTCAACGAATGAATGCGAGGCAGCAGTCGGGCAAAGTAGAACCGCGCCGTTGCGACCTTGCTACTGCGCAGCTCGGCATGATCGCTTTGCAATGCGGCTTCAGCCATGCGTGCCCACAGGTAGGCATAGGCGGTAAAACCCAACACATGCAGGTACTCCACCGACGCTGCACCAATCTCGTTCGGATTGGTTTTGGCCTCGTTCATGACCCACTCGGTCAGGGCGTCCAGGTTATCCAGCGCTGTTCGCAGCGGTTCGGCAAACTCGGACGACGTGCCATTCAGTGTTTCGATATAGGCTCTGATCTCTTCCGAGAAAGGCCGATACAGGCTTCCCGCCGACCCTACGACCTTGCGCCCCATCAGATCCAGCGCCTGGATACCGTTGGTGCCTTCGTAGATCTGGGTAATACGAACGTCTCGTACCAGCTGCTCCTGCCCCCATTCACGAATGTACCCATGTCCACCAAAGATCTGCTGGCCATGCACGCAAATCTCGAGTCCCAGATCTGTCAGGAAAGCCTTGGCTACAGGAGTCAATAGCGCCACCATGCCTTCGGCACGTGAGCGCGCCTGAGCATCGTTGCTGAACTTGGCGATATCGAGCTGCATCGCAACATAGGTGGAAAATGCACGACCGCCCTCGTTCAAGGCCTTCATGGTCAACAGCATGCGACGTACGTCAGGATGAACGATGATAGGGTCAGCCGCCTTGTCGGGCGCAGAAGGGCCGGTTGCCGCGCGGCTTTGCAGGCGCTCACGGGCGTACTCAACGGCACTCTGATAGGAACGCTCCCCTGCTCCCAGTCCTTGAATACCTACACCCAAGCGTTCGTAATTCATCATGGTGAACATGGCAGCAAGCCCTTTATTGAGCTCACCGACCAGATAACCCTTGGCGCCATCAAAGTTCATCACGCAGGTACTGGAGCCGTGAATACCCATCTTGTGCTCGATGGAGCCGCACGCCAGGGTATTGCGCTCGCCAAGGCTGCCGTCCTCATTGACCAAGACCTTTGGAACGAGGAAAAGTGAAATGCCTCTGGAGCCGGCAGGTGCGTCCGGAAGCTTCGCGAGCACCAGGTGGATGATGTTTTCCGTCAGGTCATGCTCACCGGCTGTAATAAAGATCTTCGTACCGGTAATGGCATAACTGCCATCCGCCTGCGGTTCGGCACGGGTGCGGATGATGCCCAGGTCTGTGCCGGCATGGGGCTCGGTCAGGCACATGGAGCCTGCCCATACACCGGAATAGAGGTTGGGCAGGTACCTCGTTTTCAGCTCTTCGCTGGCATGGGCATGGATGGCCAGGCAACCGCCCGCTGTGAGCATGGGGTACAGGCCAAAGGATAGATTGGCCGCATGGACCATTTCCTCGACCTGAGCAGAAATCACCTTGGGCATACCCATACCGCCGTACTCAGGATCACCGCCTACGCCTACCCAACCGCCTTCGGCATAGACGGTATACGCCTCCCGGAAGCCTTTTGGCGTAATCACCTTGCCCCCATCCCAACGGCAGCCCTCTTCATCCCCATTGCGGTTGAGTGGAGACAGAGTGCGGGCAGCCACCTTGGCCGCCTCTTCCAGAATAGCGTCGGCCGTCTCGGTATCGACCCGCTCCGCCAGCTCAGGTAACTGCTGCCACGCCTCCTGCACCTTGAACACATCGTTGAGCAGGAAACGGATATCACGTAGGGGAGCTTGGTAGTCAGCCATGGGGCAATCCTCCAGCAGAGGCGCAGGGTATCCGGCGCTTTTTTATGAGTATTCCCTGAGTGTAGCGAACACGCCAAAAGGGCCATAGGTTCATGATGCGACCAGATAGTCAGCTTCGGTCACCCACCCGATCCTTGTTTGAGCCAACAAAAAAGGGACGCTGTTAGCGTCCCTTTTCAAGGTTCTTACAAGCCTGCCTTGGCTTTCAATCGCCACTCGTGAAGCAGCGGTTCGGTATAACCGTTGGGCTGTTCGCGTCCCTTTAGAACCAGGTCCCGGGCGGCCCGGAAGGCATAGGACGTTTCGAAGTTGGGCGCCATGGGACGATACAGGGAGTCACCTGCGTTTTGCTCATCCACGATACGGGCCATCCGCTGCAACGTTTCGATCACCTGTGCCTGATTGGTTACGCCGTGGCGCAACCAATTGGCAATATGCTGACTGGAGATACGCAGTGTGGCGCGGTCTTCCATCAGGCCGACGTTATGGATATCCGGCACCTTGGAACAGCCGACGCCCTGGTCTACCCAGCGCACGACATAACCCAGAATGCCCTGGGCGTTGTTGTCCAGCTCCTGCTGAATCTCTTCGGCAGACCAGTTGGCAGACTCGACAACTGGAATGGTCAGCAAATCGTTCAGAATGCTGTCACGGGCGGCGTTGACATCGACCTGCTCCAGTTCTTGCTGGATCGCCTGCACATCGACCTGATGGTAGTGCAGCGCATGCAGGGTCGCAGCCGTAGGCGATGGCACCCAGGCGGTATTGGCGCCAGCTTTAGGATGACCAATCTTTTGCTCCAGCATGGCGGCCATGAGGTCAGGCATGGCCCACATGCCCTTACCGATTTGGGCGCGGCCACGCAGCCCGCAGGACAAACCAACCAGGACGTTGTTGCGCTCGTAGGCGGCGATCCACTTGCTTCCTTTCATGTCGCCCTTGCGCAACATCGCGCCCGCTTCCATGCTGGTGTGCATCTCGTCACCGGTGCGATCCAGGAAACCGGTATTGATAAAGGCCACGCGGGAAGCCGCCTCGGCAATACAGGCCTTGAGGTTGACGCTGGTACGGCGCTCCTCATCCATGATACCCATCTTGATCGTGTCGGCAGGCAGTCCCAGCATGGACTCGACCCGTCCAAACAATTCAGCCGCAAAAGCCACTTCCTTCGGTCCGTGCATCTTTGGCTTCACGATATAAATGGAGCCGGTACGGGAGTTGCCACGGCGCGCCAGATCATGCAGGGCGATGGTCACGGTCATCACCGCATCCATGATGCCTTCAGGAATCTCCTGACCATCGGCATACAGAATGGCCGGGTTGGTCATCAGGTGACCGACATTACGTACGAACAGAAGCGAGCGGCCGTGCAGCGACAGGCTCTCACCGTTGGCCGCCGTATACTCACGGTCCGGGTTGAGCGTACGCGTGAAACGCTTGTCACCCTTGGTCACCTCTTCGGCCAGATCACCCTTCATCAGGCCCAGCCAGTTACGGTAAGCCAGGACCTTGTCCTGTGCATCCACAGCAGTAATCGAGTCCTCCAGATCCATGATGGTGCTGACGGCCGACTCCATCAGGATGTCCTTCACACCAGCACAGTCGGTCTGGCCGATCTGGGAGTGACGATCGATCTGAATTTCAAAATGCAGACCGTTGTGCTTGAGCAAAATGGCCGATGGTTCGGATGCATCGCCCTGATAGCCGATAAAGGCTGACGGATCGGCCAACTCGCAGGCCCCATTCTTCATGTCTACCACGAGACGGCCGCCGTCGACCCGGTAGCGCGTTGCCTCTTTATGGGAGCCTTTGGCCAACGGAACGGTTCGGTCCAGGAAGTCGCGGGCGTACGCGATAACCTTGGCTCCGCGAGCGGGGTTGTAGCCCTTGGCCTTCTCGGCGCCGTCGTCCTCTGGAATGGCATCGGTGCCGTAGAGTGCATCGTAAAGCGAGCCCCAGCGCGCATTCGCAGCGTTCAGGGCATAACGCGCATTGAGCACCGGTACAACCAGCTGCGGACCAGCCTGCTGCGCGATTTCAGTATCGACATTGGCTGTGGTCGCCTGGACCTTCTCCGGCTGCGGCAGCAGGTAGCCAATCGACTCCAAAAAGCGGCGGTAGGTCGCCATGTCCTTGATCGGGCCGGGATTGGTAAGATGCCAGTCATCCAGCTTTGCCTGGATCTGATCACGCTCGGCCAGCAGTGCCTGGTTACGCGGTGCCAGGTCATGCACCAGAGCATCGAAGCCCTGCCAGAAAGCAGCGCTATCGATTCCCGTACCGGGCAACACTTGCTCCTCGACAAAGCGATGCAAGGAGGTGGCTACCTGTAAGCGATGGCAAGAAGTGCGTTGAGTCATGTCGTAATCCCTGTGTTCTTCTTATCGGTTCAACCCAAAACAGCCGCAGCACCCGCTTTGGCCACCTGTGCATCCTGATCGGCCTTGACGCCTGAAACGCCTACCGCGCCGACAACCTGTCCCTCGACCATGACCGGTACACCACCCTCCAGCATGCCAGCCAACACCGGCGCGGATAGAAAGGCAGTGCGTCCGCCGTTGATCATGTCTTCAAACCCTTTGGACTCACGGCGCCCCAGGGCTGCGGTCCGGGCTTTTTCCGTAGAGATGTAGCCGCTGGTTGGCGCGGCATTGTCGAGCCTGAGCAGCGCCAGCGGATGTCCGCCATCGTCCACTACCGCAATGGAGACGGCCCACTGGTTGCGCTCGGCCTCGGCGCGTGCGGCCTCCAGGATGCGATTCACTTCAGTGACGGTCAGGACGGCTTTGCTTTGCATGCAGATTCTCCACGTGAGGATGGTAGGGTTCGGAGTTCAGAGCGGCATCGACAATCTCGATCCAATGTCGGACCGGTGTACGACTAACACCGCCCAGATGGGTCTGGCAACCAATATTGGCGGTAACGATCAGATCGGGCTGCCCGCTCTCGAGCGCGGCGAGCTTGTTGTCTCGCAGCTGACGAGACAGCTCCGGCTGGGTGAGCGAATAGGTGCCGGCAGAGCCGCAGCACAGATGTGCGTCCGGCACTGGCGCCAGCGTATAGCCTAGACGCTGCAAGACCTCCTCTACAGCGCCGCCCAGCTTCTGGGCATGTTGTAGGGTACAGGGGCAATGAAAGGCCAACCGGTGATCCGCACTCACCACCAGCCGCTCCAACGGCTCGGCACGAACCACCTCGACGATATCCTTTGCCAGTTCGGATACCCGGCGGGCCTTGGCGGCATAGGCGGAATCATCCTTCAGCAGATGACCGTAATCCTTGACGAATGCGCCGCAACCGCTGGCCGTCTGCACAATTGCCTCCGCGCCTGCTTCCACGGCAGGCCACCAGGCATCGATATTGCGGCGGGCACGGTCAAGTCCGTCATGCTGGGCATTAAGGTGAAACTCAACGGCGCCGCAGCATCCTGCTCGCGGCGCATCGACCACGCTAATCCCCAAGCGATCCAGCACCCGCGCCGTTGCAGCGTTGATGTTGGGCGATAGTCCTGGTTGAACACAGCCCTCCAGCATCAACACGTGTCGCTCATGACGTACCGCCGGTCGCTCTCCCGCGGGGAGCGGATCGGCAGGAAGCTTGCTCTTTAGCGCATCCGGTAAGAGTGGGCGCAGTGTTTGCCCTGCACCCGCCAGCGCCTTGAATAACGCAGGACGCGGTAGCACGGCGCGCAAGCCGGCCCGCAGGAGGCGCTCACTCATGGGGCGAGGCACGCGGCGCTCCAGCTCGGCACGACCGATATCCAGCAGATTGTGATAAGTCACGCCGGACGGACAGGTCGTCTCACAGTTGCGGCAGGTCAGACAGCGGTCCAGGTGCAGCTGTGTTTTCGTTGTTACGGGTCCGCCTTCCAGCATCTGCTTGATCAGGTAGATACGCCCGCGGGGCCCATCCAGCTCATCGCCCAACAGCTGATAGGTCGGGCAGGTCGCGTTGCAGAAGCCGCAGTGTACGCAGCTACGCAGTACGCGTTCGGCCTCCGCTGCCTGCGGTAGGCGACGTGCTTCTTCACTTAGTATTGTTTGCATTACAGCTCCGCATACAGTCGACCAGGATTGAACAGCCCATGCGGGTCCATTTGCTGCTTGAGCTGACGCTGATATTTGAGAAGCGCAGGTGCCAGTGGGTGGAATGGCTCGCGCGTGATATCAGGCGTGAAACAGGTGGCATGCCCCCCGACCTGCTCGACAAGAGGCCTGAGCGTGGCGGCATCCATATCGCTTTTCAGCCACCGCTGGGCACCGCCCCAATCCATCAGGACCGAGCCCGGCAGCTCCAATACAGGGATGTGATTGGGTAGCGACAGGCGCCACAGTGGACGTGGATCAGCGAAAAATTCCAGTCGGTGCTCGCGCAGATTCGTCCAGTACGCAACGGACAGGTCTTCACCTCCAATGCGATCCCGAGCGGCAGCGACAGAACCCTCACCGCCCTCCAGACGAATATGTAATGCGCGGCCATCATGGCAGGCCCCTGCCAGCGGAATGTTCTGGCGCTCCCACTCGGCCAGCTTGCTTAGCGCGCGCGGGGCATCCAGCTCCAACCTTAGACGGGTACACGTCCGCGGCTTGGGCAGAACCTTGAGAGACACCTCGGTGATCAACCCCAGACAACCAAAGCTCCCAGCCAGCAGACGAGACAGGTCATAGCCCGCCACGTTCTTCATGACCTCACCGCCAAAGCGCAGGTGCTTGCCCTCGCCTGTGATGACCCGGGTCCCCAGGACGAAATCCCGCACCGAGCCTACCCAGGGCCGACGCGGGCCGGAAAAGCCCGTCGCAATCATGCCGCCTACCGTCGCGCCCGGGCCGAAATGCGGCGGCTCGCAGGGCAGCATCTGGCCGTTGGCTTCCAGCGCAGCCTCCAACTCAGCCAGTGGAGTGCCTGTCCGTACCGTCACTACAAGCTCAGTGGGATCATAGGTGACGATGCCTCGGTGGGCGCGCACATCGATTTCCATACCGTCTACCGGTCGGCCCAGGTGACGCTTGCTGTCGCCGCCCCGGATGCGTAGCGGCTGACGTTGCTCAATAGCCTGGAGCACTTCGTCCTGAAGCGCCTGAGAAGCATCATGGGAAGCAGTCATGGCGTCCATCAGAAGCGCTCCAGTTCAGGAAAAGGCAGCTTGCCGTGATGTACATGCATGCCGCCAAACTCAGCGCAGCGGTGCAGTGTCGGCACGTTCTTGCCCGGGTTGAGCAATCCCTTCTCATCAAAGGCTTTCTTGACGGCGTGAAATAACATCAATTCATCAGGCTTGAACTGCGTACACATGGAGTTGATCTTTTCTCGCCCTACGCCGTGCTCACCGGTGATGCTGCCACCTACCTCCACACACAGATCGAGGATCTTGCCGCCCAGCTCTTCTGCGCGCTCAAGTTCGCCCGGCTGATTGGCATCAAACAGGATCAGCGGATGCATGTTGCCGTCCCCGGCATGGAAGACATTGGCAACCCGCAGTCCGTAGTGCTCGGACAGATCCGCAATTCCCTTGAGAACGCCCGGCAATGCACGGCGGGGAATGGTGCCGTCCATGCAGTAGTAATCGGGAGAAATCCGGCCTACTGCCGGGAATGCGTTTTTGCGGCCTGCCCAGAATTTCTGCCGCTCGGCCTCGTCCCGGGCTAGCCGAATCTCGGCAGCTCCGGCCCGAGCCAGGACATCACGAACGCAATCGCAGTCAGCATGAACGTCAGACTCCACCCCATCCAGCTCACACAGGAGGATAGCCTCAGCGTCCACCGGATAGCCTGCATGGATGAAATCTTCCGCCGCTCGAATGGAGAGGTTATCCATCATTTCCAGACCGCCAGGAATGATGCCTGCAGCGATAATATCGCCGACTGCTCGACCGGCTTTTTCAATATTGTCGAAGCTGGCCATCAACACCTTGGCCGTTTGTGGCTTGGGCAGAAGCTTGACGGTCACCTCCACCACCACGCCTAGAAGCCCTTCCGAACCTGTGAACAAGGCCAGCAGATCAAATCCGGGCGTGTCGAGCGCCTCACTACCCAGGGTCAGACGCTCTCCCTCAATGGTCACAATGTCGACCTTCAGGATGTTGTGAACCGTAAGACCATACTTCAGGCAGTGCACGCCCCCTGCGTTCTCAGCCACATTGCCGCCAATGGAACAGGCGATCTGGGAGGACGGGTCCGGGGCGTAATACAGCCCGTAAGGATTGGCTGCCTGGGAAATCGCCAGGTTGCGCACGCCGGGCTGAACCCGTGCACGGCGCGCATCCGGGTCAACCTCAAGGATCCGATTGAATTTCGCCATGACCAGTAGCACGCCCTGCTCCAGCGGCAGAGCGCCACCGGAAAGCCCCGTTCCTGCCCCTCGGGCGACGACCGGGACGTTACGCTCATAACAAAGCCGCATTAGGGTCTGCACTTGCTCAATAGTGCTTGGGAGTACGACGGCCATAGGCGTCGTGCGGTATGCCGACAAGCCGTCGCACTCGTAGGGTTTCAGGTCTTCGCGTGCGTGGAGGATCTGAACGCCGGGCAGCGCTGCCTCCAGTGCCTTAATCAGACTGGCCTTGTCGACCTTGGGCAGTACGCCATCGACGCGTTCGTCATACAGGATATTCATTGCCAGAGTACCGATCTTGTTGTTTTTGTGCCGGAGGGCATGGGCCTTTCAAGGCTACGTGCTTTTCTTTTACTCCCCGTTTGCCAAGACGTCTATGCCACTAAAAGCTGGTCAGACCAGTTTTTCAATACTCAGTCTTAGCCGAAAGTCTTAGCCCCACAGGCGCCATGCACCTTGACGAAAGACCAGGCACTCATGCCCACTAAGTCTTTACCAACTGGTCAGACCAGAGCCATGAGCACTCTTGAAGTCACCAAGCGAAGACAGGTTGCCGATGCTGTAAGCGAGCAGATCGAACGGCTGATCGTTGATGGCGTATTAAAGGTCGGGCAAGCCCTGCCCTCCGAGCGTCGCCTGTGCGACAAGCTGGGGGTTTCGCGGGCGGCCCTGCGTGAAGGACTCGGTGTGCTGAGAGCAAGGGGCATCATTGAAACCAGCCAGGGCCGCGGCTCCTTTGTAGCTCGCCTCAGCGCCTCGAATGACACCAGCCCACTGCTGCACCTGTTTGGCAGTCAACCCCGTACGCTCTTCGACCTGCTCGAAGTGCGCGCCCTGCTCGAAGGAGAAGCCGCCCGGTTGGCAGCCTTGCGCGGTACAGAGGCGGACTTTGTGTTGATTGGCCGGCGTTATCAGGCGCTGTGCGAGGCTTGTGAAAACCCGGAAGCGTTGGACGCAGATACCCATGCCCGATTGGACCATGCGTTTCATCTCGCCATCAGCGAGGCGTCACACAATCCCGTCCTGGTGCATACCCTCCAGTCGTTGAATGATCTGCTGCTCGGATCGGTGTTTGCCTGTATAGCCAACCTCTATCACCGCCCGCCGCAACGCAGGCAGATCGACCGCCAGCACACCCGCCTCTATCAGACTGTTACCCAGCGTTTGCCCGATCAGGCCCGCCGCGCGGCGCTCGACCATATCCACAGCATTCGTGACAATCTGCGGGAGATCGAACAGGAAGAGCAACGTCTGGTTCGCGCAACAATGCGGCTGGAGGGATGGGTCTAACCATTCGGGCAGGTTTATTGCCCTATAGCCATTATTGCGACACAGTTCACGGTAATGTGCGGTCTAGTTCGGCACTCTCCGCGCCCTGTTCTTCAAGGAAAGAAGGCTCAGCAGGATGCTGGACGCAAATGAAAGCCATATCACCCTTTCGCTCGAAGGCCTGTCAACAGACCTGCAGGTCCTGAGCTTTGAAGGCCACGAAGCCCTCAATCAGACGTATCGTTTCGATATCGAGCTTGTCAGCGAACAGCCTGATCTCGATCTGGAAAGCCTGCTGCACAAGCCGGCCTACCTTGCTTTTGGCCCTAGCGGCTGCGGTGTTCACGGACTTATTTACCGTGCCGCTCAAGGCGACTCGGGCAAGCGCCTGACGCGCTACCGTGTCAGCCTTGTGCCTCAACTGGCCTACCTGGCGCACCGCGTCAATCAGCGTATCTTTCAGCAGCTTACCGTCCCCAAGATCATCGAAGCGATCCTCAAGGAACACGGCTTGTTTGAAGGAGCCTACCGCTTCCAGCTCGGCAAGACGGTCTATCCACCGAGGGACTACTGTGTTCAATACGATGAGAGCGATCTGCATTTCATCCAGCGTCTCTGCGAAGAAGAAGGCCTGAGCTACCACTTTCAACACAGCGGCAGTGGGCATGTGCTCATCTTTGGGGATGATCAGACGGTTTTCCCCAAACTCTCATCTGTGCCTTATCAGCAAGACTCTGGCTTAGCGGCTCAGCATGAAGTCGTTCGCCGCTTCGGTGTACGGTTGGCGACGCGAACCAGCCGTGTTACACGCCGTGATTACGATTTTGAAAAGCCACGCCTCTTGATGGAAGCGGCTTACAAGGGTTCATCTTCTTCTCCAGATCTGGAAGATTATGACTATCCGGGCCACTTTACTGACCGTACCCGGGGCAAACATCTTTCCCAGCGTGCACTGGAGCGCCATCAGTCCGACTCGCAGCTGGCAGAGGGGCAAAGCGACGCAGGCTTGGTCAGCGGGCATTTTCTCCCCTTAGCCAACCATCCACGTACATCTTGGAATGCCCTCTGGCTCATCCGGGAAGTCTTTCATGAGGGTCGTCAGCCTCAGGTATTAGAAGAGTCTGTCACCAGTGACGTCTCCAAAGAGGATGGTTTCACTCAGGGCTACCGCAACCGCTTTACCGCTACCCCATGGGATATCCCCTACCGCCCGGCTTTTGAGCATCCCAAGCCCGCTGTTTTGGGAAGTCAGACGGCCGTCGTGACAGGTCCCCAAGGCGAAGAAATCCATTGCGATGAATACGGTCGCGTAAAGGTCCAGTTTCACTGGGATCGCGAAGGCCAAGCCAACGAGCAGACCAGTTGCTGGCTCCGTGTCGCCAGTAATTGGGCGGGTGACCGCTACGGCGGCATCGCCATTCCCCGTATCGGGATGGAAGTGCTGGTGACGTTTCTCGAGGCTGACCCTGACCAGCCCCTGATCACCGGCTGCCTTTATCACAAGGAGAACGTCGTCCCGTACGACCTGCCCGCCAACAAGACGCGCACCGTCTTCAAAACACTCAGCACACCGGGCGGTGGTGGGTATAACGAACTTCGCATCGAAGACAAGAAAGGTCAGGAACAGATCTATATCCACGCCCAGCGGGACTGGGACGAGAATATAGAGAACGACCAGAAAATCCGCGTCGGTCATGAGCGCCACGACCGTATCGAGGCGAATAGCTATACGGAATTCAAGGCCGAAGAGCACCACACCACAGACTTGGACCGTAAAACCGAGATCAAGGCCAATGACCACCTCACGGTGGGCCAGAATCAGCACATCAAGCTGGGTAATGGGCAGTACATCGAGACCGGTAATGAGATCTACTTGTATGCCGGAAGCAAGGTCGTTATCGAAGCCGGGCTTGAACTGACCGCCAAGGCAGGCGGCGCCTTCATCAAGCTCGACCCCAGCGGCGTTACGTTGATGGGGGCAGCGGTAAACATCAACTCAGGCGGAAGCCCTGGTGTCGGCTCCGGCATTCAGATCCTGAGGCCCCTTGTTCCATGGGCAGCGGATAGTGATAAGGCGGGGAAACCACCCAAGCTAGCACTAGCCAATGTACAACTGCAAATGGCTATAAGGGCTCGGCAGTTAGGTGCAAGCCGTTGCCCAATATGCGAGGCGTGTCGTGAAGGTGTGTGTGAAATAGGACATTCAGCAAGATGAGCCCCGTCTATTCGTGGATCCAAACCCAAACAAATAAGCAGCGATCGCTTTATTTAATTATTGACTCATTAGCC
Organism: Pseudomonas sp. JZ134; assembly: GCF_051027695.1. NCBI lineage: Bacteria > Pseudomonadati > Pseudomonadota > Gammaproteobacteria > Pseudomonadales > Pseudomonadaceae > Pseudomonas > Pseudomonas sp. JZ134. Next base: position 390,815 of record NZ_CP069250.1, on the reverse strand, counting down.
GAACCTAACCCTATACCGGAGCTATTCGGCTCAGGGGGCATCAAGGAATACGCCAATCTTTACCAGGGTACGTCTTATGAAGAGCTTTCTGCCATCGCGCCTTGGCTAATCAGAATTGAAGACATGAGCAACGTAGCTATTCAACGTCTAATTCAACATCCAGAAAGGGACTGGGGTTGGTTAGCCTGTGCAGAATTTCATGAATTTTCTGCTATAAAAAAACACTTACAGGACAGAATAGAAATACATGAAGATGAGCAAATATCCCTTTACCGTTTTCAAGACCCCCGCGTAATAGCTAGAAGCCTCGCCTATTTGAAACGTGAACAAGCTCCTTATCTTCTAGGACCCTTTGAAAGTGTTTTATATTGGCACTCGGAAAAATGGAAAGAATATAACAATCCAAACCCTAGCTTCTCTCAGTTACCAGAACCGCCTTTCCCTTGGCTCTACTCAGAACCAGACGAGACAAAGCAAGAAATTAAAATCCTAAACTTGGAACAGTGGCTATGGGAAAACCAACCAGCCGAAACAACTGAGTTGGCCAAGCAATTACATATACGAACATGGCTGAAAGACTGTTTAGCTAAAGCTGAAATTTACCAATGGAAAGATGCATATCAGCTATTTTTCCTGCTTATGCACAACAGATTAAACCAACTCAATCACCCAGCATGGGAGCCCCTACCAGACGAGCTTCCCTTAGCACACTTTAATCGCTGCCAGAGTTTCTTCAGGCCTTAGGAAAAATGAAAAATTTTATTCTACTTTTAATTCTATCAGCCCTTACATCTTGTTCTTGGGTTGGCACTTTCATAAAGGAAGGCGCTATTAGTAGTGTCAGTTATTCTAGTAGCAAGCACTTTGATCTAACAGGCAAAATCCCTGAAAACTACTCTTTTCAAACTACTGCCTACTACCAACAGAGCGAACCAGCCACCTGCACTTTTTATAGTGTGGGAATGGGTGGCTATGTTCCTCGCACTCACATTGAGCAACATCGAGCAGAATACAAAGACAAGCCACAGGACTTTAGCTATCGGATACCACTGTCGTATCACGAGGCCGGATGCGAAATGAAGTTGGTGAATGTAGATCTAACCGTGTTCGCTAAATACAGTCCCAAAGATGGGGATTTTGGTCGCGATGGTGGACGAATAGGTGTTTATACAAATTTGCCGGAAACAGCTAAGCATTTTCCTGCCAGCGGAAGGCTGAGTTTAAAGGGAAAGTGCATGTGGCTATTTCGGCTAATGGGTAAAAACGACGTATTCACTAAAGGCCTTGTATGTCATGGCGCTGACGAAAACTGGCAAGTACCTGACGACTATGACAAACGTGACGGCGTAGGCACTTCGGTAAGACGCGATGAGCTTGACGGAAAAACCATTAATGTTGAAATCCAAAACTCTAAAGAAGAACGCCCTTACTTCCGGGGTACTTGGTTAAGTACAGAGTCTGGTTGGAAGCCTTGCATTAGAACATCAAAATACGCTCAATGCCAAACTCCGCCTACATTTAGAAAGTTTCGCATGGATGGCCGGGAGTGCACGGTCTACCCAAACTGCACGGAATAAAAACATGGATGAATCATTTGCAAAATTAATTTCCAGCCCGGACCAAAATTGTCCGTTAAAAAAGGCTTGGGTTAGTTTCAGATTAGTTGATGAGTTTGGCCAAGGCGAGCCTTATGCAAACTTATCTTACTCCTTAATAGATAGCCAAGGCAGCGAACATACAGGAACTCTTGACGAGAGAGGATATGCCAAAGTCGAACCTATTTATTGCGGTCCATCCATCCTTAGATTCCATGAAAAATATAAAGGAAATATAGATGTTTGGTACGATGATTTAACCCACCGCCAAGGCTTTGCCCTTCCTATCACACAACTACAAGCTGTAGCTGAGCAAACCCAAAGACGAAACAGTAACCAATTAAGCTCAAACCCGAAACTAGCAGCCAAGGAGAATGCTGAATTTTATCGAGTAGAGGTACGTGATCTAGTGGAGTTTACTAGTCATCTCCCCCCTGCATCGAAGATATTAGCACCACGTCCTTCAATCAGACTTGCATCCAATTCAAATCAGCATGATGGTAAATCTTTTGGCATTGGCCTTGCACCCAATAAACATCATTTATTAGAAATCAAAGCCTTAACAGCTTGGCGACCATTACTCTCTCTAACATCAGAATTTTCAGCGCTTGATGCCTATCAACTCTCATTGCTTACTACTCTAGCTTACTCAGATTTTGGAGAGAAATATGCTGAAGGCCAAAATACACCTCCAATTTATCCTTTCCCTGGCAGCATTGGCTATATCTTAAACAGCAGACTGGCACACATTGAAACTGGCGCATTAAATGAAGAGCCTGCGCGCTTTAAAGACGTTACCCCTTACCATCTTATTTTAGAGGAAGTTCCTTACTCCAAAAGGTTAGAAATCATTCCCTTCGACCCACTCTATTACACAAAAGAAAATGAACAAAAAAAACCTTGGCAGTTGCACAGTCTAAACGACACAAACACTAATACCCAAGCATATATTAGCCATGATGATCGAATGATTTTAATTGGTATCAGGGGTACGCAAGAGTGGCCAGACTTCGCGCGCGATATAGATGCTAAACAAGTCCCTTATGAAGAAGGCATAGGGCAGGCGCACCGCGGATTTTATAAGGCCTTCCTTGCGGTTAAAGAATTTGTAAAGCCTTACCTATTCAACTTTTACTCTGGTCAAAAGATTGTCGTAAACGGCCATAGTTTAGGGGGGGCCATTGCACTTTTATTAGCTGAATGGCTACGTCGAGAGGAACGTAATTATGATGTATTATTGTACACCTACGGCGCACCTCGCGCTGGCGATAAAAAGTTCGTCGAAGGAGCATCCGAACTAATCCATCATCGGCTTGTTAACCATAACGACCCTATTCCAAGTCTCCCTGCAACATGGATGGACACAGACCAGCGAATATTTATCCCTGGAATAGCGGCACTTATTACAGGGGCGACAGGGATAGGCGGCGCGGCATTTTTGGCGGGTGTTGTCAATCTAAAAGGTGACAGCTATCAGCACCACGGGACACTCCATCACTTTCTACCGCTCCCTATTGGCAAAGGGGAAACTACCTCAGTGCTTTGGCAACCGGAATGTTCAGGAATTGAAGAAGCCGGGTGTACTTATTATGCAGCCAACATTAAAAATGACATGCCTGACAGAGCGCTATTCGTTGCACAGCTAGCCTCCATGTCGCAACACTTTACAGTGGCTGGATATGTTCCGGCTTGTCATGCAACGCTGTTACGCTGGAAAGCTAGCGCTGCGCAGGGAGGACAAAGCTTGACCAAACGCGAGCAAGAATGGTTAGAAAAGGAAATCTATAGTTATCAAAAAAACTTAGAGTTATGGGAAAAGCAAGCCTGGCAAAAATATGACGCCCTACACCGACACCAAGAAGTTTCCTTAAGTCTGCGCAGGCAGCAATTCGAACAAGCTATTAGCTTCGCCGCTGCCGAAAGGAGGCGCTTACCCCGTACTTTAGGCCGTATCAGGGAGCTAGCCCAAAAGCCTATTTCGCTTGAAAATGTATACGGATCTCAAATAAATAACCCTATACTTTCTAGTCTAATAAGCCGGTGGCAACAACATGATGAAAACCTACCGTCCAAAACACCTCAACTAGCCTCTATACCTGGACCATATAAACCCAGTTACGTCTAGTTGACCTATAAAAGGCTTAAGCTAACCTCTTCATAAGTGCGGTTAGCTGCCAATTGCTTAACAAGCATATTGGAAACATCGACATATCAAAAAACCAACGTAACGCCAAAGCTATCAGGCGTAAAAAAGTCGTCCGCAAAACTCTTTAACCTCACAAGAGGCTAAATCGCCTACAGCTAAAAAAGTAGAAATACTTTTGCAAATGAGTCATGTCTTCAGTCCGCTTTATCATCCAAGCGGGTCAGCCATGGAGCATGCGGAAGCGGTCCTCAAGATAGTTATGACTCTAAGCACCGATTGCATAAGGCTTTTCATTTCAAAAAAGACGAAATAAAGATAGCCGTTAACAAAAGCAAATGTAAGCCATCTCAAAAGAATGAAAATAACAACAGTTTTAGTCTTGAGGCCTAAAAGTGATGATCAGACAAAGCTTTTTAACTGAAACCTATTATAGCCATATGCATGAGCTCTTAACGGCGGACATTATTAAGCTTGAAAAATCTGAGTTTACTGCTGACTCAATTGAGCAGGCCGACTCACTCAGGGCCATGCTTATGGCTGACAATGAATTTTTTTCATGGGTGTTAAGCTATACGGCTGGCAAAAGAATGTCGGATCTTTCAAGTCAGTTTGAATCAGTAGTTCTTGCCTACGAACGCTACCAAAAAGCACAGGGGTTATTTCAGAGAGACTCCTTAATATCTCCACTAGGCTTGGAAAATTTAGAAGATTATGAGCGCAGCCTCCAGCTTATAAGCATCGCAATATTGATAGGTCGATTAGATTTCTTTGAAAGGCTTGTCAATATTATAGATCCTAGTTATAGATCAGAAGATGCTCTATATGAAGAGATAGTTGGAAAGATCCAGCCTGGCCGAGCTAATTTGGAAGAATGGTATCATGATCAGCCCTATCGAACCTTACTTGATGCTATTGATGCTGAAGATAAACAGTCAGCAGCAAATCTGCTCAGTCAGTACTGTAAAATTTGGTACCCCGCCTTCAAAAGCTGCCCTTGGCATAACAGCCATCTTAGTATGACCTCAACCGAAGGTGCTTACTTCGGTTACTGGGCTTTCGAAGCCGGTGCCGTGGCCTATCTTTATGACATAGATGACAGCCAAATCAGTCACATGGTGTATCCCAAAGATTTGGTCGCTTATGCTCGCAACCAAAAATTAGCTCAATGAACCATAATTCAAGGCTTATGCAGGAGAAACCTTCTTCTGACCAGACTCTTGATCTTTAATAATAGGCAAACTCATTACAAGGTTTCTGCCTAATTATTAAAGGATCAAACAGAGGCAACGACCTGTAAATTACTCGAAGAAAAAGCGCTGCAGCTAAAGCAGGACCGTATGAAGGCACATCTGGCGGTAAATACAGACCCCTATCCGAGATATCCAAGAAGTATGTAGACACACACGGTATACCTTATAACTCTTGATAAATAAAATTTTTTAACACACAAATGAAATTAAGTTCTTCAAATTAAAGATGCCCACCCATTTAGGTGGGCGATCTTATTAGCACTCCATATATACCACCTGCGTATGGGTATATTCATACAACCCATGCTTTCCATCCGCCCCTCCAACCCCTGACTTGCGTACGCCTGCATGGAAGCCTTGCATGGCTTCGAAGTTTTCGCGGTTGATGTAGGTTTCGCCAAAATCAATTTCGCGGCAGGCTTGCATGGCTTTGCTCAGGCTGCGGGTATAGACGGATGAGGTCAGGCCGTATTCGGAGTTGTTTGCCAGGGCAATGGCTTCGTCCAGGCTGTCGACGATCTGGATTGGTAGGACGGGACCAAAGATCTCCTCACGCATGATGGTCATGTCTTCGCGGCAGCCAGCCAGCACGGTGGGTTCGTAATGAAACCCTTGGGGGAGGTCTGCGACCTTGCCACCAGAGATGACTGTAGCGCCCTGGTTGACTGCCGTACGCACGCGTTCGGCAACCTTATCGAGCCCGGCCTGGTTGATTAGCGGGCCCATTTCTACCGAGGGGTCGGCAAGCGGATCTCCGTAGCGCGTTTCACTCATGGCGGCACTGACACGTGAGATGAATTCCTCGGCTACGCTACGCTCGACGTATACGCGCTCGGCACAGTTACAGACCTGTCCGGTATTGATGATACGCGAGCCGCGGATGGCGCGGACGGCGAGATCTAAATCAGCGTCGGCCAGCACGATAGCCGGTGCCTTGCCGCCGAGTTCAAGGTTGAGCTTGGTGAGGTTGGGTGCAGCCGACGCCATGATGCGGGAACCCGTAGCCACACTGCCGGTAAAGCTGATCATGTCGATTCCGGCATGGGCGCTGAGCGTTCCCCCGACCTCCCCTGCCCCACTGACGACATTGAACACGCCAGGAGGCAAGTCCGTTTCGGCGACCAGTTTGGCAAATTCGAAGCAATTGATCGGCGTCTCTTCGCTGGGTTTGATGACAATGGTATTGCCCGTTACTAAAGCTGGAGCCATCTTGCGGGCAATGAGGAAGAACGGGAAATTCCAGGGCAGGATGCCGGCGACCACACCCAAGGGCTTACGGAATAGAAAGATGTTTTCGTTGGGCCGGTCGCTGGTGATGATTTCACCTTCAATGCGGCGTGCCCACTCGGCCATGTAATCAATGTAATCAGCCGTGAAGTTGACTTCGACTTCAGCCAAGCCGCTGACCTTGCCCTGCTCCTCAGTGATGATGCGCGCCAGCCGAGGCGCATGCTCGCGGATCTTGGCGGAGATTTTGCGCAAGTACCCAGCGCGCTCTATAGCGGGCTTTTTTGCCCAGGCTTTCTGGGCTGCACGTGCGGCCTCAATGGCGCGGTTTACATCATCGCCATTGGAAGCAGGCACGTCGGTCAATCGCGCACCAGTGGCCGGGTTGAAAACATCAAGGTGCTCGCTGCTGGGCTGAAATGCGCCATTGATGAAGTTCTGATACGGTTGGGTCATGGCCGATTCCTCTTGTTTTAGTAGGTTCGCGAAGGCGCGCTAACGGCCGGGCCTTCCTTATAGCGACGCAGATTATCCAGGGCTGCCTGACGCATCAGGCTGATATCAATGCCCACGGCAATGAACTGGCAGCCCCAGCTCTGGTAGCGGCGAGCGTCATCCTCTTGAGGGGCAAGAATACCGCTGACTTTGCCCGCGGCGCGGGTGGCATCGATGGCGTGCCGGATCTTGGCTTGTACGTCGGGATGACCTGGATTGCCGGGATAGCCCAACCCAGAGGACAGGTCCGCTGGACCGACGAAGACCGCGTCGACGCCCTCTACCGCAGCAATCGCTTCGACGTTCTCGACCCCTTTGGCCGACTCAACCTGTACGATCAGGCAGAGCTCCTCATGGGCAGTAGCCAGGTAATCCGGCACACCATCCCAACGGGTTGCACGGGCCAACCCACCGCCAACCCCGCGAATACCATGGGGTGGATAGCGCATGGCCCGGACCAGCTCACGCGCCTGCTCGGCTGTTTCCACCATAGGCACCATCAGGGTCTGGACGCCGATATCGAGTAGCTGCTTGATCAGCACGCTGTCACCGGTTACGGCCCGTACCACGGGCTGAGTGGCATAGGGTGCGACGGCCTGGAGCTGCGCCAGAATCGTGGGCACGGTATTAGGTGCGTGCTCACCGTCAATGAGCATCCAGTCGTAGCCAAGGCTGGCAATGATTTCCGCCGCGTAGCCTGTAGCAAAGCCGGCCCAGATGCCGTAGGTGGTCTGGTCCTGCTTGAGCGCTGCCTTGAAGGCGTTGTGTGGCATCTGCATAAGAAGTCCTGTTGTGTTGAACGTTAAGGGATCAGTGAGAAGCCAGATGGCCTCCTTTTTCAGGAAGCTTGACGACGAAGAAGTAGCTCGCAGCGCCGAGTAGTGCGATCAGGGCTGCGATGACCAGGGCGAGTGTGAACGAGCCGGTCTGCTGTACGACCATACCGGTCACGACTGGAGCAAAGGCACCGCCGAAATAGCCGCCAAAGTTCTGGATGCTGGCGAGGGAGGCCACCATGCGTGACGGTACAGCCACGCTGACGAGGGACCATGTGCCGGCTACTGCTACATTCAGGCAGAACAGTGCCGCACTGAATAACGCCATGACCGGGACGACGCCCTGGGCATAGGCGCCAAGGACCGTGAAGAAGCCTGCGCCGATCAGGCCGCCGCAGATCGGCCATTTACGGCTGCGGCTGACGCTGGCGCCGCCACGGATCACTCGGTCTACCAGGAGGCCGCCACTGATCACGCCCGCCGCTCCGGCCAGGAACGGAATACTGGCGACCCAGCCCGCGCTGGCAAGGGACAGATGATGGGTTCGCTCCAGATACGCAGGCAGCCATGTCAGGTATAAGGACAACATGTAGATGATGCCGACGTAGCCAAAGACGATGCCCCAGGTCACACGCAGCTTGAAGAGTCCACGCCATTCGGCAAAGGTCATACGGCCCGTGCTGTCACCCTTGGCCATGCCTTCGTCGAGATAGTGTTGTTCCTGCGCGGTAAGGCTGACCTCATCACGGTTGCGGTAGACGGCGTACCAGACAATCGCCACGCCCACGCCCATGACGCCCATGGCTATGAACATTGCCCGCCAGCCCAGGCCCAGAAGCAGCGTGGCGAGAATCGGCTGGGCAATTGCCGGCCCGAGGGAGGACGCCATGTTGAAGATGCCAGACGGCAGCCCTCGCTCCTTAATGTTGAACCACTCGCTGACAACCTTGGCGCCGGCCGGAAATTGAGGGGCCTCGCCGATGCCCAGACCGATACGCGCCAGGATCATGTGGTTCAGGCTACTGAGTAATCCCAGCATGCCTTGGGCAATCGACCAGAGGCAGATCCCCAGGCCCAGGGTCAGACGGGCACCAAAACGGTCGAGAATGCCGCCGATCGGCAGCTGCGCCACGGCATACGCCCAGGAAAAGACGGAGAGCAAAAGCCCCATTTCGGTCGGCGTGAAAGACAGCTCCTGGCTGATGGTCTGGTTAGCGATGGCCAGGGTGCTGCGGTCCAGGTAATTGACGAACCCCGCCAGCACCAGCAGTGTCAGCGCTACCCATTGAATACGCTTGAGCCGGGCACTCTTGACCGGGATCACGGTTTCCCGCGAGGTAGACGCAGTCCCCGTTGTTGCACTCGCTGTTACACCCGTTGTTGCCTGCATATTGTTGTTATTCATCAAGGCTCTCCAGGAATCGAAATGGAGCGGTGTTCCGAATAAACCCGGAACCGGAAACGCTATTGCAAGTTCACGAACATTCCCCCGTCTACCAGTAGGGATGCACCAGTGACGTACCGGGCCATGTCCGATGCGAGGAATACGACCGGGCCGGCCAGGTCATCCGGCTCTCCCAGGCGTCCCAGGGGTGTCCGTTTAATCATGTAGTCGCGTTTTTCCTGATCGGCCAGGTCGTCCTTGTTGATATCGGTCTCGATAGTGCCCGGCAGTACGGCATTGCAGCGTATGCCGTACGGGCCAAGGGCAATGGCACAGGACTGCATGAGTGACAGCAGCCCGGCCTTGGTGGGTGTGTAATGCGTTTGCATCGCGCCGCCCACCAATGCGCTGATCGAGCTGACGGCAATGATCGAGCCTCCCCTTCCTTGCTCCTTCATTTGATTGGCCGCTGCCTGTACGGCGAAATAGGCACCATTAAGATTGGTGTCTACGGTCTTGTAATAGACCTCGCGTGGCATATCGAGAAAAGCGTGAAAGGGACAGACGCCCGCGTTGTTGACGAATACATCCACACTGCCAAACGCCTCCACTGCCGCCTTGACGAGCGTGCTGCCGGTGTCCGGATCGGCAGCATCAGCCCCTACGTCGACCGCACGGCTACCGGCCTGCTCGATTTCCTGAATCAACGAGGCCACCTGCGGTTTGCTGGAATCGCTACCGCTGTGCCCGATGACGACCTTGCCGCCCTGTCGGGCGCACTCCAGGGCAATAGCCCGGCCTATGCCACGGGAGGCGCCGGTGATGATGACGGTCTTGTCTGCGAGCAGCATGGTGGTCTCCTTGGGTTCGATAAAGTCAGGGCCGAGTCGTCTCTACTTCAAATAGTTGCCATACCCCACCATAGCAATCGAAGCCAGGATGACCACGATGCCTGTCAGCAGGATGCGTTTGTTACGTGCTGAGGTACCGTGCCATTCACGGAAATACAGCCCCCACAGGTTCGACACAACGATAATGAAGGACATATGCAGCACCCATGAGCTGGCGTCGTTGTTGAGCCGGCTCTCGCCCATGCCATAGAAGAAAAACTGTAGAAACCAGATCGTGCCAGCGCTGGCAGCCAAGAGGTAATTACGCAGCAGCGGCGTACGCGAGTCGGTGTAGTTGTGGAACGAGCGGTTACGCCGATTGAGCAGCAAGCACCAGATGGCATTGGTGGTCAGCCCGCCCCACATGATCAGCATGAAGGTGACGTTGTTCTGGAACAGGCTATTGGTGCCCTGCGTCACGGCCGCCTCGGCGAGAGGCCGCCCGGCCGAAATGCCATAACTGAAGCAGGCGCTGAGCACGCCGGAAATGATGGCGACCGTCCACCCCTTGGCCAGGGAAAACTCTGCCACACTGGCCTGCTTGGTCGCCTCGGAGACTTCCCGCTCCTTGATGACACCCGCCCGCCCGCAGATGGCAATGCCCACAAGCGAAATGGCAACGCCCGCCAGCACCCAATGCCCGCCTGCACTGGCGACCAGCTCAGTAAAGGAGCCTCGGGTTTCGTCGGTAAACAGGTCCTTATAGATCGCAGGCATCAGGGCGCCCAGCGCGGAGGTCAGGCCCATGATGATGGACATGCCCAGCGAAAGCCCCAGGTAACGCATGGTCAAGCCAAACGTCAGACCACCAATCCCCCACAGCACACCGAAGGTATAGGTCCAGAGCAACGTAGACGTATCGGCCTCGGCGATGATGTGCGTGAAGTTGGGAACAGTCAGCACGGCCGCCACTAATGGTACGAACAGCCAGGAGAACAGGCCGCCAATGATCCAGTAGCTCTCCCAGGCCCAGCCCTGCACTTTCTTGTAAGGGATGTAAAAGCTGCCGGAAGCAAAGCCGCCGATAAAATGCAGGATGACACCCAGCAGGATGACCTCCATCACGCGTCTCCTGCCGTCAGCACAAAGACAGGCAAGAGCGGTACGCTCACCGGCGACTCGTCCGGATTGGTCGCCATGATCTCAGCCATGTGATGCCACCAGCGCTTCATCACCGGCAAGCGGGGCAACTCATCCAGGGCGTGCTCACTGCGGTGCGTCAGTACGGCGTAGAGTGCATGCGTCTCAGGGTCCAGAAAGATTCGGTAATCCTCGACACCGGCGGCTAGCAGCGCGTCGACCAGCTCAGGCCATATCTCATCGTGCCGGCGCTGGTACTCCTCAGCCTGCCCGGGATGCAAAGTCATACGGAACGCTTTTGTTGGCATTATGGCGGTTCCTTGTCTGGCGGCGCGGTTCCTCCGCGCCGCGCTCCTTTATCAGTGATCGTAGGGTCGATGTAGCTGGCACTCGGGGTTTAGCCGTACCCCAAAGCCGGGCTTGTCCAACACGGAGGCTTTCATGCGGCCATTGACCGGAATCGGCTCGTCCAGGAGCTGCGGGTTGAACATCGGCACCACCTTGTCCGCCTTGGGCGCCATCATCAGGAATTCCGAGAATGGGCTGTTGGTCCGGGTGATGACGAAGTGGTAGCTGTAGACGGAGGAGCCATGGGGCACGACCAGCGCGTTATGTGCATCAGCCAGCGCCGATATCTTGATCAGCTCAGTAATCCCCCCACACCAGCCCACGTCCGGCTGGATAATGTCGCAGCAGCCCATCTCCAGGAGCATACGGAAGCCCCAACGGGTCGCCTCGTGTTCACCCGTAGTGACCAGCATCCCGCTCGGCACTTGTTGACGGAGGGCGGCGTAGCCCCAGTAGTCATCCGGTGGCAGCGCCTCTTCTATCCACTTGAGGCCAAACTCGCTTGCCGCATTGGCCAGGCGGGTAGCGTAGTTGAGGTCAAGGCTCATCCAGCAGTCGAACATCAGCCAGAAGTCGTCTCCCACCCGCTCACGCATGGTAGCTAGCGTTTCGATATTCTTGCGTAGCCCTTCTTCACCTTCAGCGGGGCCGTGCTGAAGCGCCAGCTTGCCGCCGATAAAGCCCATTTCCTTGGCCAGATCGGGCCGTGCGCCAGTGGCATAAAACTGAAGCTCGTCCCGTACGGGACCGCCCAAGAGCTGGTGAACAGGCTCCTGGCGAATCTTGCCGAGCAGGTCCCACAAGGCCAAGTCCACGCCCGAAATGGTATTGAGGACAATGCCCTTGCGCCCGTAGTAGAGGGTCGCGTTGAACATCTGGTCCCAGATCTTTTCGATGTCCGTTACCTTGGCGCCTTCAATAAAACGCGCCAAGTGCTTTTCGACGATAAAGGCGCCCAACTCACCACCCGTGGTAACAGCAAAGCCTACCGTCCCGTCGCTGGCCTCCACTTCCACCACCAGCGTCCCCAATACGTTGATACCAAAGCTGCGGCGGCTCTGCCGGTACTCGGGATACTTTGCCATGGGCGTAGAGATATGATCGTCGATCCAATGACCATCGCCTTGGTCGTGATAATCCGCACCGCCGCCCCGTAGAGTGAAGGCACGGACGTGTTTAATGGTGGGCATGCTCATGGGCGTCTCCTGGCAGCGTATTAAGAGGCGTAGCGGCGCGCTTGATGGGCGTCGAAGGACTGAAGCGGTGAACAGCAATAATCAGCAAACCGGCTAGAAGGCTGGCGCCGGCAAGGAAGTAGAGGCCGGCAGCAGTGGAGTCAAAGGCCGTCTCGGCCCAGCGCTTGAGGTTGGGTGCCATGAATCCGCCCAACGCGCCGATAGAATTGATCAGGGCAATGCTGCCTGCCGCCGCGCTACCGGCAAGGTAAGCTGAGGGAAATGTCCAGAAGATCGGCTGGACAGCGATGAAGCCCGAGGCGGCAAAACACAGAGCGACCAGCGCCAGCAGCGGCGAGCCGAACGCTACCGAGGCAGCAATACCCAATCCGCCCATGGCGACGGTAAGCGCCGCGGTTGCACGGCGATTGCCGGTGCGATCTGAATAGGCCGGAATCAGGTAGGCAGCTGCAAGAGCGCACACCCAGGGAACGGAGGTCACCAGTCCAACCATAAAGCCGACCTTCTGCCCCAGTAGCCCCGCCACCTGCGTGGGCAGGTAAAACACCACACCATAGACGCTGGTCTGGATCAGGAAATAGATCAAGCACAGATAGAGAACGCCGGGATGTGTCAGCACTTTGAGCAGGCTCTTGCCGTGGGCGAGCTTTTCGCGGTCCTCCCGGTCAAGCGTCTCTTGCAGCGCCCGGCGCTCCTCGACGGTTAGCCATTTGGCATCACCCGGACGATTATCCAGGTACCAGTAGGCCCAGACGCCTACAACGGTTGCCAGGAGTCCTTCCACCATGAACAGCCATTGCCAACCATGCAACCCGCCCAGCCCGTCGAACTCAAGCAAGAGACCGGAGAGTGGGCTTCCGAAGATAAATGCCAGCGGTGCGCCGAAATAAAAGAACCCCATGGCCCTGGCGCGGGCACCTTGGGGAAACCAGTATGTGAGGTAAAGAATGACGCCCGGAAAGAATCCGGCCTCGGCCACGCCCAACAGGAACCGCAGCACGTAAAAGGTCGTCTCGTTGTGAGCGAACATCATAGCGGCGGAGATTAGGCCCCATGTCACCATGATTCGGCACATCCAAAGCCGGGCACCGACCTTGTGCATGATCAAGTTACTGGGCACCTCCAGAAAGGCATAACCGAGAAAGAAGATCCCGGCGCCAAAGGCAAATGCCGCATCCGAAAGGCCAGTGTCTGCCTGAAAGGCAGCCTTGGCGAACCCTACGTTGGCGCGGTCCAGAAACGCCAGGACATACATGAGCAGGAGAAACGGCAAAAGCCGCCAGGAGACCTTCTTGACGATGTGCGGAGACAATGTGTTCACGCCAGTTTCCTCTTGGAATTGTTATGGGGCGTGGAGCAACGTACGAAACGGCAAGCACTAGCATGTGGGCAGTCTCTCTCGATGACGTTTAGCGCCAGAGGAAGAAAGGTCGAAACAGGCGTGAGGGCATCTGAATGTAGGGGCGGCATGAGGCAAGCGGAGCATGACAGTCACCTTGTTTTTGTTGTAGGCGCCTTGAATCTAAGCGCAGAAGCGATGCCTGACTAATCGAAATAAACTTACATCCGATACCCTTTATGCATCGGTCATGATTGCTGTGCCTGTCGTGACTTCCAGCGATAGGCCTGCCTGGAGTTGAGATAAAACACTTTCTCTTGAGCTACCGATGTTTTTGTAGCCAGGTAGGCCTGCGTCAGGCCAATGGTTTTATCCAGCGAGACGAGGTGATCGCTGTTGGGCCAGTCACTGCCAAACAGGATGCGATCTTCGCCGAATAGCGACCATAATCGGTCCAGGTGCTCCTGGTAATACGCAACGTCCAGCCCCACTGTTCCCTGTGTGCGCTGCGGCACCTCGGAGAGTTTCATGAAGGCCGTTGGCCGGGCAGCGAACATCTCCAGGTCTCGCCAGTACGCGCGCTCTTCAGCAGGAGGGACCTGTGCATTAGGCAAGTGATCCGCCACGATATGAAGATCTGGGACAGCATCACTTACCTTGAGCAGCGCAGCGATCAGGGATGGCGTCGGGTTGGCACTGTCCAGTGCTCTGCCGCTCTGAGCCAGAAGGCGCAACCCCTCGATAAAGCCAGGCTTTCGAAGGTCTTCTGTTAGATCACGATCCCATAGGTTGCCGTAGCGCATCCCCAGAAATAGGGGCTCGGCTGCCAGCCGGTCGAGGTCAGCCGCAAAGCGTTGATCGTTTGGCACCAGATTGCCAACGAAGCCCACCATGCCAGTATGGTGCCGTACGGCCTCAAGCAGCCAGTCGTTATCCTTTCGCCAGGGGCTGGCCTCTACGGCAATCGCACCCACGACGCCCAAGGGCGCTGCCTGGGCGAAATATTCGTCCGGCAATGTGCGGCGATAGATAGTATCGCCTGGTTCAGGCCACGGAATGCCCTCCGGGCGGTGCGGATCGAACAGATGAATGTGGGCATCAAGTCGTGGTCCCTGGTAAACCGCAAGGGTTTCGCGGGCCTGTGCGAATGCCTGTAGAGCAGGTGCCGCCATGGCTGCCAAGTCTCCAATCAGAAAGGATCGTCTTCGCATAACGAAGCGTTAGTGTGCGTCGTAGCTACAACGGACAGATGACGTAGCCGGCAGGCGAGAGAAAGGAGGTGTGCATGGTGAATTCCTTTTTTATTGTTGGAGTCCACTCTTTAGCTGTGATGGCGCGTGATTACCAATAATAATTAGGTCAACACCGATACCCAGGCGGCATCGTTCGCTAAGGAAGAACAACAATGAACGTATCCGCATCCGCGCGCGCCCTGTTCAATCGGCTGCGTTACAAGCACCTGCTCATGCTGGTGACATTGGGCAATAGCCAGAACCTGCATCGCGCCGCGCAGGCCCTGAACATGTCGCAACCGGCGACCACTCGCATGCTGCAGGAAATCGAAGATGCCTTTGGCTGCGAGCTGTTTGAGCGCCAGACGCGGGGCATGAAGCCTAATGCGCTGGGCGAAGAAGTCCTGCGCTTTGCCCGCACCGCCCTAACGCAGCTCGACCGCTGCGCCGAAGACATCACCGATCGCCAGCAAGGCGGCTATGGGTATCTCTCCATCGGCACCATCATGGGCGCAGCGCCCGATCTGGTCGTTCAGTCCATCGCCGACATGAAGCGTCAGCATCCCCGGCTCAAGTTACGCATCATGGGCGACACCAGCGATCAGCTCATTGAATTACTGGACCAAGGCAGCATCGACCTGGCGGTCGCCCGGCAAAGCGCCGAAAGCGATCGGAGCCGTTACCAGTTCGAGCCGCTGGGCAACGAACATCTGGTCGTAGCCGTACGGGCCAATCATCCTCTGGCGGGACGCGACCAAATCGACCTGAGCGAGCTGGTCAGCCAATGGCCCTGGATCTTACAGCCGTCCTCCAGTCCGGCCCGCATGGCACTGGAGCGCGCCTTCGAGCGGCTTTCACTGCCCTCACCGCGAGACGTGATCGAATGCAGTTCGGTCTTTGCCATGCTGCAGCTGGTGCAGATGACCGAGGCGATTCTGGTGCTGTCCGAAACGGTGGTCTCCGACTATCTGCGGACCGGGCTCGTCGTGCCGCTTCCACTCGAAATCGAGGAAGAGATGGCGCCCTATGGCGTGCTGCTGCGCAAGAACGAGCCCCTGAGCCAAGAGCTGGAAACCTTTCTGCAACTCTTGCGCCGACGCGCCAATGATCTCGGACTCAGGCCATAAGCCTGACTGTTAAGCTATGGGCCTCTAACGGATAGATCACCTGACATGACCCCACGCATACCCTTCTGGCAAAACGCTGCGCAGCTCGACGGCGACGTTCCCCGCAAGTGGCTGTTTGAAGATGAGGGCTCCTTGACCCAGCGCCTGACGCAACTCAGCGGTAACCGCTTTGGGGTGGACGTCATTACTGAAGGATGGCAGCCGCTAAGGGCAGATGAATGCAAGGCCCTGGACGCGCCGTCGGAGACGCTCGGCTGGGTACGCGAGGTTTTCCTGTTAGGTACGCAGACCCGCTGGGTGTTTGCTCGCAGTGTGGCAACGCGCGAGGCGCTCGAGGCCTCAGGGTTTGAGCTTGCTCAATTGGGTCAACGCCCCTTGGGCGCCCTGCTGTTCAGCGATAACGCGTTTAACCGCGGCCCGCTGGAGGCCACGCGTTACCCTGCTGGCTGGCTTCCACAGGAAGAAGTGCAGGATCAGGAGCCGCTCTGGGCTCGGCGTTCGGTCTTTCGCCGGGACGGCCTTGGCGTATTGGTTGCCGAGGTGTTTCTGCCGGCGTTCTGGCAGTTCCTGAAAGATCAGAGGCTATAATCGGCCAGCCCGCCGTAAAACGGCTAGGGCTTTCGTTCATTCCGATACGGCGCCGCAATGAAAAAGAACCGCTCCCGTAAAAAGCCACAGCCAGCTGCCTCGCTCGCTACCGCCGCCCCGCAGAAAATCATCGGGACCACCCGGCCTAGCAGCCGCATCAAAGACTTCGTCCAACTGACGCGACTGGACAAGCCTATCGGCATCTACCTTTTGCTCTGGCCAACACTCTGGGCCTTGTGGATTGCGGGCGAAGGCCGCCCGAGCGTGAAGAACGTCATCATTTTCGTGCTGGGTGTCACCCTGATGCGCTCGGCGGGGTGTGTAATCAACGACTTTGCCGATCGAAACTTCGACGGTCACGTCAGTCGTACCAAGGCGCGCCCGCTGGCGACCGGCAGGATAACAACCAAGGAAGCTCTGATTGCCTTTGCCGTGCTGGTTGGGCTCAGCTTCGTGCTGGTGCTGTTTACCAACGCCATCACCATCTGGATGTCCTTTGGCGCCCTGGGTATCGCTGCGCTGTATCCCTTCATGAAGCGCTACACCTATTACCCACAGGTGGTGCTGGGCGCAGCCTTCTCCTGGGGAATGCCGATGGCCTTTACCGCCGAAACCGGCTCGCTTCCGCCTGAGGCCTGGCTATTATTCATCGCCAACGTGATCTGGACGGTGGGATACGACACCTATTACGCCATGGCGGACCGGGAAGACGATCTGAAGATCGGCGTGAAATCCACTGCCATCCTGTTTGGCGACGCAGACCGCATCATCATCGCGACGCTGCAGGGCCTTACCCTGCTCTGCCTGCTCCTTGCCGGTGCGCGCTTTCACATGGGCGCGTGGTTCTATCTGGGCCTTGTGGTGGCGCTAGGGTGTTTTGTCTGGGAATTCCTGAGTACACGGGACCGGGACCCCATGAAATGCTTCAAGGCTTTTTTGCATAATCACTGGGCAGGCCTGGCAATCTGGATAGGGATTGTGGTGGATTATTTGGTGCGCTGATCAGGCGGCTTCAGCTTTTTCCCATGCCTTCGGCGCTTCACGTTCTCTGTACACTTACAGAGAACGTGAAGCCAGGGCGCAGCGCCTATTGGATACCGGAACAAGCGGTTCTGGTGACTTTACGGCGGCTTTCACGAATGACTCGCTTACCGCCTCCCTGGCACAGGCAATCACTCAGTCGGGCTTGATTAGATCCTGATCCAATCAATCTGCAGTGTTTCACCGCTACCCATCCGCTGCAAATGATCAGCGACCACCCCTTCCATCCGCTCCAGCTCTTCAACAGGAAACTCGATCTTTGCCAGCAGCACATCGCCTTGCGCTTCCAAGTGGCAGGTTCCCGCCGGAAACTGAATGAAGCCCTTTCCGTCATCGAATTCCACCTGGAATTTATGCCCCCAGTGCTTGCATAACCGTGTGATGTAGCGGCCTGGATTGGCCGTGGCGATACGGGACTCAGACGATGCCATAGTCGGTCTCCTTGATACGGTGGTGGGTTTGCGTGCACGCCGCTGTTGCCAGGCGACAGCCAGCCCGCTGAGGCTGATGATTGTCATACCGACCAGGGCGCCCTCGTCAGGTACATGACCGAAGAAAATGAATCCCATCAACCCTGCACAGATAATCTGCCCGTAGCTGAAGGGTGCGAGCAACGCGGGCGGCGCATAGCGGAATGCCTGGGTCAGCAACAAGTGTCCGCCCATTCCACATGCGCCTAACCCTATCATCAAAATGGCATGCGTCCAGCTCGGCGGCTCCCAGAAGAAGGGCAACAGTGATGTCATGATCAAGCTGTTCACCAGTCCGGCGATGAAATTGCTGGTGGTGGGGCTGTCAGTCGAGGAAAGAATGCGGGTCAGGATCTGGTAGATACCAAACATCACTGCGGACCCCAGCGGTAGCAGAACAGCTGGCGTAAACAGCGAGCTACCGGGGCGAATGATGATCAGAACACCAACAAAGCCGGTCACCACAGCGATCCACTGCGGCCGGGTCACCCGCTCTTTCAGCAGGGGCACCGACAGAGCCGTTACGATCAGCGGAGCGAGGAAGTTGACCGCCGTGGCTTCTGCCAGTGGTAGATAACGCAGCCCGGCCGTAAAGAACAGGCTGGTCCCGATCAGGCACAACGCCCTGGCGATCTGCAGTCCGGGCCGCCGTGTGCGGATCACTCCCATCCCCATGCGAGGCCCGAAGACGCCCAGCATCAACACCGTATGGGAAACGTAACGGGCCCAGACAACCATCACGATCGGGTAGAAACCCGACAGATATTTGGACATCGTGTCATGGCTGGCAAACAAGAGTATCGCGAGACAAATCAGCCCGATGCCCTTGAGCGGTTGCTCGGCAAGGCCGGAAGACGACTGAGGGCTCATTTATTGTCCTGATCGAGCACTACTGATTAGCAGGCTAAGCACTTGATCGCATAAAGGCCTGGCCCGCATGGGTAAGCCCAGTATTGAACAGATGAGCCGGGAAAGAAAAGCAGAAACAGCCCTGGGCAAGCATAACCAGGGCCTAAGGGAATCAGGCCAGCTGCACCTGACGGGCGCCACCACAGGCATTGCGCAGGCTGAACTCACGCAGCTCGTGCTCTTCAGCTTCCAGAACGCCGGGCAGTCGCTCACGCAAGAACGCCACGAACGTCTTGATCTTGGCATCCAGGTACTGACGGGACGGATACAAGGCGTACACGTTCAATTGTTGCAGTTGATACTGCGGCAGGACGCGAACCAGCGAACCGTCACGCAACCCTTCGATGGCGGAGTAAATCGGCAGGATTCCAATGCCCAGGCCCGCCTGGATCGCTTCAGTCATGGCATCGCCCACGTTGACCTGGAACGAGGTTGTGCCGATGGTGACCATTTCCTGCCCGTTGGGTCCGTCGAAAACCCACTTTTCCAGCGGCACGACCGGACTCACCAGTCTCATACAGTCATGACTTGGCAGATCCGATGGGCTGCGAGGCAGGCCACGCGCTTCGACATAGGCAGGCGACGCACACAGGATGCTGTAGGTATGGCCGATATTCTGGGAAACAAAGCCGGAATCCGGCAGCTCCGTCGCGACCACAATCGCCACATCGTAGCCTTCATCGAGCAGGTCCGGCATCCGGTTAGCCATGGTGAGGTCAAAGTTGACCTCGGGAAACTGCTGACGATAGCCCGCAATCGCCTTGATCATGTAATGCTGACCGATTCCGGTCATGGAATGGATACGCAGCTTGCCGGCCGGCCGCGCATGAGCATCGCTGGCTTCGGCTTCGGCCTCTTCAACATAGGCCAGGATCTGCTCGCAACGCAGCAGGTAGCGCTGCCCCGCCTCGGTCAGGGCGATCCGGCGGGTGGTTCGATGGAGCAGGCGGGTACGCAGATGCGCTTCCAGGCTCGCCACGGCCCGGGAAACATGCGCGGTGGTGGTGCTCAGCACTTGCGCCGCGCTGGTAAAGCTGCCGCTTTCGGCAACACAGGCGAAAACGCGCATATTGTGCAATGTGTCCATGATGCCCCTCATTAGTTAGCAAATAAATTTTGCCATGAACCCAAGAGGGCCATTATTACAAAATGTGAGATAAACATTCACAAACCAGCCGGCTTATCTCAAGACAAGGGGTTTCCTAGAATTCACGTAGGTTTGAGCGACTCTCCCCTCGAATATCTGGACGCCTTCTGTGTCATTCCCCTGTAAGAATTCGCTGCTTGGCATAAGCTTTTTTGTTCTGACTTCAACAATCTCCGGCTGTATCAGCACCCACGGTATCGCGCCGGAGGCTCAACGTGTCAATGCCGACACCCTGGCTACGGACGATGCCATCCGTGCGGCCAAGCTGGACGCCCAATGGCCGGCCAGCCAGTGGTGGCGCGCCTACCGTGACCCCCAGCTGGACCGGTGGATCGCTGAAGCCCTGACCAGCAATCCGTCACTGGCAGCCGCAGCGGCACGGGTACGCTCGGCCAAGGCAATGGCCGGACTGGTGGAATCCGCCGAGGCGCCCCACGTAAACGGCAGCGTTGACCTGCGCCGTTACACCTGGCCTACGGATAACTTCTATGGCCCGGGCGAGTTGGCCGACCGTACCACCTGGAACAACACCGCCTCCCTGGGGCTCAGCTATAAGCTCGACTTCTGGGGACGCGAGCATGATGACAGCGAGCGTGCTCTGGATCGTGCCCATCAGGCAGCTGCCGAAGAACGTGTTGCGGTGCTCGAGCTGACGACCAACATCGTGCGAGCCTACATCCAGTTATCATTGCAATATGCGCAACGTGATGTAGCCCAAGCGACCCTGGATCAGCAGGAGCAGATCGCCAAACTGGCGAACCGTCAGCTGGAAGGCGGCATCGGCACCCAGTTCGAGGTCAGCCAGGCCGAAGCATTGTTGCCGGAAACGCATCGACAGATCGAAGCTCTGGACGAGGCTATTGCCCTTTCGCGTAATCAGTTGGCCGCATTGGCCGGCAAAGGCCCTGGCGACGCCGCCTCGCTGACACGTCCGCAGCTGCAACTGGGCGCCATGCCAACCCTGCCCTCCCGCTTGCCACTGGAGCTGGTGGGTCATCGTCCCGACGTGGTTGCCAGCCGTTGGCAGGTTGCCATGAACGCCAAGGGTGTCGATGTAGCCCGCGCCGACTTCTACCCCAACATTGATCTGATGGCGAGCATTGGTCAGTCGATGACCATGGGCACCTTCAAGGAATTGTTCACGGCCAAAAAGACGGGTTACTCCTTTGGACCGGCTATCTCGCTGCCCATCTTCGATGGCGGTGAGCGCCGCTCGCAGCTTGGTATCGCATCGGCAGGCTACGACGCTGCGGTTGCACATTACAACCAGACCATTATCGAAGCGCTGAAGGACATCTCCGATAACCTGATTCGTCTCGACTCGGCCAACAAGCAGGCCGACATGGCCCGTGAGTCCGTGGAAGCGGCACAGCGCACCTACGACATTGCCCGCAAGGCCTTCGAGCGCGGCCTGACCGATTACCTGCATGTACTGGACGCCCAGACCCGTCTGTTTGCCCAGCAGCGGGTGGAGCAACAGGTCCAGGCCATGCGTCTGAGCGCCCAGGCCGGCTTGATTACCGCTCTGGGTGGCGGTGCCATCGCGCCTGAAGACGGCCCGGACGAAAAGGACCTGAAACCGGCACGTGTCGATATTGCCAAAAAGCCCTAAGGCCCTCATGAAAGCAGAAACGACTTCCACCCCCACCACCAGCGCGTTTCGCCAGGCGCTTAACGCCTGGGCGAGAAGCGACGGTGTCATGTGGATCTACCTGTTCAAGGTACTGATCGCAGCCGGCCTGACCCTCTGGCTTGCCATGCGCCTCCAGTTGCCGCACCCATCTTCAGCGGTCATCACCGTCTTCATCGTAATGCAGCCGCAGAGCGGCCAGGTGTTTGCCAAAAGCGTCTATCGGTTGCTGGGTACGGTAGCAGGCCTGATCGCCATGCTGGCGCTGGTTGCCCTGTTTGCCCAGGAGCGGGTGCCCTTCCTGATCTGCATGTCAGTCTGGATTGGCCTGTGCACGGCCGGCGCCATGCGCTATCGCGATATGCGCAGCTACGGCTGTGTGCTGGCAGGCTATACCGCAGCGCTGATCGGCATTCCTGCGGTCATGAGCCCTGAAGGTGCTTTTATGTCAGCGGTTATGCGGGTGCTGGCGATTTCGTTGGCCATTATCTGCAGCGGTATCGTCTCGGCAGCCCTTTTTCCGCAGACCACAGGCGCAGCCATGCGCAACGCCTTGTACAACCGCTTTGGCACCTTTGCAGGCTACGTAGCCGATGTGCTGCGTGGCAAGCTGGAGCGGCATGTCGTGGAAAGCGGTGGAGTGCGCTATGCCGCCGAGGCCGTCGGGCTTGAAAACATGCGCAGCGCCACAGCCTTTGAAGATCCGCACATGCGCATGCGCAGCGGTCGTCTCTCGCGGCTGAACAGTGAGTTCATGACCATGACGACCCGTCTGCATGCCTTGAGTCGACTGCTTCTACGGTTGCGCCAGCGTCAGGCTGACGTTGTACTGTCGGCATTCGACATGGCGCAGGCTGCATTTCTGGAGCTCCTGGACAGCGTGCGTGGTCAGCCGCTGACACCACCGGACGCGGCAGCAGTCGCTGAACGTCTCTCGGCCTTGAGCGACCATACCCGCGTACGCATTCGGGAAGCCCGTGCTTCGCTACTTGCCAACGCGCCCTCCGAAGAAGATCGGCTGGACTTCGAGACGGCTGCCGAGCTGCTCTTCCGTTTGGTGGACGATCTGCACAATTACGTCCAGACCCACGCGTCCCTGGCCGCTCCGCACCATGTACGCGAGCAATGGAAGGCACGCTTCGTGGCCAAGGCCAATGCCATGGCATCAACCGTGGCAGGCGTACGAACTGCCCTCATGGTGCTGCTGCTCAGCCTGTTCTGGATCATGACAGCCTGGCCCTATGGCGGCATGTTCGCCTCCAACGCGGCTGCCGTGGCCGCCCTCGCCTCGTCCAGTCCGATGCCCCACAAGACCGCCCAACAGATGGCCATCGGTGCATTTTTCGGCGTTACCGTGGGCTTTTTCATGAACTTCTTCGTCTTCACCCAACTGGATGGATACTGGATGCTCATGTTCGCCCTGGCACCCGTCTTCATGCTGGGCAGCTTTGTGGCCCTGCGTCCGGGTTACATGGGTTACGGGCTGGGTAGCATGGTGTTTTTCTGCTTTACCTCGATTCCCGACAACCCACCGGTGTATGACCCGTCAAACTTCATCAACAACGGTATCGCCGTACTGCTGTCCATGGCGACCACAGCCGCGATTTCCTCGATCCTGCTCCCACCCAACAGCGCTTGGCTCTGGCGACGCCTGGAGCGTGACCTGCGCCGTCAGGTCGTTCGTGTAACGAGTGACCCGCTGCCAGGGCTTTCGAGCCGGTTCGAAAGCGCCACGCGCGACCTGCTCAATCAGGCCTACGGTTTGGCCAATGGCCGTCCGCAGGTGCAGAAGGCGCTGTTGGGCTGGACCTTTACGGTCCAGGAAGTCGGTCAGGCCATCATTGAGCTGCGTCAGGAGCAGGAGCGCCTACCGGCCGAGCCTCGATTTGCCGAAGCGTCCCCTTGGCGTCAGTCGATCCGCGCCATGGGACGTGCCCTGGCCCGCCTGTTCCTGAAGCCAAGCCAGACCAATCTGCAACGTGCGCTCACCGCGGTGGACCAAGCCATTGCCTGCGTTGAAGCGCAGCGTGAGCCCGATAGCCAGCATTTCGATGAGTCGCCGCTGCGTCGCATCCAGAGCTTCCTGCATTTCATTCGAACCTCCCTGCTCGACCCGCACGCGCCCCTGGCGCAATACGCTGCGCCGAGCGAGCCCGTCACAGGAATCGCCCATGCCTCGTGAGATTGCTTTCCACGGTGTGTACCTGCCCACCGTTACCGTGCTGTTCATTGTTGGCCTGCTGGTGATGTGGGTCGTTGATCGCCTGTTCGCCAGCATTGGGCTGTATCGCTTTACCTGGCACCCCTCCCTGTTCCGCCTGAGCCTGTTCGCCTGCATCTATGGCGTCATGGCGCTGACCGTCTATCGTTGAGAGCCTTGTTCCATGACCTTGAAGAACCTTTTTAGCGTATTGGCGACCCTGATCGTCGTGGTAGCCGCACTGGTGATAGGCCGGCTGCTCTGGGTGCATTACATGAACGATCCGTGGACGCGGGACGGACGCGTGCGCGCCGATGTCATCAACATCGCACCGGATGTGTCGGGCCTTGTGGTCAACGTGCCGGTGCATGACAACCAGCTGGTCAAAAAAGGCGACCTGCTTCTGCAGATCGATCCGTCGCATTACGAGATTGCCGTGCATCAGGCCGAAGCCCTGGTCGCTTCGCGCAAGGCAACGCTGGACATGCGCCTGCAAAACGCCAAGCGCCGTGCCGATATCGACAGCTTGGTCGTTTCCAAGGAGAGCCGTGAAGACGCCAGCAGCATCGCTTCCTCAGCTGAGGCAGACTACAAGCAGGCCCAGGCTCAGCTTGAAGCGGCCCGCCTGAACCTGTCCCGCACCCGCGTGGTGGCGCCGGTGGATGGTTATGTCACCAACCTCCTGGTCTACCGTGGCGATTATGCTTCGGCCGGTGCACCCAAGCTTGCGATCATCGACAAGAACTCCTACTGGGTTTATGGCTACTTTGAAGAAACCAAACTGCCCCACGTGAAGATCGGCGCACCCGCCGAAATGCGAATGATGAGCGGCATGGTGCTTAAGGGCCATGTGGAGAGCATTGCCCGGGGTATCTACGATCGGGACAACCCGCAGAGCCGCGAGCTGATCGCCGATGTGAACCCGGTATTCAACTGGGTCCGCCTGGCGCAACGAATTCCGGTGCGCATTGCCATCGATGAAGTGCCGGAAGGCATGGAGCTGTCTGCCGGTACCACCTGTACGGTCGTGCTCGACGACGGTACAGGTCATGACCACCATAATTGGCTGGGCTTTGCTGACTGATACCGGCCTGCCTTAACAATCGACCAATAAAAAAGGGCTGCACCGAGAGGTGCAGCCCTTTTGGTTTTCAGCCCTGGCGAATCAATAGCCCAGAGCGAAGTCCTCTTCCGCCACATCCATCAGGCTGCCAGCCCCTGCCAGCATCGCTTCGGCATGCATGCGGGTACGTGGCAGCAGACGCTGATAATAGAAACGCGCGGTCTGCAGTTTGGCCTTGTAGAACGCAGCCTCATCGGTTCCGGCAGCAAGCTTCTCGCTGGCTACACGCGCCATATCGGCCCAGAAGTACGCCAGGCAGATATAGCCGGAGTACATAAGGTAATCCACTGCGGCAGCGCCTACTTCCTCACGGTCCTTCATGGCAGCCATGCCGACCTTCAGTGTGATTTCGCCCCATTCCTTGTTCAGCTTGGCCAGTGGCTCGATGAACTCCTTGAGTTCAGCATTGCCTTCCTGCGCCTGGCAGAACTTGTGAACGATCTTGGTAAAGCCCTTGAGCGACTCACCCTGAGTCATCAGTACCTTACGGCCTAACAGGTCAATGGCCTGAATACCGGTAGTACCTTCGTACATCATGGCAATACGGCTATCACGCAGGTTCTGCTCCATGCCCCATTCGGAAATGTAGCCGTGACCGCCATAGATCTGCATACCATGACTAGCGGCTTCGAAGCCCACCTCAGTCATGAAGGCCTTGGCAATCGGCGTGATGAAGGCCAACAGCGCATCGGCTTTCTTTCGCTCTTCCTCATCCTGGCTGTAACGGGTCACATCTACCAGCTTGGCAGCAAAGTAGATCATGGCACGGTTGCCTTCAGCGAAGGCCTTCATCGTCAGCAGCATGCGGCGGACGTCTGGGTGAACAATGATCGGATCAGCGGCCTTTTCAGGCGCCTTTGGCCCGGTCAGGGAACGCATTTGCAAGCGTTCACGGGCATAACGGATACCACCCTGGAATGCGATCTCCGCATGGGCCAGACCTTGCAGAGCCGTCCCTACGCGCGCCGTGTTCATGAAGGTGAACATGCAGTTCAGGCCCTTGTTGGGCGGGCCGATCAGAAAGCCTTTGGCGCTATCGAAGTTCATCACGCAAGTGGCATTACCATGGATGCCCATCTTGTGCTCGATGGAGCCGCAGGTCACACCGTTGCGCTCGCCTATGCCCCCTTCGGCATTGGGCAGGAACTTGGGTACGATGAACAGTGAGATACCCTTGGTACCCGCCGGTGCGTCAGGTAGGCGGGCCAACACGATATGCACGATGTTGTCAGTCAGGTCATGTTCACCGGCCGAAATAAAGATCTTGGTTCCGCTAATCGCGTAGCTACCGTCAGCCTGCGGCTCGGCACGGGTACGCAGCATGCCCAGATCGGAGCCGCAATGGGGCTCGGTCAGGCACATGGTGCCTGTCCATTCGCCGGAAACCAGTTTAGTCAGGTAGGTGTGCTTCTGCTCGTCGGTACCATGACTTTCAATAGTGTTCATCGCGCCATGGGAAAGGCCTGGATACATGCCCCAGGACCAGTTGGCCTGGCCGATCATTTCCGACAAGGCAATACCCAGCGACTCAGGCAGACCCTGGCCGCCATGAGCAGGATCATGCGGCAGACTTGGCCAGCCACCTTCTACGAATTGCTGATAAGCCTGCTTGAAGCCTGTCGGCGTCTTCACGCCCGACTCGCTCCATACGCAGCCTTCCTTGTCACCGACACGGTTCAGCGGCGACAGGACCTGCTCGCAGAACTTGGCGCCTTCCTCAAGAATGGCGGCAACCATATCCGGGGTAGCATCCTGGCAGCCGGGCAAGCTCTGGTAATGCGCGTCATAACCCAGCAGTTCGTCACGGACAAAGCGGATATCACGCAAGGGAGCCTTGTAGTCAGGCATGACTGTTACCTCTGGAATGCATTTTTATGGGAAGGCGCCGCAGGGATCTCCTGACCGGCGTTAAACAGTTGTTTGAAACTTATGTTTTCCTCTAGAGCCTGTCAAGCGTGTCTGACCACAGGCGACACCTGGATGCAAAAACGCCGCGAGTGGTTATCCACCCGCGGCGCTTGTATTACACCTTCTCCCCCTGGAGGGAACAGAGGTCAGGCGTAGGTATCGATAAGGCTTCCCAATGTTGCACTGGCTGCCTGGATAACTCGAGAGCCCGCCAGGGCCTCGCGCTTACCCGCTTGCAACTCGACCAGCTGTGCGGCCTTATCTGCCTGATTCTGAGAAGCTCCATCGACGCTGCGAACCTGATCGACACGTGTCTGCGCATCATTCGGCAGGCTGCTGGCCGCAATGGCTGCACCGGCCTGATCGACACGGAACTGGCCAGCCTGATAGGCCGCCACCCCGTAAGTGAAACTGTTTCCGGAAATATTCATAAGCCGCTCCCTTTAACTGCTTGAGGCGTTTGGCCATTGAAGCAGATTCCGGCATCGAACCCTATGATTAAAACGTCATGCTTGCCGCTTCGCTTAGCGTCAGTTCGAATAACCAGGGAACGGTATCAGCCAGGCAATGCCTTCTTGTTAATCTTGCGCGCCCGCCTCTGGTTGGCGCCGAGGAAAAGCCTGGACATCCACTGGTGACTGTGTGGGTCCCCATAATGCAGCAAGACCGTTGCGCGTAGTGTATTAGGATCACAAGGCTCATTGGCATGTATGCTTCTATATCCCCAGAAGATATAAAGATTGCCAGGAACAAGTTTTATTTTGATGGGCTTGAGCAGGTTGTACTTGATCAATAACGCTATGAACTTCTGACTTAATGGATTTTGAATAAGTGCTTTCTCGATAATATTGATGGCCACACTGCTCCTGATACGGCGGGTATTGGGAAACATAATAAAATCGCCACACTGGTCAGTATCATTTGGGATGAAAACAGGCACGAGTGCCGTTAATGCCGTGGCGTCATAATGAAAATAGTTGGACTCTTTAAGACCGGTTTTACCTTGCAGGCAACGCACGGCCGGAAAGATCTCTTCCTCTTCCGGTACCCGCCTGCCCAGACCGGCTTCCTGAACATCCGCCAGCATTTTCCTGAACCTCACCGAGGTGCTCAGCGCCTCGAAAAGACTGCCGGTTACAGACTTTATGCCATGTAGCGCAAAATATTCGGAGTTATGTTTGTGAGTTTCCCGCAGAACATAGTCACGTGCACTTTCAAGTTGTTCCGTTGAAAGAAAGTGTTCAATAACGGCATAGCCTTGCCTCTCGATGTCGAGCGCCAGCCGAGAAACGTCTTGAGCATCAATACGCTTGAAGACAGGCATACAAAATCCTTTTTCCATTCTTGATATTGTTATAAAACTGGAACTACCACCAACGTCTGAACACCATGAGCAACTATCGGTAAGTCGTATAGCAATAAATATTAAAGGCATACAGTCACGCGCCATGCCGCAATCAATCATTAAGAAGTGATTGACAGGCATAGCGAACAAACAGAAAGCACTCATAACCGCGACGAGAACATCTCTTTTAGTGAGGCGGGAAAGAGATCAATCGAGGCAAATGGACTATATGCGAAGCCGGAAAAAGCTGCGCAAAATTAAAGTAATCGCTGAAAAACTTTGTAATAAATAACGTCTATTCTGATATTAAAGTGCCTTATCACGAGCAGTCAGATACCAAAGGCGCATTAACGCGCCAATTGGCTTAAATCCAGATAATCCGCAACGGCCGCCGGCGTGGCTTCAGCCAGATAAGGAACAGTGCCCAGGCAAGGTGCAGGCAGGCGCTCATGAAGCGTGGCGAGGTTATCCTCCAGGCGTGATGTCTGCGGATCGACAATATTGGCAACCCAGCCGGCCAGGTTGAGCCCATCCTGCGCAATGGCTTCAGCAGTCAGCACCGCATGGTTGATACAACCCAACCGTACGCCCACTACTAGGATGACGGGAAAACCAACGGCCCTGGCTACATCTGACAGGTTCGCCTGCCCTTCCAGCGGCACGCGCCAGCCACCTGCACCTTCGACCAGCATGAAGTCGGCCTGTTTGGCCCGCATGGCCTGAATGGGCGCGACCAGGGCATCGACTGTCAAGGATGTTCCTACCTCACGGGCCGCCAGATGTGGAGCAATAGCAGGCGCAAAGGCCAGCGGATTGACCTCGGCGTAACTCAACGGCAACGAACACTCGCCCCAGAGCGACAACGCGTCGCTGTTACGCAGCCCCTCGGGCGTCATCTCGCAACCAGAAGCCACAGGTTTGACCGCTGCCGTGGAAAGCCCCGCAAGGCGGGCTGCATGCAGCAGACCGGAAGCAATGGTGGTCTTGCCGATTTCGGTATCGGTGCCGGTAATGAAGTAAGCAGACATAAGATCAGGATTCTTTCTGGAAAATGCCGTAAACCACGCGATAGCAGGCCGGGAGACCTTGGGGCTGGCGGAAGCGCTCATACGCTTGCGCCAGGGCATTCAGGCGGGCGCGTCCGGTCAAGCCAGTAGCGCGGCCAGGGTTCACGTTATGGGCGCCGAGCGCCTTGAGTTCATGGGTCAGGCTGCGGACATCCGGAAAATGCAGAACGCGTGTTTCGACGTCCAGCACCTTCTGCTTGAGTCCACTGGCCGCACAGACCCGCTGATAGTCTTCAAACTGGCGGAAACGGTTAACGTGAACGAAACCATCCACTGCCTGCCAGCTGTCCCGCAACTCCTGCAGTGTACCGGTACACAGGCTGGTGAATGCAAACAGCCCACCGGGCCGCAGGATACGCTGGGCCTCGGATAATACCGCCGAAAGGTCGCCACACCATTGAATGGCAAGGCTGGT
This sequence comes from Pseudomonas sp. JZ134, assembly GCF_051027695.1. NCBI lineage: Bacteria > Pseudomonadati > Pseudomonadota > Gammaproteobacteria > Pseudomonadales > Pseudomonadaceae > Pseudomonas > Pseudomonas sp. JZ134. The sequence goes on along the minus strand of NZ_CP069250.1, from coordinate 360,887 downwards.
AAACAGCAGATCGCACGCCTGGTCCTTGAGCGGCAGCCGTTCGGCATCACCCGCCACAAAGTGCTCGGCCCCGCCGAGTGGACGTGCATGGCGCAGCATGCCTTCCGCCAGGTCAACGGCGATACTTTGCGCGTCGGGATAACGGGCCGCTAGCGCCCGGGTGAAGTAGCCTGTACCGCAGCCCAGGTCGACCCAGCGCTCTACAGCCTGCTCGGGCATACGCGCCAAAAGCGCTTCGCCTACATCACGTTGCAGGTTGGCAACGCCGTCATAGCTGGCCGCCGCCCGGGAGAACGAAGCCGCCACTTGCCTTTTATCCGGCAAGGAGGCGCCCTCCTGCGTGGTTACAGGTAAAGCATCAGCCATCACGGCCCTCATAAATGAAACGTTCAATCGCTGCGGCAATCTCGTCCGGACGCTCCAGCGGCAGGCCATGGCTGGCCGGCTCGAAGACATGAACTTCGATGTCGGGTATCTCATCCGTCAAGGCTTGCGCAGCCGATACCGGTACCAGTGCATCGTTTGAGGCAAACAGGTGAAGTTGCGGACCGCTATACGCCTGAAGCGCCTCGCGTGTGTCCAGTTGCGCCAGCAGCTCAAGCCCGGCCACTGCGACTTCACCGGACGTCTCCGGCAAGGCCACCTGCAGCAGGCGTGCAAGCGTCTTGCGGTCCCGAGCCCCCTGGCTGACCAGATGGGTAAAGCGTTTGAGCGTCAGCTCCGCATCGAGCGTGCAGGCCTCGTAAAAATCGGTGAAGACACTGCGTGACATTGCGCTTTGCCAACCATGACGGGCAACAAAGCAGGGATTGCTGGCCATAGTGATCAACCCCAGGGTACGGTCGCCCCGCCGCCGGGTAAGCTCACTGGCGATCATGCCACCCAATGACCAGCCACCCAGCCAGACGTTATCCGGCAGCCGGGCGTCAATATCATCGAACCAGCCACTGGCATCGGCGATGTCCGGCAAGGGTTCGATCAGTACATCCAGATATGGTGCTATTTCGAGGAGCTCATCACGCAGCGGCTCCAAGGGGGCCGTGCCCAGACCCCACCCGGGCAGCAGCACTAAAGTGTCACGCATGTTCCGTTCCTTTCAATTCCGACCAAGCTTCGGCAAGTGCGGCGAGCAGACGATCGACGTGCTGCTCGCTGTGTGCGGCCGACAGAGTAACCCGCAACCGGGCACTATTGTTCGGAACCGTAGGGGGACGGATCGCCGTGACGAGAATTCCATGGCGTTTCAGGGCAGCCGAAAAAGCCAATGCCTGCTCGCTACTGCCGACCAGGATCGGTTGGATCGGGGTAAAGCTGTCCATCAGCGAAAGGCCGATAACCTGCGCACCAGAGCGGAATCGCTGGATCAGTGCATTCAAATGCTCGCGCCGCCAGGACTCTGCCTGGAGCAGCTCTAGTGCCTTCAAGGTGGCGCAGGCCACTGCTGGCGGCTGGCTGGTGGTATAAATGTAAGGACGTGCGAACTGGATCAAGGTTTCGATCAGCTCATCGCTGCCTGCTACAAAGGCGCCTGCAGTACCAAAAGCCTTGCCCAGCGTACCGACCAGTACCGGAACCTCATCCATGCCCAGTCCGAAATACTCAGCTACGCCGCCTCCCTGCCTGCCCAACGGGCCAAAGCCGTGGGCGTCATCGACCATCAGCCAGGCGCCCCGGTTACGTGTCACTTCAACCAGGGCCGGCAGGTCGGCCACATTACCGTCCATGCTGAATACACCGTCCGTTACGACCAGCGTATTACCTTCAGCCTTGTCGAGCCGGCTGGCCAAGCTTGCCGCATCGTTATGCAGATAGCGGGAGAAGCGCGCGCCGGACAGCAGTCCTGCATCCAGCAGAGAGGCATGGTTGAGCCGGTCCTCAAGGACCGTATCGCCTCGGCCAACCAGGGCTGTCACGGCCGCAAGGTTGGCCATGTAGCCCGTGGAGAACAGCAGTGCCCGAGGGCGCCCGGTAAACTCAGCCAGCGCCTCTTCCAAGGCATGATGGGGACCGCTATGGCCGATCACCAGATGCGAAGCGCCCCCGCCTACGCCCCAACGCTCGGCACCCTCTTGCAGTGCCGCGATGACGTCCGGATGATTGGCGAGGCCAAGGTAGTCGTTGTTGCAGAACGCCAGGAGCGGCTGGCCGTCGACCACTACTTCAGGTCCTTGCGGGCCTTCCAGCAATGGTCGCTGACGGTACAGGGCTTGCTCGCGGCGCTCGGCGAGGCGTCTGGCCAGGTCGAACGGCATGATCAGGCAGAAGCAGCGTCGTAGAACAGTGCAGAGTTCTTCTGCTCAATCAAAGCCTGCTCAATCGCGGCCTGATGCACTTCATCATCGTGCTCTTCGCGCTCTTCCGGCTTGATGCCCAGACGCTTGAACAGAAGCATATCCTTCTCGGCCTGGGGGTTAGTGGTCGTCAGCAGCTTCTCGCCGTAGAAGATGGAGTTCGCACCGGCAAAGAAGGCCAGGGATTGCATCTGCTCGTTCATCTGCTCACGACCAGCAGACAGGCGCACATGGGACTTGGGCATCATGATCCGGGCAACAGCAAGGGTACGGATGAAGTCGAACGGATCGACGTCCTTCTCCTGCTCCAGCGGCGTGCCCTTCACCTTGACCAGCATATTGATCGGGACGGACTCCGGATGCTCCGGCAGGTTGGCCAGTTGAATCAACAGACCGGCACGATCATCCACGGACTCACCCATGCCCAGGATACCGCCAGAGCAGATCTTCATGCCCGCGTCACGCACGTAGGACAACGTCTCCAGACGGTCTGCATAGGTACGCGTCGTGATGATGTTGCCGTAGTACTCCGGCGAGGTGTCCAAGTTGTGGTTGTAGTAGTCCAGACCGGCTTCGGCCAACGCCTGTGTCTGCTCGCGGTCGAGCTTGCCCAATGTCATGCAGGTTTCCAGGCCCAGGGCCTTTACGCCTTTGACCATCTGCAGTACGTAGGGCATGTCCTTGGCGGACGGATGCTTCCACGCCGCGCCCATGCAGAAGCGGGTCGACCCGATGGCTTTGGCCTCGGCAGCCGCCTTGAGCACCTTCTCCACTTCCATCAGCTTTTCTTTTTCAAGACCCGTGTTGTAGTGGCCGGACTGCGGGCAATATTTACAGTCCTCAGGGCAGGCACCGGTCTTGATGGAAAGCAGCGTCGAGACCTGAACGCGGTTGGGGTCGAAATGCTGACGGTGAACCGTCTGTGCCTGGAACAGCAGGTCATTGAACGGCAGTTCAAACAGGGCGCGGACATCGGCAAGGGTCCAGTCGTGACGCGTAGCGGTAGCGCTCATGGCTCAATCCTTCGGTATAAAGAGACGGCTGCTCAGGCAGCACACGAATAATTGCCGTCAACTTTATTCGATACGAAGGTTTACATCTGATCAAAAAATAATCAATAGCCCTATTTATTTAAGGTTTTTTGATGACTGACTCCTTCAATAAGAGAGAGACTACGGCAGAGTATGAAACTGTGAGCAGGATCGCTCGCTTGATTGAACCCATCGCTGGTAACGAACCCAACGGCATTTACAGGTTCCAAGCGACAACATGAGGACAAGGAAAGAAACATGCGTACAGAAGGGTTCTTCGACTGGCTTGGCCAAGCCCTTGGTCAGGTCATCCGTTTCATCATCGATCTGTTCAGCACCGTACTCAATGGCATTGGCGATGCCGTCCATGACTTCCTGCAAGGCATGGCTCGCGCCATCGGCATGGATGACTCCTACATCAGCTTCGTGGTACTGATCGTCGGACTGATTCTGCTCTATGCCGCGGTTCGTGCTTTTATGCGCCGCTCCATCATTGGCGGCATCATCTGGCTGGTATTGGGCCTGATGGTTATGAGCTGGCTGATTCGCTGAGCCTCTTGCACGCCAGGGAGCGGCGTGCCTGATCCCGATTGATCGACACTGGCAAGGATGCCTATGATTCGCTTGAATACCCTGCTTGCTTACCGTCCTGTCTGGCTCAAACCTCACACGAGCTGCGGGTTCTGCGGAGCAGGTGTAGAGTCCAGCCTGCCGCTATGCCTTGGCTGCGAGACTGACCTGCCCTGGCTCATGGGGCATTGCCTTCATTGTGCGATTCCGCTGCCTGACGAGGGGCTAATCTGCGGGGCGTGCCTGAAAAGGCCTCCGTCTTTTGATCATGTCGTAGCGCTCTGGCGTTACGGATTCCCCATTGGTAGCGCCATCAATCGATTCAAGCATCAAAAGCAGTGGCCGCTGGGGCGACTGATGGCGGATCTGCAGGCTCGCCATTTGATGCATGCCTTTGACGAGGGATTGCCTCGGCCTGACCTTCTGCTTCCTGTCCCGATGGCGCAGAAGCGCCAACGCGAGCGTGGCTACAATCAGGCTGCCATGCTGGCGCGCTGGCTAGGAAAGTCGCTCACGCTGACTGTAGCAGACGATGTCATTCAACGAGTGCTGGAAACCCCGGCGCAACAAGGCCTGGATGCCGCCCAGCGTCACAAGAACCTGCGCAACGCCTTTGCCCTCACCACTGCCAAGGTCGTACGCGGTCGCTCGATAGCGCTCATCGATGACGTCCTGACCACCGGTGCAACTGCCGAGGCCCTTGCCAGCCTGCTCAAGCGTGCAGGCGCCCTGCGTGTCGATGTGTACTGCTTGGCTCGCACGCCTAGGCCTGGCGACTAAACGCTCTTTTCACCTTGCCATGGGAACGGGCCGGCTCGTACACTGATCTATCGTTATATACTTTTTTATACTCCGACCTATGCTCAGTCACCTGACTCATCACATGACCCGCCGTCCCCAGCGGTTTGCGCTGCTGGAGCAGGTCGCCGCCCAGGGCTCCATTACAAAGGCTGCCAAGGCTGCAGGGCTGAGCTACAAGGCCGCCTGGGATGCCATCGATGAACTCAACAACCTTGCCGGCCAACCCCTCGTCGAGCGTAGTGTCGGTGGCAAAGGCGGAGGCGGCGCACGCCTGACCCAGGAAGGCGCACGGTTGCTGGCCTTGTATCACCGCCTTGAAGCGCTTCGCGAAAAGGTGATCGAAAGCGCTGAACACGTCGAGGACCTGGAGCGACTGGAGCGGTTGATGCTGCAAACCAGCGCGCGGAATCAGCTGCATGGGGAGGTTGTTGCTGTAGAACCCAAAGGGCATAGCGATCTGATCACGATCCGGCTGCCCGGTGGCCTTCAGGTGCTGGCACAAATCACCCGTGAAAGCACCGAGCGATTGGGCCTTGCACCGGGTCGCAGCGTTATCGTGCTGATCAAAGCATCGTGGCTAAGCCTCCATGAACACGCTCCTGTGGATGCGGCCAATGCACTTGAAGGCCGAGTCGACACCGTTACCCCCGCCCCCTCCGGACCTGCCGACATTCGCCTGAGCCTGCCCAATGGGCAAACGCTCTGCGTGCTGCTGCCAGCAGAAGCCGAGCTGTCTCCTGCTCCCGGTCAGACCGTATTCGCCTGCTTTGAACCCGACCAGGTCTTGCTGGGGGCGCCCCTGTGAAGAAGGAATCCTTGATGAACAAACGGCTTTTGACTGCTGCGGCGCTTGCCACGCTCTTTACCAGCGCCACCGTCCAAGCAGCTGACCACCTGCGCATCGCTGTGGCGGCCAATCTGCTGCCTGTTATGCAGACCATCGCCAACGATTACGAAAAGCAGACCGGCGCCAAGGTGGAACTGGCTGGCGGCTCCAGTGGTGCATTTTTCGAGCAGATTCAACGTGGCGCACCGTTCGATCTGTTCTACTCGGCAGACGCGATCCGCCCGGACAAACTGGCAGCTGCCGGTAAGGGCACCGAAAGCCGGACTTATGCGTGCGGCCAGCTGGCGCTCTGGCAAACCAGCGGCAAGCCCGATATTCACAATCTGCCGTTCAAGCGTGTAGTGCTGGCGAATCCCGATACGGCACCTTATGGCGCCGCAGCCCTGCAGGCGCTGGACCGCAGCGGTGTATTGGAAACCGTCAAGCCGCGCCTGGCGTATGGACAGGACATTGGACAAACCTACAACTTCGTCAAAACCGGCAATTCACCCGCTGGCTTTGTAGCTCTCAGTCAGGTCAAAGCGGGGAATGTGCCGCCCGCGCAATACACGATTGTCGATGCCACGCTGTACGATCCTCTGACGCAAAAGCGCGTTATCCTGGCGGAAGGCGAGCAACTCGACACCGCCAAGCGCTTCGTGGCGTTCTTCGATAACCAGAAAGAGACGTTGCACCAGGCAGGTTATTCTCTTCCAGGCGAGACGGGCTGTGCTGCTCAGTGAAGGAGACTGGCAGGCCCTGGCGCTGACGCTCAAGCTGGCCGTGCTATCCACGGCCCTGCTTCTGCTGATCGGTCTGCCGCTGGCAGCCTGGCGAGTGCGTAAGCAGACCCGCCTGCGCCAGATCCTGGATGCCGTGATCGCACTCCCCCTGGTGCTCCCACCCACCGTGCTGGGCTTTTACCTGCTGGTGGTGTTTGCGCCAGACTCGATGCTGGGCAGCGCCTGGGAAACAGTGTTCGGTCACCCGCTGCCCTTCAGCTTTGCGGGCCTGGTCATGGGGTCCATGATCTACTCGATCCCCTTCGTGGTGCAGCCTCTTACGGTTGCCTTCCGCGAGCTGAATCCACGCCTGTTCGAGGCCGCAGCAACGTTGGGATGCGGCCGTATCGAGCGCTTTTTTCGCGTTACCCTGCCCTTGCTCAAGCGCGGCCTGCTGGTGGCTGCAAGCCTTGCATTCGCCCATACCCTGGGCGAGTTTGGCGTGGTGCTCATGCTGGGCGGTAGTATTCCGGGGCAGACCCAAGTGGTTTCCATTGCCATCTTCCAGCACGTGGAAGCCCTTCACTATGCCGAGGCCCACCGGCTGGCCGGCTTTCTTCTGGTGCTGTCGTTCCTGATCCTGCTGTTCGTCTACGGCAATGGCGATACACGGTCTTATTCGGCCCTGCGCGTCACCAGCCGCCGCTAATCGCGGCTGGCGGCCGAATCGCTTCTGACACGAAACGTTCCCGAACCGACAGAGCAGCATTTGTTACCAAATGTAACCTGCAACACCGCCGTCACAATGCCTCACTACCTTCGCCACGACCGTCCAAACCAGCCACGAAACCTGTTTCGACGACGCGACGTGAGCCGGCAGCCTGATTATTTCAAAACAAGGTCTGCGGGGTTCGTTGTACTCGCTCTCGCCTGGGGTTTTGCGCCTGCCACATCCTGTGAGGAGCGCCTTGATGAGCCTGCAAAACGAACAACACCTGAATAGTGATCTGCTTGATGACGATACCCCTACTGACTTGGAACGCATCGTCAATCTGAAGCGCCGCAGCTTTATTGGTGCCGGTGCGCTATGTGGCGCGGCCTTCTTCCTGGGCGGCAACCTGCTGTCTAACAACGCACTGGCGGGTCCGGTATCCGAAGCGGCTCGCTGGGGCAGCGCTGGACGTCCTTCACGTCCGCTGTTGGGCTTCAAGAACGTGCCAGCTTCAACGGCTGACCAGGTCATTCTGCCGCCCGGCTATGAGTTCCGTACGCTGATCAGCTGGGGCGAGCCGCTGTTTTCCAACGTACCGGACTTCAAGCATGACGGTACGAACACCTCCGAAGACCAGGAGCTGCAGTTCGGGGATAACAACGATGGCATGTGCTTCTTCCCGTTCTACAACAAGTTCGGCCGGATTGACCCTGATCGCGCCCTGATCGCCATTAACAACGAATACACCAACTACGAGTATCTGTTCTCCGATGGCCGTCAACCGTCCTCCCCGGACGATGTACGCAAGGCGCTGGCTGCAGAAGGCGTCTCGGTGATCGAAGTTCGCCGTCGCGCGGGCCGTTGGGTCTTCAAGCGCGACTCCCGTTACAACCGTCGCGTGCATGGCAACGTGATGATGGACATCAAGGGTCCGGCTGCCGGCCATGACCTGCTGCGCACCTCCATCGAGCTGAGCGGCAAACGTGCCCGTGGCACCTTCCAGAACTGCTCCAGCGGGCAGACGCCATGGGGCACTTACCTGACGTGTGAAGAAAACTTCAATGGCTGCTTTGGCAGCACCGACAAGAACATCAAGCTCAACGCCGCGCAGAAGCGTTACGGCTTGTCGGCCAATAGTGATAACAACTGGTACCCCTATAACGAGCGCTTCGATCTCGCCAAGCATCCGAATGAAGCCAACCACTTTGGCTGGATCGTGGAGATCGACCCGTTCAACCCGGACTCCACACCGGTCAAGCGCACCGCGCTGGGCCGCTTCAAGCATGAAAACGCTGCCGTAACCACGACCCAGGATGGCCGTGTCGTGGTGTACATGGGCGATGACGAGCGTGGCGAGTTCATCTACAAGTTTGTCAGCGACCGTCGTTACAACCCGAACACGCCCCTGGCGAACCGTGACATCCTCGACCACGGTACGCTGTACGTAGCTAAGTTCGACGATGGCGACGGTGATGTGAATCATCCCAAAGGCCGCGGCCAGTGGATCGAGCTGACCTATGGCAAGAACGGGTTGACCAAGGCCAACGGCTTCAACAGCCAGGCCGAAATCCTGATCCATGCTCGTCTGGCAGGCTCGCAAGTTGGCGCTACCCGTATGGACCGCCCGGAATGGATCGCGGTGAGCCCCATCAACGGACAGGTCTTCTGCACCCTGACCAACAACAGCAAGCGTGGCAGCGCCGACATGCCGGTCAATGGGCCGAACCCGCGCGCCAATAACATCTACGGCCAGATCCTGCGTTGGGAAGAGCCAAACCCGGCCGCACTGACCTTTGACTGGGACCTGTTCATCGTGGCGGGCAACCCGGTTGTGCATCCGGAAGATCCATACGATGGCTCGGAAAACATCAACGCCGACAACATGTTCAACAGCCCCGATGGTCTAGGCTTTGACGAAGCCGGTCGTTTGTGGATTCAGACCGATGGTGAAGATAGCAACGAAGGTGATTATGCCGGCATGGGTAACAACCAGATGCTGTGCGCCGACCCGAACACCGGTGAGATCCGCCGTTTCTTGGTAGGGCCGACTGGGTGTGAGGTCACAGGCCTGTCCTTTGCGCCGGACTATCGGACGATGTTCGTCGGCTTCCAGCATCCCACCGGCGGCTTCCCGGATTATCTGCCTAACGGGCGTCCTCGTTCCACCGTCATTGCCATTACCCGCAAGGACGGCGGGATCATTGGGGAATAACATCTCCCTGCATAAAACCGGCAGCTAACCCTGCCGGTTTTTTTATGCCCGTTGATTGATGATCATTGGCACATGCATTGACATGATTTCGTCATACAAGCGCGCTAGCGTCGCGCCATCGCATACAAGGAGTCTGTTATGCATCCTGATACCCCTACCGATCTGGAACGTCTGGCCGGCCTGACCCGTCGCCGCTTCATTGGGGCTGGTGCGCTGTGCGGTGCTGCCCTCTTTCTTGGCGGCCAGCTCATTCCGCGGAGCGTACTGGCACAAAGCGTGTCGCAAGCCACCGGCAGTGCTCTGCTGGGCTTTGAGAGCATTCCGATTTCCACAGCCGATACCGTGATCGTCCCGCCGGGTTATAGGGCGTCGGTACTTATCAGCTGGGGTGAACCACTGTTTTCAGATGTACCGGCTTTCAAGCATGACGGCACCGGCACAGCAGAAGCCCAGGAGCGCCAGTTTGGCGACAACAACGACGGCATGAGCTTTTTCCCGTTCCCGAACGACCCCGACCGGGCGCTCATGGCCATCAATAATGAATACACCAACTATCGCTACCTGCTGGCCCAGGGCAAGGTGCCTCAATCGACCGAGGACGTGCACAAGGCCCTGGCCGCTGAGGGGGTCTCGGTTATCGAGGTGCGCCGTGTTGACGGACAATGGCATTTTGCACGTGATTCCGAGTTCAACCGTCGTATTCACGGCAACGCGCCGATTCGATTCAGCGGCCCGGCGGCTGGACATGACCTGCTCAAGACCGAAGCCGATTCAAGCGGCACGCATGTACTGGGCACCTTCCAAAACTGTGCGAACGGCAAGACGCCCTGGGGCACTTACCTGACCTGCGAAGAGAATTTTACGGATTGCTTTGGCAGTACTGATGCAACAATCAAATTCGACGCTGCCCAGAAACGTTATGGCGTGACCGTCGAAAGCAAGGGCAACGATTGGCACAAATACAATCCGCGCTTTGACATGGCCAAGAACCCCAACGAGCTGAACCGGCACGGCTGGGTAGTCGAGATCGATCCGTTCGATCCCAAGTCAGAACCCGTCAAGCGCACCGCGCTAGGTCGTTTCAAACATGAGAACGCTGCGCTGGCCCTCACTGCGGACAATCATGTCGTGGTGTACATGGGCGACGACGAACGTGGTGAATTCATCTACAAGTTCATCAGCCGCAATCGCTATGATGCCGCCAATCCCAAGGCCAACCGCGAGCTGTTGGACCACGGCACGCTGTACGTGGCGAAATTTGATGACGGTGACGGCAATCCCGATCATCCCAAGGGACGTGGCCAGTGGATCGAGCTGACCCATGGCAAGAACGGCCTGACCACCGAGAACGGCTTCAACAATCAGGCCGAAGTGCTCATCCATGCCCGCCTGGCCGGAACCCAGGTAGGTGCGACGCGCATGGACCGCCCCGAGTGGATTGCCGTCAGTCCCAAGGATGGTCAGGTGTATTGCACGTTGACCAACAACAGCAAGCGCGGCAGCGAAGGCCAGCCCGTAGGCGGGCCAAACCCTCGCGCCAACAACATCTATGGTCAGATCCTGCGCTGGAGCGAGCACGGCAATGATGCCGCTGCCATGGCCTTTGAGTGGGACCTGTTTGTCATTGCCGGCAATCCTGAGGTGCACAAGGAGACTGCCAACGGCGGCTCGCACAACATCAACGCCCACAACATGTTCAACAGTCCCGACGGCCTCGGGTTTGATGATGCCGGTCGCCTGTGGATCCTGACCGACGGGGATTACAGCAACAAGGGTGATTTCGCTGGCATGGGTAACAACCAGATGCTGTGCGCCGACCCGAATACCGGCGAAATCCGCCGTTTCATGGTGGGACCGATCGGTTGCGAGGTTACCGGCATTACCTTCTCACCGGATCAGCGCAGCCTGTTCGTCAATATTCAGCACCCTGGCGAAGAAGGCGGCTCGACCTTTCCGGAACACCTGCCCGATGGTCGGCCACGTTCTTCCGTCATGGTCATCACTCGCGATGACGGTGGCGTGATCGGCGCCTGATGACAAGGCTCTAATACGCGGGTACGGCCTTTGAGGCAGTATCCGCGTAGCACGACGCTCGCTGTACCAGGGTCTTTTTTCTCTGCACCGTCAGGCGTTCCAGTACGTACGGCATTGCACCTTCGTCACGCCCAGGCATCCAACCTGCTAGCATTCCGATTCAGAACCGGCATATGGCCGCTTCCAGATGCGTTGTAGGAGGATATCCATGTCACACCCGTTCGATACACTCAGCCCTGACGTGGTGATCGACGCCGTGGAAAGCCTCGGCTATCTCAGCGATGCGCGTATCTTGGCGCTTAACAGTTATGAAAACCGGGTTTATCAGGTGGGCATCGAAGACGAACAGCCCCTGATTGCCAAGTTCTACCGCCCACAGCGTTGGACGGATGCCGCGATTCGCGAGGAGCACACCTTCTCTTTTGAGCTGGTGGAGCATGAAGTACCTGTCGTGGCGCCCCTGTCGCGTGACGGTGAAACCCTGTTCGAGCATGCCGGCTTTCGCTTTGCCCTGTTCCCCCGCCGCGGCGGCCGGGCGCCTGAGCCTGGTAACCTTGAGCAGCTGTACCGCCTGGGTCAGCTCCTGGGTCGCCTGCATGCCATTGGCGCCAGCCGCCCGTTCGAGCACCGCGAGACGCTTGATGTACAGAGCTTTGGCCATGCCTCGCTGGATACGCTGCTGAGCGGCGGTTTCATTCCCAAGAGTTTGCTGCCTGCGTATGAATCCGTGGCACGTGACCTGATCAAGAAACTAGATGCGCTCTTCAACTCGGTCAACTACACCACCATCCGCGTCCATGGAGACTGCCATCCGGGCAATCTGCTCTACCGTGACGAGACCTTCCACATGGTGGATCTCGACGACTGCCGCATGGCACCGGCGGTACAGGACCTGTGGATGATGCTGGCCGGTGATCGGCAAGAACGCCTGTCGCAGCTTTCCGAGTTGATGGACGGGTATCAGGAGTTCCATGACTTTGCACCCCGTGAACTGGCGTTGATCGAGGGGCTGCGCTCCCTGCGTCTGTTGCAATACAGCGCCTGGCTGGCCCGCCGCTGGGATGATCCGGCCTTCCCGAAGAGCTTTTCCTTTTTCGGGACCGAGCGCTATTGGGGCGACCAGGTTCTGATGTTGCGCGAGCAACTGTCAGCGCTTGATGAAGAACCGCTGCGGCTGTTTTGATCCCTAAAGACACCAGGGCCGCCACAAACCGGGCGGCCCTGGTGTTCAGCCTTAATGACCGTTACGGGTCAAGCCTATCAGCGTATCGGCGACGTCCTTGGTCCGCCGTGAAGTGCTTGCTGTTGCGCTGCTGGAGCCTTCCAGCGCACCCAACAGTTCAGTCAGGGCATTTACATCCTGAGACTGTACTTCGATCTGCTGTGCAACCTGTCGGATTTCCTCAGCCAGCTTGTCGATATCCGTGCCGATTTCGCCAGCGTTCTGCTGGGTCTTTTCCGCCAGCTTGCGTACCTCGTCTGCTACTACAGCAAACCCACGCCCTTGCTCACCCGCACGAGCAGCTTCGATGGCAGCATTGAGCGCCAGCAGGTTGGTCTGCCCGGCTATCTGCTGAATCATCTGCACGATGGACTGGATCTTCAGGCTCGATTGCGCCAAGTCATTAGCACTGCGTACTACATTTTCAGCCTGATTGGACAGACTCTTGACGGTGCCACCCGCCTGATCGATCACGCTGCCCTGCTGATTGATGGTTGAGCTAAGATCATCCATCGATACGTGCAATTCACCGGCATAGTGATTTAACTGCTGAGCAATCTGCTCCTGGCTTTGATCCGCCTGATGCAGCACTGCACCCAAGTCTTCAAGACCACGGAAAACCGGTTTGATGTGATCATCCAGGCCATTGCTGTCGATGTAGCTGGCAAAGTTCTTGCGCTTGAATTCATCGATCTGCTTGACCACAACCTGGCTCAAGCCCGCCAACTTCTTGATCTGCCGACGCAGGAAGAACGCCTTGAATTCGCCGTAATGCGCGGTGAAGTTATCGATGTACTCATCGCGGAACGGCACCCCTTCCGGCGTACGGAAGAAAAATACTGCCGTCAGCGTCTGGTTCAGGTTGAGGCCCAGGATCTCGCCAAAGGTAGAAAAGCCCACCACAGGAATATCATCAAATGCTTCGTTCATGCGGCTCAGGTCGTTGCCATTGTTCAGGCGACGCAGAATGCAGTCGTTGAGCAGCCCGCCTACCGGCTTGCCGGACTTGCCTTGCAGGAAACGTTGAAGGTCTTTACGGGTGGCCTCAAGAATAGGCGTACGCTTGACCATCACCAGTTCTTCGCCCGGCGCCACGTCACAGAAAAGGTGGATACGCTCCTTGTCATAATCGATCTGGGCAATGGAGCGAACAAACAGCTCCTCACCCACACGAATAGCAAACGAGTAATTGGCCAGACGCTTTTCCAGGTCCTTGGGCTCGCAGTTCAGCGATTCGCACAGGGCGGCCACCATCGAGCGGATATTGCCTTTGGAGTCGATCACCTGACTGATGTAGCGCTCTTCCAGCGACGCGGTGAGCACGCTCAGGCTAACTGATGTCGGCTCGAAGTTCTGGCTTTTGAACACACCGAAGCGGGCATTACGGGCGCATTTCAGAAATACGATCTGTACGTGGTTTTCGTAGCTGCGCTTGCCGTCATGGATCAAAGTCTTCACAAAGTCGGTCTTGCCACCAGCAGAGCCGCCCACGAATAGGCAGGGAAAACGGCCCGACTCGTAAAGAGCTTCCATGAAGAACGATTCGGATGCCGACAGGCCGTCAAACGTGACGTAGGCCAAGGTATCGCGATGGTCGATAGTCGTGTTGACACGCAGCCGCTTAATCGACTCGATCAGCTTGGCGATTCGCTGCTGCATGGACATACGTGGCCCTCGGGCGCGGATGTCCTGGCTTTCCAACGGCACATAAACAGTTTCGGCCGAGGCGATGATGCTGGCATCAAACAGCTGCAGCACAACCCGATCCCACTGGTTACCTGTGGCGCAGTAGAGCTGATCGTTCTGGCTGCACAGCTCACCGGAGGTCGTGCACAGGGTAAGGGCGGCGCCAGGGAAACGTTCGGCTACCTGGCGAGCCACCTTGTCCAGATCAACATGGGGCGAAACGAAACCGGCGATATAGGTCGGTTCGAACCGCAGGGTTTTCAGGTGGCTCTGCAACTGCCCGGAAGAGCTCAGTACGCTCATTACGCCGCCGGACTGGGCACTGGCGGGCTTGAGCCGGGAAAACAAGTTCATCATGAAATTTACCTGATAAAAAAGAATGCCAGACGTACGCCCACCCGCAGCGTTGAAGAACAGCACTACCCAGGATGATGGGCCGCCGTCCTCAGCAGCACGAATATGTGGTGTATCAGGATGTCGACCCGCCGCAGAAGAACTGAAGCCCCTTTGTCATTGGACAAATCGATCGAGCCCATGGGAAAAGCGGCCTTTTCTTTGCTTGCGAGCTATGATTAGGGGCCTTACGAATACTAGAGACACATCATGTCCACATCCCCGCGCCAGGGTTACGTACTAGGCCTTACCGCCTATGCGCTCTGGGGACTATTCCCGCTGTACTTCAAACTGCTTGCCAGCATTCCTCCCGTCGAAATCCTGATCCAGCGTATCTTCTGGTCAGCCCTGATCGGGGTCTTGCTGCTTCTGATCTGGAAACATCAGGGCTGGTGGCGCGATTTGCGTGCCAATCCCTCCCGGATTGCCCGGTTATGGCTGAGTGGCCTGCTGGTGGGCGGCAACTGGCTGACCTACATCTGGGCGGTCAACAGTAACCATGTAATCGAAGCCAGCCTTGGGTATTACATCAACCCGCTCATCAATGTGCTGTTGGGCATGGTGGTGCTGGGCGAGCGTTTAAGGCCCCTGCAGTGGCTGGCCGTGGGAATGGCTGCCCTAGGCGTTGCCCAGCAGATCTGGACGCTTGGCCAGCTGCCCTGGGTATCCCTGGTGCTGGCCTTCAGCTTTGCTTTCTACGGACTGGTGCGCAAGGGCACCCAGGTGGCTGCCCTACCAGGCATGGTGGTCGAAACCTGGCTACTGGTCCCGCTGGCTGCAATTGCACTACCCCTGCTGACCCAGCAGGTCAGCCTGGAGCCGGCACTCTGGCAGTCGCCGATGGCCATCGTACTGATCCTGTCCGGTCCCGTTACGCTGGTTCCCCTGCTCTGCTTCAACGCAGCGGCGCGCAAATTGCCCTATTCGACATTGGGCTTCCTGCAATACCTGGCCCCTACGCTGGTGCTGATACAGGCAGTCTTCCTGTTCCACGAGCCCTTCCCCATGGAGCGGATGGCCGCCTTCCTGTGTATCTGGGCAGGCCTTGCCGTGTTCAGCTTTGACGCCTGGCGCTCCCTGCGTCGTTACGCAGCCCCCGCTGCCCGCACCTGACCGTCGTGGTTGTCACGGTAGACTGCCAGCTCGACCATCAAATCGTCCGCCAGGGTCTCCAGACTCTGGCGGAGCGTATCCAGCTCAAGGGCGGGCGGCAGGGCCAGCAGCGCCGTGGTGTGGAACAACTGTTCGCTGCTCATCGGCGCCGCCCGCACATCGGTACTGAGCCGCTCGACATTAACGCCTAGCCGGGTGAGCTGACGGGTAATGTCCCGAACGATCCCGGGACGGTCATTGCCCAGCAGATCCAGCTGGATGAGCTGAGGCTTGGGTGCCTGCTCTATCTGGCTTTCCGCTACCAGCACACGCATGCCCCTCACATCCAGCCCTTTCAGCTGGGCAACCAGGGCTTCGCGTTGTTCCGGCGCGACATTGACGCTCAGGATTCCGGCGAACTGACCTGCCATACGTGACATGCGGCTTTCCAGCCAGTTGCCGCCCCGCTCGGCAACACAGTCGGCCAGCTGCTCGACCAGACCCGGCTGATCCGGGGCAATGATGGTAAGGACCAGAACATCCACGATAGCGCTCCTTTTGGTTGATCATCTTTCCAGCGTAGAACAGCCAGCCAACCTTGCCGACCCACTTTTCATGAACGGACCTGCCATCGTTTTGCCTGTGGCAGACACTTTTCCAGCGAGGCCTAGTCACATGGCCAGATAGCCACCGAATGTCGGCGCGTCGTGCAGCCAAGCGAGGCGAACAATGAGTAGAAGAAAAACCATCGGCGGCCTGCAGATAGCCACCGCCCTTCACGAGTTCGTAAAGACTCAGGCGATTCCAGGCACAGGCATTGATATCGACCATTTCTGGCGTGGACTTGAAGGGCTGCTGGATGAGTTTGCACCTCGGAACAAGGCCCTTCTGGAGACCCGTAACCAGCTCCAAGTCCGTATCGATCAATGGCATCTGGCGCGTGCCGGACAGCCACACGATGCACACCCCTACCGCACCTTTCTTGAGGAAATCGGCTACCTGCTCCCCGAGCCGGACGAGGTCAGCGTCACGACAGCTAATGTCGACCCGGAAATTGCCCAGCTCGCCGGGCCGCAATTGGTCGTGCCGGTCACGAATGCCCGCTTTGCGCTCAATGCCGCTAACGCACGCTGGGGTTCGCTATACGATGCGCTCTATGGCAGTGACGCGATCCCTGAAGACAGCACGGTTGAAATCTGCGATAGCTATAACCCGCTCCGAGGCGAAAAGGTTGTGGCCTATGCCCGGGGATTCCTCGACGAAGCCGTGCCGCTTGCTGAATACTCCCATGGCAATGTCAGAGGCTACAGTGTTCAGCGTGGCGAACTCATGGCCGAGATTGGCGACAGTCGCTACGTTTGCCTGGCCGAGCCGGACGCCTTTGTCGGCTATCGCGGACAGGCTTCGCAGCCGGAGGCGATCCTGCTCAGGCACCACGGTCTGCATATCGAAATCCAGATTGACCGCAACAACCCGATCGGCCAAGCCGATGCGGCAGGCGTGAGCGATATTCTGCTCGAATCGGCTCTGACGACCATCATGGACTGCGAAGACTCTGTCGCAGCGGTAGACGCCGAAGACAAGGTACAGGTCTACCGCAACTGGCTGGGCTTGATGAAAGGTGACCTCTCCGAAGACATCACCAAGAACGACAAGGCTTTTACCCGGATCATGAACCCGGATCGGCCCTACATCGCTGCTGACGGCAGCGAGTTAGTCCTGCCGGGCCGTTCACTGCTGTTTGTCCGCAATGTCGGCCTTTTGATGACGACAGACGCCATCCTGGACCGCGACGGCAACGAGGTTCCCGAAGGCATACTGGACGCCGTCTTTACCAGCCTGTGCGCCCTGCACAACCTGAACGGCAACACGTCGCGCCCCAACTCGCGCACGGGCTCGGTGTATATCGTCAAGCCCAAGCTGCACGGCCCGGAAGAGGTAGCCTTTACCGGCGCGCTGTTCGGGCAGGTCGAGGATCTCCTTGGCCTACCGCGCCATACGCTCAAGATCGGTATCATGGACGAGGAGCGGCGGACCAGCGTCAACCTCAAGGCCTGTATTGCTGCGGTGAAGGAACGGATCGTGTTTATCAACACCGGCTTTCTTGATCGCACCGGCGATGAGATCCATACCTCGATGGAGGCCGGCCCTCTTATCCGCAAGGCTCTCATGAAGCGTGCCACCTGGTTCAGAGCTTACGAGGACAACAATGTGGACGTCGGGCTGGCCTGCGGTCTGCGTGGCCGTGCGCAGATTGGCAAGGGCATGTGGGCCATGCCGGACATGATGGCCGCCATGCTCGAACAAAAAATCGCCCACCCCCAGAGCGGGGCCAGTACGGCTTGGGTACCCTCGCCTACGGCCGCTACGCTTCACGCCATCCACTACCATCAGGTCGATGTGGCGGCACGGCAGGTCGAGTTGGCCAAGCGTGCGCCGGCCGCACGAGAGGATCTATTGAGCATTCCGCTGGTTGATGTCACCGAACTCAACGCTGAAGAGATCCAGGAAGAGCTGGACAGTAATGTCCAGAGCATCCTGAGCTATGTGGTGCGGTGGATTGATCAGGGGATCGGCTGCTCCAAGGTGCCGGACCTCGATGATGTGGGACTCATGGAAGACCGTGCCACACTGCGTATTTCGAGCCAATTGCTTGCGAATTGGTTACATCATGGTGTGATTAATAGGGAACAAACGATCGAAGCTTTCCGTCGCATGGCTCTAGTGGTGGATCAGCAAAATGCAGGCGATCCCCATTACCGCGCCATGGAGCCTGATTTCGATAGCAATATCGCTTTTCGGGCTGCCCTGGACCTCGTTCTGGAGGGAGCGAAGCAGCCCAGCGGCTATACCGAGCCGATCCTCCATCGTAGACGTCGTGAGGCCAAGGCGCGGAGGCAATGAACAGGTCTCGCTGATACGCCTTTGCAGTAGCGGCTGACGGGACCTATGGAACGCATCACCAACTATATAAAAGGCGTTACCCATGACCAATCTTCGTCCCCTGTACGCTTCAGCGCTTGCTATTGCCCTGGCCGGATGTGGCGAGCCGTCCAAGCTTGGCCCAGATGCCGCCTATGGCCCCAAGCCGCAACTTCCCGAGCCCAAGACCAGCCTTATCCCTCTGGTCAACGTAGCGCCCGCCACCGGCTGGCCGGAAGGCGGTAAACCCACTGCTGCCCAGGGTCTTCAAGTCAACGCC
This sequence comes from Pseudomonas sp. JZ134, assembly GCF_051027695.1. Classification (NCBI taxonomy): domain Bacteria; kingdom Pseudomonadati; phylum Pseudomonadota; class Gammaproteobacteria; order Pseudomonadales; family Pseudomonadaceae; genus Pseudomonas; species Pseudomonas sp. JZ134. The sequence continues at coordinate 342,093 of NZ_CP069250.1, read as the reverse complement.
TTTGCCACCGGCCTTGATCATCCCCGCTGGATCTATGTATTGCCCAACGGTGACGTTCTGGTCGCCGAATCGAACAAGCCCACACAAGAGCCGGCGGGCTTCAATATCCGCAAGCAGGTCCAGGGCATGATGATGAGCAAGGCCGGAGCCGGTGTGCCCAGCGCTAACCGCATCACCCTGCTGCGCGATGCTGACCACGATGGCGTGGCCGAAACCCGAACGACCTTTCTGGAGGGCCTGCACTCGCCCTTTGGCATGACCCTGGTCGGCAATGACTTCTACGTGGCCAATGCCGATGCGCTGGTGCGCTTCCCTTACAAGGAAGGCGATACGACTATCCAGGACAAGGGCACCAAGGTGGTCGACCTGCCTGCCGGCATCAACCACCACTGGACCAAGAACGTGATTGCAAGCCAGGATGGTAGCAAGCTGTACATCACGGTTGGCTCCAACAGCAACGTCGGTGAGAACGGTATGGACATCGAGGAAGGCCGTGCGGCCATCTGGGAGCTGGACCGCGCCACCAGCAAAATGCGGCTGTACGGCACAGGTCTGCGTAATCCCAATGGCATGGATTGGGAGCCGCAAACCGGCAAGCTCTGGACAACAGTAAACGAGCGTGACGAGATTGGCAGTGATCTCGTACCTGACTATGCCACCTCGGTTCAGGACGGCGGTTTCTATGGCTGGCCCTACAGCTATTACGGCCAGCATGTAGACGAGCGCGTCAAACCGCAGCGCCCGGACCTGGTCGCCAAAGCCATAGTGCCTGACTATGCCCTTGGCACCCACACCGCCTCACTGGGCCTAACCTTCTCCAAGGGCGATGCCTTGCCGGAGCAGTACCGTTATGGGATGTTCATCGGCCAGCACGGCTCCTGGAACCGCAAACCCAAGAGCGGCTACAAGGTGGTCTTCATCCCCTTCCAGGACGGTAAGCCCAACGGCGCACCCCAGGATGTACTGACCGGCTTCCTGAACCAGAAGGAAGAAGCTCAGGGCCGCCCGGTTGGGGTCATCAATGACAAGCAGGGCGATCTGCTCGTCGCGGATGATGTGGGTAACGTTATCTGGCGAGTAACCGCGGCCAAGTAAGTAGGCCACCGTGCCTGGGCTGCTCTAAGCAGCCCAGGCACTTGCCTTAATGCTTTTCTAAACGGGCAATGGCTATAAAAACCGCAGCGGTTGTCACCACACCCCATAGGGCAGGTCCTATGGTTGGAACAGGACGCAACAGGAAGAAACCTGCTACAGCAACCGCCAGGGCAATCAGAAGCCCCGGGCCGAAACCTTTGGTGATCTTGAAGGCGTTACGGCATGCCTTGCAATACCGAGCACCGCCGGGCATGGCAGGCCCCCGGATTGCAGGTGAGAAGAAACTGATAGAGGCGGAGCAATGCGGGCATTTCATGGGCAATTCCTTATGCTAGGCGTCGATTTCACGGGCCAGCATAACGTCTTTCAAACCGGTCCCTTGTGCTATGGTCGGCACGTCTGAACAGGCTTTACCGTCACATAGCTGAAACATGAAACGGAGCGTACTCCAAAGGCGCCCACTATTCTCTGCGTTGTCACTCAAGCGCTAATCGCTTGTTCATCAATAGAGTCGGGCTAGGGCTTCAGGAAGACAGGGATGAAGATCATACTTATGCGACATGGATAGCCAACATTAAAACCAGGTCCAGGCAAAGTCTCGCCCTCTGATATGCACCGTTGGATCAGTGATTACAACCTGTCCGAGGTCATGGATGATCCTGCTCCGCCAACAACGCGTGAGCTGACAGCTCAGGCGAAATATATCATCAGCAGCACAATGCCCAGGGCACTGACTTCACTCGACAGGCTAGGGCTGAAACCCTTTCAAACCGATACGCTATTTAGCGAAGCGGAGCTTCCTTTCCTGCACTGGCCTGGCCCCAGGCTTTCTCCGCTTACGTGAGCGTTTGTTTTTCGAATGCTTTGGCTCTGCGGTTATTCACGTGGCGTCGAGTCGTTTTCAAAAGCACGCGAGCGGGCCCAGCGAGCTGCTCAGCGACTCATCTCGCTGGCTGAAGAAGGGATGGTACTGTTGCTGGGTCATGGCATCATGAACCGCCTTACTGCCAGGCAATTACTCGCTCACGGCTGGAAGAGCGAGACGCGCCATGGGAATAAATATTGGAGCGCCTCGTCCTATATGCTGCCTGCCAGGGCCTCACAGGATTAGTGTTCACTGCTGCCCTTTTGCATAAAGCGCTACAGGCGAAAGCAGCCTTGCATGAACCCCAAGAGCGGCTTGTACTTATCAGGAAGCCCCTAATGCCTCCTCTAATTGCTGCAGGTTGAAGGGTTTAGGCAATGACATTGATTGTATGTTTGCGGATACAGTCCCTTCCCCTGACATGAAAATGACTCGCAGCCCAGGTTGCTGGCGTACAGCTTCATACGCAAGATCGATTCCAGACATACCCGGCAAGTTGACGTCTGCCAGCAGGATGTCAAACCTCAATCGTCCCAAGACCTCAAGTGCTTTTTCAGCAGTTTCACAACCTTTGGCGGTGTATCCCAGCATTTCGACCATCTCACAGGTCATGGAAAGCAGGTCGGTCTGGTCGTCCAGTATCAAAACCTGCTGTGTACCGACAGCTTTTTCGATAGGCGCAGGCACCAGAACGTTATCATCTATCCGTACCGGCTTATGGCTGGCCAGTAGCTGTCTAATCTTGCGTGCCAGATCATGCAGCCGATAGGGTTTGCTCAACAGCTCGACACCGGGATCAAGCCGCCCTCCGTGAACGATGGCGTTCTGGGTGTAGCCTGACGTAAACAGCACGGCAATGTCAGGCAACAACTGCTTGGCCTGACGTGCAAGCTCAGGGCTGCGCAGAGGACCTGGCATTACAACATCGGTAAACAGCAGATCGATATGCAGCCCGCTCTGCAAGATGCTGAGCGCACTTTGTGCATCATTGGCGCGTAGTACCTTGTAGCCAAGCCCGCTTAGCAGGTCGATGACCGTGGCTTGAACAGCCAGATCGTCCTCAACCACCAGAATCGTTTCATCGCCGCCGATAACCGTGCCGCCAACCGCTGCAGGCGAAGCAATCTCGATCTCATGAGTCCGGGGCAGGTATAGCTTGATTGTCGTGCCACTGCCCAGCTCGCTGTAAATGCGGATATGACCACCACTCTGCTTGGCAAAGCCATACGCCATACTCAAGCCCAGTCCGGTTCCCTGGCCCTCAGGTTTGGTCGTGAAGAAAGGCTCGAAGGCATGCTCCATCACATCAGGCGACATGCCTGATCCCGTATCGGATACCGCCAGCATGACGTACTGCCCTGGCGCAACGTCAGCCTGTGACTGGGCGTAATGGTCATCCAGCATGGCATTACTAAGTTCGAGAGTAAGCCTGCCATCGCCTTGCATGGCGTCACGGGCATTAATGGCTAGATTGAGAATGACATTTTCCAGCTGATTAGGGTCGACCATGGTCGTCCACAAACCGCCCGCAATGATTGTCTCAATCTGAACGCTCTCTCCCAGGGCGCGGCGAAGCAGGTCGTCCATGCTGCGCAGCAAGCGGCTCAGATTGGTCGGAACAGGCTTTAGTGGCTGTCGACGTGCGAAGGCCAATAGCTGCGAGGATAGTTTTGCGCCACGACTAACGGCCGCTACGGCTGCATCCAGCTTGGCCATGCCGCTGCTACTGTTTCCTAATGCGGGTCTTAATAGCTCAAGATTGCCTTCGATAATCTGAAGGACGTTATTGAAGTCATGGGCAACGCCGCCGGTCAGCTTGCCGATCGCCTCAAGCTTCTGGGATTGATGCAGCGCCAGCTGGCTCCGCTCCAGTTCCCGGGTACGCTCCTCTACCAGCATCTGCAGGTTTTCCCGGGAACGTTGCAATTCCTCCTGGGCGAGCTTTTGAGCCGTAACGTCATGTCCTTGGAAGAAGATGCCGCTTACCAGCCCGTTCTCAGCAATGACCGGCTGGAAAACAAAATCGATATAACGTGTTTCTGCCGGTGCATCCGGCACACGTTGCACATAGACTGCCATGCTACGCCCCGTGTGGGGCCGCTTGGTGGAATACACCCGATCCAGCCACTCCAAGAGGGCTTGATCCTTGAGTCGAGGAAATGCCTCCGAAGCGGGTTTGCCGATGATATCGCGATGACCAACCAGTTGATAAAAAGCCCGGTTAGCCAGTTCAACCAGATGCTGCGGGCCTTGGGTGACTATTACAAACCCCGGCGCCTGTTCGAACAGCTGTTGTAAATGCTGCCGTTCCTGCCGGATGACGCGTCCAAATTCCTCATGGGCCAGTCGCTCAGCGACCAGTGCCGAAACATCGCGAATGGTTACTGATACGCCAATCAGCGTACCTGATTCATCACGAACACCTGAAAGCATCACCTCAAGAACGGCTTCGGCATCACATACCATGCAGTGATACTCGATCACATGCATCTTTTTGCCCGCCATCACCTGCTCAACTGACTCGTCCAATACGGGTGCCCAAAATGGCAGAGCTCGGATATTACGGCCTACCGTCTCGTCGGCACTCAGACCAAACAGCTCTTCAGCACCTGCGCTCCAATACAGTACATCCAGCCGCACATCGACACCGATGATGGCTTCCTGCGCCGCATTGATGAAATTAGCCAGGTAATAATCAGCAGCTCGCAGGCGACGATACTCATGATCGTCTACGGATCGCGTAGCACTTAAGCTGACATTGGCCTGATCCAGAGTAGTACGCAGCTTGATTCGACGCCGCGCTCGACTAGCGGCCTGGGCGGCCTGAAGGGCAAGCGTCCCTGGAACCAGCTCGGCAATGGACCAGTGTGATCCCAGCATGGGTGCCAGCCCCAGGTTTTTCCTAAACGCATCACCTTGTTCAGGTGCACGAACAAAAATCAGCTCGCACTGAGACCAGACAGCTCTCACTGCCTTGGCCACTGCAGCCGGTTTAACGAGCGACGGCATGAGAATGACAACAGCGGGCTCATCGCTTGCGATAAGCCCGTTTGAAACGTCTGTATCCAGGCAGTAACGAACGTCTAATGCCTGCGATTGGAGCGCCGCGCCAAGCATGGACAACTCATTACCAGCACGGGGTTCGTCTGGCGCAATGATGACAGCGGTCTGAAATATCACAACAGGTACTCAAAGCAAGGGAAGACCGAGCAGACTTCTGCCCGTCCATAATTTCAAAAGATCCGTCGTGGGTGACATGACATGGCTGGCGCGGGCGTCACGGAGCATCTGAGACACTCGGCTGTTCTCCCGATAAGCCGCGCCGCCGCAGATGGTCATCGCTTCGTTAGCCAGCATAACAGCGGTATCACCTGCATCCGCCTTGCAGGCCAGGATGAAAGGCAGGGCATTCGGGTCTCCCAGATCGCCTAATCGGGCCGCCTCGCGAACCAGTGATCGAGTCTTTTCCAAAGCAATCCACATGCTGCCATAGCGACTCTGCAAGGTTTCGATATCACGCAGCGTTTCACCCGAATGCGCATAACTGCGCGTACGCAAGTGCTCACCGGCCGCATCCAACGCGGATTGAGCGATACCCAGATAGGTACCCGCCATGGCCATCAGAAAAAACGGGGCAACCACTTCAAAGACGTACCACACCTGATCACCTGGCTCACCCAGAAGATTTCTGGCAGGCACACGCACGTTGTTCAACCCTAACGCTCGAGAAGAATTGCCACGCATTCCAAAACCGTTCCAGGGCTCCTGCCACTCCAGGCCTTGCGCAGTGCTGTCCACAATCAAACAGCTGAAATCGCCTTCCTCGTTATCTTCCTCGCTTGTCACTGTAGAAACTACGTACGAATCGGCATGACCACCATTGGTGACAAACTGCTTAATGCCATTCACAACAAACTCATCGCCAACCGTGGCGATCTGAGTTGCAGGCAGATAAAAATGAGCGCCTGAGCCACTTTCAGACAGCGCTAAGGTTGTGAGGTGACGACCGGCAGCAATCGCCTCCAGATAATGCTCTTTCTGATATGGAGTGGCTTTGGCCGCAATGACAGCGGTCCCGACACAGTGCATACCAAAACAAAGCGCAGAAGAAGGACACGCTTTACCAATGGTTTCAGTAATCACGCTTAAGGCCAGTAGTCCCTGACCGTGGCCACCCTGGGCCACAGGAACCTGGAGGCCCATGAGGCCAGCTTCGGACAAGGCGTCTATCGAATGAGCAGGCCACAAGCAATTCTGGTCCACCTGACTCGCAAGCGGAGCAATAGCCTGATCAACAACCTCTTCAACGGTTGATTTCAGTGCGGTGAGCTTAGACGACAAATGATAATCCATCGCTTGTATCACCTTCAAAAGAGACAAGTAGCCATCATGCCTGAATTCAAGCCTCAGCGATCACTACTTCATACTGAGTAATAAGTGATGAGATAGTGCCCTAGTGGCCACCCTGCCCCCTCTTATGCTTGAAAACAGACGCTTCGTTATCCATTTCGTCGAAACGACGAAAAAGCCCCTTCATAAAAGACGCTTTGCGCCTTATGGCCAACAGCACGCCTCCCTAAGCTGATGCCATCTCCACACAACAACAAGGAATGGTCATGAACATCACGCTTCTCGGGGCTGGCCATATTGGCTACACCATCAGTCAACTGCTGCAGGACTCCGGGGATTACCGGGTGATCGTGGCTGACCGTGATCCTAACGCCCTGGCGCGGCTGGCCGCGCTGGGCATCGAAACACGGGAAGTGAGCCCGGACGGCAATGACCTGGAGCAGGTACTTGAAGGCAGCGACGCAGTACTCAACGCCCTGCCCTACCACATGGCCATTCCGGTAGCCCGTGCCGCCAAGGCCACAGGCACCCATTATTTTGACCTGACCGAAGACGTCCATGCTACCAAGACGATCCGTGATCTGGCAGAGGACTCATCCACAGCCTTCATGCCGCAGTGTGGCCTGGCTCCTGGCTTTATCGGCATTGCAGCGCATACCCTGGCATCGCGCTTCGACAGCGTGCGCGAGGTGAAGATGCGCGTAGGTGCATTGCCCGAGTTTCCCACCAACTCACTCAAGTACAACCTGACCTGGAGCGTGGACGGGCTGATCAACGAATACTGCCACCCCTGTGAGGCGGTTCGTCACGGTACGCTGAACCTTGTGCAGCCACTGGAAGGCTTGGAGCATTTCTCGCTGGACGGCGTGGAATACGAGGCCTTCAACACCTCGGGTGGCCTGGGCACGCTTTGTGAAACCTGGAGCGGCCGCGTTGAAACCCTGGATTACAAGACTGTTCGCTATCCAGGGCATCGGGACCTGATGAAGTTCCTGCTTGAAGAGCTGCGCCTGGCCGGTGATCAGGAAACGCTCAAGCGCATCATGCGCGACTCAGTGCCCACTACCATGCAAGACGTGGTGCTGGTGTTCGTAACGGTAAATGGCATGCGCGACGGCAAACTGGTGCAGGAGGTATTCAGCCGCAAGATTTTCGCTGCCGAGCAACGCGGCAAGCTGACCAGTGCCATTCAGATCACCACAGCGGCCGGTATCTGTACCGCACTGGATCTGTTCCGCGAGAAGAAACTGCCGCAGTCAGGCTTTATCCGCCAGGAAGAAATCGACCTGAACGTCTTTTTAAGCAACCGCTTCGGCCGCGTTTACGGCGAACCGGCCTAAGCCTCTGCCGCCATGGGCCGTCGGCTACCGGGACGGCTCACTGCGGCGGTCGATCTTGCGGGTCAGAATGATGGAGGTCTGAGTCTGCTTGACTCCATCAATGGCGCCGATCCGATCGAGCAGCTCATCGAGCTGCTCATGCCGTTCACAGCAGATAAAGGCCAGGTAATCGAACGCGCCGCTCACGGCCGACACCTCCTCTACTTCCGGCATCGACGCCAGTGCCTTGATCACCTGCGCCGCGCTCCGGGGCAATACGCTAATGCTGCAATAAGCCCTGACTGCGCCCGCCTCCACCGAAGCACCCAGACGTACGCCATACCCTGTAATCACACCTTCGCGCTCAAGCCGGGCGAGCCGTGAGACAACCGTTGTCCTCGCCAGATTGAGCTTGCGGGCCAGCGTGGCCGTAGATTCGCGGGCGTTGGCCTGAAGCAGACGGATCAGTTGCCAATCGGTAGCATCGACTTTCGGATACATGAAGAACACGCGCCAGGGTTCGGAAAAGCGGAGCCTAGGAGGCTCTGCAGCCAGCGTCAATGCCCGGCTCCGCTTAACCCGGGTCTTATACTCTGCGCCTCTTCGCGACCCGGCCACCGAATGGTTGTCAGCGGCTCGCCCAGCAATAGACGATCACCCAGATGCCCAGGCCGGTGCCAGGTAAACCACATCATTACGCGAGCCGCCGCTACCAGCGCCGCGCTGCCGCCAGAGCACCAGCAAGACAACCAGCTCAGTCCCCACAGGGACCGCCAATGATTAAAACGGCTTCGGGTGCAAACGGCTTAGTCATCCTCTTAGCTCTTGGCGACAATGACCGGGATGCCCATGACCTCAGGCACGTCCTAGTCGACTTACCACGCAGGGGCACGAGCAAGGCTGGTGCCAGAAAGGTGAAAAATACCGTAAAGGAGGGATGCAGACATGCGCCAGGGGTAGGCAACACCGCACCAGATACATGCAGCTATGCATTTAAAAAATGGCAGCCTTCCTTGGCTACCCAACGTCCGGACTGAGCGCAGGTAAGAGGTGGAGCTCTCTACCTGCGCTCGTTAAGCGCGCCGGATCACGCGGTACGGCTTACGCCGAGAGAAATCGTCTTGGGAGGTTTGTTGCAGTAGTAGATACCCAGCAGAACCAGACCCCCGCCCACAATCATCAACGGTGTGAGCTGCTCGCCCAGAATCACCACGCCCATCAGGACAGCGGACACCGGATTCAGGGCGATGAAGACACCCGACTGGGTAGCCCCGATCCGCTTGATGCCGTCGTAGTACCAGATATACGCCAATGCCGAGCCAATCACGCCCAGATAAGCCAAGCTGAAGCACTGAGCCTTGGTCAGGCTGGCAACAACGCCCCAGTTCAGATCACCCGTGCCGATCGACACACATAGCAGCAGTACCGTCCCGCACAATACCGAGAAGGTCACGGTATGCAGCGGGCCGATCTCGCGAACCAGAGGCCGCGAAAACACGCTGTAGATCACCCAGCTGACCACACAGCCAAAGATCACAAGATTACCCAACCAGCTACCGCCTGCGGCTTCAAGCACCGAGGCGTCTTTGCTGACGATGACCGTTGCGGCGCCCAGGATGCAGGCCGCAATGCCACCGGTCTTGACCAGCCCCAGCCGCTCGCGATCAACAAAGAAGGTCGTCAACGCAATCATGGCTGGATTCAGTGCCACAATCAGTGAGGCCTGTGAGGCGCTGATCAGGTGCAACCCGTAAAAAAAGCACAGGTTGTACGTGAAGATGCCAAAGAACCCGAGCCAGAAAAGATGAATCACCTGTTTCACGCTGAGCCTGACAAACAGGCGTCGGGTGACTGCCAGCACAAGCACCAGGGTGAGGCTGGCCAGCAGAAAGCGCAGGCCGGCAGATGCCAGCGGCGGCACCCCAGCCGACAGGTAACGCCCAGCCACGAAGGTTCCACCCCAGATCACCGAGACCGCCGTCAGTTTCATGTACACCAGGAGCTTGTCATCTGGCTGCGCCAGGGCTGTTGCGTCCGACATTCAAATCACCTTTGCCTACATCAACATCAGTCGCTCAAGCTCGGCTTGAGACTGTACGTGGGCCTTGCAGAAGTTCAGGGTCAGGTCGAGCAGCTCCCGTTGCGCACGACTGCCGCCCAGGCTCGTCCATTGATGCCGACTGGCGGCAAGAAGGTAGTAACACTCTTCGTAGTGGCCTCGGGCAAACAGGGCAATGGCCCGAATGATGTCCAGCCCGGCGAGATGCGCATCAGGCTCGATACCAAAGCCGTCACTCTCGGCCATCATTTTCTCGATAAGCAGAGGCTGGTTGGCGCCGGCAAAGGCAAAGGCTGCGTGCATATTGTGAAAATGAGAGGTCGAGGTGGCGATGCTGCCAGACCAGAGAATGGCCAGCTCCTTCCAGACCTCATCGAACTCATGGCTGTTGACATCCTCAAGCTTGAAGCGCCAGAGAAAGCCCACCGCATCCAGATCCTGCTTGGAAAAGCGGTCGTTCTTGAGCGCATAGAACTCCAGAAACGCCATCTTTGCCGCCGCGTGATTGCCCAGCTGCTTGTAGGTAATCGCAAGATGCCAGTACACGTGCATACGCATGCCCGGGTTGCGAATCCACTCTTCCTTGGAGTCTTCCAGGAAGTCACGCAGCTCTACCCACATACCCTTTTCGTGCAAGGCATGAGCAACGGCGTGGATGCCGTAAATATTCGCGGAGCAGTACCGCACGGACTCCAACCCCGTCGCCAGCGACTCATCGAATAGCCCGCATTCGCACAGCACGAATGACTTGATCGACAGGTAGAACGAGTACAGCGGATGCGATTCCTCCATGTACTCATCACACAAGGCAAACAGCGGCTTCAACTCGGCGGTTCGGCCGGTGCAGAAGTCCAGCATGTGAATAAAGAAGAGCGCCTGCACATCCGTGGGATACGCGTGAAGGTGCGCCTGAAAGAGCGAGCGTGCCCCAACGTAGTCGAATTCGACCCATTTGCGGAAGGCGCGCACCACATTGACCAGCTCGGCAGGCATATCCTCCGAGATCGCATTGAGGTAACGGGCAAACTTGTAGATGTCCTTGAGTTCGCAGCCGGTAATGGCATCAAAGCCTTTGAGCAGCGAACGAAAGATGGCCTGGGTAGGCTCTTGGGCAATGACCGCCTCGGGCACGCCTTTGAGCGACAGGAACGGCACGTTGATTTCGGGCCATATGGACGAACAGCCGTCGGTTAGCAGACAGCCATTGAAACACCTGACATTAGCACTCATACCCGCCCCTCTATATCCCTATGCCGAGTAAGAAAAAGCTCTGGATAGCGTTAACCGGATAGCACCTGCTGTTGTCGCTCTTATCGTGCGTGGTGTCGGCTGCCGGTGCGTTACAGGGCAAGCCGTCGTTCTATCCAAAGCGCCTATAACCCCATCAGGCAGTGCGCAGGACATGTTGTCGTTGTGGGTAGGTCCTGAACGATGCGTATAATTCCACTAATCCTTACTCATAGAAAAATGAGTATTTACTCATGAGGCCAGCGAGGCGCCATGACCTTTACCCAGCTTGAAATCTTTGTGCTTGTGGCAGAGCTGAAAGGCTTCACGTCGGCAGCTTCGCGGCTGTCCATCACTCAGTCGGCGGTGTCCCATGCGATCAAGGCGCTGGAGGCCGAGCTGGGTGTCGAGCTGATCAACCGGCACCAGTCGGCCCTGGAGCTTACTGCAGTAGGTGAGCGCCTCGTACTACGTGCCCGTGGCATTCTCGGGCTGGCCGAAACGATGCGGCAGGAGGCTGGCGATGCGCGCGGCATGAAGCGAGGCACGCTGCGCATCGGCTCCTTCGGCCCGACCTCTTCGGTCAAACTGCTGCCTGTCATTCTGGATGCCTATCGCCAGGCCTATCCGGGCATCGAGGTGCATATCGACGAAGGTCGGGACCGGGAGGTGGTCCAGTGGCTGCAGGATCGTCGTATCGACATCGGCTTTGTCGTCCTGCCCGATGAGCGCTTCGACACCTTCCCCATTGCCGAAGATCAGATGGTCGCCCTGGTGCCCATTCACCACGCACTGGCCAGCAAAGCTGACGTCACGCTCAAGGAGCTTTGTCCCGATCCGTTCATCATGACCGAGGCCGGGTCGGCACACCTGGTAGCGCACATGTTCAATGCCGCCAAGCTGGTCCCCAATACGCGCTACCACAGCACCCAGCTGCTCAGCACCTTGTCCATGGTCGAACGGGGCGATGGCGTGACCATCCTGGCGGAACTGGCGCTACCGGCGGAACGCGGCCACGAGGGCTACGTGAAAAAGCCCCTGCGACCACGGGTCAAGCGCAGTGTCGGATTGGCCCTGCTCGATGAGCGCCAGGCGTCGCCCGCCACTCAGGCCTTTATCAAGATTGCCCAGAAACTCAAGCGCCAGGGCCTGCTTCGGTTTAATGCAGACGCCTGAACTGCCCTACAGGCATGCTCAAGTGTCTGTAGGCGCTCGATACAACCGCGCAGCGAATCACCATCACATTTTCGCGGCTCACCCTGAACCAAATGACATTTGGCGCCTCTGTTTGAGCCACTTACTTAACCGGCCCAGCCCAAAGGCGCTGGGATGCACAGTGACGCTCCGTGCACTGTGCCAAAATAGCTCATACCTCAGGATTGGAAGACCGTCATGGATACACTTTCGGATTTGCGAGCTGGCAAGCTGGCCGGCGCGACACGACTGGACCTGTCGTGCGGACTCACGGAATTTCCCCGCGAGATCTTCGAACTGGCCGACTCCCTGGAGATTCTCAACCTCTCCGGCAACCAGCTCAGCCACTTGCCGAATGATCTGGGACGGTTCAAGAAACTGCGTATCCTGTTCTGCTCCGACAACCCGTTCACGCATCTGCCCGAAGTGCTGAGTGAATGCCCTCAGCTGAGCATGGTGGGCTTCAAGGCCAATCAGATCCGCCATGTGCCGGCAGCAGCGCTGTCACCTTCGCTACGCTGGCTGATTCTGACGAATAACCAGATCGAAACCCTGCCCGACTCATTGGGTCAGTGCAGCGGCATGCAAAAGCTTATGCTGGCAGGCAATCGCCTGCAGGCGCTTCCAGAAACCATGACCGACTGTCATAAGCTGGAACTGCTCCGTATTTCCTCCAACCGCTTTGCCGCCCTGCCGGACTGGCTGTTGTCGCTGCCGCGGCTGACCTGGCTTGCCTACGCCGACAATCCTCTGAGCGAGGCACGCGAAGCGGCCAACGTTTCTCCCAGCGCACCCATCAACCGGATCGACTGGAAGGACCTTGCACTCCAGCACAAGCTGGGCGAAGGCGCCTCGGGCCTCATCTACCAGGCGGATTGGAAACAGCCTTCCGGCCCCTCAAAGACCGTGGCGGTCAAGCTGTTCAAGGGCAGCATGACCAGCGACGGTACACCGCAAAGCGAAATGGCTGCCTCGATTGCTGTAGGCGCTCACCCGAACGTGATCGACGTAGAGGGCAAGCTAGTCAACCATCCTGATGGTACGGATGGCCTCGTTATGCAATTGATTGATCCACACTTCCAGAACCTGGCCGGCCCGCCCAGCTTTGCTACCTGCACCCGTGACGTTTACCCTGCCGAGACACGCTTCTCACTGCGGGTAGCACTGCGTATGGCCCAAGGCATTGCCTCGGCCACCGAGCACCTGCATGAGCACGGTATCGTGCATGGCGACCTGTACGCCCACAATATTCTCTGGACTGAACAGGGCGATGTGCTGCTGGGTGACTTTGGCGGCGCGTCCTTCCTGCCCACCGATAACCCGACGCAACAGAAGGCTTTGGAGCGCCTTGAAACCCGGGCGTTTGGCTGCCTGTTGGAAGAGCTGCTGGAGCGCTGTGAGCCTGCCGCGGGCGAAGAAGCGACCCATGCGGCGCTGTCAGACCTGCTCGCGAGTTGCCTGAGCACAGAAGTAATGTCCCGTCCAAGCCTGAGCGAGGTTCACGCGCAGCTGGCAGCACCCCAACAGCACCTGAATTAAGCAGAGAAAAGCCCTTCGCCGGTTAGGCAGGAAGGGCTTTGTACACCGGTTGGCCTTTACAGCCGGAACTGCTGCGCCAATCCATTAAGCGATACCGCCAGTTGCGACAAGTCATTCGAAGCAGCTGCCGTTTGATGGGCGCCAGAGCCTGTCTGCATGGACAGATCGCGAATGCTGACCAGGCTGCGGTCCACTTCCCGCGCCACCTGTGCCTGCTCTTCAGAAGCCGTGGCGATCAGGAGGTTGCGCTCGTTGATCTCGGCAATGGAGCTGTTGATCGTGGTCAGCGCCTCGCCTGCCGCGCGGGCAATGTCCAGGGTTCCGTGAGCGCGGCTGCTGCTCTGGGCCATGGACTGCACGGCTTTGTCCGTACCCGCCTGAATCGAGCCGATCATGCTCTCGATTTCACGGGTAGACTCCTGCGTCCGATGGGCCAAACCACGCACCTCATCGGCCACCACCGCAAACCCACGCCCGGCATCCCCCGCACGCGCCGCCTCGATGGCAGCATTGAGTGCCAGCAGGTTGGTCTGCTCTGCTACTCCACGGATCACGTCCAGCACCTTGCTGATATCCTGTGTCATGACGGCCAGACCCTGAACCTCTCCAGCCGTCGCTTCCACGCTGTCGTACAGCTCGTTGATGGCCTCGAGCGTTTGGGACACCTTCAGTTGCCCGGTCGTGGCCGCCTGGCTGGAACTCAACGCCGCCTCGGACGCTGACGCCGCGTTGCGAGCGACCTCATCTACCGCGGCGCTCATCTGATTGACCGCCGTAGCCGCCTGTTCGATTTCATCATTCTGGCGCATCACGCCACGGGTCGTTTCCTCAGTGACCGCGGACATCTCCTCGGAAGTCGACGCCAGCTGAGCCGACGAATCACTGATATGACCCAGTGTTTCACGCAGGTTCGACTGCATCACGGCCAATGCCTTGAGCAGGCGGGCCGGTTCATCGTTACCATGGCTCTCAATCGCAACACTGAAATCCCGGTTGGCAATGCGCTGGGCAACCTGCAGGGACTGATGAATCGGTGCGACCAGGCTGTGCGTGAGTCGCCAGGCGAGCAGTACGGTAGCCAGCAATGCGGCCACTACGATGATAGCTGTCATCATCCGGGTGCTGCTGTACACGTCATCGGCATGCAGCCCTGCATTGCTGGCCTTTACATCAGCTTCCTGTTTGAGCGTGGTGATAGCGTTCTTGACCGCCTCAGCGGCGGCAAACATCTCACCGCTGGAAAGCGCCACGGCCTCCGTCAGCTTGCCGTTGGTCAACAGATCCAGATAGCGCTGATGGATACTGAGGTAATCGCTCAGGCCTTTGGAGAGCGCATTGAACGTGTCATGGCCTGCCTTGGTCACGATCACCTTGCCGAGTTGATCGACGTAACCCAGCAGCTCCGTACGGGCGATCTGGATATCCTTCAGGGCATCAGCCTTCTTGGATGCAGGATCGCTTTCCACACGCAGCCGGGAGTTATCCAGACGAATGCGCATCAGGGTCGTATCGATCTGGCCGAGCACCTTGAGCGTTGGCAGGACATTGAGTTCGACCATTTTTTCCGCTTCATTCATCGAAGCGGATTGTTTGAGTGAATAGACGCCTTGAAAGAGGATAAGCAAGGCAAAGAGCGCAAAACAGATCGCGGAGCGCGGCGCGATATTCAATGAACGAAAGCCCATAAAGCACCTGAAATAGATTGTTACTATTGGGCTTATCGCTGCATTGACGGGCAACTTTAATTACCCGGCTAGCCATTAGTCGGACAATCAACTACCACTTGAAACCAAACAATCTGCGAGGTGTGTCCCAGAGCACTTGCCGCCTTGCACCCGGACTTGGGATCAGATTCTCGATCAGCTTGAGGAGCAGTCCGTAGTCGATTCGCTCCGGTGAATTCAGAAAAGGCCAGTCCGATCCCCACAGGCAGGCCTCGGGGCCGAAGGTTTCAAGGAGCGCCTGGACGTAGGAATGGGTATCAACGTAGGGATAGGCCTCGGCGGAAAACTGCGAAAGCCCTGATAGCTTGACGTACACACGTCCAGTTCCTGCCAGCGACAGCAGGCTCTGGAATCCGGGTTGCGCGATGCCTGCCGTCACATCAGGTCTGCCACAATGATCAATGATGAGCCGGGTGCGGGTGCGCTCGATCAATGGCATCAGTTCGCTTAGCTGCGCCTTTTCGACGTGCAGCTGGGCCAGCATCTCCAGCTCAGCCAACTGATTGAATAGCTCTTCCGCTTTCAGGCAGGCCGACACACCATTCGTGACCACATCGAGCAGGACGCCTGCTACACCGGCCTCCTTGAGCCGCTTGAGCTCACGGGTACTCGTGCGAGGCCCGACTACGGCAATGCCCTTCCAGCGACCAAATCCCAGGGCAAGCCCATCGAGCAGGCAGCGGTTGTTCTCGCCATAAATGGCCGGTGGCGTGACTACAACGGCGTGACGTACGCCATAGGCATTGAAGACATGCTGGAGCTGCGTCGAGGTCCCTACCTCCTGAGCGACGGGGGTATACACAGCATTATCGGCAATGGGAAAACGGGCGGGTTCTAGCAGGTGGGTATGGCAGTCGATCTTATACTCGCCGTAAATGCTCACTGCGGCTCCTTTTCGGTGGCGTGGCGTGCGGTCTGATAAGTCAAGGGTGGAGGCAGGATAGTCTACCGGGAAGCATTACCCGTCAGGCCGGCCGTACTCGTATAGCTAAGACTGACGAACCCTCAAGCGGTTCAGGACGGGAAGACGGTCATCGGATGATGACTTCTACCCGGCGATTGCGCAGCTCTGCTGTATTAGGCGGCGTTTGGATCAGCAGGTTCTCCTCGCCATGGGAGGCGACTGTCAGGTCCAGCAAGTCGAGATGCCGGGCCTGCAACTGGCGGGCAATCAGCTGGGCACGCTGCAAACCCACCTTTTCATTGATCGAGGCACTGCCCAGGGTATCGGTATGCCCGATAATGGAGACGGCCGCAGGCGTGCGTTTACGCAGCGTATCGACAATGCGCTGCAGCGTGTCCTGTGACTCATCAGTGAGCCGGTTGCTGGCACCCTCAAAATACAGCGTGTAATACACCGGAAGCGTCGGCTGGGCTGCCAGCGCGGGGGTAAAGTCCATCAGAATCTGCTTGGGCGGCAGGGTAAAGGTCCGCCCCGGCGCCTCCTTGTCGAGGCTGACAGCCTGCTGGGTTCTGTCGATCTGGGTCGTGCCTGTGGGCGTCGTGACCGTGACATCTCGCGTCTGGCCATAAGGGCTATCCACCAGCACCACATAGGACTTGGAACTACACCCCGCCAGCCACACGGCCAACAACAACCACACAGTTTGGCGAAACGCTTTACTCATGGTCGACCTTGGCCATGAACTGGGCGCTGCGTGAGGCAATGGTTCCGTGAGGCGTGAGAATCTCGACTGCCTCGGGCTTGAGCCTGGCAATGCTCCCCGCCACGTAATTCAATGTGCCTTGCTTGAGTCTTGCAGCCAGCTTCAAGGCCCCCTTGGCTGGAGCAAACGCAAAAGCCTCAAGCGTGAATGTCGATTGCGGCCCGAACGACATAACAGACCCATCCTCGAGCGTAATCCCGAAGGAGCCATCGTCTCCGGCCTCGAAGGTACTACCGACATTCACCGGCGTGCCCACCTTGATCGCGACAGGTTTTCCCTTGAGTGTGGTGGTCACGCTGCCCTGTACGGTCATGACATAACCTACCGGCCTGGGCGCGCCGTGGGCAGGCCATGCCGCCAAAAGGCCCGAAAGGCAGAGAACGAGCCACGCATTCTTGTTCATGAGCGTTGACCTTGAAGTCCGTATCGCACCACGCCTGGCCCTGGCGTCCTTTCTCTGCTCCGTTTCCCTGAGCGTTCCGTGCAATCGCTGTATACATACCGATAACCGTTACGTTAGTTCAAAACGTGCGGGCCATCGGACTAAAAATGCGATGCAGTCCAAACTGCCAGATACTGACTCTCCTCCAGTGCCCGACAGGTATTACAGGTTGTGCAGCAGCTGCCAGAGCGAGGCGCCAATGCCCGTAATGCTTTCCCCTGCAATCAGGCCTGCTGCCGCTGCAATGGCAAACCGCTCGGTTAGCCCGCGCCAGCGCAGTCCGGCAGCCCAGGTCAGGATTGCGCCCAAGGCCATCATCAAGGAAATCGAAGCCGGCAGAATAAACGCCAACCCCAACGCCGCGGCACTGGGCAGGTAACGCGCCAGCCGATCCTTTGCGCAGGCATCCAATACGCCCAGGGCCACGCCTGCAACGGCAGCTATCAGCATGGCCCACTGAATGCTGGCAGAAAGTGAGTCCAGGCCCGAGGTCAGCGTCTGCGCCACGGCTTTCCAGGTCGCCACGGCCGGAGCAGGCCACTCCTGCGTAAGCAACATGGTTTGCGGATCTGGAATAAGCGTCTGGTAGACCAGCACCCCGACCACACTGCCTATTGCAATCCCCAGGCATTGAGCGATCACCTGCTTGGTGGGAGTCGCCCCGATGGCATGGCCTACCTTGAAGTCATTCATCAGGTCCGTGCATTGTCCGGCTGCGCCACCGGCCGTGTTGGCACTCATCAGGTTGATGGGCACCTGCCCCGGCGCCACGATGCCAAAGCTCAGCTGCGACAGCTGCCCGATGGCACCGATTGGAGGAATACCGGTTGCTCCCACGACACGTGCCGCCACAGCTGCCAGGCACAGCGCCAGCGGAATGGTCAGCAAGGCCATGAACCAATCAATGCCAAACAGGGCCGCCTGTAGCACGATGATCAATCCGATGGCTGACGCCAGACCTGCCAGCGGGCCGGGTTTTGGCCGCTGCCAGACAGTGGAGGTCTCTGCCGAGCGGGATTTCCCCAACGTTCTTACCTGCAGTACACGCAAGGCCAGAGACGACAAGGTCGAAGTCACCATGATCGTCACCCCAGGCCACACCAGCCATTCCACCAGCGTTGCGAACTGCGGCCCCTCGCTGCCAGGCGCAAGCTCTACCAACCCGTGCGCCAGCAGCCACGGCGCTATGCCACCCCAGGCCAAGGCCGCGCCCAGAAGGAGCGTCAACCCGACGCGCAGCCCGATGATGCCGCCAAACCCGACCAGTAGCAGCGACGGATCGAAGGTAAAGGTCAGTCGCTCCAGATGCGCCGTGGGCGACCAGCGAGGAAAGGTCCAGTAAAACGTATCGACAGCTTTGACCAGTCCGGAGAACACGGCCGTTCCAAACAGCACCCACAGGCGCCGCATGGCTTCCTGTCCGTGGGTATAGATATGGGTCATGGTTTCCAGCGTGGCCATGCCTTCAGGAAACTTGAGATTGCCATCGGTAATCAGTGATGGCCTTAAATACCAGGCGATCCATATGCCCAGAAAGCTGACCGAAAAGACCCAGGCCATCATCGGAACGGCATCCAGCTGCTCACCGGTCAGCAGTGTGTAGGCTGGAATCGGCGCTACCAGTCCACCTGAAATAATGGACGCCGCCGCCGAGGCGACGGTCTGGTTGATATTGCTCTCATGCAATGTCCAGGCAGGCCAGTGCCGGTTACGGACCAGCAGCCCCTGCCAGAAGCCAAAGCCCACCAGCAGCGCGATGATCGACATGTTGAATGACCAGCCGATCTTGAGCCCGGCATAGACATTGGAGGGAGTTAGCACGATGCCTAACACCAGGCCGGTCAAGACAGCGCGCAGGCTCAGCTCGCGCTCTACCTTCATGGGCCCTCCCCGGCAGGCGCTGCTCGCTGATCGATGCATAAAAAGGAGCTATCAACAGGAGGAAAATTCAAAGCAATCACACCAGATCCTTATTGTATTGGGTGGGGTGTGCAGCACTTTGTCCCTCGGAATCGCCAAAGCGCTCAAAACAACGACCATTAAAAACCGGTCAAGGTCCCTACCCGCTCCCAAATTGGCCGTCATGAGCGCCTTGTATATGAATTGCTCACTTAAATTGTCCTGTTCAAGGCAAGATCCGTGCTTTTCGCTGGTCTTTACCGCGGCTCGCCTGATCTTTAGAATACGTGAGAACGGTTCTCATTTTTCCATTTGCGGAAATGTTCATGACGACGGGCGAAATAAAGGCAGCTCCTGGGTTGAACGTGCTGTACCGTGACCACAGCGACTGGCTGACAGGCTGGCTGCGCAGGCAGACAGGGTGTAGCCAGCGGGCTGAAGACCTGCGGCAGGACACCTTCGTACGGCTGCTGACCAAGCCTGAACTGCCTGCCATGCGTGAGCCGCGGGCTTTTCTGACTCAGATTGCCAAAGGCCTCCTGATTGATCATTACCGCCGCGCCAGCCTTGAGCGCAGCTATCTTGAGGCTCTATCCACACTGGCAGACGAGCATTACCCCTCCGCTGAAGCCCTGGCTTCGATTATCGAGGCCTTGGCGGAGCTTGATCGCCTGCTCGGCAAACTTTCCAGCAAGGCTCGAGCGGCCTTTCTATATAATCGCCTCGACGGCTTGACCCACTCTGAAATTGCCGAGCGCCTGGGCGTATCGGTTCCACGGGTTCGCCAATATATTGCTCAAGGGCTACGGCAATGCTATGTGGCCCTCTACGGGGAACCTGTGTGAATGTAAGACCTGTGAGCCGTCAGGTTCTGGATCAGGCGATAGACTGGCAAGTACGCCTGGAAATGGGAGAAACCAGCCAGGAGCAGCTAAACGCCCTGCAGACCTGGCTTGCCGAGCATGCTGAACACCGCCGTGCCTGGGAGCAGCTGAATGGCATCAACCAACGCCTGCGCATTGCAGAACAACCCGCTGCGCGAAATGCTCTGTTGCAGCCCTCTGCCAACGGGCGTCGGCGCCTGGGTCGCAGCACGTTAGTCATTGCCCTTGCGGGCCTTCTGAGCCTTATTGCGGTAAACCGTTATGTACCGGTGCGTTACGCCCTGGCTGATAACGTAACCGCCACGGGGGAACAGCGCACACTGATGCTGCCTGATCACACCCGCATCGTGCTGGCGGGTCGTAGTGCCTTGAATGTTCGCTTCGATGAGCAGGAGCGCCGGGTAATTCTTCTGGCGGGAGAAGCCTTTATCGAAACCGGGCACGACACCGCCAGTCGTCCGTTCATCATAGAAACCCAGGCCGGACGAATGCGGGCGCTGGGTACGCGTTTTCTCGTGGAAGAGGAATCACGCGGCTCGCGTTTGACGGTCCTGCAATCGGCTGTGGCGGCACAGCCGCGCTTTGGCCTTGGCGAGGCGGTCATTCCTCAAGGCGAGCAGGTCCTCATGATGGCGGACCGGCTGGATGAGCTCAAAGATGCACCAGCCAATGCCGATGCCTGGACTCACGGCATGCTGGTGGTCGATAACCAACCCCTGAGCGATGTCGTGTCGGCATTGAGTCACGAGCGCACCGGACTCATCACCCTTGATCCGGCCATTGCCACGTTACGGGTAACGGGCACCTTCCCTCTGCACGATGCTGACCAAGCTCTGCGTGCCCTCGCCCTCAATACACCGATACGAATCGAGCAACACACGCGCTGGTGGTTGGCCGTTAAACCCCGTTAACCAACGGGGTTTCAGCACGACACGCTTGTTTTCTGCGTTTTTCTATCTTCGTTATTCAAAAATATTCCAAGACGGCTCTATCACTTTGCCATTCTCATTCGGCAATGAAACGAATTCGCATTCGCCTCTTGGAGAGAGCCATGTCGTCGCTGTTCCGTCCTTCCTTGCTTGCCGCTGCACTTGTTTTAGGCCATGTCACGTTAGTCCACGCCCAGACGACCACCGCTGAGCGCACCTACCAACTCCCCGCTGCGCCTCTGGCCAGCACGCTGAACCGTATCGCCAGCGAAGCGGGTCTGACCCTGAGCCTTGACCCTTCGGTGGCCTCCGGGCGTACGTCGAATCCGGTCAATGGCCGCTACGCAGCGACCGAGGCCCTGCGCGAGGCCCTGCAGGGAACCGGGCTTGAGCTGACCGAACGCGAACCCGGCGTCTACACCGTACGCGTATTGCCAGCAACGGGCGACACCTTGAGCATGGCATCAACCACCATTACCGCCGGTGAGCTGGAAAATGCCTGGGGCCCCGCAGAGGGTTATGTGGCAACCCGCTCTGCTTCCGGCACCAAGACCGATACGCCAATCCTGGAAACGGCTCGCTCCATGTCGGTTGCCACCCGCGAGCAGATGCGCGACCGCGCCGTGCATAACATTGATGATGCCGTACGTTATATGCCTGGCATCGTAGCCAGCAGCTACGGCAGTGATACCCGGGCCGACTGGCTGAGGGTACGGGGCTTTGAGCCGACCCGATTCCTGGACGGGCTGCGCCTGCCGGACGGCGTCTATGTCGACCCCAAGCCTGAAACCTGGAACCTTGAACGCCTGACCCTCCTGCGCGGCCCCGCGTCCTCCATCTATGGGCAGACGCCGCCCGGTGGCCTGATAGACATGGTCAGTTTGCGTCCCCAGGCTGAAACCAGTCATGAGGTGCGTGCCGAAGTTGGCAGTGACAACCATCGACAGATCAACTTTGATACCACAGGCGCTCTGGATGAAAACGCCAACGTGCTCTACCGCGTGAGCGGTGTAGTCCGCGACAGCGATACGCAGATCGATCATATCGAAAACAAGCGCTACAACATCGCCCCCAGCCTGACCTGGAATATCGATGACGACACGCACCTGACGCTCCTGTCGCAGTACACGCGCGACGATACAGGCGCGACTAGCCAGTTCCTCCCCCTCCAAGGCACCAAGATTGATGGCCCGTGGGGCAAGGTTTCTCATCATAAGAATCTGGGCGATCCGGATTGGGAATACTATGACCGCACCTATTACTCGCTAGGCTACGCGTTCGATCATCGTATCAACGATGTGTGGCAGTTCCGTCAAAACGCACGGTATACCAAGAGCGACTTAGAGTTTCAGACAATTACAGCTGGCGGCTCCGCTACTGCAGTCAGCCCTGACGGCACCGTACAACGCAGCACAACCTCAACTGATGAAGACATCAGCCAATTCGCTATCGACAATAATTTCCAGGCAGACTTCAATACTGGCGACTTGCAGCATACCTTATTGCTAGGTCTGGATTATCAGCGTTCGAATACAAACTACACGTCGATTTTTGGCTCAGCGCCTGCGAGCAACATCCATAACCCAATTTATGGCTTACCTATAGAGCGCCCCGCGCGGTCAAACGCCTGGTATGACTACAACCAGAAAATCCACCAGACAGGCCTTTATGCTCAGGATCAGATTGCTCTTGATCGCTGGCGCCTCACCTTGGGCGGACGTAAAGACTGGGTTACTACTGACACCGAGTTTTACAATGCCTTAGCAAACGGTGCCCACCCTAAAGATCGTGATTCAGCTTTTACTGGGAACGTATCCCTCAGTTATGTCTTCGACTCTGGCTTGGCTCCTTACATCTCTTACTCAGAGTCCTTCCAACCAAGCAGCGGTGCCGACGTCAGTGCTACGCAATCATTCAAGCCTACCGAGGGCAAACAATATGAAGTTGGTGTGAAATACCAACCAGCAGGTACCAACACACTGCTAACTGCTGCGGTATATGACCTTACGCAAAAGAACGTTCAGGTTACTAACTACAACGAAGACGGTAATCCCATTACAAGTCAGACAGGCGAAGTCAAAGTCCGAGGCGTAGAGCTTGAGGCAACCTCAGACCTTACCCAAAACATCAAGATGATCGCCTCTTATTCCTACACTGATACGGAGGTTCAGGATGGACAGTACAAAGGCAACCGCCTGCAGCTCATCCCTAAACACCAAGCCTCGCTCTGGGCCGACTACACATGGCATACAGGCGTACTAGACGGCTTCGGTATTGGTGCAGGTGTCCGCTACGTAGGTGATACCTATGGCGACCAAGCCAATACCTGGCTGGGCCATGCCGGCTCCTACACCCTGTATGACGCTGCCGCACATTACGATCTAGGCCGCCTCGACAATCGTCTTAAGGGCGCTTCCGTAGGCGTGAATGCCACCAACCTGTTCAATAAGGACTATATTTCTACCTGTGATGGTTATTACTGCTACTACGGTGACCAGCGTAGCGTGATCGCCAACGTTACCTACAAGTGGTAATCGCATAATGTTGTGACAAAGCCGGTGCCAGGCCGGCTTTTGTCCATCAGAAAGGGACCTGATGATTCGACACTAGTAGCATTGAGCATGCATAAGGCTTGCATAACAACCCATGCATCGCGGACGATCACAGTTCAGCTTTTGTTAAGCTTTGATGAAGAGAGTGCGTGATGTCGATGATCCTCTATCACACCCCCGCATCCCCGTTCGGCCGCAAGGTCGTCGTGATGCTGCACGAGACCGACCTGATCGAGCAGGTTGAGCTGGAGATCGTCCAGCAGACGCCCCTCAATCCCAATCGTGATGTCATCGATGCCAACCCGTCAGGCAAGATTCCGGCGCTGCGCCTGGAAGATGGCACTACCCTGCATGACAGCCGCGTCATTCTGGATTACCTGGATACGCTGCATCAGCACACCCCCATGATTCCTCGGCAGGGTCCCGAGCGCTGGCGGCGAATGACACTGGCCTCCCTGGCCGATGCCATGACCGAATCGGCCGTACAGATCCGCTACGAGACGTTCATGCGGCCACCGGGCATGCAGTGGAAGCTATGGCTGGATAACCAGCATGAGAAGATTGCCCGTTCGCTGGATTACTTTGAACAGACAGCATTGCCCGAGCTTGAAGGCCACTTCGATATGGCCTGCATTGGACTGGCCTGCCTGCTGGGCTATCTGGACCTGCGTGTATCCAACTGGCACTGGCGCGGTGAGTATCCCAAGCTGGCGGCCTGGTACACCGAGGCGGATCAGCGTCCCTCGATGCAGGCAACCCGCCCCGAGGCACGCTAATCGTTTCCAGGCGCCAGTCTTGGCTGGCGCCTCCTAGCCTTAGCAGCGAGGCGATCCGGACACGTATTTTTCCCTGGGATCAACCGCGGCATCCAGCTTGCGCAAGGCCTTGGCTCCAATCAGCAGCGGATAGCGAAAGTGACTGCGGTCCGTCAGATTGACCTCGATGGTACGGGACACATCGCCTACACAGACTTCCATCTCGATGACCGGGCGTTGTGCACTGGACGGCGTATCATCCTCACCGTCTTCATCGCCCTCATCCGAGCGGCTTTTGATCTTGCTGATTCGCGCCAGACGGTGCTCGAATACCGTGTCATCCGCCTTCTCCGTCGCCAGACGGAAGCTGACCCACTGGTCTCCGTCACGCTCGAACGTCTTGATGTCCTTGGCCGACAGCGAGGCGGTCCAGGCCCCGGTATCCATCTTGGCCGGCAAGGATACACCCAGCTCAGGTAGACGGAATGTCTCGTAGCGGCCGTAGAGCGTCGGCTCGGCCGTCGCTAGCACAGGCAGGCTCAAAAGGCCCAGCAGGGATAAAAAACGTTTCACTCAATCACTCCGGCAGGATCACGGACAGAAGTCTCCCGCGCCAGGGCCGCTATGTCCACAACGTACTGAGATTATCGAATCCCCAAGCCTCGGGCGACTCACGTCCAATGATGCGGTCGTAGCCTTTCAGGCGTGGCAAATCGATCACTTCATGCCCGATCGGCTTCTTGTGCCTTGCGTCATAAAAGACCTTTACGGTCGGTGTCAGCAGTGACTTGGGGTTCTGCTCCACCACCACCGCAAGGCGCTCGCTTTCCAGCTTTACCAGCGAGCCGACCGGGTAAATGCCGACCGCTTTGACAAATGCCTGAAAGACATGCGGATCGAAGTGCCCTTTCCATTCAGCCATCCGTTTGACGGACTCGGCCGGGTCCCAGCCTCTTTTGTAAGGGCGATCCGACGTTACCGCGTCATACACATCACATACCGTGGCGATGCGGGACATCAGGCTGATCTGCTCACCAGACAGCTTATCCGGATAACCACTGCCATCGTATTTCTCATGATGATGCAGGCAGACATCGATGGCTGTCTCATCAGCTTGCCACGCTGTGAGAATGCGCTCCCCGGCCTTCGGATGACCCTGCATGATGATGAACTCTTCATCCGTCAGCTTGCCCGGCTTGTTGAGCACCTCCAGCGGCATCGTCATCTTGCCGACATCATGGAGCAAACCGGCCAGACCCGCCTGCCGTGCGGCCGTCTCACCCAGGCCAAGCGTTCGAGTAACGGCAATCATCAGCGCCGACACGGCCACCGAATGCAGATAGGTATATTCATCCGAGGTCTTGAGTCGCGCCAGGCTGATCAAAGCATTGGGATGGCGCAGCACCGAATTGGAGATTTCCTCGACCAGACTGGCAGCATCGCCCATCTCGACGACCTGCCCCATGCGTGCATCTTCCAACATGCCTTTGACGGCTGTCTTGGCGCTATCGCAGAGCACCTTGGCCCGCTTTATTTCTTCAGCCATCTCGACCTGAACGGCAACCCCGGCCCCATGCGCCTCCAGGGAGCACCCAACATGAGCCGGATCTACATCAGCCCCTTTGCTAACATCGATCCACAACCCGTCGATGTCGCTGTCCAGAATACGCTGCAACTCATTCGGCGAGCGAATGACGAAGTGCCCCTTCCAGAAGGGATGATCCACCCATGGTGCGCAAAATTCGCTCACATACATGCCCAGACGGGCCTGCGAAACGGGAATACGCTTAAGCATAATGAACAATTACAGCCGTTATCAGTGTCCTAGATAATCCATAGACGCCATTGCTGCCTAAGCGGCCCGGTAGAGGCTCAGAATGTTTATGGCGCTAACGAAAAGAATAGTACTCAGGGAGACTTCATGCGTCATCTGATCGTCGGACTGACTAGCGGCATTTTGCTCTTGATCAATACCCTCATTTTGATTGGCCCCTTGATGCTGGTTGCGCTGCTCAAGCTGCTCTGCACTTACAAGCCGTGGCGCGACGCCTGCTCGCGCGGGGTCATGACCATCGCCGAGACCTGGGCAGAAATCGACAAGGTCATCTTCGCGCTCTGCACCCCTACAGTCTGGGACATACGCGGTGCCGAGAACCTGCGTAAGGACCGCTCTTACCTGATCATCTCCAACCACCAATCCTGGGTCGATATTCCAGCTCTCGTGCAAACCTTCAATCGTCGGTCGCCCTACTTCAAATTCTTCCTGAAGAAGGAGCTGATCTGGGTCCCCTTCCTTGGACTGGCATTCTGGGCACTCGACTACCCGTTCATGAAGCGCTATTCGAAGGCCACGCTGGAAAAGCGCCCGGAACTCAAAGGGATCGACCTGGAAATCACGCGTAGGGCCTGCGAGAAATTTCGCGATCAGCCCGTTACGGTCGTGAATTACCTGGAGGGCACGCGGTTCACGCCAGCCAAACATGCCCAGCAGCAATCACCCTACCATCATCTACTCAAACCCAAGGCAGGTGGAATTGCCTTTGTACTAGCTTCACTGGGTAAGCAGCTCGATGCCATTCTGGATGTCACGATTCTCTATCCCGAAGGAAAACCGCCCGGCTTCTGGGCTTTGCTCAGTGGCCAAGTCAAGCGCGTCATTGTAGATATCCGCACTCTTCCTCTGGAGCCTTCACTGTGTGAGGGGGACTACCAGAATGATCCCGTTTTTCGTGAGCAGGTCCAGCAATGGGTCGGCGCATTATGGGCCGAGAAAGATCGGCGGATCGAAGCGCTGCAAAAAGAAATGCGCCAGGAATAATCCTGGCGCATCGGGAGAAACCGTACACAGGCACGGATCGAAATCCGCGCCCGGGCAGGTTTACTGCTTGGCGGCCTTGACCGTTACCGCCTTGATGTCGGCCTTCGACAGCGGGTTGCTGGTCGAATTGGACAATTCCTGGCGATACGGGTTGGTCAGGCTGGACGTCAGGCGGATATCGTTGGATGCCGCACCCACCGAGATCTTGAACGTATCAGCATCCACAACCCAGTTGTTGGTGGCTTCATTGAAGTAGGCCAACGAACGGTCGTTGAGCTGCAACGTGACACGCTTGGTCTCACCCGGATTCAGGAACACCTTGCCAAAACCCTTGAGCTCCTTGACCGGACGCGCCACCTGCGGCTTGTTCTGACCAATATAGAGCTGAGCGACTTCAGCACCCGCGCGCTGCCCCGTGTTGGTCACATCGAAGGACACCTTGATAGGCGCGTTACCCACTACCACCTTGGGCGTTACCTTGATGTTGGAATACTTGAAGCTGGTGTAGGACAGGCCATAACCAAACGGATACAGCGGCTTGATACCGCTCATCTCGTAGCCACGGTAGCCTACGTACAGACCTTCGCTGTAGGCCATACGGGTAATCTTGCCGGTGTTGTCGAACTCGGGGAAACCGGCATAGACGGGGTTATCCTGCAGTTTCTTCTCAATGCTGAACGGCATTTTCGCAGACGGGTTGACTACTCCGTACAGGATCTCCGCCAGTGCCTGGCCACCGTATTGACCTGGATAGAAGGCATGCAATGCGCCATCGACCTGGTCTATCCAGTCGGTCATGTTCAGACCGGTGCCGCCATGCATAACAACCACAGTTTTCGGGTTGACCTTGGCAACGTTCTGGATCAACTGGCTCTGGTACTCAGGCAGATCAAAGCCGTGGTCGAAACCTTCGCCTTCATACTCATTGCTGTTACCCACAGCCATGACAACCGCATCGTACTTGGAGAGGTCCTGCGGAGCGGCCAGCGAGGCCCAGCTCATCTGCACGCCCACCATGCCACCCATGGTTGAGATATAACCCTTGCGGCGGGAGTACTCGAGCTTGATGTCGTAGGACTTGCCCGCTTCCAGATTGACCTTGCCGTATACCGGAATGGTCGGCGGAATGCTGTTGTTGGGCAGTGGGTTGCCATCGCCATTGTCGATGATCTTTTGACCATTCACATACAGACGCACAGCGCCATCCGCACGAACCTTGAAGATCTGCTCGCCGGAGATGGTCGGCGTTACCGATCCGCTCCAGCGAACGGACGTATTCTGATCGTCGCCGGTAACGGGATAGTTCGCGCCGTTGGTGGTATTGGAAACATAGTCCACTGTTGTGGTCTTGTTGCCATTGGCCCAGTCCAGGTTCACATGCTGATCGATACGGGTGTCAGAAGGAGTACCGGACCAGTTGGCATTATTGAAGAACTCAGCCTTCAAACCTTTTTCGGTATTGCCGGAGGCATCGGTGGTCGTCCATTCGGCCGCATTTGGGTCCAGGGACAGCGAGTCGATGAAGTCGACCTTGGCGTTACCAGCCACTTGCTTCAGGCCACTCAACTCACTGACGAAATTGCGTGCATCGACATTGGCACTACCGAAACCGGTAGGCGGCGCGTACTTGGCCAAGTTGCCAATGACCGCAATGGACTTGACCTTGTCGCTGGACAGCGGCAACAAGTGATCCTTGTTCTTCAGCAGAACGATACCTTCACGAGCACCTTCCAGGGCTGCCTGCTGGCTGCTGGCACTGTCCATGTCCTTGGACGCGGCAGGAATGGCCTGGTCGAAGCGGTACGCATAAATCTGACGCAGGATACGGCGAACCTTGTCATTGATGGTCTCGGTCGAGAGCTTTCCTGCCTGGATATAGGGCGTCAGGATGGTGCTATTCATCTGATAGCCCATCATGTCCAGATCGGTACCGGCATCAGCCGCCAGATAGCCATGAACGACGGCGTTGTAGTCGCTCTGCATGAGACCTTTCCAGCCCCATTCCTTCTTGAGCACGCCGGTGATCAGATGCTGGTGCTCACAGCTGTAAACGCCATTGATCAACTGGAACGCGCACATCATCATCGCAACGTTGCCGTTCTTGGCAGCCGACTCGAAGGCGGGCAGGTACATTTCGCGCAAGGTACGCTCGCCGATCCGCTCGTCCAGTGTAAAGCGGTTGGTTTCCTGATCGTTCGCGACAAAATGCTTGGCGTTGGCCCAGACGCCCTGGGATTGAATACCGTTGATGACCGCAGGCGCCATCACCGCGCCCAAATAGGGATCTTCGCCGGAAAGGTATTCGAATGCACGGCCGCTATAGGGCGAGCGGTACAGGTTGGCACCCGGACCCGTTACGAACTGGTAGCCACCGGCACGCGTATCGTAACCCAGTGCTTCACCGAAGGACTTGGCGCGTTCGACGTTCCAGGTAGCAGCAAGGTTGGGACCCGCCGGGTAAACGATACCCTGGTTGTTGTCCTGACTGGTGTAGCGGATACCCACACCGCCATCCGCACCATGAATCTGGGGCAGACCAAATTTATCCAGCCCCTTGACATCCCAGGGGCCCGTTCCGCCAATCAGTGAAAGCTTCTCGGAAAGGGACATCTGTCCCAGCGTGTTCTCGACCTTCTTTTCAACCTGGGCAGGGTTTGCCTGGGTTACCGCATATGCTTGACCAACTGCCAGAGCCAAAGCCGTAAGCACAGCTCCCTGTAGCTTTATATTTCCCATTATTAATTAAGTCCTGCTTTTAAGTTAATAAAAACGAGTCACTTCGATATTGCCGAATATCAAGTTTTACTGACTTAACAGCGTCCCGCGTCCTGCGACAAATAACCTCAATACAATCAATTAAAGTTATTTGTACAAGTTGAGATTTTTTTGTTATGGGAGCAAACGAGAACAAAAGGTAGCAAAATGATGGCAACAGAAAATCGCGTAAACGCGCGAAAAACCCGAAAAGATTAAGGCAAAAAAGACGAAAAATTGTCAAATGAAACGGTTTAGCAAGTAGCAAACCATTTCTCTAATTTAACTTGAACTTTTACCGTTAAACGATGTCTGGCCAAACTCTCGGCTTTAATCTATCGATTAGAACTTAGTCAAGAATCGAAAATTTAGAGTTGATTTTTTCTTTCAGAAGAAATTAGCTAAATATATCTACCTAACTCAGGCAGATATTTATCCGAAGAGTGAGAGCGTAATGAAAAAGTTTATTTCCAGCCTATGCCTGGTAGCAGGTTTTGCCGTAACAGGATGCGCCCTGGCGGCTGAAGACTCAGCCACTGCCACTCAAGCATCCGGCACGTCCAATGGCCTGATGCAACAGGAGCACAACAGCAAGGCCGCCCAGAAAGCCAAACAGGAGCAGGACACTAAAGGTGGTCGTCCTGACGGCGTGTCCAACCCGAATGCCCTGAGCACCAAATAAGCACTGCTCAGCGCTCAAGCGCCTGCCGTTAAATGAGGCAGGCGCTTTCAGGCAGCTCCAGCTTCGAGACTTGCGAATACAACGACATTGGCTGACTAAGCGCTCAGGTTCTATTCAGAGCGGCTTGGATGCTCGCTAATATCCCCTTCCGTTGACATGCCCTTCTGAGACAAAACCGACGAAGCGCCTCTTGCCCTTTTGTCAGCTTTTGTTCAGCTAAAAACAGGTAATAGAAGTAACTTTGCAGCTAAAAAGCGATTTGACTCACAGCCAATTTCGGTAGGTTACAGCAGCAAACACGTATTATTAAGCGTCCATCTGTACACTAAGTGTTCATTTAACGGTGCGATTATCATCCGTTAGGCTTTGTTTTCTCGTTTAGCCAACGCCCACTGCTTTCTACGCTACCGCCTATAACCATGAACCTACTCCAACCCGCCTCGTCGACCACGGCTGAACGCAGCCCTTCCCAGAGCGCTTCGCTGCCCTCGGTGCCTATGAGCGAGCCACCGCTCACGTCTGTGGATTCCCACAAGCCGGGTGACGATGATGTATGCGAATGGCTAGTCAGCCAGGGAAAGCTCAAGCCTGGCGATCTGGAGCGGGCCCGCCGTCTTCACGAAACCTCCTCTGGAGAAAGCTTCAGCCATCTGCTGTTGCGCCTGGGCATGGTATCCGAGCGAGACATGGCGCATGCGTGGGCCTCACTACTGGACGTTCCGCTGGTTCTGGAAAGCGATGCGCCAGAAATCCTGGAAGACCCACTTGACGTTTCCACACGCTTTCTAAAGCAGCATCAGATTGTGCCGTTGGGGCAGGACAGCACAGGCCAGATTCACCTATTGGTGGCCAATCCCGCCGAGCGTTATGCCATCGAGGCGCTTGAGTACGCCTGTGGCCGCGCGGCTCGGCTGTCCATAGGACTTCGCAGCGACATCGAAAACCTGATCGAGCGTTATTACGGTCAAGGCCGCTCGGCCATGGGTACCATCGTGGAAAACCTCGACGCCCAGGCCAATTCGGAAGACGACATCGAGCACTTGAAGGACCTGGCCTCAGAGGCACCCGTGATTCGCCTGGTGAATCTGATTATCCAGCGCGCTGTAGAAAACCGCGCCTCGGATATCCACATTGAGCCTTTTGAAAATCGGCTCAAGGTACGTTATCGCATCGATGGCGTACTGCATGAGTCCGAAGCGCCGCCTTCCAGCTCAACGGCAGCGGTGATCTCACGCGTCAAGATCATGGCCAAGCTCGACATTGCCGAGCGCCGTCTCCCCCAGGATGGCCGCATCATGTTGCGTATCCAGGGCAAGGAGCTGGACCTGCGGGTATCCACTGTTCCGACCAGTTTTGGCGAGTCGGTGGTAATGCGTCTGCTCGATCGCGAATCGGTGAGTTTCGATTTTGATACCCTGGGCTTTGCCGGCAAGTCACTGGACAACTTCCTGAGCGTGCTGGAGCGACCCCACGGTATTCTGCTGGTTACCGGCCCTACTGGTTCGGGTAAGACCACCACGCTGTATACCGCGCTGTCGCGCCTGAACACCGCCGAGCGCAAGATCATTACTGTAGAAGACCCGGTCGAATACCAGATCGAGGGCATCAATCAGATCCAGGTAAAGCCGTCCATTGGCCTGGATTTCGCCGGCGCCCTGCGCTCCATCGTGCGCCAGGACCCGGATGTCATCATGATCGGTGAAATGCGCGACCTGGAAACCTGCCGTATCGCCATTCAGTCTTCCCTGACCGGTCACCTGGTGCTTTCGACACTGCATACCAACAGTGCGGCGGGCAGCATCACGCGTCTTTTGGACATGGGGGTGGAAGACTATCTGCTAGCTTCTACAATCAATGGCATTCTGGCCCAGCGCCTGGTGCGCCGCCTGGATCCAGCGTTGTCAGAAGCCTATGAGCCGCTTCCGGAAGTTATCAGGGAATATGAACTCGAAAAATACACGGATGAACGCCCGATCCGCCTGTACAGGCCACGTCGCGACTTGCCGCCCAATGAGGGCTACCGTGGTCGTAGTGCCATCAGCGAACTGCTGGTCATGAGCGATACGCTCCGCAGCCTGCTCATGCAGCGCGCCGATGCCGCGACACTGGAGCAGGCCGCTCGCGCAGAAGGCATGTATACCCTGTACGAAGACGGGCTGCGCCAGGCGCTGGCAGGTACGACTACCTTGGAAGAGGTCCTGCGTGTGACGAGCGGAGACTGAGCATGGCCCAGTTTCGCTATCGCGCACTGGATGCGGCCGGTGAGTCCGTTACCGGCCATCTGGAAGCCGCCGGCCAGGATGAAGCTGTCAGCCAGTTGCAGGATCGTGGACTTCTGGTCCTGCAGGTCACGCCCGCGCAAGGCAATGCCTCGCAGGGTTGGCGTGTCTGGTTCAATCGAGACCCGTTAAGCGGGGCCGGGCTTGCCCAGTTTACCCAGCAGCTGGCCACGCTCTTGGGTGCAGGGCAGCCGCTCGATCGCGCCTTGAATATTTTGCTCAGCCAGCCAACGGAAGATAAATCCCGCCGACTGATCGAGCGTATCCGTGAGCGCGTCAAGGGCGGCAAGCCGCTTTCCGCCGCGCTCTCCGAAGAAGGCGGACAATTTTCGCAGCTCTACATCAGCATGGTCCGTGCAGGCGAAGCCGGCGGCTCACTGGAGGAAACTCTGGCGCAGCTCGCTCAGTACCTCGAGCGCTCGCAGGCCTTGCGTGGCGAAGTGATCAACGCCCTGATCTACCCCGCCTTCCTGGTCGTTGGTGTGCTCGGCTCACTGGCCTTGCTGATGGCGTATGTCGTACCACAATTTGTGCCGATCTTCGCTGATTTAGGCGTTCCTGTACCGTTCATGACACAGTCCGTACTCTGGATGGGCCAGTTTCTTTCGCAATATGGCCTATTACTGCTGGCGGTTCTGGTTGCGCTCATCTGGTTCACCGGCGCCCGCCTTCGTGATCCGGAACGCCGTATCCGCTGGGATCGCCGGATGCTGAGCATTCGGATGATGGGACCCCTTGTACAGCGGCTGGAGACCGCGCGGCTGGCCAGAACACTCGGCACCCTGCTGACTAATGGCGTTCCACTGCTGACCGCGCTGTCGATTGGCCGCCAGGTCTGCTCAAACCATGCCTTGCAGGGCGCCGTTTCGCAGGCAGCCGACCAGGTTAAGGACGGCGGCTCACTAGCCGCTGCGCTCAGCACCAGCAAGCTGCTGCCACAGCTATCACTGCAAATGATTCAGGTCGGCGAAGAATCCGGCCAGCTCGATACCATGCTGATCAAAGTCGCCGACGTCTTTGATGCCGAAGCCAAACGTGGTATCGATCGACTTCTTGCGGCATTGGTACCCAGCCTGACCATCGTCATGGCCGTACTTGTGGCCTTCATCATGTTGGCCATCATGCTCCCGCTGATGAGCCTCACCAGTAACATCTAACCGTAACGAGCCTTGTTTATGACTAGAAAAATGCGCTCCCTCCCCCACCGCAGCGGCGGTTTTACCCTGCTTGAAATGCTGGCTGTTATCGTACTGCTTGGTATCGTGGCTACCATTGTGGTCCGCCAGGTCGGTGGTAACGTCGATAAAGGCAAGTACGGCGCTGGCAAGGCTCAGCTGGCCAGCCTGAGCATGAAGATCGAAAACTATGCCCTGGATGTCGGCGCACCGCCCAAGAATCTGCAACAACTCACTACCAAGCCAGCCAACGCTCGTAACTGGAATGGCCCTTATGCCAAGCCCTCGGACCTGCAGGACCCGTTCGGCCATGAATTCGGCTATCGCTCGCCCGGTCAGCACGGTTCGTTTGACCTGATCTTTTATGGTCAGGACGGACAGCCAGGCGGCGAAGGCTACAACGCCGACGTTGGCAACTGGGAATAAAGGGTGTCATGCCGCGCCAGCCCTCCTGTACCCGTGCCCTACGCACCGTCTCGAACGGTATGCGCTTACAGGGCCGGACATCGCAGCGCGGCTTTACACTTCTTGAGCTGATCGTTGTCATCATCCTGGTCGCCATTGGTCTGACCCTGGTCTCCTTTGGTGTTACCCGCGGACTCGACAGTGTTCGATCCCGCGAGGCCGGTCGTGACCTGACCCTGGCACTGCGTGCCGTACGCACCCAGGCCATCACAACCGGCCAGACCACCACACTGAATTTCGATCTTGCCAACCAGCGATACCAACAACCCGGCCGGCGTCCTCAGTCGCTGCCCAAGGGCATGCGCATGCGGGTAACCACAGCGGCTGACCTGAGTACAGGTCGCAGGACCGCCATCGCCTTCTTTCCAGATGGCAGCTCAACCGGTGGAAATGTCAGGCTGGAAAAGGATGGACGCGCCTGGCGCGTCGATATCGCCTGGCTGACCGGCACCGTCAAATGGCAAGAGGTAAACCCGTGACGGGACAGCGCAGGCCCCGTTCAGAGGGTGGCTTTACCTTGCTGGAATTGCTGGCAGCCGTGGCATTGCTCGCCGTCACCTTTTTCGTATTGATGGGAGGCATTGGCCAAGCCACCCATGCCTTGCTGAAGGACAGCCGAGCGACCCAGATGGCCTTGACGGCCCGCTCGCTACTGGACGACACGGTCCATCGTCCTCTGAAACCAGGCTCCAGCCAGGGTTCATTGCCTGACGGTACACGTTGGAAGCTGGATATCAGCAAAGCGGGCACAGCGACGACCAGTCAGCTGTATCGCCTGGACTTGTCATTGACGGCGGGCCGGCATCAGGAGCGCTTCAGCACATTAAGGCTGCAGGGTATATCCGAGGTCCCGCAATGAAGGTCTCAATGCGCGGCTTCACCTTGCTGGAAGTCCTACTGGCTATCAGCCTGCTGGGTATCCTGCTGGCCCTGATCGGCTCTGCCCTCATCAGCGCCAATCGGACATTGGCTCGCAGCGAGCAGTACAGCGCCCGACTGGATGAGCTGCGCTCTACACAGAATTTTTTACGTCGCGAACTGCAGCAAGCCCTTCCGCTGTCGATCCAGCGCACCCCCACCGGGCAGGGAATGGTGTTTATCGGCGAGCCACAGGAGATGCGCTTTATCGCAACGTTGCCTTCGCATCTCGGCGGCGGCATTCATATCCAGACGCTCCGCCTGGCCGGTGACAGCCGAGACCAATGGCTACAGGTCGACTTCGCCAAGATTGTTGGAAACAACCGCACCGAATCCTGGGGAGATCCCCAGCGTTTGTTGCGGCAGGTCAGAAACCTGCGCTTTTCCTATAGCGGCCTTGACCAGAACGGACGACCTACGGACTGGCTGCCGCGATGGCCCTGGCCGCAGCACCTGCCCCAGCGGGTCAGGGTTGACCTGACGGCCGATGGCCCCATTGCCTGGCCACCTCTACAGGTCGCCGTACGCCTCGACCTGGGCAACTCAAACAGCATGGGATCTCTGCAGTGAAGCGGCAGCACGGGGTAGCGCTGCTCATTACGCTATGGGCACTGGCACTGCTCAGTCTGGTCATGGCCGGCGTCGTAACCGCAGTACGCCTGGAAAACAAACAGAGCGTCCATCAGCTTCAGGATGCCAGGGCGCATCTTGCGGCGGAAGCAGGTCTGGCCTTGGCTGTCCAGCATCTGACAGGCCTTCAACGAGAGCAGCGCTGGGTTGCGGATGGCCGCCCCTATCAACTCGAATTCGACCGCATGCGCCTGACCATTCAAGTGCGCAGCGAGCTGGGAAAGCTGGATCTTAACAGCACCTCATCCGCCTTGTTCATCAAAGTGGCGACTGCGTTGGGCGTTCCGGCTGGACAAGCGAAGCAAGTCGCGGCAGCCTTGCAAGCCCGTCAGAACGGGACGGATCCGACGCCCATGCGAACCTTGGAGGAATTGATTCAACTCCCCGGCATGGACAATGCGATGTTTACTCGCCTGGAGCCCTACATCACCGTCTGGAGCGGGTACGATCAGCCGGTTGTGAGCTTTGCAGCGCCACCCATACGCCAAGCCATGGGCCAGAAGAACATCATTTCCCTGGAGGGAGAAGATCCAGGGCAGGTATTGAGTGTGTATAGCCAGGCTGAACTGGACAATGGTTTCCGCTCTGCCTTGAACGTGACCCTTTTACTCAACCCAACGGATAGCAACATGCAACCTTACCGCGTGCTGCGCTGGCAAGAATGAAAACAATTCGACTGGAATGGCCCAATAGCCTGCGCCCTGCCGTGAATGCCTTTCAGGCGCAATGGCACGCCTCCGTATTCCCCCGCTTCTTCAACTGGTGGTTTACCGAACTTCGGGCCTGCCTGCCCTCTCGCCTACGCAGCCTGTTCGAGCGAAGCGAACATGAACAGATCATCCGCTGGGACAATGAAGAAGCCTGGCTTCACTCGGCGGAGGGCGAGCATCCATTAACCAGCGCCGATTCGCTGGGTACAGAACGCTGCGTTCTGCTGTTATCGCCTCGGCAGGCGCTGGTCAGAACTATCAATCTACCTGCTGGCGCAGCCCAGGACGTCATGGCGGCTGTCGCCTTCGAGATGGATCGCCATACCCCTTTTAAGGCCAGTCAGGTCTATTATGCGGTCCGCCGCTGGCCAAGCCAGCCCAAGCAGCCGCTCCGTGTGACGGTTGCCACCGTACTGAAGGATCGCCTCGATCCATTACTGGAGCGCCTGCAGGCGCAGGGCATTCGTCCCGACGAGATCGATGTGCAACAGCCTGAAGGGGGGCGCCTGGGTATTAACCTGTTGCCATCCGAACGCCGTCAGCTTCGCAAGAATCCGAGGCGTCAGCTGAACATTGGTCTTGCAGTCCTGGCTATCGCTTTGACATTCGCAGCCATGCAGGTCTGGTTGTATAACCGCGCCGTTGCGCTCGAAGCCATGCGTCATGAGGTCAGCCAGCTTCGTGCCGGCGCCCAGGAGATCGAAAGCCTGCGCCAGCAGATACAGAATGGCCTGGGCGCCACTCGCTACCTGACGGAGCGTAAGGCGGGTACTCCACCGCTGAGCGTGATGCTTAGCGAGCTGACTCAGTGCCTGCCCAAAGACACCTGGCTGACGGAGCTGTCCGTTGAAGGAGACGGACAGGTCAATCTGGCCGGCCAGAGCCAGAAGGCTGGCGCCTTGATTGGCGAGATGAAGAATTGTCACTCGCTTACCGGTGCGCAGTTCCAAGGCGTCATCCAGCCAGACGAAAACACCAAGAAAGAGCGCTTCTACCTGCTCGCCCACCTGCGTCGGGAGGAAGCCAGCAATGCGCCGGTCACTGACACCCCGTGAAAGTCGCATCGCCGCGCTGGCCGTTCTGGCGTTCGCGTTGTATGTGCTGTACTGGATTTGTCTGGAATGGTGGTTCGTCGCGCCCCAGCAGGCCATGAACGACGAAATGGAGCAGCTCCGCCAGACCCAGCGCCGGTATGCCGCGCTGCAGGCCCAGCGTGAACCCTTGCAGCGCCAGCTCGAAACCGCACAGGAGCGAAACGCTGGGAGTGACAGCCTGCTGCCCGGTGACGACCCCAGTGCCGTAGCAGCCAACCTGATGCAACATACGGCTGAACTGATCGAGTCGCACAAGCTGGACGGCGCCGGCTGTGAATTGCTCAACCGCACGCCCATCGCCGGCAACCCTGGCGATGAGCCCTATGCCCAGGTCAAGGTCAGCTTCAACCTCAGCTGCGCCATCGAGCCGCTGGAAGCCATCCTGTACGACATTGAAAACGAGCGCCCTTTCCTTTTCGTAGAGGAGCTTCGCGTCGAGCGTCATGAGGATGCTCCGCCCAAGGGTGGTGCCGGCAGGCTTGAAGTCCAGATGCTTGTCACTGGCTACATGCAGCGTAAAGCCGGTATGGACGATAACGAAAACACGGATTCGGATGACCCGACATGAACGCCGCTGATCAGCGTCGCCTCACTCCCTGGCTCGTCCTGATTACGGGACTATCGGCCGCGCTTCTGGTCCTGTTCGCGCTGGGCATTGGCCGTAACGTACAATGGCTGCCTCCCCTTGAAGCACAGCACTCGCCTGCAACCGTCAGGTCGCCGGAGCTGCCGAACGCACCGCCCCTGGATGCCTATGCCAACACCTGGCAGCAGCCCTTGTTCAGTCCGGACCGCCAGTCTGATCAGAAAATGGCCGCGCCGGGTCAACCGACTTACCTTACTGGCTATGTGCTGACCGGCATTATCCTGACCGACTCGCTGCAGCTGGCCCTGCTCAAGGACAACTCAGGCAAGGCGCTCAGCGTTACCCGGGGCAAGGCACTGCCCAACGGCTGGAAGCTGGAGTCCGTGGCTGCCAACAAGGCGGTATTTGTCTCCGGTAACCGTCAGCAAAGCTTGCCGCTCGTGATCGAAAAGGCACCTCTTGACGGTGTGTCGGCCCCAGCCGCCGATGCGCCCAGCTCTACCACGGAAACGTCCCCGGAAGAGGATGACGACTCCGATAGCGAAGATTGATACGGAACCCGGATTCAGTGGCCGACGCGGCCGCCCCCTATTATGGAGCACTACAATCGTGACCTTGCGTTACCCCCTGGCCTGCATGGCCACCGCCACCTTGCTGGCAGGTTGTATCTCACCGGCCACCGATACGCAGCAGGACGATGCCCTGCTGCGTGAAGGTCTGGCTGGAACAGGCAGCCAACGCCCCTTGGTAAGAGAGCCCTCGCCCAATGTTCCCAGCTCGGCCGAAACGGGCGATACCCCCCGTACACCGGCCCGCAGTCAGATCATTCGTGGTGATAACCGCTTCATCAACAGTCGAGTGACACCTGCCGCCAAGCCGTCAGCGGCGCCGGACGGCGGTGTGGTATTCAACTTCAACAACCAGCCGATTAGAGCAGTGATCAACAGTATCCTGGGCGATCTGCTTCAGGTGAACTACACCATCGCGCAGGACGTAAAGGGCGAGGTCACATTCTCCACGTCCAAGCCTGTTGCAAAAACCGAAGCCCTGTCGATCCTGGAGACGTTGCTATCCTGGACCAATAACGCCCTGGTGCGTGAAGGCGATCGCTACATGGTTGTACCAGCCAACCAAGCCGTAGCAGGCCGCATGGTGCCGGCGCTACAGATGCCGGAGCCAGGCAGTGGCCTGTCTGCCCGCCTGTTCCAGCTGGACTACATCTCCGCCACGGAAATGCAGAAGCTGCTCAAGCCCTTTGCCCGTGAAAATGCTTTCCTGCTGGTGGACCCCTCGCGCAATGTCATCGCGCTGGCTGGTACGCCCGACGAGCTTGCCAATTACCAGCGAACCATCAGTACCTTTGATGTGAACTGGTTGAAGGGCATGTCTATCGGCGTCTTCGGCCTGCAGCGCGCCAGTGTGGCAGAGCTGATGCCGGAGCTGGATCGCCTGTTCGGCCCGCAGAGCGGCACTCCGCTGGCCGGTATGCTCCGCTTCCTACCGATCGAACGCACCAATGCGGTGGTGGCCATTTCTTCACAGCCTGAATATCTGAACGAAGTTCGTCAGTGGATCGAGACCATTGATAAGGGCGGCGGCAACGAGCCGCAGATGTATGTGTACGACGTACGCAACATGAAAGCGACTGACCTCTCGCGGTATCTGCGTCAGATCTATAGCAACGAGGCCGTTAATGAAGAGCCGGAAGCCAAGGTCGCGCCGGGTTTGCGTACCACCACCCTGTCGACCAGCAATGGCTTTGGCAACGGTATCGGCGGCAATAGTACGGGCGGCAACACCATTGGTAGCAGCCAGGGCCTGAGCAACGGCATTGGTGGCGGTCTGAACAGCAACAGCGGTATCGGAGGCAACAACGGCACGGGCGGCGGTTTGGGTAGCACTCGTGGAAGCGGCACGGGTACTGGCTCGGACAACGACAGTGAAGACAGCAGCTCAAGCAGTACCAACAATCAGAACGGCAATAACGATACAGGCGTCCGGATCACTGCGCAGAAGAGCAGCAACCAGCTCCTGATTCGTGCACGGCCCTCGCAATGGAACGAGATCCAATCAGCCATTCGCCGCCTGGACAATCCTCCGATGCAGGTCCAGATTGAAACTCGCATCCTTGAGGTCAGCCTGACCGGCAGCCTGAGCCTGGGTGTGCAATGGTACCTGGGGCGGCTGGCCGGTAATTCACCTGTCACCGACTCGAACGGCAACGTGACCAACAGTGTAGTGAACGCATCCGGTAGCCAAGGAGCGCTGGGACGAGGCGGCGCAGGACTCGGCAGTACCGATGCCCTCTTCTACTCGTTTGTCAGCAACAACCTGCAGGTTGCACTGCATGCGCTCGAGACCAACGGCAATACGCGTGTGCTTTCTGCACCCTCGCTGGTGGTCATGAACAACCAGGAAGCCCAGATCCAGGTGGGTGACAACATCCCGATCAGCCAGACCTCGGTCAACACAACGAGCGATCTGACCTTCAACAGCGTTCAGTACATCCAGACGGGTGTCATTCTTGATGTTGTGCCCCGTATCAATCCGGGCGGCCTTGTCTATATGGATATCCAGCAGCAGGTCAGCAGTGATACCGGAACCCGTACGGACAGCAACGGCAACCCGTCGATTTCGACACGCGCCGTCACGACCCAGGTCGCTGTACAAAGTGGCCAGACCGTCCTGCTAGGCGGCCTGATCCAGCAGAACGACGCGGAAAGCGACAACAGCGTGCCATACCTGGGGCGTATTCCAGGCCTGCATTGGCTCTTTGGCAACACCACGCGCAGCAAGAACCGTACGGAGCTGATCGTTCTGATCACGCCACGTGTGATCACCAGCAACAGTCAGGCGAGCCAGATCACGGATGAGTACCGTCAGCAACTGCAGTTGATCAGTCCCATCAAGCCTGTAAGCCAGATCGACACCTCCCGTTGACAACCCTGGTGGGTCGCCTGCATCGTCAGGCGGCCCACCAGGTGTTCAGGCATTTCCCTTCGCGACATGAACAGAACGCTTGAGGCGTCCTGCGTTCCAACCCTTTGGCCACAAAGGAAGTACGATCACTCATGTCCGCTTCGCTACTCGATGCCCGTACCGCTCGCTATTTGCCCTGGCTGGTTGCCATTGCATTCTTCATGCAATCGCTCGACGCCACGATCCTCAATACTGCACTTCCCAGCATGGCACATGATCTCAATGAAGATCCGTTGCGCATGCAGGGCGTCGTGATCGCCTACATGCTGACGGTCGCGCTGCTGATTCCGGCCTCAGGCTGGATCGCCGATCGCTTCGGAACACGGCGGGTCTTTTTCAGCGCCATCGCCTTGTTCACTTTTGGCTCACTGTTATGTGCGCTGTCTCCCTCGCTCCCCTTGTTGATCGCCGCCCGCGTCATTCAAGGTCTGGGTGGTTCGCTGATGCTGCCAGTCGGGCGGCTCGTCATCCTGCGGGCTTATCCTCGTACCGAACTGGTGCGAATACTCAGCTTCGTCACCGTGCCGGGTCTGATCGGCCCGCTGACCGGCCCTACC
The DNA here is from genome assembly GCF_051027695.1 of Pseudomonas sp. JZ134. Lineage (NCBI taxonomy): Bacteria > Pseudomonadati > Pseudomonadota > Gammaproteobacteria > Pseudomonadales > Pseudomonadaceae > Pseudomonas > Pseudomonas sp. JZ134. Next base: position 299,946 of record NZ_CP069250.1, on the reverse strand, counting down.
CTAGGCGGCTGGCTAGTGGAAGCAACCTCCTGGCACTGGATCTTTCTGATCAACCTGCCGGTAGGCTTGTTGGGCTGTTATGTCACCTCAAAACTGATGCCTGACCTGCGCAGCCCCATTCCCATGCGCTTCGACGGGTTTGGATTCCTGCTGTTTGGCGCGGCAATGATCCTGATATCGGTTGCCCTGGAGGGTTTGGGCGAGCTTCATATGCCCCATGCCCGGGTGGTTCTGCTGCTAGTGGGCGGCCTCGCCTGCATGATCGCCTACTGGCTGCGAGCCTTACGTATCGAGCGTCCGCTCTTCTCGCCGCAACTGTTCCGCACCCGCAGTTTTGCCGTTGGCATATTCGGTAATCTGTTTGCCCGCCTGGGCAGTGGCGCGCTGCCCTTTCTGACGCCTCTGCTGCTTCAAGTGGGCATGAATTTTCCACCGGCCAAGGCAGGTATGACCATGATTCCGCTTGCGCTGTCGGCAATGCTGGTCAAGCCCATCGCCAAGCCGATCATCGACCGCCTGGGCTATCGCCGATTACTGATCGGAAACACCATTTTACTAGGCTGCATGATCGCCAGCCTGAGCCTGATCACCACGGAGACGCCTTATCCACTGTTGCTGATTCACCTGGGTCTTCTGGGCGCCGTCAATTCGATGCAGTTCACCGCCATGAACACCGTGACGCTGATCGATCTACGCGATGAGCAGGCCAGTAGCGGCAACAGTCTTCTGTCCGTGGTCATGCAGCTGTCGATGAGTTTTGGCGTCGCCTGCGCCGCTGCCTTGCTGGGTGGGTTCAAGGATGATTACGCCGATACCGATGTGCTGTCCGCCTTCCATGCCACCTACCTCAGCGTTGGGCTGCTCTCTATTCTGGCTGCCGCAATTTTCGGGCAGCTTCCGGGCAATCCTGACCGCAAGGCGCCTTCGCATCGCGTCGAGGAGCCGGAAAAGAGCCCGCAGAGCGCAGAGGCCTGATGATTCAGCAGGCATAAAAAACCCGAGAGCATTCTCGGGTTTTTTGCTTCGGCGCTCAGCGGTCAGACCACCTGAACGTGCTCAGCCTGCATGCCTTTCTGGCCCTGCACAACTTCGAAGCTGACGCGCTGGCCTTCTGCCAGGGTCTTAAAACCATTGCCTTCGATGGCACGGAAGTGAACGAAAACGTCGGGACCGCTTTCAGGAGTAATGAAGCCATAGCCTTTGGTTTCGTTGAACCACTTGACGGTGCCGTTCTGACGATTCGACATGAAGATGTTGCTCCTTGGTAAATCGGGTTTTGTTATTAAAGCTTTTATTGCCCTGAACGATGCGCCATCAGACCATTCGCCAGGGACTGCGTTGCAAGGAGAAACACCAATCGAGCAGGACGGGGCCACGTGGAAACCTACCGCCTCAGGTCACGATCAACAGCGACCCAAGCAAACACAGTGGTTTGAACTCTACGATAAATTTATTACGAAAGCGATTACACGAAAGCCGCCTGTCGCAAACGGGATAACCGGTACTTCAGATGCGATCAACGGCATAATCAATGCCGTCATTAGGTTTACTTCTCCTAGCATGACATGTCTATAGAAACACTAAATAAGCGTGTTTTTGGACATATGCCATGCTTGATGAGCACCACTTCGGGAATCCATTTCGTGCGTAATATTCTGGTCGTAGAAGATAGCCAACTGGTCCTCAAGCTTTTGTCGCACCTCTTTCGACAGGAGCCCTTGTTCGAACCGGTATTCTGCGCATCGCTGGCCGAGGCTGAACTTCTTCTGGAGACCAGCCCCGGTCAGTTCTTTGCTGCCATAGCCGACCTGAACCTGCCCGACTCGCCCAACGGCGAGGTCGTGGATGTCATCCTTGCCCACAAGGTGCCCTGCATTGTCCTGACCGGTCGCTACGATGAGCGTCATCGCGATGAGCTCATCAACAAGGGTGTCGTCGACTACATCATCAAGGAGAGCCAGTACTCCTATGACTATGTGCTGCGACTCCTGCATCGGCTGGTCCAGAATCAGAACGTCAAGATACTGGTTGCAGAGGACTCCTCCGTCTCGCGGCACTACATGTGTCGGGTGCTCTCATCACAGCTGTTTCAGCCGCTGCAGAGTACGGATGGGAACGAGACGCTCAGGGTGCTTCAGGCGCAAAACGATATCGACCTGCTGATCCTGGACCATGACATGCCCGGCCTGTTGGGCTTCGAGCTAGTCAAGCGCCTGCGTCAGCAGCTCAAACGGCACGACCTGCTGATCCTGGGGGTTTCGGCTGATCCACAGGGCATCCTTAGCGCACGCTTCATCAAGCACGGCGCTGACGACTTCCTACGCAAACCCTTCTGCCCGGAAGAACTCAACTGCCGTGTCATGGCCATGCTCGAGCGACGCGACTTGCTAAGGGCGTTACAACAGGCAGCCCGCTATGACTCACTAACCAACCTCCTGAACCGGCGAGCCTTTCAGGAAAAAGCCGAGCTGCACATCAGCCTGGCGCAAGCCCAGTCGCAACCCATTAGTATTGCCCTGCTGGATATTGATTTTTTCAAGAACATCAACGATCAGATGGGACATGCCGGTGGCGACACCGCCTTGATAGCGTTTGCCCATGCCCTGCGAACACATTTTCCGCAAGACATCATTGGCCGCCTGGGCGGAGAGGAATTCGCACTGGTGAGCCAGTCAAGCGAACAGGAGCTGGCCAGACGCCTGGATATCTTCCGCAAACTCTGCACCCGGCTCAATTACCTGCCTAACGCCCCCCTGCTGTCCTTTAGTGCCGGGGTTGCCAACCTGCAGACCCAGGCGCTGGAGCCGGCACTTCACGTGGCCGACCAGCGTCTTTATCAGGCAAAGCGCAGCGGGCGTGGCATGACGCTATGTCACTGACCTGCTGAGTTGGCGGCCACGCCAGGTCGTAGCGGGCAAAAATGTCGGCATAGGTACCATCTGCCTTCATCCGCTCGATCGTATCGTCAAACTGAGCAATGATTTTTTCCTGCTCAGGATGATCTTCCGATACCAACATATGCAGGCCTTTTTCCGCCAGCGGCTTGTCCAGAAACTGAAGCCGGGACGATTGAGCACTGGCCACGCGCTCAATCACACGCCTGGCCACATGCTCCTCTTCGATTGCCAGATCGACACGTCCCGCCAACAGCATTCTTAAAGCCTGCTCGAAATCGGCAACCGCGATCTTGTCCAGGGTTCGATCCTGATCGAACTCTTTCGAATAGGCATATCCCCGTACGACGGCCAACCGGTACGGCCTTAAATCCTCCAGCGTGGAAAAGGTAATCGCGCGCGTTTTCAATGCGATAAAGCGTAGGCAGTTTGCCAGGAAGGGTTTGGAAAACTGCCCCAGGCGCTCTCGCTCGGGCGCGTACCAGATGTCGACAATTACATCATGGGAGCCATTTTGTATGCCATACAGCACCCGCTCCCAGGGCTCCTCACGAAACGTTGTCTCGTATCCGGAGCGGCCAAGGGCCGTCCTGACGATATCTACGGCCAGGCCCTGGCCGACCGGCGAAGTCATGACATACGGCTCCCAGTGGTTTCCAACCAGTCGAAGTGGAGGGCTGGCCCAGGCCAGGAGCGAGCACGACCAGGTCAAAGCCAGGCAACAAAAGGTGAGGACACGCATAGAGCCTCCCTACCGGCATGACAATGCAATGAACAGGATCTTCTTAAGTATGTAGTTCCTAAGACGGCTTTACGCCAGCGGTAGATGAAAACAGAAATCGCTGCCTTCACCCAAAGTACTGCTGGCCTGGATCGTACCGCCATGCGCCTCGACAATGGTTTTCACGATTGCCAGCCCCAGGCCAACCCCCTGGTGTTCACGCTTTTTAACCTGCCAGTAGCGATCAAAAATAAATGGCAGATCGCTTTCAGCAATACCGGGCCCGTTGTCACTGACCGTAAAGCGCACCCCCTGCGCCTCACGAACGACCGATACCCAGACCGTCGAGCCGGGCTGACTGAACTTCACGGAATTGCTCACCAGATTGGAAAAGACGCGCAGCAGGCGTTCGTAATCCCCCTTGATGACTGGCAGCTCCTGCTCACAGGACGTCAGCAAGCGTATGCCGCTCCGCTCGGCCAACGGCTGCAGCATCGCAACGGCGTCTTCCAGGAGCTTGAGCGGATCGAGCAAGGCGAGCCGAAGCTCCAGATGGCTTTGCTCCATCTGAGAGATTTCAAGCAGCTCATCGATCAGCTTGCCCATATGACCACTGGCTTTTTGTGCATGGCTGACCACTTCGCGCTGCCGCTCATTCAAGGTGATCCCGTCGAACAGGCTGAACGCCATGGTCAACACCGATAAAGGCGTTCGCAGATCGTGCGCCACGACCGCCAGCAGCTCTTCACGCGCCCGAACGGCAATACGGGCGCACCGGGCATGCTGACGCACCTCCTGAACCGCCAGACGCAGTTTGATTTCACGTGTCGCTGAGTAGGCCAGCTCGCTCAAAAGCTCCAAATCGCGGGGACACCAGAGTCGGGAACACTGATCGGCAACAGCAAAATAGCCAAGCAGCTCTCCATCACTGTCCTTGAGCGGCACGGCTAAAAAGGCACCTGTTCCAGTGGGAAGCATCGTCAAAGATGCAGCCACAGGATGCTGTGCAGCAGCATCGATAATCAGCGGCACCCTTTCAGCCAGGATACATTCACCCAGCGCATAGGCCGATCGTTCCCAGTGACTGGCCAGAAAATCCGGCAGGCCATACTGACTTTTTAAAAAGGCACGTCGGTCATCCACCAGTGATATAAACGCGATGGGCACGCCCAGCAGGCGAGCCGCCATGGCGGCCAGCCGGTCAAATCCCTCTTCCGGTGGCGTATCCAAAAGCTGCGTCCTGTGCAGCGCCGCCAACCGTGTTGCATCTCCAATCAATTCTGCCGGCTTGCAAGCCGATACGCACGGCGCATCATGGCTCATCCCAAGGCTCCACACCAAAAGGCCCTAACGCTCGCGGCTGCAAAACTTTTTCTGTGCAAGCCCTTCTAATGAGGCGGTTCCAGAGCCATTAAGGCCTGTTTTTCACAGCCGAGAGTCCTGTCTCCGCGTGGAGACACAATCCATGAACAAGGCAGAAGCGATTACACTACGTCGAGGCAGTGCCTTTTGCCCATACCCTAGCCTCACTTTAAATAATTTGTCTCCTGTCTCATGTACAACGTAGCAGGCAACCCAGCAGTGCAAGCCAATGCTCAGCGGAGCGCTGTTTGCAAACGACCTGTCATCCAGACAGGCTCAGTGTCCCCTCCTCTTGTCTGCGGCCATACTGGTCAGCCGCACTAAGGACGTCTTTGATGAAACCACACGTGATCGAACTACTCATCAGCGACTGTGATGGCGTACTTGTCGACAGCGAAATCCTGTCGGAGCGCATAGTCATGGACGAGTTGAGCCGTCATGCCCCCAGGACGGAGCTCGAAAAACTGCTTGAGGGTACGTTCGGACTGACAACGCGCGATATTATCCAGCGGGTTGAAGAGCGCTTTGGCATTACCCTCCCTGAAGGCATTCACAAGGATATTCGCACTCGCGCCGAGCAGCTGATTGCAACGCAAGTCGAGCCCATACCCGGTGTCAAAGAGGCTCTCGAGCGCATTGACCTGCCACTGGCCGTTGCCTCAAACAGCCAACGCCACAGCGTAGTATCCTCCGTGGCGCGTGCAGGGCTGACCGAGCGCGTTGCCGGTCATATCTTCAGCGCGGATATGGTAGAGCATCCCAAGCCGGCACCCGATGTCTATCTGCTGGCCGCCCGTACCATGGGCGTATCACCGGAAAACTGCCTGGTGATCGAGGACAGCGCCACGGGCGTTCGCGCAGCGCTGGCTGCCGGCATGCGCGTGATCGGTTTTACAGGTGCAAGCCACATTCCTCCCGAGCACGGTGAAACACTTAGACGCCTGGGCGTGACAGCGCTGATCAGCCATATGGATCAACTGCCGCAGCAGGTTGCCGCCCTGCGGGAAACGGCCACCAGCGGACACGCCTGACGGCTATCTCTTGCGACCAACCGCGTTAGCCCCCATTGAGCGGCCTGTTACACTGCACGTTTTATTTTGCATGCTGCAGGCCCTCCGTGACCGCTACCTCCTTTACCACCCTTTCACTTTCCGATGCACTGCTCGGCAACCTGGAGTCGCTGGGTTATCAGCAGATGACCCCCATCCAGGCCCTGAGCTTGCCGGTTATCCTGAAAGGGGAAGACCTTATCGCCCAGGCCAAGACCGGCTCGGGTAAAACGGCCGCCTTTGGTCTGGGTCTGCTGAATGGCCTTAATACCCGATATTTCGGCTGTCAGGCACTGGTACTCTGCCCTACACGTGAGCTGGCAGATCAGGTCGCTCAGGAAATACGCAGGCTGGCGCGATCAGCCGACAACATCAAGGTGCTGACATTATGTGGCGGGGTCCCTTTCGGACCACAAATCGCTTCGCTCGAACACGGCGCTCATGTGATCGTTGGAACACCGGGCCGTATTCAAGAACATCTGCGCAAAGGGACGCTTTCTCTTGAAGGGCTGAATGTCGCTGTACTCGATGAAGCGGACCGGATGCTAGATATGGGCTTTCATGATGCTATCGCCGACATCCTTGGCCAGACCCCGACACGACGCCAAACCCTGCTGTTTTCTGCGACCTACCCCTCAGGCATCGAACAGCTAGCGAGTAACTTTCTACGCAACCCCAAGACCATCAAGGTCGAAGCGTTACATGACGATACCCGTATCGAGCAACGTTTCTATGAAATAGACCCGCGCCAGCGACTTCAGGCGGTTCTTCAACTGCTTCAGCATTTTCGGCCTCAGTCTTGCGTTGCGTTCTGTCATACGCGCCAGCAATGCCAGGAGGTTGTCGACTACCTGAAGGCGAACAAGATTTCCGCGCTGGCCTTGCACGGGGATATGGAGCAGCGCGACCGCGATCAGGTTCTTGTACAGTTTGCCAATCGCAGTTGCACGGTTCTGGTAGCAACTGACGTGGCTGCCCGTGGAATCGATATCGCTGGCCTTGAAGCTGTCATCAATGTGGAGCTGTCCCGTGATGCCGATATCCACATTCATCGAATCGGCCGAAGCGGCCGGGCTGGCGAAACCGGCATGGCCTTCTCCCTGGTAGCACCTGCAGAGGCCGGTCGCGCGCAAGCCATTGAGGACAAACAAAAGGCCCCGCTGAATTGGCAGTCCATCGATACGCTGACGCTGGAGAACCCTGCTCCTTTGGTACCTCCCACGGTCACGCTCTGCATTGCTGGCGGCCGTAAGGAAAAAGTCAGACCTGGCGACGTCCTGGGCGCTTTGACAGGTGAAGCAGGTATTCCCGGAGACAAGGTCGGAAAGATCACCGTTCATGACTATCAGGCCTATGTTGCCATCGAGCGTGACACAGCATGTCAGGCCCTGAAGCGGTTAAGCGAGGGCAAAATAAAGGGACGCTCTTTCAAAGTGCGCATGCTGTAACTCAACAGCAGCCGGCGGGTCACTGTCGGCTGCCTTACTCAACGGAAAGCATCATTTCCAGGCAAATCGAAAAACTCATAAAAAACAACCTTTCAATTGCGAAAAAATATTTCGCCTTTTTACCCTTCCGGCTGAACTTGCTAGGCCAAAGTGATCAAAGAGTCAGGCTAACGCTTAGGTGACTAACCTAATAATTCTAGCGGTGTCGCATATCTGATTGATTGACGTTGTACCGCCTCGTGAAACGCAAGCAATGAGTTCTATTCATCACTTCGTAACGTTCGTTTTTGTTACCTTGAAATAACTTCTTCTAGATAGCTGTGACCACGCCGTCAAACAGGCTGCTTTCCGGTACGCCTGCGGGGTCGCCACTTCGCTCTAGGCCGCAGCTTACTTCAAGGAAAGTAAAGGCCATCCGGCTTTTACCGAAGTATGAATATCGACTATGACTGGTAAGGACGAGACAGTCTGATGAGAAGATTTACCGTACTCGATAGCTTTCGTGGCCTTTGTGCTTTGGCTGTTGTTCTTTTTCATACGTACGTTGTAAACAGCTTTGCGGAAATGAGCTTGTTTACCAACGCTTACCTTTTTGTCGAATTCTTTTTTGTGCTTAGCGGCTTTGTCCTCTATCACACCTATGGTCATAGACTTTCCAGTCTCACCGACTACAAGAACTTTTTCATCAATAGAACCCTGCGCCTCTATCCCCTGCATCTCACCATGCTTGGCGTCTATGTAGCGCTGGAATGCGGAAAGTACCTGGCTGAGCGTAAAGGCCTGCACTTCAATGACGGTGCCTTTTCCGGCGCAACGGCGCCTCACGAGTTTATCCCTAATCTCCTGCTGGTTCAGGCCTGGCTCAATAACACCATTACAGGCTCATTCAATTACCCCTCCTGGAGCATTAGTATTGAGTACTACATGTACCTCCTCTTTGGGGCTATTCTGATTCTGGCTCGCAGAGGCCATCTCAAGATCTTTGCGCTAATTTCCCTGCTCTCGTTCGTTGTCCTGTGCCTGCCGGAGTCGCCTCTTAAAACGGGCATCTTCAGAGGCTGCTCCTGCTTTTTTGCCGGCGCCTGCACGTATGTCATCTTTACCAAGATCAAGGATTTTCAACTCAGCGCATTAAGCTTTACGGTGCTTGAAGTACTCAGCGTTGGCATTACCTATGCTGTTATCATCTCTCACCTTGAGTACAAGGGTATTATTGCAAGCGTATTGTTCTGCGGCCTGATTCTGGTCTTCTCGTTCGAAAAAGGTTCTGTCTCACGCATTCTGCAAGGTGAATACTTTGTAAAGTTGGGTAACCTGTCTTTTTCAATCTACATGACTCACGCAGCCATTCTTTATATATTCAAAAGTGCTGCTATCGTATTGTCCAAAGTAACAGGCAAAGAACTTACAACGATGCTGCCGTCGCATGACACTCCGGCAGATCTGATCAAGTACATCACGACTGGTGGCGCTGTAACGGATGATCTGGTTGTCTTGGCACAGCTTATTACCGTAGTACTGGTTTCCCGGTATACCTACCAGTACATAGAACTCAAAGGCGTAGCGATAGGCAAACGCTTGACCCGCAAGAAAGAAGCTACCGCGGAAGCTCTGCCTAACGGCTCAATCTGATCTCTTTCCATCCTTATAAAAACCGGCTCTATTACAGCCGGTTTTTTATTGCCTTTAAGCCAGCATATATCTTTAACCCGATAAACAGAATTTGAGAGCATCTTATAATTTACCAAGCCGCTGCTTCGGGCTTTAACAAACCAAAACCAGTAGTAATTTATTAAGCAGACATGTGTCCGCCTCTAACTACTGTAAAAGCGCAGACAATAAAAAACCCTGTAATGCTTGCCGCATTACAGGGTTTCCTCAGCGCTTAATTAAACGACTGGGATAGTTCCAAAACCTTCATCAAGCCCCTTGCCGAAAGGAAATGCTTTACGAGGTTCGTTGGTATTCAACAGGCCCGGCATTTGTGCCTGAATAACGGCTCGATGTTGTTCAATAACAATGTCCAATGCACGGCTAGGCACAAGTTCGATGTCATCAAACGTAATCACCTGGCCCGGCGCAACAGCACGTTTGAGGACGGAATGCTTCAGCAAGCCGATCGGTAGATGATCAGGGTTTTCCGCAATCTTGACGGCCTCACCGCGCACCTGGAAGCCACCAATACCACGTTCGATGATGTCACCTGCCTTCATCGGGTTCTTAACGACAGCAGCGACACTCAATGTGGGAGTCGTCGAGTTGTTCAGCAAAACGCCACCACCCGCGACCACACGACGAATCGTCTTGCCGACCTCCAACGAGCAGAGATGGTAAGGACGAACGAGCACATAGTAAGGACCAGCGCCCAACTTGAAGTATTCGATCGCAGGTGCCTGATCTTCATCATGGCGGCACACCACAAACACGCCGCCAGCCGGATAACCGCTCGGTACGACATAGTCGACGATAGGCTGACCTAGCTGCTCAGCCATCTGAGCCAGCACGTTGGCCGTCTCGTTCAGGTTGGTGGACTTGAGGCCTTCCAGACCCTGACGCGTAATAGTAGCGCCAAAGCCGTTGCCTACGACTACCTGTTCAATCTGCACCTTGGTGCCATCGGTAAACGAGGTTGTCTGATCGATACTGATACCCTGCCGCTTGGCCCAGTACGCCATGTCTTCCGGCTTAGGGTCCAGGTTCAGATAGCCCTTCATGTTGCCGTATACGAGGGGTTTGAAGCCCATCTGTATGGCATCTTCATGCAAGGCAGCCAACGAACCCGGCTGATCTCCTTCAGCCTCTGTCAGGAAGCCTTTTCCGGCCAGATAGGAGCCTGTGGTGACCTGCAGTTCAGCATTGATGGTCACCACCTGCAAACCTGCCTGAAAGGCGCGCTCGATGACCTCTGTACCGTGGTAGACATCACCACTGCATTCAACGATAAGGTCGGAATTGTCCAACACCTCATCCAGCGAATTGGTCAGGCACTCAGGAAGTGGAAAATCCGAAATGGTGTTCAGGCTACGGCGAGTAAAGACCTTGGAAATAACCAGGTCTTTATAATGCTTTGCAATCAACCTTACAAAGCAGCGGGAAATCATGCCTGTTCCGACAACGCCGACACGTTTTACTTGGAGGTTGGACATACGAACGAATCCTTTCAGAAGTGGTAGGTATGCAGCGAACAGAAGAGAAAGCGCTGCATATGTCGTAACTAGGAGTTTGAATTAGTTGGCAGCAAGGCCTTGGCGATTGCCTACAGACATAACGCGTTCACAATCGTGCTATAGGACACAAAGCTAGTTTAAAAAGTTCCTAGTTACTTGTTTTATTTCAAAATATTACTGTCAAAAAGAAAGCGCCAATTTATCTAATGGAATTAATCCTTATAATTCCAATGGATTAATTAATGCTCTAGATCAAACTACTGCCCGCACAAGCTCGCAAAGCACTTTAAATTAAGTCTAAAGCGCTATAACCAGCCTAAATCAAATTCTTAATTTAAATAGCAAATAAATTTAAAATTGTGACGATTGCAAGACAGTGACCGATAAGGAATTCGCAGGTTAGCTGGTCCCTCAGCTAACCTGTCAGATTTAAGCTGTTTTTACAGCGGTCCAGTACGAGCGCTTGAATAGGTCACGCTCACCCAGAACGACCAGACAGACCAGCAGGCACAGCAGCAAGGCCACTATGTAGGCCACCAACTCTACAAACCCGTCAGGCTGAGGGCTTACATACAGCGTGGCAAACGTAACGGCCAGGGCAGCAGCCGTCCAGCGGGCAAGCACTGCAACGCTTAATCCCTTGGGTGATGCTTGATAAAGGAAATAGGCCATGCATAGTGCTTGCACGAAAAAGCCAATCGACAGTGAATACGCAAGGCCATTGGCACCGTAGATCTTGTACAACACAGCATCCAGCAGCACCGTCAGAGCGGAACTGACCAAGGTTATGATGAGGAATGCACGCCCCCTTTGCTGAGCCAGCAAGGCACGTCCCCAGATCAGAGCGAGTCCCATCCAAGGCAGGCCAATAGCGTAAGCCACCACCAGGGAAGCCGTAGCCTGTGTCTGGGCCGCGCCAAATGCACCGCGCTCAAGCAAGACCTTGACTACAGGCTCAGGGAAAGCGATCAGTACCACCGAGGCAGGCACCAGGAACAGCAACGTTGCCAGTGAAGCCTTGCGGGATACAGCATTGAAACGATCGTGCTCGGAATCTGCCCAGCTTTTCGCCATGTCTGGAAACATAACAGCCAAAACCGACAGCGCATAAAGTGTAAGCGGGATGGTAACGATGCGATAAGAGAACGACAGCATACTGATCGTCCCTTCAGCCAGGAAGGAAGCGAAGAAGCGCTCAGCTAGCATGCATCCTTGCTGTGCACCTGCGGCCACCAGCACGGGCGCAAACGTCAGCACAAATTCGAAGCCTCGACTTTCCAGCTTTCCTTTTACTGCTCGGCCAGTCAGATAACCAATCCGCTGATGCTGGATAAAAATCAGTATCACCTGCGGAATCAGCATGCCTGCAAACAGGTAGATTCCGCTGGGATAGAACGCATAAATGCCAATGATGGCACCTAGGTTCATCGATACCGTACGCGCCATCGGCAGGATGAAGATCCGGTCAAGACTCAGCAGTGCTCCCTGACAATACAGGATGGCCTGTACGAAAATCAGGAAGGCGCCTACGGAAAATACCAGCAGTCCCGCATTGACCTGATCAGCCGTCCAGCCAGGCGCCAGTGCCTTAAGTACCCAAGGGCTGCCCAGGGCTGCACACAATGAAACCAGAAGACCAAACAGCATGACTCGCCAGTAGAGCCACCGACTGGACAGGATGAACTGATCCTCACTTTCTGATCGTATGCGTTGCAGGTAGGGAATCATGGCATCGCGTAACGCGAGGCCGAAAAAATTCTCGAAGAACAGCGGCAGGATCATCGCAACGAAGATGAGATCCGTTTCCCAGCTAAGCCCGAACTCCTTGGCGATCAACAGATCACGCAGAAAGCCGAGAAGAAAACTCGCAACGGTGATGAGAAGGATAATTACGGTCTTCTTCATGTTTCTTTCCTAGAAAAATTACATCCATACCAAGCCCGATCGCTTGCAAGAAACACAAGGCATTTAGTCAAGACACAGTAGGCTTCGGACTCGATACCACAGCACGGGCTTACCGGCTCCCGTATAAGTCTCCCGGAGCAGATATCACACGTCCGGGATTTTGCTGCTGCACTGACAACGTAATCCTAAAAATATTTCGTAACATTCCTAAAATTTAGGCTTTTCCTGCTCATACCTAGCTGGCGCACACAAAATCTGTGCGCCAGTCTCCAATTAACGAGCAGTCGTTGGCGATCACTCAGCCTTGCAGGCCCTGATAAGCCGCCAACCACTATAAAGAGCCAATCCCACCGCGCCAGCCAAAGCCGCTGTCTTGGCAGGCTGCTGGCTGGCCTGGGCATACAGACTGTGGCGAAACATGGGACCGGGATTACGTCCCCTTGTAGAGCCACTAGTGACAGGTTCGTACAACGCATCTGACGGGAAAGCATCGGCTGTTTTACTCTGCTGAGCTGCGAACAGCGTCTTTATAGCTATCCAGTCAAATAACCGTGGCGTCAGTTGAGCCGCCCGAGTTATGAGCTTGCTGTTCCCGATGTACACATCCCGCTTGGGCCGTTCAGCGGCGCGCAGGATTGCCCGGGCGACGGTTTCCGGGACATAGGTCGGGGCTGGCAAGTGAGGCGTATGGGCCAGGTAATTCTTGGCCCTGTCGTTAATGGGCGTGTTTGTTGAGGAGGGCCTGATCAAGGTTACGGCTACAGGCACATTGTCGTGGCGAAGTTCTATGCGCAAAGCATCCGTGAAGGCTTTGACGGCATGTTTGCTGGCGGTGTAGATACCTTGCAGGGGAGCAACGGCTTCCGATAAGGCACTCCCCAGATTGATCAGGGTTCCACCTTCCCGCTGCCTAAAGTGCTCGACAGCCACTAGTGATCCATTGACCACGCCCCAGAAGTTCGTTTCAAACACTTTTTTGAGGTCGGCCTCACTTACCTCCCACAGCTGTCCCCATACCAGCGTGCCTGCATTGTTGACCCAGGTATCAAACCCATCAAACCGCTCGACTGCTCTTTTTGCCACTTGCTCCAGATCCGCTCGATTGCCTACATCGGCTGCAACATGAATAGCCTGTGCGCCCCACTGCTGACTAAGCTCATGCTGAAGGGACTGCAGAGCAGCTTCATCACGTGACACCAGTACCAGCTTCGCGCCCTTTTGAGCAGCCATTCGGGCAGTTGCCAGACCAATACCGCTAGTGGCGCCGGTAATAACGATCGTTTGCTGATGTAACGGCTTGGGTACAGGCTTCATCAAAGGCTCCAATAGTCATCTATTCCTATCGGAGCCTTTCAAGCCCTTCAGGATTCCTTCAACCGGATATATGGATGATCAGACGCGGCTATCTGAACGACACCTTGCCAGCAGGGATAGGACGTCCTGGTCAGAAACCGGACAAAAATCCTGATAGTAGGTCTCGATGTGCTTGACGACATCGGGCGTCACCAAGCAGACCACGTCATCGGCCAGTGTTCTCAGCCCCTCGGCGACGCCTGCAGGCCCAACGGGGGCCGCCCACACCAGACGTGCAGGCGCAGCCTCGGCCAATGCGAACAGCGCAACCCTGGCAGTGCTACCCGTTGCCACGCCGTCATCCACCACAATGACTGTACGACCGGTAATCACAATTGGATCGGTATGGCCGCGGTACAGCCGCCTGCGCCGCTCGATACTGTCTATTTGTCGGTCCCGCTCCGCCTCGAACCATCCGGCTGGCGGGTTGAGATACTCCAACATTGCCTGGTTTGCTACCCACCGCCTTGCAGCCCCATCAGTAACAGCCCCCAACGCCATATCCTTGTTACCTGGCGCGCCGATCTTGCTCACCATCAGCACATCCAGAGGCGCCTCCAATTCTCTGGCGACCTGATACCCCACCGGGACACCTCCGCGAGGTACTGCCAGTATGATGGGGTTATGGTGGATATACGGACGCAGCCGCGCAGCCAGCACCTGCCCTGCCTGGCTGCGATTCTTGTAAAGTACTGCCGGGCTCCATGCTGGTTTCATTGCCTGCCCTATGCCGTTCGGTCAGCCACCGACTGGTTATTTACGGATCTCTACCTACCTATTTATAGACCCAAAACTGAAAAATGACTCACCGGTCATAAATAAAACTCAGTAAGTCATCCAGAGATTTAAAAGGCGATTATCAACGTCTCACACTCTGGTTTCTGTCACGTACCGGCACCTTTATGACGAAACAGCAGCTCTACCAGCACATTGTGAGTACATTGCAAAGTGACCTTCAGGCCGCCATAGCCGCCGCGCAAGCTGCACATGAAACGGCGACACATGAAGAGAACGTAGCGGAAAACAAATACGACACTCGCGGACTCGAAGCGGCATATCTAGCGGCTGGCTATTCAAAGCGCATACAAGAGATTCAGCAGTCCTTGCAGGCTTACCGTAATCTCGTCATACGTACCCACGAGGCGGAACATGGTGTTCAGCTGTCTTCCCTGGTCGTTGTCTGCGATACCGTAGGCAAGCAACAAACCTTTTTCCTAGGCCCGGCAGGAGCGGGTCTTAAAATCAGGACAGATACCGGAGACATCATGGTGATCACACCCAATGCACCGCTCGGGCAGGCGCTACTGGGAAAAACCGAAGGGGAAGAGATCAGTCTTTCAATCGGCAGCACAAAGCAAATATTTGAAGTTGTATCGGTCGAATAAACAGGCCTTTCCGGGTTTTTCTTTGCTCAGGTGCTGGTCAAAGCCAGTCTGGAAAGGTATACTGTATATATAAACAGTAATGACGAAGGCGATGAGGTGATGAATGGCCGTCGAAGTCTTGTACCGCAGCAGCCGAGATCCGGAGCGCTTATTCATGGATAAAGCTGAAGCTGATCGCTATGACAAAATGCTGGAGCTTGCTGAGTCTCTGGCAGAAGTATTACAGAAAGCCGTACCCGATTTGACTGACAAACAGGCAGAAGATGTCGGTATCTACATGGCTCGTCATCGCGATCTATTCGCCAAGGCGTTCAAGAGTCAGCCCGATGTGCTAGCCGAGCTGAACGGAAAAGAATCTGCCTGATTACAATGTTGCCGAGGCAGCCTTTTCCTGGTCTCGCCAGAGCAGGAAAACACGTAGATCAAACTCGATCTGGTGATAACCCGGCAACATATGCTCGCATAGCTGATAAAAGGCCCTGTTGTGCTCGTGCTCTTTCAGATGCGCAAGCTCATGGACCACAATCATTTTCAGAAACTCGGGCGCTGCCTCTTTGAACAAAGAGGCAATCCTTATTTCCTTTTTCGCTTTGAGCTTGCCGCCATGTACGCGTGAAATGGCCGTATGCAACCCTAGCGCTTTCTGCATCACATCAAGCTTTGCATCATAAAGCACCTTGTCTATACCAGGCGCATTCTTGAGGTGCGTCTGCTTGATCTCCAGGGCGTAGGTATAAAGTGCCTTGTCGCTTTGTATGGAGTGAGACCCAGGATAGCGATTGGACAGGTATGCCTGTAGGCGGCCTTGTTCATAGAGCAGACGAACCTGCTCCTGCAGTGAAGCCGGGTAGCCTTGCAGGTATTTAAGAGAAGCCATGATTGGTCGTGTCACTCGCTATCGTGGTGGGGCCACTGACGCCTGAACAGTGAACCAGCCCACTATTGTAAAACACAGTCGACCTCCGCTCCTAAAAATGCGAGTCAGGCACAGCAAAGTGCCATCGAAACCGTGTAAAAGCGTGGGCAATCCTGTGGTTTATATCTGGCTGTTTCGCTGCAAATGCCGTGACGCTTGTTGTCTCTTTCATTCAGCGATCAGCATCGACCATACCCTCAGCGTTGCAATGGAATGCATATGTCTCATACCGACTTGGCTATAAGCGGAGAAGAGCTGACCCCGCGTGCTCCAAAGGATTTGGCTGCTGATCTCCTGCAGCAGATCGGCCTGGACGTTCAACCCGCTGAATCCGCCTCTTCTTCCCCTGCGGAAGCAACACACGCATCGAGTTCTGCCTCGCCTGCATTATCCGAGGTGCTACCGCGCTCACCCTTCAGCCTTTTGCACATGCTTCACCTCGTACTGGTTGTGACTGGGTGTGCAGCGATCGTGCTCTTCTACGTGGCGGTGGTCACCGTTATTGCCGCCCTCTTGTTCATAGCACTGCCCGCACTCGATGTACAAAGCCTGACCTCAGTTGAATTACCTGAATGGGGGCCTCTCGCAGTAAAGTCTTTCCTGGCCTGCCTGGGCGGATTCATCCTGTTCTTTACCGCAAAGCCTGTATTCACGGCTCGTCGTCGCGAGAAGCCAGCCGTCATTCTCGCACCAGGGCAGGAGCCAGCACTCTGGGAATTCGTGGTTCCTTTGTGCACAGCCATGCAAGTGCGTACCCCTATAGAAATTCACCTGAGCAATGAAGTAGATGCCAAGGTCCACCTGGCTTCCGGCTGGAAAGGTCTGATTAAAGGCGATGTCACCTTGACGCTGGGGCTACCGTTAGCGGCAGGCTTTTCCAGGCAACAGCTTGCTGGCGTCCTGGCGCATGAGTTTGGCCACTGCGCCCGGCGCTTCAATATGCGGTGCTACTACTTTATCAATTTCTGCAATGCCTGGCTGGACCAGCGGGCCCACTTCAAGGACGCACTGGGTGAGCGCCTCAAGCACCTTAGCGAAGCTGAGACCTCGCGAGTGACCGACCTGGGTGTTCTGGTCGCTCGCATCGGCATGCGTCTGCCACGCCAGCTTCTGCACTATTGCTTTTTGCTTAGTTACCGCCTCTCCAAGCCTGCCTGTAAACGGCTGGAGTTAGAGGCAGACCGTTATGCGGCACAGATTGCAGGCAGCGATACGTTTCGCGCCGCCACCCTGCATCATCATGCGTTGCGCTGGGCATTCAGGCAGGCAGATCGCCAGAACGTGAGTACCTGGAGCGAAGGCGCGCTGCTGGCAGACATGCCACAGGCTGCTGCCCTGGGCGCCACCCGACTCGATATCGAGACGCAACGCCGCCTGGAGGCCAAGCTGCGCGACAGGCAACGCTATTGGCGTGTTCATCCTGCCGATGTCGAACGTATCGAGACAGCAGAAGCCTTGGGTAGCACAGCGCTGATAACAGATGCGTCTCCTGCTACCGGGCTATTCGAATACTTCTCTCAGTACTGCCGACAAGTCACGACTGCGTACTATCAAAAACTTGGACTCGATGTGAGCCTGACTCAGTTTCGTGAAGCCAACGCGGCTACCTTCGATATGGACCAGAACAACGAAACTGCCTTTCTAAACAGGTGGACACTGGGTCAATGGGCTGACCTGCCCTGGCTTCCTCTGCATGCGCCTGCTGGTAAAGAAAAGGCCACCATGGACTGGGCAGCCGTCATCTCGGTCTTGAAAAACCGCACAGAGGAAACAGGCCTCAACTGGCAGCATGCACAGAAAGAAGTGCAGCGGCGCTTTACGTTGGCTTATTGTGATGAGCTGAACGCTCATCAGATCACAAACCATATCCATGGCGTAAACACGTTTGATCCAGAGCGCTATCTGAACGAGTACAGGAATATCGATACCTGGCAAAGCCCGGCTCGTACCGTCATGAGTGACGTGGCAGCGCTGCTCCGCCAGCGTATCGACCTGTCGCTCAAAAGCCATCATCCGGGGCATGCACAAGCCCGCGACCTGGCCCAGTTGCTGTTTTCCCTCACCGAGCTCTATCCCGATTATGAGCGACTGCGCGAGTCGCAGTTATTGGTCAAGGAATACAACAGTCTTCATCGTCTACAAGGCAGCATGCAGACCCACCAGCTTAGCCACTATGCGCTTCTGGACTTCCGGACCCGGACACAACGCCTGGTAAAACAAGCCGAAGCCATCAAGCAATGTATCTTGCCCGGCGGGAGTATTGGCGGTTACCTCAAGCAGCAACATCCCTACCTTGAAGCCGAAGCAGGTCCCCTCCTCGATTTCTACCAGAAAAGTGATGCCTTGCTTGAAGCGTTTACCTATTGCTATCGATACACCTTCAACCTGCTTGCCAAGTGGTGTCTTGAGGCTGAGGCCGCCAAGGGACTCTAAATTGCATCCAATAAAAAGCCCGCATCGAGGCGGGCTTTTTATTAAAGTGTGATCAGTTGACCTTGGGGTCCAACTCACCCTTTGCATAACGCTCGAACATTCTGTCCAGCGAGATCGGCTTGATCTTGGAGGCTTGGCCTGCAGTACCGAACGCTTCGTAGCGAGCGATACAAACATCACGCATAGCCGATACCGTCTTGGCCAGATATTTACGCGGATCGAACTCGCTGCGATTCTTCGCCATGAATTCGCGAATCGCACCGGTAGAGGCCAGACGCAGGTCGGTATCGATATTCACCTTACGAACACCGTACTTAATGCCCTCAACGATCTCTTCGACCGGTACACCATAGGTTTCCTTGATGTCACCGCCATACTCGTTGATGATGGCCAGCCACTCCTGAGGGACGGAGCTGGAGCCGTGCATGACCAGATGAGTATCTGGAATGCGTGCATGGATCTCCTTGATACGCTGGATGGAGAGCGTATCCCCAGTTGGCGGCTTGGTGAACTTGTACGCACCGTGGCTGGTTCCGATGGCAATTGCCAGGGCATCAACCTTGGTAGCCTGCACGAACTGGGCAGCCTCTTCCGGATCAGTCAGAAGCTGGCTGTGGTCCAGTGTACCTTCAGCGCCTACACCGTCTTCCTCACCTGCCATGCCGGTTTCCAGGGAGCCCAGGCAGCCCAGCTCACCTTCTACCGAAACACCACAGGCGTGGGCAAAGGCAACGGTCTGCTGAGTAACGCGCACGTTGTATTCGTAGTCAGAAGGTGTCTTGCCGTCTTCTCTTAGAGAGCCGTCCATCATGACCGAGCTGAAACCCAGCTGAATGGAGCGCTGGCAAACGTCCGGGCTGGTGCCGTGGTCCTGGTGCATGACCACGGGAATGTGTGGAAACTCTTCAACGGCAGCCAGAATCAGGTGACGCAGAAATGGCGCACCTGCGTACTTACGAGCACCTGCAGAAGCCTGCACAATGACCGGAGAATCGGTCTTGTCGGCTGCTTCCATGATGGCCCGCATCTGCTCGAGGTTGTTAACGTTGAAAGCTGGTACGCCGTAGCCAAACTCGGCTGCGTGGTCCAGCAGCTGACGCATGCTGATGAGTGCCATGGTGATCCTATCTCCCGGTATGGACCTATTATGTTTTCAGCCTGCACCACTGGCAGACTGTTTTTCAAGCAAGAGCAGCGCACTGCTCTTGCTGTATCGTTTAACTCGTCAATTTCGAGTGATCACTCGGTCCGCAGACTACGTCCCGCTTAACGGCAACCATCCGCACTTGTTGTCTGATCGGATGCACCGGTTGTCGTGGCTACCCGCTCATCGTTCTGGCCGGTGGGTGTTGCAACGGAGACCGGTGGCGGCGAGAAAGCACGACAGGCCTTGTCGGATGTTGCGCCGGCACAGCCAGCCAGCATGAGGCAACTAAGTACAGAAAAAGCAGCGAGACGTATCATGGCGGTTATCCTTTAGCGCGTTGTTCCAGGACTTCGACCGCCGGAAGAACCTTTCCTTCCACGAACTCAAGGAATGCACCACCGCCAGTGGAGATATAGGAGATCTTTTCGACTATACCGTACTTGTCGATAGCCGCCAGGGTATCGCCACCGCCAGCAATCGAAAATGCCTCGCTGTCAGCAATGGCTTGAGCCAGTACTTTGGTGCCATTACCGAACTGATCGAACTCAAAAACGCCGACCGGGCCATTCCACAGAATAGTCTTGGCCGATGTGAGCAGCTGGGCAAATTGCTTGGCCGTTTCTGGGCCGATGTCCAGAATCATGTCGTCATCCGCAACATCGCTGATGGATTTAACCGTTGCTTCGGCAGACTCGGCAAATTCCTTGGCGACAACCACGTCGACCGGCAGAGGCACGCTGACCTTGGCAGCAATGGCCTTGGCCGTATCGACCAGCTCGGCTTCGTACAGAGATTTGCCTACCTTGTGACCAGCAGCAGCCAGGAAGGTATTGGCAATACCGCCGCCTACAATCAACTGATCGCAAACACTGGACAAGGAATTCAAAACGTCCAGCTTGGTAGAGACTTTAGAGCCCGCCACGATGGCAGCCATTGGACGCGCGGGCGCCTTGAGGGCTTTGCCCAGCGCATCCAGTTCGGCGGCCAGCAGCGGACCGGCTGCGGCCACTTTCGCAAACTTGGCAACACCGTGGGTAGAGCCCTCAGCACGGTGAGCGGTACCAAAGGCATCCATGACGAACACATCGCATAGCGCGGCATACTGCTGAGCCAGCTCATCAGCGTTCTTTTTCTCGCCCTTGTTGAAGCGCACATTTTCCAGCAGAACGATATTACCCGGCTGTACATCAACACCGCCCAGGTAATCCGTCACCAGCGGAACCTCACGATTCAAAGCCTTGGACAGGTACTCCGCCACAGGCTTCAGGCTGTTCTCGGCGCTCGCCTCACCTTCGGTCGGTCGCCCCAGGTGCGAGCAGACAATAACAGCAGCGCCCTTCTCCAATGCCAGCTTCAGCGTCGGAAGCGCGGCGACCAGACGAGCATCGCTCTTGATCTGTCCATCCTTTACCGGAACGTTCAGGTCCTCGCGAATCAGGACACGTTTACCGTTCAGATCGAGGTCGCTCATTTTCAACACGGACATGTATGCAATCCCTTCGTTGTGCTTGTTCAGATCGGCTTGGCGACGCGCAAGAAATGACTTGCCACGTCGATCATGCGGTTGGCAAAGCCCCATTCATTGTCGAACCAGGCCAGCAGATTGACGAGCCTTGGCCCCGATACACGGGTTTGACTGCCATCAACGATGGCGGAATGGGGATCATGATTGAAGTCGCAGGACGCGTGCGGCAACTCGGTGTAGTTCACCAGATGCTGCAAAGGGCCACCCATCGCAGCCTCGCGGAGCAGACCATTAACTTCCGAGACAGTGGTATCACGCGAAACATGACAAGTGATATCCAGCGCCGACACATTTACGGTCGGTACACGAATGGCCTTGGCCTGAACGCGCCCCGCCAGCTCCGGCAACAGGCGCTCGATTCCACGATCCAGCCCTGTAGAGACCGGAATGATCGATTGAAAGGCCGAGCGGGTACGGCGCAGATCATCGGCGTGATAGGCGTCGATCACGGGTTGGTCATTCATGGCTGAATGAATCGTGGTTATCGAGACGTATTCAAGACCCACGACTTCGTTCAAAAGTTTCAACAGCGGCACGCTGCAATTGGTGGTACAGGAGGCATTCGAGACAAGCCTCTCAGTACCGCGCAAGCTGCCCTGATTGACGCCATACACAATGGTGGCGTCTACGTCGCTTTCGCTGGCCATCGGCTGGGAAAACAAGACGCGGGGCGCACCGGCTGCAAGAAAACGCTCACCGTCCGCACGGGTGCTGAAGGCGCCAGAACATTCGAGAACCAGATCGACGCCCAGACGCCTCCAGTCAATGTCGTCAGGATTGGCGCAGCGCTGCACATGCATGCTGCAGCCATTGATGCGCAAGCGATCCCCTTCTATGGCAACTTCGCCGGGGAAGCGTCCGTGAGTCGAGTCGAAGCGTGTCAGGTACTCCAGACTTGGCAGGTCAGCCAAGTCATTCAACGCCACGAGTTCGAAATCAACCGAGGCGCTGCGCTCATGTAGCGCACGGACCAGGCACCGACCGACACGGCCGTAGCCATTGAGCGCAACACGATAAAGAGAATCAGCCATGAAAGTGGGTTTCGGTGTCCGGAATTGAATAAGCAATGGCTAGTGATGTTACAAGTGTAGCCTGAGCAATGACACACTACACAAGCCCTAAGTGTAGGCTTTCAGACAATCTAGGCGAGCGAATCCAGAAAAGATTAGCGTAGCCCGAAGCGAGTTTGCTGAAGATGCCGCTTCATTTGCAAAATAAAACACGCTTTTTCGTAGTCGATAGACGGATTGGCTACAAAATACTGGAACACCACGGTGTCGTTGATTCTAAAACACACTCTGAGATCATGAGTATGGCAAAAGAATCTTCCTCAACGCTCTTAATGGATGATTGGGCTGGTATTACACATATAACAGCGTTTATCTGGTAAACACCAAATAATAAAAAACGCCACGGTTCTCACCGTGGCGTTTTCATTACCTCACTGGAGGATCAGTCCTCAAGCAGCTCGTTTGCAACTGCCAGCACGTTATCCAGCGTGAAGCCGAAGTGCTCCATCAGTGCCGGCGCCGGAGCCGACTCACCATACGTTGTCATGCCGATCACACGACCATCCAGGCCAACGTACTTGTACCAGTAGTCCGCAATACCCGCTTCAATGGCAATACGGGCACCGACCTCAACCGGCAATACCGATTGACGATACTCGGCGCTCTGACGCTCGAATGCGCTGGTGCAAGGCATGGATACCACGCGGACCTTGCGCCCTTCCGCGGTGAGCTTGTCGTACGCTTGAACAGCCAGCGACACTTCCGAGCCGGTAGCGATAAAGATCAGCTCTGGCTCACCTTCACAGCTCTTCAGCACGTAGCCACCGTGGGCAATGGCCGCTTCGGTTTCGTTGTCACGCAGGTGATGAGGCAGATTCTGTCGAGAGAAGATCAGCGCTGACGGGCCATCCTTACGCTCCAGGGCCGTCTTCCAGGATACCGCAGCCTCGACCGCATCGGCAGGGCGCCAGGTGTCCAGGTTGGGCGTATAACGCAGAGATGCAACCTGCTCGACCGGCTGGTGCGTCGGGCCATCCTCGCCCAGACCGATGGAGTCATGGGTGAAGACATAGATGATGCGCTGCTTCATCAGTGCCGACATACGCACGGCATTACGGGCGTATTCCATGAACATCAGGAAGGTGCCGCCGTAAGGAATCAGGCCACCATGCAAGGCCACGCCGTTCATGATGGCGCTCATGCCGAACTCGCGTACGCCGTAATACATGTAGTTGCCGGAGGCGTCTTCCTCGACAACCGGCTTGCAGCCCTTCCACATCGTCAGGTTGGAGCCGGCCAGGTCGGCCGAGCCGCCCAACAATTCAGGCAGTAGCGGGCCAAAGAAGTGCAGGCAGTTCTGGCTGGCTTTGCGGCTGGCGATGGTTTCGCCCTTGGCAGCCACCTCACGGATGAACGCCGACGCCTTTTCATCAAAGTCAGCTGGCAGCTCACCGGCCATACGGCGGGTAAACTCGGCGGCCAGTTCAGGATAAGCCTCAGCGTAAGCGTTGAATCGTTTGTTCCACTCGCTTTCCGCTTTAGAGCCTGCGTCCTTGGCGTCCCATTCGGCGTAGATATCCTGCGGGATTTCGAAGGCAGCGTGTTTCCAGCCCAGCGCTTCACGGGTGGCCGCTACTTCGGCGTCACCCAAGGCTGCGCCATGGGATTCTTCCTTGCCCTGCTTGTTGGGCGAACCAAAACCAATGATGGTCTTGCAGCAGATCAGGGTCGGCTGGTCGCTTTTGCGAGCCGTCTCCAGTGCCGTCTTGATTTCTTCCGGGTCGTGACCGTCGACGTTACGGATCACTTGCCAGCCATAGGCTTCGAAGCGCTTGGGCGTATCGTCGGTAAACCAGCCGTGGACTTCGCCATCAATGGATATGCCGTTGTCATCATAGAAGGCGATCAGCTTGGACAGGCGCAGCGTGCCAGCCAGTGAACAGACTTCGTGAGAAATGCCTTCCATCATGCAGCCATCACCCATGAAAACATAGGTGTAATGATCAACGATGTTATGGCCTTCGCGGTTGAACTGCGCCGCCATAACCTTTTCAGCCAAGGCGAAACCCACAGCGTTGGCGATGCCCTGCCCCAGCGGGCCGGTCGTGGTCTCGACACCGGCGGTATAGCCATACTCGGGATGGCCTGGCGTGCGGCTGTGAAGCTGACGGAAATTTTTCAGATCGTCGATGGAGAGGTCGTAACCGGTCAGGTGCAGCAGGGAATAGATCAGCATGGAGCCGTGACCATTGGACAGCACGAAGCGGTCGCGGTCGGCCCACTTTGGGTTCACCGGGTTGTGCTTGAGGTAATCGCGCCAGAGCACTTCGGCAATATCGGCCATCCCCATAGGGGCGCCGGGGTGGCCGCTGTTGGCTTTTTGTACGGCATCCATGCTGAGCGCGCGGATGGCGTTGGCACGGTCACGACGACTGGGCATCGCTGATCTCCTGAAAGGGGGTCAAACGTTTAAAGGAAGTTTTATTGTGCCTAGCCGGGCACGCAGGAGCAATCCGAACGGTCATATCCAGCTTGGCTTCAGCCACGTTAATGGTTCGTCATGGCCTCGATTGCGTGATGGCCTCCGCCACCAGCTCCAGAAACCAGCGCAATGCAACAGAGGTGTCACTGCGCTCATGCCAGTGCAGCATGACTTTAAAGCCCGGCGCGTCGAAGGGCAGGTTACATACGCGCAATGCATTGCTAAGCACCTCACCATGACCGGCCTCTTTCAATATCAAAACTTTTTGATGCTTCTCTTGCAGCTGGTCTCGGCGACCACTAGACTGCGCACCCATGAACCATTTGCGCGTGCCTACATTTCGCCATGATGACTGCGACGAGCTGGCCGCGCTGTGCAAGGCGGGCGGTGATCCGCTGCGCCTGAATGTGTTACGTGCCTTGGCAAACGATTCGTTTGGTGTACTGGAGCTGGCTCATATCTTCGATACTGGGCAATCCGGGATGAGCCATCACCTGAAGGTACTGTCACAGGCGCGACTGGTGGCGACACGCCGGGAAGGCAACGCGATCTTTTACCGTCGCGCCCTGCCCCGGCTGGACACCCTGGGTGGTGCGCTGCACGCAGCGCTGCTGACGGAGGTGGACGGGTTGCAGTTGCCAGCTGAAGCGCAGGCACGTATTGAGGCTGTACATGCTCAGCGGGCCGAGGCCAGCCGGGATTTTTTCGCCAGGATGGCGGACAAGTTTCAGGCGCAGCAGGATTTGATTGCCGGATTGCCTCAGTATCAGGAGAGCCTTCTGGCCCTGCTGGACACGATGGCGTTTTCGCCAGTGGCAACAGCGATCGAGATCGGGCCTGGAGATGGAGGGTTTCTGCCCGAACTGGCAAGACGCTTCACGTCGGTCACGGCGATTGATAACAGCCCAGCCATGCTGGAGCTGGCATGTCAGCGATGTGAGCGCGAGCAATTGAACAATGTATCGCTGGTATTGGCCGATGCCTTGGACAATGCCTTACTGAGCGCCGATTGCGTGGTCTTGAACATGGTGCTGCATCATTTTGCGGCACCCGCTGAAGCCATAAAATATCTGGCGGACTGGGTCCGTCCCGGTGGCAGTTTATTGATTACAGAGTTGTGCAGCCACGACCAGAGTTGGGCCCGGACGGCCTGCGGCGATCTCTGGCTCGGGTTCGATCAGGAGGAATTGGCCCGTTGGGCCGTTGCCGCAGGACTTGTGCCAGGCGAAAGCCTCTATATAGGTTTACGTAATGGCTTCCAGATCCAGATCAGGCATTTCGCCCGTCCTGGTTCGTAGACGATGCATAGGGTGGGCAGCTTGTCTGTCCAATCCGCAAGAGTGACTGTTTTAGACATGGCCTTCGGGCCGCCTCACCCACCGGTATATAGGAACCGTTAGATGAGCGAATACTCCCTGTTTACCTCCGAGTCCGTGTCTGAAGGACATCCGGATAAAATCGCCGACCAGATCTCCGATGCGGTGCTCGACGCCATCATCGCAGAAGACAAACACGCCCGTGTAGCCTGTGAAACGCTGGTCAAGACCGGCGTAGCCATTGTTGCCGGTGAAGTGACCACATCCGCCTGGGTAGACCTTGAGCAGCTGGTTCGCGATGTCATCGTCGATATCGGTTACAACAGCTCCGATGTCGGTTTTGATGGCGCTACCTGCGGTATCGTCAACATTATCGGCAAGCAGTCCGTGGACATCGCCCAAGGCGTTGACCGCAGCAAGCCGGAAGACCAGGGTGCAGGTGATCAGGGCCTGATGTTCGGTTATGCCTGTAACGAAACTGACGTGCTGATGCCTGCTCCGATCCGCTTCTCCCACGCACTGGTCGAGCGCCAGGCCGAAGCTCGCAAGTCAGGCCTGCTACCTTGGCTGCGTCCGGATGCCAAATCCCAGGTGACCTGCCGTTACGATGGCAACAAGGTTGTAGGTATCGACGCAATCGTCCTGTCTACCCAGCACAACCCCGAGGTCAAGCACACAGACCTGCAGGAAGCTGTGATGGAGCTGATCATCAAGCACGTCATACCGGCTGAACTGCTGCACAAGGACACCAAGTTCCACATCAACCCGACTGGCCAGTTCATCATTGGCGGCCCAGTGGGTGACTGTGGCCTGACCGGCCGCAAGATCATCGTGGACACCTACGGCGGCATGGCCCGTCATGGCGGCGGCGCGTTCTCCGGCAAGGACCCGTCCAAGGTTGACCGTTCCGCAGCATACGCGGGTCGTTATGTTGCCAAGAACATCGTGGCCGCCGGCCTGGCTGACCGCTGCGAGATTCAGGTGTCCTACGCCATTGGCGTGGCTCAACCGACGTCCATCTCGATCAACACCTTTGGCACTGGCAAGGTGAGCGACGAGAAGATCATTCAGCTGGTTCGCGAGCATTTCGACCTGCGTCCCTACGCAATCACCAAAATGCTTGATCTGCTGCACCCGATGTATCGTGCTACAGCGGCTTACGGCCACTTCGGCCGTACTCCCTATGAGATGACTGTGGGTGAAGATACGTTCACTGCATTCACCTGGGAGAAGACAGACAAGGCTGAAGCGCTGCGCGCGGCGGCTGGCCTGTAAGGCTACAACCGACAAGAGAAACCCCGCCTGGTGTGGGGTTTCTCTTGTGCCTATTCGAGGCCGGACATCATCTGGATTGCACGGCGTAGATCATCGTTCGTACAGTCAGAACAGGCACCTTTGGGCGGCATGGCGTTTACACCTTTGATGGCGTTGCGCAGCAGGCCATCCATTCCCCCTTTCTGGCTCGCCAGAACCTCCCAGCTGGCTTTGTCACCTATTTTTGGGGCTCCCAGGAGCCCACTGGCGTGGCAACGCCTGCAACTGCGGTCGATGACCTGAGCGGGATCTTTCCCGGCAGGCTTTTGCTCACAGCTTACCTTACGGGACTCTGCAAGGCAGTCCTGCCCTTGAATACAAACCTTGCCCACCGGCGCCAGCCGCTTCTCCAGGGCGTCTCTGTCTACCTGTTCGGCCTGTGCAGAGAAGGTCCAGATCAACAGCATAAAGGCATATACCAGGATGCCTCGGGCGTTCATACCAGGTTTTTTGAGCACTGCTAGAAGTTGGCCGGAGTCGTGGCGCTGATCAAACGCGCCGGCTCATCAAATGGATTACGGAAGCGATGCGGGCGGCTGCTTTCAAAATAATAACTATCGCCTGATTCAAGCAGGTAGGTTTCTCCACCAACCGTAAGCTCCAGACGGCCTTCGATCAGCAGTCCTGCTTCCTCTCCCTCATGAGCCAGCATATCCATGCCAGTGTCGGAGCCTGGCGGGTAGGTCTCGTCGAGAAAGGCAATGGCGCGGCTGGGATGTGCCTTACCGATCAACCGCATACTGACGGTATTGGCGCCACTGGAAATGTCGATCAGCTCGCTGGCCTTGTATACCACTTGAGTAGCGGACTCGTCCGCCAAGTCCAGGGAAAAGAATTCCACCAGGGACATGGGAATGCCGCTCAGGACTTTTTTCAACGAGCTGATGGAAGGACTGACACTGTTCTTCTCGATCATCGAGATGGTGCTGTTCGTCACACCGGCCCGCTTGGCGAGTTCACGTTGTGAGAGACCTTTGAGTTTGCGAATGGTTTGTAGACGAGCACCGACGTCCAAGGGGGGTATCCTCCTTCTCATGACAGACAGGCAGAGGTGAACGGCAGGCGCCGCAGAGCGCCGGGCGCGCCGTATCATGGCAACAGCGTTCAGTATTTACAACAGAACGATGGAAAATCCTGCGCAACCCGACGAGCGCGGTGGTTTAACGGTTATTCACCCATGTATTGGCGTGGAACCCGTTTCAGGTTGCAAAACAGCTGATAAGGGATCGAGCCACAGAGACCGGCCAGCTGACTGGCGGATACTTGCCTACCCCAAAGCTCTACCTGACTTCCCACCCCCGCTTGCGGCAGGTCCGTGAGATCAACCGTCAGCATGTCCATCGATACGCGACCGACAAGACGAGAGGCATGGCCATCAATCATGACAGGAGCGCCATCAGGCGCGTGCCGTGGATAACCATCCGCGTAGCCCATGGCGACTACACCAATACGGGAGGGCTGGCGGGTAACAAAGCGTGCGCCATACCCAACCGGCTCGCCAGGCGATAGCTCACGCACACTGATGATACGTGACTCCAGCGTCATGACCGGCTGTAGCTGGTCGGCCACAGGCTGTTCGGTTTCGAACGGCGTAGCGCCGTACAGCATGATGCCAGGGCGAACCCAATCACTGGGCACTTCCGGCCAGCCGAGCACAGCAGGCGAGTTCCGTAGACTGGTTGCGCCTTCTAGGCCGGCCGTAGCCCGCTGAAAGGTCTTGAGCTGACCGATGGTGGCTGAGCAATCCAGCTCATCGGCACGGGCGAAATGCGTCATTTTCACAACTTCGTCAACCTTGCCTGTCGCCTTGATCCGCTTATAGGCTGCTGCGTAATCCTCAGGAAAGAACCCTACCCGGTGCATGCCGGAGTCCAGCTTCAGCCAGACACGGATAAGCCCTGATAGAGCAGTACGTTCAAGCGCCTCGATTTGCCAGGGCGAATGGATGACGCACCACAGATTGTGGCGAGCGATCAATTCCAGCTCGCTGGCTTCGAAAAATCCTTCCAGCAGAAGTATCGGTGCCTTGATACCGGCTTCGCGCAGCTCCAGCGCTTCTTCGATACAGGCAACCGCGAAACCATCCGCCTCATTCATCAGTGCCTGCGCACATCGAACAGCACCATGTCCGTAGGCATCCGCCTTGACAACAGCCAGCGCCCTTGCCCCGTTACTGAGTTCACGAGCAAGCCGATAGTTCTGGCGTAAGGCGTTAAGGTCGATCAAGGCACGGGCGGGGCGCATGGTTATCTCTCAGAAAACAGGCGGGTAATGAAAAGACAGGACGTATAAAAAACCCGGCAGGCGCCGGGCTCTTTGGTTCTTTATTTACGGTAGCGCAGCCACCACACTCATTTCGACCAGAATTTCCGGTTCACAGAGTTTGGCTTCCACAGTTGCCCGGGCAGGCGCTACACCTTCAGGCAGCCATTCGTCCCAGACACTGTTCATGCCGGCAAAGTGGGCGTCGATATCTTTCAGATAAACCGTAACGGACAGAATATGGTGAGTGTCCGTACCGGCTTCCTTGAGTAGACGCTCGATGTTGGCCAGGGTCTCACGAGTCTGTTGTTCCACACCGGAGTTCAGGTCTTCACCGACCTGACCGGCCAGATAAACAGTACCGTTGTGAACAACGATTTCACTCATGCGGCGATTAGTGTGCAGGCGCTGGATGGCCATTCTTACGGGTCTCCTTGGAGTCGCTGTAGCGAGAAATATCAAGGCCTTCGGCGCTGATCTGTGGACGTTTCCTACCGATGACATCCGCCAGGAAACGTCCGGAGCCGCAGGCCATGGTCCAGCCCAGTGTACCGTGACCGGTGTTCAGAAACAGGTTGCGATAACGGGTAGCGCCTACGATCGGAGTACCATCCGGTGTGGTGGGCCGTAGTCCAGTCCAGAAAGTTGCCGCCTGCAGATCCCCTCCCTGCGGGTACAGGTCGTTTACGATCATCTCCAGGGTCTCGCGGCGGCGGGGGTTAAGCGAAAGGTCATAACCCGATATTTCCGCCATGCCACCTACACGGATACGGTTATCGAAACGCGTCAGCGCCACTTTGTAGGTTTCATCAAGAATCGTGGACGTAGGGGCCATATCGCCATTGGTGATCGGCACGGTAAGCGAATACCCCTTGAGCGGGTATACCGGTGCCTTGATGCCAATGGGTGCCAACAGCTGAGGTGAGTAGCTACCCAATGCCAGGACATAGTGATCGGCTGTTACCAGCTGACCGTCAATCCAGACGCCATTGAGACGATCTCCTACCGCTTCGAGCCGTTCGATCTTCTGACCAAAGCGGAATTCCACACCCAACTGACGCGCCAGCTCGGCGAGGCGATTGGTAAAGAGGAAGCAGTCACCTGTCTGGTCATTCGGCAACCGCAGCGCACCAGCCAGCTTGTCCTTGACATGGGCGAGCGCAGGCTCGGCGCGGGCGATACCGTCGCGATCCAGCAGCTCATAGGGTACGCCGGAACGTTCCAGCACAGCGATATCCTTGGCAGCGGCATCGACCTGCTGCTGCGTTCGGAATACCTGAGTCGTCCCTAACTGGCGTCCTTCGTAGGCAATACCCGTTTCGGCACGCAGCTCATCCAGACAGTCGCGACTGTACTCGGACAACCGCACCATGCGTTCCTTGTTGATCGCATAGCGCTCGGCCGTGCAGTTGCGCAGCATCTGAGCCATCCAGAGGTACTGATGAATATCGCCGGTCGGCCTGATCGCCAGAGGCGCATGCTGAGTCACCAGCCATTTGATGGCCTTGAGGGGCACGCCAGGAGCCGCCCACGGCGAGGCATAGCCAGGAGATACCTGACCTGCGTTGGCAAAGCTGGTTTCCAGCGCAGGGCCTTCCTGGCGGTCCACCACCACCACTTCAAAACCGGCCCGCGCCAGGTAATAGGCACTGACGGTACCGATTACACCACTGCCAAGCACCAGTACTCGCATAACTGTGTCTCCTCGCCGCGAAGAATCGCCTACGTTTCATAAAATCTGAGGCAGATATGAAAAGTATAAAAAGCCTTAAGCAGTGGTATTCACTAAATGAAAGGCTATATTTGGTGTAATTCTTCGGTTAAGACACTATTTTTGGAGACGCCCAGGTATGCGAACCCAGCACCAAGCGAGACGCGAGCTCGACAAGATCGATCGTAACATCCTGCGTATCCTGCAGGAGGACGGCCGCATCTCGTTCACCGAGCTGGGCGAGCGAGTCGGCCTGTCCACGACACCCTGCACGGAGCGGGTACGCCGGCTGGAGCGGGAAGGCGTGATACTGGGCTACTCGGCGCGCCTGAATCCGCAGCATCTCAAGGCCAGCCTGCTGGTCTTCGTCGAGATCAGTCTAGATTATAAATCGGGTGATATCTTTGAGGAGTTCCGCCGCTCCGTCCTGAAGCTGCCTCACGTTCTAGAGTGTCATCTGGTTTCCGGCGCATTCGACTATCTGGTCAAGGCGCGCATTTCAGAGATGGCCTCCTATCGTAAGCTTTTGGGCGACATCCTGCTCAAACTGCCCCATGTGCGGGAGTCGAAGAGCTATATCGTGATGGAAGAGGTCAAGGAGTCCCTGACGCTTCCCGTACCGGACTGAGCCAGGTCTGCACTTCCCTGGCTTGGCGCAGGCGCCTACAAACGTTTATTGTCCGACCTCAACGCTTCGCCAGGATTGTCTTTCATGGATGCAACGACCCATTCATCCACTGACCCACACGCACATGCTTCGTCTTACTACGCGGCAACGGTTAACCGAGCGCTGCAGTTCGCCCCGCTCAAGGGTGAGATTCGGGCAGATGTCTGCGTAGTAGGTGGCGGGCTCTCCGGGCTCAATACGGCTATTGAGCTAGCAGAACGTGGGTACTCGGTTGTACTGCTAGAGGCCCACCGGATCGGCTGGGGTGCTAGCGGGCGTAACGGCGGACAGCTGATCCGAGGCGTTGGCCATGATGTCGAGCAGTTTCGCCCAGTCGTTGGGGATGAGGGCGTACAGGCATTCAAGCAGATGGGGTTTGAAGCGGTAAACCTGGTACGCCAACGTATCGAGCGCTACGGCATCGAATGCGACCTTACCTGGGGTTACTGCGACCTGGCCCTGAAACCGCGTCACCTGGAAGATTTCCAGGCCGAACTGGAGGAGTTGCATCAACTAGGCTATCCCCATGCGGTTCAGCTCGTTGCACGCGACAGAATCCGCTCCGTAGTGGGTTCGGAGCGGTACCTGGGTGCGCTCATAGACTCCGGCTCCGGTCACCTGCACCCGTTGAACCTTGCCTTGGGCGAGGCCGCCGCCGCCCAGTCACTGGGGGTGCGTCTGTATGAGCAATCTGCGGTCACTCACATCGAGTATGGGTCGGAAGTATGCGTTCACACTGCGCGAGGTCAGGTGCGAGCCGAAACGCTGGTCCTCTGTTGCAACGCCTATCTCAAGGATCTGGAACCGGCCCTCTCCGGGAAGGTGCTTCCGGCAGGCAGCTACATCATTGCAACTGAGCCACTTCCCGAAGCGTTGGCCGAGGAAATCCTGCCCCATAATCGAGCCGCGTGCGATCAGCAGATTACTGTCGATTATTTTCGACTCTCACGTGATCGCCGATTGTTGTTCGGAGGCGCCTGCCACTATTCAGGCCGTGACCCGAAGGACATAGCAGGCTACATGCGCCCCAAAATGCTGAAGGTGTTTCCTCAACTCGATCGGGTCACCATCGATTTTCAGTGGGGCGGCATGATTGGAATCGGGGCCAACCGGCTTCCACAAATCGGCCGTCTCAAGGATCATCCCAACGTTTTTTATGCCCAAGCTTATGCCGGCCATGGGCTGAACGCCACGCACCTGGCAGGCCATTTGCTCGCGGAAGCCATTGCTGCCCAGTCGAAAGGGTTCGACCTGTTCAACAGCGTTCCTCACGCCACGCTTCCAGGAGGGCAACGCTTCCGCTCTCCTCTGCTTGCCTTGGGTATGCTCTGGTATCGCCTGAAAGATGCCTTCCACTAAAAAGCCGCGGCAGTTACCCGGCGCGGCTTTTTGAACACAAAGCGTTTACAGACCAGTGTTCAGGCTGGTTGCTTCGTCTGCGCCAATGTGGATGTTCATGCATTGAACCGCTGCGCCTGCAGCCCCTTTGCCTAGATTATCCAGACGAGCCACCAGGGTCAGACGCTCCTCATTTCCGAACACGAACAGGTCGGCGCGGTTGGTATCGTTGCAGCCCTGTACATCGAAGAATCCCTCGTCAAGATTGCCGGCATCCTCAACCGGCATGACGCGAATGAACTGCTCGCCCGCGTAATGCCTGGCGTATGCCGCCTGGATCGCCTCGGCATTGGCGCCTTGGGCCAGGTGCTTGACATGCAGAGGAATCGTCACGGCAAGCCCCTTCAGGAAACTGCCCACAATTGGACTGAATACGGGCGCCTCATCAATACGACTCTGCACCTGCATCTCAGGGAGGTGCTTATGCCCCTGGGTCATGCCGTATGGCCGTGGACTGGCCAGCTTGGGCTCATTCCCAGCCTCGTAATCGGCAATCATCTTCTTGCCACCACCGCTGTACCCCGTGAGGGAAAAAGCCGACAGTGGATAATCAGGCGGTAGAAGACCAGCCTCCACCAGAGGGCGAACCAGCAGGATAAATGCCGTGGCGTGGCAGCCGGGATTGGCAATGCGCTTGCTGGTACGGATTTTTTCACGCTGTCCAGCGGCCAGCTCAGGCAGGCCATAGGTCCAGCTGCTATCGGTACGAAACGCCGTGCTTGCATCGATGATGCAGGTGTTGGGGTTATCTACCAGCGCCACGGCTTCGCGAGACGCAGCATCGGGCAGACACAGAAAGGCTACATCCGCTGCGTTGAGGAAACGAGCACGCTCGGCTGGATCCTTACGCTTGTCATCGGCGATACGTAGCAGCTCGATGTCATCGCGGCCGGACAGATAATCGAGCAGACGCAACCCTGTGGTGCCTTCCTGCCCGTCAACGAATACTTTGAACGTCATGACTTGCCCTCATGCAAAACGCGCCGGCCAGGCGTTGTATGAAACGGACCTAACAGCCGCAATGGAACATGCATTGTAGCCAGACCCTACTGTTTGACGCAGCCCTATTGCCAAACAGTTATCGGCCTGATGATCGGATCAGCACGCTTCATTGCCCTGCCGGGTGCGCTTTTTACCGGTACAGCAGGCTGCGTCACGAGGCTGTACCTCCTTCATTTCAACATGTTGTGTCTGGAGAACACTGGTGGTTGAAGCCACAGTAAAATGCCGTCCTGAACCTGGATATTGCCATGCGAGATCTATCTGCGCTGCCTTCTCTCAGATCAATCCATTTGTCTGTTCATGGTTGTCATTGGCTGGCACGCTGTGCCCTGGGTGTATTACGCGCCGTCTACTGTATGCTGCAGAAATGGCAGCAGAACGCCAAAACGCGAAGACAGCTGGCTTTTTTGAACGACCGTGAACTAGCGGACATCGGTCTGACCAAAACTGAGCAACAATGCGAGCTGAACAAGCCGTTCTGGCGCTAGTCTTGTAAGTACGGTACATACCGCGCCTTATTGTTCAGGAGAGATTCATGACCCGTTTGCACCTGCTGGGCGCTGCTGCCCTGCTCAGCCTGTCTACTGCTGCGTCAGCATCCAGTTTCTTTGTGACCACCGACATGATCGTCGACGCCATTGATGCGACGTCCGACGCCACATCCGGTATCACCCATTCCATTCGTGACGACAAGATCGTCCTGGCTGCACGTGACGATGCCGCCAGTTTTGTGGCTACCGAAGGCGGCATTCGCGGCGTACGCCTAGAAGCGGCCCTGGATCGTATCCGTGCCCTGCAACCGCAGCTCGAGGCAAGCGACGCTCAGCTGGCCCAGGCCATTCTCACGTTGTAAGTCCATCGGAACGGCACCGCTGGTATCAGCGGTGCCGTTCCGTTAGCCTTGGCCTGTAGTTTTTCTTGAAAGAGTTACCCTACCTGCCTATGCGCCTGCGTTATCTATTCATTCTAGGCATTGCCGTTACGACCACGCCCGCCTTCGCGTTCGATCCCACTACAGGATTTATTGTTCGCAGCCTCTATGTCACCAGCAAGGTGACGTCCGCTCCGTTCGATAACAAAGTAGTACGTGATGCACGTGACGATGCGGCATTATTTGTTGCCAGCGGCGGGGCTCAGCGTAGCGTTGAGCTTGAATCCGCCTTACGTTGGCTGCGTTCACATAATCCAACGCTGACCGCCAGCGATGAGGAACTGGCTGAGGCCATCCTCGCTCAATAAGCTGCTTTACCGTTCCGTTCAGGAGATTTTCCATGCGTCGTTCCTTATTTCTTGCAGCCGCGCTAGTTCTGGGTACGTCCAGCGCCGCGCACGCTCATACCGTTGTGGCGACCAGCAACATCATCGTGCGTGCGCTGGATCGCAGTATCGATTTCACTTCCGATACCACGACCTCCATCCGTGACATGAAAGTGGTGCAGGAAGCCCGTGGCGATGCGGCCAGCTTCGTTGCATCCGATGGAGACATCCGAGGCGCTCAATTGGAAGCGGCCTTCATGACCCTGCGTGAGCGTCTGCCGGAAGCACGCCAGGCCAGTGATACCGAACTTGCCCAGGCGATCCTTGCACTGTGAAACCTGCCCTTCGCCGAGCGCTCCTGGGAAAGCTCGGCCGCCTCGCCAGACCAAGCCTTCTCTGCACCGCGTTTATCGCCTGGCTAGGGGCCGGTAACGCTCACGCGGCGCTGAACCTGCATCTGGACGACCACTCATTGTCGCCAGAGCAGGCCCAGGCCACCCAGCAGTTACTCAACGAGGCACTAGGCAAGCTACCTCCCCGCTTCAAGCAAGCATTGGATGAGGATATCTCCGTCCGTTGGAGCCAGGATCTTGAGCCGCAGGCATACGGTCGCGCAGACCGTCGTACCCTGCTGCTCAATGAGCGTCTGCTACCGGCATTGACTGACGGCAGCGATGCTCATATTCAAACCGGTCGCCCCCATGGCACCCAGCGAGAAGAAATGCTGGCGACTGTTCTGCATGAGCTTACTCATTTTTATGACCGGGAGCGGGCCTGGACTCCAGCTGAGCGCAAGGAAATAATCGCCTGTAGTACCTTGGCCTCCTCAACCAAGTCCGCTGACCTGCCTATCCATTGCCAGGGTCAGGCCGGTCGCCGCTACACCTTGTCCGATGATCCCCGCCTGCTGGATCTGGCTGGCTGGCAGGTCAAGGTCAAAAAGCATGGCGCTCGCGAGAGTCGCAACAACTTCATTGCACGCAGCCCCGATATCTACGAGGTAACCAACCCTCGTGAGTTCGTAGCAGTGAACATGGAGTACTTCCTGCTGGATCCCAGCTACGCTTGCCGTCGCCCGGCCCTGGCGCGCTATTTCACCGAGCACTTTGGTTGGTCTCCCCCTCATGATACCTGCTCCAGCAAACTACCCTATCTGAACGCGGGCAGTGACTTTGGCAAGACCCCGCTAGGCTGGCTTGATCCTGAGCGCGTCTACGAGGTGGACTATCTGTTCGCCGAGGGTAACGAGCATGTCATGAGCCGCTGGGGACACAGCATGCTGCGTCTCGTCGTGTGCGCCCCCGGACGTCCGCGTGGCCCCGACTGTCGCCTGGACTTGCAGGAGCATCTTGTGCTGTCGTTCCGGGCCTTCGTCAACGATGTACAGATCTCCAATTGGGATGGCTTGACCGGTTCCTATCCTTCCCGGTTGTTCGTGCTTCCGCTGGCTCAGGTAGTCGAGGAATACACCAAGATCGAGCTGCGCGGCTTGCAATCCGTTCCGCTCAAACTCAGCCGTCAGGAAATCGCCGATCTCCTGGAGCGGACCGCTCAAACCCACTGGGGTTATGACGGGCATTATTACTTTGTCTCTAATAACTGTGCCGTCGAGACCTTCAAGCTCCTGCATGACAGCGTGCCGCGTCTGCAACAGACTCCGCTCGACAGCATTACGCCAATCGGCTTGCTGGACGCCCTGCGGATAGAGGGTGTCGCCGATACCTCCGTATTAAACGATCAACGTGAAGCCTTGCGCCTGGGTTATCGATTCGACTCCTTCCGGGACCGCTTCCAATCCATGTTCAAGGTTGCTCGTGATCGGCTTAACCTACCTCAGCAGAAAGTCGAAGACTGGCTTGAGCTGGAGCCACGGCAGCGCCGCGAATGGTTCGACCGAGCCGACCTGCGTGCCAGTGCCGCGTTGCTGTTATTGGAACAGGCGGCGCTCAGACGCGAGCTGCTCCGCGCCCAGAATGAGCTCAAGGATCGCTACCTGGGCCAGAATGGCGCTCAGGAGAAGGCTCGCTTCAGCAAGGCGGGCGAGGCATTACAACAACTGCTAGCCGATAGCGGTTATCTCAGCCGACCTTCGGAGCTTTTGGGAGCCGGTGGCTATGGGCTTCCACAGCCAGGCGAATGGGATAAATTGACGGCTGAAAGTCAACGACGCCAAACCCACCTGCTCAGCTTACGCGAAACCCTCAACACGGAAGTCCGCACGCTATTGGATAGCCAGATACAGCGAGGTCTTGACGACACCGAAGCCAACCTCAAACAGCTGGGTGATCACTTAAGAACCCTGCACAAGGCTTCGGGAGGACTGGAGCTGCCATGAGGCAGCTCCCTATTTTTCGCGTCATTCACAGGCACTGGGAACTGCTAATATTGTCCGTGCCTTGATCTATAACGATAAGAAACCAACTGGCTGCGCCCTTTGTGACTACCATCCTTCTTGCTCTCTGGCCGCTGTTCGCCCTCATCGTGGCGGGATATTGGATGCGCCAAAAAGGCTTTCCTGGCGACGCGTTCTGGCCCGCAGCGGACCGACTCAATTACTTCATTCTTTTTCCATCGCTTCTGTTCAACAATCTCGCTACAGCACCACTTGATGACCCCGCTCTGGCGCATCTGGCGCTGGCGGCCCTGACGGGGCTGGGTGCTTTATGGATTGCCCTGTTGCTTGCTAGACGTTTTTACCACTGGCCCGCCGAGCGGTTCGGCGTCATTGCCCAGGGCACCCTGCGCTTCAATACCTACCTGGGGCTAGCAACCGTAGGCAGTCTACTGGGCAAATCAGGCCTGGGGCAGGCTGCGTTACTTCTGGCCCTGATGGTGCCCACCGTAAATGTCATGTCGGTTTGGGCACTGAAAGCCGAGCGCGGCGCTCGCTTGGGTGAGTTGTTATTACCCGTCCTGCGCAATCCCCTTATCCTGGCCTGCGCAGCAGGCGCGTTGGTCAATCTGCTGGGATGGGGGCTGCCCTTTGGCACGGATCGGCTACTGGGGCTTCTGGCAGCAACCAGCCTGCCTCTAGGGCTTTTCTGCGTAGGCGCCGCCCTGAAACTTCAACAGATCGCCGGCGAATGGCGAGCCATTGGCACCATGACACTGTTCCGCCTGCTGGCATGCCCTCTCCTGGCAGGGTTGATCGCTTACCTTCTAGGCCTGCCACCTCATGAGAGGCTTCTGCTCGTTCTGTTTTTCTCGCTGCCTACCGCACCGACCGCTTATGCACTGACCCGCCAGCTAGGCGGGGACAGTGCACTCATGGCAGGTGTCATCACATTGCAGACACTTGTGGCTGCGTTCACATTACCACTGGTGATTTCGCTGCTGGGGGGCAGCCTCCCGCAAGGTTCATGAAAGCTTGCCCGGTTAGGATCAATTATCCAAAGGGTTAATGGCCCACTTATGGCAATGCCATGACGTGCACCTGCGGTACTAACAAAAACAAAGGATTAACTCCATGATTCGCTTGTCCCCAGCAGCGGCCCCCGCCGCTCCGTGCCTCTCCATACGCTACTCGTGAGCCCTGAATCGCGCTTCGGTCGTTTCTTTACCTTTCACGCGTAACCATTGGAGTTTTCCATGCTGACATTCCTTGGCTTCGCCATGGTCGTAACCTTCATGTTCCTGATCATGACCAAGCGGCTCACCCCTCTCATTGCGCTCACTATGGTCCCGATTCTCTTTGCCGTACTGGCATGGGCGTTGGGTAATCACTTTGCCAGCCTTGGGCATATCCAGCTCAATTCGCTCGGCCCCATGATGCTGGATGGATTGCGCACACTGGCGCCTACTGGCGTGATGCTGCTGTTCGCCATCCTCTACTTCGCCATCATGATCGATACCGGCCTGTTCGATCCGGCAGTTCGCTGGATTCTGAAGCTGGTGAAGGGCGACCCGCTCAAGGTTGCCATCGGTACGGTCTTCCTGACCCTGGTGGTATCGCTCGACGGTGACGGTTCGACGACTTACATGATCTGCGTGGCAGCCATGTTCCCGCTGTACAAGCGTCTGGGAATGAATCCGCTGATCATGACGTGCCTGATGCTGCTGTCCAGTGGCGTCATGAACCTTACGCCTTGGGGTGGCCCGACGGCACGCGCAGCCAGTGCGCTGCACGTAGACCCGGCGGATGTTTTTGTCCCGATGATCCCTGCCATGCTGGCTAGTATTGTCTGGCTGTTTGTCCTGGCCTATCTCTATGGACGCCGTGAACGGGCGCGCCTGGGCATTCTGGAAATCCATGAAAGCGAAGGTGCCAAGGTTACCGTTTCTCAGTGCGAAGAAGCCCGCCGTCCTCATCTGCGCTGGTTCAACGGTCTTTTGACCCTGGCCCTAATGGCAGCGCTGGTCAAAGGCATTCTACCCATGCCAGTGCTATTCATGATTGCCTTCGGCATCGCCATGACTATCAACTACCGCAATATCGATCTGCAAAAGCAGCGTGTTGCCGCTCATGCGGAAAATGTTCTTGCGGTAGTTTCACTGATTTTCGCCGCCGGGATCTTCACAGGCATCCTGTCAGGCACCGGCATGGTGGACGCTATGTCCAAAAGCCTTTTGGCCGTTATTCCGGAAGCGCTTGGCCCGTATATGGCTGTCATCACTGCGCTGGTAAGCATGCCGTTTACCTTTTTCATCTCCAACGATGCGTTCTACTTTGGCGTACTGCCCGTATTGGCCGAAGCAGCTGGTCACTACGGTATCGCTCCAGTGGAAATTGCTCGTGCGTCCATCGTAGGCCAACCGGTGCATCTCCTGAGCCCATTGGTACCTTCGACCTACCTGCTGGTGGGTTTGGCTAAAGTAGAGTTTGGCGATCATCAACGCTTTACTTTGAAGTGGGCAGTCGTGACATGTCTGGCTATGCTGGTAACAGCTTTGTTACTAGGTGTGTTTCCGCTGTTCAGTGGTGCCTGAACTAACGAAATTTTCACATTTACCTGATTAGCTTTGTCGGTTTGTTTTCGGTACTCGTCGTACCGACGTTAATGAAGAGGAATTGGAATGGAGTGGCTGACAAGCCCGGAAATCTGGGTGGCTTTCTTTACCCTGACGGCCCTGGAAATCGTATTGGGTATCGACAACATCATCATGATCTCGATCCTGGTGAGCCGTATGCCCAAGGCGATGCAACCACGCACACGTTTCTTCGGCCTGGCACTGGCCATGGTGACACGGATCCTGCTGTTGCTCTCGATCACTTGGGTGATGCGCCTGACGGCCGATCTGTTCCATGTGTTTGGCCAAGGCATCTCCGGGCGCGACCTCATTCTGTTCTTTGGTGGCCTGTTCCTCCTGTACAAGAGCAGTACCGAGATCTATCACGGCCTGGAAGGTGAAGAGGAAGAAAGCGACGAGCCCAAGGGCAAGGGCGGCAGCTTTATCGCTACCATCGTCCAGATCGCGATCATCGATATCGTGTTCTCGCTGGACTCGGTCATTACGGCAGTGGGTATGGTGCAACATGTACCGGTGATGGTTGCGGCGATCATTGTTGCAGTACTAGTGATGATGCTGGCAGCGGGTGGTATCAGCAGCTTCATCGACAAGCACCCTAGCCTGAAGATGCTCGCACTGTCCTTCCTGATCGTAGTAGGTACTGTGCTGATCGCCGAGAGTTTTGAGATTCACGTACCCAAGGGATATGTCTACTTCGCCATGGCGTTCTCGCTGGCAGTGGAAGCCATCAATATCCGCATGCGTACCGCAGCCGCCCGCAAGAAGGCCCAGCAAGGGCATCCTGTGAAACTGCGTAAGAATACGCCGTAAGCCCTACGGCAGTGAAAGCCCTGGTTTACCGGGGCTTTTTTTATGGCTTCCTTTCACCAGGCATAAAAAAGCCCACCCGCCTTTCAGCGAGTGGGCTTTTCAGTCGCGCGGTCGGGTTATTACACCTTGCTGCGCTCGTAACGCTTACGATCGTTTTCGTTGAGCAGCTTCTTGCGCAGACGAATCGACTTCGGGGTTACTTCAACCAACTCATCTTCAGCGATGAATTCCAGGGCCTGTTCAAGGGTGAACTTGATTGGTGGAACCAGGGCGATAACCTCGTCCTTGCCGGAAGCACGCATGTTGTCGAGCTTCTTGCCCTTGGTGGGGTTGAGCACGAGGTCGTTGTCACGGCTGTTGATACCGCATAGCTGACCTTCATAGATTTCATCGCCAGGCGCGAGGAACAGCTTGCCGCGGCTTTGCAGAGTTTCCAGCGAATACGTCAGTGCAGTACCGGTAGCCATGGACACCAGTACGCCGTTCTGACGGTTGGTGACTTCCCCTGCCTTGATCGGACCATAGTGGCTGAAGGTCGAGGTCAGGATGCCAGTACCCGAGGTCAGAGTCAGGAAGTTGTTACGGAAGCCGATCAGACCACGTGCCGGAATGGTGTACTCCAGACGAACACGGCCTTTTCCGTCAGGGATCATGTTGCTCAGATCGCCCTTACGCAGACCCATTTGCTCCATCACGGGACCCTGGTGCTGCTCTTCGATGTCGATGGTGACGTTCTCGTACGGCTCCTGCTTCTCGCCGTTTTCGTTCTCGATGATCACCACCTCTGGACGGCCTACCGCCAGTTCAAAGCCTTCACGACGCATGTTCTCGATCAATACGGACAGGTGCAGCTCACCACGGCCAGAGACCTTGAACTTCTCGGGAGATTCGCCCTGCTCAACACGCAGTGCCACGTTGTGCAGCAGCTCCTTGTCCAGACGGTCCTTGATGTTACGGCTGGTCACGAACTTGCCTTCCTTCCCAGCGAACGGCGAGTCATTGACCTGGAAGGTCATCGAAACGGTCGGCTGGTCAACGGTCAGCGGAGGCAGCGCCTCGACGGTCTGCTGGTCGCACAGGGTATCGGAAATGAACAGCTCGTCCATGCCGCTGACGCAAACGATGTCACCGGCCTGCGCCTCAGGAACCTCGACACGCTGCAGACCGTGGTGACCCATGATCTTCAGGATGCGGCCGTTACGCTTCTTGCCATCGGCACCGATAGCGGTTACCGGAGTGTTGGCCTTGATGGTACCGCGTGCGATACGGCCAATGCCGATCACGCCAAGGAAGCTGCTGTAGTCCAGCTGGGAGATCTGCATCTGGAACGGGCCGTTCACGTCGACCTGGGGGGCCGGTACGTGGTCAATGATGGCCTGGAACACAGCATCCATGTTGTCGTCCATCTTCTCGTAGTCCATGCCGGCAATGCCGTTCAGGGCACTGGCGTAGACGATCGGGAAATCCAGCTGCTCATCGGTGGCGCCCAGGTTGTCGAACAGGTCGAAGATCTGGTCGATAACCCAATCAGGACGCGCGCCCGGACGGTCGATCTTGTTCACGATCACGATCGGACGCAGGCCCGCCTTGAACGCCTTCTGGGTCACGAAACGGGTCTGAGGCATGGGGCCGTCTTGCGCGTCCACAACCAGCAGTACGGAGTCAACCATCGACATTACACGCTCTACTTCACCGCCGAAGTCAGCGTGACCGGGTGTATCCACGATGTTGATGTTATAGCCGTTCCACTTGATCGCCGTGTTCTTGGCCAGGATGGTAATACCACGCTCTCTTTCCTGG
This sequence comes from Pseudomonas sp. JZ134, assembly GCF_051027695.1. Taxonomy (NCBI): domain Bacteria; kingdom Pseudomonadati; phylum Pseudomonadota; class Gammaproteobacteria; order Pseudomonadales; family Pseudomonadaceae; genus Pseudomonas; species Pseudomonas sp. JZ134. The sequence goes on along the minus strand of NZ_CP069250.1, from coordinate 256,644 downwards.
TCGTTGGAGTCCATGACGCGCTCGCCTTCGGCTTCCTTGCGGTCCAGCGTACCGGACAGCTTCAGCAGCTTGTCTACCAGCGTGGTCTTGCCATGGTCAACGTGGGCGATGATGGCGATATTACGAAGATTCTCGATCACTTTTTCAGTCTCGTTATCAAGTTGAGCCGGGCCGCAGCGGCTGATCACAGCAAGCCCGACACGACATTCAGCAAAATTCATTCAAGCCCAAAGGGCATTTAATTCAGAGAAACAAAGGCGCCAATGAGATCTGCGCCTACGAGCAGCCCGACAGGCCTGCCCTCAATCCCGGTCGGGAGGGCGATGGCGAATGCTGCCGCCAAACAGCCCGGGCTGTTTAGTCCGGGCGATAAACACGTACATTCGCATGCCCCTCATTGAGCAAATGATGAGCATGCAGGCGACTCATGACACCTTTGCCACAGTAGAGAAGGTACTGGCGATTCTCGTCCAGTTCCTTGAATCGATTGTTCAGTGCAAAGAATGGCATAGCCTGCACTTCGACACCGTCCACGGCCAGAGGATCATCCTCCTGACTATCTGGGTGACGAATGTCGAGCACGATCTGACCAGGCAGCGCCTGGCTGACTTCCTCAACCTTCAGGTCCTTGCCAAGCTCGTCGATCACCTTGTCGACTGTCATCATCGTAGCGCGCTCAAGGGCTGCGTCCAGGATGGCCATGTCGAATTTGGTTTCTTCGTGCTCCACACGGTAGCCCTTGGCCTTGGTCGTCGGGTTCACCGAAATCACGCCGCAGTACTCCGGCATGTGCTTGGCAAATGCCGCCGTGCCGATCTGTTCGGCCGTGTCGATGATGTCCTGCTTGTGACTGGCCAGCAGTGGACGCAGCACCAGCGTATCGGTGACACGGTCGATTACGGCCAGGTTGGGCAGGGTCTGGCTGGAAACCTGCGAGATCGCCTCGCCCGTGACCAACGCATCGATGTCCAGGCGCTCGGCCATGCGGCTGGCTGCGCGCAGCATCATGCGCTTGAGGATGACGCCCATCTGGCTGTCATCTACCTTGGTCAGGATCTCGCCGACAACCTCTTCAAACGGCACGCTGATAAACAGCACGCGCTGGGAGCGGCCGAATTTCTCCCACAGATAATGGGCAACTTCCATAACGCCCAATTCATGGGCACGCCCACCCAGGTTGAAGAAGCAGAAATGACTGACCAAGCCGCGACGCATCATCTGGTAGGCAGCAACGGTTGAGTCGTAACCACCGGACATGAGGACCAGCACCTGTTCGAGAGCACCCAGTGGATACCCTCCCAGACCGTCGTGCTGCCGATCAATCACGAACAGGCGGTCATGGCGGATCTCAATGCGTGCAAGCACCTCGGGATCCTTGAGGGAAATCCCCGCACCGCCACAGCGCTGGCGCAGTCCGCCCCCGACGTAGCGCTCTACGTCCATGGAGCTGAAATCATGTTTGCCGGCCCGCTTGCAGCGCAAGGAGAATACCTTGCCGCGAATGCGCTCACCGAAATGCTGGATGCATTTGTCGAGAATATCTTCGAAGTCGCCCAGCGGGTATTCATGGACCTCCAGGAAATGACCGATCCCTGGCGTGCAGGTCAGGCGCTCGATCATCTCGCGCAGAACCTTCGGCTCGGTTTGCTGTGTTTCGACTTCCAGGTTATCCCACTCACCCTCCACCGTCAGGTTCGGGTCCAGATCCCTCAAGACCACCCGGATATTCTTCGCCAGCTGGCGAATGAAACGCTTGCGCACCGGACGACTTTTGATAGTGATTTCCGGAAAGACTTTGACGATGAGCTTCATGAAATTTTAAAGAAGAGCGGAAACGACGAGAAAAGGTCGACAAGTATAGCTCAAACTGAAAGTTCTGACTTCCATTGGTCTAAATCCATAAAAGCACCAATTTGGTGCTATAAAAAATATAAAGCACGCTTTTGGTGCTCGGTGGTCTATTCCAGAGGCACCATTAACGGCCAAGGCCTAGTGTTAGTGCGGCCCTGCCCATTACAGGGCACTGGCACGCTACTTGCTCCCTTGTGAGGCAGTAGCCCTTAGGCGAGGATAGGGCTCTTCTGAAAGCGCAACCGTTTTCAGAAGTGCCCTTGCTACGGGTACACCTGATCCTGGGAGTTACGCCAACCGCTCCCAGCCTCAATCCCTCTGGAGGAAAACATGTCGAAGGCGGTTCAACTGATCAAAGAAAACGACGTGAAGTGGATAGACCTGCGCTTCACGGACACCAAGGGAAAGCAGCAGCACGTTACTATGCCCGCTCGCGACGCCCTCGATGAAGACTTCTTCGAACACGGAAAAATGTTCGATGGCTCCTCCATTGCTGGCTGGAAAGGTATCGAAGCTTCCGACATGATCCTGATGCCGGACGACAGCACCGCCGTGCTGGATCCGTTCACTGAAGAGCCGACCGTCATCCTGGTCTGCGACATCATCGAACCGTCCACCATGCAGCCTTATGAGCGCGATCCCCGGGCTATTGCCAAGGCCGCTGAAGAGTATCTGAAGTCCACCGGTATCGGTGACACTGTATTCGTGGGTCCAGAGCCCGAGTTCTTCATCTTCGACGAAGTGAAGTTCAAGTCTGACATCTCCGGCTCCATGTTCAAGATCTTCTCCGAACAGGCGTCCTGGAACACTGACGCTGATTTCGAAAGCGGCAACAAGGGTCACCGTCCGGGCGTCAAGGGCGGTTACTTCCCGGTTCCGCCGGTTGACCACGACCACGAAATCCGTACGGCCATGTGTAATGCGCTGGAAGAAATGGGTCTGGTTGTTGAAGTTCACCACCATGAAGTGGCGACTGCCGGCCAGAACGAGATCGGCGTGAAGTTCAACACGCTGGTAGCCAAGGCGGACGAAGTCCAGACGCTGAAGTACTGCGTACACAACGTCGCTGATGCCTACGGCAAGACCGTAACCTTCATGCCGAAGCCGCTGTATGGCGATAACGGCTCGGGCATGCACGTTCACATGTCTATCTCCAAGGAAGGCAAGAACACGTTCGCAGGCGAAGGCTATGCCGGCCTGTCCGATACTGCCCTGTACTTCATCGGCGGCATCATCAAGCATGGCAAGGCTCTGAATGGCTTTACCAACCCGTCCACCAACTCCTATAAGCGTCTGGTTCCCGGCTTTGAAGCACCGGTCATGTTGGCCTACTCGGCTCGCAACCGTTCCGCCTCGATCCGTATCCCCTACGTTTCCAGCCCGAAAGCCCGCCGTATCGAAGCGCGCTTCCCGGACCCGGCGGCCAACCCTTACCTGTGCTTCGCTGCACTGCTGATGGCGGGCCTGGATGGTATCCAGAACAAGATTCACCCTGGCGATGCTGCCGACAAGAACCTGTACGACCTGCCGCCAGAAGAGGCCAAGCAGATCCCGCAGGTATGTGGCAGCCTGAAGGAAGCACTGGAGTCCCTGGACGCTGACCGCGCGTTCCTGACCAAGGGTGGCGTCTTCACTGATGAGTTCATCGATACCTATATCGAGCTCAAGAGCGAAGAAGAGATCAAGGTTCGCACCTTCGTTCACCCGCTGGAATACGACCTGTACTACAGCGTCTAAGCCACCGGTTGTACAGCAGAGGCCTCCTTCGGGAGGCCTTTTGCTTATGGGCGCTTGTCATAAGGGCCTGTCAGTGCAACGCTTATGACTTACTTCTTTCTCTATGTGACGCCAGTGTCACCCTAGGAACAGATATGCGCCTGCTGTTCGCCAGCCTAGTGTTTGCCATGACCTTGCCTGTTCACGCCGAAATCTATCGCTCGGTAGGCCCGAACGGCCAAACAGTCTTCAGCGACCAGCCGCCAGCGAACGCGCCTGCCGAACGGGTCGAACTGCAGCGCCCCAACACCGTGAAAGCCGAGACGCCGGCGTCGACCGCGCCCTCTCCGTCCCCGCCCGACACGGGCGCAGCCACGAGTCAGCCCTATCAAACCCTGCGCCTGGATGCGCCTGACGATGAAGCGCTACGAGCGAACAATGGCACTTTTTCTATCAGCGCGACCATAACGCCTGCCCTATCGCCCGGCCATGAACTTCGCCTGCTGGTGGATGGGCAACCTTATGGTGAGCCGACCCGAGCACCTTTTTTTCATCTGACTAACATAGACCGTGGCACACACAGCCTGGCCATAGAGGTGGTCGAAAGTACACGTGTCGTACAACAGAGCGAGCCCGTTGAGATCACGGTGCAACGCATCAGCCTCAACAGTCCGAGTCGTTGATCCTTACCGATGCGCTTCATTTATCTGCTTGTACTACTCTTCCTGACGCAGCCGACCTTTGCAGCCGTGTACACCTACACCGATGCCGAAGGTAACCGCATCTTCACAGATAGCCCTCCAAAGGGCATCAAGGCCAACCCTGTTACGATTCAGCCTTCCAACAGCATGCCGTCGCCTGCTGCACCACGTACGATCAAGCTGTCACCCTCTAATCCGGATATTCGTAAACCGGTGCAGCCATCCGCCCCACCGCCACCTGCTCAGATCGCGTCCTACCAGATGCTGCGCATTCTTGTACCGGAGCCGGACGCTACGATTCGGAGCAATGCCGGTGAGCTGATCGTAACAGCCACCAGCGATCCAGAACTGATGCCTACTCATTTCTACCGGCTGATTCTGGATGGCCAACCCGCAGGAGCCCCTGGGCGCAGTCCGGTATTTCCACTTGAAAACCTGGATCGGGGCACGCATCAGATCGCGGTGGAGATCGTTACGGAAGGCGGCGTCGTGGTCGAGCGTACGCCTAGCCAACCTTTCCATATGAAGCGCATGTCGCTGTCTCAGCGGCGTCTGGCCAACCCCTGCAAGGACGGTGAGTGGGGTATTCGTCCCGAATGTCCGCTTTCTGAAAAACCCGAAGAAGAATAAAGCGCCAGCCCCTTATGCACCATATCAGTGCAATACTGTAGGTCGCACCAAAACGAGACATCCTGATTAGCTAGAAAACAGCTTAAGGCTACGTGCAGTGCACAGGTTATGGGCTTGCCCTAACACAGGGCAGCCTATTTACGTAGCTTGGTTTGTTTCTTGCATTTTCATGGGTCGTCACATCAAAGCTGATTCGCCATGCCTACGGAAATGATGCATCGTCTGCTGCTGGATAACCTTACGACGGCAGTCATTCTGCTCAACGCCGAGCTGCGCCTTGAGTACATGAATCCGGCAGCTGAAATGCTGTTGGCCGTCAGCGGTCAGCGTAGCCACGGTCAATTCATCAGTGAATTGTTCACCGAGTCGCCGGAAGCGCTCCAAGCCCTTCGTCAGGCAGTGGAGCACTCGCACCCGTTTACCAAGCGTGAAGCACTGCTGGTGTCCACTACAGGCAACAACCTGACGGTGGATTATGCTGTTACGCCTGTGCTCAGCCCTTCTACGACCTACCTGTTGCTGGAGGTGCATCCCAGGGATCGTCTCCTGCGAATTACCAAAGAGGAAGCCCAGCTTTCCAAACAGGAAACGACCAAACTGCTGGTTCGCGGGCTTGCCCATGAGATCAAGAATCCCCTTGGAGGTATCCGTGGCGCTGCGCAACTCCTCTCTCGGGAGTTACCGGACGAGTCCTTGAAGGATTACACGAACGTCATCATTGAGGAGTCTGACCGCCTGCGCAACCTAGTGGATCGCATGCTCGGCTCCAACAAGCTGCCCAAACTGGCACGTACCAATATTCATGAGGTGCTGGAGCGTGTTTGCAGTCTGGTGGATGCTGAAAGCCAGGGTGGTATCTCTCTGGTACGCGATTACGACCCGAGCATCCCGGACCTCCTTATCGACAAGGAGCAGTTGATCCAGGCAGTCCTCAATATTGTGCGAAACGCCATGCAGGCCATTTCCGAACACAATGAGCTGCGCCTGGGACGTATCACGCTGCGGACGCGTGCGCTCCGCCAGTTCACTATTGCCCATGTTCGCCATCGGTTGGTGTGCAAGGTCGAAATCATCGATAACGGCCCAGGTATTCCTGCCGACATGCAGGAAACCATTTTCTATCCGATGGTCAGCGGTCGCCCAGACGGGACCGGCCTGGGCCTGGCCATCACGCAAAACATCATTTCTCAGCACCAAGGCCTTATCGAGTGCCTGAGTCAACCTGGACACACTGCCTTCAGTATTTTCCTGCCGTTGGATAAGGAGCCTTTATGAGCCGTTCGGAGACCGTCTGGATCGTCGACGACGACCGTTCCATTCGCTGGGTACTAGAAAAGGCCCTTCAGCAGGAAGGCATGACGACCGTTGCCTTTGAAAACGCGGACAGCGTCATGAACCGGCTCGGCCGCCAGCAGCCGGATGTCATCATTTCCGATATTCGCATGCCTGGCGCCAGTGGCCTGGACTTGTTGTCACGCATTCGGGAGGTTCACCCTCGTCTGCCTGTGATCATCATGACGGCACATTCGGATCTCGACAGCGCTGTCGCCTCCTATCAAGGGGGCGCGTTTGAATACCTGCCCAAGCCGTTCGACGTCGACGAGGCCGTCGCGTTGGTCAAGCGCGCCGGCCAGCATGCCCAGGAACAGCAGGGATTTGAGGAGCCCGCTCACCTGACGCGAACGCCGGAAATCATTGGTGAAGCGCCGGCAATGCAGGAGGTGTTTCGCGCCATCGGCCGGCTCTCCCATTCCAACATTACGGTTCTGATCAATGGCGAGTCGGGCACAGGCAAAGAGCTGGTTGCCCATGCCCTGCACCGCCACAGCCCGCGCGCGGCAGCGCCTTTCATCGCGCTGAACATGGCCGCCATTCCCAAGGACTTGATGGAGTCCGAGCTGTTCGGCCACGAAAAAGGGGCCTTCACAGGCGCGGCCAACCAGCGTCGAGGCCGTTTCGAGCAGGCCGATGGTGGAACCTTGTTTCTTGATGAGATCGGAGACATGCCAGCCGATACCCAGACGCGCCTGCTGCGGGTCTTGGCTGATGGTGAGTTCTATCGCGTAGGGGGCCATACTCCAGTCAAGGTGGATGTCCGCATCATTGCCGCAACCCACCAGAACCTGGAGGGTCTGGTCCGGGATGGCAAGTTTCGCGAGGACCTGTTTCATCGCCTCAACGTGATTCGTATCCACATTCCTCGTCTGGCTGATCGCCGGGAAGATATTCCAGCACTGGCCCGGCATTTCCTGGCACGAGCGGCGCAAGAGCTGGCGGTAGAACCCAAGACGCTAAGACCGGAAACCGAGGAGTACATGAAGGGCCTGTCCTGGCAAGGTAACGTCCGGCAACTGGAAAATACCTGTCGCTGGATCACGGTGATGGCGTCCAGCCGGGAGGTACTGATCGATGACCTGCCGCCGGAACTCCTTAGCCAGCCGCAGGATGCACAACCCGCCGCCAACTGGGAACAAGCCTTGCGTCACTGGGCGGATCAGGCATTGACTCGTGGACAGTCAAGCCTTCTGGACAGCGCCGTGCCTGCTTTTGAGCGAATCATGATCGAGACCGCGCTCAAGCATACCGCCGGCCGCCGTCGTGATGCCGCGGTTCTCCTGGGCTGGGGACGCAACACGCTGACCCGGAAGATCAAAGAGCTGGGCATGAAAGTCGATGGCCCCGATGAAGAGGGTGAAGACTAAGCCCTATAGGCTAAAAGACGCCTTAAACGGCGCATTTTTATGCCTGAACTTTTCGTTCAGAAAATTATGAAAGTTGGCACGCCGCCTGCTATGTACTTGGTAACCAACCTTTTTGGGGACCTCGGTACAGGCAGGCTGGGGAATCCCCTTTTTATTTCAAGACCACCTTCGGGTGGTCTTTTTTTGTTCTGAGATAAAAGGCTACTTCTCAGGCCTTTAAAATCAATAAGTTACAGATACAAAGCTGAAACCCTTCAATTGCACTGGCTTTACAAGAAATAAAGCACCATAAAAGAAGAATAATGTTTAGCATTCATGGCTTGCACCAAAAATGTGCAGCAATTGAAATTTGCCTTAATTGTGCGCACGTTTACTGGCCAGCTGAGATCAGTGGAACCTCAATGACCAATTCCCAGTGGTCGCCTTCCTTTTTGTCCAAGTGGTCCTGAGTAGCCAGGGCTCCTCCTAGTCCAACTACAAGCACGTTGACGTCCTTGCCCTGCTGAGTGACTGACCAGGAAAAGCTGCGTGACTCTTTTGTCTTTACCTGAGCACTTTGATTGCCGCCTACCAAACTTATGTTGGGCAAACGCAGATTCAACGCACCGTCTGGGCGATAGCGCTCATACTGAAGGGCCTTGTTCAGGGACAGCACCAGACGATACATAGGCTTCCCAGAGCCTTCGTCAACGTATTCTGCAGCCTGGGCCACGCGTACCTGAGGAACGATCGGCTGCCGAGGCCCTACATCGCCATGATAGATCCGGCCGACCATCAGCCCGAACAGCAGCCCGCCCAGTGACATGGCGCCCAACCACACCAGGAGGCGGCGATTGCGAGTCTGTAGCTCACGGCGTAGCTCTTCAGGATCATCCACCCGTTGGAGTTCTCTTTCACGAGCAGCCTTGGCTTCGCGTACCTCGAGAAACAGACGGCGTACGGCATGAAACAGACGTCTCAACATGCCACCGTTCCGCAACCAGCCCATATCCACCGTACGAAGCAGCAGCCATTGTCGCCGGGTGGCGTTACCATACTGCTCTTTATTCCTGTGTTAGCTACCATGTTTGACGTCATTCTGTTCGAGCCGGAAATTCCGCCCAATACGGGCAATATCATTCGCTTGTGTGCCGTTACCGGCTGCCGTCTGCATCTGATCGAGCCACTTGGCTTTGCGCTTGACGACAAAAAGCTGCGTCGCGCCGGGTTGGACTACCATGAGTGGTCGACCGTGCGGTGTCACGCATCGCTGTCAGCTTGTATAGCAGATTTACAACCCCGTCGGCTGATGGCCTTTTCTACCAAGGCTACACAGTCCTATGCCGATGTCCGCTATGAAGTAGGCGATGCCCTGCTGTTTGGTCCCGAGAGCCGCGGGCTGCCAGCCGAGGTGCGTGATGCCCTTCCCCACGAGCACCTGCTACGCCTGCCCATGCTGCCGGATCGTCGCAGCCTCAATCTTTCCAACGCGGTAGCCATTACCGTTTACGAGGGCTGGCGCCAGCTGGGCTTTTTCATGCCGGAATAAATCACTGCGGCATAAAAAAACGCCCCGAAGGGCGTTTTTTCTACAGCGTAGATCAGGCCTGACCTGCAGTCTGCATGCGCGACAGCTCTTGAGCGTACAGCGCATCGAAGTTCACCGGCGACAGCATCAGCGCCGGGAAGGAACCACGCACGACCATGCTGTCCAGTGTTTCACGTGCATAAGGGAACAGGATGTTCGGGCAGAAGGCGCCCAGCGCATGACTCATGGAAGAGGCATCCAGACCCTTGATCAGGAAGATACCAGCCTGTTGTACTTCAGCAACAAAAGCGGTGTCTTCACCGTTCTTCACCGTTACGGTCAGCGTGAGGACGACTTCGTAGAAATCTTCGTTCAGCGCCTTCTGGCGGGTGGATAGATCCAAGTTAACGTTTGGCTGCCAGTCCTGACGGAAGATGTCCGGGCTCTTGGGCGCCTCGAAAGACAGGTCGCGAATATAGATACGTTGCAGGGAGAACTGAGCGCCTTCTTCAGTCTGCTGCGCTCCGTTTAGGTTATCAGTCATGACAGAACCTTATTGTTTATCGGTTAATTCAGGCAGAGAGGAGCGGGTCGAGACGGCCTGAGCGCTCGAGCGCATACAGATCGTCGCAGCCACCCACATGGGTTTCGCCAATCCAGATCTGCGGAACACTGGTCCGGCCGGCCTTGCGTGTCATTTCACTGCGCACTGCAGGCTGGCCATCGACGGCAATTTCTTGGTACTTCACACCTTTACTGTCGAGCAGGTGCTTGGCTCGATGGCAGTAAGGACACCAGGCACTGGTGTAGATGATGACTTCAGGCATGAGAGTACCTCCTGTCCGACAATTAGTTTTTCACGAGCGGCAGGTTTTCCCCACGCCAGGTAGAGAGACCTCCCGTCAGCCGGGCCGTAGTGAATCCGGCCTGTTGTAGCGGCGTACAGGCAGCGCCGGCCTGCTGACCATTGCTGTCGACAACGATAAGGGTCTTATCCTTGTGCTTCTCCAGTTGGGACAGGCTGCTGGCCAGTTTGTCCTGAGGAATGTTCACTGCCCCGACGATATGACCGGTAGCGAACTCCTTCTTCGGACGAATGTCCAGCACAATGCCCTGCTCTGTATTGAGAAGCTTGGTCAGCTCCGCCGTTGACAGGCTGCGCCCGCTACGACGTGTCTCGTGTATCAGCAGAAGGATCAAGAGCACCAACAAGGCGCCAACAAGCAAGTAATGGTGAGTGGCGAACTCGATCAGCCGGGAAACGAATTGCATGGCACGAAGTATCCGGAGTCAAAAAATGCTGGCCAGTATACACACGCGACCTCATGCACCATACCCTGCATGCGTGGCGTCGCTAGGCGTTTGGCAGTTACACTTCAGATAACCGTTGCCTTTCGAAACAGCGCTAACAAGAGTCCGAAATCATGGCATTCACACCCAAACCTCTGGTCCTGATCATCCTCGACGGCTTTGGCCACAGCGAGGAAACCAAGCACAATGCCATTTACGCGGCAAAAAAGCCGGTCTGGGATCGCCTGCTGGCGACACAGCCCCATGGTCTGATCTCCGGCTCCGGCATGGATGTGGGCCTGCCTGACGGCCAGATGGGCAACTCCGAGGTAGGTCACATGAACCTGGGAGCCGGCCGTGTGGTGTACCAGGATTTCACCCGTATCACCAAGGCCATCCGCGATGGCGAGTTCTTCGAGAATCCGGTCATTGGCGAAGCCGTCGACAAGGCAGTCGGCGCAGGCAAGGCCGTCCATATCCTTGGCCTGATGTCCGATGGTGGCGTCCATAGCCACCAGGACCATCTGGTTGCCATGGCAGAGCTGGCGGCCAAGCGTGGCGCCGAGAAGATCTATCTGCACGCTTTCCTCGACGGTCGCGATACACCGCCCAGGAGCGCCCAGAGCTCGATCGACCTGCTTGACGCCACCTTTGCCCGCCTGGGCAAAGGTCGTATCGTGTCGCTGATTGGCCGCTATTTCTCCATGGACCGCGACAATCGCTGGGACCGCGTATCCGCTGCGTACAACCTCATTACGGACGGCACCGCGGAATACCATGCGGCAACGGCCACCGAAGGCCTCAACGCAGCGTACGAGCGCGGCGAGAGCGATGAATTCGTCAAGGCAACAACCGTCGGGACTCCCGTCAAAGTGGAAGACGGTGACGCCGTGGTATTCATGAACTTCCGCGCTGACCGCGCCCGTGAACTGTCCCGTGCGTTTGTCGAGCCGGACTTCAAGGAATTCCCCCGTACCCGGACGCTAAACCTGGCAGGCTATGTCATGCTGACCCAATATGCTGCCAGCATTCCTGCACCCAGTGCCTTTACCCCGGAAAGCTTGAACAATGTCCTGGGTGAATACCTGGCCAAGAACGGCAAGACTCAGCTGCGGATTGCCGAAACCGAGAAATATGCGCACGTCACGTTCTTTTTCTCGGGCGGTCGGGAAGAACCCTTCGAGGGCGAGGAACGTATCCTGATCCCCTCCCCCAAGGTTGCCACCTATGACATGCAGCCTGAAATGAGCGCCCCGGAAGTTACCGACAAGATTGTCGATGCGATTGAAAACCAGCGCTACGATGTCATCATCGCCAACTATGCCAATGGCGACATGGTGGGCCATACCGGTGTATTCGAGGCGGCAGTCAAAGCAGTGGAATGCCTGGACGCCTGCATGGGACGCATTGTGGAAGCGCTGGACAAGGTCGGCGGCGAGGCCATCATTACGGCAGACCACGGCAATGTCGAGCAGATGGAAGATGAATCCACGGGTCAGGCGCATACTGCGCATACCACCGAGCCGGTTCCGTTCGTTTATGTAGGCAAGCGCTCCGTTCACATTCGTGAAGGCGGTGTACTGGCCGATGTAGCGCCCACCTTGCTGACGCTTATGGGTATGGAGCAACCCAAGGAGATGACCGGTCGTACGATCATTACCGTGAATTAAATATCACGGCCTGCTCATTTACCCGATTGGGAGTATCGTTGCGTCTCTGAGGACTCAGCGGTACTTCTGATCATCAACCAATAAAAGAGCACCTAGTCATCTACGGCTCGTCTCGCCGTTTTTTTTGCTAGCCGCCCCGTGCATACTAGGGCGCTTCCTCATGGGATATTTGTTACTCGATGCTTCGCGCCCTTACCCTCGTTCTTCTTGCATGTCTGCTTACTCCGGCCGTGGCCGATCAGCGCGAGGATACCCAGCGCCAGCTGGAAGCCACCAAGCGTGACATCGCCGAACTGCAGAAGCTCTTGCAAGGCATCCAGACCGAAAAGTCCGGCGTGCAAAAGCAGCTCAAATCGACCGAAACGGAGATGGGCGACCTGGAAAAGCAGGTCAAGGATCTCCAGGATCAGTTGGATCAAGGTCAGGAAAAGCTGAAGAAGCTGGATGACCAGAAAAAAAAACTCGATCAGTCACGCCTTGAGCAACAAAAACTGATCGCTATTCAGATTCGTGCCGCTTATCAAAGCGGCCGTCAGGAATACCTGAAGTTGCTCCTTAATCAGGAACAACCGGAAAAGGTCAGTCGCACCCTGACCTACTATAACTATGTCAATCAGGCCCGCCTCGACCAACTCGCGACATTCAACGACACCCTGAAACAGCTAGCCGGGGTAGAGAGTGACATTCGTAACGAGCAATCGCAGCTGACCGCTCAGCAAGCCGCTTTGCAGGAGCGGCAGGACAAGCTGGCCGAAGTCCGCAAGGCACGCCAGGAGACCCTGGCCAAGCTGAACAGCGACTACTCCGACCGCAACCGTGCGCTGCAATCGCGCGAGCAGGATCAGGCAGAACTCGGCAAGGTCCTGAAAACCATTGAAGAGACACTGGCCCGCCAGGCTCGTGAGGCTGAGCAGGCTCGCCAGCGTGCGCTGGCACAGGCGCGGGAAGCGGAAGAGCGTAGTCGCGCAAGCAGCAAAACGACACGGCCAACGAACACACCGGGCCTTGCGGTGTCTAGTTCTGCACCAGGCTTTGGCGGTCCGTTTGCCAGCGCACAAGGCAAGCTGCCTTGGCCTGTGAACGGTCGCCTGCTGGCACGCTTTGGCAGTCCGCGTGGCGATGACCCGCGCGCCAAATGGGATGGTGTACTGATTTCAGCCAGCGCAGGCACCCAGGTGCACGCTATTCATGCGGGCCGGGTAGTGTTTGCCGACTGGTTACGAGGAGCCGGACAGCTGGTGATCATTGATCACGGCAACGGTTATCTCAGTTTATACGGGCATAATCAAAGCTTGTTAAAGAGTGCAGGTGATCAGGTCAAGGCGGGCGATGCGATTGCAACCGTCGGGACCAGCGGAGGTCAGGACACCCCTGCCCTCTATTTCGCCATACGTCAGAAGGGTCGTCCGTCGGATCCGCTTACCTGGTGCCGTGCCCAGGGTTAGTGCCGGACACATTAGGAGCTACGCATGCCGCATTGCTTTCGTCTCACCGCCTTGGCTTTCTCGCTGATAGGGCTGAGTGGCGTTTCAACCGCCTGGGCCCAGCAACAGACGCCAGGAGAAGTGCCCGCCGCGGTGACCCCGGTCGAAGGGGCAGCAGCGCCCATCAACAACGCGCCGCTTCCACTCGAAGAGCTGCGTACGTTCGCTGAGGTGATGGACCGCATCAAGGCAGCCTATGTTGAGCCGGTGGACGACAAGACTCTGCTCGAAAACGCCATCAAGGGCATGCTGAGCAACCTGGACCCGCATTCGGCATACCTTGAACCCAAGGATTTTGCTGAGCTTCAGGAAACCACCAGCGGCGAATTTGGTGGTCTGGGGATCGAAGTGGGTCAGGAGGACGGTTTCGTAAAAGTGGTCTCCCCTATTGATGACACGCCGGCTGCCAAGGCCGGTATCCAGCCGGGAGACCTGATCGTCAAGATCGATGGCCAGCCCACCAAGGGTCAGTCCATCAGCCAGTCCGTAGACAAGATGCGCGGCAAGATCGGCAGTCCGATTACCCTGACTATCGTACGCGGCGGTGGCCGCCCCTTCGATGTCAAACTCAACCGGGCCGTCATCAAGGTCAAGAGCGTCAAGGCGCAACTGCTGGAGCCTAACTACGGCCTGCTGCGCATTTCGCAGTTCCAGGTAAACACGGGCGATGAAGTAACAAAGGCCTTCCAGCAGCTTCGCAAAGAGAACAAGGGCAATAAGCTCAACGGCTTGGTGCTCGACCTGCGAAACAACCCCGGCGGCGTTTTGCAGGCCGCTGTCGAGGTTGCAGATGCCTTTATGACCAAGGGGCTGATCGTCTATACAAAGGGTCGCATCCAGAACTCCGAGCTGAGCTTCTCGGCCGACGCGGCTGACCCCAGCGAAGGTGTTCCGCTGGTCGTCCTCATCAATGGTGGCAGCGCGTCGGCGGCGGAAATCGTGGCGGGCGCTCTGCAGGATTCCAAGCGCGGAATCCTGATGGGTACGGATACGTTCGGTAAAGGCTCGGTGCAAACAGTTCTGCCGCTTAACAACGACCGCGCACTCAAATTGACCACAGCGCTGTACTTCACACCCAAGGGTCGATCCATTCAAGCGCAGGGCATCACCCCTGATGTGGCGGTCGCACCCGCCAAAGTCACCCCAGAAGACAATCCTGAGTTCTTCAAAGAAGCTGATCTGGCCGGTCACCTGGGTAATGCCAACGGCGGCCCGGATCGTCCTACCGGAAGCAAGGCGCCTAACCAGACGCCCCGCCCGCAAGATGATGACTTCCAGCTGTCCCAAGCCCTCAGCCTCCTGAAAGGGCTGAGCATCACACGCAATCAGTGATCAGGCGTTGGATTGGCTCGCTCCTACTGCTCGCTCTGGCAGCTGGAGCCGCTGCGGCTGAGCCACCACGCCTGAGCATCGTAATCGATGACCTGGGACAGAACCTCTCCCAGGATCGTCGCGTTCTTGGTCTGCCCGGGCCGGTGACCCTGGCCATCATGCCGGGCACATCCTTCGGCGCGACATTGGCTCGCGAAGCCCACAAGGCAGGCCGTACGGTCATTCTGCATCTGCCTATGGACCCTGCGGGCGGCCCCTTCGCCTGGCATCCCGAGCTTTCCGGTGAGGAGCGCCTTAAGCGCCTCGAAAACGCCCTGGCGACTGTCCCCTATGTCAGCGGGGTCAACAACCATGAAGGTAGTCGGATGACGGCTGATCGCCCGGCCATGAGTCAGCTCATGCAAACCCTGCAGGCCAAATCGCTATTTTTCCTCGATAGCCGTACCAGTGCAGCCACGGTTGCAGCCGCCGAAGCTCAAAAGATTGGGCTGGCGAGCCTTTCTCGCGATGTGTTCCTGGACAATGTAAACCAAGCTGATGCAATCGCAGCGCAATTGCAGGAAGGCGTCAGGCTGGCACGCAAGCAAGGCACGGCCGTTCTGATTGGTCATCCTCGTCCAGCCACGCTAAGCGTTCTGGAGCGCGAGCTGCCCACTTTGATCGCTAATGGCATCGAGATTATCGATGTCGAGCAGATGATTGCTCTACGCAGCAATAAAGCCATGGCCGGTCATGGCAAGAATGGTGTGTACCGCTGAAACAAAAAACCGGAGCCCAGGCTCCGGTTTTACTACAGGGCCCCTGAAGGGTCACAGGTAGTTATTGGTAATCTGATCGACTACGCCTTCCTTGCGCATCTCATCCAGCGTCTTCTGCAGCTTGGCAACTACATCATCCGGCGTATCCTTGTTGACCGCCAGGTATAGGTCTGCCTCATCGATGACCAACGCGGTTTGCAGATTGGACACCCCTTCCTGTTTGGCCAGATACCGAGCCACAACATCGGTCGTTGCCCAGAAGTCGATTTCGCCCCTCTCCAGCTTGCCGACGTTTTCCTGGTCGCGAAGGGACTCGGTAAACGGAATCTTCTTGTCAGCCAGGATCTGGCTGACCGCCGAGCTTTTGTAAGTACCGATCTTGTACTTGTTCGCGCCTTCCAGGTTGGTCAACTTGATATTGCTGGCGTTAGTCGACATTAACACCTTACGCGTCTTGCCCAGGGGCCCTACCCATTTGAACTGCGACTCGCGAGCAGGTGTGCGGGACGTGGAGAACAGCGCGTAATTAGGGTTTTCCAGCGCCAGGTTATAAAGCCTGTCCCAGGGGAAACGCAGAGAAAGGGAATAGTTGACTCCGGCACGCTTGAACATTTCACGGACAATATCCGTGCTGATACCGTCAATCCCGTCATCCTTGGCGAAATTCTTTTCGTCGACAGCCATATTGAATGGCGGGAAATTCTCAGTCAGCAGGACCATCGAGTAATTGTCGGAGACCGCAGCCTTTGCTGCGCCTGCTTCCAATAACAACCCCAACATCACCACACGCAATATCGACTTGGACATCACTTCAGCTCCTTGTTTCTTATAACTGCTGTGCCACCGGCAAAGGCACAATCGAATGCTTATTTAAAGGTAATGCTCCAGGATGCGCTGGACTTCACCATCCTTGCGCATCTGCTCCAGTGCGTTTTGCAGTTTTTGCACCACATTGTCAGGTGTCTGCTTGTTCAAGGCTAAAAAGAGCTGGCTTTCGTTAAACCGCAGAACGGTCTTGAAGTCAGTAACCCCTTGTTGACGCGCCAGATAACGGCCCGCCGGATCGCCGGTGGCCCAGACGTCAATCTGCCCTGCCTGAAGTTTTTGAACGTTTTCCTGATCCCGCAGTGAGAGGTCTGGGTTTATGCCTTGCTTCACTAAACTTTCGGCGATCGCGTCACCTTTATAGGCGCCAATGCGCAAACCCTGACGCTTTACGTCATCCAGGCTGCCAATTTTTAGCGATGAGTCCGCACGGGCAAGCAGAATCCAGTCATCAGGTCCTATCGGCCCCACCCACTTGAAAGAATCTTCCCGCTCGGGGAGACGAGCCGTCACGAAAACGCCGTAGCCAGGCTGCTCCAGTGCGGTCTTGTAGATACGCTCCCAGGGAAAGCGGAGCGTCATCGAGTAAGCAACCCCGGCCCGCTTACAGGCCTCCCGGACGATATCCACGGCTATTCCGCTCAGGCTTTCCTCCTGTGCGAAGTTCTTGCCATCGACCGACATGTTGTAAGGGGGAAAATTTTCTGTCAGCAGATCAATACGATTGTTGGCACTGGCTGCCTGGGCGGCCCCAGCACTCACCATCAACACACTGACCCAAAACGCCATGACAACGTTGAACATGGACACGCCTCCTGCTTTGTTTTGGGCAATTTCTTTAACAGGAAGCGTGCCAAGTGTGACGCAAATCTCTATTTATCGGACCACAATACCCCGTTCAGCCATATAGGCCTTGGCTTGAGGCACGCTGTATTCTCCAAAATGGAAAATGCTGGCAGCCAATACCGCCGAGGCCTTGCCTTCCAGAATACCGGCAGCCAGGTGCTCAAGATTACCGACACCACCTGATGCGATAACAGGAATATTGATGGCCTCACTGATGGCACGTGTCACTCCGAGGTCGAACCCGCTCTTGGTGCCGTCCTGATCCATGCTGGTCAGCAGGATTTCACCCGCTCCCAAGTCCTCCATCTTGCGTGCCCAGGCAACGGCGTCCAGCCCGGTCGACTTACGGCCACCGTGGGTAAAGATCTCCCAGCGCGGCGTTTCGCCCGGTGCCGAGACCTTCTTGGCATCGATGGCGACAACGATGCATTGCGAGCCAAAACGGTCTGCGGCTTCTCCGACGAACTCGGGCGTAAAGACTGCTGCAGTATTGATCGAGACCTTGTCTGCACCCGCGTTGAGCAGGTTACGAATATCCTGCACGGTACGGACGCCACCGCCCACGGTCAGCGGAATGAACACCTGACTCGCCATACGTTCGACCGTATGCAGGGTGGTATCGCGGCCCTGGTGGCTGGCGGTGATATCCAGAAAGGTGATTTCATCTGCGCCCTGCTCGTTGTAACGACGGGCAATCTCTACCGGATCTCCGGCGTCACGGATATTTTCGAATTTGACGCCCTTCACCACGCGGCCATTGTCCACGTCGAGGCAGGGAATGATTCTCTTGGCAAGTGCCATACGGTATCCCTCGTCTGTCGGCCTGTCTTATGCCTGATAACGATCGCACAGGGCCTGAGCCTCTGCGACGTCCAACGTGCCTTCGTAGATCGCGCGACCGGTAATGGCACCGATGATGCCGGGTGCCTTGGCATCCAGCAGATTCTGAATATCGCCCAGGTTATGGATACCGCCCGATGCGATGACAGGAATTCGGGTAGCGTTTGCCAGCGCGGCAGTAAACGGTACGTTGCATCCCTGCATCATGCCGTCACGGGCAATATCGGTGTAAACAATCGCCGAAACGCCGTCTGCCTCGAAGCGCTTGGCCAGATCGATTACCTGCACCTGACTGACTTCCGCCCAGCCATCAGTCGCCACGAAGCCGTCTTTGGCATCCAGCCCAACGATGACCTTGCCTGGAAAGGCTCGGCAGGCTTCAGCCACGAATGCTGGCTCCTTTACGGCTTTGGTGCCGATGATCACGTAGCTCACGCCAGCCTTTACATAGTGCTCGATGGTTTCCAATGAGCGGATACCGCCACCGATCTGGATAGGCAGGGAGGGATAGCGCTTGGCGATCGCGGTAACCACTTCGCCATTGACCGGCTGGCCTTCGAACGCTCCATTAAGATCAACCAGGTGTAAACGACGGCAGCCGCCTTCGACCCACTTGGCCGCCATGCTTACAGGATCGTCGGAGAAAACCGTGGAATCTTCCATACGGCCCTGGCGCAGACGCACGCAGGCGCCATCTTTCAAATCAATTGCAGGAATAATCAGCATAGATCTCTACCCAAGGCATTCGGGGCGGCCTGCATGGCACAGGTTCAGCGCCAGGAATGCGTTCGCTAATAGTGATAAAACGCCACGGGCTGGCTTTGTGCTTGCGCTCAAGCCTTGCCATGGCGGCTAGTACAGTCAGCCAGGCTTACCAGCGGCCGTCCCAGGCAACAAAGTTCTGGTAGAGCTGCAAACCGCAGGTTGCGCTCTTTTCGGGATGGAACTGCGTGGCAAAGCGCGGACCGTCAGCCAAGGCGGCGGTAAAGTCCACGCCATAATGGCCTCGGCCGGCTACCTGGCGAGCGTTGGCGGCCTCGATGTAGTAGCTGTGCACAAAGTAGAAGCGGCTCTGGTCTGGAATACCATGCCAAAGCGGATGATCGAGGGTATGCGCCACCTCGTTCCATCCCATGTGCGGGACTTTAAGCTTTTCACCATTCTCCACCATATCGGCAGGGAAGCGGCGCACCCGACCGGGAAACAGGCCGATACAGTCAACACCGTTGTTTTCCTCGCTGGTTTCCATCAAGGCCTGCATGCCCACACAGACGCCCAGGAAGGGACGATCCTGGCTGACTTCGCGAACCAGCACATCAATGCCCAGGCGGCGGATCTCAGCCATACAATCGCGGATAGCGCCTACGCCGGGCAGGACGATGCGGTCTGCCTCCCGAATGATCTGCGGATCGCCCGTGACCAGCACGCGTGCGCCGCCTGAATACTCAAGCGCCTTGGCAACCGAGTGCAGGTTGCCCATGCCATAGTCGATGACTGCTACCATCTGCATCAGAGACACCCCTTGGTAGATGGCATCTGTCCTGCCATGCGCTCGTCCTGGCTGACTGCCATGCGCAGCGCGCGTCCAAACGCCTTGAAGACTGTCTCGATCTGGTGGTGAGTGTTGATGCCACGCAGGTTATCCACATGCAGCGTTACCTGCGCATGGTTGACGAAGCCCTGGAAAAACTCGATGAACAAATCGACGTCGAAGCCTCCGACCGTAGCCCGGGTAAACGGTACATGCCAGTGCAGACCGGGACGCCCGGAAAAATCGATGACGACCCGGGACAGGGCTTCGTCCAGTGGCACATAGGCATGTCCGTAACGGTAGATGCCTTTCTTGTCACCAATGGCCTGGGCAAAGGCCTGGCCCAGCGTGATGCCCACGTCCTCAACGGTATGGTGATCGTCGATATGCAGGTCGCCCTTGCAATGGATGTCCAGGTCGATCAACCCGTGGCGGGCGATTTGATCCAGCATATGCTCAAGAAAGGGAACCCCGATGTCGAATCGGGCTTGCCCGGTGCCATCCAGATTGATGGATACCTTGACCTGGGTTTCCAGGGTATTGCGCTCGACGGCTGCCTTGCGTTCGGCCATTACCTGCTCCGCGAAATGAGAGGGCAAAAAAGGGTAAACAGTATAGAAGCCATAGCCAGGAAGCAGAAGCCGTGAAAGGCACCTAAACGCAAACGAGAGGAAGGATGGGACGAGTGGCGGGAAACGCGGCAGGCATTGCACCTGCCGCGAGCGGTATCGCTTAGCCGAACAGCACAGCCGTTTTGCCCAGGGTAATGAGAACACCCCATGCCAACGGAATGACGACCACAGCCCAGGCCAGAATGACCCA
Source organism: Pseudomonas sp. JZ134 (assembly GCF_051027695.1). NCBI lineage: Bacteria > Pseudomonadati > Pseudomonadota > Gammaproteobacteria > Pseudomonadales > Pseudomonadaceae > Pseudomonas > Pseudomonas sp. JZ134. The sequence goes on along the minus strand of NZ_CP069250.1, from coordinate 236,139 downwards.
AGTCTTGCTGGACGGGTCAGCCGACCATTCGATCACTAGATTGTCGAAGTTGTTGTCGTTGCTCTTGGAACGCTCAACAGCCAGCTCGGCCTCGGTCATAAAGTGCTTGTCTGCCACCGGGCGTACCAGCAGGTTACAGATAAAGCCGAGGATCAGCAGGCCCGACAGGATATACAGCGTAGTGTCATAGACAGCTGCACGCGGAACCCCCAGGCCCAGCTGGTACTCACGCAGGTAGTTCACCAGCACCGGACCGAAGATACCGGCAGCGGCCCAGGCCGTTAGCAGACGACCATGGATCGCCCCCACCATCTGCGTACCGAAGAGATCCGCCAGATAAGCCGGCACGGTAGCGAAGCAGCCGCCGTACATGGACAGAATCAGGCAGAACGTGAACACGAACAGCGCTACGCTGCCCATGTGGCTGGTCCACGGAATGATCGCGTACAAGGCAAAGCCCAGCGCAAAGAACACGAAAAACGTGATCTTGCGACCGATAAAGTCCGAGAACGATGCCCAGAAGAAACGACCGCCGATGTTGAACAGACTGAGCAGGCCAGTAAAGCCGGCAGCGATCGTGGCGATCTGCGCCAGCTGATCCTTGTTCAGGTCATTGAAGCGAATACCGACGTTGATCAGGCGACCACCGAATACTTCCTGCAGCATGGGCGATGCCATACCCAGGATACCGATACCAGCGGAAACGTTCAGACAGAGTACCGCCCACACCAGCCAGAACTGGGGCGTGCGCCAGGCCTTGCTGACATGCACGTGACGGCTGGTGATCATGTCATTGCCGGTCTTTTTCAGCGAAGGCGACCATCCTTCCGGACGCCAGCCAGGCGGCGGTACGCGGTACGCAAGCGCGCCACCTATCATGAAGACAAAATAGACGCCGGCCAGGACCAGGAAGCACTGCCAGACACCAACATCTTCAGCCGTTGCGAAATGGCGCATCAGCATGTCGGCCAGGGGCGCACCGACCATCGCACCGCCGCCGAAGCCCATGATCGCCATGCCGGCCGCCATGCCCCGCTTGTCAGGGAACCACTTCATGAGTGTCGAAACTGGCGAAATATAGCCAAGCCCCAGCCCGATCCCCCCGATCACACCAGCCCCCAGCCAGAGCAGCCAGATGTGGTGGGTATACACGCCCATGGCCGAGATCACCAGACCGCCGCACCACAGGAATGCCGACACGACGCCTGCCTTGCGAGGACCGGCGTGCTCCAGCCAGCTACCGAAAAAGGCAGCCGAGCAGCCCAGGAACAGGAAGAACAGGGTATACATCCAGCCTAACTGGGAGATTTTCCAGTCGCAGCCCGTGGCGAAAAGCTGATCGAAAAAGCCCATGGTGGGCGCGCAGGCAATGGGTGCATCAATGCCAACGGCACGAGACAGCGGCAACCAGAATACGGAGAAACCGTAGGCCATGCCGATACACATATGAATGGCCAGTGCTGCTGGCGGTACCAGCCAGCGGTTGAAGCCATGGGTGGCAACGATCCGTTCCTTGGATAGGAAAGCGGGACGAGCGGAAGTGCCGCTCTGTGTGAGCGTAATGCTCATGAGAAATCCCCTATATGAAGTGTTGACGACTCGCTGAAGTGTTCGCAGAAAAGACCGGGCATTCCCCAACGCACCGTTTTTTTCAAAAACGCGAACGAATTCTCCTTTAGTCGGGGCGCGACAATAGAGCGCATGGCGTGTAAATACCAGAGCACAGCACTCAATTTTTCGTGCCTACACGCCAAACGGCATTTACAGCGCGACAGAGAGTCTGAGGCCGATATCGCGCTTCTGACGTTCATCCAGCCAAAACGACCACTTGGCAGCGTTATACTCGGCCATTACTTAAGTTTTAGATAAGGACCCGTCAATGAAAGCGTTCGGAAAAGTGCTCGGCCTTGTCTTTCTTGGGCTGCTGCTGATCATCGTGGCGCTGGGCTTTGCCTTGACCCACTTGTTCGACCCCAACGATTACAAAGACGAAATCCGCCAACTTGCTCGGGACAAGGCCAACATCGAGCTGACCCTTAACGGCGATATAGGCTGGAGCCTCTTTCCATGGCTTGGCCTGCAACTTCATGATGCGACCATCGCCAGTGCCACCACACCACAAAAGCCGCTTGCCAACGTACAGCGGTTGGGCTTCTCGGTACGCGTATTGCCGCTGCTTCGCCATGATGTCGAGATGAGTGATATTCGCGTGGACGGCCTCAACCTGACGCTGGCACGCGACGAACAAGGCCAGGCCAACTGGGAAAACATTGGCCGCCCTGCACCCGATAAAACCCCCGGTACGCCAAACGACCAACCGGCGGAGCAGCCAGCCGGCCAGGATGACACGCCACGCCGCCCACTCAAGCTGGATATCGATAGCCTGACAGTCAAGGACTCACGCCTCGATTACAGCGATGCCCGCAGCGGCGCGCATTATGCTTTCGAAGGCCTCGACCTGAGCACTGGCAGCATCCGCGAAGGCACTAATATTCCGCTGAAATTGCTGGGCACCCTCACGACCAATCAACCGCCCGTCAATGCCTCGGTGGTCTTGACTGGCGAGCTGCGCTTTGACAATGCCTTACAGCGTTACCAGCTGGACAATGCCAACCTGTCCGGCGATGCCACAGGCGAGCCCTTCGGCGGACAGCTGCTGAAATATTCAGCGGAAGGTCAACTTCTTCTGGACCGGGCCGCTCAGGTTGCTGAGTGGAACGGCCTCAAGCTGACTTTCAACCAGCTCAAGGCGCTGGGTGAACTCAAAGTGCATGACCTTGAAAAGGCACCCAAGCTTGAAGGCGGCCTGTCCATTGCACAGACCGATCTGCGCGCCTTTCTGACTAGCATTGGTGTCGCCCTGCCGGAAATGGCTGACGCCAACACGCTCAAGCAGGTTGAGTTCAATACACGCCTGTCCGGCAGCCAGAACAGCCTGGCGCTGGAAGACCTGAACCTTGTACTGGATGGCAGCACCTTCTCGGGTCGTATTGCCGTAGAAGACTTCGCCCGCAAAGCCTTGAGTATTGACCTCAAGGGTGATCGCCTCGACCTGGATCGCTACCTGCCCGCCAAGACGGCTGCCGCTCAGCACGAGAGCAATACGGCTCGCCAGAACGAAGTGACTACAGCCGATGCGGTTGCCAGCCAGGGCAATTCACCGCTTCCCTCCTCCCCCACTCAGCATGCCTGGAGCAGTGAGGACATTCTTCCTGTAGAGCGGCTCAAAGCACTGGATCTGAACGCTTCGCTCAACCTGGATCACTTCGTGGTCACCAAGCTGCCTATTGATAACGCCAGCCTCAAGCTCAACGGTAAAGACGGCCTCGTCACACTGAGCGAATTGCGTGGCGACTTGTTCAGCGGTCGCTTTCAGGCCAATGGTGCCCTTGATGTTCGAGGAATCACACCCAAACTCAGTGTGACCGAACGTATTGCTCAGGTACCGGTTGAAAAAATTCTCCAGGCCCAGGGTCAAAAGCCACCCGTACGGGGGGCGCTGGATCTGGATGCCAACCTGACCGCGCAAGGCAATAGCCAGAAGGCATGGATGGATAGCCTGGATGGAACGGCGCGCTTTCGTCTGAGCAATGGTGTACTGGCCAATGCCAACCTAGAGGGCCAGCTCTGCCAGGGCATCGCGCTGCTCAACAAAAAGACACTTGCCAGTGCGCATGATGGCCAGGACACTCCGTTCCGCGAGCTGAGCGGTAGTCTGACCATCAATAATGGAGTCGCCAGCAACCAGGACCTGATTGCCCGCATTCCCGGCCTGACGGCCAAGGGCAACGGTGATATCGACTTACGCGTGCTGGGCTTGGACTACCGCATTGGCGTAACCGTCGAAGGCGACAAGAGCGACATGCCCGACCCGGCCTGTCAGGTCAATGAGCGCTATACCGGCATCGAGTGGCCGTTGCATTGCCGGGGTCCGCTGGAGCTGGGCGCCAAGGCCTGCCGCCTGGATCGCGACGGCATGAGCAAGATCGTCGCCCGACTGGCGGGTGATCGACTTAATGAGAAACTGGATGAAAAGCTCGGAGACAAGGTCAGTCCCGAACTCAAAGATGCCATCAAGGGGTTATTCCACAAACGATGAATCCGGAACGCTTTTCCAGCGCAGTCCTGAACTGGTACGACATTCATGGCCGCAAGGACCTGCCCTGGCAGCAGAACATCACCCCTTATCGGGTCTGGGTCTCGGAGATCATGCTCCAGCAGACCCAGGTCAGTACAGTGCTGGGCTATTTTGACCGTTTCATGCAGGCGTTACCCGATGTCCAGGCGCTTGCCGCTGCCTCTGAAGACGAAGTACTGCACCTCTGGACGGGACTGGGGTATTACAGTCGCGCCCGAAATCTGCACAAGACGGCAAAGATTGTCGTCACCGAGCACAACGGTGAGTTTCCACGCAGTGTCGAAGCCCTCGTGGACCTGCCAGGCATAGGCCGCTCGACGGCAGGTGCCATTGCCAGCTTGTCCATGAACATTCGCGCGCCGATTCTGGACGGCAACGTCAAGCGGGTTCTGGCGCGCTATTCGGCACAGTCCGGCTATCCCGGCGAGCCCGCCGTCGCCCGAGCGCTATGGGACGTGGCGGAGCGCTATACACCTCATATTCGTGTGGGCAACTACACTCAGGCCATGATGGACCTGGGCGCTACACTGTGCACACGCAGCAAGCCCACCTGCCTGCTCTGTCCATTGAAAGAAGGCTGCCAGGCCCATCGGCTGGGACGTGAAACCGATTTTCCCGAACCCAAGCCACGGAAGACCTTGCCGCAAAAGCGGACCCTGATGCCACTGATCATCAATGATGACAATGCCATCCTGCTCCACCGGCGCCCTTCTTCCGGGCTCTGGGGTGGTCTCTGGAGTCCACCTGAGCTCGATACGGTCGATCAGCTGGGGGCCCTGACTGAGCGCCACAGCCTGATCATGGAGCAGCGTCAGGCCTTGCCAGGCCTTACACATACCTTCAGCCATTTCCAGCTCAACATCGAGCCCTGGCTGATTCATGTGGACAGCCGCAATCAATCCATGACCGAACCGGACTGGCTTTGGTATAACCTCGCCAATCCGCCACGCCTGGGGCTGGCAGCCCCGGTCAAGAAATTGCTCAAGCGCGCCGAAGAGGCGTTGAAAGGAGAAACCGTATGACCCGCACTGTCATGTGCCGTAAGCTCAAGCAAGAACTGCCTGGCCTGGATCGCCCGCCTTATCCGGGCGCCAAGGGCGAGGACATTTACCTGAATGTATCCAAACAGGCCTGGGATGACTGGCAGAAACATCAGACCATGCTGATCAACGAGCGCCGTCTGAACATGATGAATGCCGACGACCGTAAATTCCTTCAGCAGGAAATGGATAAATTCCTTTCTGGCGAAGAGTACGCGCAAGCCGAAGGATACGTACCGCCCAGTGAATGATTAGGGTGTTAGCCCTTCTGATTTTGGGGCAAACACTTAAGTCACGGTAAAAATTGAATTTTTTTCAACTCGCGCTTGACACAAATCGTTTATAACGGTTTAATGCGCCCCGTTGCCCAGGTAGCTCAGTTGGTAGAGCAGGGGATTGAAAATCCCCGTGTCGGCGGTTCGATTCCGTCCCTGGGCACCATGATTCTAAAAGCCCGATCACTGATCGGGCTTTTTTTTGCCTGCATGTTTGTCCCGCCTCGTATCACTGCCCTGAAAGGCTTCAGCACGATTCTCTCCTGCTCGCTCAATTGCTCGTCTTGGGTCTTTTATTTGACAACCTGCGGTTAAACAGCTGTAAAGCTTATACAGACCTGTAGATGGAGGAATGAATGAAGCGGCTCAAGCGATGGGTTATTTCTTTGATGACGGGTTTAAGCCTGTGCGGCACAGCTCTGGCGGCCGACGTTCTCAAAGTGGGCGTTCAAGGCTCGCTCCCCCCGTTCAGTAGCGTTAGTGGTAACGGCAAGCTGACCGGCTTCGATGTGGATATTGCCCAGGCACTGTGTGCAGAACTCAAGGTGCAATGCCAGTTCGTGATCACCAGCTGGGATCGCATGCTGCCTTCACTGAACGCACGCAAGTTCGACGCCATCATTTCCTCGATGTCGATCACACCGGAGCGTGAGCAGCTCGTCTCCTTCACTATCCCCTACTACATGAACAGCATTCAGTTCATTGCCCCCAGGGATAAACCGTTCAGCACAGACCCCCGCGGACTCAAAGGCAAGGTTATCGGTGCCGGCCGCGCGACGCTTTCGGCAGATTGGCTCTCCAACCATCTGGGCGGTCAGGTCAACATGCGCTTCTACGACTCCCAGGAGGAAGCCAACCAGGCCCTTGCAGATGGGCGTGTGGATGCCGTACTGGGAGACCGCTTTGCGCATTACGCCTGGCTGCAGACCCCAGAGGGGCAACGCTTCGAGCTTAAAGGCGAACCCGTCCTGCAAAAGGACCGCATTGCGATAGCGGTACGCAAGAACGATCCGCTGAAAGCCCGCCTGGATGAAGCTCTCAAAGGTATTCTCGCCAACGGGACATACCAGCAGATCAACGCCCGATACTTTCCGTTCAGCCTCTACTGATCACAGCGACAGGGCGGTGCGTTATGCTTCGCCGCCCCGTTAGCCTCCGTGATCGGCATGAGTGAGACCTATCCTGCTTCCTTCCTCCAGGGCAGTGCGTTAGAAGCACGCTTCAATGCCTTGGACAGCTTCCTGATACAGCACCAGGCGCTCTGGCGACCCAAGCCGTTCACCCAGCCAACACTGCCCTGGGAGAAGGCCAACCCGGAGCTATCCTCGTGGCTTCGCTCCCGCTCACTTGAAGAGGCGGAGGCTACGCATACACATCCCCATGCACTTAAGGCCCCCTCGCCTTTTCCAGCCTGGGCCGAAGAGGCACGTCAGCTGTGCATGATCGGCGAGTTGCCCAGGCAGTACAGCGAAGCGCCTAACAGGCTGAGCGTGGACGTGCCGGGACGCAAATGGCAGCAGGTGGAGGCTTTCGCTCACCACGCCTTATTCAACAGCCCTCCCTCGCATTGGCTGGACTGGTGCTCAGGCAAAGGCCATCTAGGACGACGCCTGGGCGTCCATGGCGCTGCGTTCGACTGTCTGGAATACGATCCCTCACTGGTAGAGACAGGGCAACGTATCAGCAAGCGCCTGGGGCTTTCAGCCCATCATTATGAACAGGATGTAATGGCTGATTCTGTTACGGAAAGGCTTAAGGCCTTTCACACGCCTGTAGCGCTGCATGCGTGCGGTGATCTCCATGTGCGGTTGATGCAAGTAGCCAGCCAGACAGGCTGCCCTGCCTTGGCGTTAGCGCCCTGTTGCTATAACCGTATCAGCGCCGATGAGTACCGTCCGCTTTCCGCGAACGCCAGGCAGTCAGCGCTTCTCCTGAGCAAGGAGGACCTTGGGCTGCCCCTGTGTGAAACCGTGACCGCCGGTGCCCGGGTTCGCCGCCAGCGTGACCTTTCCATGGCCAGAAGGCTGGGATTCGACCTGCTTCAGCGAGAGATCCGCGGAGCCGATGAATACCTTCCTACTCCTCCACTAGCAACCCATTGGTTGCAGTGCACCTTTCGCGACTACTGCCTGGAGCTTGCCACGCTCAAAGGCTTGCCGCCCATCCCTGAGCGCAACTGGGAGGCACTTGAGGCCGCCGGCTGGAAGCGTCTCGCCGCTGTTCGCAATCTTGAACTGGTCCGCGGGCTTTTCCGGCGACCGCTCGAGCTCTGGCTGCTCCTTGATCGGGCGCTCTTTCTGGAGGAACAGGGCTACGGGGTCAGACTAGGCAGCTTTTGCGACCCTAGCCTGACACCCCGCAATCTGATGCTGCTGGCTGAGAAACCTTAGAGAACGGCCGGCGCGCGCCTTACAGGTCGAGCCGGCAGAATGGCTTTCTGTAACGCCACTCCAGCCGGATGCTCAAAACGCAGCCCCGTGGTTACCTTACACTCTTCGGCCAGCCGCCCCTGATCCAGCACAGCCACCCGATGGCACAGCCGCTGTACTAGGCTTAGATCGTGGGTAATCAACAGAAAGGCTGTTCCTTGCGTTTCACGTATTTCGCTGAGCATATCCAGTATCTGCACCTGAAGGACTCGATCCAGATTGGACAGCGCCTCATCCAGTACAATAAGCGAGGGGTTTGATGCCAGCGCCCGCGCAATGCCGACCCGCTGGAGCTGTCCGCCACTGAGCTGGCCGGGGAGCCTGTCAGCCATGGAAGCCGCCAATCCAACCTGCTCCAACAGCTGAGCAACTCGCCGCAAACAGTCCGGCCTGGAAAGACCCATCAAGTGTCGAAGCGGTTCAGACAGACTCCAGCCAATCGAGTGGCGAGGGTTGAATGCGCTTGGTGCATCCTGGAAGATCAACTGGACACGGCGCTGAAACGTACGAAGCGCTTCACCCCTTAGCTCGGATAGCACCTCATTCCGAAAGCTGACGCGCCCGGTTATCGGTCTTTCAAGTCCCAGCAACAGACGCGCCAATGTACTTTTACCACTGCCGCTGTTTCCCAGAAGACCAACGCTTTCCCCTTCGTCAATGTGAAAATCCACACCCTGCAATACGGTCTGCAAGGGCCGCCTTGACCAGAAACCTCCCGAGCGATAGCCGTGCCCGATACCCTCAGCGCTGAGCAGTCTCATTCATAATCCTCCGCCAAGGTGAGCGCCTGATGCGCAGCCAGCAGATCACGCGCGGCAGGGCTACATGGTGCTTCAAACAATTGCTCGACAGACGTAGCCTCCACAAGGCTCCCTTCATCCATCACCAACACATCGTGGGCGCAACGGGCAACAACTCCCATGTCATGCGTTACCAGCAGAATTCCCAGACCTTTCTCTTCAACCAGTCGATCAAGTACATCCAGCACACGTGCCTGCATGAGCAGATCAAGATCCGTTGTTGGTTCATCGGCCAATAGAAAAGGGGTTTCAGCCAGCAGTGCCAACGCAATCATCATGCGCTGTAACATGCCGCCACTCATTTGAAAGGAATAAAGGTCAAGCACGTGAGAGGAAGTATTCAGGCCAACATCCACCAGGCAGGCGTCCAGACGCGCCTGGGCATCTGCACCACGGATGTTACGCAGCGCCAGCACCTCGTAGGCATGCGCCCGCATCGTCAGTACAGGATTAAAGGCAGAACGGGGATTCTGCATGATCATGGAAACCTGACGCCCCCGCAGATGCTCGCCGCTCGTCCTTTGTCCGTCGCACAGCACGTGTCCTGACACCCTTGTCACGCCTGCGGGAAGTTGATCGAGCATGCCCAGACAGGTCATGGATTTGCCAGAGCCACTGGAACCCACCAAAGCGGTAATACGCCCGGTCCTGACCGTCAGGCTCAGATCCTTGACCAAGACGTGATCATTAACAGCCAGGGTCAGGCCCTGGACTTCCAATACACGACTCATCAATGCCCTCCTGTGCGCAGCGAAGGATCCAGGCGATCCCGCAACGCATCCCCAAGCAGGTTGAAAGCCATTACGGTCAGGAAAATCATAAGGCCCGGCCAGAGTAAGAGTTGAGGATGCGTCCAGAGAAACTCTTTGGCGTCGTTGATCATCACACCCCACTCCGGCGTAGGTGGGCTGACGCCCAGACCGAGAAAGGATAAACCTGATACGTGCAGCATCATGTGGCCGATATCTAGCGAGGCCAGGACCATCAGTTGACCCAGCACGCTCGGCAGGATGTGGCTGACAAAGCTCTGCAGACGTGACGCACCCGCCAGACGGGATGCCAGCAGATAGTCTCGCCCACGCAGCGAGATCACGAGGCTGCGAACCATCCGGGCATACCAGGCCCAATGCGAAAGAGCGATGGCCAGGATGACATTCGAAAGCCCTGTTCCCAGCACACCAATAAAGAAGAGCGCCAGAACAAAGGTGGGTACGGTCATGAACAATTCGCCGACTCGCATCAGCACCGTGTCCAGTCGACCACCGATAAACCCGGCCACACCGCCTACGACAATGCCAAGCGTGAGGATCAGGCATAGCGTCAGCACAACCGTACCCAGGGACAAACGTGCCCCAGTAATGAGGCGCGACAGGACGTCACGCCCCAGATGGTCGGTTCCCAGCCAATGCGCTTCGCTCATCCCCTGTAACCGCTGGCTCACATCGACGGCAGTCGGATCGTAGGGAGCCAACCAGGGCCCCAGCAGCGTCAAGGCGAGCAGAAGGATGACCAGTACACCACCCAGCCAAGCCCCCCATGAGCGCGTCCGGGGCGCGTTCATCGTCTGTACTAGCATGCCTGTGCTCCTTCCAATCGCGTGCGAGGGTCGAGCCAGGCGTACAGTACATCCACAACCAGATTGCAGAGGACAAACAGCCCGGTCATCAGCAGCGTAAAGCACTGCAATACGGGAAAGTCCCGGTTGTAAACGGCACTGACTGCAAAACGGCCCAGCCCGGGCCAGGCGAAAATCGTTTCGATGACCAGCGTGCCGCCAATCAATTCACCGACATGCATCCCGATGGCTGTCACGACGGGTAGCCAGGCGTTGCGCAGGATATGTCTGCGCCATACCTGCCCTTCCGGCAGCCCACGCAGGCGCGCGCACAACACGTGTCGCTGCCCGCTGGCTTCCAATAGGCTGGCACGAAGAAGCCGCGCGTTGATCGATAACGACATCAGCGCCACTGCCAGTACCGGCATGACCAGATGCGCTATTCCTCCCCGCCCCATGGGAGGCAGCCATCCCAGGGTCACGGAAAACAGGGCGACCATCAGGAATGCTAACCAGAAATTGGGCATCGAGACGCCAAAAAAGGCGATAAACCGTACAAGCTGATCCGGCCAGCCACCCGGTCTGCGGGCCGCCCAGATGCCTAGCGGCAGGCTGACCAGCAAAGTGACCGCCAGCGCAGTGCCTCCTAGCTGAAGGGTGGCGGGCAGGTAATAGAGAAGATCATCCAGGACGGGCCGTCCCGTCACGAATGATGTTCCGAAATCCAGATGCAGCGCGCGCCAGAGCCACATCAAGTACTGCTCAACCAAGGGAAGATCGAGCCCGAGCGTATGCCGCGCCTCCGCCAGGGCCGCGTCCGTGGGCGGAATCTGGGAGAGACGCAGGTAATCCAGAGCAGGATCACCCCGCCCCATATGCAGCAGCACGAATACCAGTAGCGAAACAGCAAGCAGGATGGGTATCAGCAGGGCCAGCCGATAGGCGATATAACGCAGCATAAGTTACTCTCCGCCCGGCTTCATGACCTCGAAAGGCACGTCGAAAAGAGTCGCGCCGAACTGCACGTTTTCGACTGAATCGCGGCTTACGCTGGTAGCGGTCAGGTATGAAATAGGCACGTAAACCGCTTGCTCATGCAAAGTAGTCAACACGTCCTTGTAGAGCGCCTGCCGTTTGCTCTCCTCTACCGACGCCAATATTTCACCGATCTCCTGGTCAATGGCGGCCTTCATTGGCAGGCCTTGCTGTGCCTGATAATCCGCATGCCCGGCATAACGCATGGAGCTGACGAAAGAGTGCGGATCGTAGGGTGCGCCCCATGTCTCTGCGAAGATCATTCCAAAGCGACCATCACGTTGGCGCTCTACCAAAGCCCCCTCGTCCTCTCCCTTGAGAACCACATCGAAACCCAGACTACCCAGGTTGGCCTGAACAACCTCAGCCACACTCTTCTGTAGTGCATTTGCCCCATAGAAGCACAGCTCCAGGCGTAACGGCTGCGCATTCTTGTAGCGAATCTTCTCGCCTGGATTCAGTATCCAGCCAGCCTGTTCCAGCGCCTCGCTAGCCTTCTCAGGAGAATAGCCATACGGCTTCAGGCCAACATCGGTATACGGCAGGTTGGTTGAGAAAAGCGTATCGGCCCGTGGTTCCAGGCCATACAGGACGTGCTTGGCGATCGCATCCTTGTCGACGGCCCAATTGATGGCCTGTCGCACCGCCAGCTCATTGGTAGGCGCAAGGTTGGTATTGAGTGCAATGACCCGGGTCGCCAGAGGCGCTGAGATAGCCGTATGGTAGCCCGCCTGTTTCAAGCGAACGAAAGTGTCGGCGGAAACCTCACCCTCGGAACCCTGGATCAGGTCAAGCTGCCCCGTCTCGAGCGCAATCGCCCGCCCACTCGGGTCAGGAATGACCTTAACCAGCACCTCGTCATAGGCAGGCTTTGGGCCCCAGTAATAAGGGTTGCGGGCAAAGCGATCAAACTCGCCTCGACGACTTTCAACCAGTTGCCAGGGGCCTGTTCCTATCGGCTGTCCAGGTTGAGCATTGGGCGCTGCAAACCGCAGGGGGCGCACCTGTGCCAACTCAAGCAGGGTAGGATAATAAGGATGCTTTAAAACCAGACGCAGCGTATGGGCATCTGGCGCTTCGGCATGATCGATGGTTTCAACCAGCTCCATCCAGGCATGCCGTTTGCGATTTGCCAGAACGGCTTCGATATTGGCTTTTGCCGCTGCCGCATCAAACACGCTGCCATCACTGAAGCGCACGCCATCGCGCAGGATAAACGTATAGGTCCGTCCATCCGGGGATATATCCCACCGGGTCGCCAGCCAGGGCTCGACACTGCCATCGGCCCTATAGCGTACCAGTGGCTCATAGACCATCGTCTGGGCATACATCTGATTCGGCGAATAACCGCGAGGATCAAGCGGCCCGGCATTCGTCGGCCAGGAGTAGGTAAGCACCTCAGCTTGCGCCATAACAGGCAGAACCAATCCCGCTGCCAATAGAAGCACCCCGAGCTTTCTCTTGAAGCCAAGCTGATTCACACTCCCACTCCCGTTATGCGTAGACAAGCGCGGGAGAATAGTCAGGGAAGAGTATGATGTCTACGAGAAAACTTCATACTGAAGGTGATTGGTTTTTATGCAACGAGTAACGATTACACTGGATGACGACCTGTTGGCCGCTGTTGACGATCGTGTGGCGAGCCACGGTTATCAAGGACGCTCCGAGGCCATCCGGGACCTGCTGAGAGAAGGCATGCGCGAGCCCGTCGCGCAAGATCTGCCAGCCGACTCCACCTGTATCGCCACCTTGAGTTATGTCTATGACCATAATGCTCGTGAACTCTCGAAGCGGCTGACCCGTACGTTTCATGCCCACCACGACCTTACGCTGGCTACTTTGCATGTCCATCTGGATCATGGAAGCTGCATGGAGGTCTCAGTGTTGAAGGGAACTACCGCGGAGGTCCGAGAGCTGGCCCAGCATGTCACTGCAGAGCGTGGGGTACGCCATGGCAGAGCGTTCATCGTACCGATGCCTCATGCCACTCATACCCATGAGCATGACCACTAAAACCTGTGGATAACTCTGTGCGCAGTTTCTGTATAGCCTGTAGGAAAAGCCCTGATACCAAGGCTCTTGGTAATTTTCAATAGGTGAATAAGAAAATTTCAGCCTTAGAAAAAAGCACTATAAAAAGGAGGCAGACCTGTCCTTATTAGGCCTTATCCATACATTGCTACTGATACTACAAAGCGATCAGGGAAACAGACCTGTATCGTTCCTATCTTATCGAGAATGCAGTTGAACTCCGACGCGGCACGTTCAGATCGCATAAAGGCCATTATGCCGGCACCCATGCTGGCTATTTTGCTGGCCGCTCTGGATCAAACGATCGTGGCGGTTTCGCTGCCGGCCATCTCTGCACAGCTCAATGACACCGGACTTCTGGCCTGGGTAATATCGGGCTACATGGTTGCCATGACCGTCTCGATGCCGCTCTACGGAAAGTTTGGCGACCTCTATGGCCGACAAAAGATGATGTCGGCAGCTTTCAGCCTCTTTACGGTAGCGTCACTCGCTTGTGCGCTCGCCCAAGACATGCCCCAACTGATCCTGGCCAGAATCTTACAGGGCTTGGGTGCAGGAGGACTGATTGCCGTAAGCCAAGCGGTCATTGGCGACGTCGTACCGCCACGCGAGCGAGGCCGTTATCAAGGCTATATCAGCAGCATGTATGCGCTGGCCAGTATTGCAGGCCCCGTATTGGGCGGCTTGATGACCGAGTATTTATCCTGGCGCTGGGTTTTCTGGATCAATTTGCCCGTTGGCATTGCCGGGCTCTTCATTTGTTACCGCGTTCTAGCCAGCCTTCCCGTGCCCGGCCGCAAGGCCATCATTGACTACCCGGGCATTCTGCTACTGGCTACCGGCCTTACTGCGCTTTTAATGGCTACAACATTGATCGGCAAAGGAGCGCCCTTAAGCAGCGGCTATCTTCTCTGGCTTGCCGCTGCGGCAATAACAGCTTTGACATTATTCGCATACCATGAGCAGCGCGCCAGAGAACCACTTCTGCCCTTACGCCTACTCCGGAACAGAACGGCCGGGCTCTGCTGTATGCTCAACTTCCTTACCAACTTCCAGGCCATAGGGCTAACGCTGCTGATCCCCTTATGGTTTCAAGCTGGCGCCGGCCATGACATGAGCAAAGCGGCACTGCATCTGATTCCGTTTGCAGCGGGCATTCCCTTGGGTGCCTTTACCTGTGGGCGACTGACCGCCGTGCTGGGACGTTATAAACCTCAGATCCTGGTGGGTACGCTAATCATGCCATGCGCACTAGTAATACTTGCCTTTATTGATCCGCGCAGCGGGTTACTGGCCGGCGGCAGTCTGTTTCTGGCAGGACTTGCAACGGGCATGCAGTTTCCCACTGCACTGGTTGCCGCCCAGAATGCTGTTCCACAGGCTGATATCGGGGTTATGTCCAGTACGATTTCGCTGTTCCGTTCATTGGGGGGCGCGGTAGGCGCCGCTGGCTTGTCCGCACTACTCCTGCTATGGCTACCTCCTATGCAGGGTCATGAGGGCTCCGTTGAAAACGTGCTGCAGACATACCTGGTTGAGTCAGCCGGTACGATCGATCCATTACGCCAAACGCTTCTTGCAACCTTTCATAAACTGTTTCTGGTATCGGCTGGGCTTTCCCTGCTCGCACTTGCCTGCGCCTTGTCTGTACCCGAGCGTCCCTTGCGCGGCCGGACCGACAAGGCAGATCGATGATCCAAGCGATACGCGGAGCGGTATATCGAGCACGCTCCATCTGAAGCACGTGAAGGAATCCAATGATCTTTCAAGCCGCAAAGACAACAATTGTCACTCAAGGTCTAACGAACAGGTTTCAAAAAGAATTTTCTAGAATTTGTAACAGATTCACAGCGACCTTTTATCCCTATGAGCACCGCTTATCGGTATTGGAATACCTATAAAACTTGAACATCCGCCCACTTTTAACCATTAAAAGGTGATCCAATTCACCTTTTAAAACGACTATAACCACGCCTTCATCTTTTGCTCCTTGAATGAGTCGGTAACCACTTATCGAGGGCTTCAAAGTCAAGGAACCTTTGAATCTTCGGGCGGTCCTACCGACGGCTATAGTCACCGTTGAAGCATTCCCTGAGTCAGCGCGATGGAATCCTAAACACGTTCGGTTGTTATCGACTACGAATGTTCATCGATCGTTGTCCATGACTATTCGGTCCTGTTGAAGTTCGTGCATACGTTTATGCACAAGGATGGAACTATGAATTTTAAAGAACGTGGTATTTTACATTCGAATTCATCAGCGATCTCACTATCACATCGCTTGTTAGATTTAATGGTAATTTCAGGAACAGCTTATCTGGCTGGCTCCGTGATTCCTGGCGTCCCCATGAAACCTGAGCACTGGGTAATAGTATTCCTTGCTCTTCTGATATTTCATTTCCTGACAGAAATGAATCAAATGTATCTTTCATGGCGCGGCGAAAGAATATCCAATGAACTAATAAAAATATCAACTTATTGGGTATTAACATTCTCAACTGTTTTCATGGTTGATTATTTCTTCTTTAATGAATCCTTTTTAATCAGCAGTACCATGAAGGCATGGCTGGCTCTTTCATTGATTGGCCTGTGCGGATATCGGGTGCTGCTGCGCTCTGTTATGCACTCGCTGCGAAAAGCCGGTTTCAATACGCGCCGAGTAGCCATCGTAGGTGCCGACAAGATCGGTCAGCGTCTTGCCCATACAATCGACAGAGCGCCATGGATGGGCCTGCAACTGCTCGGTTTCTATGTCGAGAATCCGCTAGACCATCCCGAGCTCAACCGTAGCGAGCCCGGCTTTTCGATTCGCGGCAACCTGGAACAGCTGGTAGAGGATGCGCGCGCCGGTTATATCGACAAGGTCTATATCACCTTGAGCATGGCGCACCAGGAGCACATCAACTGGCTGGTGCAAGAACTCAGCGATACGACCGCTTCGGTCTACATCATTCCTGACGTCTTCATGTTCCACCTGCTCCATGCCCGTAGCGAAAGCATTGATGGTTTGCCCAGCATCAGTATCTTCGATACGCCAATGGATGGTGCTAGCCTGATCGTCAAGCGCATCGAGGACATCGTTCTGTCCCTGATCATTCTGTCGATCATTTCCATTCCCATGCTGGTTATCGCCATTGGTATCAAGCTGTCCTCTCCTGGCCCGGTATTTTTCCGCCAGAAGCGTTATGGCATGGACGGTAAGCCGATCGAAGTCTGGAAATTCCGTAGCATGAAGGTCATGGAGAATGGCGAGAAGGTGACGCAGGCGACCAAGAACGATAGCCGCATCACACCCTTTGGCTCGTTCCTACGACGCACGTCACTCGATGAGCTTCCCCAGTTCATTAACGTACTGCGTGGTGAGATGTCGATCGTAGGCCCACGACCCCATGCGGTTGCTCACAACGAACAGTACCGCAAGCTGGTTCAAGGCTACATGCTGCGCCACAAGGTCAAGCCCGGTATTACAGGGTGGGCCCAGGTCAACGGCTGGCGTGGTGAGACGGATACCCTGGACAAGATGCAGAAGCGCATCGAGTTCGACCTGGACTACATCCACCACTGGTCCTTCTGGTGGGACGTCAAGATCATCTTCCTGACCCTCTTCAAGGGTTTCATCAACAAGAACGCTTACTGAGAACTGCTGCCGGACCTGACGACCGAAAGGTGATTCAGGCCGGCAACAGCTGAACTTTCTAAGGTAGAGATGTCAGAGCTTGCCTGATCGAATCCCAGTAGGAGTTCAGATGCGGAAGACATGTCAGGGTGAGCTCCAGATACGATTGGTAAATGCCATCAAGAGCATCTGATTTCCCGTCTGGAAGAGTTTTCATGATTAAGTCAGTTTTAGTGGTTTGCGTTGGAAATATTTGCAGAAGTCCAATGGCCGAAACGCTTCTAAGGGAAGGCCTGAAAGGGCGGAATATAGAAGTCAGTTCAGCGGGTATTGGTGCATTAGTAGGCCGCCCTATGGATAGTACGGCTCAAGAAGTACTAAGAGAAAACGGACTTGAGCTATCGACACATAAAGCTCGCCAGGTTGATGCAGAAATGCTTCGGAAGGCAGACCTTATTTTGACGATGGAAGAATTTCATTCTCGTTCTGTTGAAAGTATGGCGCCAGAAATCAAAGGGAGAGTTTTTCTGATTGGTAAATGGGTAAATAACCGTGAGGTACCCGATCCATACCGCCTCTCAAAAGAAATGTTCAAAGAAGTACATATACTTTTAGCAAAATGCGTAGATAGCTGGCTTCCATACATTAGATAAGGGGAAGAAGGAATTTCATGACCACGATGCCTCGTTTTACGGCCACTGAAGTTAAGAACGATACCGATATTAATTTCTCAGCACTGTTTGGAATCCTCGTTGATTACAAATGGCAGCTTCTTTCTATTATCGGTATCTTCACTTTCCTCGGTATTGCTTATGCCATGCTGGCTACGCCCATGTATGCATCCAATGCAATGCTGCAGATCGAAGAAAAGAAAGGTGTAACACGCCTGACTGATCAAACATCCGGCATGCCACCGCCACTTCCGGAGGCAGTGACTGAGATCGAGTTGCTCAAATCCCGTCTGGTGATTGGCAACGCGGTCAAGAATCTGCACCTGGATGTTGTCGTAACGCCCAAGTACTTCCCTATTTTTGGTGGCTATGTCGCTCGTCATTTCAAAGCTGAAAGCGAAGACGAAGTTGCCTCCCCTGTTCTGGGCCTGAACAGCTTTGCCTGGGGCGGTGAGGATGTAGAAGTCGCTGAGCTGCGCGTCCCCGACAGCGCCCAGGACAAGCCTATGACACTGAAAGTCGAAGAAAACCAGAGCTTCACGGTTTTCGATGCCGACAATCAGATTCTGCTGCACGGCACTGTCAACCAGCCTGTCGAGCAGGATGGCTATTTCATCCAGGTCAGCAAGCTGCAAGCACGTCCCGGTACTGAATTCACAGTCATGAAGAAGCGACTGTCCAGAACAATTCAGGAATACCAGGGCCGCATCAGCGCAGGCGAGCGTGGCAAGCAGTCAGGCATTCTGTCCGTTGCCCTGCAGGACTCCGATCCTCTGCGTGCTCAGCGCATTGTTCAAGAAGTGATCGATCTGTACGTTGCTCAGAACATTGACCGCAACGCAGCAGAATCGACTCAGAGCCTTGAGTTCCTGCGTAGCCAGATTCCTTCTGTCAAGAAAGAACTGGAAGACGCGCAGCGTGCGCTGAACGAATATCAGACCAACCGCCGCTCTGTTGATATCGACAGCGAGACCAAGGGTGTTCTGGATCAGATCGTTTCGCTGGATGGCCAGATTTCCGAGCTGAACCTTAAGCGTGTTGAGATGAGCCGCAAGTTCACCACTCAGCACCCGGCATTCCAGGCCGTACTCGGCCAGCTGCGCCAGCTTGAAGTTGAAAAGGACAAGCTTGAGAAGCGCGTAGGCAATCTACCTTCTACTCAGCAAGAGCTGCTCCGTCTCAAGCGTGACGTTGACGTGACCAGCCAGACCTACACCCTGATGATGAACAAGGTGCAGGAGCTTGATGTTATCCGTGCTGGTACTGTCGGCAGCGTGCGTATCATCGATAATGCAAACGCGAACATTGATGATCCTGCAAGCCCCAACAAGCCGCTGATCGTAGTTGCTGCACTGGTTCTGGGCTGCCTGCTGGGCCTGGCCGTTATCTATACCCGCCATACCCTCAAGCGCGGTATTGAAACACCTGAAGCCATCGAGCAGTTGGGTCTGCCGGTTTATGCTTCGATTCCGTACAGCCGCAACCAGTCCGAATCCGAAAAGCTCTTTGGCCGCGGCTCCCGCAAGATTGGCGAATCGGCGCTGCTGTCCATCGCTCATCCTACGGACCTGAGTACCGAGGCGCTGCGTAGCCTGCGGACCAGCCTGCACTTTGCGATGATCGAGGCTAAGAACAACATTCTGATGATCTCCGGCCCAAGCCCGGATGTCGGTAAGTCCTTCGTTTCATCCAACCTGGCAGCCGTTATTGCCGAGTCGGGTCAGCGCGTTCTGCTGATCGACGGGGACATGCGCAAGGGCTACATGCACAAGATCTTCAATGTGAAGCAGAAAGACGGTCTATCCGACCTGTTGAGCAATCGCATTGCAATCAACGATGCCATCAAGAAGACCGAAGTCGACATGCTTGATTTCATGTCTTGTGGCCAGTTCCCGCCGAACCCTTCCGAACTGCTGATGAGCCACCGCTTTACCACTGTTCTGAAGCAGCTCGGCGACCTGTATGACATCGTGATCATCGATACTCCGCCGATCCTGGCCGTAACCGAAGCCGCCATCATTGGCGCCCATGTAGGTACCAGCCTGATCGTCGCCCGCTTCGGCATGAACAGTGCCAAGGAGCTGGAGGCTACCAAGCGTCGCTTTGATCTCAATGGTGTACCGCTCAAGGGTGTGATCCTGAACGCTGTAGAGCGCAAGGCTTCCAACTATTCCTCTTACGGTAACTATCAGTACGCCTATGAGAGACCAAGCAAGAGCTGAAGCCTGTTATAGGCAGCAGCGCTTGCAAACATGGAATGGGACTAAAAAGCACCATGCATAGCATGAGAAAGCTTCAATTGAACGATGAAGCATAAAAGTCCACAGGTAGGAGCTCTTTTGAGCTCCTACCTTATTTCAAGGCTTTTGACCGTTTCAGATCAGTAAATTGATTTTCTAGGCTAAAGGGATATCGAAATGAACGTTGCAATGGTGCTGAACTACAAGGCTCCGCAAGAAAGCATTTCCTGCGCTGAAAGCATTCTTGGCTTTTGTAAGACAATCGACCACGTCGTCCTTATAGATAACGACTCCAAGGACGGCTCTTACGAAACGATGAAACAATGGAAAGAAACCCATAACGTAGACCGGGTTTCCGTTATCGCCAGCCCTGTTAACAGCGGCTATGCCGGTGGTAACAACTTTGGAATGAAATGGGCACGCGAACAGTTCAAGGTTGAGAACTTCTGGATTCTCAACAACGACGCCTATGTTAAAGACGATGCCTTCAAGCCGTTACTGGATAAGATCACGGCTGACAAGAACACCATTGCCGGTTCGGTCATCCTGAGCTCTCAGACAGGAAAAATCGAATGTTATGGCGGCGGGATTATGTACCCTCTGCTAGGCAAGTCCAAGCTTCTCGGCAAAGGGCTTTCCATTGATGAGATCGGCCAGCTCAACCGTGAGCCGGACTACATCATGGGCTGCAGCCTGGCCTTCAACGCCGAGATACTGGATAAGGTTGGCTACATGGACGAATCCTACTTCATGTACTCCGAAGAAGTGGATTGGCAGCACCAGGCGAAAAAGCACGGTATTGCACTGTATGTCGCACCGGATAGCCAGCTCTATCACTATGGCTCAATGAGCTCAGGCGGAAAGTCCGAGTTTTACTACTACTTCCGTAACCGTGCAGCCACTCGCTTCAATAAGAAGTTCTATGGCTCACCGTATGCACTCATGTCTGCGGTTTTCCTGTCCGGCATAACCGTATTGAAGGAATACAAAAGTCCAAAGCTGGCCTGGTCTGGTATCAAGGGCGCGTTCAAAGGGGCAACAATGCATGTCTAATGGAGTAGTAAGCCAGGCATTCGGTATCGACTTTTTCCTGGGCACCAAGGATGAGCTACTGAAGCATATTTCAGCCAGCCTGAAAAAACCTTACACCTATATCGTTACGCCAAACATTGATCACGTTGTCCAGTTCCAGGAAAACGAGAATCTGCAAAAGGCGTATCGCACCGCTGACAAGCGTGTCTGCGATAGCCGTATCCTGTCGCCCTTGCTCAAATCCCTGGGCGTTGAGGTCAAGGAAGTAATCACGGGCAGCGACCTTACGGTCTCGCTTCTGAAGAAAGCCGACCAGGAAGACTTGTCCATTACGCTGATTGGCTCCGAAGAAAAGGACGTGGTAAAGCTCAA
The DNA here is from genome assembly GCF_051027695.1 of Pseudomonas sp. JZ134. Taxonomy (NCBI): domain Bacteria; kingdom Pseudomonadati; phylum Pseudomonadota; class Gammaproteobacteria; order Pseudomonadales; family Pseudomonadaceae; genus Pseudomonas; species Pseudomonas sp. JZ134. Next base: position 214,905 of record NZ_CP069250.1, on the reverse strand, counting down.
GGCTTTGTATCCACGTATCCGGTTGAATCATTACAACCCTCCGATGGGCTTTATCAACAAGCCTGACGAAGTGCAGAAGTGCCTCGACTTCATCTATGCCAACCCTTCGGACCTCATTTTCTACGCGGTTGGTGCGCCACGGCAGGAAATGTTGGCCAGCATGGTCGATGCTACCAAGCGTACAGGCGTTGGCCTTTGCATCGGGGCCTCGATTCTGTTTGCTACCGGCAGCCTGAAGCGAGCGCCGGTCTGGATGCAGAAAGCCCGTATCGAGTGGCTGCATAGAATGCTATCGGAGCCCCAGCGTCTGGTGCGTCGCTATGTTCATGACGCCACCCATATTCTTCCTATCTATCTCAAAGAAAGATCAGGAAGACGAAGCAGTGAAGAAGTAAATTAATCGATTGCGACTGCATTTTTTGGCCAGTCTGAGGACAGGGAAGACAGCCATGCTGGATGGAATGCAACGTTACGCTGGATGGGAAGCGATATGAGAGCAGTAAGCAAAAGCGGTGCCTACTTCATATTATTAATTTTCGTCTTCGTATTACATTTTGGTATTTTCGAAGAAACCCCCCATAACCCGATTGGCATCTTGTATGTCAGCGAGTTGTATCTGGTTATTTGTCTGGCGTTTACAGCCTTCTATGTACTGGCGTCCGTGGGAAAAGAGCAAAAGGATTTGAAAATCCTTTTAACTTATTGCGCCTACTCGTCGGTTATCTTCATTCTGCTGCCAGCGATTTTCTCGAATCTCTACTATGGGCAACCATTGATATACGGGATTATCGAAGAGCGTCGCATACTGTATTGCTTCACTTTTTCCGTCATGCTTTATCTCGCCCGGAACATGAGTGCTGCCCAGTTTGAAAAGGCATTCCTGTTTGTAGGTTTCATGGCGTGCATTCTGGCCTGGATGTTCAAGTTCTCCGTATTGCCGGACCTGCGGGACAAGGTGGCGTCCTTCGACCGGCCAGACCGCTCCTCAATCGGTGCACTGGCGCAGTGCCTGGCTTATTTCTATTGCATTCAGGTATGGAATAAAGGGATATCGCCCATTGATGGCTCGCCCAGGTCCAAGACGCCTTATATTGTGTTCGCCTGTTTCATTTTGCTGACTCTGGTCTTTGCAACACAAACGCGCCAGCTGATCTTCCTGTCCCTTTGCTTCACGCTGCTTTGCCTGAAGAGCAAGTCGGTTATTTGGATCGTGGTATCGGGTATTTTGGTTTCTCCTCTCTACCTGTTCCCGGATCTGCTGAAAGAGCTGGGACTCAATCTTGACTTCTATGCCGAATCGCTGGAAAACGGTCCAACCGATAATGTCCGTGAACAAACCATCGGTTATATCTTCGGCCATTTGCATGCGAATAACTGGTTACCCAGTGGCTCCTTGTCCCTAATGTGGAACAATGGCTTTATCCCCCACTTTGGCGAGTACTTCTTCCTTTCCGACGTTGGGATATTCGGTACGCTGTTCAGATTCGGCTTCCTGGCCTTCCTGATCGTCCCACTGACCCTGTTCTGCTATTACTACTTCGCCAAGCGCTTACACAAGGATACCAGCTTCACCGTTACCGCCCTGCTGGCGTATATGGTGATCTGGCCGCTTCAGGGTATCTTCGAATATATGCAGGCAACGATTGCGTTCCTGCTTGTGATTCAGGCACTCAAGGCCTACCACCGAAACGTGGAAAGCCCAGCGCTGGATTCGTATGTTGAAGAACATCCACTGATGCAACCCAGCTTTAGATAGCCCCCTCCCCTGCATGTCTGCCCGGCCAGGGCAGACATGCCTTCTGCAAAAAGAGCCCTCCATGACAATGCTGAAAAACAGCACCTGGAATATTCTGGGTGTAGTCATTCCAAGCCTTATCGCACTCCCTACCATGGGTGTTCTTTCTCGAAAGTTAGGTATCGAGCAATTCGGCCTGTTTACACTGGCGTTTGCCATTGTCGGTTATGCCACCATTTTTGACGCGGGACTGACACGCGCCGTCATACGAGCCGTGGCCATGCACCATGGCAATGTCGAAAAGAATAAATCCGTTATCGCGACCGCTACTTATGCGGTGGTCGGTCTGAGCGCACTCGCGGTGCTCTTGTTATGGCTGGGCGCAGGAGAACTCGTTTCCCTGCTACACGTTTCGGCAGAAAACGTTGACGTTGCGGTGGCTGGCTTCAAGTGGCTAAGCCTTTCGATACCGCCTTTTCTACTCACCATGATCTGGTTTTCCTATCTGGAAGGAAACGAACGGTTTGCAGAATTCAACCTGTTACGCACCGTCACCAACTCCATTCTGGCTGTTTGCCCCCTGGTAGCCGTGCTGGTCGATGAGTCTTTTACCGCGACGGCAATAGGGCTTGTCATCGCCCGCCTTATTTCGATGGCCGTGGCGTTCATTCCATGTTGGCGAGAATTCCCGCCGGGCTTTTACCGATTTGAAAAGAGCGTTTTCAAGGAACTCTTCGCGTTTGGCAGCTGGATGACTGTGAGCAATATCATCAGCCCTGTCATGGTGTATTTTGATCGTTTTATCCTGTCCAACATGGTCGGAGCCCAGCGCGTTTCCTTTTACACCGCCCCCTCTGAAGCCATCTCACGCATGCTGATCATTCCCAATGCTGTCGCTCGGGTTATCTTCCCGCTTCTGAGCAAGCGTTCGGCGGATGCGACTGCTCAGGCCAATCGAGCGTTCTGGGCCCTGCTCGCCGCCTGTGTAGTCATGGTGCTACCTCTATTCATACTCGCCCCCATGGTCATGACTTTATGGATGGGACCGGAATATGGTCAGGAAGGCGCACAGGTGCTGCGTATTCTCCTGATTGGCTTCATCTTTAACGCGCTGGCACAGATTCCCTTTGCGAAAATCCAGGCGAAGGGCCATTCGAAGATCACCGCTTTTATCCACCTGGCTGAGCTTTTGCCTTATATAGGCTTGCTGGTCGTGTGCATACACCTGTTTTCTCTCCAGGGAGCTGCCATTGCCTGGTCGATCAGAGTGGCTGTTGACTTCATTGCTCTGGAAGTTATGTCACGAAAAATCAGCTAGTGGCTTATTGACATATAACGTCAGGATAAATCCAAAAATTGGATCGATTTACTTTTAAAAAGAGTGTTTCCGCAAAAGTGAACTAATTTTTTAAGCTTCTGTCACAGCCTGCGCTGATATGTATGGTTTGGTTGGATACGGAGCTGTTACGAATTATCCAGCGCCAGGCGCGCCACAGGCCTACATGATTCATAAAGTTTCTTATGCCCAAACACGTTCTGACGCTTATAAATCGATCGATACGAAGTTTTTAAAAACTTTTTTACAGCGATCAAGGAAGAAAATAGATGAAACGTACCTTTACCCTTGCACTACTTTCTACCCTGCTTCTGCAGGGCTGCGTATGGTCTCCAGGCCAATACCTGCACCGGGACGATTTGAAGACCAACGGCTCCATTGAGGGGACAAAGGTTGAGCTGATTCCTATCACATCGGCTTATTTGAAAAGTCATGACTCTGTTAACCCGACTGCAGATACTGGGAACTGGCAGGAACTGCTCAAGTATCATCCAGCGGCTTATCGTGTAGGCAAGGCGGACCTGCTGTATATCACTGTATGGGATCACCCCGAGCTAACCGCTCCTTCTGGTGCCCAACAGCAGATCGAGGCGAACGGTCGACTGGTACGTCCTGACGGTACTATTTTCTATCCGTACGTTGGTACCCTGACAGCAGAAGGCAAGACGCTTGAGGAGATCCGTAAGGTCATCTCGACTCGTCTGGCGGCCTTTATCGACAATCCTCAGGTCGACGTGAGCGTCCTGCGCTTTGGCAGTCAGAAAGTCACCTTGTCAGGTGCCTTTACCAAGGGCGACTCCATTCCGCTGACAACTGTGCCGATGACCTTGGTTGAAGCACTGGGCCAGGCAGGCGTTGACACCCAGACAGCTGACCTGAGCGGCCTGACCCTGGTACGTGACGGCAAGGAGTACCGCCTGGATGCCGACACCCTGAACCGTAAGGACTCCAAGCTGTACGGCGTATACCTCAAGGATGGCGATAGCATCCACCTACCCTACAACGATAACCGCAAGGTTTACGTGATGGGTGAAGTGGTAAGCCCGCTGGCAGCCAACTTCAAGACCACTAGCCTGACGCTAATGGACGCACTCGGCCAGGCAGGCGGCCTGAACCAGGAAACTGCCGATGCGGATGAAGTGTATGTAATCCGTGGTCCGGAGAATTTTAATTCTTCCCCAACTGCGAAGGCTCAAGTGTTCCACCTGAGTGCTTCCTCGCCGACCGCTTTTGTTCTGGCACAGCACTTTGCACTACAGCCGCAAGACGTTGTATTCGTAGGTCCTGCCGGAATCACCCGCTGGAACCGCTTCGTCAGCCAGCTGCTGGGCTCTTCAAACGTGCTTAGCTCCACCGCAAACGCCAAACAGAACTTCAACTAAGAAGCCTTCTGGACGATCAAAAAGCCCTTCGTTTGAAGGGCTTTTTTATGCCTTAATAAATTCCTCGGAACCGCCTTACTGCTACTGGAGGCTCCCTTACAGGTATTAATGCTCAAGACAGGCTTGGCTGAACCTTTAGCCATAGCTGCTACATATGTACTTACAATAACTACCTGCAGCACTCAGCCGATACCGGGTCAAGTCAAGACGCGGCACTCTGCGAAGGGATCTTTATAACGAAGTTATTTGGCAGGCATAAAAAAGCCCAACGTTAGTGTTGGGCTTTTTGCTATTACATGCCTTAACTAAGCGAGACTTTTTCCTGCAACTTCATTGCAGGCTTCTTCTTTGACTGTATACCAAAGAACGCTAGATTAAGCAGACTAAAGCGACCGACTGCCTTCTTAAGGGCTACTGGCAGGATAAGCCCCAGAATCATACTAACGGTAAAGGTAATCCATACATCATGGATTGCCAGTTTGTTCAGTACGATACGGCTGCCCGCCGTTCCAAATACATGGAATAGGTAGATTTCAAAAGAGAAATACCCCAGCCACGCCAACGGTTTGAAATAGACCCGGCGGGTAATGATCATGTAAATGGCCGTAATCCCTAGAGCCGTCCCTATGTAATCCATTCCACGATCACTGATGGAGAGTTGATTCCACAGATAGGCCTGATCAATGACAACCAATGCCGCCAGCACGACGCCAATCACTAGCTGTTTTGAAGCGGTATTCAACTGGTCGGAGAAGCGATAAAGCCCCAGCCCCAACAGGAAGAAGGGCAGCAATTGGATGGCCTTGTACAGGCAGAAGAAGTCCGGGAATACTTCGTAGTGCAAGGAGCCCACCAGGGCGATACACATGATGATCAAGTAATTCCTGAGAGAGGACAGCAGGCTGAACTTCTCTATCAAGGCAATCATGACAAAGATGCAGAAGATGGACTGCAGGAACCAGAAATGGGCATAACTGAAGAAATAGATACCGAATACATCGCTCCATTCCGGCTTCGTATTGGTGTTGGGCACCAACGCTTGCGAGATGAAGAAGAGCGTTGAGACAACGATCATCGGGATCAGAATCCGGCGAAACTTGCCCTGGTAGAAACGCGGCAGGGAGCTTGCGGAAGTAACGGGTCTCAGGGCATATACATACCCGGAGATGGCCGTGAAGAGCGGCATGCGAATGTAAACAAGCGAGTCGTAGAGATAACGGAGGAATGAGTCATCTGCGACTTTCATTCCCTGATCACCCGAACTGCCAATAACGTGACCGGCTACCATTAAAAATAGCGCCAACCCCCTGATCGTTTCGATCCTTAAATCTTTTTCGGGTTTGGTAGTGCTCATTAGGCGCCCTTCCTTAAATCAATACATACGATATCGCTCGGATATCGACCACTATTAATCTACTGACCTGAGAGGATAGGCCACAGAAAGCCCTCCATTTTTATATTCACTCAATACTTGGCTTGTATTTGAACTGAATCACTTTCTAACTGCCATATGCTGACTAATGTGCAGCTTTTAAGCTCAGAAGGATGCAGTAGTTTTCAATTAATATTGCGTCTCTTCATTGAAAACCTGTGAAATAGAGCTCGCCAGGTCGCTCAATTATCTTTTGTATCTGCCAGTGTCAAACTAAGCGACATATCGATATCGTATTGATATCAGACTTCGGCGAACTCAAGCAGGATAAGGACAGATCAATACCCTTATTGTTCGGGTTTATATATTTTTTTTGAGTGAAACTCATTACAAATAGATAAACGGGACTGTTTTGATGGCGGGCGTATCTGCAACGGTCCGCATTTTAGCCGCATGCCGTGACAGATACGCTATGAGCATTATGCGTTAGACGAATGCTTTACCGTCCAGGACTGCTTTACGCCACCGTACGATATTGACCTTTTCTGGCAGGCCAACCTGGCTGAAGGGATCCTGTGCCAAAAAGGCCTCGGCTTCTTCGCGGGTTTCGACATCCACGATGTAGACACTTCCGCTGGCGTTTGCCCCTTCGTCGTCAAGCTTGGCTCCACAGGCGAGCAGCTTGCTGGCATTTTCACGGAGGAAATCCAGATGGGCAGGACGGTTGTCCTGGCGCAGCTGGGTAGTGTTGGGCTTGTCCCAGGTTTCGATCAAAAAAGGCATGGCGTTTTCCTTGGTTGATAGCGTCTCCCTAGCATACCTGTATGACCAGGCCCTGGGTAAAGCGTATCGATCAAGGAGGCATGTCCTTATGCCTCGCCAACCGCGTTATGCCGCGCGGAACAAAGCGTGCGGATCAATCACAAACTTCTTGGGTACGCCCGCATCAAATTCGCTATAGCCCTTGGGTGCATCATCCAGGGTGATAACGTCGACACCTACAATGTCAGCAATCTTGATACGATCCCACATGATGGCTTGCATCAGCTGTCGGTTGTACTTCATGACAGGCGTTTGCCCGGTATGGAAGCTGTGAGATTTAGCCCAGCCGAGGCCGAAGCGAATGCTTAGGCTACCCTGTTTGGCCGCCTGGTCAGCTGCGCCGGGATCTTCCGTCACGTAGAGGCCTGGAATCCCGATCTTGCCGGCGACACGTGTAACACCCATCAGTGAGTTAAGGACTGTGGCAGGTGCTTCGTGCTGTGATCCGGAGTGACCATGGCCGCGGGCTTCGAAACCGACCGCATCCACGGCGCAATCCACCTCCGGCTCGCCTAGAAGTGCCGCAATTTGTTCATGTAGGGGCGTGTCTTGGGACAAGTCAGCAATTTCAAACCCTTGTGCTTTGGCATGAGCCAGACGTACCGGATTGACGTCACCCACGATGACGACCGCAGCGCCCAACAGGCGCGCTGAAGCAGCGGCGGCTAGGCCGACAGGACCTGCGCCGGCGATATAAACGGTACTACCCGGTCCGACGCCCGCCGTGACGGCTCCGTGGTAGCCGGTGGGCAGAATGTCCGAAAGGCAGGTCAGATCGCGGATCTTTTCCATGGCCCGATCCCGGTCAGGCAGCTTGAGCAGGTTGAAATCGGCATAGGGCACCATGACATATTCCGCCTGGCCACCGACCCAACCACCCATGTCAACATAGCCATAGGCGCCGCCAGCGCGGGAGGGATTTACCGACAGGCAGACGCCGGTGTGTTGCTCTTTGCAGGTACGGCAGCGGCCACAGGCTACGTTGAAGGGGACGGAGACCAGATCCCCTACCTTGAGGTTTTCCACCCCCTTGCCCGCCTCGATGACTTCTCCAGTGATTTCATGGCCCAGTACGAGACCCTCGGGGGCTGTAGTACGGCCACGCACCATGTGCTGGTCGGAGCCACAGATGTTGGTGGAGACGACTCGCAGGATCACACCGTGGTCGATTTGACGTCCCTGGGGCGTTTCCATTTTGGGGAAGGGAATGTTCTGTACTTCGACTTTTCCAGCGCCCAGGTAGACGACGCCTCGATTGCCTGACATACGCGTTTCCTCTTGTTGTTTTAGTAAGCCCATGAGTGGGCGGTGGTTCATGAAAAGCGATACAACAATGAATACTATGGGTAGCGCTACGCTTAAGCCCTTCTGCGACGGGCATTCTGAGCGTAGAAAACGTGAACCGAACGTCAATGAAAGCGTGCGGTGAGCGCACGGAAAGCGGCAGGTTCTGCTTTTATAATTGGACTATCCTTGATGGATATCGCCTTGCTCAACCCATCCCGTACGCCTCAATTCATCGCGCGACCAGAGCTTTCCTAAACCTCCCGAAAAATTTATGAGTGACATGAGGCGCGGCTATAGCACCACCGTCCGGTTGGCATTCAGGAAAACACGGCGCTCCAGGTGATACCCCACAGCTCGAGCCAGGGTCAGGCATTCGATGTCTCGGCCTTTGGCTACAAGGTCTTCTGGGTAATACGCATGATCCACACTCTCTACGCCCTGCGCGATGATTGGCCCTTCGTCGAGGTCATTATTGACGTAATGGGCGGTGGCACCGACCAGCTTTACCCCCTTCTGATAGGCCTGATGGTAAGGCTTGGCGCCCTTGAAGCCTGGCAATAGGGAGTGATGGATGTTAATTGCCCAGCCATCGAGACGACGGCACAACTCGGGCGAAAGCACCTGCATGTAGCGTGCAAGCACGACCAATTCCGCCTGGGTATCCTGCAGCACCTGCCAGACGCGGGCTTCCTGGGCAGGTTTGTCGTGGGGGTCCAGCGGAAAGTGGTGATAGGGAATGCCATGCCAGCGGGCCAGGGGCTCAAGGTCCGGGTGGTTGGAAATCACCGCGACTACATCCATCGGCAATTGGCCGATGCGCTGGCGATAGAGTAAGTCGTTCAGGCAATGATCGGCTTTAGAGACCATGATCACCACCTTTGGGCGGTAGCCTGGCGCGGTCAGCTCCATTTGCATGTCGAACGGTCCCAAGGCATCGGCAAGACCGGCACGAAAAGCAGTCTCGTCGAAGGCAGTCGGCGCCTTGAACTCCACGCGGATAAAAAAGCGCGCCGCCAAGCGGTCATCAAAGGAGTGATGCTCGGTGACGTAGCACTGCTGCTCGAACAAAAAGCGGGTCACGACGTCCACGGTCCCCAGTCGGCTTGGGCTCTGGGCAGTGAGAATCCAGGTATCAGGGGTGCGGCTCATGGATAGCTACCGAATAGGTTGGATGTTGTGGGTTGAATAACCTGGGGCTAGGGACACAGGTATCGCTGCGCCCCACGCACCTTACTGATCAAATGTATACGTTTAACCTGTGGTATCCAGCCAAATGGTTAGTTCGCGGAAGGATGGGATCGATACGCACAACCCATCCTGTCCGTACGCGGTCAGTTGGCGATGGCCAATCCGTATTCGGCGCTGGCGTCCTGTAACCAGAGCCAGATGTAGTCGGCAAAACTGCGGCGAACCACCAGCTCCCACGTCTCCTCACCGGTGTGACGGATAACCAGCTGGGATTTGGCAAATACCGTCCCGACCGCCTTGCCTACCGGAAATTGACTAGGGTGGACATCGTAGGATGTGGACTTCATCAGAACGTTGCGTACATTTGGTCCTGTCAGCTCATACAGGGTCTGGCCGCCGCTGACATTGACGATGGAAATATGCCGATCGCCGATCGCCTCACGCAGGCTCAGTTCGGTGGAGTACTCCTCGCCCAGCGGAACGATCAGGAGCCACTCATCCGGCCCCAGCCATTGCAGGGAGGTTTCACCTTTCACAGTCAAGCCCAGGGCGGCGGGCAACTCCAAACCCAGTACGGATTCGACCGCACCGGTAAAGCCGGTATCGCTGGCCTCTCCCCGCAGGACCAAATGGCCCCGCAGCTTTTTCTCGCGCAAGGTCACGCCTGCGCTGCCAACGCTCCGGCCCGCCAGCTTGTCGAGCTCAGCATGAAACAAGGGGGATTCGGCGCGTGCAGGTCCGGCGGGACGCTGCTGATAAACGTTCACGTTAGACATGCTGACGCTCCCCTTTCGGATCGTAGAAAACGGAAGAAACGATTTCGGCTTCGACGAAGGTGCCATCCCTGAGCGCGGCATAAACCTTTTGTCCCATCTTGCCCAAGCCACCCCTTACAACGGCCAAGGCGAAGCCAAAGCCCATCGAGGCGCTGTAATAACTGGATGTGACGTGCCCCACCATGGTCATTGGAATCGGCTGCTGAGTGTTGAACACCAGCTGTGCACCTTCCGGTAGAACCGCCTTGGGATTGACTGGCTTGAGGCCCACCAGCTGCTTGCGGTCTGCTTTAAGGCAATCCTGCCGGTTCATGCCGCGTTTGCCGATAAAGGAGAACGGTTTGTTCATGCTGACGGCCCAGCCCATGCCCAAGTCCTGTGGGGTGACGGAGCCATCGGTATCCTGACCCACGATAATGAATCCCTTCTCGGCCCGCAGCACGTGCATGGTTTCGGTACCGTAGGGCGTTAGGCCGTACTTGTTGCCAGCCTCTATCAGCTGCTCCCATACGCCCATCGCATAATCGGCCTGGACGTTAATCTCGTAAGACAGCTCGCCGGTAAAGGAGATGCGGAACACCCGAGCCGGTACGCCGCCCACGGTGCCTTCCTTCCAGCTCATGAAGGGGAACGCATCCTTGTCCAGATCGATGTCGGTCAGCTCGGCGAGCAGGTTACGGCTTTCCGGGCCAGACAGGGTCATGGTCGCCCAGTGGTCGGTCACCGAGGTGAAATACACCTTGAGGTCCGGCCATTCGGTCTGATGGTAGAGTTCCAGCCACTCAAGGATACGCGCGGCGCCACCGGTCGTGGTGGTCATCAGGAAATGATTGTCGGCCAGGCAGGCCGTGACGCCATCGTCCATGACCATGCCGTCTTCCTTGCACATCAGGCCGTAACGGGCCTTACCGACCTCCAGCTTGGTCCAGGCATTGGTATAGACGCGATTGAGAAACTCACGGGCGTCCGGGCCCTGAATATCGATCTTGCCGAGGGTCGAGGCATCAAGGATGCCGACTTTCTCGCGCACGGCCTTGCACTCACGGGCCACGGCGGCATGCAGATCCTCTCCGGCCTTGGGGAAGTACCAGGGGCGCTTCCACTGACCGACATCTTCAAACAAGGCACCCTGCTTGACGTGCCAGCCATGAAGCGCAGTGAAACGTACCGGCTCCATGAGATGGCCGCAGTGGCGACCGGCAACGGCACCGAACGTGACCGGTGTGTAGTTAGGGCGAAACATGGTGGTGCCGACTTCGGGAATCGCCTTGTTTTGCACACGCGCGGCGATGGCAAGGCCGTTGATATTGCCCAGCTTGCCCTGGTCGGTGCCAAAGCCCAGGGCGGTGTAGCGCTTGACATGCTCGATGGACTCGAAACCCTCACGGCACGCCAGCTCGATACCCGCTGCCGTCACATCGTTTTGCAGATCGACGAACTGCTTGGGTGCGCGGGCCGTGGATTTTTCGTGAGGCACTTGGAAAAGCGCCAACGATGGTTCTTCGAAGCGGTGCTCCGCCCGGGGCACTTCGCCGGCTACCGGCTTCAAACCCGCCTCGCCGGCAGCCGTGGCGCCCGCTTCAAAGCCATCGGCCAGCACATCGCCCAGGGCGAACACGCCGTTCACAGCGCCAGCACAGACGCGCTTTTGCGGAGCCGGGCCCGGTACAAACGCCTGGATATCCTCGCGCCACAAGGGACGCCCGCCCAGGTGAGACGCCAGGTGTACCACAGGGCTGTAACCACCGGACGTGGCGATCAGGTCGCAGCTCAGCCACTCGCCGGGACTGGTAGTACGGAACCCCTTGATGTCGATGGCGACGACACGCGCGCCGGTCACCCGCGTTGAGCCACGGGCTTCGGTAACCGCGGCGCCGGTCAAGACGCGAATCCCCTTCGCCCTCGCCTCTTCAACCCAGGCCCCACGCGGATTCTGGCGTGCGTCGGCGATGGCAACGACTTCACGCCCTGCTTCCAGCCAGTCCAGCGCGACACGGTAGGCATAATCATTGTTGGTGGACAGCACCAGCTTTTGTCCCGGTGCCACCCCATAGCGACGCACATATGTGGAGACGGCACCCGCCACCAGGTTTCCGGGCAGGTCGTTATTGGCGTATACCAATGGGCGCTCATGGGCACCACTGGCTAGAACGACACGCTTGGCGCGGACACGGTGCACTCGGTGGCGCACCTGTCCCATTGGGGCCTTTTCGCCCAGATGATCGGTGAGACGCTGGTGGATGGTCAGAAAGTTGTGGTCGTGATAGCCGTTGACGGTCGCCCGAGACAGCAGGGTCACGTCGGGAGTGGCTTCCAGCTCCGCGATGGCCTTGGCAACCCATTCGGCGGCGGGCTGGCCATCCAATAGCTCACGTGTGTCGAGCAGGCTGCCGCCAAACTCTTCCTGCTCGTCAGCCAGGATGACACGCGCCCCACTGCGGGCAGCCGCCAGGGCGGCAGCCAGACCAGCCGGTCCGGCACCTACCACCAGCACATCGCAGTGCTGGTTCATATGGTCGTAGCTGTCCGGGTCGACTTCGGTCGGCACACGACCCAGCCCCGCCGCCTTGCGGATGTACTTCTCATACGTCAGCCATAGGTTTTGCGGGTACATGAACGTTTTGTAGTAGAAGCCGGGCGGCATCATCTTGCCGCCGACCTTGCCAAGAATGCCCATCAGGTCATTGTTCACGCTCGGCCAACCGTTGGTGCTGGCGGCCACAAGCTCTGCGTAGAGGGGCTGTTGGGTAGCACGCACGTTGGGAATCTGCGTGGCCTCGGTGGAGCCGATCTGCATGATGGCATTGGGCTCTTCAGCCCCAGCGGCCACGATGCCGCGCGGGCGGGAATATTTGAAGCTGCGCCCGATGACATCGACACCATTGGCCAGCAGTGCCGACGCCAGCGTATCGCCGACAAAGCCCTGGTAGCGCTGACCATTGAAGGTAAAGGTCAACGGCTGACGGCGATCGATCCGACCACCGTGGGTAAGGCGATTGACCTGACTCATACGGTTTCTCCTTCGATAGCCTTGGCCACTACGACCGGCTTGCCGTTTACCTGCGGTTGCTCGCCAATCTTGTACGTTTCGAGAATTTCGTAGGTTTCCGTATTGCGGGTCACGTTGAAATAGTGACGGCACCCGGTGGCATGGACCCATAGTTCATGGTGGATGCCCCGCGGGTTATCGCGAAAGAACATGTAGTCGCCCCACTCCGCATCGGTGCAGTTGTCTGGGTCCAGCGGGCGCGGGATATGCGCCTGGCCTGCCGCATGAAATTCCTCTTCGGAGCGCAGTTCCCCACAATGAGGGCAATGGATGTGCAACATGATCAGGGCTCCTTAGTGCGCGACAGCCGCCGCGCCATGCTCGTCGATGAGCGCGCCGGTATGGAAACGGTCGATGGAGAACGGAACCGCCAATGGGTGCATTTCCCCTTTGGCGAGCGAAGCAGCGAAGACGTTGCCGGAACCGGGAGTGGCTTTGAACCCACCAGTGCCCCAGCCGCAATTGAAAAACAGGTTTTCTACCGGTGTCTTGGAAATGATTGGACAGGCGTCGGGCGTGGTATCGACGATGCCGCCCCACTGGCGATTCATCCGTACGCGAGAGAGAATCGGGAACATCTCGACGATGGCTTGCAGAGTGTGCTCGATGACCGGGTACGAGCCGCGTTGACCATAGCCGACATAGCTGTCGATACCGGCACCGATCACCAGATCGCCTTTATCCGACTGGCTGATATAGCCATGCACTGCATTGGACATGATCACGCTGTCGATCACCGGCTTGAGCGGCTCGGACACCAGCGCCTGCAAGGGATGGGATTCCACCGGCAAGCGAAAACCGGCCAGCTTGGCCATATGACCCGAATTACCGGCCGTCACGACACCGACGCGCCGGGCGCCAATGAAGCCCTTATTGGTCTCGACGCCAACGACTGCGCCATTTTCCTTACGGAAGCCAACGACCTCAGTGTTTTGAATCAGGTCCACGCCCAGCGCATCGGCTGCACGGGCGAAACCCCAGGCTACCGCATCGTGGCGGGCTACCCCGCCCCGGCGTTGTACCGTCGCGCCCATGACCGGATAACGGGTGCTCTTGCTACAGTCGAGGTAAGGCACCTCTTCGGCCACCTGCCTGGCGTCGAGCAGTTCGCCGTCTACGCCATTCAGGCGGTTGGCACTGACGCGGCGCTCGGCTTCGCGCATGTCCTGCAATGTATGGCACAGGTTGTAGACGCCGCGCTGCGAAAACATGACGTTATAGTTCAGGTCCTGCGAGAGCCCTTCCCATAGCTTCATCGCATGCTCATACAAGTGAGCCGATTCATCCCACAGGTAGTTGGACCGTACGATGGTGGTGTTGCGCGCCGTATTGCCACCGCCCAGCCAGCCTTTTTCGATGACCGCGACGTTTTTGACGCCATGCTCCTTGGCCAGATAATAGGCCGTTGCCAGACCATGACCACCGCCGCCCACGACAATTACGTCATACACCGGCTTGGGGGTTGGCGTGCGCCACATGCGCTGCCAGTTTTCATGATGGCTTAGGGAATGCTTGAAAAGGCCGAAACCGGAATAGCGCTGCATCTGTTTGACTCCTGAACCTGTCCCCACGCATGAATGAGGATTTTCGTAGGGTGGCCTATGACTAGCTGACTCAATCGAACAGGGGTGGGTTACGCTCCTGCCAACCCACCTTATGAAGGGCTAATTAGCGGTAGACGGGATAATCTGCGCAGAGCCCGGCCACACGTTCGGCCACATGCGCCTCCATATCGGCATCGCCCAGATGATCAAGGATGTCGCAGATCCACCCGGCCAGCTCCTGGCACTGGGCCACACCCAGGCCACGCGTGGTCACAGCCGGGGTGCCGATTCGCAGGCCGGAGGTCACGAAGGGCGACTGAGGATCATTGGGCACAGCGTTCTTGTTGACCGTGATACCGGCGCGCCCCAGGGCGGCGTCGGCATCCTTGCCAGTAATGCCCTGTTTGATCAGGCTGACCAGGAACAGATGGTTGTCTGTCCCACCGGAGACCACGTCGTAGCCGCGCTTGATGAACACCGCAGCCATGGCTTGGGCGTTGTGGATGACCTGCTGCTGATAAGACTTGAAGCCGGGTTCCAGGGCTTCCTTGAAGCACACCGCCTTGGCTGCAATCACGTGCATCAGGGGCCCGCCCTGGCCCCCCGGGAAGACGGCGGAATTGAGCTTTTTCTCCAACTCCTCGTTGGCCTTCGCCAGGATCAGCCCACCGCGGGGGCCACGCAGGGTCTTGTGGGTGGTGGTGGTGACCACATCGGCAAACGGAAGGGGATTGGGATACAGGCCTGCCGCAACCAGCCCCGCCACGTGAGCCATGTCGACGAACAGATAGGCACCGACCTTGTCGGCAATCTCACGGAAGCGCGGGAAGTCGAGCGTTTTCGAATAGGCCGAAAAACCGGCAATGATCATTTTCGGCTGATGTTCTACGGCCAACCGCTCGACCTCGTCATAGTCGATCAGGCCCGTTGCGGGATTCAGTCCGTATTGCACCGCGTTGTAGAGCTTGCCGGAAAAGCTGACCTTGGCACCATGAGTCAGATGTCCCCCATGAGCCAGACTCATGCCCAGCACTGTGTCACCTGCTTGCAGCAAAGCCAGGAAGACCGCCGCGTTGGCCTGGGAGCCAGAGTGCGGCTGGACGTTGGCGTAGTCAGCGCCAAAGAGTTGCTTGGCCCGCTCGATGGCCAACTGCTCGACCTTATCGACGAACTCGCAACCGCCGTAGTAACGCTTGCCCGGATAGCCCTCGGCATATTTGTTGGTCAGCCCGCTGCCTTGTGCCTCCATTACCCGCTGGCTGGTGTAGTTCTCCGAGGCGATCAATTCGAGGTGAGCTTCCTGGCGACGCTCCTCTTCGCTCATCGCAGCGAACAAGGCGTCGTCGTAACCCTGGATGCGGTCTTGCTTGGTAAACATCGCGTCTCTCCTGCAGCGCAGCGGAAGGCCGGCATGGCCGTCAATGGGCTGATCCTTGAGAGCGATGGTAGGACCGAGGCTGCGCATCAGAATGCCTGTTCACGCCACAAGGCGGTGCGTTTGCGACATCGCCCTCGCATCCATGCGCCAGACGAGTCGGCTGCATCGAACAGGCCGTCGATCATAGGTGCACAGGTAGGCATACATAAGAATGGCGCCATTGGTCTCTTGTCGCCTGTGAGTCAGGAACCCCGGCATGCCCTTACGGCTCACACCAGAACGGTGCCGATCTGGCTAAAACCCTTATGCCAGAGCGGATGCATTTATCCTGTGATCGTGTGAGGCCTTATGACCACACCCCGCTTCGCCATCAGTCAACTCACCACCACACCCTGGCCACTCACACGTGACCTGGAGCTGTTCGCCCGTCTCAACGTTGACATTGAGCTGGCGGAAATGAAGTTCGACAAGGACGCCGGCAAGCTCGCCGAACAATTCGCTCAGTTGAATGCGCATGGGTTAAGGCCCGTCTCGCTGCAGCCTGAAGTCCGTACGATTTATCCGGCGACCAGTGCACTCGAACCGGCTGACCCTGCTGAACGTACGGCCCTGATCAAGGCTACGATTGATCGCTTCGCCCCCTTCTGCACAGGCATTCCGGTCATTACCAATACCGGCGCGCTCGGCCAGAGCGGCAACGAGGCGGAAGTCTGGGAGGGCTGCATAAAGCACTACCGCGAACTGGCCGATCACGCCGCGGACAAAGGGTTGAGCATTGCCATCGAGCCGCTTAGCCCGCCCATGATGAGCCGCGACAGCATTCTCTATACCTTCATGCAGGGGTATGAGCTGGTGCAGGCGGTGGCACGAGAGAATGTAGGGCTGTGCCTGGACCTGTATAACAGCTGGCAGGATGCAGACCTCACCGACGCCATTCGACTGGCGGGTGACCGAATTTTTCTGACCCAGCTTTCCGACTGGCAGCGCCCGCGGTCCTATTTTGATCGTCGTACCCTGGGCGATGGCATCATTCCGGTCAATCGCCTGCTCGCTGCCGTGAATGAAACCGGCTACGCCGGACCCTACGTTCTGGAAATTTTCTCGTCTGATGTACCAGGCGCGCTCTGGGAAGATGATGACGCGCTTGAGCAGGCCATTCTTCGCAGCAAGGCCCGCTTCGAAGAAGCCTGGGCCACAGGAGATGCGTTGGCTAATCTGGGCATCTAGAAACCCTCAGGGGGCCTGCTCGTGTCGGGGCGCCGGCCGATCCAAAGGCGGTCGAGCGGCTGAGGGTGTCGGCCGGTGGGCTTCCAGCTGGCGAATCTGGCGATCCTGCAACCGCGAGCAGGTCACGAGCGCTACTGTTGCACCGATCAGGGCATAGAACATGTCGGACTGGGTATCCCACTCATACCCCTGCGTACCTAGAAACTCCTCTGCGCCCTGCCCCAGCGCCAATGCAGCCCACCACTCGATCATCTCGTAGACGGCGCTGACCGCCACCGCCACGCACCCGGAGAGAAACGCGAGCATCTTGTAACCGGACACCTGCCGCTCACGGATCAGGATCTCACGAGCCAGCAGACACGGTACGAATCCTTGCATGAAGTGCCCCAGCTTGTCATAGGGATTACGGTCCATATCCAGCCACTCCTGAATCCAGCTACCCAAGGGCACGCGGGCGTAACTGTAGGCGCCTCCTGCAATCAGCCCCAAGGCGTGAATCGTAATCAGGATGTACAGCAGCGGTGTGAGGCTGAAGCGCTCATGCGTGGTGATCAGCAGCGGCAGCACAATCAGCACCGGAAAGATTTCCATCAGCCATGTCGTGCGGTCATAGGGTGCGATGCTGGAGGCGACCAATGCCGCACATACGATGAGGACGAGTGATCGAAGCAGCCATTTGTGTTGAGTCATTCCATCCGCCTTACGTCGTTCCGCAGTCAGGCCAGCCTGCGAGGAGCAGACCGCATTACAGAACGGTAGACCGCAGGAAGCCAGCGTTGGGTCGGTGGCAGACTCAATTCGTTACGTTACGTTTATACCTTGCGCCAGACCGACGCCAGCCAGGGCTGCTGCTCCCGAGGCAAACCGGCGGGCCGGTAATAGTGTTCCAGTTCGACGAACCCCGTGTCGGTCAGATAACGCTTCCAGCTGCCGAAGTCGTGGTAGGCACCATAGCGCCGACCATTCCAGCCTTCGCGGTTGTCACCTCGCGGATTGGAGCTGAACAGCACGCCGCGCGGCTTGAGCGTGGCATGCAACGCCTTGAGTACGCGTGGTAACTCGCTGAGCGGGACATGAAACAGCGTGGCGTTGGCAAATATCCCATCGAAATGCGCTGGCGGAAGATCCAGGGCAAGAAAGTTTTGATGCCAGACCTCGCACCCCGAATCGGCGCGAGCCATGGCTACGAATTCGGCAGACCCGTCGATGCCCACGGGAGAGTGCCCCAGACGCGTGAACGTTTTCAGGTCCCGACCCGGCCCGCAGCCAAAGTCGAGAATGCGCTGCGGGGCATGACCTTCCAAATGCCTGAGCAGCGCCTCGATGTTCTGGCTGACATCATGATCTCGCGTGCCCTCGCGAAAACGCTCGGCCGTCTGGTCGTAGTCCGCCAGCGTCAGGGCAGTGATTCGTTCGAGCTCATCAGGCAAGGTCATGGCGTCGTCCAGGTCAATCAACGGTTTCGTTCAAATGCCGCTTCCAGGGCATCGTTGATGGTACGCAATACCTTGACCCGGGCGAAGCGTTTATCGTTGGCTTCGACCAGTGTCCAAGGGGCAATTTCGGTGCTGTTGCGCGCGACCATGTCTTCGACTGCGGCGCTGTACACATCCCACTTGTCACGGTTGCGCCAGTCTTCCTCAGTGATCTTGAACCGCTTGAACGGGGTCTCTTCACGTTCCTTGAAGCGCTTGAGCTGCGTATCCGAATCGATGGCCAGCCAGAATTTGACCAGTACGATACCGGCATCTGTCAGCTGCTCCTCGAAATCGTTGATTTCGCTGTAAGCCCTGAGCCAGTCCGCCTCGTTGGCAAAGCCTTCTACCCGCTCTACCAGCACACGGCCGTACCAGGAACGGTCAAAGACGGTAAAACCGCCTAATCGGGGGATATGCCGCCAGAAGCGCCACAGATAGGGTTGCGCACGCTCCTCTTCAGACGGTACGGCAATGGGAATGATGCGGTATTGCCGAGGATCGAGCGCCCCGGTTACCCGGCGGATCGTGCTGCCCTTGCCAGCGGCATCGTTTCCCTCGAACACGGCGACCAGCGCATGACGCTTGAAGCGCTTGTCCCGCACGAGTCCGGCCAGCCGTGCCTGCTCGGCGATAAGCTGCTCCTTGTATTCGTCCTTGCTAAGGGCCTGGGACATATCCAGGCTGCTCAACACCCCGCGCCCGTCGAGGTTAGGCGGCAGCGGTGCGGTGTGCGGGCTGCGGGGCGGCTGTGCGTCTCGCTCAAGCGCGCCGTTCAAGGCTTCGAGCAGGATGTTGCCTACCATCAGGCTGCGGTAATTTTCGTCGTAACCGGCTACTACATACCAGGGCGCATAGTCGCGGCTGGTTCGCCGCAGAACGTGCTCGCCGTGCTCGACAAACTTGTCGTAGGTCCGGGACTGTTGCCAGTCCAGCGGGCTGATGCGCCAGCTATGCAATGGGTCGTCCTTGAGGACCTTGAGCCGGTGCTTGAGCTGTTTCTTGGACAGGTGAAACCAGAATTTGAGGATCAATGCACCCTCGTCACTGAGCATGCGCTCCAGACGCTCGGCGTCGCCGATGCCCTCTTCCAGCTCAGCCGATTTGATACGTTTTTCCACGCGGGCATGCAGGAGCTGGCTGTACCAGTTACCAAAGAAGATGCCGATCCGCCCCTTGGGCGGCAGGCGCTGCCAGTAGCGCCAGGCCGGTGGGCGCAGCCGCTCTTCCTCGGTTCGCTCCAGAAAGGATTCGACCTGGATCAGGCGCGGGTCCATCCATTCGCTCAACAACTTGACTGTTTCGCCCTTGCCGGCACCTTCTACGCCGTTGATCAGCAGAATGACCGGAAACCGTCCCTGCTCCTTGAGTTTATACTGCGCATCCAGCAGCGCCTGACGCAGCTTTGGTACAGCCGCCTCGTAGGTTTCCCTGTCGATGACGTGATCGGTTTCGGCGGATTCAAACATGCGGCTCTCCCCTGTCAGCCCAGCCTTTCAAGCGCGTATGGCACAGTAATCGTCTTGTATTGGAACCCAAGCGATGCGGGTCGTTCGTCCCAGTGAACGTGACTTTACCGGGTCTAACGACCCCTACATTCAAGATACCGTAATTACCGGACGCTTCATGAAAGAACACATTACGCCTTTTCAACTGCTGATCCTGGTCTTGTCGTTTTATGTATTGGGCTCACTGGTAGCCGATCTGTTTTTTGCCCTGCCGCCGGAAGTCTCGCAGTTGCTCGGTTATCTGGATAATGGGGTGTGTGTCTTTTTCTTCATCGACTTCTGTTTGCGCTTTCGCGCAGCGCCCAACAAATGGCACTTCATGCGCTGGGGCTGGCTTGATCTGCTGGCCTGTATTCCTGCAGCCGGTTTTCAGGGGGCCAAGCTGGTCCGCGTGGTGCAGATCTTGCGCATCCTGCGTGCGATCAAGTCGCTTGCGATGATCTGGCGACTCCTGTTTCGCAATCGCGCCGAAGGCATTGTCGCGTCGGCCGCCACGGCGACCCTGCTTCTGGTGGCCTTTGGCGCCATCACCATGCTGATGGTCGAAGCGCCCAACCCTGAAAGCTCCATCAATACGGCCGAAGAAGCGCTCTGGTGGGCCTTTGTGACTGTGACCACCGTAGGCTATGGCGACTTTTATCCAGTCACCACACTAGGCCGCATCGTGGCTGTCATGCTGATGATTGGCGGCGTGGGGTTATTCGGCAGCTTTGCCGCGTACATCGGCTCGCTGGTTCTGACGGACAAGGATGAGCAGGACGCCCACGAGCAGAACACTGACCGCGAGATGATGCGTGCCTTGATGGCCAAGGTGGATGAACTGCACGAGGAAGTCCGAACGCTGCGCCAGGAGCTGCATGCCACCCGCGCGGCGGAAATACCGCATCCGACCAAGGATAGCTAAGGCTGCGCCCTGCTGAATGGACCGGGATTAAAAGAAAACGTCGATGGGCGTCGGTTGGACTGGCGTCTTTCTCAGCACGCTAGATCTCTAGCGGTAAAACTCCCCGGCGTGACCGGCCACACGCTCTAGGGCCGAACTAACCCCCTGCTTTTTCACTCATCTTTACTGAACCCACCGCTTGGCTGACAGCGAAACGCACAGGCAAATCTTTAACTATTGTCAGGCTTATATGACAGTTTGATGAAGATTGATCGACGCCACTGGTTCGCCAGCAATGCCCCCGATACTCTCGGAGGCGATATGCTCAGCTGAGCACCAAGTCCTTACAGGAGAGGGAAATGTCGTTTCGTATTCAAGCGCGTAAGCGGGTTGACGATGAGATCCGCCGTGTAGTGGTTGAACGGATAGAAAAAGCCCAGGAATCCTTGAGCGCAGGCTCGGCCAAAGGCGTGCACAACGCCCGCAAGCGGCTGAAAGAAATCCGCGCCGTGCTGAGACTGGTGCGCGAACCCTTAGGCAAAAAAGTCTTCACGGCTCAAAACATTCGCTTTCGCGATCTCGGTCAGGGCTTGTCCAGCCTGCGTGATGCCGCAGCCGTCATCGAAAGCTGGGATGCCCTGACCGAAACCAACCGCAAGCGCTTCAATTCACCGGCCATGAAGCGTGTCAGGGGCCGACTCGTCGAGCGGGCTGAAAAGGCGTCCCAAGGCGAGGCAGCCAGTTCCCATGCCGATCTGGTGGAAGAACTGGAAGACGCCAAGTACAAGGTGTCTACCTGGAAGTTCAAAGGCAAAGACTTTGGCCTTTTGGAAAGCGGCATTCTCAAAACCTACAAAGACGGCCGTCTGGCACTTAAGGTCGCTCGCAGTAATGCCACTGACGAAACCCTGCACGAATGGCGCAAGCGTGTGAAGGATCACTGGTATCACACACAGCTGCTGATGGACGCCTGGCCAGAGCACTTCAAATCACGCCAGAAGTGCCTGGAAAAGCTGTCTGCCTATCTGGGTGATGACCACGACCTGGCGGTGATGCAGCTTTTGCTCGAGCAGGAGTCTGATCTGTTTGGTGCCGTCAGCACACGTCAGGCCATCAACGAAAGCATTCTTGTCCACCGCGCGCAATTACAGGCCAAGGCCATGGAGCTGGGGCAGCGTATTTACGTAGATAAGCCGGACGCGCTCCTGGAGCATTGGGAAAAGCTGTGGAACATCACAGCCATGCCGAGCAAGGCTAAAAAAGCCAAGAAACACGAGCCAGCCGGCCTGTTGCCCTATCTGGTCGAGCCGGTAACCGCATAAGCGGATCGACTCGCCTCATGCGGGTCAGGGCAGCTAATCGCCGCTCTGGCCCGAGCTAGACATGTTCCTGCCTTTTTCTGCAAATTTCGCAACATTAACGGGCACATTTCCTTCAATTAGCCTTGGAACTTGTCTTCCTCGGTGCGCTTCGAAGCTAGTGTTCGATGCGAGATGGTCGGTCAAGTCAGGCAAAACATCAAAGGGAGCGGCAACAGCGCCTGCACTCTTTCAGATATGGCCAGATCAAGCCGACCGTCACAAATCAACACCTTGTGCATGACGCATGCTGGACGAGACGTGCCAGCCCGTGCGGCGGCCATCCCCTATTTCCTTGAGGTGTGTGCCATGAAGACGAAACACGTGATTGCAGGTCTGTTGCTGTCGGTTGCTGGCACTGGCTTCGCCTGGGCCGATCAGCCTGGTGCGGACTGGATGCCCAAGAAAGAAGTCGAAGCCAAGATCATTGAAAGCGGTTATACCTCCGTGAGCCGCCTGGATGCCGAAAATGGCGAATGGGTTGGCAAAGGCCTCAAGCTCAACTCGGAGAAGTATCGTTTCCGGGCCGATCCCCGTACCGGCAATATCATCCAGGAAGAAATCGATCGTGAAGAAGTAGGTCGTAAGACGATCGATTGATCCGCTGTTCACCAGCCCTGCGTAGAACTTGGTCTCTTGCAGGGCTGAAACCTATTCTCCATCAGCCTCTTCTCGTGGACGGATCTTGCCGCGGAACACCCAGAAGCCGTACGTGCTGTACGCTAGGGTGAACGGAATCAGTACGGCAAACCCAGTCAGCATGAACGCTTGGCTCGCGGTCGGTGACGATGCCTGAAAAATGGTCAGCGCAGGCGGGATGACCAAGGGATACAAGGCCAGGATCAAGGCGGCATACGCCACCATAAACCAGCCCAATACGGCAAACAGGGGCAGGTAATGGATGCGGCACGGCAATGCCTTCCAGAAGGCCAGCGCCAGAAGCGCCATCAGTCCTAGAAGGGGGATCACCCACTCGCCCTGGGCCCAGCGCTCCCGATACAGGGGGTGAAGTCCTGCGGTCCACACGATGACCAGCCCCATGAGCAGCAAGGTGAACCCACCCAACAGCGATGCCTGTTTTCGGGCCCGAGCCTGCAAGTCACCCTCCGTGCGCCAGACCAGCCAGCAGGCTCCCAGTAGCGCGTATCCCACCACCAGACCGATCCCACAGGTCAGCGTAAAACCACTTAGCCAGTCCCAGCCATTACCCGTGTACCGGCTACCATCGTTTGGAATCCCCTGAATCAACCCACCCAGGACAATGCCCTGGCAAAGGCCGGCCAGCGTAGACGCCCCTGCGAATGCCACATCATGCCAGCGCCGATGTGCCGGAGTTGCGCGGTCACGAAACTCTAACGATACACCCCGAAACACCAGAGCCAGCAACATGGCAATGATGGGTACATACATGGCGGTAAAAAAGATGCTGTATGCCGCAGGAAACAGGGCCAGCAACCCGCCGCCACCCAGCACCAGCCACGTCTCGTTGCCATCCCAGATAGGAAGAATGGAAAACGCCATGACATGGCGGCTCTGCGTCTCTTTGTGGAACGGAAACAAAATACCGACACCCAGATCCGTCCCATCCAGCACCACATAAGTGATGATGGCGAATGCCAGCGCCGCGGCAGAAAGTTGATGGATCAAATCGGCGGACATGGAATTACTCACCGGTCTCGTTGGCAAGGGAGGGTTCGGGGCCCTTTTCATCAGCCCTGGGTGCCCTGGCCATGGCCCGAAGCATGTAAAGAAGCCCAATCCCGAAGACGATCACATAGGCAGCCAGAATGCTTAGGGTTGAGGTCATGACGAAAGAAAAGGACTGTGCCGAACTGCTGTCAGCCGTGCGCAACAATCCATAGACCGTGAATGGCTGTCGCCCAGTCTCGGTCACGACCCATCCGGCCAGCATGGCGATAAAGCCGGCCGGTCCCATCGGGAGCACGATCCAGTGCAGCCAGCGGGCGGTGTATAGGCGCCCACGCGTACGCATGATCAGGCTGGCAATGCCGACGGTCGCCATCAGCAGGCCCAGCCCCACCATGATCCGAAAGGCAAAGAATACGATAGGGACCGGCGGGAGATCGCTGGCCGGAAACTCGCTCAGGCTTTGGATGGTGCCGGTCCAGTTGTGGCGCAGGTACAAGGAGCCAATGTGCGGGATCGCCAGCTCCAAATGATTACGCTGCTGCTCCATATCCGGTACGGCAAACAGCCGTAGCGGCTCGCCCTCCCCCGGTGCCGGTCGGTTCCACGACCCTTCCATGGCTGCAACCTTCTGCGGCTGATGCTCCAGGGTATTTTCCCCATGCAGATCCCCGGCAATGATCTGCAGCGGCCCAACGATGGCTACCACCCACATGGCCATGGAAAACATGATCCGCGCCCGCGGATTCGACGCATCGCGCAGCAGATGCCAGGCGCCCACAGCCCCCACCATGAAAGCGGTGCCTAGAAAGGCGGCAAAGGTCATGTGAACGAAGCGGTAAGGAAAGGAGGGATTGAAAATAATGGCGAGCCACTCTTCCGGCACGAAACGGCCATCCGGCCCGATGGAGTAACCGGCAGGCGTGTGCATCCAGGAGTTGGCGGCCAGAATCCAGAAAGCGCTGAACAGCGAACCCACCGCTACCGCACAGGTTGTGAAGAAGTGGAGCTTGGGGCCTACCTTCTTCATGCCAAATAGCATGACGCCAAGGAAACCGGCCTCCAGAAAAAACGCCACCATAACTTCATAGAACATCAACGGGCCGATGATCGAACCCGCCTGGGTCGAGAGGCGTCCCCAGTTGGTGCCGAACTCGAACTCCATGACCACACCCGATACAGTTCCGACCGCCACGTTCAGCGCAAAGATCTTTAGCCAGAACTTATAGAGATCAAGATAGGCCTGCTGTCTTTTCCACAGCCAGAGCCCTTCCAGGGCCATGAGAAAATTGGCGAGTCCGATGCTGAACGCAGCCAGCACGATATGAAAGCCGATAGTGATGCCAAACTGGGCTCGGGCGATTTGCAGGGCGGGGTCAGTGACGTCCATAAAAACCTGAAGGGCAAGCGTTGCGAAGCGATGAGAGGCTTTGGCCGCTCGGCTTCAAACCTCGCTACTGCGACAACAGGGATGGCGTTTCAATTCCATTTTAATACTGGCTCAGCGCCTCACATCTTGCTTAGCGGAGGATAAACCCGGTCGCGCCCGGCCGCCTTGGCGGCATAGAGCGCCTCATCGGCTGACTTGATCAGGTACTGGCTGGTCGCGCCCCTGCCCTTGGGAACACAACTGAAGACACCGGCACTGATCGTGACGATACGGCCGTTTTCATTACCCTCATGCAGGATTGCCAATTTGCGAACCGCGTTGAGCATGTTTTCGGCCACCTGATGGGTACCGGCATCGTCCGTATCCGGGAGCAGCACTGTAATCTCTTCGCCCCCATAGCGGACTGCCAGATCGACAGCGCGACGGGTACAGGACAGCACGGCTTCCGCTACAGCCTTGATGCACTCGTCGCCGGCTGGATGACCATAGAGGTCGTTGTAGCGCTTGAAATGATCGATATCGATCATGATGATGCCCAGCGACGTCTGCGCCCGCCGGGCCCGGCTGATCTCGGCCTTGAGGGCCATGTCGAACTGCCGCCGGTTCGCAAGCCCGGTCAGGCTGTCTTCCATGGCCATTTTCTCCAGCGCATGGTGCGACTCACGTAGCGCCCGCTCCGTCTCCAGGTCGATACGGATCTGCCGAATCAGGGCCAATCCGAACCCGGCTACGGCAATCAGCAGAATCCCGGTAATAAACGACCGGCTCATATCCTTGTACCAGGACGCCAGGGCCGCTTCCTTGGAAACAGCCGCCATGACCACCAACGGATACTTGTCCATCTTGCGGTAGGCCGACATACGCTCGACCCCATCCACGATGGATTTCACCATGCCCGTCCCGGTTGCTGAGGCCGGTAGCAGCTCGCTGAAGATACGCCCCTTGGCCAGACTCTGGCCGATCAGGGCTTCGTCAAACGGGCGTCGCACCAGTATGGTTCCGTCATGGAGAGCAAGAAAGATCGCGCCCTGCTGGTCGATATCGAAGTCTGCGTAGAAACGATTGAAATACTCGACTCTCAATGTTGCCAGCGCGACGCCGGCGAAGCGCCCGTCGGGATGATTAATCCGCCGAGACACCGGAATCACCAGCTCGTTTGTCGTGCGGCTACGGATGACCGGCCCGATATGCGGTCCCAGGTCCTTATGGGTACGGTGATAGGCAAAATATTCCCGATCCCCGTTGTTTATGTTTACCGGATCCTGACTGTTCGAGGTGACGATCCAGCGCCCGTCCTGGTCGTAGATGAACAACCCATGCAGCTGGGGCAGTGCATTTATCCGATCCTGCAGCCAGGCCTTCATGCGGACCCGGTTGGTCTCTTCGATTCCATCCCAGGCCAGTCGCTCGGCGATGCCGGCCAGAACAATATCGACCTCCTCGACCGTATCGTCGGCATGTTGCGCCAGTGAGCGTGCCAGGTTGGAAGTGGCGACCTCGGCCTCCTGAAGCCGCTCGCCCCGCCCCCGTAAGGCCTGCCAGATATCCAGACTGAAAAGGGACAGGCAGACCAGGATCACGAAGCCGAGCGCGAGACGCTGTGACGGCCATCGGCTGGCCCTCTTCGAGATCTCGTGGGGGTCTGGCATGCTTCGCTATCCTTATAATCTTCTTACGACGGCGAACCCATCACCGCAGTGTTTCAATCATAGCCAAAGGTCATCAGACAAGCCGCTGTTTTATTTGATCTTCTGGTGTCAATGAGGTCTGGGACAGCGCGAACCCCTTCTTGCCGCGCCGCTTGACCTCATACATGGCCCGATCGGCATTCTTGAGCAGCTCGTCCAGATCCACACCCTGCTCCGGATACAAGGCAATGCCGATGCTGGTAGAGAGGTAAAGGCGGTGCGGCCCGATGATCAGGTCAGCCTCAATGGTCTTCAGGATCTTCGTGGCGACATTGCTGGCATCCTCGATCCGCTTCAGATCACCCAACAGCACAACAAACTCATCGCCCCCCAGGCGGACCACCGTATCACTCTGACGTACAGCACTCTTCAGGCGATGCGCTACTTGCCTGAGGACTTCATCGCCCACGTCATGCCCCAGGGTGTCGTTGATCTCCTTGAAGTGATCGAGGTCCATCAGCATGACCCCCAAGACCTCCTGGTTTCGCTTGGCCCGCTCGATGGCCATGCTCATCCGGTCGGCCATCAGCGTGCGATTGGGCAAGCCGGTCAAACCGTCATGCAGAGCCTGGTAGCGCATCAGCTCCTCGGCCCGCTTGCGCTCGGTAATGTCGTAGGCAATACCCAGATACCCCGTGATCTGGCCCGCCTGGCCACGCAACGCCGTCACGGCCAGGTTGACGGGTAACCGTATCCCGCCACGGCAGACAAAACCGCATTCGTGTTCCTCCTCGGGCTTTTCCTGCGCCAGCCTGACAAAGCTCTCCCACTCCGTCACCGTACGGCCCAGCGCCTGGCTCAGCTGCTCGGCCTTGACCGATTGCTCATTGGCATCCAGCAGGTCGCTGATGTACTGCGTCTCGACCAGCTCTGCCCGGGAGTAGCCCAGCAGCCGCTCACCGGCCGGATTAACTGTACGCAGGCGGCCCTCAGGATCGGTCGAGAAGATGCAGAACGGCGAATGCAGCAGGATCGCCTCGTTCAGGGCACCTGCCATCAGAGCCTGCTGCCGTGCCTGATGCAGGTCAGTCTGGTCACTGATCAGTACGATCAAACGCTGGACTCCATCCTGCTCGGCGACCGTAATGGCCATGTTCAGGCTGCGGCACTGACCTTTTGCCGACGCGTATTGCGTGTCGAGCCAGACACTGCTGGCCGTACCCTGACGCAGATCATCCAAAATGCGATCACCCTTCACAGTCAGCAGATGCGCCAGCGAGCGCCCCTGGGCCTCAGCAGCTGGCAAACCCAACATCTGCTCACCTGCTGGATTGATTTTCAAGACAGTCATGGCCGGGTCGCTTTCCGTGATCACGATGCCTTCCGCCGCCCCGTCGATAATGGAGCGTATCCGCGCTTCGCTTTCCCGGTAGGCGCGACTCATACGATCTGCCAGTTGCTCGGCGCGGGCACGCATGGTGGCCAATGACGCCACCAGCACACAGAGCAGCAAGGTAAGTCCCAGACCACTGAACAATACGACCTGTGCACGGCTGGCAGGGGCTGCTGTCTCGAAGGCAGGCAAGGTAACGAAACGCAATGTCCACTGCCGTCCGGCTACGTCAATATGTTGGAGGCTGTCGAATCGGGGTATGTAACCTGGCAGGGTACTTACCAGATCCATACGCCTTGAATACAGGCGGTTTGCCGCTGCAGGTTGCTCACCATCGTAGATTTCAAGTGCCAGATCATCGGCACGGTCTTTCAGGGCGGCCGACATCAGATCGCCCATCCTGAAAGGGGCGAAAACAAACCCTCGCAAGGCCTTGCGTCGCTGCTCGACCGTCTGGGTCGGCATGTCGCTGAAATAGGACGGTACGAACATCAGGGTACCGGCCTGAGGGTTTTCGGTCTCCTGCACAAGCGTGATCTTCCCGCTCAGGCTTACCTGGCCTGAGTCACGGGCCTGTTCGGCCGCCGCTCGCCGGTTCGCCTCGGAAAACATATCGAACCCGAATGCCCTCAGGTTGCGTCCCATAAAGGGCTCGATATAGAGAACAGGAATGAACGTATCGCGTCCGCTGCCGGTTCTGATCTCGTAACCTGGAAAGCCCTCTTTCTGGACACGCTCCTCAAAACTGCTCTTATCGTGAGCGGCAATCAACGGGGCGAAACCAAAACCCTGCATCCCCGGGTAATCCTCTTCGAGTCGCATGTTTTCGGCAAACTGGCGCCATTCCAGTCGGGAAATTTCATCGCCGGCATTGAACAGGCTGCTCCCCGCCCGCAACAGGCGTTCATAGCGTGCCATTGCGCCATCCAGCTCCCGGGTAATTTCCGATGCGCCACGGGAAAAGCGCTCACGGGCGGCCTCCTGCTCAGAACCTTGCAGGATGTGCCAGGCAAACAGCGTCACGGTAAGCCCAAGGGCTGCCACACTGGAGACCAGTACGAGGGAGCGCTGGGTTAGCCACAGGGAAAACGAGGATCGAAACATGATCATTCAACGAGACAGTCAGATGGATAGGCGGTAACCCAGTCTTCATATCGGCAGAAAGCAATGGAGTTTAAGGTCTGACCTGCAGCGAATGCCGACCGGCGTGAGGCTTACGCACGCGGATGCAGGTGAGCGCAGGACAGGTATAGCCAAAGGCTTACACGCATAAGGCGTCATTGGCTCTAGGTATGAATGCATAAGGTGCGTAATCTACACCTATCGGACTGCAGCGCAGGAAGCGCTCAGGTAGATCAAGGATGAATGACCAGGCCAGGATGGCAGCTCGACAGGACGTTGAGTAAGGTCAACCAGAAAACCCGCTTCGGCGGGTTTTTTATTGCCCGCCAGAAAGTCTTTTTCCTCGCCTTACCATCCCCGCGTACCCATGCAAGTCGTTTAGCCTGTTTTTCTTGCCGCGGTCACATAACGTGATCAGAAATCAGTAGCAGGATGCCAACCGTTTCACTACCCTACGCCGCTTCTTGTTGGCAAATAGCCATCAATCGGCAAGGCTAGCAGCAGATGATCGTCCGTCTGCCCGTTGCACCTTCGTACTCATGTTTTTGTGAGGGGCGCCGATACAACGATCAAGCTGATTGAGCTGATGAAGCCAACTGAAAACGCTCAGGCATGAGCCTTAGGTGGCAGGAAATTCGACGGACCGTAAATACCGTCCAGTTAGTTTGCGTCATCCAGTTTGCTGAGCCTTGTTAGCCCTTAGAAGCAAATACAGATCATGAATACACACAACACTCAAAAGCATTACGAACAACGCCAGCCGCAAGCCTATCGGGGCACGCCGTTTTGTGTGCATTCGACCCAGTGGCTGGGCGCTGTACTGCGCAAGTTTGATGTCGCTGAAACCAATTATGCTTCGGAGCAGGCCCGCTATTCGCGCCTGAATGCCAGCTCCGATCCGGAAGAAGTACTCGCCTTCTTCGTCCTGATAAGCACCCTGGTAACCCAGGCACTGGACTGCCATCCGTTCCCCGAGCCGCTGCAGGCTGAGTTGGAGCGTCTGGAGCAGCACCTTGAGATGACTGTCAACGGCATGCGCGCCCTCTGCGACGCGTGACTGTTCAGGGGCAGGCCTTGCCAGACAATGCCTGCCCCCCTGCATTATCTCCTCTTCTTGATACCCCGCCCCGCCTGCCAAACCTGGCGCCTGTCTATTTGCTTTGCTTTTATCCGTAGACCATGACACAGGCTCGCCCTGCCCGCTTGGCCTCATACAGGGCTTCGTCAGCATGACGCAGCAGGGTGTGCACAGACAGACCGGCATCAGGGTAAAGCGCCACACCAATGGACGAAGTGGTCTTGAGTTCCCCACACGGCAGCGTCCATGGCGCTTGCAAGGCCAGACACAACCGCTCGGCAATGGTGACCGCCTGGGCCTCGTTCACCTGAGCCAGTACGATCACGAACTCGTCACCGCCAATACGGGCATACAGGTCGTTGGCACGCAGGTTCTGCCTGAGTCTGCTGGCAAATTCAATCAGCAGCTCGTCCCCCACATCGTGCCCCCTCTCGTCATTGATGGGCTTGAATCGATCAAGATCCAGATACAGAACGGCAAAGTTTGAATCGGTCGACGCCTGATCGATCATGAGCTGGATCTGGTCCATGAGGAAGCGTCTGTTGGGCGCGCCCGTCAGAGGGTCGTGGTAGGCCAGCGTTTGAAGATGCTGATCGTAGGTTTTACGTGCTGAGATATCACGGCAGGCAAAAACGACATTGTCCAGAACGCCCTCATTCGTATAGGTACTGGAGAGATGCGTTTCGAACCATATGCAGTGCCCTTGGGCATGGTAACAGCGGCATTCGACCGTCGTATGCGAGACGCTACCCTCCAATAGCATTCGAAACGCACTGCGCAAGGGATCAATATCGTCCGGGTGGATCAGTTCGAACATGTCACGCCCCAGATAGATAGCCGCCCGATGCCCCAGGACATGCTCAAAGGAAGGCGAAACATATTCGATGCCTACTTCCGGCTTGAACACACCAATGATGTCGAGCATGTTGTCAGCAATCAGCCGATAACGCTGTTCACTGGCTTCCAGTGCCTGCTCAGCCACACGACGCTCGGTAATATTGCGGCTGACGATTACAAGCTGGTGGCGATTACCCGCTTCATCGAAACTGGGTGTCTTGATCACTTCCCACGTGTTGAGACGGCCATCCAGCCCCATGAAAGATTTCTGGATACGCAGCGCCGAGCCTTTTTGCCAGGCCTGCTCGTCGGTCTGCACGTTGTAGACAAAAGCCTCATGGAACTCCGGTCGAATCAGCGCCAGCTCCATGTCGGTCTTGCCCACATAGTCAACGCCTTGCAGGCGATAGGTGTCGATCACGATCCTGTTCGTGATCAGCCATCGTCCCTGCCCATCCTTGAGCACAATGAATTCCTGTATGGCATCGATGAGGCCACGGAGCTGAAACTCGCTATCAAATGTGAGAGCAGAAAGGGTCATGGCAGGTATCTGGCAACTGGCGTGCCCCAAGTAGGACACATCTTGTACACCTTTATCGGCGAGACCCGCAGCAAATTGACATGACCATCCGATCGCCCGATGAATGACCATCGGACCGTGGGCACCTCATGCAGGCAGCAGGCGCTCAGCCAATCTCAACTTTTCGTTGAGATGCCTTAAATTATTTCTCATAGAGCAAATCTGCCCAGCGCTTAGAGTGGATCGTTCAATGGAGCGGAGACGATCATGATTGTTCTCAACAAGGCGGTTGGTGACGCCCTGCGTCAAAACAAGTTTGCCAATGTGAAAGGCGCAGACTTCAGCCTGACGGGCAACTTTGACGAATTCGTCCGGCTGACCCATAGCTGGGAAGCTATGGAGCGCGACAGTTATTATGGCCAGGCCGAGTCGGGCGCACGGTTCAGACGCTACAGCGATTTCGAGTACCACCCCGTCAATCAGGAGCTGCGCCAGCTCGAACATCGCCCCTATGTACAATCCTTGGCTAACAATCGCTATGTAGGCGGCATGGAGCGGCATTTTCAGGACTTCTCCGATGAAGTGATCGCCTCCCCTGTTCTTCGCAGCCTGATCGCCCTGGATTTCGAGGTGTACAAAAGCGTATTGCCAGCGCACCTGCATAACGACATGTGGCAGTGCCAGATTCACCAAATTCGGATCGAGATCAACCCCGGCCAGCAGGTCGAAATCACGCCTGAGGGAATTCA
This sequence comes from Pseudomonas sp. JZ134, assembly GCF_051027695.1. Taxonomy (NCBI): domain Bacteria; kingdom Pseudomonadati; phylum Pseudomonadota; class Gammaproteobacteria; order Pseudomonadales; family Pseudomonadaceae; genus Pseudomonas; species Pseudomonas sp. JZ134. The sequence continues at coordinate 182,221 of NZ_CP069250.1, read as the reverse complement.
CTGCGACGGCTACCCCTTCAGCGCAATGCATTTCTGGGGTCGGCATAACATCGCAGGCGCCGAAAGTCGGTTATATAACGTACAAGAGGAGCTGCTCGCCGCGCTGACTTACGAGCACATCCTGGACACGACGTTTTTCCTGGACCGGGAGATGCGTCATTACGTGACGCCTGCGTCCACGAAGGACCCAAAGCGCCCGGCATTCCGTCAGATCATCGCCATCTCTTTCTCCAAACCCGGGACGGCCCATGACATTGTGCGGTAAACCTATGAACGGTCCGATTTCAGCCCGGCAATGAGAGGATGGCGTGAATACACGTGTTTTAACCTGGAAAGCTCCTGAGCTACGCACCTTCAGCGAGGCCAGTCCGGTCGTCGCTGGCTATTTTACGGTCTCGTTCGTTTTCGGCCTGATGGCCGTGAATGCAGGCTATCCGCTCTGGTTACCGGTCGCCATGTGCTTGTTCGTCTATGCCGGCGCCTCGCAGTTCGCCGCTCTGGCACTGATGACGGCGAACGCCTCGATCATCACTATTGTGATGACCACCTTTCTGATCAACGCCCGTCACATGCTGATGTCGATGTACATGTCCAGAGCCCTGCGCACGATAGGCCTGAGCCGTCTGGAACGGTGGGTGTATGCGGCGGAGCTGACGGACGAGTCCTTTGCCTTTCACAGCAGCAAGTTGCAGAAAGGCGTTGCGGTCAATGCCCGTTACCTGATCTCGTTCAACCTCTTCTGTCACAGTGCCTGGGTGCTGGGCGCGCTGCTGGGTGCTCTCAGCTCGACCTACACTGCCCACCTGATCCAGTACAAGCTCGACTATGCCTTGACCGCTATGATGCTGTACGTGCTGGTCTCGCTTTGTGATTCCAAGGGCAAGCTGGTGGCTGCTCTGGCGGCGGTGGCCTGCATGGGTGTGCTGAACCTGCTGTTCGAGTCCGCCCTGAATGTCTTTATCGCCACGTTCTTTGGCTGCTGGATAGGCGTATGTCTCAAGAAACGTTCCTGATCCTGATAATCGTCCTGATGACCGCGGTGACACTGCTACCACGGGTGCTACCGATGCAGCTCAGTACCGAGCGCTGGCCAGGATTCCTCACGCGAACGCTGGAGTTTCTGCCCGTCTGCATCGTTGCGGCCATTACCCTCACACCACTGGTGGTGACGGAAAAGCATGTGAGCCTCATGCGGCCCGAATTCGTTGCCGCCATACCGACGCTGTTATGCGCTTATTTCAGTAAGAACCTGCTCCTCAGTGTGGCGGTAGGCCTGTTGTCGTATATTGCGCTGGGGCGAGTGCTGTAAGGGACGGGTCAGCTGCTCCAGGGCACGAATAGGCAAGTCGACATTGTTGACGACCAGGCGTACCGGCAGCGAATCCTCAAACCCCGGTACGATGGACAATCCATGCTTGCAAGCCGCCGCCCGTGAAACGACGCCCAAGCCATCGAGTTGTTTAATCAGCGAGACGGTTAGGGTTTCGCTACCCGAATAGATCATGCGATGCCCCCATTGGCTCACCGTCTGACCACTGTCTAGAAACCGCTCGAAACTGGTGGAATAAGGGCAGTCGCTGGTCGGCCTAACAAGCAGCTTGTCACTCAGGTCGCTGTACGCATCTGCATCGGCACCGTGGTAAGCACCTACGACATCAATATGAATATCAGCCAGCTCAAGGCTGGCCAGATCGGCTTGCGGTGGTCCGATCAGTACCGCAAGGTCGATATTGTCGTTACGCAGCTTGCTGAGGTTCTCGATGGACTCGGCAAAGCTGAACTCCAGGTGATAATCGCTGAAGACCTGCATCATCCGCTTGACGATGCACTGGTTGATATCGGCCGGTAGCGTGCTGTTCAGTGCGGCCCGCAGCAGCCGTGGCGTGGCTTGGCTCAACTCGGCAGCTTTGCTGTCCAGTTGCCGGGCGGACTCCACCACCTTCTCGATATAAGGCATGAGCGCGTGACCACGCTCGGTCAGGTGCAATCCCTTGTTGGATCGCTTGAAAATCCTGAACCCGAACTGGTCTTCCGCCTTGTTCAATTGCGCCGCCAAGGCCTGCACGGTCAGGCAGGCCTCATCTGACGCGGCAGACAGAGAGCCTGTACGCGCCACCCGCGTCAGGTTGCGCAGCGTTCTGACATCCATTTTGACGCCCTCGATCAGAAAGGAGCGATGCTGTAGCGATCTGATCACACAATGCTGCGATCTTCTACCTTACCTTAGCAGCTGTCTCAGTGCCTGGCGGTATTAGAGCAGGAATAACCCCTATGAAAAATAGGGGCATTGTGCCGCTGCGGTAATATCAGACGGGAAAAGGAAACGGTGACGGACACGCCCAAACAGGCATGTCCGCTGTAAAGTATTTAGAAATCGATTTCAACGTCCCCTTGCGGAACGCTGCAGCAGGACAGGATGTAACCTTCGGCCTCGTCCTCTTCGGTAATGCCGCCGTTGTGCTCCATGACAACCGAACCACGGGTCTTGAGCACCTTGCAGGTGCCGCAGATGCCCATGCCACATGCCTTTGGAATATGCAGGCCCAGCTTGGCAGCCGCTCCGTGCACAGTCTCACCTGGTCCAACACGTACACTCATGCCGCTGCCCGCAAATAACACCTCGCACTGATCCGCCAGCGGAACCGGCGGTGTGTCGGCCGCAAGACCGGCCTGTTCGAGAACATCTTCCTTGATATCCGCAGGCGTCGCGCCAAAGGACTCCTCGTGATAACGGGCCATGTCGTAGCCCAGCTCGCGCAGCATGGTCTTCACAGCATTCATATAAGGTGTCGGGCCACAGCAGAACACCTCGCGATCACGAAAATCCGGCGCCATCAATTCCAGCATGCGCCGATCAAAGAAACCGCGATATCCCGCCCAGGCCTCACCAAGATCACTCCGCTCGCACACAAGATGCAGCGAGAAATTAGAGACCCGCGAGGCCATGTGCTCCAGCTCGCGGTGATAGATGATGTCCTTTGGCGTGCGGGCACTGTGTACAAACACCATGTCCACGTTAGCGTTCGTGTCGAAAAACCAGCGGGCCATGGACATCACCGGTGTGATACCTACGCCACCGGAGAGCAGCAGGACCTTGTCGGACGGGTAGTCAATGGCGTTGAACAGCCCCACCGGCCCATGCACCGCAAGCTCCTGCCCTTCACGCAGGTTGTCATGCAGCCAGTTCGATACCTTGCCACCCGGGACACGCTTGACCGTGATCGAGAAGCTGTAGGGCACGGAGGGCGAGCTGGAGATTGTGTATGAACGCATCACCTGCTGCCCCTCGATCTCAAGCTCCAGCGTCACGAACTGACCGGGTTTGAAAAAGTACATCAGGGGTACGTCCGCCATGAAGCAGAAGGTTCGTACATCCCAGGTTTCCTGAATCGCCTTGACGCAACGTACCGCATGGCGACCATTGACCCAGGTCTGCGTAGTAACCGGATTCAGAAAGCTGTTCATGCACGTGCCCTCACGCGTTGAGACCCGCCGCATCTTCAGGCGGTGATGGGGCGATTGTGGAGAGGCCCTTTCGTCGGCATTTACCTGCCAACGACATCGGCATGCTTAGAGCGACCAGCCCAGCGTCCACGGGACTTGCCGCGTCGGGAAATGATTCGACCATGTCGCGCGTGGATAAGGCCCCATCCAGACGCAGCCCCACACTGATTTCACCAACCACACGGGCAGTCTTGAACAAGCTGTCCAAACGCCTTGCATCACAACCCTATCAGCCACTTTTTCACCGGCGCACCTGTGTGCCGCCGCATGAGGATACCGATGGACGTCACCTACCCTTTGAGTCTGGGCGATCCGCTGGAATCGGCCCGCAAGGCCACCGCAGAGATGCTGCGTACCCGTGAGCGAACTTACTCGATGCCACAGCCGTTCTATAACGATGAGCGTCTGTTCCAGATCGACATGCAGGAGATCTTTGGCAAGGAGTGGCTGATTGCCGGAATGACGAGTGAAATCCCTGCCAAAGGCAATTTTCTCACGCTGCAGATTGGCGATAACCCCGTCATGGTGGTGCGTGGTGCTGAAGGCAAGGTACACGCTTTTCATAACGTGTGTCGGCACCGCGGTTCTCGCCTGTGCGTCAGCGAGAAAGGCAAGGTGGCCAAACTGGTCTGCCCCTATCATCAATGGACCTACGAGCTGGACGGCCGCCTGCTGTTTGCCGGTACCGAAATGGGCGCTGACTTCAACATGGCGGACTTCAACCTGAAGCCGGTGCATGTGAAAACGGCGGGCGGATACATCTTTATCTGCCTGGCCGAAGAGCCTCCCGCTATCGATGACTTCCTGCGTACGCTCGACCATTACATGGAGCCGTACGACATGGAAAACACCAAGGTCGTAGCCCGTACGGACCTGATGGAAGCCGCCAACTGGAAGCTGGTGCTTGAAAACAACCGCGAGTGCTACCACTGCAACGGCTCGCACCCAGAGCTGCTCAAGACACTCCTGGAATGGGACGATGTAACCGATCCACGCGCCAACCAGGCCTTCAAGGATCACGTTGCCGAAAGCGCCGCCGCCTGGGAGGCCGAGCAGATCCCGTATGCCCACGCCAGCTTTGGCCTGCGTAACCGCATTGTGCGCATGCCGCTACTCAAGGGCACGGCTTCCATGACGCTGGATGGCAAGCCCGGCTGCAAGAAGCTGATGGGACGTATCAAGAACCCGGAGTTGGGCTCCATGCGCATCCTGCATCTACCACACTCCTGGAACCACGCCATGGGGGATCACCTGATTGTGTTCACTGTCTGGCCAATCAGCGCCCAACAGACCGTGGTTACCACCAAGTGGCTGGTGCACAAGGATGCAGTAGAGGGCGTCGATTATGAGGTAGAAAATCTGCGCAAGGTTTGGGATGCCACTAACCAGCAGGACCGAATGCTTGCCGAGGAAAATCAGCGCGGCATCAACTCCAAGGCCTACCAGCCCGGCCCGTATTCACAGACCTATGAATTTGGCGTCATTAATTTCATTGACTGGTACAGCGAACGCCTACTGGCCAACCTGGGCGAGGAACAGCCTGTACCCCATCTGCGTCAAGTGGGTGCCGATGGCTGATTGACTACTTTGTTTTAAGAACCCCGCTTCGGCGGGGTTTCTTTTGTTCAGTCAAAAACCGTTGCATTTTCAACTGCCAAGCACTGCACGCTTCAGGAAAGCGCAGCGCAATGCAGACTTGTCGCTATGAAATAATCCGGCCAGTCGTTGGGCCCTGGCTGCCAAGCCTTTCGGCACCCAAAGGACTCAACGCAATCCATTCAAGGATCTGACATGAACAACAACAGCCTGAAAATGGCCCTGGCTTCGGCTGCCCTTGTATTCGGCCTTGTCACTCTACCGGTCCAGGCTGCCAGCAAGGCCGAAACCACCCAGACAGCCAATAGCCGCTCCATCTCCCTGCTGAACCATCAGCTAGTGCTGGCATTACCCGAGGGGTTCGATGTCAGTCCCCTGCCGCCCGGCACAACTGCCGAAGATCCGTCAGCACGCGGCAAACTGTATATCAACAGGGCCAGCCAACAGTTGATCGTTACCTCTGAAATGCCGGTACCAGAAGATAAAACCGCCAGCAACCGAGTCGTGCTTGCCAAGGCCAAAGCCGCATTCTATGCACGGCAGAAACTGAGCGGCAGCAAATTCAAAGTGCTCAAGGAAAAGACCCTAAAGCGCGACGGCCTGACCCTTCAGCAACTGGAAACCACGTCAGTCATGAACGGCACGCCCATGCGCAGCACCGCCTTTATTGCCGAGGCAGATGCGCGGGTTGCGGTTGTACAGCTGCTGTCCGACCGAAAGGACGAAGCCGCTCACAAGGCCCTGGTACAACACGTCCTGGGCGAGCACTGATTCTGTCTCAGCTATCTTCGGCGGCCCTGGTCTTTTCCTGTCAGGCTGCAAGCGTTTAGCCTTTTGCTGATGGCTACCCTTAAGCATTCCCGATCGCGTCCGATATGCAGGCATCCCTTACAGAGCGAAGGATCGCCTGCCCTTATTTTTCTAACAGGACCGATCATGTTCAGACATTTGAAGATCTCTTACCGGACCCTCTTGAGCTTTGGAGCAGTAGCCGTGCTACTGATCATCCTTGGCATTTCCAACCTGATACAAATGGCTGAGATCCGCCACGCGGGACAAGTCATCGAAAACAATTCCATGCCGAGCCTTGCAACGGCTGATGAGATTGCGTTGAACATCACTCGCCTTCGGGTCGAAGTATTGCGTCTGGTAGCGAACCCGGATAAAGCCGTTCAAGCCAAGAGTAACCAGACCATCGCCACGCTGAGCGAGAAGATCAAGGATTCATTCCAGAAGTACGAAACCCTCCTGTCCAGTGACCAGGAGCGCAAGGCAGTCAATACGCTTAAAACGACGTTTCAGGAGTACATGAATATCCTGGCAACTGTTCAGATGTTCGTAGCCAAGGAAGACGTACCCTCAGCCAACAAGTTGATCAATACTGAACTGGCACCCCGTGGCATCATCGTTAACGACCAGAATTTACTGCTGCAAAAGATCAATCAAGAATCGGCTACCATAGCCGGTCAGGCTGCAGCTGAAAGCTATCAGCAGGCCCAAATGATCGTTGTTGTTATTATCGTACTGGGAGTAATCGTCACGATTGTTCTGGCACTGTTGCTAACTGCCAGTATCGTCAAGCCGATTGGTCAGGCAGTTACTGTTGCCAAGCAGATCGCGGGTGGCGATCTTAGTCAGGATGTAAAAGCCGAAGGCAAGGACGAAGCTGCCGAATTATTGCAAGCACTGGGGAGCATGCAAGTCAGTCTTCGCCAGACCATCGGCCAGATCAGCGACTCGGCTACTCAGCTATCGTCCTCTGCCGATGAGATGAGTGCAGTCATGGAGGAATCCACGCGTGGTCTGCAACGCCAGAATGATGAGATCGAGCAGGCGGCTACCGCTGTGAACGAAATGACGTCTGCCGTAGAAGGCGTTGCCAGCAACGCGGTCAGCACCTCTGAAGCATCACAGGCGTCCAGTCATTCGGCTCAACAGGGCCGTGCACAACTAAGCGATGCCATTGCCTCCATTGAGGCCCTGACCAACGATGTCCTGGGTGCCTCCCAGAGTGCCGAGGAGCTTGCCGAGCAGGCCCTTAATATCAGCAAGGTTCTGGATGTGATCCGCGCCGTGGCTGAACAAACCAACCTGCTGGCGCTCAACGCCGCTATTGAAGCCGCCCGTGCAGGTGATGCTGGCCGTGGCTTTGCCGTCGTGGCCGATGAGGTTCGCGCCCTAGCACACCGTACCGGAGAATCGACCCGTGAAATCGAATCCATGATCGGTAGCATCCAGCAGGGGACCGGCCACACGGTGCAAGCGCTTCAGAGCAGTGCCGAGCGTGCCCGTAGCACGTTAGAAAAAGCCAACGCGGCTGGCGAAGCATTGGCGACCATCACGTCGAATGTGGCCGACATCAACGACCGTAACCTGCTGATTGCCAGCGCCTCCGAGCAGCAGGCTCAGGTCGCCCGTGAAGTGGATCGCAGCCTGGTCAGCATCCGTGACTTGTCGGTACAAACGGCAGCCGGGGCACAGCAGACCAGCGTCGCCACCCAGGAGCTTTCTCGCCTGGCGGTAGACCTCAACGGTCTGGTGCGTCGCTTCTCGCTGTAACCCTACAAGGTGCCGGGTACCTCCGGCACCTTCTTCAAACATATTCAGCAAAGCGAGATAGTGCTCTTGCCCGTCTGGCTTGTTGTAAATGGCCAAAGCACTGCGTTCGAAATTGGGCTGGGAAAGACGCTATGTTTGATAACTGCTGCGTTAATAGCTTTTTGTGTACGCAACCACTGTGCCTGATAGGGGGCTCTGCACGACCATAGAACGCCGCCGCCGGAACTCGCAACGCAATAGACAGTTTGACTGTCTGACTAAATATTCTGAAGTCATCTGTAAAACGCCCATATCGTTATATGAAAGTTGCTGTCAGGAAAATTATGGGCCTCAGTCGTTCACGTCTTATCGGTTTTGAAGGCTCGGCCAAGAGCAGGTGAACCGATTCATCTTTTGTTGCAACTTAATGTCGACCATCGATCATCTAAACCTCCAGAAATAACAGAACGCTCCGATATTTCGTCATAACCCTTTATCCCACTGCCTGGGTGCATAGCTAGTTTGTGCCTGTCAGGAGAGCTTGTTATGAGAAATCTAAAAATCGCCCATCGGACGTTGCTCTGCTTTGGTGTCATCGCTGCGCTCCTGCTGGCATTGGGTACGTTCAATTTGACCCAGCTATCCAAGATTCGCGAAGCGGGGAGCGAAATCGAGCAGAGTTGGCTACCCGGCTTGGCGAGTGTCGATAAGATAGCCATCAATATCGGCACCATTCGCCTTGAAGCCCTGCGGCTCGTTACCGATGACGATCCGGCAATCTTAAAAACATCAAACGTTCTGATCGAAAAACTGGCTACCGATGTGCAAGCTCAGTTAGCCGCCTATGAAAAAACCATTTTCCTTGAAGAAGACCGGCAGTTGTTCAATGAGGTCCAGGTTCACTACAGGGACTACATGACGGGTGTTGCCACTATTCAAAGGCTGGTTGCACAACAGCAAATTGAGCAGGCGCGTCAATTTGTGGCGGATAACATGATAACGACGGGTCGTAACCTCGCCGGAAGCCTATTAAAAGCGCAGCAATATAATCTCGACGAAGCAGATAAATCCGGCACTGTGGCTAGCACTCTGTATGGGCATGTACAGTGGGTATCAGCTCTCGTGATTCTGTCAGCGCTTGTCATTACAGGTGTGTTGGCCTGGATCATGATTAGCAGCATCGTTGCGCCTATTCGCCAGGCCGTCCAGGTTGCCAAGCACATCGCTGGGGGCGACTTGAGCCAAGCCATTACGGTAAGAGGTCAGGATGAAGCGGCTGAACTGCTTGGCGCCCTTTCTACCATGCAGGGCAATTTGCGCTCCACGATTGGTCAAATCAATGATTCTGCCCATCAGCTTTCCAGTGCCTCGGAAGAAATGAATGCGGTCATGAGCGAAAGCACTCGCGGCTTGCAGCGCCAGAACGATGAGATCGAGCAGGCGGCTACCGCTGTGAACGAGATGACCGCTGCGGTAGAAGATGTTGCTGGCAATGCCGTTTCGACGTCAGAAGCCTCCCGAGCTGCCAGCCAGTCTGCTGCACAAGGCCGTACTCAACTGACCGAGGCTATCAATTCTATCCAGGCCCTGACCACCGATGTCCTGGGAGCTTCTCAAAGTGCCGAGGAACTTGCCGAGCAGGCCCTTAATATCAGCAAGGTCCTGGATGTGATCCGCGCCGTGGCTGAGCAGACCAACCTGCTGGCGCTCAACGCCGCTATTGAAGCCGCCCGTGCAGGTGATGCCGGCCGTGGCTTTGCCGTCGTGGCCGATGAAGTCCGAGCCTTGGCACACCGTACCGGGGAATCGACCCGTGAAATCGAATCCATGATCGGTAGCATCCAACAGGGGACCGGCCATACCGTACAAGCGCTTCAGAGCAGCGCCGAGCGTGCACGTAGCACGCTGGAAAAAGCCAACGCGGCCGGCGAAGCCCTGTCGACCATCACGTCGAATGTGGCCGACATCAACGACCGTAACCTGCTGATTGCCAGCGCCTCCGAGCAGCAGGCTCAGGTCGCCCGTGAAGTGGACCGCAGCCTGGTCAGCATCCGTGACTTGTCGGTACAAACGGCAGCCGGTGCACAGCAGACCAGCGTTGCCACCCAGGAGCTTTCTCGCCTGGCGGTAGACCTCAACGGTCTGGTGCGTCGCTTCTCGCTGTAACCCTGATACAACCGGTGCCATCACACTTGGCACCGGTTGTATTTGTCGCAGGCGTCCGCCCCGGCTACTCTCTCTTCTCTTCCTATCACGGCCAGCCGCCCTGCCCATGCGCTACCAACTCGTCATTTTCGACTTTGATGGCACCCTGGCCGACAGCTTTCCATTCTTTCTCGAGTCGCTCGACACACTGGCTCAGGCACATCGCTTCAACCGGTACGACCCAGCCGACTTTGATCGCATCCGCAGCTACGATACCCGCCAGCTGCTGCGTTACTTTGATATTCCACTGTGGAAAATCCCACGTGTCGCGCACCACTTTCAACGCCTGATGGCGCACGGCGGCCATACCGTGCGGCCTTTCGAGGGCGTACCCGCCATGCTGGAGACCCTGCATCAGGCCGGAATACAGTTGGCGCTGGTCACGTCCAATTCACTTGAAAATGTCGAGTGCATTCTTGGTCCGTCGGCTCGCTATCTGGACCGTGTCGAGTGTAACGCGCCCCTGCTCGGTAAAAGCTCACGCCTTAAACAGGTAGTCGCCCGTTGTAATGTCTCGCCCGATGCCACAATCTGCATTGGCGATGAATTGCGGGATATTCAGGCGGCACGCAAGGCAGGTATTGCCTGCGGTGCGGTCAGCTGGGGGTATGCCAGCCCAGAGGCGTTACGCAGAGCCGGGCCCGACTATCTTTTCGAACGCCTCGACGCTATCACTTACACCCTTGTTTCTCACCCTACAACGGAGCTTGCATGAAGCGCTTGCCCCTCTGCGTTTTCGGCCTTATCTGGACACTGGGCCATGCCCATGCTGCTGATCTCAACGTGACCTTTACCGATATCGAGGAGGCCAAAGGTGAATTGCTGGTAGCCGTATTCGCTTCGGCCGACGCGTGGGATAACGACAAACCGTTGGAGGCATCCGCCCATATCCCAGTTACAGGGACCACGGTGCAGCATACCTTCAAGAACCTGAAGCCCGGCACTTATGCGGTATCGGTCATTCGAGATGCCAACGGCAATCAGAAGCTCGATACGAACTTTATCGGGATGCCAACTGAGCAGTATGGCTACAGCCAGAACCCTCCACTGAAGATGCGTAAGGCCACGTTTGAGGAAACACGCTTCGAGCTCAACGACTCTATTGAGGCTATTACCATCAAGCTTCGCTGACCAACAAAACTGCTCAAAAAACGATCAATCCTCTGAAGGCCTTGTATGTCGTGACCTCCAGGCAATCATGAACACTGTATCCACAAGCGAAACCACAGTAATAGTGAGTAGAAAAATCGATCTTGAGTTGATTGATCAATAAATGAGCAACTGTCTGGACGCCGCATGGCATAAGGCTTGGCAGCATTAACGAACATGCTGTCCACAGCCAGACGCACAGTAATTGTGGGAAAGCGGCTGACATGGCTTGAACGAGCAAGTCCTTTGGATGGCTCTGCCTGAATAAAAGGCTAAACCATCTCATAATTGGCCTGTAATAGCTTAATAATGGCCTTTGTGGATGACAGAGTTTTGTCATCCAAGTCATTGACAGATGAGTTAACCAACCCTCAGCAACAGCTTATCCACAGCTCTTCCCATGGTTCATTCACCTTTTCAGGACATTTTTAGCTTTATATCGGGTGGATAACTCAGTGAAGTGCACGCTCCTCACACGAGGCTGAAATAGAGACCCCATTAGCTTTGTCAACACTGATCAACAATACAGTGGTTGCCTCTATCCCTTTAAAATCAAGGCTTACAGCGTCTTCCAAACATATTACTCACAAACTTATCCACAAGTTGTTGTGATTACAGGAAAAGCCGCCCCTGCCATTTTGATCAAAAAGTGACCACCTCAGCTAAAGCCGCATGGTTACTAGGGTCGAATAATTATCCAACAGATTATCCACAGGCTCGTGCACACATTTTGTGGGCTTGAAGGGATAAAAAGACAGGCACTCAAAAGCCTCCAGCAAGCCGGAAGCCGACATGACATATGAAAGTCGTCCTACCGAACGACGCCTTCCTCACGCAAGACCTTGAAAATGGCTTCTGCGCCCGCCTGTGGGGTGACATCTCTCAGGATCTGACCGCCATCTCCTGTTGCCTTGGCCGTGGCGGCGCGAAAACGATCGGCAGCCGTCTTGGCCTTGATGACTTTCAGCCGCTTCGGCCGTGGACGAGCCGGCTGCAAGACGGCCTCTTGCCACAGGAGGTCATCGACGATATCCACGTCTTCAACCTTGATCTCTCCACGTCTTGCGGGCCCAAAGGCGCTTTGACGGGCGGCTGGCGCTGCGTTGTCCACACTGGCGACAAAAGGCAGGCGTACCTTTAGCCGTCGCCTTTGTCCGCGCGGCAGAGCTTGCAGTACCTGGGCATGTCCGGCGTCTACCGATTCAACGTCTGCCAGCCCAACTACTAGAGGCCAACCCAGCGATTCGGCCAGAAGATAGGGCAGCATGCCCGACCCTTCCCCGGTCTCGGCTTGAGTGCCGGTCAATACAACCTGGACCTGAGCCTCCCGAAGGTATTCCACCAGCACCGGTAGAGCATCGGCGCCCTTGGGCTGCTCTAGGACATGCAGGGCAGGCAATCCCATACCCAGGTAGGCGCGCAGCGACTCCTCGTAGGGATTACCGGCATGCAGTACCGTGAGTCGATCACCGGCCAGATGCAGCCCCAGTTCGACCGCTCGGGCATCCTGCTCTGCGCGGCGGGCACGGGCCGACATGGGATGCGACCCCACCGATACCAGCGTAATCACGTTCAATTGGCCGTCGGACATACCGTTTACCTCCTTCAAGACTCACGTTGCGTTGCTGAAGCGGTAGTCCTGCGGACGACCGCTTCAGGCCGCTTCCCTCTGCTCACCGCGGCGGTAGGCCTCGACCAGATCGATCAAGGCTTCCAGCACGGCGTTCGAATCTGCAATGACCGACAGGTCTGCCCGCTTGATCATGTCGCACCCCGGATTGAGGTTGATGGCGATGACCTTGTCGCAGGCACCTATGCCCTGTAAGTGCTGTACCGCGCCGGAAATCCCGACGGCCAGGTAGACCCGTGCCGTTACCCAGGTCCCCGTAGCGCCTACCTGCCGGTGACGTGGCATATGCCCGTCGTCTACCGCCACCCGCGAAGCCCCTTCTGTTGCCCCAAGCGCCCGGGCTGCCCGATGAAAGAGATCCCAGTCCTGAACGCCATTGCCACCGGACAAGATGAATTCCGCTTCGGCCATGGGAACAAGCGCTGGATCGACGGCCACGGCCCCCATGTCCTCGATACGCACAAGCGCTCGCAACTGATTGCCGTCAGCCAGCGTGACCGTACGTGCCTCATATCGTGTTTCACTGACCGGCTCCGCACACTCGGCGCAGGCCAACACTACCCTGGGGACAGGACGCGTCAGATCTTCGCTGCCTGCGCCGGCACGGCCGGTACATAGGCCATCCTTTATCTGCCAGACGCGTGTGGCAGGCCGCTCATGTAGCGTAGCAGCGAAACGACGACCCAACTCGCCACCACCGGTACGGCTGTCCGGCAACAACCAGTGACGTGGCAAGAACTGGCTCTCTACTGCACGCAGCGCCAGCACGCGCTGTTCAGGCGAGTATCCCGTGTATTCATGACCGCTCAATTGCAATAGCCGGTCAACACCTGCCTTATCGAAGCCAGACTCCTTGTGCTCGCCAAAGGCAATGGCCAACACTGCCCCTGTTGAGCCTGCCAGCTGTCGCGCCAGGCCGAGCAGATCGCGGTCGTGGCTGGAAAGCCGTCCCCCTACCAGATCGGGCACTACGGCAATAATGAAGGCGGGCTCTTCGACCCGATGCAACGGCAGTAGCACCTCCTGGGCCTCACCCAACCGACGAACCCCGTTGCCCTGCTGAGCGCCACTGCGATCGATACGGCGCAAGCCGCTAGGCCCCTTGAAGCCCAGAGCTGCGTGGGGATTCTTACGAATGATGCCGTTAGGGCCCATCCAGCGAGGCTGCTCATCACACGTACTCGCCTGCATCAAGGTGTGCAGGGGATGAAGCCGGTTACGGGCGATCCATTCGGCATGCGGATCACGGCGGAGGATGTCAGTCATGCCCTGCTCCTTTGAAAAACGTCCGTGCCTGAGTGGATATCGCGGCGCTCATGGCCAATCGGGTAATACAGGATGCGTTCATCAGGAGATCTCCACCGCTTCACGCCGGGGCGTGATTGGTTGCTTTACCGGCACGGCGGGTGCCTCGATTACAACTTCGGCGACCAGCTCGGCAATGTCCTTTACCTCTGGACGGGGCGCGACTACCCCCTCCAGCATGGCGGTACATTGAGGGCATCCCACAGCGACAACCTCTGCTCCAGTCGTCTTGATATCGGCCATGCGCATGTCGGGAATCCGCTGCGTGCCGGGAATATCGGTAATCGGCGCGCCTCCTCCACCGCCACAGCAGCGAGCCCGGAAGCCGGAGCGCTCCATTTCCTTGACCTCAATCCCGATGGCCTTGAGTACCTTGCGAGGCGCCTCGTACTCACCGTTGTATCGACCCAGATAGCAGGGGTCGTGGTAGGTCACGCTGCCCCCCTTGTGCTGCCCGAGATGAAGCGCCTGAGCGTCCAGCAGCTCTGCCAGAAAGGTGCTGTGATGCAGCACCGTATAAGCCCCGCCCAGCGCGCCGTATTCGTTTCTCAGCACGTGAAAGCTATGCGGGTCGCATGTCACGATCCGGTTGAAGCGGTACCGCGACAGCGTGGCGATATTGCGCCTGGCCAATTGCTGAAAGGTCGCCTCGTCCCCCAGGCGTCGCGCCACGTCACCGCTGTCGCGCTCCTCCAGCCCCAGCACGGCGAAATCAACCTTGGCAGCCTTGAGAATCTTGACGAAAGCTCTGAGAGTCCGCTGGTTGCGCATGTCGAACGCACCATCACCCACCCAGAACAACACATCGACGCGCTGTTGGTTGGCGATCAACGGCAAATCAAGGTCCGCAGCCCAGTTCATCCGGTTGACCGGGTTGAAGCCGTTGGGGTTATCCGTGGCAATCAGATTATCGAGCACCTCAGCGCCCTTGTTGGGGGTTGCCCCTTTCTCCAGGGTCAGATGGCGACGCATATCAACGATGGCATCGACGTGCTCGATCATCATCGGGCACTCTTCCACACAGGCCCGACAGGTGGTGCAGGACCATAGCGTCTCGGCATCTACCAGCGCCTTGCCTTCAAATGAAACAATGGGCGAATGGGCATTGCCACCATGCTCACCAATTGGCTTCCCGGGATAAGGCGAGCCGAAATAACGCGCGTCGGTGCCACCCGCCATGCCGATAACCATGTCCTGGATCAGCTTTTTCGGGTTGAGCGGCTGGCCGGCCGCATAGGCGGGGCACATGGCCTCGCAGCGCCCGCACTGCACACAGGCGTCAAAGCCCAGCAGCTGATTCCACGTAAAGTCCTTGGGTTTCTCCACACCCAGCGGTGCAGCAGGGTCATTCAGGTCCAGGGCCTTCAAGCCACTGGATCGCGCCGCGCTGGCATTGAACGGCGTACGAAAGCGCTCGGGACGGCGGTGAAAAGCCAGATGCAAGGCACCGGCAAAGGCGTGCTTCATTGGGCCGCCCCAGGTCATGCCGAAGAATAGTTCCGACACGCCCCAAGCCACGCCTACGGCCAGCACGGCCGCCAGTATCCAGCCGCCAAAATTTTCCGGGAGTACGCCCGCTACGGGCAGCGTAGCAATGAAAAAGCTCGCGGAAAACATCAGTAGGCTTTTGGGCAAGCGCATCCATGGCCCTTTGGACAGGCGTGCCGGTGGGTTGCGGCGACGCTTGGCCACGAACAAGGCCCCCGTGAACATGCAAGCGGTGGCCGCCAATAGCGCCCAACCCAGAACACGGTTATGCAGGCCAAATCCATGAACCAGTACAGCCAGCACGGCGGCCAGAACGAAGCCGCCTGCGGTGGCCACATGGGTTCGCGACATATAGCGATCCCGCTCGACCACATGGTGCAAGTCCACAAGATAGCGCCGCGGCATAGCCAGCAGACCCCGAATCAGGTCGACATGGGCGGGCCGGCCCTGCCGCCAGAGCCGGACGCGTCGAAAAGCACCGATCGCAGCCAGTGCCAGGGCCGTAAAGAGCAGAACGGGAATAAGGATATCTAACATACCGGAGCCTCGTAGGATAGGTGAGCCAGAGGCATTACCCATCCTCAACATGTCAGGCGGTACCTAAACCGCGGGTAGCCCTCGTGGTGGGTCAGACTGCTCTGCAGCTAACCCACCCTGCGGTTCGCAAAGGCGCGTACTTAAAAGTCCTTGCACAGCCGCAATGCGTCGTAGATTGCGGCGTGGGTGTTGCGCTGCGCCACGCAGTCCCCGATGCGATACAGGAGATAACCGCTACCCTGCTCATTCAAGGCGGGTTGTGGCTCGATAGCGAACAAGGCCTCGATATCGATCTGGCCCTTGTTACGCGAACCGTCCTTCAGCGCGTAGTACAAGGTCTCGTCCGGTCGCACGCCGTTCTCGATGACGATCTGATCGACCACCCGCTCCTCCTTAGCGCCGGTGTATTCGTTTTCCAGTACGGCAATCTTCTTGTCGCCCTCGGGATATACCTTTTCCAGCATGAGATCGCCGGTCATGATCACCTCCTTCGGGTAGAGGCTGCGGTAGTAGGTCGGGAACGTGGTCCCGCCAATGGCTACGCCCGGTTTGATGTCATCGGTGACGATTTCCACCTGTGCGCCTTTATCGGCCAGATAATCAGCCGCCGACATCCCGGAAAATTCGCAAATGGTGTCGTAGACCAACACGTTCTTACCTGGCTCGACCTTGCCGGAAAGAATGTCCCAGCTGCTGACGACCAGGCCTTCGGCCGCGCCCCAATGCTCGTTCTGTTCCATGAATGGATGACCGCCATTGGCCAGCACAACGATGTCCGGACGTAGATCCATGATCGTGTCAGGATCAGCCGCCGTCCCCAGCCGCAGGTCAATATTCAGGCGAGCCAGCTCCAGTTGATACCACCGCGTGATACCCGCGATCTGGTCGCGCTGAGGTGCACGAGCCGCGAGAGTAATCTGCCCACCCAGCTGCTCCTGCTTTTCGAACAGGGTCACGTCATGCCCCCGCTCAGCCGAGACGCGGGCCGCTTCCATTCCCGCCGGGCCGCCGCCGACAACGACTACCTTGCGCTTGGGCCCGGTGGATTTCTCGATGATGTGCGGAACCCCCATATATTCACGACTGGTTGCGGCGTTCTGAATGCACAGCACGTCCAACCCCTGGTATTGACGGTCGATGCAGTAGTTGGCGCCAACACACTGGCGAATCTGGTCCACCTGTCCCATCTTGATCTTGGCGATCAGATGCGGATCGGCGATGTGGGCACGGGTCATACCGACCATGTCCACGTAACCGCCCTCAAGGATGCGTGTCGCCTGGTTCGGATCCTTGATGTTCTGCGCATGCAGTACGGGCACGCTGACCACATCCTTGATACCGGCCGCCAGATGCAGGAACGGCTCCGGCGGGTAGGTCATGTTGGGAATCACGTTGGCCAAGGTATTGTGGGTGTCGCAGCCAGAGCCGATCACGCCAAAGAAATCCACCATGCCGGTGTCGTTGTAATACTTGGCGATCTGTTTCATATCGTCATGGGTCAGGCCGTCCGGGTGGAATTCATCACCACAGATCCGCATGCCGACACAGAAATCATCGCCGACCTCGGCCCGTACAGCCTTGAGCACTTCCAGGCCAAAGCGCATACGGTTCTCGAAGCTGCCGCCCCATTCATCGGTACGCTTGTTCACACGGGGCGACCAGAACTGATCGATCATGTGCTGGTGCACAGCAGACAGCTCTACACCATCCAAGCCACCCGCCTTCGCCCGGCGCGCGGCCTGGGCAAAATTACCAATTATCCGCCAGATTTCCTCCGGCTCGATGGTCTTACAGGTAGCGCGATGCACAGGCTCGCGGATACCGGACGGCGACATCAGGGTTGGCCAGTGACCACCGTCCCAACGGGAACGGCGACCCATGTGGGTAATCTGGATCATGATCTTGGCGCCGTGCTTGTGCATGGCATCCGCCAGGTTCTGAAAATGCGGAATGATGCGGTCGGTAGCAAGGTTTACCGAACTCCACCAGTGCTGTGGACTATCGATCGCCACGACTGAGGAACCGCCGCAAATGGCAAGGCCAATGCCGCCCTTGGCTTTTTCTTCGTAATATTTGACGTACCGTTCGGTCGTCATGCCGCCATCAGTGGCATACACCTCGGCGTGCGCCGTGCTGAGTACGCGGTTGCGAATCGTCAGCTTGCCGATCTGGATTGGTTGGAACATTGCTTCAAAGGCCATCACGGCACCTCATCTCAGCGAATTACGCACGGTCGGTCTTGTTATCGTTCATTGCGCCGTTACAGCGGCTTCACCACGAAAAGGCCGTCGTCATGGCCCTCTTCCGCCCCGCTGTACACCTGCTCGGCCACGGTACGGACCGCGCTGCCTCTGGCGGCAAGGATCTGGTCCATGGCCCCGGCAAACCAGCCGGTAAACATGTAATCCACCTTGCGATTAACCTTGCCGTACACGTAAACGAAGGCGGAGTGCCGCAGCCGAACCTGGGCCGTACCGGCATCCACGTCGATCTGCTCGATATCGAAGAGTCCCCAGCCGCGCTGGGAGAGGCGCTTCATGTAGTGCTCATACACCTCGACGCCAACCAGTCCATGGCACTCGGCCTCTTTCTCGCACCAGTGCCAGGCGGACTTGTAGCCAGCCTTGTAAAGAATCTCGGCATACTTCTCTGCACCGAGCACCTCTTCGATCCCCATGTGGTTATTGACGAAGAAGTGACGCGGTACATACAGCATGGGCAGTGCATCGGTGGTCCAGACGCCGGTTTCGTCGTCGACCTGGATTGGCATTTCGGGAGCATGTGTGGCCATGGTGAAACTCCAAACGAATGTGCTTGTGTAGGGTGGGCTACGCCGCGGTACGGTTGATCCACCCTACCGGTGATCGTCGAAGATCAGTGCAGGCTGAATCAGGTCATGGCAGGATCCAGCCGCGGATCTTCAAGAAATGAAATGACTTACTCGCCCCACACCTCGCTGAGTACCCTTACCCAGTTCTCGCCCATGACCTTGCGCACAGTGCGCTCGGACATGCCTCGCTTGAGCAGCGTCTCGGTCAGGTTGGGAAATTCGCCTACGGTGCGGATGCCCAGGGGATTTACGATCTTGCCGAAGTTGGTTAATCGACGGGCGTAACCCTTGTCATGGGTGAGGTATTCGAAGAAGTCCTGGCCGTGGCCTTGGGTAAAGTCGGTACCAATGCCGATGGCGTCTTCGCCAACGATATTCATCACGTACTCAATGGCTTCGGCATAATCATCGATAGTGGATTCGATGCCCTTGGCCAGGAACGGCGCAAACATCGTAACGCCCACGAAACCACCATGATCGGCGATGAACTTAAGCTCTTCGTCGGACTTGTTGCGTGGATGCTCCTTCAGGCCGGACGGTAGGCAGTGGGAATAACAGACCGGCTTTTGGGATTCGAGAATGACTTCTTCAGAGGTCTTGCTGCCGACATGGGACAGGTCGCACATGATGCCGACGCGGTTCATTTCGGCAACGACCTCGCGGCCAAAACCGGACAGACCGCCGTCGCGCTCATAGCAACCTGTGCCTACCAAGTTCTGGGTGTTGTAGCACATCTGCACGATGCCTACGCCCAGCTGCTTGAAGATCTCTACGTAGCCGAGCTGATCCTCAAAGGCATGGGCATTCTGAAAGCCGAAGATGATGCCGGTCTTGCCTTGAGACTTGGCCTTACGGATGTCAGCGGTGGTGTAGACCGGCATGACCAGGTCACTGTTTTCGCGCATCAGCTTCTTTTGCGCCGCGATGTTGTCCACGGTCGCCTTGAAGCCTTCCCAGACCGACACGGTGCAGTTGGCTGCCGTCAGCCCTCCCTTGCGCATGTCCTCAAAGAGCTCACGGTTCCATTTGGCGATGATCAGCCCGTCGATAACGATGCTGTCGGCGTGCAGTTCAGTGGCATTCATCAGGGCAGCTCCCAGGTTTCGCGACGCCGGATCATGTGCCGACGCTTTGAAAGGAGCATATCCCTCAGGTTTTCTGCGCTATCGCGTAAAAACGACAGGGGGATTACCAGAAGCGTCAATGCGCGTTCAACAGGCAGTAACGGCTGGCCACCCCATGCCTCTAGCGCCAGCCAAAAGCCGGGCAGACGCCTGGAGCAGAACGCTCCAGTTGCAGACGAAAGACGGAAAAGCGAAAAAATGTCGAAAAAAAACCCCGCAGTGCCTTAGCAAGCACGCGGGGTTAAAATGCCCTGTTGGGCCTCAGTGTGTTTCGTCCAGACCAAGCGTAAGGGCGCTTTTCCCGGAAATTCGAGGAGCTAAGCCGCTCAACCCGACAAGAAGCGCTACTTTAGCAGCACCTTCCCAAAACTACCCTGTGACATATTGCCCCTCCCTGACGCCATTAGACTTTCGTTTTATTACAGACAAATAACCATCAGGCGCTCTGCTTGCCGGAAAGCGACCTGCGCGTATCCAGTACCGTCTTGTGCACTTGCCTTGCCATTGACCGCTGCCAAGAATCGGTACGGGACTTAACGGAGGATTCGTCATGATGCATGCAGACCTAATCGACCAGGACGACTTCAGGGACCGCCTGATTGCACTGGGTATCGCCGTACCGTCGGGTACTACGCCCGAGCAAGCCTGCCAGCAGGCGCTATGCGGGCTGAACCCGGAACGGGTCACAGCCCTGCGGCGTCTGGTCGAAGAACTCCTGTCAGGTCATGCGACACTATTACCGTCCGTTCGCGAAGCTATTGCTCGTCAGCTGCTACCTGCCCTGGCCCAGCATCGCTAGGCCAGGGCAGCACGTCTATCAGCCAAGCCTTACGCTGGCAAACGTCGATTCTCCTTGCGCCTGACTGAGCGCGGCCAGGGCCGAGGATGTCGGGAGTAAGGCCAACTCCTGCGGAACCGGCACCAGCATCACAGGCTGCCCCATCGATACGCCCTGCCGCTCATCACGCGGGGGAATCCCAAAATACTCCCGGTAACACTTCGAGAAGTGCGGCGTGGAAACGAATCCGCATACCGATGCCACTTCGATGATGGACATGGTGGTCTGTTTGAGCAGTTGTCTGGCTCGAATCAGGCGCAGTTTCAGGTAATAGCGCGACGGCGAACAGTGCAGGTATTTCTGGAATAAGCGCTCCAGCTGGCGACGCGACACATTCACGTAGACGGCCAGCTCGTCGAGGTCAATGGGCTCCTCCAGGTTGGCCTCCATCAGCGCGACGATTTCCTGCAGCTTGGGTTGATTGGTGCCCAGCATATGTTTGAGCGGCACACGCTGATGATCCTGCTCGTTGCGGATACGTTCATAAATGAACATTTCAGAAATCGCAGCGCACAACTCGCGACCGTGTTCACGGCCGATCAGGTGCAGCATCATGTCCATGGGAGCAGTACCTCCCGAGGAGGTGAAGCGGTTACGGTCAATGGAAAATAGCCGCGTCGTCAGTGATACACGCGGGAAGGCTTCCTGCATGGAGGCCAGCATCTCCCAATGCACGCTGCACTCGTAACCATCGAGCAGCCCGGCCTTGGCCAGCGCCCAACTGCCCGTGCAGACAGCGCCCAGCTTGCGGCCCTGCCGTGCCTGCGCCTGCAGCCAGCTCACATGTTCCCGCATGACGCTTCGCTGAATGCCCACACCGCCACACACGATGACCATGTCCATGGCCGGTGCAGCCGCGACAGCACTGTCCGGAGTAATTTGCAGGCCGTCACTGGCCTGGACCGGACGGCCATCCAGGCTGAGCGTAGACCAGCGGAACAGCTCACGACCCGACAGCTGATTGGCCATCCGCAGTGGCTCTATCGCCGACGCCAGTGAGATCAGAGTGAAGTTGTCCAGCAGCAGGAACCCGATGGATTGCGGAACACGGTATGGTGGCTGACTTTGATTCAATGACATTGGAACGCCCTCTTCACGCTAAGCCCGGTATGGCCTCATTGAGGCTCTTTTTATCGTCGTGAGTCGTGTCCAGCTGCTGACGGAATCACCCGTTGTCACGGGATGTAACACCGCCAGGCCGTATGACCTTGGATAGAGGCTTCGCAAATGTCATGCCTACCTTGAACAGCCATTCAATTAAAAAGAAAGAAGATGCTTGGCAAAGCGGTTCCGAGGCTGGTAGTGCCAAAGGCCATCAGTGACCGATGGGTCATGGCAGGCTGTGTCCGTGTGCAAATCCGTAGCAACTCGCAGAGTTGGCTTGTGTGGAAAAAGATTTCTACA
Organism: Pseudomonas sp. JZ134; assembly: GCF_051027695.1. Taxonomy (NCBI): domain Bacteria; kingdom Pseudomonadati; phylum Pseudomonadota; class Gammaproteobacteria; order Pseudomonadales; family Pseudomonadaceae; genus Pseudomonas; species Pseudomonas sp. JZ134. Next base: position 160,073 of record NZ_CP069250.1, on the reverse strand, counting down.
GTAACAAAGGGCGGATCGAATTTTCGCTTTCTGCCAAGCATTCCCTGCACAAAGATGCGCCAAAAGGTGGCAAAGCTTTCCCGGCGTGTGCAAATTCAGTTCAGGCTCACTAATTACCCACGGATCGCATTGCGGTGACGCTCATTACTTAACGTGAAATCCCCCTCAAAAAGCATATCTATTCCTTTTAGGCCGCCCCGGTAATCAATAAAAAGGACTATTAACTGTCCTATCGCCTACAGCCCCTATAGGCCATGGTCTGCATGTCTTTAGCCTGTACACGTAGAGGCAAAAAACAGCGTTTGGGACATAACAGGCGCAGCCACAGGTTGCAACATTGTCGGCTGCCTGGATGTTGGGTAACCTGAATGACTGAGCATGGCGACCGGCCATCTCGCAAGACGCTATCTCTATTTCGAGCACGGCTTGCCGGCTCGATGAAACTGGATGAACCAGACAGCTTGGCTGCCATGGCTATTAAAACGATAAAACTACTCGGCACCGAACCGGGCACCTTCTCGCTTTACCTTTGCGCCAATTCCAGGGCAGAGGTCGCCGTCGCTTTCCCGTTAGAAACCGGAAATGTCCAGGCATGCTCCCTTGGTCACAGGGAAGCGCTCGCGCTTTGATGCGTGAAACCTGGGTTTATCAGGCAGGCCGCTCAGGTGCCCTGCCTCTTACCGGTAGATCCTCTCCCTCAATGAATGGATTCTCTCTCATTCGTGAGGTCACCCAGAAGGCGAAAGTCATTACCTCTGGACCGCTTTCCGCCGCCTCAGGCACGGCTCTTTCCGGCCGCCCTGTTTCACCCGTTGTTTTAACGAACACTCCGATCATGAAATTGCCGCGGTCAGGGCCTGCCATACGGCACAACTGTGCTGGCTACGACGCCTCGACCTCTGGTTACGACGCCGCCTGCACTGGATGCGACGTGACTGGTAGGCGGTTGATGAACGATCGGTTACAGATAACCTATCACGCAGCGGAGTACATCGGCCTGACCCTTGCCGAACCACACCCGTCTGCCACGATTTGCTGCCCTATGCCTTGTGCATGCGCGGCAGCATCAGGAAGGAGACATTCACCATGAAAGGTTGCAATGCGTTACTACTGGCCCTGAGCTTAGGCGCCCCGCTTCTGGCCCAGGCGGCCGAGCCCGAGTCCTGCGCCACCGTTCGCTTTGCCGATGTCGGCTGGACCGACATTACCGTCACTACCGCCGTAACGTCCGAAATCCTGCAGTCGCTGGGCTACAAGACCAAGACCAACATGATCTCCGTTCCTGTCACTTACAAGTCGATGCAAAACAAGGATATCGATGTCTTTCTGGGTAACTGGATGCCGAGCATGGCGGCCGATATCAAGCCCTACAGCGACAACGGCAGTGTCGAAACCCTGCGCGCCAACCTCGAAGGGGCCAAATACACCCTGGCAGTCCCGGAATACGTGTACGACGCCGGCGTGAAGACCTTTGCCGATATCGTCAAGAATGCCGACAAATTCGGCGGCAAGATCTATGGCATCGAGCCGGGTAATGACGGCAATCGCCTGATTCAGAGCATGATCGACAAAAATGCGTTCGACCTGGGCAAGTTCAAGATGGTCGAGTCCAGCGAAGCGGGCATGCTCTCCCAGGTTCAGCGCGCCGAGCGTCGTAAGCAGTGGGTCGTCTTCCTAGGCTGGGAACCGCACCCCATGAATACCCGATTCAAGATGAAGTATCTGGAAGGCGGTGACGACTACTTCGGCCCCAACCTGGGCGGCGCCACGATTTACACCAATGTGCGCAAAGGCTACGTCCAGGAATGCCCGAATGTCGGCAAGCTGCTGACCAACCTGAACTTCTCGCTAGGCATGGAGAACCAGCTCATGGACGACGTACTCAATGGAGGTAAGACGCCGGAGGCCGCCGCAAAAGCGTGGCTGAAGGCAAATGCCCAGGTAGTGGACACCTGGCTGGCCGGGGTGACGACTCGAGACGGCAAGCCCGCCTCCGAAGTCATGGCCAAGCTCACGCAGTAACCACCCCAACGACCTGGACAGCCCGGCCGCTAAAGGCGGGCTATCCAGGTCGCTGGATTGTTGATACTCAACTCCAGGGATTTTATCTATGTTCCTTACCGACCATAAGCTCCCGCTGGGGCAAGCCATTTCCGATTTTGTCGACTGGCTGATCATGAACTTCTCGGGATTCTTTGACCTGATTTCCGATGCCCTTTCTACCGTCATCTCAAGCACCACGGGAGCCCTGCTCTGGTTCAACCCCCTGGCCCTGACCGCGATCCTTGTGGTGTTAGTCTACCTCATTCAACGCAGCCTTGCCCTCACGCTGTTTGCCGCCGCCTCGCTACTTCTGATCATTAACCTGGGATACTGGCAGGAGACCATTGAAACCCTGTCTCAAGTCATCTTCGCCACCCTTGTCTGTATCGCCATTGGCGTGCCGCTGGGTATCGTAGCGGCCCATAAACCCTGGTTCTTCGCCACATTGCGTCCGTTGCTGGACCTGATGCAGACCGTGCCGACGTTCGTGTACCTGATCCCCACGCTGACCCTGTTCGGCTTGGGCGTCGTACCCGGCCTGATCTCTACCGTAATCTTTGCGATCGCCGCCCCGATCCGCCTGACGTGCCTGGGCATTCAGGACGTTCCGGAAGAACTCATGGATGCCGGTAAAGCCTTTGGCTGCTCCCGCTGGCAGCTCCTGACACGGATTGAGCTTCCCCATGCCATGCCCAGCATTGCCGCGGGTATCACGCAATGCATCATGCTGTCGCTCTCGATGGTAGTAATTGCCGCACTCGTAGGTGCCGACGGCCTCGGCAAGCCTGTGGTGAACGCTCTGAATACGGCGGATATCGCCCTAGGCTTCGAAGCGGGCCTGGCCATCGTACTGCTGGCCATTCTGCTCGACCGTGTCTGCAAGCAGCCCAATGCCAGAGGAGAACACTGATGAGCGCAATCCGTTTCGAGAATGTCGACGTCATCTTCGGCAAACAGACCAAACAGGCCGTCGACCTGCTGGATAAAGGCCTTGGCCGATCCGAAATCTTCGAGCAGACCGGCCAGGTACTGGGCGTGGAAAATGCCTGCCTGGAAATCCAGAAAGGTGAAATCTGTGTCCTCATGGGGCTGTCCGGCTCAGGCAAGTCCAGCCTGCTGCGCTGCATCAACGGCCTTAACACAGTTAGCCGCGGTCGCCTGCTCATCGAGCACAATGGCAGCGAAGTGGACATCGCCAATTGCTCGCCCTCGACCCTGAAGGAAATGCGCACCTCCCGCATCGCCATGGTGTTCCAGAAATTTGCCCTTATGCCCTGGCTGACTGTTGCGGAGAATGTTGGGTTCGGCCTGGAAATGCAGGGCCGCTCCACGGCCGAGCGCAAGAAAATCATCGATGAAAAGCTGGAGCTGGTAGGTCTTACCCAGTGGCGCAACAGCAAGCCCTCCGCACTTTCAGGCGGTATGCAGCAGCGCGTCGGTTTGGCCCGTGCCCTCGCCATGGACGCCGACATTCTCTTGATGGACGAACCTTTCTCCGCGCTCGATCCGCTGATCCGCCAACAACTGCAGGACGAGCTGCTCGCCCTGCAGAGCAAGGTCAACAAGACCATCGTATTCGTCAGCCACGACCTGGATGAAGCGCTCAAGCTCGGCACCAATATCGCGATCATGAAAGACGGACGCATCATCCAGCATGGCAAGCCCGAAGATATCGTGCTCAATCCGGCAGACGACTACGTACGAACCTTCGTAGCCCATACCAACCCGCTCAACGTGCTATGCGGTTATAGCCTCATGAAGCCGATCGAACAGTGCCGCCGCGAAGGCAATGAACTCTGCCTGGACAGCACCCGTGACTACTGGGCCAGCCTGAGCGACGCACGCAACGTCAAATCACTGCGGCGCAGCGGCGACAGTGTCAGCGTACAACACTGGGCGCCTGGCGAGCCGGTCGAAGCGCTCAAGCGTCAGCCTACCCTGGTCGACGCCAGCATTCGGATGCGCGATGCACTCGAGATCCGCTATCACACCGGCAACAAGCTTATCCTTCAGCAAAACGGCTGCGTGGTAGGCATTCTGGGAGACACCGAGCTCTATCATGCGCTGTTGGGTAAAAACCTGGAGAAAAGCCATGAGGAGTCCGAGGTGACTCCTCTCCGGACCGCCTTTTCCCAGGCCGGCTGACCCATGACAGGCCGCCCACCCGGGCGGCCTTAATGCCTCTGACATAGATTGGTTTAGCCGTCCCGAGCCTAGTAAATACAGGGCTCAAGGCTAGTACTCGCACGTCCCGAACTTTTTATTGATTGATCGTTCAATTAAAAAACAGTAGACTGAAGGCAACTCAGGTGATGCGTGAATGCGAGGAGATAACCGCAATGCCAAAAGTCGGCATGCAACCTATCCGTCGTTCCCAGCTGATTGCTGCCACGTTGGAAGCGGTTGACGAAGTCGGGATGAGCGAGGCGAGCATCGCCCTCATTGCCAAGAAGGCCGGTGTATCCAACGGGATCATCAGTCACTACTTCCAGGACAAAAATGGCCTGCTCGAAGCGACCATGCGCCACCTGATGTCGGCGTTGCGCACTGCGGTTCGCGAGCGTCGCGCCACGCTGACTGATAACAGCCCGCGCGCCCACCTGCGCGCCATTATCGAAGGCAACTTCGACGACAGTCAGGTTAACGGTCCGGCCATGAAGACCTGGCTGGCCTTCTGGGCCAGCAGCATGCATCAGCCGGCCCTGCACCGCCTGCAACGCATCAATGATGCACGGTTGTATTCGAACCTGTGCTGTGAATTCCACAAGGCGCTGCCTGCACAGGAGGCCCGCCGTGCCGCACGCGGCCTGGCCGCAATCATCGACGGCCTGTGGCTGCGCGGTGCCCTAGCAGGCGGTGAATTCGACATCGACGAAGCGCTGCGCATTGCCTTCGATTATCTAGACCAGCAGCTGGCCCGAGCGGCTAACTGAAAAGGGAGAGAATCATCATGACCCAGTTCGACACTCAAAAGCTCTACATCGGCGGCGGTTACGTCGATGCCACCAGCGGCAAAAACTTCCAGGCAATCAATCCGGCCAATGGCGAGGTCATCGCCAACGTGCAGCAGGCCAGCCGGGAGGACGTTGATCGGGCCGTGGCCAGTGCTGCTGAGGGCCAAAAGGTCTGGGCCGCCATGACGGCCATGCAACGTTCCCGCATCCTGCGCAAGGCCGTGGATATCCTCCGTGAGCGTAACGATGAGCTCGCCGCTTTGGAGACCATGGATACCGGCAAGCCGCTGACCGAAACCCAGGCCGTGGACATCGTGACCGGTGCCGACGTGCTTGAGTACTACGCTGGCCTGATCCCTGCACTGGAAGGCGAACAGATCCCGCTGCGCGATACCTCGTTTGTCTATACCCGCCGCGAGCCGCTGGGCGTGGTCGCAGGCATTGGCGCCTGGAACTATCCAATCCAGATTGCCCTGTGGAAATCCGCCCCAGCCCTGGCCGCCGGTAATGCCATGATTTTCAAGCCCAGCGAAGTCACTCCCCTGACGGCGCTCAAGCTGGCCGAGATCTATACCGAGGCAGGTGTGCCCGATGGCGTGTTCAATGTGCTCAACGGTGCTGGCGCCGAAGTAGGCGTAGCCCTGACCGAGCACCCGGGCATCGAGAAGATTTCCTTTACCGGCGGCGTGCCCACCGGCAAGAAGGTCATGGCCAGCGCTGCCGGCTCGACGCTCAAGGAAGTCACCATGGAGCTAGGCGGCAAGTCGCCACTGATCATTTTCGATGACGCCGACCTCGACCGTGCGGCCGATATTGCCATGATGGCCAACTTTTTCAGCACCGGTCAGGTATGCACCAACGGCACCCGCGTCTTCGTGCCGAGCGCCCTCAAGGAGCGTTTCGAAGCCAAGATCCTAGAGCGCGTACAGCGCGTCCGCCTGGGCGACCCGCAGGACCCGAACACCAATTTTGGTCCTCTGGTCAGCACGGCACATATGGAAAACGTTCTGCGTTATATCGAGCATGGCCGCAGCGAAGGTGCGCGTTTGCTGTGTGGTGGTGAGCGTGTTACCACCGGCGAGTTCGCCAACGGCTGTTACGTCGCGCCAACTGTCTTCACAGACTGCCGTGATGACATGACCATTGCTCGTGAAGAAATCTTTGGTCCCGTCATGAGCATCCTGGCGTACGACACCGAGGAAGAGGTGATCCGCCGCGCCAACGACACCGAATACGGTCTGGCGGCCGGTCTTGTGACCAAGGATCTCGCCCGTGCTCACCGTGTGATCCATCGTCTGGAAGCCGGTATCTGCTGGATCAATACTTGGGGCGAATCTCCGGCCGAGATGCCTGTCGGCGGTTACAAGCACTCCGGCGTAGGCCGCGAGAATGGCTTGGTCACCCTCGGTAACTACACCCGCATCAAGTCCGTACAAGTTGAGCTGGGCGACTACGCCTCGATCTTCTGAACCGCATCACCGTTACCCGTAGGGTGGGTCAGCCGACGCGCATGACCCACCGTTTTCGCGCGAGCCGCTGCGTCACGCAGCCAATCTCGACGCCCTTTACGGAGGAGTGCCACCATGGCTAAAGAATTCGATTACATCATCATCGGTGCCGGTTCTGCCGGTAACGTTCTGGCGACCCGTCTCACTGAAGACAAAGACGTCACCGTCCTGCTGCTGGAAGCCGGTGGCCCCGACTATCGCCTCGATTTTCGCACCCAAATGCCTGCCGCCCTGGCCTACCCGCTTCAGGGCACCCAGTACAACTGGGCTTACCAGACTGACCCCGAACCACACATGAACAACCGCCGGATGGAATGCGGCCGCGGCAAGGGCCTGGGTGGCTCTTCGCTAATCAACGGCATGTGCTACATCCGCGGTAACGCTATGGACTTCGATGGCTGGGCCAAGCTTGATGGTCTGGAGGACTGGACATACCTCGACTGCCTGCCCTACTTCCGCAAAGCCGAGACACGTGACGTCGGCCCGAACGATTATCACGGCGGTGGCGGTCCGGTATCCGTGACCACCTCCAAGCCCGGCGTGAATCCTCTATTCGAAGCCATGATCGAGGCAGGCGTACAGGCGGGTTACCCTCGTACGGAAGACCTCAATGGTTATCAGCAGGAAGGCTTCGGTCCGATGGACCGTACCGTAACGCCCAATGGGCGACGTGCCAGCACCGCCCGTGGCTATCTGGATCAGGCAAAGGGCCGCCCCAACCTGACCATCATCACCCATGCCACCACGGACCGCATCCTGTTCAGTGGCAAGCGCGCCATCGGTGTCGCTTTCCTGGAAGGCAACAGCAGCGATATCACTACCGCTCATGCCACCCGTGAAGTGCTTCTGTGTGCAGGCGCTATCGCTTCGCCACAAATTCTCCAGCGCTCCGGCGTAGGTGCAAGTGACCTGCTACGCCAGTTCGATATTCCCGTCGTGCACGATCTGCCCGGGGTTGGCCAAAACCTGCAGGACCACTTGGAGATGTACCTGCAGTACGAGTGCAAGCAGCCAGTTTCCCTATATCCGGCGCTGAAATGGTACAACCAGCCGCAGATCGGTCTGGAGTGGATGCTCAAGGGTACCGGCATCGGCGCCAGCAATCACTTCGAGGCAGGTGGCTTTATTCGCTCCAGCGATGAATTCGAGTGGCCGAACATCCAGTACCACTTCCTGCCGATCGCTATCAATTACAACGGCAGCAATGCCATCGAAGCCCACGGCTTCCAGGCTCATGTGGGCTCTATGCGCTCGCCGAGCCGTGGTCGCGTTCACTTGAAATCACGCGATCCGCGCCAGCATCCCAGCATCCTTTTCAACTACATGAGCACCGAGCAGGACTGGCAGGAATTTCGTGACAGCATTCGTCTCACCCGCGAGATCATGCACCAGCCAGCGCTCGATCCCTATCGCGGTCGCGAGCTGAATCCAGGCGCGGATTGCGTAACGGATGCCCAGCTGGATGAGTTCGTGCGCCAGCATGCCGAAACGGCCTACCACCCCTCCTGTACCAACAAGATGGGTACCGACGACATGGCTGTCGTCGACGGGCAAGGCCGCGTCCATGGCCTTGAAGGCCTGCGTGTGGTGGACGCATCGATCATGCCGCTGATCATTACTGGCAACCTCAACGCCACCACCATCATGATTGGCGAAAAGATTGCCGACCACATCCGCGGCCGTCAGCCCCTGGCCCGTAGCACCGCCTCCTATTACATGGCAAACGGCGCTCCGGTACGCCAAACACCGGCTCGAAGTGAAAAAAAAGAAAATAGAGCAAATTCACCGGTTTACAACTGATTTAGAATCGTTATAATGCGCCCATTGATGCCGGTATAGCTCAGCTGGTAGAGCAACTGACTTGTAATCAGTAGGTCCCGAGTTCGATTCTTGGTGCCGGCACCATCAAATTCAAAGGCTCGCAGAAATGCGGGCCTTTTTCTTTTGCGCTCAAAAAATTCTTACGTCAGAACGCTTGGTTTACCTCTTTGCAAACAGAGGCGAAACATTCTGTTGCATCTTAACAATGCTATACATCCATCTGTTGAAACCTCGACTCACTCCGGGACTCAGGTCTATTGAGACAAGAGAAGAAGAGAGGTAAACAATGGCTAAGGCATTGATGAAGCTCCTGAAAACACCTACCGACCGAGGCGTATTCGACTGGCTAGGTGATATGGAAGGACGCCCCGAATAACAGCTCCTGATCAGCGAGATGTTATTCAGCCCGCTGGGAGCAGGTCGCACGCAGGAATGGCCGCACCTCTCCCAATCAGCCTCGCCTCTCCTACTTCAGTTTCTTGATCAGCTTCACCGCCCGGCTCGCTTATACTGGCGCCGCTTCGCTATCAAGCAGGCTCCAGAGCCGAACCTCGCCCGGTCGCGCGCTGGAAGGACATCTAACTTGAAAGGAAACCATTGTGGCAGCAGGTAGTTTTTTTGCACTTTTCGATGACATCGCCACGGTACTGGACGATGTCTCCGTCATGTCCAAGGTGGCTGCAAAAAAGACAGCCGGCGTATTGGGTGATGACCTTGCACTCAATGCGCAACAAGTAACTGGAATCAAGGCAGAGCGAGAGCTGCCTGTGGTTTGGGCCGTAGGAAAAGGCTCACTGATCAATAAGGCCATTCTGGTTCCCGCCGCGCTGCTCATCAGCGCCTTTGCACCATGGCTGGTAACACCTCTCCTGATGCTAGGCGGTGCGTACCTCTGCTTCGAGGGCACAGAAAAGCTTGCGCATAAGTTTTTACCCTCTCATGGTCACGATTCTTCAGAGCACGTAAAAGCTGTCGCTGATCCAAACATTGACCTTGTGGCCTATGAAAAGGAAAAGATCCGCGGAGCGGTTCGAACAGACTTCATTCTGAGCGCGGAAATCATTGCCATCACCCTGGGTATTGTGGCTGAAGCGTCACTCATGCAACAAGTCGTGGTCATGTCACTGATTGCCATAGCCATGACTGTTGGCGTCTATGGATTGGTCGCCGGTATCGTAAAGCTGGATGATCTTGGGCTTTATCTATCCAAGCGCGGCGGCTCGGCTGTACAGGCAATCGGGCGAGGCCTTGTGAATGCGGCTCCGATGCTAATGAAGGGGCTATCCGTTGTCGGAACGATTGCCATGTTCATGGTAGGCGGTGGCATTCTGACCCATGGCATCCCGGCTCTTCATCATCTGATTGAAACCCTGGAACACGTGGCTGCAGGCGTACCGGCAATAGGCCCTGTTCTAGGCGTACTGACGCCTACGCTGTTCAATATTGTATTCGGCATCCTGGCCGGCGCAGTGGTCATGATAGTAGTCGGCATCGCCAGCAAGCTGTTTCGTCGCAAACCTTCCACCAGCCATTAAGCTCAGTCCTATTAAAAGGCAGGACAACGGTAAGCTCAGGTGACATAGCCACTTGAGCCTACCGTTAGCCTTCGCCATGAACCGCAAAGGCTGCGTTCATTTGTCGATGGCCGCCTAGCTTTATTGAAAGACTCAGCCCACGCCATTCCTCTTGATCTCGACTACGGCGGCTGCAAAGCCATGAAAAATGCCTGGATCCAGACTCAGCTACTGCCACAGCACAACGATATATAAACAACACTCGAAGCGTACGCCACCTCCATCATCACTCGCGCCCACAACGCATTAAGACCAGCCATAGTCATGACTAGGCGCCACACAGGCGTGGTGTCAGGAGCTGACAAGAGATACGGAGAGGAGGCCTTGGCAGGAATTGAAAAGACGGCTGGAAGGGGACAGCTGAAGTAATTTTCAATCCTATCCATACCTTATTTATGTCGCTTGCACAACGTTACTGTCCCCATCTCAAGAGGCTACTAGAGCTTATACTCAACCCTTGCGCAGCCTATCCAGAATCTTCTGCGTCTCCCGCTCTGCCTTGGCTTCGCTCGAAAGCTCTTTGGCCAGTATGCTCAATACCAGCATCAAATTGCCTCGACCTTCCTCGCTCAATGCGTCCCACTCCTCAACCAGAGTCTCGAAAAGCAAGGCGCCTGTCATCGAGGGGCTGAAATCAGGTAGGTCACCTGAATCAATGGCACGGGTAACAATAGCGATCAGCTCTTTTTCGTTCATCAACAGCTCTCATGATGTTGGGCGAATACGTTAGAGCTTAATAGATAGCTATCTAGGCTCTAAAATACAAAAGGCCTGCATAAGCAGGCCTTAGCGTTAACGCTGAGCTTACTCAGAAGCACTGGTCTCCACGGCGGAAGTCACCGCAAGCTTTTTGGCCGAGGCAATATCTGCCTTGCCGGAGCCTAGCTTAGGCAGCGCATCCACGTGAATCCAGGTAGAAGGCACCATGAGCGGGTTATAACCTGCTTCAAGCATGCGCTTTTCCAGCGCACCAGTGTCCAGAGGCTGCTCGTGAAGAATCACAATACGTTCACCTTTCTTGGCATCCGGCACATTGACAGCCATGACTTCGATTTCGGAGTTGTCGATCAGCTTGATGAGAGCCTGTTCAACAGAGCCCAGGCTAACCATCTCGCCCCCGATTTTCGCAAACCGTGAATACCGGTCCACGATGGTCAGGAAACCATCCTCGTCCAGTCGTCCTTTATCGCCCGTCACGTACCAACGTACGCCGTCAAGTTCATGAATGGCGCTGGCTGTTTTGGCAGGATTGTTCAGGTAGCCCTGCATGACCTGAGGGCCGCCGATAAGAATCATGCCTTCTTGGCCTGTAGGTAACTCTTCAAAGCTTTCTGGATCAACGATCTTGAGACTGGTACCAGGTAACGGCATCCCTACTGTGCCCTGTTTACCGCCGCACTGTACCTGCATATAGGCTACATCAATGGCGTCCGGCAGGTTGACCGAGGCGACAGGCGCCGTTTCAGTCGCACCGTAGCCCTCATAAATCTCCTTGTTGAACTTGAGTTTGAAGGACTCTCGAACATCATCACTGAGCTTTTCGGCCCCCGCGACGATGATGCGCAAGCTGTCCAGCATAAGCGGGTGCACCTTGCGGTTACGGGTAAAGAGCCGCAGGAAGGTGGATGTGCCACACATGATGGTTGCACGGTACGTTGTGACAGCCTTGGCAATGCCCATGACATCGGTCGGATCTGCATGGCAGACCATTGGCAGCCCTTCGATCAATGGCAGGAACTGTGTAACCGTCAAACCAAAGGCATGGAACAACGGCAGCGAGGCCATGACAACATCGTCATTTTCCGTGTTGAGCACATCGGATGTCTGCTTCAGGTTCGCCATGATATTGCGATGACTGAGCATGACACCCTTAGGCGCACCCTCACTGCCACTGGAGAACAGAATGGCCGCGGTTGCCTCAGGATTGTGCGCTCGACTGAATAGCGGCCGCAGCATCCAGGCAGGCAACAGGCGGATCGCCAGCCAGGTTGCCGCAAGCTCGGTCTTGCTGAACTCCTGTCGCATATCTTCCAGATAGACAACACGGCGCCCTTCTAGTACAGCCTTGACCGGCAGCCCTCGCTGCTCGAGCTTTTCGACGAAACGTTTGGAGCTATAGACCGTTTGTATGCCGGCCTGCTCCAGTGCTGAGCGGAGGGCCTCCTGACTTGCCGTATAGTTGAGATTGACCAGCGTCTTGCCGGCCAGCAGGGTTGCCATATTAGCCAGCACACCACCGGCACTGGTCGGTAGCAACAGCCCTACGTTCTGCTCTGGGCTGAGCTTGGTGATACGACGCGCCATAGCACTGCTGGCGGCAAGCGCCTGAGCCGCCTTCATTGGCTTGCCGAGGCTGTCGGCAATCGCCAACTGCCCGCTGCGACGCTTGACGGTTTCGATCCAGGCATCGGCCAGGGTTGGCAGGTCTTCCATATAGATCTGCCAGGAGCGAATGGTCTGGTCGAATATCCGGCGCTTGAGAACATCGGCAGGCGTGTCTTTGGGCAAGGTCTTGCCAAAGGCGACGACTACAGAACGGTGCAAAGGTGAGTCGCGCAGTTCCTTCAGCTTGCTGGATGAGCGCGAGAACTGACTACCCCACAACCCACGCAAATAGAACGGTACGATCAGTACATCTGCATTGGCCTTTTCACATGCGCGCTCATAGCCCTTCCGAAACTCACCCAGCTGACCGTTGCGGCTGATGGCTCCCTCGGGGAACAGGCAGACCACCTCGCCGGCATTGAGCAATTCTGCTACCTGATCCAGCGCCTGGGCAGCACCGGCACCCGGCTGAATCGGAATACAGCCTAAAGACTTGAAGAACCACCGCATGAACCACAGGTTGTAGATGTCCTTGAGCATCACGAAACGAACAGGCCGCGGGCAGGCAATCTGCACAATCGCCCAATCGACCCAACTGATGTGGTTACCCAGCAACAAGACGCCGCCCTGTGCGGGCAGATTTTGCAGGCCATGCACTTCCACCTTGTAATGACGGGTCATGAAAAAGCTGAGCAGAAAGCGGACCAGACTCTGCGGCAGCTTGCCTACGGTGTAAGCGCCACCTATCAACGCAACCAGAGCAATCAGGCCCAGCAGATAGCGACTATCGACGCCTAGCAGTGCAAAAACTGCCGTCAGGATCAGAAAGCCCAGCATGGATAGATTCTGTATCCAGTTACTGGCGGCAAGTACTGTTCCCAATTCCTTTTCAGGTGCGTGGAATTGAATCAGCGCGTTGAGCGGTACGATGAACAGTCCGCCCATCACACCGATGAAAACAAAGTTGAGCGCATGAGAGAGCGGTGAATCCAGCAGCAGCAAACCGCCCAGCCCCACGGCGATACCCAATGCCCCCAGCGGAACAAGGCCAGTCTCGATGCGATTGCGCGACAGGCTGCTTGCCAACGCCGAACCCAGCGCAATGCCGATACCGCTGCAGGCCAGGATGCCCTGGACGACCAGAGTATTACTGACGCCCAGACTGTCCTTGGCGTAGGACGGAAAGGCTGCCAGCATGACCTGCCCAACCGACCAGAATGTTGCCAGCCCAATAATGGCTAGGCGAATAACCGATTGCGCCTTGACCGTTTGCAGGTTTGCTACAGCCGCACGACCATGGATGTAATCCTGCCAGTTAAAGGGTCGGCTGGAGGCGGGTACTTCCTTGGTAGGCAAGCAGTACAACAGCGCCAGCTCAATTACGCTATTGATTACTAGAAGCCATCCGAGTGGGGCGATATCGCGCAGCATCTCGTCAGCGGTTTTCGACTCAGCAGAAAGGCTGCCTTCAAAAAGCGCGGTAAAGACAAACGTACCAGCCAATATCGCTACGATCGAAACAGCCTGAACCAGGCCATTGGCCTCAGCGAGCCGCGCCTTTCCAAACAAGGTCTTGATATAGCCGTACTTGGCTGGTGAGTAAAACGTAGCCTGTACGGCAAGCAGCAGCGTCATGGCAAACGCCAGCCAGAACCAGCCGGCATAGTACGACCAGGTAATCAGTCCGGTAATCCCGACAGCCGCCCAGGCTGATAGCCGCATGACGGATAGCTTGCGAAAGGTATCCGCCACATAACCGGAAGGGCTGAATAAGAGAATGAAAGGCAGAAGCATCAGCCCATTGACCAAGGCCGTCAGCACAATCTGAGTAGAGCCGTCATAGATTTTGAAGACGGTATTCTGAATGATGATCTTATGGCCCAGATCGACGAATGCGTTCAGAAAGATCGCGATCAGATAAGGCCAGGCGCCCGATAGTCGGTGCAGTTTGTCCATAACAAGCCTCTGGAGCGGGATGGAAGTGCAGGCAGACTGCCGGGGCCCTTCAAAATCCACAACTAAAATACAAAACGTAGCGTTAAGAGATGTCTTAGGTATTAGTTTTCGATACTTTTGGCCGCCATTACCTTTTCCTTTCGAGATGCCGAGATGGCCCAAGTTTCTTCCCTGATCGAAACCCTGAAAAAACAGCTCAAGGCACACGGTAAGACGTATGCCGATGTGGCAGCGGCACTTGACCTGAGCGAAGCCTCGGTCAAGCGTCTGTTTGCGGAGGAGAGCTTTACCCTGCAGCGCTTGTCACTCGTATGCAATGTGATCGACATGGACATTACCGAACTCGTGCAAGCCATGTCCGTGCAGCAGCGACAAACCGATGAACTGAGCGAGGCTCAGGAACAGGAGATTGCCAGCGACGGCTTACTTCTGCTTGTAGCCGTATGCGTGATCAACGGCTACAGCTTTACCAACATTACTGAGCAATATCAGCTGACAGCCGCTGAATGCACCCGATTACTGGTACGGCTGGATCGTTTGAAGCTTATCGAATTGCTACCCAACAATCGCATCAAGTTGTTGATCAGCCGAAATTTCCGCTGGCGTCCAGGTGGTCCGATCCAGCAACTTTTTCAGGAGCAAGTCGCCAAGGACTTCTTTCATTCGCGCTTCGAAGGGGAGTCGGAGCAACTTCTGGTCTTCAACGGCCTGTTATCACGAACAGGAAATGCACAGTGGCAACAAAAGCTTCAGCGCTTGGGGCGAGAATTTAACAACCTGTGCGAGGAAGAGGCAGGACTGCCCATAACGCAACGCTTTGGCACCACAACCGTTCTGGCAGTGCGGCAATGGCGCTACGGGCTATTCGAACGCTACAGCAAGCGCTCAGCCGAAGAAAAGAAGCCTGCACAATGAAAGGCCCTGGTAGTTTCTACTCTATTTCCCAAGCTTGATACAAAAGTTCGACTATTTTATGGGCAAGTTCAAATATCCAAAACATAGAGATACCCAACCTCAGCTATAACTTGACGCCCCTCCTCTACTTTCTAGACTTCGGGATGGCGCTCTGAAATCGTCTGTATTGTTTAGTGCCATCTGTACCAGGGTCACTGTTTCTAGGATCGACCCGCCACTTCGTCAGAGAAATTCTGATTTACAGCAGTGTGCGTAGCCATCGGAGCGCCCGCTCCAGACGCGTCTTCCGCCTGACGTTCATGGCCTGCTGATATTGCCGTCCTGACATACGCATGGAATGCCTGCCACCTGCCGGGCTATCTCCGCTTGTTCATCTGCGCCCGGCTTTTGAAGACCTTTCAGCTATGCCAAAGGGGGTAAAGATGAAGAGTTTGGGTTATTCGTTGGAAACGGCCACGTATTCGGAGCAAAAACCTTTCTATTTAGGAATAGTGGCCGTTTGTATCTTATTGGCTATCTCTCTTTTTTTCAGGCTACATGATTTTGAGAAGGTAACAGGCTCCCAGAACCTGGAAGCGAGTTACCACGTCCTGATTACTCTGAATGCGTTAAACGAGTCCGATGTCACGCACCATTGGTATCTACCCACCATTTCGCTAGGCGAAGAAAAGGACAAGCACATCGCTTGGGGCGCGACCATTCCTACACGAACAGGTGATTACGTCTATACCAGTTTTACGCCCTATGGCTTTCTAGCACCCTACTTTGCACTGAAGGTATCGGGCCAGAATATATCTTTGGAAAGCTTGGCCTTTTTCAATTTTGTCCTAGGCTCGGTCATCACACTGCTGCTGTTTACCTTCTTGTTCAAGGTTCTTCGCTTTAATGGTCTGAACGCGTGGTCAGCAGTCTCCGGCGCACTCATGGGTTGCGCGATTGGTATTTTCAGCCGTGAGGCTTTGCTTTCCCATGGCGTTATTTACTGGGTACAAAGCTTCTATCAGCTGATCCTGCTGTCTTCGCTGTTTGTCTTGTTCAAATACTGTTCAGTGATCGACATACAGAGCCGTCAGCGCTACGCCTGGGCGCTTTGTGCGCTGGCCTTCTTCGGCGCATTAACCGAATGGACAGGATACTTCTTCAATTTCGGGCTGTTCTGCATTCTTTGGGTAAACACCCTGAGAATCGAGGGCTCACGGTGGCTATCCAAGAAAATCTGTATAGCCACTATCCTGGCAGGCGTTATCACTATCCTGCATTACAGTCTTGCTGCCGGTTTGCTGCCCACACTCAAAGCCTTCGCCAGACGCTTCCTGGCCCGTAGCGCGGGTGCCGGCAGTTTGTCCGATCTGCTGCATGCCTATGTGCTCTCCTATGGCTATTTCATCGCAGCCATGCTGATAACAGCGGCGGGACTCATCTGGCTGAAGAAAAGCCAGAGTACGTCAAACAGAGCATTATCGATTACGCTGGTGGTTCTCATCGCGGCCAGCGTACCGCTACTGGAAAACCTGATCATGCTTCAGCATGCCACGCAGTTTTCATTTGACCGTTTGAAGTTCATCTTCCCGGCAGCACTGCTGATTGGGTTGTCCTTGCTTTACTTCAGGACCAAAGGCAGAACCGTATTGGCAGGTCTGATCACCCTGGCAGCAATACAAGGCTGCATGACGTATAAGAAGGACATTACCACTTACGCGACCTGGCCCCAGATTGATGAGCAAAACAAGCAGCTGGCATCGCTGGTCGAGCAGGAGCTGAATGTTAAATGTGCAGTGCTATCTACTGACATGAGCGTTCGCGGCTATGCAAACCTGCTCTTTCATCGGGGTATTTATGAGTTGCGACCGCAGCCAGCAGACTTTCGCAATGACCCGAGCAATTGTGGTGGGGTTTATCTGGAAGGCAGAGATTTTCAGGTCGACTTGCCTGAGTACACCAAGGCAACCATTACCGAGAAGGATAATCGCGTTGTGACTTTTGTGAAGGATCAGGGACAATGGCGGCGATTGGAACGGTTACAGCGACAGAAAGGATAAAGCCAGGCAGTTCTTAACCTGAATTATCCATGAGCGGCGCGGCTATTCCGCGGCGGGCGCGCCGTACGATATAACTGAAGTCATAATCAATCATTCTCCCTATCTTCTATATTTGCTGATCGTTCGGCTGGCAGCGAAGTCCTGTATCGACACCATGGGCCAGCGCATAATAGGAGCCATTATTACACCGTGAGTGTGAGCAATATTTATGCTTCCCAACCGCCCTCGTTGGCGTACCCTGGCTGTATTGGCCCTTCTTCTTGCGCCCTTGCTTTGGCCCTTGCATTACGCGGCTCACAGATACTACAGCCAGCAATTGGCTGAGCAGAACCGACAAACGCTGGATCTCTACGTAGCGAACCTATTGGGTACGCTTCGGCGCTATGAAGTCTTACCGGATCTGCTGGGCGATATGCCCGCGCTTCGCGCCTCGCTGCATGATCCGGTCGATGCAGATACGCAAAGATCAGCTAATCAGTTACTGGAGCGGATTCGGCAGCGTACCGGGGCAGACGTGATTTACCTGATGCGAGCCGACGGATACTGCCAAGCCACATCGAACTGGAATGAGCCGGACAGCTTTGTTGGGCGTGATTTTTCTTTCCGTCCGTATTATCAGGAAGCAATGCAGAACAAATCCGGTCGTTTCTTTGGACTTGGAACCACATCCGGTAAACGAGGCTACTATTTCGCAGCGCCCGTACATGATGGTGGAAACGTCATCGGAGTCGTGGTCGTCAAAGTAGACCTGGATGGCCCTGAAAAGCTCTGGGGACGAACGCCTGAACAACTCCTGGTCACCGACAGCTTTGGTGTAGTGATCCTGACCTCCCGCAATGAGTGGCGCTTTCGAGCCAGCCGCCCGTTGAATGATGAACAACGTGACGTTATCGCACGCAATCTGCCTTACCCCAGGGGCTCACTCGAACCCTTGGAAATTAGTGATAACCAGTGGCTAATCCAACAGCGCTTTCTAGATGAAATTGGCTGGACAGCACGAATCCTGGCTCCTCGTGATTTGCTTGAACGCCAGGTACGTAGCGTTCTATACATAGGAGGGGCGACATTACTGGCCCTGCTTCTCCTATTGGCCGTCATGACCTTAAGGCGTCGACATTATCTTGAGCGAATCGCATTGGATGCTCGGGCTAAGCGTGATCTGGAATTGAGCGTACAGGAGCGTACTCAGGACTTGCAGACGCTAAACCAACGTCTGCAACAGGAGGTGCACGATCGCGAGCAGGCTCAACGCGAACTTATGCGAGCACAAGATGAAGTTGTCCAAGCGGGAAAGCTGTCTGCTCTGGGCACCATGTCAGCCAGCATCAGCCATGAGCTGAACCAGCCGCTGGCGGCCATTCGCAGCTATGCCGAAAACGCAGCGGTCTTGTTGGATCATAGTCGAGTGGATGACGCCCGTGGCAATCTGAAGCTGATTGGTGAATTGACGACGCGCATGGCCAATATCATCTCTCACCTCAAGGCGTATGCTCGTGGTGCACGAAGAGCACCAGAAAGCGTTGCGCTACAAGCAGCGCTGGAAGACTCGTTAGCATTACTGGCAGCCCGTCGGCGGGCCATGAATGTCGAGCTGATTCGGGATCTGCCTGACGCTCCATTATGGGTGCAAGCAGGTGAAACACGGCTGCGCCAGATCATCAATAACCTGCTCACTAATGCTCTGGATGCATTGATAGAAAAAGGGCCACCTCGCCGACTTTGGCTGATTGCCAATCAGGATGAAAAAGGCGTGACACTGGTTATTCGTGACAATGGCCCAGGCTTTTCTGCTGAAGCACTGGCCAGAGCGCATGAGCCCTTTTTTACAACAAAGGCAACTACCCAGGGGCTTGGGCTGGGTCTTGCGATCTGCGATACATTGCTCCGTGCATTAGGTGGACATCTGCACCTATCCAATCATATGGAAGGCGGTGCCGAGGTTCGCCTGTTCTTATTAAACGGCAAGCCTGGCGTAGCATCAGTACCGCAAGAGGAAATGCGTGGCTGATCGCTCGGATCGCTCGGCTTATGCAAAACTTATGACGGCAACAATATTTCATTCGTGCTTAATGATGATCAGGTTTTAAATTACTCATGACGTCTCCTCTGCCTTTCGATACCAACAGCCAAGTGCTTTTGATCGACGACGACCCTCACCTTCGTCAGGCTTTAAGTCAGACACTAGACCTGGCAGGGCTTAACGTTGTAGCGCTTGCAGATGCGCGTACGCTGGACATGCAACTTGTACGTGAATGGCCAGGCGTTGTAGTCAGCGATATCCGCATGCCTGGTATCGACGGTATTGAGCTCCTAGGGCAATTGCATAACCAGGACGCTGATCTGCCTGTCGTATTGATTACAGGGCACGGCGATGTTCCATTGGCTGTTCAGGCCATGCGAGCAGGCGCCTATGATTTTCTAGAGAAGCCTTTTGCGAACGATGCTCTGCTTGATAGCGTGCGTCGTGCACTGGAAGTTCGTCGCCTTGTCCTTGAGAACCGCAGCCTTAGGCTGGCACTGGCTGAACGCAAGGAATTGCAGACCCGGCTGATTGGCCAAGCACCTAGCATGAGCCGCTTACGTGACCAAATCGGCGCGCTGGCATCTACTCATGCTGATGTACTCATTCTAGGAGAGACAGGAGCAGGCAAAGAGGTTGTTGCCCGGGCACTGCATGATCTTTCTACACGAAAAGGCGGGCCCTTTGTCGCTATTAATGCTGGCGCACTGGCCGAGTCGGTGGTCGAGAGTGAGCTTTTCGGCCATGAGCAAGGCGCATTCACAGGTGCCCAAAAACGACGCATCGGGAAGTTCGAGTACGCTAACGGCGGAACTGTCTTTCTGGATGAAATTGAAAGCATGAGTCTGGATGTTCAGGTCAAGCTATTGCGGCTGCTTCAAGAGCGCGTCGTAGAAAGAGTTGGTTCCAACCAGCAGATACCATTAGATATTCGAGTAATAGCTGCAACCAAAGAAGACCTGAGACAAGCGGCAGACCAAGGCCGCTTTCGAGCCGACCTTTATTACCGCTTAAACGTTGCCAGTCTGAAGATCCCGCCCCTTCGTGAGCGAAGCGAAGATATCCTGACACTCTTCCGTCACTTCACCGAAGCAGCCGCAGCGCGGCATCATTTACCCTTACGGGAGCTGGATGGCTCACAGCGTGCTGCTCTCATGGGGCACCGCTGGCCTGGAAACGTCCGGGAACTACAAAATGCAGCAGAACGGTTTGCATTGGGGCTAGAGCTCGCTTTGGACAACCATGATGCTCATGGCTCTGCAGCTCCGTCCGCTCATGTTATGGAAATGCCAGGCTTGACCGGTAACCTAAGCGAGCAGGTGGAGTCATTCGAGCGGGCGCTACTTGTGCAGGAGCTAAACCAATCACATGGCTCATTGCGCAGCATGGCGGAAGCGCTGGGGCTGCCACGCAAAACGCTTTCAGACAAGTTAAAAAAGCATGGCCTACATTTCAATGGCGGAGCAAGCGAAGATATCGAGCAGGGCTCTTAGCGTATAGGCAGATTACAGGACACACATCTTTAAATTATATAAGGGCAGGCGTTGGTACAACCTGCCTCTTTTAAGGTCGGAAATAGCCCATCGCCTTTATTTCTGCCGCAAAAGCAAAACCCCCGGGCGGTTAGGCCTGGGGGTTCTGGGTATAGGTGCTTGACGATGACCTACTCTCACATGGGGAAACCCCACACTACCATCGGCGATGCATCGTTTCACTTCTGAGTTCGGAAAGGGATCAGGTGGTTCCAACGCTCTATGGTCGTCAAGCAATTCGGGTGGGGAACCGGTGTCTAGTCGTTTCCCCGAATGGGTATGTGATCGGTGTTTTGCGGTTCAACCAAGCTTTCGGCTGGTCTTTACCAAACAACAGATTGTTTGGGTGTTATATGGTCAAGCCTCACGGGCAATTAGTATCGGTTAGCTCAACGCCTCACAGCGCTTACACACCCGACCTATCAACGTTGTAGTCTTCAACGGCCCTTCAGGAAGCTCAAGGCTCCAGTGAGATCTCATCTTGAGGCAAGTTTCCCGCTTAGATGCTTTCAGCGGTTATCTTTTCCGAACATAGCTACCCGGCAATGCCACTGGCGTGACAACCGGAACACCAGAGGTTCGTCCACTCCGGTCCTCTCGTACTAGGAGCAGCCCCTCTCAAATCTCAAACGTCCACGGCAGATAGGGACCGAACTGTCTCACGACGTTCTAAACCCAGCTCGCGTACCACTTTAAATGGCGAACAGCCATACCCTTGGGACCGGCTTCAGCCCCAGGATGTGATGAGCCGACATCGAGGTGCCAAACACCGCCGTCGATATGAACTCTTGGGCGGTATCAGCCTGTTATCCCCGGAGTACCTTTTATCCGTTGAGCGATGGCCCTTCCATACAGAACCACCGGATCACTAAGACCTACTTTCGTACCTGCTCGACGTGTCTGTCTCGCAGTCAAGCGCGCTTTTGCCTTTATACTCTGCGACCGATTTCCGACCGGTCTGAGCGCACCTTCGTACTCCTCCGTTACTCTTTAGGAGGAGACCGCCCCAGTCAAACTGCCCACCATACACTGTCCTCGATCCGGATAACGGACCAGAGTTAGAACCTCAAGCATGCCAGGGTGGTATTTCAAGGATGGCTCCACGAGAACTGGCGTCCTCGCTTCAAAGCCTCCCACCTATCCTACACAAGCAGGCTCAAAGTCCAGTGCAAAGCTACAGTAAAGGTTCACGGGGTCTTTCCGTCTAGCCGCGGATACACTGCATCTTCACAGCGATTTCAATTTCACTGAGTCTCGGGTGGAGACAGCGCCGCCATCGTTACGCCATTCGTGCAGGTCGGAACTTACCCGACAAGGAATTTCGCTACCTTAGGACCGTTATAGTTACGGCCGCCGTTTACCGGGGCTTCGATCAAGAGCTTCGCTTGCGCTAACCCCATCAATTAACCTTCCGGCACCGGGCAGGCGTCACACCCTATACGTCCACTTTCGTGTTTGCAGAGTGCTGTGTTTTTAATAAACAGTCGCAGCGGCCTGGTATCTTCGACCGGCATGAGCTTACGGAGCAAGTCCTTCACCCTCACCGGCGCACCTTCTCCCGAAGTTACGGTGCCATTTTGCCTAGTTCCTTCACCCGAGTTCTCTCAAGCGCCTTGGTATTCTCTACCCGACCACCTGTGTCGGTTTGGGGTACGATTTCTAATTACCTGAAGCTTAGAGGCTTTTCCTGGAAGCATGGCATCAACCACTTCCTCTTCATAAGAAGAGTCGTCATCAGCTCTCGGCCTTAACTGTCCGGATTTACCTAAACAGTCAGCCTACCGCCTTAAACTTGGACAACCAACGCCAAGCTGGCCTAGCCTTCTCCGTCCCCCCATCGCAGTAATTAGAAGTACAGGAATATTAACCTGTTTCCCATCGACTACGCCTTTCAGCCTCGCCTTAGGGGTCGACTCACCCTGCGTCGATTAACGTTGCGCAGGAACCCTTGGTCTTTCGGCGTGCGAGTTTTTCACTCGCATTGTCGTTACTCATGTCAGCATTCGCACTTCTGATACCTCCAGCAAGCTTCTCAACTCACCTTCACAGGCTTACAGAACGCTCCTCTACCGCTCATCTTGCGATGAACCCGTAGCTTCGGTGTGTAGTTTGAGCCCCGTTACATCTTCCGCGCAGGCCGACTCGACTAGTGAGCTATTACGCTTTCTTTAAAGGGTGGCTGCTTCTAAGCCAACCTCCTAGCTGTCTAAGCCTTCCCACATCGTTTACCACTTAACTACAACTTTGGGACCTTAGCTGACGGTCTGGGTTGTTTCCCTTTTCACGACGGACGTTAGCACCCGCCGTGTGTCTCCCATGCTTGCACTTCTGGGTATTCGGAGTTTGCATCGGTTTGGTAAGTCGGGATGACCCCCTAGCCGAAACAGTGCTCTACCCCCCAGAGTGATACATGAGGCGCTACCTAAATAGCTTTCGAGGAGAACCAGCTATCTCCGAGCTTGATTAGCCTTTCACTCCGATCCACAAGTCATCCCCTGCCTTTTCAACGGAAGTGGGTTCGGTCCTCCAGTCAGTGTTACCTAACCTTCAACCTGCTCATGGATAGATCGCCCGGTTTCGGGTCTATACCCAGCGACTAAAACGCCCTATTAAGACTCGCTTTCGCTACGCCTTCCCTATACGGTTAAGCTTGCCACTGAATATAAGTCGCTGACCCATTATACAAAAGGTACGCAGTCACCCAACAAAGTGGGCTCCCACTGCTTGTACGCATACGGTTTCAGGTTCTATTTCACTCCCCTCTCCGGGGTTCTTTTCGCCTTTCCCTCACGGTACTGGTTCACTATCGGTCAGTCAGTAGTATTTAGCCTTGGAGGATGGTCCCCCCATATTCAGACAACGTTTCACGTGCGCCGTCCTACTCGATTTCACTCAAAAGATCCTTTCACCTACGGGGCTATCACCCACTATGGCCGCACTTTCCAGAGCGTTCGGTTAAAATCAATTGAGCTTAAGGGCTAGTCCCCGTTCGCTCGCCACTACTTAGGGAATCTCGGTTGATTTCTTTTCCTCAGGGTACTTAGATGTTTCAGTTCCCCTGGTTCGCCTCTCACACCTATGGATTCAGTGTGAGATACCTGACTTATGTCAGGTGGGTTCCCCCATTCAGAGATCTCCGGATCACAGTCTATTTGCCGACTCCCCGAAGCTTATCGCAGGCTATCACGTCTTTCATCGCCTCTGACTGCCAAGGCATCCACCGTATGCGCTTATTCACTTGACCATATAACCCCAAAGAATCTGAAGTTATGTTTGGTTTGGAACACGACATTCGCCGAAAACTTGCGCTTGAACTCGCAAATTTACCTTGACCACATAGTCTGCAGTGAAACAGCCTATGTGTTCGTACTTCTATCACATACCCAAATTTTTAAAGAACAGTCTGAAAACAAAGTTCAGAAGTCAATGCTCCGACCCAACCCTTAGGGGGGGGTAAGCACTCAGTTCTGAGCTTTAACGCGGTGTTAGATGGTGGAGCCAAGGAGGATCGAACTCCTGACCTCCTGCGTGCAAAGCAGGCGCTCTCCCAGCTGAGCTATGGCCCCATCGATTGGTGGGTCTGGGCAGATTCGAACTGCCGACCTCACCCTTATCAGGGGTGCGCTCTAACCAACTGAGCTACAGACCCAATCGTCTAACGCTTGAGTCTTGACTCATCTCGCGTCTTTATTTCAGTGAATCAAGCAATTCGTGTGGGAGCTTATGCCAAAGCTGGGATCTATCGATTAAGGAGGTGATCCAGCCGCAGGTTCCCCTACGGCTACCTTGTTACGACTTCACCCCAGTCATGAATCACACCGTGGTAACCGTCCTCCCGAAGGTTAGACTAGCTACTTCTGGTGCAACCCACTCCCATGGTGTGACGGGCGGTGTGTACAAGGCCCGGGAACGTATTCACCGTGACGTTCTGATTCACGATTACTAGCGATTCCGACTTCACGCAGTCGAGTTGCAGACTGCGATCCGGACTACGATCGGTTTTATGGGATTAGCTCCACCTCGCGGTTTGGCAACCCTTTGTACCGACCATTGTAGCACGTGTGTAGCCCAGGCCGTAAGGGCCATGATGACTTGACGTCATCCCCACCTTCCTCCGGTTTGTCACCGGCAGTCTCCTTAGAGTGCCCACCATAATGTGCTGGTAACTAAGGACAAGGGTTGCGCTCGTTACGGGACTTAACCCAACATCTCACGACACGAGCTGACGACAGCCATGCAGCACCTGTGTCAGAGTTCCCGAAGGCACCAATCCATCTCTGGAAAGTTCTCTGCATGTCAAGGCCTGGTAAGGTTCTTCGCGTTGCTTCGAATTAAACCACATGCTCCACCGCTTGTGCGGGCCCCCGTCAATTCATTTGAGTTTTAACCTTGCGGCCGTACTCCCCAGGCGGTCAACTTATTGCGTTAGCTGCGCCACTAAAGTCTCAAGGACCCCAACGGCTAGTTGACATCGTTTACGGCGTGGACTACCAGGGTATCTAATCCTGTTTGCTCCCCACGCTTTCGCACCTCAGTGTCAGTATCAGTCCAGGTGGTCGCCTTCGCCACTGGTGTTCCTTCCTATATCTACGCATTTCACCGCTACACAGGAAATTCCACCACCCTCTACCGTACTCTAGCCAGGCAGTTTTGGATGCAGTTCCCAGGTTGAGCCCGGGGATTTCACATTCAACTTACCAAGCCACCTACGCGCGCTTTACGCCCAGTAATTCCGATTAACGCTTGCACCCTCTGTATTACCGCGGCTGCTGGCACAGAGTTAGCCGGTGCTTATTCTGCTGGTAACGTCAAAATTGCAACGTATTAGGTTACAACCCTTCCTCCCAGCTTAAAGTGCTTTACGACCCGAGGGCCTTCTTCACACACGCGGCATGGCTGGATCAGGCTTTCGCCCATTGTCCAATATTCCCCACTGCTGCCTCCCGTAGGAGTCTGGACCGTGTCTCAGTTCCAGTGTGACTGATCATCCTCTCAGACCAGTTACGGATCGTCGCCTTGGTGAGCCGTTACCCCACCAACTAGCTAATCCGACCTAGGCTCATCTGATAGCGTGAGGTCCGAAGATCCCCCACTTTCTCCCGTAGGACGTATGCGGTATTAGCGTTCCTTTCGAAACGTTGTCCCCCACTACCAGGCAGATTCCTAGGCATTACTCACCCGTCCGCCGCTGAATCAGAGAGCAAGCTCTCCTCATCCGCTCGACTTGCATGTGTTAGGCCTGCCGCCAGCGTTCAATCTGAGCCATGATCAAACTCTTCAGTTCAAACATATTTGGGTTTTGAGAAAACCCTAAACTTGGCTCAGCAATCGCAAATAAACTCTCGAATTCACGAGTGTTACTTGTCTTGCTGATAATCTTGTCGATCCATCAGTCTTACAGCACAAGCACCCACACGAATTGCTTGATTCAACTTGTTAAAGAGCGGTTGGTTAAGACCTTGTCTCAACCGAGGCGCGCATTCTACGCTAACCTCTTGTCCTGTCAAGCTTTTTGTTCAACCGGTCTAACCTGCTGAACTGCTTGCCGGACCTGCCGGATCAGGAAACCTGTTCTGGCAGCGGGAGGCGTATTCTACACAAACCCAGGGGCTTGTCAACTACCGCTTCCCTCTTCCCGCTTCTGCCAGACCGGAGGCCTGACCCTGACCAAACAGCTAAGCCATTGATCTACAAGGCTTTTTGCCGTTCCGTTGCAGCGGAAGTGGGGCGCATTATAGGCCCCTCCGCTCACAGGTCAAGCTTTATTTGAATAGGCTTCGATAAAATCCTATATATAGCTTCCAGACTGCCTTAAGGTGTTACTACACGCGGCTCTTATGGATGTACCGAGCCTCTCTTTCAGGACGTCTGATTCATACCACTTTAATAGTAGCCCTATTGTCTATCACCTGATCCTTTGGAAAAGCAGCACGCCAACAAGCGAGGAATACATGAGGTTTTACCTATTTGCTTTTGGACTTACCGCTCTTGTTGCCTTTCAACCGGCATTTGCAATGGATGAAGAGGATTACTCGGCTACCTTTAATACGTGCCTTGATGAGTCCAGAGGCACCACTAGAGACATGCTGAGCTGTATATCTGCCGAAACAAAGCTTCAGGATACTCGGCTGAATGAAGCCTATCAGAACACGATGGCTACCTTTAGCGATCCACAGAAAGCCAAGCTCAAAGAGACTCAACGGTTGTGGATCAAATATCGAGACGCCAACTGTAGCCTTTATACCAATGCAACAGGCGGTACGATTGATGCGCTGAATACGGCATCCTGCCTATTGGATATGACCAAAGCTCGTGCTGATGAGCTGAGCCGTTTTACAGAGCAGGACCCCTCTCTTTAAGTTGGCCGCACGTGGTCTCTTGTGTTTGCTCTTATAAAGAGTAAGCACGTTCCACTTTTACGATCTGCACACTGTACCCTTCGTACCACTTGGTGCGTCCCTGCCAGCGCGCCTGCTGGTGCTCAGGCTGATCTTTCCATGCCTTTATGGCCTTTTCATCGGTCCAATAAGAAATGGTGATTCCAGTACCGTTCTCGCCTCTTACGGAAACGACGCCTAGAAACCCTGGCTGCCTTTTGGCCAATTCGAGCATGTGCTCGGCTGTTTCCTCATAGCCATCTTTTTGAGCACTTTGCTTGGAAACAAAAATGACTGCGTAGCATGGCGGAGAGGGAAGGCTCACTATTTGTTCCTCCCTGACGAAACGGCATGAGTGGCAGAGGCTTTTATAAAGGCTTTAACAAGGGGAGGCAGACGTCCCTTCAAGGCCTGACGCTCGGATTGAAAGAGTGTTGCAATAAAGAAGGGATGATCATGCAGTTCGACCGCCCTCACCTCTCCAGCAGCATTGTGTCCGACAGCTTTAAGCTTGCCGGACAAGATCTCTAGCCCGACCGCTGTATTAAGACCATATGCACAGCGGTATTCCTCGTAGCTTTCTATAGCACCATACGCTTCGGCTATACGTGAGCTGGAAGTGAATCCTACCTGTTCGCCTCTTTCTATTAGCGCACAGGCTAGCGGAGAGACTATCGGGTTATCGCGTTCCGGTGCTGTTTCAGCATGCGCTGCGTTGGCCCGGTTCAGCTCATTGCGTGCATATTCGATCAATGCATACTGAAATCCTGCGCAGCTGCCTAAAAACGGGAGGGCGTGATTTCTGGCGTATCGAATAGCAGATAGCGCACCTTCCTCATTGTCATACGGGCTTCCAGGGGTGCACCAAACGCCATTAGCTTCTTCGAAAGTCGTTTCTTCTATATTAGCTGTAGCGATCCACTCGAATACCAAGGGAATATTCAGAGCGGCTTGAGCCAAGTGCAACGCCTGAATGATGGCTTGGTGCGCCTTGATCTCAGGGTTGTAGTCACCTACCAGCGCAACCCGAACGCTTTGCCTACCTGGTATAAGGTTTTTCACCGGTGCGCTCATGGACTTCTCCTCTATAGTTTTACTTCTTAGGCAGGCACTATAAAAAGAGACCCTGTTGACCACTATTGGCGCCTCGGCAGACTGTCCTTGCACATATGCACAATCGACTCGACTATTCTGATCTTACGCTGATTCTTGCCTTGGTAAGGGGGGGCTCGCTTTCACGTGCTGCCGAGCGGCTTCGCGTAGACGTGTCTACCGTATTTCGCTCTATTAGACGTCTTGAGGCGTCATTAGGGCTTGAGTTATTTGAGAAGAAACGAACCGGCTACTTACCTACGCCCACCGCCTTGCTGTTGGCGGATCAAGCCGAACGGGCTGAGCATGCCCTGGACAATGCGCGGGCCAGTCTTTTGGAAGCCGACTCCATTGCGGGCACTGTGCAACTGACCTGTACCGAATCCGTACTGGCAAATCTTGTGGCCCCGGCGCTTGGAGATGTCTTACCAGACTATCCGCAGCTGATGCTGGAAATATCGACATCCGACGGTTTCGCTGACTTGAGCCGGCGGGATGCCGACATCGCTATACGGCTGACGAAAACACCGCCGGAACACCTGGTAGGTCGCTGCCTGGGAAAAGTGCCGTATGCCTTGTATGGACATACGTCTTATCTAAGTCAGATTCAGGATAAGCCGTGGGATGCGCTGACCTGGATATCACTCGATGACTCTTTCAGCGATCACCCCACCGTCACGTGGCGCACGCTTAACTATCCAACCCTCATCCCAAGGTATCGCTGCCAGAGCATACATGCCGTTACGCAGCTGGTGCGCTCAGGATTAGGCGTTGCCATCTTGCCCTGCTTTGTATTGCAAACAGCTCCCGAACTCTGCCCGTTAAGCGCTCCCTTGATCCATTGCGAAAGTGAGCTCTGGATTCTCATACGGGCAGGTGGTCGTGTATTGCAGCCAGTGCATACCCTTTACAGGGCCTTAAGCGAGACCATCTCTCTGAATCAGAACGGCAAGCGACCGACTCACTTATGAAGGCCCAGCATCCTTTAACCGGATCACTGTAGCCAAGGTTCCGCGACATAAATGTGAGGCGAAACGCTGCGCAAAAGAGGCCTTTAAATGCCATTGGTCGCCGAGGCACACCAAGAGTCAGTCTATATGCTCGCCGCATCAGATTTTATAGTTTGATTAATGTAGGCTGTGCGCCTCTTGGTTAATGGTGCGCTGTAACCCTGCTCGACACCAAGCCAACATACTTTGCTCATTTATGGAAAGCTTGCCGCTATGGCTCAATCAAATTCCTGCTTATCCGCACAGCAAGAAATTGACTCTCTGCTGGATCATTTACAGGCCGCCAATGATTTGATCGAGCACGCACTCGCCATGATTGCTCAAGTTCATCGTGGCGAAAAAAGCCCTGAAGAACTCAAGCCACTGCGCGATGCATTCAGCTCGGTGATCAGTCTGCAAACGCCTGAACGCTTCGCCATTCGGCATTAAAGAGTTGCGGTCAATCTGCTTTATTGAAAGGCGCCTCTGGCGCCTTTCTCTTGCCTGACCATTAAGGTTGCGCCATCAGCCAGGGCAGCACCTCCTGACAGGGTTGCTCAACCTTCAATGTGCATATCGTATCGGCGCGCGTCTTGCCGATATTGATCAGAATAAGAGGCCTGCCAAGCTCTACGATCAACTTGCATAGCCGAAAGCTCGAATAGGCCATCAGGGACGTACCTATTGCAACCAGCGCATCGGCATGCCGAACAACCTCCCATGCTGCCTCCGCCTCATGTGCAGGCACGCCTTCACCAAAGAATACGACATCCGGCTTGAGCCATTCACTGCCGCAACAGGGGCAACCCGCCAGGCGAAAGCCTTCAAGATAGGACGCTGCGAGATGGGCATCGCCATCAGGTGCCAGGACAGCATCGATACCCTGTACATTCGGATTAAGCGCCCTCAGCTCGTTCTGGACGTCCTCGCGCCACATGCGGTTGCCGCAATCCATGCACACGACTCGGTGCAGGTTGCCATGCAGCTCCGTAACATGGTGACTGCCGGCCTTCCCGTGCAGCGCATCTACATTCTGCGTAACGATGCCCGAAATTCGCCGCCCCGCCTCCAATTCAGCCAGTGCCTTGTGCGTGGCATTGGGCATGGCATCACGCACGGCGGGCCAACCTACCATGCTACGGGCCCAATATCGTTTTCGAGCCTCAGGGGAGTTCATGAACTCCTGAAACATCATGGGTGCCCTGCCCCGGCGCACGCCATTGACGTCGCGGTAATCTGGGATACCCGATGCGGTGCTGATACCCGCGCCTGTCAATATCAGCGGTTGATAGCGGTAGATAAGCGCTTTCAGATCAGACAGCTCGGTTTCAAAATCAGGCATGACGGCATCTATATCGTCTAGTAGTGGATTAGCTTAGGCGATAACTCTGAACGCCAGCCTTGATAGACAGGAGCCGGCCAGCTTCAGTGCGCCTTTAACAAGAATGCCGTTGTCTCGCTGTAAAAGATGACCATTGGTCGCCCTTTGGTTCAAAAAACGTCGATCTCGTATCGTTCAGCTCTTGTTCAGCACGGATTCAGAAAGTATTCAGCCACCCTGGCGTAGTCTGAAACTGTCAGAAGATGCTCCAGTGAGGAGGCCCGATCATGATGTATCCCCAGCTGGCTGTTGCGTTCCCCGCTCCGATCGACGCAGCCAGTTCACATGCATCGGTAACCTCCTCATGTTCTTCGGCGATGTTCCTTGCAGCTCCATTGTGCACAGGCCAGTTCATCCCTGGTGGTGCATAGCCACTTTCCCCAGTGGCAGTTTCTCGATCCCCATGAAGTGCTCCTGACCTCTCCCCATCGGAGAGGTTTTTTTTGTCTGATACAAATGACGCATATCCAGAAACCTTTCCTTTATCCTCCTTTATCGAGTACTTGCCCTGATAGAGGGGCACATCACTCACCGTATTGGTCAGAAGTCGAGGATAATGCCCTATCGATTCGAGTTGACCTTTGTTTGCCGAACATTCAGGAACACCCATGAAAATTCTCGTCGTCGAAGACGAAAACCTGCTCCGTCACCACCTCAAGGTGCGCCTTAGCGAAGCTGGGCATGTGGTCAATGCCGTAGGCAATGCCGAGGAAGCCCTTTATAACGCACGCGAATTCCACCATGACCTGGCGATTGTGGACCTGGGTCTGCCCGGCATGAGCGGTCTTGATCTGATCCGTCAGCTTCGCACTCAGGGCATGGCCCTGCCGATTCTGATCCTTACTGCTCGCGGTAGCTGGCAGGACAAGGTGGAAGGCTTGGGCGCTGGTGCCGACGACTATGTCGTCAAGCCGTTTCAGTTCGAAGAGCTGGAAGCGCGCCTGAATGTATTGCTGCGCCGCTCGGCCGGCTTCATCCAACCCAGCATCAAGGCCGGTAATCTGCGCCTGGACCTTGGTCGCCAGCAGGCCTTCAATGAAGAGCAGCCTTTGCAGCTGACGGCTTATGAATATCGCCTGCTTGAATACCTCATGCGCAACCATCAGCAGGTCATCACGAAAGAGCGCCTCATGGAGCAGCTCTACGACGATGACGGCGAGCATGACAGCAATGTCATCGAGGTACTGGTTGGCCGTCTGCGACGCAAGCTGGAAGCGTCATGCGGTATGCAGCCCATCGAGACCGTCCGCGGACGTGGATATCTGTTTACCGAGCGCTGCCAATGATTCGATCGTTCCGCCTGCGCCTACTATTGAGTGCGGCGCTTCTGGTCATCATTTGCCTGGGCTTGATGATCCCAGCCATTGGCAAGGCGTTTGACGGGACGGTAGAAAACTTTGTGGCGGCGCGCCTTGAGGCTAACGCCAACACGTTGATTGGTGCGGCCCGGGCTATCGATGGGCGTCTGGCGATGCCGGAGATGATTGCAGAGGAGGTCTTTGACCGTCCGCAGTCACCCATTCTGGGGTATGTATACGATCAGAATGGTCGCTTACTCTGGCGCTCCCGCTCTGCGGTACGTGAACGACCCAATTACCGACCAACATTTGATGGAACTGGCGTCAAGCTGGTCAAAACCACAGATGATGAGGGCCGCGGCTTTTTCGTCTTTGACCGAGAGGTCTTGCTGGGCAACCCGCCCGTAGCAGGCTTCAGTATCGTCACCATGCAGCCGGCCGAGGAATACGATCGCCTGCGCAGCGGCTTTATGCATCAGGTTACGCTCTGGTTAAGCGGCGTCTTGTTTGCCCTGCTGATTCTTCTGGCGGTAGGACTGCACTGGAGCCTGCGTCCGCTGCATCGCTTGAGCCGCCAGCTGGATGCCATCGAGACTGACCAGCGTGATCTGCTCGACGAGAAGAATGTACCTAGCGAGATTAGCCGCCTGATCCGCTCCCTCAATCGCCTTCTCGATTTCGAGCGACTGCAACGGGAGCGCTATCGCGACACGCTGGGTGATCTGGCCCATAGCCTGAAGACCCCGCTGGCCGTTCTGCAGGGCGTGACAGAAGACCTGCGCCGAAAACCCAGCCTGGAGCATGAGGTGTCTGCGCTTCAGGTTCAGATTGAGCGCATGAATCAACAGGTTGTTTTCCAGCTGCAACGTGCCACACGGCGCGGTGCGGTATTGAGCCGGCCACTGGAACTGCAGCCGCTCGTGGAGTCCTTGTTCAGTACGTTGGACAAGGTGTACGCCGAGAAGAAAGTCCAGGCGTCACTGCATTTCCCGCCGGGTATGAAAGTTCAGGCGGAGGAAGCCGCCATGCTGGAAGTCTTTGGCAACCTGCTGGAGAACGGTTATCGCCTGTGCCTGACTCAAGTACAGGTCAGCGCTGAGTTCATCGACGACAGCTGGATCATCGATATCGAGGATGATGGCCCCGGTATTCCAGCCGAGCGACGCGAGACCGTCCTGCGGCGAGGCGTACGCATCGACAGCCGCCACCCTGGTCAAGGCATCGGG
Source organism: Pseudomonas sp. JZ134 (assembly GCF_051027695.1). Lineage (NCBI taxonomy): Bacteria > Pseudomonadati > Pseudomonadota > Gammaproteobacteria > Pseudomonadales > Pseudomonadaceae > Pseudomonas > Pseudomonas sp. JZ134. The sequence continues at coordinate 127,023 of NZ_CP069250.1, read as the reverse complement.
CTGGCCGTCGTGCAGGATATCCTTGAAGGCTACCGCAGCGCCCTGACGATTGATGATTCTTCGTTAGGTGGTGCTCGTTTTCGCTTCCGTCTGCCGAGTGTCTCCCCTGAACGTCCTCGATTAGGGCACAATGAAGTCCGGACGTGACTTGCAAGTCAATGTTTGCGTCTGCCCTGTTACCCCCGCCATTTGCTCTATAGGACCCCGGCATGGAACGCGATTGCCGCCACCTGGAATCACTGCTGTACCGCGATATCCCGATCACTCAGGCCCTTGGCCTACAGGTGAAGAGTTGGGAAGCGCATTCCCTGCGTCTGCATGCGCCGCTCGATGCTAACGTCAATCATGCCCACACGATGTTTGGTGGAAGCCTCTATTGCATCGCCGTACTGGCGGGCTGGGGCTGGCTCTACCTGCGCCTGCGCGAAGCAGGCCTGGAAGAGGAAGGCCATATCGTGATTCAGGAAGGTCAGATTGCCTATCCGCTGCCTGTGACCACAGACGCTATTGCGCTGTGCGATGCGCCGGACGAGCGTGACTGGCAGCGTTTCGAGACCATGTTCCGCCGTCGCGGTCGTGGCCGCTTGACGTTGCACTCACGTATTCTGGCCGCCAACGGTGAAGACGGCGTGCGCTTCACCGGGCAGTACGTGCTGCACAAGTAATATCAGGCCTGGCGGGATGCCAGCTCAACGAGCGTGTCCCGCCAATGTGCCTCGGCCGGCAAGGCCAGGAAGTAGGGATTGAGAAAATCCTCCCTCGCCTCGTATGTCAGTGGCTCACCGTTCAGGTTGAGTACGACGCCACCCGCCCCTTCCAGGACGCCCTGAGCCGCTGCCGTGTCCCATTGAGAAGTTGGCGCTAGTCGGGGATAGCAGTCCGCCGCACCTTCAGCCAGCAGACAGAACTTCAGCGAGCTGCCGACATTGGCCAGCTTGATCTCGCCCATATGCTCACCCAGCCCAGCCAGGAGCTGTTCCTGAGCAGGACTACTGTGTCGGCGGCTGGCAACGACGGTAAAGCCTTGTACAGGTGTAGGCCGGACATTGATCTCTTCGCCGTCCTCTCCCCGTATACGCCAGGCGCCCATTTCTGTTCCGCCACAGTAATACAGGTCACGGGTGGGCACACCGACCACACCAAACACAACGCGCCCCTCTTCCACCAAGGCGATGTTGACGGTGAACTCCTCACTGCCGGAGATGAACTCCTTAGTGCCATCCAGCGGATCGACGACCCACCAGCAGCGCCAGCGGGCACGCTCCTCCAGCGAAATATCACACGCTTCTTCCGAGAGTACCGGAATGTCCGGGGTCAGCGCGGCCAAGCCTTCGCTGATGATGCGGTGGGCAGCTAGATCAGCGGCGGTAACCGGCGAGGCGTCGGCCTTTTCCGTCACGGCCACGTCATTGCGCCAGAAAGGAAGGATTGCGGCACCGGCCTGGCGGACCAGGTCGACAACGTTGAGCACCAGCGGTGCGGTAATGGAGACGGGTACCATCATAAAAACCTCCACAGGCAGATGAGGCCGCCTCAATAACGACCGCACGGTAAATGTCAGGCGACGAACTCGCCACGCTGGATCAACAGATCCCGCACTAAATAGAGCGCAGCCAATGCGCGTCCTTCGGTAAACCGGGGATTATCCATCAGACTGAATAGCTCGCGTAGGCTGATCTTGTCTACCTCGATCGGTTCGGGCTCATCGCCCTGCAAACGCTCGGGATAAAGATCGCGCGCCAACACGACATGAATTTTCTGATTCATGTAGCCGGGCGACAGAGAGAGCTGCGTCAGATATTCGAGCTGGCGGGCACCGTAACCGGCTTCCTCCTTGAGCTCACGGTTAGCGCCCTCCAGTACGGTCTCGTCCATCTCGACAAGCCCCTTGGGCAGGGACAACTGATAGTCTTCGGTGCCGCCGCAGTATTCTTCAATCAACAGGGCATGCTCGTTGTCCAGCATGGCCACGACCATGACCGCGCCCGGGCCGGTCCCCTTGTTGGCCAGTCGTTCATAGGTGCGCTCTTCACCATTGGAAAAGCGCAGCTCGACTTCTTCAACCGTGAAAAGACGACTCTTGGCAACGATCTGCCGGGCAAGCACAGCGGGTTTCTGGCGCATAAACGGCTCCTGAGCGAATCGGGTCGGCTATCATAACGCGCCTTGTTTAATAATCCGTGGCCGGGACGATCTGTCTTGGCGTAATCATGAAGAGATGGCTCACCGCGGTTACGGTGGAGTCCAAAAGAGGAAGCCATGCCTACCCTTGCCTGGAATCAGATCGACACCGTCTTGCTGGATATGGACGGCACGCTGCTCGATTTACACTTCGACAATCATTTCTGGCTGGAATATCTCCCGCAGTGCTACGCCAAGCATCATAGCCAGTCCTTTGAGTGGGCCATGGCCGAACTGGAGCCACTGTTCAAGGAGAATGCCGGCAAACTGACCTGGTATTGCCTGGACTACTGGAGCGCTCAACTGGGGCTTTCGATCGCCGCACTAAAGCGGGATATTGCCCATCTTATTGCCTTACGTCCCGATGCCGACACGTTTCTGTCTGCCATTCAGGCAGCAGGCAAGCGGGTCGCCCTGATCACCAATGCCCATCGGGACTCGCTCTCCCTAAAGCTTGAACGTATCGAGCTTGCGCCTTATTTCGACCGGATGATCAGTTCCCATGACTATGGTTTCCCCAAGGAAGACCAGCAGTTCTGGTTTGCACTGCAGCAGGACTTCGGCTTTGATCCGGCCCGTACACTGTTCATCGACGACAGCCTATCCGTTCTGCGCAGCGCCCAGCGGTATGGCATCGCTCATCTTCTGGCGGTACGCAATCCCGATAGTCGCCAGGGCCCGCGGGACACCGCTGAATTCGAGGCGGTAGACGATTATCGAGAGCTGCTACCATCCCAGGAGACGGTGGCTACGTCACACTCCTGAGCGTGACCCACGCACAGACGCCTCATGCCTGGGTTGACCCTGCCGGCGAAGCGGCGCAACGTTTCAGCGCGACCCAGTGTGGAGTGATGATGCACTGGGCCGGCGTTTAGTCCCCTGGTTAACCTTTTCAGGACTGCCTCTATGAACGCTTTTCGACGCACCCTGCCGCTTCGCGGCGCTGTTTGGTTGTCTGCCATTACCCTTGTGTTCTGTGCTTCGGCCAATGCTGTCCAGAGCACAAGTGGCTTTACGCCTTTGCTTGATAAGATCAACGCTCGCACCTCAACGGCCGATCAGGTTGCGCTGAGCAAATGGGACAGCGGCAAGCCGGTCCTCGACACCCAACGAGAGGCGGATGTCCTGGCCCGGGTTCGTAATGAAGCCGCCGCTCACGGTTTGCAGCCCGATGATGCGCAGCGCTTCTTTTCCGATCAGATCGAGGCTAACAAGTGGGTCCAGTATGGGCTGCTGGATCGCTGGCATGCCATCGATAAGGCACCCAACAAGACGCGCCCGGACCTTGCCGTGGTTCGTAAGCAGCTCGATCAGCTGCAGAACGAGCTGCTCGATGCACTCCAGGCTGCCGAGCCGCTACGCAAGGCGCCGGACTGCCCACATGTCGCAGCCCGTGCGGTGAGCACCTATGCCACGGCACATGCACTTGATTCTCTGCATCGGCTGGCGTTGGTCCGCGGTATGGCCAATGTCTGCCAGGGGTCGCAGCAGCAGGTGGCTGCCACCGATTAACGTACGGCCTGACGTGCCTGCCATGGGGAACCCGGCAGGCACCCTTCGTCATTCAATTCTGTTCCTTACTCTATCTACGGCGCTATGCTGATAGATTCTGCCTTCATGCTGCCGGAAGCCTGTCCGCCTGATCATGGACATCAAACAGCTCAAATTCCTGATTGCCCTGGATGAAACGCGCCACTTCGGCCAAGCGGCCGAACGGTGCTACGTCACTCAGCCAACCCTTTCTATGCGCCTGCGCAGCCTTGAAGAAGAGCTGGGACTTGAGCTGGTACGTCGGGGTCAGCGCTTCGAAGGCTTTACCGAGGCGGGCCAGCGTATTCTGGCCTGGGCCCGGACCCTTATGGCGGCACATGAGGGGCTCTATGCGGAAGCCGCCGCCTATAAAGGGCAGCTGGTTGGCACCCTGCGCCTGGGGATCGTCCCCCTGGCCAGCTATGACCCTATGCCTCTGCTGCATCACCTGCGCCAGTTGCACAGCAATCTGCGCTTTCAGTTATCAGTGTTGAGTACCGAGCATATTCTCGAACAGCTGGCGAGCAACCAGCTCGACCTGGGAATCTCCTATCTCAGCCATCTCAACGATCAGATGTTTGAAAGCCAGTCACTGACCGAAACCCGAATGGGCTTGTTGTTCGACCAGCGTCATTTTCAGTTCGACGAGCAGGAGCTGAGCTGGGAACGGGTAGCCGATTTGCCCCTGGGTCTGCTCACGGGAGGAATGCACTTTCGCCAATCGGTCGATCACGGTTTTCGCAGTCGTGGCCTCACACCCCGGCCTGTACTGGAAAGCGATGCCGTGCATCTGCTCTTGCAAGCAGTCAATGCGGGACTATGTTGCGCCGTGATGCCACTCAAGGGTGGGTTCGACGCGCTGACCGAGCACTCCTGCCTGCTTCCGATTCAGGGTGGGCGAGCCCTGGCACCGCTTGGGCTGATCATCCGACGTACCGCGCCGCGCCTGCCAGTGGCCGAAGCCTGTTTTGCTGAAGCGCGCCTGCTGTACTCAGGCAAATGAAAACGGTCGCTTGATAAGCCCCATCTATCGCCATATCGGTACCAGCGATTAGACGTCGCACCTTAATAGGCTTAGGCTTTGATCTGTGTCAAACAGCCGCAGGCCAATTGCTGCTATGTCCCGCTCGAATCCGCATGCTGATACACCCTCGGAACAGCCCGCCAGCCAAGCGCTGCACGGGTATACCTATGCCGAGCTGAAGAACCCGGAAGTCACTGGCCAGACGCCATTGGCTGAAGAGTGTGCTGTTGCCATTTCCTATAATGGCATCAGCCACACCGTCATGATGGCTACACCTGCCGACATTGAGGATTTCGTTGCGGGCCTGAGTTTAAGCGCTGGAATCATTCATTCCATCGACGACATCTATGGCATGCAGGTACGCCGCGTCGGTGAAGCCCTGAATGTTGAGGTCGAAATTTCCAGCCGGACGTTCTGGGCCTTGAAAAGCCAGCGTCGCCAGATGGCCGGAACCAGCGGATGCGGCCTGTGTGGCGTCGAGGCGCTTGAGCAGGCACTGCCGCAACTGGATCGGCTGCGTAAGGTGCAGCTGCCACCTGCCGAGCATCTGGCCAATCTGCGCCAGCGTATCAACGAGGCTCAGCAGTTGGGTCAGCGTAGTGGCGCCGTCCATGCGGCACTGTTTGCCAATGCCGAAGGTGAGCTAGGCCTTTGCCGTGAAGATATCGGCCGCCATAACGCGTTGGACAAGCTGATCGGCGCCTTGATGCGCCAGAAGATCAATACCCGTGCCGGCTTTGTCGTGGTGACCAGCCGCTGCAGCCTGGAGCTGATCCACAAAGCGGTTCGCGCAAACCTGGCAACGCTTGTCACTCTGTCCGCGCCCACTGGCCTCGCCGTGGAATGGGCCCGTCGGCATCGTCTCAACCTTATTCATTTACCTCATCAGTCTCCGCCTCGCGTGTACAGCCCGGCGCCGCTCATTCCAGAACATCGGGAGTAGTCATGAGCAAGCAAAAATCTTCTTACAAACCCTATCAAGGCCCTGCCGCGGGCTGGGGTGCGCTGAAAAGTGTCGTGCACTTCTGGCTCGACAGCGGCAAGGCCGTCAAGAATATCCGGACCCTGCTCAAGACTAATCAGGACCACGGCTTCGACTGCCCTGGCTGCGCCTGGGGTGAAGCACCGGAAAACGGCCTGGTGAAATTCTGCGAGAACGGCGCCAAGGCGGTGAACTGGGAAGCGACCAGCCGCCGTGTAGATGCTGCGTTCTTTGCCAAGCACAGCGTCAGCAGCCTGAGCACGCAAAGCGATTACTGGCTCGAATACCAGGGCCGCTTGACCGAGCCAATGCGCTACAACCCGGCGACTGATCACTATGTGCCGATCAGCTGGGATGATGCCTTCCAGACCATCGCCAAACACCTGAAGGCGCTGGAAAACCCTAACCAGGCCGAGTTTTACACTTCCGGTCGCGCCAGCAATGAGGCTGCCTTCCTGTATCAACTATTCGTGCGGGCCTATGGCACCAACAATTTCCCGGACTGCTCCAACATGTGCCACGAGGCCAGTGGTGTAGGCCTGGGCCGCAGCATAGGCGTTGGCAAGGGTACAGTGACCTATGAGGACATGGAGCACGCCGATGCGATCTTCGTGGTGGGCCAGAACCCTGGTACTAACCATCCACGGATGATTGAGGTGTTGCGCAACGCTGTGAAGCGCGGTGCTCAGGTAGTCAGTTTCAATCCGCTCAAGGAGCGTGGTCTGGAGCGCTTCCAGCATCCCCAGAGCCCGGTCGAGATGCTGACCAACAACTCGCGCCCGACCAATACGGCCTATTTCCGCCCAGCCCTGGGTGGCGACATGGCGGCCATGCGTGGGATAGCCAAATTCCTGCTGCAATGGGAGCGTGAGGCGCAGCTGAACGGCACGTCACCGGTGTTCGACCATGACTTCATCCAGAAGCACACCCTGGGTGTCGATAGTTATCTGGCCGTGCTGGATGCTACGTCTTGGGAACAGATTGTGGAGCAGTCAGGCCTGACCCTGGCGGAGATCGAGCAGGCCGCACGTATGTATGCCAGGGCTGAGCGAGTGATCATCTGCTGGGCCATGGGTGTGACCCAGCATCGCCACTCCGTGCCCACCGTTCAGGAAATCGCCAACCTGCAACTGCTGCGCGGCAATGTGGGCAAGCCGGGCGCTGGCCTGTGCCCGGTCCGCGGTCATAGCAATGTGCAGGGCGACCGTACCATGGGGATCGATGAGAAGGCTCCGGCCTGGCTTAGCGATGCCCTGGAAAAGCGCTTCGACTTCAAGGCACCCCGTGAGCGCGGCCATAACACGGTGGAGGCCATCGCTGCCATGTTGGCGGGCGATGCCAAGGTCTTTATCGGACTGGGCGGCAACTTTGCCCAGGCGACACCGGATACACCGCGGACTCATCAGGCACTGCGCAATTGCGACCTGACTGTACACATCGCGACCAAGCTCAACCGTAGCCATCTGGTGACAGGCAAGCAAGCGCTGATCCTGCCATGCCTTGGCCGTACCGAGCTGGATCTGCAAGCCAGCGGTAAGCAGGCCATTACGGTAGAAGACAGCTTCAGCATGGTCCATGCCTCGGCAGGCGTGCTCAAGCCACTGTCTCGCCAGATGCGCTCCGAGCCGGCCATTGTTGCAGGGATTGCCAAGGCAACACTGGGCAACCACCCCGTGGATTGGGAGTGGTTGATTGAAGACTACGACCGCATCCGCGATCTGATCGCTGATGTGATCCCGGGCTTCAAGAACTTCAACGTGCGCCTGGACAATCCTGGCGGCTTCTACCTGGGCAACAAGGCACGTGATCGCGTCTGGAACACGATGACTGGCAAGGCCAACTTTGCGCCCAGCCAGTTGCCAGAGAATCTGATCCCGGAAGCGGCTCGCCGGAATGGCCAGAAGCCTGACCTGATCCTGCAGACCATGCGTTCGCACGATCAATACAACACAACGGTGTACAGCCTGGATGACCGTTACCGGGGTGTAAAAGGTCAGCGTGACGTGGTCTTTGTCAACGAAGCGGACATCCGCCGTCTGGGTTATGAGCCAGGTCAGAAGGTGGACATGGTCTCGCTGTGGGACGATGGGATCGAGCGTCGTGTCAGTGGCTTTACGCTGCTTCCGTTCGATATTCCTGAGGGTCAGGCGGCGGCCTACTATCCTGAGACCAATCCGCTGGTGCCGTTGGAAAGCTACGGTAAGGACAGCTTTACGCCTACCTCCAAATTCGTAGCCATTCGCGTGGAGCCCGCGCACAGCAACACGATCGCTTCGGTCGCCTGATACCGAGCGAACAGCCTGCCGTCTATACAGGCGGCAGGCTGCTTTTTATGGCCGGGCTCTATACTGAAGGGGCCAAGGTCACCCCTCTCTTTCCCATGCATCGCCTCCCTGACTGGATAGCTGAAGACCCGCTGCGCTGCCAAGTGCTGACCTGTGTTGCCCAGTTGCACTTGCCGGATGCCTGGGTAGCCGCCGGATTCGTGCGCAATCTGGTCTGGGATCACCTGCACGGTTACACGGTTCCTACCCCCGCTGACGGACATCGACGTCATCTATTTTGACCCTGTCTGCCGTGACCCTGAGAGAGATACTGAGCTTGAGAATCGGCTCAGGGCCTGTGCGGCCCTGCCCTGGTCCGTCAAGAATCAGGCCCGCATGCATAAGCGCAACGGGGATGCGCCCTATCACAGCAGCCTGGATGCCATGAGCTATTGGGTGGAGATGGAAACGGCCTTAGCGGCCCGCCTCCTGCCCGGTGGGCAGATCAAAATCGCCAGCCCGTTTGTTCAGCATGGTCTCTTCAAGCTGCACGTAACACCGAACCCCAAACGTTACAAACCGGAAGCTTTCAGGCAACGACAGCACGAGAAAGGCTGGGCGCGCCGGTGGTCGAAACTTCGGTTTCCACCTGCAGTACATATACCGCCCCACCTGCCAGACTGATTGCCGTACAGGAAAAATTGTTTTTCGAACTCGAACAACCCATGAGACTCCATTGCCTACCGATTACACTCATGGAAGACCGGTCATCATGGATATCAGGCTCAGGGACCCAGGAACCTTATGAACGCTGCATCGCTCCCCCTCGATCATCCCTTCGCTCACCACAATGGGTTTAACCGGGTCTTTGCGCCGGACAGGCTTACCCTGGGCTTTATTCTGCCGGTGGCAAGCTACCCGAACGAGCCGGGACCTTCGCTTGAGCACCACGCCGAGCTGACGCAGCTGGCCGATCAGTTAGGCTTCGCTGCGCTCTGGGCCAGGGACGTACCGTTTTACGATCCAGGCTTTGGCGACATGGGACAGGTCTTCGAGGCGTTTACCTACCTGGGCTTTCTGGCTGGCACCACCAAACGTATTACGCTGGCGACCGGCAGTGCCGTGATCACCCTGCGCCACCCGCTGCACCTGGCCAAAATGGCCGCCTCGGTTGACCAGCTCTCCAGCGGGCGGCTCGTGCTGGGTATCGCCTCTGGAGATCGACCTGTCGAGTATCCCGCCTTTGGCCTGGAAGATGAGTACGAGCAGCGCGGCGACCGCTTCCGCGAAGCGTTCGAGATGTTCCGCCTGGCCAGCGAAACGCCTTTCCCCAACGGCGATTTCGACCGCTTTGGCGATCTGCAGGGGCTGGCCGATCTGGTCCCCAAACCATTCAGCGGCCGCATCCCTGCCTTCGTTACAGGTCGTAGCCGTCAGGCAATGGACTGGATTGCCGCCAATGCCGACGGCTGGTTCTACTATTTCATTGGCGTCGAGCATGTCTCGGCCATTACCACGTTGTGGCGCGAAACCATCAAGCGCGTCACGGGCGAAGAGACGTTCAAGCCTTTTGCCCAGGGCATGTTCTTCGATCTGGCTGAAGATCCGGACCAGGCCCCCATGCCTATTCATGCCGGACTCAGGATTGGTCGTCGCTACCTGGTGGATTATCTTGAGCATATGCAACGCCGAGGGGTGAACCACGCCGCGTTGAATCTGAAGTCGTCCCGCCGCCCGGCCAAGGAAGTGGTTCAGGAACTGGCTGAATATGTCTTGCCGCACTTCCCTTCCCATGAACCTCTTGAGCCGTGAGGACTCAAGAGAACTCAGACTTAACAAGGGAGAGTGCTCCATGCCCCGTACCGTACGCTTTCATGAAACCGGTGGCCCAGATGTACTCAAGATTGAAGACGTAGACGTCCGCCCACCTCAGCCAGGTGAAGTACAGATTCGCACCAAGGCGCTGGGCCTGAACCGTGCTGAAGCTATGTATCGCGCTGGCCAATACACGCATCAGCCCGTGTTTCCGGCCATCCTTGGGTACGAGGCGGCAGGTGTTATCGAGGCGGTTGGCGAGGGTGTTACTGTGTTTGCCGTAGGCGACACCGTAAGCGTTATACCGGCATTCTCGTTCGAACAGTATGGCTTGTACGGAGAGTTGGTAAATGCGCCTGCCCATGCCGTCGTCAAGCACCCCGACACGCTTTCATTCGAAGAGGCTGCCGCTACCTGGATGATGTTTACCACGGCCTATGGCGCGCTGGTCGATATTGCCGGACTGAAGGCGGGCGATACCGTTCTGGTTCGTGCGGCCTCCAGCAGTGTTGGCCTCGCTGCGATCCAGATTGCCAATTTTGTCGGTGCAACACCGATTGCCCTCACCCGGACGAGTAACAAGCGACAGGCCTTGCTTGAGGCAGGCGCGAAACATGTCATCGCAACGGAAGAACAGGATCTGACGGATGAAGTGCTAAAGCTCACCGATGGCAAGGGCGCGCGCATCGCCTTTGATCCAGTGGGTGGGCCGGACGTGCCCAAGATTCTGAAAGCGCTCTCGTTCCTGGGCATTTTCTTCCAGTATGGCGCCTTGAGCACTGAAAACCTGTTATTGCCAGTGATGGATGTGCTGGGCAAGGACCTGACCATTCGCGGCTATCAGCTGTTCGAAATCACTCAGGACGCTGATCGATTGGCCAAGGCCAAACACTTCATTCTGGACGGCCTGACCCAGGGCAAGCTGAAGCCACAGATTGCTAAGACATTCCCGCTGGACCAGATCGTTGAGGCGCATCGGTACATGGAGTCCAATCAGCAGATTGGCAAGATCGTCGTAACGGTTTAACCCAGCGACGAGCCGTCCCGATCTCCAGCGCCGGGACGGCTTTCCATCTCCGCGGTCAGGTGCATGACCTTTTCCCACTGGCCCGTCATGTCATCGAAGCGCTCGTCCATAGTTATGAAACCATGCCGCTCGTAAAAGGCTACCGCACGGCTGTTCATGCTATAGACAGACAGTTCGAGGCGCGCCTCAAGGGACTTGGCGTGCTCCAGCAGCGCGCTGCCAATGCCTTCGCCCTGGTGGTCCGGGTCGACAAATAAGGCTGCCAGCACATTCTGCTGCAGCGAGAAGAACCCGAGAACCGTATCGTCCTGTACATATACCCAGTTTTCGGCGCTGGGCAGGTACTTTTCCTTCATATCCTGCCGCTGGCTGCGCCAGAAGTCGGGCGCGACACCATCATGGGCCAGGATGGAGGCGGCCAGCCAGATCGAAACCATGTGCTCATATTCATCATCTTTTGCTTTTCGAAGCATGTGTATCCCTACCTTCAGCCAGGCTGAAACAGTACCTTCATGAATGATCTTGATAGTGACCATGAAGCATAGACGCTAGAAATGTTTAGTCTACTGAATGATCATGAGACATATTCATTTAGCTAGTCGCAAGGTAAGTCTATGTCCAGCCACTTCCCTCGTTTTCGTGCCGACTCTGTAGGCAGCCTGTTACGCAGCCCGATTCTGAAGGAGGCCCGTCGCCGCTATCAGACCGGAGAAATGGAGCGAGACGTACTGCGTGCGGTTGAGAATGATGAGATCCGCAAGATTGTCGCCAAACAGGAAGCAATTGGCCTTCCCGCCGTAACGGACGGAGAATTCCGCCGCGCCTGGTGGCATTTCGACTTTCTTGAGCAACTTGGCGGCGTAGAAGGCTACGAGGCAGACCAGGGTATTCAGTTCCACGGTCAACAGACCAAATCCCGAGGAATCAAGGTCACGGGTAAATTAGACTTTACCCAGCATCCGATGCTGGAGGACTTCAAGTTCCTGGCCAGCGCTACCACTCGCAGTGTGGCCAAGATGACTATTCCAAGCCCTAGCGTGCTGCACTTCCGAGGCGGACGGAAGAACATCAGTGAAAGCGTCTATCCGGATATGGAAGAGTTTTTTGCTGACCTTGCCAGCACCTACAAGAAAGCCGTGAATGCTTTTTACGAGGCGGGATGCCGTTATCTCCAACTCGATGACACCGTCTGGGCTTACCTCTGCTCAGAAAAAGAAAAGGCCGCCGCCCGCGAACGCGGTGATGATCCGGAACGTCTGGCCGAGATCTATTCAAGCGTGCTCAATCAGGCGCTGGCTGGTCGCCCGGATGACTTGCGCATCGGCCTGCATGTCTGCCGGGGCAACTTCCGCTCGACCTGGATCAGCGAAGGTGGCTACGAGCCGGTGGCGGAAGTGCTGTTTGGCAACACGGATATCGATGCTTTCTTCCTGGAATACGATACCGAGCGTGCCGGTGGTTTCGAACCCCTGCGCTACCTGCCCAAGGGCAAGCGTCAGGCTGTATTGGGACTGGTCACGACAAAAAGCGGCGAACTGGAAAGTCCGGATGCTCTCAAGCGCCGTATCGAGGAAGCCTCGCGGTATGCCAACCTGGACCAGCTCTGCCTGAGTCCGCAGTGCGGATTTGCCTCGACAGAGGAAGGCAACCTGCTCTCGGAAGAGGAACAGTGGGCCAAGCTGCAACGCGTAGTAGACGTAGCCCGTGAGGTCTGGGGAGAGGCCTGATCAGTGCATGACTGGCTGACTGGAATGGGGCATTTTAGAGCGTAACCCCCCCTTTTCCGCTACATTTCGATCAAGATAAAAAGGTGCAGACTACCGTTCTGCAATAAAGTTTCTGTAATAAATTCATACATTTGCCTTTTGTGGAAGTTATCGCACCCTTAAGCAGATTCCACTTGCCAAGCGAAGCGGTAATCACGAGGATCGGCGCCATCATCCTCACAGTGAGTTTTGATTATGAAGTACTCCTCGATCCTTCTGTTGTCCCTGAGCCTGGTAGGTACTAGCGCGATGGCGGGCGACGATATGCAGGCCGGTATCGGTGGTGCGCTAGGCGGGGTGTTAGGCTCGGTTGTAGGAAATGCCGTAGGCGGAAGCACAGGCTCCACGATCGGTGCAGGTCTGGGTGGTGCTGCGGGCGGTGCGGTAGGCGCCAAGCGTGGCGATAAAACAGAAGCAGCCATTGGCGGCGGTCTTGGCGCCGCGGGTGGCAACGTATTGGGCAAGGCCGTAGGCGGCAGCACAGGCGCTATGGTAGGTGCCGCCCTGGGCGGCGGCGGCGGTGCAGCCCTCGGCAGCAGCATGGGCGATTCGGGCGACCGTCACCACAGTGGCCGTCGCTACGATGACCGCCGTTATGCCCATGACAACGGCTGGCACCGTGGTCACCACAAGAAACACTGGAAGCGCCACGGTCGTTGGGACGATTGATCCCTACCCTAGCGCTAAAAGAAAGGGCCACGTCTGTGGCCCTTTTTCATTTGCCGCCACTATTTCTCTTTGCTCAGGTCCACCAGCGGTGTTTCACGTACATCGGTCTGGCGGCCTTGCTGGATCGTATCGACACGCTTGAGTGCCTCGTTTACCGCACCCGCATCACTGAGCAGGCTGTAGGTAATCTCAAAGTCACGAGTCTCTTTTGGCCCGATCCTGGGTACTAGCTTCAAGTCACGCTGGAAGCGTCGGTTATAGGAAAAACTGGTGCCTGGCTCCAGACCGGTCACATAACCCTGCCCCTGGGTGTCCGTGTTTTTCCACAGGGAAAAGGCAGGTAACTGGTTAACGTTGAAGGCGAGGCTGACGCCCTGCTTGCCGGCTTTATCATGTAATACCGCCAAGCTGTTGCCCTGGGCATCTCCATAAGGAAACAGGTTGTACACCATCTCGTCGAAGCCTTTGGTAGGGCCCCGGTAGGTTTGCCAATCTTTCAGGTCACGCTTGGCGTACTCGTTGAATGGCGAGACCTCACGCACTGGCGCGGCGAACTTGGCACCCTTCTCCAGCAGTGGCGTACCGAAATTGCTATGGTAGAGGGCTTGGTATTCCTTCTCGTAGTCGCCCTGGTTGGTCAGACGATCATGAAGGGTAAATTGAGCGGCACCCGGTTGCGTGGTCAGCTGAGTATCGACCAGAAAATCCACCTTCTTGAATGCCTGCTCGCGCAGCTCGCCTTTCAGGTGAATGGCATACGGCGGCTTTTCATCGATGGTCAGCACGACCTTGGACGCTGGAATATTGGCCGCACGACCATGCAGGGTTAGCAGCTCTCCATTATCCATGCCCGGATGGCCAACCCACTCGTAGCCACAACGGGTTACCATCTCGTTGAAACCTTCCAACCAGCCCAGCCCGCCCCGGCCGTTGAGTTCGATGAAGGCCGGATTAACAACCTCATGCACAGGCGAGTCCCACCCCAGTCGTACAGTACCGGCGGTGGCGTAAAGCACGTTCATGCCGCGGTTTGGCACAACGGTCATTTTCATTGCGCCGGTATCGATTTCAATCAGGCTTACCCCTTCCTGACGACCGCCATGCAACGTCTTGAGAGTGACTGAAAAAGGCTTGTCCGTTTTGACGCCAAGCTGCTCGCTGGTGATGCTCCAGTTTTCAGCAGGCTTGTTCGAGTCGATCAGCGTGTAATCCCAGGCAAACGCTGGAGAGGCAGCTGCCAGCAATCCGAAGCTGGCAAGCAGAGCAGATGCGTTCATGTCCGATTTCCTTTTTGTTTGTTGTTATACCTCGCTGCCCTTTGGCTGAAACGATTTAGCAGCGTGAGAAAAGTGTAGAACAACCTTGCACGTTTGCATGTGTCGGATTTCGGATTTACAAGGTTGGAGACAGGAAACGAGAGGTAGGTCAAGGTGCCTGCCCGATACCCTGACTTGAGGGTTATTACTCTTCGAGGCGCTCGACCTTGCCGACGACGAGCCCGTAACTCAGCGCGCCGACCAATGCCGTGATGCCGATATAGGTGATAGCCGGGGCAAAGTTGTTGCCATCCACCAGTAGGCCAACCACGATCGGCACACTGATGGATGCCAGGTTGCCGATGAAGTTGAACATGCCTCCCGTCAATCCCAGCAGGCGTGCAGGTGCCAGGGCCGACACCATTGACCAGGTGATCGACGCCAGACCGTTACCAAAGAAGGCGATCGCCATACAGGCAATGATCAGCGCTGGCGTGTCAACAAAGTTCGCGCCAATGATGCAGGTGGAAATCAAGAGGCCGCTGATGATGGGCAGCTTGCGTGCCATGCCCAGCGAAACGCCACGGCGCACCAGCCAGTCGGATAGCAGACCCGAGCAGATAACGCCTAGAAACGCTGCCAGAAAAGGCACCGAAGCCAGAAAGCCCGCCTTGATGAAATCCATGCCGCGGTATTTGACGAGGTAGGTCGGGAACCAGGTCAGGAAGAACCATAGTGTGGAGTTCAGGCAGAACTGACCAATGTAGATGCCCCACAGCTTGCGCTTGTTGAGAACAGCCCATAGGTCCGCCCAGCGAAACGCCGCACGGGATTGGTTCTTTTTCTCCAGATCCACAAGGCCGCCGCCCTGCTCGATCAAGGCGACCTCAGCCGCGTTAGCACCTTTGAAGTCCCTGGGCTCACGGTAGATCAGGTACCAGATCACGGCCCAGACAATGCCGACCCCGCCTGTTACCACAAACACCATGTGCCAGCCGAATGTCTGTTGCAGATAGATCAGTACCGGTGTCAGGAAAGCCAGCCCTACGAACTGCCCAGAGGTGTAAAAGCCAATCGCGGTGGCCCTCTCTCCTTCAGGAAACCACGTAGTGACCACACGGTTGTTGATAGGATAAGCCGGAGCTTCCAGTGCGCCAACTGCAAGACGCAGAATAACCAAGCCCACAAAGCTGCCTACAAAGCCCAGCCCGATAGTGGCCAGGGACCACAGGGCAATGGCAATCGGATAAAGCACGCGAGGGGACACCTTGTCCACCAGCCAGCCGCCCGGGATCTGCATGGCGGCATAGGTCCAGCCGAACGCCGACAGGATCAGCCCCATGTGCACGGGATCGATGTTCAAGTCCTGAGCCAGGTGGGGCGCGGCGATGGAAAGGTTGCTGCGGTCCAGGTAGTTGATCACTACCGTAACGAACAGCAAGACCATGATGAAGTAGCGCGAGCGTGACGCAGGCTGGGCTTGCACCTGGGCCTGGGTCTGGCTGTACGCCGTGCGGGTTGAAGAATGTTGCATCACCGTTACACCTGTCTTGGACTTGTTATACACAACGGGGATGACTCACCGGCGACAGCCGCCGGTGGTCTCCTGCAAACGTTACTGCCCGATATCGCGCAGTGGTTTGCCGCTCATGAGGTTACGTTCGATCTGCTCAAGCGTTGCACCCTTGGTTTCCGGAACCAGCCAGAACACCAACAGGATGAAGAAGGCATTCAGTGCGCCATACAGCCAGAAAGTTGCGGCGTTGCCGATGACGTTAAGCAGTGTCAGGAAGGTAGCGCCGACGATCATGTTGGCGATCCAGTTGGTGAAGGTGGAGCAGCCGATACCGAAATCGCGGCCTTTGAGTGGCTGCACTTCGGAGCACAGTGTCCAGATCAGCGGACCGGCCGACATGGCAAAACCCACGATAAAGATCAGTAGCATGGCAACGGTGAAGATCTGCTGGCTGTGACTCAGCGTACCCATGTTCATCATGGTGCCCACGATGCCCATACCGACCGCCATGACGATGAAACCGGTATAGAGAATCGGCTTGCGGCCCCAACGGTCCACCAGGAAGATAGCAATGAAAGTTGCCAGTACGTTGGTTAGGCCCACCGCAGCGGTAAACCACATCTGCGCATGCGTGTCGTAACCCATGCCTTCGAAAATACGCGGTGCGTAGTACATCACTACGTTCATGCCGGTGAACTGCTGGACGATCTGCAGGAGTACGCCCAAACCAACGGAGCGGCGGAAGTTGGCGTTTTCCTTGAACAGCTGCCAGCCACGCTGCGGGATGCGCAGCTGCTCTTCGATATCACGCACTTCCTGCTGGATCACCTCTTCATTGCCGCGCAGCTTGTGCAGGACGTCCAGTGCCTCTTTCTTGCGGCCCTTCATGATCAGCCAGCGCGGGCTATCGGGCAGTGCCAGAACGCCCAGCAGGAACAGCACACCGGGGATAGCAATGATACCCAGCATCCAGCGCCAGGCACCGCTGTAGCTGAAGGCAGTATCCGACAGGAACGCAGCCAGGATACCGACCGTGATCATCAGCTGATACAACGAGATCATTGAGCCGCGGATCTGCTCAGGCGCCACTTCCGCCAGGTACAGCGGAGCAGTAAAGGAGGCGATGCCGATAGCCAGGCCCAGAATGAAGCGGCCGGCGATCAGTGAGTTCGGCGACCAGGCGAAACCGCACAGTACCGATCCCAACACGAACAGAATGGCACCCAGGATCAGCGAACGCTTGCGACCCAGGGCAGCGGACATCCAGCCGGCACCGAGTGCACCCAGGGCAGCGCCAAGCATCATGCTGCTGACGATCCACTCGATCACGCGGTCGGAAACTTGAAATTCTTGCTGAATGAATTGCGTGGCGCCGGAAATCACGCCGATGTCCAGGCCAAACATCAGCCCGGCCAAAGCCGCCAGAATACAGGTGAACACCGCGGTTCCCTTGGTCTTCTCGGCGGTATGAGTACTACTCGTCATAAACTGGACTCCTGCCTTTTGGGCGTTGTTTTTGTAATGCCGGTCCCTCAGCAAATGCAGGCATGTGAATTTGCTATCAACCTGGCTTTCCAGTGACTCGTCAGGCTCTACTCAGGTTCGTTACAAGATGTGAAAAATGCCGAGCCAGACGCATTTCTTGCGTCCGGCTCGTCTTCACGACCTGAAGGCCAGGGCTTACCACTCGGCGAAGCTGCCGTCCTTGTGGCGCCAGATCGGATTACGCCAGCGGTGGCCAATGGCGGCACGCTCGATCACGTACTCTTCATTGACTTCGATACCCAGCCCCGGGCCTTGCGGGATCTTCACGTGGCCATCGCCATAGTCGAAGACTTCCGGGTTCTTGATGTAGTCGAGCAGGTCATTGCCCTGGTTATAGTGAATGCCCAGGCTCTGCTCCTGGATGAACGCGTTGTAGCAGTTGGCGTCCAGTTGCAGGTTGACCGCCAACGCGATCGGGCCAAGCGGACAATGCAGCGCAATCGCCACATCGTAGGCCTCGGCCATATTGGCTATCTTGCGTGTTTCGGTGATGCCACCGGCATGGGACGGGTCAGGCTGAAGGATATCCACATAGCCGTCCTGCAGGATGCGTTTGAAGTCCCAACGGGAATACAACCGCTCACCCAGTGCAATCGGCGTATTGCTCATCAGAGCGATTTCCTTGAGCGCCTCATAGTTCTCGCTGAGCACCGGCTCCTCGATAAACATCAGACGGTAGGGCTCAAGCTCCTTGATGAGGACCTTGGCCATCGGCTTGTGAACACGACCGTGGAAGTCTACACCGATGCCAAAATGCGGACCGCAGGCGTCACGGATGGCCGCCACGTTGGCAATGACCTGATCAACCTTGTCGAAGGTATCGACGAACTGCATCTCTTCCGAGGCATTCATCTTGATAGCGGTAAAGCCCTTTTCCTTGCGCTCCAGGGCATGGGCCGCTGTCTCGGCTGGACGGTCGCCGCCGATCCAGGAGTAGACGCGGATGCTCTCACGCACCTGGCCGCCCAGCAGATCATGCACTGGTACACCCAAGGCCTTGCCTTTGATGTCCCAGAGGGCCTGATCGATGCCCGCCAGGGCGCTCATATGGATACCGCCGCCCCGGTAGAAACCACCGCGATAGAGTACGGTCCAGTGATCCTCGATATTGCGCGGGTCCTTGCCGATCAGGTAGTCGGCCAGCTCTTCCACAGCCGCCGCCACACTATGGGCGCGGCCTTCAAGGACTGGCTCGCCCCAGCCGGTGATGCCTTCATCGGTTTCAATCTTCAGAAAGCACCAGCGCGGAGGAACGATATAGGTAGTCAGTTTGGTGATTTTCATTGTTATGCCTCGATGCGTTCAGGACCGGCGGACCGACCCAGGTCAAATCCGATGGTTACTGGCCAGTCAGCGCTTTCCAGCCATTGGCAAACGCGTGCGCGCTGCGGCTGACGTCGTCTGGAGTCATGCCCGGCTTGTAAATGGCCGACCCCAGGCCAAAGCCATTGGCGCCCGCCTTGACGTATACGTCCATGTTGTCGGGCGTGATCCCACCGACCGGCAGCAGGGCCGTTTCCTTCGGGAAAACCGCACGCCATGCCTTGACCACTGCCGGACCCAGCTGCTCAGCCGGGAACAGCTTGAGCGAGTCGGCTCCCGCCTCCAGCGCAGCAAAGCCTTCGGATGGCGTTGCCACGCCCGGTGCACTGATCAGCCCGGCCGCCTTGGTCGCGCGGATCACCGCCAGGTTGGCATTGGGCGACACAATCAGTTTGCCACCGGCAAAGGCTACGTCCGCCACCTGGCGCTCGGTCAGTACGGTTCCGGCGCCGATCAAGCAGTCGTTGCCCAACTCGGTAGACAGCAGTCGGATGCTTTCCAGAGGCTCAGGCGAGTTCAATGGAATCTCGATCAGACGAAAACCGGCCTCGTACAGGGCCTTGCCGACCGGCACGATCTCCGCAGGCGTAATGCCGCGCAGGATGGCAATCAGGGGCAGTTGTTTCATGCAGGCGTCAAACATGGCGGGTATCCTCCTGAGAAGGGGTGGCGGCAGTTACCAGACCGGCTGCACAGGCGATGCGCCACAAGCCGGTACGGGTTGCCTGCTCAAGCAGACGTACATCGGTAATTTCGAAAAAGGCCAGGGCGTCCTGATAACGGCGACACAGCGCCGGATCGCCAATCAATACCAGCGGTGGGCAGACGGCGCCCTTCAGGCTGGCCACAACACTGCGCAGCTCTTCACCGATCAGCAGGCCCGAGAGGTAGTCCAGGCTGTGGCGCGCGGGCAGATCACCGGCCAGGAATAGGCTGCGAGTGGTGAACAGACGGCCAATAACGCCTTCCGCCCCGCTCTCACGAGCATTGGTGAGGCCACGCATAAAGGCGTCGTTGGACGGCTCGCTGCCCTCTTCCCGCGCAGGACGACCCAGAATCGAATGCTCACGCAGGACGGCAAACAGCTCGCCGGTCATATAGGTGGAAAAGTGATCGAGCCGGCTACCGCGGATCGTTGCCCACTTGCTGTGCGTGCCGGGCAGCACCAGCAAGGCATGATCTGCCAGGGCGGGCTCCAGTTCGAGCGCGCCAAAGATCTGGGTCTCCTCGCCTCTCAATACGTTTGGCAATGCGCCGCGCTGCATCACGCCAGGGATCAGGCTCAGCTCACCGCAACCGCTGTCGAACGTCAGCAGGCCTTTTGCCAAGCTATCCACATCGGCCGGGCAGTCCACATAAGGAACCTCACGCCAGCCCTGCCGGCTGCCGATCATGCCGGCGGCAATGGCGGGTACGGATGGCCATTGTGCGCGCCAATCGCCGACCAGCTCACGAAAGGCCTTGGCGAAATCACCTTCAGGCGTATGCAGAATGCCCCAGGGCTGCGAGCGGGTATCCACTATCTGGCCGTTATCTCCCAGCAGATACGCGCGTAGTGATGAGGTGCCCCAATCGAGGCCGATCAGACGTGGCGTTGCCGTTTCATTCATGACTGACTCCACCCGAGGTTGTCCATCCAAGGTCAAAGGAAATGGCCCGTGCGCAAGCGATGACATCCGGGCAAAGATCCCGCAGGCGTGCTTCAGGCATATAGGGAATCGCGCTGGCGACACTCAAGGCCGCCACGATGGCGCCGCTGGCATCGCGGATAGGCGCGGCCACGCAGCGAATACCCAACTCGTTTTCTTCCAGATCAAAAGTGTAGCCACCTGCGGCATAGGCCTGCTGCTGGGCCAGATAGTCCGGCCAGGGCGTAAAGTCCTCGCGCAGGCCCGGTTGCCCGGCGCGCCGCCTGAGGCCTTCCTCGTAGAGCAGGTGCCATTCGGATTCGGGCAGATCAAGCATGAGGGCCTTGCCTACCCCGGTCAGGGCCAACGGCATGCGCAGCCCGACGCGCGAGCGCATTTCAAGGCCGCGAGCTCCGGGAAGCTTGTCCAGGTAGAGCACGTCGCCGCCCTCCCGCACGCCCAGATGAACGGTGTCCTGGGTCAACGCCGCGAGCCGCTGCAGGTGGGGCCGCGCCAGGTTGGTCAGCGGCAGCTGGTCACGGGCCTTGAAGCCCAGTTCGATAAGCTTGGCTCCCAATTGATACTGACCGGCAACGCTACGCAGATAGCCAGCCTGTACCAGTGCATTGACCAACCGATGGGTGGTGCTGCGCGTACAGCCGATCACCTCGCCGATGGCAGCCAGCGTACGGGCGCCTTGAGCGATGGCATCGATAACGGCCAGGCCTCGAAACAGTGCCTGAGCGCCAGCAGGCGCGTTGTTGTTTTGATCAGACATGGCGCTCACTCTATTCCTTTAAAACTGCAATCTCAATATGTGAATACTAATCCCATATTATGGGATAAAGAAGTGTTCGACGACTTGTCACATGACTGCAACAATTTGGTTATCTAATGCGCGAGCATCGTGCAGAACAGTGAGGAGAACCATGGCGGGCAAGTCGATTCTTATCGTCGATGACGAGGCGCCCATTCGCGAGATGATCGCGGTTGCGCTCGAAATGGCGGGTTATGAATGCCTGGAAGCAGATAATGCGCAGCAGGCTCATGCCCTAATCGTCGACCGCAAGCCCGATCTGGTCCTGCTCGACTGGATGCTGCCGGGTACGTCCGGCCTTGAGCTGGCGCGCCGCCTGAAGCGTGACGAGCTGACGGATGCGATCCCGATCATCATGCTCACCGCCAAGGACGACGAGGACAACAAGGTGCAGGGTCTGGAAGTAGGAGCCGATGACTACATCACCAAGCCCTTCTCGCCTCGCGAGCTGGTCGCCCGGTTGAAAGCGGTACTGCGCCGTACAGGCACATACGACAGCGAAACGCCGATTGAAGTGAATGGCCTGATTCTCGATCCCATCAGCCACCGCGTGACCATTGATGGCTCACCGGCTGAAATGGGACCGACCGAATACCGTCTGCTGCAGTTCTTCATGACGCACCAGGAACGTGCCTACACCCGCGGTCAGCTGCTGGATCAAGTATGGGGCGGCAACGTCTATGTCGAGGAGCGTACGGTAGACGTGCACATTCGCCGTCTGCGTAAGGCCTTGGGTGAAACCTACGAAAATCTTGTGCAGACCGTACGCGGAACGGGCTATCGTTTCTCGACCAAACTTTAAAAACGGGATGTGCTGCCTTGAACATGGATTGGCGTTCACTGCTGGCCCGCCATATCTGTCTGCTCCTGGCTATTTGCCTTCCCCTGGGCTGGCTGACAGACGCTTATGGCGCCATGCTGGCTGCCGGCCTGTTCATCTATCTGATATGGATGTCCTACCACATCGTCCGTCTTCAGAAGTGGCTGGCCACGGCCGAAGAAGGGGTGGAACCCCCGGAGGCCAATGGCTTCTGGGGCGAGATCTTTGACAGTCTCTATTATGCCCAGCGCCGCGAACGTGAAAAGCGCCACGCCCTGGAAGCTGTGATCGAACGTGCCCAGGCCTCTACTGCGGCGCTGCGGGATGCCATTATCCTCATCGACCGCAACGGCAACCTGGAATGGTGGAACCGTGCCGCCGAACAGCTCCTGGGGCTGCGTCAGCCGCAGGATTATGGTCAGCCCATCGCCAACCTGGTCCGCCATCCCAAATTTTATGAATACTTCAACAAGGGTGACTATCAAGAGCCGCTGGAACTGGCCTCGCCCGTGAATGCCAATCAGCACCTTCACATTCTGATTACGCGCTTCGGTGAAGGTGATCGTCTCCTGCTCGTCCGGGACGTGAGCCGCCTTCATCAACTGGAACAGATGCGTAAGGATTTCGTTGCGAACGTCTCCCACGAGCTGCGTACGCCTTTGACCGTGATCGCTGGCTATCTGGAGACCTTGGTCGATAACGCCGCCGAAGATACCAATCCGCGCTGGCTGCGGGCCCTTGGCCAGATGCAGCAACAGGCCAGCCGCATGCAGCACCTGATCGATGACCTGCTGCTATTGGCCAAACTGGAAGCGACCGACTACCCTGCCGAAAACAAACCCGTCGCCGTGGCACCACTTCTGCAAATCATCCAGCAGGATGCACGTGCGCTCTCAGGCCAGCGCGGCCACAAGATCACCCTGGATGCCGACGCGAGTCTGGCCCTGAAAGGCAGCGAAGCCGAGCTGCGCAGTGCCTTTTCGAATCTCGTTTTCAACGCTGTGAAGTACACGCCGGACGGTGGTCAGATCAGGATTCGCTGGTGGCAGGACGCCCATGGTGCCCAGATGTCGGTTTCCGATAGCGGGCCGGGCATCGAAGCGCGTCACCTACCCCGCCTGACAGAGCGCTTTTATCGGGTGGATGCCAGCAGAGCCTCCAGCACCGGCGGTACGGGCCTGGGGCTGGCCATCGTGAAACATGTCCTGATCCGCCATCATGGACACCTTGAAATCGAGAGCACTCCCGGCAAGGGCAGCGTTTTCACTTGCGTTTTCGAACCCTCCCAGACGGCCTCCATGACGGCCTCTGCAATAGCCGTACACCAACACTGATGAGCGAGACTTGAAAGTCGCTCGTCAGACCCCCATGCTAGGGCCAACTTTTATCACTTTGAACCCCTAATGGACCCTTCCCCTAGTTTCGATACCTCAGTACTTTTCGCTGACTTCGGTCTTGTTCTTTTTGCGCTGCTGCTGGTGCTGCTCAACGGCTTTTTCGTAGCCGCCGAGTTCGCCATGGTCAAGCTGCGCGCCACACGTGTAGAAGGTCTGGCTGAAAGCCATGGCTGGCGCGGCCGTATCCTGCGTACCGTGCATAACCAGCTCGATGCCTATCTGTCCGCCTGCCAGTTGGGTATTACCCTGGCCTCCCTGGGTCTGGGCTGGGTGGGCGAGCCTGCCTTTGCCGAGCTGCTGGAGCCTCTGCTCCGCATGGCTGGAGTAGATACGCCTGAGCTTGTACATGGCATCGCGTTCTTTACAGCCTTCTTTATCATCTCCTATCTACACATCGTGGTCGGCGAGCTGGCGCCCAAGTCCTGGGCTATCCGCAAGCCGGATCTGCTATCGCTATGGACAGCCGTCCCGCTATACCTGTTCTACTGGCTGATGTATCCCGCCATCTGGCTGCTCAATGCCAGCGCAAACGCCATTCTGCGTATCGCCGGCCAGGGCTCGTCCAATGGCGATCACGAGCACCATTACAGCCGTGATGAGCTCAAGCTGATTCTGCACTCCAGCCGCGCGCTGGATCCTACTGACCAAGGCATGCGTGTGCTGGCGTCGGCGGTCGAGCTGGAAGAGCTGGAAGTGGTGGACTGGGCGAACTCACGTGAGGACCTCATCTACCTGGACCACACGGCCTCGCTGGAAGAGATCCTGACCATCATCCGTCGTCACAAGTACAGCCGCTACCCGGTTTACAACGAGGAAGAGAACGTATTCATCGGTGTCTTGCATATCAAGGACCTGTTGCTGGCAATCGCCGGACTGGATTCCCAGGCCGAGTCGTTCGAGTTGGACGAGTTGATCCACCCGCTTGAGCGTGTCTCCAAGCACATGCCGCTCAGCCGCCTGCTCGAGCAATTCCGCCAGGGCGGCGCGCATTTCGTGCTGGTCGAAGAGGCTGACCACAAGGTCGTAGGCTTCCTCACTATGGAAGACGTCCTGGAAGTGCTGGTCGGCGATATTCAGGACGAGCACCGCAAGGCCGAGCGTGGCGTGTTGGCCTATCAGCCCGGCAAGCTGCTCGTACGTGGCGATACCCCGCTGTTCAAGATCGAGCGCCTGTTGCACATCGACCTGGATCATGTCGAAGCGGACACCATGGCCGGCCTCGTCTATGACAGCTTGAAGCGCGTACCTGAAGAGGACGAGGTTCTGGAAGCCGAAGGCCTGCGCATCATCATCAAGAAGATGAAAGGTCCGAAGATCATTCTGGCCAAAGTCATCAAGCTGGGCGGCGAAGAAGATGCCCTACGGCATCATTGATCGATGCCTATAAAAAAGGCCGGCATTGATGCCGGCCTTTTTCTTTTCATGCACGCTTAGACTTCGCCAAAGTAGGCGCGGTTGCGGCCTTCCTGTTTAGCATGGCTCAACGCCTTGAGCGCCGTGTTGATCAGACTCTTGTCACTGTCGTCCAGGGTCGGCACGATACTGGCGATGCCGGCGCTAACGCTGAAGCTGACGGTTGCACTGCCGTACTCCAGGCGCAGCATACTTGTTTCGGCGCAGATCCGATTGGCCAGCGCCACTGCATCAGCCTCGCCAGTGGCCGGCAGGACAAGCACGAACGTGTCATCCCGGAAGCGGGCGGCCATGTCGCCTGCGCGCTTAGTGTAGTTCTTCAGCAGACCGGCCAGCGCCCGCAGGCATTCATCGCCGAGCGGGCTGCCAAAGGCATCGTTGATTTCCTTGAAATGGTCAATGTCGATCACGACCAGCGACACAACCACCTGATTGCGCTTGGCGCGGTTGACCTCTTCGGTGAAGTGGCGATCGAAGCATGGACGGCTCAAGGCTCCGGTCAGGGTATCGATCGTACTCAGACGAATGACCTCGTCATTGGCTGCTCGTAATGCCTCATTGGCCCGCTCGAGCACATCCACCTGCGCCTCGATATGCTGTTGCAGCTCCTCATTACGCTTGTGCTGCCGCTCCAGTGTCTGCTGCTGAGCCTGCAAAGCCTGCTTATGCCGCTGCACCTGCTGATTGCTGGCCAAAAGGGCTTCCTTCTGTATGTTCAAACGCTCGGCGCCCTCATGGTCATGGCGGATATCCAGCGCAACGGACAGCAGCATGAACTCGAAGGCAAAGCCGATGATTTGCACATCCAGGATAAACGGTGACAGCGTGATCCAGTCCAGGATGGCCATGAGCATCAGTATCGTGCTCACCGCCAGTACGGACCAGGCAATGGCCAGGTACTTGGCCGACGGATTGCCCTTTCGCCACAACGACAGGGTCATGGCAATCCCCAGCAGGCAACTCACAAGACCTGCCGGCTCGATCATCAGGAAGCGGACCAGCATCGGCTCGATAGCAATCAATGCTGCTGCCAAGGCCCAATAACCGATCAACCCCAGGACGACCAGCCGCCATCCCCGGTAGCGATCCACATTGAGGAAGCGCCGGGCAAACACGATGGCCGTAAGAAAGCTCAAGCAGCCAAAGCCTACATAAGTTCGGATGGAAAACGCAGGCCACTCCGGCCACAGATAGCGCTGGCCGATGCCGGTCAGGCTGAGTTCATAGCCCAGGATGCTGACCAGGTAGAGGCAATACCATAAATGATTGGGGTCGCGCTGCCGCCAGTACCGGCTGCCGTTATAAACCAGCAGGGCCAGCATGAAGCCAAAGAAGAGCGTCAGCAGGGCGAGCGAAGTCTTCTCCTGCGCCTGGTAATGCTCCGGTGTCATCAGCCACATCGGAACCAGCATCGGCTCATAGGAGCGCAGGCGCAGGTAGACGAACGCCTTGTCACCTGCCGAAAGGGTTAGAGGAAAGACAAACGCCCGCTCCTTGAGGGAACGTATGCTCATGGGCAAGCTATCCCCAGCGGTTTCGACCGGCCCCCATGACTCGCTGGACTGGGAGCGAACCCGCACATCGACCTGATTGAGAATGGGTGGCTGAATCACCAGGTAGCGCTGCTGAGCGCGATCGGTGGGGTTGTGCACTTCGAAGCGTAGCCAGGCACCGATCTGTTGCCGACCCAGATTGACCGTCTCATCCCCCAGTGACTGCCAGCGATCCTCAAGCCCTGCCGCCGCTGCCTGCTCGAAGGTCAGGGTAGCGGAAGCCTGCAGGTAGCTCACCGAGTGTAACGAGACCTTCTCCTGCGCGTCGTTCAGGATCACCGCCCGGGGCAATGGATCGAACAAGGTCTCAGCCTGCAGCGACGCGCTGAAGAACACGATCCAGAACAGCATTACCCCATACAGACGCATCAGTCATTCCTCGACCAGACCTGAGAATGCTCGGTTCATACGTTAAGAAAGCAAGGCTTTCTATGCAGCATTCCATCACTGCAAACAACCGAAAGCTTGCAATTACTGGGCGTTCCCAACAACCCGCCGCTCTCTAATGAGACAAGTATGGCGAGTCAGAACGACGCTAGAAAGAAATTTGAGAGGTAAACCGCAAAACAATCAAGCGTTACGGCCCACCCACAGCAAAATTAGGCAGGCTGTCGACCGGCTGGGCAAACCGGAATGGAATCGACTCCAACGCCAGTCCTGTGTTGCGCTGTACCACAAAATGCAGGTGCGGACCGGTGCTGTGACCCGTGTTGCCGGACAGCGCCAGCGGCGTACCGGTCATCACACGCTGTCCCTCCCGCACCTTGACCGAGCCCTGCATCAGGTGCAGGTACACACTCATGGTGCCGTCATCGTGCAGGACACGCACGAAATTGCCCGAAGGGTTGGCGCTACGGCCCTGTTGCTGATCGTTTTCAACCTTGACCACAGTACCTGGACGCGACGCAATGATGGGCGTGCCCTCTGGCATCGCAATATCGATGGCGTAACGTCCTCTGGGCGTGTTGTGGCTAAATGCACCGTTTGCCCCCTGACTGATCCGGAACGGCCCGCCCACCCATGGCAGCGGATAGGCATAATCCCGCGCGCCCTGCCCTGGGTCGCCCATCGCATAGTTGAAGGTCGGCTTGTAATGAATCGCCACACCCTGCACCTCTTTTTTCAAGCGCATCAGGGTGGTGGTGCTGTTGGGTGGTAGAACGCGGCGGACCGAAGCCGACTCGTTGATACCAGCCACGTTCTTGAGCTGATCCAGACGAAGCTCGACCTGAACCGGCACCAGCAGGTCGTTACGGGCCTCGAAAACAGTCTCGTTGCCCAATTTTTTTGTATTCAGTCGAACCTGACGCTCGATACGCTCGTTGGTATCGTCCTCGAAGACAAGTACCTTGGCGCCCTTGGTAACCTTGTCCGTATAGGTCACCACACCGTTGGCATCTGTGTATTTGTAGATGGGCGAAGCCCACGTCGCTGCCGCCAGCGTGAACAAGCCACATAGCAAAAAGAGACGTTTCAACATGCAGGTGCAGAACCAGGCGCTTTTCAGGGGGCGCAAGCCTATCAGTGGAACACGCTCCCGACGAGGCTTCACTCGTCGGGATGTGATGATCGGCATCGGCATGATGGAAGCTTACGCGCCGGGAACGTAGTGCTTTTGCGCCGTACCGCGGGCGATCAGGCGGGACAGGTATTCCAGCTTAGCCGGGTCCTTATCCACAAAGCGGAAGAACAGCTGCAGCCATTCGCTGGAAGGTTTGGGCTCCAGGGCTGCAACGGAGTGCAGATAGCCGTTGAGGCGGGCAATCTCCTGCACCTCCTCACCCTGCTCCAGATCCAGTACAGCGTTATCCAGCACCTGAGGCAGGATATCGCCCCGCTTAACGATCAGAACGGCTTCCTTGAGGCTCAGGGCCTTGATTACACAAGCCATGCCAGCATTAGCCAAGCGCAGTTGCCCTTGACCAAAATTGACTTTTCCGCCGCCAGAAGAACGCGCCGCGGCTTGGCCCGGCTGGCTACCGGTTAATGCGCTCAGCGAGTCGTTGGCAAAAGCCGAGGCTGCACGCTGAGGACCACGAGCCACGAGTGCTTCCAGCTTGCCGACACGGCTCAGGGCCTTCTTGACCTTGGTGATCAGTTGTTCGTTGGTGAACGGCTTGCCAACAAAGTCGGAAACGCCCGCCTGAATGGCCTGCATGACGTTGTCCTTGTCGCCACGGCTGGTCACCATGATGAAAGGTGTTTTCTGATGAGCCGGTTCGCTTCTGCACCACGTCAGCAGCTCAAGACCGGACATCTCCGGCATCTCCCAATCGCACAGGATCAGATCGAAAGACTGCTTGCTCAACATTGCCTGAGCCTTGCGTCCGTCCGCTGCATCCTCCATTTCGATACCCGGAAGTTGGCTACGTAGCCCTTTTTTGATCAAGTCGCGGATAAATGGTGCGTCATCCACGATCAGTACAGATACCTTACCCATCGATTACTCCATGAAGCCCCGAGCGCAGCTTCATGGATCGCTGAACGCCACGTCGGGAAAGCAAGCTTACTCGCAGCCCAAAAGCGTAGCTGAGAACATGGCCGCCTTCCTGTCGGGGGCCATGGCATCAGTCACGCGGTTTGTTGACTTCTTCTGCCATCCGGGTCAGCCCCAGGTGGCGTACATCCGTTCCACGGACCAGGTAGATCACCAGCTCCGCAATGTTGCGGGCGTGATCGCCAATGCGCTCCAGCGAACGCAGCGCCCAAATGACGCTGAGTACGCGGGAAATTGCCCGCGGGTCTTCCATCATGTAGGTCGCCAGCTCACGGATCGCCGTCTTGTATTCACGGTCGACGATCTTGTCGTGCTGGGCGACGGAGAGGGCCAGCTCAGCATCGAAGCGCGCGAACGCATCCAGTGCCTCCTGAACCATCTTGCGTACCTGTTCGCCAATATGGCGCACTTCCACATAGCCACGCGGGGCTTCACCGTCTTCACAGAGCTCGATGGCACGACGTGCAATTTTCGAGGACTCATCGCCGATCCGCTCAAGGTCGATCACCGACTTGGAAATGCTGATGATCAGGCGCAGGTCCGACGCTGCCGGCTGCCGACGCGCCAGGATGCGTAGGCATTCTTCGTCGATGTTGCGCTCCATCATGTCGATCTGATCATCGATTTCCCGCACCTGCTGCGCCAGACCAGAGTCGGCGTTAATCAGGGCACTTACGGCATCACTGACCTGCTTCTCGACCAACCCACCCATCGCCAGCAGATGGCTACGGACTTCTTCGAGTTCGGTGTTGAACTGCTGCGATATGTGGTGGTTGAGGCTTTCTTTGCTGATCATGGCGTTGTCGTCCTGTAAAGAATGGAGCCAACCCCCTCGGGCGGCGCTCCCTGGAACAGACCGCATCAACTACGTGGCACTGCTTACCTATAAAGCTGTGATTGCCACTGTATCGTCAGACTGCCCGGTTTATTTAGATTCCTTTCTGAAAAGATGCTGAGCGGTAACACCACCTGAAGCCATGCGCAGCGCCCGATTGGGTTATCGGCAAAAACGCGCTTGAGTATAGGGGTAGTGATTGACTTCCTGGTCAGCAACACCTTTCAGTGGGAAACCCGATAGTTAAATAGACATAAGGTAGGCTATAGAGTGTGACGGTTTCATTACCCGTAACGCCCTGTAATGTAATCTTCGGTCTGTTTCTTGGTCGGGTTGGTGAACACGGTGTCGGTATCGCCATACTCGATTAGCTTGCCCATATACATGAAAGCCGTGTAATCGGATACACGAGCGGCCTGCTGCATGTTGTGCGTCACGATGACAATGGTGTATCGCGTCTTCAGCTCATAGATCAGCTCCTCGATCTTGAGCGAAGAGATCGGATCCAGGGCGGAGCTGGGTTCGTCGAGTAGCAGCAC
The DNA here is from genome assembly GCF_051027695.1 of Pseudomonas sp. JZ134. Lineage (NCBI taxonomy): Bacteria > Pseudomonadati > Pseudomonadota > Gammaproteobacteria > Pseudomonadales > Pseudomonadaceae > Pseudomonas > Pseudomonas sp. JZ134. The sequence continues at coordinate 96,626 of NZ_CP069250.1, read as the reverse complement.
TTCCGGCTGCACAGCGATGGTTCGGGCAATCACCAGACGCTGCTGCTGCCCGCCGGAGAGGCCCAGTGCCGACTCATGCAGGCGATCCTTGACCTCCTCCCAGAGTGCAGCCCCCTTGAGCGCCCACTCAACGGCCTCGTCAAGCATGCGCTTTTTCTTGATGCCCTGAATGCGCAGGCCATAAACCACATTTTCATAGATGCTTTTGGGAAACGGGTTGGGCTTCTGGAATACCATGCCGACCCGGCGCCGCAGTTCGGCCACGTCGGTCCCCTTGGCAAAGATATTCTGTCCATCCAGGCGAATCTCGCCATTGATCCGGCAGCCATCGACCAGATCGTTCATCCGGTTGAAGCAACGCAGCAGCGTGGATTTGCCGCAGCCCGAAGGCCCGATAAAAGATGTGACACGTTGTTTGGGAATGTTCAGGTTGATGTCGAACAGCGCCTGCTTCTGTCCATAGAACAGGTTCAAGCCGGGTACTTCCAGGGCCACGGGCTCAGCCGCCGGGTCAAGCCCTTGCCGCTCACGCCTGCCAACATTGAGCCCGAACCTCGGCCGTTGCATTTCACGCATGGATGACTCCATTGGGCCTCTCGGCCGCGTTGGGGCGCCACGGTATGCCGAGCGCCCGGATTCGTTTAGTTGTCCATCGCCCGATACTTCTCCCGCAGGCGATTACGGATCGCCACCGCCGAGAGATTGAGCGCAGCAATCACCAGGACCAACAGCAACGCCGTGGCATAAACCAGCGGCCGGGCCGCTTCGACGTTCGGGCTCTGAAAGCCGACATCGAAGATATGAAAGCCCAGGTGCATGATCTTTTGATCCAGGTGCAGATAGGGGTAATTCAGATTCACGGGCAGTGTCGGCGCAAGCTTTACCACGCCCACCAGCATCAGCGGCGCCACTTCGCCCGCTGCGCGCGCAATCGCCAGGATCAGCCCTGTCATCATGGCCGGGCTGGCCATCGGCAGCACGACGCGCCACAGGGTTTCAGCCTGAGTCGCTCCCAGCGCCAACGACCCCTCGCGTACGCTTCTTGGAATTCGGGCCAGTCCTTCTTCGGTCGCTACGATCACCACCGGTACAGCCAGAATAGCCAGGGTCAGGGAGGCCCACAGCAGGCCGGGTGTCCCAAAGGTCGGAGCCGGCAGCGACGCGCGAAAGAACAGTTGATCAATCGAACCGCCCAGCACGTAGACGAAAAAACCCAACCCAAATACGCCATAGACGATGGCCGGAACACCGGCGAGGTTGTTGACAGCGATACGGATCAGGCGCGTCATCAGCCCCTGCTTGGCGTATTCGCGTAGATACACAGCGGCAATCACACCAAAGGGCGTCACGATCACAGCCATGATCAGGGTCATCATCACCGTTCCGAAAATAGCCGGGAACACACCGCCTTCGGTATTGGCCTCACGCGGATCGGAAGATAGAAACTCCCATAATTTGGCGAAATAGAAGCCCAGCTTCTGAAAGCTGCTCATGGCGTTGGGCTGGTAGGCGTGGACGACGTTACCCAGGCGAATCTCGGTTTCCTGCCCGGAGGCATCCCGCACCGTGAGGCTGTCGCGTTCGAACTCCTGGCGCAATGCGTTCAGCTGTGTCTCGAGGTCATGGTAGCGGGCATCCAGCTCGCTGCGCTCGGCAGCCAGATCCGCCTGGGCAGCCGCGTCAAGCCGGTCGTCCAGCTCAAGGCTACGCATCTGTAGCCGGAGACGCTCGATATCGTGGTTTACACCACCAATCTCGACCTTCTCGATACGGCTGATCCGGCTGGCCAGCGAATCGATGCGCTTGAGACGTTCACGCATCGCCGGCAGAGCCGCATCCCCTTCCGCAACGACCCTGCCCGCCTCCTTGACGTTGACCAGATAACCGTAGAAGTTGCCCCATTCGCGGCGCTCCAGCGCAATAGCATCCTTGGGAGATTTCTGCTCCTGAAGCCAATCACCTACGACCCAGACGAAATCACTGCCGTACAGCTCCCGATTGCCCAGTTTGACGAGTTGTCGAGTCATGAGGGTTGATCCTTCCGCCTCGACAGGCAGTCCGGCGCTCTTGAGCCGCTCCCGAGGTACCTCTTCGGTCTGGACAACCTCGCCCATGATCATACGGGGCGTCTCGCCGGGTACGGCATAACGCGCCTCGATCACATCAGACGGCCAGAAATGGGCCAGACCGCGCACGGCAATGATGGCGATCAAGCCAATGGTCATGATCACAGAAATGGCCACGGCGCCCCCGCTCAACCAGATGCCCGGCGCACCGCTTTTGAACCACTGCTTCAGGGAGTCCTGCTTCACGGAGTTCTTCACTTATCAGTTCCAGCCCCTTCCAGGGTGCTACAGCCGCCAGGGCAGCGCTTACAACGAGGCATATTTCTTACGCAGTCGATGACGGATCATTTCCGCCAGCGTGTTCATCACGAAGGTAAAGGAAAGCAGCACCAGTGCCGCCAGGAACAGTACGCGGTAATGCGTGCCGCCAACTTCCGACTCCGGCATTTCCACCGCCACGTTGGCCGCCAGGGTCCGCATACCTTCGAAGATATTGGCATCCATGATGGGGGTGTTACCGGTAGCCATCAGTACGATCATGGTCTCGCCTACGGCACGCCCCAGACCGATCATCAAGGCTGAGAAAATGCCTGGGCTGGCCGTCAGGATCACGACCCGGGTCAGGGTCTGCCACGGCGTTGCGCCCAGCGCCAGCGAACCGTAAGTCAAGCTGCGCGGCACGCTGAAAATGGCGTCTTCGGCAATGGAAAAGATATTCGGGATGATGGCAAACCCCATCGCCAGGCCTACGATCAAGGCGTTGCGCTGGTCATAGGTAATGTGGTGCTCATGCAGCCACAAACGCATATCACCATTGAACCACCAGGTTTCCAGATGAGGGCTCATGCTCAGCGCAAACCAGCCTGTAAGCAGCACCACAGGAATAAGCAGCAGGCTTTCCCAGCCGTCGGGCAGGCGGAAGCGAATGGATTCAGGCAGCCGCGACCACACAAGCCCTGCCAGGACAATACCGATCGGTACCAGCAGGATCAGGCTGAAAATTCCCGGCAGATGGCCCTCTACATAAGGAGCCAGGAACAGACCGGCGAAAAAGCCCAGAATTACGGTAGGCAGCGCTTCCATCAGTTCAATGACCGGCTTGACCTTGCGGCGCATGCGCGGCGCCATGAAATACGCGGTGTAGACCGCGGCAGCAATAGCCAGCGGGGCCGCCAGCAGCATGGCGTAGAACGCGGCCTTGAGCGTACCAAAGGTCAGTGGTGCCAAGCTCAGCTTGGGCTCGAAGTCATTGCTTGCCGAGGTGGATTGCCAGACATAGGACGGCTTTTCGTAGTTTTCGTACCAGACCTTGCCCCACAGGGCTGACCAGGAGACCTCCGGGTGTGGATTGTCCAGCGCGAAATTCATGAGCTGGCTGTCACGCTCAAGCAGGACATGGTTGGCCCGCGGCGAGAGCGCCAGCCGGCCGTTGCCGTCAGCGATCTTCTCGGCCAGCACCGTACGCCCGGCGGTGCTGTGGAAAACGCCCAGGTTGCCCTTTTCATCCAGTGCGATGAATCCCTTGCGCCGCTGCTCGGCCACGATCTGCGTGATCGGCGCGTCCTTGAGATGGAAAGTGCGAATGTGCTGAAGCTGGGGTTCGCCGTCCTTGCCACGTGCCATGAACCATTGGCTGATACCTCCCTTGGCATCGCCTACGAGCAGCGAAATCCCGCCAAGCAACTGCGCCGTCACGGTAACCTGGTTATGCGCATCATCGATCAGTCTGTAATGACCATTAAGGGTGCGGTCGCGCAGATCAAAAACATCTGCTGCCGAGCGCCCATTAATCACATACAGCCATTGACCCCGAGGGTCCAGATGCAACGCCTGCACCGTTTGTGAGAGGCGAGGCAAGTCGATTCGCTGCTGCTCAAGGGTGGTTTCGCCCGTCAGCATGTCTTCCGTACGGGTCAGCTTGAACACCAATAGTTCGGATGCATTGGACGCGGCCAGGGTCAACTCGCCTTCGCCTGCCGTCAGGCTCAGATGCTCCAGGGCGCGCCCCTCAGGATCGACCACGACCGGTGCCGGCCCGTAGGGATAATCGACCTGAGGCACGATGACCCGCTTGTTTTCAGGATAAGTCGACTTATAGATGTGTCGGACCAGCAGTGCCCGCCCATTGGAGAGCCCTAGTGCCAGCACCGGCTTAACCAAGTCCTGGGCAACCGAAACCACCTGGGTACCCGAGGGAATTGGCAAAGCCTGCCGACTCAGCTCCGTACCATCCTTGACCCTGAAAAAGACCAGATCGCCCGCCGGGGTGACCTGCATGCCGACTTCGTTCTGTTCCTCCACGCTAAGTACAAGTGGCGCTCCGGCCTGTTGTAGCCAGGCAGGTGTCTGTACGGCCTCGGCTGTCAGCGTAGCCCCTTTGAAGAGCGGCAGGACCACATAGGCCAGGTAGAAGAAGATCAGAGTGATCGCCGCCAGCACGGCCAACCCACCGACCAGCACGTACCACCGCGTGAAACGATCCATGCTGGCTCGCCAGCGGCGCTTGCGACGCATCGCAGGCGTATCGAAATCGATGCGTGCAGGGGATCGGGTTTGGTTCATGAATAGGAAGCCTGGTCCTTCGTCGCGCAGAGCCTAAAGACGAGATATGACAATCAGATGACAGTAATAAGACATGCCAATGCCCACCCGTGCAGAACACGGGCGGGCAACTGTAAAAGAAGCCGGGCTCAGAAGCCCAGATCTTTCCTGGCTTTTTCGGCAACCTTGGCCGGAATCGGAATATAACCGTCCTTCACGACTGCCTCTTGCCCTGTCTTGGACAGCACCATCTTCAGGAACTCGCTCTCCATTGGACTTAGGGGTTTGTTGGGTGACTTGTTCACATAGATATAAAGGAAGCGGGACAGTGGATAACTACCGTTCAAGGCATTCTGCTCAGTGTCTTCCACATACTTATCCGATCCTCTTTTAGCCAACGGTACGGTTCGCACGCTGGATGTCTTGTACCCGATACCGGAATAACCGACGCCGTTGAGCGACTGGCTAATGGATTGCACGACCGAAGCGGAGCCCGGCTGCTCATTCACGTTTGGCTTGAAGTCACCCTTGCACAGCGCTTCTTCCTTGAAATATCCGTACGTGCCGGATACCGAGTTTCGGCCAAACAACTGAATAGGCCGATTGGCCCACTCGCCCGTCATGCCCAGGTCACCCCAGGTTCTGATGTCCTGTTTGCCACCGCAGAGCAGTGTGGATGAAAAGATGGCATCCACCTGTTCGATAGTCAGCCCCTTGATGGGGTTGTCTTTGTGGACAAACAGCGCCAGCGCATCCACTGCCACCGGGACCGCAGTCGGTCGGTAGCCATATTTCTGCTCGAACGCCTGAACCTCAGAATCCTTCATCCTGCGACTCATAGGTCCCAGGTTGGAAGTACCCTCGGTCAGGGCTGGGGGGGCCGTCGAAGAACCGGCCGCCTGCACTTGAATGTTTACACTGGGATAATTGCGCTTGTAGGTCTCGGCCCACAGAGTCATGAGGTTCGCGAGAGTATCCGAACCGATACTGGACAGGTTACCCGATACCCCGCTGGCCTTCTGGTAATCTGGAAGCGCCGGGTCGATGGCCGCTACAGCAGTCGTTGCGCTGAGTCCCACAGCGGCAAACGTCATGGCGGCCATCAGCCTTTTGAATCTCATACCACATTCCTTGCAAGAATGATTGGGTGGCGCCCATTAGCGATAAGTGGGCATTGAGCCACTATATGACCAAAATATGAACATATTGTGACGCACCCAAGCCCATAGGCCGCCGCGCCCATCCTATTAGGTGCACAGTGCACCATCGTAGCGCCTGCCTGCTGTGCTCAGGCGCCTGTACAGCACAGATTCTTCCCTCAGTTTCTAGCCGATCAGGCCACTTTCAGCGTGTTGACACCCTCCGGCGCGAACCTTGCTTGCCTAGCTATCGACCTCTGGCCGTCCAAGGAGATACCCCATGGCTCATGCGCTTCCTTCGCACGCCGCCTCCGTTACGCCATCGGCAGTCGCCGCCCCACTCCCCCGCGCCAAACTGATCGCCGCTGCCAGCCTGGGTAACGGGCTGGAGATGTTCGATTTTACCGTCTTCAGTTTTTTCGCCAGTCTCATCGGCCAGTTGTACTTTCCCTCGGATACACCCTACGGCTCGCTGCTCATGGCCGTTGCTGTCTTTGGCGTTGGCTTTGTGATGCGCCCCCTGGGCAGCATGGTCCTGGGTGCCTATGCCGACCGTGCCGGACGCAAGGCGGCCATGCTGCTGACCATTCTGCTCATGGGATTGGGCAGCCTGTTTATCGCCTTGACGCCTACCCATGCCCAGATCGGGATTTTCGCACCCCTGCTTCTAGTGGTGGGGCGTCTGTTACAAGGCTTCTCAGCCGGTGGCGAGATTGGGGCAGCCACTGCGTTACTATTGGAATCAGCCAGCCGGGGTCGGCGCGGCTTTTATGTCAGTTGGCAGGTCATCAGCCAGGGCGGCAGCTCCCTATTGGGCGCCATGCTGGCTGCGATCCTGCACGGCTCGCTCAGCGAAGAGGCACTGCATAGCTGGGGTTGGCGCGTACCCTTTCTGATCGGTCTACTGATTATTCCGGTTGGCCTCTACATCCGAGCCCACGTTGATGAAACCTACCAGCCACAAAGCGCTGACAAGCCAGAAGCCGCCCCGGTCATGGCTTTTCTGCGTAGCCATACCCGAGGGTTCCTGCTGGGTCTTTTGATCATCATGTCGGCCACGCTGATGACCTACATCATCCTGTTCTACATGCCGACGTACACCACCCGGGTCTCGCACCTTTCAGCCACAACGGCCTACTGGATGGGTACCGCCAGCAGTGCTGTCCTGATGATATCCGCCCTGTTCGCAGGGCTGGCGGCCGACCGCTTCGGCCACCACAAGCGTCTGGCCGCTGTCGCCCTGGTGGTTGCCATTCTGGCTATCTACCCTGCCTTTGCCTGGTTGGACTCACCCGATACACAGGGGCTGGCTCTGCTGTGCCGCCTGACCGTCGTTGCCGCTCTTGGCATGAACATGACGGCCGGTCTACTGCTTATCAGCGAGTCCCTGCCCCGCTCGGTCCGGGCGACCGGTCTTGCCATGACCTATGCCATCGGCGTCACCCTGTTCGGTGGCACGGCACAGTTCATCGTGACTTGGCTGCTGCAAGTCACACAAGCTCCACTGGCACCTGCTTGGTACCTGATCGTCATGCTGTGCATCGGTCTGGCCGGCCTACTGGCCTTCCAGGAGCGCCACCTCGACTGATCTCGCCACGCGCAAACAAGAGGAATCCAAATGCCTATCGATACACTTCTTCGTGACGACGCTGCCTTGAGAATCGAAGACTTTCTACCCGACATGGTCAACCTCCGGCGGGATATTCACCAGCATCCTGAGCTGGGCTATGAGGAGCGTCGCACCAGCGACCTGGTAGCCGCCTCGCTCAGCACCTGGGGGTATGAAGTCCATCGAGGTCTGGGCGGCACCGGCGTGGTTGGCACGCTCAGGGTCGGCTCGGGTAGCAAGCGACTTGGCATCCGCGCAGACATGGACGCCCTGCCCATTGTAGAAGCCACCGGTCTGCCCTATGCCAGTGCCAATGCCGGCCGGATGCACGCCTGCGGGCATGACGGTCACACCACAACCCTGCTGACAGCGGCCCGCTATCTGGCTGAGACACGCGCCTTTGACGGCACCCTTCATCTGATCTTTCAACCGGCCGAGGAAGGACTTGGTGGCGCATTGCGCATGATCGAAGACGGCTTGTTCAATCTCTTTCCCTGCGATGCCGTGTTTGGCTTCCATAACATGCCGGGTGTACCGGCCGGCCACTTCTGCTTTGTAGAAGGACCGGCCATGGCCTCCGCCGATACTGCCGACCTGCGTATTGTCGGCCAAGGTGGTCATGGCGCCGTACCGCACAAGGCCACCGACCCTGTGGTCGCCAGTGCGTCGACAATCATGGCGTTGCAAAGCATCGTGTCGCGCAATATCGATCCGCTGGAAACAGCGGTCATCAGCATAGGAAGTATTCATGGCGGCCATGCCAATAACGTCATTCCCGATGCGGTAGACATGAAGCTGACGATTCGCGCCTTCAGCAACAGCGTGCGTGATCAGCTGGAGCAGCGTATTCGCGCGGTTACCCAAGCCCAGGCGGAAAGCTTTGGCGCGACTGCCCAGCTGGATTACCGTCGCGGCTATCCGGTACTGGTCAACCATACCCAGGAAACTGCGTTTGCACGGTCAGTGGCAGAAGAGTGTTTTGGCAGCCAGTCTATTGTGCCGAATTTTGCGCCTATCAGCGCCAGCGAGGATTTCGCCTATATGCTTGAGCGGTGTCCGGGGTGTTATCTGTTCATTGGCAATGGCAACAGCGCCAGCCTGCACAACCCCGCCTACGACTTCAATGACGCCCTGCTGCCCATTGGGGCACGCTACTGGGCCAAGCTTGCCGAACGCTACCTCGTCTGAGGCAGCGTTCGAGTACGCGAAGGATCAGGCCGCAACCGGTACGACACGGCGCTCCTGGCTAAGCAGCCAGGCGCCCACCAGCATGCCCAGAATGGCTAGGCCGACCACGTAATAGGCCGGCCCCAACGGATGCTGCTTGAGCATCAGCGTCACGATCATCGGCGTCAGGCCGCCAAAGATGGCATAGGCTAGGTTATAGGAGAACGACAGGCCCGAGAAACGTACCTCGGCCGGGAACGCCAGTACCATGACACGCGGCACGCTCCCGATCACCCCAACTGACAAGCCTGCCAGCGCATACAGCGGGAACAGCCATTCCGGATGCGTCTTGAGGCTGGCGTACATCGTCCAGGATATGATTCCCAGGAGCGCACCGCCGATCAAAAAGATCCGTCCGCTGCCAAAGCGGTCGGACAGCGAGCCCGATATGATGCAACCCACGGTCAGGAACACGATTGCCAGGCTATTGGCTCTGAGCGCTACCGCGGCAGAGAAGCCATATTGAGTCTGCAACAGCGTGGGCGTCATGAGAATAACGACCACGATACCGGCGGTCAGCATCCAGGTCAGCAGCATGGATACGACAACGGCTCCCCGGTGATCACGCAGGACCGCCTTGAGCGGCACTTCACTGGCCAGCGACTTGCGTAGCTGAAGCTCAGCGAAGACCGGGGTCTCATGCAGCCAACGGCGTAAATACACCGAGAATAATCCGAATACGCCACCGATCAAGAAAGGAAAACGCCACGCATAATCGTGCACTTCAACGGGCGTAAATACGGTATTGATCAGCGTCGCCATCAGCGAGCCGAGCAGGATGCCAAAGGTCAACCCGGCCGTCAGCGTACCGCAGGCATAGCCCACATGACGATTCGGGACATGCTCGGCCACGAATACCCACGCACCCGGCACCTCACCGCCAATGGCAGCCCCCTGGATGATGCGCAACAGCAATAGTAGCAGCGGTGCAGCAATGCCGATCTGGGCGTATGTTGGCATCAGGCCCATACCCAGCGTGGGCAGTGCCATCATGAAGATGCTGAGCGTAAACATCTTCTTGCGTCCTAAGAGATCGCCAAAGTGGGCCATGATCACGCCCCCCAGCGGACGTGCCAGATAGCCCGCGGCAAAGATGCCGAAGGTTTGGATCTGGCGCAGCCACTCGGGCATCTCGGCAGGAAAGAACAACTTGCTTACTACGGCGGCAAAAAACACGAAGATCACGAAGTCGTAAAATTCGAGCGCGCCACCCAAGGCGGACAGGGAAAGGGTCTTATAGTCACTGCGCCCTAACGGGCGTGATTCGGGCAAGGCGGAATGGGATTGCGGTCTCATGGCTCAAGTCTCGTTAGAATTATATGCACACGTTCGCGCTAGACCGTGGAACCTGGACAAGCAGGGTTTTCCCGCACACAGGTTCGAGCTACACCGGTGAACGTCTCCCCTAGTTAAGCAGGGAGGCCGTAAATCCGCACGGGGCGGAGACGAGACATTAATACAAGAGCGAGAACCAGGGAAATGAAAAGCCGTGTGAGCACTGGGCCATGATACGTTCGCTCCGTCATCTTGTGGACAACATTGCGAACCTGGCCCGAACCGGTTGAACGCAAACCATCACCTGTGTAGCCATGACACGGCCCGGTCGGGTCTGTCATGTGCAAACCTGCACGATATCAAATTCAAATACCGACGCCCAAGCCGTTCGGCGAATTTATTTAAACTGTCAACACCCTGTCGTACCTGACTGGCACAGTCTATATACTGCCCAGGATCAGACGACATTCGACACGCCCGGTCAGGTTGGCCATATTCTTGCTTTAAAAGGTCTCCCAGCCATCAAAATTGAAAAGGGCTCCAGGGGCGCCCCGCGCATGATTGAAGAACTCGAACAAGAAGATCCAATACCTCAAGGCGATCTGGCCATGCAGATCACCGCACTCCCACGCGAAACGAACGGGTTTGGCGATATCTACGGCGGCTGGCTCGTCGCCCAGATGGACCTGGCCGGCACGTCCATGGCCAGTCGAATCGCTCAGGGTCGCGTCGCCACGGTTGCCATCGACCGCATGGCATTTCTCGTCCCGGTTCCGGTGGGTGCGCAGCTTTCTTTCTATACCCAGGCGCTGGAAGTCGGTCGTAGTTCGATTCGCATGATGGTTGAAGTTTGGAGCGATGATCCTCTCTCCAACGAATGGAGCAAGGTGACCGAAGCCGCCTTCGTTTTTGTCGCCATCGACGGCAGCGGCCGTACCCGCTCCGTTCCTCGCCGCTAGATTCTGCGAAAAAAAGCGGGCAGCCAAGGGTGCTTATTGTTAAGCGCCCTAGCAAAGCACGTCACGCTTGGTAGCAAATTGCCCACTCTAGACGCAACGGTTGCTACAGGTAACCGTTCGTCTCGGTAACAAATACCGCTGGGTCATCAATTCTTCTAAATGTTCAAACGGTCACATTTGCCGCCTTGTTCTAGAGGGCTTCGCTCTTTAGGATGCGCACCATTACTCATGTGCGCAATTTGCTGCACATCAAGCTGTGCAATGAATTGCACAGAATTTCGCGGGGACGATTGGCCTGGATGGCCGTTCACTATCGCTCCCCCTAAAGCAATGGATGCTTCAGCAAGGTCACGGAATGACGTCCTCCAGTTCACTCGCTACGCATTATCTGGCCCTGGCCGAACAGCCCATCGAAGCGGGCAACTTCGGCGGCGAGGACGCGCGATATTCTAGCGAGTATGAACAGCTCGAAGCCGAGCTAGCCAAAGCCTCCTCCCTTCATCAGAGCGGCCAGATCGACTGGCAGATGATTTGTGACGGCAGCGAAGCACTGCTGCGTACCCAATCCAAAGACCTGCGTGTAGCCGCCTGGCTGGTCTGGGCCTTGTATCAGCGCGAGCGCTTCACTGGCTTGCAGGCAGGTATCGCCTTGCTTCATGCCCTGTGCACCCAGCATTGGGATGCGCTACATCCACGCAAGGTACGTACGCGCGGTGCTGCCCTGGGCTGGCTGCTGACGCGTCTGGAACCTGTACTGTCGGACTGCGCGCCAACCTCCGAACAGCTCCCGCTGTTCCAGCAACTGATAGAGCACCTGAAGGCACTGGATGCCTGCCTGTCCACGTATCTGGGCGAAGAGGCGCCCTTGTTACTGCCGCTGTGCCGGCGGGTAGACGATCAGGTAAAGCGTGCCGGTCAGACGGCGACCCCAACGACAGCATCCAACGCCCCTTCGGTTGCACCCACGCTGGCTTCGTCTTCATCCAACGTGCCAACCGGGCCGATCGAAAACGACAGGGATGCCCATAAGGCCCTTCGCGCCCAGCAGGACAGCGCTCGTCTCCTGTGCACCTGGTGGACCCGGCAAAAGGCGACGGACATTCGTCCGCTACGTCTGAATCGTGCCCTGCTGTGGCTAGGCATCGACAGCGTACCCGAGCACAACGCCGAACAGATCACGGCGCTTCGTGGACTTCCCACCGACAAGATCGCCTCCTATAAGGAGCGCTTCGAGCAAGGTCAGCATGCTGAATTGCTGGTGGAACTGGAGGCCAGCCTGGCACGTGCCCCCTTCTGGTTCGATGGGCAACGCCTGGCCTGGGAATGCCTACAGGCATTAGGCGCTGAAGCCTCCCTGAAGGAAGTCGAAATGCCCTTCGCCCTCTTCCTGGCCCGCGTACCTGGCATCGTGGAGCTGCGCTTCCATGACGGCCAACCCTTTGCCGATGCCGAAACACGCGCCTGGATCAGCGCCCATGTCATCCCACATACCCAGGCTCCCAGCGCGCCACGCGAGACGGCTTCGAATAGCGGCAACAATCGTCCCGCCTGGGACGAAGCACTGGCTGCCCTGCTGCCTACCCTGCGAAAGGATGGCCTCAAGCAGGCGGTTCAGACACTCAAGCAGGGCATGACCACCGCACAAGGCGGCCGTGAGCGATTTTTCTGGCAACTCACCCTCGCCCGCCTCTGCTTCCAGGCCAAGAAATACGACCTGGCCAAGACCCAATTGCAAACACTCGACGAGACCCTGCAACGCAGCGGTCTGGCCGACTGGGAACCCGAACTCGCCCTGGAGGTTTTGCAGCTGCTCTATCAGTGCTGCGAACTGCTGCCTCAGAACCCTGGAGTACGAGACTACAAGGACGAGCTTTACCGCAGGTTGTGCCACATCGATCTCGAAGTGGTACTTGATTGAGGCCGCACGGCCTTCACACAGAAAGGAGAAATGCCATGGCCAAAGAAGGCTCGGTAGCCCCTAAGGAACGCATCAACGTCACCTTCAAACCCGCCACTGGCAATGTTCAGGAAGAACAGGAACTGCCTCTGAAGCTAATGGTTCTGGGCGACTTTACCCAGCGCGCAGACGATCGCAAGGTCGAGGATCGCAAGCCGATCAGCATCGACAAGAACAACTTCGATGAAGTCCTGGGCAAACAGGAACTGACGCTGAACCTGAGCGTACCGAACCGCCTGCAGGATGATGCGCAAGGTGAAGAACTGGGCGTCAGCCTGAACATCAATACGATGAAGGACTTCAACCCTGCCAACATCGTGGATCAGGTGCCGGAGCTGAAGAAACTGATGGAACTGCGTGATGCCCTCGTCGCGCTGAAAGGCCCGCTGGGTAACGCCCCTGCTTTCCGCAAGGCCATCGAAAGCGTACTGGCGGACGATGACTCCCGCGAACGCGTACTGGGCGAACTCGGTTTGGCCGCCAAAGCCGACCAGGACGCTTGAACCAAGGACAAGGAAGAGTTCAGATGAGTACCAATACCGCTCTCGAAGCGATTCAAGTAACAGGCGAAGCCGGCATTCTTGACCGCATCATCGCCGAGACCAAGCTCACGCCAGATGACGAAGCCTATGGCATCGCCAAGCGTGGCGTATCTGCCTTCATCGAAGAGCTGCTCAAGCCGCAGAACGAAAAAGAGCCGGTCAAGAAGGCCTTGGTCGACCGCATGATCGCCGAGATCGATGCCAAGCTCAGCCGCCAGATGGACGAAATCCTTCACCACGCCGAGTTCCAATCGCTGGAGTCCTCCTGGCGTGGTCTGCAGATGCTGGTCGACCGCACCGATTTCCGTGAGAACAACAAGGTCGAGATCCTGAACGTATCCAAGCAGGACCTGCTGGAAGACTTCGAGGACTCGCCGGAAATCGTTCAATCCGGCCTGTACAAGCACATCTATACAGCCGAATACGGCCAGTTCGGTGGCGAGCCGGTTGGCGCTATCATTGCCAACTACTTCTTCGACCCGAGCTCTCCGGACGTGAAGACCATGCAGCATGTGGCCAGCGTTGCGGCCATGGCGCATGCGCCCTTCGTTGCGGCAGCCGGTCCGAAGTTCTTTGGTCTAGAGGCGTTTACAGGTCTGCCCGACCTGAAAGACATGAAAGATCACTTCGAGGGCCCGCAATTCACCAAGTGGCAGAGCTTCCGCGAGCAGGAAGACTCTCGTTATGTAGGCCTGACCCTGCCCCGCTTCCTGCTGCGTACGCCCTATGACCCGGAAGAAAACCCGGTCAAGAGCTTTGTCTACAAGGAAAACGTCTCCAGCAGCCACGAGCATTACCTGTGGGGCAACACCGCGTATGCCTTCGCGACTCGCCTGACCAGCAGCTTCGCCAAATTCCGCTGGTGTCCGAACATCATTGGCCCCCAGAGCGGTGGCGCGGTAGAAGACCTGCCCCTGCACCATTTCGAAAGCATGGGTGAAATCGAGACCAAGATTCCGACCGAAGTGCTGGTTTCCGATCGCCGCGAGTACGAGCTGGCCGAGGAAGGCTTCATCGCGCTGACCATGCGCAAGGGTAGCGATAACGCGGCATTCTTCTCTGCCAACTCCGTACAGAAGCCGAAGTTCTTTGGTAACAGCGAAGAAGGCAAGAACGCCGAGATGAACTACAAGCTGGGCACCCAACTGCCCTACCTGTTCATCGTCAGCCGTCTGGCGCACTACCTGAAAGTCCTGCAGCGCGAGCAGCTGGGCAGCACCAAGGAACGTACCGACCTTGAGCTTGAGCTGAACAAGTGGATCCGTCAGTACGTGGCCGACCAGGAAAACCCCAGTGCTGAAGTTCGCGGTCGCCGTCCTCTGCGCGCTGCCAGCATCAAGGTCACCGAGGTGGATGGCGAGCCGGGCTGGTACCGTGTCGGCCTGAGCGTGCGTCCGCACTTCAAGTACATGGGCGCGGATTTCACGCTGTCCCTGGTTGGCAAGCTGGACAAAGAGTGAGCAGGAGCCAGGTGATGAGCTACGGCAGTCTGTTCGAGCGTCTTTCCGGGGAAGCGGATCAACGTGCCCGCCTGACTCGGGAGCAAGCCGTTACGGCCTCGGTCGCCTCTCATCTGGCCAAAATGCTCAGCACCCGTGCGGGCAGCGTGCAAACGCAGCCCGACTACGGGTTGCCCGATCTGAACGACATGCGCCTGTCCCTGCATGATTCGCTGAATCAGGCGCGTGTCGCTATCGAACGTTTTATCGACGCCTACGAGCCCCGTTTATCCAGCGTTCGAGTGTTATCCCTGCCCCGCAGTCATGATCCGCTGACCCTGAGCTTTATTCTCGAAGGCTGGCTGGACGTGGACGGGATCAAGAAGCAGGTCAGTTTTACCGCACGCCTGGATGGCAGCGGACAAGTGAAGGTCAGCTAAGGAAAGCACATGTCGTTCAACCACTATTACCAGAGCGAGCTGTCCGCGCTACGGCAGCTGGGCAAGCGCTTCTCCGAGCGCAGCCCGGCCCTGGCACCGTTCCTGGGTCAGAGCGGCCGGGATCCGGATGTCGAGCGCCTGATGGAAGGCTTTGCCTTTTTGACCGGACGCCTGCGCCAGAAGCTCGACGACGAGCTGCCAGAGCTGACCCACTCCCTGATGCATCTGCTGTGGCCAAACTACATGCGTCCGCTACCGGCGTTCAGCATGCTTCAGTTCGACCCGCTCAAGCGTCCCGGTGGCGCCATTACCGTTGCACGCAACACGCCGGTGGAAGCGCGTCCGGTACAGGACGTAAGCTGCCGCTTCCGGACATGCTTTGCTACGGACGTGCTGCCGCTGGACCTGTCCGCACTGGAGTATTCCGCTAAAGGCGAAGGTGCCCTGCTCAACCTGCGCCTGACCCTGAGCGCCGAAGGCCACCTGGGCGATATCGGCCTCAAGCGCCTACGCCTGCATCTGGCCGGTGAGCGTTACATCAGCCAGACCTTGTACCTGGCACTGCTGCGTCATCTGGAAGGTGTCCAGCTGATACCGCTGGATGCCGACAACAAGCCGGTCAAGTCTCCCGACGATACGCCGATTCAGTTCAAGCTGGGTGCTGACCGACTGCGTGCGGTAGGTGTCGACGAGGAAGAAGCGCTGATCCCTTACCCGCACAATACCTTTCGGGGTTACCGCTTCCTGCAGGAGTACTTTGCCTTCCAGGACAAGTTCCTGTTCGTCGAGCTTGATGGGCTGAGCATCGTCAATGCGCTGCCTCAAGAGATCATCAAGAAGACACGCGGCCTGGAGCTACGCTTCGATCTGCGCAAGGTGGGCAGCCAGCGTCTTCGCCCCACCCGTGACAACGTACGCCTCTATTGCACGCCGATCGTAAACCTGTTCAACCATGACGCCCTCCCCATCCGCCTGGATGGCAAGCAGGACGAGTACCTGTTGCTGCCGGCCGAATACGATACCGAGCACTGCGGCGTCTATTCCGTTGAGCGCGTGACCGGCTGGCGACCCGGCGGCATGGGCTATGAAGACTATGTGCCGTTCGAATCTTTCGAGCACGATGCAAGCTTCGATGTGCCCAAGGCGCGCCCGCATTACAGCGTGCGCCAGCGCACCTCGATCCTGCATGACGGTGTCGACACGTATCTATCGTTCGGCATTCAGGAGTCAGGCAGCCGCTTCGGTGATGCCGTAGCCCAGGAGCGCCACGAAACGCTGTCTATCGAGCTTGTCTGCACCAACCAGAACTTGCCGTTGCAACTCAAGCTGGGCGATATCTGCCTGCCTAGCGAAGACACACCGGAGTTCTTGAGCTTTCGCAATATCACTACCGCGACACCGTGCTATGCGCCGCCACTGTCGCGCGACTTCCTGTGGAAGCTCATTTCCAATATGTCGCTGAATTACCTGTCGCTCTCCGATGTAGAGGCGCTCAAGGTGATTCTCGAAACTTACGACCTGCCGCGCTACTACGACCAGCATGCGGAAAAGATCAGCCGTCGCCAGTTAGGTGCCCTGAAAAGCATCAGCCACAAGCCGGTTGACCGACTCCACCGTGGACTACCCGTTCGCGGTATCAGCACCGAGCTGACCATGGACCCGGAAGGCTTTCTGGGCGAAGGCGATCTGTTTGTCTTCGCCTCGGTCCTCAATGAATTTTTCGCGTTGTACGCCAGCCTCAATTCCTACCATGAGCTGCGCGTGAAAAGCACACAAGGAGAGGTGTACCAATGGACGCCGCGCATGGGGCAACAGCCCTTGCTTTGAGCTCGCTGAGCTGCGGTATCCGTGAGTACACCCTCTTTCAGGGCATACAGCGGGTACTGGAAAAGCTTAGACAGAACAATCCCGACCTGGATGACGAAGCGCTCTATGACCGCCTCGAATTTCAGGCCAACCCGAGCCTGGGTTTTCCGGGTAGCGACATCGATCGTATCGAGTTCTTCGAAGAAGACGGTGAGATGCGCGCGCGGATGCGCCTGAACCTGGTCAGCCTGGCGGGTGCCGGCTCGCCCTTGCCTGCGTTTTATAGCGAGCAGGCATTGGGGGATGGCCCCTCCGGTAATCCGACCCGCGAGTTTCTGGATCTTTTCAATCATCGCTTCCAGCGCCTGTTGCTGCCGATCTGGCGTAAATATCGATACAACGCCAGCTTTCAACGTGGCGCTGTGGATAACTTTTCCGCACAGCTGTTCGCCCTGATCGGCCTGCGTGGAGAGACGATTCGCCAGTCGCAGGAACTCAACTGGAAACGCCTGCTGCCCTATCTGGGCCTGCTGAGCCTGCGCGCTCACTCGGCGGCCTTGATCGAAGCAGTGCTGCGCTACTACTTCAAGCATGCCGCCATGCATATCGAGCAGTGCATCGAGCGTCAGGTGCAGATCTCTACCGATCAACAGAACCGCCTGGGCCTGGGCAACAGCACCCTGGGTGAGAACCTGGTGCTGGGGCAGCAGGTGCGTGATCGCAGCGGAAAGTTTCGTATTCATATTCGCGAGCTGGACTGGAACCGCTTCCACGAATTTCTTCCCATTGGCGCAGGTTATGCGCCGCTATGCGCCCTGGTGCGCTTCACGTTGCGCGATCCGCTGGACTACGACCTGCGTCTGGAATTGCGCACCGATGCCATCCGCGAGCTGCGGCTTGGCGCCGAGAACCCGTGCCGCCTGGGTTGGACCAGCTGGCTTGGCCATGAACATGCGGACGGCGTCGTAACGCTGGCCGGCAAGACTCATTAAGGACTGATGACATGATCAACGTTGACCTGCAACAGTTGGTACAGGCACTGGATGCCGACACCCGCCGCGACCTGGAACAGGCCGCCCAACGCTGCCTGACCCGTGGGGGCAGCAAGATCCTGGTCGAAGACCTGATGCTAAATCTGTTGGAGCGTACCGACAGCTTGCTGGCTCGCGCCCTGCAGGATGCAGGCGTCGAATCGGGTGAGCTGGCGCGCACTCTGCAACCTCGCGGAGAAGCCAGCGAGTCCCGTAATCCGGTCTTTTCAGCGGAGCTGGTGCAGTGGCTTCAGGATGCCCTGCTGGTGGCCAGCCTGGAGCTGGGTCAGAGCCACATCGACCCCGCCGCGCTTATCCTGGCTCTGCTGCGCAATCCGATGCGCTATGCGGGTACGCAGTACCAGCCCTTAATCGCCAAGCTTGATGCCGAGCGTCTACGCGACTATGCCCAGTCCCAGAAGCCGCAGGCTGCCTCGGCACAGGCGGCTTCCGGTGAGTCCTTCCTGGCACGCTTTACCCATAACTTCACGCAGCAGGCCCGTGATGGGAAGCTCGATCCAGTCCTGTGCCGCGATGAATCCATTCGCCAGATGATCGATATCCTGGCCCGTCGCCGCAAGAACAACCCCATCGTGGTGGGCGAAGCGGGCGTGGGCAAGACTGCTATCGTCGAAGGTTTGGCGCTGCGTATCGCCGCCAGTGAAGTGCCGGAAGCCCTCAAAGGCGTCGAGCTGCTGTCCTTGGATCTGGGCCTGCTACAGGCTGGCGCCAGCGTCAAAGGTGAATTCGAGCGTCGTCTGCAAGGTGTGATTGATGAGGTCAAGGCCTCGCCCAAACCGATCATTCTGTTCATTGACGAAGCCCACACACTGATTGGTGCCGGTGGCCAGGCAGGCGGCTCTGATGCGGCTAACTTGTTGAAGCCTGCGCTGGCGCGTGGCGAACTGCGCACCGTGGCCGCCACGACCTGGAGCGAGTACAAGAAGTATTTCGAAAAGGACCCGGCCCTGGCGCGCCGTTTCCAGCCGGTCAAGCTGCTGGAGCCGACTGTTACAGAAGCCGTTACCATCCTGCGCGGCCTGGCTTCCGTTTATGAGAAAAGTCATGGCATCTACCTGCGTGACGATGCCGTCGTGGCTGCTGCGGAGCTGTCCGCACGCTATCTGGCCGGACGTCAGCTACCCGACAAAGCGGTCGATGTGCTCGACACTGCCTGCGCCCGTGTGCGTATCAGCTTGGCCGCTGCGCCAGAAGCCGTCGAGTGCCTACGCAGCGAAATCGCCCAGGGCGAGCGCCAGTTTGCTGCGCTGAGCCGTGATCAGGAGTCCGGCCTTGCCATTGACGGAGAAGCGTTGAACCGTCTGCAAGACCGTCTGGCGGAAGCCCAGGACGAATTGGCGCAACTGGAGACGCGCTGGAGCACCCAGCGTGATCTGGCCACTCGCCTTTTGACGCTTCGCCAGCAATGCGCTGAAGCACGCATGAAGCAAGGCAGCATAGCTGCCGAAAGCGATACAGCCGAAGAAGTTGACCTGCCCGCGCTGGAGCAGGCGCTGGCAGCCGTTCAGGCTGAGCTTTCAACCGCCCAGGCGGAAGAGCGCCTGGTCAGCTTTGAGGTCTGCCCGCGCCTGGTAGCCGAAGTAATCAGCCATTGGACAGGCGTACCCCTGTCCCAGCTGGCCCGCGAGCACAATACCAAGGTTGCCCGCTTCGCCGATGATCTGGGCGCACGCGTTCGTGGCCAGAGTCAGGCCATTGAGGTGCTCAATCGGGCCATGCGCGCAGCCGCCGCGGGTTTGAATAACCCCGATGCACCTGTCGGCGTATTTCTGCTGGTAGGACCCAGCGGCGTAGGCAAGACCGAAACGGCATTGGGTCTCGCGGACCTGCTGTATGGTGGCGAGCGCTTCCTGACTGTGATCAACATGTCCGAATTTCAGGAAAAGCATACGGTTTCTCGTCTGATCGGCGCACCGCCCGGCTATGTAGGCTATGGCGAAGGCGGCATGCTGACCGAGGCTGTACGTCAGAAGCCTTATTCTGTCGTCTTGCTGGATGAAGTCGAGAAAGCCGATCCGGATGTCCTGAATCTGTTCTATCAGATCTTCGACAAAGGCGTTGCTAATGACGGCGAAGGCCGCGAGATCGATTTCCGCAATGTTCTCTTCCTGCTGACCTCCAACCTGGCCAGCGACCGTATCGCCAGCCTGTGCGAAGAGGGCCAGCGTCCACCCGTCGATGAACTGGAACAGGCCATTCGCCCTGCACTGACCCGCCATTTCAAGCCGGCCTTGCTGGCCCGTATGCGCGTTGTCCCCTACTACCCCGTAGGTGGCGACGTGCTGCGTGAGCTGGTAGGCGTGAAGCTGGAGCGCCTCGGCCTGCGTCTGGCCCGCCGTCAGCTGACGCTGAGCCATAGCGAAGCATTGATTGACCACCTGACCGAGCGTTGCACTCAAAGCGATAGCGGTGCCCGCCTGATTGACCACCTGCTTGACCAATACCTGCTACCACGCATCGCTGACCGCTTGCTGGAGGCAATGGCAGCGGGCGAAACCCTGACCCATGTCCATGCCACACTGGATGGTGATGGCGCGGTTCTGTGTGAGTTTGCCTGAGGTGGTCGCAATGCTTCCCGAAGCCATTCAGCCCCTGCGCCCAACCGAAGTGCTACTTCAACGCTTCGCACGTCTGGCGCAGGAGGCCAGTCGTGAGAGTTTGTTGGGTGAACTGATTGAGGCGGCCGCCCACCTTTCCCAGGCCGACCTCTGTCAACTCTACCTTTTGGACGCTACGCATACCGCGCTAACCCTGTCGGCGGCCTGGATCAACGAACAGCGCCAAGCCTGTCACGACAATAGCTTGCCCGCCGATTACGACGGACAACTGTTGCAGTACTGCTTGTTCCAGAATCGTCCATTGGCCTTGACCGAACTCCATCCAAGCCTGCATACCGTCGACTTTTTACCGGCGGGTTACACCTGGAAAAGCCTGCTGTGCTTGCCACTGGCCGATGCACAGGGCAGTGTACAAGGCGTCATGGTATGCGCTACACACCGCACCCGTGACCTTGAAGCCCTCAGTGGTCTGCTCTCGCCATTGGGGACTTTTGCCATCGCGCAATTGAACCTGCTTCAGCGTTTACAAACATCCGAGCCGGAAACAGCTCCGGTAACCGAGCCGGTCAAACCGTGCGCCAGCGGGTACGGCATGATCGGTAACAGCAACGCGATGCGAGGCGTGTACCAATTAATCGGTAAGGTTTTGCACAACCCGGTCACGGTATTGCTGACCGGCGAAACGGGTACCGGCAAAGAGCTGGTCGCCCGAGCCATTCATGATTGTGGCGCCCGCCGTACACAAGCGTTCGTGGTTCAGAACTGCGCGGCATTGCCGGAAAACCTGCTCGAAAGCGAGCTGTTCGGCTATCGCAAAGGAGCCTTTACCGGTGCCGACCGGGATCGCCAGGGCCTGTTTGACGCTGCCAATGGCGGCACCCTGTTCCTGGACGAGATCGGCGATATGCCGTTGACGCTCCAGGCCAAGCTTCTGCGCGTACTGCAGGAAGGCGAAGTACGTCCGCTCGGCTCTACCGAGACGCACAAGGTCGATGTTCGCATCATTGCCGCGACCCATCGCGATCTCTACAACCAGGTGCTACAGGGCAATTTCCGTGAGGATCTGTATTATCGCCTCACGCACTTCCCCATCGAGCTACCAGCACTGCGTGAGCGTGGCGATGATATTCCCCGGCTGGCCCGCCATTTTGCCGAGAACGCCTGCTCCTTTTTGCAGCGCGAGCCCTGCCGCTGGACAGAGGCCGCCCTGGATCGTCTGGCGGGCTATGCCTTTCCAGGCAATGTCCGGGAACTCAAAGGCCTCGTTGAACGCGCGGTTCTGCT
This sequence comes from Pseudomonas sp. JZ134, assembly GCF_051027695.1. NCBI lineage: Bacteria > Pseudomonadati > Pseudomonadota > Gammaproteobacteria > Pseudomonadales > Pseudomonadaceae > Pseudomonas > Pseudomonas sp. JZ134. The sequence goes on along the minus strand of NZ_CP069250.1, from coordinate 74,732 downwards.
GTGCGATGGCAATGAATTACGACCCGAACATTTTCCGCTGCGCCAGGAGACGACCCCGGAAGTCGGCCTGACCCTGCGCGAGCGGATGGACCAGTTGGAGCGCGGACTCGTCATTGACTGCCTGCGCAAGAACAATGGCAACCAGACCCACGCCGCCCGTGAGCTCGGCCTGCCACGCCGCACGCTGCTGTACCGCATGGAGCGGCTGAATATCAGCCCGACTGACCTATGAGCCGGTCCATGCCCGTTTTGCCCATTTCACACCCCTACAACGCATCACTTGAGGTAGCCAACATGCCCACACGACTCTGGATCGCCGCTCTACTGACCCTGACGCTGGGCGTGGCTGGCTGCTCCAGCAACCCCAAGAGCACCGATAAGGACTATCGCCCGCTTGGCGACCCGAAAGCACTCAACCGCGGCAATTGACCCAAGGAGTACATCACCATGGAACTGGTTTTTGATCTGGTCAGCGCCCAGCAATTCGTACCCGGCATGTTGTCGACGCGAACCTTCAAACAGGTCGGCGGCATCATTGGTCGCGCCGAGGACAGCGACTGGGTGATCCCGGATCGTAATCGCGTCCTGTCCGGCCACCATGCACTGGTCAGCTACCGTGACGACGCGTTCTATCTCACGGATACCAGCAGCAACGGCATCACGCTCAAGGATAACGGCGCCCGCCTGGTCAAAGGCCAGCCCCATCGTATCGAACACGGCAACACGTTCTGCCTGGGCGATTTCGAAATCCGTGCCCGCCTCCTGCAAGACCCTTCGCGCTTCGATCTGGACCTGGGCCGCCCCATGCCGGCAAACAGCGCCAATGGTCTGATCCCGGATGATGCCTTTCTCGAACTGGACCCGCTTACGGCCCTCGACCGTCAGGATCAGGGCTATACGGAGCCCGACGAGCTATCCAGCCTGGTAAGTCCGCATGTCGATGAATCCCGTGCCGACTATGCCCGTGTCGATATGGAAAGCCTGACCGTACCCAAGCTGATTCCCATACCTGAGCCGGAAGTAGTACCACAGCCGGAACCGGTACGGGCGGCGCCACCCAAGCGGCAATCACAGGAGTTCTGGGACCGCTACGGTCAGGCGCTTGGCCTGGACCTGTCCAGCCTGGACGACGAAGCACGCGAAGCCTTGGCCCTCAATGCGGCGCGGCTGCTGCGTCAGAGCATGAATGGGCTGCAACAAACCCTGCGCACCCGTAGCGAGGTGAAGAACGAGCTGCGCCTGTCCCTCACGACCGTTCAGAGTGCCGGGAATAACCCGCTCAAGCACGGCGCTGACAGCACCGAAACGCTGGGACATATGCTCAAGGGCGACAAGCCCGGCCAGCTACCGGCAGATCAGGCCATCACCCGTGCCTACCGGGATCTTCAGGCTCATCAGGTTGCCCTGCTTGCTGCCAGTCGCGCGGTAGTCAAGGCGACGCTGGATCAACTGGACCCTGAGCAGCTGACCCTGCGGTTCGAGCGCGAGGGCCGCAAACCTTTATTCGCTACCGCCGGCAGCCGTTGGCGTGCGTACCGTCGTCATCACTACAGCCTGCGTCAGGATGGAGACTGGAGCGAGCGTCTGTTCGCCCGCGATTTCGCTACTGCCTATGAAGAGCAGGTCCGTCTGATCGCAACGCTCAACACCGATTTTCAAGGATGAAACCCATGATCCGCTTCGCTCCCCTGGCCCTGCTGGCCACCATGACCCTGACAGGCTGCTCGTCCCTGAGCTCCGACATGTCCAAGCTCGACCTGAGCCTGTCGGGTAGCGATACCCTGAACCCGGACCTCAATGGTCGTCCCTCGCCCATCGTGATCCGCCTGATCGAACTCAAGCATCCGGTTGCCTTCCAGAACGCGGATTTCTTCTCGCTATACGAGCGCCCGCGCGAAGCGCTGTCGCCGGATCTGGTCGCCTCCGAAGAGATCGAGCTGCGCCCGGGCGAGAAACGTGACCTGAAGCTGTCCGTCCAGGACGGCAGCCGCTATGTCGGTGTGCTGGCGGCGTACCGTGATCTACCGGAAACCCAATGGCGCTACGTGATTGAAGTTCCGGCCAAGCAGATCACCCGTGCGGATCTGTCCCTGGATGCCGAAGGCATTCACTCCGCCGCGCCTGAAAAAAAGGCCAAGGACTGATCCCATGACTGCACATAAAGTGATCTGGCAGGAAGGTATGCTGCTGCGCCCACAGCACTTCCAGCAAAGCGATCGGTATCACGATGATCAATTGAAGGCACGTACACGCCAACTGGGCAGCTATGCCTGGGGTTTCTTCAATCTGGTCATTGATCGCCAGTTTCTGAGCATGGGCAAACTCGTGATCAGCCAGGCCTCCGGCGTTCTGCCGGATGGCACGCTGTTTGAGCTGACCAGCGAGGGTGAGCCCCTGGCACTGGACATTCCCGCCAATACCAGCAGCACCTCTGTGTATCTGGCCCTGCCGCTGGTCACGGGCAACCATGTCGAGACACGCCGTCCCGAGCAGAAGGATGTGTTGGCTCGCTACCGCGCCTATGAGGCGGAAGTGGCTGACTCGAACGCTGGCGAGAGCATTATCAGTCAGGTCAGCTGCGGCCGCCCGGATTTCAAGCTACTGCTCGGCGAGCGATCCAATGACGAAGCCTTCGTCAAGCTCAAGGTCTGCGAAGTGCTGGACACAACGCCGGATGGCGTCATCAGCCTGGATGGCGACTTCACCCCCACCTATCTTCATGTTCATGCTTCGGACTACCTGTTGTCCTGCCTGAAGGAAGTCATCAGCATGCTGGCCCACCGGGGCGATATCCTGGCCGAGCGTATCCGCGCCACCGGCAAGGTAGGCACCGCGGAAGTAGGCGACTTCATGATGCTCCAGCTGATCAACCGCTACGAGCCGACACTGCGCCACTACCTCACGCTTGAGCAGCTGCATCCCGAACTGATCTTCCGCGAACTGCTCGGTCTTCTAGGCGAACTGGCCACCTTTTCCAGCGAAACCAAGCGCCCGCGTCTGGATAACCGCTATCAGCACAGCGATCAGGCCCAGAGCTTTCGCAAGCTGATGGATTCGCTGCGCCATGTCCTGTCGATGGTGCTGGAGCAGCATGCGGTCGAACTGATCCTGCAACAACGTCAGTACGGCATTCAGGTATCGCCACTGCACGACCACAGTCTCATCACCTCCGCCTCCTTCGTGCTGGCGGCCAGTGCGCAGTGCGACTCGGAAGAGCTACGCCAGCGCCTGCCGGCTCATCTGAAGATCGGCCCGGTCGAGCGTATCCGCCAGCTGGTCAACCTGCACCTGCCCGGCATCCGGATCAAGCCCATGCCCGTTGCGCCGCGGCAGATTCCGTTCCATTCCGGCAAAACCTACTTCGCCCTCGAACTCAGCGCCGACGAACAGGCGCAACTGGAGCAGTCGGGCGGCTTCGCCATTCACGTGTCCGGTGATTTCCCCGGGCTCGAACTCAAATTCTGGGCAGTCAGGAGCTGACGATGATCAAGGATCACGATTACGGCCAGGATGATAAAACCGTTGTGCTGAGCCGCCAGGGTACGGCGAGCTCGTCACATAACCCGTTGACCGACTTCGCCGACTCACCCCGGGTCGAGCAGTTGGAAGAGCGGATGATCTATGCCGCCCGCCTGCGTCCGGCGGAAAGCTTCAACTTAAGCGTCAACCCACTGATCGCGGCGGCCTCTGGCCTGTTGTCCGAAGTGGTTCAACTCAAACACAGCTACCACGCCGAAGACCTATATGCCCTAAAAGAGCGCCTTACGACAGCCATCAAGCTGTTCGAACACCGCGCCTTTGGCGAAGGGGCTGAAAGCGGTCAAGTCATGGCAGCGCGCTATGTACTGTGCACGGTGATAGACGAAGCCGTAGTCACGACGCCATGGGGCAATGAAAGCGAATGGTCTCAAATGAGCCTTCTGAGCAACTTTCATAACGAGACGTTTGGCGGCGAAAAATTCTTCCAGTTACTGGAGCGCCTGACACGCAACCCGGTCAAGCATCTACAGATGCTCGAACTCATGTACTTGTGCCTTGCGTTAGGTTTTGAGGGCAAGTACCGGGTCCTGCCTCGTGGCATGCTGGAGCTTGAAGCCATCCGAGACAGCGTCTATCGCCAGATTCGTCAGCTACGTGGTGATATTCCGCGAGAGTTGTCTCCCCATTGGCAGGGCCTGCAAGACGGTCGCCGCAGCCTTGTGCGCATTGTTCCATGGTGGTTGGTCGCTCTGTTTACCCTGATTTGCCTAGGTGTGCTATATGGTGGTTTCGCCTGGGTATTAGGCGAACAACGCGAAAGCGTGCTGCAGCCATACGAGCAGCTGACTACGGCCAAGATGGCCGAGCCAAATACGTGACGACAGGGATGTTTGCGCAATGAAACAGTTCTTCCGCAATCTGGCGGTTATTTTCCGTAAGACCTGGGTCTGGAGTCTGACCCTGGTTTTGGTTCTGGCTCTATTGGTCTGGTTTGTCGGGCCATTGCTGGCCGTTGCCGATCATAAATTCTGGGCACCGGCTACCACGCGGCTTGTCACACTCAGCGCCTTGTTCCTCTGCTGGGGCCTCTTCATTGTATTCGTCAGCTGGCGTAGTGGCGTGCGTAAAAAGCGCGCCCTCGAGACCGAAGACGGCCAGGAGCGCCTGCGTCGCCACGAGCAGATCACTGAAGAGCAACAGGAGCTGCGCAGTCGTTTCAAGGATGCATTGCAAACGCTGAAAAGCTCCAGCCTGTACCGCGCCCGCAGCGAACGCTGGAAACAGGAGTTGCCGTGGTATCTGGTGATCGGCCCTCAAGGCAGTGGCAAGACCTCCCTTCTGGATTTCTCTGGTCTTGAGTTTCCGCTTAACCGTGACGCCAACCGCCTGACCAAGGATGTCGGCGGCACCCGCCACTGCGACTGGTACTTTGCCGATCACGGTGTCCTGGTCGATACCGCAGGCCGCTACCTCAGCCAGCCGGATGCCGCTGTAGATGCCAGCACCTGGCAAATGCTGCTGACGCTTTTGCGTCGCCGCCGTCGCGCACGCCCGCTCAATGGCGTACTGGTTACCGTACCGGTCGATCAGTTGCTCAATGGCACCGAAATCGAACTGGAAACCCTGGCTCGCCAGATTCGTGCTCGCCTGCACGACATCCATCAGCAGCTGAAGGTCGACGTTCCGGTATACCTTGTCCTGAGCAAAGCAGACCAGGTGCTGGGCTTTGAAGAGTTTTTCGACCAGCTGTCCCGCGAGGAAAGCGAGCAGGTCTTTGGTACCAGCTTCCGCAAGGAACAAAATGCTACAGACGCGGCTGTGGTTCGCCAGGAGTTCGAAGAACTGCTGCGCCGTCTGAATACGCAGGTCATTCAGCGTATCCACCAGGAGCGCGATACCCTGCGCCGTGGTCGTATCCTCGACTTTCCTCACCAATTGGCACTGATCGGTGAGCGTCTGTGCCTGTTCGTCGAATTGGCGTTTTCTGGAAACCGTTATCAGCGTGCCAGCCAGCTACGTGGCTTCTACCTCACCAGCGCTCCACAGCTGGTCAACAGCCTCGACCCCAGCACAATGAGCATTGGCCGTAACTTGGGTCTGCCCAGCAATGCCCTGCCGACCTATCGCACCGGCCACTCTCGCTTTATCCACCAGCTGCTCAGTCGCGTCATCTTTCCTGAGGCCGACCTGGCAGGTCTGGATCAGCGTGAAACGTCGCGTATCAGTTGGGGCCAGCGCGGCCTCTATGCAGGCGCTGCCGCCTGCCTGGGTCTGTTCGGTGTACTGTGGGCCACAGGATTCAGTGCAAACCATGACCGTCTCGAACAGTTGCGTACCCTGGGTCAGCAGCTGACTGATCAGCACAAGACGCTGGCACCCTCCGATGATGCCATGGCAGCGCTGAAATCCCTGGATAGCGCCTATGCCGCAGCCAATGTCTTTCCAGCTGCCAGCGATGTAGCACTGCATGAACGCAGCGGTCTGTATCAGGGCAATAAGGCTCGTCCAACCCTGCAACAGGCCTATCATCAGGAACTGGTAGATCAGTTGCTGCCCCGTGTGGCGCGCCAGCTGGAAGAGCAGATCCATGCCAACCTCAACGACCGCGAACGCCTGCTAGGCAGTCTGCGCGCCTACCTGATGCTGAACCTGGAAGAACGGCGCGACAATGGATTCCTGAAGGATTGGGTAGCAGCTGACTGGTCGACCCGCTACAGCGGCGACACCGTGGTCCAGAATGGGCTCAACTCCCACTTTGCCCGCCTCCTGGAGCAATCCTTTACCCGCTATCCGCTAAACGATGCACTCGTTGCCCAGGCCCGTCAGATCCTGCGTAGCGAGTCACTGGCCAACGTGGTGTACCGCATGTTGCGTGATCAGGCGAGCAGCCTGCCGGCATACCGCTTCAGCCAACACCTGGGTCCGCAGGGTGCCGTGTACGGCGGTGCAGACTATGCTATTCCCGGCTTCTACACGCAGAAAGGTTACGAGCAGACATTTACGACCCAAGGCATCAACCTGGTCCGCAATATCATTGAAGACAACTGGGTACTGGGCGAAAGCGACGGTCTCTCCGGTATGGACCTTAAGCGCCTGATGGTTGAGCTGGAACAGCTGTACTTCAACGACTACGCCAACTATTGGAGCGAAGCAGTCACTCAGCTGGTACTGGCTCCGATTGGCGATGCGAATCAGGGTGCCATGCAGCTCTCGGCGCTGACAGCCTCCAACTCACCGCTGTTGCAAGTACTCAATGAGATTCGCGACAACACCCGCTTCCAGTCTGGCGGCAACGATGCAGCGGCTGCCCTTGCGGAGGCTGCACCAAAAGGTAATGCGAAGCTGGCCAAAGCCGCTGCACTGGCCAGCGCGGCTGCCGATAAGGCGGGCGACGCGCTAGCCAAGAACCTGCCGGATACGGCCAAGAAAGCGCTGCAAAAACGCTTCGAGCCACTGCATCGCCTGCTGGACGATAACGGCGGCCCAGCGGCTGATATGGTTCCGGTCATGGCTGCACTGAACGACCTTCAGCTGCAAATGGCAGGGCTTGCCCATGCCAGTGCCCCCGAGCAGGCCGCCTTTGAAATGGCGCGTGATCGCATGGCTGGTCAACGTGATGCCATCAACAGCCTGCGCAACGCGGCCAATCGCTTGCCGCAGCCGGTAAACAACTGGCTGAGCCTGCTGGCAGACGACAGTTGGATGATGGTGCTCAATGATGCCTATGACTACCTGAACCAGCGCTACCAGAGCGAGATGTATTCGTTCTATAACAACGCCTTGAACAAGCGGTATCCCTTTAAAGCTGACAGCGAGAGCGATGTCGCCATTGCGGACTTCCGTGAGTTCTTCAAGATGCAGGGCGTTGCGGACAAATTCTTTGACAGCTACCTGAAGCCTTTCGTCAGTGGTGATTCCGGCAACTACCGTCTGCGTAGCATCGACGGGCACAGCCTGCCGCTGTCCCGCGAGTTCCTCGTTCAGATGGGTCGGGCCCAGACGATTCGCCGCAGTTTCTTTGCCGAGAATCCGGCGGAGCCGCAGGTCATGTTCAAGCTTGAGCCCTACTCACTGGATTCCAGTCTGACCCGTGCCAACCTGCGCATCGGTAACAACCAGATGGAATACCGTCATGGCCCGATCGTGCAGACAGCGTTCCGTTGGCCCGCCGAGAATGATGAGAGCCGCGTCAGCCTCGTGCTGGAGGAGCTCAATGGTCGCCGTGTGGGTGTCGAGCAGAACAGCGGTCCCTGGTCCCTGTTCCGTATGCTGGATGCCATGAAGATTGAGCAGAACGGCAGCCGGGACGCCCTCATGGTCAAGGCAGATCTGGAAGGTCTGCATGCCAGCTATCTGCTGCTCAGCCAGCGCTCGCCGAATCCGTTCGACGTAGGCAACCTGCGCGGCTTCAAACTGCCGGCGTCACTCTAAATGAGTGACGTTGCCACGCGTTGGCGCAGCGCAGCCCGTACCGATGCCGGCAAGGTACGAGCGCGTAACGAAGATGCCTTTCTGGACAGCCCTGAGCAAGGTCTCTGGGCTGTTGCAGATGGCATGGGCGGTCATAGTCAAGGTGATCTGGCCAGCCGCCTCATTATCGAAAGCCTGGCAGAGCTCCCCGTAGGCGCAGGCTTCGATGAACGCCTGCAACAGATCCGCCAGTGCCTTCATTGGCTCAACCGGCGACTGAACCAGGAGCTCACGGTCATGGCCGACCAGACGGACACCATTATTGGAAGTACGGTAGTCGTCTTGCTGTGCGACGAAGAGCGTGCGGCCTGCGTCTGGGCGGGTGATAGCCGGTGTTATCTCTGGCGTAGCGGTAGGCTCTATCAACTTACCAAGGATCATTCGGTACGACAGCGGATGATCGATGAAGAAAGACTGACGCCAGAACAGGCTGCTCGCCATCCTGCAGCCCACGCCCTTACCCAGGCGATAGGCGCCAATGAAACGCTGGCGCTCGACATTCTTGAATTCAGCTTGATGCCGGGCGACAGTATGCTTCTCTGCAGTGATGGCCTGTACAAAGGAATCAGTCAGAACGCGATCGGTGCGGCGCTGTCCCTGCCGTCTGCCCAGGTTGCCCTAGAGCGGCTTTTCGATACCGCCTTGCTAGGCCCCGCACGTGACAACCTGACCGCCATCGTCATCCGTCGACAGGAGTAAGGATGTACCTCATGGACGAACTCAACGCGGCAGCTGCCGAAGACGAGCTGACCTATTTCGCCTTCGCCAACAAAACCCCTTCCGCATCGGAGACCCTGCCCAGGGCTCACGGCGTAAAGCCGTTACCCGACGTGCTCAGCGGACGCTACAAACTGGAGCGCCTATTAGGTGTAGGCGGTATGGGCGCGGTTTACCGCGCACGCGACCTGATGCGCGAACAGTACGGCGACCCCGAACCCTTTGTAGCCATCAAAACGTTGAGCGAGGACTTTGCGGAATATCCCGATGCCAGTGCATTGCTCTACAGTGAGTTCGCCCTGACAACCCGCCTCCGTCATCCCCATATTGTTCGCCTGCATGGCTTTGATATCGATCGGGAAAGCGAGCGTGCCTACATAACGCTGGAAATGCTCCGGGGTCTGACCTTGGACAAGTTGCTGTGTGATCACCCACAAGGCCTGGGCTGGGAGGCGCTGCGAGACATTGCCATTCCGCTATTGGAGGCATTGGCCTTTGCCCATAGTCAGGGAGTTCTGCATGGTGATATCAAGCCAAGCAATGTCATCCTGGCCGAAGACGGCCTTCGCCTATTCGACTTCGGTCTTGGTCAGCCGGTAGAAGGCGTGCTGCCCGGCCTGCCCCGCCTCTCGCGAAGCCGCTTTACCGCCTGGACACCACGTTATGCCTCCCTTGAACTGTTGGATGGAGCACCGTTGACGCCCTCGGCTGACGTATATGCCGTTTCCTGTGTCCTGTATGAATTGGCCACTGGTCAGCATCCCTATCGGCGCCTCAGTGCGAAACAGGCACGTGCCATGCAAATAGAACTCACACCTCCAGCCCAACTACCAAAGCCGTGCTGGCAAGCGTTGCGAACGGGGCTGCAGTTCGCAGAACCCGATCGTCAGGTCGATGCTAATGGTCTGCTGGAGGGTTTTCGCCATGTTAAACAGGCCTCTACCTTGGGTCGCTGGCTGGGTCTTCGCCAATCCGCCTAGACCGTTCGTAGCCACAACGCTGACTTATGTCGGCTGCTGCTCAAGAAACGTGAAGCAATCACTGTTTCGTTGAGCGGCGGGCTTGAGTAAAAGCCGACTAGATCACATGATTCGCTCCCTATCAGACGCAAGGAGGCGCCTGTGTTTTTCGCAGCCAACGAAACGCATTTTTCTTTGGTTCTGGATGGCGTTGATACCGACTTCCAAGTCCTGAGTTTTACGGGACAGGAGTCGATCAGCCAGCCCTTTCGCTTTGACCTCGAGCTGGTCAGCGAACGGCCCGACCTCGACCTTGAAGCCCTGCTGCATCAGCGCGCCTTTCTGGCCTTCTCGCCCAACGGTAGCGGCGTGCATGGTCAGCTCTACCAGATCGGCCAGGGCGATGCCGGCAAGCGCCTCACCCGCTATCACGTCGTGCTGGTGCCGCGTCTGACTTACCTTGCGCACCGTACCAACCAGCGCATCTTTCAGAAGCTCACCGTCCCGCAGATCATCGCCCAGGTGCTCGAAGACCACGGCATCCTGGCGGACGCCTACCGTTTCCAGCTGGGGCCAACGGTCTATCCGCCTCGCGAGTATTGCGTCCAATATGATGAGACCGACCTGCACTTCATTCAGCGGCTCTGCGAAGAGGAAGGCCTGCACTACCACTTCGAGCATACCCAGGATAACCACGTCCTGGTGTTTGGTGATGACCAGACCGGCTTTCCCAGGCTGACCCCACCGACTGCCTATGTGCAGGGCTCCGGTCTGGTGGCAGACGAGCCGGTGGTCAAACGCTTTGGCGTACGCCTGGAAACCCGTACCGCCCGTGTCTCGCGCCGCGACTATGACTTCGAGCAGCCACGACTGCGCATGGAGACCGCCTACAAGAGCGAGGCCAAGCCTGATCTGGAAGACTACGACTACCCGGGCCGCTTCACCGATCGCACCCGCGGCAAGCACCTCGCCCAGCGCGCCCTTGAGCGTCACCGCAGCGACTATCAGCTGGCCGAAGGTGAAAGCGATCAACCCCAGCTGGTGACCGGCCACTTTCTGGAACTGTCCGAGCATCCCCGCCATGATTGGAACCAGCTGTGGCTACTGACCGGCCTCTGGCATGAAGGCAAGCAGCCCCAGGTGCTGGAAGAGTCGGTTACCAGCGATGTGGACAAGCACGACGGCTTTACCCAGGGCTACCGCAACCGCTTCACCGCTACGCCCTGGGACGTGCCCTTCCGTCCTGCGCTTGAGCATCCCAAGCCCAAGATCCTGGGCAGCCAGACCGCGGTGGTCACTGGACCCAAGGGCGAAGAGATCCATTGTGATGAATACGGTCGGGTCAAGGTGCAGTTTCACTGGGACCGCGAAGGTCAGGCCAACGAGCAGACCAGCTGCTGGTTACGCGTCTCGTCCAGCTGGGCGGGTGATCGCTACGGCGGTATCGCCATTCCCCGCATCGGCATGGAGGTACTGGTCACGTTCCTGGAAGGCGACCCGGACCAGCCCCTGGTCACGGGCTGCCTGTTCCACATGGAACATCAGGTGCCCTATGACCTGCCGGCCAACAAGACCCGCAGTGTTTTCAAGACCCTGAGCACACCCGGCGGTGGTGGGTATAACGAGCTGCGCATCGAGGATAAGAAAGGCCAGGAGCAGATCTACATTCATGCCCAGCGGGATTGGGACGAGAACATCGAGCACGACCAGAAGATCCGCGTAGGGCATGAGCGACACGACATTGTCGAGGCCAACAGCTACACGGAATACAAGGCGGAGGAACACCGCACCACGGATGCAGACCGCAAGGTTGAGATCAAGACTAACGACCACCTCACCGTAGGGCAGAACCAGCATATCCAACTGGGAACAGCCCAACTCACCCAAGCTGGCCGGGAAATCCACCTGAAAGCCGGTCAAAAAATGGTCATCGAAGCAGGGATCGAACTTACCCTAAAGGCAGGCGGTAGCTTCATCAAGCTAGACCCCAGCGGCGTCACGATCATTGGTCCCATGGCCAAAATCAACGCAGGTGGCTCAGCCAGCAGCGGCTCGGGTATTGCGATTGAGCTTCCCCGCTTACCGGGCGAGGCGGATGTGGATAAGGCTGGGGTATTACTCACTCAAGCCTTAGTAAACGAATCCGAAAAGATTAAACGCAAGCCCAAACGAATGTTGAATTTCTCTAGCTGATAGAAACAAGCAAACCTATCAGGCAGTACATGGATTGTAGGTAATACAAGTGACGGAATTAAGTAGCGTTCAACAGTGGAGCTATCCCTTTAACTTAAAGGGAGAAGAAGGCCAATCCAGCAAGCCCGTAACTGACCCACTACAATACTTTGATGCTCTGGCGAAAGCTAAGGGTGGCTATTATCCCATTGGTAAAAATGGTTTGTGGCATGGTGGTGTCCATTTCGATAGTGGTACTGCCGCCTCTCTAGATCAATCAGCCATCCGCTGCATTGCAGATGGTGAAGTAGTTGCTTATCGAATCGACGACACCTACAAAAAGTCAAATTTCAGCAGTGGTGAAAAATTATTTTCTACCGGATTCGTTCTGGTCAGACATAAATTGGAGCTGCCTAAATTAGATGAACAAGCAAACGCTACCAACATTCCTGCAGAACAGCCCTCTTTAATCTTTTACAGCCTGTATATGCATCTATTGGATTGGGCAGGTTATACAAAAGAAAACGCACCTACACCGCCTAACTTTCTTAACAAAGCCGTATATACCGTAAAGGCGGATAAAGCGACTGACGTGGTTAAGGGCCTACGAGTACGCACAGCGCCCAGAAGCGGCCAGGTTAAGGCTGTCTTGCCCAAAGGCACTAGAGTCAAGCTAGGTGAGCAAAGCGCGACCAATAATAAATGGTACCGCTTGATTAGTATCCTGGAAGGGCAAGCGTTACCCGCCATCAATCTGGACGAGGAATGCTGGGTATTTGAGGGCCAGCTTGACAATACCGATACTTCAGATGAGCGCTTGGTTGGCGTCAAGGCTAATGACACTGAACCGACACTGGCACCGCAGAAAGGACTAAACATACGCAAGGCCGCCACAGGTTCAGATAAAAACTTGCTTACAGGACTAATACCTGTAGATGTAACCTTTACTTTAGAAACAGACACTGGCCGTTATTGCAAGATCAAAGAATTTATTTCTGGTCAAAACATCCTCCCCCTTAAAGAAGATTGCATAAAAAATATTAGCGGCTATGTATATAAAGAATGTCTACAGGCCAGTAGAACCCCACCTACGCTAAACGATATTCATGTTCTGGATTCGCCCTACCCTATAAGGGCCGGAGAAATCATAGGGCACCTAGGTATCTATCAAAACCACGACGATATTGCCGCTGAACCCATGCTCCATTTGGAAGTGTTTAGCTGCGAAGACGTCCCTGCGTTCATAGAAAAAACCAAAGCTGCAGCAGCGAGCCTTCCTGATGAAAAAAAGAATTTACTTAAGATCCATAATAGGGCTAGTAAATTAATAAGTCATCGCTCTGATATTAGCGCCTCTAATCCCCCCAAGCTTTCGGATGCAGGGACCGTGATTGGAGTAGACATGATCTTTAATCTTGAGGTACTCAATAACTATCCTCAAGATCGAAAGATCACAGTAACCGAAACATCGCAGGGTAATAAAACTAGAACTTGGTGGCGTCTAGATAATATCTTAGCGGACCAGCAGGGAAACAAAATTAGTGGATGGCTTACAGAACAGTCCGAATTTACTACGCGTCATAGTCCTTGGGAATGGGAAGGATTTGATTTCATTAGCGAGACGCCGTGCAACCTGGATCATCTAGCCTGCCACTTTGACAGCTCGGGCCAGCTAGATGAAAGCGAGCGGGCAGACTACGCAGCACGTGTCGATCTTTCGGATAATGGCCCAATCAAAAAGCGCCTATACGATATTATAGACACTAACAATGACAAAAAACTCTCTCCTGAAGAGATCAAGGCTGCTTTAGCTCTCCCTTGGAGTGCTCAGTCAATCTATAAAATAATAGCTTGCTATGAAAGCGAGTGGTTTTGGAACAGCGTTAAATGGAATGATTTAGATACTTTAATGAGTTTCTCTGAAGAAGCCAAACAAAACTGGGAAACAGAAAAAGATAGAATCAAGGTCTTAAGCTGGTGGAAAAATATTATTTCTACTGAAGATGGTACAGAGCAAAAAAAGGTATGGCATATAAATGCAACTGCACTGATAGAACAACACTATACTCCTAATAAGGATTTAATAACCTTTGAACAAATGTTAAAGATTTTCCCACAGTCTAACGAAGCGACCAGAGAAGAAGTAAGAAAGCTTTTTAATTTCTATGCGCGGCGTTTTGAAATAAACAATCGAGAGCGAATTTCACAGTTTTTTGCTCAAGTTAAAACTGAAGTTGGTTCTGAACTAAAAGGAAAAGAGGAAAGTCTTTGGTTTTCAGTTGAGAGCCTTAAAGATACATACAAAAGATACTTTAATACATATCCAGAGGAAGCTGAAAGCTTAGGTTATAAAAGAATTGAAATTCGAGATTTTAATAAGTTACCTGCATCTGAACGCGCACGCTACACTGTCCGAAAACAATATGCTTATTCTCAACTACCAAAACCAGACGAAATAGCGAAAAGGGTATACTGTTGCAATAACTCTGTAGGAGATTTTGCTCTTCATCCCGGCGGATGCGATGATGGCTTAAAATATAAAGGAAAAGGCTTTATACAATTAACTTGGAAAATTAACTATAGAAAAGTTAATGACATCCTCAAACAAAAAGTTCCAGAAGAAACTTTTGATATAGTGCAGAATCCTGATCAAGTGTTAGAAACGAAAATGGGAATTTTGTCAGCAATGGGTTTTTGGGAGGTTAATAAATTAAATGAAAAAGTAGCAGCAAATATAGAGAGCACTAATGAAATAACAAAAGTGGTCAACCTAAACACAAAAAGCTATAAAGAGCGAAGAGAAAATTTTGAATCAATATATGAGATACTTAAATAATGATTAATAAAAAACACTTAGTTCTTATTGCTTTCTTATCCTCTTACTCTGCAGCAGAAAATAAACATGCAGCGGAAAGCATTATTATCGATATCGACGGAAACGGAAAGAACGAAAGCGTAGAATTAGAGCTCACCAGAAACAAAGAGTTCCCTTATAAATTAATCATATCGGAAGATGGAAAAATTATTAGCTATGCAGAAAAAGCCTTTCCCAACATAAAAAACAATTACTCACCAAACAGTTATGATGGATTTATTTTTGATAAAATCACAACTGAAAAGGATATAATAAAAAATATAGACTCTCAAAAAGAATCTCATCGATTGATTTTGAAAGGCGAACAACCAACATCTTACCTCACTCTAATAACACGAGAAGAAGATAATGCCAATTATAATTTTAACATATACTTCTCTTACAATAAATCCGAAAACAAAATATTAGCCACCAGATTGCTTTTAAACATAAACAACAGCTCATGCGATAGATCCTTAATAAGCACTTACGACCTGTACAATAAAAGCATAATAGGGCAAGAATTAAATAAATTTAACGGAATGGATGCTTTTCATGAATTAAAGAAAAATTACATTATAAGCACAAACAGCTCTAACTCAAAAAAACTCATTAACGAAGATGTATTGCATTATTTCAAAGCTGCGCTCTCCGCCTATAAACTAAGCAAAGAAGATATTTTTAAAGAACGCATATCCCTACTGCTAGACTACAATGAAGATGAAACCAATTGCAATCCGGAAAGTTATATTTTGGAAAAATTATACTTTCCTGAAAGAGTTCAATTATCCAATGATATAGGTTTTTTACTAGAGGAAGCAGGCTATCTAAAAGAAGCAAAAATACTTTTAGAAAAAATAGTAGATGAACACCCTAATAGAACTGTTGCCTATTTGAACTTAGCTGACTGCGACTGGTTATTGAAAAATAAAGATAGTGCCATATCAAGCTACCAAAAATATTCTTCGCTAATGAAAAAGGAAGGAAAAGAAAACAAAATACCATCAAGAGTCCTAGACAGAATTACAAATATCAATTAAACCTCCATCAACTCCAATCGCTTTTTTAAAAGCCCCGGAAACTTATCAAACCATGCCTGATTCAAAGGCGAAGGATGTGGGAGTGGGTATAGCGTAAACACGTGCCCTTTCCCCTCCTCCGCTATTAGCGTGACCTCGGTATGGCTTGTAAAGCGATCCTCGCTTTTCCAGAAGGCTTCTAGGCGTTGTTTCTCTTCTTTGGGCTGGTCGATGGCAAACCAGAGAAAGGCCTCGCGGCCGAAAGTGATGATGGTGCGGCCATGCCACTGCTCGATTAATAACTGTCGCATGAGCGGGTGAAAGTGTTTCTTGATCTTTTCGGACCAGGCTTTATTGCCGATGGGCTTATACGGCACGGTGTTGGCCCAGAAAAATTTCTGGCTTAAAGAGCGACTTGCGTCGAAGTCGGGCATGGGCTTGCCATGCAAATGCTCATAAATAACCTTGCGAGCGATCTGCCCGCCTGCGCCGATAAAGGGTTCACCGTATTTAACTTCGTCCCGCCCCGGGTCTCGGCCAAAGAAACCAACAGGTGCATCCTTACGCCCCAAGCCAATAATGGGTTCTAGCGGATCCTTTTGGTACTTCTCATAGACCTCTGTATCGATGCTTTCAATGGTGCTAGCGATCTCACGAAAGGCTTGCTGCATTTTCGGGTCGAGGGGCATGGGACATCCTTCGTAATCGGCTTCTTGTTTATGAGACCGATTAGCAAGAGAAAGAATTCATGCCTTCCAAGGCTGCGCGCCCTCATAGCTATTTTCTCAATCACACCAATAGCGGCTCCATGCCGACCAAGTGCCGTCCTGTTTTGATGCAATGGGGTAAACTCCCCCGCCTCACATCTATAGGGATAGCCATACATGTTGATCAAGGCGCTGCGAATTGGCCTGGGCCAAACCATTGTTGGGCTGGATCTGCTGACACGCCCGCGTAAGCTCAAGCGAAGCGCCGAAGCGCAGAAGCAGGTAGAAGAGCAAACAGCCGGACTTGCGCTGTATCAGTTTCAGGCATGTCCATTCTGCGTAAAGACGCGCCGAGCTATGCACAGGCTGAACCTGCCCATTGCTTTACGTGACGTCAAGAAAGATCCGGAACACCGTGAGGCCTTGCTGGCAGGTGGCGGACGTATCAAGGTGCCTTGCCTCCGGATCGAGGAAGAAGGCCGTACCGCCTGGATGTATGAGTCCAACGATATCATTGCGTATCTGAACAAACGTTTCGCGCCCGCGAGCCGCTAAATAAAAAAGCCCGATCACGTCGGGCTTTTTTATAGCTTTATCGCTTGCACTGATTACAGATCAGCTTCTTCTACTTTACGGACTTTAGTAGCGTCGATGGCATATGAGGCTTCGGCCAGATCGTTATCCACCTTTTCGATCTTCATCGCCCCTATAACCCAATAAGGCTCGTAGATATCCGGTAAGGGAACGCCCTTTGGAAAGCGCACCAGTACGATCTGGTTAGGCGGTGGCGGTGGCACATGGATGCAGGCACCTGGATAGGGCACCAGGAAAAATTCAGTGAAATTGCCTTTGCTGTTGCTTTCCAGCGGAACCGGATAACCGCCCAGGCGAATTGTCTTCCCATTCATGGCAGCCACTGTGCGCGTGGAGTGCATGACGGCCGGCAGGTTGCTGTCTTTTTGCTTGAGTCCGCCCTTGCTCTCAAAACCGCCTGGTAATTCGGGCGTGTCATGGGTGATCTCGGGCATGTCTTCCAGTGCCTTGCGATCCGATTCTGGCATGAGGGCCAGCCAATCGGTCTCAGGCGGCTCGCCTTCTTGGGCTACGGCAGTTGTAATCTGGGAAAAAAGAAGCAGTACGGCGAGGATGAGATAGCGCATGGTAGAAGTGTCGGACAGTTGGGTTGCACTAGTGTGAAGCTTCTTGGCGTTGAACCCAACTGCCCGGACGGGAAATCAGCGACGCTTGGTTACCATACCCCAGATAAACAGGACGATGACGGCACCGACGACTGCTCCAATGAAACCGGCGCCCTCGCCTGCACGGTAGATACCGATAGCCTGACCGCCGTAGGTGGCAACCAGCGAGCCGACGATACCCAGGATGATCGTCATGATCCAACCCATGCTGTCGTCGCCAGGCTTGAGGAAACGTGCGATCAAGCCAACGATGAGGCCGATGATGATGGTTCCAATAATGCCCATGAATCTTTCCCCTTCTGTGGTTTGCTCGATACGGCATGTGCCGCTTGCTTAATCCGACAGCAAGAAAAACGCAGGGGTTCAGCGAATTTTTTATGAAGCGAAGCGGAACTCGGACCCTTTTGAAGAAAGGGTCCGTTTCGGTCACGCTTTAATCAGGGTTTCGACGTCAGCAATACGTGCCCTCAATGTGGCCGCATCGCTGCAGCGCAATGTGGCGTGGCCAACCTTGCGGCCCGCCTTGAACGCCTTGCCATAGTGATGCAGATGGCAATCATCGATCTGCAGAACCTGCTCCACGGCCGGGACCTTGCCGATGAAGTTGAGCATGGCGCTCTCACCAACCTTCGCGGTTGAACCCAGCGGCAGACCTGCTACAGCGCGCAAATGGTTCTCGAATTGGCTGCTCTCGCTACCCTCGATGGTCCAATGACCAGAGTTATGCACACGGGGAGCAATTTCATTGGCCTTCAGCCCACCATCGACCTCAAAGAACTCGAACGCCAGCACGCCGACATAATCGAGCTTGTCGAGTACACGGCCTACGTAGTCCTCCGCCAGCGCCTGCAAGGGATGGTCTGTACTGGCAATAGACAGCCGCAGGATTCCGCTTTCGTGGGTGTTGTGTACCAGTGGATAGAAACGTGTCTCGCCGTTACGAGCACGTACGGCAATCAACGACACCTCGCCAGTAAACGGCACAAAGCCTTCAAGAATGCACGGTACACTACCCAGCTCGGCAAAGGCGCCTTCGACATCCGCTTGGCTGCGCAGGACCTTTTGACCCTTGCCGTCATACCCTAGGGTACGTGTCTTCATCACAGCCGGCAGACCGATGCGTGCGGCGGCAGCGTCAAGGTCAACCTGGGATTGGATGTCGGCAAACTCAGGCGTTGGGATGCCCAGATCCTTGAACATGGTTTTTTCGAACCAGCGATCACGGGCGATACGCAAGGCTTGCGCCGAGGGAAAAACCGGAACGAACTGGGATAGGAACGCGACGGTTTCAGCGGGCACACTCTCGAACTCGAATGTGACCAGATCGACCTCATCCGCCAGCTGACGCAGATGATCCTGGTCGCTGTAGTCGGCTCGAATGTGCTCGCCCAATGCGGCAGCGCAGGCATCCGGAGCAGGGTCCAGAAACGCAAAATCCATACCCAGCGGAGTACCCGCCAGCGCCAGCATGCGGCCCAGTTGGCCACCACCGATGACTCCGATTTTCATCAGGCTTCCCTCGGATCCGGATTGTCCAGAACGGTACGCGTCTGCTCCTCACGGAAGCGATTCAGCGCCTCGTGATACTCGGGATACTTGCCGCCCAGAATACTGGCCGACAACAGCGCCGCGTTGATAGCGCCCGCCTTGCCGATGGCCAGGGTGGCGACAGGAACGCCCGCTGGCATCTGTACGATCGACAGGAGTGAGTCGACGCCTGACAGCATGGAAGACTGCACCGGCACGCCCAGTACAGGCAAATGCGTCTTGGCTGCACACATACCTGGCAGGTGTGCTGCACCGCCTGCGCCTGCAATGATGACCTCGATGCCGCGCCCCGCCGCTTCTTCAGCGTACTGGAACAGCAGGTCGGGAGTCCGGTGGGCAGAGACCACCTTCACTTCAAAGGGAATGCCCAGCTTTTCCAGCATGTCGGCGGTGTGGCTCAAGGTAGACCAGTCGGACTTGGAGCCCATGATCACGCCTACGAGTGCGCTCATCGTCGTGCCTCTTGTCAGGCGCCCGCAGGCGCATCAGAAACCAACAAGCCACGTCGGAGGACCGCACGTGGCTTGTATATGCAGACCGGTATGTAGACCGGCCTCAAGGGCCACTGAGTATACCGTAAAGCCAGACCGGACAAAGGGGTTGAACGACCTTTTATAGCGACGGGTTATTTCATGTCTGGCTGCCTGTCCAGAGGCACTTCATGCAGTCGTCCCGGCGCCTGCTTCGAGCTTGCGCCATAACAGCCTCACCGCTGCCTTGCGCACGAGCGAGCAGCGATACAGGCGAATCTCCAGTGGAATCTGCCATTGCTCACCGCCACAAGGTACTAGCTCTCCCCGGGAGAGCTCGGCGGTCACACTCAGATGCGGAACCCAGGCAATGCCCAGCCCCTGCAAGGCCATGCTCTTAAGGCTATCGGCCATGGCCGTCTCGTAGACAGTGGTATAGCGCAGCTTGCGCTGACGTAGGAGCAAATTGACCGAGCGCCCGAGAAAGGCCCCGGCACTATAGGCAAGCAAGGGAAAGTTCTGCCCACTCTCAAGATCGTATAACGGCGAGCCATCTTCCCGGGCTGCACACACGGGTAGCATTGAGGTCAGCGCCAGATGAATAGAAGGGAAGATCTCCGGATCCATCTGCAAGGCGGCGTCGGGATCGTAAAACGCCATCATGAGATCGCAGCCGCCTTCCCTCAAGGCATGAACCGCTTCGCCGACGTTGGTGGCAATCAGGCGACTCGCAATGTTGAGCCCTTCGCTTCGCAGACGAGCAATCCATCCCGGAAAGAACCCCAGCGCCAGGGAGTGTGCCGCCGCAAATTGCAGCACCTCGCCCTGCCCACCTTCCAAGTGATGAAGGTGGCGGATCACTTCGCCAAGCTGCTCCACCACACTGCGCGCGGTGACCAGAAAGAGCTGTCCGGACTCGGTCAGCGATACTGGTGTACGCGATCGGTCAATCAGGGTCAGTCCCAGGCTTTGCTCCAGGCTGCGAATACGTCGGCTGAACGCAGGTTGAGTCACGAAGCGGCGCTCGGCCGCCTGGGAAAAACTATGGGTGGCAGCCAGGGCAATAAAGTCTTCTAGCCATTTCAGTTCAAGGTTCATGGTCATACTCAAGGGGATGGATACGCCTGCCGATCCTGACGCGTCACATCACATCATATGCAATTTCGGCATAGGGTGCGCCGATACAGCATTGGTCAGCGTCTGGCTGGAAGCCTTATTGTATAACGCATCAGGCTTTTGCCACCCACCGGGAAGTGATCCCCTATCATGTCCGAATCTGCATTATCTCGCCTCGAAAAAGATCTGCTTGGTACCCTCGAAGTCCCCGCTGAAGCCTATTACGGCATTCAGACGCTGCGTGCGGTCAACAACTTCCGCCTCTCCGGCGTTACGCTGTCTCACTACCCCAAGCTGGTCGTTGCGCTGGCGATGGTGAAGCAGGCCGCTGCCGAGGCGAACTATCGCCTGGGCTATCTGCCGGGAGACAAGTACGAAGCTATCGTGATGGCCTGTACCAAGATCATCAACGGTGAATACCACGACCAGTTCGTGGTGGACATGATTCAGGGTGGCGCGGGTACGTCCACCAATATGAACGCCAACGAGGTTATCGCCAACGTGGCGCTGGAAGTCCTCGGTCATGGCAAGGGTGAGTACAAATACCTGCACCCGAATAATGATGTAAACATGGCGCAGTCCACTAACGACGCCTACCCAACAGCGATCCGCCTGGGTTTGCTGCTGGGCCATGACACCCTACTCTCTAGCCTGGAGAGCCTGATCGAGTCGCTGTCAGGCAAGGCGGTGGAATTCGCCAGTGTTCTGAAGATGGGTCGTACCCAGCTTCAGGACGCTGTACCGATGACCCTCGGCCAAGAGTTCCGTGCCTTCGCTACTACGCTGGGCGAGGATCTGGGCAAATTGAAAACCATAGCGCCGGACCTGCTGACCGAAGTGAACCTGGGTGGTACGGCTATCGGTACCGGCATTAATGCGGACCCTGGTTATCAAACCCTGGCCGTGCGCAGCCTGGCTGAAATCAGTGGCCAACCGCTCAAGCCTGCCGCCGATCTGATCGAGGCCACCTCCGACATGGGTGCCTTCGTACTGTTCTCCGGCATGCTCAAGCGCCTGGCGGTCAAGCTGTCCAAGATCTGCAACGACTTGCGCCTGCTCTCCAGCGGCCCGCGTACCGGCATCAACGAGATCAATCTGCCAGCCCGCCAGCCAGGCAGTTCGATCATGCCGGGTAAAGTGAATCCCGTTATTCCAGAAGCCGTTAATCAGGTCGCCTTCGAGGTGATCGGCAATGATCTGGCGCTAACCCTGGCAGCTGAAGGCGGACAGCTTCAGCTTAACGTGATGGAGCCCTTGATCGCCTACAAGATCTTTGACTCGATCCGCCTGCTCAAGCGTGCCATGGATATGCTGCGCGAGCACTGCATCGATGGCATCACGGCTAACGTCGACCGCTGCCGCGAGCTGGTGGAGCATTCCATTGGCCTGGTCACGGCGCTCAACCCTTACATCGGCTACGAGAACTCGACCCGTATTGCGCGTATGGCGCTGGAAACCGGCCGTGGTGTGCTGGAGCTGGTCCGAGAAGAAAACCTGCTCGACGAGATGACCCTGGCTGACATTCTTCGCCCGGAAAACATGATCGCTCCGCGCCTGGCGCCGAAAAAACTCAACGCTTAACCGGCGCTCCTCACACCCCCTCGTGAGGAGCTTTGAGCGGGTGCCCTCGGGTGCCCGCTTTTTTTTGAAACTCTCTAAATCAGGCTTATCAGCCACATACGTTATCAAAGGCAGGTGTTTTTACCGCTTGCCCGTTGCAACAAGCAGCACTGTTTCAATAGATCCTTTGAGGCAGTTAGATTTGATCTCTTCTGCTCTCTTCTGGATGATACGCGCGCTAACCTTGCCGCCTGCCGTGTTTCCGGCTCGCACACCTTGCGATTTAGGGGTTCTGTCATACCCTTGGGTTGGCACTGAAGGCAGCGGATATCCCATTGATGGCTTACCGCTCGCCCACATAATGCCTTGGCCAGGAATTATCCGGAGCCCAGGTGCTTCCATTACTACAATTAGGCGAAAGCACTCATGCTTGATCTCCTGAATGACTTTCTTTGGGGCAAACTGCTCATTGTCGGCCTGATTGGCCTGGGTATTGTCTTTACCTTGTTTTCGGGCTTTGTGCAGTTCCGCTATTTAGGCAGCATGTTCGGCATCCTTGGTGAAGCCTTTCAACGAAAACCCGGCCAGCTGAGCTCCTTCCAGGCGCTGATGCTTAGCGTGGCGGGCCGTGTAGGTGCCGGTAACATTGCAGGGGTTGCGGTTGCCGTTACGCTGGGTGGTCCAGGGGCGGTCTTCTGGATGTGGGTAGTAGCCCTGCTGGGTATGGCCACAAGCTATTTCGAATGTGCGTTGGCCCAGCTATACAAGCGTAGCGATGGCAACGGCCTGTATCGTGGCGGTCCCGCCTTCTACATCCTGCATGGTTTGAAACAGCGCTGGCTAGGTGTCCTGTTCTCGATCCTGCTGCTGGTAACGTTTGGTCTGGGCTTCAGCGCACTGCAGTCCTACACGATCGCCTCCTCGCTCTCCGACTCGCTGGGCCTGCCTACACTGGTTACTGGACTGGCCTTTACGGCAGTAATAACCCTGATCATCTTTGGTGGCGTAGTACGGATCGCCAAGGTAGCCGACATTCTGGTACCGGTAATGGCGCTATCTTACATAGCCATTGCACTGGGTGTAATCGTTCTGCACATTGATCGTGTTCCCGAGGCGTTGACCCTGATCGTACGCAGTGCCTTTGGCCTTGAACCTGCGTTTGCCGGTGGCTTGGGTGCAGCGCTGATGATGGGCGTCAAGCGTGGCCTGTTCTCTAACGAGGCGGGTCTGGGTAGTGCTCCAAACGTGGCCGCCGTAGCGGAAGTTTCCCACCCGGCAGCCCAGGGCGTTGTGCAGTCCTTCAGCGTATTCATTGATACCCTGATCATCTGTACCTCCACCGCACTCATCATCCTGCTGTCTGGCGTCTATGAGCCGGGCGCCGATATCCCCGGTGTTGTTCTGACCCAGACGGCACTGGCCGCGACGGTTGGCGAGTGGGGCCGTATCTTCATCAGTATCGCCCTGCTGCTGTTCGCCTTCACAACGATCATCTACAACTATTATCTGGGTGAGAATGCCTTGAGCTTCTTCACCAAGAGCCGCGTGGCGCTGATGATCTATCGGGTTCTGGTGGTGGCGCTGGTGATCTGGGGCTCACAACAAGACCTGACTACCGTGTTCGGCTTTGCCGACCTCACCATGGGCTTGCTGGCAGTGGTCAACCTGATCTCCCTGGCATTCCTGTTCAAGGTGGGTCTGCGCATCATGCGTGACTATGACCGTCAGATCCGGGCAGGAAACAAGGTTCCAACATTCGACCCCAAAGGCTTTGCCGATCTGGATCTTGATCCGGCGGTCTGGAAAGCCTCTGCCTCGGCCAAGGACATGACAAAGCCATGATTCAAACCGGTCACTCACAACGCCTGATGGTGCTTTATACCGGCGGCACCATCGGTATGCAGGCCACCGAAAACGGTTTGGCGCCGGCCTCAGGCTTTGAGGCACACATGCGTGCCTTTCTGGCCCAGGCGCCTGAGCGGGCGTTACCGGAGTGGCAATTCCGGGAGGTGCTGCCTCTGATGGACAGCGCCAACATGACGCCAACCTATTGGCTGACGCTCAGTGCAGCTATAGTCGAGGCAGCCGAACAGGGCTACACCGGCGTACTGGTGCTGCATGGAACCGATACGCTGGCCTACACCGCGGCGGCAATGAGTTTTCACCTGCTGGGGCTCGATATTCCTGTTGTACTGACAGGCTCAATGCTTCCGGCCGGCGTACCGGACAGCGACGCCTGGGAAAACCTGGACGGTGCCTTGCAGACGCTTGCAGGCGGTGCCCCCGAGGGCGTGCATGTTTACTTTCACGGCGAGCTGTTACATGCGGCCCGCTGCAGCAAGATTCGCAGCTTTGGCCGTCATCCATTCAAGACACTCGCGCGCCAGCGGCTGGCCCAACCACGTCAGGCTGTACCCGCCGAGCTAAAGGCGGGCCAAGCCAGACAGGTTGCCCAAGTAGCGGTTCTACCACTGTTTCCGGGCATCTCGGCTCAGCACGTATCTGCCCTTGTAGGTACCGGCGTGCAGGGCCTGGTGCTCGAATGTTATGGCAGCGGAACAGGTCCCAGCGACAATAATGCTTTCCTGACCAGCCTGAGCGAAGCGTCTGCCAAGGGCGTTGTACTGCTTGCCGTCACGCAGTGCCACGAAGGGGGCGTCGAACTCGATGTCTACGAGGCAGGCAGCAGGCTGCATGCCTGCGGCGTTGTGTCGGGTGGCGGCATGACACGCGAGGCGGCTGTCGCCAAACTGCAGGTGCTGATTGGCTCGGGCTTAGCGCCTGAGCAGGTCAACCACTGGCTGCAACAGGATCTCTGCGGCGAGCTTGGCGAATAAGCCATACGAAAAAAGGGCCCCGAAGGGCCCTTTTTTCACCTACCGCTTAGCAACCGGTCAGCTGAGTAACAGGACGTTCACCCGGGAAGAACACCGGACGAATACGGACTCCTACGCTGTTGCCGATAAAGGCTGCGACCAGCCACAGCCAGCCATGCAGACTGCCGGAGGCGATACCACTAAAATACGCCCCGATGTTGCAACCGTAGGCCAGACGTGCGCCATAGCCCAGGAGCAGGCCCCCTATCATGGCAGCTACCAGCGAGCGCGTCGGAATCTTCAGACTGGGCGCGAAGCGTCCAGCCAGACCCGCAGCAATCAGCGCACCCAGGATGATGCCGAAATTCATCACACTGGTAACATCGAACCACACGGGCTGGCTTAGAGCCTTGGCGTTAGCCGGCAATTGCCAGAAGTCCCAGCTGGCAACATCGATACCTAGCAGCTGAGCGCCTTTGGCACCCCAGACCGCAAAGGCTGACGTGATCCCCCACGGACGACCCGCCAGGGCCAGCGTACAGAAGTTCAGGATCGCCAAGGCAATAGCGCCCCAAACCAGCGGCCACGGCCCGCGCAGAAAACGCGCTGCGCCTTGATGCTCATTGGGTACCGTCGCTTCCAGACTGCCATAGCGACGGCGCTCCAGACGCACCGTCATCCAGGCGATAAAGGCAAACAGCGCGAGACTGACCGCAATTCCAGGCATAACGCCCAGGCTGGTTACGAGGGAGATCTTGGGCAGTGAGGGCAACGCGAACCACCAGCCCAGATGATGCGTGGCGATAACGGAGCCAATCACGAAGAACAGCAGCGTTACCAGCATGCGTGCGTTACCACCCCCCACTGTGAACAGGGTTCCAGACGCACAGCCGCCGCCTAACTGCATACCGATGCCAAAAATGAAGGCACCAACTACAACGGAAGTGCCCGCAGGCGATACCAAGCCGGTAACCGGCTGGCCAAACAGCGTACCGGCACCTAGGGCCGGGAAAAACAGCACAACGGCAATGGCCAGCATGAGCATCTGAGCACGCAGGCCCGCGCCACGCCGGTCACGAATGAACACCCGCCAGGCAGACGTGAATCCGAAAGCGGCATGATAAAGCGTCAGCCCCAGTGCACCGCCCAGGATGAACAGCAAAGCTTGCCGTCCGCTGACAGCCATATCCAAAAACACAGCCCCCAGAACCACCAGCCCCAGCGCCACTACTGGCGTGGTGATCTGGCGAGGCGCCGTGGACGTAATAGAAAGGCTCATTGAGAATCCTCGACATCATTAAGCCTGACTATTTTAGTCAAGAATTAGCGCGATACCAATATCTAAATGTCATATCCACCATTAAGACGGCTATTAGTCCACTGGTCCGGTGACGATTACAGGATGTGAACTATTTCGCTAAATTTGGTCTTTTGGTGATGGCAAAACGCTACATCCCTAAAGGCCAGGTGCTGCTCATTCATGAGCTCTACCGTGAGCTTCGCACTTTCAAACAGGTTCCGGCATGACCTTATCCAGCGATCTTGGCAAGCAAATCGAGATTGATATTGCTTATCCGTCTCGCGTGCTGATGTTTAGCGCCATGGTCGAGAATCAATACCAAGACGATATCCACAGGCGGCGCAAGCGACATATCTATCGGTCACATGTAACCGCTTTCTTCGCCTATAACAGCTTTCTTCTTTGTGAATGGCTAATGTTGAAGGACATTTTCTTTCAAGCCATTCTCTGGCACCTCTTCTGCGCCTCGCTGCCAACACTGGCCTGTCTTTTTACCCTGAAGAAAACGAATTCTTATCGACTCAGGGAGGTCTGTGCCTGGCTGCCCTGCCTTGCAGGATTTATCGCCGCGGTAGCCATTATCCTGTCGTCCTCGTCACCGGACAGAGCCTTGTGTCTGTTTTCACTTCCTTTGATCCTGATCTACGCTAATAACACCACGGCGTTGCCGTTCCGATACGCTTTGCCTTTTACGATACTGGTACTTCCAATCATCGTGGGCTGCGCCTTTACCGTAAACATGACCTTTCCCCAAGGGCTGTTTGCTACCTGCATTGCTCTGGTCACCGGTGCCTTTTCCCTACTGGCCAATTTCTGGCTGGAGCGCTCGGAGCGGTATTCCTATCTGCTTAATCTCAGGGAAAAACTGCGTGTTCAGAGTCTTTCCAGTACGAACCGTACCCTGCAGACGCTTTCAGATACCGACTCGCTGACCGGTATCGCCAACCGCCGCTATTTCGTCGCACAACTGGATGATCTATGGAATCGGTACGAAGCAGGCGGTGCGCCTTTCTCTCTGTTAATCCTGGACGTTGACCACTTCAAGCGCTTCAACGATCTGTATGGGCATCCGGCCGGTGATAACTGCCTACAGTGCATTGTTTCTGCCTTGCGTGAGCAGCTGCGCGAAGTCGATCTACTGGCCCGGTATGGAGGTGAGGAATTCGCCGTTCTCCTGCCTAACTGCACCCTGGAACAGGCCCATATCACCGCCGAGCGCCTGCGGGCCGCCATTGAAACATTGGGCCTTCCTCATCAGGCTCGGGGCGATGAGCTGCTCATCGTCTCCATCAGCATTGGCGCAGCGTGCAGCGATCAGGAATCACCCCAGCCAGATGACCAAGCGCAATTGATTGAATTCGCCGACCGCGCGCTTTATCGGGCCAAACGGCTGGGCCGTAATCAGATTGCATTGGCCAGCCGAGCGGACAGTCAACTCTTCGAGACGCCTGATGGCCTGCCCGAATTGAAGCCGGCCGACTTGCGTCGCGCCCTGGATGAGGGTCGGCTGTACATGCAGTACCACTCGATCCATGAATGCTCGAGCACAGAAGTCGTCGGCTATGAAGCCCTGCTCCGCTGGGATGACCCGGCCCGGGGTCTGGTATCACCCGACTTTTTCATCCCTCTGGCCGAGCGAAGCGGATTCATCCTGGAGCTGGGCGAGTGGGCCCTGCGTACCGCCTGCCATCAGGCCGTTCAATGGCCAAAGGCCTATTCTCTTTCGGTAAATGTCTCGCCGCTGCAATTCGCCGATCCAAATTTCGCCGCGCGGGTAGCCGAGGTCTTGAGAGAAACCAAGCTGGCGCCTTCACGCCTGATCCTTGAGTTGACCGAAGGTGTTCCCTTGAACATCACCCCACAGGTCCGTGAGACGTTCGCCACCTTGCAAGCGTCCGGTATCCGCCTATCGCTGGATGACTACTGCACTGGGCATTCCAATATCGCCTATCTGCTTGCGCTACCGTTCAATACCGTAAAGATCGACTCTTCCATTATTCAGGTGGAAGATGCCGATAAGCGCCGGGCCCTGCTCAAGTCTCTGGTCGACATGAGCCGCGCATTTGGTGCCAGGATCATTGCTGAGGGTATCGAGACCCAGGAGCACCTGGATCTCTTGTGTGAGCTGGGGTGTGATCTGGCCCAGGGCTTTTTCCTGGCGGAGCCCCTCCTGCCGGAAGCTCTGGCACATCAACACACCCGTTGGACGGCAGAGCGGGCCGCTTTTTAAGCGCTACCAGCTCTACCGCTGGCTCAAGCCTCGATCTCGACCAGAACCTCGCCTGGATTGACGCGATCGCCTTTCGCCACGTGTACAGCCTTGACGGTTCCGTTGATAGAGGCCTGGATCTCGGTCTCCATTTTCATCGCCTCGGTGATGAGTACCGACTGACCCGCCTTGACCACATCACCTTCCTTGACCAATACATCGACAATATTACCCGGCATAGTCGTACTGACATCCCCTGGCGCGCTGGCTTGACGGCGCTTGCCATCACCGCCCGAAACGTAACTGTTAAGCGGCTCGAAGACCACCTCTTCCGGCATACCATCAATGGACAGATAAAAGTGCCGCTTGCCCTCGCTCTTCAGGCCGATACCCGTGATATCCACCCGATAGCTTTCACCGTGTACATCAATCACAAACTCAGTCGGCACGCCTTCACGCGCCAGAGGCGTACCGCTTCCATCCGGGATGGGCAGCAGTTCTTCAGGCTGCAAGGTTCCGGCTGCACGCTCCTCCAGAAACTTGCGTCCGATATCCGGAAACATGGCAAACGTCAGGACATCTTCCTCGCACCGGGCAAGCTCTCCTGCCTCTCGGCGCAGGTTATCGAGTTCCGGCTTGAGCAAGTCGGCTGGACGTACCTCGATCACTTCCTCATTACCAATGGCTCGCTTGCGCAGCAGCTCGCAGACCTTGCCGGGTGCCTTGCCGTAACGGCCCTGCAGATACAGTTTCACTTCATTGGTGATGGTCTTGTAGCGCTCTCCCGCCAGGACATTGAAAAAGGCCTGGGTACCAACGATCTGCGATGTCGGCGTCACCAGCGGTGGATAACCCAGATCGGCGCGTACACGGGGAATTTCTGCCAGCACCTCGCCCATGCGATTGAGTGCACCCTGCTCGCGCAGCTGGTTGGCCAGGTTGGAGATCATCCCGCCCGGCACCTGATTGACCTGTACGCGCGTGTCCACTCCCGTGAATTCGCTTTCGAACTGGTGATACTTCTTGCGAACGGCATGAAAGTACAGACCGATCTCCTGCAGCAGCTCAAGATCCAGCCCTGTGTCATAGGGCGTTCCACGCAACGCAGCAACCATGGATTCGGTCCCGGGATGGCTGGTCCCCCACGCCAGGCTGGAAATGGCGGTATCGATATGATCCGCTCCGTTTTCCACCGCCTTGAGCTGGCACATGGCAGCTACACCGGCAGTATCGTGGGAATGAATGAATACCGGCAGATTCAGGGCCTCTTTCAGGGCCTTTACCAACTCGCCCGTCGCGTACGGTGTGAGCAACCCAGCCATGTCCTTGATCGCAATGGAGTCCACGCCCATGCCCGCCATGGTCCGACCCATCTCGACGAACGCCTCGACGGTGTGTACCGGGCTGGTTGTGTAGGCAATAGTGCCCTGGGCGTGCTTGCCACTTTTCTTGACGGCCTTGATAGCCGTTTCCAGATTGCGCACATCGTTCATGGCATCGAAAATCCGGAAGACGTCGATTCCGTTTTCCGCCGCCTTGGCTATAAAGGCCTCGACCACATCGTCGCTATAGTGGCGATAACCCAACAGGTTCTGGCCCCGCAGCAGCATTTGCAAACGAGTATTGGGCAAGGCAGCCCGCAACGTGCGCAAACGCTCCCACGGGTCTTCTTTCAGAAACCGCACACAGGCATCGAACGTCGCGCCGCCCCAGACTTCCAGTGACCAATACCCGACCCGATCCAGCTTGTCGCAGATGGGCAGCATGTCTTCCGTACGCATGCGCGTTGCCAGCAGGGATTGGTGTGCGTCACGCAACACGGTATCGGTAACAAAGATCTTCTTGGACATTCTTGTTTTCCTCACAGGCCGGCATGGGCGGCAATGGCGGCCGCGATGACCAGGGCCAGTTGCTCGGGGTTACGCTTGATCGAGTACTGCGTCAGCTCTGGATGGCTTTCCACAAAGCTCGTATTGAATTGGCCGCTACGAAATTCCGGGTTGCGCAAAATCGCTTCGTAATAAGGTGCGGTGGTCTTCACACCCTGCACCCGCATGTCATCCAGCGCCCGTAGGCCCCGCTCCAGCGCTTCCTCCCAGGTCAGCGCCCAGACAATCAGCTTCAAGCACATGGAGTCGTAGAACGGTGGAATCACATAGCCGGTATAGATGGCGGTATCCGTGCGCACCCCAGGGCCACCAGGTGCGTAATAGCGGGTGATCTTCCCAAAGCTGGGCAGAAAGTTGTTTTTAGGGTCTTCCGCATTGATACGAAACTGCAGGGCAAATCCACGATGGATGATGTCCTCCTGCTTGACCGACAGCGGTTGTCCAGCGGCAATCCGGATCTGCTCACGAACGATATCGATCCCGGTGATTTCCTCGGTGATCGTATGTTCGACCTGAACCCGGGTGTTCATCTCCATGAAGTACACCTCGCCTTCTGCGAGCAGGAACTCCACCGTACCGGCATTCTCGTATCCGACCGCCTTGGCAGCGCGTACCGCCAGATCGCCAATATAGGCACGCTGCTCAGGTGTCAGCTGCGGACTGGGAGCAATCTCGATGAGCTTCTGGTTACGGCGCTGGATCGAGCAGTCCCGTTCGAACAGGTGAACGGTATTGCCCAGGCTGTCTGCCAGAATCTGAGCCTCGATATGCTTGGGATTGACGATGCACTTCTCGAGAAACACCTCGGCGCTCCCGAACGCCTTGGTTGCCTCAGAAATGACGCGGGGATAGGCCTGCTCCAGTTCCTCACGGCTATTACAGCGCCGGATACCACGGCCGCCACCACCAGACGTGGCCTTGAGCATCACCGGATAGCCGATGCGCTCTGCTTCGATCAGTGCCTCATCCAGATCGGCTACGTTCCCTTCGGTGCCGGGGGTACAGGGCACGCCTGCTGCAATCATGCTGCGACGCGCCTCGGTCTTGTCTCCCATCCGCCGAATCACGTCGGCGCTGGGCCCAATAAACTTGATACCTCGTTGCGCGCAGATCTCTGCCAGCTCGGCATTCTCGGATAAGAAGCCATATCCCGGATGTAACGCATCACACCCGGTCTCAACTGCCAGGTTCACGAGCTTGCGAGGGTTCAGATAGCCTTCGAGCGGATCGCTGCCGATGCTATGTGCTTCATCGGCCCGTTTTACATGCAGCGCATGGCGGTCAGCCTCTGAATAGATAGCTACCGAGCGAATACCCATTTCGGCACAGGCACGCACGATACGTACCGCAATTTCGCCACGATTGGCGATGAGGATTTTCTTGATCACACGCCGGCCTCTTGAGCGAGATAAGGAGCCCTTTGGGCATTTGTTCTTGTTCGCTCACAAACCTAGACGGCAACAAGGATTATGGAAAATCAATAATTATTAGCGTATCTATAAGGTATTACTTATGGATCAACGATGAGGCCGGCTCAGCCATGCGTAAACCTTTGATGCGTATCACCTTACGCCAGCTGCAAGTGTTTGAGGCCGTATGCGAGACACGCTCCTACAGCCGTGCAGCTGACGTCATGGCCCTAACGCAACCAGCCGTCAGCCTGCAGATTCGCCAGCTGGAAGAGCTGCTCGGACAACCACTGTTTGAATACAGTGGCAGAATCCTTTATCTGACCGAAGCCGCCGATGCCTTGCTGCGCGCCGGGCAGGATATCTTTGGACGCCTCAACAGTCTCGATATGCAGCTCTCCAATCTCCTGGGCTCGCTTCACGGACAACTCCGTCTGGGGGTAGAAACCAGCGCGCAATACCTGGCGCCCCATCTGTTCGCTGCCTTCAAGCAGCAGCACCCGGAGGTCAGTGTTCATCTCTGCGTGGGCAACCACGATCACATGCTCAGACGGCTGTCTGAAAACCGTGACGAAATCATGATCATGTCTCTGGTACCGTCAGACCGAGACCTGGAGTTTCTTCCCTTTCTTAACAACGAGATTGTTGCAGTGGCCGCTCCGGAACATCCTGTCAGCCAAACCGGCAACCTTACCTTGAAGGACCTGAGCGATTGTCCGCTACTGGTACGAGAGTCGGGCTCCGGCACCCGTCAGGCGTGTGACGAGTACTTCAAGCAAAAGCGAGCCCACTTTTCAGACGTGCAGGAGCTGACCTCGTTGGAAGCCATACGGGAAGGTGTCATTGCCGGATTGGGCATTGCCCTGCTTCCACGACTGGCCGTCCACCGAGAGCTTAAGGCTGGTGTACTGTGCGAGTTATCGGTGCAGGAGCTTCCACTTTGCCGCAGTTGGTGCGTGGTTCATCCGCGCAGCAAACGCCTGTCTCCTGTGGCACAGGCGTTTTTTAACTTCATTCGGGAAGAACGGAGTCGAATCGCCGCGCTAGCCGAACGAATCAGTGGGCTGAGAGCTGAGCGCTCATAGCGACCGAAGCAGAAAATAGTTCGGGATAATCCGTTAACTCCTGCTCCAGACGTAACTGCTCGTTGCGATCTTCAATGGCACGTCGAAAGGCCATTCGGCGTTGATCCGCCAGTTTACGGCGAGTTTTGGCGTCGAGAAAATCGCTGTCCATAGACATGGCCATACCGTATCTCCCAAGCAAAGGTGGAGCCTTTAGCCTGCCCAGGAAAGATGACGGTTTGGCGAAGCCTTGGTGAAGCTTAAGGGACAGCCGAAGAGCTGCACCTGATCATCAATGCGAGTCGCGCTCGTCCTGATGTTTGATGCTCTTGGGTGATAACCGCAGGCTTCGCAGACTGCGCTTGACACCTTTGAGGTGGTTGACCAGCGTCGGGCCTCGGGACATCGCCACCCCCATCGCCAGCACATCGATAATGACCAGGTGTGCAATACGTGATGTCAGCGGCGTATAGATCTCGGTATCTTCCGGCACATCGATCGTCAGGCTGACATTGGCTAACTCTGCCAAAGGCGTCTGGCTTGGGCAGATCGTGATCAGTTTGGCCCCACTGTCCCGGACTAGGTTGGCCGTGATCAACAGGTCTTTCGAGCGTCCCGACTGGGAAATACAGATCGCCGCGTCATCTGGCGTCAGGGTTGCCGCCGACATCGCCTGCATGTGGGGATCAGAATAGGCAAACGCACTGAGCAGAAGACGGAAGAACTTGTGCTGGGCATCCGTCGCCACGGCGCCGGAAGCGCCAAAGCCATAGAACATTACCCGCTTGGCCTTGGAAATCTCTTCGATAGCCTGCTCGAGCGCCTGCATATCCAAGCGCTCGCGGATATCCATCAGCGTGTGCAGCGTGGTATCGAAAATCTTCAGGCTGAAATCGACAACCGAGTCGTTCTCATGGATGGCGAACTGTCCAAAGCTCGCCCCTGAAGCCAGACTTTGGGCCAGACGCAGCTTCAAGTCCTGAAAACCATCGCACCCAATAGCACGGCAGAACCGCACGATAGTTGGCTCACTAACCCCTACCTCATGAGCAAGATCCGCCATCGAACTGTGCATGACAGCCGCAGGATCCAGCATGACGTGCTCAGCCACCTTGAGCTCAGACTTGCGCAATAAATGGCGCGACTGGGCGATATGTTGCATCAGGTTCACAAGCGGCACTCGACTAGCAGAGGTGGAAAAGGCATGTAGTGGTACGTCTTTATACTACATCGACGCCAGGTCATTCATTCACTTAGTATTTTGCGTAATGGATATCTTTGCACTGAAGCCATAAGACAACCCGTCTACAGCGCAACTTTTGGCACACCCTCACCCGTCCACATCCTCGAAAAAAGCACAGACAAGGCGAGTTCACTCGCTTCTAGCGTAGTGCGCAAGATTTCTGCCTTAATGCGCAAAAAGCTGCGCACCTTTATGTGACAGCTGTCGCAAAGCTCATGCAGCACACACTTCATTAAATCATAACTGATTGATTAATAAGGAATTTATTTTATTGGCACAGGGTTTGTAATAGGTATGGCTCCCGGGCCAAGGGCCCACTATTCAGGCAAGGAGAGCATCATGCCAACACCCGCGTATCTGTCCCTCGAAGGCACCAAGCAAGGTCTGATCACTGCAGGCACCTTCACGGAAGACTCCGTCGGCAATATCTTCCAGGAAGGCCATGAAGACCAGATTCTGGTTCAGGCTTTCAATCACCAGGTCATCATCCCACGCGATCCGCAGTCCGGTCAGCCGACTGGTCAGCGTGTACACAAGCCGCTGATGATCACCAAGGTCTTCGACAAGTCCTCTCCGCTGATCTTCAACGCACTGACCTCCGGCGAGCGCCTGAGCAAGTGCCGCCTGGAGTGGTACCGCACTTCTGCTACTGGTACTCAGGAACACTACTTCACCATCGAGCTGGAAGACGCCATCATCGTTGACGTGCAGTCCCGCATGCCGAACTGCCAGGACCCGAACATGGCTCATTTCACTCATCTGGAAGACGTGTACTTCACGTACCGCAAGATCGTCTGGACTCACGAAGTATCCGGCACTTCCGGCTCCGACGACTGGCGCTCCCCGATCTCCGCTTAATTTCGCGGCGATCCGTCAGACAGGTGTGAATCGGTGTCGGCTTCTGATCCCCTCCAGAAGCCGATTGGTCAGAAACAGACCCGATTCACTGCCTGCTAACCGCTTGAGGTGGCACAATGAGTCAAGCGCCATGATGTCTGGCATTGGCTCATTCCATGCTAGTACGGTTAGCCTTTTCGGCCAGGTTTCCTGGCCGAAATTGTTTTTGCGACGACCATCTGGAGGAACACGGAATGTTCAACCCAGCGAATACGACTCACTTTTCGCTATCCATTCACGGATCGACCTCAGATGGGGTCACGCCTGACTTCCAAGTCCTGAGTTTTACGGGACAGGAGTCGATCAGCCAGCCCTTTCGCTTTGACCTCGAGCTGGTCAGCGAACGGCCCGACCTCGACCTTGAAGCCCTGCTGCATCAGCGCGCCTTTCTGGCCTTCTCGCCCAACGGTAGCGGCGTGCATGGTCAGCTCTACCAGATCGGCCAGGGCGATGCCGGCAAGCGCCTCACCCGCTATCACGTCGTGCTGGTGCCGCGTCTGACTTACCTTGCGCACCGTACCAACCAGCGCATCTTTCAGAAGCTCACCGTCCCGCAGATCATCGCCCAGGTGCTCGAAGACCACGGCATCCTGGCGGACGCCTACCGTTTCCAGCTGGGGCCAACGGTCTATCCGCCTCGCGAGTATTGCGTCCAATATGATGAGACCGACCTGCACTTCATTCAGCGGCTCTGCGAAGAGGAAGGCCTGCACTACCACTTCGAGCATACCCAGGATAACCACGTCCTGGTGTTTGGTGATGACCAGACCGGCTTTCCCAGGCTGACCCCACCGACTGCCTATGTGCAGGGCTCCGGTCTGGTGGCAGACGAGCCGGTGGTCAAACGCTTTGGCGTACGCCTGGAAACCCGTACCGCCCGTGTCTCGCGCCGCGACTATGACTTCGAGCAGCCACGACTGCGCATGGAGACCGCCTACAAGAGCGAGGCCAAGCCTGATCTGGAAGACTACGACTACCCGGGCCGCTTCACCGATCGCACCCGCGGCAAGCACCTCGCCCAGCGCGCCCTTGAGCGTCACCGCAGCGACTATCAGCTGGCCGAAGGTGAAAGCGATCAACCCCAGCTGGTGACCGGCCACTTTCTGGAACTGTCCGAGCATCCCCGCCATGATTGGAACCAGCTGTGGCTACTGACCGGCCTCTGGCATGAAGGCAAGCAGCCCCAGGTGCTGGAAGAGTCGGTTACCAGCGATGTGGACAAGCACGACGGCTTTACCCAGGGCTACCGCAACCGCTTCACCGCTACGCCCTGGGACGTGCCCTTCCGTCCTGCGCTTGAGCATCCCAAGCCCAAGATCCTGGGCAGCCAGACCGCGGTGGTCACTGGACCCAAGGGCGAAGAGATCCATTGTGATGAATACGGTCGGGTCAAGGTGCAGTTTCACTGGGACCGCGAAGGTCAGGCCAACGAGCAGACCAGCTGCTGGTTACGCGTCTCGTCCAGCTGGGCGGGTGATCGCTACGGCGGTATCGCCATTCCTCGCATCGGCATGGAAGTACTGGTCACGTTCTTGGAAGGCGACCCGGACCAGCCCCTGGTCACGGGCTGCCTGTTCCACATGGAACATCAGGTGCCGTATGACCTGCCAGCCAACAAGACCCGCAGCGTTTTCAAGACCCTGAGCACACCCGGCGGTGGTGGGTATAACGAGCTGCGCATCGAGGACAAGAAAGGTCAGGAGCAGATCTACATTCATGCCCAGCGGGACTGGGACGAGAATATCGAGCACGACCAGAAGATCCGCGTAGGGCATGAGCGACACGACATTGTCGAGGCCAACAGCTACACGGAATACAAGGCGGAGGAGCACCGCACCACGGATGCGGACCGCAAGGTTGAGGTCAAGACCAACGACCACCTCACCGTAGGGCAGAATCAGCATATCAAGATCGGTACGGGTCAGTTCGTCAGTGCGGGGCAGGAAATCCATTTATCCAGTGGTTTGAAAGTTGTCCTGGAAGCTGGCAGCGAACTTACCTTCAAGGCAGGCGGTAGCTTCATCAAGCTGGACGCCAGCGGCATCACTATCGTCGGCCCAACAGTCCGCATCAACTCTGGAGGCAATGCAGGCAGCGGAACCGGTGCATCCCCTCTGCTGCCGGGGCCTGTAAGGCCAGCCGACGCAGACAAGGCAGGTGCCCTGCTAACACCTGCACAGATCAATACCTTCAAGCGTAACGCACCCTTCTGTGAAGAATGCGAAAAGTGCAAGGAGGGGTTCTGTGCACTCTGATAATTTGCTTACCCCTCAAGAGTGGTTGGCTCAACAGTCAACTGATAACTCATCCCTTTATGTCGTGATGAGTAACACCAGCGATGCCAATCCACTGAAGGCCTATTACGAAGCTCGTGAAGCTTTTGTCCCTTTGCCCATTTGGGAAGGTACCCCCTACGCTGACTGGCAGCCGGTCATGCCTTACTTGGGTAGGCTCAGCCCAAACAGCACATTTCTAGAGTGGGCAGCTAAGGAAAAACATAAAGATTGGGGATGGCTAGCCCTATCCACGCATGAGCCAGCGGCTATCGTCGAGCATCTCAAGAGTCTGACTAAAGTCTTTATGCCGGACGGTAGCGAAGTGTTTTTTCGCTTTTGGGATGGCCGGCATCTGGTGCCTGTCATTCAGACCCTGGATCAGCAACTCTCTACGGCATTACCTTGCTTCGATCAGTATTGGGTTAATCAATTCAACGCCAGCATAACCCCCCCAAGTACTTACCAAACTGCTCGAACATACCCTTGGTGGAGCGTACCTCAGGCGGTACTTGATGCATTACATGAAAACGATGCCTCTACGCTGATCGATAACTTGATGCAGCACATTCAAGAAAACCACCCAGACATTTACTTCAAATTTCCAGAAATCAATCTTTTACAAAAGATCAAACGCTTCGTTCAGCGCCAGGGAACAGACATGGACGATACGGTGCAACTTATCGCTCAACTTGAAAAGGATGCTTCGCTATGAGCGCTCTGCTCGGCTCGTTCTCATTTATTGGTTTGGGTGCCGAGTCACCTGATGCAAGCAAAGTAATCTCTGAATTCAAAAGCTGCCTAGGCACCTATAAAGAGCTAGCAGAAAGCCTCTGGACCGGTTGGGCATTGGATGCCGATCAAACGTTCAAGATTGGCGATGAGTTAAGCATTAGCAAAGACAAGGATTACACCTCCCCTGTTACGAACTACGCAACGTGCCCGCTGAATGGAAAGTTCACGTTAGTTCATGCTTTTGAAGCCGCCCGCTTTGTTCCCATTGGCAATACACCCGTACGGCTGGAGCCTGTCACGAGAGCCTGGAACGGAGATGAAGTTACAGGACCCGTCATTAATGATGAAATCGGCCCAAGCGGCATAAAAGTTATTTCTGGCTGCAAGCGTGGGCAGCTCTATCGCATTACGTTTTTCCCGAATGTAACGAAGGCTCAGGTAGAAGCCCTATATAGCTCTTATCAAGGCGTTATTCAAAAGCTTGCTGCATGGCTTCAAAGCGAATGGACCAATCAATTCCAACCTTTATGGAGCACCTATCAAAGCGCTAGCTCGGGACAACGTTTAAAACTTCAACTGGAGGCTACCCTAGAGGGCTTTGAGCATGCACTGCTCTCGCTCTGGGACGACATAAAGTCACTTTTTCAATTGATTGCTCATCCTTATGAGAATGCTAAAAAGCTCGCTAAATACTTGAGTCCAGACGAGCTGAAAAAGCTCTATACCGCCTCTAAGGAATCGCTAAGCACAGCCTTACTGATCGCTAGTGATGAGCCACTGATGTTTATTTACGTGGCGGCAATTGTTAGCTGGGTCAAGCTGTTACCGCCTCAGACATGTGTTGAAGTATTGGCTCAGTTTACCGGCGAGCTTTTAATCAATATTGTCGTCGGGATTATTTTGAGCGGCGGTGCGGGGCTCGCAATCCGCGTTGGCACCAAAGCCTTGGAAACACTTAACTCCGGTAAAGCGACCGCTTTAATCAATAAGCTTGCCAATACGTTAATCACCGCAAGTCAATCCCATGCCCTGCCTATACATGCAGATACCTTAAAGCCTTTAGCGGCCCATGGTGAAATTAGCGGGGCGAATACAGCCCGTAAAATCAACGCCGAGGTAGCGACTGCAAGTAAAAGACCAACCCCAGCCGATACGCCGAGCCAGACGATTGAAAATGCCTCGACAGCAAGCCGAAATAAGACTCGGCGTCAAACGCGTCTGTCTCGTGAAGAAAAGGTTGATGACGTTTCCAAGCCGGCTAAGGATCCTAACGACAAACCTTCGCAGGAATGCGCCAAAACCTGTACTAATGGCTGTCCGGTTTCCATGGTTACAGGTGAGGAGTTGCTTACCCTGACCGATGGAGAGCTGGATGGGGTGCTCTCCTTTCCCTGGTCTCGCCTCTATCGCACCAGTGCCGTTGAGCACAATGTTGGCTTGGGCTATGGATGGAGCCATAGCCTGGCCCACCGGCTAGACATTCAGGGCGACACGGTTATCTGGACAGACCATGAGAATCGCCGCACCGAGTTTCCACTACCAAGTCAGCAACGTACTGCCATTACGAACCGGCTTTCCGCTGCAGCGATCTATCTTGGCGAGGACCCAAGCGAGCTGGTTCTTGCGCAGGCGGGCGCAACGCCTCGCTTTTACCATTTCCGTCGGATAGGTCAAAGCGCGCGTCTTATTTCGATAAGCGACACATACAACAACGTCTTACGTATTTCTCGCGATGCGAGAGACCGTATTGTTCGCCTAACGAACACTGCGGGTCGCGCGCTGCGCTTCACGTATGAGCACGCTCATATCGTAGCGGTTGATTATCAGGTCTACCGCCCTGCCGATAATGAAGAAGCGAGTTGGTATACCGTCCAGACCCTGGCCACCTATAGATATAACGCCCAAGGCCAACTTCTGTCTGCTACCAATGCGGCAGGTGAAAGCGAGCATTATCGCTACAACGATCAGCACGTTATCCAAGAGCGCCAACTGGCGGGCGGAGCGACGTTCTTCTGGGAATGGGAAGGCGAAGGAAAACAGTCCCGTTGCGTCCATCACTGGGCCAATTTTGCCCAAATGGATACGCGTTACGTCTGGGAAGACAACGGTACCGTTACCGTTCATAACTCAGACGGCAGCCAGCAGGTCTACCAACATGATGAAAACGCTCGCCTCGTCCAACAGATAGACCCGGACGGCGCCAAGCATCACAAGGTATACGATGAAAAAGGCCAGCTGATTGCCGAGAAAGATCCGCTAGGCGCTATCACTCAATACCTGCATGACGAGGCGGGTCATCTCATTGCTGTCATTCCGCCTGAAGATGAGCCTACCTATTACGAATACCATAAAGGCTTCGTACGCACGGTTAGCCGGGGCAAGGCTGTCTGGAAATATCGTCGTAATGCCCAAGGTGACATTACCGCTCAGACGGATCCGGACGGCAACAAAACTCACTACCACTACGACAACCGGGGAAACCTGCTCAGTATTCAACATCCTGATGGTAGCCGTCATGAACTCACCTGGAACCCTCAAGGCCAGCTGATAGAAGAGTTGCTACCTGATGGCGGTCAACGCCGTTATCGGTACGATGCGCTTGGCCGCCAAATCACTCGACAGGACGAATCAGGCGCTGTTACCCAGTATCAATGGGACGCCGTTGGCCGACTCAGTCAGGTTACGCTGC
The DNA here is from genome assembly GCF_051027695.1 of Pseudomonas sp. JZ134. NCBI lineage: Bacteria > Pseudomonadati > Pseudomonadota > Gammaproteobacteria > Pseudomonadales > Pseudomonadaceae > Pseudomonas > Pseudomonas sp. JZ134. The sequence goes on along the minus strand of NZ_CP069250.1, from coordinate 33,937 downwards.
CGGGCGGTGGGACGCGCGCGTTTACCTACAATGCGTACGGCAAAATAACAGCCGAGCGGGATGAGTTAGGACGTGTTACCCGCTACGAATACGCGGACAACCTGCACCTCGTCAGTCGCCGAATCAACCCTGATGGTAGCCAGCTGCGCTATCGCTACGACAATACTCGCCTGTTATTGACAGAGATCGAAAACGAGCGCGGTGAGCACTACCAACTCGATTACTACCCCAACGGCCTGATTCGAGAAGAAACAGGCTTTGATGGCCGTACAACAGCCTATGCCTATGACCTTAACGGCCATTTAACGGAAAAAACGGAATTCGGCGAAGACGGTAGCCAGCTGGTTACCTGCTACCAGCGTGACGCAGCTGGGCGGCTGCTCGTTAAAACCCTTCCTGACGACCAGAAAATTCATTACGCCTACGATGCCCTTGGCCGACTGGTCAGTGTAGATGACGGCCAATGGCCGCTCGCCTATGAGTATGACCTTCAGGATCGCCTCATTACTGAGCATCAGGGTTGGGCAACGTTCCGTTATCAATATGATGCCCTCGGACAGCTCAGCCATTGCCGCCTGCCGGATGGCAGCCTGCTCGACTACCGCTATCGCCATGGTGGCCTGCTGAGCGCTATTGACCTGAACGGTCAGCCACTGACGGCCCACCAATACCTACCGGGTGGACGTGAACAATACCGCCAGCAAGGCGCACTGCTTAGCCATTACCACTATGACGAGCAAGGCCGCCTCCAAGCCCACCGCATCAGCCAACAGGAGCGCAGCGTTTATCAACGTCGCTATGCCTACGATGCCAACGGCAACCTCGCTGCGATCGAAGACTCCCGCAAGGGCAACAAGCAGTTCCATTACGACCCGTTGGATCGACTAATAGCTGTTCGGGGAGATTTGCCAGAGAGCTTTGCCCATGATCCCGCCGGTAACTTGCTTAGCCAGACGGGACAAGAAGGCGCACGCCTCGCCAACGTCAAAGGTAACCGCCTGTTGATACAAGGCGATAGCCACTACGATTACGACGCCTATGGCAACCTGACTCGTGAGCGACGCGGCGCAGCTCAACGACTGGTCACTGAATACCGCTATGACAGCCAGCACCGCCTGATTGCCGCGACACTCCCTGACGGGCGAATCGCCGAGTACCGTTACGACGCCTTTGGCCGACGCATCGCCAAAACTGTTGATGGCCAAACTACAGAGTTTCTCTGGCAAGGCGAACGGCTAATTGCCGAAAGCGGGCAAGACCATTACCGCAGCTATATCTACGAGCCCGGCACGTTCCGCCCCTTGGCAATGCTGCACGGTGAAGGGCAGGCAGCCGAACCTTATTACTATCAGCTCGACCACCTCGGCACACCACAGGAGCTGACCAGCACAGCGGGTTCTATCGTCTGGTCTGCCAAGTATCGCGCCTACGGTAACGTGGCAAAACTGGAAGTCGCCGAGCTGGAAAACCCTCTGCGCTTTCAGGGGCAGTATTTTGACCAGGAAACCGGCCTGCACTACAACCGGCACCGCTACTACAATCCCAATACGGGCCGCTTCCTGACACCCGACCCTATCAAACTAGCGGGTGGGCTGAATAACTATCAGTATGTGCCCAACCCGACGGGGTGGGTGGATCCGTTGGGGTTGAATAATTGCCCAGGTATAGCAAGTTGCTCCACCGGCACAGCAGAAACTCCTACTGCTAATATAAATTCAGGAGAGCCTAACGCCCCCAGCCCTGAGCGCTCACGAGAAGAACGTCAATCAAAGATAGAAAGATTATCTGAGGCTAATGCTAAACGTCGTGTCAAAGAATACGAAGAAAGATATGACATGCATACCATAACAAAGCATGGTCCTGAAATCCCTAGAGATAAGCTCAAACAAAGAGCGATTGACGGGACTGATCCTAGCAACGGAGAACTCCCCAAGAAAGCGAAGGGTAACCCAAGCTCTCAATTTAAAAATTGGAAACTACAGTTGCATGCTATTAATGCCGCATTAACAAGAGAGGCTCGTGGCTTACCTTTACATACAGGCGTAGACCATAAAGGCAATAATATCGTTAGGGTAGATTTACCTGGGGCAGGAAGAGGATATAAGCCAAACAAAAAAGATCCACAAAATCCAAAATTTAACGAAAACATGAATGGAGCAGAAGTAAAATTTGATAAAGACAATACAAGAAGGCCTTTCACTGCGTTTCCTGTAGATAATTTATAGCAATTAAATAGGTGAAAAATGTTAAAACATCCCTCTACAGATCTTCCCTACAACCCTCAAGTTAGCCACTTACTATGCGGCATAGAGATATACGACCGAGAGGAAACTTTGGGAGAGGAGCTATGGAGATACAATCCAAATGATGAAAAAGATCGTGAAGAAATAATTAAAAATTACATTTTACCCGCAATAGAAAATATATCCTATCGGCACAGATTTGTACTTTACAACGTACTAAAAGAGGCATTAGAAAATTCTAATTTTGACTTTTCAGAACTATTTGAAACTGACTATGATTCTGATGACTATACCTGTACTGCTTGGGATTCATCGGAAATTGAAAACCCTAAGGGTTTTTTCATAGAAATATTTGAATTTATTACTAATAGATGGGCAGATGACCTTAATAGAGCAGCCTCAGAAGATCAGTCCTCATGGTAGTTAAACTTCTTTTCAATTCTTCAGAGCTTCTCACTATGCTCGGAAACAGATTTATTTATTTAATAGTTTACCTAAATGAGGCTTTTGAGACTAAGCCTTGCCTACGACTAACTTTCAAAGAATATGCACCATGTCGTCCAAAGAAAAAGACTTTTCAATCTTAAACTGCTGCCTTTTAGATTTTAAAACCCTAAGGACCTCTACAAGCAATGATTATATTTTATTATTAATAGACTCATTAAACAAAGGAGAAAGCGTAGCTTTAGAACATTCTGGCGTATATATAGACTCAGATCCAGATGGAACTCCTGAAGAATTTATAGAAAATAACGGGATCACCTTTGAATTTATGAATGAAAGTCTTAACGTAAGTAAAAGCTTGGCTGTAAAATTAATAACAGACTGGTGCAAGCAAAATATCAAAACTGAAAAAAATAGAATATATGATGCTTTAGAAAAGCTAAAAAAAACTTATCCAGTCTAGACCGCTATCGATATGCTTTAATAAAAGCTTAGCAATTAAACTATATGCCTAATGCTTAGGCATTCTTTTTTAGAAAACCCCTATGTACCAAACATTAACTCTTTTTTAGGAGGCATTGAGATATATGACAGAGAGGAAAACTTAGGAGAAGAATTATGGAGATACGATCCAAACAAAACCTCTGATAGAGAAGAAATAATAAGAAAATATATTCTTCCCAGCTTAAATTATCTTTCCTACAGACATAGGCTTGTTCTTTTAGAAAAGCTAGGAGGACTATTGTCTATTGAAAGCCACAATTTTAGTTCTTATTTTGAGTACCTAGAAGAAGAATACAGATCACTTGCCTGGTATGCAGATGAGATTGTTGATCCAAGAGGTTTCTTCTCAAAGATCTATGAAATTGCTAAAATAGAGTGGAAGGAAGATCTTATAAAGGCTGAGTCCGAAGATCGCTCCACATGGTAGTTAATGTGTCACAACCCAATCAAGGAAGATAAAATATGCTCTTAATATGGCAAGGTTTTGGTTTTTAGTCGTTATCATTCCCCTTTTTATGGCCTTAGTTGGCTCCTTACTAGGTGGCTTTTTGGGCGCGAGTAGTCTCATCGTTTTTCCGCTAACGCTACTTGCATCTGCTATGGCTGTTTTCTATTTTGGTAAGCAACTTAATAGCCGTCCGGGAAAGATCCTGATTGACCCAGAAACCCAGCAAACCGTTGAGCTGCGTAAGCGCCACACCTTGTTCTGGATCCCAATGCAGTATTGGGCATTCCCGTTGGGGGTACTGGGATTTGCAATGCTGCTGGGCAATCTAGTCGCCTAATCGTATTCAAGTAAGGGTTCGCCAAGCCTTAGCGAATCCTTACTGCGAGCAGCATCCATAGGTTTATAGACTTGGATCAATACCGTCCACAATCTGCTCTCATAAGCTCATGGTTTTGAAGTCGCTACTCCATGAGCATTACGTCTTTATTCAAACCCGAACTCCTCTCCCCTGCCGGTACGCTCAAATCCATGCGTTACGCCTTTGCTTATGGCGCAGATGCCGTTTATGCAGGGCAGCCACGGTATAGCCTCCGGGTCAGAAATAATGAATTCGACCATGAGCACCTCGCGCTGGGCATTAATGAGGCACATGCGCAAGGCAAACGATTTTATGTAGTGGTCAACATCGCGCCACACAACGCCAAGCTGAAGACGTTTCTGAAGGATATCGAGCCCGTCATTGCCATGGGTCCGGATGCGTTGATCATGTCAGACCCTGGCTTAATCATGCTGGTGCGTCAGGCGTTTCCCCAGATGCCAATTCACCTGTCCGTACAAGCCAATGCGGTGAACTGGGCGAGCGTGAAGTTTTGGGAGAGCCAAGGTCTGTCACGCGTAATTCTGTCCCGAGAACTGTCGTTGGAGGAGATTGAAGAGATCCGCCAACAGGTGCCGGGAGTGGAGCTGGAAGTGTTCGTTCACGGTGCGCTGTGCATGGCTTATTCCGGACGCTGCCTGCTGTCTGGCTATATCAACCGGCGCGACCCTAATCAGGGCACCTGCACCAACGCCTGCCGTTGGGAGTACAAGGCTCATCCTGGGAAAGAGGATGGGTTAGGGGCCATCGTGCAGCATCAAGAACCTATCGCAGCCAACCTGTCGGAACCAACACTAGGCTCCGGTACGCCTACAGGTGAGGTTTTCCTGCTGGAAGAAGCGGGCCGACCGGGTGAGTTGATGGAGGCCTATGAAGATGAGCACGGTACTTACATCATGAACTCCAAGGATTTGCGAGCCGTGCACCATGTTGAGCGGTTGGCGAAGATGGGAGTGCACTCACTCAAGATCGAAGGCCGGACCAAGTCCCATTACTACGTGGCACGTACGGCGCAGGTCTATCGCAAGGCTATCGACGACGCAGTGGCGGGCCGCCCTTTCGATAAATCCTTGATGGATACCTTGGAGTCATTGGCTCACCGCGGTTACACCGAGGGTTTTCTGCGCCGCCATGTGCACGACGAGTATCAGAACTATAACCAGGGCTATTCGGTATCCGAGCGCCAGCAGTTCGTGGGTGAGTTGACCGGTGAACGTCGCAACGGACTGGCTGAAGTAATCGTAAAGAATCGCTTCGACTTGGGCGATTCTATCGAGGTCATGACGCCTAACGGCAATCTGAACCTTTCAGTCGAAGCGATGGAAAACGCGCGCGGTATCCGCCTGGAAACCGCTCCGGGCAGTGGCCATACCGTCTACTTGGCGGTTCCGGAAGGCATTGATCTCAGCTATGGATTGTTGATGCGCAACTTGGAAGCAGGTACGACCACTCGAAACCCGCAATTTCGGTAAAAAAGCGGCTGGTTCGTGCATGAAGCTGACCAGCCGCCCATGCAGTCCAGCGCGCGAGTCGTTACAATGTGCTCATGCATGATGACCTCTCTCTCCTCCTGAATTCCCTGAATGCCGCCCAGCGTGAAGCGGTGGCGGCGCCCCTTGGCCGACAGTTAGTGCTTGCGGGTGCCGGTTCCGGCAAAACCCGGGTGCTGGTGCACCGTATCGCCTGGTTGATCCAGGTCGAGCATGCGTCGCCCCACTCGCTCCTGGCAGTGACCTTTACCAACAAGGCCGCTGCCGAAATGCGCCACCGGATCGAGCAGCTCCTGAACATGAATCCGCAAGGCATGTGGGTCGGTACGTTCCACGGGCTTGCCCATCGTCTGCTCAGAGCTCATTGGCAGGAAGCCAAGTTGTCCCAGAATTTTCAGATTCTGGACAGTGACGATCAGCAGCGCCTGGTCAAGCGGGTCATTCGGGATCTGGGGCTGGATGAGCAGCGCTGGCCGGCACGGCAGGCGCAGTGGTTCATCAACGGCCAGAAAGACGAAGGCTTACGTCCGCAGCATATCCAGGCCAGTGGCGATCTGTTCCTGGCCACCATGCGCAGCATCTACGAGGCGTATGAAGCAGCGTGTGCTCGTGCCGGCGTCATCGACTTTTCCGAGCTGCTGCTCCGTGCCCTGGAACTGTGGCGCGATAATCCAGACCTGCTTGCCCATTACCAGCGCCGTTTCCGCCATGTGCTGGTAGATGAGTTCCAGGATACCAATGCCGTGCAATACGCATGGCTCAAGCTGCTCGCCCAGGGCGGAGAGAGCCTGATGGTAGTGGGTGATGACGACCAGTCCATCTACGGCTGGCGTGGCGCGCGTATCGAGAATATCCAGCAGTTCAACCAGGACTTCTCTGCCGCCATCATTCGTCTAGAGCAGAATTACCGCTCCACCAGCACGATTTTGCAGGCAGCCAATGGCCTGATCGCCAATAACAGCGATCGGCTAGGCAAAGAGCTGTGGACGGATACAGGTGAAGGCGAAGCCATTACCTTGTACGCGGGCTTCAACGAGCACGATGAGGCCCGCTACATCGTCGAAACTATCGAAAGCGAATCGAAGAAGGGTCTCTCGCTAAGCGAAATGGCCATTCTGTATCGCTCCAACGCCCAGTCACGGGTATTGGAAGAAGCGTTGCTGAGGGAAAAAATTCCCTATCGCATCTATGGCGGCCAACGCTTCTTTGAACGCGCCGAAATCAAGAATGCGATGGCGTATCTACGCTTGATCTGTCATCGCCATGACGATGCGGCGCTGGAGCGTGTCATCAATGTCCCGCCCCGAGGGATTGGTGAAAAGACGGTCGAGATCCTGCGTAACACTGCACGCACAAACGGCTACTCCATGTGGCAAGCACTGCATGATGCGGTCGGCACCAAGTCGGTATCCGGTCGGGCGGCATCCAGTCTGAATGCCTTTGTCGAGTTGATCGATGAATTGGGGCTCAGGTCTGAAGATGTCCCGCTGCATACGCTGACTCAGATCGTGATCGAGCAGACAGGGCTTGTGGCCTATCACAAGGCTGAAAAGGGCGAGAAAGGTCAGGCACGGGTCGAAAACCTTGAGGAGTTGATCAGCGCCGCGAAGTCCTTTGATTTCAGTGGTGACGATGATCGTTCTCCTCTGGCTAACTTCCTTGACCATGCGGCCTTGGAATCTGGGGATAATCAGGCAGACAGCCATGAAGACTGTGTACAGCTCATGACGCTGCACAGTGCGAAGGGTCTGGAGTTTCCGTTGGTCTTCTTGGCTGGTATGGAAGAAGGCCTGTTCCCTCACAAGATGAGCCTGGAAGAGTCCGGCCGCTTGGAGGAGGAACGCCGCTTGGCCTATGTGGGAATTACCCGGGCCATGAAACGTCTGGTGATGACCTATGCGGAAACGCGCCGGCTTCATGGAACCGAGACCTATAACAAGCTCTCGCGCTTTATCCGCGAGGTGCCACCAAACCTGATTCAGGAAGTCCGCCTGTCCAATTCGGTCAAGCAGCCGTTTGGCGTAGGTCGACCTAATCCGTTTGCAGGTGCCGCCATTCCAGACACGACGTTTGCATTGGGCCAACGAGTCAATCACGCCTTGTTTGGCGAAGGGGTCATTCTGAATTACGAGGGCTCAGGTCCACATGCACGTGTTCAGGTGAATTTCGACGCCGAAGGCAGCAAGTGGTTAATGGTGAGTTACGCCAAGCTGGAGCCGGTTTAACGTATACTCCAGGGCGGCCAAGGTCGCCCTGTCTGTTTGAAGAAGGACATTGCGTGGCATCTTCCTGGCTCTTCTGGGCATTGCTGTCAGCCGTTTTCGCGGCGCTCACAGCCATTTTTGGCAAAATTGGCATTGCCCAGGTCAATTCGGACTTTGCTACCTTGTTGCGGACTGGAGTAGTGTTCCTGTCGCTTGTGCTGATTGTTTATGCGACCCGCCAGTATCAGCCCTTAAGCTCGATCTCGCCAAAGAGCTATCTCTTTCTTGTGTTATCTGGATTGGCTACCGGCGCCTCCTGGATCTGTTATTTCCGAGCCTTGAAGATGGGTAGCGCCTCGCTGGTAGCGCCAGTAGACAAGCTGAGCGTAGTGCTCGTGGCCCTATTCGGTGTACTGCTGCTAGGCGAAAAGCTGACGCTGCGCCAATGGTGCGGCATTGGCGCAATCGGTTTTGGCGTGGTGCTATTGGCGCTGAAACCCTAGGGTTGAAGGCGCAAGGAAAGGCTTGTCAAACGGTGGGAGATTGCCGAAGCATGCAAGACAAGCCTATTCCCTGCATAGAGGTGCTCAGGCGCCCTACCCACCGAGCCCCGCCACGACTGCTTCTGTCAGGCATTTACAGGCCGGTATCCTTGTAAAGCGATAGCCACCATCCCTTGCATCACAACACTCCACTCCCGTAGCCCAAGATGCAAATGGTTTGGACAGCATACCGTCTCAAGGTAGTAATGAAATGATAGCGCTCAGCCATCAATTTCAGATCTGTGCTTTTAGCCACAGCCGATGTTTAGAAAACACCCTAATTGAGTACGCGCTAACGCTTTTTTGGAGCTGACCAGTGGTTTGAAATATTGCGCATAAAGCAATAGTCCAACAGCAAACGATAAGGCTTGAGTAAACCATGCAAAAAGCCGAAACAATTAGCGCTAGCCCTTACGCAATGTCCGGCGCAAGATGGACATCAACGTAGTTCACGATAAGAGATCTTACGATGCAACGCATAATGAGTTTTTTCATGATCATCTGCCTGGGCCTGACCCTGAGCCTTGATGCCAATGCCAAGCGCATGGGTGGAGGCAAGTCGGCTGGTGCAGCTCCCATTCACCAGACACGCCAGGCGGCACCGCCTCAACAGCAACCAGGCGCAGCGGCAGCCGCACCGGGTCGTCAGGCGCCAGCCGCTAGCGGTGCTTCTCGCTGGCTGGGTCCGTTAGCGGGTCTTGCCGCTGGTGGCTTATTGGCTTCCATGTTCATGGGCGACGGTTTCGAAGGCTTCCAGTTCTTCGACTTCCTGATCATGGCCCTGATAGCGTTTGTTCTGTTCAAGCTATTCACGCGCCGCCGTCAGCAGCAACATCAGCAGCATCAGCCCGCTCCGGCAGGCCACGCACCGATGTACCGTGAAGCGCCTGTACAGCAGCCTGGCGGATTCGGTCAGGGTGGTGCCGCGCCAGTCATGAATGCGCCTGCCTGGTTTGATGCAGAGCGTTTCGTTGCAGCTGGCCGTGAGCACTTCATGTCTCTGCAGCAGCACTGGGATGCCAACGAGATGGACAAGATCGCCGAGTTCGTGACGCCTCAGATGCTCCAGTGGCTGAAAGATGAGCGTGCCAGCTTGGGTGAAGGCTTCCAGTCCACCTACATCGAGAACTTGCAGGCCGAGCTGGATGGCGTGGAAGAGCTGGAAGGCAAGACCATCGCTACCATCACGTTCTCTGGCTTGTCGAAAGAGTCTCGCTTCGACCAGGGTCAGAATTTCAGCGAAAGCTGGCGTATGGAGCGCCTGGCAGGTAGCAACCAGCCCTGGCTGCTGGCCGGTATCCGTCAGAACGCTTGATCGCTCTGTGTTTCAGAAAAGCCCGGCCATGCCGGGCTTTTTCATTTCTACCGTTTGTCGCGCTGTTCATACAGGTAGCACTTTCTCGATGGCACCTTTTCCATCTTTTATATTCTTGACTAGGGTATAACACGCACCCCTGCATTAGAGGATGTATTGATGGAAGACGTGATTGAAAGGCTGCGCGAAGAGAACGAACCTGTTCCGGTACCGCTCGAGCTGCCCGATGAGGACCTGTTGGTCGAAATCGAAGAAGAACTGTTGATCAGCCTTCCGCCCGAGTTTCGCGAGTTTCTTCTCACCGTCAGCGATGTGGTATACGGCAAGCTCGAGCCCGTAACGGTGACCGATCCGCAGTCCCATACCTACCTCCCAGAAGTGGCCGCTACAGCCTGGTCGGAAGGTCTACCTCGCGATCTGATACCCATTTGTGAGGACGGTGACGGCTACTACGCCGTAAGTCAGGAAGGCGAGGTTCTGCTCTGGACGGATGGTGAGCTGGACGATGACACCTGGGATTCCGTCTGGATCTGGGCACGGGATGTGTGGCTGGAAAGCTGATCATTGATCAGCTCTATAGCGTTAGCCTGCCGTTATTGGCAGGCTTTACGAGACGCTTGTAGCGGATTGCACGAGAATGGCAGGCCAGACGCTGAACGTAAGCGGCTGCGCAAGGTCTGGATATAGCTATCTTTTCCGCTAGAAGGTAATCCCTGGATGAGTACTCCTGTCGTTCTGATCACTGGTGCCGCTGGCGGGCTCGGTCGAGCACTGGCCCAGCGTTTTTCACAGAGTCACTGGCGCGTTGCAGCGGCAGATCTGGACAAGGATGGCCTGCATGATCTCAATGGCAATGTTCCCCTGGATTCGAGCGTCGTAGCTGATCTACGGACGGCCGAAGGCTGTCGTAACCTCATCAGCAAGGTGATGGCGCGTACCGGCCGCCTCGATGCTCTGATCAATGCGGCAGGTGTCTGGCGCGAAGGCCCTGTCGAGACGTTCAGCGAAGAGGATTATGACCTCGTCATGTCGGTCAACCTCAAGTCGACCTTCTTCATGTGCTCCGCTGCCATCCCGTTTCTCAAGGAAACCCGCGGAACGATCATCAATATTTCGAGCGGTGCGGGTCGCCAACCTGTCTCGGGTGCTGCCGCCTATGGCGCTGCTAAAGCCGCTATTCGTTTCTTCAGCCAGAACCTCGCCATTGAGCTGGCCAAGGACGGTGTGCGGGTCAATGCTGTTTCCCCAGGCGATATCGATACGCCCATGCTGGATTTTCAGGCGGCCCATTATGGCCAGGGCGATCCTACCGGCTACCGGCGCAACTTGCTCAATCGGTATCCGCAAGGTGATCAAGCCCGCTTTATCCAGCCTGAAGAAGTCGCTGAACTGGTGTACTTCCTATGCCAGCCGCAGGCCTCTGCTATTTCAGGCGCAGACATGCCTATCGATAGGGGGTTGTCGGCGGGCCGCTCATAAGACAAATACAGCTAACGCATGAGTCCTATGGCAAATCGCCATAACATTGCATACTGACGCCGCCGGAATTACCGGTGATTTGAGGATATGACGAGGCCTATATGGAAGCCGGTAATCACCAGCTCAGTATGACCATTCTGATGACGCCCGATTTGGCGAACTTCTCTGGCAAGGTGCACGGTGGCGCCTTGCTTAAACATCTGGATGAAGTGGCCTATGCCTGCGCCAGCCGTTATGCAGGCCGTTATGTGGTAACACTGTCGGTCGATCAGGTGATCTTTCGCGAACCGGTCAACGTAGGTGAATTGGTTACGTTTTTGGCATCGGTGAACTACACCGGAACGACGTCTATGGAGGTCGGTGTCAAGGTCATTACGGAAAACATTCAACAGCGCTCGGTACGCCATACCAACAGCTGCTTCTTCACGATGGTTGCATTGGGTGATGACGGCAAGCCCTGCCCCGTTCCTCAACTGGAACCCAAGACGTTCGACGAGAAACGCCGCTGCATACAGGCACAGCAACGCCGGCAAATTCGCCGAGAGTTGCAAGAGCGGTATCAGGCGATCAAGGAAGACGTACTTCCTTCATCCGGCTGATCAGGGCCTAAACAAAAACGCCGCGATTATCCGCGGCGTTTTTATTGGAGCCTGTCGGCCGTTAGCGGCGTTGCAGCTTGAAGATAAATACCTTGGTAGCCTTGCGCGGTACGATTTGTCCACCTGATACACGAGGAGCAAAGCGCCAGCTGCTCAACGCATCGAGCACGGAGCGCTCGAACATTTTGTTGGACGACTCCAGTACTTCCACATCAGTAATACGGCCATCTGCGGTTACGGTAAATAGCACTTTGACCTCCCCGCTTAATCCGCGACGACGCAGCACATCAGGATATTTGGGCTGATCCATCTTCAAAGGACGGATATCGCTGTCGTCGATGCTCCCAGTAGGGAGGCCTGCAGGACCTGCAGAAGCGGCGGTCTTGGCGCCAGGCGTGGCCACGGGTGCCTGAACAGGTGCGCTTGGTGCAGCCGCAGGCGTAGGAGCACTTGCTGCCGGTGCAGCAGGCGCAGGGGCTGGCTCAGGCTCTGCTTTGGGCTCAGGCTTCTTTTTGACCGGTAGCGGTTTTTGCTGGGTGTGCTCAACCGGCTTGGGTTTCGGCTTTGGCTTGGGCTTTTCGACTACCGGTTTGGGTGGTTCGACGGGCTTGGGCGGTTCAACCGGCTTAGGAGGCTCCGGCTTAGGCGGTTCGGGCTCTGGTGGGGCCGGAGGTGTAGGCGCTGCTGCCGGAGGCTCTGGGGCAGGCTCCTTTTTGGACAGCTGGATAAAGCTGACCTTTAGCTCGCTTGGGCTATCACCCTTGCTGATTTTGAGTTCGGGCGGAGTCTGTACGACAAAAAACAATGCAGCCGCCAGCGCCGCGTGCATAACAAAGGAAGTCCCCGAGGCCAGCCACCAACGACGAGGAGGCGTTGTTTCGGTTGTCGGCTCGGCATTGCCGACGTTCTCCTCCAGCGGAGGCACCTCATCGCTTCGTGAATACCCTTGCAGCGAAATGATCTCTGCGCCTGGATCCGTACGGCTGGCATTTACACCATCAACAGGCTCAACCTCACTGCGCACGACATACAGACGTACTCCTTCAGCCGATTCAGCAGGGTGCTCAGGCTGCAGCGAAGGGTCTTGCTCAGGCGATTTTGATCTCGCCGGCAACGTCAACGACATAGGAATGATCCACAAAGGCGGTCAGATTTAATAATCATTATCATTAAGATAACGAATTTATCAACTTTTAGCGACAACAGGATTCCTATTGCATGTAATTCATCAAATCTGACTCTAGGGCGGCTGCATCTACGACCGTTTCGAAGATCAATTCGACCCGGCTATCCTTGCGCCACTCACTGATCCGCCATTCACCCTGTCCACTGGCTTGATTGAAGCTCCACCACTGCCCATCTGCATGCAGAATGGCTTTTGCCCTGAGCAGTGCAGGTAATGCGCCCAGCCATGTCTGAACTGCTTGGCGGTTAAATTGGCTGCTATGGTGAAACCGCCACCCTATGGCGAAGCGCCCTTCAGCCTCATGAATTTGCCTTAAGGGCTGTCCAGGTAACAGCAGCGAAGGTAATGGTCCCTGCTGACCAGGGGGAGGCACTGGGAGTGAATCGGGAGCACGTTGGCCAGCTATACAAGCGCTTCCGGGCAAAAGTTTAAAAGGCAGCCTTCCCTGCTGGGTCCATTGCCACTGGATGTCGGGCAAGGAGGCTAGAAGCGCCTGTCGGCTTCTGTCATTCAACAACTCAGACTTGTTGAGTACCAGCAGCCCAACCCCGGGTAACGCCTCACGTTGAGCATCAGGCAACTGTTCCCCGCTCGCCAAGCGGTGAGCATCAACCACCATGACTGCCGGTTGAATCGCCAGCACACCCTGCCAGGTACCTTCGGCGAGCTGCTTGAGCAATGTAGCCGGATGCCCCAGCCCTGACGGCTCAATGAAAAGGCGCTGGGGCTGAGCCCTGCGCAACAACTGCACCAGGGCTATCTGCAATGGCGCGCCGTTGACGCAGCACAGGCACCCTCCCGGCAATTCAGTCAATGAGATACCGGCATCCGTGGTATGCAACAACGCAGCATCAAGCCCTATCTGACCGAACTCGTTGACCAGCACTGCCCACCGCTCGTGTTGAGGACGCTGCGTCAGCAAATGCCGGATGAGGCTGGTCTTGCCTGCCCCCAAAGGTCCTGTTATCACGTGGGTAGGTATATGCTTGAGCATGTTTATGTCTCGATTCGGTCAGTGGTAGAGTCGCCGATTTAAGCCGGTTACCTCTATGTATCGTCTACTTGCCTGCCTAGCCTTCCTCGCTCCGCTCTATGTGCAGGCCGAAGCGTGCCTGGTCCACAGCAAGGGTAAAGGCGTCGATGTGAAAGTCTGCCAGCAGAATCGCTCGATTCCAGCGAATCTATTTCATGATGGATTTTGTAAGCCTCAACTGGCAGAGCAGTACGTTGAGGTTACCTTTGCTGAACAATGCCCTACCGGCGGATTCGGTATCTGCCAGAACGCCCAAGTACAAGGCATGCCGTACAGACAGGACATCCATTATTACGGTATTGCTACGGATGCACGCTTCTTGAAGCCGTTCTGTGAACAGCAGAGCCAGGGCACGTGGCTGGATACATCCAAGCGGACTGAATGATGACAGGCTCTGATGCCTTTATGGATCATCCTGCTGATGGCAAAGGCTACTGGCACAAGGCAAATAGGTTATAAGATAACAACCAAATCTGTTTAATGGTTTTCTATCTTATGAAAAGACCACCAGCCTGGTCTCTATTACTTGCCTCTTCCTTGCTGTGCTCATCTTTTGCATTTGCCGATGGCTTACCTGTGAATTGTATGAGTACGGGGCAAATAGTCAGCTGCGAAGACCTTGCAGGCAGTCACTATCATGTATCGGTTGTGGATAAACATATTTTTATCCAAGGATACGATGCTGCAACCCAGCGCACCTGGACGCAAACCCAGGCACACTATGGTCGAATCAGTTTCTTGATGGGTTACGCCTCGGATGGCGAGATCTGGTCCGGCTTTACACGGGCCATTGGTTGGACTTCACGTGGACGCGTGTCCAGCTCGTCTGCAGGTCGACAAACACTTTTATGCGGCCGTATTGGTGGCTGTACGTCCAACCCATAAAAAAGCCCCGCTTAACGGGGCTTTGCTGAATACATTATTCAACCGTTACCGACTTGGCTAGATTGCGAGGCTGATCCACATCAGTCCCTTTCAATATAGCGACGTGATAAGACAGCAATTGCAGCGGTATGGTGTAGAGGATTGGCGCCAGCACATCATGAATGCTGGGCATACCGATCAGGTGGGTGCCTTCCCCGTTGGTAAGACCAGCTTCTGCATCCGCGAAGACAACCAGCTGACCGCCTCGAGCGCGTACTTCCTGAAGGTTGGATTTCAGCTTTTCCAACAACTCATTATTGGGCGCTACCGTAACCACAGGCATGTCGGTGTCCACCAGCGCCAGCGGGCCGTGCTTGAGCTCACCCGCCGGATAAGCCTCGGCATGAATATAGGAAATCTCCTTGAGCTTGAGCGCGCCTTCCATTGCTACCGGATATTGAGCACCACGGCCGAGGAACAAAGTATGGTGCTTCTCTGCAAATAGCTCGGAAATCTTCTCTACGCGCTTATCCATGGCAAGCGCTTCATCAAGACGCGCGGGTAAACGGCGAAGCTCTTCCACCAATTCAGCCTCAACGCCAGCCTCAAGACGGTTCTGAGCACGGCCCAACGACAGCGTAAGCAGCAGCAGCGCAACCAGCTGAGTCGTGAACGCCTTGGTAGAAGCAACCCCGATCTCAGGGCCAGCCTGTGTCAGTAAGGTCAGGTCCGACTCACGTACCAGCGAACTGGTCGCGACGTTACAAATTGCAAGGCTGCCCAAATAGCCCAGCGGCTTGGCATTTCTAAGCGCAGCCAAGGTATCCGCTGTCTCCCCTGATTGGGAAATGGTCACAAACAGCGTGTCAGCCTGTACCGCTACACGCCGATAGCGGAACTCACTTGCCACTTCGACTTGGCAAGGGATACCCGTAAGACCTTCCAGCCAATAGCGCGCCACCATACCGGCATGAAAACTTGTGCCGCAGGCAACGATCTGAATATTCCTGACACGCCTAAACAGGTCTGTTGCCTGAGGACCGAATGCCTCGGTCACCACATGATCAAGACCCAACCGCCCTTCCAGGGTGCGCTGAACCACAGCAGGCTGCTCGTGAATTTCCTTGAGCATGAAGTGGCGGAACGAGCCTTTGTCAGCGGCTTCGGCCCCCTCGGTAAACTGAACAACTTCACGTGTTACCGGTTCACCGTCCACCGACCACAGCGAGACGCCATTCAGACGGATCTCTGCAATGTCGCCTTCTTCCAAGTAGATAAAGCGATCCGTTACCTGCCGGAGCGCCAACTGGTCCGACGCCAGGTAGTTTTCCCCAATACCCAGGCCGATCACCAGGGGGCTGCCGCTTCTGGCAGCGACCAGACGATCAGGCTGATCGATATTCATGACCGCTACACCGTAGGCACCATGCAGCTCTTTCACCGCTGCCTTCAGCGCATGCGTGATATCACCGGTTTCCTTCAGCTTGTGATGCAGAAGATGAACGATGACTTCGGTATCGGTCTGGGAGGTAAAGACATAACCGAGCCCCTTTAACCACTCGCGCAGGGGTTCATGGTTTTCAATGATCCCATTGTGGACCACTGCAATCTGACCATGGGAGAAGTGAGGATGGGCATTCGCTTCAGTTGGCGCACCATGCGTGGCCCAGCGAGTATGGGCAATACCGAGGCGACCTGTCAGGCCTTCACTGTTAAGCGCGCTAGCCAGCTCGCTGACCTTACCGGGGCGACGAATGCGCTCAAGGGTCTGCTGCGCCGTCAGTACGGCAAGACCTGCGCTGTCATACCCTCGGTATTCAAGGCGCTTGAGCCCTTCAACGAGGATAGCGGTGATATTACGCTCAGCAATGGCGCCTACGATGCCACACATGGAAAACTCCTAAACAAGCGATGCATATGAATGCTTCGTTCAAATTTTAAAGAGTGGCTGTGGATATTTGATGGAGATCATTTATCCACAGCCACACAAATGACAGTAATGCCCCGTTGTTCCAATTGGTGTCTGGCTTCATCAGGGAAACGCTCATCAGTCACAAGCGTGTGAATGTTCGACCAGGGCAGTTCCAGGTTGGGAATACGTCGACCAACCTTGTCCCCTTCTGCCATAACGATGACTTCTCGGGCCACTTCAGCCATTACACGCGACAAGCCTAATAATTCATTGAACGTTGTCGTGCCCCGTTCAAGATCCAATCCATCAGCACCAATGAATAGCTGATCGAAGTCGTAAGAGCGCAAGACCTGCTCAGCCACTTGCCCTTGAAAGGATTCCGAATGAGGGTCCCAGGTCCCGCCAGTCATTAACAAAACCGGCTCATGCTCAAGTTCACGCAAGGCATTGGCGATATGAAGCGAGTTGGTCATCACAACCAGACCTGCTTTGTTTTCCAATTCGGGAATAAGCGCAGCGGTCGTGCTGCCACTATCAATAATGACCCGGGCATGTTCGCGGATACGTGAAGAGGCAGCCCGTGCAATGGCCTGCTTATACGGTGATGGCGCTTGAGCAAGATCGCTCAGAAGCTCATGGGGGATCGAAACGGCGCCACCGTATCGGCGTAGTAAGAGACCATTCTTTTCGAGCGCAGCCAAATCCTTTCGAATCGTAACTTCTGAGGTGGCAAACAGTTTGGTCAACTCATCAACTGTCACCTCACCCTGTTCATTCAAACGGGCAAGGATGTCGTGGCGACGTTGTGGAGTGTTGCGCTTGGCCATAAGTTTCGATTCGAAATTTATATACTTCGAATCAAAACCCTTAACGGAAAAAAAGTCAACCCAGAATGAAAAAGGCTGTGAGTATTTCACAGCCTTTTGGGTTACTTCTTCTTGATAGGACGTTGCCAATCAGGCTTGTTAACCTGTCTTGCCCTACCCAGTGCCAGCGTCTGTGCAGGCACGTTTTCCGTAATGGTAGAACCTGCAGCCGTGGTTGCTCCATCGCCTAACGTGACTGGTGCTACCAACGAACTGTTGGAGCCAATGAAGACGTCATCGCCAATCTCGGTTCTATACTTGTTGGCACCATCATAGTTGCAGGTAATGGTGCCGGCGCCTACGTTACAGTTCTTTCCTAGGACAGCATCACCCAGATAAGACAGATGCCCCGCCTTGCTGCCTTCATTAAGATGAGCGTTTTTCAACTCGACGAAATTGCCCACATGAACTCTGGCTTCCAGAACAGAACCGGGACGTAGCCGAGCAAAGGGACCTACATCGGCACCCTCACCCACTACTGCGCCATCCAGATGACTGTTGGCCTTGATAACCGCCCCGCGTTTCAACGTGCTGTTGTGGATAACACAGTTGGGCCCAATTTCGACGTTGTCTTCGATAACCACCGTGCCACTCAGAATAACATTGATATCAATAGTGACATCACGGCCAGTCTGGACCTGCCCACGCAGATCAAAGCGTGTCGGATCCAGTAGTGTTACACCTTGCGTCATGAGCGCTTGCGCAGCGCGCCATTGATAGTGTCGCTCAAGATCAGCCAACTGCTTTCTGTCATTGGCTCCCTGAACCTCCATGGCATCGTCTGGCTCAGCCGTTGCAACGCGCAAGCCATCGGATACGGCCATTGCGATGACATCCGTCAGGTAATACTCCCCTTGTGCATTGCTGTTGGAAAGTCTACCGAGCCACTCTCCCAATCGCTCGCCCGGAACGGCCAGAATACCGGTATTACCTTCGCGGATTGCCTTCTGCGTTGCATCGGCATCCTTATGCTCAACAATTGCATACACCTCACCGCGGTTATCCCGAAGGATACGTCCATAACCCGTGGGATCTGCCAGTTCTACAGTCAACAATGCCAGCTGCTGAGCGCTAACCTGCTCTAGCAGACGCTCAAGCGTAGACTTCTCAATCAGCGGAACATCGCCATATAGGATCAGTACCCGCTCCGCCGACAGATGGGGAAGCGCCTGGGCGACAGCATGGCCTGTACCCAACTGCTCCTGCTGGACGACGAAGTTGAGGTCATCTGCTGCCAGACGCTGCTTGACGGTTTCGGCTCCATGGCCGATCACTACATGGATCCTTTGCGGAGTCAGTTCGCGGGCGCGATCGATCACGTGTCCCAGCATGGCCTTCCCGGCAATCGGATGAAGAACCTTGGGCAGAGCGGAGCGCATACGGGTGCCTTGCCCCGCAGCAAGAATGACAATTTCAAGGGACATGTTTACGCCTCGATAGGGCCGTTAAGCCGTTAGACACGGATAAAGAGTCTCAGAAGAGAAACGGGCTCAGCAAGTGCTCACGGCCAGAAATGAAAAGGGGTAGCCGAAGCTACCCCTTTCATATACCCGAAGCGTATTGCTTCAGCGCTTGGCCTTGTTGCGTAGCTGCTGAATGGTACGCAGCTGAGCTGCGGCTTCAGCCAACTGTGCAGAGGCAGCGCTGTAATCGAAGTTCGAGCCTTTCTCGCTCAGCGTCTTCTCAGCCAGCTTCATGGCTTCCTGAGCAGCCGCTTCATCAAGATCGCTCGCCCGGCTGGCAATATCTGCCAACACTTCGACGACATTCGGCTGGACTTCGAGGAAACCACCAGAGATATAAAACACCTCTTCCTCGCCGCCCTGCTTGATCAGGCGAATCGGGCCAGGCATGAGATCAGTCAACAGCGGAGCATGGCCGGGAGAAATACCCAGATCCCCCAGGTTACCGTGGGCGATCACCATCTCCACCGCTCCGGAGAAGATGGCTCCTTCCGCGCTGACGATATCGCATTGGACTGTCTTGGCCATATGCATGCCTCGTAAGGCGCCCGTTTCCGGGCGCACGGATTACAGTTTCTTCGCTTTTTCGATAGCTTCGTCGATGCTGCCAACCATGTAGAATGCCTGCTCAGGCAAATGGTCGTAGTCACCTTTCAGAATGCCGCCGAAACCAGCAATGGTGTCCTTGAGCGAAACGTATTTACCTGGCGCACCGGTAAATACTTCTGCAACGAAGAACGGCTGGGACAGGAAGCGCTGGATCTTACGAGCACGGGATACCAACTGCTTGTCCGCTTCGGACAGTTCGTCCATACCCAGAATCGCAATGATGTCCTTCAGCTCCTTGTAGCGCTGCAGAACATACTGAACGCCGCGAGCAACGTCATAGTGCTCCTGACCGATCACCAGCGGATCAAGCTGGCGAGAAGTAGAGTCCAGCGGATCCACAGCTGGGTAGATACCCAGGGAAGCGATGTCACGGGACAGTACGACGGTTGCGTCCAGGTGAGCGAACGTGGTCGCAGGGGACGGGTCAGTCAAGTCATCCGCAGGTACGTATACGGCCTGGATGGATGTAATCGAACCGGTTCTGGTGGAGGTAATACGCTCCTGAAGAACGCCCATCTCCTCAGCCAGCGTCGGCTGATAACCTACTGCGGAAGGCATACGGCCCAGCAGAGCGGATACTTCCGTACCGGCCAGGGTGTAACGATAGATGTTGTCGATGAACAACAGCACGTCACGTCCTTCGTCACGGAACTTTTCGGCCATGGTCAGGCCAGTCAGGGCCACGCGCAGACGGTTGCCCGGCGGCTCGTTCATCTGACCGTAAACCAGGGCTACCTTGTCCAGAACGTTGGAATCCTTCATCTCGTGGTAGAAGTCGTTACCCTCACGAGTACGCTCACCCACGCCTGCGAACACAGAATAACCGCTGTGCTCGATGGCGATGTTACGGATCAGTTCCATCATGTTAACGGTCTTGCCTACACCGGCACCACCGAACAGACCAACCTTACCACCCTTCGCGAACGGGCAAACCAGGTCAATAACCTTGATGCCTGTTTCCAGCAGCTCGTTGCTACCGGACTGATCAGCATAGGACGGTGCCTTGCGGTGGATTTCCCAACGCTCTTCTTCACCGATGGGGCCCGCCTCGTCGATCGGGTTACCCAGAACGTCCATGATACGGCCCAGCGTCTTCACGCCTACCGGTACCTTGATCGCTTCACCAGTGTTGTTAACGTCCAGACCACGCTTCAGACCCTCGGTAGAGCCCATCGCGATGGAACGAACAATGCCGTCGCCCAGCTGCTGCTGAACTTCCAGCGTAGTTTCCACGCCCTGCACTTTCAGAGCGTCATAAACTTTCGGTACGGAATCGCGTGGGAATTCCACGTCGATTACGGCGCCGATGATTTGTACGATACGTCCGCTACTCATTTCGCGTTCCTCGAAGAATTAGAACCAGTCCGTCAAACCGCAGCGGCGCCGCCGACGATTTCCGAAATTTCCTGCGTAATCGCTGCCTGGCGTGCCTTGTTGTAGATCAGCTGCAGTTCGCTGATGATCTCGCCCGCGTTATCCGTAGCGTTCTTCATCGCGATCATCCGCGCCGCTTGTTCACAAGCGCTGTTTTCTACAACTGCCTGATACACCTGGGATTCCACGTAACGCACCAAGAGGCCGTCCAGCAACGTCTTGGCATCTGGTTCGTAGAGGTAGTCCCAATGCTTTTGCAGGCTGGTGTTCTGCTCAGCCACTAACGGAACCAGCTGCTCGATTGTCGGCTTCTGGACCATGGTGTTGACGAACTTGTTGGACACTACGTACAGGCGATCAATACGGCCATTCAGGTAAGCGTCGAGCATGACCTTGATACTACCGATCAGGTCGTTGATCGAAGGCTCTTCACCCAAATGGCTGATGGCTGCGACTACATTACCGCCGTAGCTGCGGAAGAAGGACGCCCCCTTGCTGCCAATCACACCGAGATCGACTTCAGCATTGCGATCGCGTTGCTCTGCCATGTCGCGAATCAGCGTCTTGAACAGGTTGATGTTCAAGCCGCCCGCCAGACCACGGTCGGAGCTGACCACGATATAGCCCACGCGCTTTACCGGACGCTCCACCATAAACGGATGGCGATATTCCGGGTTCGCATTGGCCAAGTGGCCGATCACAGCACGAATACGCTCAGCGTAAGGCTTGCTGGCAGCCATGCGCGTCTGAGCTTTGCGCATCTTGCTGACAGCTACCTTTTCCATGGCGCTGGTGATCTTCTGTGTGCTTTTGATGCTCGCGATTTTGCCGCGAATCTCTTTTGCGCCTGCCATGTAACACCTATCGGGTTAGCAAGCGGGAGCGCTTGACGCTCCCGCCTGGGCTTACCAGGTTTGAGTGGCCTTGAACTTCTCGAGACCGGCCTTGATGCCAGAATCGATTTCGTCGTTGAAGTCGCCCTTCTCGTTGATCTTGGCCATCAGTGCGGCGTGATCACGGTTGAAGTACGAAATCAGGGCCTGCTCGAAGCTGCCAATCTTGTCCAGCGGGATATCCGACAGGAAGCCACGCTCGGCGGCGTACAGCGACAGAGCCATCTCGGCGATGGACATCGGTGCATACTGCTTCTGCTTCATCAGCTCGGTAACACGCTGACCATGCTCAAGCTGCTTACGTGTTGCTTCGTCCAGGTCAGAAGCAAACTGGGCAAATGCTGCCAGTTCACGGTACTGAGCCAGTGCGGTACGGATACCACCGGACAGCTTCTTGATAATCTTGGTCTGAGCGGCACCACCCACACGGGACACGGAAATACCCGCGTTAACCGCAGGACGAATACCCGAGTTGAACAGACTGGTTTCCAGGAAGATCTGGCCGTCGGTAATCGAAATTACGTTGGTCGGAACGAACGCGGAAACGTCACCTGCCTGAGTCTCGATCAGCGGCAGAGCAGTCAAGGAACCTGTCTTACCGGTAACGGCGCCCTTAGTGAACTGTTCTACATACTCCTCGGATACGCGAGAAGCACGCTCCAGCAAACGGCTGTGTAGATAGAACACGTCGCCTGGGTAAGCTTCACGGCCCGGCGGACGACGCAGCAGCAGGGAAATCTGGCGGTAAGCCACAGCCTGCTTGGACAGATCGTCATAAACGATCAGTGCATCTTCACCGCGGTCACGGAAGTATTCACCCATGGTGCAGCCGGCATAGGGAGCCAGGAACTGCAGGGCTGCGGACTCAGAGGCACTGGCAGCTACCACGATAGTGTTCTGCAGTGCGCCGTGCTCTTCCAGCTTGCGTACGACGTTGGCAATGGTCGACTGCTTCTGACCGATGGCAACATAGACGCAACGAATGCCACTGTTGCGCTGGTTGATGATCGCATCCACCGCCATGGCAGTTTTACCTACCTGACGGTCACCGATGATCAGCTCACGCTGGCCACGGCCAACGGGGATCATGGCGTCAACGGCCTTGTAACCAGTCTGTACAGGCTGGTCTACCGACTTACGCCAGATTACACCCGGAGCGACTTTTTCAACCGCGTCGGTTTCTTTGGCGTTGATCGGGCCTTTGCCATCGATCGGATTACCCAGGGCATCAACAACGCGACCCAGAAGCTCCGGACCAACCGGTACTTCAAGGATACGGCCGGTGCACTTGGCACTCATGCCTTCAGCCAGGCCCAGGTAATTACCCAGAACCACGGCACCTACGGAGTCCTGCTCCAGGTTCAGTGCCATGCCGTAGACGCCGCCCGGGAACTCAATCATTTCCCCGTACATAACGTCGGCCAGACCAAAGATGCGCACGATACCGTCAGAAACACTGACGATAGTACCTTCGTTGCGCGGTTGCGAAGAGACATCGAGTTTCTCGATGCGGCTCTTGATGATTTCACTAATTTCGGAAGGATTGAGTTGCTGCATGCTACTGCCCCTTCAAACTCAAGGTTTCAACGCTTCGGCCAGTTGCGCGAGCTTGCCGCGAACGGAGCCATCGATTACCAAGTCGCCGGCGCGAATTACCACACCACCGATCAGGCTTGCATCCTCGGATGCATGAAGTCGCACATCGCGACCGAGCCTTGCGCTGAGAGCCTTGGCGAGTTTGTCTTGCTGTTCGTCGCTCAAAGCGAAAGCACTGGTGACTTCCGCCTCGATGGATCTTTCCTGCTCGGCCTTGAACTCTTCGTAGAGTTCAGCAATGGTCGGCATCAGGTCGATCCGGTTGTTTTCTGCCACGGTCCGAACAAAGTTCTGGGCCTGCACATCCAGCTGATCGCCGCACACGTCAATGAGCAGCTTGGCCTTGGCGTCCGCGGTCAACTGCGGTTGCTGAAGCAGCTGGCGCACGGTCCCATCCAGAGTTACCGCGGCGAGCAGTCTCAGCTCCTCGGACCATTTGGTCAGATTCTGCTGAGACTGTGCGAACTCGAAAGCTGCCTTGGCATATGGCCGGGCCAGCGTGTTCAGTTCTGCCATGATGGCCTCGCTTAGATTTCCGCAGCCAGTCGGTCGACCAACTGTGCGTGGGCTTGGGGATCAATCGTTTTGCCCAGGATCTTCTCTGCACCAGCGACAGCCAGAAGGCCAACCTGTGCACGCAGAGCTTCCTTGGCGCTATTGATTTCCCGGTCGATTTCAGCCTGAGCCTGCTCTTTCAGACGATCGCCTTCAGCACGGGCCTTGACCTGCGCTTCTTCGATGATCTGGGTAGCACGCTTGTTAGCTTGCTCGATGATTTCAGCTGCCTGACCTTTCGCTTCGCTCAGTTTCTGGGTGGCTTGTTCCTGAGCCAATTCCAGGTCACGAGCCGCGCGGTTGGCAGCGTCCAGGCCGTCAGCAATCTTCTTTTCACGCTCACGCAAAGCCGCGATGACCGGAGGCCACACGAACTTCATGCAGAACAGCACGAAGATAAAGAAGGCAACGGACTGGCCAATCAGGGTTGCATTAATGTTCACGCCAACACCTCGCTCGTTCGTTGTCTGTCAATCATACGAATCATTGATTCGAGTGATTAACCAGCGATCTGACCAACGAAGGGGTTAGCGAAGGTGAAGAACAGGGCGATACCAACACCGATCATGGTTACGGCGTCGAGCAGACCCGCTACGATGAACATTTTCACCTGCAGCATCGGAACAAGTTCCGGCTGACGGGCAGCGCCTTCCAGGAACTTGCCGCCCAACAGGCCGAAGCCAATGGCAGTACCCAGTGCGCCCAGACCAATCAGCAGTGCTACGGCGATAGCGGTCAGTCCAACTACAGTTTCCATTTTTCCTCCCGACTTTTAAGTCGTCTTGGTTAAGGTTGAAGCAAAAAATTGTTATTCCCCATTGCCCTCGCGGGCATCCTCCCCTTTCGGAGAGGATCATCAAGTGCTCTAGCTCTTAATGACTTTCTTCATGCGCCATCGACATATAGACGATGGTCAGCATCATGAAGATGAAGGCCTGCAAGGTAATGATCAGGATGTGGAAGACCGCCCACGCCCACTGCAGGACAATACCTAGACCACCCAGCGCCAGACCGTTGGCGAACATCATGGCGATCAAGATAAAGATCAGCTCACCGGCATACATGTTGCCGAAGAGTCGCAAGGCCAAGGAAACGGGACGCGCCACCAGCGTTACGAACTCGAGCAGGAAGTTGATCGGAATCAGGATGATCTGAACCAGCATGTTCTTGCTATGGAACGGATGCAGAGTCAGCTCGCCCAGGAAACCACCAATTCCTTTTACCTTGATGCTATAGAAGATCAACAGGGCAAATACGGACAAGGCCATACCAATAGTGGCATTCGGGTCGGTAGTCGGAACCACACGGAAATATGTGTGCTCACCACCTATCAGGCCAGCCAGGGACGGCAACCAGTCAACCGGCACCAAGTCCATGAGGTTCATCAGGAAGATCCAGACGAAAATCGTCAGTGCCAGAGGCGCGATCAGCGGATTACGGCCATGGAAGGTGTCACGGACACTGCTGTCGACGAACTCGATAATGACTTCGACGAAATTTTGCAATTTACCGGGCTGGCCACTGGTGGCCTTGACCGCTACGGCACGGAAAATGCAAATAAAAATCAGGCCTAGAACGACCGACCAACCCAGAGTATCCAGGTGGAAGGCCCAAAAGCCCATTTCTTTCGCTTCTTGAGGGGTGTGGGCGAAACTCCAACCATTTGCCGGATGCAGACCATAGGTCAGATTCTGCAAGTGGTGCTGGATGTAACCCGAAGCGGATTCTGCTGCCATGTTTGCCTCGAACGCTTTAAGGTCTAGAAGATCGTTTGACAAGTAGGGGAGCGCATCCATTGACAAAAAGCGTCAATAGATAGACACCAAACAACGCCAGTGGCATGAGTGGCTTTATCCCCGCAAACGCCACTGTAAAAAGCAGTGCCGTCAAAATTAGTTTTCCTGCCTCTCCCGCATAGAATGATCGAACTATGTCGCGAGCAGCTCGGGCGCCCGAATAACGGAACGCTTTATAAGAGAAATATGTATTAGGCAACCAGGCGATTAAACCACCCATCAAACCAGAATAAGCAGCGACCCTACCAACGAAGCAAAACAAAAATAACGCTGCACATATCGTGACGGCCAGTTGGACGAGCAGCAGGTTAAATGCTGGCTGACGGTGAAAAGGCAGGCGTTTGGGCGTGCGATCAACCATCGCGCTCGAAGTCCTCTGGCGTCGGCTTATTATTTAAGCCTTGGCATACTTTGTGCCGACGTAAAGCGCGCAGAGTATAGGAGTCTGCACGCGCCCATTCAAGCCATGCGGTAGTCTTTACGACTATTCGCTACCATTAGAATATTAGCGAATGTGAGCAAGAACGCCCTGCAGCTCATCAAGTGAGCTGTAACGAATCACCAGCTGCCCCTTTCCCTTCTGCCCATGGCGGATCTGTACGGGAGCCCCCAGACGCTCAGCCAGCCGTTGCTCCAGGCGCATAATATCAGGATCAGCCTTCTCTGGAGGCTCAACCGCTTCTTTCTTATTCAACCACTGCCTTACTAAGGCTTCTGTCTGACGCACGGTCAATCCACGTGCGACAACATGACGCGCCCCCTCGACCTGTTTTGAGGCTGGCAAGCCCAACAATGCCCTGGCATGGCCCATTTCCAGATCGCCATGCGCCAGCATGGTCTTGATCTCTTCTGGCAACGCTATCAGTCGAAGCAGGTTAGCCACACTGACGCGTGATTTGCCCACTGCATCGGCCACCTGCTGCTGCGTCAGCTGAAATTCCTGCTGCAGCCGCTGAAGGGCCATGGCCTCTTCTATCGGACTTAGGTTTTCACGCTGGATATTCTCGATTAGCGCCATCGCAATGGCGGCTTCGTCAGGAATATTTCTGACTAGTGCTGGGATACGCTCAAGCCCTGCCTGCTGGCTGGCACGCCAGCGACGCTCCCCGGCAATGATCTCATAGCGGTTGTCAGCAATGGGACGTACCACGATCGGCTGCATCAAGCCTTGGGCGCGAATCGACCTGGCAAGCTCTTCGAGCGCGACCGGGTCCATGTCACGGCGTGGTTGGTACTTGCCGCGCTGGATAATGTCCAACGGCAGATGCTGCAACTCACGCTGGTCGGCCTTGACTGCTTCTTCCTGCAGTACGCTAGCCGTAGCCCCGCTCAGCAGCGCATCCAGACCGCGGCCCAGTCCCCTTTTCTTGACAGCCATGTGTATTCCTTAAGCGATTGCTTTTGCAGCCTTGCGCTGCCGACGAGCCAGTTCGTTTGCCAAGGCCAGGTAGGCTGCAGCCCCTGTTGATGCCTTGTCGTAAGTCAACGCGGGCATACCATGACTGGGTGCCTCGGCAAGACGCACGTTGCGCGGGATAACCGTATCGTACAGCGTATCGCCAAAATGCGCCTTGAGCTGGGCCGCTACGTCGTTCGCCAGATTGATACGAGGGTCATACATCGTGCGCAGCACACCTTCGATCTTCAGGCCTGGATTCAGAGCTTGTCCGATGCGCTGGATGCTACCGATCAGGTCAGTCAGCCCTTCAAGTGCGAAATATTCGCACTGCATGGGAATGATAACCCCATCCGAAGCGACCAGCCCGTTGATGGTCAGCATCGACAATGACGGCGGGCAGTCAATCAGTACGTAATCGTAATTTTCCCGTATGGGCGCCAGCGCTTCACGCAAGCGGCTCTCGCGCTTGCTCATGTCCAGAAGCTCAATTTCGGCAGCCGTCACATCACGGTTCGACGGTAGCAACTGGTAACCACCATGCTCGGAAAACTGCATGGCTTCGATGAGATCACACTGTCCGATCAGCACATCCAGAACCGAATGTTCCAGATTGTGCTTATCCACACCGCTTCCCATGGTCGCGTTGCCTTGTGGATCGAGATCGATCAACAGTACCCGACGTCGGGTAGCAACGAGCGAAGCAGCCAGATTGATGCAGGTCGTAGTTTTCCCCACCCCGCCTTTCTGGTTGGCTATCGCAAAAACCTTGGCCATGAGCCGCTTTACCCCTCTTCAACAATGCGGCGCAGTATCAATAGATGCCGCTGCCCTTGGCAACCTGGAACCTGCAAGGCGTGTTCTGCTTCAACCTTAAAATCCGTTGGCAACGCGGCAAGCTCATCCACAGGATGCAATCCTTTCATGGCGAACCATTGTGTCAATGAATCGCCCAGATGTCGTGTCCAGTTTGTGAAATCAGCGAGCGAGCTGAACGCTCGCGACACAATCCCGGTGAAACGATAGTCAGGCTTAAATTCTTCTACACGGCTGTGGATAACCTGAAGGTTATCCAAGCCGAGCTCAATTTTTGCCTGTGTAAGAAAGCGTGTTTTCTTACCGTTGCTGTCCAGAACGGTAAAAGCGCTTTCCGGGAACAGGATGGCTAGCGGGACTCCCGGCATACCCCCACCGCTGCCCACATCGAGCCATCGACCAGCCCTGATATGGGGGACAACGCTCAAACTATCAAGCAGGTGACGTGAAACCATTTCATCTGGATCACGGACTGCCGTCAGGTTATAGGCTTTATTCCACTTTTGCAGCAGGCCCATGTAGGCCAGCAATTTCTCAACCTGTTCATCAGACAGCTCGACACCTAGAGACTTAGCTCCTGAGCGAAGCTCCTCGCTGTAACGAATCATTCCTTCCAACATCAAGCCATCTGCTCCAACTGGCGTCCGGCCGAACGCTTTTTCAGGTGAATCATCAACAGGGAAATGGCTGCAGGTGTTACACCGGGAATCCGCGAAGCCTGCCCAAGTGTTTCCGGGCGGCCCTGGCTCAGCTTGTGCTGAATTTCCTTCGACAAACCGGATATGGCGGTGTAATCCAGATCCGTTGGCAGACGAATGCTTTCACTGCTGCGCAGCCGCTCGATCTCGTCCTGCTGACGCTCGATGTAACCTGCGTATTTGGTCTTGATCTCTACCTGCTCGGCAACCTGCGCGTCTTCGATGACACCGCCGGTTACCTCCATCAAGCCGACATAGTCGATTTCCGGACGGCTCAGAAGACTTTGCAGATTGTACTCATGGGTCAGCGGTGTACCAAAGCGCTCAGCAATGGCATCACCTTGTACAGTCCCTGGACGCACCCACGTACTCTTCAAGCGCTGCTCCTCAAGGGTAATGCGCTCACGCTTCAGGCAGAACGCCTCCCAACGAGCATCGTCTACCAGACCGAGCTGCCGACCTTGTTCGGTCAGTCGCAGATCCGCATTGTCTTCACGCAGAATCAGTCGATACTCCGCACGGGAGGTAAACATCCGATACGGTTCCTGCGTACCCAGCGTGATCAAATCATCGACCAATACACCCAAGTAAGCTTCGTCACGACGTGGACACCAGCTGTCCTTGCCCTGTGCACGCAAGGCTGCGTTGGCACCTGCCAGTAGCCCCTGGGCGCCAGCTTCCTCGTATCCTGTCGTTCCGTTGATCTGACCTGCAAAGAAGAGTCCACTAATGACCTTGGTTTCCAGGCTGTATTTCAGATCACGCGGGTCGAAAAAGTCATATTCGATGGCATAACCGGGACGCAGGATGTGGGCATTTTCCATACCCCGCATCGACCGCACCAACTCCAGCTGAACATCAAAGGGCAGGGATGTGGAAATCCCGTTGGGATACAACTCGTGAGTTGTCAGTCCCTCAGGCTCCAGGAAAACCTGATGGCTGTCCTTGTCCGCGAAACGGTGGATCTTGTCTTCGATCGATGGACAGTAGCGTGGGCCGATCCCTTCGATAACGCCTGAATACATCGGCGAGCGATCAAGATTGTTGCGGATGATGTCATGGGTCCGACTGTTGGTATGAGTTATCCAACAGCTAACCTGCTGAGGATGCTCATCCACTGATCCCATGAATGACATTACGGGCAGAGGTTTATCCCCAGGCTGCTCCGTCATGACAGAGAAATCCACTGTACGACCATCAATGCGTGGAGGTGTACCGGTTTTCAACCGCGATACACGCAGTGGCTGCTCACGAAGCCGTTTGGACAATGCATTGGCAGGTGGATCCCCTGCCCGACCGCCTGAGTAATTCTGCAGGCCTATGTGGATAAGCCCACCCAGAAAGGTGCCTGTGGTCAACACAACGTTATCCCCAAGGAACCGTAGTCCCATTTGGGTAACGACGCCTCTGACCTGATCCTGTTCAACAATCAAGTCATCACAGGCCTGCTGAAATATCCACAGGTTGGGCTGATTTTCCAGCATATAGCGGATTGCAGCCTTGTAGAGGACGCGATCGGCTTGAGCGCGCGTTGCACGCACCGCAGGGCCTTTACGGCTATTGAGTATCCGGAACTGGATGCCTGCTTTGTCGGTAGCCGAAGCCATCGCACCGCCCAAGGCATCGATCTCCTTGACTAGATGGCTCTTGCCGATACCACCAATAGCCGGGTTGCAGCTCATCTGCCCCAATGTTTCAACATTGTGAGTCAGCAATAAAGTTTTGACACCCATGCGTGCAGCAGCAAGTGCAGCTTCGGTGCCGGCATGGCCGCCGCCGACCACTATGACGTCAAAACGGGAAGGGAAATCCACCACGCACCTCGTGCCTGTTTGGTTAGGGGATTAGGGAAGGCGCAGAAGTATAAGGGCTCCTCTGCTCTCTATGAAGTCCTTTTGAACAAAAAATGATCAACTGCAGACTTGGTGGCATCAGGTAATAGAAATAATAAGGAAGAAATATAGAAAAGCTTGTTAATGCGATTATGTATGGTGAGCCTCTTTTCTGTGGATAACATGCGCTTGCCTTTACCCACAGGGCATTACGGCCAATGATAAGTCAGAGGAGAACCTGTCACTCTCCTTATCGAAAGCTCGTGAGTAGCTGTGGATAATTAGGAAGGTTACCAACAGCCCCTTTTCAGAACAGCTTAAGCCCTGACTTCTGCCCAGACCTCAGCTAGGGTTATCAACAGGCAAAAAAAAGCCCCAGCGGGTAATCCCGCGGGGCTTCCTGAATCGATGAAACGCGGCTATTTGCCGATGCAAAAGCTGGAGAAGATCCTGCCCAGCAGATCATCGGAACTGAACGCTCCTGTAATCTTGCCCAATGCCTGCTGCGCCACTCTCAGGTCTTCCGCCAAGAGCTCCCCAGAGCCATTCACTACGAGTTGCTGATGCCCGTGCTCCAGATAATGACGGGCTGTGTGTAACGCTTCGAGATGACGTTGGCGTGCGCTAAAACTGCTTTCGGCAGTCTGCTCAAAGCCAACGCAGGCTTTGAGGTGCTCTCGAAGATGCTCGATGCCCTCACCCGTCATTGCACTAAGGCTTAAAGTATGAATACCTTCTGAGGTTTCCTGACGCGCGATAGGTTCACCCGAAAGATCAGCTTTGTTTCGGATGACTGTTACTTTGTTTTGATCAGGTCGCTGTGACAGAAACTCTGGCCAAAGTGCATCGGGATTCCGAGCCTCAGGCGCCGTAGAATCTACCACCAGCAGTATCCGGTCGGCGCTCTCAATAGCACTCAGGGCGCGCTGTACGCCGATCTGCTCAACCCGATCGGTAGTGTCCCGTAATCCCGCCGTGTCGATGACATGTAATGGCATACCGTCGATATGGATGTGCTCGCGTAAGACATCGCGGGTCGTGCCTGCAATGTCCGTCACGATGGCAGCTTCATGGCCTGCCAGCGCGTTGAGAAGACTCGACTTTCCTGCGTTGGGTCGTCCAGCAATCACCACCGTCATGCCATCGCGTAACAGTGCGCCACGACCGGCTTCTTTTTCTACCTGCGCCAGTTCCTGGCGCACACCGTTGAGCAGGCCCAGCACATGGCCATCCGCCAGGAAGTCGATTTCCTCTTCGGGAAAGTCGATGGCTGCCTCCACGTAAATCCGCAACTGGATCAGTTGTTCCGTCAGGCTTTCTACTCGCTTGGAGAATGCCCCTTGCAATGAACGTAGCGCATTACGGGCAGCTTGCTCGGAACTCGCCTCGATGAGGTCGGCGATAGCTTCTGCCTGGGCAAGGTCCAGCTTATCGTTGAGAAAGGCACGTTCGCTGAACTCTCCTGGACGGGCTGAACGCGCACCTACCGCAATGACAGCCTTGAGCAGTAAATCCAGAACGACAGGACCGCCATGGCCTTGGAGCTCGAGAACGTCCTCGCCTGTAAAAGAGTGGGGTCCTGGGAAGAACAAGGCGATTCCCTCATCAAGGGTAAGACCAGCGCTATCCCTGAAGGGACCATAATGAGCATGGCGAGGTGTTAAAGAGCCACCACAGATTGTTTCTGCGATGGTTCTTACCGCAGGCCCGGAAACCCTGACGATACCTACCCCACCTCGGCCTGTGGCTGTAGCGATAGCAGCAATGGTGTCTTGAATTGGATTCATTCTTCATTCTCCAGAATGCACAACGCCCCTCGAAAGGGGCGCTGTGTAAAGCGTAAGGCTATCAGGCCGGTTTGGCAGTGCCATTGATCCGACGATTGATATACCACTGCTGCGCGATCGACAGGCAGTTGTTCACGATCCAGTACAGCACCAAGCCAGACGGGAACCACAGGAAGAAGAAGGTAAAGATAATGGGCATCATCTTCATCATCTTGGCCTGCATGGGGTCCGGAGGCGTGGGGTTCAACATTTGCTGAACCAGCATGGTACCGCCCATAAGGATCGGCAGGATGAAGAAAGGATCCTTGGACGAAAGGTCAGTGATCCAGAACATCCAGGGAGACTGGCGCATTTCCACGCTCTCCAGCAGAACCCAGTACAAGGCCAGGAATACCGGCATCTGTACGAGGATCGGCAGGCAGCCACCCAGCGGATTGATCTTCTCCTTGCGGTACAGCTCCATCATCGCCTGAGACATCTTCTGGCGATCATCACCATACTGTTCCTTCAACGCCTGAAGACGCGGAGAAACTGCACGCATGCGAGCCATGGAACGGTAGCTGGCTGCAGAAAGCGGGAAGAAAATAGCCTTGATGATGATAGTCAACACGATGATCGACCATCCCCAGTTTCCGAGGATGCTGTGGATATGTTGCAGCAGCCAGAAGATCGGCTGGGCAATGAACCACAGGAAACCATAGTCGACGGTCAATTCAAGACCTGGGGACAACTCCTTCAGATATTCCTGCAGCTTCGGACCGGCATAAAGGGTTGCCGATGTTTCTGCCTGGGTACCCGGTGCTACGCTAAGCTGCGGACCGGTAAAGCCCACCAGATAATTGCCCTGGCTGTCCTTGCGACCCTGGATCTGGTGCTGCTCGTCCTTGTTGGGCACCCAAGCCGTCACAAAGTAATGCTGCAACCAGGCGACCCAACCGCCCTTGGCCGTTTCCTGCAGAGCCTGCTTGTCGATATCTTTCATCGACACCTTGCGATATTGCTCCTCCGGCGTTCCGACAGCAGCGCCCAGGTAAGTCGAAACCCCTGTAGCTGTTGTGGAAGATGGATCACCACTGGAGTCACGCTTCAGCTGTGCATAGAAAATACCATTCCAGTTCTGGCTGCTCTGGTTGTCGATGACATAGCTGACCTGCACCTGATAGGCATTGGGGTTGATGCAGGAAATTTTCTTCTGTGCCTTTTCGGTATCCGAGCAATCAAGCTTCAGGCCGCGATGGAAGGTAAAGCGCTTGACATAGTTGACGCCGTTT
Source organism: Pseudomonas sp. JZ134 (assembly GCF_051027695.1). Taxonomy (NCBI): domain Bacteria; kingdom Pseudomonadati; phylum Pseudomonadota; class Gammaproteobacteria; order Pseudomonadales; family Pseudomonadaceae; genus Pseudomonas; species Pseudomonas sp. JZ134. The sequence goes on along the minus strand of NZ_CP069250.1, from coordinate 346 downwards.
TCAGCAAAGTTCAGATCGACAGTCAGTTGATCCTGACCGTCTGCCAATACGTAGTTCTGCTGTGCACTCTGATAAACAGGGCGGCCTGTCTGACGTGCGTCCGGACCGTTGGATCCAGTTAAACCACTTTGCGCCAGATACAAACGTTCGTTGCCATTATCAAACAGGGTGAAGGGTACATCCGGATGATCCTGGCGACGTGGATACTGGACAAGCCCCAATTTGACGATGTCACCACCACGGGGATCAATCGTGACATCCATGACATCCGTACGGACATGGATGGGTTGACCATTGCCACTTACAGTCTGTGGAGCCGTTCCGTTCGTCGAGCTTTCGCCTGCAA